>CAVPZJ010000001.1:0-138433 GCA_963710255.1 uncultured Chloroflexia bacterium
CTCAGCCCTTGGTCGTGTTCCAGATAGCGATCCACAAGCCCCGGTTCACCCTCGAGCAGCTTAATCGCCAGCCAGCGCGCATCGACCGGCCCCGTCGATGGGCTGTGGGTGGTGATGGCGTGTTGAAGCGCCCTGATCTCCGCTTCAAGCTCAGGGCCATAGTCGAGGCTGAAATGAGTCCTTGCCTGGGTCGCTGGGTTCATGTCTTGCCCAGGGCAACTTTCTGGATGGCCTCTTTCAACAGGTCAAGCCCCACCCCCTTCGCCGCGCTTGTGGAGATGACCGGCCAACCACCCATCTTCGTACTCAGGCGTTGAGCGTCAATCGTGAGCCCTTGCTTCTCGGCCTGGTCCGACATATTCAAGATCAGGATTGCCGGCAGCTGCATCTCGAGCACCTGGACGGCCAGGTAAAGATGGCGTTCGAGGTTGGCGGCATCGAGGACGACGAGCACCACGTCCGGCGGATCATCGAGCAAAGCATCGCGCGTGATCGTCTCCTCTTCGCTGTATGCGGTAAGGCTGTATGCGCCGGGCAGATCGATCACGGAGCAGGACGAACCGTTCAAGGAAAACGTCCCTTCCTTGCGCGCTACCGTCTTGCCCGGCCAGTTGCCTACGTACTGGTTCGATCCGGTGAGCGCATTGAAGATCGTGCTCTTGCCGGCGTTGGGGTTGCCCACCAGGGCGAGCCTTCGCATGCCGCCGCGGGTCATGAATCGCCTTCCCGCCTTCGGCGCTTCATTGCAAATCTCCGTCGCCCCTGTCGGCGGAATCCGCGCGCCCAGCCCTGGTGGCATTTGCGCTTGCCCACCTGCCGCACCAACACCTCGGCTGCGCTGCCCCGGTCGAGGGCAAGCAAGGTGCGCCTCACCCGCAGGAGCATCGGCTGCCCGGGTGCGGCTCGCACGACGTCCAGCTGGACCCCGGGCGTCATCCCGAGCTCGGCCAACCGCTGTGACCGGCGGGCGCTGCCCGCCAGGGCGACCACGACCGCACATGAGCCCGCTTGCAAGTTGGCCAGGATCCCGTCGCCGTGTTCAGGTTCGGGCACTCGCTGCCTCCAGTCCGACCATGATGTGCTCGGCGGCTTCCTTGCCCACGACGGTCTCCCGCTGGCCGAGGCGCAGGGTGCGCGGCCCGTCGAAAGGCGCGATGCCCACAAGTTCAAACCCCTGGCCGGGCTTCAGCCCCTGTCCGTCCAGGTACGCGAGCAGCGCCGCACCTTCGTCGCGCACACGCAAGACCTGCGCGTGATCCCCTACCGCCAATTGGCTGAGAGGCAGCTCCTCCGCGAGCGCCGGTTCGATCCCTGGGCGAGGGATGGGGTTTCCGTGCGGACAGGTCTCCGGGTATCCGAGCCAGGCATCCAGGGCATCTGTGACCTCTTCGTTTACGGCGTGCTCCAGGTGGCAGGCGGCATCATGGGCCTCGACCCAGCCCATCCCGAGTTGGTCCGTGAGAAATCGCTCCCAAAGCCTGTGGCGGCGGATGATGGCCTTAGCCCGCACGTCACCCTCCGCTGTTAAACGGACCCCTTTGTAGGGCTTATGCCGCACCAGCTTGCGCGCCTGCAGCCGCCTTACCATCTCGCTGGCCGAGACCGTCGTAATGCCCAGCCTTTCGGCCAGCGCCGTCACCGGAACCGGGTCCTGCGTCCGCCCGAGTTCATACAGGCTCTTCAGGTACATCTCCTCACTCTCTTCAAAATGGTGACGTTCGGCCATGTGCACCCCGCCCGGGACAATGTTAGGTTTCCCACCAAACTATATATAAGGGTTACCTGATATTATGCTGGCGCTGGGGGCTGCTGTCACCTGACAGGTGTCATATGCGCGAGCATGCGTTCCATCCCTGCGCACGATGGGCGTCAGCTTCGATGTGGTTGGCGGAGGTGGGGCTTAGCGGCTGGGCGGGGAGTTGAGGTCGGCCGGGGTGGCAGTGGGTTCGATGACGAACCCGCTCCGGCCCTCGAAGCGCAGGAAATTGACCCGGCCCGGGTAGAGATAGAACTGCGCAGTGAGCTCGTGGCCGACGAAGTTAATCTGGACCTCGTATGGCCCGGCTGGCAGATCGCTGATGACGAAGTTTTCACCAAAATGATCGTCGGCGATCACCGTGCCCTGGGCATAGGTCCATACATTCCAGTGCTCGCCGGTTTCCAGCGAGGTGATTTCGATGAGTTGTTCGTACAGCGGCCGGCCAAAGCTGTTTTCCACCCAGCCAGCCAATACACCCCAGCCCTCGTAGGGCACCAACCAGAGCTCCGGGTTGCGCGTGCTGAAGTAGCGGTTCTCGCCCAGCCGCACCTCGAAATGAAGGTGAGGACCGCTGGCGTCCCCGGTTTCCCCGACCGTGCCCAGTACCTGGCCAGCTTCGACTTGCTCGCCTGGCCAGACCTCAATCGATCCCAAATGGGCGTATACGCTGTAGAGCGGCTTACCCTCAAAACCAAAATCATGCCGGATGGCTACGGCCAATCCGTAGGGGTCGGTGATGTCTTCCACCCCCCGGTACAGGCCGTACCCGGCAGAGATGACCTCCCCCGCGCCCGCGGCCACGACCGGTGCGCCGCGGCTGGCGCTGATGTCGATGCCGGTGTGCATATCCTCTTCGCCAAGCAGCGTGCTCCCGTAGCGATACTGTGGGTTGGGCCAGTTGACCTCGTTCGACCGGATCGGCCGATTGAGAAAGAAGTGGTCGTATGGGCCAAGCGACCAGGGTGCAGGATAGGGCGGCGGCCGCCACGTTATCTCGGGTTCTGGAAGGGCGGTGGGGAAAATCAGCGGGAGGTCCGGCGCCGGCACCTGCAGTTCAAAGCGGCTGCCACCTTCAGGTGGATCCTGCGTTTCCAACAGCACGATCGCGGAAGGCGATGGCTCGGGCACGGCCGAGGTGAATTCGGGCTCAGGCGTGGTTTGAGGGAGGCACGCGCCCAACACGACTGCCAGCATGAGTGAAACCAGGGAGTGTTTGCGTTGATTTACCGCCATCACCTCGCCAATGGATACCCTACTGATTAAAACCCAGCTTATGCACTGCTTCCATAGGAAACCTGGGTGGGCCGCAGCCCCACGCAGGACCGCTCGACACCCTGTCAGTGCAAGTTCGATGCCAGGCGCGGCTTGACCGTGCGATAACCGGCTGTTATGATGCCGCGCCGGAGCACCGCTTTATGCGAACCAGACCCGGTCCAATCCATCGTCCTCCATTCTCCCTCGCCTTCGGCGCGCTTTCCGCGCTGCTCATACTTGCTGCGTTAGCTGCCTGTTCGCCCGGCGCGGCCGCCGATCCCGCTCCAACCACGCCCACAGCGGAGCTTCCCCTGCCAACAGCTGACCCGGCCATTCTGCCCGCGTACACTGGTGCAGGAAGCAGGCTGGGCCTCGAGCGGCAGATCACGCTCCACACCAACATGCCTGACCGCCCGCGCCCTCGACCCGATTAAATACCTGGTCAGCGCCGGGGATACGCTCTTCGGCATCGCGGAAAAATTCGGGCTCGACCCGCAGTCTGTGCTCTGGGGCAACTGGGATACGCTTGAACAGGACCCCCACACGCTGCAGCCGGGCCAGGAGCTGTTCATCCCCCCGGTAGATGGCGTGCTCTACGCCTGGGAGGAGGGGGAAACCCTGTACTCCGTCGCCGAACACTTCAAGACAACCCCCTCCGGGATCCTCGAGTGGCCGGGGAATCACATCGCTTTCGACGTGGATTACAACGACCCGCAGATTGAACCGGGGACGATGATCATGATCCCCGATGGCCAGCGTGATTTGCCCAGTTGGCAGATGGTCACCATTGCCCGCTCCAACCCGGCCGCCGCCAGCATCCTGGGCCCAGGGTTCTGCGGATCGATCTCGAGCGGGCCGATCGGCAACGGCGTCTTCAGCTGGCCGACCTCATCGCATTGGCTCTCCGGGTATCACTACATCCCGGGCCTGCACGAAGCGATCGACATCGGCGGCAGCCTGGGCAACGCAGTCACGGCCTCCGATTCGGGCGTCGTTGTGTACTCCGGCTGGCATAACTACGGCTACGGCTATGTGGTCGTGATCGATCACGGCAACGGCTGGCAAACGCTCTACGGCCACTTGAATTCGATCAGTGCCGGTTGTGGCCAAGCCGTATACCAGGGCGGCGTCATCGGGGCGCTGGGTTCGACCGGCAACTCCAGCGGCCCCCACCTGCATTTCGAGATGCGCAGCGACATCTGGGGCAGGGTGAACCCGCTCAATTACCTTCCCTGATCGTCGAGGACATTTCGTAGGGGCGGGGTGACCCCGCCCCTGCCTTTTAGGAATATCGCCGGGGGGGCCGACCTGTGTGTCGGCCCGTTTCCGTACCTACCCGGGCGCACCGCCGTGCGCCCCTACAAAGTTAACCTTCCTCCCGCATCCGCCTCCCCCCCACCTCGTGCGGGTTCGTCGATACAACACGTAGGGGCCGACCCGTGTGTCGGCCCGTTTCCGTACCTGCTTGGGCGCACCGCCGTGCGCCCCTACAAAGTTAACCTTCCTCCCGCATCCACCTCCCCCCCACCTCGCGCGAGTCCGTTGGTACGACCTGTAGGGGCCGACCCGTGTGTCGGCCCGTTTCCGTACCTGCTCGGGCGCACCGCCGTGCGCCCCTACAAATGATGGAACCTGATCTTCCCGTATCAGCTCCCCGCCCCTACCTTTTGGGAATATCGCCGTAGGGGCCGAGCTGTGTGTCGGCCCGTTTCCGCACCTGCCCGGGCGCACCGCCGTGCGCCCCTACAATGATGGTGATCTTCCCGTATCAGCCTCCGCCGCTACCTCGTGCAGGTCCGTCGATACAACACGTAGGGGCACGATATATCGTGCCCCTACAATGTGGTTTCCGTTGGGTACTCCAGGTCAAACTACTGGCATCCCTGATCGACCGCCATGACCTGCGACGAAGCCCCTCCCCCGTTGTACGCTTCCAGCGCATAGGTGTGGGCAGCGCCGCGCGGCGGGCTATCCACATAGGAACTCGCGTTCGCAGGCAGGGTCGCGATCAAGCTTCCGTCGCGATAAAGCCGGTAGCCATCCTCGTTCTGGGCTTGATCGATCCAGGAAAGCGTCACCTGGTAAAGCTTGGGATCGCAAACCCAGTTGCTCACCCGGAACCTCGCCGGCGCGGCGGGTGGGGTGACGGGCGTGGGCGTCGGGGGCGACGGTATCACCGGGAGCGAATCGACCGGCCCGCTGGTCTCAACGGTGGAATCGGAAACCCAGCAGCGCAGGATGGTGTACCACCACAGCGGAATGCCCGGTTCGCTCCGCCCGATGAGCTCGACTTCCTCGCCCAACTCATAACCGGCAGCCGTGCCGAATTTCGTATTCGGGCCCTTGCGGCAGAAGGCGTTCATGATGAACTTCGCCATCGGCGTCTGCGCCGGGGTGGGTGTGGGAACCATGCTTCCATCCGGCGCGGGGACATCCCCGGGCTGTCCGTACCAGTCGCAGATATCGATGTCGGGCGTCACCTGGCCGGCGACGACCGGGAACTGGATCAGGGAGTGGTCGGTGCAGTTAACCGTCAGGCCACAAAGCACCGCTTGGGAATAGGAACCGCCGATGCTGTACCCCTGGGGGTAGGCATAGGCGACATAGGTCCCGGGGTTCAAGTCGTGGGTGTAGCTGGCCGAGCCATCCATGTGCGGGAACGTGGACACGGCCATGTTGCCCATGTTCAAGAAGTACAGGTCCATCGGCGGGATGCCTTCGGACGGATAGCACAAGGCGCCGCTCACCGTGCCCAGCGTCGCGGGAACCGGGGTGGGCGTGGGTCCGGGGGTCGGCGCCTCGACCTCGATCGAGCCTCGATCGCACCACGCGCCTTGCGGCCGGGCCACGGACCGCTGATCGTACGCGATGCAGGTGTCCGGGTCCCCGGTGTCGATCGCCGGGCTGCCGGACGACGGCATGTGACTCAGCGCGTTCCCGCCATTCGAGGCCAGGAAACCGATTAAAGGATCGACCCCGACCATGTCGCTCGCTTCGAGCAGCCCACACGTGTTATCGTCGTCGATGTTGTGACCGATGGAGGGCACGCCTGAAGTGCCCGTGCAGTTTCCGCCGGCATGGTAAGCGACGATGCTGCTCTCGATCGTGAAATGCCCGCCGGCGTCGTTGCGGATCCCGTCCACATTGTTCCAACCCATGGTCACGAACTCGAGCCGCAGGTCCCCCAGGTTGAACACACCTGAGCCGCCAGGCAGTCCGGGTGGGGCGACGATCATGTTGGCGCTGACGGTCGCATTTTGCAGGAAGAGTGCGCCGGGCACGTCGTTGTACGCACCTCCACCCAGGCCGCCGAAGGCGGTGTTGTTGTTGACCCCGCTGCGGTACAGATGGGTCAGCCCCTGGTTGAAGACGCCCCCGCCAGCACTGGCGTTGTTGTTCGTGAACCACGCATCGTAGAGGAAGGCCTCTCCGTCCGGTCCATTCCATAATCCGCCGCCATTGAGGCCGGCCACGTTCTCCACAAACGTGATCCAGTTCGCTTCAAGATGGCCGTCGCTATAGATACCAGCCCCGTGGTTGGCTGCGTCGTTGTCTCGCAGCTCGACGTTGTTCAACTCGGCGTTTGCCGCAAAATTGTTCCACAACCCGCCGGCCATGTCGGTGGCCGTATTCCCTTGCAGTAGGACATCCGTTGCGAGCAAGGTGGCCGTGGCGAAGTTGTGGATCCCCCCGCCCTCGTCCGCTGTATTTCCGAAGATCTGCGTGCCTTCGAGCGTCAGGATTCCGGATTCGTTGAAAATGCCGCCGCCGGAGGAAGCACCAACTCCGCCAGGCGGGACGACGGCCAGGTTATCGTGGATCGACCCGCTGCGGATGGTGAGGTTGCTGTGGTTGCGGACGGCGCCCCCCAGCTGCGCCTCGCCGTTGATCAAGATCATGAGATCCAGTTCGACGTTCGCCGGGTCAAAAACCTCGAATATGCGATCTTCGTTTTCCCCGCTGATCGAAGGCGCACCCGCACCCAGAATGATCAGGTCATCGGTGATATCAAGATCACCGGTGGCGTTGGCGTCCTCGTCGGCGCCGATGAGTGTTAACGGGTAATGTCCTGCTGGCAGGTTGATCGTCTGCCCTCCAGGACAGGCGTTGGCGTTATCGACCGCCTCCCGCAGCGAGCAGTCCGTTAGGCTGCAGACGCCGTCGTTGGTGTCGACCGTCTTCGTGACTGTGTATACCGGATCGCAGACCGGAGAAGGCGTGCAAGCTGTGACCAGAACCAGCACACTTCCAACAAGCAGGAGGATTCGGCGTGTATGGCGGTGATTCATTTGTCCCTCACAGTTTAGGCCAGCCGGCCTGTGACGTTCATCCAGCGCGGCCATATCGACAAGAGAGGTGATCCTCTCACTGGTACAACGCATACCCGGGCAATTCTGTGACAACATAACACCATTCTCCAAGATCTGCCACGTCGCCCACGCTCCACGCCGTGGTGATGGATCGAGTTCGGTTGTAGAGTCTGCCTTGACAAATCGTTTGCAGGGAGCGCGGATGAAGAACTTGTTCCTGCTAGACCCGGGTTTGATCTACCTCAACCACGGCTCCTTCGGCGCATGCCCGGCCCCGGTGTTCTCTGAATACCAGCGCTGGCAGCGGGAGCTTGAACGTCAGCCTATGGATTTTCTAGGCCGGCGAGCCCCGCAACTGCTGGCAGATGCCCGGGCTGCGCTGGCAGGCTACCTGGGCTGCGAGGCGGACGACCTGGTTTTCTTTCCCAATCCAACAACTGCAATCAACATGGTCGTCCGCAGCCTGCGCCTCTTGCCGGGCGATGAAATCCTCACGAGCGAGCACGAGTACGGGGCGATGGATCGTACCTGGCGCTTCCTGTGCGAAAAAACCGGGGCGCGCTACGTCCAGCAGCCGGTATCCCTGCCAGTCGCCTCGCCAGAGCAGGTGATCGAACAGATTTGGAGCGGAGTGACCGGGGACACACGCGTGCTCTTCCTCAGCCACATCACCAGCCCCACTGCGCTCCTTTTCCCGGTCGAGTCTCTCTGCGCGCGCGCCCGCCAGGCGGGCATCCTGACCATCGTCGACGGCGCACATGCCCCCGGTCAGATCGACCTGGACCTTGCGCAGGTCGGGGCGGATTTCTATGCCGGCGCCTGCCATAAGTGGTTGTGCGCGCCGAAAGGTTCAGCTTTCCTTTACGCTCGCAGCGAGGTTCAGGCGCGGCTCGAACCGCTTGTCGTGAGTTGGGGTTGGGAGCCCGAAAGCCCGGGGCCATCGCCTTTTATCGATCAGCATGAATGGCAGGGCACTCGCGACCTAGCCGCCTTCCTGGCTGCGCCCGCCGCGCTCACTTTCCAGCGCGAGCACGATTGGCCGGCGGTCCGAGAGCGCTGCCGTCTGATGGCAGCCGGGATTCACGCCCGGTTGTGCGATGAAATCGGACTGCAGAGCCTCGATTTCGCGGGGCCTGTCCAGCGGCAGATGTTCAGCTTGCGGCTGCCGGAGTGCAATCCGGAAGAACTACAGCTTAGATTGCTAGACGAATACTCCATCGAGGTCGTTGCCCGGCGATGGAAGGACGTCAACCTGCTGCGTGTATCGATACAGGCATACAACGATGAGCCCGATCTCGATGCGCTAATCATCGCACTGCACCGGCTGCTTTGATTTCGCCAGCTTGACGCCGGCGCGCAGTGCGACCAGAATACCGGCATGCGCACGCGTAAGGTTGATTGGACGACCATCTTTCTCGGCGGGATCGCGCTGATCCTGGCGTTCCTGGCCTGGCGGCGGGGCGGGGCAGATCTAGCCCTCACCGGGCTTCACTTGGCAGGCGAAACCCTGCTCAGCGTAACCCCGCTCTTGTTGGCAGCCTTTCTTGTCGCCGGGCTCACGCAGGTGCTCGTCTCGCGCCAGATGGTCGAACGCTGGCTCAGCGCCAGCGCCGGGTGGCGCGGCATCCTGCTCGCCTGTCTTGGGGGTGCGCTGATCCCCGGCGGGCCGTATGTTTACTACCCCATCGCCGGCAGCCTGTTGAAGTCGGGCGCCGGGCTGGGCGTGCTTGTCGCCTTCATCACTGCGAAGAACCTGTGGTCTGTTACCCGCTTGCCCTACGAATTCGCCCTGCTCGGCCCAACCCTCACCCTGCTGCGGGTCGGGTTCACCTTCATCGTCCCGCCGCTGCTGGGGCTCGCCGCCGAAACGTTCTTCGGACGGATGATCGGGCACATCCGGGAGCAGGCGCCGTGACCACGGCCACCCTGACCCTGGTCGCCCTGGCGCTCGTTTTGCTGGCCTACGCATACCAGCGGCGGGATGGCAGCCACCGCCGTGCGGTTGGCATAGGCTGGTCCACGATGCGCCGCACGCTGCCGCTGCTCATCGTCGCATTCATCATCGTCGGGTATGTCAACGCGCTCGAACCCCAATCCCTGGTGCGGACCTGGATCGGGCCCGGCACCGGTCTGCGCGGTGTATTCATCGGAACCGCCGCCGGCATGCTCCTTCCGGGCGGACCGTACGTCGTCTTCCCCCTGATCGGCACGCTTTACAGCTCCGGGGCCGGCCTGGGGCCGACGCTGGCGATGATCACTTCCTGGTCCACGCTGGCCCTGCTCTCGGTATCCTTCGAGCTTCCGTTCATGGGCTGGCGGTTCAGCCTGCTGCGTCTGAGCCTCGGCCTGGGAGTGCCGATCCTGGTCGGGCTGCTGGCGTCCACGCTCCCCGGAACATAAACTCATCTTTCTTTAACCCATTTCTAACCTCGGCGCGATAAATTTCCCCGCGCGGCAGGAGCTTCCAGCCACCAGTTTGGAGGTGTCGCCTGCCGGGTGAGACATGGCCCTCCAAAAGCGGGGCCAGCGGAGGATGAAACGATGGAACACAGACGAACAACACCTATACGATTCACCGTCAGCGCCGTGCTTTTCGCTGCACTGTTCGGCGCCTGCGCTCCGGTGGCGGCCAGCCCGCCAAATCAAGCAGTACAAGCACAAAACGCGATCGTGTCAGTCAACACCGCAGGCGATCTGGATGCGCTGCTAGCCAACCTGTATGACACGGTCAATCCCTCGGTGGTGAACATCCAGGTCCGCCAGCGTGGAGACTCGGTCTTCCAGCAGCTGCCGAGCATCCCTGGCATGCCTGATTTTCCACTTCCCACACCCGAATCCCCGGGCGGCGGCTTCGTCTTCGCCCAGGGCTCGGGCTTCGTCTATGACGACCAGGGACATATCGTTACCAACTACCATGTCGTGGATGGCGCCGACCGGGTGACGGTTGTCTTCGCAGACGGGCTGAGCCAGCCGGCCGAGATCGTCGGAACCGATCCCGACAGCGACCTGGCCGTGATCAAGGTCGACTCCCTGCCAGAAGATGCGCGTGCCATTCCGCTCGCCGATTCGAGCCAGCTGCGGGTGGGGCAATCCGTCGTGGCGATCGGCAACCCGTTCGGCCTGGCGGGCACGATGACGACCGGCATCGTCAGTGCGTTGGGCCGGACCCTGCCCTCGCAATCGGTCACAATCGGCGGGGGGCGCTTCAACATCCCCAACGTGATCCAGACCGATGCCGCCATCAACCCCGGCAACTCTGGTGGGCCGTTACTGAACCTCCAGGGCGAGGTCATCGGCGTCAACACGGCCATCGAATCGAATGTGAGCCAGTTCTCCGGGGTCGGTTTCGCGGTCCCGGCCGCCAACGTCGCACGCGTGATCCCCGTGCTCATTGCCGAGGGCACCTTTGCCCACCCCTGGCTGGGAATCGCCGGTACCAATCTTAATCCCGCCCTGCGTGAGGCGATGTCGCTCGCTACGGACCAAACCGGCGTATTGGTCATCAGCGTCGACGAAAACGGCCCGGCTAAAGCCGCTGGTGTGTTGGGCAGCGACGAAGAGACCCAGATCGACGGTTCTCCGGTCCAGGTCGGCGGCGACGTGATTGTCGGGATCGACCGGGTCGATGTGCGCGACTTCGACGACCTGCTCGCCTACTTGAGCGAGGAGACCTCCGTCGGGCAGCAGGTCATCTTGCATTTGCTGCGCGATTCGAAACAAGTCCAGGTAGAAGTCACGCTTGGCGCCCGGCCGGCCGCTTCCGGGTAAGCGCCGATCACCGGCTCAGGATGAGCGCCCAGGAACGAGCCTTGGGCGCTCATTTTGTTTAAAGTGGAACCAGCTGGCCGTTCACGGTGTATTAAGGATTGATCTTACAAATCCGTGTGAGATCGCCTTTCGCATCGCCTTCCAACGCTGCTCTGCAACGATGGGGGGCAGCCGGGTGAAGATATGGTGACTCTAGGACAGGTTGTGAAATCCACGCTCTTCTTGGCCGGTTTTGTCTCGCTGGCAGCTTGCGCGCCAGGGGCTCAGCCCACGGGCGAACAAGACTTCGTCTGCCCGGTCACCGAACCCCAGTGGGCGCTGCACCCTGATGATTCGGCTGTTTCAGGCCCGCCTTCCTACGGCGACTACTTCATCAATGATGCCCGGACAATCTGGGCCTCCGCCTGGTGGTCGGCAGACGGCGGTCCGCTGCCCGTGAGCAAAGAAGGGGTGAAGATGGGCTGGTTCCGTCCGGCCGGCGCCACGCTCGAGATTACCGGAGGTCGGATCGATGACGATGCCCCAGCGCTGGTGGCCCATATCCCATGTTGCTATCCAACCCGGTTCCAGGCGACCGGGCTAACCTTCCCCGCAGAAGGTTGCTGGCGGATATCGGCCGTCGCCGGGGGAGAAAGCCTGGAGTTCGTCGTCCAAGTCGTTTTTGAAGAAGGCACGTAAGGTGTTCGAGCAGGGTGTGGTATGCAAAGGGCTTGATCTCTGGAGGCTTGCCTAAGATATGCCGGAGACCTGGGACGACCCGGTCGATGTACAGGAGGAGCTCCAGGCAGCCCTGGAAGGTGATCCTGCGTCCTGGCAGGCCCTGGTTGGGAGACACCGCCAGGCTGTGTTCCGCCTGGCCTACCTCATCCTTGGCAACGCCCACGATGCAGAGGACATCGCCCAGGAAGCTTTTCTCAAAGCCTACCAGGCGTTCGACCGGTTCGATCGACACCGCCGACTGCAGCCGTGGCTGCTGCGCATCACCCGCAACCTGGCCTACAACCGGCTGCGGTCCAGGAAGCGTCAAGCCGGCCTTGTCAAGCGCTTGCTCCGGCAACAAGCGCCGCAGGCCCTCGCCGGTCGCGAGCTTGAGCAGACGAGCCAGACCGAGGCGGTCTGGTCCGGTATCCAATCCCTTTCGCGGCAGGACCAGGAGGTGATCTACATGCGCTATTTCCTCGAAATGGGAGAGGGCGAGATGGCAGAAAGCCTGGACGTTGCTCGGGGGACGGTTAAATCGCGGCTCCACCGGGCGTTAGCACGCCTGCAGGGCGTGATGCTGAGGCAGGCTCTCGGCACACGAATGGATGAGACATGATGGATACCCACGGTCAAACGCTCGACGAAATCCTTATAGAAGCCGCCGCCTCATTCGAGTACCCGGACACCCCCGACCTTAACTTTTCTCGCTCGGGAACTCGTTCGCCGGTGCTGCGGCCAGCCTTTGGCTGGCTCGCGGCCGCTGTCCTGCTTCTCTCGCTATCCTTCGCCATCCCGGCCGTCAGGGCATCTGTATGGGAACGGATTTCGATCGGGGTGGTTGAAATCCTCTTGGGAGGCCCATCCGATATGGATGATCTAGGACCAACCCAACCTACCTCTTTGGCTTCTCTCGGGGACCCCATCTCCCTGGAAGATGCGCAGGAGGGAGTCGAGTTTGTGCTCCTTCTTCCAAACTATCCTCCCGAGCTCAGCCAGCCAGACCTGGCCTTCCTCCAGTATGTAGGTGGAAACATCGCCATCCTTGTCTGGTTGGATCCGGAAAGCGGGGAACCCGTCCTTGCCCTGCACGAACTGGGGCAGGGGGCGCTCTTGAGCAAAATCTCTCCTCCCATCATCCGGCGCACAAGCGTTGGCGGGAATCCTGCATTCTGGACGGAGGGTCCTTACCCGCTGCTCACACGGGACGGGAGCTTGCAGGAATTGCGGCTTGTCCCTGGCCGTGTGCTCGTCTGGGAAGCGGGGGGCACGACATATCGCCTCGAATCTTCGCTCCCGCTAGATGAGGCCTTGATGATCGCCGAATCGCTGTCGCCCGTTGATTAACGCTTATTGGAGGTGAAGTCGTGTTAAGGAAAAAGCCTTCTGCCGTGGTTCTGCTGTCGCTTGTCGTTGTTCTTTTCTTGTCGATTCCCGCCCAGGCCAAGGGGGGTGCGGTTAAAGTCGTGCTGTCCGGGCCTGATTGGTACGGAGAGATCGTCGTTGAAGATCCGGGTTTACTGGGGCACCTGGGCACGGCCGCGTTCGAGGATTTTCAAAGCTCCCCCGAGATCCCTGCGGACCTGGGTGCCGGCTACCTGCTCGATCGATACAGCGACGCAAGCGAAGGGGCGCTGCCCTTTGACCGCGTCCTCTATTTCCCCGATCCGGCTGGCGGGCGGGGGTACGTGTACTACCTGGAAACCGTGAACGGTCATGGACCCTACGATGGGCGCTGGTTTCAGGCCACACCAGAGGGTGAGGCTGCGGTGCGCACGGTTTTCGACACCCACGGCGTGCTCACCACGACGCGCCCTGTCGACCGGGGCGCACTACCGGGATGGATCCGCGGCGCGCTCAACCTTGTGCCCCCACTGGCCGGCCTCTTGATCGGCTGGCTGCTCGGTCGCCGGCTTCGGCCAAGCAAGCTCACCTGACGAAAACCGCCGCCCTTCTGGGCGGCGGTTGATTATCTGGCTACTACGACGGGGCGCCTGTTCGATTCCGGCTAGGCAGCCGCCATCTCGGGCTGGGGGTCCGTCTCCTCGATCGGCGTCGTTGCCCGCAGGAAGCCAGCGAACATCAGCACGGCACCAAAAAGCTCGCTGATGTACAACGCCCCGCTGATTCCCATCCGGCTGAACGCCCCGCCGAAAGCGGGCAGCATTGCGCCGGCCGCGATCAGGATGTTCCCGAGTGTGCGGTGCAGCAGCACGCGCTTGCGCCAGAAGATCCACGCGGAGTACACCGCGCCGCCGACCAGCATGACTGTGCCGTACAGGTTGAAGATCGGGGTCAGCGTGCGCACCCCGTCCGTGACGATGGCATGCCCACTCATCTCGCTGCCGGTGTGCAGGCTGCTCGTCATCAAGCCGGGCTCCAGTTCAGCGCCGAAAACGCGAACCAACCCATAGAGGGAGCCGAGCACCAGGAGCAGCATGAAGGCGTTAGCCCAGCGCCGGCGGGCAAGCAGGTAGACCGTGCCCTGTCCCAACCAGGCCGCAACCAGCATCGCTCCAAACAAGTACCACAGGCGGAAAATCAACGGGTTCCAGCCAAAAGCGCCGTAATACCCTTCGCTGAAGCCGCCGATGGCATAGAACACCATCCCTATCCCCCACAGGAGCAGGTGCGGCTTGCGGCTGGCCGCATACCGGCGCAGGACAAATAGGGCAAAGATGATGCTGATTGCGCTCGAGAGAAAGGGCACGACAGTATTGAGAAAAGTCATTGTTCTACCTCCAAACAGACTCTTGCCTGCAGTTAATCGCCAGCCTGATTTATCCCGAACCGGGGGTCAAGCCCAAGGCGACAGCAAAAACGATCAGGACCAGGAGCACAACGATCCCGGCCAAGAACAAGAGCAAGGCGGGGACGACCTTTTCCCATATTGGGGGGTACTCCCGCCCACCCCGGCGCCTCGGATCCTTATCGCTCATATCGAGGATTATAAGCCTCCACCCGAACAAAGCGCGTGCCCCCGATTAAGCCCCAGACCACTTTCCCGTCTCCGGAACGCAGGTGCGAGCGCCAAGGACAGGATGGAGGACGCCGGTGAGAATCTTCTTAGCGCAGGATTAGGCTTGGCTTAGAAAACGGGGCTGGCCCCGGACCGGTGGAGGCGCGGGATGCACGGCACCAGTTGGGGCGTCTTTCACTCCCCCTGCCATACGCGTGTTTCGGGCGAGAAGGCTACCCACGCAAACCAGAAATGCTCGCTGGCCGCGAGGCGCGTAAGCGCCGAGCCTGCAAGCTCCCCGCCAACGGCTTCGCCGAAGATGTTCCAGACCGAGCCCGTTTCGGAATCCACAAACCCCTCTCCGCCTGGCTCGAAGGTCAAGACCTGGCCGTTAAGGCTGCGCAGGAAGGCGCCGGTTGAGCCCGTGTCGGGCCCATTGTTGCCGAAGGTCGATTTCGTCCCCTCCTTCCAAAATACGACGATGGGTTCGCCGCCCACCTCGTCGTTGACAACCTGCACCTGGCGCAGCTTGCTGAATGGATAGGCGCTGTAAATGCCATCGATCTCGAACGCAACCACGCGCTCCATGGGAAGGAGTCGATCGTCCCCGATCTCCACCGGGAAAAATGGGCTGCCGTTGATGCTGTCATAGCCGGGGTAAGGGTTGCGGCCGTAATCTCGGGCATGCCCGGTCTGGCGGGAAAGCACCTCCCCGCCCGGGTGGGCCAACTTGAAATCGGCCCAGGCCACGATCTGGGATGGCAGGACCTCGAGCCGTGTCCCGGTTAGCGCACCGACGATCGCCTCGCCGGTGAACTGCTGCCACCACGAAAAAGTCTGGCGGTCATACATCACAAGGTCCGAGTTGCGCAGGTTGCCGGTCGTGCCAAAATCCAGCACCTGGCCATCCGGCTGTGTGCTGCGGAAGGCGAGCGTGGCGTTGCAGAGCGGGCAAAAGGTGAGCGCCACCGGTTCCCCCCCGACGACGTCGTTCACAATCTCGTGCCAGATGAGGATAGCCAGCGGGTAGGCCCGTGCCTCCCCGTTCCACTCGAAGAACATGACCGGCCAATCGTCTCCAAGCCAGGCGTCCGCCTCACTCACACTCTCAAAGACTGGATCGTCGATGGCCGGGATCCCATCCGGGCGGGGGTTGCCGTTGAAAATCTCGCTGTAGGGGACGCTGTGCCGACAGAAGTCCGTCCGCCCTTCCCAGAAGGAGATGGGGAAGCTGCGGGTGTCCCCGGCAAAGGGATCGTCGCATGTCGCCGCTGGCGGGGTGGGGTTAGGCTGCTCGGTTGGGGACGGCGGAGCATCACGCGTGTTCGCCGCTGGGCTGCCCGCCTCTTCAACCGGCGCACAGCCGCCAGCCAACACGAGCGCCAGTATGGCGAGTGTCCATGGTCTGAGAAAGCGCATCTACTTTACCTCACGCTGCTATGCTCGGTTTGCTGCCTTTCTTGGCTGCCCGAAGCTTATCCTGTGGTCACGTCTCTGCTTGGTCACCCTGCTCTGCGGCCGCGGGCTGTACCGGTGTACTGCCGATGGAGCTGGGTGTAGTTGTTCTGACGACCCAGCCATCACGCGTCTTACATCTCCAGGTGCCTCGCGGCAACAAACCCGCAACGGGATCGGCATGAGTGCATGCTAGAATGGAACGGGAAACAGACACCGGGGCATAGGATGAGAAAGCGCTGGAATGGGTGGGGCGAGACCGGGTTCGAATACCCACTACCCGCAGGGGCAGAGGGCTTCCTCGCCGACAAGCTTGGTGCTCCGCCCGCTCCGGCGGACGCCTCGCTGGATTCAGCCCTGGAGCTTGTCCCGCCCTCCCGGCTGGAGACCGCCGCCGGCATGTCAACCGACCCCCTGGACCGCCTGCTGCACGCTCACGGCCAGAGCCTGCCGGATTGGATTGCCCTGCGTTCAGGCAAAATCGGTCGGACCCCTGACGCCGTCGCCTACCCCGCTGATGCGGAACAGGTTCGCAGGCTCCTGCTGTGGGCTGCGCAGCAAGGGCTGAGCCTCATCCCCTATGGCGGCGGGACGAGCGTCGTGGGGCACATCAACCCGGAGATGGGCGATGCCCCGGTCCTGACGCTCGACCTGGGCCAGATGAACCGCATGCTGGAGTTCGACCCAGTGAGCCGGCTGGCGCGTTTCGAAGCCGGCGCAACCGGTCCGGCGATCGAAGGGAAGCTTAACGAGCTGGGCTACACCCTCGGGCATTTTCCGCAGTCCTGGGAATACTCTACGCTCGGCGGCTGGATTGCGACCCGCTCCAGCGGCCAGCAGTCGTACCGCTACGGGCGCATCGAGCAGCTCTTTGCCGGCGGTTCGCTCGAAACACCGGCCGGACCGCTCCAGCTGAGCAGCTTGCCCGCCAGCGCCGCTGGACCCGACCTGCGCCAACTTGTACTTGGATCTGAGGGCCGGCTTGGTGTACTCACGGAGGCGAGCGTGCGCATCCGGCCGCTTCCGGAGCGCGAACAGTTCCTGGGTCTCTTCTTCCATACCTGGGACGACGGCCTCATGGCCGCCCGAACGCTCGTCCAGGAGGTCGTCCCCCTCTCGCTGCTGCGCTTGAGCGACTCGGCAGAGACCGAGACGACGCTGGCGCTCGCCGGGCACGAACGCATGCTTGGCTTGGGGCAGAATGCGCTGACTCTCTTAGGGTTCGGGAGCTCGCGCTGCTTGATGATCCTCGGTCTCAGCGGAGACGCACGGACAATCGGCAGCGCGCGGAACCGGGCTCTGGAAGTCGTCCGGTCATTCGGGGGGCTGAACACCGGAACGCTGATCGGCAAACAATGGCGGCGGTCACGCTTCAAGACGCCTTACCTGCGAAATACCCTTTGGGAGCGGGGCTACGCACTGGATACGCTCGAAACCGCGTTGCCCTGGAAAGACTTCGATGCCGCCCGCCAGAAGACGCTGCAGGCCATCAAGCGGGCTTTCGCCAGCTTGCCTCTGCCGCTGCTCGTGTTTTCCCACCTTTCGCACGTGTACGCGGACGGGGCCAGCTTCTACATCACCTACCTCTTCCCGCGCGACGCCGATCCAGATGCCGCCCTGGGTGCGTGGCGGCTGGCAAAAGAAGCGGCGAGCGAAACAATCCTGGCCTGCGGCGGCACGATCAGCCACCAGCACGGCGTGGGAGTCGATCACCGGGCTCATCTACCCGCGGAAAAAGGGCGGCTCGGGCTGCAGCTGCTTCGCTCAGCCGCCGTCACCCTGGACCCGGATGGGATGATGAACCCGGGAAAGCTGTTCGAAGAAGCGCCAACCCTGCCTGGTTAGCGGCTTGCTTTCAGCAAGTCACGGATCTCGGCAAGAAGCTGGATGTCCTCGGCTGGCTGCGGTTCGGCGGCAGGCTCGGCCGGCTTCTCAAAGCGCGAAACCGCGCGCACGAGTATGAACAAGGCGAAGGCGATGATGAGAAAGTTGACGATCGCCTGGATGAAGTTGCCGTAAGTTATTACCGCCGATCCGGCCTGGATCGTCAGCCCGCTGAAATCGATCCCGCCGACCAGGACGCCGATCAACGGCATGAAAAGGTCGTCGACCAGCGATTTGATGATGGCGCCAAAGGCATTGCCAATGATAACTGCGATTGCCAGGTCAATGACGTTCCCACGCTGCAAGAAGCTTCGAAACTCTTTTATCATCGTCCTCTCTTCTTTCTCTGCCGGGTTATCTGACCCGATTCTACTTGTCCAACACTTGGCTCACCAGCCCGCATATCCGTCCATGCTGCGGCTGGCCTCTGGTTGGTTGGAGAAAGGCTGAGGGCGCCATGTGGACACGCGGCTGGCGCGAAGTGGCCTGGAATGACGTCTCAACCCCCTTCGATGTGATTGTCGTCGGAGGAGGCATCACCGGGGCCGGGATCCTTCGCGAAGCGACGCGTGTCGGCTTGAGGGCGCTCCTTGTTGAGCAGGGGGACTTCGCCTCGGGCACGTCAAGCCGTTCTTCAAAGCTGGTCCACGGCGGGCTGCGCTACCTGCGTGACGCCAAGCTGCGCTTGACGCTCCTTTCGGTGCACGAACGGGAACAACTCCTGCGTGAAGGGAGGGGGTTGGTCACGCCGCTCGGTTTTCTGCTGGCCACTTTCGAGGAAGATGCGGTCCCTCCCTGGGTGTTTGGACTGGGCCTGGTGATTTACGACTTGATGGGCCTCAAGTGGGGCCACCGGCATTACTCCCCCCAGGGCATGCGCGTGCTGTGCCCCCCACTGACCTCGCGCGGCATGCGAGGCGGGTTCCGTTACTTCGATGCGCAGACGGACGACGCCCGGCTCGTGCTGCGCATCATTCGCGAAGCAGTTGCCGAGGGGGGCACGGCGTTGAACTATGCCCGTGCAGATCAGCTCTTGCGCGGACGGGACGGGCGCGTGCGCGGCATCTTGCTCAACGATCGGGCGTCATCTGCAGGCGGGAAGAGCGTCGAAATCCATGCCCGGGTCGTCATCAATGCCACCGGCGCCTGGGCCGACGACTTACGCAGCGGCGCGGGAGGCCGGCCGCGCCTGCGCAAGCTGCGCGGCAGCCACCTCGTGTTTCCCTGGCGGCGCTTACCGCTGACGCGCTCGGTCACTTTCCTGCATCCGGTCGATGGACGGCCGGTCTTCGCCATCCCCTGGGAGGGCGTGACTCTCTTCGGAACCACGGATGTTGACCATGCGGACGCGGCGGATAATCCGCGCCTTGCCCTGGGAGAGCTAGACTACCTGCTGGCCGGCCTGGAGCGGGCCTTCCCTGATTCCAGGCTGGGAGAAGATGACGTCTTGTCTTGCTTCTCCGGCGTGCGCGGCGTCATCGACACGGGCAAGGCCGATCCCTCCAAGGAATTGCGCGAGCACGTTCTGTGGGATGAACGCGGCCTGCTCACCGTAACCGGCGGCAAACTAACGACCTTCCGCTCGATGGCACATGATGCTCTCCGGGCCGTTCGCCGGTCACTGCCTGACGTTGGCGGATTTAATCGCCGTTCGCGGATGCTCGACCGGCTGGACGCGCGTGCCGCCTCCCTGGCCGGGACCGACCCAGCGCAGCTGCCGCGCTTGCTGGGCCGCTACGGGCATCAGGCAGCCGACCTGGTTGAAAGTGCGCACGAAGGTGAGATGGCTGCCATCCACGGACTCCCTGCGCTGTGGGCCGAGCTGCGCTGGGCTGCGAGGTCGGAAGCCGTCGTACACCTGGAGGATTTGCTCGTGCGCAGGGTGCGCCTTGCCCATACCCTTGCCGCAGGCGGTTTGGAGGACATGGAGAGAATACGCGCCATTGCGCAACCGGAACTGGGGTGGGATGACCGGCTCTGGGAGGAAGAAGCCCTGGCCTATCGAACCGCATGGCAGGCCCAATATTCCCTCCCTCCCTCAAGCGGCGCTGCACGTGACCCCCGGTGATCCACAGGTGAAGCGCCTCACGCTTTTCTACTCCGATACTTTTCACTTCCCCCTCCCGGCCGGGCATCGCTTTCCACTCCGGAAATACCTGGCGCTGCGTCAGGGCATCGAGGGAAGCGGGTTACGCGAGCAGGTCGATCTGCGAGTTCCCGACCCTGCGACCAAAACGCAGCTGAAACGGGCTCACAGCGCGGAATACGTCGAGAAGGTTTTTGAGGGGGTGCTCACCGCCGCGGAGCTCCGCCGGATCGGGTTTCCCTATTCCCCCGAGCTGGTCGCTCGCTCCCTCCGCTCCGTGGGCGGAACGATCTCCGCCGCCCAGGCCGCTCGGCGGGAGGGCATCGCCATGAACCTGGCCGGGGGCACGCATCACGCGTACCGCGACTTCGGATCTGGCTTCTGCATCTTCAATGATGTGGCTGTCGCAGTTCGAGCGCTGCAGCACGAAGGGGGGCAACCGCCGGTGCTCATCCTCGACTGCGATGTCCACCAGGGCGATGGCACGGCGAGCATCTTCCAGGATGACCCGCTGGTCTTCACGTTCTCGATCCACGCCGAACGTAACTTTCCCTTCCGCAAAGCCGCCAGCGACCTCGACCTGCCGCTGCCGGACGGCTGCGGCGATGAAGCCTACCTGGCCGCCCTTGATGCTGCCTTGCCCGCTCTGCTGGACCAGGTCAATCCTTCGATCGTGCTGTACATCGCCGGTGCGGATCCCTATCGCGGCGACTCGCTTGGGCGACTGGCGCTGACCCGTGCCGGCCTGGCTGCGCGCGATCGCCTGGTCATGATGGCCTGCGTTGAGCGCGGACACCCGCTGGCCGTTGTCCTCGGGGGCGGCTACGCAAATCCGATCGCGGAGACGGTTGAAATCCACATCGAGACGGTTCGCCTCGCGGTTGCGGCACGGCTGGCATGGAAAGCGGTCTCGCTGCCAGCCGCGGGCGAGGTTGGCTGATAAAATGACCAGCGTGTTCAACCCGGCCGTTCACCTTGATCGCGTTACCATCCGCATACTCTTGCTCGCAGGAGTGGTTCTGATTCTCTCGGCCTGCATGCCCGGCGCAGCCGTCGCTCCTGACGCCGCCCCCACCTCAAGCCCGCTCCCGGTCGAAGACACACCAACCCCCACGCTCGCAGCGACCCTGACCTCAGCCCCGGCAGCTGTATGTCCCCCACTCGATGCGCAGGCCGAGGCGCGCCTGCGGCTCATCGGCAGCCAGGTTGCCCAGCTGCGCGGGCTGGAGCCGCGCCAGGTCCCGCTCGCCCTGCTGACCCGCGACGAGATGGTGAAGCAGGTCGAATCGGAGCTGCTCGCCGATTACACCGAGCAGGAAGCCCAGCGGGACACGCTGCTGCTCAGCCTGCTTGGGCTGATCGAACCTGAGCTGGCATTGCGCGAGCTTTACCGTGCGCTGCTGGCCGAGCAGGTGGCTGGCTACTATGACAGCGAAACCGAAGAGATGGTCATCGTTTGTGAGGCTGCCTTCAGCGGCGTCGACCAGGCGACATTTGCGCATGAAACCGTGCATGCGCTCCAGGACCAGATCTACGACCTGGAGGATGGTTTGGAATACAACGACGCCGCGTGCGATGAGGGCGGCGAACGCTGCCTCGCGCTGCAAGCGTTGATCGAAGGCGACGCCTCGCTCCTCCAGGAGCAATGGCTGCGGACGTTCGGGCTGGAGCAGGTGCTGCCTGACCTGCTCGCCTTCTTCGACGAATTCGAGATGCCGGTTTTTGATACCGCCCCGGCCTACATCCAGGCCGAACTCACCTTCCCCTACCTGGAAGGGTTGGTGTTCGCGCGCAGCCTGTACCTGGCTGGCGGGTGGGCGGCAGTGGACGCAGCCTACGAGAACCCGCCCGTATCGAGCGAGCAAATCCTGCACCCCGAGCGCTACCCGCGCGATCTGCCGGTGCTGTTTGATCCACCAGCCCTGGTGGACAGCCTGGGGGAAGCGTGGGTAGAAGTGCTGCGCGACACGCTCGGCGAATGGGGCACGCGCATGACGCTTGAACAATACCTGGACCCCTCGACCGCGATGGCTGCCGCCGAGGGCTGGGGGGTGATTTTGTCCTTATCTTCGAAACCGCCAATCACGCCGAGGCGGCGCTGGTCCTGCTCACGCAGTGGGACACGGTTCGAGACGCGCGCGAGTTCGCCGACGCGTTCGGCGAGTATGCGGCAGCCCGCTTTGGCGACGCCAGCGAGAGCAGCGCGACCGATGCCGTCTGGGTTACGCCGGGTTTGAGCAGCCGTTTTGTCCGCACCTCGAACCAGACGCTGTGGCTGCTTGCGCCGGATGAGGAAACGCTCGCGTTGCTTTCAGGCGCGCTGCCGCTCCCGCTCAGGCCCATCCCCTAGTGCCAGCACTTGATCTTGCGCGCGTCCAGGCCATTTGTTTCGACGTAGATGGCACGCTGGCCAATACCGACGATGCCTATGTCCGGCGTGCGGCCCGCTGGTTGGCGCCCTTTCGGTCGTTGAAGCGGAACATGGACCCAGAGCGCACGGCGAGGCGCATGATCATGGTCGTTGAAACCCCAGCCAACGCCATTGTGTCCCTGCTCGATCACCTGCACCTTGACCAACTCCTTGGTCCGGTCGTGAACGCCCTGTACCGGCTGCGAGGCGCCACGCCTGCGCAGCAGATCGAACTCATCCCTGGCGCGGCCGAAACTGTCAGGCGGCTGGCGCAGCGCTATCCCCTGGCAATCTGCACCGCCCGTGAGTCGGCCAGCACGCGGGCTTTTCTCCAGGCGCACGCACTGCAGGACCTCTTCGCCTGTGTGGCCACCGCGCGCTCGACACGCCGGGCGAAACCCCATCCGGCACCGCTGCTGTGGGTGGCGCGCCGGCTTCGGCTTGCCCGCGGAATGGCTGCTGATGGTGGGGGACACGGCTGTCGACGTCCTCGCCGGGCGCCGTGCCGGCGCGCAAACAATCGGTTTGCTGTGTGGTTTCGGGGAACACGAGGAACTTGTGGCGGCGGGAGCAGACCTGGTTCTGGATAACCCGGTCCAGCTGGTCAGCTTGCTCCTGTCCTAGGTCGTTTCCTTGCTGCTGCGTTCACGCAGCCAGGGCGAGCAGGGCGCGGGGCACCCAGAATTGTCCATACCCAAACAGAGAGAGCAGCAGAGAGCCCAGCAGCAGGATGACACCAAATGCCATCAGGGCGTAGTCGCGCGGTCGGTAGCGAAGCTGGATGAGCCAGGTGCGTGGGCCGGTACCAAAGGCGCGCAGGTCCATGGCGTCGATGATGTCCTCGCTGCCTGAAATGGCACGAATCGTCACCGGCACCAGGATCGGGGCCAGTTTGCGGACCTGTTTGATGAGCCCGCCCTGGATCTTCTCCAGTTCGTACCCGCGCGCTTTTTGAGCGTCCATCGTCAGTTGAAAATCGCGCCCAAAGGTCGGGACGAAGCGCATGGTCAGGTCCATGGCATAGGCAATCTTGTCGGGGAGCCCCAGCCGGCGGAAGGCAATCCCGTAGTGCGCCGGGTTGATCGAGTAGGGGATGAGGATGGTCGTGCTGGCCAAGCTGAAGACACGCGCAAGCTGGGCGAGGGCGAACATCAGCCGCTCTGCGCTGATGTTGAGCGTTGGGCGCCAGCCAAATATCTGAAACCCGGCCTGGTAAGTGCGCAGGATGTGCTCCTCATCATAGACTTCCACGCCCCCGCGGCCGGTTAAGAACGTCAGCAAGGCAAAGAACGTGATGAAAGCCCCGATGAACAGCCATGTCCGCCGCGACTCGCGGAAGGTGATCCCCGAGCGCAGCACCGCGACCAGCGCGATGGCGGCAAAGAAGGCCAGGTAGCGCAGGTCCCAGAAGAAGAGCGTGGCAATGATGAAGCAGAAATAGAAGATGAACCAGGCCGATGGGTCGAAGCCCTGGATCAACGATTTGCGATCGCGGTACCGCCAGGTAACGAGCATGCTGCCTGCAAGCCGGGGAGGGGGGCGACGCCCCCCTCCCCGATACGTGATTTAGCGGCCGGTCTGGCGCTGGACCGAGTTGTAAGCGCCAACGAGCAGCGGAACGAGGATTGCAGCGAAGATCATGTTGGGCCCTGCCGCTGGCAGGAACTCACCCACGATCGCCACCGCCGGCGAGAAGCCGTTGATCCAGATATCAGATAGCGCCGCAAAACCAATGCCTATAAAGTTCCCCAACATCGACCAGATTACGGCCGAGGCCAGGTCGACATTGTCCTTGAAGACTGTCCGCACGATGACGACCAGGACGAAACCAACAACCGCCGACAGCCCGGCGAAGGTGGAGATGGCGGCGTCGCCAAAAATGCCGTTATCGACATCGAAGAACATCATGTTGGAAAGGTCGGGGTTGAAAATCCAGAGCAGCGTTGCCACCGCCGCCAGCCCGGCGCTTACATAGAGCACGGTATTCATGGCCTTCTTCTTATCGATGTACAGAGCAGCCATGCCGGAAATCATGCCCACCAGGCCGTTGGCCACGCTCCATTGGGGCGAGAGCCCGAAGCCGGTTAGCGCGTCCCCGAACATGTTGCCGACTGCCCCGGTGAAAAAACCCACCACGGGGCCAAAGGCGTACCCGAAGAACATGGGGATGGAGATGGCCGGGCGCAGCGAGACCTGGCTCACCGAGGGGACGACGAACACCGTCCCATTGAACAGGTATGAGAAGACCGCGTAGAGCGCGGCGCCGATGGCCATATAGACCACCTCGCGTGTGCCGACGGTCCAGGCCGCGTTCTGCCGGGTGAACCAGTAAACCGCGAAGACAACCAGCAGCCCGATGGCGACGAAGACGAAACGCAGGAGCGCAGTTTCGTCCAGTTGGAGATCGGGGTTGAGTGATGGGCCCAGCCAGGCGACCAGCACAAAGACGACCAGGACGGCTAACAACGAGAGTACGACTGAAGTTGGTTTGGTGCCGTTCATGTTTTCCTCCTCCGGTTCATGCGGAGAACCGGTCTGTCCGATCGACGGGCAGGCATCTCACGCCGCGACATGTGCCAGCGCTTCGGCGCGCATGAACTTGCCCGTTTGGTTGAACATCTCGATGTTTAAGGCCAGGAGAGAGGTTGGCACGAGGCGGCAGTCCTCGAGGCGGGCGCGATCGATCAGCACCTGCTCCGGTGGACCATCCGCGACCAGTTTTCCCCCGCTGACCAGGAGCACCCGGTTGGCGTAGACCACCGCCAGGTCGATATCGTGTGTGATGAAGAGGATGGCGTCAAAACCGGGGATGCTCAGGATCGAATCCATAAACTCGGTATAGTTGCGGTAATCTTGACCGGCCGTAGGCTCGTCCATGACCAGTATCCGTGACCGCATGGAGAGTACGGCGGCGATGCTCACGCGCTTCTGCTGGCCGAAGGAAAGCGCGAGCGGGGGGTTCTGTTCCATGCCCCCCAGGTTCATGATCTCAATCGCCTGTTCCACCTCCTTCTCGATTTCCTCGGGCTTGTGCCCAGGTTCGCGGGTCCGAACGAAAGCTCCTCGTGCACGGTTGGCGCGAAGAGCATATGACTGGGGCTTTGAAAAACATACCCCAGCTCGCTGGCAATCTGGGCGACGCTTTGCTTCCCGGTTGGCTCATCCCCAATCAAGACCTCACCGCTGCTGGGCTTGAGCAGCCCAATGGCGTGTTTGACGAGCGTCGTCTTGCCCGCCCCGTTCGCCCCCAGAACGGCGATGATGTCGCCGGCCTGGATGTCGAAATGGATATCCTGAAGCACCGGGGGGGATTCCGGGTATGCAAAATGGACGTGGTCAAAACGGACGAGTGGCTCGGTTGCCTCCCCCGACAGGCGGCTGACGATCGGCGCAGGGGAGGGCTGCTCGCCTGCCATGCGCAGGATGCTCCTGGCGGGAAGTTTGACCTCCCGGTAATCGACGGCTTCGATCAACCCTGCCGCAGGGCCTTCATAACGGATTTTCCCTTCGCCCATGAAGACCACCCGCTCGGGCTCGATCTTGAGCACGTCTTCCACCCTATGCTCCACGATCAGAATCGCCATGCCCTCGTTTGCCAGATCGCGGATCATGTGCAGCGCATCGAGCGCGCTGGCCGGGTCGAGGCTGGCCAAAGGCTCGTCGAGCAGCAGCAGCGATGGCTGCATGGCAAGCACGCCGGCCAGCGCAACTTTTTGTTTTTCCCCGCCCGACAGCAAGAAGGTCTGGCGGTCCCGCAGGTGAGCGATGCGCAGGCGGTCCATGGCGCGCTCGGCCCTGGCCAGGATTTCTGGGCGCGCGAAGCCCAGGTTTTCAAGCCCGAAGGCGATTTCGTTGATGACTTTGGTCCCCAGGATTTGCCGTTCGGGATCCTGCAAAACCGTGCCCACCGATTGCGAGATGCGCGCCAGGCTGAAGTCGCGGATGTCCTCCCCGATGACGCGAATTGTGCCGGTCAGTTCGCCTTTGTACGAGCGCGGGATGAGCCCATTGATGCAGCGGGCGAGCGTCGTCTTACCGCACCCGCTTGGCCCGGCTACGAGCAGGATTTCGCCTGCCTCCAGCTGCAGGTTGATAGCCTCCAGGGCAGGTTCTTCCCTATCCCGGTATCTGAAACTCAGGTTTTCGACGAGGAGCGGCCTGGAGTCTGTCACGCAGCAACAATCCTTCCTGTGTGTGCAAAGACTACAACACCAATAGCCGGAAACGGTGACAGCCTGCTCCTCTGCGACGGGCGCATGCCACGCCTCCTGTCCGTGGCTGTGAAGCGGGGGAAGTGGTTCTATAATGGTTGTGCATCCACCAAACCGTTTCGGGTTGCGAGCGAGGAGTTCAATGAGCGAATCAAACTACAGGACCATGGGCCAGCAATTCGGACGGCGCTCGTGGGCAGAGCCGTGGAAGATTAAGATGGTCGAACCGATCCACATGACCAAGCGGTCGGATCGAGAAAAGGCGATCAAGGAGGCCGGCTACAACAGCTTCCTGTTGGCATCAGAGGATGTATACATCGACCTCTTGACCGACAGCGGCACCAGCGCGATGAGCGACCGGCAGTGGGCAGGGATCATGCTCGGGGATGAAGCCTATGCTGGAAGCCGCAACTTCTACCACCTCGAGGACGCCGTGCGCACCTACTACGGCTACAAGCACATGGTGCCCACCCACCAGGGGCAGCGGCGCGGAGCACCTGATCAGCCAGGCCGAGATCCAGCAGGGCCAGTTTGTGCCCGGGAACATGTACTTCACCACCACCCGCCTGCACCAGGAGCTGGCCGGGGGGACGTTCGTGGATGTCGTCGTGGCAGAGGCGCACGACCCCAACGACCAAAGCCCCTTCAAGGGCGATGTTGACCTGGAGAAGCTGGAGGCGCTGATCAAGGAGGTCGGCGCCGAGAACATCGCCTATGTGAGCCTGGCGGGGACGGTGAACATGGCCGGCGGGCAGCCGGTGAGCATGGCCAATGTCAAGGCCTTGCGCAAGCTGTGTGATCGATACAAGCTAAAAGTCTACCTCGATGCCACCCGCATGGCCGAGAACGCCTACTTCATCCAGCTGCGCGAGCAGGGCTATGCCGAGAAGAGCATCGCCGAGATTGTGCACGAGTTCTGCTCTTACACGGACGGCGCCTGGATGAGCGCGAAGAAGGACCACCTGGTCAATATCGGGGGGTGGCTTGCCGTGAACGACGCCGATTTGTTCGACCGCTTGCGCAACCTAGTCGTGGTCTACGAGGGCCTGCACACCTACGGCGGCATGGCTGGCCGGGACATGGAGGCCCTGGCGATCGGGATCGCCGAGTCGATGGACGACGATCACGTGCGGGCGCGCGTGGAGCAAGTTCAGTACCTGGGCAGGTTGATGCTTGACTGGGGGATTCCCATCGTCCAGCCGGTCGGCGGCCACGCCATCTTTCTCGATGCGCGCGGTTTCTACCCGCACATCCCGCAGGATCAATTCCCGGCCCAGGTGCTCACGGCGGAGCTCTACCTCGAACTCGGGCATTCGCGGCATGGAGCGCGGGGTTGTGAGCGCCGGGCGCGATCCTGAGACCGGCGAACACCGCTACCCCAAGCTCGAGCTCACCCGGCTGGCCATCCCGCGCCGGGTCTACACGCAGGCGCACATGGACGTGGTCGCCGAGGCGACGCGCGAGGTGTTTGAAAAGCGGGAAGAGGCGCGGGGGCTGAAGATGGTTTACGAGCCGGCCCAGCTGCGCTTCTTCCAGGCGCGCTTCAAGCCAGCCTAACCGCCGCAATCCCTTCGCCACGCAGTGTCAGCCCCGCTCACTGAGGAGCGGGGCTGATTGCGTATTGCCTGGGACTGAACGGGTGTAGGCAATTATGTTTCACGGGATGTGGAGCCCGCCTTTCGGAGGCGGGCTCTTTGTTTCGGCCCGCGCGCTCATGGTGGAGTAGGTACTATTCCTGTCCCTGGCTTTGCCCAGGCTCGTGCTGCAGGGCGACTTCTTCCAGGATCTCGCGCACCTGGTTTTTAAGGGCGGACTTCCCTGGTTTCCGTCTTCCTATCGTCCTGAGCCGCTCGATCAGGGCGTCCCGCACGGCCTGCGATGTTCTACGCAGCTGGTTACCGGTAATGGCTGCACCGTTTTCGAACCAGTTGGCAACCGCGTAGCCTATAGCGGCCGTCGTCCCTGCGGCTACGGCTGCCGCCACCAACCAACCAGGCGGGCCGCCGAGTTTGCTCAACTCATAAAACAGGGTGCGTCCCAGCAGGCCGAGGCCGAAGGTTGCGATGAGCTCGCGCGCCCGCCCAAGAGTCATGCGCTGATCGTAAATACGGGCCAGGCCGATGACCATGGCGGCCTGGAGCCCGATTAAGGGGAAGAAATCGAGGAAGGGCAGCGGGGTGACGGCCACTGCGGCTGCGGTCGAAGCGGCCCGTGTAATCGCCCCGCGCGCCAGGTCCCAGCGATAAAGCGGCAGCGCCACCCCAATTGCAGCTGCGATGCCGGGTTCGGTTCGGGCGATCGCCTCGAGCACGCGGCCGATGCCGTCGCCCTTCTTCGCGCTCAACGGTATAACCTGATCGCTCCGTACCCCCAGCGCCGCACCGGCTTTGCCGATGACCTGCGGCCGCTCGCTCCCGATCAAATCCATTTTGTTGAGGGCGACCACGACCGGCCGGCCGAGCGCCAGCAGATCCTGGTAGAGGCGCTTCTCCGGCTCTCGAATCCCGTGGCTTGCATCAAACAGCGCCAGCAAGACATCCGCCTCAACCGCTGCGGCCAATGCCCGCGAGCGCTCCTCCTCTCCAACCGGGCCAACCGCGTCGGCGCCGGGTGTGTCAACGATCACGAAAAGACCCGTCTCGCCAGCCTTGCTCACGCGCGTGGTGCCCGGCACGGCGCTCACCTGTGCGCTGTCGGCTTTGGATCGGATGAGCTGGTTGTAAAGGGTTGATTTCCCCGCGTTGGCTGGCCCGACGATCGCCACCCGCTGCTGCCGGCCTGCAGCAAAACGCAAGTGTTCGCCGGCGCGCTTCAGGAGATCGCGCCATCCCTTACTGTCCCCGGGGATCTTGCTCACCACTTCGATCAGCCGGTTCTTCTCCCCCGCAGGAAGATCGTCCCAAACCCGCTGGATCATCCCCGCCCCGCGACCTGAACCCTCCCGGGGGCTCTTCTCCCTATCATCCATACGCTACGCTCTCATTCTCGGCAGAATCTTTGTCCACCCATCCCTGTGGATAATGGGCCAAAATCTGTGGATAAACCTGCCTGGTTGGGGAGAACGCACGCCCAGGGCTTCCTACACAACCCTATATATGGGGGCTGATCGCGGCTTTGCCCCCATATAAAATGTGCGCTCTCGGCCTGGTTCGCCGTGGACGGCAACGCTCCACAATCTCATCACAGCCGGTTGTGGGCGAACCACTGGATTTCGATCGGTGCATCCAGGGATTGCACGGTGACTCACCCCCAGCGGTTAGGCGCCGACCCATAGGCCTCGGGCTCCTCCACATATCCACAGCCCCTACGATATCTACTACATATTAATAATCCATCATAATAAATATGAACAATCAGGAGATGAGAAACCGTGCTCAAAAAAATCAACGAAGCGGGCAAGCGCAGTTATTGTGCCGCATGCCCGCCTCGAATGTGCTTCGGATTACTCGCTGGCTATAGCCAGCCCCGAAATTGCATGGCGTTAACCACGCGATCGATGGCCACGATGTAAGCCGCGTCACGCATCGCCACCTTGTGTTCCTTGGCAGTGTCGAGAACAGCCTGGAAGGCGTGGGTCATCTTTTCGTCAAGTCGGGTGATCACTTCGTCACGCGTCCAGTAGAAGTTCATATCGTTCTGGACCCCTTCGAAGTAGGAAACCGTGACCCCCCCGGCGTTGCACAGGAAATCCGGGATGACGAAGACGTCCTTCTTCAACAGGGCAAACTCAGCGTCCGGGGTGGTGGGGCCATTCGCACCTTCGGCGACGACACGCACCTTACCGCTCACCTTTCCGACGTTTTCCTTGGTGATTTGCGCTTCGATCGCGGAGGGGATGAGGACATCTACCTCCTTGCTCAACCAGGCGTCACCATCCTCCTGTGTATAGCCGGCCGCCCTGGCCTGCTCCTGGTCGATGGAGCCGTAGATGTCTGTGATGCTCTGCAGGAAGACGGGATCGATCCCGTCTTCCTTGCCGTAGGTGAAAGAGGCCTTGGCGGCGTGATCCCAGCAGGACACGGCGACGACCTTCCCTCCCAGAAATTCCTGGAAACCCATGGCGGCATACTGCGCCACGTTGCCGAAGCCCTGGATCGAAGCCGTGGACTTGGTTGAATCCAGCCCGAGGTGTTTCATAGCCTCTCGCAGGGTATAGATGACGCCGTACCCGGTGGCTTCCGTGCGGCCAGCCGATCCGCCGGCGCCGACGGGTTTGCCGGTGATGACGCCCGGCTGGTATTCGCCGATGAGCTTGGTGTACTCATCCATCATCCAGCCCATCATCTGGGGAGTGGTGCCTACATCGGGGGCCGGGACGTCCCGCCGCGGGCCGATGTTCTTCCAGATTTGATCGATCCAGCCCCGGCACAGTCGTTCCTTTTCCCCGGTGGAGAGGGTGGAAGGATCTACGGCGATGCCGCCCTTTCCCCCTCCCAGGGGGATGTCAGCGACGGCGCACTTCCAGGTCATCCACATCGCCAGCGCACGGATGGTGTCCATCGTTTCGCTGGGATGGAAGCGGATGCCCCCCTTTGACGGGCCGCGCGCATCGCTGTGCTGCACGCGGTAGCCAAAGAACACCTGGATGCTGCCGTCATCCATGCGGACAGGAATCTGGAAGCGGAACTCCCGCAGCGGCCAACGCAAGACGGAGGAAACCCCCGGCTCCAGGTTGATGAGCTTGGCCACTTTGTCGAACTGTGATTGTGCCATTTCAAATGCGTTCACGTTTTTCCCTCGACATCGGATAGGTTTCCTGGGGGGATCAATACCCCAAGCGCGGACAGGACATAGAACCAAATACGAAAGGGTAACCCCTCCTTCGTTTATCCAGTTTGATCAGGCGGTGTGCCGGCAAGCGCCTCCAGGAGAAGTGTGCGCGCCAGCGCTGGTTCAGCCCGCCCGCCTGCAGCGCGCATGACCTGCCCCAGGAGCCACTTCTCCAGGGTCTTTTTCCCGGCGCGGTACTCCGCCACCTGTGCAGGATTTTCCTTGATGACCTGTGTGACCCAAGCGTGAATGGTGGGGCGATCGTTGACGATGGCCACCCCCCTTTCGGCCACAATTTCTGCCGGATCGCCGCCATGATTCACAAGCTCGCCCAGGACGACCTTGGCGCTGGTCGTATTAATCTCGCCCTGCTCGACCATGACGACCAGGCGAGCAAGCGCGGCTGGCGTTATCTTGGCCGTCGCCAGGGTCTCGCTGACCTCGTTCAAGGCACCGAACAAATCGCTCGTCACCCAATTGGCAAGCTTGGATGGGGTCAGCTCGGGCACGGCAGCGACGGCGGCTTCGAAGAATTCCGCCACATCCCTCTCGGCGGAGATCACCCGTGACTGGTAAGGGGAAAGGCCCATCTCCCGGACAAAACGCTGCTGTTTTGCAAGAGGCAGCTCAGGAAGTGAAACTCGAATCTCCCCGATCCAGTCCGGCGCCAGGATCAATGGTGGCAGGTCGGGCTCGGGGAAATAGCGGTAATCGTGCGCCTCCTCTTTGCTGCGCTGGGGGACGGTTTCGCCGGCCGCCTCGTCCCAGCCGAGCGTTTCCTGGATGACCGGCAGCCCCTGCTCTGACAACCGGGCTTGCCGGTCAAGCTCGAATTCCACTGCCGCGCAGCATGCTGCGGAAGGAGTTCAGGTTCTTAATCTCGGTCCGGGTCGAAAGTGCGCCGCTCCCGCGTGGACGGATGGAGACATTGGCTTCGAAGCGGATGACCCCCTTTTCCATGTCGCCGCTGTTAACCTCGAGATAACGCAGGAGAGAGCGGAGGGCGGTGGCGTAGGCCTTGATCTCATCGAGCGAGGCGAGATCGGGTTCGCTCACGATTTCAAGCAGTGGCACACCGGCCCGATTAAAGTCGACCAGGGAGTAGCCGTCCTCGTGGAAGAGCTTGCCCGTATCCTCCTCAAGATGGACGCGGCGGATGCGGATACGTTTTTTGCCGACCTCAGTCTCGATGGGGAGCACGCCGTCCGTCGCCAAGGGAAGTTCGTACTGGGAGATTTGGTACCCCTTGGGCAGGTCAGGGTAGAAGTAGTTTTTACGGGCAAAGACGCTCCGCTCTGAAATCTGGCAGTCAAGGGCGAGAGCGACGCGCAGGGCATACTCAACCGCTCGTTCGTTGATCACCGGCAGGGTTCCTGGCATCCCGCTGCAGATTTCACACACGGAAGCGTTGGGCTCGGCCTGGGTCGCGTCCACGACCGCGCATGCGCAGAACATCTTCGAATGCGTGAGCAGCTCGGCGTGGACTTCGAGCCCGATCACAGCTTCGTAGTTTGCGAGCACGGAGGGACTCATGTCTCCTTCGAATCCGTTCTCGGGCCTGTGAGCAGGGTGCGCCTCATACGCGACTAGCCATGGCGCTGCATGAAGCGCCGCAGCCTTTCAAGCGCCTCCTCGATCTGCTCGTAGGCCGTGGCATATGAGCAGCGCACAAAACCGCCAGCCCCGAAGGCATTGCCCGGGACGACGGCAACCTTTTCTTCTTCGAGCAGGCGTTCGGCGAATTGTTCGTCGTCCATCCCGCTGGTCTCGATCGCGGGAAATGCGTAGAACGCGCCGTGTGGTTCGAAAGTTATCAAACCCAGCTCGTTCAAACCATCCACGATCAATCGCCGCCGCCGGTCATATTCCGCCAGCATGCGCTGAACGTGTTCTTCCCCACTCTGAAGCGCCTCCAGCGCGGCAAACTGCGCCATGGTTGGGGCAGACATAATCGTGTACTGGTGGACCTTGCGCATTGCACCGAGGACCGCTTCAGGGGCGGCTGCATAGCCGATCCGCCAACCGGTCATCGCATAATCTTTGGAAAACCCGCCTAATGTGATCGTCCGTTCGCGCATGCCCGGGAGCGCGGCGAAGCAAACATGCTGGTGGTCGTAGACCAAGCGGTCGTAGATCTCGTCCGAGATGACGAGCAGGTCATGCTGCTCGGCCAGGCTTGCCAGCTCGCTCAAACGCTCGCGGGTCATCACCGCGCCGGTGGGGTTGTTCGGATAACCGATGAGCAGCGCCTTGGTGCGCGGCGTGATGAGTGCAGCCACGTCGTCTGCGCGCACCTGGAAGGAATCTTCTACCCGCGTCGGAAGTGCAACCGGCACGCCCCCGGCGAAGACGACTTCGGGTTGATAGGAGACGAAACACGGGGTGGGGACGATGACCTCGTCCCCGGGATCGATGATGGCGGTCAGGGCAAGATACAGGGCTTCCGACACACCGACCGTGATAAGCAGCTCGGTCTCGGGGTCGTACTCTACTTTGTATAGGCGGGCGAGGTGAGCGGAAAGCGCTTTGCGCAGCTCGAGTATGCCGGAATTGGAGGTGTAATGGGTCTCGCCCAGCTGAAGCGATTTTATCCCGCTGGCCAGGATCGGGTCCGGAGTCACGAAGTCAGGTTCGCCGATCCCGAGCGAGATGACATCGTCCATCGTCGCGGCGATATCGAAGAAACGACGGATGCCGGAGGGAGCCACCCCGGCCACCCGCCGGGAAACGAAATCACGCATCTTGAATCTCTCCTATCGTGTGGCCAACAAGGCGTAAGGGATTAGGGAAGCGAGATTCGCCACTCATCATAGAGTTCACCGTAGAATAGCTCAAAGACGCGCCCATCGCGCACGCGCACGCGAAAACGCAGCCCGCCCGGGATGCGCCACCGGGCCTCGATTTCATCGATCTCGAGCCGGTCGCCTTCCCATTGAAACGCAATTGGACGATCGGCATACGCATACCCGGAGTGGCACTCCACCAGCTCAGGCGGTGAGGTCATCGGGATACGCAAGCCCTCTCATCGTCAAGCAAAAGACCCCCTTTGACCAGTGGCATGTGACCCGTGGTGCCGAGGAAACTCATCACAACCACCCGCCGTTCAGTTAACCCCTGCTCGCCATGGCCTCGAGCGCCTCGGCCAGGGCTTCCGGGGGAAGGAAGTGAGCGTCGGGGACAGTCTCGCGTGTCCTTTGTTGCGCTTCGCTGCTCCCGCCCACGAAGAAGATGGGCAGGGAGGCACCATCCGGGCGAGTGCGCAAGTAGGATGCGGTTTGACGCCCATGCGAGGGAAGGCGGGTGAGGTAGATGATCAACGCGGAGGGAAGATCGGAGAGTATGCGGCGGCAGGCGCGTTGGCCATCTTCCGCTTCGACCTCGACTTGCCAACCAGCGCTGCGCAATCCCCCGGCTAACTGCTCCGCTTCCGCCGGGTTCCAATGCACGAGGAACAGCTTATGAGCTCTCATTGGGATCCTTTTTTGGGGAGGTTGGCCCGGCATCAATCTCTGAATGGTCGCCAATGTTGACCGAGCCGTGTATGCCCCTGACCTGGGCGGCGATGCCGAGCAGCGATGCCTGCAGCACACAACCCTCAATGACTGCTTCCCGCTCGACGACCGAATTGCGTACTTCCGAATTTAAGACAACGCAGTCAGCCCCAATCGATGCGTATGGGCCGATCTGCGAGTCGCGGATCCTGGCGTCGGGATGGACGAAGACAGGCGGAACCAGGACTGTGCCCTGGCGGGCGACAACCTCGCTTGAATTGTCGCAGCCGTGTTCGAGCAGGTAGCGGTTGGTCTCCAGCAGGGCATCCGGTTTACCGCAATCCATCCACACGTCCACCGGCCGAATCCGCATGTCCAGCCCGGCCTCGAGCATCAGGTTGATCGCATCGGCCAGGTAATATTCTCCGCCAAGCTGTTCGCCGCCAGCAAACTGCCTCTCGAAGGCAGAGACCAGTTCGCGGGCTTGTGGGAAGTAGTAGAAGCCGGCCAGGGCAAGGTTGATGCTCGGGTCGTCGGGTTTCTCGATCAAGCGCAGCACCCGCCCGTTTTCATCAACGTCGGCTACGCCGAAGCGCCGGGGATCAGCTACTTCTTTCACCCAGGCGATGGCCTGGTCCGGGCTCGTGGACGTCAGGGACAGGTCGGCCTCGATGATGGTGTCAACAAAGGCCAGGTAAGCCGGTCCCTCGAGATGGTCCCGCGCCAGCCAGAGCGCATGTGATTGGCCCTTCATCTCTTCCTGGACGACGTAGCTGGTTTTGATCCCGGGGTAGCGTTCCTCCATGTACGACTTGATTTGATCTCCCAGGTACCCGACGATGAAAACCACTTCCTCGACGGAGGCCAGCGATTCGAACATCTGCAGGACGTGGCCGAGCACCGGCTGCCCGGCTACGCTTACCAGGGGTTTCGGTTTAGACCAGGTGTGAGGGCGCAGCCTCGTACCGAGCCCGGCCATGGGGATGATGATTTTCATGGCGCTCCCTTCTCCTGCTTATCCTAACCCGGGCCGCTGCTGGTGCCAGGAGGTGGATCTCTGGTATGCGTGCGCGCTGCGGATGAGCAGCGGCTCCCCCAGGTGAGCCGCGTTGAGCTGCATGCCGATCGGCAGGCCATCGGCATCGAACCCGACTGGGAAGCTGATACCGGGGATGCCGGCCAGGTTTGCGGGCAGCGTAAAGACATCTTCCAGGTACATGGAGAGCGGATCGTCGCCATGTTCGCCGATGCGGAAAGCAGTCGTCGGGGCGACGGGACAGGCCAGCAGGTCGACCGTTTCAAACGCCCGGTCGAAATCAGCCTTGATCAGGGTCCGCACCTTTTGGGCTTGCCCGTAGTAGGCATCGTAGTAGCCGGCCGACAAGGCATAGGTGCCGAGCATAATTCGGCGCTTGACCTCCGGGCCAAACAGCTGACCCCGTGTCTGCAGGTATTGGTCCCAGAGATCCTCACCCCCCACGCGTGGTCCAAAACGGACGGCGTCGTAGCGGGCAAGGTTGGCCGAGGCTTCGGCAGGTGCGATGAGGTAGTACACGGGAAGGGCCAGGTCCGTGTGGGGCAGGCTTACATCTTCGACAGAAGCGCCCAGGCTTGCCATCTGGTCGATGGCTGCCCGGACGGCCGCCTCCACCTCGGGCTGCATGCCATCGATGAAATATTCGCGCGGGACGCCGATTCGCAGACCGCGCAACGAAACATCATCGAGCGATATCTGGGGCAGCGGGTCGCGCACGCTGGTTGAATCAAGCGGATCGTGTCCAGCGATGACCCCGAAGAGCGGGACCAGGTCCGCGGCCGAGCGCGCCAGCGCCCCGACGGTATCCAATGAGGATCCGTATGCGATCAGGCCGTACCTCGATACGCGGCCGTAGGAGGTCTTCAAACCGGTCACGCCGCAGAAGGAGGCTGGCTGGCGTACGGACCCGCCGGTGTCTGTGCCCAGCGCCGCGTAGCATAAACCTGCGGCGACGGCTGCGGCCGATCCGCCAGAGGAACCCCCTGGGACGCGCGCGAGGTCCCACGGGTTATGGGTGGGACCATACGCCGAGTTTTCGGTCGACGAACCCATGGCGAATTCGTCGGTATTCGTTTTTCCCAGGATGACCGAGCCAGCCGAGATCAGCCGCGAAACACTGGTGGCGGTGTAAGGCGGGATGAACCCTTCGAGAATTTTCGAGCCGCAGGTCGTGGGGACGCCCTGCAGGCAGAGCACGTCCTTGACTGCGAGCGGTACTCCGTGAGTAAGCGGCAGCTGAGCGGTGCTGTCCCCCCGTGCAGCGGCCAGCATCGAATCGGCTGCGTCGGCTTGCTGTAGGGCGAGTTCGTTGGTCCGCGCCAGGAATGCGTGAAGGTCAGGCTCGAGCTGGTCGATGCGCTTGATACAGGCCTCGGTCAGCTCGCGAGGAAACATCCCCTTTCCGCAGTGCGGCGGCGGCCTCGATGAGCGTCAAGTCTGTCAGCCCCGACACAGTCGAGGTGCTCATGATTGATCAAGCACCGGGGGACGCGAAACATGCCCCGCTCTTCCTCGGGCGCATTTGCGAGCAAGAGCTCGCGCGGCAGGCTGGGACGGGCGACATCCGGACGTAGCGGCGCCTGCAGGGGGAGGACGCTCGCCGTGGGGGCAATCTGCGAGGTGTCAACTTCGCGCAAGCGGGAAGCATAATCCAGGACGTCTGAAAGCTGCCGGGCATAGCGGCTCATCTCATCGGGTTCAAGCGCAAGCCGCGCCAGGAATGCGATGTGTCGGACTTCATCCAGGGTTAGGGCCATGGCAGCCCGATTATAGCAGAGCGTATGGATGCTCTACGCGAAGCAGCATCGGGTTGTTTGAAATAGAAACGGGAGGTTCAGTCGTCCATTAACCCACGGATGGCGGCATCGAAAAGGGGCAATGTCTGCAAATCGGAGTAAGCCGTTTCGAAAGCGGACCGGGCTTGCTTTCGGTATCCCAGAAGGAGATCCTCGCTCGTGGCCAGTCCCTGCAGAAAGCGGACAACCCCTTGCACATCACCGTGACGCAGGGTCGCTCCGATCCCGAAGCGGCGTATCGCCTCGTCGACGTTGCTCCCCGCTGGGCCGATGTACAGGACCGGAAGCCCCATGGCAAGGTAGGCATGCAGTTTGCTCGGGCTGATGACCCCCAAGGCCGATTCGTTCATGGTGATCAAGGCACAATCCGCCCCGGCCAGCACGGAAGGGGTGACCTCCTTTGCGACGTAGGGATGGAGATGGAGAGTGGTCAGGCCGCGCAGGTCGGCTTGACGCGCAAGCTCTGGCCACTTCGACCCACCTCCGACGAAGACAAAATGAATGCCCTCCGGGCGCAAGCTCGAGGCTGCCTCGAGCAGGGTGTCGAAAGTATGGCCGAACCCAGCGTTGCCGAGGTACAGCACCTTGAGTGGAGCGGAAGCAGGCAGCAGATCCCACCCAGGCCAGGGTTGGTCCTCGCGCTCAGGGGGGAACAGGGTGCGCGGTTCCCAGTTTGGGATGACGGTGCTGGGGATATCCGCCAGCGACGGGTAGCGGGATTTCAGCAAACGGGTCATCGCCTCATCCAGGCAGATCAGGAGATCCAGCCTTGAAAAGACAATCCGGTTGATCCGTTGGAGCGTTCGCGAAACGATGCCGTCACTCGGGATCGTACCGGTGCGCTCAAGGATTTCTGGATAGCAATCCATATTCCAAAGCACGAATTTCGCCCCTGGGTGGAGCGCCTTATGGACTGCGGCTGCCACGGCGATGAAGGGGGGTGTCGTGAGCGAGATGACCAAATCTTGCCGGGAGAGCAGCGTGAGCCGGAACACCGCCTGGAGGAAGAACAGGAAATAGTCGATGATGCGCTGGAGAGGGCGTTTTTTACCAAACTTCGGAGTCCACAGTCGAATCACGCGCGGGTTATCGCTTTCAACGTGCGCCTCAGTTTGTGGTTGCGGGACATATCCACCGATGCTGGTGATGACGGTTACCGCATCCCCGAGCGCAGCGCGGTGCTCTGCCAGCGAGGCAGCCAGGTGACCGGTCGGGGCGAGATCCGGCGGGTAGAACTGGTTAACAATGGTAATGCGCATGATCGCCCATAAAGGAGCCAGTTACAGCTGTTCCATCCCGGACACCATCTCCGCGATGATGTCATCGAGGGAGTAGGACAAATCCCAACCGGGGAAGTGTTCCTTGAGCTTGGCCAGATCCGAGTAGTAGCAGATGTGGTCGCCGATCCGGTGTTTTTCGGAGTAGGTCAAAAGGGGGCGTTTTCCTGAACGCGCCTCAATCAGGTCCACGCACTCGATCAGGCTGGCAGCGTTTTCCTTCCCCCCGCCAATATTGTAGACCTCACCCGGGCGTGGATCCTGCGCGAAATGCCAGAGGGCGTTGATCACATCGTGGCTGTGGATCTGATCGCGAACCTGCTTACCCTTGTACCCAAAGATGGTGTATGGCCCTTCTTTCAGGGCAACGGCTACCAGGTAGCTGAGGAACCCATGGAGCTCAACTCCGGCATGGTGTGGGCCTGTCAGGCATCCACCGCGAAAAACCCCCGTCTTTAAGCCGAAGTATCTCCCATACTCCTGCGCAAGGACATCGCCGGCCAGCTTGGACGCACCGAAAAGCGAGTGCAAGCAGTGGTCGACGGGAAAATCCTCAGCGATGCCCTGAACGTAGCGCGGGTCGTCATAATCCCAACGGGTCTCGAGCTCGACCAGCTTGATGTGGTTTGGCCCATCCCCGTACACCTTGTTTGTGCTCAGGTGGACGAAGACCGCCGCGGGAGCGTACCGACGGTACCCCTCGAGCAAGTTCAATGTCCCGACAGCGTTGACGTCGAAGTCATCGAATGGTCGCTGCGCAGCAAGGTCGTGGCTGGGCTGTGCGGCAGCATGGATGATCAAGTCGAACCCACCATCTTGGAGGAGATCGAGAACGGCCTCCCGCTGACGAATGTCCAAATCGCTGTGTTCGAAGTTGGAGCAAGTTGCCAGGAGGCGATCACGATTCCGGGTGGTATCCCCCTTTGCCCCGAAGAAATCTGCCCGCATGTTGTTGTCCACCCCGGTTACCCGGAAGCCCAACGAATCAAAGAAAGCAACTGCTTCGGAGCCAATCAACCCACTGCTCCCGGTCACCAAAACACGCATCAGCACAACCTTCCACGGGGAACGAGCCAGCGCGACTGCTCGTACCGGCGGGTCAAAGGGGTATTCTAAAGCGAGCCGATTCTTTATGAAAGGGCCGGGAGAGGGGTCGTTTCGTGTGGATAGGGGAAGGTGGAAAGTAGCGTGCTCGCGGGGTTTCTTCTCCCAGCGTCAGGCCTAAGCCGCCTCGACGTCCCGCAGGACTCCGCCAAGGGCATGGATCGCAATCTCGACCATCCCGCCAGAAAGCACCGGGACGATGCGCCCATCGGCAAGCTGGATGTAGGTGTAATCGGCCGGGGCGATCGTCCAGCGTGGGTGATCGGGGTCCGCAGGTTTATGGTCGACGTGCTCTGCTTCTCTCGTTTTCATTGCATCAATCCTATAGTCCATTCTATCGAGCGCGCCTTAATGGACTGTTAACAACCTGTACGGATTGCTCCTGCTGCGGTTGCCCGGTATACCTGAGTATTGCATGGATCCGGGCACAGAGGGTGAGTTTGAGAGGTAACTGTCAGGCCTATGGAAGCGAGCTGGCAGGGGGACAGGGGAGCATCCCCAGGGTGTGCAAACGGGCACGAGCGCGCGGCGAGCGTGCCAGCCGCGGGATGCGGACAGCAGCCGGGGCAGCGGACGGGCAAGCCGTCGGCCCCGGGGCGTCCAGCGGACCTTCATCGAAGGGCAGGTTGGCTTTGCCCGGCGTTGGCCACAACCCGTAACGCAGATGCCCCGAGCCATCCGGATAGCGGCCGAAGCTCAAGTTATACGCGCGCGACGCGCAGGTAGCTCACGGATTCCATCACGCGCCCATCCGGCGCCAGCAAGCGGACGGTGTCCCCGCCGTCGTTCAAGGCCAGGTGGGTGCGCGAGCGGAAAAAGGCGCGGTAGCTTCCCGGCGCCAGGGTCACCTGGCCAAGCACGTACGGCTTGGAGCCGCCTCCGGGGATGTCGTCCAACATCCAGCCCGCGAGGTTTACCGGCTGGGGCCCCAGGTTGAGCAGCTCGATGAATTCGTCTCCAGTGTCGATACCCCCCGTACCCTGCCAATCGTAATGAGGTCGGATGAGGAGCTCGTTGATGACGACCTTGCCAGGAACCCAGGTTGGCTCCGGGGTGGGATACAGCACCGAGTTTGGCCCGCGCGGCGTACCGCGGATTGGGCCGCCATGCGCGTCTTTGCCAAGGCCGTGGTAGCCGGTGAAGCTGCGCCAGTTCGACCCACCGCCACCCCCGCGCTCCATGCTGTCACGCGCTGCCGCGCTGCCGGCCGGCCAACTGCCTCCTGAAGCATTTGCCGAATCGATCAGCGCGCCGGCAGCATCATGCAGCGACAGGCTTTCACCGGAGTTGGAGAGCGATCCGCTGTATATGAGGTCGGCTTCGATGTTGATGATGGTGGAGTCATCCGTGCGCTCGAGCAGGTAGTACCCACCCGGGGAAAGCGTCCCCTGCAGGAGGACGGCGATATCGCCGCCATCTGTCAGCAGCCAGCCTTCGAGCGGAATCGCAGCTTCTCCTGGGTTGTAGAGCTCGATCCATTCATCGCCCGAAGAGGCATGCGTCCCGGCCCAGGCAATTTCATTGATGAGCACGGAGCCAGGAGGGTGTGCGGAAGATGTTGGGGTAAAGGTAGGGTGTGCCGTCGCAGTAAGGCTCGGGGTCGGAGGGATGAAGTACATCGAGTTGGGCTGGCGCGGGGTGCCGGGCACAGGGTGCCCGCCGGCATCATGCGCCACGCCGCCCTGCCCCGAATACGTTCTCCAATTCCCGGGTTCGTCGCCGCCTCCCCAGCGCTCCATGCTGGCGCGCGAAGACGATTCTCCCGCCGGCCAGCCGCCACCGTCGCGGTTGGCGCTGTCGATGAGTGCACCGGACGGATCATAGAGCGACAAGGTCTCGCCGCCGTTGTTCAACCCGCCGCTGTAGATGATGTCGGCGGCGACATCGCTGATGGTGCCGTCGTCGGTCCGCTCGAGCAGCAGGTACCCGTAGGGTGCGATCGTGCCCAGCAGCGCGATGTCGATATCCCCGCCGTCACCCAACCGCCACCCCGAAAGGTCGACGGCTTCGGAGCTCGTGTTGTGCAGTTCGATCCACTCATCATAGGCCGAAGCGATCGTGCCCGCCCAACCAAGTTCATTGATGACCACGAGCCCAACCGGAAGCGAAGAGGGTGGGCCAGGGGTAGTCGCGACTGGCGCGGGGGTGGTGGTCCCGGTCGTTGATGGTGTGGGGGTTTCGCCGGGAGTCCCGGCCGAGGGGGTTGGGGAAGGGGATGACAGGGCCAGGGTAACCGATGCGCTGGGTGTGGCGGTGGCGGACTCACTCGCCGTAGGCGAGGGTGGCTGCGGGGTGCTGCTCGGTGTGATCACCGCTTCCGGGGAATTGGCAGGGGTGAGCGAGGGGGATGGCGTTGGGGAGGCAGCGGGGTCAGCTGACCGCGAACGATGTGGTGAAGACGTGCGGACGCGCAGGCCCTGAGCGGCGGGCGGACCAGGCGAAAGGAAGATGCTGACGACCGTAAAGATGGAAAGCAGAGCACGGGCCATGGTCACCCCCTGTGACCCCGTGGTTCTCTAGCCCAGTCTAGAACGAGGCATCGGATCTGTCAAACGCCGATCGGTGCACGACGGCTCAGTTGGTGGGCAGGAGGCGCTCGAGCAGACCCTGCAGGAGCAGGTCGGCAGACGAGTCGGGAATCGCCTCCAGCGCGAGTTCATCAACCCAGCCGGCGACGCCTCCAAAATCAACCATCCACCAGTGGGTGTCCTTGGCCAACACCCCGTTGAGGTTGTTCATCTGGGGGAGGATCGTCCCCCTCGCCCCCCCAGCCACGGAGGCCATGGCGACATAATTTGTGCCGGGTCCAAGCAAGACGTTCGTTGGGAAGCGCGCCCGGACAGCGGATCCGACGGAGAGCGACTCGGAGTACACGGCCGGCTCAAGCGCGAGCATCATCCATCCGTTGGCGACGCCCCGCTCGCGGCCATCAGAAGGCCTGTTCTGGACGATCCCGTTGATCCACATCGTGGACGATCCGCCCCCATCGTAATTGACACCCCACGACGCGGCGAGTTTATCGCGGCAAAACGATCCGAGCTCAGGCAGGGTCATCCCGACGCTGTGGGCGTCATCACGGCCATCGACGACGACAAAGTAGACGTAATCCTGGTTGTAGCAAATCGCAGTGCGCGGGTTGCGCAGCAGCGCACCGCGATTGTCGGTCTCGATAACCTGGCCGTCACGCAGGAAGGTCAGGTCACTGGCCAGACTGGCGTAGGTTTTGGTCCAGGTGTCGTCGTTCGGGGAGCGGCAATCCTGCTGCAAGTGAGCCAGGTCAAGCGTGACGCCGACCCGGTCCCCAGGGGAGAAGCCCAACAACGCCTGGGCGGCCGGCTCCGACCAGGACGAGAGGACGACCTGGTTGAAAAGGATCGGGGCGGGGCCGAGCCCAGCCCGAACCTGGCGAACGGTGCCCGGGATGGAACGAGAGTTTGGGAGAACCCCGGCAGGGCGCAGGAGCTCGACGACGACCTCGACCCGGCCCGGACCGCCCGGGCTGAACGGCCGGCCGGCAGTAGAGAAGAGAATGATCTCCTCGTTAGGGCTGACGTTGTTGATGTCATCGATCTCGACCCCGTACCCGGTCGCGAGGTTTGTCATGCGCTGGTTTTCTGCTGGATGAAATACACATCCACCGGAGAACAGGCTGCGATCCTGCTTGAAAGACAGGCCGCTCAGCCCGGCCAGGTCATCGAACTTCTTAACGTACCACCCGCCCGAAATCACGCCTCCGGCGGGTTCGCTGGTCTCCAGGTCATAGAACGAACCGTTGATGGCTACCACGACCTTGCTGCGGCCTCCCCAGGATCCACCCCAGGCGTTGAGGGCCTGATCATAACGATCCGCCATGCCGCTTACTGTCTCAAAGCCGGCGTCCAGCGCTCCGCGAGCCAGGGAGCTGTCAAGGATAAGGTTTTGCCGATCAAGATCCATCCGGGCCACGTACGCCCGGACCGGCCCCGGCAGCACAAAGCTGCGATAGTCAATGCCGTCCACGACGGTCGTCCAGGCAGGCGGCGCGGAAGCACTGCTGCTGGCAAGCGCCAGCATGACGAGCGCCAGTACGAAGTGAAACTTCTGGGGGGTTCTCAAGCCTGAACGAAACAGGCGCTGACGGATGTGCGACAGGGCAGCCACCGCCTCATGATAAAAGATGCGTGCCGGATTGTCGACAGGACCGGGGTGGGATAGGGAGCTGAAGCGCAAAGTATAATGGGTGTGCGTTTGAAAAACCCGTTTGCAAGAGAGGAGCACCCGATGAGACGCATGGATCGTGGGTCGCTGGCGGCAGCCGTTTTTTTGATTGGCCTGGGGGCCGTCTTCGTGGTCTTCAACTTCATCCCCGGCGTCTCTTTCGCCCAGACCTGGCCGGTGATCTTCATCGTCGTGGCGGCGGGTTTCATCATGCCAGCGGTCATCGCGGAGGACGCCAAGCGCGGCTTGGCGGCGCTGGCCATCCCCGGCGCCTTGTTCCTCGGGCTGGGACTCTTGTTCCTTTATAACTCGCTCAGCGGGGACTGGGCGGCCTGGGCGTATGCCTGGCTGCTCATTCCGGCTTTCATCGGTCTCGGACTACTCGTCGCAAGCTGGATCGGGGGCTGGGGGCAGCCGGTAAGAGAAGCAGGGGTCTGGCTGCTCATCATCAACGGGGCTGCGTTCGGGTTGTTCGCGACCCTGTTCGGTTCGACGTTCCTGAAGGCTTTTGGCGCCAGCGCCCTGATCCTGGGAGGGATTCTCATGCTCCTGCGCGCATTTCGCCGGGGGACAAACCAGGTGCGGGATGACGCGAACGAGGGATGAGACAGGTGCGCGTCACGGGGCTGATGGTCGTCCTGGCCCTGGCAGGCTGTTCTGCTCATTCCAGGGCAGCTAGCGGCACAGCCTCCGCCGGAACCCAGACAGGCATCGCGCTGGACTCGATCGCGGAAAGCACACGCGCGGCGATGAGAACCCAAACCGCGCGCGCACCGCTGGCGGTCAATTCCCCGCCAGCTATTACACAGGCATATCGCTCGCCCACGGCATCTCTTCCGACCCCAACGCCAACCCCGTCACAAGTTTGGATCGAGGTCAGAGTCGATACCAACTGCAGGCTTGGCCCTGGCCCGGACTACGAGATGGTCGGCGCGCTGTTTGTAGGGGAACGGACGATCGTTCTGCAGCGCAGCGCCGTTCCGGATTACTGGGTCGTGGATAACCCCGATCGACCAGGCCATGCCTGTTACCTGTGGGGAAAGTACGCCAGTCTTGAGGGGGACATTGGCGCCCTGCCGTTGGATACCCCTCCCACGGCGACCGCCCCCCCAGCCTCGATCAGCGGTTGGGTCTTCGCCGACCAGAACGGCAACGGAATCCGCGATCCAGCCGAGAGCGGGTTGCTGCAAGGCGGCATCCAGCTCTTGCTTAAAGTAGGGGCCTGCCCGGGGAGCGGCACGCTGCGCGTCGTCGAGCCAAACGCCTACGGCCGGATCATGATCCAGCCCCTGCTTGCGGGGGACTATTGCCTGGCTGCTGACCCCGACAGCCCCCCGCTCAGCCCCTCAGAGTTGGAAATTCAGCTCGAGCCAAACCAGCAGTTCGATCAGGCCAATTTCCGGCTCCAGCCTTAATGCCAGAACAAGCAAGGACCCGGCAAACGGGTCCCTGCTTGTTGTCGCTCGCGCGCTGCAAACCGGAGATTACGGAGTGGGAGAGGGCGTTTCCTCTACAGCGGCTTCAGCCTCGGCGCCAGCGCCAGCCGCCGCCTCGGTCGGAACCGGGGTGGGCAGATCCTCCGGAGAAGCCGGCATCCCGGCCAGCACCCAGCGCTCCCAGATCTCGATCCAATCCTCGCGCAGCGGCCTGGAGGGCGGCATCGGCCCCCACGCATCGGTTTCCTCGCGGTGGAGCGAACGGATTAAAATGCTGCCCAGATCTCCGGCAATCAAGTTCGGCGCGTTGTCGCCGCTGTTGAGCAGCTCATCCAGCGTCTCCATCAGGTAGTTGTTGTTCTTCTTGCCAGGGCGGTGGCAGGAGAGGCATGTGCGGCGGATGATGGGCTCGATGTGGACGCTGTAGGTCGGTATCTCGTCCGGACCGAGCTCGGGCACAGCCCCCGCCGCCAGCGCCTCTTCGGGGATTTCGACCCGGTCATCCCAGGTGTAGCGCATGAAGGTGACGATGGCATCGATCCCGGCCCGGTCGAGCTCGCCACCGTAAGCCAGCCCAAAAGGTGGCATGCCCAGGTCTTGTTGGCCGTAGTCTATGATATTGAAAATCGTTGCATCCGTCCGGGTGTAGATAAAATCGGGTGCGTTGAGCGGGGCGACGATCACCCCTTCGAGGCCCTCGACGTTAACGATTTCACCGCCCTCTCCCTCTGATCCATGGCACTCGACGCATTGGATGCTGTACAGGTCCTGGCCGGCGACGATCTGTTCGCTGATCGATCCGGCCGCGCTGAATTCCTCCTGTGCCGGCGTGCTGGCGGCCGCCAGCACGGTCAAGGCCACGACCCCCACCATCGTTGCCCCCATCACGCCCAGGGCGAACTTGCGCCGGGACCAATGTCGGAAGGGGCTGCGGTCGTAGAAAGGGAGCAGCAGGAGAGCGAGGACGGCGACGACCGGCACGATCGTGGTCCCCACCCATTCCAGGGAACCCGGGAAGTACTTCAGGAGCTGGAACAAGAAGAGGAAATACCACTCAGGCCTGGGGATGTAGTTGCTGTCATTCGGATCGGCCGGCGGCTCGCCCTTGACGCCGATGAATGTCGCCAGACCGACCAGGAGCAGGAAGAGGGCGAAGGACACAAGCATGTCCTTGTAGATGATTTCAGGGAAAAACTTAACGCCGTGCTGCTTGGCGGCTTCGTAGCGTTCCTTGTAGGTTTGCTTCGGATCCTGTTCCACCGGCTCGCTCCTATTCGTCCTTGGAGGGGATGTGGCTGATCCCGAGGCGGATGACGAGGTAGATATGGACGCCGATGATGCCGAAGAGTGCGGCCGGAAGCATCCAGATATGGGCGCTGAAGAAACGGACCAGGGTGAGTGTGGACAGGTCAGTGCCGCCGCGCAGGGCTTCGTTCACGAACGGCCCGACGAGCGGGATGGTCTCGGTGATCGAGGTGCCGACGGTCGTCGCCCAGTATGCGCGCTGGTTCCACGGCAGCAGGTAGCCGGTGAACCCCATGCCAAGCGTCACCAACAAGAGCAGGACGCCCGTGAGCCAGGTCACCTCGCGCGGGTATTTGTAGGCCCCGTAGAAGAAGGTCCGCAGCATGTGGAGCACGACCGTGATCACCATCAAGGTCGCCCCCCAGTGGTGGATGCCGCGAATGAGCCAACCGAAGGCCACATCGTTCATGATGTAGTTGATGCTGTCGTACGCCTGGTCGGGATGGGGGACGTAGTAAGCGGTCAGGAAGACGCCAGTCGCGGCTTGCAGGACGGCCAGGAAAAGAGTCGCGCTGCCAAGCGTAAAGGCCCAGTTGACCTTCGGCACCTTGCGGTCAAGCGTGGTGTTGTAGATGCCGGTCAAGCCCAATCGTTCGTCAAGCCAGGTCCAGATGCGCTCGGCCACGTTAAGCCTCCACCAGGAAAATCATCAGCGTGCCGTCTTCAACTTTGTGTTCGAACCGGTCGAGCGGGCGCGGCTGTGGGCCGGAGATGATCGATCCATCCTTGCCGAAGTGTCCATCATGGCAGGGGCACACGTACTCATCCAGATCTTCTTTGAACGAGACCCGGCAACTCAGGTGGGTACACACGTTTGAAAAAACCTCGAACGTGTCGTTTGGATTGCGCAGGACGTACACGCCGTAGCTGTTGGCTGTTCGCTCCCACCCAACCTGGGCGGTGCGGGTGAAGGAATACAGGCGCGGTTCGCCGACGACCAGGTCTTCGATCGGGCCCAGTGGGACCCATTCCTCCTTGGCGGAGCCAGCGCTCTTCAGCCCGGGCGAGAGGAGATAGCCAATCGCGGGCAGCCCGACCACCGCAGCGATGATGCCGCCCAGGATTCCCACAACGCCGGCGACGAACCCCCGGCGCGAAAGCCCCGTCTCAGGGCTGGCGTGCCCCATGGTCACCTCCAAAATGAGCGTAAGGGGGCGACACTGGCCGCCCCACCCTCATCACTCCCGCCGTACAAGGAGTATTCTACCCAACTTGGACTCAAACAAAAAGTGATGTAGTTCACCACGCCGGAGATGCAAGATGGTTGTGTTTGCCTGGGATTGGGAGGAGAGGAAGGTTCGCCGCCAATCGAGCGACGACCGGCGCTGTCCGGATTGTCCACTCCGCCTGTATAATTTAATCCTGCTGCAAGAAGCACGATAGCGACCGTCGTCGGGAGGCGTCATGGAACTGAGTCGAAGGGTGAGCTTGAGATCCGGCCTGCGCTATAAGGGACGCCAGGGGATGCTGAACTGGGCGCTGCACCGGATCACGGGCCTGGGCATCCTGCTTTTCGTCGGGACACACGTCGTTGTCTCCTTTTTCGGCCAGCAGTTCGGCGACGACCTGGCCTTTGCCATTAACTCGGTGTATGAATCCTGGGCGTTCCAAATCTTCGTCTACTTTTCGGTTCTGTTTCACGCGTTGAACGGGACGCGGCTGGCCCTCATGGATTTGTTCCCGGGCTTGATCCGCTTTCAAAAGGAGCTCATCTGGCTCCAATGGTTGGTCTTCATTCCGGTCTACATCCTGCCGGTTTACATCCTGATCCAAACCGCCTTGAGCGGGGCTTGAGCCAAGGAGGCATGGTATGAGCTATCAGCGGGCCACCCGCCCCTCCGGATCCTTTGAATACGGGATGTGGTTGTTTACTCGAATTTCAGGCCTGGCGTTAATGCTGTTTGGCGCTGTCAGCCTGGGGATGGGTTTCATTCTCGGCGGGCGCGAGTACCTGACGATGCCGGCCATGATGCGCTGGATGTTCTTTCCCAATCCCAACCACGTCATCAACAGCGACATTCCGGATGTATCCCTGGGATGGTCAAATGCCTTCTGGCAGATTTACAGCATCTTGATGATCTTCCTGGCCTCGGTCCATGGTTTCAACGGGCTGCGCATGGTGGTGGAGGATTACACGGACAGGCCGTTGTTCATCGCGTTCCTGCGCGCCCTGACGCTCCTGCTCTTGCTGGGGGGGATCATCGTTGCGATCTATGTCGTTCTGGCGTCCTGAAGCAGCCTGAGATAACGGAGAGTGCACTTCATGCAGCATCAATTCGAAGTCGTCATCGTCGGCGGAGGCGGGGCGGGTTTGATGGCCGCGCTGACCGCCTCCAAGGATGCATCCACCGCCGTCCTCAGCAAGCTCTACCCGGTTCGGTCCCACACAGGCGCGGCCCAGGGCGGGGTGGGGGCAGCGCTGGGCAGCGAGGAAGAAGACCGCCCAGAGTGGCACACCTACGACACCGTCAAGGGCAGCGATTACCTGGGCGACCAGGATGCCATCGAGTTCATGTGCGAACAGGCGGTTGAAACGGTGTACGAACTCGAACACATGGGGCTGCCCTTCAACCGCACGGCCGATGGGCGCATTGCACAGCGCCCGTTTGGAGGTCACACCAACAACGAAACGGGCAAACCGGTCCGCCGGGCGGCTTATGCCGCCGACCGCACCGGCCACATGATCCTGCAAACGCTTTACCAGCAGTGCATCAAGCAGAAAGTAAATTTCTTCGATGAGTTCCAGGTCCTGGACCTGTTGGTCAACAACGGCGCGGCCTGTGGTGTGATTGCTGTCGAACTGGCCACAGGCGAGCTGCACACCTTCCACGCCAAGGCGGTCATCTTCGCCACCGGCGGCTGGGGCCGGGTGTGGGAGATCACATCCAACGCGCACTCCTACACCGGTGATGGCGTCGCGGTGACCCTGCGGCGCGGTATCCCGGCCGAAGACATGGAGTTCTTCCAGTTCCACCCGACCGGCATTTACCGGATGGGGATCTTGATTACGGAGGGCGTACGCGGGGAAGGCGGGGTGCTGGTGAACAACGAGGGGGAGCGCTTCATGGAGCGCTACGCCCCGAGCGTGAAGGACCTGGCTTCGCGCGACGTCATCAGCCGGGCCATGTACCTGGAAATGCGCGACGGCCGCGGCATCAACGGCAAGCGCTACCTGTACCTGGACGTCCGGCCGGAAGTGGTGAACAAGTACGCCCGCAGCGATGGGCGCACATGGCCGGACGGGTCGCCCTACGTCGTCACCGGCGCCGACATCATGTCCAAACTCCCGGACATCATCGACTTCTGCCGGACCTACATGGGCGTCGACCCTGTAACACAGCCGATGCCGGTCCAGCCCACCGCGCACTACGGCATGGGAGGCATCCCGACGACGATGTACGGCGAGGTCGTCATCGACGAGAAGAACACGCTCATGCCCGGCCTATATGCGGCCGGAGAGACGGCCTGCGTCTCTGTACACGGCGCGAACCGCCTGGGGACGAATTCGCTGCTCGACATCGTCGTCTTTGGAAAACATTCCGGGCTGCGGGCGGCCGAGTACGCCCGCCAGAGCAGCTACCAGCCGCTCCCCAAGGATTCGGATGGGTATGTGCGGGAACAATTGGACGCATTGCGCAACGCGGACGGGAGTGAGCTCGCCGCCGATCTGCGCCGGGAAATGCAGGACATCATGTTCGCCGATGTGGGCGTTTTCCGGACCGAAGAGGGCATGTCCACCGCGCTCGAGAAGGTGAAAGAGCTCAAGCGGCGCTACCGCAACGTGCGCGCCAAGGACCCGAGCCGCATCTTCAACACCGACATCCTCGAAGCCTGGGAACTGGGCTGCTTGCTGGACCTGGCGCAGGTCACCGCCAGGGCGGCGCTAGAACGCAAAGAAAGCCGGGGGGCACACGCCCGCGAGGATTATCCCGAGCGGGACGACAAGCAATGGCTCAAGCACTCACTCGCCTACCTGGACGAGAAAGGTGTGTCGCTGAAATACAAGCCGGTCACGATGACGCGCTTCGAGCCCAAGAAACGGGTGTATTAGGAGAGGTATGATGGAGGTCAAGCTTCGCATTCTGCGCTTCAACCCCGAGACCGACAAGAAGGCTCACTATGAAAATTACTCGATCGAGGCCGAGGAGAACGACCAGATCCTGGACCTGCTGAACCGCGTCAAGTGGTACCAGGACGGCACGCTCTCCTACCGCCGCTCCTGCGCACACGGGATCTGTGGATCGGACGCGGTCCGCATCAACGGGGTCAACCGCCTGGCGTGCAAGGTGCTCGTCCGAGACGTCGGGCAGAAGGTCACGGTCGAACCCCTGCTCGGGCTGCCGGTCATCAAGGATCTCATCGTCGACATGGAGCCCTTTTTCGATCACTACCGCTCGGTGATGCCCTATTTTGTGAACGATGAGCCCGCGCCGGCGCAGGAACGGAAACAGAGCCCCGAGGAACGGGCGCGCTTCGACGACACCACCAAGTGCATTCTGTGTGCAGCATGCACCACCTCCTGCCCCTCGTTCTGGGCCAGCGGGGAGTACGTCGGCCCGGCCGCCGTCGTCCAGGCGCATCGCTTCATTTACGATAGCCGTGACCGCGCAGGCGCCGAGCGCTTGGAGCTGCTCAATGACCGCATGGGGGTTTGGCGCTGCCACGATATTTTCAACTGCACCGACGCTTGCCCGCGCGAAATCGAGGTGACCAAAGCCCTGGGCGAGGTCAAGATGGCGATCGCGACAGGCCGGGTTGAGTAGCGGCCACGTCGCCCGGACCAGCCCTGGACCGGTTCGAGGCCACGCATGAACCTGACCGAGATCTTCGACCGGCCACCCCGCATCCTGATCGCTGACGACGATTGGCTTAACCGGGATTTGTTGAAGACGTATCTCGTAAATTCCGGCTGCGAAGTCGTCACGGCTCCAGACGGGCGCTCGGCCCTGGAATTGGCCATGCAGACTCCGCCGGACCTGGCGCTGGTCGACGTGCAGATGCCGCGCATGGACGGCCTCACACTCTGCAAGACGCTTAAGTCCAACCTGGCCACACGCTTCGTCCCGATCGTGATCGTCACCGCGCTCGACAGCGAGGAGGAGAAGCTAAAAGCGATCGAGGCCGGCGCCGATGACTTCATCACCAAGCCCTATTCCTCGATTGTGCTGCTCACGCGGCTGCGCTCGCTGCTGCGCATCAAGCAGCTGCACGACGAGGTCGAATCGCGCAACCGGCTGCTGCGACAAGTGCTGGATCGCTTCCTGGCTGAAGATGTGACCGACATCATCCTCACCGACCCGGAGCGCTACCTGAAGCTGGGCGGAGACATCCTGCAGGTCACCGTCCTCTTCGCTGATATTCGCGGCTTCACCCGCTTCACCGAAGAGCACAGCGCCGAGCACGTGATCGAGACCCTCAACCGCATCTACCAGGCGCTGAGCAAGGTCGTATTTGAGCACCGCGGGACGTTCGACAAGTACCTTGGCGATGGGTTCATGGCCTTCTATGGCGCACCGGTGGCGGCTGAAGACGATGCGCGGCGCGCGCTCGAGACTTCGATCGAGATGCAGCGGCTGTTTCGCGAACTGCGTGAGAGCTCAGGCGACGAGCTGCAGAACCTGGGCCTGGGCATAGGGCTGCACTCGGGCGAGGCGGTCGTGGGCAACATCGGCTCGGAAAAAGTGATGGATTACACGGTCATCGGGGATGTGGTCAACGTCGCCAAGCGGCTTCAAGAGCAGGCTGGCGGCGGGCAGATCCTGCTCAGCAAGAACACCTACGAACTGGCGCATAAGGAAGTTGACGCGGAGCCGCTCGAGCCGATCCAGGTCATTGGCCGGCGGGAGCCGATCCCGGCCTACCTGATCCAGGTGTCTGGAACCTGAAGCCAGAGGAAAGGTTTGCTCCAGGCTGCGAACGCCGCTCAACACACGATGGAAATAGCACCGGGGCGCCATATTGGCGCCCCGGCAGGTTTGTACGGCCACGCTTCGACCGTTTGAGGTCAGGAGCCTACTCGGGAAGGAGCACGGCGTCGATGACGTGGATCACGCCGTTGGAAGCCTCGATGTCGGTGACGATCACCTGGGCGCCATTGAGGAAGACCTTGCCGTCCTCAACGGTTACTGCGATTGGTGTGCCCTGGAGCGTCATCACCTCGCTCAGCCCGACGACGTCGGCGGCCATGACTTTGCCGTCAACGACATGGTAGAGCAGGATGTCGGTCAAGGCCGGGATGTCAGCCAGGAGGGCCTCGACGGTGCCGGCAGGCAGTGCGGCGAAGGCGTCATCGGTGGGGGCGAAGACCGTCAGCGGGCCCTCTGCCTTGAGTGCATCAACCAGCCCTGCGGCCTGGACAGCGGCGACGAGCGTGGTGAAGCGGCCGTCTTCGACAGCGATGTCAACGATGTCGCGCGAACTCGGGCAGCAGTACGGCGTCGATGACGTGGATCACACCATTGGAAGCCTCGATGTCGGTGATGATGACCTGGGCGTTGTCGATGAAGACCTTCTCGCCATCAACGGTGATATCGACATACTGGCCCTGGAGCGTCATCGCCTCGCTCAGCCCGACGACGTCGGCAGCCATGACTTTGCCTTCAACGACATGGTAGAGCAGGATGTCGGTCAGGGCGGGGATGTCAGCCAGGAGCGCTTCGACGGTGCCGGCAGGCAGTGCGGCGAAGGCGTCATCGGTGGGGGCGAAGACCGTCAGCGGGCCCTCTGCCTTGAGTGCATCAACCAGCCCTGCGGCCTGGACAGCGGCGACGAGCGTGGTGAAGCGGCCGTCTTCGACAGCGATGTCGACGATGTCCTTTTCCATCATCGGCTCTGCCGTCGGCTCAGGAGCCGCCACAGTGGGCGCGGGCGGAGCCTCGGTTTCGACGACTTCCGCTGCTGGTGCACAAGCACCCAGCGCCAAAACCGCGATCAACAGGAACGGTACCAATCTTCGTGCATTCATTTCTTCTTCTCCTTTTTGGTTCAAGATGACTGTATTCTACCTAGTGCACAGAATTTGTCAAGTTAATAACTGATTAATACTGTGCAAGTTGGGAGGAGGTGTGTGGTGTGGGTGATGGAAAGAGTCATGCCAGGATCCAGTTTTGTCAGCGTGGGAAGCTGGGCGTGCTATAATCTCGGCGAAACCAAGCAGCCCCAGTAGCTCAAATGGATAGAGCAAGGCTCTCCTAAAGCCTAGGTTGTGCGTTCAAATCGCGCCTGGGGCACAAATCGCCTCCCTAAGGGGAGGCGATTTTTTGGTTGGACTGTCAGGAGACCAGCCGCGCCTAAGAAGCTGGCCATTTAAGGTGTCATGTTCATCCTAGGATAGATATGGCAGGGAGGCCCCGGACAGCTTGCCCGTGCGCAAGCCGTTACCCGCCCCTGGCATTTCTTCCTGCGCGGTGAAGAGGCGTCGCTCGATGTAGTCATCTTGCCCAGGATTCGGGGCGACGCCTGGCTGAAAAGATTGTGACAAACATCACTGACCGAGCAAGCCCGGGAGGCTTATTCTATATTCCGAATATTGAATGTAGCGAGAGGGGCGGATGGAATGGAAAGTGAAAAGTTCAGCGCAAGCCTGCTAAAAGCCTTGGCGCACCCGACCCGGCTGGGGATTCTAAACGTGCTGAGGGATGACGGCGAATGCTGCGTCTGCCACCTCGAGAGCCGGCTTGGTTTACGGCAGGCTTATCTCTCCCAGCAGCTGGCCCGGCTGCGCGAGGCCGGGCTGGTCGAAGATCGGCGCGAAGGCTTGAATGTGTTCTACGACATCGCCCACCCCGAGCTTGATCCGCTGCTTGACACAATCGAGCGCAGCGCCATGGCGGTTGCCATGCGCTCAGCGGTCGAACTGAGCCCCGAAGGCCCCGCAACCATTCCCAATGAACCCTGTCCGTGCCCGCGCTGTCAACGCGAGGATACACTGCAGACGGCCGAATCTGTTGCGGGTAGCGGACACTAAAGGAGCGACCGATGTTATCCATCAAAATCCTGGGCTCGGGCTGCGCCAATTGCGAACGGCTTGAGCTACACGCCCGCAAGGCAGCCGAATTGTTGCTGGAAGGTGCGCCGGACCTCGAGCTTGCGATCGAAAAAGTGACCGACCCGGAGAGATTCCTGGAGTATGGCTTGCTGGCGACGCCCGGATTGGTGATTAACGATCGGTTGGCCAGCTCGGGCCGGATCCCTTCACCGGCTCAAATCCTCGAGATGATCAAGCTGCAGCTGGCTGGATGATGAAGATCCCTGCCGGCATCTCTGCTGCTGATCGGCTGTGTGCGCGAAGCGCGGCAGCCAGACAAGGGGGTTCTGCATGGACCTGCTGATCGCGCTGATCGCGGCCGGTTGGGCCAGCCTGCTCGATTACCTGGCGGCGCACGTCCTCTTGTGCCTGGTCCCAGCATTTGTCATCGCCGGGTATTTAAGCGCCGTGATCCCGAAGGCGGCGATCACCCGCTATCTCGGACCGCGTTCTTCAGCCTGGATCAGCTACCCGGCTGCGGCAGCCGGCGGCTTTGTGCTGGCGGTGTGCTCATGCACGATCCTGCCGCTCTTCGCCGGCATCTGGCGCCGGGGCGCCGGGCTGGGGCCGGCAATTACCTTCCTGTTTGTCGGGCCGGCGGTCAACATCCTGGCCATTACCTACACCGGCGCGGCGATTGGATTGGACATCGCCCTGGCGCGTGTCGTGCTCTCGATCACGTTCGGGATCTTGATCGGCTTGATTATGGCGCGCGTATTCCGTGAAGCAGAGAAGGAGCGCACGGCAGCCGGAGAGCAGGCTGCGTTGTTTGGAACGGCGGAACGCGTCCGCCCGGTCGTCTGGGTGATGTTCGCTCTGCTGCTGGGCGTGCTCATCGCCGGTACGCTGCAGGTCGAGGCGCTCACCCATGTCTGGGCCCAGATCAGCCTGCCATTTACTCTGCCGAGGAACCTGCTTGCCGGTCTTGAACACCTGAACCTGACCATCCAGGGCGGGTTGTTGATCTTCCTGCTGGTGCTGATCGCGCCAACAGCCTACCTCGGGCTGGAGCACGTGCTGGAGGGCTTCAACCGGTGGACAACCCTTACGCTGGTCTTGGTGGCGATGACTGTCCTGGCCGCCGCTCCCGCCGTTACGGCGGGCAGTCTGACGCTGGGGTTGAACGGGCGCTTCGCCACCGAAGTGCTTCTTCTGGGTCTGGTGGGATGGACGGCCGCACGCGGGTTCGAACGACAGGTGCTGGCGGATTGGCTATGGGAGACCTGGAAGTTCGTCAAGCAAATCTTTCCACTGCTGGTCGTCGGCGTCTTCGCCGCCGGGATCGCAAAGGCCATCATCCCCCAGGGTTGGGTCGAATCGCTGGCCGGACGCAACACGATTTGGGCGAATTTGATCGGCGTCGTATTCGGTGTATTCATGTACTTCCCGACGCTGGTCGAGGTGCCCATTGCCCGCATGTTCCTCGACCTGGGCATGAGCCGGGGACCGCTGCTGGCTTACCTGCTGGCTGACCCTGAGCTTTCGCTGCAGAGCATCCTGGTGACGGGCCGCCTGCTGGGGGGGAGGCGTACCGCTGCCTATGTTTCCCTCGTCACCCTGTTCAGTGTGTTGGCCGGGTATCTGTTTGGGGTTGTGTTGTCGATTCTCTAACCAGGTAGAGTGTGGAGAAGCGCGATGGGAGCGAAAAGTGGGAATGGAAAGACAAAGTCCGGGCTGATCAACAGTCCTTGCTGTGGCGATCCCTTCGCCGAGCTGCCGCCCGAGGCGCGCCCCGCTGCGGAGAAGAAAAACACGGGCTTGCGAAAGACAACCTGCCCGACTTGCGGCCTGGTCTACTGGACCAACCGTTCAACGGAGTTGTGCATCCAATGCGCAACGTAACTGCGAAGTTAAGAAACGAACGGCCGGCAGGTTCGCCGGCCGTTTAGCATCTCCGCTTGACGGATTTTACTTCTTCCCGCCGAAGAGCCCACCAAGCAGGTTTGCCCCCAGGCTGATGACCTCTTCCGTGACGTCGCCATCGCCGTCCATGTCGAGCAGCTGCGCCAGGCCGGAGGTCGTCTTCTCAACCGTGTCGCGCTCCTGCCGCAGCACCTGCGAGACGCCCTGTGCGTCGAGCGACTTGCTCTGCTGGATCTTGCCCAGCGCTCCCATCACGATCGGGGCCAGCATCGCCATCAGCGTGGCAACGGTCTGCGGATCAAGACCACTGCCCTTGCTGACGCTGCTCTCGACGGAGCCTTTCTTCTCGCCGAACACATGCCCCAGGATGGCCATGCCATCATCGAGCGTATCCTTCTGTGAGACCCGCTCAGTGAGCGCATCCAGGATGCTGCCGTCGTGGTCGCGCTGCAAGGCCTGGGTCAGCGCCTGGGCGCCATCGGGCGACGAGGCGTTGCGGTTCAAGGCACCGATCAGCATCGGCAGCGCCAGGCCGATCGCCTGCTGCGCCTGGTTGTCATCAATGCCAAGCTGGTCGCTGATCTTCGAGACCGCGCCGCCGCCAAGCTGTGAGACGATAAGTTGAAGTATCGAGTCCATGGAAGTTCCGTGCTCCTTATGACGTAGTTTGGCAGAATGACATCCCCCAGGGTGCTCAAAAGTGTATCATAGCGGCGCGGGAGGGGACGTGTTTTGATTGAACTGGATCCCTTTCCAGTGTGAACTTAAGAAGGAAAAATGATCCAGAAGACGAACGCGATGCGCCAGCTCGATCAGGCCGGGGTCCGATACCGGGTCGAAGCCTATGAAATCGAAGGGCCGGATCAGCTCGCCGACCGGGCGGCTGCAGCCCTGGGTATTGCGCCTGAACGCGTCTTCAAGACGCTGGTGGCGGTCGGTGACCGAACGGGCACATTGCTTGTGCTCATCCCGGCCGGGACCGAAGTCGACCTGCGCCTCCTGGCCAAAGCTACAGGCGACAAGAAGGTCGAATTGGCGGCGCAGCGCGAAGTGCTCGGCCTGACCGGGTACGAGCGCGGGGCGGTCACGCCGCTGGCGATGGCGAAGAACTACCCGGTCTGGATCGACGAGACGGTCGAGCTGTGGGACGAGGTCGGGATCAGCGCCGGTGCACACGGGCTCGAGATCCTGCTCACCCCCAAGGACCTCCTGCGTGCATTAAGCGCGCGGGCGGCGGATATTGCCCGCTCACGATAGCTCGATAATCCTCAGGCCGCTGCGCGTGCGCCCATCCAGAAGCGTTTCCAGGAACCACCGCTGGCGCGCAGCGCCAGCAGTACGTACAGGCTGGCGGTAAAAAAGCCGAGCACCATCATCAGCACAATCCAAACCAGCGCCTTGACCGGGCTTGCCTCACGGTAGGCGATCCAGCCGGAGAAAAGCGCAAACCCGACATACAAATCGACGAGCGAGACGATTCCCCACGGCATCGAGAGCAGGGTCGAGCCCTCTGCCGCAAAATCCCCCTGGGTAAAGGCATAAACCAGGACCGCCCCCATGGCGGCCAAGCCCACCCCGGCCAACAGCGTCGCTCTTCGCATGATGTTCTCCCTCCCGAGGGCACGCCTCCGGTGAAGCGCGTGTACTTGGATTGGAATAGAAGCTGCCTAATCTGTCAAGCGGCTCGCGCAAGCAGGACAAACCCGCAATGGCATCCAATGCCATACCTGTGAATAACAAAAGAGCCCCATCCATGGAGGATGGGGTTCTTGGTATAGCTGTGCCCAGCCACTTAACCCTCTTCGATGTATCTCTTCAGGTCGTCGGACCTCATCAGGAGCGTGTTTGGTTCGGAGAACTTCCTCGAACCCGCATCGAGCGCGCGCATCAGGGCCGGTACGGCATCCTTGAGGGCGCCGAAGATCTTATGGATCGGGGTTTTCGAGCCGTACCCGATGCTGAGCGCGACTTCGCGGTTGATATGCATGACCAGCTGCTGCAGCTCGGCGCCGGCCATCAGGGTATAACGCCATTTGCCGAAAGAAAGCTCGGCCTGCGCCTTCTCACCCATGCGCATGATATGCGCGCTGGCGGCGATGGCCAGGTCAAGGTCCGACCCCATATCTTCCGGGTAATTGGCCAGGATCAGCCCGTCGTAGTCCATCATCACGGCCCAGCGAAAATCCGAGCCGGGCGCTTCCAGCAAGCGCAGCGCATCTTCCAGCGCCGTCACGCGCGGGTCTACGCTAGTTGAAGTTTCTGGGTTTGGATACATCGCGTCCCCTCACACTTTCAAATACGAATACTGCCGTCTTATTTTGGCACAGAACCGGCCCGTTGCCTACGACGCACACTTTACAATTTCCTATCATCCGGCCGCTCGGCGCTGGCGGCGGTTGACGATGACAATCCCGGCAAGGACCAGCAGCGATCCCAATCCCAGACGCCAATCCAGATGCTCGCCGAGGAAAATCACGCCGGCGGCGACGCCGACCACGGGAAACAGGTAGGTCACCAGCGTGGTGCGAGTCGAGCCCACCTGGTGCAGCAAGTAGTAGTACAACAGGTAGGCGATGAAAGAACCCAACAGGCCTAGCCAGAGCAGGGAGATCCAGGTGAGAGGCAGGGTCGGCACGGTTAAAGGGCGGTCGACGGCGAAGGCTGTGCCCCAGATGAGCAGATCTGCGCTGAGCATGGGAATGAACGCCTGCACGAGAGTCGGGACCTCCTTCAACGTCCGCCGGGCGTACACAGAGCTGGCTGCATACGACACCGCCGCGACCAGGACCGCCAGCTGCCCGAGCACGCCTTCGGTCACTTGGCCCTGCCCGAGATCACGGCTGAAGAGAAGCAAGATCCCCAGGAAGCCAAGGACAAGCCCTGCTACCCTGGGCAAGGTCATGGGCTCATCCGTCAGGAAGAAATGAGCGATGACCAGCGTGAAGAGCGGCACGCTGCTGTTGAGGACAGAGGCCACAGCCGAATCGATGCTCTGCTCGCCCCAGGTGATGAGCAAGAAGGGGAGCGCGGTGTTCGTGACACCCATCAGGATGAGCCAGAGCCAGGTACGCCCCCAGCGGGGGAAGGCCGGGCGCCGGAGGGCAACAAGGATGATCATCGCCAGCCAGCCGAAGAGCAGCCTGAACCCGACCAGGGTCAGAGGCGAGAGCTCACGCAGCCCGACCTTGATCCACAGAAACGAGGTGCCCCAGATCAGACCAAGCAGGAGAAACGCCGACCAATGCTTCGTTGTCATGTTTTATCAGCTCTCAAGCTTCTTGAGATTGGCTTCGAGCGCGCTTGAAGTTTACCGACAGCAGGAACACGAGCCCGATAACCAGGAAGGCGACGATCGACAGGACTGCCGCCCGCAGCCCCTCTTGTTCGGCCAGGATCGCATCATATCCCCGCGATTGGAACCAGAGTGCGGCTTGGAACGCGATCCAGCCGTAGACCGCCGGGCCGATGAAGGAGGAGGTCCGGCCGGCCACGGAGAAGAAACCGTAAAATTCGGCGCTCTTCCCTTCCGGGGTGAACAACCCGACCGTTGTGCGGCTGACAGACTGCACACCGGTCAGGGCGAACCCCGCCAAACCGCCGATGAAGTAGAACCCGGTCAGAGTTTGGTTTATATACATCCAACCGGCTGCGGCGGTCATCAGCAGGAGTGCAATCAGCAGGGACTGTTTTGGGTTGAGCCTGTCCGCCGCCACGCCAAACAGGTATGCGCCTGCCACGCTTGTGACCTGGACGATAATCATGAAGATGATCAGCTGCTGCTGTTCCATGCCGAACAGGACGGCGCCCAGGATGGCGGCGAAATTCAGCGCCATGATGATCCCGTCGTTGTAGATGAGGAAGGCTATCATAAACTTGATGAACTCGCGGTACTCGCGTACGGAGCGGAACGTTGCGGCCAGGCGCTTGAAGGCGAGCGAAAGCAGGTTTTCCCCGGCTGGCAGGACCTGGGGCTGGGCGCGCTCGCGCAGCCACAAAAAGAGCGGCGCAGCAGCAAGCGCGAAGTAAAGCGCGGTGATCAGGAAAGCAAAGTGGATGATCTGCTCGCCCTTCACGAGCAGGATCAGCGCCAGGACGATGACCAGGCAGATGATCCCTCCCGCCGAACCGATTGCCCACCCATTCCCCGAGATGCGCCCTATCTCGTCGTCGCTGGCGATTTCGGGCAGCAAGGCGTTATAGAAGACCTGTGCGCTTCGGTATCCTATCTCGGCCAGGATAAAGAACAGCATCCCGGTGAGGACGTCGCCCGGGCCGACGAAGAAGAGCAGCGCAGTGAACGTACACGATAGGGCTGTATAGAAAAAAAGAAACCGTTTTTTGGAGCCGGAGAAATCGGCGATCGTACCCAGGATGGGCGCCGTCAGCGCGACGACGAGCATGGCGATGCCGACGGCGTATCCCCACAACCGGGAGCCCTGTGGCCCACCGACGACCTCGCCCTGGAAGTAAGCCGAATAGACGGCCAGGAGCACGACGGCGGCATAAGCCGAGTTCCCGAAGTCATACAGGTACCAGGCAACCCGCTCGCGGCGGCTCGCACGCGCCGCCGTCCCGTTCACAGAATCCGCGAACACTCCAACCATTCCACCACCTCACTCCCGATCGTCCAAGCGACGACCAACCATGATTACCCGTTCAAAGGTCGGGCTCATCCGCCCAGGGGTAAATCTCCGTACCCCTGGCTGCGGCCCGGATCGCAGGATCGTCTGCGTAATGTCCCCGGCGTTCCTCCGGGATGAGCGCTGCGATTTCGCGCATCATGCGCTCGCCGATCATATCCAGGTGCTCGCGCCGGTTGCCACGCTCGTGTTCGGGCTTGAAAGGTCCAAACACACGGCCGATGCGGATGGTGACCGCTGCTCTCCGGCCATGCCGCAAGGAAGGAAAGACCTCGGTCAAGCCATCCAGGCCGATCGGCAGGATCGGGGCGCCGGTCCGGGCGGCCAGGTAAGCCGCCCCGGGCCGCGCAGGACGCAGCACCGTCGCCCAGTTCCCGGCCTCCGGGAAAACCCCCATGACCCCGTCCTGTTGGAGCACCTGCTCAGCCGAACGGAGGGCTTTGCGCGAGACGGCGCCGCGATACACGGGGAAGACACCCCACAGCGCCGGGATCCAGGTAACGATGCGCGGGGCGTTGGGCATGCGAGCGCCCGCCAGGAATTCGAGCGGCCAGGGGCAAGCGCGGATCATGGCCACCGGGTCGATGAAACTAAAGTGATTGCCGATCACGATTAGCGGTCCGCCCGGCGGCAGGTTCTCCCGGCCGATGATCTCCAGGCGGCTTAAGGAGGCGAGTGCTGCGCGTATCAACACCCGCAAGATGCCCCGGACGACAAGCCGGCGAGGGTAGGTCACCTTTGCGGGGGCGGGTGGGGAAGACAGCCTCGGGCCAGGGTTCATCAACCATGCAACCCCGGACAGCCTTCGGCGTTGCTGGTTATTCGTGCCAATGATCGAGCGGATCCGGGGCCAGGGCTAAGCCCAGGTGATCGAGCAGAGCTTCCCGCCCACGCTCGAGGATCGGGTCGCCGTGGGAGGGCAGCAGGTGCCTGAAATCGAGTTCGGCCAAGCGGCGGATCGATCTCTGGGTCAGACCAAGGTCGGTGCTGAGGAAGCGGTAAGGGGGGGATAACTGCCCACCGAGGTTCATGACAGCGTCGCCGCAGAGCATGGCCCGGTCTCCCGGATGCAAAAAGCCAACTTGCCCCGGGGAGTGTCCCGGGAGTTGGATGACGACCATGCCGGCGATCGATTCGCCTGCTTCAAGTGCGTGCGCGACCGGGTAGCCCCACCCGGTTTGCGGGATGAGGTAGCGGGCGATGAGGAAGAGCAGGTTGCGTGAAGGCACGAAGCGGTAGTCGGATTGGCCGGTGATGAAGCGGGCTTCCTCGCGCTGGCATATTAGCGGAGGGTTCCACTCCAGCAGCACATCACCCAATCCGCCGCTGTGGTCTGCATGCGCGTGGGTGAGCAGCACCTGGCGCGGGCCTTCGCCCTCGGTTCGTTCATGGATCGCAGCCACCAGCTCGGGCGCAGTTTCGGTTGGGCCGGCATCGATCAACGTCCAGCCCTCGCGATCCTCAACGAGATACACGGCGACCGGGATCTTCACCGGCCCCAGTAGGCGAATAGGAAGCTCAATGCGGTAGATGTGGTCCGTCACGCGCAGAAATTCCAAAAGCATCACCCTTTCTCAGAAAGGTCGTCGATCATGGTGGGCAGCTGCATCAACGAGTCTGCCGTGAGTTCGGGGGTGATCTCGCTGCCGTGGTCGACCTCGGCGTAACCTCGCATCCAGATTTGATGCATTCCCACTTGCTGGGCACCGAGGATGTCCTGGTCCAGGCGGTCACCAACCATGACCACCTGATCTGGCTCGAGGTGCCAGTGCTCAAGAATTTGCAGGAAGGGGCCAGCGGATGGCTTGCGTTCGCCGACGGCAGCAGAGACCAGGATGGGATCAAAAAAGCTACGTATGCCTGCCTTGTCAATCAAGCGCTGCACATTGGCATCGTCGCCGGCGTTCGATAGCAAACCGAGGCGCAGGCCGCGGCGCTGGAGCAGGTTGAGCGTCATCTCAAGCCCGGGCACACGCATCCAATGCCGCTCGGTGGGTGCATACATGCGCTCCAGGGCGTGCGCAATCACCTGCGGGTCGGGATCGAAGAGCCCGACAGAGGCAAGCGCTTCGCCAAGCACGGCCGTCGTCGTAAGTTCAACGTGATCGCCGAGGCGATTCTGGTGGTATTCCTGCATGCGCCGGGAAAAAACACCGATGAGATCTTGCTCTCCCCAGTCAAAGCCAGAACTCGCGCAGCGCACCTTCAAGCTCGCCCAGGCTCTCAGGCCAGATCTGATCCCAATCCCCTTCAAAGCGAATCAGGGTTGATCCGAGATCGAAGATGATCCCCTCAATCATGACGCGTGTTCCGTTTCAGTATCCGCGTTGTGGATCATACACATTGAGCATGGGTCTGTTGGAGATGAAACGCCCCAGGTTATCGCAGAAGAGGTCTGCGGCTCGTTCCATATAGTGTTGGGAGCTGCCGGCCAGGTGCGGCGAAAGCATCACGTTTGGCATCCCCCACAGCGGGCTGCTTTCGGGCAGCGGCTCGACCGGGAATACATCCAGCGCAGCGCCAGCCAGGTTTCCACCGTTCAGGGCTTCCACCAGGGCGCCGTGATCCACGATGCCGCCGCGCGAGATATCGACCAGGTAGGCCGTCTTCTTCATCGCTTTCAAGATCTCGGCATCGACCATGCCCTGCGTTTTCGGCGTGAGGGGTACACAGATTACGACGAAGTCACACAACGGCACCATGCTGCGCAGGGCTTCGGGAGGATAGATGCGGTCGGGAAGATCGGCGCCCGGGTCGCCAAGTCCTTCGGGCATGAAGCCCGGATCATGAAGCTGCTTGAGATCGAGCTTGGTGGCGAGCAAGTTGGCCCCAAACTGTTTCGAAAGTCGGCCAATCTCCCGCCCGATGCTTCCGTATCCGACGACCCCGACCGTGCTCCCACGCAATTCTGTGGGCTGGAAGCGCGTGTAGCGGCCTTCCGCCCATTGTTCGGCTGGCGTGCTGCGCAGGGTTAGCGGCGCCTTGTGGCCGAGGGCGAGCATGCTCATCAGCGCGTACTCCGCCATCTGGGGCGCAGCTGCGCCGCTCATCGTGGTGAAGATTACGTCCGCGGAGAAGAGCGGGTTGCCCTGGATGTGGTCCATCCCAGCGTAATGGATTTGGACCCAACGCAAGTTCGGGACGAGGTCAGGTTCTGGCAGCACGCCAATGGTGTAGAGCACCTCGGCCCGATTGAGCACATCTTCTGGGATTCCAGCCGCATCCCGAGCCTGGACGACGTGCAGCTTGAGTTCAGGCGAGACAGCCTGGATTCGGTCCAGGAGTGGCTGGGGAAAGTTCACCGTCAAAAGGACATGAACTTTGCGCTCAGATCGATCCGTCATGCGGCCCATTGTACATCACTCGTCGGCGGCCGTCATATTGGCGCTAAGCTATACTGGGTACCTGGAGTACCCGTGGGAGGTGCAAGATGCAGTTCGGAGTCGTATACCCGCAAACCGAGCTTGACCCTCAACCCGAAACCGTCCGGAGCTTTGCAGCGGAGGTGGAAAGCATGGGTTTCGATCACATCCTGGCCTACGAGCATGTCCTGGGGGTAGACCCCGAGCACCTCGCTGGTGAGCGCGGTCCCTATACGCTGGAACACGCCTTCCTTTCCCCGTTTGTTATGTTTGGCTTTATGGCAGCCGTGACGAGCCAGATCGAGTTTGCCACCGGGATATTGATCCTACCGCAGCGCCAGACGGTGCTTGTGGCCAAGCAGGCAGCCACGCTTGATCGTTTGTGTGCCGGCCGGTTGCGTCTGGGAATCGGGATCGGTTGGAATGAGGCCGAGTACATTGCCCTTGGGAAAGACTTCCATGATCGGGGATTGCGCAGCGAGGAACAGATCGATCTCCTGCGAGCGCTCTGGACTCAACCCAGCGTCTTCTACACTGGAAAAGACCATGTGCTGCCTCACGTCGGCCTGAACCCCAGGCCGCTCCAACAACCCATCCCGATCTGGATCGGGGGCGGGGCTGACGTGGTTTTACGACGTGCGGCCAGGCTGGCGGATGGATGGATGGCAAACTTCCGCCAGGCCGAGCAGGCCATCCCCTCCATCGAACGGCTCAACGCCTACCTGGAACAAGCCGGCCGGGATCCAGCCGCGTTTGGCATCGATGCGCGCCTCCCCTTCGGCAGGGGTGATCTGGGTGAACTTAAAGAGAGCGTGCAAGCCTGGCGCGCAGCGGGTGCCACCAAGCTTTCCTTGAACACGATGGGCTCCGGTTTTCGCACGGCCGAGGAACACCTCGGTGCCCTGCGGACGATTTCCCAAGCATTTATCAAGGCTGCCTAGCGCACGAAGACCCCAAGATAAGCCATGCCAAAAGCGCCTGACACACGAGCGTGACTTCGAACGCTGTATGGTGTTACCACTTACGATGTGCACTTGGGTCGACGCGCAACACGGACCAGGTGGTCCATCATGAGTAGGATCATCCAGGCCAGGGAACCGCTCTTTGATCGCGCTTGTTACGCAAGACCCGTGAACGATTGCGATCCGCTCCCCTCCACCCCTGACCGCCTCGAAAGGAGGGATTCAGCGCACGATCACGAAGACGTTCAAGCGGCATGAGACCCACATAACATCTAGTTAATTGAGCCAAGGAGAGATAAATGGATACGACCAAGGGCCGGATGGGCTACCTGCCAAACGACAGGCCGCCGTTCGGACAACTCGTCTTGCTCGGGTTCCAGCACGTTCTGACGATGTTCCCGGCGACAGTCTTCGTAGCCCTATTCACCGGTTTCCATACCAGCACCGTGCTGTTCGTCGCTGGTATGGCGACCATCGTTGCGCTCGTGCTCTCGAAGTGGCGCATCGGTAAATTCATTCCACTCTTTTATGGATCCAGTTTCAGCTACATGGCAGCCTACCTGGCGCTGACGAATGCCGAGTGGGGTGTCCCTGCTCCTGACGCTACACTGAGCGTGATCCAGGCCGGCATCCTCGTGACGGGCTTGATCAACATCGCGGTTGGCTTCATCATCCGCTGGGTGGGCAAAGCTGCGATCGACAAGGTCCTGCCCCCCGTAGTCACAGGCTCGGTCGCAGCTGTCATCGGGTTTGCGCTCGGTTTTGCCGCCCTAGGAATGGCGCAGGCTCACTGGGGCGTGGCGTTTATCACGCTCTTCGTTACGGTCATTTTCTCGGTCTACCTGCAGGGCCGCGGCTTTATCGGCATGCTGCCCGTGCTGCTGGGGGCAATTGTGGGGTACGTCATAGCCTGGGCCGTCGGCCTGGTCGATTTCTCGCCCATCGCCGCCCATGCCTTGATCGAGATCCCGCACTTCACCTTCCCAACCTTCAGCGGCGCCCTCGTCGGAACGGCGATTATCAGCGTTTCGATCATGGCCATCGCCACCATCCCCGAATCGACCGCGCACCTATACCAGATCAGCCTGTACGTCGATCGTTTTGCCGAGGAAACAGGTCGCGAGAAATATCATCTCGACGAGTACATCGGCTTCAACCTGATCCTGGATGGTGTGGGAGATTTCATCAACGGCCTCTTCGGCTCAACGGCCGGCACGAACTATGGCGAGAACAACTCGCTGATGGCGATCACCCGCAACTACTCCGGCCCAGCGCTCATCGCGGCCGGGGCGATCTCCATGCTGCTCGGTTTCGTGGGCAAGCTGACCGGGCTGCTCCAGACGGTCCCGCTCGCGGTAAGCGGCGGCCTGGCGATCTACCTGTTCGGCGTAATCGGCATGCAGGGCGTGGCCTTGATGGTGGAGAACAAGGTCAACCTGTTTGATCCGAGGACGCTGGCCGTTGGCGCGACGATCATGGTCATCGGTATCGGCGGCCACATCGGCTATCCGAATGGCTTGATGCCGATCCCGTTCCTGACGGGGATTTTCCCCAACGGATGGCCTGCGATCGCCACCGGCGCCGTGGCTGGCATCCTGCTCAACGCAGTCTTCCTGATCTTCAAACCGAGCACCAAGTAGCATTCGATCAGGTAACACCTACGCAAGCATCAGGGAGCAGCCGAGCGGCTGCTCCCTGCGAATCAAGCGCCACCTCGCAGCGCTAAGACATCCGATGGCGGGGGTGCTGGAGCCCCAGCACGAATCCGCTGACGGCATCTTCCCCCGAGGTGTGCCCCACCGACAGCAGCCGGTCGAGCGCGGCGCGTATTCCCCTACCCTCTCCATCCAGGCACGCGGCGAGCAGCGCGTGCCAATGTCCGGAGGCCTCACCGATGGAGGCAGCGGTGAGATGCGCTGCCGGGAAGAGACCTGTGCGCGGGACGGAGGCGCGCACGAGCGTGTCACATACGTCCTGCGCCTCGCCCGGTAGGAGCATAATCCTGGCGGCGTACATCAAGCCAACCAGGAAGTCGTCGCCGCTCGGGGTGAGTCCCGGACCAAGACCGGCCAGGCGGGAGGCGGCCTCTGAAAGCGCCTGCTTATCCCGGGCGGCGAGCCCATCAAGAAGCGATTGAATGGGAGCTGTGGCGTTCACCCACCATGGCGCGCGGCTTCCCCGCCAGGAGGCGTCCAGGTTTCCAATCAGCGCAGCCAGGCTCTCGTCCGACCGCTTTTGCAGGACACGTTTCTCAATCAAACCAATCCATTCGTGATCCCCGCTCAAGCCTTCCCTGAGCGCAGCCCAATCCGGGCGGCTATCCCAGGCAACGGGTTCCTCGATGGCTACCTCGAGGCGGCCAATCTGGATCCGGCTTGAGCCGAGCGAGACGACGCTTTCAGCGCTGAGGTGATCGAGGAACCCGGCGAAAGAGGCCGGCCGCTTGAGCAGCAGGCTAAACGGATCCATGAGGCCGGGATCGACGATAAGCGAAAGCAGTTCCCCACCGTCGTTGATAAGGTTGCAGACCCCAGCAAACACGTGCAGGACGCGCGAAGCTCGCCCTGCACGAACCCAGGCGAGCGCACCCGGGGCAGCCGAGATCGTTTGAAGGTGAAGCGGCCCCGCGGGCGACGACGCCTCGCGCTCCCCCGGTGGATCAGGCACCGGCGTGAGTCTGAAGCGTTTCAGATAGGAATTCGAGGAAGGACCTGGGGCGGCGTCCGAGCAAGCCGGCAAGCACGCGCGAGTTGCCCCAGAAACCGTGTTCGGCATAGTAGGCGAACATCTTACTAAGCGTCTCGATCTGGTAGCGGCTCATGCCGGCCCGCGTCGCCCCGTGCTTCCATTCGTCCTGCTCGATCTCGACCGCCTGCACGTGCTTCTCCAGCGCGGCCCCGATTGCCTCGGCCACCCGGGCCGGGGTCCAGGTTTCGCCGGCAGATAACTCATAGGTCGCCCAGTGGTGGGCTGGGTCCTCCAGGACGAGCGCGCCGACCTGCACGACATCCGCCAGGTCGACCATGCCCAGTTTTGAGCCAACGGGGTAGGGCACCGGGAAGATGCCCTGCTCTTTGGCAGATGCGAGCCCGGGCAGGAAGTTCTGCATATAGGCTTCCGGCTGCAGGATGGTGAAGGATAACCCGCTGGCGAAGATGAGCTCCTCCACCTCGGCCTTCTTCAAGTGGTGCGGCATCGCACGGACATAAGGATGGAGCACAGAATGGTAGACGAAGTGATCGAGGCCGTACTGCCGGGCGAGCTGCAGCACGATCTCGCCGATCTCGACTTCCCGGGGATGGATGTTCGGAGGGATGTGATAAATGCTGCTTGCGCCCTGGAAGGCTGGCTCGAGTGATGCTGGATCGAGCAAGTCACCAGCGCAAGCCTGTGCAGCCCCGGCTTGGAGTGCGCTCGTAATCTGCGACTCGCGGCGGACGAGCGCCCGGACCGAGCGGCCTCGCCGCTTCAGTTCCCCCATGAGCGCCACGCCTGTTTTGCCGGCCGCCCCGGTAACCAGGATCACGATTCAGCCCAGCCTATTGCACGAAATCCTGCCCGCCCGGCCAAACAGCTTCATGCTTTCCGGGCCAGGTTCATCAGCTCCCACAGCCGGCTCGGGCTGAGCGGGATCTCCAGCAGTTCGAGCCCTTCGATATTGAGCGCGTTCTCGAGCGCCTGGCAGAATAGCGGACCGACCGGGATGGCGCCCGCCTCGCCGGCGCCCTTGACACCGAGCGGGTTCAGCGGGGAGGGCGTCTCCTTGTGCCCGATGTCGATGCGGGGCACATCCAGCGAGGTCGGCAGGAGGTAATCCATGAAGGTCCCGTTCAGCAGCTGGCCATTCTCATCGAACACCAGTTGTTCGTAGTATGCGTTGCCGATGCCCTGGGCGACGCCGCCCTGGATTTGGCCGTCAAGCAGAAGCGGGTTGATGACTTTTCCGACGTCATGCACGACGACGTACTTCTGGATGTCGATCATGAGCGTCTCGGGGTCGACTTCGACGATCATGGCATGCACGCCGCTGGCCGTTGCGCCCGTCGACGGGCCGAAGTAGTTGGTCGATTCGAGCCCGGGTTCCGTGCCTGGTTTTACAGCCCCGCGCAGCGGGTTGGACTGGGCTGCCAGGTCGCCGAGCGCGATGCCGCGTTCGGGCTCGTCCTTGACGTAGACCCGCCCACCCTGGAGCGCAAGCTCTTCGTGCGCCACGGAAAACATCTCCGCCGCACGGTCGAGGATTTTCCTGCGCACATCCTTGGCGGCTTCGTTGATCGCGTTGCCGGCGACGACCGTGCCCCGGCTGGCAAAAGTGCCGGTCCCCCAGTGGAACTGGTCGGTGTCACCGGTGACGACGTGGATGTCGCTCACTTCAATGCCAAGTTGCTCGGCGACGATCTGGGCGAAACTGGTGAAGTGCCCCTGACCCTGGGTGCCAACCCCGGTCACGACCGAGATCTTGCCGCTGGGCTGCACCTGGACCCGCGCCCCCTCGTAAGGGCCAATACCGGTCCCCTCCACGTAGGTCACGACGCCGATCCCAACGTGGCGGCCCTCGGCCCGCAGCGCGGGCTGGGTCTTGGTCACGAATTCCTCGTAACCGATCTTCTCCAGCGCTTCCGCCAGCACGGGTTCATAGTTGCCGCTGTCGTACACCAGGGGCGTGAAGTCCTGGTAGATGATCTTGTTATCCTTCGGGAAGGCATCCTTCGAGATGAAATTCCGCCGGCGGATTTCGGTCGGATCGAGGCCAAGTTCGCTGGCTGCCAGGTCCAGCAACCGCTCCATCACGAACACACCGTGCTGGCGGCCGGCGCCGCGGAACGGCGTGACGATGGTCTTGTTCGTGAAGACAGCCCTGAACTCGCTGTAGTAGTTGGGGATTTCGTAGCAGCCCAGCAGCGTGCATTGGCTGTTGATGGGCACCGTCAGGCCATAGGGATCGTAGGCCCCGCTGTCGTGCAGGAAGACATCGTGGACGCCGAGGATCCGTCCGTCTTCATCCAGGGCCAGTTCGGCCTCGTGGATTTGAGCTCGTTCATGGGTCGTACCGACGAAGTTCTCAGCCCGGTCCTCGATCCACTTCATCGGCCGCTGGTACTGCATCGACAGCCAGGGCAGGAGCATTTCTTCCGGGTAAAACATCATGATTTTCGGACCGAAGGCGCCGCCAATGAAGGGCGCTACTACCCGCACCTGGTGCTCGGACAAGCCCAACATGCCGGCCAGCCCGTTGCGAATGGGGATTGGCGCCTGGGTCGTATCCCATACTGTCATGCGCTGCGATTTCGCATCCCAGTGGGCGACGATGCCCCGGTTCTCCATCGCAGCAGCTGCCCCGTGATCGTAGGTGAAGCGGCGCCGGATGATGTGCGCGGCCGACTGGCGCGCCAGCTCGTAGTCGCCGATCTCCTGGATGACGTGCGCCGCCAGGTTGGTTTCCAGATCCTCGTGGACCGGGATCGTATCCGGCTCGAGCGCGGTCTCCATGTCGACGACGGCCGGCAGGGGCTCATAATCAACGACGATGCGCGCCAGCGCATCTTCGGCGATGTAGCGGTCTTCGGCGACAACGGCTGCGAGCGGTTCGCCGACGTGGCGGACCTTGTCCTGGGCCAGGATGGGTTGGGTGCGCGCGTTGAACGTCAGGCGTTCGATCGGGGGAGGCGAGACGAGCAGCGGACCTCGCGCCCAATAATCACCCAAGCTTTCTGCAGTATGAATGGCGATTACGCCAGGGACCTCGAGCGCGGCAGAGATATCGATAGCCTTGATCCGTGCGTGCGCATACGGGCTGCGCAGGAAGGCGACGTGCGCCATGTTCGGCAGGTGCACGTCGTCCACGAAGAGGGCTTGCCCGGTCAGCAGGCGTGCATCCTCGTTGCGCGGGATTCGCTTCCCGATGTACTTTCCCATCGATGACCTCCGTTTAAATTAGCCGAGAGTCCCTGGATCCCCGGCTCAGTCCTCGGTAAATGCTACTGCGCGGCAGAACGCGGCCTCACCGCCCTTGAACAGCCACGGGAAGGCGCCCAGGGTCAGCCGGCGGTTCTGGAGCTCAGGAGCGCCGATCACCCCACCCAGGTTTTCGACATGGATGCAGTCGTGTGGGAACAAGGCGTTGTGGGTCAGCTGGTAAGCCTTCTCTGGGAAGAGCACCGACATCTGGTCTTCGCCGAACTTTTCTTCGCACTGTGCGGTGACCTTCTGCCAATGTTCGAGCCCGCCTTTGCCCAGGAAGCGGCCAATCGGCAAGTTCATCGGGTGATCGGTTGAAATCATGTCCACGCCCCAGATGTGGATCTTCTTCTCCAGGAGCCAGTCCACGATCTCGAAGTGCGGTCCGGGGTGGCGGTGGATGTACTTCTCCTCGTCGGGCTCGGAGCCGAATTGTGCGTGCTTATGCCAGCCGGTGTGGATGAAGAGGATATCGCCGTCCTTGACATCGACCCGTTCCTCGATCATGGCCGGAGTGAAGATATCCAGCTCGTCGAGCACATCGCTCAGGTCGACGATGACCCCTTCGCCGTAAAGCCACTCCAACGGGATTTGATCGATCGTCTTGCCGCCGGTGACGAAGTGGCGCGGCGCATCGAGGTGGGTTCCCATGTGGTTCGAAGTTTGAATGTACTGGGCGTTCACCCCCTGCTCGGCTTTGCGCTTGAAATACTTCACCTCGAAGGGTGGGTAGAACGGCCAGAAGGGTGCATCCTGGTTCAAAGGTTGAGAGAGATCGTGGATTTTCATCATATCCTCCATGCCTGAAGAGCGGCGGGTCAATACAGCCGGGCGAACCGGCAGCTGTGAATTGCCAGTACTACAAACCGTACCTGTCGGCGAAGGTGATCAAGGCCTGCTCAAAGATTTCCATCGGCGGACGGACGAGGCCTGCCCCCACCTGGCCTACACCGGCGTCCTTGTGGGCGATGCCGGTATTCACGCGTGGGGCGATCCCCAGTTCGACCACCTTGCGGATGTCGATGCCGGTCGGTGTGCCGCGGAAATCCAGCGGCGGGATGCTGAAGTGGCTGTGCTCAGCCACGGTAATCTCGTACATTTCGAGCGTGGCGTTGAGCGCGTCCTGCGGGGTGCCGCTGACGAAGGTGACGATGGCCGGGGCGGATGCCATGGCGAAGCCGCCGATCCCGGCGGTTTCGGTGATGGTGCTGTCGCCGATGTCGGCGTTGGCGTCCTCGCTCGAATAACCCGGGAAGTAGAGCCCATCCGGGATTTGCGCCGGCGCCGTGAACCACTGCTCACCCAACCCGCTCACGCGGATGCCGAAATCGGTCCCGTTGCGGGCCATGGCCGTGACGACAGTCGAACCCTCGACGCCGTGGGCGGCATCGGCCATGGCCTTGCAGGCTGCCATGACCGGGTTGAGCACGCTGAGGGCGTTGTCGCCCAGGAAGGCCAAGACCTCCTGTTTTACATCATCCGAGGCGTCCGTTTTCACGATCGCCGGGGCAAGCTGTTTCAGGTAAAGCAGGGACCCAGCCTTGTTCCGGTTGTGGCCCTCATCCCCCATGTGCAGCGCCTCTGCCAGCAGGGCGCGCAGGTCGAGCCCCTCCCCACTCGTCAGCGCCTGACCGAGGATCGGCGCCATGGTGTCGTTCATCCAGCGCAGCTTGGCGATCACCTCCGGGCTGAAGGCGCCATAGCGCAGCACCTTCCCGTAGCCCTCGTTCAGGTTTGAGTAGGCGTAGTTTTCACCCTCTGCGTTCTTGATGACATAAACTGCCATCGAGGCGGATGTGACGCCAGCCATCGGGCCAACCGTGTTGTGGTGATGGCAGGGTTCAAAATCAACCTCACCGCTGGCGGCCATCTCGCGCGCCTCGGCCTCATTCTCGGCCAAGCCCTTCAAAGAGCAGCGCCCCGATGACCGCGCCCCGCAGCGGGCCAGACATGCGCGCCCACTCGATCGGGGGACCCGCGTGCAGCAGCAGGTTGTCGCGCATGCCGGGTATGGCGTCCCGTGCAGTGGCGATCCCTGTGAGCATCGGCCGGGCATTCATCATGCGCTCGACGGCGGTCTGGTTGGCGGCATCAATATCCATTTTGGTCAACCTTTCTCCACGGGTGGTTCCTGATCTCCTGCGGCTTTCATCCTGCTCAGGATGCCCATCAATTTTTCGTTCCCGCCGGCGGGCGGCCGCCAGTCGACCTGGATTGCCGCAGCCCCCTGGGAGACCAGGCTGTCGTAAAACGACTCAAGCCCGATGTTGATCGCCCCCACGGGCGTGGTTATAGCATTCGAGGGTACCGGGCTGCCATCTTGTTTCGCCGGCTGGCCGAGTTTCTCCACGGCGAATGAAACCAGGTCCATGGTATTCGTGAACACCCTTGCGCCTGCTTCACCGAGCCGGGTGGATTGGGCCTCGAGCCCCTGTGGATCCTCATCGGTACCGACCAGCACCACGCCCACCTCCAGCCCGCGCTGCCTTACACGCTCGATCGCCGGGCCGAGCTCGGAGGCCGGGTCGGGGTGGGCACCTTCCCCCAGCACGACATCCAACAGGATCAAGGCGACGTCTTCATCCGACGATTCTTGCTCAAGGCGCCGCAGCCGCAAATCGTTGTCGATCATCGGGTGCAACCGGCCCACGGTGAAGATGTCCTCACCCAGATCGAGGACGGTGTGCTCCTGGCTCACCAGTGGGTCTGCAAGGACCAGCCCACCGGGGACAGACAGGTTGCTGTATACAGGCCCGAGGAACGCTTGCAGGCCGCGCACGGCCTCGATGGCCAGCGTACCGCCCGAGAACAAACCGCGCAGGAACCCCGGCTGTCCATCCGGGGGTGCGGCGCGAGTGCCGGCGCCGTCGAGCGCCTCGATCGCCAGCTCGGCCGCTTCGGCCAGGTTGTTGGCGAAGATTAAATTCTCGAAGCGCGACACCGGAGGCGCGTACCCGATGAAGTTTATTACGGTTGGTTTGCCCGTCGTGCGTGCGGCGCCGAGGAGCGCCGCTGCGACCTGTGGGTCGGGGGGCTTGGAGACGACGACGATGACCCGGGTCTGCGGGTCTTGAGCCAGGAGTTCCAAGCCCTGGCGCGCTGTCCGCGCGTCCACGCCCTGCTTGAGGTCCCGCCCACCGGTCCCGATGGCGTGCGAGATGCCCTGGCCCAGGTTGTGAATCGAGGTCGAGACCGCCTGCAGGCCTGTGCCCGAGGCGGCGACCAGGCCGATTGCACCGCGGCGAACATGGTTGGCAAAACCGAAGCCGACGCCGTTGATGATGGCTGTTCCGCAATCCGGTCCCATCACCAGCAGGCCGCGTTGGCGCGCTTCCTGCTTGAGTTCGATCTCGTCCTCAAGCGTGACGTTGTCGCTGTAGAGGAAGACGTGCTTGCCGAGCGCCAGAGCTTGCCTGGTGACAGATGCAGCGAATCGACCGGGGACGGAGATCCACACCCAGCCTGCATCGGGAAGATCCTTGACGGCCGATTCGAGGCTGCGCGGCCGGTACTCACTGGCTGCGGATGCGCGGCGGCGGTTCAAGATGGTGTCGACCTGCTCGATCGCCGCTTGCGCATCAACCTCGGTGCCGGCTTTGACCACGATCAGCAGGTCCTCCGGGCGTGGTTCCAGGCCAGCGACCAACAGCCCCGAATCCCCCAGGAGTTCGAGGTTGGCAGGCGTGGCCATGACGACGCCGGCATCCTCGACCCCCTCCAATTCGAGCAGGGCACGCTGGAGCTGCATCAGGACGACAGAGTCATAGTAGGCGCCGCGCCGGAGCTCGTGCTGGATTGAACTCATGGAGGGCTCACACTCATTCGAGTCGTTGATTCCGGATCAGTCATCTGATCGCCTCAAGGCATTGCTCCAGGCCATGGATGGCCGGGTAGCCGAGGACCGGTTCCAGCCGCTGGGCCCATTCTAGCAGAGCGGCGTCATGGCAGAAGCGGCCGATAACCTGGAGCCCGAGCGGCAAGCCATCCGGAGCGAAGCCGCTGGGCAGAGTCACGGATGGCATTCCACTTTGCGTCCAGGGCAAGTTCATCACCGGGTCCCCGGTGCTTTCGAGCCCGCGTGGGGCGGGACCGGGTGCGGCAGGCGTGATCCATGCGTCAACCATGTGCGCGTCCATCAAGCCTTCGAGATCAGCACGTAGAACCTGGCGTCCGGGAAGTGCCTGATCCAGATCGGCCTGAGATACCGACTGCCCGCGCTCTATGAGAGCCCTGGTCTTCTCGTGGTAGCGCCTCGCATAAGGCTCGAACCACCGGGCATGAACGCGGGCGCATTCCCCGGCCAGGATCAACTGGTGCCGGTCGACGATTGCCTGGAAATCCGGCATGCAGGCCACTTCAACGACTGCATGGCCAGCTGAGCGAAGTTCGTCGACAACCTCGGCGAAATGCTGCATGGCAACGGCACCGGCGTGATCGAGGTAGGGCCCGACCGGGATGGCAAACCGCAGAGGCGCAGACGTGGACGGCGATGGCGCGGCGGGCAGAAACAGCATTTCAGCAGCCCACGCGGCGCTGCCCGCATCCGGGGCGAAAAAGCCGACATGGTCAAGCGCAGGCGCAAGAGGGATCACCCCTTCGGTCGAGATTTGGCCGTAACTGGGTTTGAAACCGACCGTGCCGCAGAAAGCCGCCGGACGGTTGATCGAGCCAATTGTTTGTGTTCCGAGGGCCATCGGCGCCAGGCCGGCAGCCACGGCGGCCGCCGAACCGCTGCTCGACCCTCCGGGCGTATGGCCCGGGTTGTGCGGGTTCGTCGTGGGGCCGGGGGCGAAATAGGCAAATTCGGTCGTCACGGTCTTACCGGCGATGAGCGCCCCCGCCCGCCGCAAGCCGCTGACGCTCTGCGCTTGCTCTCCCTGCAGGATCGCGGCCGGGAGCTGGCTGCCGGCGCGGGTCTCAAAACCAGACACGTGGAAGATATCCTTCACCCCGACCGGCATTCCGAACATGGGAAGCCGCTGCTTATCGGATTCGGAAGCAAGCAGTTGCTCGGCCTCCTGCCTGAGCCGGCTGAAACGGTTCGGTTCGTCCAGGTACGCCTTGATCCCCGGTTCGAGCGAGGCGAAGCGTGCCTCGAGCCAATCCAGGTAGCGCAAGAGGACACCCTCGCTGCCCTGCAGGGCCTCCGCCAGCTGCGGGAGAAGTCCGCCCTTGGCTGCGTCGCGCGTCATTTCTCGCTCGCCGTGGCTCGCATTGCGCAACCGGCCTGTCCGCGGCCGGTCATAACCGCCCTGGAATTCGGCAACCTAGCCCCCTTGCATCTTTTCCGCTGCCAGGCTGACGGCATCGACGATGTGCTGGTAGCCGGTGCAGCGGCAGAGGTTGCCGGAGACCGCCTCGCGGATGGCCTGCTCGGTTGGCTCCGGGTTTTCTTCCAGGAAGGGCACCAGGGTCATCAAGAAGCCGGGTGTGCAAAAACCACATTGCAGGCCATGCGCCTGGCGAAATGCTTCCTGGAGCGGGTGCAGGGCATCAAGATCAGCGCCCAAGCCCTCCACGGTGGTGAGCGAGGCCCCGTCCGCCTGCACGGCGAGCATCAGGCAGGAGCGGACCGGTACGCCGTCGAACAATACCGTACAGGCGCCGCACACACCGTGTTCGCAGCCAACGTGCGTCCCGGTCAGTTCAAGGCTGTGGCGCAGGAAGTCGCTCAGGAGCAGGCGTGGCTCGACCTCCCGCTGGAAGGTTTGGCCGTTAACCGTGATGGAGATTGCATGCAGGTTCGATGACATTTCAGTCCATCCCTCCGTTCTGCGCACGCGTGCGGGCGATTTCAAGCGCCCGCACGGTTAAGACCCGGGCCAGATGTCGTTGGAAATCGATGGTGGCATGGATGCTTCCAAAGGGATCGACCTCGGATTCGGCTGCCACGCGAGCGGCCGAATCGAAGAGTTCTGCGGCAGGAGCTTCGCCGGTGAGCATGGCCTCGGCTTGCCTGGCGCGCAGCGGGCCATCTCCGGCGTTAAGATAGACCAGGCGTGCCTTGCTGCACAGGCCATCCGATGCAAGTTCTAGGTAGACCGCCACCCCCATCATCGCATAATCACCGCGGCGTCGGGCGATTTCAAGAAAGGACCAACCAGCATGGGCTGGCATGGGCGGGACCTCGATCTCCACCAGCATTTCGTCAGGAGCGAGCGCGGTGGTGAACATCCCCTGGAAAAAATCTTCCGCCTCAACCCAGCGATCACCGGCAGTTGACTGGACGCGCAGGCGTATCTCGCGTGCGATGGCGAACACCGGCAGCTCTGAGGCTGGGTCAGCGTGTGCCAGGCTGCCGCCGATCGTGCCCCGGTTGCGGATCTGCGGGTGAGCGATATTTGGGATGGTTTCGTGGAGCAAAGGTGCGTACTGCGCGACGAGCGGGTCATGTTCCGCCTTGACCTGGCGTGCAAGCGCGCCGATGGATAAGCCGTTTGAACTCGTCGGGCGGATGTCGTCGAGGCCGGGGACACGGTTGATGTCGATGAGCATCGCCGGTTGAACCATGCGGAAGTTCATCGAGGGAATGAGGCTCTGTCCGCCAGCCAATATCTTGGCCTGGCTCCCGTGCTCTGCGAGCGCAGCCAGAAGTCTCATCCAGCGTGGCTGGTGCGAGGTAATCAAATGGGGGTGGTTTCATGCCAGCGCCTCTCTCTTCGAGTCCTGGTGCGAAGGGTTGTCGCGTTTCGTCGTTAATTCAGCGTAGCGTCCCGGCGATGGGGACAAAGCGCACAGGGTCGCTTGTGGAAGATCCGCGAGCCTGTGCCATGGTCCAATACGAGGATAACACCGGGTACCGTGTCCGCGTTGTGGGTCAATTGTATAATGAACCGCCGGTTTTTACGCACAAACCGGACGCAGGGAGCGAAAGGTGACCGCACAAAGGGCAGATAGTCGAGATCAACCCGAACCAGGCGCGGCCGGGGTGGAGCGCCGTGCGTTGTTGGAAGGCGTGCGCGTCGTCGATCTGACGCGTATCCTGGCCGGACCCTACTGCACGATGATGCTCGGTGATCTCGGTGCAGATGTCATCAAGGTCGAACTGCCCGGGACCGGTGATGATACCCGGCAATGGGGGCCGCCGTTTACCGAGAGCGGTCAATCGGCTTACTTCATCGCAGCCAACCGGAACAAGCGCAGCCTCACGCTCGATCTCAAGCAAGAGAGGGGGTTGGCTGTTTTACGCGAGTTGATCCAGGCTTCGGATGTCCTGGTGGAGAACTTCCGAACCGGCACGCTGGAGCGCTGGGGGTTGGATTACGGCACGCTGCAGGACATTCGGCCTGGTCTGATCGTGTGCTCGATAACCGGCTATGGACAGAGCGGGCCCTACGCGGACCGGCCCGGATACGATTTCATCGTCGAGGCGCTGGGAGGCTTTATGAGCGTCACCGGCCCCTCGGACGGAGAACCATTCCGCGCCGGCGTGGCCATCGCCGACCTGGCCGCGGGTTCGTTTGCGCTGAGTTCAATCCTGGCCGCGTTATACAGCCGGACGCAATCAGGAGAAGGTCAGCGCATTGATATCTCGCTGCTCGACAGCCAGGTCGCGTTGATGTCCTACGTGGCGAGCAACTACCTGATCTCAGGCGAGCCGTCGGGCCGGTTTGGGAACGCCCATCCTAATATCGTCCCCTACCAGGCGTTCCCGACCAAGGACGGTTACCTGGCGTTTGCCGCCGGCAACGACCGGCAATGGCAAACCTTCTGCCGCGCGGTGGAAAGGGAAGCATGGATCGAGGATGAACGCTTCGCCACCAACCCGGCCCGCAACCAGAACCGGGAAATCCTCATCCCGCTGCTGAACGACCTGTTCAAGACCCGCAGCGTGGCTGAATGGAGCGAATTGTGTGAGCGGATTGGCTTGCCCGCAGCCCGCATCAACGATATGCCGGCCGTATTCAGCGATCCGCAAGTGGAGGCGCGCGGGCTGCGCGTGGAGCATCAATCCCCGGGCGGGGACCAGATCCCGATGGTCGCCTCGCCCCTGCGCATCCCTACCGCCATGATGGAGATCCGGCTGGCGCCACCTGCCCTGGGTGAGCATACGGAACAAATCCTGCAAGGGATTTTGGGGTATGACGCAGCGAAGATCGAGGAGCTAAGAGCCGACGGCGTAATCTGATGAAATTCAGCCAGCCCGGGATCAGCGAATCGCCATGACACCAACCAGGAGGAATCCGTGAGAGCGGTCAGCATTGTAGGCATCGGCCAGGTTCCGGTAGAGAAGGCTTCGGAGCGTTCGCTGGCAGAACTCGGCGCAGCCGTCGTCTGCAGCGCCATGGAAGATGCAGGCGTCGACCATCTAGATGCGCTCTTCGCCGGAAACATGCTCTCGGATGAACTGCAAGGCCAGAAACATGTCGCCGCCTTGATCGCGGATCAAGCCGGCCTGTATGGCATCGAGGCGCTGCAGGTGCGGGCGGCTATGGCAAGCGGCGCGGCTGCGCTGCGCCTGGCTTACCTGGCCGTCGCCAGCGGTGAGGCAACCCTGGCCGTTGCCGTCGGCGCCGAGAAGATGAGCGAGGGGGTGGCTGAACCGGCGTTGTCTAAGGCGCTCGACGTGCAGCGCGAGGTTCGCGACGGTGCGACCATGATCAGCCGCAACGCAGACCTGATGCGGATGTACATGGAGCGCTACGCGGCCCCGGAAGACGCCTTTGTCAATTTTCCAGTCATCGCCCATGCGAACGCGCGCACCAACCCCAACGCGCTTTTTCAGAAGGCGGTGACGCCGCGCAAGGTGCGCCGCTCACGCATCGTCCACCCGCCGTTGCGGCTGATGGACTGTTCGCCGATCTGCGACGGTGCGGCGGCGGTGATCCTGGCCCCGACCGAAGAAGCGCGCGCCTTTTCCGATCACCCCGTCCGACTACTCGGTTCAAGTGTCGTCACGGATCGCTTCCGGGTTGAAGATCGCAAGGACCCGCTCTGGTCGGAGGCAGCGCACGTCTCAGCGCTCAAGGCGTTCCGCCAGGCGAACGTCAACCGGGTGGACGTGGACTTCTTTGAAGTGCACGATGCCTTCAGCATCATGGCCTGCCTGCAGCTTGAAGCTGCCGGCTTCGCCGAGCCGGGGGAGGGTTGGCGGCTGGCAGCGGAGAAGCGCATCCGCTTGCGGGGGGATATCCCCATCACGACCATGGGCGGTTTGAAAGCGCGCGGGCATCCGATCGGGGCGACTGGCCTGTACCAGGTGTGCGAGATCTTCCTGCAGCTAACCGGGCAAGCGGGGAAGAACCAGGTCCGCAATGCCCGCATCGGCATGATGCAGAGCGTCGGGGGCGCAGCATCGACCATCCTGACCCACATCTTCGGCGTGTGATGATCGGGCAGGGGGAGCTTCCGCCAGGCTGGCTGCGGGTCAGGTCTCGAGCTCGCGTTTAACGCAGGCGAAGAAAGCCCCGGCGAGCTTCTTGGTGACGCTGCCCATCATGCGCGAGGCCAGGCTGGCGATGGTGCCCGAGACCGTGACATCCGCCGCCCAATCCAATTGAGTCTCACCAGGCGATAATTCACGCAAGACCAATTCGGCGGTACCGTCCATGGCGCTGCCCGGGGCCGTGCCGTGTGCCTTCATCGTCGCCCTGTCAGGCGGGTTCAATTCCAGCCATTCAACTGTGGCCAGAAAATGCACCTGCACTGCGCCAAAGCCCACCGAGCCCTTGACCTCGAACTTTTCGTCAGGGGTGACCACCTCCAACGATTCGAGCCCCGGGGCGCAGGCGCCGACTGCGTGGGGGTCAGTGAAGAAAGCCCAGACCTGTTCCTGCGGGGCTGCAATTGTGACGCTGTCCTTGAGCTGCATCATCGTCTCCAATCTTCGGTTGTTGGTATCTAAAGTATAGCTGCGAATGTGGCCTTCACCCGAGCAAAAGCACCGCAGTTCCGCCCATCAAGACGAGCAGCAGGACCGTGTAGCCGACTGTGCGTCGCAGCACGTGCCCTTCGCTGCCGGTCAAACCGACCGTCGCCGTACCCACGATGATCTTCGCCGGCGCGATCACCGACCCCAGCGCGCCTCCGGAGGTCTGCCCGGCCAGGATGATGGGTGCGCTGAGACCGAGCAGCTGGGCGGTTCGCTGCTGAAGCTGGGCGAAGACGACGTTGGAGTTCGTGTTCGACCCGGTCATGAAGGCGCCGAGCGCACCCAGCCAGGGCGAAACGAGCGGGTAGAGGGAACCAGCCGTCGAAGCAATCACGCCCGCAAGCGCATCTGTCATCCCGGCATGGTTCATAATGAGCGCCATGCTCACCAGGGTCAGGATGCCGAAACTGGAGGGGAGCATGCTCCTCGCAGTGCTGCCAAGGATCGTGCGCCAGGCTCCGGGTTTGAGCGCGCCGGTCCGGCGGTACAACCCATAGGCAAAAACCGAGCTATAGGCAAGGATAGATCCAGCATGCCGCAGGAGGAAAATCTGCCGGCCGTACCCTGCCGGCGTTTCATAACCCAGCCCGGTCGTCAGGGCTGGGAACGCAACGCGGATCACGAGCCCTCCCATGGCCGCGTGGAGGGACGGGATCTGGAACAGGAGCGTGATCACGACCAGCGCCGCAAAACCAGCCAGCGAGAGTGCCAGATCGCGATCGAAGAGTGCACCCCCGCCTGCGCCGCCCGCTGTCCTCTGTTTGGAAGCGAAAATCAATCCCACTGCCATGCCGGCGGCACCACCCCCCAGGCCGGCAATGACCCAGGCCCCGGATACGGCGAGCAGGTACTGCGCGCCGCCCATGGCCAAGGCCATGCACGTGATGACCAGGGCGTGGCGGCGGATCGACGTCCATCCGCCGGCCAGGTGGGCGACGGCCAGCCCGCAACCCATGCAGGCGATGGCGAGCATCAGCGCCGCAGGAGGGGCGAGCGACTGCCAGGAGAGATCGGTGGCGGCCTGGAGCGCCTGGAAGGAGGAAGCCAGTGAGCCGAAGGTCACCGACCAGGCATGACCGATGGAGGGGATGGCCACGGCAGCCACCGGTGAAAAGCCCAGGCCGAATAAGATGGGCGCCGTAACTGCGGTCGGCACTCCGAACCCCCCGACGCCCTGCAGGAATGAGGCAAAAGCCCAGCCGATGAAGAGCGCCTGCAAGCCGCGATCATGCGTGAGGCGCGGCACCCAGGCCGCGAGGCGTGCAATCGCACCCGCCTCCGCCGCCACCCGATAGAGCAGGAAGGCGCCCCAGACGATGAGCAGGACATCGAGCGTGATGAGCAGCGCCTTCAACTGCGCCCACGCGAGCGTATCCAGCGGTGCGGCGAAGCGCGTGAATGCGATCACGACCGCCGCAGCCCAGGCGGCCGGCCCGGCGCGAACTGCGCTCCAGCGAAAAACGAGCATCGTCAGCAGGATGAGCAGGACAGGGAGGCTGGCAAGGAACCAGGTCGATAGCATGTTTATCCTTAAGCTGAGAGAGCCTCAACTTGCGCACGATCTTCAACCACGCGCACGCTCAAAATCTGATTTCGGCCATATTTTGGACCCCAAATGGCACCCCGGTCCTGGTTTGCGTAGGGAATCCGTAGGGAATCCGCCGTGTGTGGGACCAGAATGTGCTGCCCGTGTTCGTATATAGTATGTACGGAAGGGCGGAATCTCTTCTTCTCCTCCTTAATAAGAGAGCCGGGGTCGGCGTCCCCGGCTCTCCAGATTCTCCGCTCTTGCTCTCATGGGAAGGACCTATGAAGCCGCGCCGCGCCGGGCCGGGTGACTTCTTTCATTCAGACGCAGGAAGACTCAATTCCACAATCGGTACACTGGTCAGCGTGAGCGCCACCGGGCGGCTCAACGCTTGCTGCAGCCGATCCTGTAACTTCCGGGCAAGCGCTTCGTCGATCGGTGCGCTGGCATTTACGGTGAGCTCGATATGGAGGGAGGGGCCGCGGTCGGAAAAATTGAAGTCGACCACCTCCACGCCTTCCTGCCCGTCGAATTGCGCTGCCAACGTACGGTTGATGGTTTGCTCGGTCGCCGAGCTGCGCACGCTGTCGATGAAAACGAGCGCCAGCGGGACGGTGATCAGCGTCAGCAGCGCCAGCGACGTGATCAGCCCCAGGCGCAACCGGGCGGCGCGTTGAGCGCCCGGGGCGGGCCGAAATCCGAGCAGGATGAGCGTCACCGCTCCGGCTAACGTGATGGCGATCAGGTTTGTCGTGAACAGGAGCGTTCCGCCCCAGGTGACGTCCCCGTTGTTGAGCGCAAGGCCGATGCCGATCACGCATAACGGGGGGACCAGGGCGGCCGCGATGGCCACGCCGGGCAAGGACGTAGCGACATCTTTGCGGGCCACGGCATAGGCGCCGGCAGCCCCCGAGGCCAGGGCGACCGCCAGGTCAAACAAATTGGGGGTGGTGCGGATCGTGATTTCATGGGTGACGTTCCGCAGCGGCGTAAGGACGGTCAGCACCAGCGCCAGCCCGATGGCCAGGGCAATCCCCTTGACCGCCGCCTCGGTCGCCAGGCGCAGCAGGCGAACATCGCCCTGGACGATGGCCAGGCTGCTGCCCAGGATCGGGGTGAAGAGCGGCGCAACGAGCATGGCGCCGATGATGACCGCGGTGCTGCCTTGGAGCAGGCCGTACGTGGCGATGATCGCCGCCAGCCCCATCATCACGAAGAAATCTGTATCGGGCCGAGATTCGCGCCGTACCCGCTTGTAGATTTCGACCTGCTCCGCTTGCGTCACCGTTGGAAGGGAACTAAAGAGGCCGTCCCATAGGCGCTGAAGCCAGAAGCGCGGCAGGCCGCGGTAGCTTTTAACCATTACGACCGGGGTCGAGCATTCGCTTGCAACCTGTTCCGGAAGCGTGCCGAATAGAACCTGGTCGATCAAGCTCTCCTCGGAGGCGCCGATGAACACCAGGTCACCCTCCGATCCGGCCGTGACGATCCCCTCCATGATGCTTGGCGCGGTGACAATCTGGCTTTCGATCGGGATCTCATCGCCGTTGGTCGGGGTACCGGACACAGACGGCAGCGAAACCATCAACTCGCGCAGGCGTTCGATCGTCGTGCTGATCCTGCGCTGGCCTTCTGTCAGCTCGGCTTGCGATGCCTCGGGGAGCGTGACGTACACGGCCCTCGTCGTCGCCTCGAACTCGCGGGCAAGGAGCAAGGCCAGGCGTGCGGCGAGCGGCGCGTGCGGCCCGCCGGCGGTGGTCACGACGACCCGCTCGATATCGAGGCCCGAGCCCTCCGACCGGTCAACATCCTTGAGCTGCTCCGCCAGGCGATCCGGGTGGAAGGCGACGACGGCCACGTCACAGGGTGCGTTGCGGATCACGGGATCGAGCACGCGCCCCATGCGAGTCCCTTCCCGCGCGCTCCCCACCGGCCATGAAAGCAGGATCAAGTCACATTCCTCTTCGTATGCCGTGTCCTGGATGCCCTTGGCCACGCTGCTGGCCAGGCGGGTAATGGGGTAGGTCTCGATCCCACGCCGTTCGGCCTCCCGGGTCGACCATTGAAAGAGCGTGTTCCGCTCCTCCGCCAGGCGGCGTCCTTCCTGCATGGCAAGCGGATCGGCGATCGGGATCACCTGCAGCGGGATCAATTGGCCGCCGGTTTGATGTGCCAGTGCGCTGGCGAGCCGGAGCACAAACTGGCGTTCAACACCGGTGCTGAGCGGAACAAGGATGCGGTAGGCCCCCTCCGGTTTCTCCGCCTCGGGCTCGCGCCCGAAGACGAGCACGCCATGCTGCGCCTCAAGGAGCCGTGGCCGTGCGTAACTCACGAGTAGCACCCCGCCCATGAGCAGCCACGCCAACGAGCCGAGTTGCCCGGTCAGCGGAAGCGCGATGACCAGGCCAAGGCACAGGGCCAGCGCCGCGATGGGTACCAATGGGTAGAACGGCACGACGATCGTCCGTCTGCGGTCTGGTTCAGCCCGCCTGCTGCGCACAGCCGCCAGGTTCACCCAGCTGGCTTGCAGGATAAAAAGCCCGGCGCCGACGTCCAGCAGCCAGTCAACGGGCACGAGCAGCACAAGCGGAATGACGGCCAGGGAGAGCAGGAAAAACAACCGCGGCGGGAGCCGGAAAGGCCTGGCCAGGCGCGTCAAGCGCGAGGGCAGGGCCCCGTCCCGGGTGAGGGTGTACATCTGGCGGGCGGCAGTCATCAAGCAGGCGCTTGCTGCGATGAGCAATGCGGATATTTCAACGAAGACGGTCGCCCAGGCGGGTGTCCAGCTCAATTCGAGGATGGCCTGGAGCAGCACCTGGGGCCCCACGTTGGTCTCATATCCGTCGAGCCTCGGCGCCAGGACGGTGAAAACGCCCAGCATCAGCCCGCTGACAAGGAGCAGGATGAGCAAGCCGCGCGGCAGCTGCCGCGCGGGCCGCAGGATGCGCCGGCGGGAGGATAGAACGGCCTCCAGCCCGGCGAAAAGCGACAGCGACCAGGCGACGGCGCGCAGAAGCTGGCTTGCGGCGGGAAGGGCACTGGATGGCGGGTGCAGCCGCGGCAGAGCGCCGAGCAGCATGACGCCGAGCGCAAGCAGCAAAAGCGAGAGGATCGGAGCCAGGCTCGCCCGGCGCGGGAGCCAATGGAACAAATTAATGAACAGGATGACCACAAAGGCGGCCAACCCAAGCAGCGGCCCGGTTGGACCGGCAAGCTGGAAGAACTGGGCCAGCTGTGCGCCGCTTGCCCGAAGCAAGGCAACCGCAAGCGCGAGGTAGGCGCCCAGGACCGTCCACCCGGAGCCAAAGCCGGCCAATGCCCCCAGCGCCTCATGGACCATGGTCGAGGTCCCGCCGCGTTCGCTGCTCCCGCCCAGCAGCTCCAACACATTCAGCAGGGTGAGGCCAGAGATGAGGACACCGAGCAGCACCGGGGTCGCATTCAGCCAGCCGGTGTCGTTCACGATGTGAGCCGGGATCAGGAACGAAAGCCCGATTGTGACGGCAAGCCCGATGGCAGCCACCTGCCAGGATGTCCGGATTTGCCGGCTGAGGCGAAGTTGACCAAGAAAGTCTTCAGGGTTATCTGTCATAATGGTCCTAGCAGGAAAGAAACTGAACAGGTTCCGTGCAATCGGCTGCACCGGCTAGTTTATGGTGAACTGCCCAGGAATGAAAGCATCCCATTTTTTCGAATACGCATGCGTCGCCAAGATGCCATGCCCGGAAGCCACGAATATTTGGTGGGACATGGATGCTCGAGAACCGGCGGCGGAAGGCAAACGAAATGATGGCGCGCTACACTCCTTAATGAGACTGCATCCTTGTTGTAGCATTGGCTTAGCTTACGCCCAACGACTGGGTATATTCAGGCACTCAGCCTTCGATGGCTTGGGGATAGTGAAGGCAGATCGTGGCTGGTAGATCGTTTCGTGAGTTGTTGCTCGGCCCACCGCTCCCTACTGAGCGCATGCGGGAGGAGCGGCTGGGGGTACTGCGCGGGCTGGCCGCCTTGTCGCCTGATGCGTTGTCATCGATCGCCTACGCAAACCAGGAAATCTTCCTGGGTCTGGCGGTGGCAGGCGCAGCCGGCCTTGCCTTCGCCGATGAAATCGCCCTGGCAATCGTGGGCTTGTTGGTCCTGCTCGGGATTTCCTACGCCCAAACCCTGCGCACTTACCCCACAGGGGGTGGGTCCTATTCCGTGGCTCGGGAGAACCTGGGCGAGAAGATAGGCCTGGTTACAGCCGCGGCGCTGCTTGTGGACTATACCCTCACGGTGGCTGTCAGCTTGACGGCCGGCGTTTCGGCCTTGCTCTCAACATTTCCGGCCCTTGCGCCCCACCGGGTTGCCCTTTGCCTGCTCCTGTTATTCCTCATCACGCTGTTGAATTTGCGCGGCATCCGCGAATCAGGGCGATGGATGTCGATACCGGTTGGATTGTTTGTCCTGGGCGGCCTGGTGCTCGTAGTTGGGGGGCTGATTCGCGCGCTCACGCATGGAGCCGCAGTTTACCCGGTCGCGATCGTGGCTCCATCCGACCAGCAGGCTGTATCCTTGGCGCTCATCCTGCACACCTTTGCCGCCGGATGCACTGCGCTTACCGGGATTGAGGCGATAGGAAACGGGGTGCCGCTCTTCAAGCCTCCAGAATCAAGACACGCGAGCCAGGCTATGGCTTTAATGGTGGTCGCCATGGGCCTGCTCTTCATCAGCACCGTCTGGTTGACGGAATACCTGGCCATCCTGCCCAATCCGGGAGAGAGCATCCTCTCTGCCCTAACCCGGGTGGTCTTCAATGACAGCCCGCTTTACTACACCATTCAAATTTCGACGGTCCTCGTTCTGCTGGTCGCGGCGAACACGAGCTTCAATGGTTTTCCGAGGCTTGCCTACGTCCTCAGCCAGGATGGATTCCTCCCGCGGCAGCTGAAATTGCTTGGAGACCGCCTGGTCTACAGCAATGGAATCATCCTGTTGTCGTCCATTGCAGGCGTGCTCATTGTTGCTTTCCGGGCAGACACCCATGCGTTGATCCCGCTCTTCGCAGTGGGTGTATTTCTTGCGTTCACCCTGTCTCAGGCCGGGATGGTCGTTCACTGGGTCCGCAAGCGCGGAGCGCACTGGTGGATCAAGGCAGGAATTAACGGGCTTGGGACGATCGGAACTGCGCTGGCCTTGAGCGTGATCGCGTACAGCAAATTTCTTGCTGGGGCTTGGATTGTTGCGGTTTTAATCGCGTTAATCGGGGTGTCATTTGTCAAGGTACGCCGCCACTACCAGGCGTTTGCAGCCGAATTATCCATGGCAGGCCTGCCACCCAGGCTGGAGCCGCTGCCAGAGCCACGCGTCGTCGTGCCGGTCAGTTCGTTGAACCGTGTGTCTCTCGCCGCGCTGCGCTATGCTCAATCGATTTCGAAGCATGTTACAGCGGTCCATGTTGAGACGGATCCGGAGCAGACGGCTGCGCTCATTCAGAAATGGCATCGGTGGGGCATGGATGTGGATTTAGAGATTGTCCCCTCGCCGTACCGCTCCATGGTCGGACCGTTTTTGGATTTCCTCGATCGGTATGATGAAACGCAGAACGACGGGCAGCTGGCCAGCGTCGTGATCCCCGAGGTCGTGCCGACGCACTGGTGGGAGTTTTTCCTGCATAACCAGACGGCATGGATCATCAAGCTCGTGCTGCTCTACCGGCGCCGCAAATTTGGAAAAGTCCGTGCGATCATCGATGTCCCAAGCCACCTGCGCCACAAGATAAAGCCGCGTTGATGATCGAGGTCGAGCATCAGTGTACAGCGCTGAAGCGTGGAGGTGGAGACGATGATCAGGTCTGTTTACCGTCAGCCAACGGGAGAGATCCAGCACGATATCGATGAGCCTGCGATCAAGAGGGTCATCGCAGAGCCAGGCGGATTGCTCTGGGTAAGCATTGAGCAGGAAGATATCGATGTTTGCCGCCCGCTGCTGCTGGACACCTTCGGCTTCCATCCCCTGGCCGTGGATGATGCGCTCGAGGAACGTCATGTTCCTAAGGTTGATGCCTGGGAGGGGTACCTCTACCTGGTCCTGCATGCAATCCAGTTCAACCCGGACCAGGATGACCCTATCAGCACGCTTGAACTTGATATCTTCGTGGGTTCGAACTACCTCGTCACGTATAGTTCACACCCTGTTCCTGCGCTCCAGCGCGTCTGGGATTTCTGTGAGCGTGACCAGCGCGGGCTTGCGCGGGGCGTCGAGCGGCTGCTCTATCAAATCAGCGACGAACTCGTGGCTGACACGATGCCCGTCATCGAAACGATCGACGACACGATCGATCGAATTGAAGACGAAATTTTCGACAAGCCGGGGCCGCATCTGCTGGCGCAGATCTTCACCTACAAACGCGCCCTTGTGCATCTGCGCCGCATCCTGACCCCCCAGCGCGAGGTTGTAAACAAGCTGGCACGGGGAGATTTCGCGATCCTGGACCCCGAGAGCAGGATTTTCTTTCGCGACGTGTACGATCACCTGGTGCGTCTCTATGACATTACGGAGGGCATGCGCGATCTCGTCGGGGGGGCGCTGGATACGTACCTGTCCGTCGTGAGCAACCGCATGAACGAAATCATGAAGACCCTGACCATCATCACCACGCTCTTCATGCCGCTTTCGTTTATTACCGGGTTTTTCGGCACAAACTTTTTCCAGCCCGTCATTCCCCTGGCTGGTTGGACGGGCAAAACCGCGTTTTACGGTTTGCTCATCGCAACCGTTGCCCTTCCTGTTGGAATGTTCCTGTGGATGCGGCGCCGAGCCTGGGCTTGAGCTTAAGCCCCGAGTCACCACGCGGACCCCGATATCAGTCCTCGCTGGACCGCTCCTGGAGCAGGACCTGCGCTTCGATCAGGTCCTTGTTCGGGATGATCCAGAGCCCTTCTCCGGTCGAGACCTCTGAGTGCAGCGTCCCGATCGCCTCCAGGGTGCCTTCTTGATCCTTCAGTTTGAGCTGGTCGCCTGGCTGAAACCGTTCTCTCAGGTAGTAGCTGGAGAGTATGTTCGTCGTGACCCCGCGCGACCCGAGCGCGAAGGCTAGCGCAACACCGCCGATAGCGATGGCGATGACGCTGGAAAGGGTATCGTTCAGAAGCGCCGTGTTGATTCCCAGTTGATCGATAGCCAGGATGACGGCGATGACGATCACGAATGCGCGCACGACACCGGCGGCCGTTTGAGGTGCTTCCAGTCCCATGCCGGCCAACACGTTTTGCAGGGCGCGCCCCACGAACTGCGCAGCCCAAATGCCGGCGACTACGATCAGTACGGCGGCCAGCAAGTGTGGCAGGTAAGCCAGGATGGCCTGGATGGGCGCGAGCAGGGGCTCCAGGCCGCTCGCCTCCAGTGCGAGCAGCAGGAAGCTTAAAAAGACAGCCCAGAAGATCACGCCGCCTATAAACCTGGACGGCTTTTGATCCAAACCGAGCCGCTGCAGGTTGGTCGATAAACCGAGGCGCGATTCAGCCTCGTCGAGTTTCAACCTGGAAAAAAAGCGGGTGGTGGTCCAGCCCAAGATCCGTCCAAGCAGCCATCCCAGGCCAACAAAGGCCAGGCCCTGTAGAAGAGAGGGGATGGAGGCGAGGAAGGCCTGCCAGAAGTCGGAAAGCGCTGTTTGAATCATCGCGGTCCTCCATGGTTTTTCGGTTTGCCGCCCTTCTGCCGCCAGGGTTCGAGCATTCCCTTCAAGAAAAGTACAGGCCCGAAGAAAGCGAGCTGGATGATGCTCCGATCCGCCTCGAAACTGCGAATCCGCCGCAGCACTCGCCGTCGAAGCCAGAGCTTGCGTCCAATTTCCATCTCAACCTGGTCGACTTTCTGCAGCGCGCTCATCGTTTCCGACCACAGGCTGTCGACGGTCTGCAAGCACAAATCGCAGGTCTCAAGGTGACGCAGGATGCGCGCCTGCTGATTTTCATCCGCCTGGCCGGTGATGAAACCGGATAGTTCCGTGATGGACGGGTGGCGGCTCATTTTGGCTCCTGCAGCTCGCTCATGTAGGCAAGTATGGCCAGCCGGGCGCGCTGGACCCGCATCTTCGCCGCGCTGGTCGTGATCCCAAGGTAGGCGGCGATTTCTGCATAACTGCGCTCATCCAGCTCGCGCAGCTCCAGAGCCCGGCGGGCATCTTCTGTCAGCGAATCCATCGCCGCCCGGACCTGCTCATTGCTTTCGCCGCTATGCCGCTCATCTTGCTTGTGCAGCAGGTCGAGCTGGCGGGAGTGTTCATCGATCGGCACCGTGTGTGCCTCGATGCGGCGTTTGCGATGACGGAGATCATTCAGACAGGTGTTCACGGCGATGCGGTATAGCCAGGTGCTGAACCTGGATTGGCCCTTGAAGCTTGTCAGGCCCTGGTAAGCGCGCAAGAAGACCTCCTGCAGGAGATCTTCGGCATCGGGGTCGGTCGGCATAAAACGGCGGCAGACACTCCAGACCATCGTATGATAACGCTGGAATAGGGCGTTAACAGCCCGTTCATCGACCGCGCCGCGCCGCTTGATCCTGCGGACAAGCTCCACGTCCGAAAGCGCATCATGGTCGAACGGCACAACGCGATCATACTCGTGACGGCCCCTTTCGCCTAACCAAACTCACAGGCCGGGATCAGCATTATGATCCCGGCCCGGTGATTGAACAGGGACCCCGCCGGGCGAACCCGGGCGGGAAAGCAGGATTACTTGCGGTTTCGATTAAGCCAGTTTTCAAGCTCGCGGGCGGCGATTTCGCGGCTTCCCAGCCCGAAGGCCAGCGCGGCCGCGACCGCCACGGTGCCGAAGACGATGGCAAAGGTCATGTTGACGATGTCCTGCGCGATGCCAGTCTCACGCAGCGCCAATGCACCCGAGAAGACGATGATCGAGACGCGCGCCACGGGAGCAAGAAACTGGGCTTGCGCCCCGCCGGTGTCCCGGATGATGCGCTCGGCCAATCCAGCCAGGTAGAGCCCGAGGCCGAAGATGATCAGCGCCAGGAGCACGCCCCCCGCCGCGACCAGGAAGTCGGACACCAACTGGGCAAGGATCGAAAAGCCGAGCAGGTTGGCTGAACTCGATGACCGCAAACAGCATGATGGCCACGCTGGTCAGGTACCCAACGATCTGGGAGGGGGTTTGTCCGCTCCCGGGCGTCACGCTGCCAAGCCCGACCCAACTCAGCACCTTGTCGAAACCGATGCTTGTGAGCAGGTTGGTCACGAAGCTGGAGACCAGCCGGGCGACGAAGTAGGCGATGCCGATGAGCAGCATCGCGCCGAAGATCGCCGGCAGCGCGTTCAAGATGGTCGTCAGCATAGCGGAGGCCGGGTCAGAGACAGCCTGGATCTGGAGCGCATTCAAAGCGGAGATGATGATCGGGATCAGGATGACGACGTAGAGCAGCGTGCCCAGGATTTGCGACAGCTTCTGCCCGCCAAGCGCGCCTTCGAGACCGATCCGGGCCCCGAGGCGGTCTGCGCCCATCCCGGCCAGCAAGTTGGTGACGATCTGGCGCACGAAGCGCGCCGCCACCCAGCCCACGAACAGGATCAGCGCTGCGCCAAGGATGTTCGGGACCACGCCCAGGATGCCGTTGACGACGCCCTGGACAGGCGTCAGCAGCCCCTCGAGCCCCAGCGCGCCGAGGACGGCCGGGAGGAAGAGCAGGAAGACCAGCCAGTACACGACGCTGGAAATGGCATTGGTGAACGACCCCTCGCTGTCTTCCAGCGAAAGCCGCTCGTCGAACTTTGCCATGCGCAGCGCACGCCCGACGATGAACTTGAGCGTGCTGGCGATCACCCAGGCTACGAAGAGCAGGATGATGGCGCCCAGGAGCAGCGGCAGGTAGGACAGGATCTGGTTCAGCAGCTGGTTGATGGGCTCGGCGACGATCGTCAGGTTCAGGGCTTGCAGGAACGCGACGATGACGAAGAGCATGATCAGCCAATAGGCCACCTGCGACACCCAGCGGGCGATGTCGATGGGTTCGCCTTCGCCGGCTTCGCCCATGACCATCTTCTCCAGGCGTTCATCGAGGCCGGTGCGCTTGAGCCCGCCCTTGATGATCGCAGCCACGATCCTGGCCAGGATCCAGCCGCCGATCAGGATCCCGAGCGCGGCCAGCGCCCCCGGGACATAGGTGACGATGGTGTCTAAGAATTGCTGGAAGAACTCGTTCATGATGCCTCCATTAGGTTGGATGCTCCGCACTTTGCGGAGTTCTATCCCGTTAGACACCAAACAAGCCGCCAAAGTCACAAGCCCAGATGGGGTTCGTGGGAGCCTTCTTCTCACCTTCCTGTATAATCCGCGGCGATGAACAGCCCGACACCCTCCGCCAGCCGCCAGATTGCCCGTGCCAGCGGGATCGTCATGCTCGGCTACATCCTGTCTAGCATTGCCGGCCTGCTGATGCAGATGCTCGCCTCGCGCGCCTTCGGCACGACCAGCGATTACGACGCGTTCTACGTCGCCAACCGGCTGCCGGAGTTTCTTTTCACGCTGATCAGCGGGGGTGCGCTGGCCTCGGCCTTCCTGCCGACTTTTACCCGCATCCTGACCCGAAATGTGCCCGAGGAGGCCTGGTCGCTGGCCTCCTCCATCATCAACCTCGTCATCATCGTCATGGGCGTGCTCAGCGCGCTGGCGGCAGTCTTTGCGCCGACCGTTGTGGGCTTGCTCGCCCCCGGGTTTTCCGACCCGGATCAAATCCAGCTCACGGTCTCACTCCTGCGCGTGATGCTGCTCTCTCCCACCATCTTCGGGGTGAGCGGGCTCTTGATGGCGACGCTCAACGCCCACCAGCACTTCGCCTTCCCGGCGCTGGCACCCGCCGCCTACCGGGCCGGCCAGATCCTGGGCGTCCTGCTGGCGCCGAAGCTGGGGATCTTCGGATTGGCGTGGGGGTCGGTGCTCGGAGCCGGCCTGCATCTCCTGATCCAGGCGCCGAGCTTCTTCCGCCTGCGGCCGATGTTGCGCGCAGGGCTGGGTTTAAAGATACCGGCGGTGCGCGAGGTAGGCCGGTTGCTTGCGCCGCGCCTGCTGGGCGTAGCCGTCGTTCAGCTCAACTTCATCGTCAACACCATCATCGCCTCTGGCCAGCCGGAGGGCAGCCTGGCCGCGCTGAACATCGCGTTCACGTTGATGATCATGCCCCAGGCCGCGATTGCCCAATCGATCGCCGTCGCTTCGCTCCCGACCTTCGCCGCCCAGGTGGCGCGCCAGGAGCTGGCAGGTTTGCGGCAGGCCGTCGGCAACAGCTTGCGGGCGGTTTTCTTCCTCTCGCTCCCGGCCAGCCTGGGGCTGATCCTGCTCCGGCGGCCGATCATCGAGATGCTCCTGCAGGGTGAGGTGTTCGGTGCCCGTTCGACTGACCTCGTCGCGTGGGCGCTACTCTGGTATGCGGCCGGGCTCGTCGGCCATTCGCTGCTGGAGGTGGTGGTGCGGGCCTTTTATGCACAGTACGACACCCGCACGCCAGTTTCGATCGGCGTGCTAGCGATGACCCTGAACATCGTGCTCAGCCTGGTATTGTCCAGCGTGTTCACACAAGCCGGCCTGCCGCCCCACGGCGGATTGGCGCTTGCGAACACGCTGGCGACTGCCCTGGAGGTAAGCCTGCTCCTGGTCCTGCTCAGCCGCAGGCTGCACGGCCTTGAGATGGCCCGCCTGCGAGGAGGGCTGTTGGCGGCACTGCTGTCGGCAGCGGCGATGGCCGGCGTACTGCAAGCGTGGCTGGTAGGGACAGGCTCGAGCTCAGCCTGGGTCAGAGGCGGGGGCGGGGTCGTGCTCGGGTTGGCTTCGTACTGGGGGGCAGCCTGGCTCCTGCGGGCACCCGAGGCGCGCCAGCTGCCCGGGTTCATCCTGCAAAGGTGGGTCCGCAGGGACGATCATGACCAGAGAGCGTAGACCAACTGCGACGTTCCAAGCCCGAGCAGAAACCCAACCAGCGCTTCGATCGGCGAGTGCCCCAGCACCTCGCGCAGCTTTTCCTGGCTGCGCAGCGCGTGGCCTTCGAGGATGTCCTGCACCATGGCGTTGATGATGGTGGCGTGTTTTCCGGCCTGGCGCCGGATCCCGGTCGCATCGTAGATGACGATGAGGGCCAGCGCGATGGAAAGCGCAAAGAGCGGTGAGTCGAAGCCCACGAACAATCCGATGCCGTGAGCGCTGGCGGTGACCAGCGCGGAGTGCGAAGAGGGCATCCCGCCCGCCCGCAGCAGGAGCGACCAATCCCAATTGCGCGAGTTAAAGTACTCCACGGGAAGCTTCAAGATCTGGGCCAGGGCCCAGGCGCTCAGGCCGGCGACGAGGACCGGGTTGCGGAAGAGGGCTAGCAGATCCATCTACTCGCCCTCCGCTTCAAAATCGCGCTCGATCGGTTCGCCATCGGCGCCCGCAGTCAGCTCGGTCAGCCGGAGCTGGGCTTGTTCGAGCAGTGCCGTACAGCGGCTGCTCAACGCCTGGCCGCGTTCAAACAGCGCCAGCGATTCTTCCAGGGGGAGCTTGCCCGCTTCGAGCTCATCGACGACCGCCTGCAGTTCCTCGAAGGCTTCTTCATAACTCAGAGCATCCACATCTTTCTTCTTCGCCATCATGCCTCCAACCCTGGACGGTGGTCGGCTACCACTGCGCCGAACTTGCCATCCTTGACCGTTACCTCAAGCAGGTCACCCGCAGCGACCTGGTGGATGGAATTCACGACGAGCCCCTCCGGCTCACGGACCACAATCGCATACCCGCGAGCGAGGATGGCCTGCGGTCCGACGGCCTGCAGGGTCTGCGCCAGGCCACGTGCGCCGGCGCCGGCGAGGGCAAGCGTATGGCGCACGGCCGCCAGCGAACGCAGGCTCAACTCATCCGCCCGCTGGAGCGCGCTGGCAATGACCGAACGGGGTGAGGCCCGCAGCAACCGGGCATGCAGCTCGCCAAGCTCCGCGTGGCGCTCCTCCAGATCGGCTTCGAACCAGGCGCTGATTTCGCCCGTCAGCCTGTGGACGGCCTCGAGCAGCGAGGTTCTCTCGGGGGTGGCGACCTCGGCGGCGGCCGAGGGCGTAGCCGCACGCAGGTCTGCAGCAAAATCCACCAGGACCAGGTCGGTCTCGTGCCCGATGCCGCTTACGACCGGGATCCCGGACCCGGCGACGGCCCGCACGACCCGCTCGTCGTTGAAAGCCCACAAATCCTCGATCGATCCACCGCCGCGCACGACCAGGATGACGTCCGAGCGGCCGTCCGTGTTCAGGGTCTGCAGGGCGTGCAGGATCCCATCTGGCGCGGCTTCACCCTGGACCAGCGTGGGCGCGATGAGGACGTGCAGCAGCGGAAACCGTCGGCGGAAGACATGCAGGACATCGCGCAGCGCTGCGCCGGTGGGCGATGTTACGACCCCGATCGTCCTTGGCCACGCCGGGAGTGGACGCTTGCGCTCGGGAGCGAACAGGCCCTCCTGCTCCAATCTTGCCTTTAACTGCAGGAATTCCTGGTAGCGTTCGCCCTCGCCTGCAGGGCGCAGGCTTTCTGCATAAAGCTGGTACTGTCCGGAGGCCTCGTAGACCCCGATGCGTCCGAAGACCTCCAACTGCTCGCCGTTTTCGGGGATGTGGGCAAGTGCCAGGACCTGCGGCTTCCACATCACACAACGCAGCGAAGCCTGGTCATCCTTGAGCGTGAAATACAGGTGCCCAGACGCAGGGCGCGAGACATTGGAAACCTCGCCGGCGACCCAGAGCTCCTGGAGCCGGTAGTCGCTTTCCAGTCGCTGGCGAATATAGCGCGTCAGCTCCCCAACAGCCCAGATGGTGGTGTTAAACAGGCCCATCGCCGTTTCCATGCCGCGAAGCATAAGCCATGCCCTGGAGGCTGTCAACCGAAAGGTATAATGCCGGCATCCGCGTAGGTGTAAATCTATCGACAGGGCTATCCTGGCCTTGTTGGAGGCTGCAACCATGTCCAAACCCGTTGAGGTTCAGGCCGGGGAACTGCTCGCCCGGAGAGGGATGACCCTGGCGGTGGCCGAATCGTGCACGGGCGGGCTTATCGGTCACCGGCTTACGAACGTGGCCGGCTCGTCGGCGTACTTCCTGGGCGGGATCATCGCCTATGCCTATGAAGCGAAGGAGTGGCTGCTCGAGGTGCGCCACAGTACGCTCTACGAACACGGCGCGGTTTCGGAAGAGACGGCGATCGAAATGGCGCGCGGCGCCCGGCGTGCCCTGCGCGCCGATATCGGACTATCCGTTACGGGCATCGCCGGACCAGGCGGAGGCTTGCCCGGGAAACCGGTCGGGCTGACCTGGATCGCAGTCAGCACCCGCGAGGGCGATTCGGCTGAGAAGCATATCTGGGATGGCGATCGCCACCAGAACAAAACCCTGTCAGCCGAAGCCGCCCTCCAGTTCCTCGTCCATATGTTAGGCTGACTCGTCTTGGCCAGGGCGCCAGCACTCGGCCATGTTCCCCAGTGAGCATATCAACCTCCTTTCTGTAAGCAGACCGTAAGGGTTGAGAGCCCCCTCCAGGCGCTATGCTGATGGTGTTCGCAGAGATCATGCAGCGACCCTGGAGGGACCTTGATCTCACTCAAACGAGCATTTCATAAACGTTTTCAACTGAGCCTGGCCCTGTGGGTCGGGTACATGCTGGTCTATGTCCCGATCTTTGGCTTTGCTCGGCTTGATCGCAACGGCGCTCGGCTCGCTGCCCGTCGCCGTGAGCGGGCTGCTCCTGGGAAGAGCGGCCGGTGTTTTTTCGGGGCTGCTGCTGATCCCGGTTAACACCATGCTGACCTGGATCGCGGCCGGCGATGGGTCGATCGCGCTTTCGCCGGGCGGGCTGTTTGGCTATGGGGTGAGCATCGCCCTAGGCTTGCTCATGGGCCAGGTGCATGATTCGAACAAGAAAGCCGCGCAGGAGATTGCCCGGCGCGAGCGGGCCGAATCAGCCCTGCTCGAGACCAACCGGGCCATCGAGCTCCAGAAACAGTTCTTCCAGGTCTTATTCAAAACCAGCCCAATTGCCATCGTTACCCTGGACATGCAGCACCGCATCACGGCTTGCAACGCCGCCTTCGAGCAGGTCTTCGGGCACAACGAACAGGCCATCCTTGGCAAGGATTTAGACCGGCTGATCAGTGACGATACCACCATCAAGGAAGCGTTGGAGAAAACGGAAGATGTGCTCAAGGGAGGCTCAGTCCACGACCGGGGCGTGCGCCCCAGGGCTGACGGAAGCCAGGTCGAGGTCGAAATCTTCGGGGAACCCGTCGTCGTCGACGGTGAGCAAATCGGCGTTCTTGGGCTGTACATCGACCGGACTGAGCAGAACCAGCTTGAACGTGAGATCCGGCGGGCCAAAGAGCATGCCGAACTCATCAACAAGGTCGTCCCCAGCGCAATCTTCACGGTAGACCTGAACGGGAACATCACCAGCGTCAACGACCGGGCGTCCGAGATTACAGGCTACAGGGCTGATGAATTGCTTGGAAAATCCTGCAAGGTCTTCGCAATGCATCCCTGTGACAGGATGTGCGGGGTCTTCAGCGAGGAAACGGCTAAACCACTCACCTCGCGCGAGTGCACCATCCGCACAAAAAACGGTGACGAGCGCGTGGTCCTGAAAAATGCCGACCTGCTGCGGGATGCGGATGGCAGGGTCATCGGGGGTATCGAGAGCTTTGAGGACATCACCGAGCGCAAGCGGGTTGAACTGGAGCTGACTGAAAGCGAGGAACGCTTCCGCCAGATCGCCGAGAACATAGAGGAGATATTCTGGCTGGGCACGCCTGATGGCTGTGAGCTCTTCTATGTCAACCCAGCTTTTGAGACGATTACCGGCCGGGCCATTCACTCCCTGAATGAGACGCGCCGCGGCATCGGGGGTATCTTGCTCGAGCGAGATTGGGCTTTCTATGCAGAAGAACTCGAGAGGTTAAACCGCGAGCAGCCGCTAGCCACGCTGCACAGCGAGTACCGCTACCACCGCGCGGACGGCGAGCCCGGTTGGCTTTCCTTCAGCCTGCACCCCGTTGTGGCTTCGGGCGGTGAGGTCATCGCCCGGGCCGGTATCGCTTCCGAGATCACGGACCGCAAGCGCGCCGAGCAAGCCCTGCAAGAGGCAAAGGAGGTCGCGGAGAGCGCCGCCAGGGCCAAGGCGGAGTTCCTGGCGAACATGAGCCACGAGATCAGGACCCCGCTGAACGCGGTGGTAGGCATGACAGGGCTCTTGCTGGACACCGAGCTTGATAGTGAGCAGCGCGACTTTGTGGACACCATCCGCAGCAGCGGCGACAGCCTGCTGGCCGTAATCAACGATATCCTCGACTTTTCCAAGATCGAAGCAGGCAAGATGGAACTGGAGCAGCAACCGTTCAACCTGCGCTCTTGCATCGAATCTGCACTGGATCTCCTTGCTCCACAGGCCGCGGCGAAGAACATCGACCTGGCCTACCTGTACAAGGCGCGCGGCAACATGGCGAACGTTTTCCTGGGCGATGTCACCCGGCTGCGCCAGATCCTGGTGAACTTGCTCGCCAACGCGGTCAAATTTACCGAGCAGGGGGAGGTCGTGGTTGAGGTCACCAAGCGCCTGATTCAAGGCCGCAAGCATGAGATTCACCTCGCGGTGCGGGACACGGGGATCGGGATCCCCCTGGCCGATCAAGACCGCTTATTCGATTCGTTCAGCCAGGTCGATTCCTCAACGACGCGCAAGTACGGGGGAACTGGCCTCGGCCTGACCATCAGCCGGCGCCTGGTCGAGGCGATGGGCGGCGAGATATGGGTGGAGAGCGAGCCGGGAAAGGGCTCAACCTTCCACTTCACGATCCTGGTGGACGTGGTGCCGGAGACCGCACCCCTGTTCCTGCGCGAAGCCCAACCAGAGCTGTCTGGCGTCAGGCTGCTGCTGGTCGATGACAACGACACCAACTTGAAAATCCTGGAGCACCAGGCCCGCTCCTGGGGTATGAACCCGTTCAAGGTCTCTTCCGGGGAAGACGCCATCAAGCGCGTGCGCAGCCACGGCTGCGACCTGGCCATCCTCGACATGCAGATGCCCGGCATGGACGGGGAGCAGCTGGCGCGGGCCATCCGTGCCGTACCCGGCCAGGAAGATACGCCGATCGTGCTGCTTACCTCGCTTGGGCATCATTCTTTGGAAGAGCGATCTGAGCGGGAGGCGCTCTTCGATGCCTTCCTGGTCAAGCCCATCAAGCCCTCGCTGCTGTACGATGCCCTGATGGACATCCTCAGTGAACGCATGGCGAAGCCGAAAGAGGTCCCGAGCAAGGACATCGACCAGCTGCTGGCCGACCGGCACCCCCTGCAGATGCTCCTGGTCGAGGACAACCTGATCAACCAGAAAGTGGCAACGAGCATCCTCACCCGGCTTGGGTACCGCCCGGACGTGGCGGCGAACGGGCTCGAGGCGCTGGATGCCGTCCAGCGACAGACTTACGACGTCGTCTTCATGGATGTGCAGATGCCGGAGATGGACGGCGAGCAGGCGACCCGCAGGATTCGGGAGATGGTCCCGGCTTCCCAGCAGCCGCGCATCGTAGCCATGACGGCCAACGCCATGGAGGGCGACCGCGAGAAGTACCTGGCGAGCGGGATGGACGATTATGTCTCAAAGCCGGTCAGGATTGAAGAGCTTATCGCTGCCATTGAACGCTGCCCGGCGCGAGTCACGGCAGCGCCATGAGTGGATTGGAGAGCGCGATGGAGATTTACACCGGGGCTTTTGACCAATACCGCGAATTAATTGGTGAGGGCTGGCAGGCGTTCGTCATCGATCTGATCGACTCCTACCTGCAGGATGTGCCCGGCATGCTGGAGGCCTTGCGCGTGTCGCTCGCCGAGAACGATGAGGAAACCTTCGTCCGCACTGCCCATACGCTTAAATCGAACAGCCGCATCTTTGGGGCGGATAAGCTGGCCGACATGGCGGCAGACCTGGAAGCGGATGGGTTGAATGGATCAACGGCGGATGCCAGCACGGCCCTCCCGCTCGTTGAAGCCACCTTCGCAGGGGTGACGAGGGCGTTGCTTGCCTTTCGTGACCAGGTCCTGGCCGGAACAGCCTAGTCCCGGCTCACGTACTGTCGGAGACTAAGGATTCAGGTTGAATCCGGTTGGAGCTGGGGTGCGCTCCACAAGCAGCTCAAGCCGGGCATCCTGCCCTATCGATACGACCCGCAAAAACAAAGCCGCCGCCCGGGACAGGGCGGCGGCTTTCGGTGGTTTTGGGTCAGCTGAGGTAATCCCGCAGCTGGCGTGCCCGGCGCGGGTGCCTCAACCGGCGCAGCGCTTTGCCTTCGATCTGGCGGATGCGCTCCCGGGTAAGGCCGAATTTCTGCCCGACCTCTTCCAGGGTGTAGGGGCGTCCATTATGCAGGCCGAAGCGCAAGCGCAGGATGCGTGCTTCGCGCGGGCTTAGGGTGGCCAGCACCTCCTCGATCTTGTCGCGTAGCAGGTTCTGGTATGCAGTTTGGGTGGGGGTGGGGGTGGTGTCGTCCTCGACGAAGGAGCCCAGTTCGGTGTCTTCGTCCTCGCCCACCGGCGTTTCGAGCGAGAGCGGGCGCCAGGACACGCGCATCATCCACTGCACCTTGCGGGCATCGATGCCCATCGTGTCGGCGATCTCCTCCGGCGAGGGCTTGCGGCCGATGTCCTGTTCGAGCTGGCGGGCGATCTTGTACAGACGCCGGATGCGGTCGGACATGTGCACCGGCACGCGGATCGTGCGGCCCTGGTCGGCGATGGCGCGCGTGATGGTCTGGCGGATCCACCAGGTTGCGTAGGTGCTGAAGCGAAAACCGCGGTGGTAATCGAACTTCTCGACCGCCTTCATCAAGCCCAGGTTGCCTTCCTGGATCAGGTCGAGGAAGGGGACGCCGCGCCCCATGTACTTCTTGGCGATGCTCACCACGAGGCGGGTGTTGGCTTTGATCAGGTGATCGCGTGCGGCGCGGGCATCCTGGATGTGGGCGTTGAGCTCCGTGCGCTGCTTGGCGTTGAGCTTGCCGTTCGAGCGGGCCAGTTCTTCGCCAGCATGTTTGCCGCGCTCGATGCGCGTGGCCAGATCGACTTCCTGCTCGGTCGTCAGGAGCGGGACGCGTGCCATCTCCTTCAAGTAGAGCCCCACCGTGTCATCGCTGGATATGGCGCTCAGGTCGAAGGGCTGGCCATCCTCGCTCTCGATCTCCTCCAACAGGTGCTGAGGCACCTGGGAGTGATCTTCAAATACCTCGATCCCGGCGGTGCGGAAGAATGTCTGCAATCGCTCGAGCCGGTCGTCAGAATCTTCGGCTTCGGGGAAGACGGTGACGATGTCATCGTTTGTGATGTAGCCCTGAAAATCACCCTTCTCCATCAGGGCGGCAAACGCTTCGCGCTTTTCCCAGCGATCCTTCGAGATGCTCATTCACACTCTCCTGAGGGCACCACAGGGTGGTCTTGAGTCGTCGCGTCGATCCGGGTTGGTGCAGCCGGCATTACGATTTCGATAACAGTGTCTTTAGGACGGCCAGGCGGGGGTCGATGTCCACCTCCTGGTGATCGTGCATGTTCTCGTTCAGGTTCTCACCGCATTCGGCGCACAGTCCAAGGCAATCCTCGCGGCAGACTGGCTGGATGGGCTGGTCGAGCAGAAAAATCTCCCTGGTCAGGGGGGTGAGGTCGAGCAGTGCGTTTTCAGAGATCGCTAACTGCGGGTCGGCGGCTTTGTCGGGCGGATAGGTGAAGAGTTCGTCGATCGGCGCTTCGAGTCGTTGGGGGAAATCCGTCAGGCAGCGTACGCATTCCAGCTCAAGCGAGGCGGCAAGCTTGCCCTGAACATAAACGCCCTGCCCGGTGCGCGTGAGACGCAGTGAACCGTGCAGGTCGTATAAGTTCAAGTCCTCGCCGAGTGGCAGCGAGGCTTCTTCAAAGTCAAAGTTGCGGCTGTACCCGACGTTCTTGTTGAGCAAGAAACCGACGTTTAGCCGCAACGGGTGACGATGATTCAGGTTTGCACCGCCTGGCTATATTGAGCTTTAAAAGCGACCGAATTATAGCATAGGAGAATGGTGAAATCAAGACATGAGGCTTGTTCTTGACATAACTGACATACCAAAGGAAATGTCCCCAACATCTTGGGTGGTACTGGCGTAGAATACCCATGACTGGCGCAGGGGTACTGTGCGAATAGCCATTCGAGGGAGACGATGAGACGACTGCTGCTTGCGAGCCGGAATCGTGGAAAAATCGTTGAAATCCGCGCGCTCCTGGCTCCTTTGCCCATCGAGCTGCTCGGCATCGACGATATGGACCTGGGCGAGCAGGTCGAGGAGACGGGGAGCAGCTACGCAGAAAACGCACGCTTGAAGGTGGAGGCGCTCGCCAGGCGGACCGGGATGTGGGTCCTGGGGGATGACACCGGGCTGGAGGTGCGGGCGTTGGGCGGGGCGCCAGGACTGCACTCGGCACGCTATGCCGGGCCGGGCGCAAACGACGCCGACCGGCGTAGCCGGCTCGTTCAAGCGCTGGCCGGCAAGCCGCGGCCATGGGCGGCGCGCTTCTGCTGTGCCGTCGTGCTGGGCGGACCGGATGGGTCGTTCGACTTGGGCTGGGGCGAGTGCGCAGGCGAAATCCTGCCCGAGGCGCGGGGAGCGGCGGGGTTCGGCTATGACTCGATCTTCCTGGTCGAGGGCCTGGGCAAGACCATGGCCGAACTCACACTGCAGGAGAAAAACCGTCACAGCCACAGGGCACAGGCCGTTCGTGCCCTCCTTCCCACCCTGCGGGTGCGGCTGGGTGTAGATCCGGGTTAGGGCGCAACCTGCTCCAGGAACGACGCCAACGCAGCGGCGACGGCCGCTGGTTGTTCGAGCATGACCATATGCCCGGCGCCGGGGATGGTTTCAAGCCTGGCTGCGGGCAGGCGGGCGGCCAAGAACTCGCTGTACTTGAGCGGCGTCAACCTGTCCTCGCTGCCGCACAGGATGAGCGCCGGGGGCTTGATCCGCTCCAACTGATCCATCATGTCGAACTCGTCGCAAGCACGAAAATCGGCGTGGAGCACGGCCGGCGGCACTTCCAGCATCCGGCGGCGGGCGAGCTGCACCAGCCGCGGCGCGGCTTGTGGTCCAAAAGCCCACTCCATGATTTGGTCCACCGCGTCCGGGAACGTTGCCGGGTTATCACTGCCGGACAGGATCGAAGGGTGGACCCTGAGGCGCGCCCCGCTGCCGACGAGGGCAATACCCGCAAGCTTCCCGGGGGCAAGTCCGGCGAGCGCCAGGGTGATCGCCCCGCCCAGCGAGTGCCCGGCAAGAACGGCGGGCCGGTCGAGGTTGACCTCGATCCAGCCCAGCACAGCCTCGACGTAGCCCTCGATGGACTCCGCTGCAGGGCTGGGCGACTTTCCGTGCCCGGGCAGGTCGAGCGCATACACCTTTGCAGTGGGCATGCGGCGCACCTCGGGTGGCCAATGCAGACGCGTGCCACCCGAGCCATGAATCAGAACCAGCGGCGGCTTGTCGTCTCCGCCGTGCACATCTGCGTGGATGCTGTTCATAGGAATGGGCCTGTTAGCTCTGTTCTTCCAGCCAGCGCTCAGCCATCATCCCCGCCGCCGCGCCCTGGCCAACTGAGGTCGTTATCTGCCGGTACACCGGGTCCTGGATCTCACCAGCCGCGAATACCCCGGGCACGCTGGTCATCATGTGGCTGTCGGTGATGAGGTAGTTGCGCTCGTCCATCTCCAGTTGATCGACGAACAAGGCCGAGTTCGGGTAGTGGCCGATGAAGATGAAGACGCCGTCCGTCTCCAGCTTCGATTGCGTGTCGGTCTTCGTGTCCCGGGTCAGCACCGATTGAACCTTGCCGTTGCCGTGGATCTCGTCCAGGACCGTGTTCCACACGAACTCGATCTTCTCGTTGTTCATGGCGCGCGCCTTCAAGGTCTCGCCGGCGCGCAGCTCGTCGCGCCTGTGGATCACGCGCACGCGGTTGGCGAAGCGGGTGAGAAACAGCCCCTCTTCAAGCGCGCTGTCACCGCCGCCGACGACGAGCACATCCTTCTCGCGGAAGAAAAAACCGTCGCAGGTGGCGCAAAAGGACACGCCGCGACCGATGAATTCCTCTTCGCCCGGGATGTCGAGACGCTTGGGCGAGGCGCCGACCGTGACGATGACCGTCCGGGCTTCGATTTCGCCGTTGTAGGTGGTCAGGCGAAAAGGTGAGCCAGACTTGAAATCGACCTCGGTCACTTCGTCGATCTGTACCCTTGCACCGAAGCGCTCGGCCTGTTTCTGCATCAAATCTACCAATTCGGGCCCGGTGGTCCCTTCTGGAAAACCAGGGTAGTTCTCGACCTCGCTGGTAATGGAAATCTGGCCTCCGAGCTGGTTGCCGGAGATGACCAGTGGGTTCATGTTTGCCCTGGCTGTATACAGGGCAGCCGTGAGGCCTGCCGGACCAGATCCGATGATGACGATATCTTCTTTTTGCATCAATGCCTCTTCATTATTCTCGTGGATGTTATTTTCGAGCCAGGTGTTGGGCCAGTTCGTGCACGGTGTATTGCAGCCACCAGAGCGGCGCCCGGCTCAGCACCCGGCCGCGCCGGTCCATAAGCGGTCGGCGGCAGGGATCGTCTGGATCACCGGGCCGGCAACTTACGCGGGTATGGCCGCATTCCGGGCAGGCGCCAGGCTCCAAGCCCGAGAACAAGCAGTGCGGGCACAGGTAGATTTCCTGGTTGAAGTCGATCTCCACGTTCGAACCCCTTCTGCTATCAGTTCATTGTACGTGACCCACCGGCCAGAATCAACGCGTACGGTGGACATCAGCCGTCCTTGCCCCTAACCACCCGGCCATCCCCAGAAGCGCACCGGCAGCCGCCCAGGCGGGGATTAACTGCAGGGCACGCAGCACGTCCTCGAGGGTGAAGTCGGGAGGGGCATGGCCGTGCAGTCCGGTCTTCAGCACCATCAAGATGCCTGCCAGCGGGCCCACGGCCGCGCCAAGCGAACCCCCCGCCAGGATCCAGCGCAGCAGGCCGGTCCGGGCAGCCAGCGTGCCCCGGCGAATCCACGTGAACGCCCAGGCGGCGGAGATCAGGCTGGCCAGGAGGAGGACCGTGACGGGTGAAGCATCCTCCCATCCGAGCCAGAAGAAGCTCAGCAGGCCAACAGCGGCCCATGCGGCACGCATCAGGTCGCGCACGTCAGCAACTCACCCACAACTCATTGATGCGCTCAGGCCTGGCCGCTCTTACCTGCTCCCAGCCCTTCATCCCTCGGCTTCCCTGAAGCAGGTCCGGGTTTTCGGAGCAGCATGACCAAACCGAGCTGGAGGCCGAGCGTGATCCACAGGTTGCGCGTCGCCCAGAAGAGCAGGCTCGAAAAGGCCAAGCGGAGCAATCGCGACCAGTCCGCCAGGCCGATGGCGTTTTTTTCCCACGGCCGCAGGTTGAGGCCCCATTCGAGGGCGCCAAGCAGCAAGCCCGCCCCAACCGAGAGCGAAAAATCGCCGAGCCAGAGCGCGGCCGCGGCCCGGTAGAGCGCCCAGCGCGGTTCGAAACGGAGGACATCCAGCGGTGAACTGTAGACCGCGGGCGGGTTGGGGAGGGTGCGCCTGGCAAGCACGGCGGCGAGGAAGCCCAGGCCGGCCGCCAGTATGCCGGGGGACCAAGTGCTTGGATCGAAGCGGGTGATGCCGGCGGCGCGGGCCGAGATCGAGCCCAGGACGAGCGCCAGGTAGGGGAGCCCGACCGCGTGGATCCAGCCGGCGAACTCGGTCCAGGTATGCTCGAGCTTGTCGAACCGTGGTTTGAGGGCAGCGGCCAGCGAGGGTCCGAGGATGACAACCAGGGTCCAGGCGAACGCTTCAAAGAGCATGGGCAGGCAGCCGGGCCTCAGGCGTCGATGTCGCGGCCGATGGCCGCTTCGATCTGGTCGCTCTCGGTGGCGCGCGGTCCGAAGGGAACGTACAGCGTCACGCGGGTGCCGCGGCCTTCGGCCGATTCAATTTGCAGCGATCCGGCCACCAGGTCCGCCCGCTCACGCATGCTGACGATGCCCAGGCTGCCGCGCTGTTCGTAGTGTGCATCGACCGCACCCACGTTGAAGCCAACGCCGTCGTCTTCGACCTCGAGCAGCACGTTTTCACGGTCCCGGCGGAGGCGGACCCTGATGTTCTCGGCCATGGCATGTTTGCGTGCGTTGTTGATCGCTTCTTCGGCGATGTAGAACAGCACGCCCTGCCGGCCGAGATCCATCCCCTCCACCAGCGCTGGGTCGGCATCGATGGTCACCTGCTGGTTATGCGTTTCGCGCACTTTTTCCGACAGTTGGTAGAGGGCGATGACCAACCCCTGGGTCTCGAGGATCAGCGGGCGCAGCGTGAAGAGCATGTGCCGGATCTCGCGCGTCGTATGGCGGGCCATGTCCTCCACCCTGCCCAGCTCGTCGGATGCTTCCTGCGGATCGCGCTCCATCAAGCGCCGCGCAAAGTTGATGCGCATCGTGATGGCGGCCATCGTCTGCGTGGGCCCATCGTGCAGGTTGCGGGCGAGCTTCTTGCGCGCATCTTCCTGCAGTTCAGTGATGCGCTCCTTCTCAACCTCAAGCTCCTGGTACAGGCGGGCGTTCTGCAGGGCAATCGTGATTTGTTTGGCGATCGATACCAGCAGCTCGCGTTTCTCGTGCGAGAAAAACCCGCTTTCCGGGTGTCCGAAGAGCAGCACGCCGTAGGTTTCGAGGCCATAAGCCAGCGGGGCGATGAGGACTTCCTGGCAGTCCTTCAAGCCGGCAACCTGGGTGAGCTCGGGGTCGAGCTCGGGATGGAAAATCATCTGCGCGTCGCCCCGCACGAGGGCCCGGCTCAGTGCGCCGTTCTCGACCGAAAAACCGAGGTTCAGCTCGCCCAGCCGCAGCCGGCGTGTGGCAACGGGCTGGAACCCCTGGTCGGTGAGCAAAATCAGGGCGCTGCACAGGTGGATCTCGCGCCCATCCTCGCCGGCCAGCGCTTGTCCGCACAGGTCCAGGGCGTGTTCGATGACCTCATCCATGTTGAGCGAAGCGTTGATCTCGGCTGCCGCCTGGAAGAGCCAGTTGGTGCGGGCACGCTCCTGCGCCCGCACCGCGCGCAGCGTGGAGCTGCCGTTCAGGCCCAGGCGTTCTAGTTCCGGGTAGAAGCCGCGCAGCAAACCGCTCAGGGCGGCGGTGCCGGCCAGGATCCCCAGCGATAGGCCGGCGATCGCGACGGCGTCCACCCCGGGAGGCGCCTGCCCCAGGGAACCCGCCGCAGCAACCAGCAGCGTCAGGCCGGCAACCCCCACGATCCAGGGCAAGGGCAGCAGCAGGCTTCCTGCCAGGGGTGAGATCAGGAGCGACCACCACAGCGAACCTTCCAGCCAACCGCTCTGGGCTAGCGTGAGGATGGCAAACACGCCCTCGCAAACCATCAAGCCCACGGCCAAGATCCTGGAGTCCTGCCTCGCCCTTTGGATCCAGGACGAGAAAATGCCGAATGCCATCCATGCAATCAGGGTCGCCAGGAGAGGCGGGGTGAGCAAGTCCGCCGCCGCCGAACGCAGCATCAAGGCGGCCAAGCCCAGGCCGCGCAGCACGAGCGCGGTGCGCAGGCGGTTCGTGTCCTGGGGTATCGCTGTGAAGGACATGGACTTTATGATAGCACGTCGGCGCGTGATCGCAACTACTCGCCACGATTGAGGGGGAACATGCCGAGCAAGCCTGGCGGGCATGTCAATCTTGATGCCCTATGACCCTGCTCGAACCCCTGGTTACCGCGAGCGTTGGTGGAAAGGTTCGGATGGCATGCCCGGGGGGAAAGAAACCTTCATGAAAAAGTCAGGGATTGTTCATCCTTGAGAGAGGAGGCGGGATGTATAGGCATGTGCGCATTTGCTCTCTGGATAGATAAAGTCTTCGGTATATTGATCAAACGGTTGTTATGAATTGTGAAGAATATTACTTGACAATGAAACGGAAACCTATGTATTGTAAGCTACTCTAACTTTACAACCGAAAACTGAAATCGAATCTCAGGATGCATCCATACGAGGCCTCAGCATAGTGAGTTTGTATCCCTGAAATAGGGTGTCGGCCTCGGAAACCATTGCGCGAAACCCCCGACGGGTTTCGCGTTTTGTGTTCCTGGATAGCGGCATCATCGGGGGTGGAGTTTTGTGCCCACGGTCAAGTTCGAACCGTAGGGTGGAGGAGGTCAGGGGGGTTTGTCCCGCAGGGTGAGGCAGCGCCTCGCGTTCCCATTTTTTGATCCGGAATATCGATGAACCCATCGACATTGGCTTGATGGGGAGGATTTTTCGATGAAGACCAGACAATTGAAGATAACGGCGCTGCTCGTGACGGCAGCATTGATCGCTGTTCCGTTGACGGCAATTGCGGCAGAGCGTTCGCCTTTCGTCGGGCATTGGAAGGCCATAGATGTTGATGGCAGTGATATCCGCTTGACCATCGGAGGGCCGCCCAGCGGGCCGTTCCAGATTACCTGGACCGAAAGCTACTTCAGTTTCTGCGAAGGGGCATCAGGTGTTGCACGCGGCACAGGAGTACTTGATGCGGGCAATGAGTACATCATGCACGCGGAGCTTCATTTAGTGTGCTTCCCCACCGGACATAAGATTGATTTCCAAATTACATGGCAGTTCGATCCGGAGGAGAATATTCTTACTGATGGTAGCCTTACTTGGTATCCAGCAGGAGATCCGAGGCTATCACCACAAGCCAGGTTTGCAGTTTACCTTGTTGATGACTTTGTGATCGGTTGGGATTGGCCCCATGGTGCTAAGGTAAAACTAACCATAGATGACCCAACCAATGGACCAGGTACCGATTTCATACAGATGACCGAGGTTGTGCCTACTCCCTTCTCCTCTGACATCTGGTGGGCGCGTTTCGACCTTGCGGGGATCTACGAATTCAAAGCGGGCGATGTGGTTAAGTTGAGCAGCAAAGGCGTAACGAAAGAGCATATCGTTTTACCTTTAACTGTAGACACAGTCTACGGCGAACAGGATTACGCAGAAGGAACTGCCGATCAGGGAGCACGGGTATTTGTGCACCCTTGGGATGCCGCGTTTGATCCCGTGGAAGCAGACGAGTTTGGTCATTGGCAAATCGATTTTAAAGAACAAGGTGAGCCATATGACTTGGTGCCCGGCACTGGCGGCATCGCTGAAGTCTTTGATGAAGACAACGATTCAACAGCCATCGATTGGATCATGATGGGCTTGCGTGTCAACTACGGCCACGATTGGGTGGAGAGCTTCTATCCGGCCGGGCACGAAGTTACGATCACAGTTAAGGAGAGCAATGGTGCGACGGACAAAGCAATGGGGACCGTCGTAACCGGACCAAGGGAAGATTGGGGCGGCGAATCCGGATTCCAGACGACTGAATTGGATTGGGATACGTTTCCGCCCGACCTACAACCTGGCGACTGGGTATTGGCTGTGGTCGATAACGGCGTAACGGCACAGGTTCAGCTAGGGGATATCCAGGGCATGGTCGATGTCGTGACGGACAGCATTACCGGGACAATCTTTTCCGATGGGATCTCAGGAGGCAGTACAGTACGAGTGCCTGGACTGGGGATCAGGACAAGAAAACCCAGTCAACAAGCAGGATGGGATTTACATAGTACCGGACGGTGTCGAAGAATATCGATGCAGCTGGGATCCCACTACTGAATGGGATATCCAGCCCTGGCAGGAGATCGGGGTTGGGTATTTCACACCAGAAGGACACTGGGTTGCCAACGCGTTCCGCGCCGAATTCTGGGTTGCCGATGTGGACCTACGACCTACCGGCGGGAGTTTGGGAAGAAGACCAGTACAGCTATTCCTTCGAGTGGGGATACACCTACCCCTGGTCTGACTCCGGAACCAGCGACCCGGTTGACATGACGATCTCGAGCGGACCTGTGGAAAATCCGACGCCGCTATACGATGGTTTTGTCCTGCTACGGCCCAGGGCTCAACTGGCGTGGACTGGATCTGCCTGCGAGCCTGTAGGGTTCGTTCATCCTGAGCAGCCGACGCGCTTTGCTTGGGGATGGATGAACGATTATCCAATGTCCTACGAGGAGGCAGCAGCTCATTTCGGCAGCCTTTTGGTGAGTGTCAACTGGGAGGGTAGTGCTGGCTGGATCGGCACATCTGGCGATGCGAGAGATCATGCCCAGCTATGAGTGGGCGGGAGGCTATGTCTGCTGAGCGCCGCCCGGCCAGGGGGATGGGATCAGCCAGCTGGCCTGACGCGGCGGATGACGCCCCTGCCGGGACGCAGCGCGAAGACGACGAAGAACGCCAGAGTCTCGACCAGCACGATCGCCGGGCCGGATGCGATATTGCCGTAGTACGAGAGGTAGAGGCCGAGCACGGCAGAGAGCGATCCGATGATCACACCAGTCAGCATCATGCCCGGCAGCCTGCGGGTGAGCAGTTGAGCGGTGGAGGCCGGCGTGACGAGCATCGCCAGCACGAGCGCAACCCCGACGGCCTGGAGAGAAATGACAATCACGACTGCCAGCAGCACGAGCAGCAGGTTGTTCAGGAAGCGGACTGGCAGACGCAGCGTGGTCGCCAGCACCGGGTCAAAGGAGAGCACGAGGAATTCTTTGTAGAAGGCGAACACTGCCAGGAGGACGGCCAGTCCGAGGCCGCTCAGGAGCAGCAGGTCGGCGGTCGAGACGCCGAGCAAATCGCCGAAGAGGATGTGGGTCAGATCGACGGCGTAGCTGCGCTGCGCGGAGAGCAGGGCAACACCCAGGGCGAACGCTCCCGCAAATACCACCCCGATGGCGGCGTCCTCGCGGATCTCGGTCCGCCGGCTGATGGCGCCGATCCCCAGCGCGGCGCCAATGCCGACAATGAGCGCACCCACCGCCACCGGCCAGCCGAGCAGGAAAGCGATCACGACTCCCGGGAGGATGATGTGGGCCAGTGCGTCGCCGAAAAAGGCCATCCCGCGCAGCACGACATACGCGCCAAGGACCGGGCAGACGACCCCGACCAGCAGTGCGGCCCACAACCCGCGCAACATGAAGGCATGGCTAAAAGGGTCCAGGAGCAGGTGCGCCAGTTCACTCATGCAGGTGCAATTCCTGCTCGCCATCGCAGCACGTGTCGGTGACGATGATCGCCCCTGTCTCCCCCTGCACGAGGTGCAGATGCCCGCTGTAGGCCTCGAGCAAGGAAGCCTGGTTCAAAGCCTGCGCCGGGCTCCCGAAGGCGATCAAACGCCGGTTGAGAAGCAGGATCTGGTCGAATCGCTCGGCCGCCAGGTTGAGGTCATGGGTTGAGACCAGGAGCGTGATCCCCAAGCCGTGCAGCTCATCGAGCAGGTTGAGAATGGTCTCCTGGCTGGGGAGGTCGAGACCGGTCAGCGGTTCATCGAGGAGCAGGATTTCAGCCTCCTGGGCCAGCGCCTGGGCCAGGAAGACCCGCTGCTGCTGCCCGCCGGAGAGCTCACCGATCGGGGAATCGAGGTGGGAGAGCATATCCACCTGGTTCAGGGCGGCGGAGACGATCTCCCAATCACGCCGGCGCGGCCACTGCAGGAAACCGAGCTTGCGGATTCGGCCCATCATCACAACGTCCTGAACGGTGACCGGGAAGCTCCAGTCGACCTGGCTGCGTTGGGGGACATAGGCGATGCACACATGACCGCGCGGCCCATGACCGAACACGTTCACCTCGCCGGAGGAGGGTTCGATCGTGCCGGCGATGACCTGCAGCAAAGTGGTCTTGCCGGCGCCGTTTGGGCCCACCACGGCCACACGGGCGCGGGACGGGATCTCGACATCGACGTCGGAGAGCGCCGTCGTCCCGTTGTAGCTGACGTTCACCCCGACAATGTGGATCGGGGGGGCACTCGTGTCATGCGGCAGGGCGTGGGTCATCAAGCTGGTCATGGGCTGGATAGGGCTCCCGTCTGGCTGCTAGCGCAATGCGGCGGCGACGGCGCGCACATTGTACTTCATCAAACTGATGTAATCTGGCGCAGGGCCGGTTGGTTCGCTCAGCGAACCGACATAGAGCTGGACCACGGTCACCCCGGTGTCGGCTGCAACCCGCTCCGCCAGCTTGGGGTTGACGGTCGTGCTGACGAATATGGCGGAAACCGGTAGCTCCCGCAGTTGAGCTTCGAGCGCCGCCAGCTCACGCGCCGAGGGTTCTGCATCGGTGCTGAAGCTGGTCACAAGTGTGCCGGCGATCTGCAGCCCATAGCGCTGGGCGAAGTAATCGAGCTCGCGATGGTCCGAAACGAGCAGCCGCCTGTCCTGTGGGATCTGCGTTGATCTCTGCCGCGATCCAGGCGTCCAGCTCGGCCAGTTCGTCTGCGTAGGCCCGGGCGTTTGCAGCAAAGATGGCCTCTCGATCGGGATCCATCTTACCTAGCGCGCGGGCTGCATTTTCTGCCCAAATGAGGACGTTGGCCGGATCAAGCCAGACGTGCGGGTTGCCCGATCCCTGCCCGCCCTCGTCCGGGGCGGAGAGCGGTTCGATCCCTTCCGAGAGCTCGACCAGCGGCACCCCGGGCGCGGCGGCCGCCAGGCTCTCGAGCATGCTCCCCTCGAGCCCAAAGCCGCTGACGAAGATGGCGTCGGCCTGGCTGGCAGCGAGCAGGTCGGAGGGCCGGGCCTGGAAGCTGTGCGGGTCGCGGCCGGGTTCGAGCAGCACCTGCAGCTGGATGGCGTCGCCGCCGACGCGAGCGAGCACGTCCCCGGCGAGGGTCGTCGTAGCGACCAGATGGAGCGTACCCCCGTCCGTACCCACGGCCGGGGAAAGCGCATCGATCGGCGTGATGTCAACCGCCTGGCCAGGGGCGCTGCAGCCACCGTTGGCGAGCAGCGATAGCCCCAGCAAGGCCGGAAGGAGCAAGCGCCTCGTCTTCGAATGTCGTAGGTTCATGGCTGGTCCTGGCACTCCGGGCACACGCCTAGCAGCTCGAGCAGGTGGTCCTCGACCTGGAAGCCGGTCCGGTCCTGCACGCCCTGGATGAGGTGCGTCAGGTCCTCATTACCTGGGAACTCAACCACCTGCTGGCAATTGCGGCAGACCAGGTGATGGCTGTGGCCGCGGCCGGTGCGGGCGTACCCATTGCACCCGTCGTCCAGGTGGATGCGGCGGACGTAGCCGAGTTCGGCGAGCAGGGCCAGGGTGCGGTAGACTGTCACCAGGCCAAGGCCGGGGTATTCCTCGCGCGCGCGAGCCAGGATCAATTCGGGGCTGAGCCACGAATCGGTGACTTCAAGGGTCTTGATCACCGCCAGCCGCGGGGCGGTGACGCGGTGCCCATGCGTCCTCAGTTGGGCGAGAATCTCATCCATGTTGTCGAGCCCTTATTGAAAAATATTATCAACAAGCATTGTAGCGAGCGGGAGGCCACAGGTCAAGATGGGGCAAACGGGTTGTCCAACACATGCGTGCCTGCTCCAAAAATGCGTTGTATGATGGTCTTCGGAAAGCAACCCCGAAAAAGGAGATAATCCCTGGATGGTGAAGACAAAGATGGAAATCAAACCCTTTGCGGTGCACGACTGCGCCATGCTCTCGATCGCGACGGGGACAAGCGCTCAGAACCTGCGTGAGCTGCGCGACCGGCTGCGGGAGGTTCCCGAGAGCAGCATCTACTACCATTTCTGGGGCATGCGCCTGCGCCCGCGTTTTGAAGAACCCGTTTACAACAACGACTTCGCTCATTGGGCGCAGGAAGGCTTGCACGACCGGCCGCTTGCTGAGCGGCTGGGCGTAATCGATCCACCCTCCTTCAGCAGCATAAACGAGCTGCGGATGGAGCTGATCGATGTGATCGAGGAACGCCTGGAGGAGTCGGAGTATGTCCCCTGGGCGAAGCAGGAGGACGGCTTCCGCTTCATCCGCTCGATCCTGGTCGTCTTCGACACCGGCATGCGGGTGAAACGCCCCGAGGATTTAACCGCCATCCTGCCCAAGCTGTCGCGCAGCAGCCTGTACTACCACTTCATCGACGCCCGGCGCCGGAGCCCGGAGGGTGTGGACGATGTGCGGGCATGGCTGGCCGGCTTCGGTGAAACCTACGCAGAACTCCAGGCGGAGATCGCCACGATCGATCCCTATTTCACCAGCCTGAGTGATCTGAGCCGGCTCTTGAGCGCCAGCTTCCAGCGCATGGGCGTGGGAGGTGGATCATGACCGGCTTGCTGGATGCCTACAGCGAGGTCACGGGACCGGCCACGGTTGAACATCTGCGCCAGCTATCGAAGGTGCTGGAGGGGAAGACCGTCGTTCATGTGAACTCAACCCGCGTCGGCGGCGGCGTGGCCGAGATCCTGGACAAGATGGTCCCGCTCATGCAGGAGCTTGGGCTGGATGTGAGCTGGGAAGTCATCACCGGCGACCCCGCTTTCTACGAGTGCACCAAGGGATTTCATAACGCGCTGCAGGGGACGCCGGTCGACATCCCCGACAAGTTGATCCAGGTCTATGAGAAGACCAACGCCGAGAACGCCGAGCGGCTGCGAGCGCAATTAGAGGCAGCCGACTTCGTCTTCATCCATGACCCGCAGCCAGCCCGCCTGCTCGAACTCTGCCCGAACCGGCGCGGAAAATGGGTCTGGCGCTGCCACATCGACCTCAGCCGCCCGTACCGCCCGGTCTGGAAGTACATCGGCGGGCTGGTCCAGGATTACGATGCCAGCATCTTCTCGCTGGCGGCCTTCGCCCGCTCGCTGCCGCATACGCAGTACCTGATCCCGCCCAGCATCGATCCCCTGAGCGAAAAGAACCGCCAGCTGGAGGAGAGCGAAGTGCGGGCGGTGAGAGACGAATTCAACCTCGACCCCGACCGCCCGCTAATCCTGCAGGTCTCGCGCTACGACCGCTTCAAGGATCCCTTGGGCGTGATTCGCGCCTACCACCTGGCGCGCGAGTTCACGCCCCACCTGCAGCTGGTGCTTGCTGGAGGCGGGGCAAGCGATGACCCGGAGGGGGAGGCCGTGCTGCGCGAGGTGCAGATGGCCGCTGGCGGAGATCCAGACATTCACGTGCTGCTTCTACCGCCAGACGCCCATCACACGATTAATGCCCTGCAGCGGGCGGCCGACATCATCCTGCAGAAATCGCTGAAGGAAGGCTTTGGGCTGACCGTCACTGAAGGACTGTGGAAGGGCGTGCCGGTCATCGGCGGCAACGTGGGCGGCATCCGCATCCAGGTCATCGACCACCACACCGGCTACCTGGTCGACACGCCCGAGGGTGCGGCGCTGTGGATCCGCTACCTGCTCAACAACCGCGACTTGCTGGAAGGCATGGGGGTCAAGGCGCGCGAGTTCGTGCGGGACAATTTCCTCATCACGCGCCACCTGCGCGACTACCTGTCGCTGATGGTGACCCTGCTGCGCGGCGAGGAGGACGGAAGGATCGAGCTCGTCTAAGCCCGGCCGTTCGCAGTATCCACAAGCGACAGGTTTCGGTCCGACCCTGGCCGAAGAAAACCTGTCGCTTTGCTTGCCAGCCCGCGCCCACGCCAGGGCTTCCTCAGCTGACTCGCTCCATCCCCATGTGGCCCCGAATGCGTCCCGATGCGGCATCTTGACAACCCAGCCACCGCCGCGTTATCATATGGAACCGGTTCCACAATCAAGATATGAGTTATCAAATTTATGCGTGATGCCGTCCACTATCCGTGATGTCGCCAAACGTGCCGGGGTAGGCCTGGGCACGGTTTCGCGTGTCTTGAACGGCAGCCCGCAAGTCAGCGAGGACACGCGCCAACTGGTGTTGCAAGCTATCGAGGAGCTCGATTTCCACCCCAGCGGGATCGCACGCCGGCTCTCGCTAGGCAAAACTCTCACGATCGCCGTCGTGGCGCCCTTCTTTACGCGCCCGGCGATCGTCGAACGTCTGCGCGGCGTGGAGGCGGCCGTCTCCGGATCGGAGTACGACATGGTCGTCTACAACGTGGAGACGCCGGAGCGCATGCAATTTGCCTTGCGCGACCTGGCAAGGCATAAGCGGGTGGATGGGGTGCTCGTCATCTCGCTCTTGCTGGCAGAGGAAGATCTGGCGCGCTTCCATGAGGCCGGAACCCCGGTCGTCCTGATCGATGTGCCCGTGAAAGGGACGAATGGCGCCTCGAGCATTGGCACGGGCGATGTACATGGCAGCCGGTTGGCTGTGGACCACCTCATCCAGTTAGGACACGAGCAAATCGGCTTCCTGGGCACCGGTCATAAAGATCACCAGATCTCGGTGACCAGCCGGCAACGCTACGAGGGATACCGGCAGGCGATGGAGCAAGCCGGATTGACCATCGCACAGGAGCACGTGTGCGAAACGGAGTACGGCCGGCATGCCGCCCGGCGCGAGACCGCCGAGCTGCTGAAGCACGCCACGCCACCGACAGCGATCTTCGCCGTCAGCGATACCCAGGCGATCGGCGTCCTCGAGGCTGCACGCGAGGCCGGCTTGCTCGTGCCGGATCAGTTATCGATCGTCGGTTACAACGACGAGGCTTATGCCGAGTACATGAACCTGACGACGGTTCGGGCGCAAGCTTTCGAGTCCGGCCAGCGCGGGGTGGAAATCTTGCTTGAACAGCTCGCGCACCCCGCGCAGGCAGCAGTGCATGAGGCGCTCGAGCCGGAGCTGGTCGTGCGGAGCACGACTGGACCAAGGAACAGCATACCCGCCAACTGATGCATAGTTTGATCGGCATCAGTTCGAGTCAATCCAAACCGGGGCATGTCCTTAGGCAGAGTCCCGGACCAGGCAAGACACAAAAGGAGGGATGACTGAAAGTTTAAGAACCGAACAAAGCCAAAGAATCGGAAAAAACAGTGACACCATTAGTTAGGAGAAGGAAGAGATGAAGAACGTTTACAGAATGCTGGGCTTGCTTTTGACGCTGGCCTTCGTACTCAGCGCGTGTGGGCCTGCTGCGCCGGTGGCGACAGAAGCGCCGGCCGTAAAAACGGAAGAGCCCATGGCAGCGACCGAAGAGCCTATGGCCGAGACCGAAGAGCCCATGATGGACGAGGGGATTGACTGCATGGGTGCAGCCCCGGGTGACGTGATCACGATGTTCTACCAGTGGTCAGGCACCGAGGAAGAAAACCTGAACAAGATCCTCGCCCCCTTGATCGACGCCTGCGGGATCGTGCTCCAGCCCGAGGCGACCCGTGACCAGGCCCTGCTCGATACGCGTGTGCAGGCCGGTACCCCTACGACATCGCCTTCTTTAACGTGACCTCGCTCGCGCAGTACGAGGACATCCTGTTCCCGATGGATCAGCTCGGGGTGCATGCTGATAACTACCCCAGCTTCTGGCGCGACATCGGCACGGTCAACGGCAAGTGGCTTGGCCTGCCCGTGAAGGCTGACCCGAAGACGCTCGTCTGGTACAGCCCGGTCAACTTCGATGCCTTCGGCTACAACGTGCCGACCACATGGGATGAACTCACGGCGCTCGCGGACCAGATGGTCGCCGATGGCAATACCCCATGGTCGACGGGCTTCGAGTCCGGCGATGCCACCGGTTGGACTGGCACGGACTTCATCCAGGACATCCTGCTCGTGACGCAGGGACCGGACTACGTGATGGGCATCATCGACGGCTCCATCCCCTACAATGACGCGGGCGTGAAGGAAGCCTACGAAATCTACGGGGCATGGGCCAGGGATGCCGATTACACCGTCGGCGGCGCACAAGGCACGCTTTCGACCGGTTTCCTGGATGCCATCTACAAGGTCTTCTCCGATCCGCCGGAGGCAATGATGGTGAAGCAGTCCGGGTTTGCCGGCGGCGCAGTTGCCGAGCAGTATCCCGACCTGGCGTACGGCACCGACTATGATTTCTTCGGTGTCCCGGGTGCGCAGGGGCTTCAGGGTGGTTCTGACTGGATGATGGCCTTCAGCGACTCCCCGGCGGTGCAGGCCCTGGTGGCGTACCTGAGCAGCGACATGGGCGGCGAAATGTGGGCTTCGGTCGGTTTTGACCTGACCCCGAACGCCGCTGGTGCGGATTCGTACACCGATCCTGCACTGCTCAACAAGGGTGCGATCCTGGCCAACGCCAGCGGTTTCACCCCCGACATCGGTGACTCCATCCCGGGCGGCTTCGGCAGCGCCGAGTTCACGGGCATCACCGACTACGTCAACGGTGCCGATCTTGACACTGTGCTGGCGACGATCGCCGGTGTCCAGGCAGACGCGTTGAAGTAACACCGCTCGTCCATTGGAGGGCGCCCACGGGCGCCCTCCAGTCTTCTTGTAAAAGGTTTCTTCAAGTTGGATGATTTGCGTATTTGAATAAGATGGACTTTTATGCGATCCTAGCCCTTGCGGGTTGAGGGCGGCGGGCAAAACGCAGCGGTCATCGAGGGCTCGATGGAAGCGCCTGCAGCTCGGAAGGAGGGTAGCTATGCCTCAGCGAGTTCCGCAAATCATGAAGCAGGGCAAGGTCGTGCCCTGGTTTTACCTGGCACCAGCCATCCTGCTGATGTCTTTTTTCATCGTCTATCCCATGATCAACACGATCAGCTTGAGCCTGAAAAACAAGGATGGGACGGCTTCGGCTGCGGCGACCTGCAAGGAAGGCCAAGCCTGCTGGGGAGCGTTCGAAAACTACCACTACGCGCTGACCGCCGAACTGGACACGACCTCCGCCGCGACCACCTGGGAAAGCTTCTGGACCTCTTCCTACGGCAACAACATCAAGTGGGTCGTCTTGATGGTCTCCGGGACGCTGGTCTTCGGCATGCTCATGGCGGTGCTGGCGGATCGTCTCAGGTACCAGTCGCTGGCCAAGGCGGTGATTTTCATGCCGATGGCCATCTCCTTCGTTGGCGCCGGCGTCATCTGGAAATTCGTCTACGCCTTCGGCACAACCCAGGTGCAGGTGGGCTTGCTGAACGCCATCATCACCAGGCTGGGCGGCGAACCTGTCGCCTGGCTGCAAACCATGCCCCTGAACACGCTCGCGCTGATCGTGGTCGGGATCTGGATCTGGACCGGTTTCAGCATGACCATCCTGGCCGCCGCGCTGCGCAACGTGCCGGAAGAGCTGCTCGAAGCAGCCCGCATCGATGGTGCAAGCGAATTCCGCGTCTTCCGCCAGATTACCATTCCGCTCATCATGCCGACGATCATCGTCGTCATGACGACGATGGTGATCAACGTCCTCAAGCTCTTCGACCTGGTTTACGTCATGACCGGCGGCAACTACGGGACGGACGTGATTGCCAACCGCATGTACACCGAGATGTACGCCAACTTCAACCCGGGGCGCGGCACGGCGATCGCCGTCGTCTTGATCGTCCTGATCATCCCCTTTATCTACGCCAACATCAGACGCTTCCTGGAACAGGAGGCACTGCGATGAACAGGGATCATGTTCGAAAAATCCTGGGCCGCATCCCGATTCACGTCGTCGTCATCGGCATGTGCATCATCTGGCTCGTGCCGACCTTTGGCCTGCTCATCACCTCGCTGAGGCCATTCCAGGCGGTCAACAGCAGCGGGTGGTGGACGGTGCTCTCCAAGCCAACCGGCGCCGCCGAGTATGAGCAGTACTGCGCCGCCTGCCATGGAACGGATGGCAAGCTGCTGCCGGACGCCGACCTGACCGATCCGGAGGTGGTGAATCAGTTCCCGCGCTCGCTCCAACTGCTGGCCATGCTGCGCAAGGACATCAACGGCAGCCCGCATCTGGGTGACACGCCCCCGCCGGAAGCACAGGCTGCAGCCGACATCGCCGTTTACCTGAAGCGCATCTCGGGCATCGACGCCCCGCCCCGCTTCACGATCGACAACTACATCGATGCCTTCGTCGGCTACCGCGGCACGGGCACCTATCGTGAAGCCTGCGCCGCCGGCGAGCAGTCGCTCGACCTGAACTGCGACTTGAGCGACCTGCTCAACCCGCGCGGAATGGGCCGCGCCTCGATCAACAGTTTGATCGTGACCATCCCGGCCACGATCCTGCCCATCCTGATCGCGGCCTTCGCAGGCTACGCCTTCTCGTGGCTCGACTTCCGCGGCAGGCAAGTGCTCTTCGCGGTGCTGGTCGGGCTGCAGGTCGTGCCGCTGCAGATGACCCTGATCCCCATCTCGCGCATTTACAATCAACTGGGCTTGAACGGGCAGTTCCTGGGTGTGTGGTTGTTCCACACCGGTTTCGGCTTGCCCTACGCCATCTACCTGATGCGCAACTTCCTCGGTTCGCTGCCGCGCGAGCTATTTGAGGCGGCCTACCTGGATGGGGCTAACCACTGGACGGCGTTCCGCCGCCTGGTGATGCCGCTTGCCATGCCGGCCATCGCCGCCCTGGCCATCTTCCAGTTCCTGTGGGTCTGGAACGACCTGCTCGTAGCGCTCGTCTTCCTGGGCGGGACCAACCCGGTGCTCACCTACCAGATCAGCAACATGGTCACCTCGCTCGGGTCGGGCTGGCAGCTGCTGACGGCCGCCGCCTTCATCTCGATGGCGCTGCCGGTAATCGTATTCTTCAGCTTCCAGCGCTACTTCGTGCGCGGCCTGCTGGCCGGATCGGTTAAAGGCTGACCCTGAGCGCAGTGTTTGAAACCATTTCCGCCAGACCCCGGATCGAGGGGTCTGGCGGCGTGGTTAATTCAGGGGATATGCCCGGAACAAGGCCCTGATTATCGGGCACATGGGAGGGGAATTCGTGGCTGAACGCTCACGTTCAAGTTTCCTGGATAGGATGCGTAACCGGATTGACCCGGTCACGGTCCCCTTCAGCGACCGCGGTTCGCGCTTGCTGCTGTACTGCACCCCCGGACACGATGCCTTCTACCTGGACCTGGCTGAACGGCTGGAGCGGCTGAATCCGGGCCTCGAGACCCATCGCTCACGTCCGCCCTTCCTGAGAGATATCACCCTGCTTGCAGGGGACGGGGAACCCCTGCGCTACGAGCTCGAAACCTACCCCCATGTGCTGCACTGCCAGACACGCATCGGCTGTTTCAGCCTGGCCTACGTCGAGCACGACACGCTGGCGGTCGGGCTGCCAGCGGAGGCAGCAGGCCTCGCACTGACGGTTGGAGATCTCTTCCACACCAGCGACGCGCCGCAGGAGGACCCGATCAACCACCGGCGAGTCGAGCTGTCCACGAGCAACGAGTTCAGGCGAAGTGGTCTCGGCCAGGGTGGAAGACGGCACGCGCCTGACGCTGATCGCAGCCGCCGGGGGCGATGCGGCGATTCACATCTCCCTGCTGCGCGGGACAGCTGCCGCCGGTTTTGCCCAGCCGTTCTCCGTCACCCAAGCCGCCGCCCGGGCGCGCTGGGAGGCATGGTTTGCACGCGTGCCGCCGGTGGGCGAAAGCATGGTGCAAACGTATGCAGATGCGTGGTGGACGCTGGCCAACAACCTGGTCGCACCACTCGGTCGGTTGGAGCATGAGGCGCTGATGCCCAGCAAGGCCAGGTACCTCGGGGTCTGGAACTGGGACGCCGGTTTTCACGCCATCGGGTTGCGGCATGCCGCACCGGAGCTTGCGCGCGATCAACTGCGCATCGTGCTCTCGGGTCAGCTTGAGGATGGCATGCTTCCCGATGTCGTCCACGACGAGGGCATCGTCGACCACATCGGCCACCCGATCCCGGGCCGGGTTACGAAACCGCCGGTGATGGCCTGGGCCGCGCTCAAAATCCACGAAGTCGACCCAGACCTGGAGTTCCTGCGCGAGATATATCCGGCCCTCAAGCGTTGGAACCGCTGGTGGTTCGATGCGTGCAGCGGTGAGATCGAGGGGCTGGTCCATTACGCCCATCCCTACAGCTCCGGGCTGGATGACAGCCCGCTCTGGGAGCACGGCTTCCCAGTCGTAGCCCCCGATCTAAACACCTACCTGGTGCTGCAGATGCAGTCCATGGCAGCCATCGCCCTCCAGTTGGGGTTGAGCGATGAGGCGCGCGCCTGGCAGGTCCAGGCTGATGTGTTGGTCGAGCGCATGCTGGCGGAATTGTTCGACCCGCAGAGCGGGTTCTTCTGGCACCGCCAAAAGGGGCAGCCCATCCAGGAGCGTACGCCGTTTGGCCTGTACCCGCTCTGGACCGGGCAGATGTCCGCGGCGATCGAGGCCCAGCTCGTCGGGCATCTCACCGACCCCGACTCGTTCTGGGGGCCGCACCCCTTGAGCACGGTCGCCCGCACCTCCGATACGTATGCGCCGGCGACCATGTGGCGCGGACCGGTGTGGATCAACATCAATTACATCTTCATCGAGGCCCTGGCGCGGGTCGGTCGGGCTGAACTGGCGGGTGAGCTGCGCCGGAAGACGATTGAAATGGTCTCCCGCAGCGCAGGCATGCACGAGTTCTACAATCCAGAGACGGGAGCTCCCCCAAAAACGGCTGCGCCTGCGTTCGGCTGGTCGGCGGCGTTGGTCATCGACCTCTGTCTGCAGCAGGAGCGTGCTGGTTTGGCGAGTTGAACAGATTGGGCTGGCTGGCGCAGTTTAACGGCAGATGAGCAGCGGCATCTTGCTCTCGCGCAGCAAGCCCTCGACCGTGCTGCCGACGACCGCTTCCATCACCGGGCTGGCGCCGTACCCTCCGAGCAAGATTAAATCTGCGCCGACCTGCCCGGCATGTTCCCGGATCGACCTGGACGCCGGGCCGGTTAACAGGCTCCCGCTGGCTTCGAGGCCTTGCTTGTTCAGGTAGTCCAGGGCCGCGTCCAGCGCTGCTCCCCGATCCTCACCGTTTTCCTGGACAGTCACGACCGAGAGCCGCATGCCCCATTGATTTCCCAGGTAGGCCGCCACGTAGAGCGCCTCGGTCGCTCGCGGGCTGCCGTCAAAGGCGAGCACCCCATGGGTCATGGGGCTGGGTTGGGCAGGCACGACCAGCGCCGGCCGTGAGCAGTTGCGCAGCAGGGTGCGGAACCCGGACCCTAGGCGGGGGAGCAGGCTGGCGCCCGGAGGATGTTCGAGCTTGAGCGCCACCAGGTCCGTCCATCGGGCGTACTCGCACAGGCGGCGGGCGATGCGGCCGTGGGTGATGCGCAGTTCGCCCTGCACCCCGTTTGCCTCCAGCCGCTCTCGAAAACGCGCTTCGAGCTGGCCAGAACGTTCGCCCGCCAGGTCCATCGCACGCGGGACGACCCGCAGCCCGTGAACTGCAGAACCTTCGCGTCCGGCGACGATCAGGGCCTGCTCCAGGGCCAGCCAACCCGAATCAGCCCCGCTGAAGGCGACCAGTATCTCGGGAAACAGGCGGTCGGAAGGGCGGGCTCCCACACGTTCCAGCCGCCAGCGGCCCGGGTCGGGCCCGCGCGCCAGTTCTTCAGGCGTGAGGGCTTTCATCAGGCGGTTGCCCAGGCGCTGTGCCAGGCGCCGCAGGCGGGGGCTGAAGCGCTGCGCCAGGTCTTGGGCCGCTTCGCGGGTGTCGATGAGCGGGCCGAACTGCGAACTCCAACGCGGCACGGTGCTCGGAAATCCACAGGTAGAGGTCGGCCTCGGTCCGGTCGGGGAAATCCCGCAGCAGGCCGCGCTCGCGTATGACATCGGCTACCGGCTGGTAGACCTGGTCGTACCAGTGGGCGACCGCCTCGGGATAGGGGATCTCGCGCCGCTGGTCGAGTCCCATGAAGTAGCGGTGCACGCGAATGTGCTCCTCGAGCCGGGCATATTCACCGGGGACGGTGAGCGCCAGGTCGGCCCCTGGACGCAGGTCACGCAGATGGGTGTGATCGAGGAAGTCGGCGTACTCGGCCTTAAGGATCAGGTCATCCGGCTGGACATCCGCTTCGAGCGGGACGGCGGTCTCGACCGGGGTGACATAAGCCTGGATGGTTTCCGCGCCTGACTGTCGGGCGACCGACACGCGGTGGTTGCCGTCCTTAACGAAATAGGCCTCCCCGATCTGGTAGACCTCGATGGGTTCGTGCCCGGCCGCCCCCTCGCTGACGCTCTTCACCCTGGCCCAGCGCTGGCTGGAGCTCTGCAGCTTGGGCAGGAAGCTGCGCGTGAAATCGTGGTAGCGGCCCACGCTGCCGACGATGGATCCGAGCGGAATATCCTTGAGCTCCTGGCGGGGAATCTCGACGGCGTGCAGCTTTTTCCGGACATCCTCGTAGGAGAGCAGATCGGGCGAGCGGCCGGTCAGGCGGGAGAGGATGCGCTCGAAGGCGGCCTTGCGGCGGGCTTCGTGAAAATCCTGAATGGCGGAAACGGATATCTCGCCGGGTTGGTTCATCGCGTCCTAAGCCTGATGCGGTGGATCGAGACTTCTCGCTGCGGGGGTCGCACGGGTCGCGTGGTGGATGCCAGCCGGGTCAAGGCGCGGGCGTGGCCGTTTCCAGGTAGTTCCCCTGCAGCCAGCCCTCGAGCGTGTCTTCGAATACGGTCGTGTAGCGCACATGCCACCACAGCGCCCCGTTGAGCTCGATTGGACCTTCGAGCACGAGCATCTGGGCTCCGTCGGCCACGAAACCGACATGCGCCGCAAGCGGATCGGGCGAAACGCGCACGACGGCCCCGGTGCCACCCGTGCGGGCGACGACGGCCGGCATGGGGGTGGGCGTGGCGGTTTGTGTGGGCGTGGCGGTGGCGGTGGGCGTGGGCGTGATCGTCGCCGTGGCCGTGGCGGTCGGGGTGGATGTGGCGGTCGGGGTGGGCGTGATGGTCGCGGTTGGCGTGGCGGTGGCGGTCGGCGTGGGCAGGGCGGCCAGCACGGAAGCCCCCAGGCCGGCGGCGCTGACGACGGCCACCAGCCCCATCAGCGCCACGGCTGCGGCGAGCGAGCCGCTGGCGCCGGTGAGCGGGCGGAAGCCATGCGCAGCGAGGACGGCGACGGCCACGACCAGCGTCCAGGCCAGGTGCAGCCCGAAGGTGAGCAGGGCGCCTTGCCAGAGGTCCGGCTCCCCGCGCAGCAGCCCGATGGCAGCCGCGCCGAGCGGCAGGGCGACCTCATAGGCGATGGCGGTGCTGGCCAGTTCGCTCAACCGTTCCTCGCGCGCCAGGGTGGCGGCCATGAAGCCGGCGGCGATCATGATCAACCCGAAGTCGACCAGGTTCAAATGGGTATGGCCGAGTGCCAGAAGGGAGGTCGGGGACTGCGCCAGCCCCCAGCGCCCCGCTGGCGCCGGCGGCGGCTGCCAGCAGGAGCAGCGCGATGGCGGCCGCGGCGAGCATGCGCAGGAAGAAGCGCACCGCACCGGATACGGCCGAGAGCGCCAATCCCATCAGCGGGCCGAGCGTGGGCGCGACCAGGGCGCCGGCCACGAGCAGCGCGCGCTGGTCGAAGCGGAACCCGAGCCCGATCAGGATGCCGGCCACCAGCGAAAGCAGGAAGAATGTGAGCCCGGGCGAGACGGCCTGTGCCAGCCCTTCAAGGTATGCCTCGCGCTCGTCGGCCCGCAGCTGGGTCAGCATGCGCCGGGCGCGCCGGCGGCGGGCGGCGGAGTGCCGCTCGAGAGGATCGTAGGATTCGCTCGACTGATTCGTCATCGACGTAAGCTTGCCACCAATCGCAGCGGGCGCTCAAGAAGAGCGAGCCCGCTCAGGATATCGGGTACGATCAGGTCGGCGCTGGTCAGGGTCTCCACGGCCAGCCCCTCGACGGAGAGCACGGCGATCCCGATGGCGGCCGCCTTGAGCATGCCGGCGTCGTTGGCACCCTGGCCGTAGGCGATCACGCTTGAAGCGCCGAGTTGTTCGACATAGGCCGCCTTGCGTTCGGCTTCGCCGCCGGCCGGGATGCGGACTGCTTGCAGCCCGAGCTGGCGGTCGATCGCCGCCTGTTTGCCGTGCGTGTCGGCCGTGAGCAGGTGCAGCTCGAGCCGGTCGCCGAGCGCGAGCAGGGCGTTCGAGACCCCGGGCAGCAGCGTTCCATCCTGGGCGAGCGTGCCGTTGACATCCGACACGAGGTGTTTGAGCTGGATCAACCCGCGGCCAGGGATGTTAAGTTCGATCAAGCACGCCTCCGTAAAAAATGATTATAGCATCGCGGCATGGGACGGACAAAAAAACAGGATTGGAACGGAGGAATTCTGGAATATTCGCGCTGACCCTGTAGAGTTCAGTCGAGGTCAACAGCGTTGGGTTTTCCGCACGCGATGAATTTGTTCACGGTGGACGACGATGACCGCCGTATCATCAAACTGGATTTCATCCTGCATGTATTGGTCAATCTCGGCCAGGAGGGCATCGAGGATAGATTGGGCCGATTTCCCGGCCTGCTTTGTAACAAGCGTGGTCAAACGCTTGAGGCCAAACAAAGTGCCGTTCGTATTGTTGGTATCGGTGATGCCGTCGGTGTACAAGATCAGGCTCTCACCGGGTTGAAGCGTGAGATTAACCGGTTCCCAGACGCCTTCCTCAAGAACCCCCAAGGGTGGACCGGTGAGCTCAAGTTTTTCAACCGCCTTGTTTTTCCTCAAGAGCAGCGGGGGTGGATGCCCGGCATTGGTATAAGTCAGGCGCCCGCTTTGCGGGTCTAAGATCCCATAAAAACAGGTGATAAATTGGCGGCCCTCAAGGTGTGTCAGCAGCCTGTGGTTCACCTCGTTAAAGACCGTCCCGGGAGAGTCGGGATATTGGACGGCATAGCTTTCGACCAGGCTCCAGCTCATCGCCATCAGCAGCGCTGCCGGGACCCCCTTATCGACTACATCTGCGATCAGGATACCAAGGCAGCCATCCGGAAGCTGGATAATGTCGTAGAAATCACCGGAGGTCTCATGCGCAGATCGTAGAGAAGCCGCAAAGGTCCAGTTCGGGAGCTGCGGCATCTGACTGGGCAAAAAGCTGGATTGAACAGCACCCGCTAGGGTGAGCTCATTTTGCATGCGTCGGTTGATTTTCTCCAGGCGCTCTTGCAGCCGGCGAAGCGCCAGGTGAGTTTCGGTTCGAGCCAGCACCTCCTCGACTTGAAATGGCTTGGTGATGTAGTCAACCCCACCGAATTGGAAAGCCTGCACCTTGTCTTCCACCTGGTCCAGCGCGCTGATAAAGATGATGGGGATCTGCGCCGTGCGTGCATCCTCTTTCAGATGTGCACAGACTTCGTAGCCATCCATATCCGGCATGCGCACATCAAGCAAGATGAGATCAGGAGGAGAGGCGCGGGCTGATTCGAGTGCACGGGGACCACTGGTCACGGTGCGTACGCCATAACCCTTTTCGGCCAGGGTCTGTGATAGCAAGCGCAAATTGGAGGGCATATCGTCGACGACAAGGATGTCGCCGAGGGACTTGCTCTCAGACGAACTCATTCCACCGCCTCCGCCTGATCGAGAAGGGTAAGGATCGTGTGATGATCATAAGATGCGGCCAATTGCCCCAGGTACTCGGCAACCTGCGGTTTGTCACTTTGGATCGTGTCGAGGAGCGTGCTGATTTGATTGGTGTACCCCAGCAGGGTCGCCTGGCGTAACGCATTACGCCACTCGTCCGAAAAGTTAGATAGTTGATGGACGATTTCTGCGAGGTCAACGTCAGACGGCTCGGGGACGTGACGGATAACCTCCTCATAAGTGAAGGTCACGCCGAGGTACTGAGTGAGGGTGTTAAAAAGCTCGTCCTCGCGGAAGGGTTTGCGTACATAATCATCACATCCTTCCGATAGTATGACTTCGCGGTCTTCTTCCAGGGCACTAGCGGTGAGGGCGATGATTACGGTAGCCTGACCCTTGGTGGTGGCCTTGATGCGCCGCGTGGCTTCATAGCCATCCATGACGGGCATGCGCATGTCCATCCAGATTAAATGCGGCGACCAGGATTCCCAGAGCTCAATCGCCTGACGGCCATCTTCAGCTTCCTTGACCTCAAATCCAAGCGGCTCAAATAAGCGCACGAGCAGCTTCCGATTGGCCGTATTGTCATCGACGACGAGCAAACGATACGTGGGCTGCCCGGGCGATAGTCCTGAAACGACCCGTTCGGGCTCAGACAAGGGCGCGTCCAGTTCGTCAACACTGGCGACGGGCAGGACGAGTTTAAACAAACTTCCTTTCCCAAGCGTGCTCTTGAGCGTGAGTTGACCTCCCATCAACTGGGCGAATTCCTGGCTGATGGATAGGCCAAGGCCAGTCCCTTCTGTCAGCTGTTTGCCGGCATCCGCCTGAACAAAAGGCATAAAGATCGTCTCTTGATCCTCGGCCGGGATCCCGGGCCCGGTGTCTTCTACCTCGAAGCACAGGTCCAGGTGACCGCGCTCGCCCACTTCCTCAACGTAGGCGCGCGAGGGCAACACCACCATTCATCGTAAATTTGGTGGCGTTGCCAAGCAAGTTCATCAAGATTTGACGAAGCTTGCTCTCATCGGTGATGATGAACCTGGGTACCTCTGGATTAAGGTCAAAATCGAGAGCAAGATTTTTTTGCTCGGCGCGTAAGCGGAACATTTGCTCCAATCCCGTCAGTAATCGATGAAGGTTGAACGCGCTCTTCCTGCAGCGTCGCTCGCCCTGCTTCAATTTTCGATAGTTGGAGCACTTCGTTGATCAACCCTAAGAGATGTTCACCGCTATTCTGGATCATGCGAAGGTTATCGCGCTGCTCCTCGGTGAGATTGCTACCACGATCAGATCGGGCGGTGCGGATCATCAACTGGCTAAAGCCAATAATTGCGTTCAAGGGGGTGCGCAGCTCGTGGCTGACGTTGGTAAGGAAAACACTCTTGGCGCGGTTGGAGGCTTCGGCGGCCTCCTTGGCAACGCGCAGTTCGAGCGTGCGCTCATCGACTTGGCGGGCGAGTTCACGCCTCTGTCCTTCGATAAATCGGATGCGTAAGGTAAGGGCGCCCACGACCGAGCCAGCAATGAGCATGACCATCAAGCCTATGAACCACCCGGTTTGCCAGAAGGGGCGTGGGATCACAATCCGGATCGAATCGCCAACCTCGTTCCAGACGCCATCGCTGTTGGCCGCGATCACGCGGAAGGTGTAGTCGCCGGGCGGGATACCGGTGTAGCTTGCAAAGCGTCGGTTGCCAACGTAATTCCAATCGCGATCATAACCTTCCATGAAATAGGCGTATTGATTTTCTTCCGGGGAAGAGAAGTGCAGAGCGGCGTATTCAAACGCCAGGAAATCGTCTTGATAGGATAGGACGATCTCGTCCGTTTCGGGAACAGCCTGTGTGAGCACCGAATCTTCTCCGATAGGGATCGGTTCATTGAAGAGCAATATCTTGGTGATCACGACAGGTGGGATGTAGTTGTTGTCACGGATGTCCTGGGGATGGAAGTAGTTCAGCCCGTTGATGCCGCCAAAGTACATCTCACCGTCTGGACCCAATAGGACTGAACTCTGATTGAATTCAATATCCTGTAAACCGTCTGAAACATCATAAGTCTTGAAAGTCTCTTCAATCGGATCAAAGCGTGAAAGACCGCGGTTGGTGGGTATCCAAAGCCGACCGAGTTCATCCTCCAGGATGCTGTAGATCGTTTCGTTGGGTAAGCCGTCCTTGGTAGAGTAGGTTTGGAAGCTCCCGGTCGTCTCGTCCATTCTGGAGAGGCCGGCCGAAGTGCCGACCCACAATGTTCCTCTATGATCGCGATAGAGATAGAGGATGGTGTTATCAGGAAGTGTAGTTGGATCCTCCTGATCGCTTAGATAGCGAGTGAAAATCTCCGTTTCTGGATCAAAGTGGTTCAGGCCAGTCGGCAAAGGTACCAACCCACAGACTGCCATCCGGATCTTCCAACAGGGCGGTGACAAAGTTGCCGCTGATACTTGCAGGATCGTTGGGCTGATTGGTGTAGGCTGACGATACCGAACCGCGATCGCGATCAAACTTGCTCAAGACCACCGCCCAGCGCACCCACCCAGAAATCACCGTTTTGCGATTCGTGGATGAGAAAAACCGCCTGGCAGATTGAAGTGAGCAAATCTCCTGGAAATGGGATCGAAGCGATCCAACGCAACCGAAGTCCCCGCCCAGATCATCCCATCTCGATCTTCGTAAACCCGCCAGACCAAATCGCTGCTGATTGAGTCGGGATCAGCCGGATCATTGATGAAGTGCTGGAACCCGGTGGATCCAGGGTAGGCGACATTGAGCCCACCCGCTATCGTACTAACCCACAGAGCACCGCCCGAATCGATGAGAATACTCCACACAGAGTTATCGCTTAGGCTGGTTGGATCGGACGTTCGATTGCGCATCGTGTTGAATTTGGTTTTTTGCCGATCATACCGATCCACGCCTCCACCAAAGGTACCGAACCACAGGATCCCCGAGTCATCTTCGAATATGGACTGGATGTTGTCATTGCGCAGGCTGCGGGAATTGAGCGGGTCATTGGTATAGTGGATGAAAATATGCGCGGATGGATCAAGCCGGCTGATGCCGCTGCCGTTGGTGCCTATCCAAAGAGTTCCCGTACTGTCTTCGAAGAGCTCGTTGACGGCATCCGGCCCAAGGCTGCCCGGATCATGCGGGTCGTTAGTGAAGTGTTTGAATTGTCCGCTGGCTGGATCGAGGCGGTTGAGGCCGGTTGCCGTCGCCGCCCAAATGATGCCATCTGCGCTGGCCTCGATTGCGATCAACCCGGCGTCAAGCAAGCTGTTGGGGTTTAAGGGATCGGGGAGGAAGTGGGTGAAAGTGCCGCTGCTGGGATCATAACGGTCGAGCCCCGTGCCGGTGGCGATCCAGAGCACACCCTGTGGATCGAGGGTGAGTTCGACGATCCCGTCCCCAATGAGAGAATTGGCATCGTTGGGATCATTCAAGAACCGCTGGATTCCGCCTGTCGTCAAATCGAGGCGATTCAAACCATATCCAGTACCAACCCATAGATAGCCCCCTGGATCAGCAGCCAGCGCCGTTACTGGATTGGCGCTTAGCGAATTCGGATCCTGGGGATCATTGACGAAAGGCGTAAAATTTTCAAGTAAAGGATCATAGCGCGCCAGGCCGCTGTTGGTGCCCACCCATAGGGTTCCTGCGTGATCGACAACCAGGGCGGTGATCAGATTGTCAAGCAAGCTGGAGGGATCGCCGGGTTCATGCTTGAAGATGCGGAAGTTATATCCGTCAAAACGGTTCAGGCCATCCTGTGTTCCCAGCCACAGGAACCCGCGGGCATCCTGCGCCATGGCTGTCACCACGCTCTGTGAAAGCCCTTCCTGCAACGAGAGATGATCGAAGGAGACGGTCCCCCGAGACTGCTCAGGGAAATTGCGCAGCCAGGAGGGTTCCTTCCAATGAATTGGGATGTCATCCGGGCTCTGGGTTTGTGTCGCCGTTGGTTGTGTCGTTACCGGTGCAGCTGGAGTGGTGCAGTTGGCGACGGAGATGACAAACAGGAGGCAAAGGAGTTGCTTGAGCATTGAGGATGGGAAGCGGGGCATTGCTACAATCCTGCGCATGAAGAAAATGCCGTCCTGAGGTCGATTATCGCATGGCAACGACCCATGAACAAGGCGGTGGTTTCGCTCATAGGATGTGGAGCGATGGTAGGAGCGTGGAATGACAAAACCCGCACCCTGGAGTACGCCCGTTTATGCCAGGATATGGAGCTTCCGGCGGAGCGTCCTACATTACACGGCAACAATATCGGGGGTTTGCTCTGGTTGTTCACTGCAGCAGAGAAAGTTGATGCCAGGGATCCAGTGTGGCTCATTAAGCATGCGATCCGCAAAGCAGAACGGCGGCTTTCGCCGCCCTTTAAGCCCCAGTCAGGCAGCTGCTATGTGTGACGTTCTTCCAAAGAGCATGGAAAAGACCGGCATCGGCTGCGCCTTGAGATGCACGGCGGAAGGCTTTATAATCAGACCGCGGGCGCGTAGCTCAGCTGGTTAGAGCGCACGGTTCACATCCGTGAGGTCGATGGTTCGAGTCCATTCGCGCCCACTATAGACCTCACGGCTCGTCAAATTCGCGAGCCGTGAGGTCTGTGGTTTGACCAGTATCTTGATGATTTTGAACATTAGTCCACACGGTTTATATCCGTGGGATCCTGTTATTGAGGTTCTATGCAGGGACTTACCGTTATTCGGAACCAAAGCCCTCACGGTTCTGCAACTGAGTTTTCGAATCTGGAAGACAAGAGCTAGCATAGCTAATACCCGCCCAACATCGGTAGCTACTCTCCAACCTCGATGCGGTCCACCTGGATCTGCGATCCGTTGTAGTCAGGCACGTTGCTGAACAACGTGCCATAGAGATGAACGATCTTGCCGCTGTCGCGTAGCGCCTCGATCTGGGACTTTACCGCCGGGTCCATTGAATCGATGCCAAAGTAGATAATCTCCACAAAGTCCTGCCGCTCAAAACTGTCATCGTACAGCGCGCCGGGCTCTGTACTCTTGATGACGCCCCACCAGTCAACTATCTCTTCTGGTGGCATGGAACTGCCTGCGTCTTGTTCTTTAATCTCGATGCGGCCCACCTGGATCTGCGATCTGTTGAAGTCAGGCACGTTGCTGAGCAACGTGCCATAAAGATGAACGATCTTGCCACTGTCACGTAGCGTTTCAATCTGCGCTTGTACAGTCGGGTCCATTGAATCGATGCCGAAGTAGATGATCTGCCCCAAGTCCTGTCTTTCAAAGTAGTCATCATACTGTGCGCCGGACTCCGTACTCTTGATGACACCCCACCAGTTAGCGATCTCTTCCGTGCTTTCTGGCGGCATGTATCCACCACTGCCATCTGGATCAACACACTCGATGCTTTGGCTGCCATCGGCAGCCGTTTGAATTACGAGCTGTTTCCCGATCTCGCAATCGACCGCAGCAGGGTTTGGCATGTTCGGAAGCACTTCCGTCCCAGCAAATTCATGTGCCTGGACCTGGAACACTGAGCAGGCTGTCAATGCCATTAAAATAATTGTGAATGTAATGATGTTTTTCATTTTTCACTATGTGTTGTTCAAGGTATGGTGTACTTCGTTTGTTGGAAATGGATGAAGGTCTCCCGGAGTCGGTATTTCATCTCATCTTCAAGAATACTTTATTTTCATGATTGACTTTCCTGTTCTCCTGTATATCCATCCATCGTTATGACGACATTTCCCTTTTTGTGCCCCTGTTCGACATATCGGTGAGCACCGGCCATCTGTTCCAAGGGAATGCATTTATCTATGACCGGTTTTAGCTTCCCTGCCTCAACCAACTCCGTGAGGAAGAGTAGATCTTTGATCTTCTCCCTTGCCGGCCTCAACCCCGCAGCCATGAACTTCACCTTCTGACCGCGACTTTTAGCAGTCCATAACAAATGAAGCAGAATTGCTGGCGTGGGGACCGTCGTAAGATAGACGCCATTATCTGTCAGCGAGCCCTGACAACATGAAAACAGGAGCTTGCCCACAACATCAAAAATGATGTCGTAGGTCTTGCCGTTATCGGTGAAATCCTCTTTGGTGTAATCAATCACGTGGTCAGCTCCCAATAATTTGACCCATTCCAAGTTCGCGGTACTGCACACCCCGGTCACCTCCGCCCCGTAATACTTGGCCAACTGTACCGCTGCGGTGCCAACCGATCCAGAAGCACCATAGATCAGTACAGTTTGTAGTTCCTGGATATTGCCCTTATCTCTTAGGAAAGGCAGCGCGGTTAAAGCTCCATTCGGAATGCTGGCTGCCTCCTCGTAGCTTAGATTGGCCGGTTTTATAGCCAGCGCCCCGTTTTCAGGCATGCATTTGTATTCTGCGTATGCGCCAAACATGTCCATGCCATATACCTGGTCACTTGGCTTAAAGCGGGTCACGGCGCTGCCGATAGCTTCGACCTCCCCGGCCAGCTCTTGACCCAGGATAGGATGTCTGGGTTTCAGGAATCCATTAAAACCTGGGGAACGTCTCATGTCCGGGTCTTCTTTTCCGACTGTTGTCGCATGGATTTTTATCAGCACATCATTCGATTTTGGCGCGGGTTTTTCCACTTCTTTGAGCTGAAGAACTTCCGGTGCGCCAAATTTTGTGTAGACAATCGCTTTCATGGGGTTTCCTCCGGGATTTTTTCAAAACCGGAGTATTGGGTCAGGAATGAAATTCCCTCTCCAATACTCCTGTTCGCTATGAAGTCGAGTAATTTATAAGCCTGTGATAGGTTCAGTCACCGCCCGGCCCGGATTGCTGCGCAGCAGGATGATGCCCAGCCAGATGAACCAGATGATTTGGCCCAGGCCAAAAATTCCGACCATCGCCTCGGTCAACCCTGGGATAATGGAGAGGATGCCCACCGCGCCAACCAACAAGCCGAGGATTATCAGGCCCTTGGGAAGCCCACCAGCCCGCAGCGCAGCCAGGCTGATCAGCAGCGTCAAAGGTCCGCCGAGGATTTCGCCATTGGCGTTGCCCAGCCCGTTGGCCACGGCTTCAATTCCCTGCCAGGTCAACGCTGCCTGGGTCGGGTCTTTGGCATAGATTGAAGCAACAGTAGCGAGCCCGGCGTTCGCGACCATGCCGCTGGCGATCAGCGAGCAAGCCCAGATAATCCCGATCGCGGTTGCCACCTGCATGATCGCCGGAGCGCCGGACTTCAAGCGGTCGTACAACGCCAGCGACAGGGCGATCAGGAAAAAGCCAAAAAAGACGTACATAAGAAGGTTGGTCGAAAAGATGACCGTTTGTTTGTCAACGTTCAGGGCTACCTTTTGGGCCGGGTCGGTGATGCTGGGGTAGTCCAGAATGGCGAGAAAGATTACGATCCCGGTCAGGTGGGCGACTGCCATGTACAGGGCGGCGAAACCGCCGAATTTCTGCAAGGTTTTCATGTTTATCTCCTTTTTCGAATCAATCCGAATGGCTTGGCTTGAATAAGCCTGTTACTTGATGGTCAATATTGGTTGATGGTTTACGTCTCGCGAACCTCCTCTGTATCTGGCTCAACGGGATTGACCGAAAGCAAGGTCAGGCCTAAATCGCGCACCTTCTTGAGTAACCCGTGCAGGGCGGCTTGATCAGCCACTGGGCCTCTCAGGAGCGTGTTGCCGTTCTCCTCCAGCGTGATGGCCAAGCCGTTGAACCACTTCACCCAGCGGGTCTCCAGGTGTCCCTTGAGGCGGATTTCGTAGTACTGAGCATGCGAGGTTGATGTGTCAATCATCTCGTGCCTCATGTTCTTCTCTCGTTCTTGATCCACACTCAGGATACCGGTGGAGGCGGGGAGGTGTCATCACCACATGATGTGATTGATGTGGTGATTGATGGCGGAAACCAAAAAGAGCCCCAGCAGGTGGGTTATGAGGCCTGCCAGGGCTGCGGGTGATTCCAAGCCAGTTAGAACAAATTGAGTTCCTCGGCTCGGCGAACGGCCGCCCGGCGGTTATTGACCCCCAGTTTGGTGAAGATGTTCTTGGTGTGGGTGCGGAAAGTGTTGAGTGATACGACCAGTTGCTGGGTAATCTCCGGCCCGCTGAGTTCACTTCGAAGCAGTTTGAGCACTTCCAGCTCGCGTTCGCTCAAGGGCTCTATCATCTCTGATTCTTGATGCGTAAGTGCGGATACTGGCGCAGGTATTGGTTGTCTGAAGGCAGCAAGAAGGCCGCTCAAGTAGCCGTGCCGCGGATGATCTCGATTTCGCGATTGTCTTTCAATCAACAATCGCATCCCTTCGCCTAAATCCACAAAAGTGCGTACATAGCCCTCCGGCTCGGCCAGAGCGAGGGCGCGATCCAGCGGTGCGAGGGCGAGGGGCAGGTCGTCTTGCGCTTGGAAAGCCAGGGCTTGCAGGAGCAAGATTTGGATGGCGCTGCCCATCCGGCCGCCAGTTTCTGCTGCTTGCAGAATTTGCTCCAACAGCCGGGTAGCCTCGTCGAGGGAACCGGCCTCTGGATCGTGTCCGCCGGCGGCGATGAGCACCCGGGCCAGCGTGATATGCTCGAACTCGCGCGTGAAGCGGATCTCATCGTCCGCCGATAGCCCTTGCTCACGTGCCCACCCCAGGGCTTCGGCCAGCCTGCCCTGCTTGAGCCAGACCCGCGCCTTCAATGCCGCGACAGGACGCACGTCAGGAAGCGGGCTTCGAATGTGAACGCGCTCTGCCTCATCAAGAAGGGCGAGCGCGCCAGCCAGGTCTCCGTGCGCCTCTTTCAGGCGCGCCTGGGAAACGCACAGCCGATGCGGCCAATCCGTGGTCGCGGTCCGCTCACCCAGCTTCTGGCTGGTCAGCAAGTGGTGCTCGGCGGCATCTAGGTCGCCCCGTTCAATGTAAAGCTCGCCGAGATCGCGATACAAGTCTGCCGTTCCGAGGGGCATGGGCGCGCCCTGGTTGGTCGCGAGGCGTAATGACTGCTGACAAATGCTTTCCGCCTCATGCAAGCGGCCCAGCGCCACCCTGATGTCGGCCAGGAGGAATGTAATGCCGATCAGGGTCTGGAGTTCGCCGTTCTTCCGCAGGTTTGCATGGAATTCGGCCAGGGAACGCTCAGCTGCCATCAGGTCTCCGTTTGCATAATGCGCAAGCGTCAGGAGCGAGGTAGCCTGGTTGTATCTGTCCTGGTCACCTTCAGGTGTGAGTTCGAATGCCTGCTTGGCGTACTCTACAGTGTCGGGGAGATTGCCAAGCGCCAGGGAACGGTAGGCCCGGGCGGTAGCGATTGAAGCCGGCAACGAGGGGAATATCTCTCTATCAACGACGAACACCCTATCTGTCGGCGACTCCAGCCCGCGCTCCGCGTCCTGTAAGCGGGCTTCGCTGGCCTCCAACTCGTCGCCTTCCAGCAATGCCCAGGCATAGCCCAAGCTGAGCACCGGCCGGGCGCGTATCAACGCCTCAGGTAGCGCTCTTACCCAGCCAAGCCATGTGGAGGATTGGTAGCTGTGGTCCATTGTCGGCCAGGCTAGTTCGATCAATCCCGCGGCGCGCTCGAAGTCCGCAGCGGCCAGGGCGTGGCGGATGGCATCAACCGGTAATTTGTTCTGTTCATACCACGCGCTTGCCCGCTGATGCAGGCTGGATACCTGATCAGGTTGCGCCTCGATCAGGTGCGCCTTCAGCACATCGGCGAAAAGGTGATGATAGCGATACCACTGGCGCTGGTCGTCGAGTGGGATGA
>CAVPZJ010000002.1:0-281175 GCA_963710255.1 uncultured Chloroflexia bacterium
CGGCAAACGCAATGGTCTATTTCTTAAATCTCGGGCCGACACCCAGATCGATCCCTACGCGGGCTGAACCTGGTCAACATGCGTTTGGTGTAGAGGCGGACCCGTGTGTGCGACCGTATGGTGACGAAGGTGATCTCAGCCTATAATCGAGAAAACAATCCTGGTGATGGTGTATGAATCGATTGCGGAGAGCAACAACTTCATCGAAAGCTGGTATTTCCACCTGGCTCTGGCAGGTGATCGCCCTGGCGATCTTGTACCACCTCGCGGCCCGGCTTGGCCTCTCCATGGCTTACATCCAAAGCAACACTTCCCCGGTCTGGCCGCCGACCGGTATCGCGCTCGCAGCCCTGCTCCTGCTCGGTCGCTCACGTTGGCCTGGTGTCACGCTTGGTGTGCTGCTTGGCTCCCTCCTCACTGGCGCTCCCCTCAACCTGGCCCTCGGGATGGCGGTCGGTAATACGCTTGAGGCCTATGTCGGGGCTTTCATCCTGCAGCGGTTGTTGAGCTTCCACTTTGCGCTTACACGTATTCAGGACATCACCGGGTTGGCGGTCGTGGCGTTGTTCGCGACCATGATCAGTGCCTCGACTGGCGCCCTGACGCTCGTACTCATCGGGTTGGCTCCCTCGGAGGCGTTCGCCTCGATATGGATCACGTGGTGGATCGGCGATTTGCTCGGCGCGCTGGTGGTCGCACCGTGGATCCTGGCCTGGTCAAACGCCAAGTGGTTTAAGCCATCGCGCGAAAAAATCATCGAATCTATCTTGGCATTTTCCCTGCTTGGACTGGTAACAGGTTATGTGTTCATCATCCAAACACGGTCCGGTATCTACCATCAGGCCCTGCTGTACCTGATCTTCCCGTTTACAATCTGGACCGCTGTTCGTTTCGGCCAACAAGGTGGGACGACGGCTGTACTGCTGGTATCCGGGATGGCGATCTGGGCTACCGTGGCAGGCTTTGGCCCTTTCTCGCTTTACTCGAAGAATGACAACCTTATCCTCCTGCAGACCTTCCTGGGCGTGGTATCGCTCACCTCGCTCATCCTCGCCGCCGCAATGACCGAGCGTCAGCACGCCGCCCGCGCCCTTCAGCGCCGTGCCGACGATCTGGCCTTCTTGAACGAGACCTCGCGCATCTTCCTCAACGCGAACAAGCCGGCCGCCATCTACCAGACGATTTGCGAACTGGCAGTATCCCAGATTGGCCTGGACGGTGCCTGGATCGAACGCGTTGGACAGCAGGACGAGCCAGATGAACCCTTGGCGGTTTCTGGGCTGGGGCGGGACGAGCTCGATCAACTAGAGTTATCCGCTTATCTTGCGGAATATGCCCGGGAACCGGAGCTTGCCCGCACCTTTGAACTGGAAACGCAGCCTGGAGATCCCGGGGCACAATCAGGTTATGCCACGCTGGCAGTCGTCCCGCTTCTCTTCAGCGGGGCAGTGATCGGGAGCCTGAAACTGCTGAGCAAGGAGGTCGCATTTTTCTCCACGGACCGGCAACTGTTGCTCCAATCGTATGCCAACCTGGCGGCGGTCGTGATCCAGAACAGCTGGTTGTTCGAAGAGGTGCGTTACTCCAACCGCCAGCTGCACGGCTTGTCTCAACGTTTGATTAAAGCCCAGGAGGAGGAACGCCTTAACCTCTCACGTGAACTACACGATGAATCGGGCCAGCTGCTGGCGGCGCTGCTCTTCGAACTGGGCGTGCTCGAGCGGACCGCGGGCAATCCAGGCGAGACGATGAAGAAAATCCAGGAGTTAAAGCACAGCGCACATGATCTCCAGGATAACCTGCACCAACTTGCGGTGCATCTGCGCCCGGCCAGCCTCGATCATCTCGGCCTCGTGACCGCGATCGAACAGTATGTGCATGATTTCAGCGGGCAGTACGGCATCCGTGTTGATTTCGAGGCCGTCGGTATGCTCAATCTGCGCCTTTCGAGCGAGGCCGAAACGGCCATTTACCGCATCGTGCAGGAGTCGCTCACGAACGTCGCACTGCACTCTCGGGCGACGCTCGTCGACGTGCTCGTCGGCCGGCGGGGAGAACAGGTCATCGTGACCATCGAGGATAACGGCGTGGGGTTTTTACCAGCAGCCTCGATGATCGAAGACCAGTTGGGGCTGTTTGGGATGCGTGAGCGAGTCCAGATGCTTGACGGACGTTTCACGCTGGAATCCGCCCCTGGCAAGGGCACGACGGTCAGCGCGGAGATTCCCTGCGATGCCTAAAATCTTGATCGCCGATGATCATGCCATCGTCCGCACCGGGCTGCGCACGCTGCTCAAAGAGGAACCGACACTGGAGTTGGTCGGGGAAGCCTCGGGCGGCTATGAGGCGATCGAACAGGTGAAGGCAACGTCGCCCGACATCCTGCTGCTGGACTTGAGCATGCCCGACCTTGATGGCATCGGGGTCACGAAGGAACTCAAGCCAGATTTTCCGCAGCTGCGAATCCTGATCCTCACAATCCATGAGGACGAAGCGTTGGTCCGGGAGGCGATTAAAGCCGGCGCCTCAGGCTACATCCTCAAACGCGCCGCCGAAAGCGAACTCGTCTCAGCGATCAACGTCCTGATGCGCGGGGATATGTATGTCGACCCTGCGCTCTTGCGCACGTTAGTGAAGGAGGGTGAAGCTCATGCCGAAGAGAACCTGCAGGTCGAGACACTCACACCGCGCGAGCTGGATGTGCTTGGCTTAATCGTCCTCGGCTATACCAACCGCCAGGTAGGCGAAGAGCTTAACATCAGCATCCGTACGGTTGAGGGACACCGGGCAAACCTCTCAGACAAAATCGGAGCGCAAAGCCGGGCTGACCTCGTCCGCTACGCCCGCGAGAAAGGTTTGCTCGAAGACCAATAGGTTCGCAGTGAGAACTGCTATACAATCGGGTTTGCCCGCGTAGAAACTACGCGAATTACCCGCTCATAAAAACCGCATTTTCCACGCTTCAAACCCCAGCTCAGATTATCTATAGTGACTGCAGGTCACCAATTGCACGTCGGTGATGATCCTGGCTCGCCACCCGAAGGCCTGCTTATCGAGGGACCATGCCAGATCCTGTTCCCGGCAAAACAGATTCCCCACCACGCCTCTCCCTGCGTGGGATCGACAAGTCCTTTGGCGAAGTGCATGCCAACCAGGGGATCGATCTCGACATCCATGCTTTCCAGGTGCTGGCGTTGCTCGGGGAGAACGGCGCCGGGAAAAGCACGCTCGTCAAAATCCTGTATGGCTTCTACCAGGCCGATGCCGGGACGATCCAGTTCGATGGAAAACCAGTGAGCATCAGATCGCCCCGTGATGCACGTAGACTGCAGATCGGCATGGTCTTCCAAACCTTCAATTTGATCCCAGCATTTACAGTCGCTGAAAATATCGCCTTGTTTTTCCCTGACCTGAAGGAAATCTTTGACCTGAAGGACATCACGCAAAGGATCAAGCGCCTTTCAGAACGCTATGACCTCACGGTTGATCCGGCCGCGATGGTGCGGGATCTCTCTGTGGGAGACCAGCAGAAGGTCGAGATTCTCAAGCTGCTCGTCTCGGACGCGCGCATTCTCATCCTCGATGAACCCACCCGGGTCCTTGCGCCGCATGAGATCGAGGCGCTGTTCAAAGTCATCGAAAGCCTGCGTGCTGATGGTTATGCCATCGTCTTAATCACGCACAAGATGAACGAAGTGATGAAGATCGCCGACCGGGTCGCTGTCCTGCGCAAGGGGAAGCTGGCTGGTTCGCTCTCGATCGAACAGGCATCCGAGGAAAAGCTGGTGGAGCTGATGTTTGGTCAGAAGGTGGCCGAGTTCCAGCGGAGCGAACCTGAGCGTTCCAGGGCCGATGCTTTCGCCACTGCTCGAGCTGAACCATGTTTCAACCCGGGCGGGTGGCGCTGAAGTAAGCCTGCACGAGATCGATCTGACCATCTACCACGGTGAGATCGTGGGGGTCACCGGGGTTTCTGGCAATGGACAGCGCGAGCTGGCAGATGTTGTTCTGGGCCGGCAGAAACCTGTCCGGGGGCAAATCAGGCTGCGGGGCGAGGACATCACGCGCGCCTCGATCGGGGAGGTTCGTTCCCGAGGGGTCGTTTTCATCCCTGAGAGCCCGCTCCAGATGGCGGTCGCACCCTACATGACCGTGCTTGAGAACTATGCCGTACCGTACAGCAAGCGATACCAGAGGCGAGGCGGTTTCAGCCTTGATTGGTCGGCAGCGAGGGCAGATTACGCGCGGTCGATGGAGGCGCTTGAGTTCAGCTTCCCGCTCTTTGCGCCCGCCCGCGCGCTGTCAGGCGGCAACCTGCAGCGGATGGTCATCGCCCGGGAGATGGCGCACACGCCCGCGCTGATCATCGCCTCCTACTTGACCAGCGGGCTGGACGTGCGCAGCGCCATCGCCGCCCGGAGATCCTTGGAAAGGGCCCGCGACCATGGAGCGGGGGTGCTGCTGTTTTCAGATGACCTTGAGGAGCTTTTCTCCCTCAGCGATCGCATGATCGTCCTGCAGGGCGGCAGGATCAGGGGCCAGTTCAAACCGTCCGAAACCACATTTCAAGAAGTTGGATATCTCATGACCGGATCCGGGGCGGGACATGCCGGCTGATCGTGTACGAACGCCGCGCTTGAAGGCTTCTTGGCCTCTCGGGTGCGATCGGACGCTATATTTCGATGGTCGTGCTCGCCCTGGTGCTGTTCGGACTCCTGATCTGGATCAACGGCAAGAACCCGATTCAGTCGTACCGCGAGCTGTTTGGTTCGACGCTCGGCAGCTGGCACGGCTTCTCCGAAGTGCTGGTGGCCATGACCCCGATGCTGATCACGGCAGTCGCCGTGGCTTTGCCCGCACGCATCGGCTTGATCAACGTCGGGGTTGAGGGCCAGCTCTACATGGGCGCCTGCGCCGCAACCTGGGGAGCCTTGACCTTCTCGCAGGCCCCGGCCTGGATCTTGATTCCTCTGCTCATGCTTCTCGGCATGCTTGGCGGCGCGCTCTGGGCGCTCGTGCCCGGGGTCCTGAGGGCGCTGGGATTGGTCAATGAAACCATCACGACGCTGCTGCTGAATTCAGTTGCGCCGAAGCTGCTTGCCTTTTTCGTTTTCGGCTTCTGGCATTCACCGATGGACACGAACAAGACCCCCAATTTTGTTCCGGCTGCGCGCCTGCCCAGCTTCTTAGGAACACGCATCGACATGGGATTGCTCTTCGGCCTGGCCTTGTTGGTCGCTTTCTGGTTCTTCATGAAGTACACGCGCTGGGGGCTCGAAATGCGCGCCATCGGCGGGAACCCCGAAGCCGCCCAGCGCAACGGGATCCCGATAAAAATCTACATCGTAGCCGTGCTTTGCATCGGGGGTGCAATTGCCGGGTTGGCCGGTATGGCGCAGGTCTCCGGTTACTACGGTGTCTTGCTGACTGGGTTTTCGCGCGGGGTGGGCTTTATCGGGTTTTTGATCAGCTGGCTCTCCTTCGGTGATCCGGTAGGGATCTTGCTGACGTCGTTCCTCGTGGCGGTCATCATGACCGGGGGCAGCATGCTCCAACTCACTACGGCGCTGCCTTATGCCATGATCAACATCCTGCTCGCTGTTGCTCTGTTCGTCGTGCTGTCAGGCATCAACCTGTTTCCGAGGAGGAAGGCAGCATGACCCTGCTTGCATTCGTGGGCGTGATCTCGAGCGCCATTTATTCAGGCACATCCTTGCTCTACATCACGCTGGGCGAGATCATCGATCAGCGCTCCGGGATCGTCAACCTCGGGCTGGAAGGCGTGCTCCTGATCAGCGGCGCTACCGGGGTCGCAGTCACGTCGCTTTCCGGCAACCCCATCCTGGGCGTTCTGGCGGCAACGGCAGCTGGTGGATTGACGAACCTCATTCTAGGCTTCCTGGTTGTCACCCGCCGCAGCGAACCAGTTGGCGAGTGGCCTGGCGCTGATGTTCTTCGGGTTTGGTGCCAGCGCATTGATCGGCCGGGCTTACGTCGGCCAGAAGATTAACGGCCTGCCCCGGCTCACGCTGCCAGGGCTGGGAAATTTGTCACCCCGCTACCTCTCTCTCACCCAGTTCGACATCCTGATCTTTATCTCGATCCCCTGCGCAATCTTCATCTGGTGGCTGCTCTTTCGGACTCGCTGGGGGTTGGGCGTGCGCGCCGTCGGCGAGAATGCCGACACGGCCTTTGCCTCTGGGCGGAACCCGACAGCTGCTCAAATATCCAAGCCCTCTTTACCGGAGGCCTTTTAGCCGGCCTGGGCGCCGCACACCTCACCCTGGCCTACACCCTGAACTGGACCGAATTCATGATGGGCGGGCGCGGCTTTATCGCGGTAGCCCTGGTCATTTTCTCGAAATGGCATCCGATCAGAGCCATCGCCGGGGCCTTGCTCTTCAGCGGCGCAGTCGCATTCCAACTGCTGCTCCAGGCAAGCGGGGTGGACATTTCGCCCTTCTTGCTCGACACGATTCCCTATCTCCTGACCATTCTGGTTTTGATCTTTTGGGGGGAACGCGGCAAGCAATCAGCCCCGGCGAGCCTCGGCCGGGTGTACATGGGGACGGAGTAGATAACAACCGGAGGCAGGCCGGTCATATCACCTGCCGATCGCAGTTACTGGAGAAGGAGGAAGGAAATGAAGCACAGAACGCTTTACTGCATGACTGGGTGCGCTCGTTGTCCTTTCGCTGCTGCTGGCTGCATGCGGCCCGGCAGGTGAAGCGACCGAGGCGCCCGCCGAACCCGTGGCGACGGAGGAGGCCGCGCCAGTAGAGATGGAAGAGCCTGCTGCCCCGCCCGAGGAACCGGTCGCTGAAGAGCCCTGCCTGATCATCGGGGCGCTATACGGCGGCCCGATCAACGACGCGGGGTACAACCAGGCGATGCACGAGAGCGTTGCCGCCATCGGTGAAAACATCGCCTGTGTCGAGATCATCGAGGCCGAGAACGTGCCCGAGGAAGCCGGGGCGACGACGACGATGGAGAACATGATCTCTGAAGGGGCCGGGATGATCATCGCCACCGCCTTCAACCACCAGTATCCCGCGCTCGAGCTCGCCGGGAAGTATCCGGATGTGATCTTCGAACATGCTGGCGGATGGGAGATGGGGGCGAATTTCGCCAACTTCTTCGGTGAACCCCCGGATGTCTGGTACATGCTCGGTGTGGCCGCCGGGAGCATGACCGAGACAAACAAGCTCGGTTTCGTCGCGGCCTTCCCGCTTGGCTGGACGTTGACCTTCGCAAACGCATTCCACCTCGGCGCGCAATCCGTCAACCCTGACGTGGAAACCACCATCTCCTACACCTTCAGTTGGGGCGACGCGGCGAAAGAAGCCGAGACGACGAATGCGCTCATCAACCAGGGCATCGATGTCATCACCATGCACATCGATTCGCCGGCGACGGTGATTTCGACCGCCGAATTGCGCGGGGTGTACTCGATCGGGTTCCAGTCGCTGCACGCACAGGAGTTTGCCCCGGAGTACTGGATCACCGGGACGGGCTACACGCTCGGCGGGACGCTCACCTGGCTGACATCCAACGTGATCGACGGATCATGGGAGCCGATTTTCCTGCGCTGCGGCTTGTGGGACGGGTGCATGGCGCTCGCCCCCTTCGGACCGAAGGTGCCGCAGGAGATCCAGGATGAGGTCATGGCTGTCGGTGACAAGCTTGAAGCCGGCGAAGCTGGTCGTCTTCGCAGGCCCAATCATGGACCAGGACGGCAACATCGTCGTTCCAGAAGGCGAGGAACTGACAGACGATCAAATGAGCGCTGTAAACTGGCTCGCCCAGGGCATGATCGGCAGCCCACAGTAAACACAAACGCATAAACCGGGCAGGGGAGAGCCCCCTGCCCGGTTTGTTTTGAAATATCAGTACAAGGGTGTTCGAGGACTTATGCAAATTCTCAACGCCGCCCATATCGGACAAGTAGCACGCCGATTGCTTCAGGCGGACGCACAGGGCACCGTCCTGGCTTTGGTGTCCAATGCGGTCTATCTGGAGACAGTCTCCGCAGAGCTATTGTGGCTCAGCGAAGCAGGCGTGCCGTGCCATCTACGCAACGTGGAGGTCGAGCACATCCCCGGCTCGATCAGGACCGGGGCCTATTTTCATATGCATATGGACACATTAGAGTCTGGGAGATGATGTGCGAATTGAAACTGGCGGCGCTGCAAGCTGGCGAATTCCCACGCCAGCCACGGGCAATTTGCTGGACCTGCCGGGCTTGCCTGGCCGTTGGCTGGATTTCAACCAGGCCTATGTTCCCCTCCATCCACAGGGCTTCGGAGTGTTCCTGGATTTGATTCGCGCAACAGCTTTCCCGGCTGTATTCCATCACAACGGGCTTCTGCTGGACGCGGTGGGTTGGGCGGCATTGCCAGCGCTCGAGCAGGTGCTGGGCTGCTGCCTCAATCACGACATGACGGGTGCCCTGGATCACGGTCAGGACTTAATTGGGCTGGGCGGCGGGCTGACGCCATCCGGGGATGACTATCTTGGAGGGCTGCTATTCGTCATACACCACCTGGGTGGTTTATACGATATTCCGGGGTTGATCCCGCCTGGCATGCTTGATCCCTGGCTTGAGGTAGTACGATCGCGGACTCATTTCATCAGCCATGTTCTGCTATCGGATCACGCGCATGGATCGGGGGCGGAAACGCTGCACACATTTATGAACTCCTTTCTAAGCCGCGAACCGATCGAAGAGACTGTAGGCCACGCACTGCAGCTTTCGGAGCTCGGGCATTCGACCGGTCAGGATCTCATTGCCGGTGTCATGACGGGCTTGTTGCTGGGTTTTCCGGCGCGTCTTTCCGCCCGGAAATTACGTGTTGACGAGACAGCTCCCATGAAAGAAAGCACAAGGTGACTCCCATGGACATCAAGCAGAAAATCGAACTGGCCAACAAGGAAGCTTTCAACCGCATGATCCAGGCTGATCCCGTCCTTGTGGACATTGCGCCGGCGGGCGAGGTCGTGCCCGGGATGGAAGGGAAACTGATAACGCACTCCGGGCCACCGATCGAATGGTCAAGGATGTGTGGAGCGCAGCAGGGGGCGGTGTTGGGCCAGGTGCTGTTCGAGGGCTGGGCGAAAACGACGGATGAGGCCCGCGCGCTGCTTGAATCCGGGGAGATCCGTCTTGAACCCAATCACCACCATGACGCCGTGGGTCCGATGGCAGGCACCATTTCGCCCTCGTCCCCCGTGTGGGTTGTTGAGAACGCGGCCCACGGGAACCGGGCCTACTGCCGTCAAGTTGAAGGCCGCGTGCAGTTCGGCGAATTCAACGATGATGCGCTGGAAGGACTTCGAAACTGGCGAGATGTCTGGGCACCGTCATTGCGCGAAGGTTTGAAGAAACAAGGCGGGCTGGAATTAAAGCCGATCATCATGCAAGCCTTGCAGATGGGCGACGAACTCCATAACCGGCATAGTGCCTCCTCAAGTCTCTTCGCCAACCGTATGGCGGTAGCGATGGTGGAGGCCGGGGTAGCCCAGGGATCCCTGCTCAAGACGCTGTACTACATCACCAATCACAACTTGATATTCCTGGGCCTGGCGATGGCGGCCGGGAAGGCGATTGCTGATCCGGCCAAAGACATCGAGTACAGCACCGTGGTCACGGCGATGGCACGCAACGGCACCGAGTTCGGCATTCGCGTCAGTGGCCTCGGTGAAACGTGGTTTACGGCACCGGCGCCGGAGGTGGATGGCCTCTTCCTGCCCGGGTACAAAGCGGCGGATGCCGGCCTCGACATGGGAGATTCGGCCATCACAGAGACGGTGGGCTGGGGCGGTTTCGTGCTTGGCGGCGCCCCTGGCATCCTGACGCTCGTCGGGGGGACGCCTGAGCAGGCACTGGAGTTCACGCGCTCGATGTCGACGATTACGGTCGGCGAGCATCCGACCTATAAGCTCCCGGCGCTGGGCTTCATCGGGGCGCCGGTCGGGATCGATATCCGCATTGGTCGTCCAGACAAATACCCCCCCGATCATCGACACCGCCATCGCACATAAGAATCCGGGCTACCCTATCATAGGCGCCGGCCTTGTCCATCCCCCCATGGAGTGTTTCAAGCAAGCGCTGATCGCGTTTGGCCAGAAATATAGCTAACGCGGCATAGGTCTGATTAAAGGGAAGAAACATCATGGCTACAGGTTTCAATATCCGTAAGCGGGAGTATTTCGACTCGGTCTTTCTGATGGGTGTCAACAAGCGCCTGGCGGATTTACCCGGCGTCGAACAGAGTGCAGTCCTGATGGGCACAGAGGCCAACAAGCGGTTGTTGCAGGAAATGGGCGTTGCAGACGTCGAGATCGATGCGGCAGCGGCGAACGATCTGATCGTGGCCGTAATCGCCGAACTCAGAAAACACAGCGCAGGCGGCGATTGGGAGCCTGGATGATGTGCTGAAGGCGATGACCACGGGCACGAGGAAATCGGGGGTGACGGACTCTCGACGCCGCCCTGGAGATGAAACCCGGTGCAAATCTTGCCGTGTTTTCTATTCCGGGAATGTATGTGGGGGATGAAGCGCACCGGGCTCTTGAAGCCGGCCTGCACGTTTTCATCTTCAGCAGCAATGTACCGGTCCGGCAGGAACTGGAGCTCAAAAAATTGGCGCGCTCCCGGGATCTGCTGGTAATGGGGCCGGATTGTGGGACGAGCATCCTGCAAGGGATCGGGATCGGATTCGCCAACCATGTGCGGCGTGGTCCCATCGGCGTCGTTGGTCCATCGGGGACGGGTCTGCAGGAGTTTACCTCGCAGGTGCACAACGCTGGAGGCGGGATCTCCCATGCCATCGGTACAGGAAGCAGAGATCTATCCGATGCGATTGGCGGTCTGACCACCCTCGCCGCGCTGCAGATGCTCCAGGACGATCCCGGAACGGAGGTCATCGCGATTGTTGCCAAGCCGCCTGGCTCCAAAACGCTGCAGTCCCTGGTTGAGTATGCCCAGAAGCTCACGAAGCCGTGATTGGATGTTTCCTCGGCTTTGAGGGCCTTTCAACGAATGCGCCTGCCTCGATGCGCTGGGCGCGCACCATCGATGATGCCGTCGATATGGCTTTGGAAGCGGCCGGGATCGACCCGGCTGCGGCGGATGGCGCCAGGGGAGGTGTTGGCTGCGGCCAGTGTGACGTCCGCCCGTTCGAGCTGGAAGCCGGAAGCCCATTTTCTGCGGGGCGTGTTTGCAGGTGGAACCTTTTGCTACCAGACACAGCAGATCCTGAACGCCGCCGGCCTGACCGTGTTCTCGAACAGCCCAATCAGGGCAGGGTATGAATTGGCGGATCCAGACCACAGCGTGGACCATACGGTTGTGGACATGGGCGATGAGCATTACACGCTAGGAAAGCCACACCCGATGATTGATTCGACCGAACGAGCTCGACGTATCAAGGCCGAGGCCGCCGACCCGAGCGTCGCCGTGCTGCTGCTTGATTTCATCCTTGGCCGCAACGCGGCCAGCGATCCGGTCGGGGACCTGCTCGAAGTGTTGGTCGAGGCACAGTCGGCGCGGGAGCAGGTGGGCAGCCCCCTGACAATCGTCGCCTCCCTGTGCGGAACGGACGAGGACCCGCAGGACCAGGCGCAGCAAGCGAAGATGCTGCGGGATATCGGCGTGCATGTGTTCGGAAGCAATGCCGCGGCGACGAAATTCTGCGTGAAGTTGTTGGATGACCGGGAGAGAGACGCGATGAGTGAGCGCGAAGAGTTGTTACGTCAGCCGCTGGTCGTGATCAACGTGGGCTTGCAGAGCTTTGCTGAGAGCCTGCAGGAGCAGGATGTCGTGGTCGTCCAGGTCGATTGGGAGCCGCCAGCCGGTGGGGATCAAGAAATGATAGATTTGCTGATCGAACTGCTCTGATCTCGCTTTCGCAGGTTGGGTTTGGCGCCGGTTGAGGCATTAGGGCGGTTTACTTCCTCAAGACAGCTCTTCGTATATTACGGCATTCAATCTACTAGCCTTCCTGATTGTCATGGGTCAATGTGTCCGGACCGGGATGATGCGGGCCGACACACAGGTCGGCCCCTACGCGGGCTGAACCTGGTCAATGTCCGCCCGGATCGGGGGTACAATCCCAAGTGTGAACTGGACGAAGGAGACCGACTAACGGGGCAACAAAGGAGGACTGCGATGGCGAAGGATGTGGTCTGCGGGATGGAAGTCGACGAAGCAACGGCTGAATGGACCTCGGAGTACAAGGGCGTGACGTACTACTTCTGCGCCCCGGGGTGCAAGAGTTCCTTCGACAAGGATCCCGAAAAGTACTTGCAGGGATCGGTGGATCACGAGCCACGGGCATCACGATCACGGGATGCATCACTAGCGGCTGCCGTTTGATAACTACACCATGACCTATCAAGCCCGGCGAGAGGGCTGAAGCCTCAGCCCCGCCGGGGTATCAGGGCACGCTCGCTCCTCTTTAGGTGCCTGCACGAGGCGTCTGAAGCACGGGGAATGCACGCATCATATGCATCCTCCTTCTTTATCAAACCTTTAACCAAACCACACGGCAGCTTTAAGGCAAACCATTATCCTTCAGGCATATTCGATGAACGACCAATCGAAATTCCTGGAGGTTTTACGATGTCAGGTACAGCGAAATGGTTGATGGTTTCAAGCGTTGTCGTTCTCGCGGTGGTGGCCGTAATCGCACTCGGCCTGTTCGCCTGGATGCTGTTCAATGCTCCCATGATGGGGGCGTCGATTTCGGGTTGGGGAATGCCCCACATGAGCGGCGCCGCTTCCGGGTGGCCGGGGGCGTGGAGCGGTACTGGCGGCATGATGGGCGCCATGCATGGGGATGCCGGGTTTTCGAGCCAGTTCGGCTCGGGCATGATGGGTGCGGCTGCCTATGGTGAGCCCGGCTCGACTGCGCCTAGAGCCGAGCAGGCGCTGACTGTCGCAGAAGTCGAAACGCGGCTAGAGCAATACCTCGCCGGCCGGAAAGACCTCGCGGTCGCCGAGATCATGATCTTCGACAACCACGCCTATGCCGAAATTCGAGAGACGGAAACTGGCATCGGTGCAATGGAGCTCCTGGTGTTCCCGGGCACCCTGGCCGTGAGTCCCGAGCCCGGGCCGAACATGATGTGGAATCAAAAGTACGGCGGCATGCACGGCGGTGGCATGATGGGATCCCTTCTGGTGGGCTCGGACCCTGCCGAAATGATGATCACCCCTCAGGAAGCGATTGAAGTCGCGCAAGCATACCTTGATCTCAACCTGCCGGGCTTGGTCGCCGACGAACACGCAGACCCCTTTTATGGTTACTACACGATCCACACCATGAGCCAGGGCAAAGTGGTTGGCATGCTGAGCGTAAACGGAACATCCGGGGCTGTTTTCCTTCACACCTGGCATGGAACATTGCTCGAGATGACCGAAACCGAGCTGGATTGACCTGTTCCGAGTGCCCCAAAGCTTAATCGACCACGGTTCGATTAGAATCAAGGGTGGCGTGCCGCGGCGCCGCCCTTGAGGAGTTTTTCTTGCGCATCGCCAAAATCCTCGTCGTTGAAGACGAAAAGAGCATCACCGATCTGGTTTCGGCCTACCTCGAGAAGGAAGGGTTCGATTTCAGGATCGTCGGAGACGGACATGCAGGCTTGAAAGCCGTACGGACATACAAGCCGGATATCGTCGTGCTCGACATCATGCTGCCTCAGATGGACGGGTTGGAGATGCTGTCCAAGTTGCGGGGCGAGTCCGACACCTACGTAATCATGCTGACGGCGAAATCGGAAGAGATGGATAAGATCATTGGGCTCTCCATGGGAGCTGACGATTACCTCACCAAACCATTCAGCCCGCGCGAGTTGATAGCCAGGATCAAGGCCGCCTGGCGGCGGACTAGCGAAGGATCTTCTCGGTCTGATCCGGCAGCCCTCACATTTCAAAGGTTGAAAATCGATATAGGCGCAAGGCAGGTTTCGATGGATGGTAAACCGGTTGAATTAACGGCGATCGAATTTGACCTGCTGCGCGTGTTGGCCGAAAACCCAGGACTTGTTTTAAGCAGGGAGCAGATCCTCGAGAAAGTCTGGGGCTACGATTATTATGGCGAAATCCGCGTGGTGGATGTTCATATGGGACATATCCGGCAGAAGCTCGGAGTGGAGGAAATCATCGCAACCGTGCGCGGGGTGGGCTATCGATTTGAGGAGGAGATAGCTTGAAGTTGGTTGGCCCGCTCCAACGGCATCTTGGCCTGAAAATCTTCCTCTCCTACCTGGTTGTGATCCTGGTGTTAATCGTCGTTATGGTTTCGGCGGCAATCTTCGTCGCTCCGGGTGCCTTTGAGCGCCACTTGGCGACGATGGAACAAATGTCAGCCGGGGAGGAGGCGGAAGCACCCGCCACGAACTTGGAAGCGGATCTGTACTTGAATTTCCGCGTCGCTGTCACCGAGTCTCTGCTGTGGGCGACCATCGCCGCCTTCCTGGCGGCTGTGTCGATAAGCTTTTTTGTCAGCCGGAGGATCGTCGCGCCAATCCAGCGAATGATGAATGCCAGTAAGCACATTGCCGAGGGGCACTACGATGAACGGGTTGAAGTTGCGGGTGGGTGGGTAGACGAGACCACAGACGAGCTCGGCCAGCTGGCGTTAAGCTTCAATCAAATGGCAGATAAACTGCAGCGTACGGAAGATATGCGCAAGCAATTGATCGGCGACGTCGCCCACGAACTGCGCACGCCTCTGACCACGATCCAGGGTTCGATGGAAGGCTTGCTCGATGGGGTGCTGCCACCCGAAGAAGCGACCTATGAACAGGTCTTGCGTGAAGCAACCCGCCTTCAGAAACTTGTCAGAGATCTCCAGGAGCTGAGCCGGGTAGAGGCCGACACCTTCCTGCTTGAGCCCAAATCGTTGAATATAAGACAGCTTGTAGAGACCGCCTGCCATCGTTTAGCGCATCAATTTGAAGAGAAGGCCGTAGATTTGATCGTTGAAGTTGACGACGACCTTCCGGGCGTGCTGGCAGACGAGGATCGCATCGGCCAGGTGCTGCTGAATTTGCTAGGCAATGGCCTGCAGTTTACACCAGCGGGTGGGTGGGTCCGGATCTCTGCTGCTCAAGCCGGAGCGAACGTGAACATCGCGATTGAAGATACGGGGATCGGGATTGCCCCGGAGAACATCCCGCATGTGTTTACCCGCTTTTTCCGGGTCGACAAATCCCGCTCGCGAGTTGGTGGCGGCAGCGGGATCGGGCTCACGATCGCCAAACGGATTGTTGAGGCGAGCGGCGGTCGAATTCACGCCCGTAGCGCAGGGGAGGGCAAGGGAAGCACGTTCACTTTCTCGCTGCCGCGGGCATGAGAAGGTACCAAAACACACCCTTTCCCTAGGTTTCTTTACCAAATCTTTAAACTTGCGCCAACCCTGCTTTATATAGGCTGATTAGAATGTTTGTGTGGGTTGGGCATTCATCCCCATAGAAAGAATAGGTATGCTGATGATGATGGGCTTTGGTTGGATCGGTATGCTCATACTTTTATTGTTCTGGGGGCTCATCCTGGCCGGAGCTTTCTGGCTGATGAGGTCAATCTTTCCGGATGTCGTTCAAAGGAAGGGTTCGAGCGACCAGAGCCATATGAGCGCCCGGGAGATTCTGGATCACCGCTACGCTCGCGGCGAACTCAGTCGAGAGCATTACCAGGCGATGATCGAGGATATTAAAGGTTCAAGGGCTGAATAGATGCATGATGAAATGAACCATCACGCGATGAAGCATGACGATCACGTTGAAGGTGATCATAGCATGCATGTTAAAGACTTAAACCAGCACGAACATCACACGGATCATACTGGTCACGAGCAGATGTTCCGCACGCGATTCTGGGTGAGCAGCATCATCTCGATCCCGGTCCTCGTCTTCAGCCCCTTCGTCCAGGAAACCCTTCGGTTCTCGATGCCCACATTTCCGGGCAGCAACTGGATCACACCGATTTTTGCGGTGATCATATTCTTCTATGGTGGCTTGCCGTTCCTGCAGATGGCTGTGCCCGAGTTGAAGAACCGCCAGCCGGGGATGATGATGCTGATCTCGCTTGCGATCAGCGTGGCCTTCGTCTACAGCGTAGCCGCCTTGTTCCTCCCCACCAGCACCAGCTTCTTCTGGGAGCTGGTAACGCTGATCGACATCATGCTGCTTGGTCACTGGCTCGAAATGCGCTCCGTCCGGCAGGCGTCCGGGGCGCTGGATGAACTGGCGAAACTGATGCCCGATACAGCGGAGCGGATCAACCCGGATGGCGCGATCGTGGAGGTGCAGACTGCTGATCTCAGGAGCGGGGATCTGGTGCTGGTCCGGCCCGGCGCAAGTGTTCCGGCTGATGGACGCGTGGAAGAGGGCGAATCGGACGTCAACGAGGCGATGATCACCGGCGAGTCGCGGCCCGTCTCGAAAACTCCGGGGGATATGGTCATCGGCGGCTCCATCAACGGTGATGGCAGCTTGCGGGTGAAGGTAAAGGCGACCGGAGACGAGACGGCACTGGCCGGGATCATGCGCCTGGTGGAGCAAGCACAGCAGAGCAAATCCAACACCCAGATCCTGGCCGACAAGGCCGCCGGCTGGCTCTTTTTCGTTGCCATCGGCGTGGCCATGCTCACCGCCATCGCCTGGACCGTGGCGATCGGTTTCGAGGTCGAGGTGATCGCCCGCGTGGCGACGGTGCTTGTCATCGCCTGTCCGCATGCGCTCGGCCTGGCCGTTCCGCTGGTCGTGGCCATCACGACGGCGATGGGTGCCAACAACGGCATCCTGGTGCGAGACCGGCTCGCATTGGAGCAGGCGCGTGAGGTCGACACCATCATCTTCGACAAGACGGGCACCCTGACGAAAGGTGAATTCGGTGTTGTCGGGATCGTAACGGCGGATGATTGGTCGGAGGAGCGCTCGCTCGCCCTGGCAGCCGCCATCGAGGGTGATTCCGAGCACACCATCGCCCGTGGGATTCGGACCTCGGCCGAAGAGCGGGGACTCTCATTACCTGACATCTCGGGGTTCGAGGCGATCAAGGGCCGCGGGGTGCGGGCTGAGCATGATGGCCGTGAGGTCTATATCGGCGGCCCACGCCTGCTTGAGATGCTGAACTTGACCCCATCTGGAAAATTCGAGCACTTTGCGGCGCAGGCTGATGAAAAAGGCCAGAGCGTCGTTTATCTCGTACACAAGGATCAGATGTTGGCTGCTTTTGCCCTGGCGGATGTCGTGCGCCCAGAAAGCAGGCAGGCCGTCGATCGCCTGCACGAGATGGGCATCGAAGTCGCCATGTTGACCGGTGATAGTGAAGCCGTTGCTCAAGCAGTCGCGGGTGAACTTGGCATCGATCAGGTCTTCGCCGAGGTGCTCCCCGAACATAAGGATCAGAAAGTATCAGGACTTCAAGCTCAAGGCCGCAAGGTGGCCATGGTGGGGGATGGAGTCAATGATGCGCCAGCGTTGACCCGGGCAGACGTCGGCATCGCCATTGGAAGCGGGACGGACGTAGCGATTGAGTCGGCAGGGATCATCCTGGTAAGGAGCAACCCGCTGGATGTGGTCAAGATTTTCTCGCTCAGCAAGGCCAGCTACCGCAAGATGATCCAGAACCTGATCTGGGCTACCGGCTACAATGTCGTGGCCTTGCCCCTGGCCGCAGGCGTGCTGGCGCCCGTGGGCATCCTGCTCTCGCCGGCGGTAGGCGCATTGCTGATGTCTTTGAGCACGGTGATCGTGGCGGTGAACGCGCAAACCCTGCGGCGTTTAAACCTGGGCAGTGTTTGACAGGGCCGGTTGGAACCATGGTTCATATTCCTGAAGGACGGAGAATGATATGAGAATAAGCTTTAGCTCCAAGCTCGTGGCCTCCTGCTTGCTGTTTGTCATCGCGCTCGGGGCGGCAGCCTGTTCCTCCCCGGCTGCAGCTCCCGTCTCTGGCGTGGATGGCCCTACCGGCCGCAGCATCAAGGTCTACGAAAGCCCGACCTGAGGCTGCTGCTCCGCGTGGGTGGTTCACCTACAGGACAATGGCTTCGACGTCGAGAAAGTCGATATGACCGAAGAACAGCTCTCGCTTCAGAAGGAAAAACTGGGGGTTCCGATTGCGCTCGGATCCTGCCACACGGCCGAGATCGAGGGTTACATCATCGAAGGGCATGTGCCGGCCGAAGTGATCGAACAGCTCCTGGTTGAAAGACCGGATGTGGTCGGCTTGGCCGTGCCGGGCATGCCGCCCGGGTCGCCGGGCATGGATGGGACGCTGGAAGGTCCGCTGGAAATTCTCGCCTTCGATGGGCAGGGGAACTCCTGGATCTACACGACCTGGCAGTAAGAATCCGCTTCCATACCGCAGCATTGTGGTAAACCGCCTCGCGGGCGCGTGATAGCTAAGCCCGCGAGGCGTGTCGTTCATCCCCTACATTGCACCTTCGACACTGTGTAGCGGCGGATAAAAGCCCATCCACCCCGTTCGTTTACCGCGAATGCGTTGACCCCCGTCCGTTCATGTCGTCGTCACAGCACCCCGGAATTTGATACAGTTCCATGGAGACCAAGCCGCCTGCCGATCCCCGGCTATCCCGGGCAGACTGCACGTGGCTTGCGTGGATGAGGATCCTGCGATCGGATGAAAGGACGGAAGATGGCCAATCGCGCAGACTGGAACAAGCAGATCATCGAGGAATTTCGTGCCAACCAGGGCAAGGTGGGCGGCCGTTTTGCGGACATGACCCTGCTCCTGCTGCATACCACCGGCGCCCGGAGCGGCGAGCCGCGCCTGAACCCGGTGGCCTACACCCGGGACGGCGAGCGTTATGTGATCATTGCATCCAAGGGCGGAGCACCAGAGAACCCGGATTGGTACTACAACCTGGTCGCCAATCCACGGGTGAAGGTCGAAGTCGGGACCGAGACATTTGAGGCGGTGGCCGAAGTGGCGCCGGAGCCCGAGCGCACACGCTTGTTTGAGCAAATGGCCGCTCGGCACCCTGGCTTTGCGGAGTACCAGGAGCGGACCGAGCGAGTTATCCCTGTCGTTATACTGACCCGGATCCAAGAATAGGAGCTCAGGGTAGCTTGTGAAATTCGTCTGTTGCAAGCACCGTTCATTGGCCAGGTACGGCAGAGTCAGTTCTTGCTTTTTCCCTGGCCAGCTTAATGGTGCGGTTGTTTACGGCAGGTTGCATGGATAGGCCGGCAGCAATGAGAAGCAGGCCGCCCACCCAAAAAGGCGTCGAAAGACCGACGGACCGGGCCAGCACACCACCGAGGAACGCTCCCAATGGAAGGGCACCCAGGACGAGCAAGCGGTAGGCGCTTGAAACCCGCCCCAGCAAACGATCCGGGATGATCGCCTGGCGCAGCGAAATGATGATCACGTTGCCGAACATGCTCGACATCGAGATGAGGATGAACATCAGGCCGACGACGACCGGGCTGGATGTCAGGCCAATGACGATGAAGGCAAACCCGCTCAGGGAGGCGTCGAGGAGAAGGATTTTTCCGGCACCGAAGCGGTCGCTCAGGCGCTTGGCCGCCAGGCTGCCCAAAATTCCACCCACCGCGCCGGCTGAAAAGATGACCCCGTAGGCGGCTTCGCTCAACCCGAGCACATCCTGGGCAAACAGTACGAAGATACTCAACGTCGCCGCGGAGACCAGGTTAAAAGTCCCGGCGAAGAATCCAAGCGACCGCAGCAGGCGGTGTTTCCAGAACCAGTTTACGCCTTCAAAAATTTCCCGGTAGAAGTCCTGCTGCCGGGAGTGGCGGCGCAACAAAGCTGCCCGGAATGCGCTGGATGAGCATGGCTGATAGGCCGTAACTCGCCGCGGCCGAGACGAAGGAGAGTGATTGGATGGCGGAGAACAGATAGCTGCCCAGCGGGGGGCCGATCATTTCATTGGCCAGTGCCCCGGCAGCAAAGATGCGGCCATTTGCATCCTCAAGCTGGTTTTCCTCCACGATCTGCGGCAGAACGGCCAGCGCGGCGTTGTCGAAAAGGGTCTCGATCGTGCCAAGCAGGAAGAAGATCAAGTACAGGGTGAGCAGCGTGGTTTGACCGGTGAGCACCGCCAACGCCAATGTGCCCAGGAGCACGAAACGCACAAGCGTTCGCCTGCTGCATCACCTTCCGGCGGTCGAGGCGGTCGACAAGCGCACCGCTGACCAGCGTAAAGAGGAACCACGGCAGCCGCTGGGCGATCGTCAAACCGGACACCTGCAGCGGGTCGCGGGTGAGCGTCGCTGCCAGGAGGGGCGCGGCGGTCAACCCGATCCCATCGGCCAGGTTGGAAATACCGCTCGCCGCCCACAATTTCAGGAAACTACGATTGATGAACCCGAACTTCACGGGTGCGATTGCGTCTTCCATCACCACCTCGCGGTCAGCGTCTTCACGGCAGCTCGGCTTGTTCGATGACGGATGGCACCGGCTGGCTTACGAGCAGTGCGGCGCCCAGCACGAGCAACCCGCCCAGCACAACGGCAGGGTTGAGCGTCTCGTGCAAGATGAAGACGCCCAGCAGCACCCCCACCACAGGTTCGATGTTCAAGAACAGGCCTGCCCGGGAGGCTGGAAAACGTTCGAGCCCCCAATTCCACAGGACGAATGCCAGCGCAGTGCATCCCACCCCGAGGGCGACCACCGAGAACCACACTTCACCGGACAAGTGAAAATCAGGCAAGCCATCGCCAAATAGCGTGAAAGGCAAAAGCGAGAGCGTTCCGAACAACATCAGGTAGCTCGTGGTAACCAGTGAACTCAACCGCTCGCTCAGCCGCTTGATCATCATCACCCAGACCATTGAAATCAGGATCGACAGAAACACCATCCCGTCCCCGATCCAACTGCCATCCCTCCCTGGGGACCCAGTGATGACCAGGATCCCCACCCCGGAAATCAGGATGGCGGCCCAGCCGCGCAAGCCGGGCCGCTCGCCAAAAAGCAGCATGCCCCCCAGGGCCAGCAGGGGAGGGCCAGCACCGATGACAAGCGATGCCCGGCTGACCGTCGTCAACGCCAGGCCATGAAACTGGAGCAAGAACGTCCCCGGTACCGCCAGGACGCCGATCAGGATGAGAAGCGGCATATCACGCCAGGTCACCCGCGCCCGCTGAGCAACAATGACAGGGAGCAGCACCAGGGAGCCCAGTCCAAAACGCAGGAGCAGGAGCTGAGAGACCGTCACTTCACGCAAGGCCGTCTTGCCGAACAGGAAGGATGTCCCCCAAATTGCACAGGATAGGAAGAGCGCTGCCACCGCCGAGCGCGAACCCCCGGGGACGCTGGCTGCCTTGCCGCGCCAACGCAATCGGCGCAACACTTGCAGGCGGGACTACCTTCATTGACCGCTCTCTCCGTTTGACCCCATGCGTATAACTTGCTATAATGCAATAGACGGTTATACTATACTACCAGATACACAACCTGTCAATTGTAGTTAGAGGGTTAGGAAGTAGCGCTGGAGCGACTTGATGACTCAACCAATGCAGGATGGTCGCTGGGATTTTGATGCCGGCCGGCTGCCGCTCGATTTTGCCAACACGGCCGAGTGGCATGCCGCCGCCCATCCGCTGGAAAAGTTGCACGCCTATGAGGACCTGGTGGGATGGGCGCAGCAAGCAGGGCTGCTCGATGTAAAGGAACGCCAGCGGTTGCTCGCCCGGGCCAGGAAGAACCCGCGGGAAGCTGATGCCGTTTTTGAGGAAGCGCTGCAACTGCGGGAGGACCTGTACCGCATCTTCTCCGCGATCGCCAGTGGCGACCCGCCGGCGCAGCTTCGAATGGCTCGGTTCAATGCCCTGCTGGGCCAGCTCCTCGCCGGCGCCAGGATCGAGCAAGCCGAAGGGGGTTTTTCATGGTCCTGGAAAGGGATGGAGGATGGCCTTGACCGGATGCTGGGACCGATCCTGCACTCGGCCGCTGATTTGCTCACCTCCGATGACCTGCGGCGGATCGGGGAATGTGAGGACGATCGCGGTTGTGGGTACCTGTTTTATGACGCAAGCCGCAATCACAGCCGGCGCTGGTGCAGCATGCAAAGCTGCGGCAACCGGGCCAAGGCGCTACGGCATTACGGCCGCAGAAAAGCCGGGGGATAAACCCGTCAGCCTGCCCGAGTACGCACGTCCGCATGAACGGATCAGGATGATCGAGACCGGCTTCAGGATCGGCGCCGCTGAACGGTGCTGGAGAAGGGCGGTCCTTGCTGAAGCCCGAGCCCTCACCCACGCTCCGAGATGTTCACCGGCGATGAACCCTGCGTCCTGCTGGACGGCTTCTCCCCGCGTTGCGATTAATTCGCGGCGAAGCATACCTCACAGGGCTGACCTCGGGATCGCCGGCCAGCTCAGCGCCCGACGATAATCCGCACGGATCCAGCGCAGATTTCACGGCTCCTGCAGCGGGTGCCTCCACCCGGTCCCCCGCCTGTTGCTGGCAACCAAAACGCCCGTCGATCAGACGGGCGTTTGACCTTCATTTTCAAGCAGGTTCACGATTAGTCGTCGTAGATAGGGCAGGACGAACCCCGGCGGTGCAGGTTGACCGACTGCGCCAGCTCGATGGCATGTTTCAAATCGCCGTGGGAAGGATTGGATTTGAGCAAGATGGCCAGGATCTCGCGCAGCACGTCGGCGTAGTCCAGGTCTTGCCGCCCATCGGCGCCGTCGATGGCCTCATCCCAGTCGACCGATCCGTTGGTGAAGTTGAGCCAGGCCGTGATGAGCTGGGCGCGCGCCTGGGCGCTCTCGCCGGTTTCGGTCAGGATGAACTGCTCCAGGCGGTCGATCATGTCGGGCCGGAATTCACCGAAGGACGAGGTCACGAATGCGCTGAGGATGCTCAGGTGTGCGCGCAGTTCACCGGAATAGATCGAGAAACCGTCCTTCTTGAAGCGCTGGATCCAGTAGCCGAGCGAGGTCCGGCAGCTCTCCGCACCGCGCACGAGCACCTTGATCTTCTTCGTGACCAGGCCGCCGTCGTCGTCCTTGACCTCGATCGTCACGTAGCGCACCCCGGGTTTGTCAAAGACGTAGGAAGCGCTGTGCGTGACGCGGAAGGGATAGGTACCGCCTGGACTGTGATCGGGATCGGGACGATCCCCGGCGTTGAAATATTCCGCCTCGTCCCCAAAACTCCAGCGCACGCCCAGGTCGTCGGAACCAGGATCCTCCATGTCGAAGGTAAAGACGGTGGGTTGGCCGGCGGTGGCGAGGTACCAGTCGCCCACCTGGCAGGCGGAGCGGCCGTGCGAGCGGCCAGCCTCGCGCACATCCTTGTCACAATGTCTCGAGCGCGTTTAGGGCGTCACCTTCCAGGAGCGGGTTCTTGTTCTTCACCTTGACCAGCAGCAGCTGCCTCGCCGGTTGCGCCGCTCTCATCCCGGACGCGCACGGTCACCCGGTACTCGCCATCATCCCCGTAGCGCCGGCTCAATTTGAAGCCACGCTTATCGTTGAGGGCGAGCGAGACAAAACCATCGCCATCGCCGTAATCCACGCTGGCTTCCCAGCGGGTTGAATCGGGATCCACGAAGGTCCCGCTCAGGCTGAGCTCCCCGCCCTCGTCCAGGCTCGCTTCCGACTTGAGCTCGATCACCGGTGCACCCGACGTGGGTGGTGCGGTCGGGGTGCTGGTCGGCTCAGCTGGCGGGTCGGTCGGGGTCGGGTCGGTCGGGCCGGGCCGGGGATCCGGGTCGCAGAAGGAGAGGGCCGCAACCGCCCCGCTGTTCTGCAGGCGTATTTCAAGCCGGCTCACGTTCGCCAGGCCGATGTTGACCACCTGGACGCTGTTGCTCCCCAGCGGCAGCAGGCTGTAGGAACCCAACTTCGAGCCGGCCTGGTCGTAGGCGGTGACCTTGCCGGTAGTCTCGTGCGCATCGATGTCCAGGATTTGGACCTTGTCGATCTTGCGCGGCGTGTCAAACGTGAAGGTGAAGGTGCCGCCGGAGGCGTAGTCATTCGGTGAGGACTGGTTCCCATCCTGAGACAGGATGAGGACCTTGCCCAACGGGAGTCGATTTTCACCCGGCTGACCCATCTCGCCGCCGCTGCCGCGGCCGGGGCCGCCGAAATCTTCGTTCGGGGTGCCCAGGTCCCAGTCGGCGCCGGTCGGATGGGCGCTGTCGAAGATCATCGCCGGGTGGGCATCAGGGCTGCTAACGGTGATGTGGATCCCGATCGAAGCCCATTCGCTGTCGATGAGCTGACCCAGTTCCAGCGGCCGGCCACTTGCGTCGGTCTCAAAATCGAGCGTCCACGAGCAGACCCCGCTGTGGGTGGGCTCGGCCGTGGGCGTCGGTGGGACGGCCGTCGGCGTGAAGACCTCGGTCGGTATGGGCGTGGCGGGATCGGTCGGAACGGCCGTTGGCGGGTCGGTTGGCACAGGCGTCGCCGTGTAGGTCGGTGGGACCGTTGTGGGTACCGGCGTTGCGGTGTAGGTCGGCGGGACCGCAGTGGGCACGGGCGTCGCCGTGTCCGTTGGGACGAGCGTTAACGTCGGGCTGGGCTCGATCGTTGCCGTCGGGCTGGGCTCCAGGGTTGCGGTCGGCTCAAGCGTGGCGGTCGGCGTTTCGGTTGGGGTCTCGGTTGGCGTCGCCGTCGGCTCGGGCTGGGGCGGGTCGCCGTGCGCAAAGACATCCCCGCTGCCGTTGTTATCGACCAGCACCAGGTCGAGGTTATCAGCCTCGGAATAAAAGGCGATCGCAGCCCCGTCCTCGCTCATGGCGGGGGAGTAGTTGTTGCCGTTGGATTGGCCGCCGGCGCTGTCCATGCTGACGAGCGTCGTGGCGCCCTGCATGTCACGCAGGAAGATATCCGCCCGGCTGTTGTCGTCGTCCGGCACGAGATCGAAGGCGTAGGATTTAAAGGCGATAAAGCGGCCGTCGGCACTGATGACCGGCTCGTCGCTTGGCCCGGTGTGCGATGGTGCACCCGAACTGGTCACGCTGGCGAGCGCGATTTGCCCGGTCTGCCGGTCAAAGCGGAAGATGTCGCCCATGTAATTATCGTCATTTGGAACAAGGTTGGTGGCGTGAGAGCGGAAGGCCACGAAGCGCCCATCGGCGCTGAGCGAGGGGGTGTAGCTGGGGCCGTCGGCCTGTTGGCCAAGCGCCGTGAGGCTGATGCGCACCAGCGCTCCGCTCGACCGGCTCCATAGGAAAACATCCCTGGTGGCGTTGGTGTCGTTCGGCACCAGGTTCTTCGAAATGGAGGAGAACGCGACCCAGTTCCCGTCCTGGCTGATGGCGAGCTCGCCGCTCACGTTGTCGTTGCTCGTTCCTGAAAGAGGCCGGCTGACCCACTCCAGCATCCCGGTCGAACGGTCAAGCAGGTAAATTTCGCTGTAGCCGCTGGTCGCGCCGGAGAACAAATTTGTGGCGCTTGAGACGAAGGCCACGAAGCGGCCGTCGCCAGAAATGGCCGGCTGCGAGCTGGCTGCATTCCCCTGCACGCCGGCGTTCGAAACGCTGATGAGCTCGATCTCGCCCGAGTTCACGTCCAGGACGAAAACATCCTCCTGGTTGTTGGTGTCACCGGGGACAAGGTTTGAGGCTGCGGACGCAAAGGCCACCGTTGAGCCATCGGCGCTGATTTTTGGCCAGGCGCTGGCCCCATTCGGGTCTCCACCCTGTGGATCAAGGCTGACCCGCCGGGTGATGCCATTGGACCAATCATGCAGGAAGATGTCTTCTGCGCTGTTTGAATCCGCAGGGGCCAGGTTGGTGGCCTCGGAGGCGAAGACGACCATGCGACCGTCGCCCGATATGCTGGGCATGCGCGAGGCTTCGATCACCTTCCTGGCCGGCGCTGTTGATGCTCAAGCGTTCGGTGGCCAGCGGGCCCGCCAGGGTCGGCCGCGCCACCAGCGGGCTGGCGAGCATCGCGATCAGGACCGCATGCAGCAGCCGTGGGATGGGCCGGTGGGGAGGAGTGGGCATGGTCTCTCTTTGCAACGATTTTCCGTTCGAGAATCTAGCACCCCGCCGTCGATGGGACCGGCGAGCTGCGTCGGGCTAAATTGCTCCACTCCAAGGGTTGTCTTACAGTCACTTTGTACCATGCCCGAACTCCTTTTCCCTATAGCCATTCGTTCCTACAGGCTCACACGCCGGGCCGGCGCGTGCCTTGGGGTCCAGCGGCCAGGGAAGCCGGCTGCGGCTTTTGTAAGGTAGGTGCAAAGTGGGATTTCCTTCTTCTGGCGATATGCTAAAGTCGAAGCAGTGGCAGCCGGCGAGGGGTGGCTGTTCCCTTGAGGCGCGAAATGCGCAGCGCACATCACCCAGGGCCGGTCGGAACCCCGCTGCAAGGCCAGAAATATGTTCAACTGGAGCGATCGAAAACTCGGGAAGTACATCCTCGTCCGCAAGATCGGCAGCGGTGGGATGTCTTCCGTGTACAAAGCGCTCGAAGAGGGAACCCAGGACGCGGTCGCAGTGAAGGTGCTGCCGCCGGGGCTGGATGAAGAGGAGAACTTCAAGGCCCGCTTCGAGCGCGAGGCCCAGATCCTGATGCGGCTGCGCCACCCGCACATCGTCCCGATCCTCGATTTCGGGGTCGATGACGGCGTCTATTACATCGTGATGCCGCTCATGGAGATCGGCACGCTGCGTGAACGCATCCGCCGCGGCCCGCTGCGTCCGGAAGAGGGCGCGCACATCATCCGCCAGATCGCGGAAGCCCTGCAGTATGCCCATGACGCCGGCATGGTCCATCGCGACGTCAAACCCTCCAATATCCTGCTCGATGGTCATGGCAACGCCTGGCTCTCCGATTTCGGCACGGCGCACGTCGCCGACGCCACGATGAGCCTGACCGGGTCGAGCGTGATCGGCACCCCCCAGTACATGGCCCCGGAGCAGGCGCGGGGCGAGGCGGTCAGCCAGCAGACCGACGTTTATGCGCTGGGGATCGTGCTCTACCAGATGTGCACCGGGCAGCTGCCCTTCAACGCCGACACGCCGTTGGCCATCGCCATGAAGCATGCCAGCGAACCGCTGCCGCCGCCGACCGCCATCAACCCCAACATCCCGGAAGAGATCGGCAAGGTCCTGATCAAGGCGCTCGAGAAGAAACCTTCCGATCGCTTTGCCAGCGCCGGCGAGTTGAGCAAAGCCTTCGATCGCGCCCTGGGGCGCGTGTACGACCCCAAGGCGGGCGCCTTGAAAGCGGGTGTCAGGCGATCCACGCGGGGCGCCGAGGTCATCCCGTCCGATAACGGCCATTCTGAACAGCCGACCCTGATCGAAAAAGAGCCGCCTGCCCGGCGCCGCCTCGTCCCCTACCTGGCGTTGGCGGCGCTGGTGGTCCTGCCCCTGCTGTGGGTGCTCTCGCGCTCGTTCAGCACGGGCGCGGCCGGCGCAGGCGGGACGGCCACGCTGACCCCGAGCCCGACCGTCGATTGGAAGGCGACCGTTGATTCGCTTTCCACGGCCGTCGCCGCCGCAGCCGGTTCGGGCATGTCCGATGAGCAGGTTCAGACGGCGATTGCCGCCACGCTGCAGGTGCTGCTGCTCGAGTCCGGCGGCTCGGATGACCCGGCATTCCTGACGCCCATCGCCGAGGTCGAAAATACGGCCGCCGCGCTGACCAGCACGGCCACGGCCGGCTCGACGGCCGCAAGCTCGGCGACGCCCTCCCGCACGCCCTCCGCCACGCCCGCCAGCACGCTGCTCGCTTCCCTGGCCGCCAGCTCCTCTCCAACCAGCAGCCTGACGCCCAGCCAGACCTCGACCAGGACGCCAACCTCTACCCCGACCCATACCAGCACCTCCACGCCCAGCCGCACACCGACGGCGACGCTGCCTCCCTCGCCCACGCGCACGGCAACCCCCGATGTATGCAGCCTGATGACGATCGGAGGTTTCTCGCGTAATGGGAGCACGATCTCGTGGACAATCACAAACAATACGGGTGGATCGGTGAGGATCGATGTGCTTGACGTGAATTGGCCCGGCTCAAACGAGGCGCTCTTCAACGTCTTCATCGATGGAGGATTGGTCTGGGCGGGTGGCAGCTTCAGCCCGCCGACGCACATCGCCTCCTGGATCGGGTCGAGTTCGGCCCGGGAGATCGGTGACGGCACCCCCTTGGAACTGTATTTCGGATCGGCGGCGTCTTCCGGCTACAACCTGCAGCTCTCGTTCAGCAACGGCTGCCAGCTCTCAAAGGCGAATTAGGGTCCAGCAGGGCCAGAGCGCATGACCACCAGACGCTTCACGCTGCTCGTACTCCTCGCCGTCCTGCTGCTCATGCTGTTCGGGGCAGCCCTGGTTTACCTGCTCGTCGGGCGCAGTGGGGCTACGCCCACCTTGCCCGGGCCATCGAGCTCCCCCGAAGCCACGCAAACCGCCACGCGGGGGATACCCCTTGGACCGCAGCTGCCCACGCAGCAAGAGAGCGTGCCGCTGGAAAGCGCCTCACCGGCAACCGGGATCACGGCGACCAACCCGCCGCCAACGTCCTCCCCGACCGCCGTACCCCCCAGCGCCACAGTGACGACCACGCCCCCGCCGGCCTTGTGCAGCCTGCTCGATCTGCGCTTTATCTCGGCCACGAGCACGGTCAGCCGCTGGCGGTTGGAGAACCGGGGCAGCCAGGCGATGGAGATCGCCCGCATCGAGACCACCTGGCCGCAGTCGAACGACGCCATCTTCAACGCGTTCCTGGACGGCAAGGTGATCTGGTCGGGCGAGGACCTCGTGCCGCCCACGATCATGACCACCTGGTTTGGCGAGACAGAGGACCGCCAGCTGCGGGGCACGGTGAGCCTGGAGTTCTTCTACGGCACCCAGGCCGCCGCAAGCGGGTACGACGTGAGCGTGCGTTTCTCGAATGGATGCGAGGTGAACGCCTCAAACTAGGGCTACCCCATCATGTGTGGGAGTGACCTGTGATTGAGGCTCCCCTGGCCGCGAGGGTCGGGCTTGCGATCGTTAGTCGTCGACTGGCGGCAAGGGTGAACCCCCGCCCGGGCCTGCCCCCCTGAATTGGCGCACCAGGATCCACAACCCGGCGGCGATGATCGCCACCGGCAGCAGGTAGCGGAAGAGCTGTTCTGCCAGGAGCAGCGAAGCCCCGATGGCGGCCATGATCCCACCCGGGATCAACGCCCACCACTGTTCACGATCCCGCACATAGACCACCCAAAACGGTAGGGCGATGGCAAACATCACGTAGGCCGCCACGAAGTTGCCGTTCAGATTTTGCTCCGCCAGGGGGATGATCAGCCCGATGCTGAGCAAGACGTAAGCCGGGATGAGCGCCCACCATTGGCTCCGGTCGCGCAGGTACACGGCCAGGAAGGGCAGCCCGATCGAGAACAGGACAAAGGTGCCCACCAGGTAGTCAGGGAAGCCGCGACCCTCGGCAAAGTAGACGATCGCCGCCACGACCAGCATCACGTAAGCCGGGATGAGCGCCCACCATTGGCTCCGGTCGCGCAAGAAGACGATGACGAAGGGCACGGCGACGGCGGCCAGCACGTAGGTCGCGATGGCTTCATCGCGCAGCACGTCCCAGGCGACGACCGCCAGCAATCCGGCCAATGCCAGCAGCGCGTAAGCCGGGATGAGCGGCCACGCGCTGGAACGATCGGTCAAGTACACGAGCAGGACCAGCAAGCCTGCGCCGGCGAAAATCCCCGCCCAGGCCTCGACCTGCAGCCCAACGAAGTTCTCCAGCAGGGCAGCCGCGCCGAAGACGATCAGGAGCATTCCCCAAACCAGGGACTGCTTGCGATTGCCATCTGTCATCATGACTCCTCCATTATGTCGTTGCTGTTAATCCCTATACGTTGGGAACGATGAATCGGTTGCTCGCAGCATATGTCCGTTTCCGAGCAGCCGCATCGTTCAGATCAGGGCGTGTCTTCTATGTTTATTGGTCTTGTTGGTTGCCATGCTCGAGCGCGGCCAGGATCTCTGGAACAGCACGGCGGGCAGCCGTCTCGCCGCAGGCGATGATTGCCTCGGCATGCCGGAAACCGGTAAAGATCCCGATGCCCGGTGGGATCTGAGGTTGGATCAGGACATCAGGAGGTTCAACTTTAAGACGGAGCCGGGTCATGGCACGCGTCATGAGCATGACGGTGTCATAGACATCCTGTGCAACTCCGGGCAAGTGATCGATCGCCGACAAGGATCCTGCCTCGGCATGCACCTCCAGCCCTGGGCCGACATCGACCGCGACGGTCACGCCGGGCGCCCAACTGCCAGACCAGGTTGACGGGCAGATTGTTGAGCACTCCCCCATCGACCAGCTTCCGCCCCTCCCATTCGACAGCTGGGAAGACACCTGGAAAGGCACTCGTAGCCAGGACAGCCTCCAGCACAGACCCTCGCACCAGGTCGATTTCAGAGCCGGTCTGCAGATCGGTCGCCGCAAGCGCAAGCGGTCTGGAGAGTCGCTGAAAACAGGAGTTGGGGAGGAATGAAGCGCGCCAGATAATCGCGCATGTGGTTGCCAGCCAGCAATCCGCGCCGTGGCGGGCGAATGTCGATCAGCTTTCTCAATTCGCGCAGGCTGCTCATGCGGTGGGCTTCACGCTCAAGATCGTCGGGTGAAAAACCCGCAGCGAAGGCAGCGGCGATGATGCCGCCCATGCTTGCGCCCGACATGGGTCCGATCGGGATGCCCTCCGCTCTCGAAGACCTTCAGCACGCCGATGTGGGCCAGCCCACGCGCACCGCCCCCGCTGAGCGTGAGCCCGATGCCCTGGGTTTCGCTTCCTTCATTCGCCATCTGGGTACCCCCGTTCCCGGCCGCGCGTGACGCCGGCGATGTCCTTCAAACCGGTCCGGTCGATCAGGCTGAATTCGGTGCGCGTGATGTGGATCAACGAATCATCCGAAAGGCGGTACAGCACCCGGCACACCATCTCGCGCGTGGATCCGACCCGGGCTGCCATCTCGTCCAGTGTCAGGTTGCGAGCGACAGGGCCTTGATCAGGGTACTGGTCGAGCAGGAGCTTGGCCAGCCGGCCGGCGACCGGCTGGAAGGCCAGGTCATCGACGATGTCGCTGGCGATCTGCACCCGGCGGATGACCAGCCGGGTCAATGCCCAGAGCGCGTCCGGGTTCTCGAGCAGAACTGGCAGGATGTCATCTCTTCTCCATAAGAACAGCTCGCTGTCCTGTGTTGCGCGAATTGAGACCGGCATCTGCAAATCGTCATCGAAGAAGGACACGCCCCAGAACACATCGCCGGGATCCAGTGTGAGGACCAGCAAACTGCGGCCTTCGAGCGACTCCTTGACGGCTTCCACGGACCCGGAGAGGACAAGCATCAGGTACGGCCAGGCTTCACCGGAGGTGGTGAGAAAGGTCTTCTCGGGCAGTTTGCGTGTGATGGCTCGCTCGCGGAGTTGATCAAGTGCCGCATCGCTGAGCGACACTGAAGGGTGCGCTGTTCTTCAAAAAATCTCGAGAGGGCGGCATCCAGAACCTCCTGACAGATGTGCAAGCTAGATTCAAGCGTATCTCGGCCAGGATGCAAATCCACAGAGGGACTTCCGGAGATTTGCGAAAAAGCAAAGACCGCCTGACCCAATAGTGCTATTCTTCACAATATAAATCAACTCTCCCAATGGAGGCTGCGATGAAGGATTCAACCCCGTTCACGCGACGCGCCATGGCTGTCCTGGCCGCCCTGGTCGGGATGTTCATGATCGCCGGGGCGCCCTGGATTGTTCAGACCTCGCTCGAGCGCGTCCTGGTCGCCTTGATCGAGAAGTCACAGGCGAGCCCGCAGTATGCGAGCGGGATCAAGCTCTTCTCGCTTTTCTTCCCGGCGTGGCGAGCGGTTGGCTTCGTCGGCGGGATCACGCTGCTCGCCATCATTCCTCCGCTGCTGCGGGGCAAGGAATGGAGCTACCCGTCGCGGTCACCGCCATGGCGGTTCCCTCCATCAGCGGGATGTTTATGTTCCTGCCTTACATCAGCTTCATCGAAGGTTTCCCGCTGCCGATGACCATCTCCTGGGTCGGCTTGATTGGCTTCTGGGGGTTTCTGCTCTTGCGGGCCGGTGACTGGAAACAGAAGGCGGTCGATTTCCTGACCTTCACTTTTATCGGGATGTTGGCGACCCACTGTTTCACCCTCGGCATTGGCAGCCAGCGCATGCTCATGACGCGCATGGCAGCCCCACTTTTTGACGGGTTGGAATGGTGGATCCTGACGGTTGTGGGCGAGGTGGATTGGATTGCGACCCTGCTGTTGATCCTATCCATCCCGCTCCTTGCCATGCGCAAGGAAAGCGGCTGGTGGCTGGCTTTGATCGCCGCAGCCTCGGCCCTGGTGATCGATCTCCCGACCCAGATTGTGCGCACGAAGACGCTCGATTACCTGTACGGCTCGCTGCTCGCCTCGGCCTTGCTGGTCTTCCTGCTCCTGCCGGCGTTCAAGGCGCGCTCTGGTCCGAGCCAGCGATGAAGACGGGAGCTGAGAGGCGTATGACACAATCCCAACGTTCGACCGGATGGTACCGGCTATCGGCATTCCTGTTTGCCAGCGTCTTGCTGGCCGGCTGCGGGTCGAGGGCGCGACCGGAATGTGCGACCGAGCCGCCGGCCGACGGCGCCACGCCCCAGGCCACAGAAGCTGCCCTCAACCCTGACCAGGTCCAGCTCCTGTGGGAGGCCGGACCGCATGCTTCCTCGCAGGCATTCGAGAACAGCGGGGAGGACGGGAGCTGTGCCCGCTGCCACGCCCCTGAATCGTGGGCGCCGCCCGCGGGTGAGCTGCCGTTGAGTTGGTCCCAGGCGGGGATTACACCGGGGACCACCCTGGCCAGTGCCCAGGGCGAGTGGTCCCCGGTTGGATGCGCCGTCTGTCATCAAGGCGAAGCCGAGGAAATCGAGGGCGAGATCGCCTGGCTGGAGGTGCCCCCGGCGCTCGTCTACAGCCCGGTGGAGACCGCCACCGAACTCTGCGAGAAGTGCCACCTGGCGGGTGATGTCGAGGACCACCTCTCGATCTCCGTTAGCGGCAGCCACCTGGAGATGACCTGCACGGAGTGTCATGACCCGCACGACACGACGGCCAGCTGCACCGGCTCCGGTTGTCACGAGCCCTTCGCCGAAGAGTGCGAGCCGATCGAGACCCATGATAAGCCGCACATGGAGGCTTCCTGCTCAGCCTGCCACGATGCCGACCTGCTGCCGATAGACTGGAACGAGGCCGATCAAGTCTGGGATACGGTCATCCGCTCCGCGACGGGTGACGGCTACAGGACCTATGCTTCGCATGCGCTCGTCCTGGAAGTGGCCTGTGAACGCTGCCATGAACCCGGGAACCATCCCTGGGGGGATACGAAGGAGTGACTCTTTATCGATTGCCGCACAAAGCTTTCGCGCGATGTTGCCTTAAGCTAAGGATTTCCGGCGCGACAAGTGATATCTTTCACGAAATGAACGCCATGATCGACAAGTACGTGCCCGGCTGCGTGCCGGAAAACCTGCGCCCCGTGCGCACCATACTCTCAGGAGGTTTGCCATGAACAATCGTAACCGTATCGCTGGCTATGCATCTGCGGTCGCTTCCGTGCTGATGCTGGCCGGCATCTACCTGCTCTTCATGACCTGGTACTCCCGGGGCATGAGCGCCGAAGCGGCCGAGCCGGGCTGTGAGACCCTGCTCAAATATTTGATGCCAGGGCTGTCCGATTTTGGGATGGTCGCGGGCGTGCTCTATGCCGTCGCCGCATACGGCTTTTTTACCTCGCGCGGCTGGGCGTACCCGGTGGTCATCGTCGCCAACATGCTTGCGCTGCAGGCAAGCTGGTTCGTCAACGTGCCCTTCATGGCGGCAGGCCTGCCGCCGGTGTACTTCATCCTCTTCTGGCCCAACCTGGCCCTGTACTTCTTCCTGCTCCGCTATGTGGGCCAGCAGCCCTGGAACCGCATCCTGGTCGGCTTGCTGATGGGCATGGCTTTCATCTTCTGTTTCATGAATGGCGTCGCCAGCTGGAGCCGCATCATCACGATCGGCAAGCATATCTTCGTCTTCGTCCAGCGCCTTAACTGGATCGCCTTCATCGGCTGGGGGTTCGCCACGGCCGGCTTCCTGCTGCGGCCGAAGGAGTGGGTGCGCGTCACGGGCATCGCTTCCGGCCTGCTGGAAGTGATCGTGGGCATCCCGCTCGTCATCGCCACCACGATCAGCCTGGGCCGCTTCTCGCTCTTCACCTTTGGCCCACTGTCCTGCCTGATCCTGGTTATCCTGCTCGTGTGGCCGGGCGTTTGGGAAAAGCTGACCGGGTTAGGCGCTGGGGACAACCCGCCCCAGGCCCTGAACCCGTCTGGAACTGCCTGATCCGCCTTTCGGCAGGGGAGCGACGCAAAGCAAGCGTCTCGCAGGGAAAAAGAGACCAGCCCCCGTCACCCTCACACGGCACCCCCGGCATGCCGGGGGTGCCGCGGCTTCTGGTTTACTCATCCAGCGCGGCATTTAGGGAGTGAGCGAAAACCGGATCGGGACGAATTTCCCTATCCCGGGATTATCAAGCATGGTATCGTGGGGATGTCGCAGGCAAGAAACTGGGTAGAAGGACCAATGAAAAATCTCGCAAATCTGTTAGGCCGCGTGTGGCACTTTCGACACATAGGCGCAGGTGATATCCAGCGCATCGTCAACGCCGGATCCTTGATGCGCTTCCGCTCTGGCGAAACGATTTTTCTCGCCTCGCAGCCCGGGGCAGGGATGTTCGTCCTGCTCAGGGGCCGGGTCCAGCTCTGCAACCTCAGCGCCGGCGGGCAGGAACAAATCATCGCCACGATCGAACCGGTGATCATGTTCAACGAGCTCACGGGCATCGACGGGGGTCCCAACCCTTACACCGCTCTGGCGGCCAAGGACTGCCTCACCTGGAATATCAGCCACGAGGCTTTTCTTGATCTTGTGCGGAGTTACCCCGATCCAGAGATTGGCCTGGGTTTGCTGCGAGTGCTTGCCGCACGCACGCGGCTCCTGATCAACCGCTGCGAGGACCTCTCCTACCGACCCGTCCTGGCCCGCACCGCCAAGCTGCTGCTCGAGTTGAGCGACTGGGGGCGCGCCGACATCGACCGGGCGGATTACCCGATCAAGGACCTGGCCGCACACATCGCCAGCGTCCCAGAGGTCGTTTCACGCTCCCTGACCACCCTCGACGAGCGCGGCCTGATCATCTCGGAACGCCAGCGCATTCGCGTGTTGGACCCCGAGCGCTTGGCGGAGATCGCGCAAATCGCACAGCTGGAACTCGCCTAGCCCCCCGGTTCACCCGCGCCTCCCCATCACCCAAAATACTTGACAGAAGTCAATGACTCCTACCTGTAATCGGGGTAGGATGAAGGCGTCAATATGTGAAATCCTTCACGTATTGACGCATTCTGCACGACCGTGTGCAGAAAGGACCCGTGTATCAACCTCCAAGCCGGCTACTTGGGGGCATCACGACGGAAGTACAAGGAGAATGCATCTATGGAAGGACTGCACCGTACGACAGGGCTTCACCGGAGGCTCGGAAAGCTCCTGGGGCTGATCCTGGTGCTCGGCTTGCTGTTGGCTGGCTGCCAGGCAGCCACGCCGGCGCCGAGCGAGCCACCTCCAGCACCCCCGGAGCCGACGCAGCCCCCCGCGCCGACGCCGACCGAGCTGCCCGACCAATCGGCCATCCTGGCCGAATGGGACACCAGCCCGATGGCTCATACGTACGACCTGGGCAAAGGGCCGAACACCTACTGCTCACGCTGCCACTCGCCCCAGAACTGGGATCCGGCCGCGCAAGCCGGCCCGCCACCGAACTGCGTGACCTGTAAATTCCCGACCGATGCTGAACTGCGCATCGCCCCGACGATGGATTTCGTCGAGGAAGCGGATTGGGCAGGCATCACGTGCCTAAACTGCCACGAGATGGAGAACGGCGTGGCTCTGGCTGGCCTGTCCTGGCTCAACCCCATCACCGAAACCCACGAAGCGGTCAGCAACGCCAACGAACTGTGTGGCAAGTGCCATGCGAACACGTCGGGCGTTTCGGCCACGGGTGGTCGTGGTGTCACGCACGCCATCGAGTTGGGCGGCAGCGCGCACCTGAACTACGCCGGCGAGTGGCCACAATCAGAGCGGCCGCAGTACTGCTCCGACTGCCACAACCCGCACACGACAGAGCCGCAGCAGTGTGTCGATTGCCATGCCGACATCCCCGAGTCAGAAACGCACATGAACGGCTTGAACGCGCTGATGCTGGATAAGGTCAGCTGCCAGGCCTGCCATGATGCCTCCGGGATGGAGGTCGGGCCAAGCCCGATCGAGGCAGACGGCGGCGTGTTCGTCACCGTCGTCAGCGCCATGAGCCGCAGCGGCAGTATGACGACGTCATACGTCAAGTCGCACAGCACGCAATGGCTGGTCGCTTGCGACCGCTGTCACTTCGAGGGCAATGCCTGGGAGCTGACCGTGCTCACTGCCGAGGGTCAACCACCGGCAGAGGAATAGACCAAGGCTTTGAAAAAACGTGAGGCGTCCTGTGCTGGATAGCCGACGTGCAGGGGGTCGCGGTTGATAGCCAGACTCCCGGAACGAAGCGCAGGACGCCCCACGGACGAGAAGGATATCACACCCGAAGGGGATCACCTTCGGAAGATGGTGCAGCACAGGTAGGAGCAGGAGTATTGAACATGGGAAGGATTTTCCGAGGCGGCGCCTCTTTCGCCATAGCCATCATTCTCTGCGCAATTGTCCTCGCGGGTTGTTCGGCGGAGACTGAGGGTCCAGATCCGGCGCCAACCACTGCTGGGTCCACGGCAGCTCCGGGCGTTGTCGAGACGATATCGCCGGGGGCAGAACCCGATCCTGACATGAGCGAGGCTCAGTGGTCAGAGAGCCCGCACGCCAATACGTTTGTCGTCGATGAAAACGGCCAGAACAGCACCTGTGCCCGCTGCCACGCGCCCGTGAACTGGATCCCAAGCATGGATGACATGCCGGCAAGCTGTTCGACCTGCAAATTCGAGGTCGATCCACCGCCTCCCTACATCGAAGAGACGGACTGGACCTCGGTCGAGTGCAAGGTTTGTCATGAATTGAACAAGAAGGGCGAGGTCGAAGAGGGCTACGCCTGGTTGGAAATTGCCGCCATCGAGGAATATGCAGAGGTGAGTTCCCCGGACGAGCTATGCGCGAAGTGCCACACCAATGAAGCGCTCGCCGGTCACCTCGTTGTCTCTGTGGCCGGGGATCATCTCGGGTATGCCTGTACTGCGTGCCATGATGTGCATTCTGCGGCTGCCTCCTGTGGCGAGACCGGATGCCATCCGGCGCTCGATGCGGGCGAGCCCATCCTCGGGCATGACGAGGATCATGTCCAGGTTGGCTGCGTCGCCTGCCATGACGCCTCCGGCCTCACGGTCGGGATCGATCCCGAAACAGCCATGTGGAGCACCTACCTGGACGAAAAGCTGGAGCAGGCGTTCTACTCTCACGACACGCAGCTCAGCGTCGATTGCCAGCGCTGCCATTTTGAAGAGAACCCGTGGGGCATCGCCGGTTCAGTCGAATAAGGACAAGCGCGCAGGCGTATTTTGAGACGGATTTAACTTTAGGCATATCCCCGGCACGCGGAAGCGGGTAAGCTTATTGTGAAAGAAAGCACGAAGCGTACCGGCGCCGGGGATCGAACCCCGACCAACCAGCATACGATAAGGGAAGGTCTATGAAAGCGAGACTCCACTACATCTTCCAATCCACCAAGGGCCTGATCCTGCTGGCGATCGCCATGATCTCGATCGTCACCGCCATCTTCGGGATGCTCTCCGGCCCGCTGGCCGAATGGGGGTTGGACGACTTCCTGGTCTCGGTTACCGGGATGCAGCTCGGGCCAGCCGAGAGGGAAGGCCGCATCATCATGCTCTACCATTCGATCGCCCTGGCCGTCGTTGCGATCGAGACCTACATGATCACCAGCCTGCTCAAGATGAAGAACCACGAGCGCACGCTGATCAACGGCACGATCACCTTTGGCTACCTGCTCACGATGATCTGCGGGTTGACCTTCGCCTACTTCGGGCAAAACTGGATCCTGCACGGGCTGTTCCTCTTCGGCAATTCGCTCGTCTTCTTCGCCGGGCTGCTGCTCATCCTGGCGCTGTGGCCCTGGAAAGCCGAATACAGGATCGAGGACAAGGACCTGGCCCGGACGCGCGGCGGTATCGACCTGGAGCGGGCGGCCTTTTTCACGATGGCCGTCGCCACGGTCGGCTCCTCGCTGTTCGGCGCGGTGACCGGCTCCTACTGGGGCAACGGGCACGAGACCTTCCTGGCCGAGGATTTGATCCGCGAACCGCACAAGACCTACCTGCAGAAGTCCATCATCGGGCATCTGCACATCATGCTGACCCTGATCGGCGTGGCCATCACGCTCATCGTCGGGCGCTGGCAGGGGTTCAAGGGGCGCCTGCACAAGATCTCCATGCCGATGATGATCCTTGGCACGATCATCATCTCGCTTGGTGCGTGGTCGGTCGTGCTCTTCGAGTGGGCCCACACGATCATCTACTTCGGATCGGTCCTGGTCATGCTCCCCGCGCTCTTCTTCGTCATCTATAGCTGGGATAACCTGATCAAGACCGGGATGGCGGAGCGAAAAGGGCGACCGCGGCGCTTTGGGGACAAACTGCGCGCGCTGCTGCGCGATCCGCTCCGGTTTGGCGTGGGTTGGCAGATGGTCTTCATGAACTTCACCGTCAGCGGGATCGGCATCTTCATGGCCGTCAAGCTGGACGAGATCTTCCGGGTGTGGCCGGCGCGCGAAGAACGTATTGTACTGACCGGCCACTGGCACATCCTTTCGGCGATCATCGCCACCATCATCCTTTTCTACTACGCCGACCTGGCCGGATTGAAAGGACGGGCCCGCCGCTGGTTCGGCTGGCTGGTCATCATCGGCTCGGACCTGGCGTTCGGCGCGATCACGATCTTCGAGATGAAGCGTCTCTTTGTCAGCGAATCTCTCCAGCAGCCGGTGGTGAACTGGACGATGCTGCTGAGCGAGATAGGGCTGGCGATCGTGCTCATCCTGCTTGCCGCAATCATGGTCTGGCGGCTCGTAGATCTCTTCAAACGCAACGGAAGATGGAAGAGGGAAGCCGAGGCCAGCAGCCATGCGGCTTGGGGGCCGGAGAGCCGGGACGGTTTCGTCTTCAAAGATGGCAAGACACACGACCAGGAGGAGGGCTGATGAATAAGGGCATCCTGGCGCTCGGGCTTATTCTTCTCGTGGCAGGCTGTGCGCCGGCTGGCGCCAGCAGTTTCGACGCCGTTCCTGTCATCGAAACGGGTGTGGATCCCGACAGCTGGGCGCTCGTGCCAGCGGGGAGCTTCCTGTCCGGTCAACACGAACACGAGGCTCAGATCGATGACGACTACGAGATCATGGTCACCGATGTGACCAACGCGCAGTACACGGCCTACTTGAACGCCGCGCTGGAAGCGGGTTGGGTGCAGAGGACCGGGGACGAGATCGTCGGCTTCTACCCGGGGGATGTCTTCCGTGGTTTCGAGCACGAGGAAGAAATCGCAGCCGGGGATTGGCTGCACGTACCGCTCTCCGACCCGGGGCTGCGCATCGAGGAAACGGAGGACGGCTTTCAATCGCTTCCCGGATACGAAAACCACCCCATGGTCCAGGTGACATGGTTTGGTGCCCGGTCGTACTGTGAATTCTACGGAGGCCGCTTGCCCAGTGAACTGGAATGGGAAAAGGCGGCGCGGGGCGAGGACAACCGTCCCTATCCCTGGGGTTGGGAGCTCGAGCTCAACAACGCCAACTTCTACAGCAGCACGGATATATTCGAGAAAACCTTCGGCAAAGCCGGCAACACGACCCCGGTCGGCTTTTACAACGGGATGGTCTACGACGGCTACGCCACGCTCGATTCGCCCAGCCCCTACGGCTTATACGACATGGCTGGAAATGTCGCGCAGTGGATGGGAGATGTGTACGAGGACCAGCACTACCGCTACATGAGAGGCGGGAGCAAGGCCGACTATGGTTATAACCTGCGCATATGGACACGCAACAACGCCGCCCCGCAGTACTTCAGCCCGAGCGTCGGGTTCCGCTGTGTGCGGGATCCGCTGGAGTAACGGATGACCCATACGACGCTTGCATCCACTCCAATGCAGAAGGTGGCAGGGCTCCGCAGCCGGGTTCGAACCTACTTCGAGTTGACAAAAAGCCTGCAAACAGGTTTGCTGCTGACGACCGGCATCGCCGGCTTTACCAGCGCGGTTTGCCCGGTGGCGGAGCCGCTCACGCTGGCAGCGCTCACCATGAGCCTGCTGCTGGCCATCAGCGGCAGCACGGTCCTTAACATGGTCTATGACCGGGATATCGATGCCCGCATGCCGCGCACCATGCAGCGTGCGCTGCCGTCAGGACGCATCTCTTCCCGTGAGGCGCTGGCCCTGGGGCTGCTGCTCAGCCTGGCCGGCATGACCTGGTCCTGGCTGCTCTCACCCGGGTATTTTGCCGTCGTCTTCGCCGGCTGGTTCATCGACATCTTCATCTACACTATCTGGCTCAAGCGGCGGACAGCCTGGTCGATCATCTGGGGCGGGGTCGCCGGCGGGATGCCGGCCCTGGCCGGCCGGGTGCTGGCGGTGGGCACGCTCGATTGGGTCGGCCTGGCGCTGGCGGCAGCCGTGCTGCTCTGGATCCCGACCCACATCATGACCTTCAGCCTGCGCTATAAAGAAGACTACCAGTTGGCCGGGGTTCCGACCTTCCCCGCAAGATATGGGGAGAAGTGGACGCAGCTCATCATCGCTATCTCTTCGGTGCTGGCCGCCATCGCCATGGGAGCATCGGCGGTGGGCCTGGGCATGGCCTGGGGCTACCTGCGGGTGTTGGCCATCCTCGGCGCCGGGCTGTTCGGCCTGGCGCTGTCATCCGTGATCAAGCCTTCGGCCAAGTTAAACTTCGGGCTCTTTAAGTATGCATCTTTCTACATGCTCAGTTCAATGCTGCTGGTGGTGATCGAGGCCATCTGATGACATCCAGCACATCTGCCACGCCCCCGGCTGCCGGCAGGCTTCCATGACGCTGGCCGGCTGGAAACCCGCCGCGCCGCGCTGGGTGCTGCATGCGCTCTCTGGATTGGTGTGGAGTGGTGTCGGACTGCTGCTCCTGCGCTGGGTGTGGGTGTGGTTGAGCCCGATTCCCTACCCGGAGTGGCTGCCCGGCGCGCTGGTTGGTGCCGGTTTGGCATTGATCACATGGGCTGGCTTCTCGTGGATGGCAAAGCGCAACATCACCCGCATCGAGCGTGGGCTGGATCGGCCCTGCCTCTTCGGCTTCCAGCGCTGGAGCTCCTATCCGCTGGTGGCCTTCATGATCGCCCTCGGACTTACCTTGCGGCGTTCGAGCCTGCCCCGGACCTGGCTGGCCCCCCTTTATCTCGGGATCGGCGGCGGGTTGTTCATGGCGAGCCTGAATTACTACAGCCACCTCCTCGCCGGCACGCGCCATAGAGGGCAGGGCCTCGAGAGCCGAGAGCCTGCACGCCGGCTGTCGAGTGAAGCCGGGGAGGTGAGATGAGGATTGCCCACTGGCGCGCGAGGCATGCTCGCTACCGTCTGACGGGCGCTTTCTGCCGAAGCTGCGGTCAACCGGTGTTTCCACCTCGCCCGTTTTGTCCGCCGTGCAGCATGGATTCATTGGAGGAGCGGGCGCACTGGGATGCGCTGGCCCTGGGGTTGAGATTGGATTCGGAAGCGATGGAGACAGGAAAGGCAGCCTGACTTAAAGACTAGCGTGAAGCGCAATCCGTCCCGGGAATCGGATAAGCGTTCGACCCGTCCAGGTCAGGGCGGGCGACGACGACGAGACATGGAGGCAATCGCATGATGGAAACGAAGCAAAGCCGAGCGCTGCGGGTTGTCGGGATCGTGCTCATGGGCAGCACGGCAGCGATGAACATCCTGGGCGGGATCGGGACCGTTTGTGCCGCGTTCTTGACCAAGGACTTCCCCCCGATGTGGGCCTTACTGGATTACCAGTGGCTCTATCAATCCGTCATGATCTTGACGATCATCGTTGGGTTGGTCGGAGCCTGGGCGACGATCCGTTTGGTGAGGGGGGGCGTGAACGTTTACCGCGACGCCTTGATCCTGCTCGCCGTCGGTTCTGTCCTGGCGGCGATCCAGATGTTCGCCTCGTTGGCGCTGCGCGGCAAAGCCGTGCCTGCCAATATGAAGTTTTACATCAACCTGCTCACGTTGATCTACTTCCTTGCCCTGCGGCTGCCGGGTCTGCGCGGGAAAGTCGATTTCGGCTCCCCTGGGACTCGGCGACGCGCGGCATGTCCTCCGGGTTGGCGGCCATCGTCGCCGGCATCGTCACGTTCACCACAAGCATCTGGGTTGGGTCCTCCCACATCTACGCTGGCAACAACTGGGTCCACGTGCTGCGCATGCCCTTGCTCCTGGGTGGGATTGCCTTCATCGGCCTTGGCTTGTTCATCCTTGGAAGGCTGACGGGACAGATGGCAGTACCTTCGGAGACCACGCAGGGCATCCTCAAAGCCGACGCATCCTGAAAACGATTTCTTGAATACAATCGCGCAGCCCGGACATAACCGTCCGGGCTGCGTCCTCGTTGATATCCTCCAAGAATTGGGCTGAACCCGACCGGGCTCATCGTCGTATACTGTGGTATCCATGAGCCTCCATCGAGGGATCCTGCATGCCTGATTTGATGCTCTACCTGGTCACGGTATTTATCTGGGGTTCGACCTGGCTGGCGATCACCTTCCAGCTGGGCACGGTAGACCCGGCCCTGTCGATCGCCTACCGCTTCGGCCTGGCGGCGATCATCCTACTCGTCTATGCCCGGCTGCGGGGTCTATCCCTTCGCTTCACCCTGCGCCAGCATGGTTTTATCGCGCTGCAAGGGCTGCTGCTGTTCTCGCTCAACTACATCCTGGTCTACCTGGCCGAAGGCCTGCTGACGAGCGGGCTGGTGGCGATCATCTTCTCGATGGTCGTGATTCTGAACATGGTTTTCGGGGCGCTATTGCTTGGCGATCCGATTAACGGCCGGGTAGTGGCCGGCGCCCTGCTTGGCTTGACGGGCCTGACGATCATCTTCTGGCCGGAACTGCAGGCGTTAGCCCTCGATAACCAGCGTACGCTCGGGCTGCTGCTGGCTGGCGCTGGCGCAGTCTCGGCCTCGCTCGGAAACATCACCTCGGCCCGCAACCAGCGCAACGGACTGCCCGTGATCCAGGTCAACGCCTTCGGGATGACTTACGGAGCGGGGTTGATGGTGATGTTGGCCATCGTGCGCGGGGCTCCCCTGCAGTTTGAGCTCTCGGCCGGGTACATCCTCTCCCTGCTCTACCTGGCTATCTTTGGATCGGTGGTCGCGTTTGGCACCTACCTGACCCTGCTCGGCCGGATCGGACCCGGCCGGGCGGCGTATGTGATGGTCCTTTTCCCGGTCATCGCCTTGCTGCTCTCGACGCTCTTTGAAGGCCTGACCTGGACGCTGGCCGGCGGGCTAGGGGCGCTGCTGGTCCTGGGCGGGAATGTGCTCGTGCTTCGGCGCCGGCACGCCTCATAGCACGCATCGCGGCTGAACACCCTCCCGCCCACAATCATCAGGTTGACCCAGGTTCTCCCGTGAATTTTGCATTGTAGAATTGAGTCGTGCCGGCTGGAGGGGACGACCGTGCGCATCGCAATCTTTACCAACGCGTACAAGCCTGCCATCAGCGGGGTGGTGACGTCGATCTCGCTCTTCCGGCAGGGCCTGCACGCGGCCGGGCACGAGACCCACATTTTCGCGCCGGATTATGAAGGGTATCGTGATGAAGAGCCCTACGTCTTCCGCCTGCCGGCGCTCGATTTGAGCGAGCAGTTGAACGTTTCGATCGTCCTGCCCCTGAAAAGCCTGGTTGACCTCACGCTGGGGGGGATCCAGCCGGCGATCATCCACAGCCAGCACCCGGTATGGATGGGTGACCTGGCGGCGACCTGCGCTCGCGAGCTCGGAATCCCGCTCATCTTCACCTTCCACACCCAATATGAACAGTATGCCCAACTCTACAGCCCGATTGCCGGCAAGCTGGCCGGGTACTTTACCGAAGAGCGCGTCCGCCGCTACCTGCAGCAGTGCAGGCATGTCATCGCGCCGACCGAGAGCATCCGCGCCATGCTCGCCTCCAAGTTTGGCTTGAACGAGCAGGTGAGCGTGATCCCCACCCCGGTCGATTTGGACCGTTTTCGGGATGCCAAGGCCGGGGATCTGCGCACCCGGCTCGGGCTGGAGGGGCGCGAAGTCCTGCTCTTCGTCGGACGGATAGCCCGGGAGAAAGGGCTGGGCCTGCTGCTCAATGCTTTCGCCGAAGTCCATGCCCTGCGCCCGCAAACACGGCTGCTGCTGGTGGGCAGTGGTCCTTACCTGGAAGGCGCCCAAACTCTCCGGGAACAGCTTTCCCTGGGTGAAGCCGTGACCTTCGTGGGGCCCGTGCCCTATGCAGAGATCGCACCCTACTACGCGGCCGCTGACCTGTTCGTCTTCAGCTCGACGACCGAGACACAGGGCCTGGTGCTGCTCGAAGCGCTGGCCGCCGGGACGCCGGTCGTCGCCGTTTCCGCACCGGGGGCGGCCGATGTGCTAAAGCACGGCGGGGGCTGCCTGACGGAGGCCAGCCAAGCCAGCTTTGCGCAGGGGATCTTGCGCGTGCTTGAAGACCGAGCAGAACTGTCGAAATTACGGCGGGAGGCGCCGGCAGTAGCCGAACATTATTCAATCGCGGCAACGACCGGGCAGATGATCGAAGTCTACGAGCAGGCCTTGTCATGACGTGCAGCGCAGCGCGGAAATACCCCAGCGTACCGGCTTGACACGCCAGGGCAATCGGGCTTAGCATCGCCCTATTCCACACCCCGAAGGCAGGACCTCTTGAAGTTTAACGATAAGTCCCTGGATCATGACCGGCTCTTGCTGAGCAGGATCACGGGCAATATAAACGAAGCATCCCCGGACGGCAGATGATCTGCAGCCTCCGGGAGATCACAGGACCGGAGGTGCACATTGGCCACCTTTAATATCGAACATGTGCTTGCCCGCCTGCGGGCCTCGCTCGAAGCGAACGATCTCAACCAAGCGGTCCAGACGCTTGAAAAGCTGCGCACGCCGGACCAGGCCGAGATCTTCGAGGCCTTGCCCGCGGGCGACCAGGTGGCCTTGCTGCCGCAGATGGATCCCGAGCAGTCCGCGGATTTGCTGGAAGAACTCGAAGACCGGGACGCGGCCGGGCTGGTGCGGGCGCTCTCCCGGGAGGCCGTCACGCGGATCGTCGAAGCGATGGAACCGGACGAGGTCGCCGATTTGCTGGGCGAGTTCGAGCCGGAGGATGTGCGCGAGCTGCTGACACGGATGGAGGACCCGGAGGAGATCCACCCGCTCCTGCTCCACCCGCAGGACAGCGCCGGCGGGCTGATGACGTCCCAGTTCTTGGCGCTCCGCCGGCGCATGACCGCCCGCGAGGCGCTGCAAGCCGTCCACGCATGGAAGCCACAGGATGATTATCTGTCCTTCCTTTTCGTCGTGGATAAGTCGGGTCATCTGATGGGGGAAGTGAGTTTGCGTCAATTGATCGTCGCCAATCCGCAGGATGAGTTGGCAAGCTTCATGAACCCGGATGTGATTTCAGTACGGGCTGGCACCGACCAGGAGGAAGTGGCGCGTTTGATGAAGCGCTATGACCTGCTGTACCTGCCGGTGGTGGACCGGGAGAACATGCTGCTGGGCATGATCACGTTTGATGATGTGATCGATGTCCTCGAGGACGAAGCCACGGAGGACATCCAGCGCCTGGGTGGTGCGCTGCCCCTGGATGAACCCTATTTACGGACGGGGATCTTTACAGTCACCCGCAAGCGCATCGGCTGGCTCATGCTGCTCTTCCTGACGGAGAGCCTGACGGGCACCGTGCTGCGTCACTTTCAATCCGAGCTCCAGGCCACGGTCGCGCTTTCCTTCTTTATCCCGCTCTTGATTGGCACCGGCGGTAACGCCGGATCGCAAACGACCAGCACCCTGATCCGGGCGCTGGCGGTGGGTGATATTTCCATCAGCGATGCGCTGCGCGCCTGGTGGCATGAGCTGCGCGTTGGCCTGGTCCTTGGCCTGGGCATGGGGGCGGTGGCGTACGGGCGGGCTCTGCTCTGGGGGTCTTCGCCGGCACTTGCACTCACGATTGCGCTTACGATCTGCACGATTGTCCTGTGGGCAAATGCGCTCGGTGCGCTGCTCCCACTCCTGGCTTCCAGGCTGAGGATCGACCCGACCGTTGTGTCCGGTCCAGTGATGAGCACCCTGGTCGATGCCACGGGTTTGTTCATATACTTCAGCATCGCCCGGGGGATCCTGAAGCTCTAGCTCGATATTGCGCGTGCTGCTTACGAGAGGTTGAACGCTTCAGCGCCAGGTCCATGCCGGGCGCTGATTTCGGTGTTCTCTGTTGGTCCGGGGTATGGCGGAGGCGATCGCCTTCCTTCTTTGGCAGCATGGTGCCGGCCTTGGACCGGTCTCGTTTCTTCCAGGAAGCACAGGATGAGCAGGCCGCACTGGGAGCATGGTTCCAGGGGTGGGTTTGGGGCACGCGTTTGCTGCCTTGCTCCTGCGTACGAACTTGTGAGGCTGCCCTGCGAATCCTGGTTTTCCTCTTCGATCGCCTCCGCCCGGTCGTTTGCTGTACCTGGCCCTCCGCCATTGAAAAACAAAACGACCGTTGTGCTGCAGGGTTGCCTGCCAGCCACACGGTCGCGCCTCCTGGGGTGCGGACGATTCGGTAGCAGGCTGTCCTGGCTGGGTATCCCAGCGGTAGACCCTATTGCTTTGCGTCGCCACCTTTCGGTGGGTTTGCCTTTTCGTCGAACAGGGTATTCGATTGTCGGGGTGGTCCTACATGTCTCTAAGTGCCACCTTACAATATCCTAACAAAGATCACCCCAGGCCGGCCATCCCCCGTGTTTCCTATCCTTCAGCTTCAAGGGCACCACCCTCATGTTCGTGCAGGGTGGACGGGGCCAGCTCCCCTGCAGCGGCGGCATCCAGGAGCCAGATCGAGCGCGAGGCGTGCCTGTTGACGGCGCTCGCCGGCAGCCCGGGGTTGATCCCCTCGAGGACGGCTTTGACGACCGGGGCTTTGTCGCTGCCCTGGACCAGGAACAGGACCTGCCCGGCCGCGGTCAGCGCGGGGTAGGTGAGCGTCATCCGCCATGCCCCCAACCTATCCACCCAGTTTGCCCTGACCCAGCGCTCACGTTCAGCGAGCGCGGTTGTGCCGGGGAAGAGCGAGGCAGTGTGGCCATCAGGGCCGAGACCGAGCATGACCAGGTCGAAGACGGGCTCGCCATGGGTTCGAACCGATTCCCTCAGGACAGCCTCGTACTTTTCTGCACCAGCCTGTGGTGATGGGCTGCAGTCCATGCGCTGGATGTGGGTTGGATGGACCGGGACATGCGCCAGGAGCGTCTCATGGGCCAGGCGGTAGTTGCTTTCAGGGTCGTCCGGAGGGACGCAGCGCTCATCACTCCAAAAGATGTGCATCCTCGACCAATCCAGCTGGTCTTTGTCCTGGCGCATATGCTCGTAGGTCAGCTTCGGCGTGCTCCCCCCTGAAAGGGCAAGCGCGCAGCGCCCGCGCTGGCGGATCGTATCGCTGCCGAGCTTGATGATGAACTCGGCCGCCGCCCGGGCGAGTGCCTCGGGGTTGTCGCTGACGTAGATCGACGTCATGGTCTTGATTTCTCCTGCGCTGGCGGGGCAATGCCCAAATTCTAATCGATGCGATTGGGGTGAAGGAAGCCGCTCATGCGTCTATCCCCCGCAGTTCTTCGAGCTCTTCCCGTTTCATGATGGCACGAATGGCTGGCAAGCAGGAGAGCGAGGTAAGGAGTGGAGCAGCAAGCAGCGCGATGATCCCGCTGGGGAGGGTTGCTTCGAGTGTGTTCCAGGCAGCTTCGGCTACCGGGAAGTCGGGGAAGCCAAACATGTTTCCGCCAGCGATGTGGATGTAGATCCAGAGCACGCCGGCACCGGTGACCAGGCCCAGCGCACCCCCCAGCAAACCGTACAGGCCGCCTTCAACGGTGACGACGATGCCGATCTGGCGGCGGGTCGCGCCGATCGCTCGCAGCAAGGAGAACTCGCGCGACCGTTCCCGCAGGCTGATCAGCATCATGTTCAGGACGCTGAGGGAGGCCAGCAGGATGGCGAGCAGAAGCATGCTGTTCATCAAGACCTGGGCCGACTTCATCCCCTCCCGCTGCATCTCGACCATGAGGGTTAGGTCGAGGATGTGCAGAGCGCCGTCGCTGGATAAGGCAGCCTCAAGCGAGCTGCGGAGCGCCTGGAGTTGATCGGGATGCTCCGGGAACACGACGATCGAGACCGGCGCGCCCAGCTGCAGGCTCGCCGCGGCAGCCGTGCTGACAATCGAGGCGCCGACGTATGTTGGACCGATCCCGGCCACCCGGCATTCCAGCGGTCCCCGGGGGGTGGAGATGGTGAGCGGGTCATAGAGCTTGACGTGGTTCTTCCCGGCGACAGATCCTGTCAGCAGCAGCCCACAGCCTTCCTGCATGATGGGCAGCGCGTGCTCCCAATCACCCTGGCTGAAGGAGAAGTAGAGATTCCCCGAGTTCGCGGACATCCTCGGGATCCAGGATGAAGGAGAAATACTGCTGCCCGAGGAAAGACAGCTCAGGGATGATGGTGAAATACATCTCGACCACCGTCGCACCCTCGCCCGCCGCCCGTTCGATGCTGGCAAGGTGTGAGTCGAGGACGGAGAAGCTGGTGAGGCCCTCGTATCCTGCGAGCCCGGCCTCGATGTCGAGTGGGAACACGCCCAGCGCAGGGCGGTCCAGCAGGCTCTGGACGCTGTCCCGGAAGAAAAGCTCCTCAAACCAGTACACGAGGAACCCGTTGACGACGACGATCATCGCCGTCCCCACGGCGAGCGTAACCACGGTCCGCGCGACGCGCCCGCGTGCTCGTCCCAGGTTATCGGCGGCCAGGCGGCCGCAGACGCCAAGTACCTGGTTTAGCGCCGGGCGAAGGAGGCGTGAGGCAAACCCGGTTAGCGCAGGCGCGGCGAGGAAGAACGCAACCACCCACAAACCGATCACGGCAACGTTGATGCGGTCCGAGGCCGGCGGGAACAGCCAGCGGCTTGGTTTCCCGAGGGCTGTGAAAGCACCGATCACGGCGATGATCACAGCGGAACGCAGGAGCCGGCGGAGATCTTCCCGCCTCGTGGGGATTGTTTCCGTCGAGTACGTACTCGCCAGGGGAGGCCGGGCGAGCGCGCGCCGGATCGGGATCCAACTGGCAAGGGCGGCCGCGGCCAACCCCAGGCCGGCTGCAAACAGGACCCGTTCCAACGACAGCCTGGGCTGCGCAAAACGGTTGAACATCGGGCTGGTTTCAACCACCACCCGGATGAGAAAGGCGTTCAGGGCGATACCGCCCGGGATGCCGGCGAGCACGCCGACCAAGCCCGTGCCCATCGTCTCCAATGCCAGCAGGCGCAGGAGTTGGCCGCGCTGCATCCCGATCGCACGCAGCCGGCTGATTTCGTGGGCGCGCTCGTGAACGGCCATCCGGTACACGTTGAAGACAAGCAGCCCGGCCGCCGCGCTGATAATCACCCCAATCACGGTCAAGCCGACGTTCATCTGCTCGGTCATGAAGGAGGTCACGGCTTTGACCTCCTCGATGCGTGCGATTTCGGCCGTCGTGGCGCGACTGAGCAAATCGGATGCAACCAGGATTGCCACCCCGCTGGCGATCGTGGATCCGGCCAACAGGAAACGCAGCCAGTTTCGCTGGAACTCGCGGCGGGCGAGGAGCAGCACGCTCATCCGGCTTCGGACCCTGTGTCGTCCGGGCGCTCCAGCCTGGCTGCGGTCTCGGCGATGTCCTTCAAGGTCAGCTCCGATCGGCTGAGTTCTTGTACCACGCGGCCGTCGAGCAGAAAGATGACCCGGTCGGCAAAGGAGGCGGCATACGGATCGTGCGTGACCATGACCACGGTGTGGCCTTGCTCATCGCACGCGCGGCGCAGCGTGCGGAGCAAGCGCTGCCCCGATCCTCGATCGAGATTTCCCGTCGGTTCATCGGCGAAGAGCAGGCTTGGGTTGCTGGACATCGCCCTGGCGATGGCGGTGCGCTGCTGCTCGCCGCCGGAGAGTTGGTCGGGACGGTGGCCGCCGCGCGCAGCCAGGCCGACGAGGGCCAGCAGTTCGTTGGCCCGGTCCATGGCCCGGGCCGGTTGGACGCCGTCCAGCAGCAGGGGCAGGGCGACGTTTTCAGCCGCGCTGAGTGATGGGAGCAGGTTGAAGAACTGGAAGACGAAGCCAAGCTCACGTCGGCGCAGCAGCGTGCGTTCATCATCGTCGAAATCCGCCAGGGGTTTTCCCTCAAGCAGGATGCTGCCGGCGCTCGGCTGGTCGAGCGCGCCGAGGAGATGGAGCAGGGTGGACTTGCCCGAGCCGGAAGGCCCCATGATGGCGACGAACTCCCCCTTTTCGATCTTGAAATCGACATCCTGCAAGGCGTCCACCACCACCTCGCCGGTTCGGAACTGCTTGCCAACGCCGTTCGCCTCTAATATTGCCATCTTCAAGTCTCCGGGCAGGGTTGCCGGTCGTTAGTCGCGATGGCAGTATTATCTATTGGAACCCGCCTGCCAGGGAAGACGTACGCAGGTCAGCGCCGGCACGGAAGATCATTCCACGGCGAGCCGCATCCGGCGAGGCGACACAGGTTCCGGGTAAGGTGTACAATTTGCGGTGGAGCTTCCCCGGGGACTGTCCAGGCTGGGCAGGATGGGCAGGCATGCTCGACCCGGCGGTTGGGAGGAGCGGAATGCAAGCAATCGTCGTCGCGCCGGATCCGGATGAGCGCGATTTGCTGGTTTATACCCTGCGCAAAGCCGGACTGGCCGTCGCCGCCAGCGGCGAGTACAAGCGTGTGCTCTCCAATTGGCCCGCGCATGCTGCGGATGCGTTGGTGCTGGCGCTCGGCGCAGACGATGACGCGCTGCAGGTCGTGCAAGCCGTGCGCAGCGCCTCGCAGGTCCCGCTCGTGCTGGTGTCCGAGCCCATGCCCGAGTTCGATGCTGCCAAGCTCCTCTACGCGGGTTGTGATCTCATCCTCAGCCGCCCGGTATCGCCCCTGCTCGTCGCTGCGCAGGTTTCGGCCGTCCTGCGCCGGTCGAACGCCATCCCGGTCTTTGTTCTGCCCACCCTTGACCTGGGCCGCATCGCGCTCGACCCCTCCACGCGCACCGTGCGGGTTGATTCGGGTGACCCAAAGCGCCTCACGCAGCTCGAGTTCCGGCTGCTCTATGTCCTGATGAACCACCGCGGCCAGGTGCTGCCGGGAGAAGTGATCGTGGAGCGGGTGTGGGGGTACAGCGGCGAAGGCAACAAGGACCTGGTGCGGGGTCTCGTAAGCCGGCTGCGGCACAAGATTGAACCCGATCCAGAAAAACCAATTTTCCTCGAGACGCTCTCCGGCGTCGGGTATCGCTTCACCGCCGAAGAACCATAACCGGCGGCCCCATTTCTAGGCCTGATCTCCAAATTGCAGGTTTGATACACGCTTAATCCGCCCCGGGTCGTTTTTATACACTTTTTCTACCTGCGGACCACAGGAATTCCCTTCCACCCGTCTATGCTTCCACATGGTTCGGAACAAAGGCGATTGGCCTGATGCGTATTCCCGGACCAGGAGGATGCCCTTGAACACTGGACGATGTCCCGAATGTGATGGCGAGGTAACCCTGCCGGAACCGGTTACCTACGAGCAGCGCGTCAGCTGTGGATACTGCGGCGCGCAGCTCCTGGTGATCAACCTGAACCCGCTTGAACTGGACTGGGCCTTTATCGAACCGTTGCCCAACCAGCGCTTCAGCGTGGACCGCGGCGTGGATATGCGCGACCGCGTTTGAGCGAAGCCCGCCTGAAACAGAAAGTAATCCGGTTCGATAAGAACCGAGATCGAGCAGAAAACTATCCGGGGCGCATGCCCCAACGAAGGAGAACATCAATCATGAAGTACTTCGAGAGCACTGTTTCACATCGCAAACCTCCCGGTACCGGGCTTCGACCAGCTCCCTGGCGCATCGCCGTGCTGGCGAACCTGAAGGACGAGTTCGAACACGAACTTGATGGTCCTCCGGATGCCGGCGCAGAATTCGACCGCAGGGAGACGGTTGAAGCCATCGCTCAAGCCCTCGAACTCGACGGCCACTGGGTGCACATTTGCGCTGGTGACCAGTCCCTTGTAGAAAGCCTGTCGAACCTCCGTCCACACATCTGCTTTAATATTACAGAAGGCGTCCAGGGTGACGCGCGCGAGGCGCAGGCCCCTGCCTTGTGCGAACTGCTCGGGATCCCCTACACGGCTTCCCGCGTCCTGACGAACGCCCTCTCGCTGGATAAGACACAGACGAAGCGCATCTGGCAATCGCATGGTCTCCCGACCCCGGCCTTCCAGGAGTTCCGCACAGGCCGCGAGCCGCTTCAGAAAGACCTGCGGTTCCCCTTGATCGCCAAGCCGGCGCGCGAGGGGACGGGCATGGGGATCGATGGCTCGGCCATTGTTCATGATGAACGCGCGCTGCGCAAGCGGGTTAACTGGCTGATCAAGACCTACCGCCAGCCGGCCCTGGTGGAGGCGTTCCTGCCCGGCCGGGAATTCACCGTGGGGTACATCGGCAACGCCGGATCGCCGCGCAACCGCCGCCGGCCGTGGGTGTACAATACACAGGGCTACCACGTCTTCCCGATCCTGGAGCTTGACAGCACGAAGAGCGTCAGCCCGGGCGTCTATGGCAACGCAGCCAAATCGTATGACATCGGTGAACTGGGTGCCCCCGAGTACTTGTGTCCGGCCGCCATCCCGCGCAAGCTGGAGCGGAAGATGGTCGACCTGACCCTGCGCGCGGCCGAAGCCGTGGGCGCGTTGGATGTATCCCGCGTGGATCTCCGCCTGGGCGCAGATGGCGAGCCCTACTTGCTCGAAATCAACACGCTGCCCGGGTTGAACCCCTCCGTAAGTGACCTGTGCATCATGGCCGCGAGCGAGGGGATGAGTTACGATGTACTTATCAGCGAGATCCTGTATCTGGGCGCCGAGCGCTTCGGGATGTCCTTCGAGCAGGTCGCCCGCCAGGATGTCTTCCGCTTCCCGAGCGTTCTGCGGGAGCGGGTGAACACAGCCTCGCGCAGCGTCGTTGAGCCGGTCATGCGAGCCGCGCTGAGGCGAAGTTGAGATAGGGTGTCTAAGGTAGAAGGAGAAAGCATGCCGAGTAAAATCTTTCCGTCACGTCGTGCTGCGCATTTCGCCGATGTCCCGGATGGCGATTGGCTGAATTGGCGCTGGCAGTTGAGCCACCGCCTGAACAGCGTCGAAGAAATCGAACAGGTGCTGCCGCTTAGCGACAGCGAGCGGCGAGCCCTGCAGGCGACGCACCTGTTCCGGGTCGATATCACGCCCTATTTCATCTCTCTCATCGACCCGGACGACCCGCACGACCCCATCCGCAGGCAGGTGATTCCAACCGATGCGGAACTGCAGCCCTTTGATGGAATGCTGGTCGACTCGCTGGCCGAGGATGAGCATTCGCCCGTCCCCGGCCTCGTTCACCGCTACCCCGACCGGGTCCTGATGCTGGTAACCACGCAGTGCGCTTCGTACTGCCGTTACTGCACCCGCTCGCGCATCGTGGGCGACCCGCACGAGCAGTTCTCGCGCGCAGATTACCAGAAGCAGCTCGAATACCTGCGGCGGACGCCCCAGGTGCGGGATGTCCTGCTCTCGGGCGGCGATCCGCTCACGATGCCCCCGGCGATGCTCGAGGACCTGCTCCGCCAGCTGCGCGAGATCGAGCATATCGAGATCATCCGCATCGGCTCGCGTGTGCCGGTCTTCATGCCGATGCGCGTCGATGAGGCCCTGACGGAAATGCTGGCCCGCTACCACCCGCTCTGGTTGAACATCCACGTCAACCACTCGAACGAGATCACGGATGAACTGGCGCAGGCCTGCGACCGCCTGACGCGCGCCGGCATACCACTCGGCAACCAGTCCGTTTTGCTGGCCGGGGTCAACGACTGCGTCGAGGTGCAGCGTAAGCTGGTTCACGACCTGGTGCGGATGCGCGTCCGGCCATACTACCTATACCAGTGCGATCTCGTAGCCGGAGCCGGGCATTTCAGGACGCCGGTGGCGAAGGGGATCGAGATCATCGAGGGCCTGCGCGGTCACACCTCGGGCTATGCAGTCCCGACATATGTCGTCGACGCGCCCGGCGGAGGCGGTAAGATCCCGCTCATGCCGAACTACCAGGTGAGCGCTTCCGATCACCGCGTCGTCCTGCGCAACTATGAAGGTTACATCACCAGTTACGAGGAACCACTCGAATATCAACCGCATGATCCGCAAGTCTGCCCGGCTTGCCGCAGTGCACGGGATGAGGCTGGTCAAGGGGGCGTGAGCGCACTGCTCAGCGGCCATGCCCGCGTGATTAAGCCGGAAGGCTTCGATGAACTGCATGCGCGCAAGACCCCGGGAGACCACGCGAGTGGGGAGGATGTACCTGCAGCGTCTGCCTCCCGCAGCGCGCAGAAAAAGGCCGAGCAGCTTGCGGCTCCCGCAGGTGAGAAGGTGCCCGACCAGGGATAATTAACCCCCGGAAATCGTGGAACTTTTCCACCCATCCCAACGTTTGGGATGGGTGGAATGCTTTAAACAGTCTTGAAATCAAGAGGAGGAAAGTTACAGCGCACCCCTTAGGAATGATAAAGAATACATGTATAATATATCCTGTAAAATGTAGCCGGTTCGTCGGCACCAGCACGCTAGAGGCCAGGGATCGAGCCGGTTGCAGAAACATCGAGGGAAAGAGGTAGCCATGTCAAACACAAAAATCATCCTCATCTTGTTGGGCTTGATGGGGGCGGCGGTCATCATCACCGGCATCGTCGTCGTCGCCTTCATCGGTTTCGATCTGGTGGGCGTGAACGCATCCAGCGGGTCGCAGGCAACCCCCACCGCCCTGGTTCCGAGCGGGAGCATCCAGGGACTGGTATGGCACGACCTGTGTGCCTCCGGAGCCCCGGGTCAGAACGCCGAGGCCGGAGCGCCGGGCTGCACCGGCGGGCCGAATGGCGCGCAGGTTGCCAACGGCAGCCTGGAGCCAGGCGAGCCAGGGATCGGCGGTGTGATCGTGAGCCTGGGTGCGGGTGCTTGTCCAGCGAGCGGCCTGGCCGAACGCATCACGGATGCGGAGGGTCGTTTCAGCTTTGGGCAACTCGCAGCTGGCGCCTACTGCATCACGATCGATGCGGCCAGCGCGCACAATGCCCCGGTGCTGCTCCCGGGAGCGTGGACATCCCCTGCGGCTCCTTCGCTGGTGATGGCCGATGTCTCCCTTGGCGAGGGTGAGCTTCGCCAGGACGTGAACTTCGGCTGGGATTACCAGTTCCTGCCGGTCCCGCCGACGGCCACCTTCACGCCGACGGTGACCCCGACCGTGACAGCCACGCCGACGCCGACCCTCACGCCTACGCCGACCTCGCCGCCGATCCCCTGCGATTGGGTGGGGTTCGTCAAAGATGTGACCGTGCCGGACGGTACGAGCTTCAAGCCGGACCAGGATTTCACCAAGACCTGGCGCTTGAAAAACATCGGCACCTGCACCTGGACCAAGGCCTATGCGCTCGTCTTCGTCAGCGGCGACCGCATGACGGGCGATAAGGTCACGCAGCTCAAGGCCAGCGTTGCGCCCGGCCAAACGGTCGATATCTCGATCGAGCTCACGGCGCCGGTCGAGCTGGGCAAATCAACCGGGTACTGGACATTGCGCAACGCCTCCGGCATTAACTTCGGCATGGGTCCGAACGCCAAGGACCCGTTCTGGGTCATCGTGCGCGTGGAGAAACCGAAACAGATCGTATACGATCTCGCGGAAAGCTACTGCTCCGCTAGCTGGCACGCCACGCTCGACCTGACCTGCCCGACCGAACTGTACTCCGTCGATGGGTTCATCCAGCGCCTGGATGCCCCGGTGATGGAGGAAGGTCGGGTGGAGAACGAAGCCGGGCTGTGGGTCATCCCGGAAGGGGTGAGCGGAGGACGCATCTCCGGCACCTTCCCGGCCTTCACTGTGAAATCCGGCGACCGCTTCCGAAGCGTGGTCTCGTGCTCGAACGACTTGCCCAACTGTGACGTGGAGTTCAAGCTCGAGTACCAGATCGGGGACAGTGAAATCAAGACGCTTGGCCGCTGGACCGAGACCTATGACGGCAAGTACACCAAGGTCGACGTGGACCTCAGCCCGCTGGCCGGCAAGGATGTGAAATTCATCCTCACCGTCCGGGCGAAGGACACCTTCGACCAGGACTCGGCACTCTGGATCCACCCCTCCATCTGGCGCTGATCGACCGCAGGGCCTGGACCAATTGGCATCGTGCTACTCCAAGCCAATGGGTCCAGGCCCTCAAGTTAAAGGGAACAACAAGCCATACGAGGAAGCCGGGGGCGGATGCAGCGAGTACCCGCTTGAGGGGGAGGCCTCCTCCCCTGAAGCCGAGGATGGAAGATGACCAGGTTGATGGTCCGGATCAAAAACCCGATTGTGAATTTGCCCTGGAGGCAGCTGTGGTCGATCTGGCTCCATCCACGGAGCACCCTATCGAGTTTGTTCGAGATGGGCGGCAGCACGTGGCGCCTACCGCTGCTCGTGCTGTCCACCCTCGCAGTTGTCCACGTCCTCACCGCCGCCCCACTTCTGCGGGCACAGGTGCTGAGCAACCCGCCTCCGCTGCCACAGGACTTCGAGTATTACCCTCCGGCGATGCAGGAACAATACATGCGGGCGGTCGAGGTCACGAGCGGGACGGCGTTCATCTACCTCTTTCCGATCGCCCAGGCCGTGTTGCGGATATGGCTCGGATGGTTGCTCGTCGGCAGCCTGCTCCATGCCATCATGACCTTATTCGGGGCGCGTTCCGACTTTACCTCCATGCTAACCCTATCCGCCTGGGCAGGTCTGCCGTACCTGGTAAAAGATGCCGTCCAGAGCGGCTATATGCTCCTCTCAAGGCATCTCATCCATGAGCCCGGCTTATCCGCCTTTGGCCCGGGGTCGGGCACGTCCCTGGCGCAGTTCTGGACGAAGGCGCTTGAGACGCTGGACCTGTACCTGCTGTGGCAGATCATCCTGATCGGGCTGGGGCTCAGCTTGCTGGCTCCCAACCGGCGCAGCCTGCGCTGGATGGCCCTGATCGTCGTGCTGGTCATTATCGTAATCTTCCAGGCGCTGCCAGGCTATCTTGGGCTGCGGTTGTCGTCGATGACCGTAATCCGACCCTATTTCTAAGATGGGCAAATCACTTGTTCGCGGCCGAGCTCTGCGGAAGAGCTACAGCATGGGGCAGACCGTAGTCCACGCCCTGGACGGGGTGGACCTGGAAGTATCCCGAAAGGCTTTCGTCGCCATCCTTGGCCCCTCCGGTTCTGGCAAGAGCACGCTCCTGCATGTGATCGGCGGATTGATCCAGCCGACATCCGGGGAAATCGAAGTCAACGGCCAGCAGGTCGGTGAAATGGACGAAAACGCGCTGGCCGCTTACCGGCGAATCCAGGTCGGCATGATTTTCCAGTCGTTCAACTTGATTACCAGCCTTTCCGCAATCGATAACGTTGCCTTCCCTTTGCGTTTCAACGGCGTTCCCCGCCGCGAGCGCGCCGAGAGGGCGGCACATGCCCTGGAACTTGTCGGGCTGATGGATCGCGGCAGCACACAAACCCTCGGAGCTGTCCGGCGGGCAGCAGCAGCGAGTGGCCGTCGCGCGGGCGTTAATCAACAACCCGGAGATCCTCCTGGCGGACGAGCCCACGGGCAACCTCGACTCCACCAGCGGCGGCCAGGTCATGGAGCTCCTCGCCAGCTTGCGGGACCAGGGTCGTACGGTCCTGGTCGTCAGTCATGATCCGCGCGTTTCACATTTCGCCACCCAGAGCCTCTACCTGCTCGATGGCCGGGTGGTCGAGGAAGAAGAATTCAACCGGGCGTTGGCGCTTACGCCCACGGAGTAAACCAGCATGAAACCCAAAACGTCATCGTCATTCCCGGTCATCCTTGTTGGACTGTTGGCCCTGGGCATCCTCCTCGCCGGCACCTCTCATGCGGCTTATGCTTCCCTGGGCGCGCCTCTTCTCCAGGGTGATCCCAGCGAAACGCCGACACCAGAACCACCAACCCCTACGCCCACCTCCCCGGTCTTCACCCGGCCCCAGCTTGTGCTTGACGGATACAGCTCGAATAGCGGTCCAATCCGCCCAGGGGGTGAATTTGATTTGCTCTTCCGGTTGAAGAACGTCGGGGGCCACAAGGCTCGCAACATCACGGTCATCTTCTCCCCCGGTGATTTTCTGCCACGAGTAAATGGAGGATTGCTTTCGGCCGGCGTGATAAGCCCGGGCGCATCGACGGGTTATACCCAGCCGATGGCCGCCTCGGGCGGGTTGGCTGCGGGTGGGGTAGGATCGCTCTCCTTGCAGGTATCCTATACCGACGATGAAGGCAATGGCTACTCAGATGCGTTCACGTTGACGCTGAGCCTAGGTGCCCAGCCCGCGTCCTCGGCACCGATCAAGCCCACGCCCACACCAGCCTACAGGCCTCAGTTGCTCATCATCGACTACGAAACGGATGTCGAGACTTTGACCCCGGGCTCACAATTCACGCTTGAACTTGAAGTGCTCAACGTCGGCGGTGGGACCGCCAGGCGGGTGACGATGATCCTTGGCGGGGGCAGCGTTTCAGCCGAAGGGACCCAGGACAACGGCAATGGCGTCTCCGGCGGAGCAGGGGATTTCAGCCACATCGCCCCGATCAAGGCGTCCAATGTCCAGTTTGTTGGTGATGTTGCGCAGCAGGAGACGCTGACCGTGAAGCAGTCGTTGATCGTCAACAGCGGAACCGGTCCCGGCGCTTATCCGCTGCTCTTCTCATTCAGCTATACGGACGAGAGGAATGTTACCTACAAGGACGAGCAAATCATCACGCTGCTCGTCTATTCGCCTCCCCACCTCGAACTGAGCTGGTATCGTCCGCTCGACCCGTTCTTCGTGGGTCAACCGGGAGCGCTCCCGGTCCAGGTGGTCAACATCGGTGCCTCGAGCGTCGTCCTCGGCCGCATGACCATATCCGCAGGCGAGCTTGCGGTTGAAAACAACACGACGCTTGTTGGCTACCTGGATGTTGGCGCCTATTTCCCGTATGACGCGCTCATCTTCCCTGAACAGGCAGGAGAGCAGACGGTTACGATCGAGGTCAATTACCTGGACGATTTTAACCAGCCGCAAGTTGTCGTGCAGGAACTCGCCATCCAGGTCGAAGAAGGTTTTCCGGAGGACCCTGGTTTCCCGCAGGATCCCGGCTTTGAGGAACCCATCCAGGAGGAAAGGTCCTTCTGGGAGAAGGTGATTGCGTTCCTGCGGGGGCTGTTTGGCTTGGGGAGCGGGCAATCCGAGGGAGAGCTGCAACCTCTTCCAGGCGCAGAGGGCGGCGAGATGCTGCAGTGAGTACTCCATGGGCGTGATTGACATCCTCTCCATCACATTTGACAACATGAGCCGGCGCAAGGGGCGCGTCGCCATGACTGCCGTGGGAGTTGTGATCGGGACCGCGGCGATCATGGTGCTCGTCTCGTTGGCGGCAGGGCTGCAGCGAAGCGTGACGGCGCAGTTCAGCGGGATGGCCGATCTAACGCTGATCCAGGTCATGCCGAACTACGAGGTGATGTATTCTTCCGGCCCAGGGCCGGGTGGCGGAGGCGGGGGAGGCGAATCGCCTGATGTTATGCTGCTGACCACGCAGACTCTGGCTGAGATCGGGACGCTCGATCACGTCCTCGGCGTGTATCCCCGCGATTACTTGATGATGAACATCACCAAGCTCGACCAGATGGAGGGATACCCCGGCGTGCTTGGCATCGAGCCGGGGATGCTGGCTGACCTCGGATACCAGCCAGCCCAGGGCTCGCTTGACCTGGAGCGGGGGACGGCCGTCGTGGGTGCGATGGTCTGGCAGAGCTTCTATGATCCACGCCCGCGGCCCGGTGCAGAACCCCTGCAGTCATCGGATTTCATGGACCAGACGCTGCGCTTCATACAGGGCAAGTGGAACGAACAGGAGGGGACGGAAGTCACGCGCGAGCTTCGGGTAAAGGTCATCGGTGTGCTGCCCGAGATGCGGGGCGAGGCGGATTACACAGTTTACGTCATGCTCAGTGACGTCGATCAGTGGAATGGATGGGTTTTCGGCAGACCGGTGAACCGCCAGAAGGATGGGTTCCAACAGGCGGCGGTGATCGTCGATGACCTTAAAAACGTGCTCAAGGTTACCGATCAAATCAGCGAGCTGGGCTTTCAGGCTTACTCACCCCAATCCTACATCCAGGGCACAACCTCCTTCTTCACGCTCCTCCAGCTTGCATTTGGCGGGATCGGGATGGTCGCCCTCCTGGTCGCGGCGATTGGGATTGTTAACACGATGACGATGGCCATCCTCGAACGCACCCGAGAAATCGGCTTGATGAAGGCGGTGGGGGCGACCCACCGCGATGTCATGTCGATTTTTATCAGCGAGGCTGCATTTATTGGATTGACTGGCGGCGGTCTGGGCTTGATCGTCGGTTGGGCTGCGGGGCAGGTGATTAACTTCTTCGGCCTGCTCTACCTGGCCAGCCAGCCGGCGGAGGCGGGGATGTCAACGCCGCTCCTGTCGGTCTATACGCCCGAGTGGCTGCCCTGGCTCGCGCTCGCGCTTGCCACGCTGGTGGGGGCGCTCTCCGGCGTTTACCCGGCTTTGAAGGCCGCGACGCTCGAGCCGGTCGCGGCTCTGAAGGTCGAGTGAAGGTCGAATTCCTACACCGGCACGCGCGTCTACTTCGCTTTCGAGTGCGGCTTCAGCATCGCCAGTAACTGTTCGATTGCCACATGCCGCTGGTCAGCCCGGCGTAGGGGAAGGGAAGTGTTGACCCGGTATTGGTTCAGGCGGCCCTGCTTGGTTACCTCGATGTAGCCCTCGTCCTCCAGGTCGCGGATGATGCGGCGCACCGAACGCACGGTGATGCCAAGCAGGGCGGCGATGGAGCGAGCGGTGATCTGCTCTTCCTGGTAGAGCACTGCCAGCACCGCGCCGTGGTTGGTGACGAAGGTCCAGCTTGATTTGGGTGACACCCCGGCTTGCCTCCATGTCGTGATTGCGGCGTCTTGAAAGATGCGATTGAGGTCATGATAGGTATGGCCGGGGATCTTGTCAAACCGCGCGCAACCCCAGGCGGCAGCGATGAGGGGTTACGGGGGTGACGATGTGGCCACACTGCCGTGGGAGGGAGGGCGCGTCCGCCTCCGGATCTTCATCCCCAGGTATGCCAGGCCGATGCCTGCAACCAGGCCCACCAGGGCCATGCCGGCCGGGTTGTCCATCCGGTTGGGGTCAGCTTCGGCGATCAGCGCCAGCAAGATGAAAAAACTCAGCGATCCGCTCACCAGGGCCAGGCGGCCGCGATCATCCCAGGCGCCGCCCCCGCTCGCATGCCGCAGCACCTTCCAGGCCCCGGCCGCAACCAGGACCATGAATAAGAGCGTGAGCAAGGGCGGGAAGTTGATCCCCGGAAGCACCCACCCGCCGAAGAACAATGCCATGATCCCCAATAACCCGGCCAACCACAGCCGCAGGCTGCCCCAGCTTACGCCCGGGCGGGGTTCGTCCCAGCTCGCGGGCATCTTCCGGGCCAGGTGATAGAGCGAGACGACGAGCGCCAGGGTGGCGAGGTACGGGAAGAGCGGCGGACGGTAAGGGGTCAGGAGCGAATATCCAATGAGGACGTCCATGCCAAGCAGGATGGAGACGGTGCGCATGCCCCTGCGTCCCAACCAGGGCTCATCGCGCTGGCCAGGATAGATTAGCTCGACCAGCATGATCGGGATGGCGATGCTGACCACGGCATGATAGAGCGTGAGCATGACCGCCCAGACCCAGTTTATACCAGCCCAGCGCCCGTACACCCCAAGCAGCCCCAGGTCCATCCAGGCCGGGTCAAAGAAGGATTTGACCATGAGCCCTTCCTCAACGATCCCATACGCCAGGCCAAGGGTCAGGATCGTCGGCCAGCGTTTTCTCCAGCGCAGCGCCAACTCGCGGGCGAGCAGCGCCCCGCTTCCGTACAGGGCCGAGAGCAGCAAGATGCTGAACGGATTGAAGAACTCAACGGGCGGGGCCGATCCCGATAGCAGTTCCCCGATGGCCGGTGCGAGGAAGAACAATACGAGCGCGGGTGGGATTCTCGGGCGGGTCGTTTCCATCAGGAGGCCTCTCGCTGATCTCGGTTCTATGCAGGAGTACAGCCTCGAGGCGGCAGAAGTTGCGCCGTTGATACCCGCGCAAACGCTATGCCGAGCGCAGGGGAAGGTTGCTGAAGAACACGCTCAAGCGGGTAAGCCCGCGTTCGAGCAGCTCCAGGCTGGTGGCGTAGGAAAGCCGCAGGTAGCCCTCGCCTTGCGCACCAAAGGCCGTTCCCGGGAGCAAGGCCACCCCGGCTTCGTCCAGGATGCGGTTGGCGAGCTCGGCCGACGGAACGCCGTACGCGCTGACGTTGGGAAACGCATAGAAAGCCCCGCCCGGCACCTGGCAGCGGATGCCGGGTATGGCATTCAACCCCTGGACGACGAAGTCACGGCGCTTGCGGTAGCGACCAAGCATCTCCAGGACCGGTTCCTGCGGGCCCGAGAGCGCTGCCAGCCCGGCATCTTGCGTGAATTGGGCGGTTGAGCCCGTCGCGTGGGTCACCAGCAGCTCAACCCTGCGGGCCAGCTCAACGGGCATGATCCCGTACCCGAGCCGCCAGCCGGTCATGGCGAAGGTCTTGGAAAAGCCGTCGACCACGATCGTGCGCTCCCGCATCCCTGGTTCATCCAGGATGCTCGCCGGCCGGGCGTCCCCATAGTGCAGCCGGCTGTAGATGTCGTCCGACATGACCCAGCAATCCCGGCCTCGAAGCTCATCGGCCAGGGCCGCGATCACCTCCCTGGTGAGCACGCCGCCGGTAGGGTTGCCGGGCGAGTTCAAAATCAGCATGCGCGTGCGCTGGTTGAACGCGCCCCGCAGCGCATCAAGATCCGGGCTGAAATCGTTTGCTTCGCTGAGGGGGTAGGGGATGGGGATGCCGCCGGCGACGAGGATGATCAACTCGTAGGATGGGAACCCCGGGTCGGGGAAGAGCACCTCGTCACCAGGTTCGATCACGGCCAATGTCGGGAAGAACAAGTTTGGCTTGGCGCCGGGGGTTACGACAACCTCGTCCGCTGAAAATGGTATCCCCAGTCGTTTAGAAGCCTCATGGGCGATCGCCTGCCGGAAGGGTGGCATGCCAGCCGGTGGCGTGTAGCGCGTGCGGCCGGCCTCGATTGCCTCGATGCCAGCCACTCGGATGTGTTCAAATGTGTCGATATCTGGCTGGCCAATTTCGAGATGGACGATCTCCCGCCCCTGGGCTTCGAGTGCCTGTGCGCGAGCAAGCACCTGGTAGGCCCCTTCCGAACGCAATCCGGATACCCTTTCAGCAAAACGCATATCACCCTCCGGGCCACGCAGCCAGCCTGATTCTAAGCCGAATGCAACCACGGCACTACCCTTGGATAGCCCAGCCCGCGCAGGTAGAATGGCGCGATGGAAGTTATGTACCCGGCAGGGCGGCTTTCGGCTGGCGTATGAAGCTCGACAGGGAGCAGGTTCTGGCCTACCTGGCGTTGACCGTCGGCTTGCTCGCCATCGGGTTCTCGGCCATCTTCATCCGCCGGGCCGAGGCACCCGGCACGGTGGCGAGCTTCTACCGCATGTCGATCGGGTTGCTGGTCCTTTCGCTGCCCTTCCTTGGCCGGAGGAGGGACCTGCGCTCGCTGCCCTGGGGTGAACTGCGGTTTGCGCTGCTGGGCGGTCTGTTCTTCGCCATCGACCTTTCGTTCTGGTCCAGCGGGGTCGTGATGAGCGGCGCCACCAACCCGACGCTGCTGGCCAACACCGCTCCGCTGTGGGTCGGCCTGGGGGCTTTCTTCATCTTCCGCGAGCGCCTGCCGGCGGCCTTTTGGATCGGCCTGCTCCTTGCCATGGCCGGCGCAGCCCTCATCCTCGGATTGGATGCGCTGCGTTCGCTCACGCTGGGTCTCGGGACCTTCTTCGGACTGCTGGCCGGCATCTTCTACGGTGGCTACTTCCTGATTACACAGCGCGGCCGCAAAGCCCTCGACGCGTTGGACTACTTCTGGGTTTCCTCGTTCAGCTCGGTGCTGGTCCTGGCAGTCATCAACTTCGCGTTCGGACAGCCGCTCACAGGCTATCCACAAGCGACTTACCTCAACTTGATCGGGCTGGGCGTGATCAGCCAGGGCGTGGGTTGGTTCCTGATTAACTACGCCCAGGGACACCTCCCGGCCACGCTGGTGGCACCGACGCTGCTGGGTCAGCCGGTGGTGACGGGCATCCTGGCCGGGCCGCTGCTGGCGGAGTACCTTGAGCCGCTCCAAATCGCGGGCGGGGTGACCGTGCTGCTCGGGGTGTACCTGGTCCACCGCAGCCGTGCACGACAATCCCTCAGCGTCTAGCTGGGAGGCACCAACCGGTCGGCGATGGAACGATCAACCTTACCCATCGGGTACTCCCCCAATCGATCGAGGTCAGCCCACGCCAGCTCGCTGTGGTCCAGCGCCTGAAGCTCACCCGCCCGAATTTCCGCCTCGAAGGCATGCACGGTGATGCGGAAGTGGGTGTAGGCGTGGTCATAAGTGCCAAGGCTCGCACCCACATCGACGATGATCCCCAGTTCCTCCTCCAACTCCCGCCGCAGGCAGGCCTGGGGCGATTCCCCTGGTTCCTGCTTCCCGCCGGGAAACTCCCACAATCCCCCGAGCAGCTTGCCCTCCGGGCGGCGGCCCAGCAGAACGGCTCCTGGCCGGCGGAGCACCCCGGCCGAGGCATGCACGTGGGGGACGGTCTTCCGGGCCGAGCGAACAGGCCGCTCCAGTTGGGTGCCCCGTGCATTGGAAAGGCAGTCGAGCTTGAGGGGGCATTCGGCGCAGCGCGGCGCGCGCGGCGTGCACACCGTTGCGCCCAGGTCCATCAAGGCCTGGTTGAAGGCGCCAGCCTGGCTGGGGGGCATGTGCTCCAGGCCCCAGGCTCGCATCGTTTCCTGCGCCTGGCGGGTGGCGACATCTTGCTCGAGATCGAGCAGGCGTGCGATCACCCGCCGCAAGTTGCCATCCAGCGCCAGGACGGGTTGCCCGAAGGCGATGCTGGCGATGGCGGCGGCCGTATATGCGCCGATCCCCGGCAGGGCTTCAAGCTCCCCGACCTCGGCCGGCAGCCTACCGGCATGCACCTCGACGACGGTTTGCGCAGCTTGATGCAGGTTGTGCGCGCGGCGATAGTAGCCAAGCCCTTCCCACGTGAGCAGGACCTGCTCAAGCTCGGTGCCGGCCAGGTCAGCCAGGGTGGGGAAGCGTGCGATCCAGCGCTGGTAGTAGGGGATGACGGTCTCGACGCGCGTCTGCTGGAGCATCACCTCCGCGATCCAAATCCGGTATGGATCACGCGTGGTGCGCCACGGCAGCTCGCGCGCCAAGACGTGGTACCAGTCCAGCAATCGTTCGGCCAGGAGAGTCCCCATAGGCAGGATTGTAACGGCTCGGTTGGCGGCTGAACAAGCTATAATCCCCCCTCTAAAGTCCGGTTACTCAGGAGATGGACCGATGCCTACCTACAACGAGGCCCTGGAGGCCTACGCGCGCAGCTTGTTTGGCGAGGAGGACGACGTCCTGCAAACAATTCGTGCGCAGATTGCGGCACGCGGCCTGCCCCAGATCACGGTCAGGCCCGAGGAAGGCCGCTTCTTGCAGTTCATCACGGCGACGGCCGGGGTGCGGCGGGCGCTCGAGATCGGCACGCTAGGCGGCTACAGCGGCACGTGGATCGCCCGCGGCCTCGCCCCGGGAGGGACCCTCGTCACGCTTGAGCGCGAGGCGGCGCACGCGGCCGTCGCCCGAGAGCATTTCCAGTTTGCAGGGCTGGCGGACCGCGTGACGGTCCAGGTGGGTGACGCGCACGAGCTGCTCCCCGGGCTGAGCGCATCCGGGCCTTACGACCTGGTCTTCATCGATGCCGAGAAGGAGGGCTACGGTCGCTACCTGGACTGGGCGCTTGATAACCTGGCGCCGGGCGGGCTGGTCGCCGGGCACAACGCTTTCTCACATGGGGCGGTCATCGACGAGGCGGATCAGTCCGAACGGGCGCTCGTGCTGCGCGAGTTCAACCGCCGGCTGGCGCAGGACGAGCGCTTGGTGAGCGTGATTTTCCCCGCCGGGGATGGCCTCGCCGTCGGGTGCAAGGTAGCGTAAGAGGGGCGAATAGAACTAAGGCGTAGGGGCACGATATATCGTGCCCCTACGCGACAATCTCATAAACATTCAACGTACGGGCAGCCGGCCGGTCGCCCCTACAGGGATAGATGAAGAGAAACTATTCAGGAGGTAGCACGCAGCCGAGTTCTTTCCTCCAATTCTGAGGAATTTTATGCGACTGTAGGGGCGCATCGCGATGCGCCCCTACAAAATACGTTTGCTGGGTTTAGCGAACTTCGACGAGGACTGCCCGCAGCACGGTGCGCCGCAGGTAGGTGCCGCTGGCAGGATCGTAGCTGCGGCAGGTGACCAGCGTGACCCAATCCAGCGTTTCATGCTTCATCACGCTCAAATCCGTGGGCAGGATCGTCCAGCGCTCGCGCACCTCGTACACGTAGGTCTGATCCCCGCTGTGCAGCAGAACCGCGTCGCCCCAGAACAGCTCGCCCAGCCCGGCGAAGGGTCCGGGCAGGCCGCTGGGCAGGACAACGTGTCCGGTGAGCACGGTGTTGCCGGCATGGGTCGGGTAGGCCGTGCCCTGCAGGTAGCCGACGTTGTTCCACAGCCAGGTCAAGTCCCAACCGACATCATCCGTGGCAACGCCTACGATCGTCGACCGCAAACCAAGCGCGGGTATCTCCAAGAGCATATCACCAAGGTCAGAATAGGGGGAAATTGCCGGCGCAGGCGGCAGGTGCGTGAGACGGCCCGGCTCGAAGCCGGTTTCAGGCAGCGCAGGAGTCCCTACCTCGATGCTGGCCAGCACCTGGTAAATGTCGACCGGCGTATTCGGGTCGTAGCGCCGCTCCACCGCCAGTTCATTATAGGGCGAGAGCGAGCGCGGGGTGGAGACGTTGTCATCCGGGAGGCTGGTCCATTCGAGGCTGGCTTCGTTCGCCACACGTTGGCCAGGGCGCAGGTTATCGAGCGTAACCTGGAACTCGATTGTGCTGGCTGAGCCGAGCGGGAAATCATCCCAGCTGGCCGAAATGGTTCCAGCAGTTTCGCTGAGCGTCGAAGGGGCTAATCCGGCGGTGCTGGCAAGGCCACCCGCAAAGAGCATCTCTGGCGGCAGGATATCCTCCAACACCAGGTCATAAGCATTGGTGTTGCTCGAGCCGGCATGTCCGATGGTGAGCGTGATCGTGATCGGTGTACCCAGCGGTGCGATACGGGGGTTGGCGTCCTTGGTAAGGGTCAGGGTTGGCTCAACGATCGTGGCCGGGCTGGCGCTCCGCTGCAAATCACCACCATTCCAGGTCCAGCGGGCCGAGTTGGTCAGGCCAACGCCGCGCAGGTTGGATGTGCTGTCGAGCACGACCACCCTGTAGGTGATGGTCAGTGTCGGATCTGGATCACTCGGTAGGGCTTTTGTGCTTGTGATGTCACCCAGGTCGAATGTGATCCGCCGGCCTTCATCGACGGGAGCCGTGCTCCCGGTGGGTTCCTCGGCAATGGTTGGGCTCGCACATGCTGCTGTAAACCCACCGGAGCGAGTGGTGGTCAGGTTGCCTGTCACACTGGTGGAATCACAACTGACGAAGGCTAGACCACGCTCGAGGGTATCGGTTAGGAAGGATGCTGGTGCGGTCCCCTCTGGAACGATCAGGGTTACTTGATAGGTAACGATCTCGCCGATGGCGACATCTGGATCGGTTGTGAAAGCTTGGGAGGCGCCGGTGAAGGTCTTGCTCAGGTTGGCATCAGGCAGCGTGGCCAGGTTATCGGTATCGGTGTCGCTGTTATTGCTGGTATCAGTGTCCGGGCCTTGTGTGCCGTCGTCGCCGATCGTCACCGTGTTGACGACGGAGGTCACCCCGGCCGGGTCGTTGACCACCACGACGAAATTCACCGAGCCCGAATTGCCAATTAATAGGTCTCCGACGCTATAGGAGCAGCTTGTCCCTGCCGCGGATCCGGACGGACAAGACCATGGAGCCGGGCCCGAGAAGGTCGTGCCGTCTGGCACGGTTTCGCTGATGGTCACGCCGAAGGCGTCGGCCGTCCCGACGTTGCTGTAATCGATAACATAGGTCAGCACTTCGGCCGGCGAGATGATGCTCAGGCTGTCGTCCTTGGTGACGGCCAGGTCGATCACGATGATCTCTACAGAAGCGGAGTCGGTCAACGTGCCCGTCCCGTAGTCAACCACGGCATCATTCACCAACACATCGCCGTCCACATTTTGGGCGTGATTCTCGACCAGGGCAACGACCTCGACTGTGATTTGGTCCTCGGAGTCCTGCACGCCGTCGGGTGTGTTAAGCAGAGTTCCGAAGTTGAAGACGACCCGATCGTCGTAGGCGTCAGCATCGGTGTTGCTGACCACACCGGGATCACCCACTGAGAGGACGGATCCTGAAATATCGGCGCCGATGGCGATCACCTGTGAGCTCACCACGCTGAGGATGCCCTGATCCGGAGGGACGGTAGGCAGGTTGTCAGTGATGATGAGCGGGGCGCTGCCTTCCGGCAACGTCACGGTGATATGGAATGTAACCGTCTCCCCAATGACCAGATCCTCGATGACCGGGTTGTGCTGGCTGCTGCCGGTGGTCAGCAGGGAGGTGTCAAAGACAGATTTGGTGATGGCGGGATCAATCAATGTGAAGCTCACGTTGTGGCTGTCAACGTAATCATTCAGTCCCCCTACGCCATTCTCCCCAGTGCGTTCGCCGGTTGGGGTTCCAGGTGCACCGGGCGTGGTTGAGCCCGTTGGGTTGCCCGAGGTGCCGTTCGTGCCGGGCAAACTGGTGTAGGTCAGGTCGACGCTGTTGTCGATCGTGCCGGCGATCGGGGCGTCATTGGCGACTGTCGCAGTGACACGGACGACGGCTGTTGCCCCCGGATTGAGGCAGGTCAAAGCCCCGGTGATATCCTGTCCGACCACGCTCCCGCTGAAGGTTGGTGTCACGCCTCCACAGTCTCCACCCGTTACGCTGACAAGCTGGATGCTCGGGTTGATCAGATTGGCATCGAGCGTATCGCTGAGAACCAGGTCGAATGCCGCTGCAGCACGTACCCCGCTCGAGCTGTTCGTAAAGGTAAAACGATACTCGACCGTATCACCGGCATCGGCAGGGGTAATGAAAATGGTTTTCTGAAGATCGGTAACGAGTGGTTCAGAAATGCGCACGTTAACTGTATTTGAGGGAGAACCTGGAGTCCCGGAACCCGGTCCAAGGAGGGCTTGGAACTGGTTGCCGCGGGTTATCGTGCTGGTCCCACCGGTGGCGTTGTTATAAGCCTGGTTCTGGGTGATGTTATCCACCAGCGCGTTGAACTCGACGACGACGAACTCCTGATCATCGTCCCGGTCGCCATTGATTACGTCGCCAAACCAGAAGAAGACATCGGAGCCGCTGTTATATGTGTCTTGGTTGCGGTCGGTGGGGCTGCTGGAAATGGCGGTGCCTGGCAATGCGAAAGTCGGGACAATCGACCCAACATTGACCTCGTTCCCAGGCACGTACAGGCCGGGGAAGGAAGCTGCCGGGAAATCAGACGAACTCATCCCGATGTCATTGGACACCAGCGCCGCCATCGCCGTGCCATCATCGATAAAGCTCACCCCGACCGTGTTCAAGGCAATCAGGTCCTGCAGGCGGAAGTTCAGCGCTGTTCCCTCGGCGATCTGGTAGACAAGCCGATAGCGGACGATCTCGCCAATCACGACCCGCTCAAAACCGCTCACGAAGCCGGTGTGAGATTTCGGACGTGCTGACGATCGTCTTGGTCGGGATGCCGGTGATCGTAACCTGGCCAGAGCCGCTGGTGGTGTAATCATTCACTCCGCCCACGCCGGTGCGCTCAACGGAAGCTCCGTTGTGAGTGGAGCGTGGGGTGGTCTCGTCACCCGGCAAACTGGTCCAGGAAAGGTCGGCAGTATTGGTTATCACCTGTCCCGGGCTGACGGAGGCATCGAGCGTGACATCAAAGGTGAACACGCTAGTGCTTCCGAGCGGGAAACCGGTCGGCTGGGTCCAGGCGGCGTTCAGCGTGTTGCTGGTAAAGGCACAGCTGTCTGGATCGAGCGTACCCCCGCTGCAATCCAGGCCGCTGCCGGCATAAGTCATCCCAGCTGGCAGCACATCTGAAAGCACGAGGTCGAAGGCATCAGCGTGACTCATGCCCGGGTCAATGGTTGTTTCAGCGTCATGTTCGACGGTGATCGTGAACGTGATCGTATCGCCGGCGTCACCCTGGCCGGGGGCGGGCACCTTGGCCACCAGCAGCTTGGGTTCGATCACAGTCAGGTTAGGCGCACCAACTGCGGGCAGGCTGCCCCCGGTCCAGGAGAGGAGAGCGCTGTTGTTGAGGAGGGTGGCATCCTGGTTGCCTATTACATTCAGCACGACGGCGGTGTATTCAATTTCGATCGTTTCGACCGGATCATCCAGGTTGGTGTTGGTGACATTGCCTAGATTGAAAGTCAGCCGGTTGCCCGTACCGCCGTTCGCATTGCTTATGGCAGGATTGGTGGGTGATGTTCCCAGGTCGATCGCACTATGGGAGACGTTTGTCGAAGTCGTGACCGAATTCACCTGGACGAAAGCCAGCCCAGTATCGAGCGTATCAACCAGCTGTGCACCGGGCATGTTCCCTTCAGGGATGTCGAGTGTGATGCGGTAGGTGACGAACTCGCCGATGACGCCCTGATTACGGGCATTGTTCGCGTTTTCAATCTCCGACCGGATGATAGCTTTTGTGGTGCGCGGCGTGACAGTGGTGATGGCTGTATCTGTTTGCGGTGTTGGAAGGTGGTTAGGGCCGCCCTCGCTGCCGGCGTAGTTCACAAGCGATTCGGTGTTGACGATCGTGCCGGGCGTGACGTTGTCGCGCAATTGCAGGTCGAAGGTGATCAGGATGATGTTGTTGCCCAGGTTGGGGTCGTGCGCCTGGCACACGCCACTGCCCACCGGATCGATAAGCTCGATCCCGCTGCCGAAGAGGTCGTCGGCGGTGCCATTGATTGCATCCGGCCCGCCGCCCAGACCGGTGTAGCCGATGGCGCCTGAGGCAGGATTGCCATAGTAGACCTGCAGGTTGAGCCCGGTTGCGTCGGCCGGAATCTGGAATTCGGCCGGCAGGCTCGTCTCGGATGACCAGGTCGAAGGCGCCGTTCAGGCTTGACCCGGTGTTCTCGATGACGATGGCGAAGGTGACGATATCCCCGGCGTCGACGAAGCTGACGTTGCTGTCGATCGGTGAGGCAGCCAGGTTCGAGGAGTTGATCGTGCTGCTGTAGCGCGGGGAACTCGAGCGGTCGAGGAAGGCCACCGGCCCGGTGGTGGGCGGGTTGAAGACGGCGTTCGGGTTGCTGGTCCAGATGACGGCCTTGTTCGAGAGCAGGACCGGTTCGGTCAGGATGATCTGGACGATGTCATCGGAGGCGACGGTGCCGGCGTTGGTGCTGCCCTCGAAGCCGTGCACCTGGTTGGTCAGGTAGAGCCGGTCGGCGAATGGATCGTCCGAGACGAGGACCGAGAAGAGCAGGTCGACCGTCGTCGGCAGGTGGCGCGGGTCGTTGAAATCGCCGTAGAAGAAGTTGAGCGCGTTGTTGCCTACATCCGAGGTGAGCGTGGGCGCAAGGCAGCCGGAGGGCGTCCCGCCCGGGTCGCACGTGTAGGCATAAAAGGTGTCAGCCGGGCCAAACTTCGCCACCCCGGCTGCGGGCGAGGCGATACTGACCGTCGGATCGAAGCTCCAGGCCGGGCCGGGGGATCCATCTTCATCCGGGTCGCCGACATGGAAGATGGGCAGGGGCAGGTAGTCGGTCAGCTCGAGGTTCTCCTCGTCGCTGAGCGGCAGGGTATAGGTGATGCGGTAGGTGACCTTGTCGCCCGGTTTGACCTCGAGCGGGGAGGTGAAGCTTGTGCTGTCGTTGATGGCGTAGATGGACTTGGAGAGCGTCCCGGTCCCGATCTCGACCCCGGCCGAGCTGCCGTCGGTCTCGTCGAAACCCGGTCGGGTCTAAATCATCCGTGTCGAGCACATCTCCGGTGATGGTGGCGGTGTTGTCGAGCACATCGCCCTGGTCGACGCTCGCTATCCCCGGAGGGGAAGGCATCGACAAAATTGTCGAGAATCGTGGTCTGGAAGCGGACCGTGGCCCAGGTCGGGCCGTCGTTGTAACCACCGGGCTGACCTGTATCGCATTCAGGTGTGGCGCTGCCGCCGGCCGGATCGACGCAGCCGCCGATCATCCGCCCGTTGGGGCGGCCGCGTGTGATGAGCTCGTCGGAGATGCGCAGCGTGAGCAGCGTCTCGCCGCTGTCCCCCGGGATCGTGTCAGGAATGGTGCATTCGCCGCCTTGCGTGCCGGAATAATCGCAGAGCACGTCGAAGTTGGCGCTGTTGAACGCCGCGCTGCCAAGCGTGAAGCCATTCCCGGTGACTTCCAGCGTGGGCGTGTTGGTCAGGTGCTGGCCGTCGGAAATCGTGTCCGAGATGACCAGCGCGTCGAACGCGAAATAATCGGAGATCTGGAAGGTGAGGGCGTACTCAAGCGTGTCGCCGGGTGAGTTCCCGCCCCCCGTCAGGTTGGTGACGCCCTTCTGCAGGGCAATCGATTTATCGGTGAGCGTGTGCTCACAGCCGGAAGGTGAAACAGCCCCGGCGCCCGCGTCATCGGTATCACGCGGATCGAGCGGCACCCAGGAATAGCCAGCGCTGGCGTTGTTGCAGGAGGTGACATCGTTGCCGTTGCTGGCGTTGATGACCGCGGCTGCGCTGGCGTTCTCGAGCGGGATGTAGAAATCAAAGCTGAGCGAGGCCGTGATTGAGACTGGTGTCGCCGGCGGCCAGGTGCAGATGAGCGTTCCCCCCGGGCTATCCGGCGGGGGAGGCGGATTGGTGGGTTCGGCGCAGCTTGCGCCGGCCGGCGAGCTGCCGATGAGGTCGTAATACTGCAGGTTATCCGGCAGGATGTCGTTGAGGACGAAGCTGGTCAGGGACTGGCCGGGGGCGATGTCGACCGTGACGGTGTAGCGCATGGGGTAGTAGGTGCGGAAGTTAGGCCCGCTGGCGGCCTCGTCCTCGGGTCCGGAATAGGTCTTGCTCAACGTGAGCAGCGTCGGTGTCACAGTCTGGGTCGTGAAACCCGTCAGGGTCAGGTCGCCCGAATCCCCGCAGCACCAATCATCGAGGGGTGTCGCCCCGAATTCGAACCCGCCCCGAGCCCGGATCGAGAGCGGTTCCCCGATGTCGGCGAAGTTGCTCATGTTGACCGTGACGTCGACCGTCGCCGGAGGCTGGCTTGGGGCAAAGCTGCCGAAAGGCAGGCGCAGGACGACGAGCTTGTCGCCCGGCGTTCCGGTGACGGTGATATAAGCGCCGCTGTGAGTTGCGCATCAGCGGGTGGGTGGCGTTGCCCGCCCCATCGAAGGTGAGCACCCACATGTTCTGCCCCGCACCGCTGGTCTGGAAGGCGATCGATAGGTAGGAGGCGCTGATCGAAGTCGTGCCCAACCCGTCATCGCCGTCGGCGCCGGTCGTGTCGAGGATGAGGTCGATAATGGGGCCGTAGCCGGGATCAGCCCCCGTATTGTCGAAGGTGACGCTGAAGTCGACATCCTCACCAATCGGCGCCGTGCCCGGGACGTTAAGCGAAACGCTCGCCGCCGGGGCGGTGAGGGGTCGAGGCTCTGGCTGCGCTGGCGGAGCCTCGGCCGGGCGCGCATCGGTGCCTGAAGGAAGTGCAGCCGCGGCAGAACTCCCGGTCAGGCTGGTGAGCAGCAAGACCGCGATCCACAGTGCGTGGAATCTTTGCGTTCTGTAACGGGCTGGTACGGTTTGGCGGCGTTGGTGAACGCGGATGTCTGCTATTTTCTGCTCCGATAATGAATATAAGAAAGCGGCATATGCCGTGGAAGGTATCATACCCGCGTACGCATGAACCACGCAAGGTAGGCATTTGGTTCTACTCGCAAATTCCCATATAAAAGACAAACAGCCTGGCGCACTCCTTGCATAGATATGCGACAACCGCGGTCGGTTGGAACCGGTCTGCTTGCGGTGCTGGCCACCACTGCTACAATGCCTGTGCCAAATCTGCTCTGTCGCCGGAATCTTATGCCTTTCTAACATTGCCTTACAGGCCGGCGGATATAATGTGATCTGAGGTGGGCGCTCCAACCGTGCTCACCAGGGAAGGTGTCTATGATGCGATTTGACCGCTTCACCGAGCGGGCCCAGGACGCCGCACAGCGTGCGGCGGAGATCATCCAGCGCTACGGGCACAACCAGATCGATACCGAGCATATCTTGCTGGCGTTGATCGAACAGCCCCAGGGCGTCATCTCACAAATCCTCGAGCGTTTGAACGTCGAAATTGACCGTTTATCAGACCTCATCGACCAGCAGCTGCGCAGCAGCCCCAAGGCCAACATTTACGGCGGCGGGGCGGGCCAGATCTTCATCACACCGCGCGTCAAGCGCGTGGTCGACATGGCGAATGAAGAAGCCAACCGCTTGAATGATGAGTACATTTCGACCGAGCACATCTTTCTCGCCATCCTCTCTGAACGCAATACAGCCATCTCACGCCTGCTGACCGACGAGGGGATCACGAAGGAACGTGTCAACGATGCAATCAAGGAAATCCGCGGCGGACAGCGCATCACCGACCGTAAGGCCGAGTCGCGCTACCGCACGCTGGAGAAGTACTCGCGCGACCTGACCACGCTGGCCAAGGAAGGCAAGCTCGACCCGGTCATCGGGCGCGACAACGAAATCCTGCGCGTGATCCAGATCCTTTCCCGGCGGACCAAGAACAACCCGGTCCTGATCGGGGAGGCCGGCGTGGGCAAAACGGCCATCGTCGAAGGGCTGGCCCAGAAAATCGCCCAGAATGATGTGCCCGAGATCCTGAGCGGCAAGCGGGTCGTCTCGCTCGACCTGGGGGCGATGATCGCCGGTTCTCGCTTCCGGGGTGAGTTCGAGGAGCGGCTCAAGGCCGCCATCGAGGAGATCCAGCGGGCCGAGGGCGAGGTCATTTTGATGATCGACGAGCTGCACACGGTCGTCGGGGCTGGTTCGGCGCAAGGGGCGATGGACGCCTCCAATATGCTCAAACCGGCGCTGGCGCGGGGGGAACTGCAGTGCGTCGGGGCCACGACGCTCGATGAGTACCACAAGTATATCGAGAAGGACGCGGCGCTCGAACGGCGTTTTGCCCCGGTCTACGTCGAGGAGCCTTCGATCGAAGAGACGATCGAAATGCTGCAAGGGCTGCGCGACCGCTATGAGGCCCATCACAAGGTGCGCTTCTCCGATGCGGCCCTGGTGGCTGCTGCCCGGCTTAGCCAGCGCTACGTGACTGACCGGCACCTGCCAGATAAAGCGATCGATCTGATGGATGAAGCCGCCGCCAAGCTGCGCGTGGCGCTGTACTCGCTCCCGCCTGAGCTGAAGGACCTCAAGGTCGAGGTCGACCGGCTCATGGCGGAGGAAGAGCAGGCCGGCATCGAGCGGGATTACGAGCGGGCGGCCGAGAAGAAGGCGCAGCGCCTGCGGATTGAGAAAGATTTTCTCGAGCAGCGCGACGCCTGGGAATCAGAGCACCAGCTCGATGAGGTCGTCGACGAGAACGACATCGCTGAGGTTGTGGCCCAGTGGACGGGCATTCCCATGAGCCAGGTCATGGAGACAGAAGCCGAGAAGCTGCTCCAGATGGAGGAACGCCTGCACGACCGCATCGTCGGCCAGGACGAGGGCATCCATGCCCTGGCAGATGCGATCCGCCGCGCCCGGGCCGGGTTGAAAGACCCACGCCGGCCGATCGGGTCCTTCATCTTCCTGGGGTCATCCGGTGTCGGCAAGACCGAGATGGCCAAGGCGTTGGCCGAATTCCTGTTCGATGACGAGGATGCGCTTGTGCGGATCGACATGAGCGAGTACCGCGAGCAGCACACCGCCTCGCGCCTGTTCGGTGCGCCGCCAGGCTACGTCGGTTACGAAGAAGGCGGCCAGTTGACCGAAGCCGTGCGCCGCCGCCCGTACCGGGTCGTGCTTTTCGATGAGATCGAGAAGGCCCATCCCGAAGTGTGGAACTCGCTGCTCCAAATCCTGGACGACGGTCGCCTGACCGACGGCCAGGGACGGGTCGTGGATTTTCGCAACACGGTTTTAATCATGACCTCGAACTTGGGGACCGAGTTCGTCACCCGCTCCGGGACGCTTGGTTTCCTCGTCTCCGGTGAAACCGAAGAACGGGAAGCCGAGGAAAAGATCGAGCGCGCGCTCAAGGACACCTTCCGGCCGGAGTTTCTCAACCGGGTGGATGAGGTGATTATCTTCTCCAAGCTGACCATGAAGGATATGGAGAGGATCGTCGACCTGCAGATGGACGAGGTGCGCGGCCGGCTGGCTGAGCACGGACTGCAGGTCGAGTTGACCGAGGAAGCGCGCGCCTGGCTTGCAAAGGAAGGCTACGATCCCGATTTCGGGCGCGCGTCCGCTAAAGCGGGCGCTGCAGCGGCACGTCGAGAGCCCGCTGTCGGTGAAGATCCTGCAGGGCGAGTTTGAGACAGGCGAACATGTGCTCGTGGATTATGACGCCGATGACGGGGTTGTGTTCCGGCGGGCTGAATCTTCTGCCGCAGTGGAAGTCGAAGAGGAAGTGTCCGCCTAAGCTTCGTCCTCCCAATTTGTAGACAAACGCCGGGGCGGGGTCACTCCGCCCCGACAGTTCTTTAAAGGGCGATGGACACCCCATGTAGGGGCACGAATTTTCGTGCCCCTACGACGTTTCGCCTTCATCGGATACGATTCTCTTGGGATGGGGTCAGGCGGGCTCTTTCGCCTGCCGGGCGGCATCGAGCAGCTCGGCCGCGCTTTTCAAGTTTGGCTCGCTTTCCCCGCCGAGCATGGAAGCCATCTCCCGGATGCGGTTTTCGTCATCCAGGCCGGACACGGTCGTGATCGTCCGGCCGTCATGGGCTTGCTTCTCGACCCGGTAGTGCTGGTCGCCGTAGGCGGCCAGCTGTGGCAGGTGGGTGATGCACAGGACCTGGTGGCTTTTGGTCAGCCCCCAGAGTTTACGGCCGACGATGGCGCCAACCCGGCCGCCGATGCCCTGGTCGATCTCGTCGAAGATCAAGGTGGGCGTGTGGTCGGCGCGAGCCAGCACGCTTTTCATCCCGAGCATGAGGCGCGAGGTCTCGCCGCCCGAGGCGATGCGCGCCAGCGGTTTCAGGCCCTCGCCCGGGTTGGGCTCGACCAGGAATTCAACCTGGTCCAATCCTGAAGGGCCGATTGCCACTTGGCGGTCACCGATCACGGCGCCCTGCGGGTCATCCTTCCACTGCAGGTCGAGGCCGAAGCGGGCGCCGCTCATGCGCAGGTCTTCCAGTTCAGCCTCGATGGCTGTGCTCAGTTCCTCGCCAGCCCGGTGGCGCTGTTCCGAGAGCTGCTGCCCCAGGTCGCCCAGCTCGGCCAATAGGCGTCGTTCCTGCTCCTGGAGCGCCTGCATGTTCTCCCCGGCGTGTTCGATGCTTTCCAATTCCGACTCTGCGCGCCGGGTGTTCTCGAGCACCTGTTCCAGGCTCGCCCCATACTTGCGCTTGAGGGAGGAGAGCAAACCCAGGCGTTCCTCGACCTCGTCGAGCCGGTTCGGATTGAACTCGAGTTTTTCCCTATACGCACGCACCTGGCGGGCTAAATCGTTGATTTGATCCGCCAATCCCTGGCCGTTTTCGTAAAGCGCCTGCATGCTGCCATCGGTCTTGGCCAAAGACCGCAGCGCCTCGATCGCGCGGCCGAGCGCATCGGATGCAGACGCGTGCTGCAGCCCACCGGTCAAGCTGGCCAGGAGCTGCTCGCTGAGCTGGGCCAATTGCTCGGCATTTGCCAGGCGCGTGCGCTCGTCGCGCAAGGCTTGTTCCTCGTCAGGTTTTATCCCGGCCGCTTGGACCTCATCAATCTGGAACCGCAAGAAATCCGCCCGCTGGGCTGCGTCTTGCTCGCGCTGCTGCAGCTCGCGCAGGCTGGTGCGGACCTGGCGCAGGGAACCGTACGCCTGCTCGTAGCGGGCGAGCAGTTCACTTGTTTGCGCATAACGGTCGAGCAGGCTCAGGTGTTCACGGACCCGGAGCAAGCTGAGGTGCTCGGATTGGCCGTGCACATCCACCAACCATTGCCCGACCTCGGAGAGCAGCGCCAGGCTAACCGTGCGTCCGTTGATGCGGCAGATATTGCGGCCCTCGCGCCGGATCTCGCGCGCCAGTTCAACCCGGGTTGGCTCGTCGAGCAGGCCTTCGGCTTCGAGCAGCGCAGTCACAGGCTGGCGGATGACATCATCGAGGAAATAGCTGCCTTCAATCAAGGCCACGCTGGCCCCGCTGCGGATGGTGGTCGTGTCTGCCCGCCCACCGAGCAGCAGCTCGACGGCGTCGATGATGATGGATTTTCCCGCCCCAGTTTCGCCGGTGAACACGACGAACCCTGGATCCAGGTCAAGATCAAGGCTTTCGATGATGGCAAAGTCGCGGATGCGCAGCTGGGTTAACATGAGACCTGCTTAGAGGCGGATGCCCTTCAGCCGGGCATAGAGTGCGCCGAGCATCAGCACGCCGTACGCCACCGGCCAGACCACGCTCAAAAAGGCGCCGGACAGCCAGGACATCCCCAGGTCAGGGCCGTACGAAAGCAGCGGGAAGAAGGGTGTCAGGCGTGTAAACAGGTAGACCAGCACACCGGCCCCTCCCCCGGCCACGGCTGCCCAGGGCAGGCGCAGGCTGCGGCGCCGGCGCACCGCCCAGCGCACCACCTCCGCAATCCCGCCGCCGATGACCGGAGCGACGAAGAGCCCCCAGAAACCGAGGAAGTCAAGCACGGCGGTAGCGAGGCCGACCGCGACGAATGAGACCACCGCCGCCAGTGGGAGGTCGATTGCGTTCGAATTGTCAAAAACCTTCTGCTGTCCCTTGACGCATTCCGGGCAGCGATACCCAACCGGTGTAAGGATGGCACATTGCGCACAGATCGGGCGTTCGCATCGATTGCAGCGCAGGGTTGTCTGACGGTTTGCATGCCGGTAGCAGGCCAGGCTCGTTTCAGTCATTGGGATCTCCTGCAGATGGGTTCTGGTCCATGCGGGATGTGAGGTTGCGGTAGAAGTAGTCCGGTTCCTGGAAGCGGATGAAACGGACGACGTCTTCGCTTGCATGCACGTTCACGGCGTCGCGATCTTCGAGCGCCACCGGTTCCTGCCCGTCCATGCTGAGCGAGGCTTGATGGTCGGTGCGGACGGTGATGCGGACCCGGGAGCCCTCATGCAGGACGATGGCGCGGTCGACGGAGAGATGCGGCGCGACGGGCACAAGCAGAATGTTGCGCAGCTCTGGAGGCAGGATCGGCCCGCCGGCTGCCAGGGCGTAGGCCGTGGACCCGGTCGGGGTCGATGCAATCAGGGCATCGGCGACATAGGTCGTAAGATGGTGGCCGTCGATGACGGCGGTCAGCCTGACAGGCCGCACCATCTCGCCCCGGCCGATCACGCACTCGTTGAGCACATCCCAGCGGCCGAGCGTTTTCCCATCCCGGACGTGTTCTACAGACAGCATCATGCGGGTTTCGAGCCAGAACTGCCCCTTGAGCAGGGCTGCCAGCGCAGGTTCCCAGCCATCTCGTTGGATCTCGATCAGGAAGCCCAGGCCCCCGAGGTTAATCCCCAAGATGGGGACATCAAATGGGGCACAAAGATGGCCGGCGCGCAGCATCGTGCCGTCCCCACCCAGCGCGAACAGCATGTCCACCTGTCCCGATCGGACTTGCGCCCGGAGCTCCTCATCAAATAGAGAGCCGTGCTTGACCTCGAGCCCAAGTTGATCGAGGTGATCGGCGATCTCTGCGGCCAGTTCTGCCGCGAGCGGCATGTTTGGATGAAGGGCGATGACGATTCGGTGCGGCGGAGTTTGGGGGTCCATCATTCCCGGTATTATAAGCGCAGGTTTGTCTGAACGCCTGCCGGGGAGAGGGATTGATCACAGACTTCAACATACCCGCACCCCGCGCAGCGTTCTGGGGAAGTGTGGGATCGGTCTGCCGGTTTCCCTAATTGCATGCGCATGCGGGTGATCGTGGTGCGAAGTTCGCGCTCTAGGCTGGCGGTGAACGGAATTTGATACGCAGCCGATGCATAACCCAGCACCCCGTATGCGGGCCGGCGGCCTGATTGGGACCAGGCCAGCGCCAGGTAGGCTGCGAGCTGGAGGATGTGCGACTCGTATGGAGCGGCGGGGGTGTTTCCGGATTTGATTTCCACCGGGATCAGGTTGCGGCCACGTTTAAGCAGGTAATCAGGCCTTCCGCTTAACCCCAATTCGGGGTCAAACATCGTTTCCCCGGGGGGTTCCAGCCCGGATGTGTCCATGCTGATGACCCTGCCCGCAGGCAGGCCTGCCTGGTGTGAAGCACGCCGCGCGATCAGCAGCAGGAAGAACCCCAGCAGCACCAGTCCCAGGCCGAGGCTCGACATCGTTCAGGGTTTGCCCACGGCCAGCTGGAACAGAATCAACGCAATCCCGGCCAGGAGCAGGACGAGGGCGAAGCGCCGGATCGCCATCCAGCGCTGAACCCGGCGGGCGAGGGACATGTGGGCCTGCGAACCGGCTTCGAGCTCACGCCAGTTTGTGGATGGCTCGCCCTGGCGTGCGTACCACCAGGCACGCGCACAGTAGCGGAAGTGCCCAATCTCTGAAGCGCGCAGGGTTTCGCCGCTCAAGAGCGCAGCTCCCGTAGTTTTCCCTCAACCGATTCGAGCGCCTGGCGCAGTTCACGCCCCTGGAAGCTCGTGGTGAGATCGCCGCGCGTGCGTTCCGTGACGCCGCGCACCATGTCGGTGATGCGGCGCAGATTGTTGGTGAGGGCATCAGGGAAATCGATGGTCACCAGCAGGCCATAAATCTCGTCCATCGTCTCGAGCAGTCGTTCCGCCTCATCCAACCGGTCGTGGCGCAGGATATCGAGGATGCGGCGGCGGAGCTCGCCGGCCGCCTCCCCCAGTCCGCCCAGGTATGGGACATAGCCGAGGTTCAAGGCCTCAGGTCCGGGGAGCGCATCCCCGACGGCGATGGCGTTGAAGATGCTCGCCTCGGCGAACTCCTTCAGTGCCGATTGTGTGTAACCAGCGTGGTAGAGATCGGGGTAGTCCTGCAGGTCTGCTTGCAAGGTCGCTGCCAGCCCAGCCGCTTGATCGAGATGCTCCTTGGCCAGGGCGCGGTCATCACGGTGGGCGGCGCGGATCGCCTTGGAACAATGGCGGATTAACGTCCGTGAGTGCTGCAGGGCCAGTTCACGGGCGGCGTTCTTGTCTTCCAGGTGCTGGCGGATGACCTCGCCCAGGTTATCGAGCGTATCCATGGTTAGCCTATTCTCCCTCTTGATCGCCCTCGGAGGGCGGGCGGAAGAGCTGGTCGGCGAGCGTATTGCCTTCCGGGATGACAATCTCACCGTGTTGGGTTTCGAAGCGCTCGAGGTGGTCATTGAGCGCACGCAGCAGCAGTTTTGCGTTGAAGGGCGTCATCACCATGCGGGCTTTAACCCTGGCCTGAGGGATCTGTGGCATGACCTGTGCGAAATCGATCAAGATTTCCGAACGGGAATGCGTGATGAGGGCAAAGTTGGTGTAGATCGGGTTCAGGTCAGCCGGGATCTGGATGGGCAAGCGTCCCGCTGGCGGGGGCTTCTTCGTCTCATGTGTCATCATGCAGCTCCAGGTGTGAATTCGAGCGTCCTCAGGCAGGCGGATGGCCTGCCTGAGGACGTCGTGTGGATCCCTAGAAGGGGATATCGTCTTCGGTTTCGGGGGTTGAGGCCGATTCGGCGCTGCCGGCGTCGTACCCCGAGTCATCCCGGCTGCCGAGGAAGCGTACCGTCTGCGCGTTTATTTCGAACGATGCAGCGGGTGAGCCATCCTGGCGGTTCCAGATGCGGGGGTTGCCGTTCTCGTCTGGCACCAGCCGTCCCTCGATCAGGACCTGCCGGCCTTTGCGCAAGTACTGGTTGACCGTCTCGGCCTGACGGCCCCAGACGGACACGCGGAACCAGATGGTCTCGTCGTGCTGCTCGCCCGAGCTGTCGGTGTACTTGCGGCTGGTTGCGACCGAGAGGTTGGTCACAGCCTGGCCGCTGGGGGTGTAGCGCATTTCGGGATCGCGGCCGAGATTCCCTACAACAATAATGGTGTGATACATGGGGTTCTCCTTTCCGATGGGGGTCAAGTTTGAGTTACGACCCGGGTGGTCGTTTCACGTTTTCGTGCGCCCACCGGTACCTAGAACAATTGTACTAAAAAATCCGAGAGCTTGTCAATACCTTTTTGAAAAAATCTATTGGGCGCCGACGGCCAGCGAGCGCGTCCGCTCCAGGAAGAGGGCCCGGATCGCGGTTGCCTGATCCCCCTGGGCCAAGCCGCGGGACGCCGAACTCATCAAGCGTCACGGGCAGCAGGTCGAAAGCGCGCACGCCGTCCGCATTCAGCCAGACGCGCAGGATTCCGCTCTCCGGCGGGCCGGCATCCTCAAACGCGAAGTTGCCCAGGCCGTAGGCGATCACGCCCCCCCGGTAGAGCTCGACCCCCTGCAGCAGGTGGGCGTGGTGCCCCAGGACGAGCTCGGCTCCGGCCTCGATGGCAGCATGTGCGGCCATCGTCTGCGCGCTGCTCGGTGCAGCGACGTTTTCATACCCGCTGTGCAGGAGCACAACGACGACGTCGTAGGCTTGCGCCGCTGCGGCGACGTCAGTTTGAATTTGCCCGGGCTCAGCCCAGGCGATGCCGGGCTTATTTGGCCCGGCTTCCCAGGCGCGGGCATCGAAGCCGCGGTACTCCTGGGGGACATCGACGTAGGCGAGAAACGCGATCGAGAGGTCGTTGGATCGGAAAACGACCGGGGCTCGGGCCGCAGCCTCGTTGATCCCGCCGCCGACCGTGCGCAGGCCAGCCTCGTCCAGGATCGCGATCGCCTGCAGCAGCTGGTCCGGGCCGAAATCCATGGCATGGTTGTTGGCGATCGACATCAAATCGAACCCGGCATCGGCCAGGCTTCGGGCTGCGGCGGGCGGCGCAAGGAAGGTGTAGCCCTTCGCCTCCGCCGTGCCTCCCTCCCCAAGCGCCGATTCCAGGTTGCCGACTGCGAGGTCTGCGCGCTGCAATGGGTCTAGGACGTTCTGGAAGGGAAATCCCAGGTCGCCAGCCGTGATCACCTGGCCGATAGTGCGATCCAACATCACGTCCCCCACGGCTGCAATCTGGACGGTTTCTTCCTGCGCGAGCGCCATACTGAGTAAGGGCGCTAAAGCCTGTGCCACCTCTTGCGCCTCGGCGCGGGCATGGAGCGACCAGGGTTGCAGGAGCGGGTAGCCCGATTCAGCGGGGTGCAAGCCGTCCACGCGCAGGGCGCGCAGATCCGGGGTCAGCTCGGCCCAGGGCAGCACGGCGATGAAGGGTGAACCCGAATCGCGGATGGCCTGGGCTTGCTCAAGGCTCAGGTCAACCCAATCGCTTGGCAGCGGGACGGCCAGCGCGATGGGTTGTTCCCAAACCCGATACCCGGCATCATCGGGGATGATCGCCAGGTCGAGATCACCCGCCGCGATTTGAGGCAGGCCGGGTTGACCTGGCTCGAGTTGGAGCTTCCATGCAGGGTGGTCAGCGAGGAGAGCCGTCAGCGCCCCCTCGGCCTGCACAGCGAAGGGGGCCGGGACGCCCAGGATCCAGGTCCTGGCCGGCAAGGCCGTTGGTGAAGGCGGGGGTGGGTCATCGCGCAACGCTGTGGCGGTCGGAGCAGGCTGGTTCACCAGCGCCGATTCGGGCGTGGCGGCGGGCGTGCAGGCGGGCAATAGGCACAGCCCGAAGATGGCGGCGAGTACGGCCCTCGCCCCGCGGGTTATGTGGGGCGAGGACTTCTTCGCTGAGTTGGGAAAGACAGCGCACGTTTCATAGCACATGGACGCCATTATACGCAAACAGCTTCCCCGGCTGCGATCCGGGAGAGATCGTGGGGCCATCGCCCAGCTCACTCCGGCTGGAGGAATGCCAATTGTTCCTGGACGAGTTGAACGATGAGGTCATCGAGCGAGAGCACGCTGTAGTCATCCACGTGGTGAGCGGTCTCATCCCCTGGGGCGCCTTCTGCGCCGTAGGTGAGGAAGATGAATTTGCCCCCGCTGTACTGCGCCAGCTGGCGGAAGATGTACTCGCCCTGGTCATCGAGTCCGCTCGAAGCGAGGGTGAAAATCTTGATGCCTCGGGCGCTGGCCACCTCCAGTTCCTGCGGGTAGTCGTAGTCCTGGGGGTAATCGAGATGGGGCGGGGCATCGGCGACCAGGAAGAGCAGGCTGAGGGTGTCCTCAACCCGCCATTCGGGCAGGTGCAGTGCGTCGTGCAGGCCTTCGTTCAGGCTTTCCGGGTTATCACCACCCCCGTCGGCCTCGACCTGGCGCAGAGCCTGCGTGAAGGCCTCCACGTCAGGGGTGAAATCGAAAGTGCGGCTTGTAAAGAGGTCGCCGCGGTCGCGGTAGGTCGTCAGCCCGAAACGCAGGTCGGGTGACCCGGGCAAGTTGGAGATCCTTTCGGCCACCGAAATCATGTTCTCTTTGAGCTGGTCGATCTCATCGCCCATGCTGCCGGTGGAATCGACCAGGAAGAGGATGTCCAGCGGGACAGGCGTCGAGCTGGTGGAGACGTCGAGCGTTATGCGGTGGTCGCGCTCCTCGCCCGAGATCTGCAGGGTAGCTTGGGCGCTGCCCTTCGAGATCCGCGCTTCAAAGGTTGAGGGCTGAACCTCTCCCACCGGGGCGAAAAAATAGGCCACGCCATCCGCCCCGGTTTGGGCCTCGGTCAGCACTTCGCCATCAGTTCCGCGCACCTCGAGCCGGGCGCCGAGGACGGGCTGGCCCTGCGCGTTCTCGATCATGAAGCGGTGGCGTCCTCGCACCTCAATCTCGTGCACCCCAAGCCCCCATCCTTGCGCCTGCAGGAGATAATGCAGGTAATCATCCCAGTTGGCGTTATCATCCACGCTGCCTGCTCGCAGGTTTGGGATCTGCTGCCCGGCACGCATTGGGCTGTCCGCCGTACCGGCGGCAGGTAAACCTTCCGAGGCGGGCTCGCCAGCGAAGCTGGCTCCGCTTGAACCAGCCTCTTCCCGGGAAAGCCCGTCTGCAACCCCGCTCCCCGACCAGCCACCCCGCCCATCCCAGTCGATCCAGCCGCCGGCCGAGCCTTTTTTCAGCGGCGAAGCGATCGAGCAGGCAGGGAGCAAGACCAAGACAAGCAGTCCGGCAGCAATTCTTCTCGAATGGTTCTGCATGGGATCCTCCTCAAGGCTGTCCAACTCGGGTCGGGTTCCAATGCCTAGACGCCCGGAAAGGTCCGATGGTTCCTGCTGCGCGCGATAACAATGGTTGACAGCAGTCGGGAATGCGGCATAATTGGGTGAAACATAGCTTCATACAGGCTGTGACGGAGGAAAGTAGGCGGCTGGATCTCGCCAGAGAGGCCAGGGCGTGGCTGAGACCCTGGTTCGACTGAACGCCGTTGAAGTTCCCTCCCGAGCCGCTCGGGGGAACGCCCGCCAGCGCGGGCCAGTAGTTCGAGCCGGAGTCCTGCCGTTAGCCAGGAGCCCGATCGCTGTGCAACCAGCCGTCGGGGATGAGTGGATCCCGGTGGATCAACAAGGGTGGTAGCGCGGGTTAGCCCCCGTCCCTTGCGGACGGGGTTTTCTATTTAACCCAATGCATGGCGCGATCATCCAGAGATAGAGGAGAGGCGATGCTGGAGCGATTGGATGAGATCGAACAAGAAGCGATGTCGGCGCTGGAACTGGCCAGAGACGAGGCTTCGCTCAGCGCCTGGAAAGCAACATACCTCGGGCGTGCTGCGGAGCTGGGCAAGATCACCGAAGGTCTGCGTGAGCTGTCGAAAGCGGAGCGCCCGGCCGTTGGCCGACGGGCAAATGAAGTGAAAAAGGGGCTCGAGGCGGCATACGAGAGCCGTCTGGCAGCCTTGACCGCATCGGTGCTGCAGCACGCACTCAGTGCCGAACAGGTTGACGTGACCCTGCCTGGCCGGCCGGTCAGGCGCGGCCGGCTGCATCCCGCCACGCAGATGCTGCGTGAGATCAGCGCCATCTTCGCCGAAATGGGTTTCCAGATTTACCGCTCGCGCGAGGTGGAGACGGATGAGTTTAACTTCGGCCTATTAAACATGCCGCCTTTTCACCCAGCCCGGGACGAGTGGGATACCTTCTACACCAACCGGGAAGGCCTGCTCCTGCGGACCCATACCTCTCCTGGACAAATCCGGGTCATGCGTGAGCGGGCGCCTGAACCGATACGGGTTATCCTGCCCGGCATGTGCTACCGCTATGAACAGGTGAGCGCCCGTTCTGAGTTCCAATTCAACCAGGTCGAAGGGTTGGCGGTAGGGACAAGCATCACCTTTTCAGATTTGAAGGGAACGCTGGTCGCGTTCGCACGCAGGCTGTTCGATCCGGGGGTACGGACGCGTTTCCGCGCCGCGCACTTCCCTTTCACGGAACCATCCGCCGAGATGGACATCGAATGCTTTGTCTGTGGTGGAGAAGGGTGTCCGGTTTGCAAACGAAGTGGTTGGTTGGAAATTCTCGGCTGCGGCATGGTTCACCCGACCGTGCTCCAGAATGGGGGGTACGACCCCGAACGGCATTCCGGCTTCGCCTTCGGCATGGGGCCGGAGCGCATCGCCATGTTGAAATACCGCATCGAGGATATCCGCGCCTTCTGGTCCAATGATATGAGGTTCCTGGAGCAGTTCTCATGAGCAGAAAAACGTACTCCCCAGAGAACAGGAGTGGAGATCGATGAATGTCCCGATTTCCTGGTTGAAAGATTTCGTCGACATCGAGCTTACGATCCCCGAGTTGGCCCATCGCCTGACGCTGGCCGGGCTGGAGGTCGAGCACATCCGTTTTGTTGGCTTGCCCTTGCCCGGGGGAAAGCTCGAAGGACATGCAGGGTTCACGGATGTGCTCGACACCAATGTCAGCGGGCTGGCGTGGGATCCCGAGAAGATCGTCGTCGGGGCGATCGAGGAGGTGATGCCGCATCCGAACGCGGACCGGCTCGTGCTCTGCAGGCTGGACGATGGGCAGGGCGAGCACACGGTCCTGACCGGAGCGCCCAACCTGTTCCCCTACAAGGGTGCTGGCCCGCTGGATCCCCCGCTGAAGGTGGCCTATGCGCGTGAAGGCGCCCGAATCTACGACGGGCATCAGCCCGGGTTCCAGGAGATGACCCTCAAACGGGCCACGATCCGCGGCGTCGAGTCAACTTCGATGGTTTGTTCTGAGAAGGAACTGGGCATCTCGGAGGAGCACGAAGGGGTCATCCTGCTCGATGCCGACGCGCCCGTCGGTGTGCCGCTGGCGGACTACATGGGTGATGCGGTGCTCGAGATCACCATCACGCCCAACATGGCCCGAGACGCGAACATCCTGGGCGTGGCGCGCGAGGTGGCGGCGTTGACCGGAGCCGGGCTGCGTGAGCCCGAGCTGGACCTTCCTACGGGCGGTAGCCCGATCAAGGGGAAGGTGTCGATCGAAATCCGGCAGCCTGACATGAACCCACGCTTCGTGCTGGGGATGATCGAAGGGATTTCACCGGGGCCGAGCCCGTACTGGGTTCAACGCCGGCTCCAATTGGCGGGGATGCGCCCGATCAACAACGTCGTCGACGCCACCAACTACGCCATGCTCGAAATTGGCGAGCCGCTGCATGCGTTTGACTACGATGTGCTGCTCGAGCGGGCAGGCGGCAAGCCGCCGACGATCATCACGCGTTTTGCCGAGAAGGGTGAACGGCTGACGACGCTCGATGGCGTCGAACGCGAGCTGGATGAGTTCACCATCCTCGTGGCGGACACAGCCGGGGTGCTCTCGATTGCCGGCGTGATGGGCGGGCTCGAATCGGAGGTGACCGAGAAGACGAGGCGCGTGCTGCTGGAAGGCGCAGCCTGGAATTTCATCAACATCCGCCAGACGCTGGCCGCACAGAACCTGCATTCCGAAGCGTCCTACCGGTTTGAGCGCGGCGTCCACCCGGCGCAGGCCGAACGCGGGGTCCGCCGCGGTTTGTCCTTGATGGCCGAGCTTGCCGGCGGGGAGGTCGCAGCGGGTTTGGTGGACGCTTACCCGCAGCCCACAGAACCGCCCCCGATCAAGCTCACGCCGGCTGACGTGCGGCGCTGGCTGGGAATCGACCTGGGGCTTGACGAGATCGAAGCGCTGCTGGCCTCGCTCCAGTTTGACGTGCACCAGGCGCAGGGGGAACTGCAGGTTACCCCGCCGGATCACCGGCTCGATATTGGCCAGGGAGTGATCGGGCTGGCCGACTTGATGGAGGAGATCGCCCGCATCTTCGGGTATGACCGCATCCCGGAGACGATGATGGCTGATGCGCTGCCGCAGCCGCGCCATGACCGAAGCCGGGAGGTGGAGGAACGGGCGCGCGATTTGCTCGTGAACCTGGGCCTGCAGGAGATCATCACGTACCGCATGACCACGCCCGAACGAGAGCGCAGGATCCTGCCACCAGCGGTGGGATCCGATGACCGGCCCTACATCACCATCGACAACCCGATCAGCACGGAACGGACCGTGATGCGGCACAGCCTGCTGGCAAGCGTGCTTGAGATTGTCGAGAGCAATGCCCGCTTCCGGGATCAGCTCGCCGTCTTCGAGATCGCCCCGGTGTACCTGGCTTCAGAGGGGGATGAGCCCTCCCAGGAACCGCTCAAGCTGGTCGTGGTGATGACCGGCCCCGAAGGACAACCAGCCTGGGATACCCCTCCCCAGCGCAACGCGGATTTCTTTGACCTGAAGGGTTTGCTGCAAGCTTTCCTGGAAGGGCTGCACGTGGAGGGGGCACGCTTTGAGACGCATGAGCACCCCGCCTTCCACCCGGGCAAGTGCGCGGCGTTGATCCGCGTCGACCGCAAGCTGGGCGTGATCGGGGAGCTGCACCCCCTGGTCAAGGCCAACTTCACGTTCTCCGCTGCGCCCGTGCTCGCTGCAGAGATCGATTTTCAAGCACTGCTGGACTGCGTTCCCGAGCAAAGCAGCATCGCAAGCGTGAGCGCGTTTCCGCCTGTCCTTGAAGACCTGGCGCTGGTGGTGCCGGAGGGGGTGCCTGCGAGCGAGGTGGAAGCCGAGATCCGCCGGGCAGGAGGCCGGCTGCTGACGGAAGTGCGATTGTTTGACTTATACCAGGGAGATCAAATTGGCCAGGGGTTGAAGAGCCTGGCTTACTCGTTGGTCTACCAGGCGGCGGATCGAACGCTGACAGACGATGAAGTGGCGAAAGTCAGGAACAAGATCATCGAGCGCGTGCGACGTGAACTGGGAGGGGAACTGCGGGCTTAGCCCTGTTCCTTGGCAACGCTCTCAGCGCGCTGGATCGCCACCGCCGCCAGCTGGGCCACGACCACGAGCAAGTGGTGGTCCTCGGCCGAGAATTCGCGATCGGAAAGCTTATTCACAGCCTCGATCACGCCCAGCACGCGATCCCCGAGCAGCAACGGCACGCAAGCCAACGTCTGCGTGTGAAAGCCAAAGGCTTCGTCCACCTGGGGGTAAAAACGGGGGTCTTTATGCACATCGTGGACGATGGCGGGTACGCGCTGGTCGGTCACCCAACCGGCGATCCCTTTGCCTGGCGGCAGGCGGTATCCCTTCAGGCGGGCGCTGGCTGTGCCGCTCACCACGGCGAACACAAGCTCTTCCGTATCCTCGTCCAGCAGGAGCAGTGATCCGTCGCTGCTCCCCAGGACAGCCAGGGCGGAAGCCAGCAGATCCTCAAGCACATTCAGCAAGTTGGTCGCCGGCGTCATGCGCTGGATGAGGTCCTGGATGGCGCTCAGCCCGCGCACCGAGGAGCGCAGTACGGTCAGTTCGTCCTTAAGTTCCTGGTTCTCCTGCCGCAAGCGGGAAACTTCGCCCTGCAGGAAGCGCAGCGGATCACGGGTATCGACCATGCGGGCATCCTCCGTAGGCCTTGATAGTAGCATAGACCGCCGGCTCGGCGAAAGCCCAAAATCAAAGCGCCCCGATTGGCGGGGCGCTGAGCGGGAGACTTCGCAGTACCTTAGACGGGAGTCACGGCTGCGGCTTGCAAGCCCTTCGGCCCCGAACTCGATGCTGAATTCCACCTGCTGGCCTTCTTCCAGCTTGCGGTAGCCGTCCATCTGGATTGCCGAGAAGTGCACGAAGACATCATCGCCTGTTTCTCGCCCGATAAAGCCATAGCCTTTGACCGCGTTGAACCATTTGACCGTGCCAATTTCACGTTCTGCCATTGCCAGCATCCTCCAGCGCAAATCACGATGACGTGCCAGTCCGGGATAACCAACACCGCCGGGATCGTGCGCCTGGCGGTGGTAGATCCTGTGGGATTCGGGTTGGTTTTTCCTTGACGGGCGGCATGGTATCATGGCTGCTTGTGAGCGTCAAGGTGGGCAAGATTCAGGGCCCGCCAGGGCGCCAGGAACCCAACACCCCATTCGTGACAAGGGCCATTGAATGAACATTTACTTCTCCTGCTCCCTCACCGGGGGGCGCGCCGACGAAGAAGTCTATGGCGCGTTGGTCGATGACATGCTCGCCGCCGGCCACGAGATCCCCACCGCACACCTGGCGCGGCCAGAGGTGATGTCGCTGGAGCGGATCGTGGAGCCGGCCGAGGTCTACCAGCGCGACATGGCCTGGATCGCAGGTTGCGATGCGGTTGTGGCCGAGGTGACCACGCCATCCCATGGCGTCGGATATGAGATCGCCGTGGCCCTCCAGTTGGGAAAGCCAGTCCTATGCTGCCACCGGCGCGGCCGGCCGGTCTCGAAGATGCTCACCGGCAACGATTTTCCTGGATTGGAGATCATCGACTACGCCGAAATCGATGAAGCGCTGGCTGGTGTGAGAGCCTTCCTGGCCGCGCTTGAGCGTGGGGCTTGAAGCGGAGGCAGACATGAAGCTCGACCCATTACGCTTGCTCGATCATCTGCACTGGATCGGTCATGACAGTTTCCGGCTGGACAACCCCGTGTCGATTTATATTGATCCGTGGCGGTTGCCAGCGGAGAGCCCGGCGGCGGACATCATCCTCGTCAGCCACGAACACCACGATCACTTCTCGCCCGAAGATATCGCCCGTATTCTCAAGCCAGGGACACAGATCCTGGCCAGTGCAGGGGTGGCCGAGAAATTCGGCTCACCGGCTGAAGCGCTCAAGCCCGGAGATCATCGAACGCTTGGCGCGGTCAGGGTTGAGACGATCCCGGCTTATAACCTGGAAAAGCCCTTTCATCCCCGGGCTGCGAACCATCTCGGGTTCATCCTCGAGATCGCGGGTGAACGCTTGTACTTCGCAGGCGACACCGATTTGATCCCGGAAATGGAAGATGTCGAGTGCGATATCGCCCTCCTGCCGGTCAGCGGAACGTACGTGATGGATGTCGATGAAGCGGTGCGGGCGGCGGGCGTGCTCATGCCCCGGGTGGCCATACCGATGCACTACGGCGCGGGTGTCGTTGGCACCGAGGCCGATGCGGTGCGTTTCCAGGAATTGAGCCCGGTGCCGGTCGTCGTGCTCAAGGCGGAGGGCTGAGCGGGCAACACGGGGAAAGCACGCGCTATTCGGGCAAGGGCTCCTTGAACGCGAGCACCCTGGCCTGGGTCTCGGCCTCGATGGCGCTGATGAAGTTCTCGAAGTCTGCTTCCTGGAAGCGGCTTGTCTCTCCCGCAGGACGGCCGAGGATGATGGTCGAGGCCTCGAGTTCCTTCGCCACCTCGGGCAGGATCTCACGCACGACGCCGATGCGGATGATGCTGGCAGCATGCACGCCCTTTTCCAGGGCGCGTTCCGCAGCCATGGCGAGCAGGAATTCACCCATGTTGACCAGTTCGTCTTCCACGTCGACCACAACCGCAGCGGCCGTCTTGTTTAAGAAGGAGCTGTCCGCGACGTAGAGGAAGGCGAGCTCATCGCCGGATTGCGCTGCGAGTTCGATCGCCTTTAGCTGCGTCGGGATGCTCGCTTCACCGCCGCGTGTTGCACAAAGGATGAGTCCCATAGCCATCTCCCATCAATAACGGACCAGCAACCAGATCGAAGCCAGGATCAGGGTCACGATCGTGGCTGGTAGTCCGTCCCGCATGAAGCGTTTAAAGGTGAGTCGGTAGCCCGCTTGCGCCAGCAAACCGACGGCGACGATGTTTGGTGCGGAGCCCAGGTAGGTGGCGTTGCCGCCCAGATCAGCCCCCAGGATGAGCGCCCAGTACACGATGCCGGATTGGCCGGCTGCAGGCAGGGTCTTTGTCAAGAAGTCAGCCACCGGCAGGGCGGCGACGGTGAAAGGGATGTTGGCCACGATGGCAGAGGCGATGGCCGAGATCCAGGTCGTAAGCAAGGCTGCGCTGTCGGCGCTCTTGCCGGCCAGCACGCCGATCTGGGTTGCCAGCCAACCGATCGCCCCGGTTGAGTCCATCGCGCCGACGACGATGAACAAGCCGATGAAGAAAAGCAGCGTGGTCCAATCCACCTCGCGCAGCATGTGGTGCATGTCCGGCCGGACCCAGGCGATGAGCACGGCCGCCCCGGAGATCGCCACTACCCCGGGCGGGATGTTGTCGAACACATCGGCAGCGAAGAAGAGCAGGAAGGTTAACCCGAGCATGACCAACGTTTTGCGCAGGGTGATGTGATTGCGGATATCCGAGTCGGCGGCCAGCCGCTCTATAAGCGTCGAGTGGGAATCAGGATCAGCAGGTTTGACCTGGTCGCGGTATTGGATGCGCACGACGATCAGCACGGCCAGCAAACAGATGACTGCGATGGGACCCATGTGAACCATGTAGCGGCCGAAGCTGACGCCGATATGAGACCCAACAATCGTGCTGGGGGGGTTCCCGATCAGCGTTGCCGCACCGCCGATGTTGGAGACCAGCACCTCGGGGATGACGAAAACGAAGGGATGGATGTCGAGTGCGAGTGCGATCTGGATTGAAAGTGGCACGAGCAGGAGGATGACCGTGACGTCGTTTAATAAGGCGGAGGTAACGGCAGTCAGGACCAAAAGGCTGAAGAGCAGCTGCCAGGGTTTCCCCCTCGAGGCCTGATAGAAGCGGAAGGCTGTCCAGCGAAAGATGTTCGTCTCGGCCAGGATGCCGACGAAGATCATCATCCCCATAATGAGAAATATGACGTTCCAGTCTACGAACAGCATCGCCTGTTCGAAGTCCAGCATGCGCATGCCGGGGTTGATGTGACCCCAGATGTACGTCACGAGAAAAACGGCGGTAGCCCCGAGCAGGGCAGCTGCCGTCTCGTGCAGTAGGTGGAACGAGATGGCGATGAAGACCAGCAGGAAGATCCCGGTCGCGATCAGCGCAGCCAGCAGGTAGGGCTGCCCGTTGCTCCCACCTGCCTGGAGCCTCAGGCCATACTGGAATGCACGGGCTTGGGTCGCGATCAGGACGGCTGGCAACAGGTACCTCGTGTGCGTAGCGGGGATGGCATGCGCCACTGCTGGCGAGCAGCCTGGATCCCAGACTTGGGGAGGAATTGTAGGAGGGGAGCCCCTGGGGGGGAGGTGGACATGCCCTGCTTTGCGCAGGAATCAGACAGCGTCGATGCGGACAAGATCCGGGAAGAACTGTCTCACAGAGCCTTCTACCCAGCCTCGCAGGGTGCCTTCCGAGAGTTCACACCCATCGCAGGCGCCACCCATTTTCACCGTGAGGATTTCACCATCGTACCCGACCATCTCGACCGAGCCACCATGGTACTGCTCGATGTAGGCGCTGATCAATTCAATCAGAGCCTGCATGCGCTCCTGTGGCGTCGCATCCACAGCGTGATTATGGCTGAACGTTTCCCTCATCAGGACCTCCCTTTGGCCGCTTCCGCCACTAGGAGCTTACACCCTCCCGCAGCATCTCGACAACATGGGCATGCGTGTTTTGCAAGCGCTCGGCGATGACCCCTGCAAGCCGTTCCAGGATTAACACCCCCGTCACGGGATAAGCCTCACATAGTGATTTTAACGCATCCCCGCGCACGCTGATAGCCAGGCCGTCCTCGACGCAAACCGCACAGGAAGTGTAGGATGGCCGCCCAAGCGCCGCTGACCAGCCGAAGACACCGTTAGGCTGCACCTCGGTTACGTTGAGCATATCGCCATCATAGGGTTTGTAGCGGATGGCCACGCGCCCCTCGAGCAGGATGTAGAGGCGTTTTGCGCGCTTGCCCTGTTCGAAGATGACTTGTTCGCTTCGCAAGTGTTCCTCGACTGCACTCTCCGCCAGTGCGGTGAGGTGCGTTGGATCGAGCCCCTTGAACAGGGGCAGTTTGAGCAGCGCGTCAGGTTTCATCGGCACAACCTACCCTGGAAGAAGTCTTCCAAGTGTATTGCGCCGGACGCACCCATCCGAAGTGGCTTCTTTCCCGATCTCGGCGACAACCATCACCTCGCAGGCGGTTTGCGCCTGTCCAGGTCTAGGCATACTTGCCTTGACGCAGGCTTGATCGGTACATTATAGTTAGCGTGCACAGGCAGATGTCTGGGTGCCCCCCTCACCTAGATATTTGTCTGTGTATCTTTTAAGCGTCCGACCGGGAGCCAGCCAGCTCCTCGACCACTGCCACGAGACGATCCACTTCTGAAATGGTGTTGTAATGAGTCAACCCGATCCTGACCATCCCGCCGGAATCCTCCAATCCCAGGCGCTCGGTGACGGCCAGGGCATAGTAGTTTCCATCCCAGACATAGATACCAGCTTCGCCCAGGACCTCTGCCACCCGACGCGGGGTCATTCCCTCCAACGTGAAGGATACCGTCGGAACGCGCTCATCCAGGCGATCCAAATCGGTCAAGCCGTGGATGTGCAGTCCGGGTACCCCGGAGAGCCCTTCGATCAACGCTCGCGATAGGCCATGTTCATAGGCCTGGATTAGCTTCATCCCGAGCTCGAACGAACGCCGCATACCTTGTGCGCTCGTCTCAACCAGGCCGGGATCCCCCGGCTCAAACCTTTCGCCCAGGGAGGCGAGATAGGTCAACGCTCCACGCAGCCCGGCAATGCCTTCGTGGTTCTGGGTGCCGGTTTCAAACTTCCCCGGAGGCTTGTTCGAGGCTGGGCGCACTTTATACGCCCGCAGGCGGTCAAGGTGCTCCATGTTTTCCGTAAAGGACGCCCAGGTGGGGGCCGAAGAATTTGTAGGCGGATACAGTCAGGAAGTCGCAGTCCAGCCCGCTGGACGTCGATTGGCCCATGCGGGGCATACTGGACGGCATCGATAAAACACAACGCACCAGCGGCATGCGCGAGTTCCACGACCCTGGCGACCGGGTTCGTCGTCCCCAGTGCATTCGAAGCGTACCCGACGGCGATCAAACGCGTGCGGTCGGTAGATCAAGCCCTGGAGCTGCTCGATCTGCAGCGTGCCATCCTCTATGTCGAAGTCACACCAATGCACCTTGCAGTTGCGATCATCCGCAAGCCGCAGCCACGGGGAGATATTGGCATCGTGATCGAGGCGCGTGACGATGAGCTCGTCGCCGGGCTGGAATTCGAGGGCGAGGGCGTGGCTTAGGGCGAAGGTGAGCGTCGTCATATTCGGCCCGAAGACGACTTCTGAGGCTTCAGAGGCATTCAGGAAGGTCGCGGCCAGGTTGCGCGTTTCGTGCAGCACTTCGTCTGACCTCTGGCTGGTGAGAAAGGCTCCCCCGCGGTTCGCATTGTAATGAGCCAGGTACTCGGTCATCTCGTCGATGACATTCTGGTGGACCTGTGTGCCGCCCGGGTTGTCGAAGAACACGGCTCCGGAACTGAGTGCGGGAAACTCGCCGCGAATCTGGCTGGGATCAAACTTCATCTGAAATTCCTCCAGGGGGTAGCGTTGGATTGGCAGTTTGAAGAGCGGCGAGCATGCCCTCGGCACGGAGCACATCCTCCGGACTGTTCACGTTGAAGAAGCTCATCCGGTCAGGGTCCAGCTCGTCAAGCCGGGCATCGTCGATCTCGACCACGCGCACGGCCGGGTAAAAACTAATCATCCGCCGTTCCCCGGCTTCCAGGACCCGGTCCACGGCAGACAGGCAAACCTCGCGCCGGTAAAGCGCCAGGAGGGGTTCGTGCCTTCCCCCGGGGACGGGCACGACGACATCCCCCTCGCCGGCCAGGCTGAGGATGTAGTCGAGCAGCGCCCGTTGAAGGAAGGGCATATCGCAGGCGACGAGAAGCACATGCTCGTGCCTGGCGGAAGCCAACGCCGTGCGCAGCCCGTGCAGAGCCCCGGCCCCCGGCATGTCGTCTTGCACGGTCCGGATGCCGAAGCGGGCAAAGCGCGTGGGATCGTTGGTGGTGACCAGGGTCTCGTCGCCTATGCCGGATACGCGCTCGAGCACCAGCTCAATCAAAGCCTTTCCGCCCAGCTTGACGAAGGCTTTGTCTTGACCCATTCGGCTCGACCGGCCACCGGCCTGGATGACGACGCTCAGCATGGGGCCATTCTACACCGCAACGGTCCACCAGAGGCGGGTGTTATAATCCGAGGAACCGCATGTCGAGCCTGGCCGAGATCCTGGATACGATGACAGCGCCCGGGGAACTGGTTGAAAAGCTCCCCGGGCAGGCAGTGCGCTGCACTGCCTGCGGCCACCGCTGCCTGATACGAGAAGGCCGGCGCGGCGTGTGCAAGGTGCGCTTCAACCAGGCTGGGACGCTGCATGTGCCCTGGGGATATGTCGCAGCCCTGCAGTGCGACCCGACTGAGAAAAAACCCTTCTACCACCTTTACCCCGGCTCGGACGCGCTCACCTTTGGGATGCTGGGCTGTGATTTCCACTGCGGGTACTGCCAGAACTGGGTCACCTCCCAGGCTCTGCGCAACCCGGCCTGCGACATCGCCGGTGGATACTTGCGGCAGAGTATCGCCGGAAGAGCTCGTCGCCCATGGCAAGAAGCTCGGCGCACGCGTGATTGCTTCCTCCTACAACGAACCTTTGATCACATCCGAGTGGGCCGCGGCGGTCTTCTCGAAGGCCATCCAGGCCGGCCTGCGCTGCGCGTTTGTTTCCAATGGGAATGCCACACCTGAAGCCTTGGACTACCTGGCACCCTACTTGACGGCCTACAAGGTCGACTTGAAGAGCATGCAGGACCGCAATTACCGGACCCTGGGCGGTGTTCTGCAACACGTGCTTGACACGATCCAGATGGCGCATGACCGTGGCCTGTGGGTGGAGGTCGTCACGCTGATCGTGCCCGGTTTCAACGACAGCACCGAGGAGTTGATGGATGCCGCCCGCTTCATACGATCGGTCTCCCCCGACATCCCCTGGCATGTCACAGCCTTCCACCCGGACTACCAGATGCAGGACGGGATCAGAACAACGGCGGATGAGCTGATACGCGCCGCTGAAATTGGTGAAGAGGCTGGATTGAATTTTGTCTATGCCGGCAACGCCCCCGGGCGGGTGGGGTCATACGAGGACACACGCTGCCCCGGGTGCCAGGCAGTGCTCATCCGCCGGTTCGGCTACGTCCTGCTCGAGTACAATCTATCGGGGGATGGTATGTGCCCGCATTGTGGCACCCGGGTTCCAGGGGTGTGGTCTGAGTTCCCGCAGGAAGTCCGCATCGGTAGTGGCGGCGATCTCTTGGCCCGTCGCCCGCGCCCGGTGCGGTAGGTATGTAGGATCAAGGGTTGGTGATTTTAATGGAGAAGAAACTCATCCTGACGTTCGATCCGATTCCGGAGCGGCGTGAAGCCTACTTCCGGTACGTCCTGGGGGAATTCGTCCCGTCTCTGGAACAGATGGGCCTTAAGATGTGCGAGGCCTGGCACACAGCCTACGGGGAGTACCCGCTGCGCCTGACGGCCTTCGTTGCCGAGGATGGAGAAGGCATGGAACAGGTCCTGACGTCAGAGGCGTTTCAGCTGCTTGAAGACCGCTTGATGGAGTATGTCGTCAACTATCGCCGGCGCCTGGTTCCGCGCGAGAACGGCTTCCAGTTCTAACCCAGCGTTTCGATTCGGTGGGCCAGGATTGGGTGAGTTGGTTTCACAAAATCGTGTATAATGCCACCGCCCTGGCGCACCGCACATCACACCTTCATCGCACTCCGCCCCCAAAAACCCGCTGCCAGGGTTTTTTCTATTTTCTCTGAAGAACAAGATTGATGTGGTCAATCTGGACGCAGATTATCCGCTTGAGGGGGTGACAGTATTCACTTGGCGGGTGTGCGCTGAGCGTGTAGAGTAGTGGAAACCCAGCGGTAAATGATGCGTGAGGTGCCCTATGGCCTGTGTAACCTGGAAAGCGATCAAGGTTCAGTATTGTGAACGGGTGGACGAAGCGGTTGCCTTGCAGGCCCGCGTCGTATACCCAGCTTCGATCCAGCCCGAGCAGCCGCCGCGCATCCTCGCCCACCGCTGTTCGAAGGGACTGGCGTGCAACCAGATCGATAAGCCCACCTGCATGTGGGCCGGGACGCTCCCCGGCTACGATCCATTTGCTTGAAGCGCCCAGCTAAACGAATGTGCAGAACGACAAGCCCACGCGGCCGCGCGGGCGGTCTCATCTAGAGATCACTTATTCAAAGTAGGGGCGCATCGCGATGCGCCCCTACTTTTTTACCAGGTCACCATCTTTAGATAACGCCCAGTTCACGTCCCACACGTTCGAATGCCCCCAGGCCGTCATCCAGGTCATCGCGGGTGTGCGCAGCCGAAATCATCACCCGCAGGCGCGCCTTGCCATGTGGAACCGTCGGGTAGCCGATCGCCATCGCAAACACGTTTTGTTCGAACAGGCTGCGGCTGAAGCGCTGCGCAAGCTTGGCATCACCGAGCATGACCGGGGTGATCGGGGTTGTGCTCACGCCCGTGTCAAAGCCGAGCCCCTGCATCTCGCGCTTGAAGTACTCCGTGTTCTCCCAAAGTTGATCGACGAGTTCGGTCGATTCCTCGAGCAGCTCGATCCCGGCCAGGCAGGCGGCGACGTCGGGGACCGTCATGGCCGAGGAGAAGAGGAAGGGGCGGCCGCGCTGGCGGAGCCAGTCGACGATTTGCTGGCTGCCGGCGACGACGCCTCCCACGACGCCAAACGCCTTGGAGAGGGTGCCGACCTCGACATCAACCTGACCGTGCAGGTCGAAGTGGTCGACGATCCCCCGTCCGCCCTTGCCCAGCACGCCTTCGCCGTGTGCGTCGTCAACCATGATCAGGTGACCGAACTCCTGGGCGATGGCGGTCAGGGCGTCAAGCGGGGCGACATCCCCGTCCATGCTGAACACGCCGTCGGTCACGATCAGCGCCCTCCGGTAGCTGTCCCGTTCGTTGGCCTCGATCTGGCGCCGAAGATCGTCGGCGTCGCAATGCGCATAGCGCACGACCCGCGCCCCGGAAAGGCGGCAGCCGTCGATGATGCTGGCATGGTTGAGTTCGTCCGAGAAAATGATGTCCTCTTTCGAAACGAGCGCCGGGATCGTGGCCAGGTTGGCCGTGAACCCGGATTGGAAGCTGATGGCCGCCTTCACTCGCTTGAACGCGGCCAGCCGGCGTTCAAGTTCGAGGTGGATGGACATCGTCCCGGCGATGGTGCGGACCGCGGCCGGACCGATGCCGAGCTCATCGATGGCTTGCTTGGCGCGCTGCACCAGTTTCGGATGGTTGGCAAGTCCCAGGTAGTTGTTCGAACAAAAGTTAAGCACCTCGCTGCCGTCGACCGTCAGCCAGGCGCCCTGGGGTGAGCTGAGCGTTCGAATCGTATTGAAAAGCCCGGCCTGCTTCAGACCGGTGATTTCCTCCTCGATCCAGGCGGTTTTCATTTCATTTGTCATGGGAGGCCTCTCGCTGCGGGTAGGGTGGGACTCGGCTATGGCTGCTGGTCGGCAAGCGCTCGTTTTTGTGCGTGGCTCAGGTTCTTCAAGCGCGCGTTCGCGGCGCATGGCGCTGGCGCGGTCCGGCTGCGGCTCGACATATGCGAGCTCGAGCGGTCGGCGGCTGCGCGTATAGCGCGCCCCGCGCCCGGCGTTGTGTTCACGCAGCCGGCGGTCGGGGTCCGTGGTCCAACCGGTGTAAAAGCTTCCGTCTGCGCACTCGACGATGTAAACGAAGGCTTGTGGCACGCAAGGATTATACGCCGAGCACGTCCCGCAGGCTACGCGGCGGGCCTGCCCGGAGCCGGCATCAGCCCTTTTCTTCGCGCGAGCTGATCCCGAACAAGTTGCCGAAGAACCCCAGCCCCCCCAGGCTCTGGCCCTGGGTCATGTCTTGCAGAGACCAATCGGCCTTGCTGCGGGCGTCCAGCCAGGCGAAACGCGCCCGGTCCGCCTGGTCGAGATATTCCGAAAGAGCCTGGCCGTCCTGCTCGGCGACATGTTCGCGCAGCAGCCTCAGTTCCTCGATGATGACGTCCAATTTGCTGAGGACCTTCTCGCGGTTAAGCGTGATGCGCTTCTGGGCCTGGGATGGGCTGCGGATGCCCACCAACTGCGTGGCGAAGGCAAAGGTTTGGCCCGCCAGCCGCTGCAGCTCCCTCCAGGAAGGAGAACGGGTGGCGGCACGCAGCAGCGCGGCGCTGAGCAGCGCGGGCAGGTCATCGGTGGCGGCGATGGCCGCGTCGTGCTCGTCCGGGTCGATGAAGAACGGCTGGGCTCCGAGCAGCGTCGCAAGGTTGACTGCCACGGCCAGCGCACCTTCAGGTGTCTGAGGCAGGTTGGTGATGGCGAGCAGGCCGTCTTGAAAGAGGTCTGCGCTCGGCAGCCCGGGGGTGAAGGGCGCTTCTTCCAGGCTCTTCGGTCCCACGACCGGCATCGCGGCGACGAAATGCCGCCCTTCGGGCAGGAAATCCTTTGCCCATTCGAAGGCGAGCGATTTTATCCCGCCGGTATCCAGCACGAGCGCCCCGTCCTTTAACGTGGGGCCGAGGGACTCGAGATAGAGCTCGACCTCGGAGGTCGGGATCGATAGGATGACCAGGTCGACGTGCTTGATGGCGCGGCGCGGGTGGGATAGCAGCTCGTCGATCGCACCGGTTTCTAGCGCCTGCTTTACCGGCCTTCTTGTCCGAGTCATATCCCAGCCGGCGCAGTTCGCCCTCGGCGTTGGCCAGGGCCAACCCGATCGACGCTCCGACCTGGTCCAACCCGATGATCATCACTTCATACGCCATGGATGCACCTCAGTTCCTGTTGTCTGCTTGCTGGAGCAGCACGATGGAAGGCTCCAGGTCGGCAAGAGATGACGCCTCGGCCGGCTCCTGGTGGAAGCGGATGAGCTGTGCCAGGCGTGCTGAGCCACCATGCCGGGCAACCAATTCCGATCCCCAACGCGGGTGGTGCACCGCGGTCGCGAAGGACTTTCGCAAGCCGCCAACCCCGTCCGCCTGTCCCATCCTAATTACCCATCCGGGGGCGATCCGGTTCGCCAGGACGACCAGGGCCCGCTCGAGTGGATTGAGTGGATGGAGGCTTTTCCCGACGTCGTGCAGCAGCGCGGCTGCCAGGAGATCGGGGTCATCTTGCCCGTCCTGCAGCAGATCCTGCAGCACCCGCAGGCTGTGCACCTGGTCGGCATGGCTCATGTTGAAGAAGAGAGCAGTCAGCGCGGGGGTCAGGACCCGGCTGACGAGCTGGCGTTCACCTGTGCTTATGTGGGGGAATACCGAGCGCAGGAATTGCCCCACCCGGTAGGGGATGCCCATCGTCAGGATGTAAGCAAGCGGAATACGCTCAAGGCAGGACGACCGATGAGCGTACCGAGCAAATCGAGCCCTCCGAAGTTGCCCATCAGGATCAACCCGAGGATGATGTACATCCCGTAGGGGCGGATGCGTGCCAGGAACGCCTGCCCGCCCGGCGGGAGCAGGTAATCGGCCACCTTTTCTCCGTCCAGAGGGTACACGGGGATCAGGTTGAAGAAGAGCAAGATCAAGTTAATGAAGATGAATTGGGCCAGGAGTTCAGCCGCAAAAGTGGAACTGGCGCCGAAGCTTACGAGACCGGCTCGGAAGGGTATCGCGGCCAGGATGGCGAGCAGCAGGTTGGAGAAGGGCCCGGCGATGGCGACCAGCATCATGCCGGCCGGCGTCCGCCGCTGGAGTTGGTAGGGGTTGACCAACACCGGGCGTGCCCAGCCAAATCCGGCTATGATGAGCATGAGTGAACCCAGCGGATCGAGGTGGGCTAGCGGGTTGAGCGTGAGGCGTCCGTTCAAGCGCGGCGTGTCATCGCCCAGTTGGTCCGCGGTCCAGGCGTGCGCGAATTCGTGCACGCTTAGCGCGACGACGAGCACGATGATGCGTCCTAGCAGTTCGGTGGTCGAGAGCCCAAGCATAGCGGCGATTATACCAAACAGGCGGATGTTATAATCTCCGACCGGCCCCAAGATGAGGAGTGAGCATGCTCCCGGATCTAAAGATGGATGAGATGGTCCGCCTGCGCAAACCGCACCCTTGCGGGAGCAGCGATTGGCGGGTCGTCCGGCTGGGTGCGGATATCGGCTTGAAGTGTTCGGGATGCGGAAGGCGCATCCTGCTGCCCCGCCGGGAACTTGCACGGCGGATGAAAAAGCGCCTGTCCGAGAACCCGGACGGCGCTTGATGTCGCAGCCGCAGGAGTACGAACCCCACGGCGCTTGAATTGAGGCAGGTTCAGAAGTTGGCGATGACGTTGCTGAACATATTGCCCACGCCTGAACCAAACAGGGCCAGCATGACGATGACGATGATTCCGACCAGCATGATAATCATCGCGTATTCGACTAGTCCCTGGCCTCGTTGGGAAAAAATGATCATAAATGCCTCCAACAAGGCTAATGATAATAAATGCTATCGGTGAGTATACGGCAAAGACGGGCCAGGGGACAATAGTCCGCAAGTCCATGACCATGGTCCTATGCGCGGGAGACTGGCCAGCGTGCATAAACTGATGATCTTGTTCCACAAAACCGAAGACACGCTTGAGCTGGAGACCCGCTGGAGCCAGGAATTCGTGCGATTGGCCGAGAAGATGCCCGGGCTGCGCAGGGTCACGGTCAGCCGCATCCTCGGTGGGCCGGCGGGAGATGCAGATTTGCACCTGGTGCATGAGTTCTACTTCGACGATCTGGGCGCGGTGCAGGCCGCGATGGCCTCCGAGGCCGGGCAGCAAGCCGGCCGGGCATTGGTGGCGCTCGCCGGTGAACACGTATCGCTGGTGTTTGCTGAACACCTGGAAGAAGAGCGATGAGCGAAGGACGTCGTATAACCCCATGCGGCGGCTGGCGAGCGGCCCGGTGAGCAATGAAGGTCGAAGGCGGTTCATCATGGCGACTGGGGGTCCTCGTCGTACTCGTAATCGCCGTCGCGGCGTATTTCTACATGAGGGTTCGTCCGCCAAGCGCACGCCTGGCAAGGCTGCGGGCATACTGGGAGGATACCAGCCGGCACGCCGATTGGGTCATCCGGGCCGGGGAACGCTGCGCTGACGCCCCGTTCGTGATGCCGACCGATGGCTACATCGGTTTCCTGTGGGGTGATTCCTTCCGCCCTGGCCACAAGCATCAAGGCCTGGACATCTTCGGGCCGAGCGGCCCCGGCGGCCTGGGCGAGACCCCGGTCGTCGCAGCCCATGATGGCTACCTGTCCCGCGACCCTGCCTGGCGTTCGGCTGTCATCCTGCGCCTGCCCCAGGACCCACTCCTGCCTGAGCGACAGATCTGGCTGTACTATACCCATATGGCGGATGCGGCCGGGAATTCGTTCATCGCACCCGATTTCCCGGCCGGCACTTCAGAGCAGTTCGTGGCGGCTGGCACCCTGCTCGGGTATCAGGGGAATTACTCGGCTGACCCCGATAATCCCAACGGGGATGCACCTGCATTTTTCAATCGTGCGCGACGATGGGCAGGGCCGCTTCCTGAACGAGCTGGACATCATGAACACCCTTGACCCATCCCCCTACCTCGGGTTTGATGTGAGCGCAGCCGGCGTAGGAGATGGGATCGCCGGCTGCCAGTCATGACCGGTGGATGAGGTTGATGCAAAACGAGAAACCCGGTTTGCCCGCATATCCAGAATTGAGGGATAAGGTCGTCCTCGTCACTGGCGCAGGTAGAGGCCTGGGACGAGCGATTGCCCGCGCGTTCGCCGCCCAGGGGGCGTACGTGGCGGCCAACGATCTCACACCGGTCAACCTCGATGATACGCTGGCCTTGATCGAGGCCGAGGGCGGCCAGGCGGAGCCTTTCCTGGCAGATATCTCCCGCAAAATGGAGGTCCAAACCCTGCTCGCCCAGGTCGCTGAAGCTTACGGTTCGATCGATGTACTGGTAAACAACGCCGGGGTTGCACCCCGCGTCGACCTGCTCTCCATGGATGAGTGGGACTGGGACAGGACGCTGGCAGTTAACCTGAAAGGACCTTTTCTGCTCACCCAGTCGGCCGGCCGGCGCATGGCCGATGCGGGAGGGGGTGTGATCGTAAATGTGGCCAGCGCGCATGCTGCAGAAGGGACGCTGGCACAGGCGGGAGCCTACCTGGCGAGCAAGGCAGGCTTGCTGGCCCTGACCCGTCAATCGGCGCTGGAGCTGGCGGAGCATGGGATCCGGGTGAACGCTGTCTGCCCAGCGCACTTTGCAGGGGAACGTATTCCAGGAACTGCAGACGAAGAACTGCGAACGGTTTTCAGCGAGTTGCAGGAGGAGGAGATCCGGGCGACCATCGCTGGAGTGGTGCTCTTTCTGTGCTCGAGCCGGGCGAGCTTCCTGACCGGCGAGACGGTCGTGGTCGATCCAGCAAGGGGTCGGCCTGCCCCGGCTGGCCGGGTTCAGCCCCAGGAGAGGACATAAGCCATGGAAGAGCTATACGCCTACCGGCGCCAGATGATGGCGCAAGCCCGCGCCCAGGTACAGCGGCTGGCTGGCGGGGTTGAAAAAATCGACCCCGAATCGATGCACACACCGCTGGAAGAAGGGGGTTGGAGCGCCCACCAGGTCCTGGTCCACATGCGCGACGTTGAACAGCAGGCCTTCTGGCCGCGAGTCGAGGACATGCTCCAGCACGACCAGCCCGAATTGCAGTACTTCGATGAAGGGGCATGGATGCAGGAGCATTATGATGAGCAGGAGGACGTCCAGGCCATCCTGGACGGCTTCCAGGAAGCGCGGATGAAGATGTTGGCAGCGGTGGAAGCGGCTGGATCCAGAGGGATGGAGCCGCGCCGGTCGTCACCCGACCCAGGGGCTGCGCACGGTACAGTGGTGGTTCGAGTACGCGCTGAGTCATACCGAGGACCACCTGGCCCAGATGTCGATCGATTAAACGGACCCGGGAGCGGCTGCCAGGGACGTGGAAGGAGATCCGTGATGGATTACTCAGCAATTGTTCCGGAAGTGCAGGGCAAAGTAGGGCTGATACGCATCAACCGGCCGAAAGCCATGAACGCGTTAGACCGAACGGTGATGACCGAACTGACCGGTGCGCTGCAGGCCTTCGACGAGGACGAGGCAATCGGGGCGATCGTCATCACCGGGGATGACCGTGCTTTCGCCGCCGGTGCGGACATCAAGGAGATGGCGGGAGCGGGAGCGGTGGATATGCTCATCACCGAGCCGATTGAGCTGTGGGATCGGGTATCCGGGATCCACAAGCCAGTCATCGCAGCCGTATCCGGATGGTGCCTGGGCGGTGGGTGCGAGCTGGCGATGTCGTGCGACATGATCGTGGCTTCGGAAACGGCCGTCTTCGGTCAACCTGAGATCAACCTGGGCGTTATCCCCGGCGCCGGCGGGACCCAACGGCTGACACGCGCAGTGGGAAAGGCAACTGCGATGGAGATGGTGCTCAACGACCGCAGGTTGGATGCCCACGAAGCCCTCCAGTTGGGCCTGGTCAACCGCGTCGTGCCCCGCGAGCGCTATCTGCAGGAGGCGCTGGGGCTTGCGGCCGAGATCGCCGATCGCGCACCGCTCGCTGTCCGCATCGGCAAGGAGATGGTGAACCAGGCGTTTGAAACGGTGCTGGCAGAGGGTATCGCGGATGAACGGCGGAGCTTCTACTTCCTGTTCAGTTCCCTCGATCAAAAAGAGGGCATGCAGGCATTCCTCGAGAAGCGCAAGGCCGGTTGGAAGGGGCGCTGATAGATGCGCGATACGTCGGGCGATAAGCCAGGATCGATCCCATGCAACGACGGGGGGTAGATTTGATCCGCCACCGCGAACTGGTTAAGGCTTTTACCAGGCTGGGGCTTGATTCCCACAGCCGGGTCCTCGCGCATGCTGCACCGGGTACAGCCAGGTTGCTGGCCGGCGGGGGCGAGAGCCTCGTGGCTGCCCTGGTTTCTGCAACGGAGACGATCATGATGCCGGCCTTCACCCAGCGCGCCGCCATTGTGCCTCCCTTTGGTCCGGAAGATAACGGGCTTGAGTATGGCGTGGATGATGCCGCCAATTTTGATTCCGAGATTTTCACGCCTGAGATGCCGGTGGACGTCGAACAGGGAGAGACGGCTGAACTCTTGCGCGGCCACGAGGCGGCCGTGCGTTCCGACCATCCCCTGCTCAGCTTCTCAGCGGTCGGGGCGGAGGAAAGCCTGGCGGACCAGACTCTGGACGAGCCGCTCGCTCCGCTCGGTTGGATGGCTGAATATGATGCGGACGTGCTCCTGGTAGGGGTAGATCACAGGGTGAACGTGGCCCTGCATTGGGCCGAGCGACAAGCCGGGAGGAAGACGTTTGTGCGCTGGGCGCTGACCGAGGGCGGCGTCGCCGTTTGCACGCACATGCCCGGCTGTTCAGAAGGCTTTAATGCCATTGAGCAACGCCTGGGAGGCGAGGTGCGCAGGACCGTACTTGGCCCGCTTACCATGGAAGCGATTGCCTTGCGTGATTTGGTGAACATCGCCGCGGCCTGGATCCGGGAGGACCCGCGCGCGCTGCTCTGTGATCGCCCCTCCTGTCTTGCTTGCGCGGCGGTGAGGAAGGACGTGCGCCAGGAAGATCCAGCTCAGTCGGAACCCCCGGGGTCAGGTGGTTGAGTCTTGAGGCAGCAAGCTTGAAAACGCTTTACTTCGAGAAGGACGTCCCGCGGGCGCTGGCCGTCAAGGCGCTGCGCGGCATCTGGCCGGGGGTCGTCTGGAGTCCGCTGGCGCCGTTCCGGGCGGCGGATATTGCGGAACCAGAACTGCCGGGTCCCCGGTGGCTGCGGGTGCGCAACAGGCAATGCGGCATCTGCGCCACCGACCTGTCCCTCCTGCGGGTCGACGCCGACCCGCGCGTGGCGCTTGCGGCCGAGCCCGGGTTGCAGCGCATTTACCTTGGGCATGAGGCGGTGGGGGAGGTGATCGAGGTCGGGACGGCAGTCACCCGCTTCAAGCCCGGGGATACCGTCGTGATCGAAGCCCGCCCCATCGGCAGCCCGAATTGTCACACCCAGGAAATCGAACCCCTCTGCCGGCAGTGTGCAGCCGGGCAAAGCCGTTTCTGCGAGAACGCTTCGCTCGGTCGAGGACCAAACGCAATCGGCGCGGGTTGGAGCGAACGCTATGTCGCCCACGAAACAGAGGTTTGGGCCGTGTCGGAGGGCATTTCCTTCGACCAGGCCTCCCTGATCGAGCCGATGGCGGTCGGGGTGCATGCCGTGCTGCGGGCACGTCCGGCCGCGGGGGAGAAAGTGCTCGTGGTAGGTGCTGGGGCGATAGGCCTGCTTACGCTGCAAGCGATAAGGGCTCTTGCCCCAGATGCGGATGTCACCGTGCTGGCGCGCTACGATCATCAGGCGCAGGCCGCCCGTGCGATGGGGGCGACCCGCATCGTCCCCGACTCAAAGCCCTACGCAGCGCTGGCCGAGGTGACGGGTGCGCGCCACTACCAGGCCCCGTTGAACCGGGGGATGCTGTTGGGCGGTTTCGATGTGATTTTCGACTGTGTTGGCAGCGCCACAACGATTACGGACAGCTTGCGGTGGGCCCGGGCACGCGGGAAGGTGGTCATGGTCGGATCGACCCTGGCTCCGATGCACGCCGACCTCTCACCGATTTTCTACCAGGAAGTCGATCTTATCGGCGCACTTACTTTTGGTATGGAAGATTGGCAGGGCGGGCGCGTGCACACGTTCGACATCGTGATGCAACTGCTCCTGCAGGGCGCGCTATCGGACGAAGGGATGATCACCCACCGCTACCCCTTTTCAGCCTACCGCGCCGCCATCGACACCGCACAAGACAAACGCCAGCGTTCGATCAAGGTCACGCTCGTCTTCCCGCAGGATGGTCCCTGAGCCTTTCAAACCTGCGGCGCGGCTCGTCGGATCATTGGCGGCCGGGTCATTCCGATTACTCCGTCAGCTTGCAGGTCATCGGTGGATTTGGATCGATGACGGGAGGCGCCGTTCGCACGCCGGATTCTCCATGCCTGGCATCTAGAACGCGAGCGGTAAGGCTGGATCGAAAAAAAGCGCGCTTTGGCATGTTCCCTGCAAGCAAGGATATCGGGAAGTCATTTTCTTGGGCCGGGCATGTTCGTTGTCCAAAGCACGTCGTCGCAAGAGATGGCAACCGGGCGCCGGATTGCGCATGCGCAACAGGGGATATAATCTATGGTAAGATTCCGCCGCTCCCAGATCGGGAGTCACTGAGGTAGCGATGACCGAGATGCGAAAGATCACCATCATCGAAGGCCCTCCGCCAACATTCGAGCTGGTTGGGGATCCATGGTTGGGTGGGTTGAGTGAAGGCCCTCTCCCATCTCGCATTGCGCTTTGCCGTGTGAGGACCGGGAACGGACCGGCGCTGGTTGAACGTTGTTACCGTGCCTGGCGCGACCAGCAGCCGATTTATCTCGAGTACCGGACGGACGATGGACTGACCAGTGAAGCACCCATCGTGGCCGTGCGCTGGCTGGAGTTGGAAGAAGGTGATGCGCTCCTGCTCTGGGTCCGCCTTGACCAGGACATCGAGGTCGAGATCGATTTTGATTTCGAAGCCTTTGATGACGAATTCGATGAGGACGAGGATGACGAGATTAATTTCGGTCTTTCTCTTTAGTCTTGCTTAACCCGGGCGGAGATTCGCCCGGGTTTTTTATTTAAGTCAGGCGTTTGCCAGGGAGAGTTGCCATGGCCAATCGAGGCGTGCGAGTTCAACAGTCCGGGTCGGTGTCCACAATTACGCTTGATCGCCCGAAAGCCAACGCCTTCAACTTTGAAATGGTGGAGGATTTGCTCCAGGCGCTGGCCGAGGTTAAGCGTGATCCAGCCATCCGCTGCGTCGTCCTGACCGGGGCCGGGCGCTTTTTCAGCGGGGGCCAGGACGTCGCCGTCATCCTTCAGCAAGGCGACAACGTGCCCTACCGGGCTCATCTGCAGCGAACCTACAACGCCATCGTGCTCGCGCTGCGTGGAATCGAAAAGCCAGTCATCGGCGCGATCAATGGGCCGGCCGCCGGCGCCGGACTGGGTATCGCCCTGGCCACGGATATCCGCTGGGCTTCGGAGTCGGCCCAGTTCATTTTCGGTTTTTCCGAGATCGGGCTCGCGGCCGATTCGGGCGTGTCGCTGACGCTGCCCCAGTTGGCCGGCCTGGCGAAGGCAAGCGAGATGGCATTCACCAACGACGCGCTCGATGCGCGGGCTGCGCTGGAGTGGGGCCTCGTGACGCGCGTGCTCCCGGATGAGGAGCTGCTGCCCGAGGTGTCCGCGCTCGCAGCCCGGCTTGCCTCCCGTCCGACCCTGGCCTTGGGATTGACCAAGCGGGCTTTCAACCATGCCATCCTCCCGCAGCTCGCGGCAGCGCTTGATTACGAGGCCCACCTGCAGGAGGTGGCCGGGGCCACGCGTGATCACCAAGAGGGCTTGGCAGCGTTCATAGAAAAACGCCCCGGGAAGTTCACGGGGCGTTGAAGGCGGATCGAAACCCGCAGGCTATTCTTCGAATTTCGCCGTGGCGGTGGCCGTAGCCGGCGGCCTGATCTCCTGCCGCATCAGCCCATAAGAAATCTCCGAGCCATCCACCAGCCGGCCGCTGAAGGTAAAGCCAGAATTGCTGAACTCAAGCGGACTGGGACCCCAATTGCGGAGGGCGGCGATGATCACGCCCTGCGGATCGACGAAGCTTGCAGCCTGTGCGATGACGGTGTCCCCCGGAAGCACGCCCAGGACAGACCAGGTTGATGTTTGCAGGTTCCATACGTAAAGCTCAACGCTGAGTGGCGACGGCGAGCTCGCCCAGGGCATGGAAGCTGAGCGTTCCCACTGTTTGAATCTGGAAGGGAAACTCTGGCTCGAAGCGGTAGATGTAGAATTCATTTTGGATTAGCGTCAGGGCACCTGTCCCGCTTGTGAGCAGGACCGTTTCAGCATCACCCACCTCTGGTAAGAACTCGGGCGTGGGGGGGACCAAGGTCGCTGTCCCATCCGCCTGCCCCTGCGGCGTCTGCGTTTTGGTCGGCGTGGCAGGCCTGGGCGTGAGCGACGGCGTGGGAGTCCAGGTAGGAATGCTGGCCAGGGATACGGAGGCAAAGGTGGGGGTCGCCTGGACCACAGCCGGAGTTGGGCTTGGCTCTTGCGCAACCGGGAGGATGCCCCCGATGAAGCTGAAGTCTCCGGAGAGCGCCTCATCCAGGAAACCGAGCGAATCGAGCGCAACGTAAGCCCCGCCCCCGATGGCGATCAGGATCACCCCCAGCACAAGGATGAAGATGATGAACCGCTGCCGGCCGCGGCTCATCCCGCGCCGGGTGGCTTTCCGGGAACGCGCTGCAGCCGCTTTGATTTCGCTCTGGGCCGGTGCCGGCGACATGCCCAGTTCGGCGCGGGCCGCCTCGTGGCCGGGCTCGATCTCGACGACCTTCCGGAAGCAGTACTCGCGCTGGCGCGGATCCTGGACGCTCTGGCCCAGCCACCACCAGGCCTCCACGGAGTTTGGCATCTCCAGCACCACTTTGCTCAGCAAAGTCCGTGCGCGCAAGGTCTTGCCGGATTGTGCGGCTTCGACTCCCTCGCGCAGCATGTCCTCAAGGCTCAAGGGATCCTCCAACTGCAAGCGTCTTCTACGGCTGTCGCTTTCATGGACCGCCCTTGCGGATGCATTTTCACGCCATCATTCTATGGGCAGCGGGCCATCGGGTCAATTCTTACGCCGGTGCTATTCAGGCTGACCAGCCCCCCGTCACAAATATTGCCTCTAGGGCTGGTCAGCGTGCAGCGCCCAGGAGGGCCCTGCTCCTCATCTACGATCGAATCATCCAGTTTTGTGTAGAGCGGCACTGGTTCTGTTAACTTCTGGCCTGGCTTGAGCTGGCTGGGTTTCCAGCGGCCGCTGGCGCGGGCAGGGTCATAGGTGAGTGCGTCGTGGCTGCGCTCGCTCTCGTTGAAGGTCTGGATTTTCTGTTCGCCAAACAAGGGATCTGTGAAACCCAGCATGCGGTGCAGTTTCTCGCTGCTGAAGGGCAGGAAGGGTGCAAGCAGGATCTTCAGAGAATTGATCGCGGTCAGCGCGGTGAACACCGTTCGGGCTGCTGCCTGACGGTCTTCCTTGATGACGCTGTACCAGGGTGCCCGGTCGAGATAGCCGTTGACAGACCTGGCCAGGCTGAGGGCTTCGTTCAAAGCAGCCCGGATTTTGACCGCTTCCAGGTATGCCCCGACCGTCTCGAAACCTGCTTCAATTTGATCGAGGAGTTCACGATCAACCTCACCCAGCTCACCCGGATCGGGAACCTGTCCGTCGAAATGGCGGTAAGCAAAGGAGAGCACGCGGTTGGCCAGGTTTCCCCAGGCTGCGACGAGTTCGTCGTTGTTGCGGCGGACGAACTCCGCCCACGAGAATTCGCTGTCGCGCGCCTCGGGCATGGCGGCCGCAATGTAGTAGCGAATGGCATCCGGATCGTAGCGCTCGAGGATGTCCGGCAGCCAGACGGCCCAGTTCCGGCTTTTGCTGAACTGTGCGCCCTCGATGTTCATGAACTCGTTCGCGGGGACATCGTACGGGAGGTTGAGCGATTTGCTCTCATCTTCCTCGTATATCCGCCCTACCCCCAGCAGTTCGGCCTGCCAGATGACGGTATGGAAGGGGATGTTGTCCTTGCCGATGAAGTTGAAGATCTTCGCCGACGGGTCATACCACCAGTCCTTCCAGGCATCGGGCTGACCCAGGTTATGCGCCCATTCGATGGAGGCGGTCAGATACCCCATCACGGCTTCGAACCAAACGTAGAGGCGCTTTTGCTCCCATCCCGGCACGGGGACGGGGATGCCCCATTCCACATCACGCGTCACGGCCCGGCCTAGCAGCCCGCTCTCGATGTAGTTGTGGGCAAAGCTGTACACATTCGGGCGCCAGCGGTCTTTGTAGCGTTCGAGGTATGCCAGCAGCTGCTCGGAAAAGGCGGGGAGATCGAGGAAGAAGTGCTCGGTTTCGCGCACCTCGGGGGTGCTGCCATCGGTCTTGCTGCGCGGGTTGATCAGCTCCAGCGCGTCGAGCAGGCTGCCGCAGTTGTCACACTGATCGCCGCGCGCATCGCCAAAGCCGCATATCGGGCAGGTCCCTTCGACGTAGCGATCCGGCAGGAAACGGCCCTCGCTGGCGGAGTAGAGCTGCTGCTGGATCTCCTGGTAGAGGTATTCCTGTTCGTACAGGCGGGTGAAGATGTCCTGGGCGATGCGGTGGTGGTTCTCGGTATCGGTGTGTGTGAACAGATCGTAGCTGATCCCGATCGCCTGCTGGGTTTCCAGGAAGCGCGCGTGGTAGTGCTCGAACACCTCGCGCGGGGTCACGCCGCGCTTATCCGCTTCGACCATGATCGGGGTGCCGTGCGAGTCGGAACCGGATACCATCAAGACCCGGTTGCCCTTCAGGCGGTGGTAGCGGGCGAAGATGTCGGCTGGCAGGTAGGCGCCAGCCAGGTGCCCGACATGCAGATCCCCATTGGCATAGGGCCAGGCGACAGAAACATGGATGGTCTCGCTCATTCGTGCCTCGTTTCCTTCAGGGCAGGCTTTGACCTGCGCAGGTGGCTGCGGAATTCAAAACCGCCAGCGAGAGGCTGGCGGCGGAAGGGCTGCCGGGGCGAGCGGCGCTCAGGCGCAGCCAGCCCAGGCCGATGGGCCTCGGTCCATCGGCGGCGGCAGCTTGCGCATGGCCATCGAGCGTTGGTAGAACCTGATCAGCGGCATTTTATGCCTTTCAAAGGCGTACTTTCCGTATTCTACAACGCAGGTTGCGTCTGTCAAGGCCGGGTCATGCGCCTGCCTGGAGCAGGTCAGCCCGCGCGGCGAAGACGAAATCGGCTTCGCTCAAACCGCCGATGCTGTGGGTCCAGATTGTGACCTTCGCCCTGCCCCAGGTCAGGCAGATCTCGGGATGGTGGTCGACCGAATTCGGCCATCTCGCCGACCCTGTTCGTGAACGCGAGGGCGCTCATGAAGTCTTCGAACCGGTAAGTCTTCTCGAGCTGGTGGTCATCACTCAGCTGCCAGTCATTTCCCAGGGCCTGGTACAGGGTTTCTAGGGCCGCGCCCTGCAGCGGCTGGGCGTCCTTGCTGCGCGGCGGTTTTAGCTCACGTTAGCGAGGTCGGTCATGAGGCTCCTCCTGTTTGAAATCCGGAAGTAATCCTGCGATCGGATCGTTGATCGGATTCTAACATGCGGCGCTGGGCCGCCTGGTCTCTGTGCCGGTGATGCGGGGTGGTCAGCCCTGCTCGTCTGGCCTGCGTGCGGCTTCGATGATCTCCGCCGCCAGGTCGTAGCGGCCAAAGGGTGGCATGAGGTAGACACCCTGGACGAATGGGCGCAGCTGCTCGAGCAGCTCGACGGCGATGGCCACGCCTTCGGCGGGAGCCTGCTCCCCGGCCTGGGAGATCCGCTGGCGGATGTCCTGTGGGATGGAGATGCCGGGCACTTCGTTGTGGAGGAAGGCCGCATGGCGCTCGTTGAAGAGCGGCAGCAGCCCGGCCAGGATCGGGATCGGTGTTCGCCGTACTCCTGCTGGTACAGCGAGATGAACTCCGCGGCATGCTGAGGCTCGTAGACCGGCTGGGTCAGGGCGAAATCCGCTCCAGCCTGAATCTTTTTGCGCAGCAGGCGCAGCTCGCGTCGTGGATCCTGCGCGCTCAGGTTCAGGGCGCATCCGACGAAGAAGGAAGTCGCTTCACCGATATCGGCCCCACTCAGGTCGACGCCGCTGTTGAACCCCTGCTGGATCAGGCTGATGAGCCCACTCGGCACGAGGTCGTAATTGTCCATCGCTTCCGGGTAGTCACCGATCGCGGTCGGGTCGCCCATGACGACGAAGATATTGCGCACGCCCATCGCATGGGCGGCGAGCATGTCGCCCTGGACCCGCAGCAGGTTGCGTCCACGCGTCGGAAAGTGCAGCACCGTCTCCATGCCCACGTCACGCTGGATCAACTGGCACGCGGCCCACGGGCTCATGCGCATGCGCGCCATCGGGCTGTCGGCCACATTGATCACGTCGGCGCCGGCTTCGGCCAGGAGCGAGGCCCCGGCGATCAGCTTGTGCGTGGAGAAACTGCGCGGGGGGTCCATCTCCACCGCCAGCACGAAGTGCTTGCTGGAGAGCTTCCGCTCGAGTTCGGTCGGCTTCAGGTCGGCACGGGCGAACTCGAGCGAGGCTTCCTCGACCAGGCTGCTCTCCTCGCTCAGGCAGGGTTCGACGCCCGCGTCCAGGCTGGCGCGCATCTGTGCGATGTGCTCAGGCGTGGTGCCGCAGCAGCCGCCGATGATCGCCGCCCCGGCCTGGCAGAAGGCAACGGCATAGTCCGCAAAGTAATCAGCCGTGGCCGGGTACATGATGCGACCGGCCACGCGCTCGGGCCAGCCGGCGTTGGGCATGACCGAGAAGCGTGCTTCTGGCGCGGCCTGGCGCATTTGTTTCAGGACCCGCAGCAGCTGGGCTGGCCCGCTCGAGCAGTTGGCACCGATGATGTCGGCGCCGTGCTCGACCAGGAGCTGCGCTGCCCGGCGGGGGGTGTCGCCAAGCAGGGTGCGGTCATCGCGAGTAAAGGTCAGCGTGGCCGCGATCGGGGATGTCGCTCAAGGAGCGGGCGGCGCGGATCGCCTCGCGCACCTCGTACAGGTCGTTCTGCGTCTCGATGATGAGCAGGTCAACACCGGCTTCGAGCAGGGCCTGGATCTGTTCAACATAGGCGCTGAACGCCTGTTCGGGCTGAACCCGCCCGAAGGGGGCGAGGCGCACGCCCAGCGGCCCCACGCTGCCGGCGATCAGCACCTGCTTGAAGGAGGCTTCGACCGCCCGCCGGGCGAGCTCAACGGCGGCATGATTGATCTCGGCCAGCCGCGTTTCCAGGCCATGTTCGGCTAACTTGAAGCGGTTGCCGCCGAAGGTGTTGGTCTCGATCAACTGCGCGCCGGCATCGATGTAGGCGCGGTGGATATCCGCCACCAGCGCTGGTTGGGAGAGGTTCAACTCGTCAAAACATGCCTCAAATGACACCCCACGCCCATGGAGCATCGTGCCCATGGCGCCGTCGGCCAGGATTGGGCCCTTGGAGAGCAAACTGAGCAGGGGTGAGCCTTCTTTAATCATCTTCTCTCCCTCGACCTCTTATCCTTCTCCCGTTAACTGCTGCACGCGGCTCACGCCCACGCTGTAGTAGGTGGCGGCCGGGTGGTGGACGATGATGGCCGCCGTCGACTGCTCGGGGATGAGCTGGTAGGCGCTCGATAACTGCATGCCCAGCGCGCTGCGGGCGGGAAGCAGTTCGAAGACCTTCTGGTGGTCCTCCAGTTCTGGGATCGCTGGATAACCCCAGGAGTAGCGCTTGCCCTGCCCCTCCGGCAAACCCAACTCGCGGCGGATGTGCCGGTGCAGGTACTCGGCGGCAGCCTCCGCGGTTTGTACTGCCAGGCCATGATGGTAGTACGCCTCGCTGTAATCTCCAGCTTCCTGCAGTTTGTCGACGCGCGCCGTCGCCTGTGACCCGACCGTGACAACCTGAAATGCAACGACGTCCATCTGGTCGGAACCGGCGGGCAGGAAGTAGTCGGCCAGGCAGAGATGGTCGCCTGCGGGCTGGCGCGGGAAGGCGAAGCGCAGCATCTCCGTTCGGCGCGCCGCTCTCCACGCTGGCCGGATCGTAGACGATGAGCTCGTCACCGCTGGATTGGACGGGCCAGTAGCCATAGACGGCCTGCGGATGGAGCCAGGGTTCGCGCAGGGCTTCGCGCTGCATGCGCTCAAGGCGGCGTTCGAAGTTACCAAGCAGTTCTTGCCAGGCTTCTCCGTGTGTGTTCTTGGCGCCCCACGAGAGGCGGAAGAGCTCATTCTTGTACAGGTGTTGGAAGACCGCATCCAGCGGCATCTCGAGCACGATGTGCTCGCCCCAGGCAGGCGGGGCGGGGATGAACTCAGCCGGCGCGACGGCCCGCTCAGCAGGGCTTGCCTTCCGCACCGGTTCGGGGCGCTCACGCTCGCGCAGTGCGTTCGCAAAGCGGCTCTCAATCAGCGCACTCCGGCGCTCGGGATCCTGGAGTTGGTCGATGACATCCAGGCCTTCGAAGGCATCCTTGCAGTAGAAGACGCCGGCCGGGTAGCGCTCGCCGTCCTCGGTGAAGAGGATGCGGCGTCCGAAACGGCGGTTGATGGCCGCACCGCCAATGAGGACCGGGATGTTGAGCCCGCGCCGGTGGAGTTCGTTCACGATGAGCGGCATTTGCTTGCTCGTGCTTACCAGCAGCGCGCTCAGGCCGATGGCATCGGCGCCCACCTCGACGGCCTTGTCGATGATGACCGTGGCCGGCACTTGCTTGCCCAGGTCGTGGACGGTGTAGCCGTTGTTGGAGAGGATGGTCTTGACCAGGTTCTTGCCGATGTCGTGCACATCGCCGTAGACCGTGGCCAGCACGAGCGTCCCCTTGCTGACGCCCTCGCGCCTTTCGAGGAAGCCCTCCACGTGGGCGACGGCGCGCTTCATGACCTCCGCCGATTGGAGCACGAAGGGCAGGATGAGCTCGCCGGCGCCGAAGCGATCGCCGACCTCCTTCATGGCCGGCAGGAGCACCTCGTTGAGGACCGTGACGGCGCCATCCGGGCGCGTTTCTTCGGTGTATCGCTCGAGGATCTCATCGATGTCGTCCTCGACGCCTTCCTTGTGGCGGTGCAGGATGCGCCAGTGCAGCCGCTCTTCGGGAGACATGTCTGCGGTTGGATCCTGGCCTTCATCCGTTTCCTCGACCGAGACCGAGTCGAAGTGCTCGATGACGCGGGCGAGCGCATCATCCGCGCTGTTGAAGATTAATGCCTCCACCAGCTCGCGCTCCTCCTGCGGGATCTCCGCATAGGGCTTGATGTGCGCCGGGTTGACGATGGCCATATCCAGGCCGGCACGCACGCAGTGGTAGAGCATGACGCTGTTCAGCACCGGCCGCGCCTGCGGGCTGAGCCCGAAGGAGACGTTCGAGACGCCCAGAGAGGTGAGCACGCCGGGCAGCTCGGCCTTGATGCGGCGGATGCCCTCGATGGTTTCATGGGCCGAGTCGGAGAATTCATCATCGCCGGTGGCCAGGGTGAAGGTCAGCGCGTCGAAGATGAGGTCCTGCGGGCTCAGCCCGTATTCATCCACGCAGATTTCATAGATCCGCTTCGCAACCTGCAGCTTGCGCTCGACCGTCTTCGCCATGCCCTCTTCGTCGATGGTGAGCGCGATCACCGCCGCACCATGCTCAACCGCCAGCGGCAGCACGCGGTCGATCTTCTCCCGGCCTGATTCGAGGTTGATCGAATTGAGCATGCTGCGCCCCGGGTTGGATTTCAGCGCGGCCTCCATCACCTCCGGCTCGGTCGTGTCGATCACCAGGGGTGCTTCGACGCTCATCGCCAGGCGGCGTACGACCTGCTTCATCATTTCGGCTTCGTCGGCCCGCTCGGTGAGCGCAACGCAGATGTCGAGCACATGCGCCCCGCGCTCGACTTGCTCGCGGGCAAGCTCGATCACGGCATCGTAATCCTCGGCCAGGAGCAGGCGCTTGGCCTTGCGTGAGCCCTGGGTGTTTATGCGTTCGCCGATGAGCAGCGGCCGCGGCTCCTGGCGCATGGGGACAGCCATGACGGCCGAGCTCAAGTGCGGATCACGCTCGATTTCGCGCTGCGGGTGTTTCCGGCCGCGCAGGGCTTCGACCAGCGGACGCAGGTGCTCCGGCGTGGTCCCACAGCAGCCGCCGACGATGCTGATGTTGTGCTGCTCGACAAACTCGAGCATGTCGGCGACGTAGGGTCCCGGTTCGAGGGGGTACACCGCTTCGCCGTCGACGTTGAGCGGGAGGCCGGCGTTGGGGATGCACGAGACGGGGAGCGTGGCGTGCTCGCCGAGGTAGCGGATCGGCTCGCGCATATGCTCGGGCCCGGTGGAGCAATTGAGCCCGACGACATCAATCGCCAGCCGTTCGAGCGTGTGCCAGGCCGCAGCCACATCGGTGCCCAGCAGCATGCGCCCGCTGGTATCGAGCGTCACCTGGGCCTGGATCGGGAGCCAGACGCCGCTTTCTTCAAACGCCTGCAGGAAGCCGTGGATGGCGGCCTTGACCTCGAGGATATCCTGCGATGTCTCGATCAGCAGCAAGTCCACCCCGCCGGCGATCAAGCCCAGCGCCTGCTCTTTGAAGATGGCGGCCAATTCGTCGAAGCTGACGTCGGACAGATCGGGGTCATCGGCCGAAGGCAGCTTGCCGCTCGGGCCGACCGAGCCGGCTACGAAGCGCGGCTGTTCGTCGCTGCTGTATTCGTCTGCCAGGCGCCGGGCGAGTGCGGCGGCGGCCCGGTTGATTTCGTGGACCTGATCCGCCAGCCCGAACTCGCCCAGGGTAATGCGGTTCGAGCGAAAGGTGTTGGTCTCGATGACGTCGACGCCGACCTCGAGGAAGGAGCGGTGAACCTGCTCCACTGCCTGCGGCTTGCTCAGCACGAGGTAGTCGTTGCATCCCTGCAAGCGCTCACCGCCAAAATCCTCTGCGCTCAGCTTCAGTTCCTGCAGGCTCGTGCCCATGGCGCCGTCGTAGACGAGCACGCCTCGCGCAATCGCATCCAGGTAGCTTCTGTTGGTGTAACGTCGGTTGGTCAAGGGAGGATCACCTTTCTTCTATGCCGCCGGGCGCGGCCCATCAAAAAAGCCTCTTCGGGAAGAAGAGGCCATGCCCAACGCAGGTGTACGGCTCTCATCTTCCAGAAGCCCGCCGGGGCGTCTTCTGCCGGAGTTGGCACCTGCCAGCCTGGAGCTTGCTGGTGGTTGCCGAGGCATCACAGGGCCGGTCCCTCTGCCTCTCTTGATGAGTGGTGGGATGCTTGCTGGCACCCAGACCAATATGGACTTAGGCGGTCAGTTTACCATGCCGCCAAAGGGGCTGTCAATCCGGGCTTGACAAACCTCCCCGAACCTAATATTCTAGTACTAGAATATTATGGCGGATACCCACCTGACCAACGCCGAATTGGCCATCCTGAGCCTGGTCGCCGAGAGCGATCGCTACGGCTATGAGATCGAGCAGGTCCTGGAAGCCCGCGGCATGCGCGCGTGGACCGACGTAGGTTTCTCCTCCATTTATTACTTGCTCAAGAAGCTCGAGCGGAAGGGGTTCGTGGCGAGCGAAAGGCAGGCACCGGCCGGACGTGGCAAAGCGCGCGTGGTCTACGGCTTGCTTCCGCAAGGCGCTCAAGCCTTGAAGCGGGGTCTCCAGGACGCGCTCTCGATCCCCCAACCAACGCCGCCCGCCTTGCTGCTCGGGCTGGCCAACCTGCCTGTCCTGAAGCCGGATGTCGTGCGAAATGCACTGGAGGCGTATTGCAAGGCGCTCGACGCTCGCGAGCAAGACCTGCTCCAGGCGAGCGCGGTGAGTGGGTCGCTGCCGTTCTTTGTGCAAGCCATGTTTGATTACAGCCTGACTTTGCTGCAGGCGGAGAGAAACTGGGTTGCGGATTTCCGGGCTCAATTGGAGGACGACCATGGAAAAAATTGACCTGAAGCGAGAGTGGAAGGCGTTCTACAGCGCGCCGGGGGTGGAATTCGAATTGGTCGAGGTGCCCGAGTTCTCCTTCCTGATGGTTGATGGACGGGGTGACCCGAATACGGCTAAGTCCTACCGTGAAGCCATCGAGGGGCTATATGCCGTAGCTTACGGTTTGAAATTCATGTCCAAAAAAGAACTCCAGAAGGACTTCGTCGTCGCGCCGCTCGAAGGCTTGTGGTGGGCCGATGATCCCGACAAGTTCCACCGCCAGCTGGACAGGGACAGCTGGGAGTGGACGGCCATGATCCATATGCCGCAGTGGATCGATGCGAGCATGTACTCCGCAGCCTGCGAGCAGGCCGGTGTGAAGAAGGAGCTGCCTGCGCTGGCCAGGATGCGCTTGGAAAGCTACCTGGAGGGCCTGTCGGTCCAGATTATGCATACCGGCCCCTACGCGGAGGAAGGCCCGACGCTGCTCCGGCTGCACGAGCAGTACCTGCCTGAACATGGGTTGAGGGAAACCGGCAAGCACCACGAAATCTACTTGAGCGATCCACGCCGCACCGATCCGGCACGCCTGAAGACCATCCTGCGCCAGCCTGTTATGCGCGCAGGCTGATCCGCTCGCTGCGCGCGGCTCTGCTACAATTGCGCCGTGGGCACGCTCTACCTCGTCGCGACGCCGATTGGCAACCTGGAGGACATCACGCTGCGCGCACTGCGCGTGCTGCGCGAGGTCCCCTTGATCGCGGCAGAGGATACGCGCCGCACGCGCAAGCTGCTCACCCACTATGAGATCAAGACTCCACTCGTAAGCTACCATGAGCACAGCAAACCAGCCCGCAGATCGGAATTGGTCGAGATGCTTGCCGGGCATGACCTGGCGCTGGTCACCGATGCTGGCACACCCGGGATCTCTGATCCGGGCTACGGACTCGTTCAATCCGCGCTGGCAGCTGGCTGGCCGGTGGTGCCGGTCCCGGGCCCTTCCGCTCCGCTTGCGGCCCTGGTCGTCTCCGGCCTGCCGGCGGAGCGCTTCTTGTTCGCCGGGTACCTGCCGCGCAAGGCGGGCGAGCGGCGTAAAGCACTCGCCTTGCTCAGGGATCAAGCGGCCACAATGATCTTCTTCGAGGTGCCGCATCGTGTGCTGGAAAGCCTGCAGGATCTGGCCGAAATCCTCGGAGCTGACCGCCAGGTGGCAGTCGCCCGCGAGCTGACCAAGGTCCACGAGCAATTCCTGCGCGGTCGGCTGGCCAACGTGCTTGACGAAATGAAAAATCAACCGGCGCGGGGTGAATACACGCTCATCGTCGAGGGCCAGGCCAGCCGGCAAGCGTGGACCGAAGCCGAGGTGCAGGCCCGCCTGGCCGAACTTATCGAGGGGGGAGCCAGCCGTGCCGCTGCAGCACGAGCCGTCGCGGGCGAGAGCGGTTGGACCCGCAATCAGGTATACAAGCTTGGCCTGGAGGAATCATGAACCTGGATGACAGCGCCACCTTCAAGAAGCTGGATCCGGCCGATATGCTGGCCGAGATCGATGCGCTGCCCGACCAACTGGCGGACGCCTGGGCGCTCGGCCGGCGCCAACCCCTGGGCGACATCAGCGGGATCCGTCAAATTGTGCTGGCGGGCATGGGCGGTTCGGCCATCGGGGCCGACCTGCTAGCGGCCTACGCCGCACCGCTGGCCAGCGTGCCCTTGATCGTGTGGCGTGACTACGACCTGCCGGCCTTTGCTTTAAACCAGGAGACGCTGGTCGTGGCGTGTTCTCACTCCGGGAACACGGAGGAAACCCTTTCAGCTTTCGAGATGGCGCTCGATTCAAACGTGCCGGCCATCGCCGTATCCACCGGGGGCGCGCTCGGTGAGCGCGCCCGTGCTTCGGGCATGCCCTTCTGGGCCTTCCAGCATGATGGCCAGCCGCGCGCAGCCGTCGGTTACTCCTTCGGCCTCCTGCTGGCCCTTGTCGCTCGCCTGGGCATGATCCCTGACCCTGAAGACGAACTCACTGCGGCCGTGCAGGCGATGAAAGTGCAGCAGCAGGAAATCCAGGCGGGTTCGCCGGTTGCCGAGAATTCCGCCAAGCGCATGGCCGGCCAGTTTATGGACCGCTGGCCGACCATCATCGGCTCCGGCATCCTGGAGCCCGTCGCCCGCCGCTGGCGCACGCAGATTGCGGAGCTGGCCAAGGCGCTGGCGCAGTTCGAAGCCCTGCCCGAAGCGGACCACAACATGGTCGCCGGGGTGATGCAGCCCGAGCGTCTCTTCGGGTCCACGATGGTCATCTTTCTGCGCGCCTCGCTTGAGGATGAGCGCAATCTGCGCAGGGTAGATGTCACCCGCTCGCTGCTGATGCTGGAGGGCTTCAACACCGATGTCATCAAGGCCGCAGGCGAGACCCGGCTGGCACAGCAGTGGACCAGCTTGCACTACGGCGATTACACTGCCTACTACCTGGCAATGGCGTATGGCATCGATCCCACCCCGGTCGAGGCGATCGAGGATCTCAAACGGCGATTGAAAGCGCTTTAGCCTGCTCACTCCCGTGGAGGGCTGGCAGCCCAGCACATACGCGTCCGCGCTGGGTATAATCCACGCATCATGCAGGCACGCATTCGGCGCATCCCCCCGGTCCTCGTCCTCGGTGCTGGCTTGCTGCTCGGGTTGCTGTTGGTGCTGTTCCTGTTTGCTCCACGAGTGACCGCGGTCCTCCCGGGCCCAACGGGTGAGCCCGTCCCTTCAACTTCCGCAATCCGGATCGAATTCAACCGGCCGATGAACCCCGCCTCGGTCGAGAGTCATTTTTCGACGGATCCTGCGCTTGACGGGCATTTTGAGTGGTATGGGAGTGGTGTGCGTTACATCCCCGGGAGTTCCTGGCCCAACGGAGGTGAGGTTGTGATCACCTTGCGGGCTGGGGCCCTTGGGCAGGTGCCGCTGCCGCTGTTGCGAACAAAGCAGTGGTCCTTCGAAGTCGGTTTACCGCGCATCGCCTACCTGTGGCCGGCGGACGGCAAGGCAGGTTTGTACGCCTCCGTGCCAGGTTCAGGCGTGGAGCCGGTTGTCTTGATCAACCCTGATCCTGGCGTCATCGACTACACGCTTTCCAGTAATGGCACCCAGGTCGTCTACGTCTCGCAGTCAGCCGGCGGCGAGCACGAACTACGCCAGCTGGATCTCATCTCGGGGGAGGATCTCAACCTCCACACCTGTGATCCCCAGGAGCAGTGCCTGACCCCTGCCCTGTCACCTGACGGCGCCTGGCTCGCGTTCCTGCGGCAGGGGATGGTGCTTGGATCCGGTGGCCGGCTGGTGCTGGAAACTTCCCAGGTTTGGGTGATGGCGGTGGAGGGCGGGGAGCCGTTCCTGGTGAGCCCGCAGGACCATAACTGCGCTGACCCTGGTTGGTCGCCACAGGGCTGGCTCACCTACTATGACCAGCAGCTGAGCGCAACGGCAATACTGACCTTCGATGGGGGGCCCGCGCCAGCCCCATTCACCTATGTCCCCAATAGCCTGGGAGCCGGAGGCAGCTGGTCCCCGGGGGGAGCCCGCTACCTATACCCTGACATCATCTTTCCCGAATCAGGCTCGACCGGCGTGAACCCCGGGGAGGATTCGCTCTACTACAGCCACCTCTTCCAGACAGACCTAGCGACGGGTCTTTCCATGGATCTCTCGGGCAGCGATGAACCCATGGTCGAGGACGCCTCGCCCGCCTTCAGCCCGGATGGGCAGTGGATCGCCTTTGCACGTAAACACCTGGATTTCGTGCGCTGGTCTCCTGGCCGGCAGCTGTGGCGTATGCGCGCGGATGGGACCTCTGCCGAACCCTTGACGAACCAGCCCAACTACAACTTCTCATCCATGGCCTGGAGCCCCGATTCGAGACTGCTGGCCTTCATGCGCCGCAGCCCCTCCGAGCTGGAACAGGGGCCGGAGGTTTGGTGGCTGGACCTGGAGACGGGAGACCTGGCGATGTTAGTTGCAGGAGGATACCTGCCTTCATGGATCCCATAGCGCGGATCAATGCGAAGGCGCCGGCACTTGACCTGCGTGACCTCGAAGGGAATCCGTATGGGTTTGAGCAGGCGGGTACCGGGCTGCTGATCCTCAACTTCTGGTCGGCTGAATGCCCCTGGTCGGCGCGCGCAGACGCCATCCTGGCCAGCATGCGAAAAGAATGGGGGGATGCGGTTTCCATCTGGTCGATCGCATCCAACGCTAACGAAAAGTCGGACGAAATTGCCGCCGCAGCGGAAGAGCGCCAGGTGCGTGTCTTTCTCGACCCTGACCTTGCGACCGCGGATCGCTACGGCGCCCTGACGACCCCGCATTTCTTCCTGCTAGATGAGGAACGGATCATTCGTTACAGTGGAGCGTTGGATGATACGACCTTCCGCCAGCGGGAACCCACCCGGCAGTATCTTGCCGATGCCGTCCAAGCGGTCCAGGCTGGCCGTCTCCCAGAGCCCCAGGAAACCGGCGGGTATGGCTGCGCCATCGTCCGTTTTGATGTTTAAGAAGGGGGCGATTTCAACATGGCCCTAGAGCAGCGTATGAGAACAACCCGGGATGAGCATGGCTGAGCTGTTTAGATTGGACCTTGCATCAGCCGACGGCCGCCACCTGATGCACAAGTACTATCCTGCGCCGGGAGATCCTTCAGGCCTGGCTCTGCTGCTGCCTGGCGATCACTATGGCGTCGACGCCCCCTTGCTTTACTACCCGGCGCTCGCCTTGCGCCGGCAGGGTTGGGACACGCTGGCGATAACCTATGGCTACCAGGCTGCGGGCAGGCCCATTTCGCTCAACGAGATCCCGGACACGGTCGATGAAGTGGTCCGCAGCTTGCAAGCCGCGCTGGCGCATCGCCAGGCCCCGCGCCTGCTGCTGATCGGCAAGTCGCTTGGGGCGGCCTTGATCACGACCCTGTGCCAGATCAAGCCGCTCTTTGAAGTTGCCCGCACGATTTACCTGACCCCGCCGCTCGAGATGCCGTTCTTCGCCTCCGCCTTCGGGGAAACAAGCCAGGACGCACTGGTCATCGTAGGGACCGCCGATCGTTTCTACAGCGAAAAGGTGTTGGCTGAAATGCGGTCCGTCAAATCTTTCGAGTTGATGCAAATCGAGGGCGGGGATCACAGCCTGAACCTCGGAGGTGACTTGAAGGCCACCCTGCAGGTGCTGGGCGAGGTTGTGCGGAAGATGTTAATCTTCGCCGGGGGTTGACCCACCGTCAGAGCAGCCATCCTCGCGTAAATCAGCCCACTCAACCGCCAGCGCACGCTCCAGATCCACCCGCCGCAGGATAATCCCGGCCGCTCGCATTCCGGCCCCGAGCGAGATGACATCCAGTTCCCGCAGGCAGGTGTCGGCCAGGATGCGCAGGGGGGTGGCGAGCCCGAAGGGGGAGACTGCACCTAATTCGAAACCGGTCACGCGACGGACCTCGTCGGCTCCGGCCAGCGTGATGCGTGAGCGCCCCAGGTACCTGCGGAGTTTGGGCCAGCTCACCTGTTCCGGCCCGGGCATCAGGACCAGGATGTACGATCCCTGTTCCAGGCGAAAGAGCAGCGAACGCACGATTTGCGCCGGCTCCAGGCCGCGCTCGCGGGCGGCCTGTTCGAGCGAGTTAACCGGGCCGGGATGGACGTGGAGTTCGTACTCCAGACCCTGGTCGTCAAGGGCGCGGGTGACAGCCGTCGATGAGATCATGGCGCAGGCATTCTACCCGAGACGGGCTGCAGAATGAACCAAAAGGAAAGCGGGATGACCCTCGTGATTCCAGGCGCTCCCCTGCCTGCGCCGATCCAGGAGGGGCCGGGCGCACCTGGGCCGCACTTTGGCGGTGTCGAATGGTGAGGGACGAACCCGGCAAGGAAGATTGCAGAACTTGGAGGTGCTCCAACTTCCAGTACAATTCCTAATCGGAACCAGGGTTGAAGGTTTCTTGCGATATGGACCTCAGCCTGTTCGGGTTTGAGGACCAGCGACTGAGACTGGTTCCGGGACTTGAGATAGCCACGCCTTGTCGGGGGGACTGGGGGTGGGGGAGAAAATGCAATCATGAACGATGGAAACCAGCAAGCCCCGGCTTCGATGTTGCCCGCCGGGATGACCGCACCCGATTTCAAGCTGCGCGCCTCAACTGGTGAGGAAATCCAGCTCTCAACGCTGCGCGGTTCAGCCGTAATCCTTGCCTTTTACCCTGCAGATTGGAGCCCGGTCTGCGGTGACCAGATGACGCTCTACAATGAAGTGCTGCCCATGTTTGAAGACTACGGCGGCCGGCTGCTCGGCATCTCGGTCGACGGGAGGTGGAGCCACCGAGCGTTCGCCGACGCCCGCAACCTGCGCTTCCCCCTGCTCTCAGACTTCGAGCCCAAGGGCGCGGTCGCCCGGGCGTACGGGGTGTATCGCGAGGAGCGAGGTACGGCTGCCCGGGCGCTGTTCGTGATCGACCCTGAGGGTGTGATCGTATGGAGCTACCTTTCCCCGCCCGGCGTCAATCCGGGAGCGGAGGGCATTCTGCAAGCCCTGGAAAGGATCGCACATGGCAGCGGCCAGGAGGTGTCCCCATGATGGCAAATCTGACCCAGCCCGTCGGGGAGCATGACCACGTCCTGGGGCGGCGCGATGCGCCGGTGACCTTCGTTGAATATGGCGATTACGAGTGCCCGCACTGCTTGCAAGCACATGGCATCGTGCGTGACCTGCAGGAACGATTGGGCGACCGCTTTTCCTATGTATACCGCCATTTTCCCATTCGCACTTCGCATGTGCATGCCCAGCACGCAGCAGAAGCGGCCGAAGCTGCCGCCGCTCAGGGGAAATTCTGGGAGATGCACGATAAGCTCTTCGCCAACCAGGACGCGCTGGATGATGAGTCGCTGGTGCGCCTGGCCGGTGAGATCGGGCTCGATGTGGAACGCTTCAAGCGCGAGCTCGACAGCCGCATGTATGCGGAGCGGGTCAGCGAAAATTTCCGCAGCGGCGTCCGGAGCGGCGTGAACGGCACACCTACCTTTTATATCAACGGCGATCGCTACGACGGGCCCTGGGATGTTGAATCGCTGGAGGAAGAGATCGAACGCCCGCTGGGTGTCCAGGTGCGCAGCCTTTTCCAGCGTTTTGCCCGTTTGCAGGCATCGGGTGGGATTTTGCTCTTGCTGGCGGCGGTGCTGGCCTTAATTTGGGCGAACAGCAGCCAGGCGGAGAGCTATTTCAGGCTGCTGAATACCGACCTGGCCATCACCTTCGGTGGTGGCGGATTGACCAAGCATCTGCTCAAGTGGATAAACGACGGCTTGATGGCCGTATTCTTCTTCATCGTCGGCCTGGAAATCAAGCGCGAAGTCACGGTCGGGGAATTGGCTTCACCCCGCCGGGCGGCGCTGCCCTTGCTGGCGGCGGTAGGCGGCATGCTGGGGCCGGCGGCGATCTATGCTGCCCTGAACTTCGGAACCGAAACCATCGTCGGATGGGCGGTCCCCATGGCGACGGACATCGCCTTCATGCTCGGGATCATGGCGGTGCTTGGACGCAGGGTGCCCTTCTCGCTGCGGGTGTTCTTCACGGCCCTGGCGATCGGGGACGATCTGGGAGCGGTGCTCGTGCTGGCCATCTTCTACACGACAAACATCGCCTGGACCGCGCTGGCGGTCGCAGCGATCATCGTAGCTGTCCTGGTCGGGTTGAATTTGCTCGGCGTCCGCAACCCGCTGCCCTATGCGCTGCTTGGCATCTTGCTGTGGGTCGCCTTCGTGCAATCCGGATTGCATGCCACGATCGCCGGTGTCGTGCTGGCGCTGACGATCCCGGCCCGTACGCGGGTGCGCTCGGAGGCCTTCATGGCACAGTGCATCGCCATCCTGGGCGGGGTCGAGGCAGAGGAGCCAATGGAGGAGGCCCAGCATAATGATCAGCGCCAGGCCGCAGCCCACGCGCTGGAAGCCATCGCCGAGCGGATGCAGGCACCTGCACAGCGCCTTGAGCACGCGCTCACCCCCTGGGCGACTTTCTTCGTGCTGCCCATCTTTGCCCTGGCCAACGCCGGCGTGTCCTTATCTGGCGGGCTGGGGCAGGTTTTCGGCAGCCGGGTCGCGCTGGGTGTGATCCTGGGACTGGTGGTTGGAAAACCGCTGGGCATCACCGTCTTCGCCTGGCTGGCCGTCCGGCTGGGCATCGGCGAGATGCCGGCCCGGGTAGCGTGGCGGCAGTTGATCAGCGCGACGTTCCTGGCCGGGATCGGCTTCACAATGGCGCTCTTCATCGCCAATGCGGCTTTCAAGGATCCCGCCACGCTGGATGCTGCCAAGCTCGGCATCCTGCTCGCCTCGCTGGTCTCGGGAGGGCTGGGTTTTACCTTCCTGAGCCTGACCAGCCGTGTGCGCGACCGGCATACCGAGCTTGAGCAGGAAGTCGTGCCCGCCTGAGATCTCCGATCCCCGGCGAACATGGCCAGTGAGCCCCTGCCGCCTGCACGGGTAGAAGCACGCGGAATTCTGCTATAATCGACGCGCCGCTCGGATCGGGCCACGACCGAGACGGCTGACGAGCATGCTAGCTGGACGTCCCGCCCTGGCCCGGGCGGGTTTTTTTCGGGCCGAACTGCATCTCACTCGCAGGAGGAGACAGCATGTCAAGCGCACCGCCCCCCCCGACCGACGCCAAGGTCACCACCCAGACATTTCGCGACAAGAAAGCCAGGGCTGAGCCAATCACGATGCTCACCGCCTATGACTACAGCATGGCGCATGCGATCGATCAGGCCGGCATCGATTCGATCCTGGTGGGAGATTCGCTGGGCATGGTCGTGCTCGGTTATGAGACAACCCTGCCGGTGACGATGGAGGATATGCTGCACCATTGCCGGGCCGTGGCGCGCGGCGCCAAGCGAGCGCTGCTCATCGGCGATATGCCCTTCATGTCCTACCAGGATTCGGAGTCGAACGCCGTGCGCAACGCGGGTCGCTTCCTGCAGGAAGCCGGGATGGACGCGGTCAAGCTGGAAGGCGGGCAGGAGCGGGCCGGTGCGGTGCGCCGGATCGTCGAGGCCGGCATCCCGGTTTGCGGGCATATCGGCCTGACGCCGCAGTCCGTCCACCAACTGGGTGGTTTCCGCGCCCAGGGCCGCTCACCGCAGGCTGCCCTGAAGCTGGTCAGGGATGCAGACGAACTGGAGCGCGTGGGCTGCTTTGCGCTTGTCCTCGAATCGATCCCCGCCCGCCTGGCGGAATTAATCTCCTCCCGCCTTTCGATCCCGACCATCGGCATCGGCGCCGGCCCGAAATGCGACGGACAGGTCCTGGTTACGCACGACCTGTTGGGCATGTTCGACCGTTTTACACCGCGCTTCGTCAAGCAGTACGCGCGGCTGCACGACGTCATGTCGCAGGCTTTCACCGAGTTTCATGGGGACATCGTCGCCGGAAATTTCCCTGGTGAGGAGCACAGCTTCCACATGTCGGATGAAGCCTGGGCTGCGCTGACAGCAGATCTGGGGCAGGCTTGAGCGGGGAAGACGCGCACTCCCATCCTCATCCTGGGGACGGGAGCGATGGCTTGCTTGTTCGGGGCCCGCCTTTCGCGCGTGGCGGACGTCACGCTGCTCGGGACATGGGAAGCGGGCTTGCAGGGCGATCGAGGATAACGGCATTCGCCTGGTGGAAAGGGATGGTTCGGAAGGGCGCTACCGGGTGAGCGTCGCGCGGGAGACGGACCCCTGCCGTGGTTCACGGTTGGCGCTGGTCCTGGTGAAATCGTGGCAGACGCCGCGCGCTGCACTGCAGCTTGGAACATGCCTCGCCCCGGATGGGATCGTGCTGACCCTGCAGAACGGGTTGGGCAACATCGAACAACTCGTTGAACAGGTGGGCGAAGACCGGGCTGCGCTGGGCGTGACGACGACCGGCGGGACGCTGCTCGGACCCGCCCACGTGCGCGTCGGCGGAGAAGGGCCGACCTACGTAGCCGCCCACCCTGGGCTGGACCCGATGACCGAGCTGCTGGCCACGGCTGGGTTCGAGGTCGTACAGGTGGATGATTTGCAGGGCCTGCAGTGGGCGAAGCTGGCCGTGAACTGCGGCATCAATCCGCTCAGCGCGCTGCTCGATGTGCCGAACGGCGCGCTGTTGGAGCTGCCCGGGACAGGCGATCTCATGCAGTCGCTCGTTGAAGAGACGGTCGCCGTCGCCCGGGCACTCGGCGTGGCGCTGCCTTTCGAGGACCTGGCGGCGGAGACGCGCGCTGTAGCATCCAGGACGGCTGAGAACCTGTCTTCCATGGTCCAGGATATCCACCGTGGGGCACCGACCGAAATTGACGCCATCTGCGGTGCCGTTGTCCGGGCAGGGGAAAAGCACGGCCTGGCGACGCCCGTGAACCGTGCGTTGTGGGACCTCGTGCGGGCTCGAGCCGCGCTGGGAGGAGGAACCAGATGAAGGTCGTCAGTACGCTGAGTGAATTACGTGCGGCCAGGGCGGACCTGCCGGAACCCCTGGGCTTGGTACCCACGATGGGTTTCCTGCACGAGGGCCATCTATCGCTGGTCCGAAGGGCGAAAGAGGAGTGCAGCAGCGTCGGCGTGAGCATTTTCGTCAACCCGACCCAGTTCGCCCCCAGCGAGGACCTGGAAGCCTACCCGCGCGATCTAGACCGTGACCTGGCGCTGCTGGATGGGGAAGGCGCCGATCTCGTCTGGACGCCCGCTGCAAGCGAGCTCTACCCACCGGGCGCACAGACCTGGGTGACGGTCGATGAGGTCACCCGGACGCTGGAAGGCGCCCAGCGCCCGGGGCATTTCCGGGGTGTCACCACCGTCGTCGCCAAACTGTTCAATGCCTTCCAACCGCAGCGGGCATACTTCGGGCAGAAAGACGCACAGCAAGCGCGCGTCATCCAGCGCATGGTGCAGGACCTGCTCTTCCCGGTCGAGATCGTCGTCTGTCCCATCGTTCGCGAGCCGGATGGGTTGGCGATGTCCAGCCGCAACACCTACCTGGCGGGGCCCGAGCGGGCGGCAGCCACCGTCCTCAGCCGGGCCTTGATTGAGGCGCAGGAAGCCTTCCATTCAGGCGAACGGCATGCTGATACGCTGCGAGAGACGATGCGCAGGGTGCTTGATTCTGAACCACTGGCACAGACGCAGTATGTCTCCGTGGCGGATCCTGCAACCTTGCTTGAACTGGACGGCGAGATCGAAAACGCCTTGCTCTCCATGGCGGTATTCGTGGGCAAGACGCGCCTGATCGACAACGCCCTGGTGGGTGTGGAGAAAGGAAGCTAGCCATGCTGTTGGCGATCGATGTCGGCAACACGAACATTACGCTGGGTTTATACGAAGCTGCGGAGCTGAAACATGCCTGGCGCCTGGCCACGGTCCATGAGCGCATGCCGGATGAGTATGGCCTGCAGCTGCTGGGATTGTTGGAACATGCCGGATGCGCGTCCGGGTGACATCGATGCCATCGCGCTGGCCTCGGTCGTCCCACCCCTCACAAGCGCGCTCACCCAGGCTTGCCAGGACTATCTCGGCCGGGCTCCCTTTGTCGTCGATGCCGGCGTGAAGACAGGCTTGCGCATACGCTACGAAGACCCCAAGCATGCCCTTGGGGCTGACCGGGTTGTCGATGCCGTCGCGGTCGTAACGCTCTACGGTGGGCCGGCATGCGTCGTCGACTTCGGGACGGCGACGACCTTCGATGCGATTTCGAGCGAGGGCGAGTACCTGGGCGGGGCTATCGCTCCCGGGATCGGGATCGCCGCCGACGCGCTCTTCCAGCGGACGGCCAAGCTGCCCCGGGTCGACCTGGCCAAGCCACCCCACGTCATCGGCAGCAACACGGTCAACGCCATCCAATCCGGGCTGCTTTACGGGTATGTCGGCCTGGTGGAGGGCATCGTTCACCGCTTCCGGGACGCCCTGGGATCGGAAGATGAAGGTCATCGGGACGGGGGGACTGGCGCCCATCATCGCCGAGGAGACCGATGTGATTGAGATCCAGGCGCCGTGGCTGACGCTGGAAGGGCTGCGGTTGGTCTGGGAGTTGAATCATCCGGGTCCGGCATCTCAAGACGCTTAAATCCCCGTGTGCAAGCCGAAAACTCGATTTCACAAAACCAGCCCTGGCCGGGTTATATAAGTGTTATGGGTATACCGACAAAAGCCGAACGGGAAGCAGTTCCATTCCGTAGTCTGGTGGATGAATACGGCCCTGAGATCTTCGCGTATCTCTACCGCCTCTTCGGGCGGCCCATGGACGCGGAAGACTGCCTGCAGGAGACCTACCTGCGCGCGTTCCGCTCCTTTCACCAAACCCAGCCTGGCTCAAATTACCGGGCCTGGCTCTATGCCATCGCCACGAATACGGCTCGCACCATGCTGGGTCGGAGCCAGCGGCAGGAGCAGCGTGAGCTGAGCAGCCAGGGGGAAGCCGGGCGAGATGAAGGGGGCGTGCTGGAGCGGGTCGAGCAGAATCTCGAGCTGGCCAGGCTGAAGGCGGCCGTGGACAGGCTGCCCGATAAGCAGCGCCTGGCCCTGGTCCTGCGCAAGTACCACGCGTTGAGCTACGCGGAGATCGGGGAAACGTTGGGCAGCTCAGCGGACGCGGCCCGGGCGAACGTTTACCAGGCCTTGAAGCGCCTGAGAGTGGAATTCAGCCCGGAGGAGGCGAGTGGAAATGTCGAAGCTTGATGCCAGGCTAGAAGCAGACAGCCAATGGCTGGGAGACAGGACTGGCCGGGAGAGCCGCGATCCACTGCAGCGTGCGCTGGACCAGCTCTTTGCGCCTCCCTCGGCAAGCAGAACGGCCGCGGCGTTGGACGCTGTATCCCGAAGGTTGACCGAGGCCGAAGGCCAGGCGCTCTATTACGGACGGGTCGAGGTGCCACTGGTCGGCCATATCTTCCTCGGCGTCACGCAGCGGGGGCTGGCCGCGGTCGATTTTGGGGGTGCGGAGCGGACCTTCGTCCAGCGCATGAAGCACGAGGGCCGCAAGATCGTTCTTCATGATGCGGACCACATCCAACCTTATGCCGAGCAAATCAGGCGCTACCTGACCGGGGAACGAACCGCCTTTGATGCCCCGGTCGATCTGTCTGGCCTGACCACGTTTCAGCGGCAGGTCCTGCAGGCTGTGAGCAGGGTGCCGCGTGGCAAGGTCGTCAGCTACGCTGAGCTGGCGCGGCGGATCGGCCGCCCCCGGGCGGCGCGCGCCGTGGGGCAGGCGCTGGGTAGGAACCCGGTTCCGCTCGTCATCCCCTGCCACCGGGTGCTGGCATCCGATGGCTCGCTGGGCGGGTATTCCGGGCGGGGCGGGGTGCGCACAAAGCGGGCCTTGCTCAGGCTGGAGGGCGCGCTCCCATGATGGATGCCGGGGATCGAGCATCGCCGCTCCAGCATCTTGAGGCGCAGGTCATCGCCTGCCGGCTTTGCCCGCGCCTCGTAGCGTGGCGGGAGCAGGTCGCCCGCGAGAAACGCCGTGCATACAAGGACTGGACCTACTGGGGCAAGCCTGTGCCCGGTTTCGGGGATCCCGCCGCGCGCCTGTTGATCGTTGGCCTGGCGCCGGGCGCGCACGGGTCGAACCGCACCGGCCGCATGTTCACCGGCGATAGCTCGGGGGATACGCTCTATCCAGCCTTGTTCAGGGCCGGGTTCGCCAGCCAGCCCACAGCCAGCGACCGGGAGGATGGTCTCGTCCTGCAGGATGCGTTTATCACCGCCCTGGCGCGCTGCGCACCGCCCAAGAACCGTCCCACGGCGGCCGAGTTTGAAAACTGCCGGCCGTACCTGAGGCGTGAAATGGCGCTGCTCGGGGACGTGCGTGTCGTGCTCGCCCTGGGGCAGCTCGCCTTTGATGGCGTGCAGCGAACCTGGCGGGAGGAGGAGCATGCGCTGCCGCGGGTCAAGTTCACCCACGGTGCATGGTATGAGCCGGGCGGGGGGCTGCCGGTCCTGGCCGCCAGCTACCATCCCAGCCGGCAGAACACGAACACCGGCCGCTTGACGGAGGCGATGTTGGACGAAGTCCTGGGTCGAATTGGTGCTTACCTCGGCCGTTCGGGGGGTGGGCATGGGTGAGCGCGGGGCGGTTGCGCGCGGGGATGCACTGCCGGTCACCCGGCAGGGTCTGCTCAACCTGCTGACGGTCTACCTCGTTTGGGGCAGCACGTACCTGGCGATCAGGCTCGTCGTCCGCCCGGGAGCGGGTGTCCAGCCGTTCACGCTTGGTTTTGTGCGCATGCTGATCGCCGGCTTGATCCTGCTGGTCTGGGGAGCGCTGCGAGGCGGCGTACCACGGCCAACGCTGCGTGAGCTCGGCGTGCTGGCCGGCTCGGGCTTGCTGCTCTGGACCGGGGCTAACGGCATGGTAGCCTGGGCGGAGCAGCGCATCGACTCCTCCTATGCGGCCGTGCTCATCGCCACCATCCCGCTCTGGACCGTGGCGATCGAAGCGCTGCTCGATCGAAACCCGCCCTCAAGGCGGACCGGGCTGGCGCTCCTGCTCGGTTTTTCAGGGACGATCGTTCTCTCCGCACCCGGCTTGAGCCACGCTGACCCTGGCGACGCCCGTTCGCTGTTGATGCTCGTCCTGGCGCCCCATCGCATGGTCTTTAGGGACCCTGCTCCAGCGTCGGAACCCGACCCGCATGCCGGTTCGGGTGAGCGCCGGGATCCAACTCGTCTTTGCGGGAATTGGCTTTGGGATCCTGATGCTCGTGGCGGGCGAGAGCTGGCCGCAGCCGACTTTGCAGGCGGCCCTGGCCTGGCTGTACTTGATCATCTTCGGCTCGGTTATCGCCTTCACAGCCTATGTCCAGGTGCTGCAGCAGCTCCCCAGCAGCCTGGCGATGACCTACGCCTACGTCAATCCGGTGATTGCCGTGTTTCTCGGCGCATGGCTGCTCGACGAGAAACTCACCCTGATGACGCTGGTTGGCGCCGTGCTCGTCCTGCTGGGTGTGCTGGGCGTGTTCAGGGCGCGGGCCGTTCAGCATTAGGTGTGAACGCGAAGAGCCGTGGCAGTCTCACCACGGCTCTGGATTCGGCGGAAACGCCGAGGGTTCAGGCTCTGGCCGCGTTGAATTTCTTGACCGCTTCGATCCCCTTGGGGATGTTGACGAAGGGCAGCAGGACCAATCCCATGACGAAGAAGAAGATGAGCGACAGGATGGCCGGGCGCAGGCTGCCAAAAGCCTGGTTCATCACGCCGAAGAGCAGCGGCCCGGTCCAGGATGTCCCGCGTTCACTCACCTCGTAGAAGGAGTAGTATTCGGCTTCCTTGCCATCCGGGATGAGCTGGGCAAAAAGGCTGCGGCTGATCGCCTGCGAGCCCCCCATCACCAGCGCGATGAACGCGCCCAGGATCCAGAATTGAAGCACCCGTGTTTCTCCCTGCAGCCCGAAGTAGGCGTAGATGACGACGGCAGACCAGATCACCAGGCTGATCATGATCGAGTTCTTGGCACCCAGCCGGCCGGCCAACCTGCCCCACAGCAGCGCTCCGGCGAAGGCGACGAACTGGATCATGAGGATGACCTGGGTCAACGTACCCTGATCGACCTCCAACCCGCCGCGCAGGACAGGGGCCGCGGCGAAGGTGGCCGAAACGGCGATCACGGTCTGGATGCCGTCGTTGTAGAGGAAGTAAGCCAGCAGGAACTTCAACGTCTCCGGGAAGTGCCGCATCTCGCGCAGCGTGCCACGCAGTTGTTTGAAGCCCACCCGGAGGTAGGTCTGGCCCTCCGGCAGCGGACGCCGGGCGCGGGTGAGGGGCAAGCGCGCCCAGGTGAAGAAGGACCACCCCAGCCACCAGATCCCGGCGGAAGCCAGGTTGATGCGCACGGCCAGACCGCTAGGTACGCCCAGGGAATCGCTCGTCAGGTAGAAAGCGAGGTTCAGGACGAGCAGCAGGCCGCCGCCCAGGTAACCCATCGCCCAGCCGTAGGATGAAACGCTGTCACGCTCGTCCTCGGCGGCGATGTCGGGCAAGTAGGCGTTGTAGAAGACGATGGCCGCACCGAAGGCCAGGTTGGCGATGATGAAGAGCAAACCGCCCAACCACCACAGCGGTCCCGTTACCAGGAAGAGCGCGATCGTCGCTCCAGCTCCGATGGTGGCGAACAGGCGCATCATCTGCTTGCGCAGATGGGAGTAATCGGCGATGGCGCCCAGGATGGGCAGGAACAACACCTGCAGGCCAACCGAGATGGAGACACAATAAGGCAGGAACGAATCGGGCGCGATGGGGATCCCCGCCAGGCGGGCCATGTTATCGCTGTAGGCCTTGGCGGCTTCTGCGGCCAGCGAGGCGAGGTAGGGACCGAGGAAGACCGTCCCGACCGTGGTGCTGAAGGCTGAGTTCGCCCAGTCATACATCGCCCAGCCGCGTATCTGGCGTTTATGCTCGCGTTCATCTACAGCGCCCGGGGCAGCAGTGCTCATCGATGACATCGTATCCTCCGTTTGGCTCACATCGAGCGTGATCGGGCAAGTGTATACCCGGATGGCCCACAGGAAAACGCCCTTGGGCGTTCCCAGGCGAGGTTGTGCACACAGGCAGCAACACGTCAACCGTTGTAGAATGTTGAAGATGGTAACGGACGACCAACTCCCCGAGACCTTGAGTCTCACCGAAGCGGACCGCCGGATGCTGGATGGGGGACATGGTCCAGGCGTTCAATTGGCCATGCGCATCATCACGCGCATGGCGGCCATCCAGGGCGCGCCCACGCTGCTCGATATCGAGGCCGCCCATATCGACAGCTCGCTTTACATGGGGCAGGCGACGCTCGATTTCGCCGAACGGCTGGTCGAATTGGGGGCAAGGGTGCGCGTGCCGAGCACGCTCAACGTGAGCGGCGTCGATGAGGCCGGCTGGAAGAACTGGGCCGTGCCGCCGGAGTGGGCGGAGCAATCCCTGCGCCAGATGCAGGCGTACCAGGCGATGGGCTGCATCCCGACCTGGACCTGCGCGCCGTACCAGAGCGAGCACCGCCCCCACTTTGGCCAGCAGATCGCCTGGGGCAAGTCGAATGCGATCGCCTTTGCAAACTCGGTCATCGGCGCGCGCAGCGAACGCTACCCCGACCTGATGGACATCTGCGCCGCGATCACCGGCCGGGTGCCGGCGGTGGGGCTGCACCTGACGGAAGGGCGTGCCGGGACAGGTGCTTGGTGACGTTGGTCGACGTCCCGCAAGCCATCCAGCGCAGCGACATCTTCTACCCGGTCCTGGGGCACATCCTGGGCCAGGTCTCAGGTGACCAGAACCCGGTCGTCGTCGGGCTGGAGGTCGAACCCGACGAGGACCAGCTCAAATCACTGGGTGCAGCCGCCGCTTCTTCGGGCAGCGTCGGCCTGTTCCACCTGGTCGGGATCACGCCGGAAGCGCCAACCTTAGAAGCTGCGCTGCAGGGCAAGGAACCCGGGCTTTCGATCCAGATCGGGATGCCCGAGCTGCGCCAGGCGCTGGGGGAGCTCTCGACGGCCGAGGGCGAAGAACTGGACATGGTCGTCCTGGGCAGCCCGCATTTTTCGCTGGCTGAGTTCGAGAGGCTGGCCGCGCTGCTGGACGGGAAGGCAGAAACACCCCCGGGTCGATTTCCTGGTGACCTCCAGCAGGGCGATGTGCATGCTGGCCGAGCGGGCTGGCCACCTCGACGCGCTGCGGTCGTTTGGCGGCCAGGTGACGGTTGATACCTGCATCCTGACCACCCCGATGCTGCCCGAGAACATCAAGCTCCTGATGACAAATTCGGCCAAGTACGCCTACTATGCGCCGGGGCTGCTGGGCACGCAGGTCGTGTTCGGTTCGCTTGAGGATTGTGTAAACTCGGCCGTAGCCGGGACGATTATGCGTGAGCGATCCCTGTGGGAGGCGTGATCCAGGCGCGCGTCCTCGTCCCGGGCGAGGCGAGCGGCAAGCTGCTCGTCAGCCAGGAGCCGCTCAGCTTCTGGGGCGGATACGATGCGGCCACCGGTGAGATCATCGACCGCCGCCACCCGCTCTCGGGTGAGCAAGGATGCGGGCGTGTGCTGGCCCTGCCCTTCTCGCGCGGCTCGAGCACGACGACTGCGGTGCTGCTGGAGGCGATCCGGCATGGGACGGCGCCGGCGGCGATCGTGACCACGGGCGAGGACTCGTTCTTCGCGCTGGCGGCAATCGTGGCTGAAGAGCTTTACGGGCGAAGCTTGCCCATCCTGGCCGTGGGCGCAGCGGATTTTGAGGTCTTGAAGACGGGCGATCGGGCAAGGGTTGGGACTGATGGCCTGCATCTCGATTCATCCTTCCGGATGATCAGCGGCAAGTGAAGTGGAACGAGGGACGAAAATGAAGAACGCAGAGACGATCCCGCTTTTCGATGGACGGACCCTTTTGCTCGGCGTGAGCGGGTCGATCGCCGCCTATAAGGCCGTTGATCTGGCCTCGCGCTTGACGCAGGCTGGAGCCGAAGTCGACGTTGTGCTCAGCCCGGCTGCCCGGCAGTTCGTCACGCCGCTCACCTTCCAATCGGTCACCGGCCGGCGTGCGTACGGCGAGCAGGACCTGTGGGGAGACGAAGCGCATGTCCTGCATGTTGGGTTGGCCGAGAAGGCGGAGCCTGTTCGTCATCGCCCCGGCGACTGCAAATACCATCGCAAAAATTGCGACGGGCCAGGCTGATTCGCTGCTGGCGCTTGCGGCGCTCGCCGCGCGCTGCCCGATCCTGGTCGCACCGGCGATGGATGTCGGGATGTATGAGCATCCTGCGACGCAGGCCAACGTACAAATCCTGCGCGAGCGCGGGGTGGAAATCGCGGGTCCGGCCGAAGGCCGCATGGCCTCCGGCCTGGTCGGACTGGGCCGGCTGGTCGAAGTCGGAGAGCTTGATCGGGGAAAATCCGCCAGGTCCTGGGGCGGGGCGGGAAGCTGACTGGCCGGCGGGTCGTCGTCACCGCCGGGGGGACGCAGGAAGCGATCGACCCTGTGCGGGTGATCGCCAACCGTTCATCGGGCAAGCAGGGCTACGCGCTGGCGCAGGCCGCCATCGATCGGGGCGCCGCCGTCACGCTGATCTCGGGCCCAAGCCAGCTTGAGCCGCCGGTCGGGGTGGATTTTGTGCCCGTCCTCAGCGCGGCCGAGATGAAGACGGCCGTGCTCATGGCAGTGCGCGGAGGCGGACGTGCTGCTGATGGCTGCGGCCGTCGCCGATTACCGGCCGGCCGAGCCCAGCCTGGCGAAACTGAAACGAAGCAAGGGCATTCCACAGGTCAAGCTCGAGGCGACGGAGGACATCCTGGCCGCGGTGATGGCAGATCACGCCCAAACCGGCCAACAGACGCGGGTCGTGGGTTTTGCCGCGGAGAGTGATGACCTGCTGGAAAACGCCCGCGCCAAGCTGGATGCGAAGGGGGTCGACTTGATCGTGGCCAACGACATCAGCCGCAGGGATGCGGGCTTCGAGGTCGACACGAACCAGGTCACATTGGTCGATGCGAGCGGCGCCGAAGAGCTGCCGCTCATGTCGAAGGCCATGGTCGCTGAGCATGTCCTGGACCGTGTGGCAGCCTGGTTCGAACAGGTTTGAGGCAGCGCGACTCGTTGAGAGGACAGTTGAGATGCCGCAGGGTGAACTCCTGCTCGGGACACAGGGTTTCGCGTTTGACGATTGGGTCGGGCCCTTCTACCCGGCCGGCACGCCGAAGCGAGCCTTTCTCGAGGCGTACGCGGAGCGCTTCAAGATTGTCGAGATCGACTCCACGTTCTACGGCGCCCCGCGCGGTACGACGGTCGCCGGCTGGCGGCAGCGCACGCCCCCGGATTTCCGTTTTGCGGCCAAGTTTCCCAAGCTCATCACGCACGAGAAAAAACTCGACCGGGCCCAGGGCGATGCCGAGGCGTTTGTTGGCACGATGCAGGCGCTCGAGGAGAAGCTTTCCGTGCTCACGCTCCAGTTTGCCTATGATTTCACGCCTGATTTGAAGGACCGGTTGGATGGTTTTCTCGCCGCGCTGCCCGCCGGACCGCGCTATGCAGTCGAAGTGCGCAACCGGGGCTGGCTGACCCCGGACTTTGGCGAGATGCTCTCCGAACATAACGTGGCGCTCGTGCTGCAGGACCTGCATTACATGCCGCGCCTGGATTGGATTACGGCAGACTTTACAGTCATCCGCTGGCTCGGCCGGCGGAAGGACATCGAGCAATTCGACCGCATCCAGATTGACCGCTCCGAGGAGCTAAAGACCTGGGCAGGGAAGGTAGCCGGTTTTCTCGCAAGCGGTGTGGATGTATTTGGTTTCTTTAACAATCACTTCGCCGGGCACAGCCCGGAGAGCGTGCGCCAGTTTGCCTCGCTCCTGGGCATCGACGCGGATCACGGCGCCGGCCAGGCAGAAGCTGGGCAAATCACGTTAGGATTGGAAGATGACGGATCATGAGCAGCTCGCGCTCCATCTCCCCGACGGGACGGAGCCCGAGCAGATCCTGAAGCAGGTGGACGCGGCACTCAACGCGACCGCCGTAGACAAAGCGTACCGGGAATCCATGCAGACGGTTGTACCGGGCGCGGGCAAGGTGCTCGGCGTGCGGGTTCCCGGCTTGCGGGCATTGGCCGCGCAGCTCGGCAAGGCCTATCGCGGAGAGAAGACCTTGACCCTTGACCTGGCCCGGGGGTGCTGGAAGCGTGAGACCCGGGAACACCGTTTGATGGCGTTGTTCCTGCTGGCCGGCATGAAGGCGCTTACTCCACACGAGCGCTGGTCGATGGCGGAAGATTTCCTGCCCGACGTGCAGGATTGGGAGACGTGTGACCAGCTGTGCGCGGCGCTCACCGGGCAGGCCCTGGCGGAGGATCCGGCGTACATGGCTAAGCTCGAGGTTTGGGCTGGGGATCCCAGCTTCTGGATCCGGCGGGTGGCGATTGTCTCCACCGTCTTGCTGCGCCGGGCCAAGTTTGAAAGCGGGGCAGCGCGCTCGCTCGATGAACGGACGCTGAAGATCTGTGACCGCTTGCTGGATGACGATGAGAAATACATCCGGAAGGCCGTCGACTGGGCGCTGCGCGAGCTGATCAAGCGTTCCTACGCGCTGGGCTGCGATTACTTGATGCAGAAGGGGGCCGAGCAGCCGGATTTCCCGGCCAGGGCCACGCTGAAGCTGGCGGCGAAGAAGCTCAAGCCGGCCGATCAGGACCGTTTTTTGAAAGCCCTCGAGGCGTGAAACCCAATCGCGCTGCTAGTTCAGGCCAAAAGCGCCAGACATCTCCAGGGGTCCGCGCCGCAGCAGCGCTTCGAAGAGCGCGATCTCGCGCGCCAGGGTCGTGTCAAGCGTATTGAGCAGCTGTTGAAGCTCGTGGATTTCCAGCAGGGATTGCTTCTCCTCCAGCGGGAGCTGGAGCAGCGCGCACACTTCGTACGCAAGCCTCTCAGGATCCTCGTCCAACACGGGCATCTTGAAGGTGCCCTCCCGCAAGAGGTCAAGCTTCTGTGCGTAGGCGAGAAGTTTGCTCTCTATCCCGGAATGGACGGGTTTGGACGCCTGGGACATGTCGTCAAGAAGAGGTAAGGCCTCAACCTCAGCCTTCAGGAAGGGTTCGTCCTGGGTGACGGCGCTGATGCGGAATCGCATTCCTCCCACCGCCAGCAGGTTGATCCTCCCATCGCTCAAAGGCTGAACTTTGCGGATCGCAGCCTGGCACCCGACCTGGTGCGGTTCCGGGGTCGGACCGTGTGCCTCCACGCCATGTTTGATCAACACCACCCCGAATTTGCGCTCGCCGCGCAGGGCGTCCTGCAGCATCTGTTTATATCGGTCTTCGAAGACATTCAGCCGGATGGACATGCCTGGATAGAGCACGGTGTTCAGCGGGAAAAGCGGGAGTTCACGCATCTAACAGGGCTCCTGGGTGGGTCGCAGCGCCGGATTGTATCATGTCCAACCCCCGGGATCAGGGGGCAGGATCTTCCCGCGGCCGAACCTGACTGTGCTACCATTGAGGACCGCACCCACGCCCTGCTTGTATCCCCGGAGGCTGTCATGGAATTGCTCAGCGTCTCGATCGAAAATCCTGACTCGGCAAACCTGATCTTTGGCCAGTCACATTTCATCAAGACCGTGGAAGACCTGCACGAAGCGCTGGCGGGTGCCGTCCCCGGGATCGAGTTCGGGGTGGCGTTTTGCGAAGCCTCCGGGCCGGCGCTCGTCCGCACGAGCGGAACCTCAGCGGAGATGATCGACCTGGCATCGAGGAATGCGCTGAAGATCGCAGCCGGACACAGCTTCCTCATCTTTCTCAAGAATGCCTTTCCGATCAATGTGCTCAACGCCGTCAAGTCGGTTCCCGAGGTGTGCCGTATCTACTGCGCGACAGCGAACCAGGTGGAGGTCATCCTGGCAGCTGGCGAGGGAGGACGGGCGGTGTTGGGGGTGATCGATGGCGTTTCGCCCAAGGGGATCGAAGGTGAGGCGGAAATTGCCGAGCGCAAGGCGATGCTGCGCAAGTTCGGCTACAAGCTGGGTTGAGTGGGACGAGGCAGGAGCGTGGGAAAAAAACACAAGAACGCCATCACAGCCGTGCCCGGGATCGAGGTTGGGCATGCAGATGACCCGCAGGCCCTGACCGGCTGCACGGTCGTCCTCTGTCAGCGGGGTGCCGTTGGCGGAGTCGACCAGCGCGGCGGGTCGCCGGGCACGCGCGAGACCGACCTGCTGCGGCCGCTGCACCGGGTGGAGAAGGTGCATGCAGTGCTCCTGACCGGGGGCTCGGCCTTCGGTCTCGACGCTGCCGGGGGTGTGGTGCGCTATCTTGAAGAGCGTGGGATCGGTTTCGATGTCCAGGTGGCGAAGGTGCCCATCGTCCCGGCCGCGGTATTGTTCGACCTGGGTCTGGGCTCTGCGGATGTGCGTCCTGATGCGGCCATGGGGTATGCGGCCTGCGTGAACGCCACCGACAGCCATCCGCGGCAGGGGAATGCCGGGGCCGGGATGGGGGCCAGCGTGGGCAAGATCCTCGGGCCGGCCGGCGCGATGAAGTCAGGGATTGGCACGTCCTGCATCGAGATCGGGCGCGGGGTACGGGTGGGAGCGATCGTGGCTGTGAATGCCCTGGGGGATGTCGTCGATCCGGCCAGCGGAGAAATCCTGGCTGGTACGCGTGCCATCCGGGTGGGGGGCGTGGCGCTGGGAGGGGACGGCCCCTTCGCCGATACGCAGGCGATGATGCTCAAGCAGCCCGGGAAGTTGGCGTTGAGAATAGCTGCACGCAGCAATACCGTGATCGGGGTCGTGGCGACCAACGCCCGCCTGACGAAGGACGGGGCAAATTTCGTGGCCCAGATGGCGCAGGATGGCCTGGCCAGGACGATCCGCCCGGCGCACACCATGCTCGACGGGGACACACTTTTCGCCCTATCGACCGGGAACGCTTCGGTTGACATCAACACGGTTGGCGCCTATGCCGCAGACGCAGTCCAGGAAGCCATCCTGCAAGCGGTGAGGCAGGCGGCTTCGGCAGGCGGGCTGCCGAGCATGCACGAAATCGGCCCTGGCCGGCCCGCCATGGACAGCGATGAACGCGAATGATATGCTCGACGCGATGACGGAGGAGCCCGATGTTTCGCAGACCCGATGACCGTAAGTTGCAAGCGGAGGCACAACCCGAACGGGTGGATTCGGTCCTGGGTCCTGGCCTCACGATCCAGGGCGAACTTACCGGCAGCGGGGGCGTGCGCATCGACGGCGCCTTTGATGGGGAGATCGGCCTGCGGGGGATCGTCGTGATCGGGGAAGGTGGCCGTGTAACCTGCAAGCAGCTGCGCGCTTCGACCCTGATCGTTTCGGGATCGCTCAAGGGTGACGTCACCGCACAGCGGGTTGAGATTACCAGCACCGGGCGCGTGTGGGGAGATGTCGTCACGACCTCCTTTTCAACCCACGAAGGCGCGTTCCTGCGTGGAAAAATCACGATGGAGGAGGAGCTCGATCTAGGGTTGGGGCCTGACCCGCAGGAGGCGGCCGAGGACGAGATCGAAGAGGGCGAGGAGCAAGCGTAGCGCGCGAGGGCAGGGGGTCTCGAGCCGCCCGGAAATCCGCCGGGCGGTCTATTTATTTAAGGCAAGTGCGGGTTGTTCAAATGTGAGCAGCCACGACCCGGGGTATGTCCCGCCCTCGTCCGCCGGGCAGCCTGGTGCAACCAACCCGGAGAGCGGGCTTTGCGCGCCGCTCAATTGCAGGGCATACGTGACGCCCGGCTGCATGGTGAAATCGGCGTAGCCTGGCCCGAGTTCAGGTTTCAGGCCCGTGTAGAAGCGATCCGTCCCTGCGTCTGAAATGACCTGCACTTCGACCCCCGGGATGCCGGTGCCGGCAGCATCGCGCACGATAATTTGCAGCTGGGCTTCCCCAAGATCCGGATCGCAGACTTCTTCCTCTCCCGCCAGGACGTAGGGAGCGCCGGGGGTGGAGGACGGCGCCGGCGTGCGTGTCCTGGTCGGCGTGGCGGTGACGGTTGGGCTAGGCGGGAGGGTTGCCGTCGCAGGCCGCTCCACGCCAGGGCTCGTCAGCGGCGCAGGTCGTTCTCCGAGGACGGCAGCCAGCTGTGCGAGAGCCAGGACCTCGGCCTCGGGCCGGCCGGCGGCCAGCCGGTTTTGAGCCAGCCGGCTGAGGGCGCTCGCCGGGTCGGCCAGGTTCAGGTCGGCCAGCCTGGCCCGGGTCCGCTGCAAGTCGGAGTTGAAATCGTAGGAGGCGGCGATCAACGCCAGGTACTCCTCCTTGTAAGCCGGGCGCAGCGAGGCGGGCGCAGCATCAACATACTCGACCGGGTTGATCGTCCAGCTGTAGAACAGCCCGGCAGCAAACCCGAGGCCAAGGCCGATCAGCAGGGGGAGCAGGCGGGTCGGTTTCATGGCGAATCGATCTCGGCTGCCGGCGGGATGGCGCGCAGATCGACCACCAGCCGGTTGAGGGTGTCGAGTTCAAGCTGCGTGTAGGCGTGTTCGAGCCCGAAGTCAATCGCTTCAACGGCCATGCTGACCGGGGGCCGCGGGCCAAGCGCGGCCAGCCGGATCCGGGCCAGGTCGAGGTCGCTGTCGGAGGCATAGGCCTCGGCAACCATGAGGATGTAGTCCGCGCGGTAATCGGCGCGCAATGCGTCCGGCGTGGTGTCGACGTACTCCACGGGTTGGATGACCCAGCCGAAGAGCAAACCGAGCAGCAAGCCGAGCAGGATTCCGCTGAAGATGCGCGTGGGTAATCTCATAAGGTATTCCAGGGTTGACCGCCGGCATTGTGCCACAGAGGGAGTCTCCGGGCAACAATGAAAAAACCCCGGCAATGGGCGGGTGGGCCGGGGTCGCTATGCTATAATCGCTGGTGCCGAAGGTGGGAGTCGAACCCACACTCCCGAAGGAACGCGATTTTGAGTCGCGCGCGTCTGCCAGTTCCGCCACTCCGGCGCTCGGCAAGTATAGTCAAAGCGATAGATACGGTCAAGAAATCAGGGCGTGCCCAACCGGCACGCAGCAGCACTGCTTATGCGATTGGGATTACTCGGCTTTGAAGCCAGCGGAAAGACGACCTTGTTCAATGCGCTCACCCGGAGTCATTTGCCGACCGGTGGGCTGGAAGGTACAGGTCGGATCGAGATACACAACGCGGCCGTCGATGTCCCCGAGCCGCGGCTTCAACCCCTGGCCGAAATCTACCACCCCAAGAAGACAACCTATGCGAAGGTGACCTACGCCGACATCGGGGGCCTGGCGGTCGGTGCCGGGAAGCAAGGCCTTCCGGGTCCGCTCCTGAACACCTTGAGCCAGATGGATGGCCTGCTGCTCGTGCTGCGCGCCTTCGACTCAGACGCCGTTCCTCACCCACTCGAATCGGTCGACCCGGCCCGCGACCTGGCGGCGCTGAACGCCGAGTTCCTGCTGCACGACATGCTCACGGTCGAGCGCAGGCTCGTACGTCTGGAAGAGGAGAGCGAGCGCGGCGGCCGGGACCGGGGGACGGTTGAGCGCGAGATCGATTTGTTCCGCCGGGCGATGGCGGCCCTCGAAGCCGATCGGCCGCTGCGGGAAGCCAAATTTTCCCTGGCCGAGCAGACAGCATTCAAGGGCTTTGGACTGGTCAGCTTGATCCCCACCCTGATCCTGGTCAACCTGGGTGAAGGCCAGGCCATGCCGAACTTGGGCCCGGCCGCTGACGGTCAGCCCATGATGGGCTTGCAGGGAGAGTTGGAGATGGAGATCGCCCAGCTCTCGCCGGAGGAAGAGCCGGCCTTCATGCAGGAATACGGCCTCGAGCAGCCGGGCAGGGACAGGGTCATCCGGGCTAGTTACGAACACCTGGGCTTGATTTCATTTTTTACCGTGGGCGAGGATGAGGTGCGGGCATGGACGCTGCCGGCGGGTTCGAGCTGCCTCGATGCGGCCGGTGTGATCCACACCGATCTTGCACGCGGTTTCATCCGGGCCGAGGTCATCCCCTGGGATGTCCTGGTAAAACTGGGCGGGTTGGTAGAAGCCCGCAAGCAAGGGAAACTGCGCGTCGAAGGCCGGGAAGGCAAGGTCGCGGATGGGGATATTGTGCACGTCCGCTTTAACATCTAACCGCTTATCAACGAATTGTCACCCACACTGGAGAAGAGCAGGATGACGGATGCAGATGTCTACAAAATGGAAAAGTGGAGCCTGGACGATCTTTTCCCGGCGATCGAATCTCCTCAAGTAACGGGCGCTCTCGGTGAGCTGGAATCGGCAGTGGAGGCTTTCCAGGCTCATCGCGAATCGCTCGTCACCGACCTGGACGGGGAGGAGTTTTACGAGATCCTGCAAGCGTATGAAGGGATCGACCGCGCATTGAACCGGCTGGCGGGGTATGCCAGCTTGCGGTTTTCGGGCGATACGCAGGACCAGGCCGCGCAAGCTTTTCGGGCGAAGATCATGCAGCTTGGGGCTGAGGCGGACAACCGCACGATGTTCTTCAAGTTGTGGTGGAAGGGCCTGGAAGATCAGCCGGCCGGGCGTTTGCTGACCTTCGCCGGCGATTACCGCTACTGGCTGGAAGCCCTGCGTTTGCAGAAACCGTACACGCTATCCGAGCCCGAGGAAAAAATCATCAACCTGAAGGACGTCAACGGGCCGAACGCCCTGGTGAGCCTGTACACGACCATCACCAACCGCTATGTCTTCGAGATTGAAGTTAATGGCGAGAAGCTGGAGCTCAACCAGGAAGAACTCCAGTCCTACCGCTACAACCCGGATCCAGGGTTACGGGCGGCCGCTTATCAATCGCTCTTCAAGGTATTCGAGAAGGACGCCCCCATCCTGGGCCAGATATACCAGTACATCGCACGCGACTGGCGCAGCGAAGGGATGGACCTGCGCGGGTACAGCTCGCCAATCTCGATGCGCAACCTGGGCAACCACATCCCGGATGAAGTGGTCGAGACTTTGCTCGATGTCTGCCGGGAGAATGCATCTCTCTTCCACCGCTTTTTCAAGCTGAAGGCCCGCTTGCTGGGGGTCGACCGGCTGCGGCGCTACGATCTCTACGCGCCCGTGGCGCAGGCTGAAAAAAAGTATGAGTACGGCGAGGCGGTGGCGATGGTCCTGGAAAGTTTCCGGAAATTCGAGCCGCGCTTCGGCGAATTGGCGCAGCGCGTTTTCGATGAGAAGCACATCGATTCGGAGGTGCGCAGCGGCAAACGCGGCGGGGCATTCTGCTCGACGGTCAACCCGGACCTCACCCCGTGGGTCCTGCAGACCTATGTCGGCCAACCCCGCAACGTGGCGACCATGGCGCACGAGCTCGGGCATGCCATCCATTCGATGCTCGCCGCCGAACACACCTCGCTTACGCAGCATTCATCGCTGCCCTCTGGCGGAGACGGCCTCCACCTTCGGCGAGATGATGATGGTCGATCAAATCCTGGCGACCGAGACGGACGAGGCCGTCAAGCGCGATCTGCTATTCAAACGCATGGACGACGCCTACGCCACGATCATGCGCCAGTCCTTTTTCGCCATGTTCGAGAAGGAGGCGCATGACCTGATCGCGCAGGGGGCGCAGGTCGATGAGCTGCACGGGGTGTACCTGGAGAATCTCAAGCTGCAGTTCGGGGACTCGCTCGAGCTGAGCGATGATTTTCGAGTTGAGTGGGTCGGGATCCCGCATTTCTACTTTGCCCCCTTCTACGTTTATGCGTACGCCTTCGGGCAGCTGCTCGTCCTCTCGCTCTACCAGCAGTACCGTGAGGAGGGGGACTCGTTCAAGCCGCGCTATATCGAACTGCTCAGCGCGGGCGGCTCGGCCTCGCCGGAAGAGATCCTGAGCCGGGCCGGCATCGACATGTACGCGCGCTCGTTCTGGCAGGGTGGATTTGACGTGCTCGAACGCGATCTGGAACGGTTGGAAGCGTTGGATGGAGGATCCTGAGCGATTCTCGACGGCTATTGAGCTGCATCGTTGTACCGGGGTAGGGGCACGGCGCCGCCGTGCCCCTACGTTGTTAACCGGGGAACACAGAATGTAACGCTGGGAAGACAGTGTAGGGGCGCATCGCGATGCGCCCCTACTGGGTAAGACCCCCTGCACAGCAATATCGAGGTTGGTAGGGGCGACCAGCCGGTCGCCCCTACGGTGATTCGGCGACACGTTGTACCCCTACGCTCCGCCTGGATATATAGGGGCGGGGTAGCCCCGCCCCTACGCCGACTGGTCCAAGCGCGTAGGAGATATCTCGTGCCCCTACGTTGGCAACCGGTCGGCCCGAGGTGGTAGCTCGGCAGATGTCGTAGGGGCGCATCGCGATGCGCCCCTACAGATTTGGCGCCGAATACCCCTCTTCCCCGCTCCTATGACTTAGCTTGGCTGTCAACCAACAACCATGCATGACCGATATGTTTCCGCACGATATGACAGATCCAAGCAACCTACTTCATGGGGCTATCCAGTGTTGGAAGGCTGGAAAGAAACGCATACATGGCTCGCAATTCATCGTCGGTCGTGGAAGCGCGAACCATTGGCCAGGGCATTCTTGGTTCCGTGTAACCGCTGGCCAATGTAATCATCGGCACCTGAACGCCGCCGGGGATTATGCCGGTATTGAAGAAGCCCATAAATTGGTCTTCCGTCCAATAAGGCACGATTTGGGTGAGGTTCGGCCCTGCAGTTGGCCCGATGGGATTTGGGAGCATGCCCTGCAACTGGTCTCCATGACAATCCCTGCAGCCGATGATATCCACCATGTATTCCCCATATTCCACGGTACCTGGCTCGGGTGCATTCACCATTCCAGCGGGGAGCTGTGCAGTTCGGAAGTCAGTAAGATTCATGAAGACCGCACCAAGTACGTTGAAGCGCGTGTTCGGGGTCGGGGCTCCGGTTGCAGGCTGGGAGCGTAAATATGCGACCAGGGACTGTACGTCTTCGTCGCTCATGTTCCGGTACGCGTAGGAGGGCATGATCAGCAGCGATCTGCCGCTCTTGTGCACACCTTCCCGGATGGCGCGTATCACCTCACCATCGGTCCAATCCTGGATGTTTCCCGAAGGTGTAAGATTGGGGGCGTAAAGCGTTCCCATGGGTGGAAAATCGAATTTCGCAGCGAAATTCGATCCTGCGAGAGGCAGCTGGTCAACCTCGGCATGGCAGCTGACGCACATATTGGCCAGTTGCTCCCCGCGGGCTACTTGCGACGGACTCGATGCCACGGAAAGATCGGTGGACGGGTTTTCGTACTTTGCGTTCAGCTTTGAATATCCGATCACCGCAAGCACCAAGAGCGCCGCCGGGATCACGGTCAGCAACCCAGCGACCAGCGATCCGCCCCATTTCACGAAAGACCGTTTCGATTTCAAGGCACGCCTGGTTATGAACCCAAAACCTGCGGCTGTGAGAATGAGAATGGTTATTCCGATGATATCGAACATATTCCTTCTCCTTTGTTAATCATGCTTGGTTTGTGAGAATTTCCGGCTGGACAAGACGAGGATCAGCACATAAATCAAAGACAGGATGGAACCGGAAACAACGGGGACGGGCGTGCCTGAGCCTGGCGTTTTAGGAGCGGCAAGGATGAATACAACGATCAACGACATCCAAACTGGGATTGCCCACTGGGCTATCCATGCCCAGCGCTCCCCTCGCCGAAACCCCGTCACGCAGATAGCAATGCTCAAGACAGCAATTGCCGCCAGAGACGCGCCGTCTGTCCTGTACTTCAGGTCGATAAACCGGGCTACCGTTGGGCTGTCTGCCTGAAGATCGCTCCAGCTCATACCGGTGATGCTGTGCATGAAGACCTTCTCGCCATTTTGAAGGTCCGAGCCACCACCCAGCATATCGCCTAAGCCAAACAATCCAATTAGCAGGCTGATACCAAGCAGTACTTTCCAGGCGTGACGTTCGAAAACAGATTCAACCTTCGTTGGTAAATTACTGACTTCTATGTTTGTCATTTTGATCACCAGAATGCAGGGATGAAGCGTGTATCATCAAACGCAAGGATATGTAGCTGCTTGCGTGGAACGAGTAAGGCTGCGTTATCACCTCAGCAGCAATGTCACACCGATGGCTAGTGTCATTGCGTAATAGATGAAAGGCGGCATGTCTTTTATCTTCAAGTACAGCCCGAGGACCAGAAGAGCTCCCAGGAAAATGCCGGCGCCAAGTAGCTGGTTGGTTCTCTCCAGCCAGAACGCTCCACCGAAGGCGGCCAGCGCCAGCAAGACCAAGTCGGCATAGGCTATTCCCAACCACCCTGGCAGCTCATTCCTGGCGAACTTCTGAGGTGCTGAGATCCGCATCCCAAGATGCCAGATCCAGAAGACATGACCCAGGGCATATCCGCCTGCCGCAATTGTGGCAGCGAGCGCCCCAGGCGTAGCGTTGAAAACAGGCGGCAGGGAAAGAGCTCCTGCGATGGAAGCTAAGGCGCCCAGGATCACAAGTATTTGAGATGCGGTCCAGAGCCCTGGTCGGGCTGCCAAGAGATCCAGTTTCTCCTGAATGACCCTCAAGGTATAGATCCGGGGCGGGAAAGAACTAAAACCTAGATAGGTCAATGCTGTTCCGAGAATGAGCAATATCCCGGGTAGCCGTGCTGGGTCCATTTGGTTTTTCCTTTTTTAGTTAGAGTCTGCTAGCGCGGGATGATCCCCAACTGCTCGAGCATGCCCAATCGGTCGATGAGCATCCAATATTCCATGTTCGATCTACCTTCAAGGGAAATGAACAGGCTGCCTTGCGTAATAATTTTCTTGCCTGATGGCGGATTTCCCATGAACAACCCTCGATGCGTCCCATGCATTGTCCAAAATGCAGCCAGCTTGTTGGCGTCCTGGATTTCGCCGTCGATAACACAATGAAGATCCGGGAAGCCAGCGCGCAGGTTGGCGATCTGCCATTTGATGCACTCTGCTTTTTGTAGCAACCCATCGAGCTTGCTGCCAGAAGTAAGATGTGGGGGCGAAAAGAGTTCATCAACAATGGCCATCTCGCCTTGGTTATATGCCTCTTCGAATAACCTATGGAGAAACCTATCGGGCAGGGCATGTGCCATGGTTCGTCCTCTCTTCGACCGTCCTGGCATGTGTGATAGAGAAAGGGTTAGGAATCCCCTGTGGCCGGAGATTCGGTTTCCGGATTCTGGAAGAAGACCCTTCCTGTCAGAAGTAATCCCAGTACGCATACTGCGGCTACTGAAAAATAGTACAGGGCAATATCAGGGTCCTGAGCGGCTGGCAGGGCTAATCCAACCGGAAGGAGCCAGGTTGCCATCCAGGCCCACTTCTCTCCACGTCTGAAAGGGACCAGGATCACGATAAAGGCATACAGGTTGAAAACGGTGTACCCGATGAACAGGACGGAATCATCCAGGACGAAAGCCAGGCCGAAATGCATCAGCGTCATCAGAGATGCCGATATGAGCAGGGCGATCCATCCCGATTTGAAGAGGTTGCCATAAACGGGTTTAAAGCTTGCGTGCATGTTGATTTCTCCTTATGAATATGATTTATCGATCTCTATCGAGCCCTTACATTAATAGACCTTTGAAATCCGCAATTTTTAAAACGTATAGGCGGTTCGCCTCACACCTCACTCAATTCGGTTGAAGCCTGGAGGATTAATTTTCCGGAGAGCAAGCGAAGGCTGAGGAAAATACACCAGAACGTGTAGAGAACATTCCAACCCAAACCACCTACGTAGAGGGCTGTTAGAACAAACCACGGAGCAGAATCCATAGCATCAATTCGGGCGAGAATACCTGGACCAGACAGTATTCCAATAATCATGACGCTACTGACCACGATGCCAAACAAAGCAAGACGATGTGGAAAGGCACGCCAGCCTCGAGCCGAGGAGCTGACGATCAGCAACCAGACCCCTAAAAGGCTGTACCCGAAGGTGGTAATCAATCCCGCGAGGAACCACCCGGTGATATCGAAGATGGCGAAACTTGAGCCGAGAGTAGCCAGGATTGCCCCCACGATTGCAATGGCAAGCGCGACACGACTCAGGCGTGGAGCATAAGTTCGGTGTATCAGGTAAAGCCTCCCCGCTAGCACCCCACTTAAGAGAGCGCCAAGGGCAACGCTGATGTCGTTTAAGGTGCCAAAGGGACCGCTGGTCCCGGCTGAGATTGTGTAAAACAAGGTGATGAACACCAAGCCTAGGATCGCTACAATGGAAAGAACCATTGTGATCCGGCCTGTCGTAGTCGAAGGTGATCGGCTCATCTGAATTACTCCTTGATACGGTTCCTTGCAACGATATTGGCAAGATTCGAAGATTAGATGTCTGAAACGGAGATCCCGTTCCGGTACCCAGGAGTGAAGCGCCTGAGCAACGGCGTTTCCTTAGACTCTACTATTCTGATGGTTTAGGTCCGATTAGTCGTCCGTGCGCGTACGGAGATGCACACGTATCTTTGATGCAGGCGTTTGAGGCTTTAGGAGTTCGGGGCGGTCCGGGGATGGTCCTGATAAATATCAAGGGACAAACGGGCATGCACTTCCAAAACTTCGTGGAAGGGTTATCTTGGATTAACGACTGGATAGCGTCAGGCCGTGTTCGATGGCCCACAACATGATTTGTCCGCGATTCCCCAGGCTTAATTTGCCCAAGATGTTGCTGACGTGAGTTTCGACCGTGCGTTTGCTCAACACAAGATTTCCGGCGATCTCGCCATTCGTCATCCCCCGTCCGATGAGCCCCGCAATTTCTGTCTCGCGACGAGTCAGCGCATCGGGCACATCCGAGCGAGCAGGCTCAGGACCAACGCTCTGGGTTAAGACAGGTTCAGAGCATATGCCACTCCTTGTTCCAGGGACATGGCAGCGCCATTTTCCTGCTCTGACTGGAGTTCCATTTCAGTGAGCCTGGTTCGGACTCGTTCGAGAGCGCGCTCGTACTCAAACCGGGAGGCCTGCCACATCGATACGGCTGCCGTTCGCTGCCCGCCTAAGGCCATGGCTGCGCCCAGAAGGCGCACGCCTTCTGCCGGCATGTCCCTTACGATTGCGATTCCCGCAAAGCCAATCAGGCATTCTGCCATCCCGGGCACATTATTTGATACCTGGTGGGAGAGCAAGCTCTCGGTGAAGAGGGCAATGGCCCGGTCGCTGTCACCTAAGTGCGCGTAAGTGTGCCCAAGATTGCACAGGACAGAGGCCAGGTCATGCTGGGCTCCAACCTCGAGCATTAAGGATGCGCTTCTCTCATAAGACGTGCGGGCATCTGTGAAGCGTCCCTGGCGGCGCGCCTGGTCTCCTATGGAGTTGAGCACGTGCGCAATCCGAAAGGGATCACCCGCTTGCTCGGCAATCGCCAGGCTTTCTTCAAGCTCGGCAAGTGCAGTCTCAAAATGGCCTAGTTCAAGCGCGACCCCGGCGTGTTCAAGCAGTGCCATTCCCAATAAAAAAGGGTCTCCGGATGCTTCACGCAGGAGTTGGATCGTACGCGTTCCCAGGCTGAATGCCTCGTTATAATCGCCTGCTACCCGGGTGCCGGTGGCCAGGCTGGCCAGCGCAATGCTGAGGACTTCCCGGCCATCATCGCCGGCTGCTTCAGCAAGGGTGACAGCTTTTCTTCCATGGGCCAGGGTTGCAGGAGCATCCCCCAAGAACATGGAGAGAAAACTTGCCCTGGCCAGGGCATGGGCATGAACGAAAACAGGTATAGTCTCATCTGCAAGGGGCAGCAATCGCTCGAACCATGCTATACCTTCCCGCACGTAACCCCGTATCTCCCAAAACCGTATAATCGCCGTGGCGATGCGCAGCCCAGCCTCGATCTGGCCGCTCTCCAACGACCAGGCCAACGCGGCACGCAGGTTGCCATGCTCGCTTTCCAGCCGATTTAGCCAGAGTTGTTGGTATTCCTTATTGAGGTTCGGCTCGGCCTCTTCCGCTTGGGCAAGGAAGTAATCAAGGTGGCGGTTCTGAATTCGCTCCGATTCGCCTGACCTGGCCAGCTTCTCGAGCGCATACACTCGGATGGTTTCAAGCAGCCGATAGTGTCCCTGGATCCGATCGTGGGTTTCTGCGACGACCAGAGATTTGCCGACCAAGGAGGAAATTGCATCCAGGATATTTTCTGCGGGAAGCTCGTCATCGGCACAAACCGTTTCGGCGGCATTGAGCGAGAATCCGGCCTCGAAAACCGCAAGCCGCCGCAGTAACGCCTGCTCCTTTTCCATAAGCAACTGATGACTCCAGTCGATCGTTGCCCGCAGCGCATGGTGGCGCGGGTTCGACCCTTGGAGCTGCCCTGTGGATAGGAGGTTGAAAGAATCTCTAAGGCGTTCTGCGATCTCTTGAACGGTGAGCACGTTGGTGTGTGCGCTGGCCAATTCCAGCGCGAGTGGCAGGCCATCCAGCCGGCGGCAGATTTCAACAGCAAATGGGGCGCTTGCACCGTTTAGCTCGAACCCGGGTGCGCTGGCACTCGCCCGTTCAACAAACAGACGAATCGCCCCGAAACTCATCATCTGTTGTAGATTTTGTTCACCAACGATTTCCGTCCTATCAGGATTCTCGCTGCCAGGCCAATCGAGCCCAGAGATTGGATAAACGGCCTCGCCAGCGATCGCGAGTGGGCTGCGGCTGGTTGCCAGGATGCGAAGGTCAACCGCAGAGGAGAGCAACTGCAAGGAAAGCTCCGCGCAAGCCTGGCTCAAGTGCTCACAGTTATCGAGGACGATCAACAGATGTTTGGATTTCACAAATCCAAGCAGGGTGTCAATTACGGTTTGGTTCGGAGCTATATGGAGCCCAAGTGCAAGTGCCACGACCTGTGGAATGTGTGCTGGATCATGCAGCGAGGTTAGCTCGACGAGCCAAACTCCATCGGGGTACTCGTCGTTAACCTCAGCCGCGATCTCAAAAGCCAGCCTGGTTTTACCGCTGCCACCCGTCCCCGTGAGCGTGACCAGGCGTGATCTGGCAAGTAGACGAATAACATCATCGATTTCCTGCTCACGCCCAATGCAGCTCGTTAGCTTGATTGGAAAATTTGTGGAACCCAAAGCGATCTACCCGCCATTTTCAAGTGACCACAGTTCTCACCCAGAGATATTTTTATTTTAGACGATATCCGAACAGACAGGTAGACAAATAGGTATCCGTGAACGAATGAACCAGCCACTTATGCATCCAAGTAGGGCTGCCAGCGACGCTCCATCCAGAACAACGAGAGACAGATTTATAAGGAAGAATTGCAACGTAAGTCCTTTCGCGTGAGGGCACGGCGCCGCCGTGCCCCTACGTTGTGGTAACCGGGCGAACATAGATTAACGCTGGGAAGACAGTGTAGGGGCGCATCGCGATGCGCCCCTACAAGGAATGTCTCCCTTTGCTTTCAGGGATAAAGCGGATGGAAGCGGGGATCCCGCCCCTGCACAGCAAGAGCGAGGTTGGTGGGGGGACCAGCCGGTCGCCCCTACGGTGATTTGGCGACAGGATGTATCCCTACGCCCCGCATGGATATGTAGGGGCGGGGTTACCCCGCCCCTACGCAGGTAAAGCGGATTAATTCAAGCCCCGACACCCTATGCGATTCGATTCAGATAATCCGAGGGCGGAGGCAGCGATTGACCTTGCCCCTATGTTGGTAACCGGTCGGCCCGAGAAGGTAGCTCGGCAGATGTCGTAGGGGCGCATCACGATGCGCCCCTACACGGACTTGGGGGTATCACGAAAGTTGCGAAGTTCAATTCCGAGCGCTGGCAGCAAATCACCCTGCGTCAGCAGGGTGATTGAATGCGAAAAACAGGCGGAGAGGGTGGGATTCGAACCCACGGTAGCCCAAAGGACTACAACGGTTTTCGAGACCGCCCCGTTCAACCACTCCGGCACCTCTCCGGGGCAGGCCCATTATAACCGCATGTATTTTAGAGTTCCACGCGCTCACCCATCTCCGGGTAATGCACGTTCTCGATCCCGCTCTGCTCGAGTTTATCCTTCAGCGTCAGCGCCGGTTTCTTTTCGCCGTGCACCAGGAATACGCCGCGCAGCGTCCCGGCCGAGGCCAGCGCATATTCAAGCAGGAAGGGTTGGTCGGCATGGGCAGATAGCCCGTTGATGTTCGCCACCTCGGCCTTCACCTTGTGTTCTTCCCCGAAGATGCGCACGGTCTTTTCGCCCTCCAGCAGCCGCCGGCCGAGGGTGTAAGGGGCCATCCAGGACGTGATCAGGATCGTGTTGCGCGGGTCGTGGATGTTGTTGCGCAGGTGGTGAAGGATGCGCCCGACCTCGGCCATGCCGGAGGCCGAGATGATGATCACCGGCGTCTCGATCTCGTTAATCGCCTTGCTGTCTTCGACCGAGCGCGTGTACGTGAGGAGGTCGAAGCCGAGCGCGGCGCCGTGGGGATCCGCGTGCATGAAGCGCGTCGCTTCCTTATCGAAACACTCGGGGTGCTCGCGGAAGATGTCGGTCACGTTGACGGCCAGCGGGCTGTCGACGAAGACCGGGATCTGGGGGATCTCATGCCGGTCCATCATCTGATGCAGGTAGTACACCAGCGCCTGGGTGCGCCCCACGGCGAAGGCGGGGATGATGACCTTTCCGCCGCGGTTGACGGTGCGTGATACGACCTCCTGCAGGGCCTCGTAGGCTTTCGGGGGGTCGTCGTGTGAACGGTCGCCATAGGTGCTCTCGAGGATCAGGTAATCGATCTCGTGCGGCATGACCGGATCGCGGACGATCGGCATCTCCAGGCGGCCGATGTCGCCGGAGAACATCAAACGCACCTTGCGCCCGTTTTCTTCGAGTTCGAGCACCACCGCAGCCGATCCAAGGATGTGCCCCGCTTCGACCAGCCGGGCCTGAACCCCCGGCAAGGGCTCCCAGGCCGTGTCATATTGGCGGTGCACAAGCTGGCGGGCGGCCTGCGCCGCGTCTTCTGCGGTATACAGGGGTTCGATCGGGGGTTCGCCCTTCTTCGCCCGGCGCTTGTTGATAAATTCAGCATCCGATTCCTGGATGTGCCCGGAATCGCGGGTCATGATGTCGGTCAGGTGGGCGGTGGCGTTCGTGGCGAAGATCGGCCCGGTGTACCCTTGCTTGACCAGGTTTGGCAGGTTGCCGGAGTGGTCGATATGTGCGTGCGAGAGGATGACGGCGTCGAGCGTGGTCACATCGAAGGGGAAGTTCTGGTTTCGATCATAGGTGTCTTTCCGGCGCCCCTGGTAGAGCCCGCAGTCGAGGAGCAGCCGTTTCCCGTTCAGCCCAATGAGGTGCCTGGACCCCGTGACGGTTTGCGCAGCGCCGTGGAAAGTAATTTGCATCGATGCCTCGATTCAGGTATTGGAGAGAGTCTTCAGGATATCCTGGCCGTAATGCTGAAAGCGCCATTCCAGCGGGTCCATGCGCCTTTCCAACTGGCTGAGATCCCGGGGTGGTTCCTGGGCCAGGCTGAGCATCAGGTCGCGCGGCAGGATTAAATCCAATTCGAGCTTGCGCTTGCGGGCAATCTTCTTGCGCCAATCGCGCAGCGCTTCGAAGCGAAGCTGGGCGACCTCATCCATGCCGCGGCTGCGCGGTCTGCGCGGCGGCGGAGCCTTTACCCCGCGCGCAACTGCCTTCAGGATTTTCGCACCATATCTCTGGGCGAGTTTCCTGGGAGCACCCTGTACCTCGTTTAAAGCAGCTCCGTCCCCGGGTTCAGCCCTGGCGATGGCCATCAGGACGTGGTCCCCCATCACTTTAAAAGGAGGACGGTCGAGCCGGCGTGCTTCCTGGTCCCGCAAGAGATAGAGCTCACGCAGGATGGCCAGCTGACGCCGGGACAAGTCGCGGGCTTTCGAAATGCGCCAGAAACCCAGCGGGTCGAAGCCATTCTCCCATGCGGGCGGTTTGCTCATATGCTCGCAAAACTCGCGGCATTCCTCCCAGAGTCCCTGCTCCCGCAGTTCTCTCGCCAGCCTGTCCCTCAAGGGCAGCAGGAAGTGCGTGTCAAGCCGGGCGTAATCCAGCATCTCCCGGTCGAGTGGGCGCTTGCCCCAGTTTGCGCGCTGGAAACGTTTGTCAACTTTAACATCGAACGCCAGCTCGACCAGATCGCCCAGGCCGGATTTGGTCCAGCCAAGCATGCGGCTGCCGGCGCGCGTATCGAACAAGTTGTGCAGCCGGAAATTAAAATCTCGCGCAAGGCAGAGCACATCGTACTCGGCCCCGTGCAGGACCTTCTCGATCGAGCCGTCCCGCAGGAGCGGGTCGAGCGCGCTCAAGTCGTCGAGCGATAGGGGATCAACCAGGTAATCCGCCCCAGGTATCGAGAACTGGATCAAGCACACCCGTTCCTGGTACGCAAACAGGCTGTTCGACTCGGTGTCGATCGCCAGGCGGGGTTGGCGCTGGAAGCGGCGCACCATCTGCGCCAGGTCTTCCGGCGTTTGAACCAGGATTGGTGGGGGCAGCGTGGGATCGGTCATAGGCTCCTATTATACCGACCAGGTGACCGGCGCAGGACCATCTCCGACAAAAATTAGCCAAATTTGACAGCATTAATTACCTATGTTACAAATAGCGCGGTGCTACGGGGCCAAGCTGCATCCCCTGCGCTTACGCCCTGACCAATCCTGCAAGACTGAAGGAGTGTATCGATGACCGAGGCGGTTGCTCAGGCACCGGTTGAACCGGATGTCACCGATCGACTGCCGCTAAGCCGCCGGGAATTCCTCAATTACATGTGGGCCATGTCGATGGCGGTCTTCATGGCTGGTTCGGGTGGCGCAGCGGTCTGGTTCTTATATCCTCGTTTCCGGCCAGGAGAGTTCGGTGGGGTGTTTACGATCCCTGTCAGCGACCTGCCGGCGCCCGATTCGGCACCCAAGGAGTTCCCGCAGGGCCGCTTCTGGCTGACCTACATCGGGGAGTCGACAGTCGAGGATCCACGCCGCCCGGTGGTTTACCCCCTTCAGCCTGGCGTGCGCGCCATCTACAAGGTCTGCACCCACCTGGGATGCCTGTACAAATGGGTTGATACGAATGATCGCTTCGAATGCCCCTGCCATGGATCGAAATTCCTGAAGATGGGGACCCGGGTCGATGGGCCGGCCCGCCGCAACCTGGATGTTTTCCCGATCGAAGTGCTCGATGGCAGCGGCAACGTATTGGGCCGGACCGAGCCCACCATGGGAAGCCAGGAAGGCAGTCCGGTGGAGATCCCCTCAGAAGCGGTCAGCCTGCGCATCGATACCGGACGCCGCGTGAATGGTGCGCCGAACTCGGCGCCGGGCGGCGGGCTCTAACCCGCGGAGAAGCAGCATGCCACTATTTCGCCTTCATCTTCCAATCCTGGATGAAATCAAGCAAAAAGGCCTGAAACCAGCCCTCGCGGATAAAACCGAGGACGTGGTTACCCGGATCACGGCCGGCCTCGGCATCCGTGAGATTCGTTCGCTGCTGCGTGATGACCCACCCGGTCGTCCCAATCCACGGCTTAAGCCGCACTCTGAAGGCTTCTGGCTCCATATGAAGCCGACCTATTACCACAGCCTTGTCGACGGCGTGTACCCGACCTTCCGGCTCGGCTGGCTCTCGACCTTTTTCTTCGCCATCGAGATTGTGACCGGGGTGCTCTTGATGGTCTATTACACCCCCGCGCCCGAGCTCGCCTACTCGAACATGCTCACCATCCTCAGCAACGTGCCCTTCGGCCGCCTGCTGCGTGACATCCACCGCCTGGGGGCCGAGCTGATGGTGGCGATCGTGATGCTGCACGCGCTGCGCACTTTCCTGACCGGATCCTACAAACGGCCGCGCCAGTTCACCTGGGCGACCGGCATGATCCTGCTGCTCGTGACCTGGCTGCTTTCCTTCTCGGGCTACTTGCTGCCCTGGGACCAGCTAAGCCTGTGGGCGGTGACGATCGGTGTCTCGATGGTGGAAGCGATCCCGCCCGAGATCGTCGGGCAGACGGTGAACTTGCTCTTCCGCGGCGCGCCGGAGTTTGGCTCCAACGGCCTGCTGCGTTGGTACCTGCTGCACGTCGTGGGCATGCCACTGATCGGGATCGTCTTCCTCGGTGTGCACTACTACAAGGTCATCCTGCATGGCCACAGCCTACCGCCGGAGGCGGAGGAAATCGGGGAGGACACCGCCAAGCGTGTCCCGACGGATACCCGGGTTTATTTCTTCCCGCACATCGCCACCCGCGAGCTGTACTATGTTCTGGCGCTGACGGCGATCATGGTCGTGGCAAGCCTGTTCATCCACGCCCCGCTTGAGCCGCACGCCAATCCGCTCGTCACCCCGCTGCACAGCACGGCGCCCTGGTATTTCCTCTGGCTGCAGGGCATGCTCAAGCTGGGGGATAAGGTCATCTTTGGCTTGATCGTCCCGGGCGTGCTCATCGGCGGCCTGCTCGTCCTGCCCTATATGGAGGTCGGGCCCAGCCGGCGTTATGGCGACCGGCGCATCGGCCTCACGGGTGCGATGGGCTTGGTGTTCGTCTTCGCCATCCTTTCCTACATGGGTTCTCCCTGGTATGCAGTGCAGACCTCGGCCGAGCAGGAAGCGGTGGCCGAATTGGTGCCGCAAACCCACCCCGGTCCGATCCGCCTGGCCGATTGGGAGGCGCTTGAGATCGGCACGTACGAGGCTAAGAACTACGCCAAGGCGCCGACCCCGACGCTTGAATCGCTCCTGGAGGATTTCGAGCACCATGTCGAAGCCATCGAGAGCGAAGGCCGCTCGGGTTATGAAGGCATCATGGTCATCGAAGATTGGCAGACGGATTTGAAGAAACTGACCCTGCGCATCCTGTGGACGTATGACGAAACCGGCGAGGGCGGGGAGTTCAGCTCGACGGTCTACCTGCATAAAGACAGCAACTACGGTCAGGGAGAGTAGCAGATGAGGTGGCATATTGCCCTGGGCTCGCTGAGCGCCGTAATCCTGATCGGTGTCTTCGGCTGGGTTGCCTACAACGAGCAATCTCGCATGGAATCCTTTACAAAAGCCTATGAAGCACGCCAGGTTGAAGCGGGCGCGACCTTGTTTGGCGACCTTTGCTTGACATGTCACGGACCGCAGGGCAAGGGCATCGTCGGGGTGGCGCCGGCGTTGAACGCGGCCGACATGTTCAACGGCGAGCGATTGAAAGCGATCGGCTTCAACGGCACCTTGAGCGACTACCTCGAAGGCGTGATCGCCGTCGGGCGGCCGGTCCCGAGCGAGGGCACCTCCTATCCCCAGCGCATGCCGACCTGGGGGCAGGAATATGGTGGACCCCTGCGCCAGGACCAGGTTGAAGACCTGGTGGCCTTTATCCTGAACTGGGAAGATCGAGCGCTGGCCGAGGCCGGCGGGACGCAGGCGCCTTCCGTCGAAGGCGTGGGGACCGATATCACGATCGATCTACCTGAGGGGGACCCAGACCGAGGTTCGCAGATTGCCCAGAGCGGGGAAGGAGGCTGTTCAGCCTGTCACGAACTGGCGGCGGTGGGTCCAGCTTGGGCCGCATCCGGCAGCCAGCCGGGCATGGGGACCCGCGCCGGGCAGCGCATCTCGGAGGCGGACTACACCGGGCAGGCGACGACCGCCGCGCAGTACCTGCTCGAATCGATCGTCGCGCCGAACACTTTTATCGTCCCCGGGTTTCAAGAGGGCATCATGCCGCGTGATTACGGCCAAAGGCTCACTACCCAACAAGTGGCCGACTTGATCGCGTACATGGAAACGCTGCCCTGAATCGGTATCGTAAAATGCCCGGAAGCATCGCTGGTGGGTGGGTTGCCGTCTGCCAACAGCCGGCATTGAGGTGGCATGTTTCTAGCCCACCGCTCACAGGTCTCCCGGAGATTTGTGCGGGAGCTGGAGGCGCTTGATGCAGGTACGCTGGAAATGGACAATCATCCTGGTGCTGCTGGGCCTGATGCTTGCGGCCAGTGCCGGATTGGCGCAGGAGGGTGGCGACCCTGAGCGGGGCGCCGAACTATACCTGACCTATTGCGCCATGTGCCACGGCGATGACGGCCGTGGTCGGATCGGCGCAAACCTGCAGAACTTCCCAGGGATCGACCCGGGGGCCTTGATCGAACAGGTCGTCAGGGAAGGCGTCGAAGGCAGCGTCATGCCGGCCTGGGGTGAGGTGAACGGGGGACCCTTGTCCGACGCGGATATCGAAGATATCAGCACCTACCTGACCGGGGTCCTCAGCGGGACCTCCCCGGTCGCCCCTGCCCCGACGATCAGGCCGCCTGTCATCCCCACCCTATCCAACGTTGAAGGCGACCCTTCACAGGGCGCGGTCATTTTCCAATCCAATTGTGCTGCCTGCCATGGCGAGCAGGCGCAGGGTGGTTTTGGCTGGCCGCTGGCCAAGACCTGGCCCGGTAATGACCCCCCGGCATATCTGAGGAGCGTCATCTCGGACGGGATCGATGGGTCGGTGATGCCGGCCTGGTCCCTGCAAAGCGGCGGCCCGCTTTCCGAACAGGCGGTGGCGGACGTGGCGGCCTACATCCTCTCGCTTCCCGTGCTCGCGGAGCTCCCGACACCGGCGCCCACGCCGGAAGGCCCGCTGAGTTTACCCATAAGCCTGATCCTCTTCGCTGTGCTGGGGCTGGTCGTCATCGCGGCGCTCGTCCTCTATTACCGCAAATCCTGAGATGAAAGCCGCCTTCCGAAATCTGCTCGTCGTGCTCCTGGCGGCGCTGATTCTGGCACCCGCCGAGGCGCAGGCCGAGGCCCGCCTCGAAAGCCTAGAGATTGCCATCTGGCCCGAGTATGACCGCCCGAGCGCGCTCGTCATCTACCGTGCCCGGCTCGACCCCGGCACAGCACTCCCTGCGACCATCGAGCTGCCCATCCCGGCTAGCGTGGGCACGCCGCATGCGGTTGCCGCCTGGTACCCCGACGGTACGCTCGATGACCGTGTCACATGGACGCGTGAAGTCGTCGGTGACGTCGCCATGATTACGGTGGAGACCGAGGCCAGCGGCGTGTGGCTCGAATACTATGCACCGCTCGAAGTGAGCGGAGAAACGACGCGGTTCACATTCACCTGGCCGGGCGGGGTCGCGGTTGGTGCGCTGAGCTACGATGTCAAGCACCCCCTCGGTGCTCTTCGTCTGCAGGTCGTCCCACCAGGCGAAGCATTCACTGCGGAGGATGGGTACGCCCACACCCGGACCGATTTAGGCGCATTTCCCAGCGATGAATCGGTTGAGATCGAGCTGAGCTACGAGCATCCAGCTCGCCCGGAAATCCTCCCCGCCGTTCCCTATACCGGGAACCCGACCCTCGAGCGGCTTGATGTGGGCATCTGGCCGGAGTACGACCGCCGCGAGGCCCTGGTCATCCTCGAAGGTACGCTGCCGGCTGATGTTCCCCTACCGGCAAGGATTGCCCTGCCCATCCCGCCCAGCGCTGGCGAACCGTTTGCGGTTGCCCAGGTCGGACAGGGCAGCCAGCTCCTGGTTGCACCCTATGAGCGTGAGATCCTCGGAGACTGGGCCTGGGTTGTCGTCGAAAGCGAATCGCGGGTCTTCCAGGTCGAATACTACACACCGCTCACCTTCGATGGTCAATTGCGCAGTTTCTCGTTCTACTGGCCGGGCGGGGTCGACCTGGGGCAGCTCACGTATGGTATCCAGCATCCGGCCGGGGCAACGAACATGCTCGTCGTCCCGCCGGGGGCGGTGACCGTGGAGCAGGATGGTCTCACGTATACCAGCGCCAGCCTGGGTCCGCGCACCGTGCAGGAAAGCGCGCTCATCTCCTTCGAGTACAGCAAGGCGGGCGATACGCTCACGGTCGATTCCCCGCCGCCATCCATCGACCGGCCGGACACGACCACCGGCAGCACCCCGATCCTTTCGGCTGAGCTGCTTCCCTGGATCCTTGGTATCTTCGGAAGCGTCCTGGTCCTGACGGGTGTGCTCTTGTTCATGCGCACCCGGCGTGAGGAGCGAGCGCCTCGGAAACGGGTGCGCGGCCGATCGGCGAAAGCCTCCAGCGCGCAAGCGCCTTCCCGGGAGGACGTCTCCCCGGTCTTCTGCCATGTCTGCGGCACACAGGCCGGGGCGAGCGACGTCTACTGCCGCCGCTGCGGCGCCGAGCTGCGCAAGTAGGCATACCCCCGCAAATCCTTTTTAAACCCAGGTTCAAGGTCCGGTATTCTATCCGCCTGCAAGCGGATATCCTTCCATTCCGATCAACCAGCCCGGGTGCTACACTGAGTGTGGATTGGAGCCGCGCATGGACAGCTTCCAAATTGCGCTCATTTTCTTTGTGTACGGCCTGGCCTTCTTCAGCATGGGGCTGGCGACGGCGCTTGAAGCCGGGCGGGCAACGGATAGGCGGCTGAGCCGTGCACTGCGTTTCCTGGGGGTGTTCGGTCTAGTCCACGGCCTGCACGAGTGGGTCGAGATGTTCGAGATCCTCGGGCTGCTGCCTGGCCTCCAGGATACTTCGATCGCATTCCTCACTGGCCGCGTGGTCATGCTGGCGCTCTCCTTTCCCCCCCTGGCCGCCTTCGGCCTGGCGATGGCGAGCGGTGACGAGGATCGCCGGCGGCTTGACATCCTTATCCCGCTTGGGATGGTGTTGTTCTGGGGAGCAGGCCTGCTCCTCATCTCCCGACGGCTAAGCCTGGAGCAGTCCCTGTACGTGGGTGATGTCTGGGCGCGTTACACCCTGGCCATCCCGTCCTCGCTCCTGGCTGCGTGGGGTCTGGTCGTGCAGTGCCGCCGTTTCCAGCGGGAGGAACTGCATTACTTCGGGCGCTCGTGTATCTGGGCCGCGATCGCCTTTGCCGTGTACGGCGTCATCGGGCAGCTGTTCGTGCGCAAGACGGGCCTGCCGCCGTCGACCGTGATCAACCAGGATTTGTTCCTGGAATGGTTCGGTTTCCCCGTGCAGCTGCTGCGGGCAGGGACAGCCGTGATCGCAGCCATCTTCATCCTGCGGCTGCTGCGAGCGTTTGAACTGCAGGTGCAGCGCAGGCTGGAGGAGCTTCAAGCTTCCAAGCTGGAGGAAGCACAGCGCCGGGAGGCGCTGCGCGGCGAACTGTTCAAGCACATCGTCGCCGCGCAGGAGGCCGAGCGCCAGCGCATCGCCCTCGAACTGCATGATGAAACCGGACAATCCCTGACGGCCCTGGGGATGGGCTTGCGTGGGCTCGAAGGGGCGCTGAAACCCACTGAAGCGCGCGGGCGCTCCAACCTGCGGCACCTGGAGGAGCTGGTTACCCATTCGCTTAATGAGCTCCAACGCATTATTTCCGATTTGAGGCCTTCGCACCTGGACGACCTGGGATTGCCGGCCGCACTGCGCTGGTATGCAGCCGAAATTCGTGAACGAACGGGGCTGGTGGTCAATGTGAGCTTCGAGGGAGAACCCGTCAAGATACCATCGGCGGTTAAGACGACCCTGTTCCGCATCGCCCAGGAATCGCTGACGAACGTCGTTAAGCATGCCGATGCGGATGCGGTCTGCCTGTCCCTCACCTATCTTGATGAGCGGGTTCTCATGCGCGTGGTCGATGACGGCTGTGGTTTCGAGATCGATCGAATCCAATCCCAGGAACGAACCTGGGGGTTGATCGGCATGCAGGAACGCGCGAGCCTGCTCGGTGGAACCTTTCGCCTTGTATCGACGCCGCAGGAAGGCACAACGGTCGAGGTTGAGATCCCCTATCAACCGGAAAGGGTGGTTGAGGATGAAGATTCGCTTGCTGTTGGTGGATGACCACGAAGTGGTGCGGTCGGGGCTGCGCATGCTGCTCGATGATGAGGAGGATGTCGAGATTATCGCGGAAGCCGGGACGACGCAGGAGGCGCTGCGGCGGGTAGCGGAGGACAAGCCCGATGTGGTGGTGATGGATATCGGCCTGCCGGATGAATCAGGGATCAGCGCCACCCGGCGGATAAAGGAAGCGCACCCGGAGATCGCGGTCGTGGCGTTAACCATCCACGAGGATGAGGAGTACTTTTTCAGGATGCTCGAGGCCGGGGCGAGCGGCTACGTACCCAAGCGGGCCGCCTCCGAGGAACTGCTCACGGCCATCCGCCTGGCGGCAGCGGGGGAAGTCTACCTGTATCCCTCGCTGGCCAAGCTTCTGGTCAAGGACTACCTCAGCCAGGATGATGACCTGCGCGCAAGCCGAACGCTGAACGGCCTGACCGAACGTGAGCAGGAGGTGCTGGCGCACCTGGCGGATGGAGCCAGCAACCCGGAGATCGGTGAGACACTCCACATCAGCCCGAAAACCGTTGCCCGCCACCGGGAGAACATCATGCGCAAGCTCAACCTGCACTCCCGGACCGAGCTCGTGAAATACGCCATCCGGAAGGGGATCATCTCGGCCTAGGCAGGAATAGCAGATAAAAAAACAAGCAGGGCACTCCGGAGTGCCCTGCTTTTGTCTTGCGCGGGTCTGGCCGTGGTCGGTTAGCGGTTGTCGACGGTCTCGCCGTTGAGCTGGTTTCGGGCCAGCCACAACAAGGCAAGGATGAGCGCCATCCCGACCAGCATCCCCACCAGTTCTGGCCAGCGGGCGGAAGCCTCCGCCAGGAAGAGGCGGGTATTGACCTGGAGCAGGTCGAGCAGGCTCAGCATCCAGGTGGCAAGGTATTCGTCCAGGATGGCAACAACGCTCAATGCCAATATGGCTGGAATGACGGAGAGCACGAGGATCAAGCCAATGACGTGAAGGGCATTTTTTACCCGGTACATCGTCACCTCCTGAGGCATCCGGAATGGGGGCGCCTCAACTTAACCATAGCGGAAGGCAGGGTGAGGGTAAATACGCGGGCTGCAGGATTTGAATCATAGGGCAATCAACCCATGCTGGAAAGAGCCAACTGGGCAACCCCGGTTGGCTCATACATCAGTAGGATCGCTTTAAGGACGGATCAAGCCGGTAAGATCCCCCCCCACGATCATGATGCTGTCATACAGCAGCTGCAGCATGTATCTGGGGTTATGCGCGAAGGCTGCGGGGTCCATGGCCGCAAGATGGAAGTTGTAGGCTGCTTCTAACAGAATGGGCGTCCAGGCCCGGTAAACCTCCCCGTCCGGTGTGAAGAAGAAGGGTTCCTGCTCGGCGTCGTAGAGGAGCGGGTTCCCTGACCGGCCGGCGTAAGTTTGCATCGCCGAGAGCAGCTTTCCGCGGAATGTCTCGATTTCCAGGGCGATGCCCTCGGATGTGTCGCCGTCCGCGTCATAATCGATGGTCGAGACGCGCAGCGTGCTCCGCAGGGCTGGCAGGCTGTCGGCGCCGGGGTGGCACCCGGCACATGCGTCGATCTGGACGTCCAACTCATGCGCGTCGTGGCATCCCGTGCAGGCGCTCTCCCCTGGGATGTGGTCGAATCGGCCGGCATACGCCCGGCCCGGGAATTCAAAGCCGGCCCCCGCTTCGCCGCCGAACAACACGGCCCCGGCTGGCTGGTAATGGATGATGACGAACTCCAGGGCCGGGGTGATGCCGTTCTGGGCCAGGCTCTTTACGGCCAAGGCGAGTTCAGATCCCGAGCTCAGACCCTGATGGCAGGCTACGCACACCGCATCGCGCCCCAGGCCGGTAAGCTCAATCCCGGAGGGCATGCTGGCGGAATCCAAGACCTCGGCAGCCTTGTCATGGCAGGTCTCGCACTCGAGGACCGAGCCCGGCTCGACCGGGGCTTCGACGACGCCGGGCTGCGAACCATCCGCACCCAGGTAGTCGAGAAACCCCATCGAACTGTGGCACCGGGCACAGTCGACTGGGAGAAGAGCCGCCTCGCTATCGTCCCAATAACGGAAAGCTGGCGAATCAGGGTTCGCGTGGCCAGACGATTGCCAGGCTGTGAGAAATGGCGGGGGGTCGGTGGGGGTGATCGTGGGGATGAAGGTTGGGGAGCTTGTGGGTGCAGTCGGCGGCACGGTAGCTGTCGGCGTGCTTGGCGTCGGTCGCATTTGGCCAGGCGCGCAGCCGGACAGCACGAGGAAGATGCATGCCAGCAAGACCCCGTTGAGCCGCTTTCCGGCTGCCATGCCATATTTCTCCATGTCTCTTGGACGCTTCCGATAGTCAGGCACAAATCACCATGAGCATTCCATCGAGGACGAACCCGGGCGGTTTGGATGCGGCGTCCTTCCATCTCCTGTGAGATGAACCCCCGGACCCGGAGGATTGTATGCCGGAACACGGATCACCATCAAGCCTGCCAGATCTCAGGGCAGGGTGCCTATCAGGGCATCCCCCAACTCCAATGAGAACAAAAACAAGGCTGCCTCAAGGCAGCCTTGTTTCGTTGCACGTGTTACTCGAGATGTGATGCTTACTGCTCGAGCGCGTCCAGGCCAGCCTGGATCAGGGCCTTCGTGTAGGCCGGATTGTGAACGCCCAGGCTCTTGTCTTCGTGGGCAACGTAGATCCAGTTGAACAAACCGATGGCGAGGTTCTCCGGGGCTTCCGTGACCGTTGGATGGCCATCGGGTCCGATCTCGCTGAGCACGCCAGCGGCAACCAGCTTCTCGCCTGAGCTCGTCCAACATGGCTTGCACTTCGGTCTGCAGGCCGTTGATGTCGAAGTTTTCAGCGCCGGAGTGGCACGCCTGGCAGGCGGCGACATCGGGCTCGAAGGTATGGTTGGCGCCCTCGCCCAGGTGGCAGCTCACGCAGGTGTTCTCCACCATTGTGGCGTGCGCGCTGGGGGTTCCCTCGGCTCCGGCACCGGCGACACCGAGCAGCATGGCGCTCTGCGGGCCGTGGTGCGGACCCCAGTGCGTACGAGATGCCCGTGATCATGCCGTCCACGGCCTCAGGAAAGGCACGGCGCGGCTGATGGCAGGTTGCGCACAGGTTGCCCGTACCGCCGTCGAAGGTCACGCCTTCCACGGCATACATCTCGACGGGAGCGACGGTCTCCAACGCCCAATCCTCACCGGTGTAGGTGGTGTGGATGGCGTGGCATGCCCGGCAGTCCTGGCGGGTGGGATCGGGATCCCCGGCTTCAACCGAACCCGGGTTCAAGCCCGCAGCGACCATGGCGCTGAAGGCGCCACCGGAGTGGCAGCCGGCGCAGCTGGCGCTCGTGCCGCGTAACGTAGGCTTCGCCGGTTCCATGAAGCGATTCGGACCAGGCAGCCTCTTTGCCCGTGATGAGCGTGGTGTCGTTATGGCACTCGGAACAGGTCAGGTCAACGGTCGTCGCCGCTGGACCTGCCGGCCCTTGCGGTCCTGCCGGGCCTGCGGGGCCTGCGGGACCTGGTTCACCGGCTGCGCCGGCGCATGCGGCCAGAAGCAGGACCAGCATGCCGAGCAGCGCGATGGCGGTAACTTTGCGATGGTTCATGGATGCATTCTCCTCATTAAAGTTTTGTTATTTACCTTAAGCTTCGAACCAACGTGCTATCTCTGTGGCCCTCCTCCTTTCCATCAACCAAATTGGCGCTGGGTTCGGTCGATGGAGTTGAAGGCGCTCGAGCGGCATTCAACTCATCGGGTAGAAACCCTTCCCAGTGCTTAAACGGCATGTAATACGTACACGACCTCATTGTGAGAAAGATCGATTCCCACTGAACTCTATCTTCCCCTCTTTCGACAAGCACGCTTAGTGCGACAAATCACATACGTATAGGATAAATGTAATAGATACCCCATGCAAGCATGGGTAACTCGCCCCATGCTGTTTTGGGTACCCACTTTACGTGACACGCGGCCGGATCGATCCGACCGCGTATGGGTAAATCCTGATTGAGAAACGCTGTGTTTAGTTATCGGGCGCGCCGGCGTTGATCCAATCCACGATCAACTGCACCTTGGCAGCCGGCAGCAAGCCCCCTGGCGGCATGATCCCACCCAGGGATTGCGTGCCGAGCATCTTCTGCGCCAGCAAGCTTGCGCTTGCGTCCCCGGCGATCACCACTGGAGCGTTGTTCCCGCTCTCCATGACCAGGGTGTACGAACTTGCATCCCATCCGCCGAGGCTGCCATGGCAGCCAGAGCAGGAAGCCTGGAAGATGGGCCGGATGTCGGCCTGGAAAGAGGGCAGGCCTTCGACGCTCGTGCTCGCGCCTCCCAGGGTGCGGATATAGGCGACCAGCTGCTCGATCTGCTCGCTGGAGAGGATTTCGCCCCAGGCGATCATCGGTGTCGCGGCATGGCCATCGCTGATGGAGCTGAAGAGGTAGGCGTCCGTCCAGGCCTCCTGGAACTCGTTGTTGTTGAATGCCGGACCGATCCCGCCCTCGCCGTTTGGCCCATGGCATTGGGCGCATAGATCAGCGTAGATCTCAGGTGCCGCGACGGAGACCGTCTGGACGTCGATTTCAGGCGGCAAGTCCACTGGCGGGTTAGCCTGCCATGAACGCAGGAAGGAAACGATGGCATCGATCTGATCATCCTCGAGCGGTCCGCCGTAGGTCGTGCCAAAGGGCGACATGCCGAAGTTCGGCTGACCTTGGGCGATGACCGAGCGCAAGGTGATGTCGTCGCGCGTGCGCAGGTATTCGGCCGAACTGATCGGTGCGATGACATCGTCAGCCCGGGCCGGGTTTGGCCCGCCTTCGCCAAACTCCCCATGGCAGCTGGCGCAGTATTGGGCAAAGAGGTCCTGTCCGACCTCGGTCGAGGTGCCGCGCGCGGCGCTCTCGGTGAAGCTCACCAGGGCGTCGAGCTGGGCATCTGTCAGGATGTCTCCCCAAACCGGCATCGTCTCATGCGAGCCGCCGGTGGAGATGGTCACCAGCGCCTGGGCCTCATCCGGGCTGCGTGGCACCCGGGCGCCGTGACACTCGCTGCAGTACTGGCGGAAAAGCGTCTCACCCTGCGGTACATTGATGGGATCAACGACAAAAGCTGCCAGAGTCTGGAGCTGGTCATCGTTCAGACGCTCACGCCAGGGTGGCATGTCGAGATGCAGGCCGCCGCGGCTGATGACCTCCCGCAGCTCCGTCGTGCTGCCGCTGAAAGCCACCGAACGGCCATGGCAGGAGGCGCAGTTCACCGTAAACAGGCGCTGGCCATCCGGTGCAATCAGGAAGTTGAGCAAGGCTGTGCGGGCTTGTTCATCAAGCGTGACAGAGAAAGCGGCCGGGTCGAGATCGGCGTGGGCCGGGTACGCTCCCCCGCTATCGATCGCCGTGCGTAGTTCTTGCGGCTCACTGGCGACCAGCTCATCTGCCTGGTGACATGCGCCGCAGTTTTCGTTGAAGACTCGACTCCCATCCGGGGAGAGGATGAAGCCAACCAGCGCATCGATCTGGTCGCTGCTTAAGTCCGCGCTCCAAGCGGGCATCCCCTCGTCATGCTTTCCCTGGGCGATGATCTCGTGCAGGTTGGTGCCCGAGGCGACGCTGATCTCGCCGCCGTGGCAGCCGGCGCAGTTCTCCGTGTAGAGCGCAGCGGTGACGTCGCCCGGCGCGCCTTCGGATGGCGGCGGGGCTTCGAGCACAGACAGCACCGTGAGGACGATAATGCCTACGAACCCGAGGGCAGTGATGCCGATGACCCACAGGCGGCTGCTTGGCGTGCGTTTCGGCCCACGATCCAGGAAGGGCAGCGCCACCAACAGGAGCAGCGCCAGGGTGGGCAGGACGATGACCCCGATCACCTCCAGGGAACCGGGGAAGTACTTCAGCAGCTGGAACAGGAAGAGGAAATACCACTCCGGCCGCGGGGTGTAGGAGGTATCGCCCGGGTTGGCGCGCTCCTCCAGCGGCGCACCCAGGAAGTACGCCAGCCCGATCAGGAGTACGAAGACCAGCAGGGCGACGACGGCGTCCTTGACCAAAAGATCCGGGAAGAAGCGCACCCCGTGCTCTTTTTCCTTCTTGTACTGCTCCAGGTATTCTTGCTTCTGTCTCTCATCCATGGCTCACTCCTGTTCCTTCTTAGGCACAGAACTGATGCCGTTGCGGATGACGAGAAACATGTGTACCCCGATCAGGAGCAGCAGCGCGGCTGGCAGGAACCAGACGTGTACGCCGAAGAAGCGTGCCAGCGTCACGGCGGTCAAATCGGGACCGCCGCGCATGATGCGCAGGATGCTCTCACCGATGACCGGCGTCACCTCGGCGATGCGCGTGCCGACCGTCGTAGCCCAGAAGGCTTTCTGGTCCCAGGGCAGCAGGTATCCAGTGAAGCCGAAACCAATGACGATGACCAGCAGCCCGATGCCGGTGAACCAGGTCACCTCGCGCGGGTATTTATAAGCCCCGTAGTAAATCACGCGCAGCATGTGAAGCACGGTCAGCACGACCATGACGCTTGCGCCCCAGTGGTGAAGGCCGCGGATGAGCCAGCCAGCCGGCACCTGGGTGGTGATGTACTGCACGCTGTCATAGGCTTGGTCGGGGGAGGGGACGTAATAGATGGTCAGCAGGATGCCGGTCACCATCTGGCTGACGGCGACAAACAAGGTAGCGCTGCCGAGCGTGTATAGCCAGTTCACCTTGGGCATCTTGCGCAGGAAGATGGCGTTCCAGACGGCGCGCCATCCCAACCTTTGATCGAGCCATTCGCCCATGCGGGTTGCCATCTCAAACCTCCTTCAAGAAGAGCTGATCGTCCTCGACCTTGACCTCGAAGCGGTCGAGCGGCCGCGGCGGAGGTCCAGAGACGACCTGGCCTTCCTTGTTGAAGACAGCGTTGTGGCACGGGCAGAAGAAGCCATCCTGGTCGGCAATCCAGCGCACACGGCAGCCGAGGTGGCTGCAGATGTTCGACATGGCGATGTAGTTTCGGCCATCGTCGGTCAGGACGTAGGCCGAGAGCTCCTCCTGGTTGACGATCCAGCCTGTCGTGCGTTCGATGTTGGCTTTGAAGAGGTAGGGGTTCCTAGTTCGACCTTCGAGGTTGAGCCGACCGGGATCCACTCGTCGCTCGTCTCTTGCTTGAGCGCAGGGCCAACGATATAGGCGATGGCTGGGATCCCAAGCCCGGCGCCAATCAAGATGCCGATGGCCCAGGTGACCAGCCCGAGGAATCCCCTGCGCTGGACTTGTGCTTCTTCACTCATCCGACTCCTCCGACATACTTGGCGTTGTACAAATCACGATCTATTTTACTCTTCCGGGGCACCGGATTCGATCCAGTCCCTCAACAGGGTTAGTTCCTCCGCGTTCAATTGCGCAAAGTGCGGGGCCTGCGTGGTTTGCTTGATGATGGCCAGGCTTGCATCCGGATCGCCGGGGATGACAGCCGGCCCGCTCAACCCTCCGGCCAGCACGCCGGCATAGGTGGAGAGGTTAAGCCCGGAGAGGCCCCCTTCGCCGTGGCAGCTGGCGCAGCGCGCTTCGAAGAGCGCCCCGATGCTGCCGTTGTAAGTGAGCGGCTGCTCGGCCGCCGGTTCAACCACCGGCGGACTTACGGCTGGCAGCTGGGCCAGGAGCACCTCCCGCAACCCGGGCGCGTCAAATCCTGCATACTCCCAGACGTTGCCATGGCAGGCGCTGTTCGAACAGAACGAACTGTCGTCCACGCCGCCGGGATTGTCGGTGGTGTGGCAGTTGCTGCAGCTGGCGTCGAAGACGTCCCGGTGGAGCGCGATCCAATTCGGATTGCGGTGGTTATCCGGCTCAGGACCGCGGCTGATTTCGATCTCGGCCACGAAATCGGAAGGTCCGGCCACGACCGGGATGGAGTGGCACAGGTTGCACTCGAGACGGACCGCCTGCTGCTGCGCGTCGAGGTGCTTGCCATCGTGGCAGCGGAAACAGCCCGGCAAATCTTTATGCCCGACGTTCGTCGGGTGGCTGTTCCAATCGGCCTTCTGCTCGGGGTAGACGCTGGTCTCGTAGGACTCCTGCAGGATGCTGATGGCTTGGTCCACAAGTCCGGAAGATTCGGCGTAGAAATCGGGGTAGTTGACCCGATAGTAGTCCGCGAGCCCAGCGATGCCGTTCAGCGCCAATTCGACCGTGCCGTAGTCAGCGCTGAAGACCTCGACTGCCTTCAAGCGGATCTCGGGGATGTCGGTCGAGATTTGCTGGCGCGAGAGCAGCTGGTCGACCAGGTCGACCGGATGCAGGATGAGGTGGGTGATGCGGTTATGGCAGGTGATGCAGTCCATCTGCTTGAGATCTTCTGGCGCGATCCCGGCCGGATCAAATCCGCCATCGATCGAGAGGTACTCGGTCGTGCTGCCGTCGTCCTCGATGACCTGGATGTAAGGGATCTCCTGCTCTTCGGGATCGACCGGGTAGTAATAGACCTGGTTCAAGATATGCCAGTGGATCCCCCGCCCTAACCCCTCCCGCTCGGTACCCCCGCCGGTCTTGAGTGTCATGTAAATGCTGATCGGGGTGTTGCTGAGGTCGGTCTCGTAGCGGTGGATCTCACGCAGGCTGTCATCCGAGAATTTCTCGGGGAAGTGACAGCGCTCGCAGGTCTCGCGCGCCGGACGCAGATCATCGGCACGGATGGGAAACTCGTAGGTCTTGAACATGGTGGCGAAGACATGCTTCAGGTCGCCGGCCTTACGCGTGACGCGCGTGGCGATGAAATCGCGACCGATATGGCACTCCACGCAGTCGATCCGGGCGTGGGGCGAGGTCAGGTAGGAGGTGTACTCGGGCGGCATGGTATGGCAGCTCGTGCCGCAGAACTCGGGCGAGTTGGTGTAATCCCATGCAACCGGGAGTAAAAGCAGGATGACGATCGTTACGGCGCCTAACGCCAGGTAAGGGCGCAGGCGAACCTTGAGCGGCGCATCCGATGGTGGAAAAAAGAACCCGCGTAGACGAGCTCCAAGTCTTCGAAGCATAGCTCATCCTCCTCGAAAAATTGGCGATTGGGTACGCTGGCGCCCGTTGATTACTCGGGGGCGCCGGCCTCAATCCAAGCGATGACCTGCTCGATCTCGGCCTCGGTCAGCTGGCCCGGATGCCCCCCGGCCTGCTGAACGGTGACTAACAAGCTTTCATCAGGTGAGCCAGGCACGATCGCCGGCCCACTGTCCCCCCCCTGCAATGCCTGCTGGTAGGACGCTAAGGATAACCCACCGACCGACGTCTGGCCATGGCAGGTGCCGCAGCGGTTGCGGAACAGGTTGTCAAAGCCGCCCGTCCAGGCTTCGCCCTGGAACTCGGCCGTGGTCGGGGTGGGCGGGAGTGTGGGCGAAGGCTCTGGGACACGCGTGACGAATATCGGCGCCGTCTCGCCGGGCGGAATGGTGGTGATGCTGCTCTGTTCGAAGGAGACGAAGGCCACCAGGCCGGCGAGCATGAGCGCCGTCGCCACGCCAGCCAGCGGGAAGAAGATGCGCCGTCGCTTCTGCAGGACAGCCGGATCGGGCTCGTGGCCGGCATGACCCGAACTCGATGCGCTCCAGCTCGGCCGGATGCTCTTCCTCCATCTCCTCGCGCGTCAGGTAGCCGGTGAACATGCTGCGGTTAAAGTGGCGCAGGTGGACGTGGTAGAAGTGCCAGAGCAGGATGGCGAGCACGGCCAGGATGGCCTCGCCGCCGTGGGCAGCCTTGGCCGCCGGGATGGCCTGCCCGGGCAAGAAGCGCGCCGTGGCAATCGGGTTCCACATCATGAAGCCGGTAATGGCCATGATCAGCGTCCCCCAGACCACCGCCAGGTATTCCATCTTCTCGGCGTACGAGTAGCGCCCGTAGCGCGCCTTCTCCCGGCGGGCGCCGAAGTAGGCCAGCAGGTCCTGGTAGAGATGCTTGAAATCCTCGAAGCCGGGCAGCATCGTCCAGGAGACGCGCCTGACCCAGGCCCGGTAGACCAGGGCCAGGACATGGTAAATCGACACCAGCATCAAGATCACGGACGAAGAGCGATGGATGACGCGCACGGTCTCGATCCCACCAAAGGTCCGGAAGAAGCCGATGCTGAGCTGCGCATCGGGGAATTTCTGCGGCAGCCCGGTGATGGCCAGGATGGTGAAGGAGGTGAGCATGACGATGTGCTCGATGCGCTGCGAAAGATCAAAGCGCTTGTAGCGTGCCTGTTCAGCCTGGGTGGGCTGCTGCTCCGGGATGGACATGCGCGCCTCGCTCACGTTTCATCCTCCGGGCTCGAAGCCGCGCCGGGGGAACCCGGGCCAGGATCCGCAGATCCTGTCGAAGTTGGTGGAGCAATGGGTCCTGCTCCGGAGGGTGCTTCCGGGCTGATCCCCTCGGTGTTTCTGGCCCGACGTTTGCGGACCTGCCAGGTGATGTCGAGCAGCACCAGCACGCCCATGCCGCCCAGCAGGCCGGGGATGAAGATGCTGTAGAACAGGTTTACGAAATACACGGCAGGGGTGTTCTCCGCGGAGGGGATGTAGTGTGAAAGCCAGGCGTCAGAGAAGTTGACCGTGGCATCGGGGTGGCACACCTGGCAGCGGGCCAGCAGGTTCTCACGGAATGCGAGCCCACCGTCCGGGTCAGACACGCTCTGGATATCGTGGATGCCGTGGCAGTCGTAGCAGACGGCCTTGTTCGTTGGGGCATCGGGTGAGACCTTGCTGAAAATCTCAACCGTCGTACCGTGGAAATCGGCGACATACGTGTTGAGGACTTCTGTCGACAGGCCGTACTTATCCATGAGTTCGGGATTGGTGTGGCAATCGGCGCAGATGCTGGGCGAGAGCAGACGGAACCTGCTCGTCGTCGGGTCCTCGATGTTGTGCACCCCGTGGCAGTTGATGCAGGTGGGCACATCGAGGTTGCCTTCATTGACGAGGGCATCGCCGTGGACGCTGGTCAGGTACTTGCCGTAGATGGCATTGTGGCACTTGGCGCAGGTAATCGGGATATGCAGGCGGGCATCGGGCAGCAAATCGCCGCTCGCCGGATCGGTGAGCTTGCGGGTGTCATGCGCACCGTGGCAATCGGTGCAGATGGCGGCTTCGCGGTTGCCGGAATCGAGCGCAAGTTGATGGACGCTGTCGAGCGTGCGTTCATACTGGCCCGAGTGGCAGCGGAAGCACGCGTCGTACAACGCCAGGGCCAGGTCGCGACGGTCGCTGGCCTTGAATTCGGGATGGGGGTAACCATCCAGGTCCGTGTGACATTGGACGCAGGCATAGCCATCGGCGCCATGGACAGACTGTGCATAAACCTCGGGGTCGATGTACACCGAGAAAGCCTCGCCATTCTCCAGCGTGAGGCTGACGCCGGGGACCGCATGACATTCGAGGCAGGATTCGTTGCTCACGCCGGCCTGGGTGAGAGGCGTCGCGTCCACGCTGGAGACGGATACAGAGAGCGCAAGCGCAGCAATGAGCAGCGCCGCGCCGAGCAGGATGATGCCGGGTGAGCGTCGGATCACGCTCCTTCTCCAGGGGGTGTGTCGTGGGTCTGAGCCGTCAAGCGTTCATACTCCCGTTGGTGATATTCGTGCATCTCCCGTTCGCTGAGGCGGCCGGTGAAGATGCTCAAATTGAGGCGTTCAATGTGGACGTGATAGGAATGCCACATCAGGACAAAGATCGCCGCAGCGATGGCCTCGGCGCTGTGCGCCAGCTTGGCGGCAGGGATGATACCTCCGGGCAGGATCCTGGTAAAGGTGACCGGGAACCAGATGACCAGGCCGGAGCCAATCATGATCAAGGTACCGAAGATGAAGAACCAGTAGGTGAATTTCTGTTCGAAGCTGAACTTCCCGAAAGATGGTTTCTCCCGGTCGATGAAGAGCAAGTAGCGCAGCATGGCAAATGCATCGCGGACATCCTGCCCCGTGGGGAGCATCGCCCCATTCAAGCGGCGCTGGCCGAGCCGGATCAACGCTCGCCCGAGGTGATAGGCCGTTTCGGCGAGCAGGATCAGGGCGGCGATGTGATGGATGGTCTGGATGAATTCAAGCCGCTCGGGCGTCGAGAGCAGGTACTGGCTCCATTGGGCGGCGCGGTATTTCTGCGGCAGCCCGGTCAGGAGCAGCACGCCGAAAGTGAGCAGGAACAGCGCATGTTCCCAGCGCTCTCCGAGCGAGAAGCGGGCGAAGGTCCGCTCGCTTTTTACCGGTGCCGCAGCGGGCTCGAGCGTGTTGGTTTGTTCGCTCATGGCAAGTTCCTTCGCACCCGCTCAACCGTCGCACGAATCATCCTCAGCAAGACATAGCCAGCAGCCAGGATAAGGATAAAGGGCACAAAGGATGAGTAGAAGACCTCGGTGTAGATACACGAACGGCGTGCGCTCGAGGCTGACCTCGTTGTGCCCGGTCCAGGCTCCGGTCCAATTCGGGCCGGCATCGGGGTGGCATTGCTGGCAGGTGGCCAACAGGTTGGCGGGGTTCACGGTCGATTGCGGGTCGCTGGCGGGGAGGATGTCATGCACGCCGTGGCAGTCCGTGCAAACGGCGCTCTCGTGCCAGATGGTGGGCCAGTTGGCCTTGTACACTTCGACATCGACGCCGTGCCACGAGAGCGAGTACAGGCTGTAGACGTCGGTTGTGTAGCCGTACTTCCCCATCCGCTCCGGATCGGCATGGCATCCCGCGCATAGTTCGGGTGAATCGATGCGGAACTGGGATGTGCGCGGGTCCTGGATGTTGTGCACACCGTGGCAGTCGGTGCAGACGGGAACATCGGGATTGTCCTGTTCGATCAATTCCCAGCCGTGAATGCTTTCCTTGTAAGCCTGCAGGATCCCGGCGTGACACTGCCCGCATGTTTCGGAGATCAGGGCGCGTGGTTCATCGGGGAGCTGGGTGTAATGGGCGCCGTGACAGTCGGTGCACACAGGCGCACCCAGCTCGCCGCCGATCGCCACTTCGGCGTGGATGCTGTCCAGGCTGTTGTCGTAGTTGCCGGCGTGGCAGGTGCGGCAGGTCAGGTAGAGCGCCCGGGAAAGCTCGCGGCGGGAAGCGTACTCGAGGGCGGCGTGCGGGTAGCCGGTGATCTTCGGATGGCACGAATCGCAGCTGATGCCGATGCTCTCGTGAACCGAATCGGCCATCCGGCTGGCGTCGATGTAGAGCGATAGGACTTCCCCGTCTGGCAAGATGTGCTCGAGGCCGGGGTCACCATGGCAGCTCAGGCAGGTTTCGTCTTGTGGGTCTGGGCCGGCTGCGGCAGTCGGCCGGCAGCGAGCTGCCAAAGACAAACATGGCAACCAGGGACAAGCCCAAGGTGACCATTAGCTTGATGGGGATGCGGTCGTCGTTTCATGGTCAACGAGACCTCCTCAGGCTTGCGGGGGGTGGGTGACATCACCGTCTCCGTGGTTGGTTATCGTTGATCCACCCCCATTTGCGCAGGTAGTGGGAGATCACGAGCATGATCAGCAGCGGTACCAGGCAGCGGCCGATGAACATCAGCATCACGATAAGCGGGTTGGCGATCGCGTCATTCATACGAGCTGCCTCCCTGGTGGCCGGAGTGGGTAAAGGTGAAGCCGCACTTCATCAGTGCGGCTATCTTCACCTTAAGCCGGGGCTTTGTCAACCAGCCGATTACGTCTCCTCCGCGGGTTCGAAGATCGGGAGGAAGCGCATCGCCAGCGTGAATATCAGGAAGATGTACCCGATCACGCCCAGCGCGATGCCCCACTCGATGAGCGCCGGGGAGTAGGCCTGGGCCGGGAGCACATATTCGGTCCCGGGCGAATAGGAAACGGGCACAACCAGCCCGGACACGGTCACGTTCCAGCGGTTGATGAGGATGCCGGCCGCCGCCGAAAGGGCGCCAAAGACGAGCAGCGCCGGCCGGCGGTTGAAGCGCGGCATGAGGAAGATCAACACCGGGAGCAGGAGGCCGAGGAACACCTCCCCGACCCAGAACCAGAAACCATAGGCGGTGAACAGGCTCAGGGTGCGGAAAGCCCTTTCGGAGCCAGGCGTCGCACCGTAGTAGGTCACCGCCAGCAGGTCCCAGAACTTGATGTAGGCGTAGACCAGCAGCGCCAACCCGCTGAAGCGGGCGATCGTGCGCAGCAAGTCATGTGCGATGGTGCGCTTGCCGCTGACCCACTCCAGGATGAAGGCCGCCGCCATGGTCACCGCTGGACCGACAGCAATGGCGGAGACGATGAACATGATCGGCATGCTGGGCTTAAACCAGATCGGGCGGGCCTTGATGATGCCGTAGGTTGCGCCGAGCGAAGATTGGTGCAGCAGCGAGATCAGCAGGCCGGCGACGGCAAGCACCGGGGCCACCTTATGGAGCTGATGGCCGAAGCGCCGCAGGCCCGGGCGGTTGTTGAAGAAGCGCGACTCGGCGATCACCGGGGCGAACTCGACCAGCATGATGGTCAGGTAGAGCGTGATGCACCAGGTGATCTCCCACAGGACCGAGTGCACGTTCCAGTAGACCCACGGGTGCCAGAAGCGATCCGGGCGCCCGATGTCCATGACGAGCGTCAGCAGGGCGGAGGTGTAACCGGCTACCCCGACCAGCACCGCCAGGCGGATGATCGGGCGGAAGCGCTTGATGCCGAAGATATACACCACGGCCGAAAGCGTAAAGGCGCCCGCCCCGAGGGCGATGGAGGAGAGGTCGATCGTGATCCACAGACCCCAGGGGACGGCATCGGTGAGGTTGGTGACGACCAGGCCGTCCTTGAAGACGATCAAGGCAGAAACCACGCCGATCAAGAGCAGCAATCCAATCAAGGCGAACCAGGAGAGCGTCCCGGGCGTGAATTCGAAGCGACGATTGCGCAAAGTGATGCTGGTCATGGCTACGTCTCCTCGGTCACGGGAATGTAGTACACGCTGCCTTCTGTCCCCAGCTCGTCCCGCAGCCTGATGGTCGGGTAGCGGGCGAGGACTTGCGACACCGGGCTGTTCGGGTCGTTCAGATCGCCAAACGTCCTTGCGCCGACCGGGCAGACGTTGACGCAGGCCGGGGTCGCTTCACGCGCCTCGCCCGGCGTTTGGCCGCGCTCGAGGGCGGCATCGATGCGATGAACGCAGAAGGTGCATTTTTCGACGACGCCGCGCGGCCGTCGTTCAACCTCGGGCACGCCCCAGGTGGGCACAAAGGCGTTCTCATCCGAGCGCGCTTCCCAGTTGAACTTGCGGGCATCGAAGGGACAGGCGACCTCGCAGTAACGGCAGCCGATGCAGCGGTCGTAGTCCATGATGACCAGCCCGTCCTCGCGCACGTAGGTCGCTTTTACCGGGCAAACCTCAACGCAGGGTGCGTGCTGGCAGTGCAGGCACGGCCGGCTGAAGTAGAATTTGCGCCCGTTGGCGGTGCGGTCCTCGACGACGATGTTCCACGGCTTGTCCGGGGCGACGTCATTTACCGCCGAACACGCCCGCTGGCAGTACTCGCAGCCGATGCATTTGTTCAGGTTGATCGCCATGCCCCAATGATGTCCACCAGAGCCATTATGTGAATCATCCTCGGTCGAGAGCTGCTGCCGCTTCAGGTTCCCGAATGGGGAGAGCGGCCCGGTCGTGACCAGGTAGGCGGCGACCGAAGAGCCGACGGCCGTGGCGGCGATCTTGGTGAAATCGCGCCGGGTCAGCTTGACCCTAGCTCTCGTCTTGGGCCTCTTCATCCTCATCTCCTTCAATCTCAACCAACTCAAGGTTGCGGCTCACGATCCAGGCCGCGACGGCGCCCGTCGCCAGGCCAACGATGGCTCCCTGCGCAAGACCGGTGTAGAGGCGTACGCTGGCGCGGTCCTCAAGGTCACCGATCTGCTGTTCTTGTTCCTGAACCAGCTGCCGCAGCTGGTCGGTGTCGAGGTCCTTCAGCGTTTCGACCTCCCCCGAGAGCTCGAGGATGACATCGCGAGTATGGACGGTGTCCTGGTGGCAGCCGATGCATGCTTCGGAGCCGACGGTAAAGGTGTGGCCGGTGGGGACCAAGTCCCTCGATAGGATCCTCGGTGCGTGGGCTGGTGTACATGTGGCAGTTGCTGCACTCGAGCCCGGCGTTTGCGTGCGATCCGTGGGTGAACGAATTGCCGCTGTCGTGATGGCAGTTCGAACACAGGCCGGTGATCGAGTCGGCCAGGGGCTGTTGGGCGTGCGGGTCATGACAGGATTGGCACTCGATCCCCGCCGCCCGGTGCGGGCTGGCTAGCCATTCATCGGTTGTGGTCTTATGGCAGGTTGCGCACAACTCGTGATCGGGCGAGACCGCCATCGGCTGGATCGGATGACCTTGCTTGAAAAGGCCCGTGGCAGGATTCGCAGGTGACGCCCTCGAAGGCATAGGTGCTTTGGTCGGCGTTGTAGCCGGTGGTGTGGCACTCGAGGCAGGTGAACTGGCTGCCCAGCTCGCTCCAATCCTTCTGGAAGATCGGGGAAGAGAACGCCTGAGCGTGGCGCGAGACCGACCATTTCGCATGGGTCTCCTCATGGCAGACTGCGCATGTCTCCGGTCCGGCGTACGGCCCGTCCTGTGGAGACGGTTTCGGTGCGGGCGAAGCTGCAGCCGAGGAGGCCCCGCTCGCCGCGCCGATTGCCACGCAAAGGAGGAAGACGACTGCGAAAGCGAAGAAGCTGCGCCGTCCACGGAAGAATAAGAAGTCTTATCATGGTTGCTCCCTGTCCTCATGCCACCGCGCACAGGTGCCGCGTGGGTAAATCTACCCAGTGCGGCCTGGTGGATTCGGCCCATTTCTGTGTATCTGAATGCTAACGGAGCGGGCGCGGCCTTTACAGTACTGCTGTTCCTTGATGAATTGTGATGTTTATCACCTTTTGGGCAAAGTCTGTCTTACTTCTGATGTTTAAGCGTCCGTGTAAAATTCGAACGCTGCGTTCGGTTACCCGTAAGCCCCAGGCCGGGCAAAGCCCTGGAGAAGATTCATCCGCCATTAATGGTCTTGTGCCAAAATGCTCGAGGCGGAACAGCGGCGTGCAATTATTTCCAACGCAGACGAGCCGTCAACCAAACCTGATACAATATCGCCGATTAGCGGCGGCGATGCATAGCCGCCGCGCTTGGAGGATGGAATGACCGATGTAACCAACGCGCCAAAAGCCGGCCGGGCCAAGTTCCTTGTTGGCGGTTTCTTGATCGTGGCCGCCGTCGTGTACCTGATCGCCTCTTCGACCCAGGCCGCGGCGCAGTACTACCTGACGATCGACGAACTCAACGCGCGCGGCGGGGAGATGGGCGACCGCGATATCAAGATCTCAGGCGCGGTCGATGGGGAGACCATCTCCTACGACGCCCAGAGCCTGACCTTGAAGTTCACCATCGCCAACGTCCCGGCCGACCTGGACCAGATCGAAGAAGAGGGCGGGCTGGCAGAAGCGCTGCACAACGCCGTCAAGGATCCGAACGCCAGCCGGCTGGATGTCGTCTATGAAGGTCCGATGCCGGATCTCCTGCGGCACGAGGCGCAGGCGATCGTCACCGGACGGCTCGACGCGGACGGCACTTTCCACGCCTACGAACTGCTCCTGAAATGTCCAACGCGCTACGAGGAAGACATCCCGCTCCAGTCCGAGCAGGGTTAGGCTGATCGAACGATGCCTTCCGGGAAGGCGCTCAACGCACGCATGCCATGCTGATTCCGCTTAAAGGTAGCCCAGGAGGAACGAGCCCGTGATCGCTAACTTCGGGTACTTCGCATTGATCATCTCCTTCATCACGGCTCTGTACGGCGCCGGCGCAGCAGCGTACGGCGCCGTTCAACGTAAACCGGCCTACGTCGAGAGCGCCCGCCGGGCGATGCTCCTGACCTGGCCGCTCGTCACGCTGGCTGCCCTGGCCATCATCACCCTGCTCGTCACCGGCCACTACGAAATCCGCTACGTGGCCTCGGTCACCAGCTCGACCATGCCCACCTACCTCAAGGTGACCGCTCTCTGGGGAGGCCAGGAAGGCTCGCTCGTCTTCTGGTCGTGGCTCATGGCCGCCTTCGCCAGCGCCGCCAGCCTGCGCAAGTGGCAGCGTGATCGCGAGCTGCTGCCCTGGATCGTCGTCGTCACGATGGTCACGCTGGCTTTCTTCCTTTCGCTCATCATCTTCTTCGAGAACCCCTTCGCCCGGCTCTGGCTCACGGCCGATGGCCAGCAGGTAGGGGCGATGCTGCAGCCGGCCGGGGCGCGGCCCATCTTCCCCGCCGACGGCCAGGGCTTGAACCCGCTTCTGCGGCATCCGGGCATGATGATCCACCCGCCCATGCTCTACCTGGGCTTCGTCTCGTTCGTCATCCCTTACGCCTTCGCCATGGCGGCCTTGATCACCAAGCGCACCGACGACCGCTGGATCCGCATCACGCGCCGCTGGACGCTCGTCGCCTGGCTTTTCCTCTCCCTGGGTTTGATCCTGGGCGGTCGCTGGGCCTATGACGTGCTCGGCTGGGGAGGCTACTGGGGCTGGGACCCGGTTGAAATTGCGGCCTTCATGCCCTGGCTGACGGGCACGGCCTTCCTGCACTCGGTCATGGTGCAGGAGAAAAAGGGCATGCTCAAGCACTGGAACATGGTGCTCATCATCCTGACCTACGCCCTGGTCATCTTCGGCACCTTCCTGACGCGCTCCGGGGTCTTGTCCTCGGTCCATGCCTTTGCCCAATCGGCGATCGGCCCCCTGTTCTTCCTCTTCATCGGCGTGACCTCGATCACTTCGCTCCTGCTGCTGGGGCGCCGCTGGTCGATTTTCAAGAGCGAGAACCACCTGGGCTCGATGTTCTCGCGCGAAGCGCTCTTCCTGCTCAACAACCTGCTCTTCATGGGCATCCTGGCCGTGTGTTTCTGGGGCGTCATCTTCCCGCTCATCTCCGAACTCGTGACCGGCCAGAAGGTGACCGTCGGTCCACCCTTCTATGAACGGGCCACGAGCCCGCTCTGGCTGGGGCTGCTGCTGCTCATGGGGATCGCGCCGCTTTCGGCCTACGCAAGCAGCACGATCAAGACCATCGGACGGGCGATTTGGAAGCCCGGGCTGGCCTCGCTCATCATACCGGCGGCGTTGTTCATCCAGGGATACACCAACCTTGGTGCGATCCTCGGTTACTGGCTGGCCGGTTTCGTCGCCCTGGTGACGCTGTATGAATTCTGGCGTGGGGCGGTTGCCCGCAGCCGGCGGCACGGGGAAAACCTTGCGCTGGCGTTGTGGCGGCTGGCCGGCCGCAACCGGCGCCGCTACGGGGGTTACGTCATCCACCTGGGCGTGGTGCTGATGGCCATCGGCATCATCGGGATCGAGGTCTTCCAGACGGAAACCCAGGCCACGCTGGCGCGTGGGGAGCAGGTCACGCTGGGACGCTACGTCATGACCTATGATGCCCTGAGCCAGTTCGACACCCCGGACGGGCGCAACGTCGCCCGGGCGGTGGTCTCTGTCTACCGTGACGGCAAGCTGGTCGACGAGCTCTACCCGCGCAAGGATTTCTACTATGCCTCCCAGCAGCCGATGACGATCCCCGGGGTGCGCTCAACCCTGGAAGATGATTTCTACGTGTTGCTGGTGGGTTGGGAACCGATCGCCCAGCAAGGCGCTACCTTCAAGATCTACCACAACCCGCTGGTGAACTTCGTCTGGTTTGGCGGTTTCGTCTTCATCCTGGGGACGCTGGTCGCAGCCTGGCCTGACCAGGATCCCGAGCCGGCCAAGATTCGCCGCCGGACCCAGCCGTCGATGGCCCGGGCATGACAGGGGGAGGGCAGCATGCATAAACCTCGCGTCCTTTTACTCGCGCTCAGCCTGTTCCTGCTGCTTCTAACCCAGGCCGGTTTGCTCACGGCCGCCGCACAGGGCGGTGGGCCGACCGATGATGAAGTCAACGCCGTCGCCCAACAGCTCTACTGCCCGGTCTGTGAAAACGTCCCGCTGGACGTGTGCCCGACCCAGGCTTGCGAGCAATGGCGGGCGACGATCCGCGAGAAGTTGGCCAGCGGGTGGGATGAGCAGCAGATCAAGGATTACTTCGTCGAACAGTACGGTGCAAGGGTATTGGCCACGCCGCCCGCCGAAGGTTTGAACTGGCTTGTTTACGTCCTGCCCCCCTTGGCGCTCGTTTTTGGCGCCTACCTCGTCTTCCGCGCCGTGCGCACCTGGCAGGCCGAGCCTGAGCCCGGGGCAAAGGTTGGGGCGGGCTCGACAGACGATCCCTACCTCGCCCGCCTGGAAGAAGAGCTCAAGCGGCGGGAAGCATAGCAGCGATGGATGAACCCATGACCGATCAAGATGCTGTCCAAGAGCAAATCCCGGCCGTGAGCCGGAGCCCGCAGGCGGCCGCTCGGCTTGATTGCGGCTTTCGTCGGGCTGGTTGGCCTGCTGGCCTTGCTCTGGCTGGGGCTGCAGCGGACGAGCCAGGGTCCGATCACCGTCGGCGATCAGGTCCCACCACTGACGCTGACGACGTTTGGCGGCGATCAAATCGAGTTCGATTCGCTGCGCGGGAAGGTGATCGTCGTCAACTTCTGGGCTTCATGGTGCAAACCATGCGAGAGCGAGGCCAGGGAACTGGAACAGGCGTCTCAGATGTTCAAGGAGGATGAGGTCGTCTTCCTCGGAGTAGATTACGTGGACACCGAGACCGAAGCGCTGGCGTACCTCGAGCGTTTCGGGATCACCTACCCCAATGGGCCGGATCTAGGCACGCGTATTTCACAGGCATTCCGCATTCGCGGCGTTCCGGAGACTTACGTCATCGATCCTGAAGGCAAGCTGGGGGCGGTCAAGATCGGACCCTACAATTCGCTGGCTGAAATCATCGATCAGGTCGAGGGTGTTCTATCGCCCTGATCAGTTCCCTGCACGCCAATCAAGTCTCAGGCTGGGGTTCAAATAGAACGCGGGAGAGGGCCTGCCCGTTCAAGAGGCGCTCGTCGTTTAGGAGGCAAGGATGGATCTGGGATCCGTATTTCTCGGGCTGGGGCTGGCAATTGTTGTGGCAGCCATCCTCGCCCGTCCGATTCTGGAGGGGGGCGCCGGCCAGGTAGTCGGCCAGGACAGCCACCTCTCTGCCCTGCAGGCGGATCGGGACCGCATCCTCACCCGGCTCCAGGAACTGGACATGGACGCGGCGATGGGAAAGGTCCTGCGAAGCTGATTATGAGCGAGAACGGGCTGTCCTTATGCAGCAAGGCGCAGGCGTGCTGCGCGAGATTGACACCTACAAGATCATCCCTGAGGAAACCCAGCTGGAAGGGGACCTCGACGCACAGATCGAAGCTGCTGTTGCCAGCATCCGCGAAACGGACGAAGCCCCGGCTGGTTTTTGTCCCGCATGCGGCAAGCCGGTCAGGGCCGGCGATCAATTCTGCACCCACTGCGGTTCCTTGATCCAGGTCGAGGTTGACCAGCCATGAAAAGAACGACAATTCTTATTCTGTTAGCCGCAGCCCTATTCGCTGCCGGCTGCTCGCTCGCGGAGGATGTGACCCCGCCGCCTGTACTGGCGACGCAGCAGGCAGCCGTGAGTCCCCCGCAGGCGACGAACGCACGCCCCCAGCCGGCAGCGGTGGATGCGGCTCCCGCCCGCTCACCGGATCTTGAGGCTGGCGAAGCCCTCTACCTCGACCGCTGCGCTCCCTGTCATGGACCCGATGGGATGGGTCAGGGCAGCATGAGTTCGAACCTCGAAATCCCACCGACGAGGCTCGGCGATGTTGAGGTTGCCGCATCCGCCTCGCCCGGGAGTTGGTACCAGGTCGTCACCCAGGGCAGGATGGAGCGCTTCATGCCCCCCTTCAGCAGCCTGAGCGATGCCCAACGATGGGATGTGGTGGCATACGCGCTGACCTTGAGCACAACGGCCGGGGAATTGGCCGAGGGCGAAGCCCTCTACTTCGAGGCCTGTTCGAAATGCCACGCGGAGGATGGGACGGGGATCGGGACCGCGCCGGACCTGACCGCATCCGCTTTTTACAGCGATCAAACGCTGGCTTCGATGCAGGCTGTGATCCAGGATGGGGCCGAAGGCATGCCTGGCTACGGGGACGTTTACGACGAAAGCCAGCAGATAGCCCTGGCGCAGTACGTGCGCTCCCTCGCAGCTTCCCGTTCTGAAGCACCCCCTGTAGTTTCCACATCCGAGCAGGCGCTCGAGCCTGCCGCAGAGCTGCCCGCTGAAGCGGTCACCGGCTCGATCGAAGGCCAGGTGGTCAACGCCACCACCAACGAAACGCTGCCCGCCGGCTTGGAGGTCGCCGTCGTCGGCTTTGACGGCGATACGCCGGTCTTCAACCAGAGCGTTCCGGTAGACAGCGACGGCCGCTATGCGATCGATGGGTTGGAGATCGTCCCTGGCCGGATTTACGGCGCCATCGTCGAGTATGAGGGCGTGCCCTACTATTCGACGGCCGGGCACATCCTGGCCGACGCGCCCGATCTCGAGCTCCCGCTGAGCGTCTACGAGACAACCCCCGACCTCGACCATGTACAGGTCGATCGGCTGCATCTCATCTTCGATTTCTCGGTCGAGGGCGTGGTGGACGTGTCGCAGCTCTGGCTGATCTCGAACTCGGGCGATAAAACCGTCCTCCAGGACGGCGGGGAGAACGCCATCCCGATCGCGCTCCCGGAAGGCGCGACCAACCTGCAGTTCTCCGATCCGGCAGCCAGCGCCCTGTACCGGGTGACCGACGATGGCTTTCTCATGACCGAGCCCATTCGCCCCGATACGCCACTCGAGCTCATCTTCAGCTTCAGCCTGCCCTACACGAGCAGGCTGGACTACGAGCAGCGGATAACCCTGCCGGTCAGCGCCGTGGTGCTGTTGGCTGAGCAGAACGCGCCGGACTTTACCGGCGCAGGGCTGGTGGACACCGGTCAACAAACCATGGGGAGCATGGCGCTGAGAACGTATGCTATGGCCGGGTTCGAAGTTGGGGAAACCCTGACCCTCTCCATCAGGGGCCGCTCAGCCGTGGCTGCGGGACCCGATTCGAACCTCGTCATCGGGATCGGCGCCCTGGCCCTGGCGCTGATTGTGACCGGACTCGGATGGCGCCAACTGCGCAGCAGGGATGACCCCGAGCCGGATCCCCAGCCGGACATGCCGGGCGGCATGGACCGGGAGCAGCTGCTGCATGCCATCGCAAGCCTGGACACGGCCTTCGAGCGGGGCGAACTCGACGAAAGCGCATATAAGGCCCGGCGCAACACGTTGAAGACCGAGCTGGCCAGCTTGATGAAATCCGAGAATGATTGAAGTCAAGGGACTGGTCAAAACCTTCGGGCCAAAGCCGGTCTTGCGCGGCGTCGATTTTCACGTCGGCCAGGGCGAGTTCGTCGCTCTCCTGGGCCCGAACGGTGCAGGCAAGACCACCTTCCTGCGCATCCTGGCCACCCTGGCGCGGCCGAGACTGGGCCTGGTGCGCATCGCCGGCTTCCACCTGCCAGCCGAAGCGGCTGCGGTGCGCCGCCGGCTGGGCGTCGTCTCCCACCTGCCGCTTTTATACGGGGATTTGACGGCCGAGGAGAACCTGCACTTCTTCAGCCGGATGTACGGCCTGGACGCCAGGGGGCGCGCGTCAAGGAAGTGCTCGAGCTGGTTGGGCTGTACCCCCGGCGGCGTGACCTGGTGCGCGAGTTCTCGCGCGGGATGCAGCAGCGCCTGGCCATCGGCCGATCGGTGCTGCATGAGCCGCAAATCCTGCTCTTCGATGAACCGCACACCGGCCTCGACCAGGAGGCGAGCGCCATGCTCGATGGGGTGCTGCGAGAAATCGCCTCCGGGGGGAGGACGGTTGTGATGACGACGCATGACCTCCCCCGGGCCGTCGAGCTCGCCGACCGGCTCGACATCCTGTCAAAGGGCGTCATCACCACCAGCGTCAAGCGGGAGGATACCGATCTGGCCACGTTCCAGGCGTTGTACCGAGAGGTGACGCTTGTCTGAGCAGCTCGTGGCCCGGCAGCAGGCCGGTTCGCCCGCGCGCGATTACCTGCGGGCGATCGGCGCGGTCGTCTGGAAGGACATCGTCGCCGAATTCCGCAGCCGTGAACTGATCAGCGCCATGCTCGTCTTCTCGCTGCTGGTCATCCTGATCTTCAATTTCGCCCTGGAGCTCGACATCCGCGCAAGGGAGACCGTCGCCGCCGGCGTGCTCTGGGTCACCTTCGCTTTTGCAGGCACGCTCGGCTTGACGCGCTCGATGTCGATCGAGAAGGACCGCGGCTGCCTGGACGGGTTGCTCCTGGCACCCGTCGATCGGAGTGCGCTCTTCTTCGGGAAGGCGGTTGGCAACCTGGTCTTCATGGCGCTGGTTGAACTTATCGTCCTGCCCATGTTTTCGGTGCTGTACAACATGAACCTGTTCAACCCGGGTTTGTTGTCCGTGATATTGCTTGGCTCGGTCGGCTATGTGGCCGTCGGGACGCTGCTCTCCGCGATGGCCGTGCAGGCCCGCACGCGTGACATGCTGCTGCCGATCCTGCTCTTCCCGGTGACCATCCCGGTGCTGCTTGCTGCGGTCAAGGCGAGCACCGGTTTTCTGCAGGGATTCGAGATGGTCGACATTCGGCCCTGGTTGAACTTGCTCATCGTCTATGACGTCATCTTCATCGCGGTCGCTTTCATGGTCTTTGAATACGTGGTAGAAGAATAGCTGTGACCTGCCGGGTCAGGGCTGCAACTTTCATCGGGAGAGTGTGGAAATGGAATCGACGCCGAGAGCACTCAAGTTTCTGAATGGGTTTACGAGCGTGGTCTTCGTCATCTCGTTGTACCTGGTCTTCTTCTATGCGCCACGTGAGGCGGTCATGGGAGAGGTTCAGCGGGTGTTTTACTTCCACGTTGCCGCTGGCTGGGTCGGGGCGCTGGCGTTCCTGGTGACGGCCGTCGCCGGGGGGGTTCTCCTGGCGCGCGGGGATCGAAAATGGGATCGGATCGCACTGGCTTCGGTTGAAATCGGGGTCGTCTTCACCTTCATTAACATCGTCACCGGTTCAATCTGGGCGCGTCCGATTTGGAACACCTGGTGGACGTGGGATCCGCGCCTGGTGACCGCGACGGTGATGGAATTGATTTACCTGGCCTACCTGATGCTGCGCCAGGGCATCGAGGATCCAGACCGCCGGGCGCGTTTCGGCGCGGTGTACGGGATCGTGGGGTTCCTGAGCGTCCCGCTTACCTTCCTGTCGATCCGCATCTTCCGCACCATCCACCCGGTCGTCATCGGGAACAACGATCCAACCGCGCAGGGCACCTTTGACATGACGCCCCGCATGAGGCTGGCTTTTTTCTTCAGCCTGTTCACCTTTACGTTCGTCTATATCACGCTGCTCTGGCATCGTTTGCGCCTGGAACGCTTTAAAGAAGCGATTGAAGAACGCAAGATGCTGGCGATGTCCGCCTGAGGAGGTCCACCATGTGGCTTCAAGAAGCACCCGCCGACACATTGTCCTACATGCTGCTTGGGTTCGGGGTCATCTTCATCAGCGTGGGTCTTTACATGGCCAGCATTGTCCTGCGCATCCGCAGCTTGCGTAAGGACGAGGAAATCCTGGACGAGATCAAGCAGGGCTAACCCACGCTCCAGCACGACGAATGCGCTGGAAGCGGGAGGCCTCCCGCTTCCAGCGTTTGATTCGTACCCTGGGTGGCCTATCGAAATTTCCCCGATCCGCACGCGCATTCGTACCCCAGAGGCCTGGAGTGAGACATGACCTGCCGCCTGTTATTTGTCTGCCCTCGATCAGGATGACCACCGCAATCCCGGTATACAATGAGTGCAGCAAGGCGGGTCGCCCTCAGGATGCGAGGTGCTGCCGTGGTTGCCAAGCAAGTCGCCGACATCATCACATTCCTGCGTTCCCTCCTGCTCATCATCTTCCCCTGGATCGCGCTGACCGAAGGCGCAAACAGCCTGCCGTGGGCGGCGGCTTTGCTCGCCGCGGACTGGACCGGGGATTCCCTGGATGGGACGCTGGCCCGGCACAGCAGCCTGAAATACCAGTCCTGGATCGGCGACCACGACCTCGAGGTGGACATGGCGGTCTCGCTCGGGCTGCTGCTCTACCTGCTCATCTCGGGTTTCGTAAAGCCCTCTGTGGCAATCCTCTACCTGCTGCTCTGGTCCTTTTTCTTTGTTCGAGCTGGCCTGCCGCGCTCGCTGGGGATGCTCTTCCAGGCGCCGATCTACGCCTGGTTCATCTACATGGCGCTGCTCCATCGTCCCCTGGCTGGCGTCCTGCTCTGCGCGTGGATCGTGGCAGCCGTCGTCCTCACCTGGCCAAAAGCGGTCGACGAGGTCATCCCCGGTTTCCTGGCGGGGATGCGCCAATTCCTCTCCCAGGACCACCGTCACGCTGATTGATCGGTCAAGCTGTGGTATAAGAGGCAATCTTCCCGGGTAGCGGAGCCTCCATCTTTTGACACAGCGATCAACACAAAACAAGGCTGCGGCGCGGCGGCATGCCCGCGTCGCAGGCAGTATTCCAGAAGGGGTGTTCGCCCGGACGCTGCGGGACACCTATCCTGCACGCCTCGCGCGGGGATGCCTGCGGCGCCTGCGGCTGCTGCGTTCACCTGTCGGCGAAACCGATCGAATTCGGGTCACGGAACATCGCAATCCTGATCCAGGCGCTGAGCTCATCGTAATCAGCGCCAACCTGTGGCACGACTGGCCTTTTCATCGACGCCTGCCAGACCGCCTGGAAGCCTTCGCCCGATTGGTGGAGGAACAGGGAGCGCAGGTCGTCCTGCTGCAGGAGGTGATGCGGACCTCGGCGTTCCGCTCTGACGCCTGGCTGGCAAACCGGCTCGGGATGGCTTCGGTCTATGCCCGGGCAAACGGCCACGCCGACGCCATCGGTTTCGAAGAAGGCAGCGCCGTGCTCTCCAGGTTCCCGGTGCGGGACGTGCGCCAGGTGACGCTTGGCAGCTCGGCCTCGCGTTTCGTTAACCGCATCGCGGTCGGCGCCCAGCTCGAAATCCCGTGCTGCAAACTATGGGCTTTCTCAACCCACCTGGGCCTCATCCGTGCACAAAACGGGAGGCAGCTGGCCGCACTCCAGGCCTGGATCGATGAAATCGTCCAGGAAGACCTGACGCTCATCGGGGGGGATTTCAACGCCCAGGAGGGAAGCGCCCAGATCCAGAAGGCGAGTGAGCGCTGGACAGACACCTACCGGCGCCTGAACCCCGCCGGCTCGGCTGGCACGCATGCCGTCCGTTGGCCCTGGGGCGGGAGGTCGCACTCCCGCCGCATTGACTACATCTTCCTCGAACAACCCGACTCCGACTGGCACATCCTGGAGGCGCAACACCTCCAAGCCGATGGGCAGCCACATTCGGATCACGACGCAGTCCTCACCCGCCTGCGGCATAAGCCCAAAGCAATCTAGGGTACCAGCTCCGACCACCGCGGTCTTGGCAGATATAATGCTCTGGAGACGGGGTTAAATCCATGCGCATTCTCATCACCGGTGGTGCTGGCAACCTGGGGACGTTCCTCGCCCGGCATTTGGCTGAGCAGGATCTGGGACCTGTGCGCTTGATGGTCCACCGCACAGCGCCGGCTTCCGATCTGCACGAGCACCCCCGCATCGAGATCGTCCACGCGGACCTGGACTCGCCGGCGACATTGCCTGCCGCGGTGGAAGGCGTGGATGCGGTCGTTCACTGCGCAGGAAAGCTCTTCCACCCCTGGCCCGAACGCTTCCTTGCCCGGACGAATGTCACCTACGTCCAGAACTTGCTCGAAGCCTGTTCAGGAGCGGACGTACGTCGCTTTTGCTTGATCAGTTTCCCACACGTTGAAGGCGAGACCAACCCCGCAAATCCAGCCCGTGGGCGGCTGGACGCCAGCCCCGGCTCGATCCACGCGCGCACCCGGCTCGAAGCCGAGCATGCCCTGCTGGCGGCGGCGCAGACGGGGCAGATGACACCCATCATCCTGCGCGCGGGCATGATTTACGGCAGGGGTGTCCTGATGATCGAGGCCGCACGCCGGCTGATGGCGCGGCGGCTGCTGCCAGTCTGGCCCAAGCCCACCTGGATTCACCTGCTCTCTCTCCCTGATTTCTTGAGAACGGTGGATGCTGCGCTCACCAAACCGGAGGCGGCTGGCATTTACATCCTGGGGGATGAGAGGCCGCTCACGCTCCAGGCGTTCCTGGACCGCACCGCCAGCCACTGGGGTTACAAGCGGCCGCTCCGTTTACCTGGCTGGCTCTTCCCCCTGGCTGGGCTGCTGGTAGAGCTGGGTGCGGCCGTGCTGCGCAAGCCAGCGCCAATCACGCGTGATTTCATCCGCATCGGGAGGGCATCTTATGTTGGAGACACGACGCGCATGAGGCAGGAGCTCCTGCCTGAACTGGCCTATCCCAATTTCGAAAGCGGCATTGATCTGCTTTAAACGTGCAGAGGTGGCACCCCGGGGGGATCGCCACGGATTTGGAGGGAAGAGAATGGGCCGCCTGCGGGAATTGATCGACGAGTTCCGGGATACAGTGCTCGGCAGGCCAGGTGTTCTTGATGCGGTTCTGCCGCCCTTGATCTTCATCCTGGTACGGCTGCTGTTTGGCTTCGCCTACGCCGTGGCATCCGCCGTGATCCTGGCGTTGGCGGTGGGTGGCTTGCGCCTGCGGCGCGGTCAACCGGCCTGGTTCGCGCTGGGCGGCGTGGCGGGCGTCGCACTGGCGGCTCTGTTCTCTCGTTCGACCGGCAGCGAGGGCGGCTACTACCTCCCGGGGATCCTGAGCGGCAGCGTGACTGCGCTGGGCTGCCTGGGGAGTGTCGTGCTGCGTCGACCGCTGGTCGGGTACACGAGCCACCTGGCCCGCCGCTGGCCGCTTGACTGGTACTGGCATCCGCGGGTGAGACCCGCTTATGCGGAAGTGACCTTGGCCTGGAGTGTTTACTTCATCCTGCGCACGGCGCTGCAAGCTTCCTTCTTCGTGCAGGATTCCACCCTGGGGTTGGCAGTGCTGAATTTTGCTTCCGGTTGGCCGGGAACAATCCTGCTCCTGGTCGCCAGCTACCTCTACGGATCCTGGCGCCTGGCAAACCTGCAGGGACCGAGCGTAGAGGAATTCACCCAGGGCAGCCCACCTCCATGGCGCAGCCAACGGAGGGGCTTCTAAACCTGGTCCTGCCAGGAACCGCCTGCTTGGGAGGGAACGAATTCATCCTCCTGGACGTTAACCCCATAGCACAACCTCAAAAAAAGGATGGAGCCATGCGAAAGCGCTGGGTACAGGCTTGGATTGCAATCGGGCTGATCTGTGGTGCCTGTGGCCCGCGGCCGGGCACACCTGGACCTGGAATCACGGTCATGCCTGGGACGGACGTGGTTCTTGGCGAGGCCCTGGTCGAGGAGGTGTCCATCGTCTTCCTCGAGTCCTTCCCGCTCCAGGTGCAGGTTGCCGTTTCCGGTTACCTGCCAAACCCCTGCTCCTGGGTTGAGCAGGTCAGCGTCGACCGCAGCGAGCAGCTGTTCAGCGTGCGCATCCTGCGTGGTTCAAATGCCGGGGAAATATGCATCCAGGTCGAAGAGGCGTTTGAGGAGAGCATCCCGCTCGATGTCTACGGTCTGCCGGCGGGGGAGTACACGGTCGACGTGAACGGCGTTCGAGCCTCGTTCACTTTTACCCAGGACAATATCCTCGAGGACGTCGAGTAAGTTCAGGCATATACGGGGGTGGAAAGACCGGAAGCCGGCGTCGCCGGTTTTTGATTCTACCGGTCTGTGCCGCTCAAGCCTGGAGCAGGGCTTCCAGCTTCCTGGCAGAAGTTTCCTGGATATCCGCATGCAGGCTGCCCGCGTGGGCATCCATCGTGACCACGGCTGGAAAATCGCTGACCTCGATCACCCACATGGCCTCGGGAACCCCGAACTCGAGCTTGTGAACACCGATCACACGCTGCACGCTCTGGGCGATGAGGCTGGCCGCTCCCCCGATGGCGTGCAGGTAGACGGAGGGAACCTCGCCGCAGGCTTCCAGCGTCCTGGCACCCATGCCGCCTTTCCCGATTACGGCCCGCAGCTGGAAATGGCGCATCACATCGGCCTGGTAGGGTTCTTCGCGAGCGCTCGTCGTCGGTCCAGCAGCCACAAAGCGATAATCCCCTGTTTCCAGCCCGGAGACGACGGGCCCGCAGTGGTAGATGGCGCCCTGGTCCAGGATGGGGCGGATGGCATCGTACACCTGCTGGTCATCCCCCTCCGGCGTGCGGGTGCCGCGGATGAAAGTATCGATCATCCACTTATGAACGGCATCGCGGCCCGTGAGCATGATCCCGGAGAGCTTGACCGGATCCCCGACTTTGAGTGCGAGGATCTCCTCGGCAGCAATGGGGAGGTTGAGTTTTTTCATTCCCGCGTGCCTCCTAACTGTAGACAATCTCGTTACCGGAGATTGTCATTCGCCGCCGGCGGTGGGCCCAGCACATGTAGGAAACGGAGACGAAGTAGCTGGCCGGGAGACGGTGCATCCCTTTAACCTTCACACCCAGGACGGTCGTCTCGCCGCCGAAGCCCATCGGGCCTATGCCGAGCTGGTTGGCCTGGGCATAAAGCGTGTGTTCAAGCTCCGCCAGCGCAGGATCTGGGTTTTCGTCCTGCAGCGGGCGGAGCAGTGCTTCCTTGGAAGCGGCGTAAGAGGAGCCGCGGTCGCCGCCGATGGCGACCCCAAGCACACCTGGCGCGCATCCCTTGCCCTGGGCTTTTTGAACCGCGTCGAGCACGACCCTGCGCACGCCTTCCAGGTCACGCCCTGCCCCGAGCCGGCTGTCCGGAAGGGCGTACTGGGCGCCGACGTTCTCACATCCCCCGCCCTTGAGGATCAGGTCTACCGTCAGCTCTTCGCCCTCAATTTCTTCGAAATGGATGGTGGGGAAGGCATCATCGCCCAGGTTGTTTCCACTGTTGACGCCGCTGATCGCATCTACTGCGTTCGGGCGCAGGTAGGATAGCGAGGTCGCCTGGGCGACTGCATCCTGGATCTGGGCCCGCAGCTCACGTGTGCTCCAACCGGCTGGATGCCTGACGCGAAAGATGGGTGTCCCCGTATCCTGGCAGATGGGCGTTGCATTCGCCCGGGCCAGGTCGACGTTCTCAAGGATGGTCAGCAGCGCGCCCTGCGCTGCTGAACCCGCCCGCTCCTGGTCTCGGGCGGCTTCGAGCGATGTCTGCACATCCGGTGGTAGGTCGGTGGACGTAAGCCGGATTAACTCCAGGAATGCCTCTCGCAAGTCGTGCATGCTTTGCCTCTTTCCACACGATTCATGGGATGGATGGCCAACTCCATTGTTCACCCGCGCGCTTTACGCCGGAAGTGATGATACGCGCCTCCTGCCACGCCGGATTTCGTCAATCCGGGTGTGCGCTGGGCGCTATGCGGAGGCAGGGGGATGGGGATCGGTGCGAGCGATGAACACCGACGCCTGGGCGCTGGTCAGCAATTGGGGGCCAATGCGGCCGAGCGCCAGGCGGGTCAGCAGGCGGCGGGGTTCGGGTGCACCGATCACGATGAGATCATACTTGCCCACCTCGGCCGCGCGTAGAATCTCCTCCACGACCACGCCATGACGGAGCTCCAGGCTCGCCCGGACCCCGGCCCGTTCGGCCCGCGCGGCCGCTTCCCGCAGATGCTGCGCCAGTGGGGTCTCACGCTGCAGGATGTCAGCCAGCGATTCATCGAGGGCCTTGAGCCCGGTGTACATCGATGGCGAGCTGCTAACGACATGCAGGATCGTCGCTTCGGCTCCGCAGCAGGATGCAAGGGACAAACCGCGTTCGAGGACGATATTCGAACCGGCGTGCCCTCCGGTGCAGATGAGGACTCGTTCAACTTCAACCGGTGGGTTGCGAATCAGCAGCACGCTGTCGGCAATTTGCTCAGCCACGATCCGGCTAAGGCGGGATTTGCCTGGCCGGGTGGGTACGGCAGACGTCCCCAGGATGACGAGTTCATGTACATCGGGGTCCAGCTCATCGATGAGGACTTGCTTGAATTTCCCTGAGAGCTGCAGGACCCGGTCCGGCTCGTGAGCCAAGTAGCTCAAGGTGGCGGCGAGTACCCGTGCTTCCTGTTCGTTGGGTGTCTTTGCACGGGTAACATGCAGCAGGAACATCTCCATCCCCAGGGCGCGCGTGACGAGTTCTGCGAAGCGCACTGCGGCCGGGTCAGTCTCTTTTCGCCCGATGCAGATAATTGAACGTCCTGCAAGACGCGCCGGCGTGGGCTTGGGCATGGGCGGATCCTCCTCCTGGCTTATATCCCGATCCGCAGCAGGACCATCACCGCCGCTGCCAGAGGCAGGATCGAGAACATCAAGCGAATGGTTGGACCTGAGAAGTAGCGGGTCCCGACGGCGCCAATCTGGGCACCAATTGCAGCGCCGGTGTGCATGGTGAGGGCGATCATGATGTCGACGTTGCCCTTGAGCGCATGGGTAACCGTGCCGTAGCCGGCCGAGATCACGATTTCGAACAAGTCCGTGCCCACGGCGACGTGGGTCGGGACGCCGACAATATAGACCAGGAGCGGCATGCGCAGAAAGCCGCCGCCGACCCCCAGAAAGCCTGCCAGGAAACCCGTGATCAAGCCCACCAGGATCACTACCCAGACCGAGATCGAGTTCACCCCGGAAGTTGGCAGGCTGACCATGGGCGGGATGCGCAGCCAGCGGCGGGTCGTCGCTGCCGCACCGATTTGCAGCGCCCCCTCTGTCTCGAGCTTATCCGTGCGGCGCTGCTGAAGCGCGCGAATGCTTTCCCACCCCGTAAACAGGCCGATTGCGGTCAGGATGATGACATAACTGTAGCCGACGACGGTTTCCGTGAAGCCGAACAATTCGAGGCGTTCGATCAGCTGCGCCCCCAATTCGATGCCAGGCACGGTGCCCACGATCATCAAAAACCCCAACCTGAGATCGACGTTTCCCAGCGCGCGGTGCCGGCGGGCCGCGACGATGGATTTCCCTGTCATGTGGGCCAGGTCGGTGCCAACGACGAAATTGATCGGGACCCCGGTCCAGAGCATGAGTGGCCCAGCGAGGAATCCGCCACCGACTCCGAAGAAACCACCCAGGACGCCAACGACGAAGCCGATGCCAGCAAGGAGCAGTGGACTGATGAATACGCCGGAAATCGGAAAAAGCATAGCTCAGTTTCTAAGCCCGTAACGCTTGAGCAACCAGGAAGTCAGCCATTCAAGCAGAACCCCCTGTCCGACGATGGCTGCGATTGCAGCTACGGCATAGGGGAGTGGGGCTTGCTCATACAATTCGGCCAGGTACTCCTCGGCAACCCGGAGGAATAGGAAGAAGTAAAGGATGACAAGAGGGATATAGATCAGCAGCTCGGCCAGCAGACTGCGAAGAAGCGGTCGGAGCGACGGGTCTTTGGTTTGGGGTGATGGACGTGGGGCAGGCATTTCCCATCCTGTTTCAGCATTTCTAGCCACGACGTGGTTAGATTATATATTACCGGCGTATCGAATCTCTTCAAGGTTACACGCCCATGTGGGGCTGGCTCTCGGTACCGGGAAAGCATGTTAAACTGCTGTCGATGGACCCAAAGACCCACCGCACGCTTGAACTTCCTGCCATCCTCGAGCAACTCGCGGGGTATGCAGCCTTTTCAGCCTCGAAGGAGCTGGCGCGCTCGCTTGAGCCGGCGGCAGACCTGGCTGAAATCCAACGCCGCCTGGCGGAGACTTCCGAAGCACGCCTGCTGATCGACACCGTCGACGGGATTACGATCGGCGGCGCACACGACGTCCGGCCGGTCGTGAGGGCCGCCGTGCGCGGGGAGGTCCTGGAACCTTCAGATTTTCTCGAAATCAAGGACACCTTGACCTCCGCCCGCCGGCTGCGGCGCACCTTCGAGAAGGCCGGTTCTTTTCCAATCCTCTCAGTGCTCGTCGAGACGCTCCAGCCGGCCGAAGGACTGATCGACCAGATTTCACACATACTCGACGAACAAGGGCGCATTCCCGATAACGCGTCCGCCGCCCTGGGATCCATCCGGGCAGAAATGCGGGTGGCCCATGACCGGCTTATGGCGAAGCTGCAGAAGTTGATCTCCGACAGCAAGGTGGTTCCCATGCTCCAGGAACCCATCATCACCCAGCGCGAGGGCAGGTTCGTCATCCCGCTGCGAGCGGAGTTTAAAGGCCGGATAAAAGCCGTGATCCACGATCAATCCTCCTCCGGAGCGACGCTTTTTATTGAGCCCCTGCCGGTCGTAGAGTTGAACAACCGGGTGCGCGAGCTCGAATTGGCTGAGCGAGATGAGATACGGCGCCTGTTGGCGGAGCTCTCGGGCCATGTCGCCGAACAGGCCGAGGTGATCGAGCGCAATGTCGAAGCGCTCGCAGAACTCGATCTGGCTTTCGCCAAGGCCCGCTACGCCGAGATGCTCGATGCCCATCCCCCAGAGGTCCTGCCCTTCAAGCCCGATGTCGTGCGTGGACCGGGTTCGGTGCTGCGGCTTATCCAGGCCCGGCACCCCCTGCTCGACCCTGATCAGGTCGTTCCGATCGACATGGTGCTTGGCGAGGGCATTTACCTGCTCGTCATCACAGGCCCGAACACGGGTGGCAAGACGGTGGCGCTGAAGACGGCCGGGCTGCTGGTGGTCATGGCTGAATGCGGGTTGCACCTGCCAGCCGAATCGGGCTCGATGATTACGCCGTTTGAGTCGGTCTTTGCCGACATCGGGGACGAGCAGTCGATCGAGCAGTCGCTATCAACCTTCTCCGGGCATATTTCGAACATCATCCGCATCCTTGAGCACGCCGGTCCGCGATCATTGGTCCTGCTTGATGAACTTGGGGCAGGCACGGATCCTGTGGAGGGCGCAGCCCTGGCGCAGGCGTTGTTGGAAACCTTCCTGGCGCGCGGGGTGACAGCGCTCGTCGCCACCCATTATTCGGGACTGAAGATATTCGCCCACAATACGCCTGGCGTAACGAACGCCAGCGTCGAGTTCGACGTGGAGAGCTTACGCCCCACCTACCATTTGTCGATCGGGCTTCCCGGACGCTCCAACGCGCTGGCCATCGCCTCCCGCTTGGGGCTGGACGAAGAGATCATCGAGCAAGCCCGGGTAACCCTCACGCCGGAGGCGCTGCGCTCCGAAGCCATGCTGGAGGAGATCTACGCACAGCGTGACCAGGCCCGCGCCGCGCGCGCAGAGGCTGAGGAAGCTCGCAAGCGTGCCCACCAGCGCGAGCTGGAATTGAATGATCGACTGGAGGGCATCGAGGCTGAACGCCTGGAACTGCTTCGTTCGAGCCAGGATGCCGCGCTTGAAGAGTTGGACCGGCTCCAGGAAGAAATCGATGTCCTGCGGCGGCAATTGGCAGCAGCCGGGCTCCCGCTGGAAGCCGTGCAGGAGATTAAAGATGCGGCAGCGGCGCTCGAGGACAGTCTGCCGGAACCTGCGCCGCGCCGTTCACAGCGGCAAGTAGATGAGGCGAACGCGCTTCAGCCCGGCGACAGGGTGCACTTGGCTTCGATCAATGCCGAGGGGATCATCACCAGCTTGAGTGATGACCAGGCCGAAGTCCAGGTTGGGCGGTTGCGCGTGCGCACGAGCCGCGAGGAACTCATGTCAGCCAGGGGGGCAAAGCCGCTGCAGGCGCCGGCTCCTTCTGCGAGCAGGGATGCACCGCTTCCAAGCAAGGTCCCTCCCCTTGAGCTCGATCTGCGCGGTCAGAATACAGAGGATGCGCTGGAAAGCCTGGAGCAGCAGTTGGACGCGGCCTTCCTGACAGGGATGCCCTATATGCGCATCATCCACGGGAAGGGCACCGGTAAACTGCGCCAGGAAGTCCGGGCCTGGCTTAAGGGCAACCGCTACACAGCTTCCTTCGAAGCCGGCTCACCGGCAGAAGGCGGGGAAGGCGTCACCGTCGTCCACTTGAAAAGTCATTGAGTGGAGCATGGGAATGGAGGGTGGATATGAACCCGTTGGTCGAAGCACTCGGTCCGGTTTTTGTCGCCGGCTTTGCCCTGCAGCAGTTGCTGGAGCTGGCCAGCCCGCTCCTTGAAAAGTGGGGCCAGTCGCCGGGTGCCTGGGCGGCGAGGCTGCTTGTGTTTGCGTTGAGCCTGGCAGTCACGCTCATCCTGCCCCTGCGTGCGCTGCGTCCGTTCGGCATCACCTCGGCCGGCTGGCTCGACGCCTTGCTGACGGCGCTGCTGGTTTCGAGCGGAACCGCGTGGCTCGACGACCTGTTAAAAATCATCCGCTTGAAGAAGTTGGAACTGCAGGTCCGGGCGCAGGGCGCCGCGCCGGATAGGCACTGAACGGCCAGGGAATGGACATGCCAGAAAAGGTGCGCTGCTTTGGCGACGGCGATCCGCTGATGGAAAACTACCACGATGAGGAGTGGGGCGTGCCGGTCCATGATAGCCGGCTATTGTTCGAAAAACTTGTCCTGGACGGCTTCCAGGCCGGGCTCTCCTGGCGGACGGTCCTGCATAAGCGGGATAACTTCAGGCGAGCGTTCGACGGGTTCGACCCGGAGCGGATCGCAGGTTATGGCAAGGCAGATCAAGCGCGGCTGCTGGCCGATCCCGGCATCATCCGCAACAAGCTCAAGGTAGCTGCTGCAATCAGCAACGCCCAGGCCTACCTCGATCTGGCACAAGCCGAGCATAGCTTTGCGGACTTCCTGTGGTCTTTCACCGGGCATGAAGTCATAAGGCGCGCGCCGGAGAGCTGGGAGGAAGTGCCGGCTGCCAGCCCTGAGTCGAACGGCAATGTCGAAGGCGCTTCAAGCCAGGGGGTTTAAGTTCGTCGGCCCGACGATTTGCTATGCCTTCATGCAGGCCGTGGGCATGGTTGATGATCATCTTGTTTCATGCCACAGGTTCTGAGTTAGCACCAGCTGATCCGCAATCAATCTGAATGATCGTCAGCAGCAGCCCATTGAAGAAGAGAAGACGCCACCCATATCGGGTGGCGCAGGATGGTCCTGCCAGGATGAGCATGAACAAGACTGCCACCGCTTCGACCCGAACCCACATCGCTGCCTGGGCGATGCTACTCGTGTTTGCGGCCGCGGCGGGTTTGCTCCTCTTCAAGGGAGACGAGCCTGCGCCTAAGGGACAGCCGGCTCAATCAGGAAGCTCAGGTGGATTGCAGGTTTATTTCAGCCGGCCTGACGATCCGATCGCAAAGACGCTGCGCGGTGGGCCGGATGCCGAACTGGCGGAGGCGATCAAAGCAGCCAGCTACAGCGTCGATCTTGCGGCATATCGCCTGGACCTGTGGAGCATCCGTGATGCGCTGCTCGATGCCGTACGCAGGGGGTTGCAGGTCCGCGTTGTCGTCGAAGGCGAAAACGCTTCAGCACCCGAGGTCAAAGCACTTGAAGCGGGGGGCATACCGGTCGTTGCTGATGCGCACCCGGCCCTGATGCACGACAAGTTTGTGGTCATCGATGCCCACCAGGTCTGGACGGGTTCGCTGAACTTCACGCTCAATGGTGCATACCGCAACAACAACAACCTGGTGCGCATCGACTCGCGCGAACTGGCCGGACTGTATACGGGGGAATTCGAGGAGATGTTCATCGAGAACCGTTTCGGTGCGCTGTCTGCCTTGGACGAACATGCCCCCAGGATTTCAATCGAAGATGGCTGGTTAGAATCCTACTTCTCACCAGACAACCAGGTCGAACGGCGTCTGGATGCGCTGCTGGGGGAGGCGCAGGAGGAAATTGACCTGCTGGTGTTTAACTTCACGAGCGACCTGCTGGCGGAGGCCATCCTCGACCGGATGCAGGCAGGGGTGGTGGTGAGGGGCGTGTTTGAACGGACGCAAGCGGAGAACAGCGGGGGCGAGTACGGTGCACTGCGTGCAGCCGGCGCGGATGTTCGGCTTGATTCAAACCCGGATGACATGCATCATAAGGTCATCATCATCGACAGGCGCATCGTCGTGACCGGTTCCTACAACTTCAGCCGGGCAGCACGTGACGAGAACGACGAAAACCTGCTGATTATCTCAAGCCCGGCTCTGGCCGCCGATTACTTGATAGAATTCGACCGCCTGTTTGCGACAGCAGGTTCCTGAACACACTCGAGGAGGATCTTGGTGGGAGACATTGGGAAATTCTTTATCGGACGCACCTTTGACATCCAGGCCGGCAAGCTGAGCGACGAAGACGTCTATTACGATCCGGACGATCTCACGACCCACGGGGTCGTTGTGGGGATGACGGGCTCCGGCAAGACCGGGTTATGCGTCGACATGCTCGAGGAAGCCGCGCTGCAAGGCATACCGGCCCTCATCGTCGACCCGAAGGGTGACATCGCCAACCTCCTGCTCCACTTTCCCCAACTGAGGCCGCAAGATTTCCAACCTTGGGTCGAAGCGGATGAAGCGCGCCGCCAGGAAATCAGCGTGGAAGCGTTGGCCGAAGCGACCGCCAGCGCGTGGCGGGAAGGACTGGCCCGCTGGGGGATCGATTCTGAGCGCATCGAGCGCGTGCGGGATGCCGTGGATTACGCGGTCTACACGCCTGGCTCGGATGCCGGGATCCCGGTCAGCATCCTCAACTCGCTGCGCGCCCCGGGCGTTGATTGGGACGACAACCGCGAGAACCTGCGCGAACGCATCAGCAGCACGGTGACCGCAATCCTGAGCCTGGTCGGGATCGAGGCTGACCCGGTCCGTTCACGTGAACATATTCTCCTGGCGAACGTGTTTGAGGAATCATGGAAGGCAGGCGAAGATTTAACCCTGGAGTCCTTAATCCGCCAGATCCAAACTCCGCCTTTTAAAAAGCTGGGCGCATTCGACCTGGAGCAGTTCTATCCTGGGCCGGACCGGCTCGAGCTGGCGATGAGTCTCAACAACCTGCTCGCAGCGCCATCGTTCGAGGCCTGGATCGAGGGGATCGCGCTCGATATTAACAGCTTGCTCTGGACACCGGATGGGAAAGCGCGCCACAGCGTTTTCTACCTTGCCCACCTCCCTGAAAGCGAGCGCATGTTCTTCGTCACGCTGCTCCTGACCGCGGTGGAGGGCTGGATGCGCACCCAACCCGGTTCGTCCACGCTGCGTGCCTTGCTCTACTTCGATGAGGTGCTCGGCTACCTGCCGCCTGTCGCCAACCCTTCCTCGAAGCCGCCCCTTCTGCGCTTGCTCAAACAAGCCCGAGCCTTTGGCTTGGGACTGCTGCTGACAACACAGAACCCGGTCGACCTGGACTACAAGGGCCTGGGCAACGCCGGCACCTGGTTCATCGGCAAGCTGCAGACCGAGCAGGACAAGGCCCGGCTTCTGGATGGGCTCGAATCAGCCGAAGGCGGTGAAGCTGGCTTCAAGCGCGGCGATATCGAGCGCTTGATCTCAGGGTTGGATAAGCGGGTTTTCCTGCTGCACAACGTCCATGACCAGGGTTCAAAGGTCTTTCAAACCCGTTGGGCGATGGCTTACCTGCGCGGCCCGATCACGCGCGTGAAGATCCGCGAATTGAACGAAATGGTCGGCGCTTCGATGCCTGCCAGCATGCCCAGCGGGAAAAAGGATTCCGTCCCTCCTGCGGCAGAGACTGCAGCGCCGCCGTCCGGCTCACGGCCGGCGACGCCGCAGGGCGTAGCCGAACTCTTCCTGCCCAACAACCTGACGGAGGCCGAAGGCTTGAAGCTCCAGGGTGAGGCCGGCGGGGAGCAGGTCAAGTCGTTGGGACTGACCTACCGGCCGGCGCTCTTCGCCCAGGCCGCGGTACGCTACCTGGACCGGAAACAGAACCTGGACCACCTCGAACGGGTCACGGCGCGGGTCGAAGAAGTCGATCGCACCGGCATCGTGCGTTGGGATGACTGGCAGCACCCAGCCGTGGATCCAGCCGACCTGGACCGTGGCCCAGCCCCAGGCGCGACTTTCGAGGATCTCTGGTCGCCGCTCACGGAACAATCACAGCTCCGAACGCTTGAAGCCGACTTTAAGGACTATGTCTACCATAGCCGGGGCTTGAAGCTCATGGCCAATGCTGCGCTCAAGCTCGTCAGCCAGCCCGGCATGACCGAGGCCAGCTTCCGTGAATTGCTGAGCGAGGCGGCCCGCAAGGCTCGCGACGAGGAGGTCGAGGGGCTGAAGGACAAGTACGAAACCAAGATCGAGCGTGTCCACGACCGGCTGCAAAAAGAAGAGCGTGATCTCGCCGAAGGTCAATCCATGCTCTCCTCCCGGAAGATGGAGGAGCTGGCCACACACGCCGAAAATATCTTGGGTTTGTTTGGCGGATCGCGCAGCTCGCGGCGCGTCTCGTCTTCGCTGACGAAGCGCCGCATGACGACCAAGGCAAAGGCCGATGTCGAAGAATCGATCGAGGTGATCGAGGACCTGAAGCAGGAACTGGGGGAGATGCAGGCCGAGCTGACGGCGGAGATCGATGAAATCCAGCAGCGCTGGGAGGCGGTCGCCTCCGAGATCGAGGATACCGTCATCACGCCCTATAAAAAAGATATCCGCATCGAGCTGTTCGGCATCGCCTGGGTGCCATTCTGGCGACTGCAGGTTGGGCAAAGGGAGTTATTCGTCCCTGGGTTCGAAGCACGCTGAACAGCCGGGCAATTGCCTGACAGATCGGAGCGATATTGCCGCCCTAACCAGGGCGGCTCTTCTTTTCCGCACTTACAACCGGGTGGCGCCAGAGCCAGAACGTCCACAGGACGCCGGGCAGCAGCGCGCCCAAGCCGAGTATCCCCAGCAGCAGGCCGAGATCTACGCCTGCCCCATCCAGCGCCCATCCCCCGCCTGCGGCCCCGATCGCGCTCGCCAGCGTGAAGAGCGCGAACTCGGTCGAGAAAACCCTTCCCCGCATCCTGTCCGGGCTCAATTGGTAGAGCAGCTGGGTTGAGAACACCCAGTTGATCCCGCCGCCAAAGGAGCGCAGCCCATTCCCGAACAGGACGAGCGCAAAGCTCGCCAGGGGTGCGCTCAGGAAGAGGCCCGCGGCGCCAAGGGCGTAGCCAGCCGCGATGGCGATACCCAGCGGACGCGGACGATCACCCGTGATGCGGCGGGCGAGAACGGGACCGAGCCCAGTCCCGATCCCGGCAGCAGCGTAGAGCAGACCCAGGCTGATACCGCCGTCCTTGCCCAGCACGAACACCTGCTCGGCGAGACGGACCTGGACGACCTGGTACGCGCCGCTGGAGAGCAGGTGGAACGCGGCCTTGTGCAGCGCGACCACGAGCACAGCCGGGTTGCCCCCAAGGTACTGCAAGCCTTCGACCAGTTCACGCAAGGCTGACCCCGGAGCTTGACCGATCTTCGTCGTGCTCGAGGGGCGAACATAGAGGATGCGGCGCAGGAAGACCGCTGAGAGCAGGAAGGTCAGGCTGTCGATGACAAAGGCAGGACGCAACCCCCAACCGCCTGCCACGAGCCCCCCGAGCGCTGCCCCCAGCGCCAGCATGACAGACCAGGTGACTGAACTGAGCGTATTGGCCGTGCCCAATTCGGATTTGTGCACGATGTCGGGCAGGATGGCGTTGCGGGTCGGGAAGAAGACGCCGCCAATGGCCAACTGGATGCCTGTGAGGACATAGAGAAGCCAGACGTCGGCGGGCGTACGCACGAGGAGCATGGCCATGACCACGACTGCCCGGAGCAGGTCGCTTGCGATCAGGATGTGCTTCCGGTTGTAGCGGTCGGCGACGACGCCGGCGAAGGGGCTGATCAAGAATGGGGCCAGCATGCGGACGACGAAGAGACCGCCGATCGCGATGCCAGAGCCGGTAAGCTGGCTGATGAGCGCGGCAGAAGCGATCAGGTTGAACCAGTCCCCGAGCAGGCTGATGACCTGGCCCAACCACAGGTTTCGAAAGTGGGGGTTGCTGCGAACCAGGGGCAGGTAGCCTATCGCATCCGTCGGCTCATTCGCCCCGCTTCGGTTCAATTCTGCCATCCGATTCTTTCCATCTTGCCCCGGTCGTCTTCATTCATGGCCCACATTGTACGTCATGCAGCCCGTTTGGCCTGTGCCGGCGCGAACCACGCCTCGTGGATGCCAGAGGATCAGAACGGCCGGGTTCCATCGGTCCTCAAGGATGAAGGTCATCCTGCCCGTGGGCGTTTCATCGCTACCACGCGGCCAGCGCCGGGGTTATGCTGGGACTGTCAACTATAAGTGACAGTGCCGATCTAACTGCAAGGACCTGGGCTACCCAGGAGGCGAGGTGCCAGATGCGAGTTGTTGTTGCAATCGAGACGGACCAGGCGTTGCAAAGCCCGGTAAGCGGCCATTTTGGCCATGCCCCGTTTTTCCTGCTGGCCGAGATTGAGCAGGGCGCGCTCCAATCCTGGAGCGTTAGCGCGAACCCGTACGTGCAGCATCATGAGCCAGGCCAAATCCCGGCGTACATAAATACGCTCGGAGCGCAGGCGATGATTTGCGGCGGGATGGGGCGCAGGGCGATCTCATTCTTCGAGCAATATGGGATAAAAACAGCGGTGTTGCCCCAGGGGAGTGCAGGGGTAGCGATCGAGAAGTACCTGGCAGGTGAGCTTGGCACGCCTGAACCGTGTCATGGGGACGGGCACGGTCATGGTGGTGGCTGCGGCGACGACCACGCGTAATCGGTATGGCCAGGATAGCCACTTGCCTGGGCCTATCTGCTCGGGCAAGTTTTCCCTTTAAGCAAGAAGCCTTCTTGATTGGATTGTGCGCTGTGGATTGCTCAGGTGATAGGCCAGTTCGGCAGGACATCGATGTCCAGCGCGTCCCGCTGCCCGGCCAGGTAGCGCCAATGGCCGGCGGCGGCAATCATGGCGGCGTTGTCCGTGCAGAGATTCATCGGCGGCACGCGCACGGGGTACTTCGAGCGCGCCAGGAAAGTGCTCCGCAACGCGCGGTTGGCTGAAACCCCGCCGGCCACGAGCACCTGGCTGGCCTTGAACTCATCCGCGGCGGCGAGGGTTTTTCCCACCAGGACGTCGACGACCGCTGCCTGAAAGCTGGCAGCCAGGTCGGCGACCGGCAGGTCGGCGGAGGGCGCGTCCACCCCGGCTTCCAGATCGGGTTCGATCTCGCGCACCTCGCGCAGCACGGCCGTCTTCAAACCGCTGAATGAGAAATCCCAGGTGCCCTCGAGCCAGGCACGCGGGAATTCAAATGCAGTCGGATCGCCGCCTTCCGCCGCGACCTCGATCGCGGGTCCACCGGGGAAGCCGAGGCCGAGCAGGCGGGCAATCTTGTCGAAAGCCTCACCGGCCGCGTCATCGAGGGTTCCTCCCAACCGTTGGTAGGTCAGGTGTGCTTTCATCAGGACCAGTTCCGTGTGTCCGCCAGAAACGATCAAGCCCAGGAGCGGGAATTCGGGTTCGTCCTCGTCGTCGACGAGCCACAGGGAGTAGAGATGGGCTTCGAGATGGTTGATCCCGATCAGCGGCAGGTTTGCCCCCAGCGCCAGGCCCTTGGCCATGTTCATCCCGACCACGAGCGAACCAGCCAGACCGGGTCCGCGTGTAACGGCGATAGCGTCGAGTGATTCGAGCCCGACGTGCGCCGTGGACAGGGCTTGCGCGACCACCCCTTCAATCGCCTCGATGTGCGCGCGTGAGGCCACTTCAGGGAAGACACCCCCGTACGCTGCATGCAGGTCGACCTGGGAGGCGACGATGGTCGAGATAACGTTGCGGCCGTTTTCGACGACAGAAGCTGCTGTCTCATCACACGAGCTTTCGATCCCGAGGATGCGGGTGGTTTCTTCCATCACGGTATTTTTCCTCGCTTACAAGCCGGGCATCTTCAAGACCAGATCCTTGGGGTACTCGACCAGGGTTTCCAGGGTGCCATCCGGATGGATGGCCACCGTGTCCTCCAGGCGTACGCCCATGCCACGTTCAGGATAGTACAACCCGGGCTCGACTGTAAACACCATGCCCGGCTGCAGCGTATCCTGGTTGCTCTCCAGGATCGAAAAAACAGGCGACTCATGCACGTTCAAACCGATCCCGTGCGCCAGAGAATGCGGGTATCCGATCTGGGTTTTGGGGTCTGAGAGGACGCTCGGGTGGCCCATGGCTTCAAAGCGTTCGCACGTTTGAACCTGGTAATCTCGGCAGGCCGTCCCAACCGCAAGCGAATCGTAGACCGCCTCGTATACCTCCAGGACCTGGGCGTGAAGTTGAACGACCTCCTCTGGGGCGAAGCCCAGGCACCATGTGCGGGTGAAGTCATAGAAATACCCGCCGCCAGCCTCGCATGGATAGATGTCGAAGACGATTGGCTTTCCGACTGGAACGAGGTCCTCGTCCGCGCCTGCGCTGTGCGGGATCCCGCCATCACGCCCGATGGCGAAGATCGTCCCTTCCGGGTTCTCGGCCCCGCGCATCGCCAGCCATAAATTGATTTTCTGCTTGACCTTCCCGACCGTCAGCTGCTCACCATTCCTGTCAACCAGGAAACCGTCCTGGACGTCGTGCGAGGTCAGGTACGAGGCTACGTCGGCGACGACGGCCACGGTAACCTTGCCCATCGCCCGGATGCGCTCGATTTCATCATCATCTTTGGTCACGCGCGCTTGCATAAGGACCGATCGGTTCAGGGCTTCGCCAACCAGCTCGACCTGGGGCAGGCGGTCTTCCAGGAGGCGCAGCGTGCTCATGCCAGGACCGAGTTCGACCTGCCCGTAGACCGCGACCTGGCCCTTGATATCGAAATCAGTGAGGATGCGTTCCAGCAGCATCGCCTCGGCCAGGATGACATCCCCGCCAGCCTGCTCGTAGTAGTCCCAGCCACCATAGTCGTAAAGGTTCTCGGTTCGGATCCCGCTGGCTGCCGCCTCTTCGCGCTCCATCGGGTTGTGGAAATGGACCGGTTCTTTTCCCCGGGGTTTAATCAGGTAGCCAGCGGAGAGGTGATGACGGCCCATGAAGTAGGCCATGGCCGGGTTGTGGGCTGTTGGGCCAAGGACGAGCAAGGCATCCAGGCCAGCCGCCTGCATTAAATGATCAAGATCTGTCTTCATCATGTTTCTCCTGGGAGCTGGCGTATGGGCCCGCCTCGCCCGCAAGCATGTGCTGCAGCGCCTGCAGCAGGTCGGTCTCCTGTTCGGGAAGAACGGTCCTGGGGTCGAGCACGAGGCGGTCGTCCTCGATGCGGCCGATGACCGATGGCGTTTGCGCCCGGAGCAGGGAGGCCATCTTCGCCGGGTGCTCGCCTTCCAGCGCAAGCAGCCAGGTCGGGAGCGTTTCCTCCGGCAGGCTGCCGCCGCCCACGGTTGAGCGTCCCTCGACCACGAGTCCCCGGCCTAGCGCCCTGCGCCAGCCCTCGGCGCGTTCATGCATCGTTTCTGGCGGCGCGGCAATCATGCGCCAGACGGGGATCTCCTGCAGGGCTTCATCGCGCAAGTAGTGCAGCAGGGTAGCTGAAAGCGCCGCCAGACAGAGCTTGTCCGGCCGTACCGCCCGGGCGAGCGGGTGCGAGCGCAGGCGGTCGATCAGGGAGCGCTCCCCGAGCAGGATCCCTGCCTGAGGGCCTCCGAGGAGTTTATCCCCCGAAAAGGCTACCAGGGGCGCGCCAGCTTGGAGTGATTCTTGCACGGTAGGCTCATGACCGAGCCCAAAAGTTGCCGTGTCGAGGAGCGCGCCTGATCCGAGGTCATCCAGCACCGGAAGCTTGTGCTGGTTTCCCAATGCCACCAGTTCGGCCAGGCTGGGTTCGGTCGTGAAACCGACGAGTTTGAAGTTGGAATGGTGGGCGCGCATGATGAGCGCAGTCTTCGGTGTGATGGCGGTCTCGAAATCATGCAGATGGGTCCGGTTGGTCGTGCCGACTTCAACCAGCTTCGCCCCGGATTGTTTGAGGACATCCGGGATGCGGAAACCGCCGCCAATCTCGATCAGCTGCGTGCGCGAGATGAGCACTTCTTTCCTGCGGGCAAGCGCGGTCAGGGCGAGCAGGATGGCGGCAGCATTGTTGTTGACCACCAGTGCGGCTTCGGCGCCCGTAAGCCGGATGAGGAGGGATTCGGTGTGTTGATCTCGTTTGCCGCGAGCGCCGCGGGCCAGGTCGTATTCAAGCGTGCTGTACCCGCCAGCGATGCTCTCCACAGCCTGGCGGGCCGCTTGGCTCAAGGGGGAACGGCCGAGGTTGGTATGGATGATCACGCCCGTGGCATTGATCACGGGCACAAGCGAGGGGTGCAGCCAGCTTTCCGCGAGCATCCTGGCGCTGGCATGGATTTCAGCTTCGGTGGGGGGAGCGCCGCCGGCGCGGATATGCGTTCGCTCCAGGTCAAGTTGTTCTCGCAGCGCCTGGATCGCAAGTGGACGGCCGAAGTGTTGGAGCAGTTCAGCGCCGTCACGGCCCTGGAGCAGGCGATCGACGGAGGGCAGTTCCCGCAAGCTCAACGCCGGGGCACCCAGCTGCTGCGCTCGAGCAGGTTCAGGAACCACTCGACGCTGATTAGCCCCAGGGCCAGCAGGATCGCCATGGACAGGCTCAGGCTGCGGTTAATCTGCAGCCAGGTACAGATCTCGGCGTACAGCGTGAAGAAAAGCGCCTGGCGCAGCAGGGTGGAGGCAGGGGCCAGGCGAGCTTCGGCGAACCGGCGGTGGAGAAGCCAGATGAACGGAAGCGCCGTCCCAGTCAGAGCGAAGGCAAGCATGAAGAAGAACAGCCAGCGCGGCCCGACGGTGGGAAGCGTGCTGGATAACAACAGCAGCAAGCCCAGCCAGCCCATGCCAGCGAGGATGGCGGCGCTGATCATCAAACTGCGATAGGGTGAAGATGGCCGATCAATCATTCAACACAGCCCTTCTAGGCTTCGTGGGAATTATAGTCCAGCGCCCAACGGCGTGGAAAATCGCGGCCCAGGAGCTGTGGACAGGCCTGGGGTATAATCCGCCGCGAGACCCCATGTCACTTCTGCAAGCGAACGACCTCAGCAAATCCTACGGTGCGCAGGATGTGCTCACCAGTATCAGCCTGGCCATCCCCCGCCAGGCGCGCATCTCGTTAATTGGCCCGAACGGGGTTGGAAAAAGCACCCTGCTCCACCTGCTGGCGGGAATTGAAAAACCGGATACCGGAACGCTTCAACTGGCGCGCGGCCTGGAGGTCGGCTACCTGCCCCAGGAATCAGCTTCGGTCATCGACAGCCAGGCCGTCGAGACAATTCGAGATTTATGCCTGGGAGCCTTCGAAGAGCTCCTGCGCCATGAACGCCGCTTGCGCGAGCTTGAACAAGCCATGGCCGACCCCGAGCGCGTCCAGGAGGCCATGCTTCAGTACGGCGCGCTGCAGGAGAGCTTCGAGCTTGCAGGGGGATATACCTATGAGGTCCGCATGCAGCAGGTGCTGGGGGGGCTTGGGTTTGCACCGGACGAATTTGATTTCCCGCTCGCTCGCCTCTCAGGAGGAGAGCGCACGCGTGCCCTCCTGGCTCGCCTGCTGCTCGATGATCCGGACCTGCTGATTCTGGACGAGCCGACCAACCACCTGGACCTGGAAGCAATCGAATGGCTCGAGGCCTGGATGCGCGATTATCCCGGGGCAGCGGTGATCGTTTCCCATGACCGCTACTTCCTCGACCGGGTGGTTGACCAGGTCTGGGAGCTCCATCCGGATGGACTGACCACCTATCGCGGCAATTACAGCGCCTATGTCGAACAGCGTGCCCAGCGCATGGCCTTGCTGGAGGCTCGCTATCAAGCCCAACAAGACCACATCCGCAAGGAACAGGATTACATCCAGCGCAACATTGCGGGTCAGAACACTCGCCAGGCACAGGGACGCCGCAAGCGGCTCGAGCGGATGCTGCGCGACGAAGCAGTCCGCCTGCCAGAACTCGCTGCGGACCGCCAATATCCGCTTCTCGGAGGCCAAACGCTCCGGAGACCTGGTGCTGCAGACCAGGGATTTGGCCATCGGCTACCCGGATTCTGAGCAGCCGTTGTTCCAGGTCCCTGACCTGACCCTGCTGCGAGGCGAGTGCATCGCGCTCATCGGGCCGAACGGCGCCGGGAAAACAACTTTTCTGCGGACTTTGCTCGGTGATCTCGAGCCGTTCAGAGGGACGGTGACGCTCGGGGCGAACTTGCAACTGGGCTACTTCGAGCAGGCGCATGCAGGGCTGGAGGCAGACCGCACGCTCCTGGAAGAGGTGCTTGACGCGGATGATTCGCTGCGCATCTCGGAGGCGCGGGGCTTGCTGGGCAGGTTCGCTTTCAGCGGGGACGACGTCGAGAAGACCGTCTCGGTCCTCTCCGGGGGTGAGAAGGGACGCCTGGCGCTGCTCAAGCTCGTGCTGCAAGGGGCGAACTTGCTACTGCTTGATGAGCCCTCCAACCACCTTGATATCCCCTCGCAGGAGACGTTGCAGGCCGCACTGGAGGCATTCAACGGCACCATCTTGCTCGTCACTCATGACCGTTACCTCATCCGAGCGCTGGCGAGCCAGGTCTGGGTCATTTCGCCTGATGAAGGGACCCTGACAGCCCACCGTGGTGGGTTCGATGAGTTCGAGAAAGCCCGCCGCCGTCCTCCAGCGGGAGAGGGGAAGGAGATTCAAACTGGTGCGGCACAGCCGCCGCATCCGGTGAAGCGCGCCGGCATCGAGCTGGAGAAACTGGAGTCGAGCATCAATGGGCTGGAGGCGGAGATGACCGAGCTTGCGCAGGCCATCGAACTTGCCGCCGGTGATGTTGAGCAAGTGCTGCGGCTCGGGGAGCGCTACGCTGCGCTGGAGCAAACCCTGAGGGAGAAGCTCGAACAGTGGGATCAGGCGGCAGAGCGAGCGTGATATAATCCCGCCGGTTTGGTCCGGATTGCACCGGACCCGGGTTGACCACATGCGAAATCCAAATCGAGATCAGCACAGAAAAAGCAGGGTTCCACCCACCTTGATCAAAGTCCTGGCGGGTGCCTTCGTGGTTGCCGCGCTGCTTTCGATTTACCTGGTCTACAGCGCGGTGCGCGACCTTGGCCTCATCCTGGTCAGGCAGCGGCTTGCCGAGCTTCAACATCACCCGCAGCACGGCGCAGCCCGGGAGCGCCCCAACGGCCACGATCGCGCCGCTCGAGGAACTGCCCGATCCCTGGAGCGGCAACGAGCGGGTCACCATCCTGCTGATGGGGCTTGATTACCGCGATTGGGAAAGTGGTGACGGTCCACCGCGCACCAATTCGATGATGCTGGCCACGATTGACCCGGTCAGCGAGACAGCCGGCATGCTCTCCATCCCGCGTGACTTGTGGGTCGAGATCGGCGGGTATGGCCATGGCCGCATCAACACGGCTTACTTCCTGGGCGAACGCGATCGCCTGCCTGGAGGCGGGCCCGAGTTGGCGGTCAGCACGGTCGAGAAATTCCTGGGCGTGCCGATCCAGTACTATGTGCAAATTGATTTCACTGCCTTTGAACGCATGGTCGATGAACTGGGTGGGGTCGAGATCAATGTGCCGGAAGAAATCACGGTCGATCCGATCGGCCCGCACAACACGGTTGTGCTTGAACCAGGCACCCAGACCCTTTCCGGTCCGGTGGCCCTGGCTTATGCGCGCGCCCGGCACACGGAGGGTGGCGATTTCGATCGTGCGCGGCGGCAGCAGCAGGTTGCGCTGGCGCTGCGCTCGCAGGTCGTGCGCTTGAATGCGCTTCCGACGCTGCTGGCCAAGGCGCCGGCTATCTACAATGAGCTGGCCGAGGGCATCCATACCAATCTCAACCTGGAGCAGATGATCGCGCTCGGCCTGCTGGCGCTGCAAATCCCGCCGGCGAACATGACCCAGGCGACGATCGCACCGCCGGATATGGTGACCCTGGAGACCGTGATATACGGGGGCGAGGAAGCCCAGGTGCTCAAACCGGTGCCGGATCAAATCCGCCTGCTGCGTGACCAGGTTTTTGCGGCAACGAGCGCCATCGGCCCATCCCTGGTGAATGTGGATTCGGCCACGGCGGCGGGTGATGAAGCCGCCCGCCTGGCCGTCTACAATGGTGCCGGGGAGGAGGGCGTGGCAAGCCGGTTCGCGGACGCCTTGCGCAACCTGGGGTTCAACGTGACCGTGGTCGGGAACGCGGACCGGATGGATTACCCCACAACGCGTATCGTCGATTACACCGGCAATCCCTACAGCGCGCAGTACCTGGTTGAGTTAATGGAGCTGACCCAATCCCAGGTCCTTTTCCAAACTGTGCCCGGGAACGAGGTCGACCTGGCGCTCATCATCGGGTACGACTGGACCCAGCTCCTGCCGAAGCTTTCCCCTTCGAATTAAAACCAAATCAATACGGATTAATCGGCCACATCGGTTAACGTGAATAAATCGATGGGGCACGGCGCCGCCGTGCCCTTACGGGTTGGATATTCTGGTTATAGATCGTAGGGGCGCATTTGATGCGTCCAGATCGGGGCGATGCGGGCCGACACGCAGGTCGGCCCCTACGAAATCCGATTTACGGGGATTGTATATCTCCCCGAAAAGGTTATGCGAAGGCGCATCGCGATGCGCCCAGATCGGGTGCGATGCGGGCCGACACACAGGTCAGCCCCTACGGAATCCGATTTACGGGGATTGTAAAGCTCCCCGGATATGTAACGGGGGGAGTGGTCGTTAGATTCAATTTAATGCCGCGAGATTGGGAGGTAGGGGGGCGATGTATCGTTCCCCGACGCGATCTAGCCCGATTGTTGAACGTAGGGGCGCATCGCGATGCGCCCCTACAGGTTGCGATGAATGGAGATTGGAGTGTGAGTGCCGCACTATCCAATACTTCCGGACCCACAGATCGAAGCCTGCCCGTTGCCTGTAGGGGCACGGCGCGCCGTGTCCCTACAGGCATCCGGGTTACGGGAAGAGTAAGATCAAAACCGCACCGTAAAACGCCCCCAGGCCCGCACCGGCCAGGACGTCGCTCGGATAGTGCAGCCGCATGGCGATGCGCGCCAGGGATACCAGCGGCGCCCACAGCGCGAGCAGGGCGCCGGCCCATCCCGGTCCCCAGCCGAACGTGAGGACGGCGATTGCAAATGCCCGGGCGGCGTGCCCGGAGGGGAAGGAGTGGGGATCGGTCGATCGGTAGATCGCCCCCCAGTCACCCTCTGGCCGTTTGCGCTTGATGGAAAATTTAATCACCAACACAATCATGGCCAGCAGCAGGATGGCGCCGATTATCCTGGCGAGGGACGCCCGCCAGGCTGCAGGTCCGAGCAACCAGGCTGCTCCCAGGCCGGCAAGCCAGAACCACGAATCCCCGGAATGGGCGAAGGTGATGGCCAGCCTCCTCAGCCCGCGCTTCCCCTCCAGCAAGCTCAGCCGCTGGATCCAACGTGCGTCGAATTCCTGCCAGGCTTGGGGATCCATCATGCTTGAAGGCTGCCCCGCAGATCCGCTTCGAGGATGGCCAGCTGTCCGGGTTTGTCGGCATCCATCGCCAGTTCAGCGTAGGGGGAGACCGTGACACAACCATCGAGCCCCAACCGTTTGCTGACCAGGCGTTCGGCTCGCTCCAGGCCAACGCGGCGCGTGAGGACGAGCAGAAGCAGGTCCCATCCGAGCAGGGAAGCTTGGCGGAAAGCGTTCTTGCGAGCAGCGATGATCCGCGCCCAGAGCTGCTCCTGCTCAACCAGCCCGACACGCAGCACGTTTAAATCTCCACCGCACAATTCGATGTCCCGCAAGCGGACAAAAGACCGCCGCGACTCGGGGAAACGCGCTTCCATCGTCGCGCGCGCCACGACGGCATAATCGAGATCGGCGTTGCGCTCGATTGCGCCCCGGATGCGCCAATCCACGATTTCGGGGGTGATGGCAGGGATGTCACTGGAAGCAAGCAGGACATGGTCCTGGTCCGGACGGGTCATGCGGATAAATTCGAGCCCGGCCTTGACGTTGGCGAGCATGCCGCCCCCATCTGATAGGTAGTGGATGGGCTTGTCTACGGCCAGGTCAACCGCTTCTTCCAGGCCGACGACGACGATCTGTTCGACGGTCTGGGCTCTGCCGACGGCGTCCAGCACCCACTGTACCATCGGCTTTCCGGCAACCGGGAGCAAGGCCTTCTTAATCCCGCCTGCAACCTCAAACAACGGGTCGTCTTCGTGGATGCTGCCGCCGGCGAGCAGGATGGCGTCCATCTTATCCTTCAATTCTTTTCACCTTCGCTTTGCCACAGGTACACTGCCAGATCGACCCTGCCGTGTGCGTCAAACGCGATCCCTTCCTGCTCGAGGAGCGCCTGCTGCAGCTTGCGCCGATCGCCGAGGCTGCTTTCACCGCGCGCGTTCAATACACGCTGCCAGGGGACGCTTTCCGGGCAGCGGGCGAGCGCATAGCCGACCCAGCGTGCTTTCACCCGGTCGTAGGCAAACGGGTCCATACCGGGCGGAGGCGGGATCAAGGAGGCGATCCTGCCATAGGTCGACACGCACCCGCTCGGGATTTGACGGCACAGCCGGTAGACCTGCTCGTCAAAGAAAGCTCTTCGCGCGGTCATGAATCACGCCCAGCCCGCACCGGGTTGAGGATTTGAAGCTGGGGTTCAAGCCCGATTTCGGCAAGCAGGGCTTCGATCTCCTCCTGTGTGAGCCTGCGCCCCTTGCCCGAAGCCGCGATCAGGGCCGCCTCCATCATGTTCGTGCCGAAGGAACGGCCCTCCAGGACGGGAGTGGAGGTCACCAGGCATGCCGCACCAGCCTGACGGAAGGCCTCCACGTCAGAACTCGGTCGTGGTATTGGTCACGATGACTTTGTCCGGCAGCATATCCGGCATGTAGCGCTTGATGTAGTGACAATCTCCGGCGATAACCGTCGCCCACTGATAGTACTTCCCCCAGCGGGGGGTGCGCTGCTCTTGTTTCTCACCAGTGGGATAAAGCCATGCAAAAGGCAGGCGGCCGACGATCGGCAGCAGCAGGGCGGCCAGGTTGCGCAGGGCGCGCTTGCTCCGCACCGGGATGGGCAGCCCGAGACCGAACATCAGGTCTCCAAAGACACACGCATACCCGGCGTCGTAGAAGCTCTGCGCCATTCCCCAGCGGTCTGCACCGCTCGTGATGAGGGCGGTGCGCGGGCGGTCACCCAGCGGGAATTTTTCGTCGATAAAGGCTGCCAGTCCAGCCTCAAGCGTGTTTTTCAACCCCGAGCCATCTGCGATCGGCGTGCGCTTGACCTCGCGCACCATCGGCAGCACGGAGTAGAGCGGGTAGACTTTGTCTTCGACCTGCAGGGCGAGATCCGTCCCACCCACCCCGAAGGCGTCCACGACGCCGTCCAGCTCCTGGTAGAGCTGTGCCGCGCGCCGCATATCCCCATCGGTGCCGATGCGCTCGATGCGCACTTGCTCGCCCAGCAGTTCAACCTGGACCGATTTGTCCCTGCGCGACGATCCAATGCTGATGCTTACCGCTCGTTTCATCCTTGCTCCATGCGCAGGGTTCAAGTCCCCCAGTCGCGGGGGTAGAGGAAGTCATAGCCGACCGTGCGATTGCTCAGCTTGGCGATGGGAGGCATGACGCGCTTGTATTGGCTCTGCTGGATCCTGCGCAGGACCTGGGCCACAAAGTCAGCCTGGAACCCGGCCTCGACGCATTCTTCAGGCGACATGCGCTCATCGACGAGCGAGGTCAAGAGCCGGTCTACCTGCTCATAGGTGAAGCCGAGTTCATCTTCGTCGGTCTGTCCCTGCCATAGATCGGCGGAGGGCGCCTTGGCGATGATCTCGGGCGGGACCTCCAGGCTCGCGGCTAACTGGCGAATTTGGGTCTTGTAAAGGTCGCCGATGGGATTGATGGCGCAGGCGCTGTCGCCGTAGAGCGTGGAATATCCAAGCAAAATCTCGGTCTTGTTGCCTGTCCCGATCACAAGACCGCTGAATTCGACCGAGTGATCGTAAAGGATGATCATGCGTGCGCGCGCCATGACGTTGCCGCGCCGCACCCGGTCCATCCCAGGATCCAGCTCAAAGTAGGGGTCTACCATCGGGGTGATGTCGATCGTTTTGGACTGGACCCCGGTCGCTTTTATGACCATGGCAGTATGCCGGCGTGCCTCTTCGCTGGTCGTCTTGTACGGAAGCGAGAGCGCGAGCACGTTGTCCGGTCCGAGCGCACGGGCGGCCAGTGTGCAAGTCAGCGCAGAATCGATGCCACCCGAGACCCCGACCAGCCCGCGAGTAAAGCCGGCACGCTTGAGCTCAGCGCGGATGAATTTGATCAAGATGCCTGAAGTCAGGTCTGGGTCGATCTCAAGTGGTTGAACCAACTTCAGCCCTCCCGGTGGCGCCGTGATTCATGAATGTCTTCAGATGCGGCCAGGATGCGGGCCAGCTCCTTGGTCATCAAATGGGTGCGTTCGTCGCGCAGCAGCGGCAGGCGGGTGCGCGTCCGGCGCAGCTGTTCCAGGTTGACCTCGGCCAGGGTCAGGGCTTCCTCATGATCCGGCCCACGCACGAGGAGCCTACCGTCGGGGTCGTGGAGCGTCGCGCCGCCCCAGAAGTTGAGACCGTCTTCGAACCCGACCCGGTTGGTGTGGGCGACAAAGGTGGTGAAAAGGCTGGCGTAGGCTTGATTGATGCGTTCGACCCACAGCGCCAATTCGAGGCGCTTCCCGGCTGCCAGGCCTCGCCCGGGCGAGGCGGAGACCAGTATGAGCAGGTCGGCGCCATCCAGCCACAGCAGGTAGGGTGGCGAGGCGTGCCAGAAATCTTCGCAGATGAGCATCCCGAAGCGGCCGAAGCGGGTATCAAATGCCCGCACTGAATCTCCCCAGGCGAAAAAGCGGCCTTCATCGAACAGGCCGTAGGTGGGCAGGTACACCTTGCGGTGTACATGAACCACCCGGCCGCCCGACAGGTAGGCTGCAGCGATGTAGAACCGATGCCGGCGTTCGGCTTCGACAAAACCAACGACCAGGTCCAGGTCTTTGCTCGCCTTCAGCAGCCTGGCAAAAACCGGGTTTTCGCCATCCGGTTGGATGGCGACCTGCGCTGTCAGGTCCTGCAGCGCGTACCCGGTCAAGGAGAGTTCGGGGAAGATAAGCAGATCAACCTTGTCGCGGCGCGCTTGCTCAACGAACGCCAGGTGCTTTTCGAGATTGAGCTCTAGGTCCCCAAGGGTGGTATTGATCTGGGCCAAACCGAGTGCAAATTTGGACATCGTTTCCAGTTCCCCGGCGCGTGAGCCTCGCCTGGCCTACCTCCGCCCAGGGTGAGGCTTATGCACCGGACTTGCTTCTCCGGTAGCATATCAGCAAAGCGGACAGTCCGGCAATGGTGAAGAGCAGCCCGCAAACGGTGTCCAGCCGGAGTTGATAAAGGATGGGCACCGGATCTGCCCGTACCAGGCTTGCGAGCAGGATCCCCAGCCCTACAGCGCAGCCTGTGAGCGACGCCTGGCAGCCAGGTTTCCAGGTGTCGGTCCTGGTTCGGGCGAGCAGAACAAGGGCGGCCGTCGCCGGGATGAGCCCGATCAGCGGAGCTGGCCAGCGCGCGGTAAGACCGCCAAACATATCACGCGCCGTCAGGAGCACAGGCGCCAAATCCAGGCGGATGCCGTAAACGCTGCCTTCGATCCAGGACCCGGTCCAGCTGCAGACGGCGATGACCAGCGCCGGTATGGCAAGCGCGTCCGACAGCTTCACGACAGGCAGGCGGGTGAGCCGGCTGAAGCCGATGATGCCCAAAAGCGCACCGATCACCGCTCCTGTGCCGCTCAACCCACCTTGCCACAGCCAGAGGCTCTCGACCGGCTTCAGCCTGAAGTACTGCAGGTTGACGATGACAAAGCCCACCCTGGCTCCGACCAGGCCCAGGCTGAACGCGGTGACGAAGGCTGGGATCAGGTCCGCTCCCCTTGCGTGAACGGTTAACCAGCGCTGGGTGGGCTGTGAGGCAAGCCAGAGCGCGGACAGCAGGAACCCGGCGGCAAGGACCCACGTGTAGGTGATCGCATTTCCTCCTGTTGAAGTGGGGAATCATACACTCTCCGGCATCCCGCAACAATGCAGGCCGGCTGGCGAGTGAGCTCGGGTGGATATCTCTAGATGGGCGGCGATTGTATAATCATCTATCCACGTGAGGAGGAGCGCACCATGTCCGAGGTACAAATTAAAAGTGTGGAGACGCCAGCGGAGTTGATGGAGTTCATCAGCTTTCCCTGGCGGGTTTACAAGGGCAATCCGTATTGGGTTCCACCCCTCATCTCGGAGCGGAAGACTTTCCTGGACCCGGCCAAGAACGCCTTCTTCGAGCATGCGGTTGCAAGCTACTTCCTGGCCAGGCGCGGATCGGAAACCGTCGGAACGATCGCCGCTTTCACCAACCGAAAATACAACGAGTTCCAGGGCGTAAACCTGGGCTTCTTCGGGTTCTTCGAGGTGCTCGAGGATCCGCAGGCCGCACAGGCGCTGATCAAGGCGGCCGAGGCCTGGGTCAAGGCTGCCGGGCATGACGCCATCATCGGGCCGGCCCAGTTCTCCACCAACGACGAAGCCTTCCTGCTCATCGACGGATTTGATGACCCGCCACGGGCCCTGATGACCTACAACCCGCCGTACTACCGGGCGTACCTGGAAGCGGCCGGGATGACGAAGGCCATGGATGTCTGGGCGTACGCCATCGGCGTTCCTAATTTCATGCAGAAAATCCCACAAAAGCTCATCCGGGTTGCGGAGAAAGTGCGTGATCGCTTTGATTTGCACATTCGTCCCATCCGCATGAACGAGTTCGAGGCCGAGGTCGATCGATTCAAGGTGGTTTACAACAGCTCGTGGGAGCGCAACTGGGGTTTTGTCCCCATGACGGACGCCGAGATCGACCACCTGGCCAAGAGCCTCAAACCCATGATTGACCCCGACCTGGTGCTGATGGTCGAAGTCGATGGGAAGGTGGTCGGTTCGTCCCTTTCCATCCCTGATTTAAACCAGGCGCTGCTCCTCGCATACCCACGGCCGGGAAAACCCGAGGCCTTGACGATGGCGCAGCTGTTCTGGCACTGGAAGGCGCGCAAAGCGGTGAAATGGCTGCGCGTGGTCGCACTTGGGGTCCTGCCCGAATACCGTGCCAAAGGCGTGGATGCGCTCATGTATCTGGAGACGGCGAAACGGGCTGCACCCAAGGGCTATCATTGGGCCGAGATGAGCTGGATCCTCGAGACGAACGAGATGATGAATCGCTCGATTCGTATGCTTGGCGGGGAGGTCTACAAGACCTACCGGATGTATACGAAGCCGGTTGGTTGAGAGGGTGTTCCTGGTCAAAATAGCAAGGATCGTCCCCTCGAAATGCTGGATGTCGGCTGATTGTCGGTTTCCCGGCATGCGAGAAACCAGATCCCATCCTACCCTCAAGCTATACGGAGCTGGAGGATAAGAAGGGAGGCACGATGTTGGAATCAGCGCTGTTCCCCAACTTGCTCTACCTGGTGCTCGTGGCCGGGATATGGCTAGCCGCCCTGGCGGTTGTCAGCCCGGGCACAGGGGTGCTGGAGCTCCTGGCTTTCTTCGCCCTGGGAGCGGCTGGCCTGGGTACCCTGATTGCCCCGTTAAACACTTGGGCCCTGTTCGTACTCCTGCTGGGCATCATCTTTTTCGTGCTCTCGCTCCGTGTGCTGCGCCCGGAAATCGGCCTGGTGCTCGCGGCCTTCGCGTTCAGCGCAGGCTCGATTTACCTCTTCCAGCCCCCGCAGGGCGTTGCCGGTGTTGACCCCCTGCTGGCGGTCGTCGTCTCCGGGCTTACGCTGGGATACTTCTGGTATGCGGTGCGCAAGACACTCATCTCGCAGTTGGAACAGCCCACGATCGACATCGGGCGCGTCATCGGCAAGACGGCCGAGGTGCGCACCACGCTCGATCCTCTGGGTTCGGTTTATGCGCTGGGCGAGCTGTGGACCGCCCGGTCGGAGACCCGGATCAAGCCCGGCGCTCAGGTCAAAATCACGGGGCGTGAGGGCTTAATATTGATCGTCGAGCCACTTTAGGCGAGCGAATAACGCCGGATTGGAAGGAGAAGCGAACCATGAACGTCACAGTTGTTGCATGCCTGATTGGAACCGTCGGATTGATCGCACTGGCGATCCTGAGCAGCGCCATCCGCATCGTCCAGGAATACGAGCGGCTGGTCGTGTTCAGGCTGGGCCGCTGCATCGGCGAACGGGGTCCGGGCCTGGTCTTGTTGATCCCCTTCATCGAGCGCGGGGTCAAGGTTGAGCTGCGGGAGCTGGTGCGAGAAATTCCACACCAGACCTCGATCACGCTCGACAATGCCCCCATCGCCATCGACTTCATCTGGTACTTCAAGGTCGTTGATGCCATGCAGAGCGTGATCCAGGTTGCCAATTTCGAAGCGGCCGCCCAGGGTATGGCCACGACCACGCTGCGTTCGGTCATCGGCGGAATCGCACTGGATGATGTTCTGTCCCAGCGCGATCATATCAACCAGGTGCTGCGGGTGAAGCTGGACGAGGTCACCGAACGCTGGGGGGTCAAAGTCACCAACGTCGAAATTCGCGAGATCATCCCGCCTAAGGATGTCCAGGACGCGATGAACCGCCAGATGACCGCCGAACGCGTGCGGCGGGCGGTCGTGACCGAATCGACCGGTCAGCGAGAAGCGGCGGTCAACGTCGCGGACGGCGAGAAGCAGGCCGCCATCCTGCGCGCCGAGGGCGACAAGCAGTCCAACATCCTGCGCGCCGAGGGGGATCGCGAGTCGCAGCTCCTGAGGGCAGAGGGTTTTGCCAAGGCGCTTGAGCGTATTTACAGCATCGCGCAGGGCATCGACCAGAAAACGATGACGCTGCAGTACTTCGAGACTTTGAAGGAGATGGGGGCCAGCGCTTCGACGAAGTTCATCTTCCCGATGGAGTTCACGAGCCTGCTCGATAACTTCCGCAAAGGTGACGGATAACCGCGAAGTACATGCTCGAGATGGATACGAAGGATGGGGTGGAGGTGCGCCCGGCAAGTTGGCGTGACCTCCGCCCCGTGCTTCGTCTTGAGCGGATGTGCTTCCAGGCGGACGCGTGGCCGTGGATCGATGTGCTGGCTGCGCTCACCTTCCCGGAGACCGTGCGCTACGTGGCCGAGCTGCCGGGTCTCATTGTCGGATTCGTCGTGGGCGACCGGCGGGAGCATGGCGGGGTGGGTTGGGTAGCTACGATCGGCGTTCACCCCGAGTACCGTCGGTCCGGGATCGGCACGCGCTTGCTGGAACAATGCGAAGCCGGGCTGGGTACCCCTCGCGTGCGGCTGAGCCTGCGCGCCTCCAACATGGCGGCTTACAAGCTGTACCAGCGCCAGGGTTACGTTCAATTTGACCGCTGGCCGCGCTACTACCGCGATGGTGAAGATGGGCTGGTGATGGAGAAGAACTTGCCCATCTAACCATATCAGGTTGGTTTTGACCACGCAGTTCCGCTCTGGTACAATAACCCCCTGCAGGGCGTAGTACCCTTCGCCCGGAGCGCCGTGAGCGGCGCTCAAATTTTGTGAAGAAAGGGCTTGATGAACGATGAAAGTATTACTCCTTAAAGACGTCTACAAACTAGGTCGTGCGGGTGACGTAAAGCGCGTTGCGGATGGCTACGGGCGCAACTTTCTCATCCCGCAGCGGCTGGCCACGCTGGCCACGCCGGGGGCGATGACGCAGGCAGAGCGCATTCGTGAGAGCGCAGCCAAGGAACGCGCCCGCCTGAACGAAGAGTTGGGCGCAGTAGCCGAGCAGCTGAACGGCTTGACGCTCAACTTCCCCGTGAAAGCCGGAGAGACCGGCAAGCTGTACGGTTCGATCACGTCAGCCATGATCATGGAATCGATTAAGGAAGCGAGCGGGATCGAACTGGATAAACGCCAGCTGGACGCCCAACCGATTAAGACGCTCGGTGTCCATACGGTCGAGGCCCGCCTGACGATGGATCTCATTCCTGAGCTGACGATTCTCGTTTATCGGGAGGGTGAATCCCCCGAGACGGCCTATGGCCTGCAAGAGGAACTGGTTGTGGAAGCGGAAGATGCAGGCCAGTTCGTCGAATTGGCCGCGGAACTCGAGGCTGAGTTCGATGAAGCGCTCGAGGAAGTGGACGTTGAGCAGGATCTCGAAGCGCTGCTGGATGCTACCGCCGCGACCCTGGACGAGGAGAGCGAAGCGCAGGATATGGACGAGGTGATCAGCGCAGAGTCGGACGAAGGCTGATCCCAGCAAGCAGCGACCACCGGCGACAGGCGACCCTGCCTCGGCCGGTGGTTTGTTGTTCCCGGTGATCTCGATGGAAGAGATCGGCAAAACACTACGCGATACCCGCGAGCGGCTTGGCCTAACCCTGGACGAGCTCGCTCGGATGACACGCATCCGAAAGGCGCGCCTGGAAGCCCTGGAGCGGGGCGAGCTTGACAGCATGCCCTCCCAGGCCCAGGCGCGTGGTTTCTTGCGGAATTACGCGGATGCCCTGGGGCTGGATCCAGACGCGCTGCTCGCACAGCTCGGAAGCGGGCAGGCTGCCGTAAGCCGGAGGGGGACACGACTTGCTGCTGAAACAGGGCCAAGTGCACCGTCCGGCAGCGGGCGTTCGGTTTCAGAGCTCTTGATCACCTCCCTGGTGGCTCTCGGCGTGATCGCCGTCCTGGTCTGGGGGGGCGGCAGGATCTTCGCCTCACTCACTGGCACCTCTGGAACGGCGACGATCGAGGCGGCGGCCGCACTCGAAATCGCCACGGAAACAGCCAGACCCGAGCCGACAAACGTCCCACCGCCAGGCGGCGCAAGCATCGCCCTTCCGACCGTCGCCAGCCCTACCCCAACCTTGATTTTGAACGTCCTCGACCGGGTAAATTTACGCATCGTGGCTGAAACCGACTCCTTCGTGGAAGTGATTGTGGATGACGTGCAGGCCTACCGTGGCCGGATGCAGGCCGGGGAAGAGCAAAGCTTCCTCGGTGATCGAGCGATTTCGGTCACGACCGGGAACGCGGGCGGGCTGCGCATCTTTTTCAACGACCTCGACCAAGGCCTGATGGGCGAAATCGGCCAGGTGCTGATCCGCGTCTGGACCCCGCGTGGCGCCCAGACCCCCACGCCGACCGTCACCATAACGCCGTCGCCCTCGCCATTCCTGACCGAGACACCAACCACCGTGCTGACGCCCACTGCGACGGAAGGACCCTGAGTGATGGCCCAGTTGCGATACCATCTCGTCTCGCTCGGGTGTTCGAAGAACACGGTCGATTCGGAATCGATGGCCGCGCTTTTAAACAGGGAGGGGCACCAGTCAAGCACCAGCGCTGAGAGCGCACAGGTGCTCATCGTCAACACCTGTGGCTTTATTGGGCCAGCCAAGGAAGAGTCGCTGTCCGTGTTGAGGGAGCTGGCGCAGTCGAAGCGGAGTGACCAACTGCTGATTGCGGCTGGATGCCTCACCCAGCGCTATGGGGCCGAGATTGCCCAGCAGGTTCCAGGGATCGATGGCTTGTTGGGGACCCGGCGCTGGATGGATATCGTCCAGGTCATCGAGCGACTGCGTTCAGGCCGGCACCCGGAGCCGCTTTACCATCTCCCAGCGGCCGACACCGTCGGAACCGATGAGCAGCAGGTGCTGCGGGCAGCCATCCAGGGCAGTTCAGCCTACCTGAAAATCGCCGACGGCTGCCGCCGGCCGTGCGCGTTTTGCGCCATCCCGCTGATCAAAGGCACGGCCGTTAGCCGTCCACCGGAACGGTTGATCGAAGAGGCGCGCGCCCTGGCTGCCCGGGGCGTGCGCGAGCTCATCCTGATCGCCCAGGATTCGACGGACTACGGCCATGACCTGGGGATGAAGGAGGGTTTGGCTTCGCTCCTGGATCGGCTTGTGGCCGAGGTGCCGGAAATGGATTGGATCCGTGTGCTGTATGCCTACCCGGGATATGTGACGGATAGGTTGATCGAGGTCATGGCCAGCCACGACCAGATCCTGCCGTACCTGGATATGCCGCTTCAACATGCTCATCCGGCCGTCCTGAAACGCATGCGCCGGCCAGCGAACATGGATTGGGTGTACAGCACGCTCGAGAAAATGCGGACAGCCATGCCCGACCTGGCGCTGCGGACGACGTTCATTGTGGGTTACCCGGGAGAGACCGAGAGCGAGTTCGACGCCCTGCTCGATTTTGTGAAGGAGATCCGCTTCGACCGGGTGGGTGCCTTTACCTTTTCATTCGAACCCGGCACAGAGAGCGAAGCGCTCGGGGATCCCATCCCGGCAGAGGTGAAACAGCACAGGCTCGATCGGTTGATGACGCTCCAGCAAAAGATTTCGCTCGAGATCAACCAGTCCTTCCTGGGGCAAGAGCTCAAAGTCCTCGTCGAAGGCCACGACGGGAGCATCTCGCTCGGACGTTCCTATCGTGACGCCCCCGAGATCGATGGCCTCGTTCTCCTGGAGGGCGAGGCGCCGGTGGGCGAATTCGTGCCGGCCCGCATCACTGGCGCCATGCATTACGACCTGAGCGGGACGGTTGACCTGCAATCCCAGCGTGTAATCCGGCTGGATGTGCAGGAGAGCCCCTGATAACCCGTATGATAGAATCCGACCAGATCGGCAGCTGGCAAGGCTGGGACGCAGGCTGCCTGGAGAGCAATGCCAGAAACCAGGGATCGCACGGCAATCAAAGACACGCTTGGCCGAAGACTGCGTGATTTGCGCATCTCGGTCACAGACCGCTGCAATTTCCGCTGCACCTACTGCATGCCGAAAGATATCTTCGGCGCGGATTACCCCTTCCTGCCCAAAAACGAACTCCTGAGCTTCGAGGAAATCACACGCCTGGCCAGGCTTTTTGCGACCTTCGGGGTGAAGAAGATCCGTCTAACCGGCGGCGAGCCGCTGATGCGCAAGGACCTCGAGCAGCTGGTCCGCATGCTCAGCGAAATCCCCGGCATCGAGCTGACGATGACGACCAACGGGGCTGTGCTCGACCGCATGGCGCAAACCCTGCGCTCAGCCGGGCTGGATCGGGTTTCGGTGAGCCTCGACTCGCTCGATGACAGCGTCTTTTCAGCCATGAATGACGTTGCCTTCCCGGTTCAGCGCGTCCTGGCCGGGATCGATGCCGCGCTCGAGGCCGGCTTCAGCCCGATCAAGGTCAACATGGTGGTGCAGCGCGGGGTGAACGAGGACAGCATCCTGCCCATGGTGCGCCGCTTCCGCCGGCCGGAGACCATCCTGCGCTTCATCGAGTACATGGATGTTGGCTCTACGAACGGCTGGCGCCTGGATGATGTCGTCCCGGCCGGCGAGATCATCACCCGTGTCCACAAGGAATTCCCTTTAGAAGCGCTTGATGCTAATTATCCGGGCGAGGTCGCCCGCCGCTACCGCTATACGGATGGCGCGGGGGAGATCGGGGTGATCGCCTCGGTGACCCAGCCTTTCTGCAGCGGCTGTACGCGCGCCCGCCTCTCGGCAGATGGATCGCTCTATACCTGCCTGTTCGCTACCCAGGGCCTGGATTTAAAGAGCCTGCTGCGAGAGGGAGCCGATGATGAGGTGATTGCGGAAACGATCGCCCGGCGCTGGACACGCCGCGGGGATCGCTACTCCGAGCTGCGATCCGAAGATACAATTGACATGCCAAAAATCGAGATGTCCTATATCGGAGGCTGATCTTTATCCCGGCGCCCTCCCGCCGGCATTTCCCTGGAAAAGCGTAGCTGAAGAGTAATCGAAAGATGGAGCTTTCACGATTAAACCCCGACGATTTCGCAGGAATCTTCTTCGATTTTGACGGGACAATCCGCCATAATGATCCGCCAGCGCTTGAGATCTTCTACCGTATCGCCGCCGAGTTGGGGATCACGGCGGACGAGGCGCTGCGTCGACAGGGTGAACAGTGGGTGAACGCCTACTGGGCCGAGTCACCCGAGCTGCGCCAGGACCTGGACCAGTACGGGGCCTGGCATGACAACGGCCCCTTCTGGGTCAACCACGGCTACCGCCATCTGCTTGCGATCGGGGTTGAGGCTGAGCAAGCCGGCAAACTCGCTCCAGAAATTACCGTGCGCATGCGCAGCGAATACGATCCGCAGGATTGCGTCGAGGCAGATGTGGCGCCGACCCTCGAGGCACTGCGTCAGGGCGGCTTCCACCTGGCGATCATCTCCAACCGAAGCCAACCCTTCCGAGACCGCGTGGAAGCCCTGGGGCTCTCCGAGCACGTGGATTTGATTTTGGCCGCAGGTGAGTTCGGCTGGTACAAACCTGACCCGCGCATCTTGCGCCATGCAGCGGCGCAATTCCAGGTGGCACCCGAGCAGGTCATGTACGTGGGTGATAACTACCACGCCGACGTCCTGGGCGCACGCGCAGCCGGGATGACGCCCATCCTCTATGACCCCCGCGAACTCTACCCTGGAATCGATTCGATCCGCATTCGCTCGATGCATGAAATTCATGACTGGGTGAACAGCTGAGCGTGCCGCCTGCCCGGGATCATCCGTATCATCTGCCATGACCCGGCCAGTCGAGTAGGGCAGGCGTAGCCTGATCGTGGATTGACTCGCCACTGTCTCGCCTTTATACTACTTCCACGACATCAACCGGGAGGACAAACCGCCATGAGCGGAGCCGCACGACATAGGAGCTGCCAGGCTATCTGAGGCACTTGGGCGCGCAAAACCCACGTGCCTTTTTGTTTCCCGGTTTTCATAAGGAGGTCAAATGGACTATGGCATGATCGGGAAGATTGAAAAAGCCAAGCGTTATGCTGAGGAACGCGATCGTATCGTCTTCGAGCAGTTCCGGGCGACGTTCGATGGCGAGAACAACCCGCATACCGTCGAGTACATCGATGGCGTCTGGCGCTGCGATTGCGATTTCTTCCTCACGCGCAATGTTTGCAGCCACACGATGGCCATGGAACGCATCCTCGAAGGGATGCTGCTCGAGTTGGTCGAATCAATGTAGATTGCCCTGGATTCACCCCCGGGCGCAAGCAACGCTTGCGCCCGTTTGGTTTAATTGCCCATGGTAGAATGGCGGGCGACGTGCGGGATGACACCGCCCGGCACCTTCCGAGCCCTTCAAAGCCCTCTCTGGAAACCAGGAGTAAGATGGCAAAACGCTGGCAGTTCTGGCTGGGTGTGCTCATCAGCATCGCCTTCCTGTGGTCGGCCTTTGGCGGCCTGCAGCTTGACGAAGTGTGGGACACGCTCCAGGGCGCCAGCTACGGTTGGTTGATCCCCGCCATCGGAGTTTATTTCCTCGCAGTCTGGGCGCGCGTTTGGCGCTGGCATTACCTGCTCCGACCGCTGAAGAAGATTTCCTTGCGTACGATGTTTCCGATCGTAACCATCGGTTACATGGGTAACAACATCTACCCGGCTCGGGCCGGCGAGCTGCTGCGGGCATACGTCCTGCGCCGCAAAGAAGGGATCGCCATCTCGGCCTCGCTGGCGACGATCATCATCGAGCGTGTCTTCGATGGGGTGGTCATGCTCGGGTTTGTCTTCATGAACCTTTCTGAACTCGGGACGCTCACCTCGACCTCGGGCTTTATCGGCAGCATCCGCGCCCTATCCATCATCGGTGCAGGAGTATTCCTGGCGGCGGTCGTCCTGTTCCTCTTGATGGCCATCTATCCAACGATCGCACAGCGTTTATCCTACTTCTTGATCAACCGCCTCTCACCAGAGCGTTTCCGATCCACGCTGCGCGGCCTGGTCGATCGATTTCTGGAAGGGCTGGCTTCGCTGCGCTCACCGGCCGACGTCGGTATGGTGCTCCTCACCTCGCTTGTCATCTGGCTGCTTGAAACCGGAAAGTACTGGTTCGTCATGCACGCCTTCAGCTTCCAGGTCAGTTTCTTTGCCCTGATGTTGATGAACGGGATTGTCAACCTGGCGACGACCATCCCCTCTGCGCCGGGTTACATCGGCACGTTCGATGCCCCCGGGATCGCCGTGCTCGAAGCCTACGGGATCCCCTCCGCTTTGGCTGCCGGCTACACGCTCGTGCTCCATGCTGCGCTGTTGATCCCGATCACGCTGCTTGGGCTGTACTACATGGGCCGCGAGAGCTTGCGCTGGTCCGTGGTGCAGGCGGAGTTCCAGGAGGATGCCCAGTGAAGATCGCCATCGTCGGGGCTGGCGCGGGCGGGCTGGCCGCAGCCTACGATTTGGCCCGGGAGGGGAACGAGGTCGTCATCTTCGAGGCGGCCGGGCATGTCGGCGGACTGGCTGCCGGCTTCAAGGATGAAAACTGGGATTGGTCGGTCGAGCAGTACTACCATCATTGGTTCGCCTCCGACGCCCATATCCTCGGCTTGATCGATGAGCTCGGCTGGTCCGAGCGGGTGATTTTCAAGCGGCCGTTTACGGTTGTCTACCATGAGGATCGTTTCTACCCCCTCGATTCGGCCCTGGCTGTGCTGCGCTTTCCCGGCCTTCCCTTCTTCGATCGGCTCAGGCTGGGCATGGTCGTAGCCTATTTGAAATACATCGCGGCGTGGGAGCCGCTCGAGCGTGTCACGGCTGACGCCTGGCTGCGGCGATGGGTTGGAGAACGAGCATACCGGATCTTGTGGGAGCCGCTCCTGGTTGGCAAGTTCGGGCCGCATTACCGCGAGGTGAACATGGCCTGGTTCTGGGCGCGCATCAAGGCCCGCACGCCCCGGCTGGGGACATTTGAGGGCGGATTTCAGGCGTTCATGGATGACCTGGCTCAGAAACTGCGCACCATGGGTGTCGTCATCCGCCTGGAGACAGCCGTCCAGAAGATTGAGGCCAGCCCTGGGGGGGTCACCATCCATCTGCCCGGTGGGGTGCAGCAGTTCGACCACTGCCTGGTGACGACCTCGCCCGCGCTCTTGGCCAAGCTCGCGCCAGGCTTGCCGGAGGGGTACCTGGCAGATCTTATGCAGCTCAAGTCGATGGGTGCGGTTGTGCTCATCCTTGCGCTCAGCCAGCCCTTATCTCCCAATGGATACTACTGGCACAGCCTGCCAAAATCAGCCGGGTTTCCATACTTATCGCTGGTCGAGCACACGAATTTTCTGTCCAGCGATCACTTCGGGGGCGAGCACATCATCTACATCGGGGATTACCTGGATCCAGGCCATGAATACTTTAAACTCACCAAGTCCGAGCTGCTGAACCGATTTTTGCCAACCCTCTCCAGGTTCAACCCCGAATTCGAGCCCGGGTGGGTACGGAAATCTTGGATGTTCAGGACAGCCTATGCGCAACCCGTTCCCCCGGTCAATCACGCCGGATCGATTCCTGCGCTTAATACGCCTCTCGAGGGTCTTTGGCTGGCAAGCATGAGCCAGGTCTATCCGTGGGATCGAGGCACAAACTTCGCTGTGCAAATCGCCCGGCGCGCTGCGCGCGCAATCATAGCTGCCGCGTAAGGCAGCTCACCCGGGGAACTGCCCCCGCGGTTTCACCAGGCCCCTACAATTTGACGAAGAATCCCGAACTCACCGATATGGTACGCATTGTGATCGGCGACGACCAGGATCTCACGCAAGATCGTATACCCCGGAGCGTGTGGGAGCTGGCCTTGCAAATCGGAAGAGGGGTCCATGACCAGAGCCTGGAGCTTGGCCATGTCCTGCTCAAATCTCGAGATGGACTCTGCCCATTCGGCTTCCGTCGCACGGGATCCCGGGGGTGGCCAGTAGCCCTTCGGCCATTCCGGTGACTCGTAGCCTGGGTCGAGGATGAACTGCAGGATATCCCATTGTGTGATGCGCAGGTGTTCCAGCAGGTGCCAGAAGCTGTAATCCACGTTTGGTGGATTCAGGTTGATGGATTCGAGCGGGAAATCGGCGATCGCCTGCGCGAAAGTCATGTGGGCGTTGCCCCCGCGTAACAAGGCTGAGAGTTGGTCGCGCAGCACTTCATCGTTGGCCATGATTCAATCCTCTTCCTCGCTGGCTTCAAGATCGATGTCATGAAAGATATCCCGCTTGCGAAACGGCGACCGCAGGAACCGCAAGGCGAGCTTTAACGGGGAGCTGTAGGAGATGACGACCCCGGAGCGCTGATTTTGGAGCATCTTCTCGACCAGCCACGGTGCGACGATCTCCTGCCGTTCGGCGATGATGTTGAAGATGCGTTTCACCCGCTGCCATTCATCTGGCTTCCCGCGATAAGGATCTACAATCATGCGGGTTGCAACCATGCCTGGCCGTAAGGAAGCGACGAGAACCTCGGTTTGGCGCAGTTCATTTGCCAGCGCCATGGTCAGGTAGTGGAGCGCGTACTTGCTTGCGCCGTAGGTCAGCAAGCCGTCATGCTGCCGTCCATCGCTGCCCATGCCTTCCATGTTGTAAATTGCACCCGCGCCCTGCGCGAGCATGCCGCGCACGGCGACCTGTGAGCCGTAGATCGTTCCAAGCAAGTTGGTCTCGATCACCGCCCGGGCCCGGCCAGGATCGAGAAGCCACAGCTTGGCAGGTTCGGCGGCGAAACCGGCGTTATTGATCCAGATATCGATCCGCCCAACCTGTGCTCGCGCCTCATCCCACAACTGCTGTACCTGCAGCGGATCGCGCACGTCGCCAGCGAGGCCGTGCACCCTGCCAGCGCCAAATTGCCCGGCCAGCTCTCGAGCTGTTTGGGCGACAGTCTCTGGCGTCCGTCCGTTGATGATGACGCATTGTCCGCGGGTCAGCAGGGCTTGTGCCAGGGCGAAACCGATCCCGTGCGTGCTGCCTGTGATGACGACCTTTTTCCGAGCTTCACCCTCAATCATGAGTTTCGATGACCTTCATCATGTTTATGCTGCGCACCTCGTAACCAAGCGAACCGTAGAGTTCACGGGCGGGGGAATTGTGCCAAAAGACATGCAGGCCAAGTGCAGACCAACCGAGACGTATGGCTTCTTGTTCAATCTCCAGCATGGTCCGCCTAGCATAACCCCGCCGCCGGTAGGCTTCGTCGATGTAGATGTTATAGATAAAGCCAGCGCCTGCGGCGCCTCCGGGTTGGCTCCCGATCCAGGCCATGCCGACATCCACGCCGGCCTCGTCGTCATGGATCGTGAACAGGTGATGGCCGGGCGTATCCACGCCCTGAGGCAGGAAGCGGTCGAACGACTCCTGTGCCCTGGCGAGCGCCCCTTGCTCGGGCCAGAACCCGGCCGCAACGTTCTCGGCCGCGTAGCGAGGGATGTCGGCTTCGAGGAAAGCCTGACACTGTTCAGCTGTCATGGGTACCAGACGGACATGAGGTTGCGCCATCGCGCCTCCGATTTCTCGGTTGGGCCAAGGATGCACCGGATGGGTTCAGCACGCAACCCACTTGCGGAGTCAAGGAAGAAGACACGTTCACCCAAGGGATGATCCCCCCTGGGTAGCTTATCTTCTATTGGACGTGGCTGGAGCTGTTGTCAGGGATGCGGGGCGTGTCTTCCACGCTTGCCGTCAACCGGCTGCGGCTTGCTGCAGGGGTTCGGGTGGCAGCGTCCGCAGCCTGGTCGCGGCCAGGAGCAGGATGACCAGGCTGAGGAAGGCGCCGCTGAGCGCCATCACGGTGTATCCGGCGCTGGCGAAAACGATCCCACTCCCAAGGCTGGATGCGGCCGACGCCAACCCGACCAGCAGGTCGTTGGTGCCCTGGATGCGCGGGCGTTCGACCGGCGTCAGGTGATCCGAGAGCAGGGTCGAGCCTCCCACATAGCACAGGTTCCAACCCACCCCCAGCACGAAGAGCGAAGCCACCAACGGAATAAGGCGCGGCGTCAGTGGAGCGGTGATGCAGGCCAGGAAGAGCAGCGCCCCGCCGAGCAGGATGACCGGTTTGCGCCCCCGGCGATCGACCAGGTAGCCGGATAGCGGCGAAGTGGCGTACATGCCCAGGGTATGTCCAGAGATGACCACCGAGACGCTGCTGAGCGGGTGTGCGTTCTCACGCATGTGGAGCGCGGTCAGGACCATCACCATGACCATCACCATCTGGCCCAGGACCATCGTCGCGACAGCGACCGCCGCGCCCGGCTGGCGCATGATCTCGCCCAGCGGGCGCATCTTCCCTTCCTCATGCCCGCGGGTTGGGTAGCGCTGCTCGATTTCGATCGAAAGTTCGCGCGGATCTGGCCGCAGCCCGATGTAGAGAACGGGCATTGCCAGCGCAAAGAGCAGCCCGGCGACGGCGTACGGGCCGGAGAGCTCGGGGTAACCTAGTTCTACGGCGAGCCTGCCCGCAGGCCCGACGAGCAGCGGACCGAAGACGGCCCCGATCGTGCCGCCGAAGACGACGGTGGAGATCGCCCGGCCCCTCTGGGCGGGGATCGAGACCTCGGCGGCGATGAACCGGCCGAGCTGGACGATGGCGAAGCCGACACCGATGAAGACGAGCCCGCCCAGGTAAATCGGCAGGGAGGCTGCGTTGACTGCGAGGAATGCGGTCGTGCCTCCGGCGATGGCCAGCAGGAGCCCGATCAGCAAACTGGCCCGCCTGCCAATCAGCTCCATCAGGAACCCGCCCATGAGGGAAGCGCCGGCTCCACCAAGTAGGTACGCGGTCGCGGGAACGCCGGCGTACCGGTCCGAACCGCCGAGTTCGGCACCGACGATCGAGCCCAGGGTTGCGGCGGCGATGAACCCGGCCGAGCCGAAACTTTGATTGATCAGGAGGGTCAGGGTTATTCTACGTGCATGCCGAGTTAAGGTGTCGATGAGCTTGCCTTCCGCTGGGGATCGGATTGGTGCGCGGCTATCCATTAATGAGACAAGTCTACTCTGAAAAACCGCGCCAGGGTAGTGCAGGCGGGCCAGGCACCACGCAAGATCAGGAATGGAATTGCTGGGAAGCGTAGCGGTTATGCGCTCAAGTCGAGGCTCAACTGGCGCTGGGACAGGTCCGAGCGAATGAATCCATGGGCGGAAAACCAACCGTCAAGTTCTTCCGGGCAGAGGGCAGGGACGAGCCAGGTCTGCTCCGGGTAGCGGGCTGCCAGCGCAGCGAGCAGCCGGCCGGCATGGCCCTGACGGCGGGCTGCGGGGGGTACGATCAAGGCGTGCAGGACGACTCGCCCGGAACCGGTGGGCAGCACCTGGGCATACGCCTCTCCCGATTTGTAGCCGAGCACCGGGTGTCCGTTGTGAACCAGGCTTTCCCCTGACAGCTGCCAGGGCAGATCGTCCAGTCCAAAGATCGTAACGAGCCGGGCCACAAGCGCCGGGTCCGTCTCCTCCAACGCGCCGGTTCCTGCGATTAGCGCACTGGCTTCATAGCCGAACAACCGCCTTACGGGTTCGAAGCCCGCCTTCTTGTACACGTGGAAGGCGGGCAGGTTGGTCTCGATGACCTCCAGGACCATGCGCCGTTCGCCTCGATCGCAAGCCTGCTTGATAAGCTGCGCCATCAGCCAGCTTCCCGCGCCTGCGCCGCGCGGATCAGGTACGACCGACATCGCCGCGATGCGAGAGGTCCAGCCACGCCTGGAGACAAGCGCGATCCCGATCTGTTTTGAGCCCATGGACACGACCTGGCTGGCGAGCGTGTCTACCGCCTCGTGCCCGATGAACCTGGCCCAGGAAGCGGCATCAAGCTGGGTCGGGATGATGTAATCCGAGAACCCCCGGTTGAAGATTTCCAGCGCCTGCTGGAGCCCTACCGAGGAAACGCTCTCAAGCTGATAGCCCATATCGATTCCCATGGTGACGCTGTCAATTGTCGTGGTCCGTGAGCAGTTTGCCCATGATGATGGTGTCGGCGTAATCGCCGGCGCTGAACTTGATATCGCGTGCTCCCCTTCCTTCTACGGTAAAACCCCGGCTACGGTAAAGCCGGATAGCAGCCTCGCTGGTCGAGAAAACATAGAGCCCAAGCTTCTCGATCTGGGATTGGGATCCGGCCCAGGCGATGAGCGTATCCAGGAGAGCTCCACCCACCCCCTGCCCGCGGTATGCGGGATGGACGCGCAGCGAGTTGATATCGCCGAAATGCGCGGTCCGCGCCAGTTCCCCGCACGATACGCGAACCATGCCGATGAGCATATCCCCTACGTATGCGACCAACCGCAGCCGGGCGGGATGCTCGGCATCCGAGCGGATCGCGTTCGCCTCCTGCTCCTCGCTGCGGTTAAGTTCATCCTGTTGGAGCATCGTAAAAGGCCCCTCCTCGATCACGGTGCGGTACAAGGAGAGCGTGTCGCCTGCGTCGGACTCCTCAGCGGCTCGGATTTCGAGCGGGGCGCCATCTTTTGTTCGAGTTTGAACCGGGGAGATCTTGGCCATGGGCATCTCTGCGGTTGACAAGCATACATGCTCCGCCGGGAGATGTCTACAACCGGGTTATTCGACCGTCAGGGCTTGCTCGATACCCAGTGCTGGTAGCCGGATACCCTCAGCGTGTGGCGGATGATGGGCTGGAAGACGCGAACAAGGCCGACCAGGATCAGCCCAAAAAGCAGGCCAAGCAAGGTTCTCAGGATTGGAAATCGTTTGCTTTTCATCGCTGCCCCCGCAGTCGGGCCAAAACCGTTCCCATGCTGGTTGAGCCTACAACTCGCGAAATCGATCTACCCCTCTATACGCTAACCAGGCCCCAAAGGTTGCAGCGCGAGCAGATGGCTGGATGTGCGCTAGACGATTGAGCGCAGCACGAGCACGCTGAAACCCAGGATGATGACCCCGGAGGCTCGGTTGATCCAGACCAGCGTGGTTGTGCTGAGGCGGGCACGCAGGCCTTGCATGACAGTACACAGGAGCAGCCACCAGGCGCTGGAGCCGAGGAACACGCCTGCGACGAGAAGCAGGCCGGGCAGGGTGCCGGCGGAAGCCGTCCCCAGGCCAGCGATCACGGCCGCGAACGAGAGGATCGTCATCGGATTCGTCAGCGTCAGGCCAAAGGTCGTCCAATACGCTCTGCGCATCTCGGTGCTGGCGGGTGGGTCTCCGGGCTGTGCCGGTCGGCGGAAGAGCGTGCGCAACCCCAGGTAGAACAGGAACAAACCGCCAGCTGCCCGCAGGCAGACCTGGCCTTGGACGAGCAGGTTTGAGACGAACGTAATCCCAAAGGCGGCAATAGCCCCGTAGAGCATGTCGGCGCTGGCCGCGCCTAGCCCGGCGGTCAGGCCTGCGCGCCAGCCTTGCTCAAGCGTATAGCGGATACAGAGGACGCCGATCGGACCGACCGGCGCGGCGATGGAGAAGCCGAGCAAGAGCCCTTGCAGCAGAGGTGTGAGGTAGCCTGTTCCCATGGATGGACTCAGTCGCCGTTTGCAGCCAGGAGTTCGCGGAGCAGGGAGGGTATTGCTGGCAGGTAATTCCGGCGTTCCTCCGCAGGATAGCTGGCAAGCGATTGATGCCAGGACAGCAGCGAGGAGAGCGACCACAGCTGCTTGGCGAGCCCGAAGGTGTCAAGGAGACTGTCCGGGTCGCCAAAGGCTGCCCAGGCGTGAAGATAGCCGTCACGAAGCTGATCGAAAATCGGCGCATCCTCCTCGAAACCAAGCGTGTTCTCCAGGCTCACGTATGCCGTGCGCAGCGAGAAGAAGGGGTGGCTGAGGCTGGCATCCCCCCAATCCAGGAATATATATTGTCCCTCCTTGAGGAAGATGTTGGCATCATGGAAGTCGCCGTGGTTGAGCGAAGCGGGAATGCCCGCCTGGGATAGTCGTGCGCAGCGCTCCCTGATGCGCGGGGACAGCCTGTGCAGGCGCTCGACCTCAGATGGGCTGAGTCCTTCCGGTTCGCCGAGCATGAGCATGTCCTGCTGGGCGAGGATGGATTCGAGGCGGTCGGCGAGCAAGCCGGGACGCCGGTCGGGCACGCCCAGCCGCAGCAGCTCGGTAGCATAGGGTATGAGATCGATCTGCAGCTCGGCATAGCGGGTGATGATGGGGATCCAGTGGTCCAACCAGTTTTCCCGCGTGAGTTGTTCGCGCAGGCGCAAGCCCGAATCGCCCATTAACACCCATCCCCGCTCGGGATCGACGCCCAGGAGATTGGGCGTACAGACCGCATGCCTTTCCGACAAGAGCTTCATCAGCCCCGCCTCATGGAAGAACGCGGGCTCGCAAGCCTTGAAGTAGAGCTGTCCGGCGCTGCTTTCGCAGCGCGCCACGCGTGACCAGGGACGGAGATGGAAGGTTTCGAGCGGCGAAGCGCGCTGGATGTTGAGCGGGATCAGCGCCTCATCGATCCAGGCTTCCCACAGGGTTTCGAGTTCCGCTTCTTCATGTGGTTGGCTTGTCATTAACTGGGATTGTACAGGAAGGGCCGCCGCCTGTCCCGCAGCATTTGGAACCATCTACGGCGGCAGAAGCAGGCTGCTCGGAGCGCCAACGCACTCCATCTCGTGGGTGACGCTCGAGGAGGGTGATTCGCCGCCGGCAACCGCCAAGAAGCCCGATCGCCATATGCGCTCGTCGGGCACGGTCTGACCCGCCTGCAGCTTCAGCAGAGAGACCTATAATCTTGGTACCGATCTCAACAGCGAAACCCCGGCTGCCTGTTGATGAAAAAAACTCTCCCCTGGCAACAAGACCGGGAAGAGGGCAACCCCCAGGGTTCGGGAGGTGAGGTGGCATTGACGTATCTCTTGTTATCGCTTGCATGGGTTCTCGTCGCCGGTGGTAGCTTGGCTGTGCTGATCCAGCGGCATCGAGCGCTGAAAAGCCTCGAGCCTGCGGACCAGGCGCCCGGGGATTGGCCCTCCCTGTCTGTGATTATCCCTGCACGGAATGAAGCCCAAACCATTGGCACATGCCTGCAGAGTTTGGTGGAACAAAGCTATCCCGCGGATCGCTTGCAAGTCGTGGTAGTGAACGATGGATCGGTTGACGACACCAAGGGGGTCGTCGCCCGCTTCGCCCGGGATCATCCACAAATTACGCTCGTCGACGCGGGGCACCTCCCTGAGGGCTGGCTTGGAAAACCGCACGCGTGTTGGGCCGGCGCGCGCCGGGTCCAGAGCGAGTGGCTATGTTTCCTTGACGCGGACACGCGCGCGGGCCCCGATTTACTCAAGGCAGCCATGTCGACCGCCCTCCGGCGCAAGCTGGATGTGCTGTCGCTCCACCCCAGGCAGGAAATGCTCGGGTTCTGGGAGCGGCTGCTGATGCCGATTCCGTTCATGAGTTTGATGCTGCTGATGGATGCCAACGCGATCAACGATCCCCGGCGCAAGCAAGCGATGGCGAATGGGCAGTTCATCCTTGTTCAGCGGGCAGCCTACGTGGCCGTGGGCGGGCATGAGGCGATCAAGGGCGAGGTGCTGGAGGATGTGCGCCTGGCCCAGCTGTTAAAGGGTGCTGGTTTTCACCTGCAGCTCATGGGTGGGGAAAAGTTCATCCGTACACGCATGTACAGCGGGCTCAGCATGCTATGGCAGGGGCTCGCCCGGGGCGGATCCGAGCTGTTCGGGATCCCGCTTACGTTGCTCGCCATCCTGAATTCGCTGGTGATGAGTGTGTTTCCGTTCCTGTACCCGATCTGGCTCGGCTCCAGGCTGGGGCGTGACCCTCAAATCCTGCCGGCGCTGCTCCTGGCTATTCTGGGGTCCATGCTCTGGTACACGGCCCACGCCCTTGAGTTGAAGCGCCATCAGGTTCCCCTGGTTTACCTCGCCCTTAACCCGTTCTCGATGTTGTTGGTTGGGCTCGTGAACCTGGAAGGGGTACTCCGCCGGGTCGCAGGCGCCCGCCTCTGGAAGGGACGCCGGATCTGATGTGGTGCGTTAGAGGTTGAAGCCGGCGACGATCGCCTGAACCTGGGCGAGCTCGTCCGATGTGAGCGGGCCGAACTCCATTGCGCCGGCGTTCTGCTCGACCTGGGCGACGGTCTTGAAGCCCGGGATGGGGATCATCAGCTCATCGAGCGCCCAGATATAGGCGAGCGCCCCCTGAGCCATCGTGCGCCCGCCCGAAGTCAGGATCGGACGAAGCGCCTCGACCGCATCCAACCGGTTGGACATCGCCTGGCCGGCATAATCACGGACCGAACGGATGTCATCGGCCGGGAAAGTCGGGGCCTTCGAGAACTTGCCGGTCAGGACTCCCCTGTGGAGTGGATCCTTGTTGATCCCGGCCAGGTTCTGGTCGAGGCAGAGCCGGCGCATCTCCGGGTTGTCGAAGAGTGCGTTCAAGCCAAACTGGATGGCGCTGCAGTGTTCGCCCCCGGCGAAGATGCTCGCCCGATCGACCAGGTCGGTGCTCCAGCCATAGCTCCGGATCAACCCCTGCTGGACGAGCTCCTCAAGGCGGCCGCGCAGCTCAAGGGCAGGGTCCGGCTCGAACCCGCCGGCGTGCAGCTGGTAGAGGTCGATCCAATCGGTTCCAAGCCGGCGCAGGCTGCCCTCGACATCGCGGCGCAGATTTGTGAGGATGCGCGCATCATCGCCGTAAACGGTCTTCTCCTGTTCGTTGATGATATGCCCGAATTTCGTGGCGATGACGGCCTGTTCTCTTCGTCCGTGAAGCGCCTTTCCGAGGATGCGTTCGCTGTGCCCGGCGCCGTAGTTGGCGGCAGTGTCGAAGAAGTTTACGCCGGCGTCGAGTGCGACATGGATGGCGCGGATCGACTCGGCATCGTCAACCCTGCCCCAGCCTGCCGGCCAGGGCTCCTCGCCGGGCTGGGTCCATGTCCACGGACCCCCTATCGCCCAGCAGCCCATCCCCAGGGCGCTGACCTCGATCCCGCTTTTACCGAGGCTTCGTCGCATGCTCCAGGCTCCTTTTCGACATCCGCCATCCTACCCGAGGTGTGGGCTGCGGCCAAACCAGATTAGACGCATGCTGCCTGATCGATAACTTGTAGAGGGATTAACCATCACTCCCCGGCTGGAGAGTGATAGGTTCGCATTGCTCAAAGTGGATCAATGGCTTTCGTGGTTTACGGGTTGGATTTCCTCCGCCCCTGGAAGGCGGCCGACGAGGCGCTCGGGCCGGTGGAGCAGCGTGGGCAGGCAGGCTGAGCACAACCAGAACCCATCCCCCTTGAATTGTAGCCGGAGCAGGGGAATCTCCATGTCGTTTCGTGAGCAGTTGATGCAGGCAGCTTTGTCCGTATCTGTCACATTTCCTCCTTGGTTGAATCTATCGTTGGCCGGGTAACGAATCGGACTTCATCATCACATCATCGATGTAGCAGTAAAACCAGCGTTCACCCGGTTCAAAGGATTGAATAAGCGGGTGGTTTGCGGCATGGGCGTGTTTGCTGGCATGGCGGTTGGGCGAATTGTCGCAGCAGCCGACATTGCCGCAGGTCAGGCAAAGCCGCAGGTGGACCCAGGTGTCACCGAGCTGCAGGCAGGCATCACACCCGGTTGAGGTCGGCTGAACGTCTTCGATAAGATCAAGATGAGTGCAGGTTTGTGCCAAGGGATCCCTCAGTCGATTGCCCGTCGGCCTATAAAACGCAGGGCGATGATGACCACAGCTGCCAGGGTGGCCAGTGCCGCGGGCAGATATGCCGGTCCGACAGAGAACCCGGCGAGATAGGTGAGCACCAATGCCGCTGAACCGGTGACCAGGGCTGCCCCCTGCCGGTCACGAACATAGAGCCAGGCGCTGACCCCATAAAGGAGTGCGAAGACCAGGAGGATGGTGATGCCCCACATCCCCTGCACGCTGTAGAAGGAGACCTGGTGCTCGTTGATAGCCTGTTCCAGGCTGCTTCCACGCTCGCTGACTGCGATGACTTCGGATACATGGAGCGGCGTGGCGATCATCCAAAACCCGATCCCCACCGCCCACACGCCAGCGAAAGTCAGCAGCCAGCGGGCTGCTCTTCCGCTTGAATGTGGATCGTGATCAAGCATGGGCACATGTATACCACACCTGTTGGTGGGAGATCTGGAAGATTTCATGCCTGCAAAGCAGGGAATCGGCTTGGCATTCGCAGCCACCGCGGATGCCAGGAACGATCCGCCCCTCAGCGGTGTTGGCATCGACTGCATCCCTCAAGAAGGTCTCCCGGGCAACGCTTCAGCTCGCGGCGTGGGTGGCAAGGAGCACCAACTCTGACCCGGGAGAGAGGATCAACAAGAGGTCGCGCAGCCGTTCCAGGTGGGCGGTCACGAGATCGCGGCTGATCCCAGGCACACCGTAGGTCGTGAAGAGGGCAGCAGTCGTTGTGGGCCGAATGCGCGTGCGCCGGTCGGGACCGTAAATCACGCTCGAGAGCACGCCGGCCTCATCGGCTGAGAACAGGTCGCCTGCTTTGAGCTGCTGGGGTTCGCCGTTCATGCGTTCATAGCGTTCCGTGCCCTGGGCTACTTCGAACTGCACACGGCCGCGGATTACCTCCAGGTCATGCCCGGCCGTAAGGAGCAAATCCTCCAGCTCGGCCATGAACATCGCGCAGACGAGCGCCTCGCCAGACGGGATCGACCTTCCATCCAGGATCGATTCCAGCTGAAGCAGGAGGTGGTAGGTCTTTCTAAAGCGTTTGTAGAATTCGTCGTAGGCTTTGATTGCGGGCAGCATCTTTAATGCCGCACGGTCGAAACCGGCATAGCGCCGGCGAAGTTCGAGTTCCAGCTCTGCCTGCAGCTCGTTGAATGTCCCGGTAGGCGTCATAATCGACAGATCACGCATCACCAGCACACCCATCACCGCCTGTGTGCGAGAGGCAAGCCAGTTCGGGCCGAGGGTGAAATCCATGCTGCGGCCTCCGTGTCGTCAGACGTCGACTAAGGATAGAAAATGAAATCGAGGTCGCCGGGCGAATGTCCAGCCTCGGTCAGCCTTTGTGCCAGCTCGGCATGGTGCTGCATGCCGTGCAGGAGCAAGTGCTGCAGGATGCGCCAGCGGGGAAAACTGCGGATGTGACCGCGCAGGGTGGTGAGATCGATATCCGCTGCGAGCAATGAGTCATCGACCTGCCCGAGGTACGTCGTAAAGGCTGCCGCCTCTTGCATGAATTCCGCTTCCAGGAGGGGGATGTCGAAAGCCTGCTCGGGATCGATGGGCCTCGTCTGCCGGGCTGTCTCCAACCCGATCCGCCAGCCCCTGTCGGCTGACAGCAGGTGGACGAAGATGCCCATCATCGAGCCTCGCCCGTAGCCTGGATCTTCTTCCAGGCGGGTAAGGTCGAGCTCCCCGGCAAGCGAAAGCAGTTTCAGCGTCGTATCAAAATGATAGGCAAACAGGGTCAGAAATTGGGATGGGCTGCTCATCGGCTTCCTCCAAGGTGGTTTTGCCCTGTGAAGGGCATCGGGGATGGGACGGAAATTGTGCAACCTCGATCAGGTTGCCGTCCGGGTCGTAGAGCATGACCCAGGGCGTTTCCGGCGTACCCTCGATTCCCCACAGACGAACAAGCGCGGTCCCTGGCGCCTGGCGTCCAATGATTCGAGCTCTTCAAGCGAAACCCGCTGATCCTGCTTGTCTCCCGGTTTGAGGCGAGGCATCTCGCCCATCCATCGGTTGGCTGGCCCGATACGAGCCGTTCATCGCGCTTAGCGCAGTTCGGCCAGGTGTTCCTCGAGGTGTTCATAGGTATTGGCGGTGATGTAATCGATCCAATTCAAGCGGGACGCCTCTCCGACGCTCAGTCCAGGGTGAGGCTGGTGAAGCTGGTCTTCCGGGAACGCCTCGAGGGTGGCCAACAAACGTGCGTGTGTCTCCTTCACGAAATTGCGGATGTCAGCCGGGGTCATCTCTCTATAGCGCGCATGCAGGTGGGCGTTTATGTCGTCGAAAGATGTCACGCGGTAGACGGCCCCCTCGAAGCCGGTCACGGCCGCAAAGGATTTATCGCCCATATGAAAATCGAGCAGGATCGTCTCCCACGCGGCGAGGTGGGCGAGTGAATCTTTGAGCGTCCAACCGCCGCTGCCGACAGCTTCCAGCAGCGCCTGGTCTTCCCCGTCTTCGATGAGGCGCTGGACGGGTTCATACGCCCGCTGGATCCGGGCCAGGAGCGCTGCCTTTCCCATGAGCGGTTTCGTGGTTTCCTGACTCATCCTGTTAATATCCCTTTCCTCCCTGCCGAGAGTTGTCGTTCGTGGGTTGGCTAGCCTGGCTGGGAACGATGCCGGACCGCATTGGTCAGTGTAACACCGAGCACGACCAGGACACCACCCAACACCGCCTGGAGCGTGATGACTTCCCCGAGCGCGAGCACGCCCAGCAGCACGGCGAAGACGGGCACCAGGTTGATGAAGATGCCAGCCTGGGCTGGCCCCAGCTCACGCAGCGCTTCGTAATACCAGATAAAGCCCAGCACGGTTCCAAACAAGCCGAGGTAGGCCAGCGCCATGACCAACGAGGGCGAGGGGGGCGTCCACGTGCTGCGCTCGAACAGGAAAGCGGGCAGGAGCAGCCCGACGCAGCCCAGCAGGCTGGCATAGGTCGTTGAAACGAGCGGAGTCAGCGTTCGCAGCGCGACCCGTCCGATGAGCGTATAGCTCACCCACAGGACCACGCACAGCGAGATATACAGCTCGCCGGATCCGAACCCCAGTTCAAGGTCCTGCCAGCTGCCCCTGGTGATGACCAGTCCAGCCCCGGCGAGCGAGAGCAGCACCCCGGCCAGCCCAGCGATGGGCAGCCGTTCTCTAAACAACACGGCTGAGGCGAGGGTAATGAAGATCGGGTTGAGCGCGATGATCAGGGAAGCCCGGCTGGCGGTGACCTGGCGCAGCCCGAGAAAGAAGGCAATGTTGTAGCCGACGACGCCGGTGAGGGCGATGCCGAGGATGAGCAGCGCTTCGCGGCGCGTGAGCCTCGGCCAACCACCAGTCCTGACGCGTAGGATCACCATGAGCACGAACGAGGCAAAGGCGAACCGACCGGCGGCTGCCGTGAGCGGGCCGATCTCCTGCGCTGCGATCCGGCCGGCAATGAACGTCCCCCCCCAGAAGAACATCGTCAAGACCAGTTTCAGGTAAACCATGCTGTCGTCAGCCTGGCGTGGGCGCTGTCAACCGCAGCCCCATGCGGATTGCTTGATATTTGCGGACGAACCCCAGGTTCTCGGCCGAGCGGATGAGGTCCGGCATCCAATCGGGGATGATCCATTCGAGCCGCGCATCCTGGCCGGAGGCCGTCATGATGCAATCCCTGGCGACGGCTTCGTTCAGGCCGGCTGGTGCTTGCTCGATGGCGGCATTGACTTGCACCGGGCCTATCCCGCGTGCAGGGAGCGAAATCCGGTATGCTGCGACCATCCTGCGCGGGTCGCTGAGGAGCAGGGTTCGCAGGAGCACTTTTCGTCCCTGGAGGCGCAGCAGGCCAGGCCGCAGGAAGCGCATCAGGAAAGGCTGGCGGTAGCGTGCGGGTTCGACCGGTTCGTAGGCCTGGTAGCTGGCGGGAATCACGCGTTTCTCAAATTCGAAGCGCCGGCGCCAGTCGAATGGGCTAAGCGGCTCGAGGGTGACACCGTCCGGGAGCTCGGCCGGGATGCCAGGGTGGGGCGGCATGCGCTCGAGGAGCGTCTCGGCACCATAGGATTTAAAGCCAAGACTTTCATAGAGGCGCTGCGCCGGGTGGTTGCCTTTGATAACTTCAAGCGTGGCAATCTGACCGCCCCTGGAGCGGATGAACTCCAGCGAGGCCAGCATGAGATCACGGGCGATCCCCCGGCGGCGGTACGCCGGCAGCACGCCGAGGTCACCGATCTCCCACGTGCTCGATGAGCCCTTGCGCTGCAGGAGCGCTGTCCCTGCCAGGCCATCCTCTTCCCAGACGAAGCCGTGCAGGGTATCGCGCAGCGTAGGGGAGAGGGACATCAGCGGACGGATCAGCGGCCAATAACGCCTTAGCCGGTTGAAGGTTTCAGCCAAATCCTCCAGCTCATCAACCTGGACATCCCAGGCCGGGTTCTCCGGGTAGCGGAAAGCCCGGGCGATTAAGTCGGCTACGGGGATCAAGTCTTGTGGAAGCTGCAGTTGACGAAGGGGCACAGGAGGGCTCCACGGAACATCACCGCTTGTTCTGGCGAAGCACCGGGTATAGCAGAACGCACGCAAATCAGCAAGGGAGCCCCCTTGAGCTCCAAAAAAGGGGCGAACGGAGCGGCAGAATCTCTGGCGCAGTTGGTGGACTTTTGCTATGATTGCCGCCGCGGAGAGGGAGTAAGGCGAGGGCAGGTTGGGGTACGAAATATCCGTCGATCATGACGCGCAAATGATCGAAGTCCACTTCTACGGCCGCTCGAACCCGCAGGAAGCGATCGAGGCGCGCTTGAACGCATCGCTCCTGGCTCGAGACTACGGGATTAGCCGGGTTTTGGTCGCTGCCAGGCGCCTGGAAGGCATCGATGGAGCTTCGCCCCAGATGCTCTACAGCTACGCCGCCACGTTTCGGGACAAGCCCTTTCCTGCAGGTACGAAATTCGCCGTGATCCCCTCCCAGGTCAACGAAAGCATGCGCATGGTCTGTCGCGTCGCGCGTGAGACCGGAACGCGCATCCACCTTTTTGACGATGCCCGGCCTGCACTGGAATGGCTGTTCGGGCAGATCGCGACCTGCCGAGCTGCAGCTGCCAGCCTGACGCCTCGATCGGAACAACCCAATTGCCCTCGCACGAGGGCGTTTTCTTTGCCAAATCATCTGGTTTCGATGGCGAAAATGTGAGATTTCGTGTACTCTTTTGGCATGGATGGACACAAGGCACTCGTCGACCAGGCTCTCGAGCTCTACCGCTCGCTGGGCCATTTCGTGGAGCAGGTAGTCGAGATCGATGAACTGCGCTCCGACCTGCTGATCGCCTCGGCGCAGGGCGAGCGCTGGGTGGCGCGCTGCGATTCGAACGCACAGATCACGCCGGGCAGTGTGAAGCTCTTCCTGACCCACCTGGCGAACTACAAAGCCCAGAAGGCAGCCATCATCTCAACCGGGGCGCTCACCAGCGCCGCAAAGCAGCTGGTGGCCGGGAAACCGCTCGAGTTTATCGACACCTCGACGCTGGCCAGCTACCAGGAGATGGCGCAGGGCAAACAGAGCAAGACCGAATCGGCGTTCGAAGAGGCACAGATCGAATGGGGGACCTCAGGGGCGGCTAAGGGGCGGCGCGGTTGGCGCCGCTGGATCCGCCCGCTCCTGCTCGGGCTTACCCTGCTGGCGATCACCCTGATCGTCATCGCCCTGGCCTGGTTCGGATTGCTCCCGGTCTAGAGCCAGCAAATCCTCCCTTCCTTCATCGTTAGCAAGGTCATTGACTCGTGTTCACACGGCACGCATGCATTCAAGGAAGGTGGGACCCCCAATTCCAGCCCATCAGGCCGGGACAAGGGCGAAGGCCGTAGTTGGATGGGCGGCATGAACCGTATGGCCATCTTGCTTCCTGTGGTAATATTGCCACCAATCCTACCCAAGAAGGTGAAAATTCATGAACCCGAACTCATGGCATCCCGCACGCGGCCGCGCGTTGATCGCGTGTGCCGTTCTCCTGCTCGGCGCCCAAGCCTGCATAACCATCCCGGCGCCTGCGACGCAGGAAGTCCCTACCCCGGAGGTCATCACGATCGTCGTCACGGCAACGACACCCCCCGAGCCGGTTCCAACCAGTACAGAGGTTCCACCGGTAGAGGAGCGTGCGAGCGCCACAAGCAAGCAGGATCTGAACGTGAGGTCTGGGCCAGGGACGGGCTACAACATCAGCAACTTCCTGCCCGGGGGTACGACCGTCCCCGTCATCGGGAAGAATGCCGACGGCAGCTGGCTGCTGGTTGAGGTGGGAGGCGAGACCGGTTGGGTGTCCACCTCCTTCACCGAGACAGCGGGCATCGAGCTTGTCCCAGTGGTGAACGTCGCCCCTCCCCCGCCCCCGGCGGGCGGAAGCGGGACAAGCCCGACGGCGACCACATCCGGCGGAGGCGCCAACGCCCCCGGCGACAGCGACATCAACGTCGATGTCAATGTGAAGAACGACAACAAGTTCCTCAGCGGTGAGATTTCCTACCCCGGCGGGGACACCTCCGACAGGATTTACGTGCGCGTGGTCGGGTTCGATTCGGGAACATCCTCCGGCTACCTCAACTACGCGCTTTCCTGCACCGGCAGCGGGGCAGGTGCCGTGAAGGTCTCCGGCGGGGGCACGTGCAATGATGGTTGGTCAAAAATCTATTACTCGGACAATTACAACGACACCATCCGCATCTATCTCGATTTGGGAGGCGCCGCGTTTGTGAACTGGACGCTGGTCATATCGGCTAACAACTAACCAATTTGACCCTGTTCGGCCCTACCCAGGCCTCCGGAGCCGCTCTTTATGTCCCGGAGGCCTGTGCTTTGTTCGTAGCTGGAGATGCTCATCCTGGGGCTTTTGGGACAAGGTCTTACGGGTGCGGGAATGGGGAAGATGCCTGGATGTGGTCTGGCAGGAAGAATGAGGTGAGGCTTCCCTTTTTCCCGGTTCTGCGGGGAGGGACACAGGTATGAAATCTCCCCTGGGCGAAGCCCGTTGAGATTGGACTAGCCCCCGGCCATCGCCCCGACGATGCGCAGCGGCTCCTCCCCCTCGGCGACGGCCTGTGGCAGGGGCGCATCGAGCGGTTCGAGCGAGATGTCCTGTTTCAAGGCGAAGAAGCGCAGGTACGCCCGGCGCTGGCGGGTGGCGTGCTCACGCACCGTCCCGCGCAGCATGGGGTACTCCGCCTCGAGCGCATCCAGGATCGCGTCCATCGTCACCGGGGCCGGCACGTCAAGCTGTACCTCGCGTTCGACCCCTGCCAACCGGCGCAGGTGGAATGGGAGCGCGACCCGGATCATGGCAGGGTCTGCACCTCGACCGAGAGCACGGCCGGCAGGTCACGGGCGATCGCTTCCCAGCTGTCCCCGCCATCGGCCGAGGCATACACCTGGCCGCCGGTCGTCCCGAAGTACAGGCCGCATTCGTCGAGCGTATCGACCGCCATGGCGTCGCGCAGGATGTTCACGTAGCAGTCCTGCTGCGGCAGCCCCTTGGTGAGCGCTTCCCACTCGTTCCCGCCGGTGCGGCTGCGGTAGACCCGCAGCTTGCCCTCGGGCGGGTAGTGCTCGGAGTCGCTTTTAATCGGGATGACGTACACCGTCTCGGGCTCATGGGCGTGGACGGCGATCGGGAAGCCGAAATCGGAAGGCAGGTTGCCGCTGATCTCGTGCCAATTGTCCCCGCCGTCATCGCTGCGCATCACGTCCCAGTGCTTCTGCATGAAGAGCACGTTGGGCCGTTCGGGGTGCATGGTGATGCGGTGCACGCAGTGGCCGACCTCGGCCTCGCCGTCGGGCAGTTCGTAGTTCGATTTCAAGCCCTTGTTGATCGGCCGCCAGGTCTCGCCGCCGTCGTCGGTGCGGAATGCGCCGGCGGCGGAGATGGCGACGAACATGCGCTTGGGATTGCTGGGGTCGAGCACGATCGTGTGCAGGCACATCCCGCCTGCGCCGGGACCCCACTGGTGGCCTTTTGCCTCCCGCAGTCCCGGGAATTCCTGCCAGGTCATGCCGCCGTCGGTCGAGCGGAAGAGGGCAGCGTCTTCAACCCCGGCGTAGACGGTGTCGGGATCGTCGAGCGAGGGCTCGAAATGCCAGACGCGTTTGAACTCCCATGGGTGCTGTGAGCCGTCGAAGTACTGGTGGGTGCCCGGGATCGCCTTCATAGGCGAACTCGTTCCCCACCACCTCCCAGGTTTCACCGCCGTCGCTGGAGCGGTGGACAACCTGCCCGAACCAGTCGGTGGCCTGGGAGGCGTAGATGCGGTTGGGATCGACGGGAGATCCTTTCAGGTGGTAGATATCCAGCCCGGGAAGTGCGGTCCGCTGATGTCCCAGGATTTCCGTTTGCCGTCCGAGGTCATGATGAAGGCGCCCTTGTGGGTGCCGACGAGTACTCTCACCTTGCTCATGCTGTTCTCCTGTGGTCGTGTTACAACGTTCATCGGGTGCCGAATATTATAGACGAGGATTGTCCGATATCAAGATTATTGAATGCGGTCGTGCCGGGTTTATTTTGAGCAGTATACTCGGCTCGTACAATGGAGTCAAGCGGCTCTGCCGCTGGCAAGCAGCAGAGGCTGCTTGACTCCCGTATGCCGGTACGAGTCAAAGAGCACCCTGCCCTACAAAAGCTCAAGTTCATAAGCACATTGGGTCAACACTCGAGGACTTAGAGCAGATTAGCGTCCTGCAGCCATATCCGCTAGCTTGAGCACCGTGCGCCAGTTGCGGGCAGTGACCGGGGAGCCAACCAGGCGGTCAAGCAGTGCCGGGGTGAGCTTCGATCTGCCCACCCCCTCCGGGTAGTGGATGTAGAGCGCATCCCCGACTTGGGCGACGCGCTCGCCCTTGTCCGCCGCGTTCGAGAAGCCCTTCTGTCACGCCCTCTATTCGGGGGTTGCTTGGAGAGCGTGAGCAGCAAGCGATTGGGCTCATCCTCCGCCGCCGCTGGGAAAGGGGTTGTTGTTTGACGTAGGCCGCGCCATTCCTCTGCAGATACGAACGATGACGGGGATCTGAGAATCCAAATTCATCGAGGATCGCCGGTCTCGAGCTCGCCTTCGAGTTTTTCGGGTGACGAACTCGCATCCGAAAGACCAGGTTGCCGCTCTGGATGTAGCTCTGTACGTCCGCCCAGCCGAGCCCTGCGCACAGCTGGCGCAGCCCGGCCATGGGGATTTTGTTGTGCCCGGAGACGTTGATCCCGCGGAGCAGGGCGATCCAAGTGTTAACAGTCATGCTCCAATTCTAGATGTTCTTCAACCATGCGTCCACTTGCTAGGTCTTCATACGACATCTATTTCTCCCTATCGACACTAGAGTTGTTCCCGTGGCGAGGGAGGAGGCATGGCATCGGCTTGCTTTACCAGGTGAAAACTTCGATAAACTCGTAAGGGCGCACGGCCGTGCGCCCCTACGGTAGATGACCGAACACAACGAAGAGTGTTTGCGACTCCACGGGATGTGGGTTCGAACTATCAGGATGGAGGAAGCAGCCCAGTTCCTATCCCGGTGGCAGCACATCCAATGGCGCACAGAATTCGATCCAGTCATCCTTGGTCTTGATCTTCAGGCATCCCGAGTCAGGCAAGCCATTCTCATCAAAGGCCTGCGCCATGGATTCGTTCGTGGCACATCCTGGATACTGGGATGCGCTCTCGAAGACATCCCCGATGGTGACGCTGGGGATGGCCTGATCCGAGTCAAGGATGTTCAATCCCAGGTTGGTTGTCGGATACCCAGAACACAAGATGACCGTCGTGCCTGGCCAGACCAGTGAGCCACTGATCTCCTGCACCTCATCTGGCAGCATCGGTTCGACATTCGCCGTCATCGCGATCACATGCTGGCCCTCCCCGAGTACATCGGAATAAATTCCCCATTCAACCGGTGTGAATGCCGGGTTTAGGCCCTGAACCAGCCAGTATACGATGCCAGCGAGCGCCAAAACGACCACGGCGGCTACCAGACCTATCAGGAGATTCCTGGATCCTGGCTGTGCGGTTTTCATCGTTTGCTCTCCTAAACATATTTGCTGTTCGCTGCGGTGAGTTCCTGGGCAACTAAGACGTGGATCTCAAAGGTATCATTCGTCCGTGAGTGGACCCCAATCCAAGCCCTGATATTCGGTCACAAAATCCGATGAGTAGTACCAGGCCAGATCTTCCCGGCCCTGCAATTGGTGCCCAAGAAGGCTGTAGCAAAATGCTGCATACGTGCGACCATGCCCGCCTCAAATATCATCATATGGCCCTTGCCGCTGAACGAGATCATCGCTTTATCCGCTGTGCCCAGGGCTTGATGGATGAGCACGTCCTCTGGGTAGAGCTCGTCGTCCCCGCCGGCGATGATCAGGACCGCCCGGTCGGCCGCGGCCAACCCGCGCTCCTCGAACAACCGCATGCCGTCCGGCGCCATCGGCATCACGGCGCGAATGCTGGGATCGGTCATGGGCTGCCAGAGACCATCATCGTTAGCCGTTAGCGCAGGCCAGCGCGACCTCGGCCACGGGCACGTTGTAGCTCTCAGCTGCCTGGTGGATGGCGACATTGTAATTCAGCCCAGCAGGTTTGCAGTCCTCGTAGCTGCCCTCTTCCTAAAGTGAGCGATGAGCGGGTTGTAGGCGTCGAATGCGCGCACGATCGTCGACTGGCCTCGGCGCAGTTCGAAGATCCTAGCGTAGATGCCCTCCAGGATGTGGCCCGGTTGACGTCCAGAAACGCCAGGTTACGGCAAATACCTACCTGATACGGGCCGGGTTCTGCAAGTGGGAGCGAGGCGGAGGCCTGGGGTTGCATCGGAAAGTGTCGGTGTATTCAGTGACAGCGCGGCAGTGGGCTGCTGTGAGGCCGTCGCAGCGGAACCACAGCTGGCAAGCACCACACCGGCGAAGAGCATGGACAGAGGTTTGAGCCACATTTTCATGAGGATCTCCTTGAGAGTATTCAAACTGCAGCGCGTCGATAGCTCGCCATACAGTTTCCCCGAAATCACTGTTTCGCTAGCGCTGGACGGGTTCGAGCCCTAATCTCCAGATTTGATCGGCGATCACCTGCACACCGGCTTGGCTGGCGTGGATGTGATCACCCCCGATGTAACCCAGATCGTCCGGCTCCAGATCGTGGTTGACTTCGTTGAATTGATCCATGACGCCCGCATAGGGAATTCCAAATTCCGCAGCAACCTCCCCAATCGCCTGGCTGTACGTCTCCAGGCAGGTCATACAGGTGGAGGTCAAACTTTCGTCTGCCCAATTTCCCGGCCTGCCCCAGTAGGAGCCGAAGCGAATTACGATTGGTTGGTCCCCGCGCAGGGCCAGGATCTCGAGCACGATCTGCCTCAGGTCGGATTGGAATGCATCGAACGAGGCCAGCGAACACTCGGCAACGTAATAGGGTGGATAAAAGCATTCCCAGTCACCCGGGGTACCTGCAGAGATAGATTTGGCTGCACTGGGGTTCAAGACAACATACTCTGCCTCCAGCAGGATCTCGGGCCAACCGTGCATGGCGGAATTAGGGCTACTCGGTTCGCTGTTCCTCACTGCATCCAGGACTTGCCGGCAGTCAGGTTGCCCAATCCAATGTCGTGGAGGTTGACGGCAATGCCGGATACTCCTCGATCTTTTGAGCGAGACCTCCCACATCCCACAGCTCGAATTGCCGATGAAGACGACGTCCCACTTGTCGAGAGCCGTGAGATCGGCGCCGGTTTCGTTTTCTACTGAGCAAGCGCAGGCTGCAATTGCGACCAACAGCGGGATGAGATAACGCAGCAGCTTCGTTGACATTTCTCCTTAGTAGGCCACTCCACTCCAGCGGCGACCGGGTAAACGCACACTCAAAAGCGTTCCAGGGCGATCTCAAAATTGCCTTTCTTTATGGACACCCGCAGCTCTGGCGGATGACCAGGTGTGTTTCCAAGACGACCGGTTCGTCATCCATCGGTTCTCCTGAGAAGAGCTCCTTCAGGCGCTGCATGGCGAGCAGGCCCATCTCGTAGGCCGGGAAGGTGCTCGTCGTCAGGCCGGGCTGGACCAGACCGGCGCCCTCGATGTCGTTATAGCTGGCAAGGGCAACCTCACCGGGTATCTCGATGCCTGAGTCCCGCAGCGCCTGCATCACGCCCAGCGCCAGCCGGTCGGCGATGACGAAGACCGCCGTCGGCCGGGGGTCGATCTGCAGCATCTCCAGCGCGCCTTGATACCCGCTGTGCAGGTCGAAATCGGGGACCTCCACCACCAGGTCTGGATCATAGGGCAGCCCATCTTCGGCAAGCGCTTGCTGATACCCGCGCAGGCAGGGCGTAACGTTTTCCCAATCCAAGGGCGCGCTGATCATGGCGATCCGCTTATGGCCATGTTCGATCAGATGGCGCGTGGATTGGTATGCGGCGCCCTGTGTATCGGCCAGGATGCTGTTGTGCTTCATCTGGGGGGCGTCTACGAAGACGATCGGTGGGGTTCGCTCGGGATCCAAAGTGTCCAGCAGGTTATCGGTCAGATAGGTGCTCGTGACGATCAAACCGTCCACCTGCCTGGCGATCAGCTGATGGATGGTGCGCGCCGTGAGATGCGGGTTCTCCCCTGTGTAGCAGATGACCGGCAGCCAACGGTCGACGCTGGCCGCCTCCTGGATCCCGACCAGGAAGGGTTGGTACACCTGGACCGGGGCGGGGAGCAGTACCCCGATCAGGTTGGAGGGCAGGTCCGGGCGGGCGTCGGCGATCAGGTTGGGGTCAAAGGGCAGTACGACCGTCCCGATGCGCGGGCGAACGGAGACGAGCAAATCCGCTTCCAACCGCCGGTAGGCCGCGCGCACGGTGTGCATGTGGATCCCCAGCGCCTGCGCCAGCTCGCGCATCGGCGGCAGCTTCTCGCCCGCGTGCAGAGCTTCACTGGCAATTAGCCAGGTGATCTGCTGCGTGAGCTGAGCTACGAGCGGGATGTCGGCGTGCGGATCGACCTTGATCTGCTTGGAAATATCCATGATCTGCCAGCACTGAAAAGTAATGTTATATAACTATATAACAAATAGGATGTTTAATTCAAGCACTGATCTCGGAGCAGGATGCAGCGCTATCTTCGTGCTTGACGGTGGAGGGCAAAACACAAACGGGCTGCCTCGCACTGAGGCAGCCCGTTTACAGCCTGCGGTTGGTTGGGGGCCAGGGCGATCATCCAGGTGGCCGAAAAATGCTGCCTGGAGGGTGCGAGACCCGAAGACATCTCTCGAGCGATTGTCTGGACGCCATTGCAATTGCCAGGGCATGCAGCACAGCCCGATTCGTCAAGGATGACCAACCCTCGGAGCGAGTCAACCGGTCGCCTGTCTCCCTCGTAACAGGAAGGTCAACGCAAACCCCGCCAGGAATCCGCCAACGTGCGCCATGTAGGCGACGCCACCCGTCTGCGCTACGTCGGCAACGGAACCGATGCCACTGAAAAGCTGCAGGGCGATCCAGAGTCCAATGACGATCAATGCCGGCACTTGAATCACCCGTTGGCCTTGCAATACTCTTACCCTTCCCTGTGGGAAAAGCAAAATGTAGGCGCCAAGCACCCCTGCAATCGCCCCCGAAGCCCCCAAATTCGGCACGTTTGACCCGAGGCTAAACGCCAACTGTGCGAAAGTTGCAGCAAGCCCACAGAGCAGGTAGAAGAACGTGAACGGAATATGCCCGAAACGATCTTCCACATTGTCACCGAAGATCCATAAGTAAAGCATGTTGCCCCCCAGGTGAACCCATCCGGCATGCATGAACATGGAAGTGAAAAGTGTCAGGAACTCACTGCCGGGGTTCGCAAGGAAGCGGCTAGGGACGAAGGCCCACTTCACAATAAAGGCATCACCCCCGCTCATCTCCACAAAGAAGAACAGCACGTTCAGGACAATCAAGGCATACGTTACCAGAGGAACAGTTCTGCGAGAGGAATTATCATCACCGATCGGGAACATGGAATTCGTCTCCTCCTTCTTTGGTTGGATATGTCATCCCATCAAAGGAAATAAGCCGGGCATTTTTCAAAGAAATGGTTTCACTCTGCGATCACGATCTGCCTTTAATCTGAGAAATAGCGTCCAGCGCAGGCCGCTCAGCCGTCACCGCTGGACGCTATTTTGAACAGCTCAAAGTACGTTCGATACCCGAGCGCTCGTTCAACACAGATCAATCGTCAAGTATGAAAGTCACCGCCATGTTCACTTGATATTCGGATATTGCCTCATTCTCAACACGTACTTGTTGCTCTTTAATCCAAACGCTTTTTACATTCCGCAGCGTTTTGTTTGCTCGCACAATCCCTTGCCGAATCGCATCATCAAAACTCACATTCGACGTCGCACTAATTTCTGAAACCTTGGCTACAGACATGGCGTGCTCCTTTTAATGAACCTTAATTTCGTTTCATCGATATGGATACTGCGTGTTAGATGACTTCTTTCTTCATTCTAAAAAATCAATTGATCCATACGACCTGCTGCTTCATTCGGAGTCGGAGTCAATTGACGTCCTTAAGGATCTAGCTGTAATAACAAGAAGAGCCTGCCTTCATGAGGCGAGCGTTTTCTCAGAGAGAAAAGATGGCGCTCTTCAGATTGAAAAGGCGCTTGCCTTCCAGTTTATCGGCCATGTGATGCCCAACGTATTGTTGAGAGCATCACATGGCTGAGAAAACAGCGCTAAGCGTGACAAGTGACCTTGTTTTCAGTCTAAAAGTGAAGCGGGGATATTCCCGCCATTTTCAGCAATCTTCTTGAAGAGAGCTTTTCGCAGCGCTTCGTTCTTCTCCGCACTTCCGCTTGGAAAGCTGGGGTCGACACCCAGCTCTGCTGAGAGCGCGTCCCGATTTTTTCTGCTGCTATCCGCGCCGATCACGACCAAAAAATCAACCACGGAAGCCCTCCAATTAAGTCCCTTACCCTTGGCCAGCTTGTCAAGTTCAGCGCTAAGGTCAACATCTGAGATGGTATTCGCGCCGGGAACCAGACCTTTAACCTTTCCAAGGATTTTGTCAAAGATATCTGTAAATATGCTCATGCTGCTCTCCTTTTTAGATGTTTTGTGCGTCGCTATCATCGTACGATAAACACTCCCGGGTTACATCTGATGACTGGGGAGTTTTCTCCTCCGCCACTTGGGGGATCTTTATAAGAGGCGCCGGACGTGAGTTTTTGTCTGAAAGCCAGGGGAACTGCTTCTATCCGGGCGGTAACTCTACGGTTGGAGAGAAACCTGCTGACGTGAGCATTGTTCCTGGGCGGACTAACGGTGAGTATTCAGCAATTTGAGCCTTATTCGGCTCCCCACACATCAGGACAAACGCCTCGCGCTCGGTCGAATGTCCGGGGATAGGCGGCCGTTGGAAGCGCTGGCGTAGCGCCTGAGAGGCATGGGGAGAGCATCGCCAGAATTCGTCCTATCAAGTGATCGAAGGAATTTCTGGAAGCCGGAAGCAGCGCATGGCTGAGAGCCCCGAGCGTCAGGGCGCAAAGTCTCGCTGGGCTATAAGCCGCCTGCGCCAGCAGCGTGGATCGTACTAGAGCAGCCGCTGCTCCCGGTGAGCCAAACATAGAATGTGGATCAAATCGTGGGGGCATGACAAAATTCGTCCTGTGTTCCTATTTGTTATAAACTTTTGTGAGAGTCGATGATGAAGTCAACCGCCACGCACAACAACCAACTGTACCGGGACATTTTTGAAGCCGCCAGCGACGGGGTATTGATCACCGACCTCGAAACCGGGGATGTGCTGGCGGCCAACCCGGCTGCGGCCGCGATGCACGGTTACGAACTTACAGTTTTTCGTAATTCGCAGCTGCCTTCCTTTGTCCATGCAGATAGCCAGCCTGATTTTTCAGGGTATGACGAGACCATAGAGCAGGGGGAGCGGTTCGAAATCCTGGCCCAGCATGTGCGCCAGGATGGTTCGCTCTTCAACGTTGAATGGCGTGCGGTGCCCTTCGACTACCAGGGACGCACCTGTGCCCTGGCGCTCCTGCGAGATGTCAGCAAGCGGGTCAAGGCGGAGGACCGGCTTCAGCAGCGGGCGGGTGTGCGGGCGAACGAACAGGCCATCCTGCTCGAGATCTCCCAGACCCTGGCCTCCGAACTGGATTTGCGGCCAGGGCTGATCCTCGACCAGCTTGGCGTTCTCATCCAATATACCCACGCCGGTCTCTTCACCCTCGAAGATTCGACGCTGGTCGCGGTGGCACTGCGCGGAACGGAGGCGTTGGAGAATGCGATGCCGTTCCGCATCCGGCTGGACGGAGAAGAATCGCTGCAGGCGCTGTTCAACGGACACCACCCGATCCGCATTGCCGATGTGTGGAGCGAGGAGCCATCGGCGGCGTTCCTGCGCACGCTCCTGGAAAATGGCGCCGCAGCCTTGCTGGAGGGCGTGCACTCATGGATGTGGGTGCCGCTGGTTGTCAAGGGGCGCTTGCTCGGCGGCATCGGCATTGCTCACACCACACCCAGCTACTTCACCCCGCATCTGGCCGACCTGGCGATGACCATCGCCAACCAGGCGGCTGTGGCCCTGGTCAACGCCGAGCTGTACGAACACGCCCAGGAGCTGGCCGCGCTGCAGGAACGCCAGCGCCTGGCGCGCAACCTGCACGACGCCGTCAACCAGTCGCTCTTCTCGGCCGGGTTGATTGCGGAGGTGCTGCCGCGCCTGTGGGAGAAGGACCCGGTGCAGGCGCGGCGCTCTTTGAAGGACTTGCGCCGCCTGACGCGCGGGGCACTGGCCGAGATGCGTGCGCTCCTGGCCGAACTGCGCCCCTCCACCCTGACCGACACTGAATTGGACGACTTGCTGCGCCAGCTGAGCAATGCCTTTACCGGACGCACCAGCATCCCGGTTGAGGTGACGGTGCGCGGCGAATGCAGTTTGCCCGCTGAAGTGCAAGTTGCGGTCTACCGCATCTCCCAGGAGGGACTGAACAACATCGCCAAGCATGCCCGGGCCAGCCATGTGCGCCTCGACTTACGTCTTGAATCCGAAGGGCTGGAGCTGCTGCTCACCGACGACGGCCGCGGCTTCGCCACCTCCGAGCTGACGCCCTCCGGCCACTACGGGTTGAGCATGATGCGTGAACGAGCGGCCGCAGTTGGCGCCAATCTGACGGTGACCAGCAAGGCGGGGCAGGGGACGCAGATCCTGCTACGCTGGGACAGGCAGGAGGGGTTGTGATGAGCAAGCCTACCAGTCCCATTCGGGTCATGCTGGTCGACGACCACACCATGGTTCGACGCGGCCTGGCAACCTTCCTGATGGCTTTCGACGACCTGGAACTGGCGGGTGAGGCGGAAAGCGGGCAGCAGGCGCTCGAACTCTGCGCCGAGGCCGACCCAGATGTAATCTTGATGGATATGCTGATGCCGGACATGGATGGAGCGACCGCCACCCGCTCCTTGCGCCAGCAGCATCCGCAAGTCCAGGTCATTGCCCTGACCAGCTTCAAAGAGTTGGATCTGATCAAGAATGCACTCGATGCCGGTGCGATCGGCTACCTGCTCAAAGATATCACGGCCGATGAGCTTGCCCGGGCTATCCGCTCGGCGCATGCCGGACGGGGCACGCTCTCTCCTGAGATCGGCCAGGTCCTCGTCCAGGCCGCCAACCAGCCGCCCGAGCCAGGCCTCGACCTGACGCCGCGTGAGCGTGAAGTGCTGGTCTTGCTGGTCGAGGGACTGAATAACCGGCAAATTGCAGGGCAGCTGAACATCAGCCCATCCACGGTCAAATCCCACGTAAGCAACATCCTGACCAAGTTCGGCGTCGCCAGCCGTACCGAAGCCGTAACCCTGGCCTTGCGCCACGGTCTCGTCAGCTAAACCTGATCTCTCCCTCCCCCAACTAGCGGAGGCAAAAACTGCCCGGCCGATGGATGTGGCCGGGCCGTCGTTGCGGTACGCTAAATCCATGACCCGAGTCTATGTCGCCAATGGGAACGCCGAAGAGCGCTCTGCCCTGAGCCTTCTGCTGCAGGATTTGCAGATGGACATTGCGGGCGAAGGCGCTGATTGGGCTACCACCCTGGCTCAAGCTCCAATCAGCCATGCAGATATGCTGCTGGTGGACTGGGCTCTCATCCCCGGCGTTTCCAGTGCGTCGCTTGAGGAACTGCGCCAGGCCTGTCCGGCCGCGCTGGTCATTATTCTCATCAGCCAGCTTGATGCCCGTCAGCAAGCCGCACTTTCTGCCGGCGCCGATGCCTTTATCAGCAAAGATGAGGCGCCCGACCGTGTGGCTGAACGCTTGCGGCTTGCCGCCGCCGGCGTCACTCAGGGGGTGACACTCCAAGTCGAAAAGGCGAGTTCTTAAAAAGGTAAAGAAGTAAAGAGCACCATGACCATTCAATCAGACAACAAAATCGTTCGCAAAGGAGTACAAAAATGAACCTTCTAATCTATCTTCTCGCTGCCGCCATTATCGGCTACGTGGCGACCCAACTGATGCACGACCGTTCGAACTTGCTGATCAATATCATCGTGGCTGTCGTGGGCGCATTCCTGGCGGGCTACTTCCTGAGCCCCATCTTCAAGGTCGGGACGATCAATGATGCCATCACCATCCCGACCATGCTGGTAACACTGCTGGGGGCTGTCATCTTGCTGGCGATTGTCCGTTTCATCCGCCGCGGGCGATAACCACTTCCCTCACTCCTCAGGTTATCGACCCCAGTACAAAAGCCGGGGTGCACACCTCCGCACCCCGGCTTCTCCAGGAAAGGGTAGCTCCAAGGTTTAGCAGGCAACGTGCTCAAGGAGGTTAAGACGGAAGAAATCGAGTTTCGATGGTTGTACGTAAGCTAAATCTTCCACGGTATTTTCGCCTGTCTCCTTCTCTAAAGAGGAGGAGCACACGTCCAGAGACGAGGAAACCATCCGGCTCTGAGACAATCAATAAGGAGATCGACATCATGAATGTCCTAATATATCTGGTCGCTGCAGCGATCGTTGGCTGGGTGGCGAGCGAGATCATGAAGGATCGCGCCAGCCTGCTGATGAATATCATCGTGGGCGTGGTAGGCGCCTTTCTGGCCGGCTACTTCCTCAGCCCCATCTTCAAGGTGGGGACGATCAATGATGCCGTCAACATCTCGACCATGCTTGTGACGCTGCTGGGCGCGGTCATCGTGATCTACCTCGTCCATCTCGTCCGCCGAAGAGTCTAAATCTAGCCGCCACGGCTCGTCTCTTGCCGCATTGCGGGATGTCTACAGGGGTGCGTCAACAGCACCCCTGTAGACCCAACTGTTAACCCCTCCACTTTTCACCAGGGGCTATGTTTAAGGAGTTCAAAATGACAGACAACAGGATCTCAGAAACCCGGACGACGCAGAGTGAACCGGAACAGGAGCGGCGTATTTTCACCTTTAAGGCCACGCAGCTGGTCTGGCTGTTGTTCGGCATCCTCGAAGCGCTGATCGCGCTGCGCATCGGGCTGAAGCTGATTGGGGCCAACGCAGCTAGCCCGATCGCCGGGTTTATCTACGGGGTCACCAGCCTATTCCTGGCTCCCTTCGAAGGGTTGACCGGGACGCCGTCAGCGGGTGGTTTTGTGTTAGAAATTTCATCCGTGATCGCCATGCTGGTGTATGCCCTGATCGCCTGGGCACTCGCAAAAGCAATCGAGGTGATCTTCTATCGCCCGCGTGGGCAGGTTGTGGGCGTGACGCAAACGACGACTACCGATCAACACACACCCAATTAAGAAGGTGATCGAATGGACATTTCTACGGATCAATACAAGTCCACGAGCACGCAACCAGGTCCATTTCCATCCGTGTTCTATCGGAACCTGTTGGGGATCTTCAGACGGGTGGTCGGGATCTTCATCCTGACTGACGCAGACCGATTGAAGGCCGGTATCCATACAGGCGACGAAGGACGGGACGGATAGACCCGCTCGCGCGAATGTTTCGATCCCCGCAGAATGGTTCACCTGGGATCAGGCTCATGCTTCAAGGAGATGACACTATGGAAGACCCTATCAAGGTGCAAGATTACGATGGAGGGCATACGAAGAATGTCGTGCTCGGCCTGCTGATCGGAAGCCTGGCCGGTGCAGCAGCGATGCTGTTGTTTGCGCCCAATTCAGGAAAGCGGACACGAGCTCAGATTCAGCAGAAGGGTATCCAACTGCGTAATCGGACAGGCGAGATGGTGGACGATGTGCTTTCGCAGGTCCGCTCCGGGACGCAGGAGATCACGGCTGACGTTCAGGTGAAGGCTGGACAGCTGAAACAGCGTGGCCAGGATAAGCTCGTTGAGCAGCTGGAGCGTGTGTCCGCAGTCATCGACGCCGGGAAGACGGCCGTTAAGGAGGCCTGAATTCCTTGATCTATGCCTGCTTCAGCAGGCATAGATTACTTAGACCTGACAGCCGCCACGCTCGTTCACTTTAGAAGGGATTACGACTATGCGATTCACCAGGAATATCGGCATGCTCTTGCTGGCCATCTTTCTCATCGCCTGGGGATTGGTTCAGCTGCTTGGGATTGGCGGCCTTGGTGCGATTGTGGCGATCCTCGCGGTTGCGGCAGGCATCTTCATCCTGCTGGACCGTTAATCTGGCGCTTACAGGTCAACCGGCCTGTTGACAACAACGTGATCAATCATAAAGGAGAGATCCTATGCTTACCTGGATTATTGTGATCCTGCTCGCCCTGTGGCTGCTCGGCTTCTTTGGACCGAGATTCATGCCCAGCATCCCACGCACCGGCAATGTGGTCCACGTACTGATCGTTATCGTGATCATCCTCGTCGTCTTGCGGCTGCTGGGAATCGCCTAGGAGGATTGCTCAGGCTAGCTCCGACCAGTGCATGGGTAGATTCCCAGGGGCTGGGGCTGCAGACGATGCGTTGTGTAATCCGCGGACTGCCCCGGGGTTCGATCTCATGAGGGCGTGCGTCTGTCGGCGAACCGGACTTGACGCAAAAGGATTCGCCTTTGAATCGGTCCAACCCGCAGCGGCCCGCGTTCAACATTCCAGGAAACGACCGGCGTGGCCCCTATTCCAGGGGGATATCGCCGTTGTCGTTGCCGCATGCGATGGGGAGTATATGGTGGTGGCGTTACCAACCGGAGATATGGGTTGTGTCAGCTGCCTAAAGATCAATGACTTCCAATAGCAGGAACGACCATGCCATTCTGGAGCGTATCGCCCATCAAGCGATGCTTGAGCGTGGACTGCTGCCTGATTTCTCCGCGGCCGCACTCGCCGAGCTTGCCAGCCTTCAAGCTCATGCTGCTGGAGGGGTTAAACCCGCTGAAGGCGCCCCTGAGATTCGTGACCTGCGGAGCATGCTGTGGGCGTCGATTGACAATGATGATTCGCGCGACCTGGATCAGCTCACGACTGCCGAGAAAACGCCGGATGGCAATATGCGGCTCTATGTTGCCGTGGCGGATGTGGTCTCGCTGGTGAAAACAGGGTTTGGCCATCGACGAACATGCTCGCCATAACACCACCTCGGTATACACCGCTGCCCGCATCTTTCCCATGCTGCCTGAGCAGTTATCAACGGATTTAACCTCCCTCAATTTTGGTCAGGACCGCCTGGCGTTTGTGGTTGAAATGGAAATTGCTGCGGATGGAACGCTTCGGGATTCCGATGTCTACCATGCGTGGGTCACCAATCAGGCCAAGCTCGCCTACAACAGCGTGGCGGCCTGGTTGGATGGGCATGGAGATCCACCACAGGTCCTTTCGGCGGTGGATGGGTTGGACGAAACGCTGCGCCTGCAGGATCAGACAGCCCAAAAGATGAAACGCCTGCGCCACATGCATGGGGCGCTCAGCCTGGAGACGATTGAAACCAGGCCGGTGTTCGACGGTGATCAGATCCGCACGCTGGAAGTACAAGAAAAGAACCGTGCGAAGGGGATCATCGAGGATTTCATGATCGCTGCAAACGGGGTGACCGCACGCTATCTTTCAGCCAAGGGATTCCCATCGCTCCGTCGTGTTGTCCGCAAGCCGAAGCGCTGGGAACGAATAATTGACCTTGCCAGCGAACGCGGAAGCGAACTCCCGGAGAAACCCGATTCAAAGGCACTGGAAAATTTTCTCGTCAAGCAGAAAGCTGAAGATCCACTGCGATTCCCCGATTTGTCCCTGGCCGTGATCAAACTGCTGGGCTCCGGCGAATATATCGCCGAGCTTCCTGACGGGCATGCCCCGGGCCACTTCGGTCTCGCGGTCAAGGATTACACCCACTCGACAGCTCCGAATCGACGCTATCCCGATCTGCTCACCCAGCGGCTGCTGAAAGCCGCCATAAATGGCCAGCCTGCGCCCTATAGCAAGGAAGAGCTGGATGTCCTTGCTGCCCATTGCACTACAGCCGAAGATGCCGCCACGAAGGTGGAACGGCGAGTTGAAAAATCCGCGGCGGCCCTATTGCTTCAATCCAGGATCGGTGACCCATTTGATTCGATTGTCACCGGCGCATCCGGAAAAGGCACCTGGGTCCGGCTGCTCGATCTCCCGGTTGAGGGGAAGCTCGTTCATGGGTTTGAAGGAGCCGATGTCGGTGACCGCATCCGTGTGCAGTTGACATCAATCGACATCCCGCGGGGGTATATCGACTTCACGCGGATTGACGGAGTGAAGCGCCAGCGCTGAAGCTCTTCATGCCATTGTCTGAGAGGAAAGGAGAACCGCATTTAAGATGGATGCAGGAGTGTGGATGGATCACCGTAGGGCTGTGATGGTTATCATCACCAACCGCGGGGAGGAGATGCACGAGATACCCTCGAACATCGAGAGATCTATCCTCGGGAAGGACGGGGTTGGCCCCGGTGACGGCTCGACAGAAGATATCCATGACCGCCAGTTCTGGCCCCGTCTAAACCGCTATTACAAGAGCATTATAAGCATCCTGCGTGGTGCCGATACGATCTCGATCTTTGGTCCGGGCGAGGCGAAAGAGGAGCTGGTTAGACGCCTTGGGCGTGAGGGACTCAAGCAGCGTGTCGTGGCGGTTGAAACAGTGGACAAGATGAGCGATCGTCAGATTGCAGCCAAAGTGCGCAAACTCGTTTCGGGTTAGCGCGTGTCAGGCGGGAATCATAACCCTACCCTACTCGGAAACGCATGCAGGAGGTCAAGATGAGCCCGGAACGAACGATCACAGAGGGGGAAGCAAGGAAAATCGGCGCGTCGCTCGGGCTTGATTGGGCGCAAATCGATCTTGCCCAGTTCCGGCGCGGTATCGAGGTTGAGCTCGAACACGGCGCCCGTGATCCAGAGACGGACGTGACCGGGGACGACCTGATGCTCACGGGCAAGATCGCCTGGGCGCATCTAAAGGAGATTGGCGATTACTACACGCGCCTGGATCAACTCGAGGCCGAGGCAAAAAGCCAGGCCTGAATATCCGGGTCAATTTGACCGGTTTTTGTCGTCCTGCTTGTCCAGCATAGGACACCGCCCGCAGGCTGTCTGACCCTGCCCCACCCGGACCGAACGTCAGACCCCACTTTAAATGCTATCGACATTAAAGGAGAAATCATGAGGAAACTTTCAGCACCAAAAGTTGTTACATGGTGGATTGCCATCGGACTGGGTGTGCTCGGGTTGCTCGGCTACACCGGCACGGTCTGCCGCGCTGAGCGAATACGCATTCTGGTTGGTTGCAGCCGGGTGGTTCTTACTGGTATTGGCGACGCTCTTAAAGGATCTTTAACCGTTTGAGTGCATGGACCCCGTGGTTGGGATATAGTCCGGGCCGCCCCGGGGTCCATGCCTCTCCCCTGTTTTCTGTTACAATACACACCTTGCTTGGGCGCTCAGCTTGAACGTGAACGATCGACGTTCAGGGGAGCGTTACCCCTCTTCCCATTCCCACCGGATCGAATAGGGCACCACGCAACCGCAGGACCGCGGTGATGGTCCGCTGTGGCAACCGTTCGGACCATGCGGCTGAGGAATGGATCGCAGCCCGATTTCTGTTGCATTCGTAGTTTTGTGTATGGGCTGAGGTGCGACTTGGCTCGAGTGAGTCAAGGAGACTTTCCAGTGAATTTTGAAGACTTTTCTTTTGATGCGCGCATCGCCAAACGCATCAAGGCCGCCGGGTATTCGATCCCGACCCCGATCCAGGCGCAGGCCATCCCGCATGTGCTTGAGGGGCGGGATGTGATCGGTCTTGCGCAGACCGGTACCGGCAAGACGGCGGCCTTCATGCTTCCCATCCTGCAGCGGCTGACGAAGGGCCCGACCCGCAAGGTGCGCGCCCTGGTCGTCGCGCCGACGCGTGAGCTGGCCGAACAAATCCACCAGATGACGATCGATCTGAGCAAAGGTATGCAGGTGCGCAGCGTTTCCATCTACGGCGGCGTGAGCAAAAACAACCAGGTCTCGCAGCTGCGGCGGGGGGTCGAGATCGTGATCGCCTGCCCCGGGCGCCTGCTGGACATCGCCGGAGATCGCGCCATCGACCTGTCGCAGGTCGAGGTGGTCGTCCTGGATGAAGCCGACCGCATGTGCGACATGGGCTTCCTGCCCGACATCCGCCGCATCCTCAAGCTGCTCCCGAACCAGCGCCAGACGCTCTTCTTCTCGGCTACGATGCCGCAGGATGTGCGCGAGCTGGCAGCCACGATCCTGAAGGACCCGGTTACCGTCCAGATCGGGGCGATCGCCCCGGCCAAGACGGTCTCGCATGCGCTCTACCCGGTGCCGGACAGTTTGAAGAAGAGCCTGCTGCTGGCGATGCTCGAACAGACCGCCACCGGACGGGTCCTGATCTTCACCCGCACCAAGTACCGCGCCCGCAACCTGGCGAGCGACCTGGCCAAGAAGGGCTACCGGGCCGCTGCGCTGCAGGGGAATATGACCCAGAACCAGCGCCAGCGCTCGATCGATGGTTTCCGCAGCGGGAAGTTCGACATCCTCGCCGCCACCGACGTGGCCGCGCGCGGATCGATGTCTCGGAGATCTCGCACGTGATCAACTACGACATCCCCGACACGGTCGATGCCTACACCCACCGCATCGGGCGCACGGGCCGGGCCGAGCTCTCTGGCGAAGCCTTCACCTTTGCCGGGGAAGCGGACGGACAATTGGTCCGAGACATCGAGAAAGTGGTGGGGACTCGCATCGAGCGCCGCCGCCTGCCGGACTTCAACTACGGCGGTTTCATGCCGGAAAGCGCGATCAAAGAAAACGGTTCGTCATCCTCCGGAAATGGACACGCCCGTTCGAAACGCAGCCAACCGGCGCGCAGCAACAACGGCGGGAACCACCGGCGCAAGGCGTCAAATCGGCGCTGATCCTTTATTGCTGCTCACCAACCTGATGTACTTCCCAGCCTCCGCGCAAGCGGAGGCTGTCGCGTGGAGCTTGTTTGAGGATGAAAGAATGGCGATTGCATATGTCATGGGGACATCGAATGGCCTGCAGGGGAGTTCATTTGTTCTTCATAGCTCAACGTAGGTAAAGCGCAAAAGGGATGAAGCAAACCTTGCTCATCGCACCACGATCAGGCTCATCGAGCAGAAGGATGAAGTCTCCATCGCACGTGTGCCGAGAAATTCGGGTATCTGCAGAACACCACCAATGAACAGAAACCAACTGAGCCAGCTGCCGCCGAACGTAGCGGTAAGCGGGGTTGGAGGAGAAGTCATCCGACAAATCGGGGATTCATGTAGCCCGGTTGCCCTGGCCGGCAACTGCCTCTTGACAGCACCGCCCTCCTGTTGTATTCTTGGTGCAAATAAGTTTGTAATACAAACTAATCTACACCAAAGACAAGGAGATTGACATGTTAAACGGACAAGGAAGCTCCCGGTTGGAACGCAGACTGTACACGCTCTACCATGGGGACGGGATCCTGGACCTGGTGATCGGTGTGATCCTGCTGCTGTTCGGTACGGTCATTTTTACCGGGCAGTTCGCCTTCATCGGGATGATCGGCATTCCGGCTGTCTTTTACTTCCCTTTGAAACAGCGCTTTGCGGTGCCGCGCATGGGGTACATCCGCTTCGAGCCGGAGGCGCAGGGACGCCAGCGGCTCTTCATCTGGATGGGGATTGGCCTGGCGCTGTTCATCGTTGTGGCTGCGCTGATGCCGCTTGCCGGCGGGCTGCGCGCGAGCATGGACGCCCTCCCCGAGCAGGACTTCAAGCTGCTCTTCGGCGCCGGGGTTGGGATGGCGCTGCTCGCTGCGGGCCTGGTTATGAAGTGCAACCGCTTCTACGCCTATGCGCTGATTCAAGCCCTCCTGGCCTTGGGCGCCCGCTTCATCGGGTACCCGACCGCGTTCTCGTTGCTCCTGACCGGCCTGACGGCGGCCGTAGCCGGGTTCGTGACCCTGCGCCGTTTCCTGGCGCTGTATCCGCAGGGGGTGGATGAGCATGCCTGAACGGAACGCAATCCTGCAGGCGCTCGTCCGCGCCGGCGACATCGACAAGGTGATCCACGAGCCGGCCCGGCTGATGCTGCTCTCCATCCTGCACGTCATCGACCAGGCGGACTTCGTCTTCCTGCATAACCTGACCGGCCTGACGCGTGGCAACTTCTCGACCCACATGAGCAAGCTTGAAGAGGCCGGCTACGTCAAGGTGACGAAGGAATTTGTCGAACGCCGCCCGATGACCCTGCTGGCGATCACTGCGGAAGGCCGGTCAGCACTTGAGCAGTACCGTGTCCTGATGCGCGCCATCCTGGATGAGCTCGAGTGACCAGAGCCAGTCCGCAGCCAGGACGAGATGAAAACGCCGGCGCTCAAGCGCCGGCGTTTTGGTTGAGCGCGGGTCCCTTTCGATGGGTCGCCCAGATGGGTGAAATCCCGCATACAGCGCTTTGATCCTTCGCCATCGCCTTGCATCATGCGGCTTTCATGCCGCCTGACGTCACCCCGATGTAGGAGAGTGACCACGCTCAGGTCAACTAGAATCCCTTCGCCGGGCATCTGTCAAAGAATCTCGAGCTACCCCAGGCAGCGGAACAGCGCTCCCGGTTCCACTCCTACCGGCTCCGGCTCCGCTATAGCTCGTCCAGCCCGTGCCTTTCCATCTCAAGCTTGAGCGCGGCGAGCGATTGGTACAGATCGTATAGAAAGAGCATGAGCGATACGATCAGCGCCAGCATTCCCAGCGTGAACAGCCCGGCAATCAGCATGCCAGCCTCGGCCCCAATCATGGCGGCGACGAAAATCAAGATCACAAGCATGGCGGCCGACAGGGCGCTGGCGACGGCCAGGGTGATCGCGGTTCGCAGCACCCGGGCCCGCCGCCACAGGATGCGCAGCTGCTCCCCACGGGCCGGGTCTGCACCCGCTCCGAGCTGGCGGGTTCGGTCGATGGCTCGACCGAGCCGGTTCGTCATCGAGAGGATGAGCAGCCCAATCCCCGAGATGAGGATCACTGGGCCAATGGCCGTTTGCAGGACAGGGATCAATTCAACCAATTCATCCTCCTTCTTGACCGCATTCGTGTCAGGTGCAGCGTGTGCACCGCTCGAGCCGTTCTCACATGGCGAGCTGCGCCAGGGATGGACCACGAGCCTCACGGCTGCCAAGGGGAACCTTGCAATCACAGCCGCATGAAAAACTCTATACCTCAGGGATGTCCCTGGATAGTGCTTTTTGGCACGCAACAAAGCTTCAACCCGCACCCTGCGGTACAATGGGGCCGCTGACGAAGGTATCCCAATCGCGTGAGGTGTGCCCGATGAACGATCCGCGTGTCGACCGCATGGCCCAGGTGCTCGTCCACCACTCCACCCGCATTCAGCCCGGCGACCGGGTGCTGATCGAGGCCGAGCCGCCGGCCGAGGCGCTCGTACGTGCGCTCTTCCGCGAGATCCTGCTCGCCGGCGGCCACCCGCATACCTTCGTCTCGCTCGCCGGCCAGACGACGATGACCGGCGTCGATGACGTCTTCCTGCAGTACGCCAACGAAGCGCAGCTCGCTTACCCCGCCACGTTCTATGACCTGGTCTACGAACAGTTCGAATCACGCATCCGCATCCACTCGGTCAGCAACTCGAAGCTGCTCATGGGCACCGATAAGGCCAAGCTCGCCCGCCGGGAAAAGGTGACCGGCGCCGTTACCGCCGATCCAGTTCCGGCGCGGCGCCACGAAGGAGTTCAAGTGGGTCACCACGCTCTTCCCGACCCAGGCCTTTGCCCAGGATTCGGACATGAGCCTGGACGATTTCGAGCAGTTCGTCTTCGGCGCCTGCCACGTCCAGGATCCGCAGGAGGAACTCGCTCGCCTACTGGGCCGGACTGCAAGCCTCCCAGGAACGCTACGTCCAGTATCTGGCCGGGAAGAAGCTGATCGAAGTCCAGGGGCCGGCCTGCGAGCTGAAGCTCTCGATCGACGGCCGCAAGTTCATCAACGCCTATGGCGACCACAACATGCCCGACGGTGAAATCTTCACCGGCCCGGTCGAGGATTCGGTCGAAGGGCAGCGTGCGTTTCTCCTACCCGGCGGTCTACCGCGGCAACGAGGTCGACAACGTGGAGTTGGTGTTCAAGGCCGGCCGCGTGGTCGAGGCCCGGGCTGGAAAAAACCAGGCTTTCCTGGAGGCGATGCTCGACGCCGATGAAGGCGCCCGCAGCCTGGGCGAGTTCGCCATCGGCCTCAACTACGGCGTAAAGAACTACACCAAGAACATCCTCTTCGACGAAAAGCTGGGCGGGACGATCCACATGGCGCTCGGGGCAGGCTATCCCGAGACCGGCTCGGTTAACAAATCCGCCATCCACTGGGACATGGTTTGCGACATGACCTCAGACTCGGAGATGCGCGTCGACGGTGAGGTCTTCTACAAGGATGGCAAGTTCGTCCTCTAGCACCGGGGGTACCATGCGGCGACCAATCCTGCTCCTCATCCCAGGCTTCTCCCTGATCTTGGCCGCTTGCGGTACTGCGACGCCGGCCGCGACGCGTGTCCCAACCGACACCCTCCGCTTGCGCCCGACGAACACGCCGCCTCCCACGGCCACCATGTATGTCACGCCGACCGCCGACAGCGCGCTGGAAGGCATCCGCCAGGGTGAACCGCTGCCGTCCCACGTGGGCGAGTTCTTCTCGACCTCCGGCTCGTGCGCGCTGTGCCACCAGAAGCAAAGCGACGACACAGGTGCCGATGTCTCGATCGATGCCGCCTGGCGCAGCTCGATGATGGCCAACGCCGCCCGTGATCCGTACTGGCAGGCGTCCGTACGGGCAGAGATCGAGGCACTGCCCGAACTGGCTGAGCTCATCCAGGACCGCTGCACCCGCTGCCACATGCCGATGGCGCAGTTCACGGCCGAAGAAGCCGGCGGATTCGGGGCCATCTTTGGCCCGGAGGGCTTCCTCAACCCGGACCACGAATTGAACCTGCTGGCAAACGATGGCGTTTCCTGCACCGTTTGCCACCAGATCCGCTCGGACAACCTCGGAACCGAGGCATCCTACAGCGGCGGGTTCCAGATCGATACCGAGCTCAACCCGCCTGACCGGGTCATCTTCGGTCCCTTCCAGGTCGAGTCCGGCCAGGCGGCGATCATGTCCGCCTCCTCCGGTTTCAGGCCTGAGCAAAGCGCGCACATCGCCGAATCGACGCTGTGCGCCACCTGCCATACGCTCTACACCCCCTATGTCGATGCGTTCGGGCAGGTGGCCGGCGAGTTCCCCGAGCAGACCGTCTACTTTGAATACTATTACTCCAGCTACCGCAACCGCACGAGCTGCCAGGGCTGCCACATGCCTGACGCCGAGGGTGGGGTGCGCATCGCCTCTACCAGCCAGACGCTGCGCAGCCCCTTCGCCCAGCACACCTTTATAGGGGGAAATGCCTATGTGCTGAAGATGCTGGACGCGTTCGGCGAGGAGCTGGGCGTGACGGCCTCCAGCGAGCACTTCGGGGAGACGATCGAGCGCACGGTCGATCAGCTGCAGGGCGAGACGGCAGAGCTCGAACTGCAAAACGCCCAGCGCCTCGGCCAGCGAGTATCTGCGGAGGCGGCGATCACGGCCCTGACCGGGCACAAATTCCCAACCGGTTTTCCTTCCCGCCGTGCGTGGCTGCACATCACGCTGACGGACGGGACCGGGGCGATCGTCTTCGAGTTCGGGCGCGGTCAACCCGGATGGATCGATCAGCGGTAACGACAACGACCTCGACCCGGCCCGTTTCGAACAGCACTACCAGGCCATCGTCCAACCGGACCAGGTGCAAATCTACGAGGCGATCCTGCGTGACACCGAGAACCACGTCACCACCGACCTGCTGCGGGCGGCTGGATATCTCAAGGACAACCGGCTGCTGCCGGAGGGCTTCGAGAAGGCTGCTCCCTATGAAGATTTTGCCGTTCGCGGCGGCGCGCGCGACGACGTGGATTTTGACGGGGGTGGGGACAGGCTGCTCATCGCGATCAACACCGGGGAAGCCAGCGGTCCCTTCCAGCTGACCGTGGAGCTGCTCTACCAATCGATCGGGTTCCGCTGGATGGAGAACCTGAAGGCGTATGCCGACCTGGAGGAAGTGGCCCGCTTCCTGCGCTACACCCAGGAGCTGCCCAACCTGCCGGTGGTCGTGGCTTCAGCGAGCGTCACGCTGGAGTAGCAGGATTAGCTTTCAAATCCTCGCGGGGTGGGCGTCCGGCCGGACGCCCCTACATTTCAACCGGGTCGTCTGTTTCCCGGCGAGCCGGGTGTCCGGCAGCGTTGCTGCCGGCGCGGGTGCAACGCTTCCGCACTCCCCTTCCTCAATTAAACGCACGACCATTGGTGTGTTGGGGCTGCATGCTCACGAGGAGTCAAGCGGTTGTGCGGCTTGCCGCTGGCTCTGCGGCCGAGCCTCAGGTTTCAATCGTAGGCGATGGCTTCCTGGGACTCTATCAACACGCATCATGCCTGCGCCGATCCCACTACATGACCAAGCTCTCAGCGCACAAATCTGCAGCCTGTGATAGAGTTCCCTTCCAGCAAGTTTGCTGTACATAGGAGCTGCACACATGGCACGTCGCCGACGGCAGGAGCCGCAGGGCATCCAAATACCCTGGAACTGGATTGCGACAGGATTCGCCGTAATCATCCTGTTCTGGCTGCTGCTCTCACCGCCTCGCTGGTGGACGAATATCCTGCGCGGCGTGAACCTCGATGACCCCGTGGCTACAGGTGCACAGCTCGTGGATCAATATGATTGCCGTGGGTGTCATTACATTGGCACGTACGGCGGCTATATTGGGCCCGACCTGCGCGGTGTGACGCTGCGCCTGGACGAGGAGCTGCTCTATACCTGGTTGCGGGACCCCGATTCGGTCAGTGGGCCAACATCGATGCCGGATTACGGGCTCTCGGACAGCGAGATCAAGGCCATCACGGCCTATCTGCGGGACCAGGACGGCAATACTCCCTGACCTGAATGGACAGGAATGCATCTGCGCCGCCCCAAAGGGCGGCGTTTTCCTTTCGCGGGATGTGCGTCCATCCTGCGCTAGACCTCGATTCGACGACGGCTGGCGCAGGAATGAGCTCATGAGGCCGGAATCGTACCGGTTAAGTGACGTTTTCCACTGGATGCGAATCCTGCCAAAGACTATCCTCAAAGGGCAGGAGGCGGTCGTGCATGAGCTGCCGATAACCGAGAACATCCTCGAGATTGCGCTGCGCCACGCAGATCAAGCCGGCGCGGCATGCGTGACCGATATCTACCTGGTCATCGGCCAGCTGGCGTCGGTCGTGGATGAGTCCGTCACGTTCTACTGGGACATCATCAGCGCCGGCACGATCGCCGAAGGGGCCAGGCTGCACTTCGACCGTCGTCCGGCCGAACTCCTCTGCCACGACTGTACCAACACCTACCACCCTGCGGAAGGTGAACTCGCTTGCCCGGCATGTGGGAGCAGGAATGTGCGCGTACTTTCCGGGGAGGAGTTCCATATGGAGGCGATCGAGGTCGAAAGCGGAGAGATGCCAGATGCAGATGGGAGACAGGCGGTATGAAAGATCGGGTCACGGTGGTCGAGGACATCATGAGCGCCAACGAGCAGCTGGCGGCGGAGAACAGGGCGCGGCTCGACAAGCATGGTCTTCTCGGGGTTAACCTGATGGCCTCGCCCGGTGCTGGCAAAACGTCGCTGATCGAGGCGACCCTGGCGGGGTTGAAGGACGAACACCGCATCGCTGTCGTCGATGGGGATGTCGCAACGAGCATCGATGCCGACCGGGCGGCAGCGGCCGGGGCGACTGCGGTTCAGATTAACACGGGCGGCGAGTGCCACCTGGACGCGGTCATGCTGCGTGGGGCATTGCGGGAGCTGCCGCTGGAAGCGCTCGACCTGCTGATCGTGGAAAATGTCGGCAACCTGATCTGCCCGGCCAGTTTTGCGCTTGGGACCCACCTTTCTGTGCTCATCGCTTCGGTGCCAGAAGGGGACGACAAGCCGTACAAATACCCGGCCATGTACCGCGGCGTGGATGCGCTGGTGATTAACAAGATCGATCTCATGCCCTACGTCGAGTACGACCTGGATTACTTCAAGGCCGGTGTCGAGATGCTGAATCCTGGATTGAGCACCTTCCCGCTGTCCTGCAGGACCGGGGAAGGGCTCGAGCCATGGTTTGCGTGGTTGTTGAGCCGGGCGAGAGCGCTGAAGCAGGAGTGAGCATGCCCGCCAGGCGTGGAATGCTGGTCCGCATCCAGGGCGTCGTTCAGGGGGTCGGGTTCCGGCCCTTCGTATATGGCCTCGCGCTGAGTTGACAGATAACGGGCTGGGTGCGAAACACGTCCGGGGGGGTGGAGATCAGGGCTGAAGGGGCACAGAAGGCGTTGGATGACTTCATCCAGGCCCTGGAGGACGAAGCCCCTCCTCTGGCGCATATCGACGGACTCCAGGTTGAGCCGTGCGAGCCGGATGACCTATCCAGGTTCGAGATCCTGGCCTCGGCCGCACGCCCCGGGGCGTACCAACCGATTTCGCCCGATGTGAGCCTCTGCCCGGATTGCCGGCGGGAGCTTAACGATCCTGACGACCGGCGCTACCGGTACCCCTTCATTAACTGCACCAATTGTGGCCCTCGCTTCACAATCATCACCGATATCCCCTATGACCGGCCCAACACGACCATGGCCGACTTCCCGCTCTGCCCCGACTGTGCGGCAGAATATGAGAACCCGTTGGACCGGCGCTTCCATGCCCAGCCCGTAGCCTGTCCCACCTGTGGGCCGCAAATCTGGCTCGAAATACCGGGGGAACCGCGTCTCGAACGGGACGAGGCGCTGAAGACAGCCCGGCGCATGCTCCAGGAAGGTGCGATTTTGGCCGTGAAAGGCCTGGGTGGTTTCCATCTGGCATGTAACGCGTTGAGCCATGAAGCGATCTTGCGGCTGCGTGAGCGCAAGCTCAGGGTAGAAAAGCCGTTTGCCGTGATGGTGCACTCGCTGGAGTTGGCAGAGCGAGAGTGCATATTCGATGCAGCCGAGCGCAGCATGCTGGAGTTGATCGAACGCCCGATCGTGATCGCCCAACGTCGGCCGGGTTCTGCCATTGCCGAGGCCGTCGCGCCTGGGCAGCACACGCTTGGGGTGATGCTGCCCTATACGCCACTGCATGAATTGCTGCTCGAACCGGAAGCGGGTTATCCGGCGGCACTGGTCATGACGAGCGGCAATTTAAGCGAAGAACCGATCGCGATCGATAACCAGGAAGCACGTGAGCGCCTTGCCGGCCTGGCAGATGCCTTCCTGCTGCATGACCGGCCGATCCGCACCCGCTGTGATGACTCGGTCGTGCGCATATTTGAGGGAAAACCTTACCCGCTGCGCAGGGCGCGCGGGTTCGCTCCGTATCCCATCCACCTCGTCGTGGGATGGACCGCCGATCCTCGCAGCCGGGGCTGAACTCAAGAATACCTTCTGCCTGACGCGTGGGCGATACGCGTTCCTGAGCCAGCATATCGGCGACCTCGAAAACTTCGAGACGCTGCAGTCCTTCGAACAGGGGATCGAGCATTACTGCAAGCTGTTCCGCGTTCACCCAGAAATCGTCGCGTGCGACCTGCACCCGGAATACCTGGCGACGCGCTTTGCGCATGAATTCGCGGAGCGCGAAGGGCTGCCGCTGTTCGAAGTGCAGCACCATCACGCACATATCGCCGCCCTCATGGCGGAGCACGGCCTGGCGCCCGGTTCTCAGGTGATCGGCCTCTCCTTCGATGGTACGGGGTACGGGGAAGATGGTGCAGTATGGGGCGGCGAACTCCTGCTCTGCGATTACCAACGGGCAGAACGGCTTTCACACCTGGCCTATGTCCCTCTGCCCGGGGGTGATCAGGCCGCCCGGCAGCCCTGGCGCATGGCACTTTCCTGGCTGCGGCATGCTGGTATGGAGTGGTCTGGAGACCTCCCCCCGGTAAACGCAGTTCCGGAGCACGAACGGCAGATCCTCGAGCGCATGCTGGAGACGAACTTGAATTCACCCCCGACCTCAAGCATGGGCCGCCTTTTCGACGCCGTGGCATCGCTTTGCGGCCTCCGTCAAACGGTCAATTACGAAGCCCAGGCGGCCATTGAACTGGAGGCGTGCCTCGACCCCGACGAGGGCGGGCAGTACACCTTCAACCCCGGACGAGGCCAGTTCGACGCTGCACCTGTCGTGGCATCGATCGTGGATGACCTGAATTCAGGCGTGGCCACCGGGCGCATATCGGCCCGATTTCATAACGGATTGGCGGCACTCGTGGTCGAGCTTTGCTGCGCGGCCCGGACGGAATCGGGCTGTGAGATCGTAGGATTGAGTGGCGGTGTCTGGCAGAATATGTCGCTGCTTTCGCGAACGGTTCCACGCTTGCGAAAGGCCGGATTTGAAGTCTTGGTCCACGGCAAGGTACCGGCAAACGACGGTGGCCTGGCCCTGGGTCAGGCTGCTGTAGCTGCTGCGCGAGGCGTGGCCGGGGACCCCATGTCCGCGGCCGGAGTTGCCTCAACGGCAAGGGAGGTCTGAAACATGTGCCTGGGAGTGCCAGGGAAAGGTCATCGCCATCCACGAGAAGGACGGTCTGCGGATGGGCACGGTGGATTTCGGCGGGGTGCAGCGTGAAGCCTGCCTGGAGTATGTTCCAGAGACGCAGGTCGGCGAGTACGTCATCATCCACGTCGGATTTGCCATCAGCCAGGTGAGCGAAGAAGAGGCACAGGAGACGCTGGCCATGTTTCGTGAAATTGCCAACCTGGAGGAAGAATTGGGGCCTGAGGGGGGCGTGGCGTGAAGCATCTCAGCGAGTATCGCGAGCCCGGACTGGTAGAAGGGGTCCTCAAGCAAATAAAGAACGAAGTCTCAAAGCCGTGGGTGATCATGGAGATCTGCGGCGGGCAGACGCACGCCATCGTCCGGTCAGGCCTGGACCAGCTCCTGCCGCCCGAGATCGAGCTTGTCCATGGCCCGGGCTGCCCGGTGTGCGTGACCCCGGTGGAATTGATCGACAAGGCGCTGGCGATCGCATCAAGGCCGGAGGTGATTTTCACCTCTTACGGGGATATGCTGCGCGTGCCGGGCACGGGCCGCGATTTGTTCAGCGTCCGTGCGGCGGGTGGCGACGTGCGCGTGGTGTATTCACCGCTTGATGCCGTCAAGCTGGCTCAGGACAACCCCGAGCGGCAGGTTGTCTTTTTCGCGATCGGGTTTGAGACGACTGCGCCGCCCAACGCCATGTGCGTTTCCCAGGCGAAAAGGCTCGGTTTGAAGAACTTTTCGGTGCTCGTCTCCCACGTGCGCGTGCCGCCGGCGATGCACGCCATCCTCGGCTCGCCGCACAACCGGGTGCAGGGGTTCTTGGCGGCCGGACATGTTTGCGCTGTTATGGGGTACTGGGAGTATCCACCGATTGCCAAACGCTACCAGGTGCCGATCGTCGTGACCGGGTTTGAGCCGCTGGATATTGCACAGGGGATCCTGGACACGGTCCGCATGCTCGAAGCGGGGGAGATCGGCGTGGGCAACGCCTATGCGCGCGTGGTGACGGAGGCCGGGAACCGGCCAGCCCAGGCCTTGATCGAGCAGGTCTTCGAGGGCTGCGATCGGAAGTGGCGCGGGATCGGCGTGATCCCGGGGAGCGGCTGGCGGTTGAGGGATGAATTCAAGGCGTTTGATGCCGAAACGCGTTGGGATGTGGCGGATATCCAACCCCAGGAGATCGCCGCTCTGCATTGCAGGTGAGATCCTGCAGGGGTTGAAGAAACCGCTCGACTGCGCCGCAATCGGGGCAGAATGCACGCCGGAGCATCCGCTGGGTGCGACGATGGTCTCGGCCGAGGGGGCCTGCGCGGCCTACTATCGCTACGGGCGGGTGGCGGAGGCGGGCTGAGGTTCTGGAGGGGGAGGCTGGATGGGGGAGTATATTGAGGGCAGGAATTCTCCACCACATTATTTTGCGCCAGATTCAATCTACATGATCACCGCTTGCACATATCAAAGAGCGAGACACCTGACAGAGGCCCGGACGAAGGAGTATTTCTTAGAGATTTTGTTCAAACTGGTGCACCGTCTGCAGTGGGAACTCGAAGCCTGGGTTGTGCTTGATAACCATTATCATTTGATTGTACGGGTGGAAGATGGGTATTACCGAATTACACAACTTATCCGACCGCTCCATTCAATCACTGCGAAATATGTGAACAAGATTGACGGAACAGTCGGAAGGAAGGTGTGGCAGAACTATTGGGATACTGTAATCAGCTTTGAATCATCCTTCCTTGCAAGGCTGCAGTATGTTCATTACAACCCTGTTAAGCATGGGTTGGTCAAGGACCCTATAGAGTATGCGTATTCAAGTTATCGGTGGTTTATGAAGAATGCCCTGTCAGAAGTAAAGAGCAGGATACAGGATGTTCGTTTTGATCGCGTAGACATTCGAGATGATTTCTAATCTTTGGAATTCACAAGCTCTGCTTGTGGCCGGGAGCAGAGCTCCCGGATTCCAAGAGGTGAGCATCCAATGAACCGTGGGTTTGCAACAAAGCTGCCCGACCACAGCTGTGATGCAACTGGACTGAGGCGAACCGACAAATTCTGCTTGTGGCCGGGAGCAGAGCTCCCGGATTCCAGAAGACGGACTAACAACGACTTATGGGTTCACAGCAAGGCTGCCGGACTCCCGTCAAGAAAAGACGCGATCGCATCTCGATCCAGT
>CAVPZJ010000003.1:0-947867 GCA_963710255.1 uncultured Chloroflexia bacterium
GCCTTGTAGATCTGAGGAAAGCATCGACCGATGAAGGACAAAACAGAGCAAGTCGTCATCCACGGCCTGGCCTGCCCGCTGCCGCTGGCGCACGACGAGACGATCGTGCTCGGGCACGGCAGCGGCGGCCGGATGACGCATGACCTCATCGCCAGGCGCTTCTACCCTCCCTTTGAAAATGACATCCTGCTGCGGGGGGATGATGCGGCGGTCGTACCCTCGAGTGAGGGGCGCCTGGCCATCAGCACCGATTCGCACATCGTCTCCCCCCTGTTCTTCCCTGGTGGGGACATTGGGCGTCTGGCGGTCTGCGGGACCGTGAACGACCTGGCCATGCTGGGTGCACAGCCGCAGTGGCTCACGGCGGGTTTCATCATCGAGGAAGGCCTGCCCATGTACCTGCTTGAGCAGGTTCTTGAACTCGATGCAGGCGGCCATGGAAGAAGCCGGGGTGCGCATCGTCGCCGGCGACACGAAGGTCGTCGAGCGCGGCAAGGCCGATGGGCTTTTTATCAACACCGCCGGCGTGGGCGTGATCCCCCCTGGCCGGCAGGTGAGCGGCGCCGGGGCTAAGCCGGGAGATGCAGTCATCATCTCGGGAACGCTGGGAGACCACGGTATCGCCGTGCTCAGCGCGCGAGGCGAGCTCGCCTTCGAGGCAGAAATCAAATCCGACGTAGCCCCGCTGAACGGCTTGGTCGAGCGATTGTTTGCCAGCTGCACCGGCATCCACGTGATGCGCGATCCCACCCGCGGTGGGCTGGCGACCACGCTGAACGAGATCGCCCACCAGAGCGGGGTCCAGATTCGACTGGATGAGACCGCCATCCCGGTGGAGGGGGCGGTCGATGCAGCCTGCGAGATGCTGGGATTTGACCCGTTGTACGTCGCCAATGAGGGCAAACTGGTGCTCATCCTGCCTGAAGACCAGGCGGAGCGGGCACTGGAAGCGATGCACGCCCACCCTTATGGAGGGGGTGCTCGGTTGATTGGCCATGTGGAGCAGGCGGCTCAGCCGCGAGTGCTGATGCAAACGAGGATCGGAGGCACGCGGGTGGTGGATGTCCTGGCCGGCGAGATGCTGCCCCGTATATGCTGATGCCCGGCCAGAAGAATGTTGCGTTGGGAGGTAACCGTGTTTGAGAAAATTCTCGTACCCCTGGATGGATCCGCAAGGGCAGAAGCCATCCTGCCGCAGGTCGAAGCGCTGGCGCTCGAGTTCGGTTCGGAATTGATCCTGCTGCACGTGATCGAACCGGGCTCGACCTTGATGTCGCCCCACGGATCCCATCCCGATGTGGGCATCGAATTGTCGCGCCAGAAGAAAGATGAACTCGAGCGTTATCTGGCAGGAAAGAAGGGCGAGTTCCGGGAGCGGGGCGTGAAAATTGAGACTGTCCTGGCGCAGGGTTCGGTGGTGGATACCATCATTAAAACGGCCAGGGAACACGCGGTCGACCTGGTGGCGATGGCCAGTCACGGCCGGACCGGCTTAGAGCGCGTCTTCTACGGCAGCGTCGCCGCCGGGGTGCTGCAGAGCGTCGATCGCCCACTGCTGTTGGTAAGGTCGCGGAAGATGTAGTCCACGTTCCAGCGCGGGTTATGGTATCTCGCAAGGGCGACCGGCCGGTCGCCCTCTCAGCCTCAAGAGGAAGTCTTATTTAATCAACGCGGCATGCATGGCCGCAATGTGTTCTGGTGTGCTGCCGCAGCAGCCCCCGATCAGCTGCGCGCCCAGGTCGCGCACGCGAAGCGCATGTTCGGCCATGATCTCGGGGGAGGCATCATAGACGACAAGCTCGCCGTCAAGCCTCGGCATGCCGGCGTTTGACTTGGCAATTAATCGGAGTGCAGGTTGGGCGGCGGCCATCTTTTCGATCACGCCTTCGATCTCGGCCGGCCCATTGCCGCAGTTTGCGCCGAGGGCGATGGGTTCAAAAGGTAGGAGCGCCTCAAGCGCTGATTCGGGCGAGACCCCCATCATCGTGCGCCCACGCGACTCGAAAGTCATCGTCGCGGCGATAGGCAGATCCGTGACGGATCGGATCCCCTCCAGGGCGGCGGTGATCTCGGACAGGTCGCTCATCGTCTCCACCCAGAGCAGGTCGACGCCGCCCTGCACCAGTCCTTGCGCCTGCTCTGCGAACCCCTGCCGGGCTGCCTCGGACGTAAGTGGGCCGAGCGGCTCCATCAGCTCGCCCGTTGGACCCATCGATCCGGCGACGAAGACCTGCCGATCGGCGGCCCGTGCAACCTCGCACGCGATCTCTGCCGCAGCGCGGTTAAGCTCCATCGTCCGCTCGCCCAGGCCAGGCTTGCTGAGGCGGAAGGAACTGCCGCCGAAGGAATTGGTGAGGATAATCTGGGCGCCGGCCTCGACGTACGCCTGGTGTATCGAGGCGATCTCGCGTGGCTGTTCGACGTTCCAGAGTTCAGAGGGGGTGCCCAGCGGGATCCCGGCCGCGATGAGCTGGCTGCCCATGGCGCCATCCAGCATGACCCAGGGCTGGCTCTTGATCCAGGTGGTCAGGTCCTTATTCACTGTGGCTCCTCCAGTACGAAGACGGACAAACATCCCCTGTCTTTGGCAGGGGATGGGAATGGATCAAGCTTCGAAAACGAGCCGGGGCGGGAGCTTATCCCTCAACTTCTTCGACCTCGGGAAGTTCGGTGATGCTTGGTCGGGGAAGATTCGACTTCTTCGACCAGGCGCGGCACGATATCCTCCCAATGAACGGCCATGATGTGCATGCCGCTGATGCCGGCTGTCGACTTGAGCTTATCAATCATCTCGAGCGCAATCTCGACGCCGGCTTCTTGCTGTGCATCCTTGTCGTCACCAGCCGCGTCCATGCGGGCGATGATCTCGGGCGGGATGACGACCCCGGGGACATCCTCGGCCATGAAATGCGCAGCGCGGGCACTCTTCAGCGGGATCAATCCGGCCAGGATGTATACCTTGCCCAGGAGATCGCGCTTGTCGAGCGCCTCCAGCCACTCCAGGAAGCGGTCGTAATCGAAAATCGGTTGGGTCTGGATGAACTGCGCGCCAGCGTTGATCTTCTTATGAGCGCGGATCGCTTCATACGCAGGCGGTGCCCCGAAGGGCGAGCCGGCCGCGCCGAGGAAGAACTTTGGGCGTTCCTTGATCTTACGCCCATCGAGGTAGATGCCGTCATCCCGCATGCGGCGCAGCATCCACAGCACCTGCACGGCATCCATGTCGAACTGATCGGGCTTGGTCATCGGGGTCGGTCCGAAACGATGGTGATCGCCGCTCAGGCAGAGGATGTTGTGGATTCCGAGGCCGGCCGCGCCCATCGCGTCTGATTCGAGCACGATGCGGGTGCGGTCACGTGCCTGCAGCTGCATGATGGGCTCCAATCCGCTTTCAAGGCAGATGCGGCTTGAGGCCAGGCTGCTCATGCGTGCAGAGGCGGAGGCGTTATCGGTGAAATTCGCGGCGGTGACGACGCCCTTCAGCCAGCCGGCCTTTTTGTGGATGATATTGCCTGAAGCGCCAAGTGGAGGCGCGATTTCCGCCGTGGTCACAAACTCGCCGGTCCGCAAGTTTGCCTCCAGCAGCGAGATGGGGGCATCATACGCCGGCGGGTGATAGAGCGCATCGCCCTGCCACCAGTCTGGCTGGCGCACATCGTAGAAGAACTTGTCCCACTCCTCGTTGAACTTCTCCCGGTTGCGGAAGAAGTCACCCACGCGGGGCCCGGCCTCGCGCTCACGGTAGATGCGCACCAGGTCAAGCCAGGTTTCACGGCCGACGCGCTCGCCATCCAGCGGGGCATTCACCTCCAGCAAGCTCTCGGTCCGACCAAGCCGTTCCGCGCGCTCGTAAATCTTGTACCAGGTGCACGGCCGGGAGGGGTCGACCTCACAATGCTCGGGTGAGGCGCCGCCGCACAGGCCGTTGCGCAGACCCTTGGGGCAGGTCATCGGACAGACGAAGGCGGTCTCCTGCAGGATGCAGTTTCCGCACATCCGGCAGCTGAAGAGCGCGCCCTTGATGGCCTGCTCACCAGCGGTGAAGACCTTGAGCATCAAGGTTTCATTATCCCGGTGGTAGGGTCGAAAAGGGGCCTGGTATCTGCGGGGTGAGAAAAGGGACATAGGGATCTCCGTGTTCAACGATGGTGCAGGTGCCGGGTAGACTCAGTCAGCAATTGCAGGCGCTCTATTTTGAGTATAGGGCCAATCAAATTCGAGTCAATTAATACCAACCAAATGCACTCTGAATCAGGAAGGTTATCGCCCTCCATGCATGACGTATGCACCGCGTTAGCTAAGCCAGGGCGGCTTCAAGCTTGGTGATGATTTCTTCCGTCGCTTCAACCAGAGCCGGCGCAAGATCGTACAAAGCCGTCCGCTCCCGGTCAGCCTGGCGGACCATGGGATCGTCAGGGATGAAACCGAGCACGGGAAGCCCGGGGGAGTTCTCGAGGATGAAGGTCCGGTCTTGCTCATCCTGGACCTTGCTGCCGACGATGAAGAGTTTGTCCAACTTGATATCCTCGGCCAGGTCTTTGATTTGGGCTGCGGTCCCCAGGCTGCGCGCCGTGGGTTCAACGACAATCAGCATCGCATCGACCGCGTCCGCGGTCGCCCGGCCAAGATGCTCTACGCCGGCATACATATCCAGCAGCACGACCTCGTCGCGCCGGAGCAGGATGTGCGTCACGAGCGAACGCAGGATGGCGCTTTCGGGGCAGATGCAGCCGGATCCACCCAGGTCAACGGCGCCCATTTCCAACATCTTGATCCCGCGGTGTTCGGCAGCGAACCGGTCGGGCAGATCGTCGACGCGCGGGTTGAGCTTGAAAAAGCCTCCCGTCGTTCCCGGTTGCGCCCCGGTGCGTTCAAAGATCAACTCGTCCATCTCGGCGATGGGCGTCAGCTCGCGCAGTTTATCCTCAGGTACGCCCAGGGCCTGGCCCAGGCAGGGGGCAGGGTCGCCATCGATAGCCAGGACCTTGTTTCCGCGTTCCGCGTAGGCATACGCAAGCAGACTTGTCAGGGTAGTCTTGCCAACGCCGCCTTTTCCAGTGATGGCGATTTTCATCTCTGCGTGCTAGCTCCTTATGTTCAAATCTGTGGGTGGGGTCAATCCGCGCTCGATGGCCTCACGCTGCATGACCATCAAGATCGAGGTTAACTCGAGGCCAGACTGGCAGCGCAACGCGTGGTCAAGCAGTGCTTCTGAAGCCCAAAGCGTCCTGCTGTTCAGCGCGCGGCTTTCATCACGGTTGGCTGCCTGCATTAATTCGGCGATGGTCAAATCCATCTCGGGTTGAAGGTATTTATCGCACAGGTCGCAGTGCGTGCAACGCGAGATGTCCTGCCCGGTTGAGGCGAGGATAATCGCCCGCAGCGGTCCACGCCCGGAAGGACCTGGCTGGGGTTGTGGCTGAGCGTTGGTGGGATCCAATCAAACCGCCCCTGGCTGCTTGCCTGACCAGGAGCAGCCAACCTAATTGGTCAATTCGTATCCAAAAGGGTAATGCCTGAGGGGGCTGCTGCACAGTGGCGGAAGTCACCCACGGCGAGGGAGAATCTTCTTTTGGGCTTCAACCTGCGGGCGACTGGTGCTTGGCCAGCTGCAAGGCGAGCCAGTCTTGATCGACCGGCAAGCGACGCAGGCGGACGCCGGTCGCGTGGTAAACCCCGTTGGTGATCGCGGGCAGGGTGGGCATGGTCGATATTTCTCCCACCCCCTTTGCCCCGTATGGTCCTTCACGGGTGGGGTGTTCGACCACAAACGAAGTAATCTCGGGGGCGTGCACGATCGATGGCATGCGGTAGCGCGCCATGCGGTCGGTGATGACCATGCCCTGCTCGAGGATGAATTCCTCGGTGAGCACATGGCCGATGCCCATGACGATGCCACCCTCGATTTGACCTTGCAAGCCGATCGGGTTGATCGTCTGCCCGACGTCGGTCGCGGCGATGACGCGCGGTACACGCACTTCGCCCGTCTCGAGGTCGACCTCGACTTCGGCGGCCTGTGCAGCGAAGGAAAAGGCAAAGTGCATGTCCCCCCCGCTCCCGAGCGGCTCGGTCTTAGGCGCCCAGTATTCGAACGCTGCTCGCGGTTCTTTCCCCTCCCCGCGCATCAGGCCAGCCACTTCGCCTAACGGCACCTCTACGCCGTTGACCTGGGCCAGCCCTCCAACGTAGCGGATGTCCTCCGGGGGACAGTCATACCTTTCAGAGAGGGTCGCGGTCATGGCCTGGCGCAGCGTGCTGGCAGCGTGACGGACCGCGTTCCCGGACACGTAGGTCTGGCGGGAGCCCGTCGTTGGTCCGCCATCGAGGGTGAGATCGGTGTCGGAAAGCAGCACCCGCACACCTTCCAGGTTGGCACCCAACTCCTCGGCGGCGATCATTTGCAGCACGCTGACCAAACCCTGGCCGATTTCTGCCGAGGACGTGCGCGCCTCGATCGTCCCGTCCTCGTAGAGTTCAACCTCGGCGCCGGCCTTGTCGGGCGCGCCTCCGCCAAGTCCCGTGTTCTTAAAGGCCACGGCGAAACCCCAGGCTCTGCGCAGACTTGGCTGGCCGGGGACGGGTTGAGGGATGAAAGGGTCCTTGTCGCCAGACAGGCGGCGCATCTCGGCTTCGACGCGCTCGATGCATTCGAGCAGGCCGACGCTGTGATCGAGATGCTGGCCGGTGTTGGTGACCGAGCCCTCGCGCAGGGCGTTCCGTTTTCGCAGCTCGACCGGGTCGATGCCAAGCTTGTGTGCGAGTTCGTCCATCGCGGTCTCAATGGCAAAGGCAGCTTGCAGGGCGCCGAAGCCACGGAACGCGCCGGAGGGAGGGTTGTTGGTGTACATCGCGTAGCAATCGGCGCGCACGTGCGGAATGATGTAGGGTCCGGATGAGTGGGTCGTGGCGCGGGTCATCACATGTTCGCCGAGCGAGGCATACGCACCGGTATCCCCGTAGAGCTCGGTGTCGACCGCCACAAGTGTGCCGTCCGGCCGGGCGCCGATCCGGACCTGGATCCGGGTCGCGTGGCGCTTGGGGTGGGTCAGCAGGCTCTCGTGCCGGTCAAAGAGCAATTTGACGGGTTGGCCCGTGGCCTGTGCGAGCAAGGCGGCGTGGATTTGTCCGGCGATGTCCTCTTTCCCGCCGAAGCCTCCGCCGACAAGCGTCCCAATCACGTGCACCTGCTCCTGTTTGAGCCCGAGGCAAGCCGCAACCTGCTCGCGGTCGGCGTACGGGATCTGCGAACCCACATAGATCTCCATCCGGCCGTCCGGGAGCGGCCGGGCGATGCTGCACTCCGGCTCCATGAAAAGGTGCTCCATGGTCGGGGTTTGGTAGGTCTGTTCGAAAAGCACCTCAGCTTCTGCCATCCCGGCTTCGATATCACCCTTCGATACTTTGATCTCATCCAGCAGGTTCCCCCCGGCATGGACGAGCGGTGCAGCCGGGTCGTGGGCCTGCATGGCGTCAGTGACCACGGGCAGGGGATCAAGTTTGAACTTGATCAACGCCATGGCTTCTGTCGCCTGTTCCCTGGTTTCAGCGGCGACAATCGCCAGCGCATCGCCGACGTAGCGGATGTGCTCGCCCACGCCGATCAGCGCCGGCCAATCGCGCGTCACCAACCCGTGGTTGACCTCGCCCGGGATATCGGACGCGGTGAGCACAGCTTTGACGCCGGGATGTGCGGCTGCGGCCGTGATATCGATCTGCTTCAATACGGCGTGTGGTACGCCGGCCCGCAGCACCCTCGCATGGAGCATGCCAGGAAAGTGATAGTCATCGGTGAAGAGGGCGGTGCCGTCGACCTTGGACAATGCATCCGGGCGAACGCTTGGTTTGCCGATGACCTGGTAGCTGCCCGTCTCCTGGACGGTTGGCTCGGCTACCGGGGTTCCGCTGCGCAAGCTGGCTGCCGCTGCCTGGACTGCCCGCACGATGGTTGGGTAGCCACCGCAGCGGCAGAGGGTGTCCTTGAGGGCATGCTGGATCTCATCATCGGTGGGATCGGGGTTTTGCTCAAGCAGGGCATACGACGTCATGATCTGGCCGGGAATGCAGAAACCGCACTGCACGGCGCCGTGCTTGACGAACGCGTCCTGCAGCGGGTGCAGGCTGCCGTTCGTCCGCAGCCCCTCGATCGTGACCACCTGCCTGCCCGCGGCTTTCAAGGCGGGCAAGGTGCATGAAAGCACGGGGTCGCCATCCAGCAGGACCGTGCAGGAACCGCATTCAGCTTCCTCGCAGGCGATTTTCGTGCCGGTCAGTCCTAGCCGGTAGCGCAGCACGTCCGAGAGCATCTCGCCGGGCTCGATGGTGATGGTCTGCTCCGTGCCGTTGATGGTCATCTTGCATTCAGTTTTCATGTTTTTGCCTGATACCTTTAACTGCTGGGTACGAATTTCGCCTGTAAGCGTTATGCCAATTTTCCCAGCGCTGCCTGCATCGTCCGCTCGAGCAGGATCCCGGCCAGGTGCTGGCGGTACGCGGAAGTCGCTCTGTGCTTGCTGGTCCGCAGCTTGATCTCGGTGAGCAACACCGCCGTGGCCTCCCGCAGCGTCTCGGCATCCGGCCGGCGGCCAAGCAGCGCTGATTCGGTGGCGTGTGCCCGGAAGGGGACGGGTCCCCCCGGACCGGCAGCGATCCGCACCATCTCGAGCGTGCCGTCCGGAGCCAGCCTGAGCCAGACCGCCATGTTAAGGATGGCAATGGCGACACCTTGCGGGCGCATGATGCGGAGGAAGGCCGAGCTTGCACCGGTTTCAGCGAGCGGAAGCCGGAAACCCACCAGCAGCTCGCGTGACCGGTCCAATCTCAGCTCGCCCGGGCCGGCGAATATTTCCGCCAGGGGTTTCCATGCTTGGCCGGTTGGCCCGGCAAGGAGCACGTCTGCATCGAGCGCAAGCAAGCCGATCGTCCCGTCCCCAGCGGGGAGTGCATGGGCGACGTTCCCCCCGATCGTGGCGACGTTCCTGACCTGGGGACCACCGATCAGCGCACACCCCTCCACCAGGCACGCAGCATGCTCCTGCAAGAGTGCGCTGCTGGTGATGGCTTTATGGGTGACTGCCGCTCCGAGGAAGATGTGATCCTGCTCGAGCCGGATTTCGCGCATCTCTTCGATACCGGCAACGTCGACGAGCAGCTCGGGGGCTGCCCGACGGCCCTGGTCAATGTCGAGCAGCAGATCCGTTCCGCCAGCGATGATCGCCGCCCGACCACCGGCTTCGGTCAGCGTTCGTAAGGCCTGCTCCACGCTCGTCGGTTGGGCATAGGAATGCCACAGTCTCATGGTTCGTCCTCGATTGTTTGGGTGGGTGGAGCTCGCTGGCACTTTTCGACGGATGGGGTTATCCGACGCCGCTCGATGATTCGCTTGAGGCGACCACCAGCTCGAACATGATCATGGTATCAGAATCTATGGACAGGCTCAAGTGACATGCTTGAACTGGGTGCCTTTGGTAATCCGGTGTGGACAGGCTGGGGGAAACCGGGTCCGGCCCTTAGGGCGGCAAATGAGTTTCGCTCACCTTCCCGTCCTGCGGGCGCGGTGCTGAACGCGACCCGAACCGACACACCGGCAAACAAACCGTAGTGGAAGGGCAGACCTCATTTGGGGTCGTAGGTATTCATCCCCCTGCCGCTCCTACGTGATGCCCGGAGCAGACGTGCGATAGGGGATACCCACCAGGTAGACAGGGAAGGCCAGCAGGTAATCCCTCTCTCAAAATTCCCTTATCTAGGCTTCCCTTACCAGCCCGAGGGCGAAACCGAGCCCCAGTGCGCTGAGCACAGCCAGCAGCAAGCTCAACCAGGGCCGGCGCTTTCTCAGGCCCATTGCGGCACCCGCCAGGCCGGCCGCGACGGCGCCATCCACCCCTCGCGTAATCAGGTCGGCTTGCTTTGGAGTAGAGCCACCCTCGACCAGGCTCCATTTAAGAATGACGCCGCCATCAAGCCCCGGGTAGGGCAGCAGGCCCGCACCCAGGATGAAGATATTGGCGCCGATTGCCCGATCCACGATTTCACGTGCCGGCGTGCTCGCCCTTGTGATCGGCCGCACCAGGCCAAGCCCGAAGGCAGCGGCAAGGTTAAAGAGTGGGCCTCCCAGGGCCCGGGCGATATGCTGGCGGGGGGTGACGCGGGCATCTTCGAGCTCGTAATAGACGCACAGCGGCATGCCCCAGGTGATCCTGAGGGCGTCCATAGGGCGGTCGACGAGTTTTGAAGCGGCGACGTGCGCCAGGTTGTGGCACCACTCGGACCCAAGCGTGGTCAGGGTATGGATCGCGCCCATGCCTAGATTTGTGAGCGGCTTGCTGGCTGGGTTGCGCCGGGAGGACCACCACGAGAAGACCACCCAACTGGCAAGCTCTGCCAACGGAAGCCAGGTGTGGCCGACCACGACGACTGGCGTTTCCCAGATATGGGCAAGGGTTTCGCCTTCAGTTTCCGGGGAGTAGACGGGGGGTTTCTTCAAGGCGTATCTGTCCAGTCTCAATTTCCCAAGTATCGCTTGAATTGTCCCTTCCCACAATCGACGACCTCACAGCCTGCTCGGAGCAACGCATATTCCTGGCAGGCGGATCGGGTTCGAAAGACCTCAGGGCGATCCTTAGAAATAATGGGCGGGTGAAGACGATGGCTGTCGGGATTTCCAGCGGCCGTACCAGGCGGCAGGAGCGTATAGGATTGCCAGGCCGATGAGCCAGAACGCGTACATAACCAGCAGGGAAGTACCTTCCGGGGCGAAAATGCGCCCGAGAATCATGTACAGGTACAGATGCGTTACATATACGAAGAGCGGTGCCCGGCCGAACACGGCCAATCTTGACAGCCAATCCTTCCCCAGGAGGCTGAGGCGGTGAAAAACGGAGAGCAGGATCAAGTTAACACCGGTCGTGAGCAGCGTGAAGGTCATGCTGGGTGGGTATTTCACCAGGTTGAGGAAGTCGATCCAGCTGTCACCCGTACGCGGCCGGATATTGCCGAACCCATTGAACAAACGCAGGATCAGAAATGTGATGAGGAAGATCCCGGCCAGGATCCTGATTCGGTGGAAGGCCTCTTTTGAATCCTTCCACAGCCAGGAACCCAGGAGCATCCCCAGGACGACCAGCTCGAGCCACGGCAGGATCGGATAGTTGGACCAGAGCGTCCCGGTTCCACCGGTCGGATCAGGAGCAGGTTGGGTATAGTCGTTGTGATACCCCCCACATCGCCAGCGCAGGATGGAGCAGTTCCGTTCCAATGAATAATACCAGGCTGATGGACGCCAGCAAAAGACGGCGCAGACCCAGCAGCAGGACACCTCCGAGGATCATCGTTCCCCCCAGCGCACTCAGCACACCGATGTATAAGGATGGGAAATGGGAACGGCCCCCATCCCCAGGCGAGATTGACGAGCGATAATTGGATGAATGCAAGGAGAACACCACGCATCAGGAAGTGGAGCGGATCGGCCCGCGATTGACCAGCCCGCTCGCGCCGCTTTGCATAGAAGAAGTGCCATCCCGACGCCCATCAGCAGGAAGAAACCAGGAGCGCTGAAATGCGTGACGAAAGCGTGTCAGGAAGGAAGGCAGTCACTGTAGTCGGGAAGGCCCGCCCCAGTATTCGCCGCTGCTGTGGCGCTGGGCGATGAAGTAGTTGGCGTGATCGAGTGCCATCAAGACGATGATCAAGCCGCGCAATGCATCGATCGACCCAGCCCGATCATTTACGGCTTGGGATGAATGTTCCTCGATGGACATGATCGGAGTTTTTCCGTTCAAGCAATCTCAACGGCGTGATCTTTGAGTTCGAGAAACAACCTCTGCCAACAGCGGCTATAGCGATGTTTTTCTTTGATCCGGTCCAGTTGGTAAAGACGACCCAGGATGAGCTGTATTGGTGAATGCGGTGCCTACGGCGCTGGCGGTTTGCTTGTGAACAGATCCTCCAGCCAGGCCATGTAGGGAAGCTCGACCAGCGATTGCTGGAATAGGCCGGCCTGTGCTTGCAGGGTTTGTTCCCGGCAGCTGCCACTTGTCGAACCATAGGATTCGATGCACATTGAATCGGTGGAGCGGAACACGGATGTACCAGAAGGCTTGTTCAGGTAAACCAGCGTGGTTCCCTCTGGCATGCTGGAGGTGGGATCGACGATGAAGATGCCGGGTTTTAAGATCAACCACATGGCGCCGAACATAATGACCAGAAGCAGCACAATTCCCTTGCCCATCACGTCCTCCTTTGCTGATACCAGCGCTTCCCCTGAACCTCGTCCGAGCCAGCTAATTCCCCGGGTTGTGTGACCACCGGACAAGGCGCAATCCCCTGGCTGAACGAACCTAGCGGTAATCCTCGCGCACCGGTTGAAACACATCCAGGATCTGACAGTCGCTGATCGCCCGGCCAGCGTGAACGGCATCTGGCGGGATCATGAAAACCATCCCGGGTTTCAAGCGATGGCGTTCACCGGACACCGTGAGCTCAAAATCGCCCGAGAGCAGGTTCGAAGCTTGTTCGTGGGGGTGACTGTGTTCAGGCAGGACAGCGCCGGCCTCAATTTGCCAGTAGGCCAGGGTCATGTTGGCTCCGTGAACGAAGCGCGCTTTATAACCGGGCACAATTTCCCTCTCCTCGACATCGGCGAGCTTGACGGCAGTGGGTAGGGGTGCACCCGGTTCTCGTGTGTCTGTCATCTGCGCAATCCTTCTGCATCCTTGGGCCGGCACAAGCTATACAGTACGAAGAGGGCAGGGGGGGAGGGCCAACGGCGCCGCGATTCAAGCTCGAGGCAGATCAAGCTGTGGATGCGCGCCAAATTGGGGAGTGGGGCGAGACTCGTGCGTGACCCGGATGCGGTCATTCTGGGCTCCTGCTGGTGGATCCTGAACCCATTGTCGCACAAGCAGGCTTCCTGACCAAGCTCCCCCGGGCTGATGCGAGGCAAGTGTTGGGGTTACCGTCTCAGGCGTAAATGCTGGGTGCGTTTCCCGGGGACGCGCTCGATTTCGCCCTTCACCTCCAGGTCGAGCTTTACGGTGGTCGTGTACCACCCGATGGATCCCAACCTCTCGAGCTCAGCAGGGGAAATCCTCGATTGGATCCTGCCCGCGAGCTCCTGGAAGGGGACACCCTCCCCTTTCTCAGGAAGCTCGGCCAGGATCGCGCTGCGCAGCAGGTCGTATTTCCAGCGCTCGATACGGGTGGGCTGTTTTCCGGGCGAGGGCGTCTCGCAGAGTACCTTGTCGTCGTTCGCCATCCGGCTGCTCCTAACTTTTACCAGAGGCCGCTTTTAGGTTGGCGGCGTAGGTTTTGCGGAACTTACTCAGTTTAGGTGCGATCACCACCCGGCAGTAGCCAGCCCCGGGGTTGTTCTCAAAATAGCGTTGATGGTAGTCCTCCGCCGGGTAGAAGACCTGCAGGGGTTCAACCTGGGTGACGATGGGCGACGGCCAGATGCGGTCGCGTTCCATCTCCTCGATGAGCAGCCTGGCCGTCGTCGCTTGTTCCTCGTTGTGGGTGAGGATGATCGAGCGGTACTGGGTGCCAACGTCTGCGCCCTGACGGTTGGGTGTGGTCGGGTCGTGGACGCTGAAGAAAACCTCCAGCAGGCTGCGATATGAGATTTGAGCCGGGTCAAAGGTGACCTGCACGACCTCGGCGTGGCCTGTAGTGCCGTCGCAGACCTGCTTGTAGGTTGGGTCTGGTTTGTCCCCGCCGGCGTATCCGACGACCACTTGCTCGACCCCGGCTAGATCCATGAAGACCGGATCCAGGCACCAGAAGCACCCTCCGCCCAGCGTGGCAAGCTGCTTCCCTGCTCCCATTCCATTGTCAGTCATGTCGCCCTCCTGATTGATAGGGGAATTCTATCAGGCAGGTCTTACGCGATCGTTATGTGACATATATCACAAGTCTGGAGGAAGAGGTGCATGCGAATTGTGAAATATTTCGCGGATAATTGAGGAGATGCTTATATTCGCATATGCGCATATAGGGAATGATGATGCTAGACCAGGAACTGACGCAGGAAATAACCCAGCTGCACGCTGATTTCTGTTCAGCTTTGGCTGATACAAGGCGACTGCTGCTGCTGTACGCGTTGAGCAGCGGGCCTATGAACGTTGGCCAACTCGTAGAGCAGCTCGGGTTCAGCCAGCCCTCCGTCTCGCGCCACCTGAAAACCCTGCGCGAGCGTGGGCTGGTTGAGGCTACCCGCAACGGCGTGACGGTCGAGTACAGCCTGACCGATCCGCGTTTGATCGAGGCGCTCGACATGCTGCGTGCAGTCATGCGCGATCAGTGGCTGCACCGCGCCAGCATACTCGATCGCGCCAACCCCTGAAAAGACGGATGACAGGTGTGCCCATGAAGCAATCAAAATACGTCTGGGTCGTAGGTCTTCTCGCCACGCTGGCGATCATCGTGGTGCCGATGGTGCTGTTTCTGCCGCGCGCTGCGGACGCCGGGATGGACCCCTGGAACGGTGTGCCCGTACGGGCTCCGGGGACCGATCACAGCCCGCTCATGCCGGGGCCGTATGATACAGGATCGCAGGTCACAACCCGCTGCCTTGAATGCCACGCAGAGGCTGCCGGGCAAGTCATGTCGACCGTCCACTGGACTTGGGAGAGTGAGCCTGTCCTCCTCCCCGGGCAGCCGGAGCCAGTGGGGATCGGCAAGAAGAACCTGCTGAACAACTTCTGCATCGGGATTCAATCCAACTGGCCCGGATGCACCTCCTGCCATGCCGGGTACGGCTGGGAAGACCAGAATTTTGATTTCCAGGATGAGCAAAAGATTGACTGCCTCGTCTGTCATGACACCACAGGGACCTATGTCAAGGGGGATTCCGGGTACCCTGTCGAAGGGGTCGACTTGGCGTACGTGGCCCAGAGCGTGGGAACACCCAACCGTGAAACCTGCGGCGGTTGCCATTTTGATGGTGGCGGAGGCAACGGCGTCAAGCACGGCGACCTGGATGAACACCTGATCAACCCGCCCGAGAGCCTGGACGTACACATGGGCGGGCTGGATTTCGTTTGCATCGACTGCCACAAAACGGAAGAGCATGACATTCGTGGGCGGTCGATCTCTGTCAGCATGGAAACCCAGGTCAACCAGGTCTTCTGCACCGACTGCCACGAGCAAAACCTGCATGCGGATGACCGGATCAACGCCCACACCGGCACGGTCGCGTGCCAGACCTGCCACATCCCGGCCGGCGCGCTGATGGACCCGACCAAGATGTTCTGGGATTGGTCGACGGCCGGGCAGGACTTGCCCGAGAACCCGCACACCTATCTCAAGATTAAGGGCTCTTTCATTTACGAGAAAGACTTCACCCCGCAGTACTTCTGGTACGACGGGGTCGCGGACCATTACCTGCTCGGTGACCCCATCGATCCAGCGGTGCCGACGGAGATGAACACGCTTGCCGGCGATATCAATGATCCCCAGGCGGTGATCATGCCCTTCAAAGTTCATACGGCCCTGCAGCCTTATGACACCGTTTATGCGTACCTGCTGCAACCAAAGACGGTCGGAGAAGGAGGTTTCTGGACCGATTTCGATTGGGACCAGGCCTTGAAACTTGGCTCGCAGGTCGTCGGCTTGCCCTACAGCGGTTCCTACGGATTTGCACCGACCGTGATGTACTGGCCGGTCACCCACATGGTTTCCAGCAGCGAAGAAGCGCTCGATTGCAGCGACTGCCATGGAGAGAATGGCCGCCTGGATTGGGCCGCGCTCGGCTATCCCGGCGATCCGATCGAGTGGGGTGGGCGCTTCGATCTGGGACGGCAGCCGTGATGGAGGCGATGAAGATGCGCTCGCAACGATCGATAAAGCTGCTTTTCACAACATCCTTGCTGATAGGGTCAGCGCTGGTCATGGCCGGGATCCTGCTTGTGTCGCGCGCGGCAGCAGCACCGGGCGCCTCGACCGAGGGGCAGGCCTCCCCCCTGCACCCCGCAGTAATCCTTTTGGATGACCAGGGCCGCAATGTCCTCGATAGCGGAGCGCCCGTTTCAACCATGCGCACCTGCGGTGGGTGCCATGATTCGGCGTTCATCCAGGAACATTCCTACCATGCAGCACAGGGGTTGGATGACCTTCATCCAGCCGGCGAACTCACGTCCGGACGCCCGTGGGATATCAGCCCGGGGCTCTTCGGGCGCTGGAATCCATTCGGCTACCGCGTGCTCTCCTCGTCCGGCGATGAGGTCTTCGACCTGGGTACGGCTGCCTGGATTCAAACCTACGGCCCACGGCATGTGGGCGGGGGTCCAGCTTACTACGCCCGGGACGGCGTGACGCCGCTGACCGAGCTGCCAGTCCTCCCCGGCGATCCCGAAACGCACGTACTGGATCCGGAAAGTGGCCGGATTGTCGAGTGGGACTGGGAGCAGTCGGGCGTGGTGGAGATGAACTGCTTCCTGTGCCATCTCGACTCTCCGGACAACGAGGCCCGCGTGCAGACCCTGCACGAGGGGGCGTTCGGCTGGGCAAACACGGCCACGCTCCAGGGCATGGGGATCGTCACCCAGGACCAGGGCACGTTCGTATGGTCCCCGGAGGCTTTCAACGAGGCGGGGGAAGTGCGGCCCGATTTATTCCAGATCCAGGATCCAGGCAACGAGAACTGCGGCCTGTGCCACGGCCTGGTGCATGATGATCTCGCCCAGCCGTTGACGCTGGGGGGCTGCAACCCGGAAAGCCTGCGCACGGTGACCACCGGCCAAATCATCTCCCCCCAGCGGCTGGCGGATACCGGGGTCAACCTGGAGAACAAGGAAAACTTGAGCCGGGCCTGGGATGTCCATGCCGAGCGCCTGGTGGAGTGCACCGATTGCCACTATTCGTTGAACAACCCGGTCTACTACCAGGAGAGCGATGATTCGCGGCCGGGCTACCTGAGCTTCGACCCCCGCCGGCTTGAACTGGGTGAGTATCTGTACCAACCCCTGCATCAATTTGCCCGCGGGCAGACCGCCCAGAACAGCGTCGCTCCCGAGCTGCGCGATACGATGCGGGCATGCGATGGCTGTCACACGATCGATCAATCCCACACCTGGCTGCCTTACAAGCAGGCACACGTTGAGGCCCTGACCTGTGAGACCTGCCATATCCCGGCCATGTACTCGAACGCCTTGATGAGCTATGACTGGACTGTGCTGACAACCCAGCACAGCGGCCTGAACAGCTGCCGCGGGTTAGAAGGCGACCCGGAGTCGAACCGGGCGCTGGTCACAGGATTTGAGCCCCTGCTCCTGTTGCGGCATGAGATCGATGGTGATGAGAAACTTGCGCCTTTCAACCTGGTGACAACCTTTTACTGGGTGGAGGGAGAGCGGCCGCAGCCGGTGCGGTTGATGGACCTCGAAGCAGCGTGGTTCGAAGGCGAGGCCTATGCCGGCGAGGTCATGGACAAGTTCGATCTCAACGCAGATGGCGAATTGAGCCGGGCCGAATTGATCCTCGACACGCCAGAAAAAGTGGCGCTTATCGCCAGCCGGTTGCGGGCGGCGGGGGTTCAAAACCCACGTATCGCTGGCGAGATCCAGCCTTACAGCATTAACCACACCGTTGCGACGGGAGATTGGGCGATCCGGGACTGTGCCGTTTGCCACACAGACGGCTCACGTATCGGCCAATCCTTCCAGCTCACGGCGTACACGCCAGGCGGCGTCACCCCCGTCTTTGCCCCCGGTGGAAATGTCAGCATGAACGGCAGCTTGATCCCTGCCGAGGATGGCACGCTGATCTACCAACCGGAAACCCAAGAAGACGGACTCTACATCCTCGGTTCGAGCGCGGTGCGTGCCGTCGACCTGTTCGGCGGATACGCCTTCCTGGGCGTGCTGGCGGCAATCGTGGTCCACGGAGGGTTGCGGGTCTACAGCGGCGCCCGTCGGAAGACAAAGCAAGTTGCCGGCAAGCCTGTTTACATGTACGGGTTCTATGAGCGCCTGTGGCACTGGCTGCAAACCCTGACCATCGTTGGCCTTCTGTTCACGGGGTTGATCATCCATAAGCCGGCCACCTTCGCCATCTTCAGCTTCCGGTATGTTGTCCTGATTCACAACATCCTGGCCGGGATCCTGGCGTTGAACGCCTTCCTGGCCCTCTTCTACCACCTGGCGAGCGGCGAGATCCGCCAATACCTGCCCCAGCCGCGCGGTTTCTTCGCACAGGCCTTCGAACAGGCTTCCTATTACCTGCGCGGCATCTTCCGTGGTGAAGCACATCCGTTTGAGAAGATCCCGGAGAAGAAACTCAACCCACTCCAGCAAGTGACATACTTCGCCATCCTGAATGTCTTGCTCCCGCTGCAGGGCTTGACCGGGCTCTTGATGTGGGGCGCACAGGCGTGGCCCGACCTGGCGGCTCGCGTGGGAGGCCTGCCGTTCCTGGCGCCGTTCCACACCCTGATCGCCTGGTTGTTTGCGGCGTTTATCGTGATGCACGTCTATCTGACCACGACCGGACCTACCCCGACCAGTTCAATCAAGGCCATGCTGCTCGGTTGGGAAGAGGTCGAAGGCCGTGACTTGCACGGTTCCATCGAGGAGGCAGAAGCATGAGCACAGCATCAACACAGTCGCCGACCCGCGGCAACTGGTTGGCGAGGTTACGCAGCCGGCCGAGCAAAGACTACATCAACCCCTACCTGGCAGGGACCCTGCTGGGCCTGGTCCTGTTCACATCCTTCTTCCTGACAGGGAACGGCCTGGGCGCCTCCGGTGGCCTGAACCGCATCCTGGTTGCAGCCGAGGACCTGATCGCCCCCGGGCATGTCGACCGCACCCCCTACCTGATCAATCTCGCCGGCGGCGATCGAAACCCGCTTGACGACTGGATTGTGATGGTCACCCTGGGTGTGATGGTGGGCGGCCTGGTCTCGGGCTGGCTGAATGGGCGCCTCAAAGTGGAGACGCGCAAGGGGCCGCAAATCTCGAAACGGGCGCGCTGGTTCTATGCCTTCGTCGGGGGAGCCTTCATGGGCTACGGTGCGCGCTTTGCCCGGGGCTGCACTTCGGGCCAGGCGCTCTCGGGCGGGGCGACGCTCGCCGTGGGATCCTGGGCGTTGATGTTTGCCATCTTCGGTGGCGCCTATGCGCTGGCGTACTTCCTGCGCCGGTTGTGGAACTAGGAGGTTCGACTATGGCACCTTTTCCACTCTTCATGGAAGCGGCCATCGGCAAGCTCGGCGCATACCTGGTCTTTGTCCTGATTGGGTTCGCGTTCGGGTTTACGCTTGAAATCGCCGGCTTTGGCAATTCGGAAAAATTAGCAGCCCAGTTTTACTTCAAGGATCTCACGGTCCTCAAAGTCATGTTCACCGCCATCATCGTGGCCATGGTGGGCATCTTCGGCGCATCGGCGCTGGGACTGCTGGACATCAACTTGATCTGGGTCAACCCGACCTACCTGTGGCCAGGGATCGTAGGCGGTTTGCTGATGGGGGTGGGTTTCATCGTCGGGGGATTTTGCCCGGGCACATCCCTGGTGGCGATGGCCACGGCAAAGATCGATGGGTTGTTCTTCGTCCTGGGTGCGGCTTTCGGGATCCTGCTCTTCGGCGAGACCGTCGATAGCTTTGCCATCTTCTGGAACTCTTCTTACATGGGTCGCTTCACATTGGACGAGTGGCTCGGGATACCCACCGGATGGGTCGTGCTGGGCGTCGTGTTGATGGCGCTCTTCATGTTCTGGGGAGGCGAGCAGCTCGAGCGCATCTTCGGGGACAAGGATCCAAAATCTGCACCGCGTGGACGCTACATCGGGGCAGGGGTGCTCGTCGCCGCCGCCCTGGGTGTGTTGATCCTGGGCCAGCCTGATACCGAAGATCGCTGGGCCCGCATCGCGCCCGAGCGTGAAGTCCAACTGGTGGAACGGCAGGTCCAGCTGCAGCCGGGGGAGGTCCTGCACATCATGCATGACCACCAGCTCAAGACCGTCTTGATCGATGTACGTGAGGAAGCGGATTACAATCTCTTCCACCTGGCCAACGCGCGCCATGTACCCTTGCAGGATATTCATGGGATCGTCGAGGAACTGCACCTGGAGCCGGCGAACACGGTCGTGCTCTTGATGAGCAACGATGAGACCCTGGCGACGGAGGCCTGGAAGATCCTTGTCGCCGAGAGCGTGCCCAACGTCTATATCCTGGAAGGTGGAGTCAACGACTGGCTGGCAACGTTCGCAGTCGATGAGGCGGGGATTGCCGCCTCGCCTGGGCAAGGGGAGGACGCACTGCGCTACACCTTCGTCTCCGTCCTGGGGGCGGCGTACGAGTGCGCCGCGCCGGACCCGGAGCAGTTTGAGCTGGAGTTTGAACCACGGCTGAAGCTGGAGCTTAAGCGCGGCCCCGCAGGTGGGGGCTGCGGATAGGCTGGCAAATGGAGAGATCCTGAGAAAGCGAGAGCCCCGTCAATCATGGCGGGGCTCATGTCTTATCCAGTACTGGCTTGCTGCGCAGGCTTGAATTCCTCACGCAGGATCGCATACATCGCCAGGTCCTGCGACCTGCCGCGATGGAACACTGCCTTGCGCAGCGTGCCCTCGTAAGTCATTCCCGCCTTCTGTAAGACCGCCTTCGACGCCTCGTTGCCGAGCAGGTGGGTGGCCTGGATGCGGTCGATGGGCTTGGTGTTGAACAACCAGCCAAGGATGAGCGGGAGGGCCTCACTCATGATGCCCTGGCCGCGCGGTCAGGGCGTAAAATGATGCCACCCAGCTCGAAGGCTTGAAAGTAGGCGACCGGTTTCCAGAAGAACAGCCTTCCAAGCATTTGATCCTTCGGATCTGTGATCAGGAAAGTGCCCTTGTCTTCCTCCCACCAACCCGTGTCGAGGAAATCCTTACGGCTCCTGACCTCGGGCATGAACCCGCCAGGCCAGAACTCGCCCCGGGCATCATAGTCGTTCGAAAGGCGCAGCAGTTCGTCGAAATCCGATTCGCGCACCTGGCGCAACACGACGTTTTTCCGTCTTTAAGCATTCAATCCCTGCAGCTGGCGCCGGCCCCAAAAAGGGTGGTCAGCCTGCCCACCCGGGTAGGTGGATTGCGACCGTGCAAGTCTCGTCCCCGGCGAGGACGCTGCTGATGATCTCAACCTGGACCGGCTGATCGAGGATCGTCTCCCACATCGCCTTGTAGTAGCCCGCGCCGCAGTAGCAGTATGTAGGCGAGATCTGCTCGCCAGCGCTGACAGCATCACGCACGCGTGGGCAGTGGCAGTACATCGCCCTGCGCCTGGCTGGGTCGGGTTCCTCGAGGTAGGCTTGCAGGTACCCGCTCTTGGGGATCTTGGTAACGAAAACGGTCTCACCTTCCCGCCGGCCGGCCAACCCCCAGCCGCGATCCACGAGCTCATCGATCTGCCCTTGTGGAAGCTGGAGATCTTCGTTGAGAAAGCGGATGAATCGTTCCTGAAGCTGCTCCAGCACGTCGTCCACATCCCCATCCCTTGCAAAGGAATCGCGCAGCGGGAGAAGCTGATCATCGGGGTAGCGGCAGGCGCAGGCGCTGAAAACCTCGGCGCAGCGGGGTGTTCCGAGCAAATGCTGGCCGCGCTCGACGACGGCCTGGGTCCAGCGAATGATTTCTGCGCGCGGGGAATCATCGCTCAAGCGTGCGCCGCCATCAAGGATGGTGGTCCGGGCAGCCTGCCCGGCTGCTTCATCTAACGCGTTGGAAAGCTTCCGCTGCCACGTTTGCTCGAAATCGATCGGGGTTGTCATCGCTGTATTACTTCTACAAGCTGGTGTGTAATCGGGTTCAAAGATACTGGCAAGTTTGAACGCTCATCGTCTCAGATGCGTAACTCGACGACGTCTCCGTCGTGAAGCTCGTAGTCCCGGCTGACCATCTGACCTTCAAACTCGCCGCTTCCCCAGACCCTGGCGGCTTTCAGGTTCTTCGAGAAATCCTGGTGGATCTTGGCGGCAAACTCCTCTACGGTGCCGCCGCGCTTCATCACGAAGGGAGATTTGGTATCGGGATCCTTGCCCGGCGCCTTTGAGTAGACCCGGATCAGCTCCAGTTTGTCGAACACGGCCTGTTTCATCTGCTCGATCCCACGCCCGCTCAGGACAGATACCGGGATCGTCATCCAGTCGCCGCCCAGCAGCTCGCAGAAGACCTGGTAATCATCGTCAAAGCTCTCGTCGTCGGCCTTGTTTACGAGGATGATGAACGGCGGGGATGACCAGCGCCTATCCTGGGGGAAATCCTCCTTGCGGTCCGCGGGTACGATCCGGTGCCCCTCGAGGAAGGCGACCGTTTGCTCCACTTGTTCCACAGGGAAGCCCTGCAGGTCCACCACGAGCAGCACGAGATCGACGCGCCGGATCAGGTCGATTAACTCGGGTTCGACGACCTCGCGGTCAAGCGGAGGGGTGTCGATGAGTTGAACCTGAATGTTATCGATCTGCATCATCCCCGGGGTGGGTTTGCGGGTTGTAAAGGGATATTCTGCGACCTCCGGCTCAGCATTGGTGAGTGCATCCACCAGCGCAGACTTGCCGGTGTTGGCCGGACCAAGGACGGCAATTTGGCCCGCGCCTTCAGGGTCGATGTGGAAGACGGAAGCATGCCGGCTTACTTTCGCCTTCCCGCCCGGGGCGATTTTAAGCTTGGACAGCTTGCGGCGCAGATCTGCACGCAGGTGATCGGTTCCCTTGTGCTTGGGGATTAGACTGAGCATATCCTCGAGCAGCGCGATCTTCTCTTCGTTGGTCGTCGCCTCTCGAAAGCGTTCTTCAGTCTTGTAGTATTCCGGGGTGAGGTTGGTCGGCATGGCTCAGGTTGTAGATGCTCTCGTCATGCTGCCTGGATGAACCGGGTTCGCAGCCCTATTCTAATAGATATTAGGCTTTGCGGGGCGGTGGCGGGAAGGTCGATGATAACCACTCCCAACGGCAACCCGGTATTGCACGTCATCGGTCCCGTGTGGCTTGGGAGCAGTCCTGCGATTCGGGCGGGTCAACTGCTCGCTGCTGTTTCAGGCGCTGGATCGGGGTGGTAGTCGGGGAGCAGGTCCTCGATATCTCGCACCGGGCGGATCAAGAAACCCACCAGGCCGACCACGATCGAGATCAATCCTCCAGTGATGATGATCAAACCAAGACCCGCGCCGGGTCCCACGCCGACCAACCCGTTGAATATCTGCGCCAGGCTCCCGCCTGGAAGCATGGCAGGTTCGAGCCAGGTGTCCGCAGCCAGCCCGGCCGCAAGCTGGCCGATCGGGTAGGAGACGGTGGAGGTCAGGAACTCGAGTCCGAAGATGCGCCCCTGGATGTCTGGGGCAACCTTGGCCTGCAAGATGGCGATGTAAAGGGAATTGATGACGGTGTTCGCCACACCGAGCATGAAGAAGCCGATCATCCAGGGCGTCAAGCTTCGGCCAGCGCCGAGGAGCAGTGCGCCGAACAATCCTTCGGCTATGAATCCCAGGTTCACGCCGAGGATGCGCTTCTTTGGTCCCTTCCACAGCGTGAGGAGCAGGCCGCCGGCCATGAACCCAAACGAACCAGCCGAGCGGACCAATCCAAGGCTGGCGGCATCGTTGCCCGTACGTGCCAGGACCATGGGGTTGAGCATGGGGAAGACAAATCCAGCGGCGATATTGGACACCATGAAAAGCAGGAAGATGGACACGAGGCTGGCGCGGGCCATGATGTAACGGGCCCCCTGGACGGTCTCGTGCCAGACCGAACCCCGCCCAGTTTCACCTTCGGGCGTCATTTCTGGCCGGGGGATGTGCACCATCAGCAGGGTAGCCAGTGCGAAGAAAAAAGTGACCAGGTCGATGACCAGGATCCCGCCCACGTCGAGCAGCGCGATCAGGCCTCCTGCCAACAGCGGGGCGCCGACGCCAGAGGCAGAGGTGATCAGCGAGACCATGCTGTTGGCGCGGGTGAGCCGGTCCTGCGGAACGAGCGTCGTTATTGCGGCAGAGGTAGCGGGATATTGAAAAGCTCGGAAAGCGCCTGCGAACGCGCCGGCCAGGTAGAGGTGCCAGATCTCGGCTTGCCCGGTGATGAACATCACGAGCAGGTATGCGGTCGCCAGGGCAGCGCCGCCATCGGAGAGGACCATGACCCATTTCCGATCCCAACGGTCGACGAGCGTACCGGCGAAGGGGCTGAGCAGGGTGCGCGGCACGAAGGAGGCGACACCGACCAGCACGAGCGCGGTTGCCGAACCGGTCAACTGCCAGGCCCAAAGCGTAATCACGAAGGCAGTCATCTCGGAGGTGAAAATCGAGAAGAACTGCCCTGCCCAAACGATATAAAAAGCCCGCATGCCTTCCAGCCGGGGCTTATGGGGCGGAGGGACGGGTTTCATCGGACGCTGGTATGGAGTGCTTGCCAGGAGCGGGGTGCCAGTGTGTGCATGCTTGATGTTCCCCCAGGGATGGCTGGATGGGGCGAAGTTTATCTGAACCCAGGTGAGCGTGTCAAATTAGCGGCTGCGCATCAGCCCTGGTCAGGAGTTCAGGTCAACCCCCAGGACGATCTCGCCTCCACAGCAGGGTGTGACTCCAAGGGCATGGACGCCCCGGGCCAGGTATTCACCGAAAGGTTTTTCGAAGCTGATCGATTGCCCGTCCGCAAGGGTCGCCTCGAAGTCGCCGATGGCGATGTCGACCGTCCCCCCCGTCCGGTTCACAACAGCGAGCTTCTGATCAGGCTGGACCTGGACGCAGCGCGGGTTGGGGATGCCGGGCTCGAGGCTGATCGTTACCCATTCGCCTTCGGCCGTGCCGCAGATCCCGGCTGCCGGCATATCGGCGTACGGTGTAGCAAGTGAAAGCGGGCTGGTCTGCGTCGGCGCCGGGCTGATGATGGGCGGCGGATTCTGGGTTGTGCAGGCTGAGGCGACGATGATCAAGAAAGGTACCAGGAAAAGGGTCTGCTTGTGCAAGGATGCCTCCGAAGGTCTTGTTTCTGTTACGCGAGATCGCATCGGGCGAGGTTCGTAACCCGTGATTTCCTCAACGCCAGCGAGCGATCGCCGATCATTCATCAAAGTAAGCCAGCATGGGTTCAAAATAGCTCTCGTGCCAGCCCTGCTGATACTGCGTGCCGTGGGGAGGTAACTCGCTGTGCTGGATGGTCAGCAGCGTTCCGCCCGGGACGGGCCGAAAGGTGATTTCAAGCCGCGAGTCGGGTTCCTCATCGGCAAACTCAACCGTCCGCCATGCCTGCACGATCCGCCGCCCGGGCTCCAATTCGAGGTTCCTGCCTGTGATGTAGCCATCCCAGGCCTGGAAATCGCCGCCGGGTTTATCGCTGACGATGGCGCCGGCCCCGGTCATTGCGCTGTGCGCCTTTGAATCCAACCACGCGTCATAGAGCTGCTCGGGAGGTGCGGGGATCGTGGTTGAAACTTGAAAAGATAGTGTCATGCTGGTCCTCCTGGCCTGTGTCTTACCAGGCGGCAACCTGGGGGATAATGACATCGCCGAACGTCTCGAGCGGCTTTATCTCATGCGTGTTGGGCATGTTGAAGATGGCATGCTGGATCCCGATATCGCATAGCTGCCGCAGGCTCACCAAAACCTCGTCGGCAGTCATCTCGCCCGGCGCGAGGTGGACCGTCCCCAAGGTGGTTCTTTCGATCTCCTCGTAAGGCCGGCCCAGATTATCGCAATGGCCCTGGAGCACGTCCAGCTTGCTGCGAAGCGTGTCGAGGCCGGCCCGCATAAACAAGTTGCAGGCATTGGCATACTTTGCAACAAAACGCAGGGTTTTGCGTTCGCCCATGCCGCCGATCATGATCGGCGGGTGGGGACGAGAGAGCGGTTGGGGGCTGTTGATCGGCGCGCCGAGCTGGTAGTGCCGTCCTTCAAATGGCGCACGGTCATCCGCCCACATCTGGTGGGCGATTTGAAGCGCCTCCTCGAGCCGTTCGAACCGTTCGCGCGTGGAGGGGAAGTCGAAGCCCATACCCTTTGCCTCCCGCTCGTACCAGCCGGCGCCAATGCCGAAGACAGCCCGGCCCTTGGAGAGCACGTCCAATGCGCTCACTGTTTTCACCAGGTACGCTGGTTCGCGGTAAATCACCCCGCTGACGAGCGTGCCAAGCGTAGCCGTCTCGGTCTTGCCAGCCAGGAAATTCAGGACGCTGTACCCCTCCAGCATTGGGTCATCCACGGCACCCAGACCTGGTGCAATCTGGTAGTAATGATCCATGACCCACAAGCTGGAGAAGCCGGCCGCCTCGGCTGTGCGGGCGATTTCGGTCAGGGTTGAAGCCGTATTGCCAGGGTTGCCTGGCCAGTTAAAACGCGGGATCTGCAAGCCGATCTTCATCTATTGCCTCCCGATGTTTACCCCTGGAAGTATATCGCCTCCCTGTTTCTTTGGCGGATCGAGGCAGGTTGGTTCGCCGCACCACAAGAAACAAGCCCCTTGCCGGTGGGTCGTTTCCGGAAGGGGCTTTTGCAAGGTGCACGTTGACCAGTGGTCTCAACCGCCAGCCAGTTTCATGCCTTTCGCTCCCACGGCGCGCGGGATGCTCCAGGCAGCGGCAATGGCCAGGACGATCCAGAGCAAGTCATAAGGCGAGAGCAGCTCGCCGAAGGCAGAGAAGAAAAGGCCGATCACGTCACCGGAGAGCAGGTTGACCTGGCTCGCAGCGGCATCACCGAAGTCGATCCGGATGAGGTCTTTTAGGATGGCATAAAAGGAGATGTACTTCCCCACCAGGATCCCCAGCAGCGAGGAGAAGACGGCGATGATTTGCAGAGGGCGGCCTTTCTTCTCGGTGAAGAACATGACTGCGTAGCCGCTTAACGCCCCGATCCCGGTCGCCATAAAGCCAATCTCGTAGTCGGTGAGGATGACGATCCCTCCCCAGATGGCCCCGCCGATAATGGCTGCAACCACGGCAGCGGCCAGGGCGACAAACAAGGAACCCCCGGAAATCGTTTCTTTCTCGGCCTCTGCTTGCAGCTGGCGCTGGATTGAGTCCACAAACGTGCGGGCGGTATCCGGTTCAATGCCATTTTGTGTAAGGCGCTGGATGATGGCTTCGGGAGGGATGCCCTGCTTGAATTGTTCCACTATGGCGGCCACGGCTTTCTCGCGCGCTTGTGCCCTGGCTTTCTCTTCATCCTTGTTCTGCACGACCTACCTCCTGGATGCTGGGGGCGTACCCGGAACGGGACCTGGTCGATCGCTATACAGTCCATGGCCGGGGGATATGGAAGAACTATACGGGTTCGTTGACGGTGGATTCAATATGGCTCAGGTCATGTAGGAGGGTACCGGTGCAGAGCAGTGGGGGTTTTAGCTTGTTTCGTCGAGCAGCCTGATCGAAGTCTCCAGCTCGGGGTAGCGGCCGCGAATACCCTGATAGAAAGCCCGGATGCGGTCCATGTCAGCGGACAGGTCGTGGGTGGGGAGCACGGAGAGGCCCAGGCCGGCCCGCTTGGCCTGGTAATCCAGGTAGCCACAGACGATCGGCACCTGCGCTTGAGCAGCGATCCAGTAAAAGCCAGATTTCCAGTAATCACGGCGGGAGCGTGTTCCCGAGGGTGCAACCGCGATGATCAGCGCCTTGGCCTGGTTGAAGCGCTCGCTGATTTGCTCGACGACCCCATGCGCGGCAGAACGGTTGATGGGGATGCCGCCCAGGCGGCGAAACAATCCGCCGAAGGGGCGCTTGAACAGGCTGTCCTTGCCCATCCAGGAGAGCTTAACCCGCAGGACGAAGGCGGCCGCGAGCATGAAGGGGAAATCCCAGTTGCTGGTATGGGGGGCAGCGATGAGCACGGCTTTGCCGCCATGCGGGATCTCGCCCTCCACGGTCCAGCCGAAAAGGCGCAGCCACAGGCGGCCGAGCGCGTAGGTGAAGGAAGTTCCGGCTGCGGAGTTGGGCAGGGAATGCGGTTCCGGTGGTCATAGGATGCGCTCATCCGGTGCTCGTCAAATTCGATAGAACACGCCTGTACCCACTCTAACATCAAGGTCGCCAGCAAGCTCTCCAGCGTAGCGTCCGGATCGTGGCGTGAAGGCCGATAAAGCTTGTTTTCGGTGTGGGATCATGGTCCAATCGGCGAGGGCAAGCAGAATTTTACCCGAGGTCCCCCAGAATCCACAGGGAATTTGCCTGACCTGCTCAGTGACTACCTCTTACTCATGCCAGGGACAGGTGCGTACAAGGCCGCAGGGATGAGGCGAGTGCAGCAGGCGAGGCAGCATGGGGATTCCTCGGCCTTGCGGCCTCGGAATGACATTTCGAAGGACGCATGCAGATGAACTCGGTGATCCCAACCGGGGCCCAACAATCTCAGGTCAGATTGCGCTCGCAGTAGACTTCGATCGCCGCCCGCATAAACTCGGCCAGGCCTTCTGCCCGGTCTTCGTAGATACTTGCGGAACTCGGGGTGTTCGACGTACATCGTCCCCAGCCCGCGGTAGACCTCGGCCGGCGCCGGGTAAAAGTTTTCGATCCAGGCGTGGTGGAGGGCTATGGCTTCCTGGACAGCATCGTCATCCGCCGGCCTGCCCAACCAGGGCTGCCATGCGCTGAGCGTGGCTTGCTCGCCCTGTTGGCCGATCCGCGCCCATTGCTTCTTTCGATAGTTTACGCACCCGGTCCTCGACTTCGCGTCACCCGCTCCTCGCCCCAGCGTTCACGCGCCTCGCGTGGGTAGCGCTCAGCCTGTTCCGGAGTGAGGCCGGCATACAGTTCTTCGTCTGATAGCGTCATTTCGTCCTCCTGCAGTGTCTCAATCGTCTTGTCCACCGTCTCGATCAGACCGTCCGAGTTGAGTCCTGGCGCTGCTCGAGCGCCAGGCGGTGCTGTCTCAGCGAGGCCAGCGGATCGAAATCCGGGGCCTGGATCCGGTCCTGGATTTCGGCCAGCGGCATTTCCAGCTCACGGAAGAGCAGGATCTGCTGCAGCCGCATGAGCTCGGCTCTGCCGTAGAGGCGGTAGCCGGCCTCCGTTCGCCTGGCAGGCGGCAGCAGCCCGATCCGGTCATAGTGATGCAGCGTGCGCACGCTGATCCCGGCCAGTTCGGCCAACTGGCTTACGGTGTAGAAGGGCTTACTTGACGGCATGCGGATAAGTCTAAACTATGACGTAACGTTAGAGTCAAGGGGCGCACACAACTACCTGGTAGGGGTTTCCGGGGGGACGCGAGGCGGTCAGTTCCCTCATAACCGGGCGACGTGCGATACGCGATGAGCAGGAGCGTCTCACTCGAAAGAGGCCAACCAGTCTTCGTACTGCGCCCGGTCGCGGCGGCGGATCTCAGCCATCTCGATTTCGCCTTGTTTCCACTTCCCCGGGCCGGCGCGCATCTCCTCCGGATACTCGGCGTACGCGAGCACATCCCGGTAGTCGAGCCGGGCCAGCTCGATGTTCTCCTTCAACTTCTCGGCATCCCCTCCGCTGAGCTTGAGCACACCCAGCTGCAGGCGCGGACTGGGCGGATCCCCGACGGTGGCGAGCAGCTCGCGTAATTCGCTGGAATCCTCATGTGTCCCGAAGATGCGGTCGAAAATCAGCTCAACAAATTCGGTCTGCGTAGGCAAATCAACCTCCGGTGTGTAGGTTGTCCAGGCACCCGCAAGCCAACCAGCGGTGGCTGAAGATCCTCAACAGCTCAGCCGCCACCGAGATCTACTGGCCTGGTTTTGTGGCTAGGTAGCGGTGAACGCTGCCAAACCCGCTAACTCCCCTGGATCGTCCCCGCTTGTCAGCTCAGGTAATGATGCCACAGGATGCGGGCGGCGACAGCACGCCAGGGCCGCCATGCTGCAGCAATCTCCTCCAGTTGTTCACCGTCAGGGGAGCCAGGGAGGCGTTTGACATCTTGAACGGCAGCCGCCAGCGCCAGGTCGCCGGTGGGCCAGATATCCGGGCGGCGCAACGCCATTAAGAGGTAGATGTCCGCCGTCCAGGGTCCGATGCCTTTCACCTGCATTGATCTCGAGCGAGCCTGCAGGTCGTCCATTTCGAGCAGCGCATCCAGGTCGAGCGAGCCCTCCACGATCGACTGCGCCAGCCCGCGGCAGTAACCCGCTTTCTGGCGGCTGAAACCGAAGCCGCGCAGCTCGCCATCCGAAAAACGCAGGAAGCGCGCAGGGGAGAGATCAACCGCAGCAGCGGACAGCTTCTCGTAGGCGGCGCGGGCCGAGGCGAGCGAGACCTGCTGCTCGAGGATGATGTGGACCAGGCTCGGGAAACCGGGTTCGCGTGCCCAGAGCGGTGGCGGCCCGAGCCTGGCGACAATGCTCTGGAGGTCAGGGTCCGACCGAATTAGATGCTGGAGCCCAGCACGAAAATCATTCCCCGACATCTGCCGGATTGGGTTTGGCTTGTGCATCAAAGGATCTGGCAGGAGGGAGTGCGAAGGCGATCGATATCGGTCGATTTCGGCAGGTAAAGCAATGCATTGTGTTGGTCGCCTTCAAATCACATGAGCCCGCCCTGCATGTGGGCGGGCTCATCGTAGCTAGAAGAAGTGCTGCGATTAATCGCCGCCGTGGTACTTGAAGGAGACTTTAACCTTGGCCCGGTAGGCGAGGACTTTGCCGTCTTCGAGCTGCATGTCGAGATCGACCACCTCGGCGATGCGCAGGTCGCGCAGCTGCTTGCCAGCCAGATCGACCGCGGCCTTGGCCGCATCCTCCCATGACTTCTCGCTGGTCCCGACCAGCTCGATCACCTTGTACACGCTGTCTGCCATCACGCCTCCTTTTTGATTTCGTGTCCCGGTATGTCTACCATCATAGCCTATTCAGTTGCTGCAGGGAATTTCCTGGACAATCACGCCTTAGGCCAGGAAAGAACCAATCGGACAAGAGGACAGCTTGAGGGTGCATGAGGATACAGTCGTCTGATGGATCGATCCGCTGAATTCACCAGGCCCTCAGCGGAGGGGGATGAGGGGTTCCTGGAACGCCGGGATGGGGATGGGCAGTGGGGGGTTCAGGCCTCGTCGTACCCGAGAATATGATGGATGGTTTCGATCAGTTCTTCAATCAAGAAGGGTTTCGAGATGAAGGCATTGGCGCCGTTGAGCCAGGCGGCGTTGATGTTGGCGGGCTGGGTGTCGGCGCTCATCACGATGATCGGTGTTGCCGATTTCTTTGGGTCGCGCGGTAACAGCATTGACCAGGGTGATGCCGTCGATCTCCGGCATCATCACGTCGGTGAGGATGAGGGTTGGCTCACGGCGACCAAGGATGGCCACCGCTTCGATTGCGCTGTACGCGCGGAAGACTTTGAACTCGGAAACCTCGAGCAAGTCGGCAACAATGTCGCAAAAACCCTGGTCGTCATCGACGACAAGGATGGAAAGATCGGCCACGAGCGGTGATGTCACGGCCTTAGAATTGATCATGCGCAAGTCTCCTGCTTCCCCGTGATGGGTACTCAACCAAGTATATGCCGGCATGGCTGAGATGGAGCTTACAGAGTGCTATCAACGTTGATGTAGGAGGATAGACACCACGCGCACAACAAAAATAACGTGATGCTTTCTTGCGAGTCGCTCGTGCTCGTGGGATGTCCTGTTGTGCTCTCCTCGTAAAGTTCCCCCGGACGGGTTCAGGATGCAGCTCGATCCGGTTTATGGCGCATGACGCGCTGGCGCGCGGTGCGGATGGCCTCACTAAGCTCCTCCACCGTGAACGGTTTACGCAAAAGCACGGCATAGCGCTTGTCGATCAACTCACCCGTATCATGACCGAGTGGGTAACCGGTCATGAGGATGAAATTGACATCCGGGTAACCGGTGCGCACCGCTTCGAAAAGCTGGCGCCCGCCCATGGTGGGCATCACCATGTCGCTGAGCACGAGATCGATCCCCTCACGCACCGTTGCGAGCACATTGAGCGCTTCCTGGCCTGTTTTCGCTTGGGTTACCGTGCAGCCGAACATCTCAAGCATGTCTGAAATGGCGGCCCGGACCGAATCGTCGTCTTCGACGAGCAGCACGCCCAGGTCCGCTTCGAATAGTGAGACTGACTGCTGAACATGTTTTTCCAGGTCCTGCATCTCGCCGCGCGGCAGGTACACGATGAAGGTTGTTCCCTGGCCCAGTTCGCTTTTGACCTCGACGTATCCCTGGTGCTGCTTGACGATCCCATATACCTGGGCTAGCCCAAGGCCAGTACCTTTTCCGGATTCCTTCGTTGTGAAAAAGGGCTCGAAGATACGATCGATTAAATCGGGTGGAATGCCGACACCCTCATCGATCACCTGGAGCCGTACCCATTCTCCAGAAGCCATGTCCCTGAAACCCGGTTTGTCGGGAGATACCTGGATGCCATCCAAGCTGATGGTAAGGCTTCCCCCTTTGGGCATCGCATCGCGGGCGTTGATCGCAAGGTTCATAACAATCTGCTGCATTCGGCCTGGATCGGCCTTAACAACATACGCGTTTCCATCCAGCTCCAGGGTGAGATCGATGCTTTCTGGGAGCGTACGCCGGAGGAGATCGCGTAGGTCGACCAGGAAGGCAGCCATGTCTGTGGGTTCGAGCTCCATCAGGCTCTGCCGGCTGAAGTCGAGGATCTGCGAGATGAGATCTGAGCCGCGATGTGCCTGGTCCTGGATGCGCTCCAACCGGCCTCGGCCTGCATCCGAAAGACCTTCCTCCCGATGCAGCATCTGGGCATAGAGGATGATCCCTGCCATGATGTTGTTAAAATCGTGGGCGATCCCGGCCGCAAGCTGGCCGATCGCCGCCAGGCGTTCCTGGGCTTTCGCCCGTTCCTCGGTTTCCGTGATCTCGGTCAAATCCCGGGCGAACGCCATGATATAGTCGGTACCTTCAAAGGTGAAGAAACTGGAGGCAACCTCTACCGGTACCGAGCGGCCATCGCGGCGCTGCCAGCGTGTGCGTTGAACGTGAGACCCTTCAGTGGCGAGAGTGGTCCAGTGGGACTTCCAGTTTTTCTCATCCAAATCGTCACTGATGAGGAAATGTGACATCTCGAGCAGTTCATCTTCCCGGTAATTGAGTAAATGGCACGCCGCCGGGTTGGCGCGCACCAGCTGACCATCCGATGCGATCCACAGGATCGCTTCACCGGCCTGGTCGATTGAGTATTCTGAGAGTCGCAGTCGAGCCTCTGCCACCTTCAACGGGGTGATGTCCTGGGTAGTGAAGATCATCTCCCCCTCAAGTTGGTTTGGATCCACTGGCGCAAGGCCTTCGAGGACGTGGATGATTTCACCATCCTTGCGGCGCATGCGCGTCTCGGCGATCCCGCTCCTGCTTTCCTTGACCGACCCATAAACCTTCAGACCGGCTTGCTGATATTCTTGGTCGTCCGGGTAAATCATGCGCGTGTTCTGACCGATGATTTCGTCGGGTGTGTACCCGAGCATCTCGCAGAACTGGTCGTTGACGACCAGGAAAGTACGATCCTTGAGCAAGCCGATCCCCATGGGTGAGATGCGGAACAGCCCAGATATCCGGGCTTCACGTGTGGTGGCTGCGTCTTGGGCGCGCTCTTGTTCGGTCAGGTCGATCCCGATCGCCAGGACAGCTGATGGAACGCCATCCTTGTCAAGCAGGGTTGAGGAGTGCCATTCAATGAGCAGCTCCCGGCCATTTTTGGTGCGGATGTAATTGACCTCGCGCCGAATCTCTGAAGCCCCGAGAATTTCATCAAAGACGGCATGAATGCGTTCTTGTTCGCGCCGTGGAAGAAAGAGCTGGAACCAGTCACGACCAACAACTTCGTCTGCCTTGTAACCGGTCAGATGTTCAGTAAAGGGATTCAATCGGAGCACACGGCCATCGAGATCGAGCACGACGATCAGGGCGTGCGCCGTCTCGATCAGGTTCTCAGCGAAGTCGCGCTCCTGTTCGAAACGATCCGCCCGCTGTTCCAGTTCAGCTCCCTGCGCAGCCCGGTGGATCGCGATCCAGTTGAGGGCGACGATCGCAAGCAGGCCTAAACCCAGCCCGAGAACGTTGTAGGTGAATTGTGCAGCAGGGGTAAAGCTATAGTCGGCAATTGAGGGCGGGCCAAAGTCAGGGGCGAGCAGGTAGGTGGCGATACTGAGCAGCGCGAAAGCCAATGCGCCCCTGATGCCGAATATGAAGCCTGCCATTGTGACGAGAACTACCAAGCCCGTTAAGCCTAACTGGCTTACTTCAGGCGCCGAAAGGCCGAGGAAGCAAGCCATGAGGAGTGCAGCCAAAGGTAAAGCACCCGCAACTCGAAGCATGCCCAGCCGGCCAAGGCGAAAGGAGATAATAAAGACAAGCACCAGGCCAAGGCTGACCCCAGCCGGCATGGGTGGTCCCATGCCGAGGATGAAGAGTAATAGAGCCGCGATGCCGAACACCAGCCCGGGCGCTAGCAAGCCGAGCAGAGTGATATTCAGATTGTATTCTCTTCCTACGTGGAAGGGATCTTTAGAATGAGGTTGGATCAGGAGAGCGATCCACGCTTTGAAGCGGTACCAGCCAGCCTTCACACCAGCCATCTCCTACCTGTTTGATTCGAAAAGTTGTTCAGGATGCGGGCATTTCCCGTCCGGCACTACCAGGCATGATCCATGGATGACTCGTCGCAGTGTTAATGGGGTAACCTGGTTGATTTGCTGCTTTACAACCCCGGGCGGAGAGCATGGCTTCATTCATAGCACACATTGATTGGAACTACGCAGGGTCTTTGGTCCCAGCCATCCAAAGTGAACGCAATCAGAACCTGGAGTAGGATTTTTTTTCAAGCATTTCAAACCGCAACTTGAGTCGATTCTCACATCACTCTGATTCCACGGTGCGGAAGATGAGGCAGGTACATGGGACTTACGAATATGTCACCATAAACCAGGGATGAGCCGGAAGCGGATCTCCTGGGAAAACTCATGGTACCCGGAAAGCTCCTGCAGCAACGTCCGGTCTTCAAGCGCAGTTCGAAGGATGTAAAGCACCGCGAAGACCAGGGCCGGGATCAGGGCAGGGATCGATCCCAGCAGGAAAGGTACGGCAAGGTCGGCCAGGATTGCGCCAGCATACCCGGGATGGCGTGTGAAGCGGTATGGCCCCGTCCGGGCGACCGAGTGACCTCGATCGGTTTGTATTCGTACGCCTTCGGAGAAGAAAGGGTTGGAGGCCATGGCCCACAGGAATACTGTGAATCCTGCAACGGCGAGCACGAGCCCAGCAAGGTGTGCGGCAAGCGGGAACGCGTCAGTCCATCCCAGGCGCAGATCCAGACCAGCCACGATCCAGGGAGCGATCATCATGATGCCAGAGGCGCCGACCAACCAGCGGTCCCAACCTTTGACGCCGGGGCCGCGCAGGCCCTGGCTGCGCTCGGCAAGCAAGGCCGGGTCACGCCGGGCCAGTAGGATGGGATGCGCAGTCATGTACATAAGGAGCACCGCAAGCCATACCCAGCCCCACAGCCAATCCAACCGGCCGGCTGCGGTGAAGAGAATAGCGGCGTAGGCGATTAGACCCAGAGTGGACTGAAGTTCCATTTCCAGAACACGGCCTGATACTGCGGATCCAGCCAACCATGTGTGTGTTCAGGCATCACCCCAGCCTTTTCTCATGGACCTGCCACTTGCGACACTCCAGGTGCGGGTCAAGCATCAATGGAGCACGAACTCCTGGATAACACCCTGGGCGTCCCGGATCCACAATGAGTACCCAGGCACAGCCCAATCGATCACGAAAATCGCCTCCCCGACCTGGTCCCCATCGGTCAGCGTCCACGTACTTCGATCGAGGGTGTAGCGCACGAGCGGAGGCAGTCCGCCCATCCCTCCCTCACCCTCATACACCGAAGGAAGGGCATACAGGTGCCCGCCATCCGGATCCCAGATCAGGAAGGGGATGAAGACCTCCGCCCAGACTTCGCCGCTGTCGGCTTCAACCCCGAGGTCATGCACCTCGCTGCCATCCACCCGGGCCCACACGAGCCGCGCCTCGTCCGGTCCGCCGTAGTGCGAGAGGATTACTTGCTGGCCGTCAAAGGACCAGGAAGGACGGTCGCTGATGCTGCCCGTGCCAGACTTGTCCACGTCGGAAAGCCGGGTTTCCGACGCTGTGGCGACATCAACGGCGAAGAAACCGGGCTCAATCGGCAGCTCATACCCGCTTTCACGCGTGAAGGCGATGGTCTCCCCGGTCGGCGATATGCCCCAGGTGAAGGTCACGTCCGTGGCAAGGATGCGATCAAAGCCATCTTGTGTCCGCCAATGGAGTTCATACGTGGTTGGCGTGGCAAGGATGTAGGCCAGGTCCTGACCGTTTGGCGCCCAGGCGGCCTCGACCACGTTGTCGTCCAGAAGGGTCGTGACCTGGCCTGAAATCGAGGTCGAGGATCGAGAGGTCGCTGACGGCCACGTTCCCGGGGCCGGCGCCGTGGTCACCCCAGTGTGCGGCCATCAGGATGCGGTTCGTCGCCCGGGCATACCCGTAGAAGGAACCAATGCTTACAGGGAGGACGCGTCGTAAGGCTGGCCATCCCCCAGGACCCAGACACGGTCCCCACTGCCGCCATCAGACATCCACAGCGTGACTTCCGGTGCGGGGGGCAGGGAGGTCGCCGTGGGTTGGAGCGGCGTGGGGGATTCAACCGCCGGAAGCGTTGCCGCGACCGTTGTCTCAAGCTGGCCGGCATCCGGCGCCGACTTGGGGGTGCAGCCAGCAAAAGCCAGCAAGAAGAGCACAGGTGGGATGCTGTTCAGCAGCAGTCTCTTCATAGGAGTGCTCCAGGCCGATCTACCTGGCAGGTGCTGAAAGAGGATCGGGATATCCGCATCCATCATACATGCGAATACCGTATGGTGGTGGCACTTTTCGCTTGGACACAGAACGCTTGGCATTCGTCAGCACAGGAGAGAGTAGGTATTTAGCCTTCAGGGGCTTGGGCGTCAAAGGTGGAGGAGGTGATGACTTTTCACCCAGCCCGGCGGGAACGGCGCGGCAGGATCGGTCAGCAGGGAGACGGCCATCCGGACCCGGGTACGGATGGCGATGCTCGGGTCGGTGCCCAGCTTGCCGATGCGCTCCAGGGTACCTGGCAGATAGGTAGGCTGCAGTCGGGCCAGGATGCAGAGGGAGGCGATCGCCCACGCTCGTGTAAAAACCCCCGGTTCTTCAAGCAGATGCAGCAAGTGCCGACACAGGTCGTCCCGCAGCCCTTCCTCGACGGCGAGATGGCCAAACATCATCGCCAGGTGCATCTTCACGGCGGCTTTTTCATCTCGATAGGCGACATCCACGAGCTTCGGAAGGTAGGGGAGTAGGAGATCGGGACGTTGACGTCCGACCTTCTCCAGCGCGTCTGCGGTCCTGGCCCGGACCGCCGGCACCCGATCGTCAATCCCTGTAAGCAGGTCTTCCAGCAGGTCTGGGTTTTCCAGGATGAAGGCGGCAGCCTCGTCAGCCAATCCATCCAAACCCATGTCCTTTGAGCGCAGCCAATCCACCACGTTCGTCACCGGCTGCTCCTACGCCGCCGCAGGAGCAGGCCCAGCAGGATGAATGTTGCCAGCGGCCAGATCCAGGCGAACTCGCCTGGTCCGCCTGGGCCTGTAAGGGGCAGTTCCTTGCGAATGCGGACCAGGCGGTAGTTCTCCAGCATCCGGGTCAGATCACCATCGCTGAGCTTTCTGGGATTGGCGCCGAACAATGGTCCCGCAAAGCCTGCGGCGATGAGGACCTTGCGCAGGAGCTCTACGCTGCGGGGATCGCTGCTGAAGTCTTCGGCGGTTCCCGCCCAGCGGCTATCCGCAAGCCAGAGCTCCACCCTCGGGTCAGCCTGGATGTTGCGGTACCAGTGCGTACGCGGGCCAAACCCGGCTGTGCAGTAAACAAAATCACCTTCTTCGAAGTAGTTTACAGGGGCATAGCGGGTGAGGCCGCTCTTGTCGACCACGGTGCTTGATGACCATGATCCAGCCGGCGTACCGGTTCCCGTTGCCGAAATTGCCCAGGCCTAGTCGAAAGATGAGCAGCATGAAGCGGTTGAGGGCTCGAAAGATCCGGCGGAGCCGCGCCTCGGCGCTCGGTGAGAGGTCCATCAACCCTCCCGGTAGCGAGTCAAACTTATTCTATAGAGAAATTTTGCCGTTGTCAGCCCCAGCGTTGGATGTATGCCGCTGCGGCAGCCACGAGCGCTTCGAAGGCCGGCCAGGGCGCGGTCTCGAACGAGTCCATCGTCAGGCTGCGTTTTGATTTTCGGGCACCCTGGAGCAGGTTCTCGGGGTCGGGCAGGAATGCGCCGTGGATGAAGCCCACATGCAGGTGATCGCCCTCGATCGAAAGATCGCAGATGGCCCCCTTGACCGGTCCGCCGATTTCGGCGTCATGATAGAGGAACCCACCCCAGGCGATGTGTTCGGTAGCCTGCGGGGCTGCTTTGAAGATCACGCTGCGTGCCTCGAACAGCAGATCCTGCAGTTCCTGAGGCTTGAACTGCAGGTATCGTTCCAGAACATGGATCGGGAGCCGCTCGCCCATCCATTCATTCCGAAGGCGGTGTAAGCCTAAATTGTGGCAGGAACGCGCGATTCATGCCAGCGGCCGGCGTGGCTCGTGAAAGGCGTGTGTTAGATCAAGCGGACCCGGCGTGTGGATCACACATGCTGATCGAACAGGATTGGGTTCCCATCTGGATCCAGCAAGGTGAAGCTGGCGGGCCCGGTGGTGTCTTCGTCCGCTTCACTGGTGAGCGCCACGCCTTGCTCTTTGAGGCGCCGCTGGAGCTCGCGCACATCCTCGAAGGTCTCGAGGGGCTGTGCCTCTTGATCCCAGCCGGGATTGAAGGTGAGTATGTTCTTCTCAAACATCCCCTGGAACAGGCCGATGACATGCATGCCGTTCTTAAGGATCAGCCAATTCTGGCTTTCTTCCCCACCGAAGACCTCGAAACCCAGTTTCTGGTAGAACGCCTTGGAAGCGGCGATGTCCTTCACCGCCAGGCTGATTGAGAATGATCCAAGCTGCATGATGATCTCCTTTGCTCCTAGGAGTTACCTGCACATGACCGAAAGGTCTTCAACCTGCCTCGGGCCGATGGAATCCTTGGCACCATCGACGCGTGGACAAGGATTATGATACCCCATTATTTTTGATACCCTCTCGACCGAGCTCTGTCAGACAGGAAGGAGCCCTATCGAGGGGAGCCTGATATTGCACATCGGAAATCCGGGTGCTGGGAAGGGGCGGGCATTAAGGCGGAAGTTATGGGAATTCCTCACCCTTCGGGTTCGGAATGACATTGGGGTGGCACAACGATCGCTCTCCAGGCCAATCCCAGCGGAGGGTTCACAGCTCTTGGCAGCCTAACGAATTTGAAACACCTCGACGGTGTTCTTCGCCTGGTCGCTTACATAGATCCGTCCGTCCCCTCCCATCGCAATCGCCACAGGCGCCTGGAACTGGCCTGGGCCGGAGCCTTGTGTCCCAAAACGACCAAGGTATACACCCTCCCCTGTGTAGATCTCGACCCGGCCAAGGCCGTAATCCGTTACATACACCCGCCCCTGGTCGTCCACCGCCAACCCCTCCGGGGTGCCCGGGAAAGGGCTATCCTGTCCGATGCCCCATTCCAGCAGGTATGTGCCGTCGTGGTCGAACTTCTGGACGCGTTTGATCGTGTAGTCGGAGACGTAGATATTGCCCGCACTGTCTAGGGCGATCCCGGTCGCGTGCCGGAATTGGCCAGGCCCGCGGCCTTCACCCCCAAAGCGGAAGAGAAAGCTGCCTGCATTGTCGAAGACCTGTACGTACGGGAGTGAGTCATCCGTCACATACACGTGACCGACAAGATCGACAGAGATCCCGATCGCCCGTGTGAATTGACCCTCGCCTTCACCGGGTGCTCCGAATGCAAGCACAGGCTGACCTTGTGCATCAAACTTCTGCACGCGCTGATTTCCATTATCGACGACAAACAGGTTTCCGTCTCCATCGAGCGCCAAGGAGCCGAACCCCAGCGTCGTGAACTGGCCAAGCTCGGATCCGGGCTCACCCAGGAGTGTGAGCAAAGAACCGTCAGGACCGAGCACCTGGACCTGTTGATTCTGCGTATCCAGGATGAAGAGCCGGTCATCCGGACCGACAGCCACGCCGTAAGGGGCGTCGAACGGAATCTCTCCGCCGTCGAGGCTCTCGAGGAAGTCGATCTCCGGGGCCGTCAACATGAGCGGTTCCTCCGTCGGCGTAGCAGGGATCTGGGTGGCTTCGATCTGGGTTGGTTCGAATTCAACCTGTGAGGTGCATGATGCGAGCAGAATCATGCAAACGAGTGCTCCAGCAATTCTCCTAAGGTGACATTTCCAATCGTCATGAACGCTCTCCTGGCTCACTTTCCCCGTTTATATCTCTAAGCTTCATACCAAGCCCATACAGGAGAAGTTCAATCGTATATTGTTAGCTTTGGTTCGAAGGATGGGTTGCGTTGGCAAGCCGGACGAGGTCCGTTGTCGGTCGAGGCAGAAGCCGTCGCTGGATCCGAGCGCGGATGACATCGCCACTGAATGTTTGTGCGTTAGACCTTGATCACCGTGCGGCATTCAAGATCTCAGTTACATCCGTTCGGGACAGGAAGGCGTCCCTCAAGGTTTCATCGCCAGCATGTTCCGCGATGTACTCGATGATCTGGCCTGCCTCCACGTACCGTGCATGGGCTTCGATCGTGCCGGCCGGCAGCGCTCATCGTACTGTGCCTGGAGCGCAAGCAGCTGCCATGTCAGGCGGCGAGCACCGGTATTGGATGTGAGAACCAGAGCTTGGTTCAGTTGTTCGACTGCTTCCGCCTCACGTCCCAATCCCTCCAGCGCAAGCGTCCGGAGCAGGTACATGCGCGGCAGCAGCACAGAGATCTTGCGTTGGATGGTTATCGGAATGAGCCCATCCAGGTGCTCAAGCGCTTTTGCATAATCCTTGCGCGCCAGGGCATAGCTCGCCTGTGTGACCTCTAACGGCAGAAGCAGCGCCAGGGTGCCGATGATATGAGGTTTTGCCGATGCCTCGCAATTCGGACCTGGGCCTTCTTCAAGCTCACCAGCAAGGAGATAAATCTCAGCTTCCATCTGGCGGATGAACGGGCCCGTGAGGTCCGATAGCCTCTCGGGTGCAGCCTTCGAGATCAGGTCGAACGCCTGATCGAACGCGCCCAGTTCGGCGTGGATAAAGGCGATGATCGCCGGCAGAACCGCCCTGGGGACCACAAAACCTGATTGCTGCCCAAGCTCGACGGATTTCCGCATGACTTCGATCGCTTGTTGGACCTGGCCCAGCTCATAGTAAACATTCCCGATGTAAAGCTTGCTGTAGGATTTTCCCCACAGGTTGTCGATTTTCTCACTGAGGTCCCAGGCTGCTTGTGAGGATTTAAAGGCCTGTTCGAAATCACTATCGAGGTAATGGAGAAATGCGCTTCCCGAGAGGCAGTCGGCCATCATTGGCAGGTTGCCCAATTCCTGCCAGATCGAATGGGCTTGCTCGATCGTGGTACGAGCTGTCGAGAGGTTCTCCTCCAGGAGTTGGGACCAATACATATCCGTGAGCGTAAATGCTTCCTGTTCTTTTAGGCCCTGCTCGCGCGCGATGGCCAGGGACTGCTCGCCGTAGGCGAGCGCGTCCGCGTCTTGCCCGTTGAACCGACCCATCAGGCACAGGTTCCACAGGATCTTGGCTTGCGCTACGGGGTCATCCAGTTCGCGAGCGAGCTCGAGCGCGTCCAAGGCGGATTGAAGGCCGTCTACCGGGTTAAAGAGCGGAGTGGGGGTGACCCGGAGCGTGGTCTGGGCGATCCGGGCCAGGAGAGCCAAGTTCTGGTCCTGTTCCTGTTCGGCTCTGCGCTGGAGCTCTTGATAAACCTCCAGTGCTTGCTGGTATTGGGTGATCAGTTCGAGCGCCCGCCCATAGGATAGGTAGGCGTGGCTCAGCTCCGAGAGCGGGAGCCCCGCTTCAAGCCCGAGATCGATCGCGCGCCGGTAGTGCCCTGCGGCCTCTTGATTGGCATTGACCCGGAAGGCCTCGTCACCAGCCCGAGTGTGAAATGCAGCCGCTTGCTGCGGGTTTCCAGCAAGCGCGTAATGGTGGGCGATGATTGCGGCATGCTCATCGAGCCGGTCAGAGAAGCTGGATGACAATGTCGTGGCGACCTGCGCATGCAGCAGGGTGCGCTGATCAGAGAGCAGTTGATGGTAGGCAACTTCCTGGACAATGGCTTGTTTGAAGTCGAAGACCTGCTCGGGAAGTCGTGCGCGTTCGCGGATGAAATCAGCCCTTTGCAGGTTCAGCAGGCAAGTGGAGAGATTGCCATTTTCGGGCGAGATCGATTCGAGCAGCCTGTACCCAAAGCGGCGTCCGATGACCGCCGCAGTTTGGAGCGTTGTGCGCTCCTGCTCTTGCAGCCGGTCGATACGGGCCTGGATGACTTCCTGGAGCGTTTCGGGGATGCGGACTTTTTGCGCTTGATGCGCAAGCAGCCAGCCATCTTCCTGCTTTACCAGCGCGCCAGTCTCCATCAAATCCTGGATGAGTTCCTCGAGGAAGAATGGGTTGCCTTCTGATTTCTCCCGCAGCATTTGCAGCAGATCTTGCGGGAGATTTCGGTCTGAAAGAATCGTTTCGATTAACTCCCTGCTCTCTTCCTCGCTCAACGACTGCAGGGCTATCTCATGATATCGGTGGCCAAAATCGCGTTCTGCGTAAGCTTTCAGATCCCAGACGCGTGACTCGCGGTCGGGTCTGAAAAGCAGTGCGATCAGGAGCGGGACGCGCTCGGTTGCGATCAGCAGCGTTTGGAGCAGGTCGATCGAGCTGGGATCCGCCCAGTGCAGGTCGTCGAACGCCAGGACGAGCGCCTGCTTTGCGGCCTTGGCTTCCACCAGCTGGCAAAATGCATTGGTCATCCCCCGTTTCAATGCATCGGGCTCCAGGCCCTCAAGCCGATCGGCGTAGGCGGGTGGCAGCGGTGCACCCAGCAGCAGCGCAATTGCGGGCCAGATATCACCCAGATCTCGATCGAACAGTGGAGTTAATTCGCGTTCGATCTTCAAGTCGATGATGGCCGGTGTATCGTGTGGATTTATGCCCATCAATTCAGAGAGCAGGCTGCGGATCAGGCTAAAAGGCTGGTCGGTCGTATGTGAGGCGGCACGCCCTTCCGCCCAGACCACCGGCTGGTCCTGGCTGGCTTCGTGAACATCCGCCAGGAGCCGGCTTTTACCGATGCCGGGTTCACCGACGAGGGCTGCGATGGCCCCTCGCCCGGTTTGCAGCTCTTCAACCAGCGTTGTAAGCGCTTCAAGTTCACGCTTGCGACCAATTAAGGGCGTGGTCAAGCCCGGGATCCCCCGCCCGGCACCAGTCCGATCACTTGGCTCGATGAGCTGGTAGGCGTTGACTGGCGAGTCGAAGCCTTTGAGCGAGAGGGGATCCAGGCTCTCGAACTCGAACTGCTGCTGGTTCAAGCGGTAGGTCGTCTCCCCGATCAGCGTCGTTCCGGGTGCCGCGCTGGCCTGGAGCCGAGCTGCCAGGTTAACGGGCTGGCCCATGGCTGTGTACTCCGAGAAAGACTCGCCTCCAACCTCCCCCATGACAACCTGGCCCGTATTGATCCCGATCCGGACCTGGAGCGGGACGCCCAATTCCTTGCCATAGGCGGTGATTGCACGGTGGATCTCGATCGCGGCATAGGAGGCTCGCTCTGGATCATCCTCGTGGGCTACTGGCGCTCCGAAGAAGGCCAACAGCCCATCTCCCATCAAGCGGGCGACCGTACCTCCATATTCTTCAATCACCTGGCTCATGGCTCGCAGGCAGCGGCCGAAGACCAGCCGGGCAGTCTCGGCTTCGAACTCGGCAGTAAGCGCGGTTGAGCCGACGACGTCGGCAAAGAGGATCGTCACGAGGCGGAACTCAGCAGAAGGCGAGCCAAAATCTGTGGAGGTCAAGGTCATTGGGTGCTCGAATAAGATGCTGCCGGATCGTGGATTTTGCAAGCTTGGGTGGCGATGTTGTGCCGGTCAGCATGATGGGAGATCAGGTCACAAGTGTACACCTAAATCGGCCAGTAGTGGTCCGAAATCATGACATCAGGCCGTGCAATATTAAAGAAAAAGGTAAATCTTATCCGGACGAGGGCGAAGGGCGTGGAAAGGCCGGATGCCTTTGCACGAGATTTCATGCATAGATAAGCCAGTTAACCCCACGCTCACCCATAACAAGCCTGGAGGCCACAGAAAACCCGGCGGAGTCAAATAAAGCCGGCTGGTGGGAGTCCTGCGGGCTGGCGCGTAGAAACAGGACCTCCAGCGACCAATCCTTCTCAAACCAGGCGATGAGTTCCTTCAGGAGTTGAAGTTCGATACTGCTTCCCTGCAGGGAGCTGCGAACCCAGAAGCGGGCGTAGGCAGCCGATCGGGGGATGGATTTACGGTCATCTTGAGCAGGCAGGCTGGCCAGCAGCTCGCTTGGCACCGGATGGATGTACAAGCATCCCAGGCAGCGGTCTTCGCCCGGCTGCATGATGGTATAGGTGTACGCCACCCCGGCCTCGTGCTCACGCTGGTGCCGTTCGAGATCGGCCAGGTTCCCTGCCAGGGTGAAGTCCTCCGCCGGCCAATCGCTCTGGCTCCAGGTACGGAGCATGCTGCGGCTGGACATCACGGCGTCGAAATCAAGCTCGACGTCGTCCACCCGCAGCGGCCTGATCATAAAGGACTCGGTTTCCAACCCGCTGGGCACCCGTGCAGGGTCATCAGGAAATGTCATACTGCTCATCGGTTGATCTCCCGTGTCCGAGTAGAACGGCGGTACGTCAGCTTGGGATCCCCGTCCCACGTCCTGAAGGCTCGCTGGCGTCCTGCCTTGCGGAGGCCAGGGCGGCTTGATTCATGAATCCCAGACGAAGTAAAGGTCAGGCTCATCCGCGAGGCGCTGGACTCGCTCGAAGTACCGCCCGACATGCAGCCCATCCATCAGCGCGTGGTTGACCTGCACCGAGAGCGGAAGACGCATCCGTCCATGTTCTTCGTACATACGGCCCCAGGCCAAGCGCGGCACAGAATCAGCCGGGTGCATGTGCACCGGGTGGATCACGCCGGTGAAGGAGACCCAGGGGATGCTCGTCATGAACAGCAAATCATCCTGCCCGGGTTGGTCCTGCAAAACCGGGTTTTCGCGCACGTGCTGAGTACGAGCCTGGGCTGCTTCATGGAAACGCATGAAGTTCTCCTGGTAGGGTACGGTACAGAAGCTCAGGCGCTCGTCTTCAAGGAGGACGGTGAAGGAGGGGTGGACGGTGTCATGCTCAACCACCTGGTCCCCGCGCATGCGCAACCGAAAGGATTGGGTTTCATTGGCCGTTCGCGCGAGCAAGTACACCACGCACAGGTTGAGTGAAAACCCTTGCTCCTGGCGAGCCGCATATGCTGCGGTGATATCCACCGCAGCGGTCAGTTGGAAGTGGGGATAATCGAAGCGCCGGTAGAGCTCGAAGGTTTCCCGGCGCGGCCAGCTCTCGAGGTCCAGGTAGCGCATGCTTGCTCAGCCCGCCTTGCGTTTTGTGAAACAGAGCCCCGACCAGGTCGCATCGATTGCGCAAATCTTGAAATCCACCCAGCCGGCGTCCAACCCGCTTTCTCGTCACCGCCGCCTGGGTGAGATCCGTTGAAACCCCGGAGGTTTCTTAGGCCAGGCGATCCACAGTTTCCCGTTCCCGCTGCGCTTGAGCACAGGGTGGAGGTTGGCGGATAACCCGCTTCGGCTGGACACAAACCACAGCGTGATATCGGGATCTCGTCCTCCATCCACAATGTCCACCGCCGCTGGAAGCGGGGTGAGCAGGTCGGTCAGACCTGGGGGCGCATCGATCAGAGCTACCCGCATCCCGGGTTTGATCCCCAGCTTGGCCGGGAGCGGGCGGCCACTGTATCCGGCAAACACGGACCCGGGAATGGTCGGATCCGTGGGCGGCTTGGCCAGGCTTCGTTCCAGGTCGTTGACAAGGTCTGCTTCGGTGGTAAAAACGGCGTCCGGCAGGTGCTGCTTGATTTCACGCACCCGTTCGGGCTTTCCCCCAAGGTAGACCAGGATAATGCCGCGCGTCGCCTTCTGCAGCCGCAGGAAGATCCCGGTATCCCTGGCTGTCGCCGGGGCACGATTGGCGTCAAAGATGATCGCCTGGGGAGGTTGATCGAGCAATTGCTGCCGGATATTTTCAGTGATGGGGCCAGCCTGGACCGTATGCCCTAAGCGTTCAAGGACGCCACTCAAACGTAATGCTATATCCCGATCGCTGGTGATCACTTGGAGATCCACGCCTGGTTCATCCTCGCCTTCCATTCGCAATCATACCTTGCTTAGGGTTCTCCATAAGAACAGGCTGGAACAGGGTCGGGGGATCGGTCAATATAGTAAAGCATACTTGACATTATGACAAGTAACCTTTACAATTGGTATAGTTTGGATTCGATTGGAGGGAATCATGAACCCTGGATTGGATAGAAAACGGGACAAGAATCCTGCACCTTGGAATTTTGAGGGCGGCATGTTGATTGGTGTTGTCGTGGGATTTGTCATCGGGCTGCTCCAGGGCGATGTCTTGGATGGTCTGGGTTTTGGATTGTTGATTGGCCTGGCGCTCGGCGCAGCTTTTAACCGGCGTGACCAGTTGATGCAGTATCCTCCAAGGCGGGCCGTTCATGTGCTGGTAACGGTCGCCCTCTTTCTAGGGGCCGCACTGGCGTGGCCGCCTGGATAAAGGATGTGACCCAGCTCCAGCTTCGGTGGGCGTTAGCACTTGGACCCGGGCTCACTTTTCTCCTGCTGGCGCATGCAGTGGGGCTGGCGATTGCCAGCCTGGATGAGCTGCAGCGACGCATCCAGACAGAGGCGATCGCCATCGGTTTCGGCCTGGCGTCTGTGGTCGTCGTCAGCGTAGGCTTTCTTGGGGCGATTGGCCTTGAACAACCCAACTGGGTTATCGTTGCAATGGTCATGATCCTGGGGTGGGCGATCGGAAAAATCTGGACACTCTGGAAATATCGATGAAGAACCGGCTGAAAATATTGCGTGCGGAACGCGGCTGGTCACAGGCAGAGCTGGCTGATGCGGTAGGAGTTTCCCGACAGACAATCAATGCTCTCGAAACGGGCAAGTATGATCCCAGTCTACCGCTGGCCTTCAAGCTCGCAAAGCTTTTTGACCGACGGATCGAAGATATCTTCGATCCCGTTGAACCTCACCCGACTTTAAGCCCAACCAGGCTGCTTGACAGACTGCATTGTTGATCGTGCAGCCCCCGGAGCAGACTCTCGAGGGTTGCACGATCTCCCCCTCCTACGCTTTCTTGCGGCGATGATAGAGCGAGATCAGGATAATCCCTCCCACCAGGGCCAGGGCAATCGTCGGAAAAACACGGGCGTTGCGCCAGTTGAGCTGGAAGAAAGTCCAAGCCTGATCAGGCAGCCAGTCGAGCAAAGCAATGACCAGGCAGGCAATTACGGCCCCGAGTTCGTATTTTTCCATCGTTGACCTCCGTGAAGGGTTGGGCCCGGTTGTTCCTGTCAGAGGAGAACCCTATCCCCATAGTTCATCAGGATATCCAGGCCGGGTAAACTTGTTTGGGCATAAACGGCATGTTAGCCGGCAGGTAGGGGAGAAAGCATCCACAGAGTTGGGGATATCGCGGGAGGAGCCGGGGCAAGGATGCGCTTCAAATCGTCGTTGAAAACGTGTGGTCTACGGGCGTGCTGTGACGGCGTGGCGATTAGTTAATCGTCTACACTTTACAGGTTGTGCGCACCTTCAGGGCACCTAGGGCGCTGACGTTTCCGGCGCCGGCATGCCTTCGACAGATATGTCGTCGGAGTAGACTGGTGATAGATTCCCGAAAGCATCGCGGAACTGGACCTGGACGTAAAACCCAACCCAGTTGATGAAGATCGGAATCTCAAACGAGATGTCCTGGACGTACGGCTGCCATGCTACCTGTTCGAACATGGCTGGGTCGAGCAGGCTCCCCCCCGCATGAACTCGCATCCCGCTGATCTCGCCGAACGGGCTTTCCGCGAGCAGGGTTGCCTGGACCGATGTGGTTTCGCCGGCAATCCCGCCAACACAGCAGCGGCCGCCTTCAATCTCAATCGTGCCACGCAATGGGAAATACGGCGTCGGCGAAATAACCGGGTCTCCAGCAGGGGGGATAGCCGGTCCCCGCGTTGCCAGGTAATGCAGCATCGTTGCCTGCGCCTGGAGCTGTCCTTCCAGGCTGCGCACTTCCCTGCGGAGCGCAGCGACCTGGGTCGCCTGGGCTGCGAGGATCCGTTCGAGCCTGCCGCCATTTTCGGTTCGGGCCGGCGTTGGCGAGCTGGTCGCAGCCGCATCTCTTTTCGGGATGGTGATGATGCACGCACTCCCGGCCACCCATAAGGCCAGGGCGGTGAGCGCAAGCGGCATCACCCTACCGTATGCGCGGCTGTTCTTCATCATGCGTCCACCCTCCCCGGATCGCTGCTGATCGAACCCGAAACCCGGCTTGATCACGCCAGCTCCTCCAACTCCTTGATGTATTCATCATACTGCCGCACGAGCGTCATCCCCAATTGCTGGTAGAAATGGATGGCGTTCGGGTTGTTGGAGTCGACAGACAGCGCCACCCGCGGTTGTCCACGCTCGTAGAACATGCGAAATGCATCGCGCAGGAGCGCCGAGCCGAGCCCCTGGCGGCGCAGCTCGCTGGCTACGGCCAGCTGGCGAACCCAACCCTCTTCTTCGTAGTCGAAGGAAAGGCAGGTTCCAACGAGCTCATCGCCGGCAAAAGCAAGCTTCCACAACTCGGGCAGAAAACTGCCCGGGCGCATCATGAACTCTCGCCACGCCTCGAATGTAGGCTGGTCGCGATCAGCCTTGCGAAAAGCCTCCTGGACGAAGTCATAAACGGCCTGGTCATCGAGCGCCCGGCTCAAAAGTGCGCAGGCTGTATGCCCTCCGGCCATGCAACAGGTCCGGGCGGGTCTTCCTGCAGGTGGCGCATCTGGAAGTAGTACCGAACGGGCCGGTAACCGGCGCGCTCAAAGAAATCACGATCGCCTGCATTGCTGTGGGCCAGGTGGGTCACCAGTTGGCCGGTGTGCAATCCGGGATCCTCCTCCATGCGAGCCTGGGTGCGCGCTTCGAGGTCGGCCAGTAAACCGGCTTTCAAGTTCTCGGCGCGGCCATCGGGGTGAAGGTAGAGATCGAGGCGCAGGCCATCCCTGTAAGGGATCACGGCCCCATAGGCGATGACTTCGCCGGCCGCGTCTTCGACGAGCAGGGCATCTTGCTCGAGGTCTGCTTGGTGCCAGTCGTAGAGCAGGTCCTGCATGTCGGTGTCGGGCTCGCCGAACTCGGCCGTGTCGCAGACCCGGATTAGATCCAGCACGCGCTGGGCATCCTCCGGGCGAGGGCGTCTTGTGCCGCGGTTCTTCGCCTGCGCCGGCATCTCAGGCCTCAAAGCGATGGGGCCAGCCCATCGTCACCGGCAGCCACCGAGATCGAAGGCCAGGATCTGATCCGTCTCGGCATCAGCCACCCAGAGCTGGCAGGTCGAGTCGATGGCCACACCGCTTGGACGCGCCATGGCCGGGCTCACGATCCCCCTCAGGAACTGCCCTTCCGAGTCAAAGCACAGGACACACGCACCCTCCGGATCGCTGACGCAAACCTGGCCATCCGGTCCGACGGCGATGTACGGCTTGTTCTCGATCGATTGGCCGTACCAGGCCTCCACCGGCCATTCGCGCTCGACCTCGAAGAAACCGGTCCCGCGTTCGTGAAACACCTGCACCCGCTGGTTCCAGGTATCGGCGATGTAAATCAGGCCATCAGGTCCGATGGCGATCCCAACCGGCTCGTCGAGCTTTCCACTTTCGAGACCCCCGCCGCCAAATTGGCCTACCGGCGTCCCCTGGGGGTCGAACACCAGCACGCGCTTGTTCCCGGTGTCGACGGCGAAGACCCGGCCTTCAGCGTCCAATGCAAGTGATCGGGGACCATAGAAGCTGGTCGGACCCCCGTCGGTGCCAAAGACGCCAAAACTGCCCTGGAACGTCCCATCCTCATCGAAGCGCTGAACCCTGTGGTTCCATGTATCGGCCACGAAAATCCCGCTTGCCCCGGCGGCGAGGCCCCAGGGCTGGTTAAAGGTCCCGCCGGGGGCTGCTTCCACGCCCACATCGGCGTATTCACCCCAGGCACGGACCAGGGTGCCGTCAGGGGAAAACTGCTCGATGCGGTGGTTCTCCGAATCGGCAACGATCAGGTCTCCATCCAATGTGAAGGCGATCTGACGTGGGGCCTGGAAGCTTCCCGGAGCCTGGCCCGGTCCACCGATGACCTGGTTTGGCTGCAGGGTGAGCGTGCCATCACCGTAGGCATCGATGAAAGTTGCGCTGTCTGTTAGCTCGCCTGCATAGGTTCCACCGGGATAGCTGGCAGCGAGATCCTCGCGTACGTAGACCTGCATTCGCTCGGCCGGGGACCAGCCGCGCGGGGAGAGGTCGCGCCCAGTCACCTGTTCATAAGCCTTGTAATCGCGATTGAACCACAGGTCCCAGAGCGCCCGCCGCATCTCGGGTGAGGCCATGGCGGCGCGGATCCGCTCCCAGGTCAGACCCGAGTAATCCTCGATTGGCCACCACAAGCGTTCATACTCGACAGATTGATAGCGCTCCCCGAGGTAGGCTTCGACCCGGGCGTAATTCGATTCGCCGGCAACAACGATCGGATAGCGCAGCAGCTCCCGGCTTGGCGAGGCGCCAAACGAATAGGCCTGGGGGTAATCCCGCAGATACCACCAGTACGGGTACGCGGCGAAATTGTCGTAGGCGACCGGCAGGTCGATCCCGCCGGTCAGGTTGTAGGAGAGATTCTCGATCTGCTCCAGCGCGATGGCCGGGCCTGGTGCAGCGTGAGCGTAAACCAGGAATTCCTTTGCGCTATCGGCGTTGGTGAAGGCGGCCCGCAGCGCGGTACGAGCGGTTTGCATCGCCAGCAGCGTGATGACGCCGAGCGCAGCGAGCCGAAGCACGCGCGGCCGCGAGTCGCTCTGCAGCATCTGCAGGCCAAGCCAGGTGCATAGTGCAGCGATACCGGCCGGGATGATGGCGCCGGTAAAACGCCTGGCAGCCGAATCGCCTGCCGCGCCCCAGCCAAACAGGTTGCTCAAGGCAGCGGCGATCCCGAAGGCGGTGAGCAAGGTCAGGAGGATCACCCCCGCCGCCCGCCAACTCCAGAGCTCCGCTAACCTGCGTCCTCCGAACAGCTGATCGAAGGCCCACCCGCTGAGCAGAATCAGCGGAAGCGTGATGTGAACCGTCAGCCAGGGCATGCGCTCGCCAGCGTAGGTGTAGATGAAGAACGCGCTAATCGCCCAGAAGATGAGGAACAGGACGAACAAGCGCTGTACATCCGGGGACTCGGCATCGTCGGTCATTCGGGGTGAGCGACCGATAACCCCTCGTCTCCATGGTGGCCGTAGGACCACGATCATGGCAGCCACAGCCGCGCCGAGCGCTGCCAGGTATTCGTACATCGGGATCTGCAGCAGCAGGTAGTAATACCAGGGCTGCGAACCACGCTCCACGCCTTGCTGGACAAGCCAGTAGCCGAGCGAGCGTACGAAGCCGGTGAAGATGCCATACGGGTTGGTGAAGAAGGTCGTATAAAGCGGGATGAAGATCAAGCAGAAGATGGCGGCGCTGACCAGCCATTTGCGCCGTCCCCAGGCGACCCCGAGTGCGATGGAAATGCCGCTCAGCAGGAGCAGCAGCGAGATCGTGCGGCCATAGCTGAACGGGTCGGCGGAATCGAGGGGATCCCAGCCCAGCGCCTGGGCTGGGAGGGCCGTCAGCTGCGGCAGCGTAAGCGTGGCAATGACGACAATGAGATCGAGGGTTGGGAAACGCGTCCGCAGCTCGCCCCCGAAGTTGCGGATAAGGCGATGAGCAGCATGACCGCTCCGATCAAACCGAAGGCCGCGCCGATGAACACCAGCGACGAGGCCATCGGGACCGCAGCTTCCCCGGCCTGCGTGCGATCGCGCAGGAAGCTGGCCAACGCCAATCCGAAACCCAGGACGGCCAGGCCCAAGCCGATCGCAAAGTAGGTCTTCATCCGCTCCTTCACCCAGTTCCATGCGGAAGAGATCTAGGCACAGGTATGTGGCGAGAAAGATGAGAAGCGGTGCGGTGAAGAGGAAGTATGTCTCCTTGGTCGCGGCGTGCAGGGCGAGCAAGCCGGCTAAGGCATAAAGCCAACCCGCTTTTCGGTCCTCCAGGTAGCGGAACACCACCCAGGCCGTGAGCAGCACCTCCACGACGACGAACATTTCGTTCCTCGCATAGCGGGAGTAGTACAGCATGAACGGGCTGATTAAAGCCAACGCCGCTGCCGCCAGGCTCCCAGCCTTGCCCAACCAGCGCCGGAAGAGCCAGATGATCCCGAGGGCAGCGATGCCGGCCATCGCGGCCGGCAGCCGGGCAGAGAAATCCGAATCGCCGAAGAGCAGGTAGCTCAGGGCCAGGACATGGAACTGGAACGGGCCATGGGAGAGCGGATCGGCGATGTATGATCCGTTTTCCGAGAACATCCAGGCCCAGTAGACGTGGTTGATCTCGTCATGACTCATGACACGCGCACCGAGATCGAGCATGCGCGTTACGACGCCCAAACCAAGGATGAGGATCAGGAGGATGACGACCACAGTCGAGGTTGAAATCAGGCGGCGGTTTGCTGGACTGGCAGCGGAAGGTTCACTCATGCGAGCTCCTCATTCGGTTCGCCTTACACGGCAATGGTGGCTTTATACCCCTTATCGCCCTGTCCTCCAAGTGATGAATTGGGCAGGATCAGATGATCGTGTCGCAACGAATTCTGCACGGGGGGCGTGCTCGCGAGCGGAAGCAGGCTACCGGTTGAGGGCCTCTTGGAGCGGCACGAAGGTGTCCAGAAGCAGCGGATTCAAGCTAGGCCAGAACCCGCCGGGGGGAAGGCCGAGCGCCGCCGACATCATCTCCAGGCGTTCACGATCCGACCTCGAATCGAGGCAGCGCGCAAGCACATCGGGGAATCGCTCGTCCAGCAGGCGTACGAGCCAGTATCCCCTTGCATATTCGTAAACGACGGCATCACGGTCTTTCACCCGCAGCTGGCGGTACCCCGACGGTTTGGCGCCTTTGATCCTGCGCGAGAAGAGGTCGAGGGTGTCAGCCCGGATGGTCTGGTAGCCTGCGAGATGATCCACAGCGCGGGTAGCCAATCCCTCGTTAAGCCACATGGGCAATTTGCGGCAGCGGTCGCGGCATGGGTCAGCTCGTGGCAGGTAATCTGACGTACCTTTTCGTTCGGATCATCGACCCGGACGAAAAGGCGTTCCCCGATACGTCGGTCGGCCTGGGCCAGCAGGGTTGGTGGTTTCACCCCGATCGCAACCCGCCGCCCGAAACGGTTGGTCCATCCGCCGGCGATCGGCCACAGTGCCCTCACCTTCCACACCCAGATGGGGAAGCTGAGGGCCAACCCGAATTTGTACATGGGCGGCGCAGCCTTCGTAAAGAACTGCTGCCAGGAGGTCATCAGGACCAGGTGGCAGTCCTCAGGGATCGTCAACGACCAGCGGTCGCGCAGGATCCAGCTGGTCTCCTCGATGACCGCTGCGATCAACCCGGCGATCTCTTCTTCGCCTGGCTCATGATGAATCGTAAGGGTTCCGATTTTTCGTTGTTCCATATGCTCCCCGGTCATCGTCGACTCGGTGCGATTGACTCCCCAGTGCAGACGGGTCCACGCACAAGGGGCGCAAAGCGCCACGCGCGTTCCGCCATAGCTACTCTTGCCATCCGGGACATGGTTCAATCCAGGGGAGCAGCGCCATCAGTCGTCGCAGGCCTGGCGATCATGATCCAGATTGGTGTTTCGGCTGTATACATCATACGCGCGATATGTCGAAATAATCAGGTTTCCCCAATCTGGGGGATGCGATCTCCCCAGGCGCTGTGGGATGCTGATGCTGGCCCTCCTTCACATTCATCCGGGTCCCCGCCGATCCACGACCGAGGGGAGGCTGCTTCTCCTTCCACCGGCAATTGGCACAGCCCGTGCCCATTGCCGGAAGAAAAAGCCCAGCCTGGGCAAAGGGATGGTCGCTGCCACCACGAGTTGCTTAGCTGTCAGCACAGTCTCAGGTTGGTGATGTCTTCTTAGGGCAAACTTATTAGGCCGAGCAGTGAAGATCCAGGCCGGCAAGCAACTCGAGGTGAACCATGATTGCCTTTGTGCTCAGTGGGGGAGGTAGCCGCGGTGCGCTGCAGGCAGGCGCACTCAAAGCCTTAGTCGAGGCTGGGATCCAACCCGATTTGGTCGTTGGTTCTTCGGTCGGTGCGGTGAATGCCACGGCGTTGGCTGTCGAGCCATGCCAGTCTGGCGTCAAACGTTTGCTCGATTTCTGGCGCTCTGTCGAACGGCGCAGGATTTACAATCCAAACTTGATCACCATCGCACTGCGGATGCTCTTGGGTAGGGACAGCCTGGCTTCAAGCGAACAGTTCCACCGGTTTGTACGGCGCCATGTACTCCCCCGTGCTCACACTTTTGGTGATCTTCATGACCTGCCGCTGTACATCACCGCTGTCGATCTTCAAACGGGTTGCCTGGAAGTATTTGGGGATGACCCGGAGATGAGCCTGATCGATGCCATCATGGCAAGCACCTCGATCCATCCATTCTTTCCCCCGTGGATGATTGAAGGTCGTCGCTACATCGATGGTGGATACCTGTCGAATCTCCCGCTCCAAGCTGCAATCGAGCGTGGTGCGGATGAAATCTATGCGCTCGATCTCACCGCATTGGAGCTGAAAAGCGAGTGGACTGGGGTCATCTCCATTCTATTGCATGAAGCGGATATCGTGCTCAACCATATGGCACAAGCCGAGCTGACGCAGGCGAGGGAAGTGCTTGGCAAGCGTCTGCATCATATCGCTCTGACGGATTATGATTACCTTGGGCTCTTTGATTTCCACCTCACGGAAACGATGATCGAGCGCGGGGAAAGGGTCATGCATGACTACCTCAACGAAAGCCGAACTCGGCTGCCGGGTGCGTTCGAGGATGCCCCGGTTGTGCTCGAAGACCTGCGGCAAATCGGGCGAGGATAAATTCAAGCGGTGGCCTAATAGCCTTCAACTCGAAAGGAAGGGTTGGACACCATGGACGTGATCCAGGTTGAACAGATTTCCAAGTCGTTTGGGACCACGCAGGCCGTGCGCGAGGTCAGTTTCGAAGTACGCAAAGGGGAAATCCTGGGCTTGCTTGGTCCCAATGGGGCTGGAAAAACAACCACCATTCGCATCATCCTGGATTTATTCGAACCCGATGCAGGGACGGTAGCAGTCCTGGGCGGACCAATGGACCCATCCAAGAACAACCGCATCGGGTACATGCCCGAAGAACGGGGTCTATACCAGGATTTGCCGCTGGGACGCTGCCTGGTTTACCTGGCGACGTTGAAGGGCATCCCGGCGGCGGAGGCCAGCCGCCGGCTTGACAGCCTGCTCGACAGGTTCGACCTGGCCGAACACCGCAAGAAGCCGGTCAAGACCTTGAGCAAAGGCATGCAGCAAAAAGCACAGATCATCAACACCATCATTCACCAGCCAGAGCTCATCATCATCGACGAACCCTTCACCGCGCTGGACCCGATTAACACCCAGATGGTGAAGGAATTGATGCGCGATCTCAGCCAGGCTGGCACCAGCATACTGATGTCCACCCACCAAATGCATCAGGTTGAGGAGCTGTGTGACCGGATCGTCCTCATCGATAAGGGCGCCACCTTGATCTACGGTGAATTGGAGGCGATTCGAAAGAAGTACTCCGGGGAGGAAGTTCTTGTCCGGACGCATGATCCGCTCCCTGAGCTTGAGATGGTGAGCGCCGTGGAAGCTCACAACGCAACCTACAAGCTCACGCTCAAACCGGGCGCGACTCCGGGAGAACTGCTCCGGGCGCTGCTCGCAAAAAACGCCGCCGTCGAGCATTTTGAGCTCGCTGTCCCAGGGTTGGATGAAATCTTCATCCGCGTCGTCCAGGGAGATGTGCGCTGATGTCAAAGATCCTCCTGATTGCCCAGCATGAGTATCGGACGAACGTCATCAAGCGCAGTTTTTTGCTCACGCTGCTCAGCCTGCCGCTGTTCCTGGCGTTTTCGATTGGCTCCGGGATCATCGCCGATTCGATTCGCAGCAGCGATGTCCCGGTTGGCTACGTCGATCAATCCGGCGTCATCAATCCTGAGCGCGATTACCGGTCTGTGGTTGGAGACGATGCCATCGAGATTCGCCGTTTTGAAACGGATGCACAGGCACGCGCTGCGCTTGAAGCGGAGCAAATCCAGGCGTATTTCGTCCTTGGTGCGGACTACCTGACTTCGGGTGAACTCAAACTGACTTTCCTTAACGATATCTCGCAGAACGCGCGCTCAAATTTCTTCGATTTCCTGCAGTTTCACCTCATGCAGGGAATCCCAACTCCGATCGTGGAGCGCATTATCTTCGGCACAGATATGACAGTGACCACCCCTGACGGCGGACGGTCCTATCCAGACGGCGGTCCGCCCTTCTCGGTTGCCTTGCCGCTCATCGTCAGCGCCGCGTTCGTCTTCCTGCTCATGATGTCAGCCGGCTACGCGATGGGGGCTGTGGCTGGTGAGCGTGAATCACGCACGATGGAAGTGCTCATCACCTCCGTTTCCCCGGGGACATTGGTGCGTGGAAAGCTGCTGGGGATCTTCGGCATCAGCCTTACGCTCCTGGTGTGCTGGGGTTTAATCGGCGCTGGCGCTTTCGTGCTCGGTCGCGAGGTGTTCGACTTGCGCTGGTTTCGGGAGGCCGGGATCGATTGGGGAGGGCTGGCGGCCGTGATGCTCGTCGCGCTCCCGAACTACGTGACGGCCATCGCGCTGATGGTGATGGTGGGCTCGACGGTAGCCGAGCTGCAGGAAGGCCAGGCTCTGTCCGGGTTTTTCATCTTGATTTTCTTCCTGCCGATCTATGCCATCACGCTCATCGGGGGTCATCCCCAGGGGACCTTTTCCGTCGTGCTTTCCATGCTGCCGTTCACCTCGCTCATGACGACCGGGCTTCGAAACCTGGTAGCAGTGATCCCCACGAACCAGGTCCTGCTGAGCTTCTTGGTCCAAGCGGTATTCGCCGCCCTGGCCATCTGGTTCGCCGGGCGGGCTTTCCGGCTGGGCATGCTGCGCTATGGTCAGCGTATCCGGCTGAAGGAACTGCTTCCACGGCGAGTTAACAGCAAAGCCAGGAGGATAGCCTGATGCAAAAAATCCTACTGGTTCTCAAGCACGAACTGATCACGACCCTCTCGCGGCGGTCCTTCCTGATTTTTGGCGTGCTGCTCCCGATTGCGGCGATGCTCGGGTTGTCGGCATTCAATCGGCTCTCGGTTTCAGCCGGGCAGCAACTCGATTCGGAGCCTGGCGAACAAGCGGATGTGGGGGTGGATGGGTATGTCGATCTCAGCGGCTTGATCGTGGCTCTCCCTGAGGACGTCGACCCCAAGCAACTGTTGGCCTTTGAGCAGGAGGCTGATGCAAAGGCGGCCCTCGAAGCGGGGGAGATCGGGGGTTATTTCCTCATCCCGGCCGACTACCTGCAAAGCGGCGAGTTGGGCGTGGTGCGGGATGATTACTCGCTGTTCTCCTCCGACTCGCGGGACTGGATCATGCGCTGGACTCTTATATACAACTTGCTGGGCAGAGACCTGGAGCAAGCACAGCGCGTGGTCAGAAAGGGGGTCGTGCAGGTTGAAGACCTGAGCGCCGAGCAGGCTGGTGAAGCGGACTGTACCCGTCCTGGTCCGTATTGCGATTCCAATCCGGTCCTGCGCATGCTGCCGCTCTTCGTGACGGTGCTCTATTTTGTCATCCTGATGAACGGTGCCGGGATCTTGATGCGCAGCGTAAGCAGTGAGAAGCAGAACCGGGTCATGGAGGTGCTGCTGGTCTCGGTCTCGTCTCAACAGCTGCTCGTGGGGAAGATCGTGGGCCTAGGCCTGGCGGCATTGGCGGCTGCCGCAGCTTGGGTTGTTTCCGGATACCTGGCGCTCGGTGTTGGCGCAGCGGTGCTGAACATCCCCTCCGGTTTTTCCATCCCAGTTTCTGTCGTGTTCTGGACCATCGCCTACTTCATCATGGGCTATGCGCTTTACGCTTCGCTCATGGCAGGAGCAGGTGCGCTGGTCCCGAACTTGAAGGAAATCTCGGCTGCGACCTGGGTCGTGGCGTCACCGCTGTTCCTCGGATACTTCGCCTCGATCCTGCTCATCGATGCCCCGCATGGCACCGTGGCAACGCTGATCAGTCTTTTCCCGCTCACTGCGCCGATCGGGATGGTGATGCGGCTGACGGTTGGAGGGATCCCATCCTGGCAGCTGCCGCTTTCGGCCGGCTTGCTGGCGCTGACGGCGATCCTGGCGATCAGGACGGCGGCGCGCATGTTTCGTGTTGAGGATTTGCTCTCCTCTGAAGCTTTCTCACCGCGCAGGTTCTTCAAGACGCTTTTCGGGAGGGCTTGATCCAGGTTTCAGTCCTAACCCCTGCGCCAGCCCTCATCCCGTAGGGGCGGGGTCACCCCGCCCCTGCACAAAGCGAACCGGGTAGGGGCGACCGGCTGGTCGCCCCCGGCACGCCCCGAAATCTGTCAGGGTTTGGTTCCCCACCCTCACGTTGGATGCTTTTGAGAATGGCCCGATGTGCCCTACATCCCCCTTGCCTGTCTCGAAACTGTAGGGGCACGATGTATTGTGCCCCTACGCAGACCCGATCGATGTAGGGGCGACCGGCTGGTCGCCCCCGGTCGCCCCCGGAATCTGTCAGGGTTTGGTTCCCCGACCTCAAGATGGATGGTTCTAAGAATGGCCCGATGTGCCTCACAGACCTCTAGCCTGTCTCGAAACTGTGGGGGCACGGCGCCGCCGTGCCATTACGCATATACAAATTGGGTGGGGACGACCCGGAAGATGTAGGGCGGGGTTACCCCGCCCCTATGATGCACGAATTCACGTTGGGATCACGAGCGGTATGACTTCCAACCGAAGGGGCGCAGCGCTATGCGCCCCTTCGGGGTACTGACTGAGGCAGTTTGTGCGCTCAGAGCTGGAGCAGGTACTCGTATGCCGAGAGGGCCGCTTTCGCGCCCTCACCGACCGAGATCAGCACCTGCTCGGCGATGACGTCCGTCACGTCCCCAGCGGCGAACAAACCCTCGGTTGAGGTCCGGTTGCGGCCGTCGATCATGATGCGGTTGCGGTTGTCCCGCGCCACCATTCCGGCCACGATCTCGGATTGCGGATCCAGCTCGAGTTCGACGAAGAAGGCATCCGCCTCCAACTCGGTGGTGTCCCCGTTCTTGCTGACCAGGATGCGGCGGGCGTACTCGTCCCCCTTGACTTCGTCCACACGGTAGCCTTCCATGACCTTCACGTTGTCCGCCTTGAGCACGTTGCGCCCGAGCGGGGTGTCGAGCTCGCCGTGCGTCGGTGCAACGACCGTCACCTCGCGGGCGATGTGGGCCAGTTCAGCCGCGGAACGCAGCGCGAGCTGCGTGTCGCCGATCACGACGACGCTGCGTTCGATGAAGAGCGGCGCATAGGATACGGCGCTGTAGCACAGGCCGCGCATCATGTATTCCTTCTCGCCCGGGATCTTCAGCAACCGTCCCAGGGCGCCTGTGGCGACGATGAGCGCCTTCGCTTCGTACTCGGCACCTTCGCGCGTTGCGACTTTGAATCCGTCTTTCGTCTTCTGCACCTTCTCGGCCTTGTCGAAGACGCGGGAGAATTCGAGATACTCGATCTCGTTGGCGAACCGGCTGACGACTTCCGCACCGGTGATCACGAGGTGCTTCTCGACGAAAGGCAGCTGCAAGTGGTAGTTCGTCTTGCCACCCAGGTCGCGCGTGATGAGCAGGACGTTCAGGCGCTTCCTGAGGGCATAGACCGTCGCGGTCAACCCGGCCGGGCCGCCGCCGAGGATAATTATGTCGTACATGTTTTTCTCACTCCTTCCCCAGGCATCAAGCCTCGTAGACCTCGATGAAGCCTTCCTGCATCATGTTCGTCGTCAGCTCGCGCGAGCGGCGGATGATCTTCTCCGCATTCTTTAGTTCTTCGTCGTAGGTCATGGGGATGCGCGCCAGACCTTCCTCGACCGCCTTCGCGGCGACCGCGGCTGCCTCGCGTGGGAACACCTCCCATTCGTCCATGTTGGGAAGGATGTAATCAGCCCGCAGACCGTTCTCTTCGGCCATGCCGGCCAACGCATGGGCTGCGGCGATGCACATCGTGTCGGTGATGGTGGAGGCGCGCACATCGAGCGTGCCGCGGAAGATGCCCGGAAAGCCGAGCGAGTTGTTGACCTGGTTGGGGAAGTCCGAGCGGCCCGTGGCGATCACGGCGGCGCCGGCCTCGGCCGCCTCCCACGGCCAGATTTCAGGAACCGGGTTGGCGCAGGCAAAGACGATGGCATCATCGGCCATGCCCCGCACCCATTCCGGCAGGATTACGTTCGGGCCGGGTTTGGAAAGCGCGATGACGACATCCGCGCCGCGCATGGCATCTTCAATGTCGCCCTCACGACCTTCCTCGTTCGTGATCTGGCAGAACTTCCACTTGTCCACGTACTCCGCCTTGCGCAGCTCAAGGTCCTTGCGTCCTTTGTGCAGGATGCCCTTGCTGTCCACGATGCGCGCCAGCGCCGGGTTGGCGCCGCTCTGGAAAATCAAGCGGGCGCAAGCAACGTTCGAGGCGCCCGACCCGATGAAGGCGATCTCGACCTGGTCGATGGGCTTCCCGACGATTTTAAGGGCGTTGATCAAGCCGGCCAACGTAACCGTGGCCGTGCCCTGCTGGTCGTCATGCCAGACCGGGATTTCGGCTTGTTCCCGCAGGGTGTCCAGCACGCGGAAGCACTTCGGCTGGGATAAATCCTCGAGGTTCACCCCGCCGAAACCGGGCTGGATCATGAGCACGGTCTGGATGATTTGCTCGGGATCCTTCGTGTCCAGCATGATCGGCCAGGCGTCGACGCCGCCCAGGTACTTATAGAGCAGGGCTTTGCCTTCCATGACGGGCAAGCCGGCCTTCGGGCCGATGTCCCCCAACCCGAGCACCCGCGTCCCGTCCGAGACCACGGCCACGGTGTTGGCCTTGTGGGTGTGCTCATAGACGAGTTCGGGGTCCTCGGCGATGGCCCGGCAGGGTGCGGCGACGCCGGGCGTGTACCAGATGGCGAAGTCGTTGAAGTCACGGACGCAGCATTTGAGCGCGATCTTCCACCTTGCCCTTGTAAAACGGGTGGAGCACCATCGCGTCCGCTGAGGGCTGCTTGGCTTTCGCCAGCAGCTCCTCCACGTTGAGCGGTTGGGCCATTTCGGCCATGGGCAGTACCTCCTTCAGTCCGGCAGCAATGCCGTACTAATCGGACCAAAAAGGGCCTCGATTTTCTCGAGGCCCTTGGGCGTCAGAACTGCAGGTAGGAATCGGTGTAAATGACCTTGTTCAACAGCACCTGAACCGTCTTCCATATTTCGGCCTGGGCTGGATCAGATATGTCCACCTGATCTTCCTGCAGGGATTCCATCCCAGCCACGGCATCATAAAGCTTCAAGTACAGGGCATGGACCGGGGTGCTCTCATCCCGGGTTTGGACGGCTTTGATCACCCCCATCAACTCCGTGTCGAGCGGATCGAGGATGGCGGCGTCCAAACCGGCCGCCATGAGCATCACCATGTAGACCCGGTTCAACAAGGGCCGCATCTCATGCGGCACGGCGTTCGAGACGTTCGACAACCCGACCACCGTCATCGGCGGGGGGTCGGCGACCATCTTCAACATGCGTACCGTCTCGATCGCTTCGGGCACATACTCCTGGCAGCCGGACACGGTCAGGATGAGCGGGTCGACCAGCAGGTTTTCGATCGGCATCCCGACTTCCATGGCGCGCGGGATCAGCTTCTCCATCGCGATGGCCACACGTGCATCCGCGCTGACGGGGATGCCGCTTTTTTCCATGCACAATGCAATCAGCTTTGACCCGTATTTGGCCGCAACAGGGGGTACCGTTTCCAAACGCTCTTCTTCGGCCGAGGTGCTGTTGATGATGGCGTTTGATCCCCAGCGCTGCAGCCCAACCTCGATCGCGGCCAGGTTGGTTGTATCGAAAGAGACTGTCATGCCAGGGATGGCTTCCTGCATGCACTCGACCAACCACTCCACGACCTCCGGTCCGTCCTTCTTGCGCGGGCCGATGTTGAGGTCGATGGCGTCCGCCCCGGCAGCCTGCTGCTTGCGTGCCAGGTCGACGAAGAACGCGCCGTCCCGCTCGGCAAGCGCCTCCTTGACGCGGGGTGAGATGATGTGGATGTTTTCGCCAATCTTGTACATGGATCCTCTCCTCGGTGTCCCTGTTTCAGGGCGCACCCTATAGCGATCGCAGGATCGAGTCGGTTAGCTCCTGAATGGATCGCAGCGCTGGCGAATCACCGTTCAGCTTGACCAGGGGCTCGCCAAGGGCATCAAGTTCATTGACACGGGCATCGGCCGGGACGATTGCCTTCCGATCGACCTCCAGCTCATCCACGGCCTGCTGCAGCGGGGGGACGAGGTCGCCGAGCACGCGGTTCAAGATTAGCCAGCGCTGGTGGACGTTCACCCCGATGTCGTGTGACATCTCCAGGATGCTGGCGGCAGCCTTCAAGCCTCGCAGCGTCGGGTCGCTGACCACGAGCAGCAGGTCCACGTCTCGGGTAGTACGGCGGCTGATGTGCTCCATCCCGGCTTCGTTATCGATGATGACATAGGGATAGTGCCGGCCCATATCGTCCAGGATCGTGCGCAGCAAATGGTTGGCTGCGCAGTAGCAGCCCTGGCCTTCCGGGCGCCCCATGGCGATCAGGTCCACCTTGTCCCCTTCCTCCAGGGCCAGCTGGAGTTCATGGGTCAGGTAATCGTGCCGGGTCATCGTCACCCCGAGCTGCTGGCTCTGGGCCTCTTCCGCCATGGTCTCGCGCACATCGCCGACGGTCGTCGGCATGGCCAGGCCAAGCGCCAAGTGCAGATTGGTCGCCGGATCGGCGTCTATCGCCAGGAGCGGCCCGGGGACGCGCTGCAGCAAGGATTGGATCAGCAGCGCAGCTACAGTCGTTTTTCCGGTACCGCCTTTACCAGCCAGGGCAATCGTCTTTGTCATCGTCACCAACTCCTCTACCGTTGAAATTGAATTAATGGGGCTGCGCCGGTTCTTTTGCCTGAACCCCATCATTCTCTCGCTCCCAAATTTCAGCCACGCTCGGGAAGCGTGCGATATCGGTGTGCGGCAGGAACAGCGCAGCCGTGAAAGCGTCATAAAACGAATTGTCCGCCGAGAGCTCCACGTAGGTCATGCTCTCCGCCGCCTTGCGCACCTGGCTCCTGGCCTCGCTGGAAGCAAGCGCCATGTACGCCCCCAGCACAGACGTGTTTCCCAGGAAGTGGAAGCGATCCCAGGGCAGATCAGGGAGCAGCCCGATCTTGATCGCGTTCTCCACGTTGATGTACTTGCCAAAGGAGCCGCCCACGAGCACTTGCTGGACATCGGCCAGGTCGACCCCAACCCCGTTGGCCAGGACGCTGTAGCCGGCGTAGATCGCTGCTTTGGCCCGCATCAGGTTGTCGACATCGACCTTGGTCAGGACCAGGTCGCGGCCGGTCTCTGTCTCATCCGCCCATGCGAGGACGTATTCAGGCCCATGTTCGCCCATCCGCACCCGGGGCGTGTCCAGGTCGAGCTTGACGCTGCCGGCGCGGTCGATCACGCCGGTCACAAACAGCTCGGCCAACGCCGATATGAGACCCGAGCCGCATAAGCCGCGTGGCTTGCCACCCCCGATGACGCGGTAGGTAGGCTCGTAAGTAGTTGAATGAACCCACAGCTCTTCGATCGCACCTTCCGTCGCGCGCATGCCATCCACCACCCCGGCCCCTTCGAAAGCAGGACCAGCCGAGCAGGCGCAGGTCAGCATCCAGTCTTGCGTTCCGAGCACGATCTCTCCATTGGTTCCGACGTCGATGAAGAGGGTCAGGACTTCGCTCGAGGCAAGCCCGGAGGCCAGCACGCCTGCACTGATATCGGCTCCGACGTACGAAGCCACGCCGGGCAGGCAGTCGACCGAGGCCAGGGGGTGGATGGGCAGTCCCAGGTCCGCCGCCAGGTAGGGCGGGGGCTGGTTAACCGCCGGGATGTAGGGGGTGAGGCGGATATTCTCGGGCGGGATCCCGAGGAAGAGGTGCATCATCGTCGTGTTGCCCGAGATGGTGAGCTTGTGGATCGCCTCCGGCTCAACGCCCGTCCGCCGCTGGATCCGCTCGAGCAGCGTCGCGAACGTTTCTCGCACCAGCTTGCCGAGCTCTTCGAGACCCTGTCCCTTGCCGGCGTAAATGATGCGCGAGATGACATCCTCGCCGCGTGCGATCTGGGCGTTGTATTCAGCAGCCGAGGCGCGCACCTGCCCTGTTTGCAGGTCTACCAGGTAGGCGGTGACCGTCGTCGTCCCGATGTCCAGTGCGAGCCCCATCGGCTCAATCGGCTCAGCGCTCACCTGGATTAGGCGGATGGTTTCAGGCGGTCCGCTGCGTTCCAGCAAGACGTAAGGTGACCAGCCGCCCTCGCGCAGCACCTGCCCCAACTGGCGCAGAATGCTGATCGGGACCTGCACATCGCTTTGGCCGGCAACGGCCAGGGCATCCTTTAACCGGGTCAGGTCATCGCGATAATCTTCGAGCGTGGGCGGTTCGAGCTTGACTTGAAAGGCGAGCAGGGGTTGGACCGCAAGCGGTTCGTACTCGAAGGGGAGCTCGATCTTGCGGGCGGTCTGTTCTGTTACCAGGCGGCGTTCTACCCGCTCCTGCTCCGGGATGGTGATGACGGCCTCGCCCTCAACAACGGCCTGGCAAGCAAGCGCCCAGCCGGAGGCCAGGTCATCGGCGGAAAGGCGGATGGTCGAGCGGCGCCGGATACCCCCCTCAACATGAACGGCGCAGCGGCCGCAGCGTCCCTGGCCACCGCACGGCTGGGAAATCTCCAGGCCGGCGGATTGTGCCGCTTCGGATACGAGCGTCCCGGTCGGGACTTCGAGGGTGTGATCGCCGGGTTGGAGGGTAATGCGGTGTGAAGCCACGTTTCATTCCCGGCCAGCAGGATCTTCCGCCGGCGCTAACGGGTGACGTCAGTTGTAGGCATCGCAGATGGCATCGGTGACTTGTGCCGCCTGCAGCCGTTCCTCATCCAGGTACCAGCGCGAAAGCGCCAACCCTTCGCACGCCGCCTGGCCGGCCAGCCGCATGACGCGCGGGATGTCCGTCTGCCGGCTGCAAGCAAGCGTGCAGGGGGCGGGCGGGGCGCACTGCAGGCAGGCGAGGGCCATGCGTGCGACCTGGTGGGCGTCGTACCCCAGGTAGGGGTCACGCGTGGGGCGTGAAACTCGAATGGTCATCGGTACCTACCTTCCTGAAAGGGCGTTGGTCCTGTCGTGACCGTCCCTGACGGCGGGAGGGAAGCTTGCCAGCGTGATGCGGCTTTATTCGTGGCTTCCCATCAGGCGCTCCGTCCGGGAGCGCTCACGTGGTCACAAGTGCGATACCGGCCAGAACTTCGTACCTGGCAAACTCTGCCGGCTTGCCCGGGGTCAGCCCCCTTTGGACCAGGTTGATTTCAAATACGATCCAATGTCAACCGCCTCGCGCGGCCCGACCATGATCTCCCACCCGGGAAGTTCCTCTTCCAGTTCGCCGGAAAGGACCGAGACGTGACCGGGCAAGATGAGCTTCTTGTGATTGAGCTTCTCTTCGACGCCGAAGTTCTTGACGTCCTTGGCGATACGTTCCGCATCGAACTTCCCGGCAGCCCAGGCGGTGAGCACGCTCATCCCCTCGGCATCCGCCACGAGCAGCCATCCCGGCCAGCCCGAACCTTCGACCTCGTTGGCGACGGAGAAGTAGGTGATCGAGAAGTTTGTGGTGACGAAGAGTGGGGCGCTTGGGTCCGGGTTGTTGATCTCGTAGATGCCGGGTTGAACCTGGATCGGTTTCTGCGGATCGGTGTAGATGTTCTCGCGCAGCACGAGCAGGGCGTAGTCTGTAGCAGGGTCGAAGCTGTCGAGGACGATGAACCCGCTGTACTTGGCGATGTACTGCGCCGCAAGGAGCGTCTCGTCCGCACCTTCCACGGACCCCGGGAAGCTGATGATGGGGTATCCCAGTGAGCGCAGGTTCTTTTTTAGCGCCAGCCTGCGGAGCGTGGTGTAGGCCTGCAGATCCTCTTTGTAACCGGTATTGCGCATGTCGAGCACCAGGTCTTCCAACCCAAGCTCTCGCAGTTTTCCAGTCAGGTCATTCAGCCCATCCACGTCGGCCGCGCTGACGGCGAGTGGGACAGCGGCGCTCTTGGCCAGTTCCCCCATCGCCTGCCAGTTCTCGTCCGTGGCCGCGTACAGCAGCGGGCGGCCCTTGGCGGCTTCGAGGCCGGCTTTCGCCAGCTCTGGCGTCGAAGCGATCAGGATCAGGGACCGGTCGCTGGCGGCGCTCACAGCTCCAACGGCAGCTGCAAACTTGGCGGCATCCCCGGAGGCTGCTTCAACCGCAAACCCATCCAGGTGCAGATCGATGCCGACATAATCGACAGAGAAGGCATCGGCCGTCTTAACGGATTGCGTGATCGCGGCCGGATCGAGCGTATCTACCACCCGCAGGAAGAGGCCGGGCTTATGGTAGAAGGTTTTTTCGTGCCGGAAGAGGACCGTTTCATTGCCAACGGCCAGCTTTCCGTTCCCGCCCTGGATTTCGACCAGCCTGATTGGCGGCGCTGAGGCAGCTTCGAGCTTCTCGGCTGCCTCGGCGGTCACATGCGGGCAGTCCTTCAATTCTGCCTGCTTGGCGGCGAGCTTCATCGCAAACGCCAGGCAAGTCGGGAAACCGCAGTCCTTGCAGTTGGTCTGCGGGAGCATTTTGTAGATTTCAAGACCAGACAGTGCCATCGATTACCTCCGCACGCTATGCGCCGTTCGCCAGGGCGTTCACAACCGCCCGGATGCGCTTGATGGTTTCGGGATGCCGCAGCACGATGATGTCTGCTCCGGAATGAACGAGCGCGGTGGCGGTTACAGCCTCCCATTCAAGGGCGCGTTTTTCCCAGTCGCCCCATTCTTCAGGAACGCCTTCACCGACCTTCGATTCCTTTACCTTCCACGCTTCTTCGCCGGGCGTGACCAGCATCGGCTGCTGGGTCATCTTGTCGCCTTGCAGCGCTGCAAGGCGCAGTCGCTCCATGACGGAATAGCCATACTCGATCCCGTACCCCAGCGCGCCGGTAGTTGGATCCATGATGATCCTCTCCAGGGGCAAGCCCATGTCGTTGATCAAGATGACGAGCTGCTTGGAGAGGTTGACATCCATCGGTGTGCGAGACTGGACGAGGTGATTGTGTGCCAGCGCGGCGGCGACGATCGTGCGGTAGTTGCCTTCCTCACAGATCCCGAGCAGGAGACGTTCGCCGACCGCTTCTTCGGCCACGGCGACCATGAGCTCGTTGTCGATCTCGGCCTGACCCGGGCCGGCCACCGCCAGCGGCAGGCCGCTGGCTTCCAGCACCGATCGAACGACGGCGCGCGCATTCTCCGCCGTATTGGGACTGCCGTCGGCGGTCGTCAGGCTGAGTCGAAGGTAGAGTAAATCCGCCCCAGCCTCTTCGGCCGCCTTTGCCCAGGCGGCCGGATCTTGCGCGGCCTCCCCCCAGGCATCAAGCAGGAGCTTGGACCAGTCGTCGGGTTTGCGGTCGTAAATTTCCAGGGCGAGGGCTGTCGGATGCGGCATCACGCCTTCGAAGTACAGGTAGGGCAGCGTGGTCGCGCCGCCGACCGTCAGCGTCCGTTCGCGGCTGCCGCCGTCGTCCTTGCTGGCGCCGAGTGTAACTTCGCGCACGTTCCCCGACCACTTTTCCTTGGGGATCTCGATTGTCATAGGGTGGATTCCTCCGTTCAACCAGGTTAGCCAGCCGGCTCTCGCTGAGGGCGAGAGCCCTGATCTGCCTAGAACATGGATGCCATTTCAAGTGCCGGGTGGCCTTTTTCTGCCAGGTGGGCAACCAGGCCTTCGACGTCGGTGCAGATGGTCTCATCGGCAATCTTGTCGATCAAATCCGGGTCGCCTTCTCGTTCAGCGACGGTTTTCAACTGTTCAGCCATTTGCGACTTCAAGATGGAAGACATCCAGACAACCCGTTTAAAGCCCCCGTCGGCGGAGATGAACTTTGGGCTGAGGATGTAGAACTTCCCGTGCCCCATCACGCCCGGCGTCTGCAAGCCGCCGCCGGCCATGCCGGCCAGCGTGGAGAAGGTCATGCCGGCCGGGGTCATGCTGGTGTCTTCCCGGCTGACAATCATGATCCCGTTCGCTTCAGGGATGAGCATGGCAATGCATTCGAAGCAGCCGCAAGCCGTCATCGGGTTTTCCATGATGGAGTACATGGAGACTTCGGTCACGGCGCTGTGCGAGGCGGTGGAGGCGAACTCATTCACGCCGGTGAAGTAGCCCTTGCTCTCGTCTGTGTTTTCCCCCTTCTTGATGGGCTGGTTCGGGCCGGTGGGGTTGATCTGGAAGGAGGCCTTGCAGTCCAACCAGTTGTAAGCCCCACATAACCCAAGCCGCTCAGGGCTGACGATGCAAACGTGATCAGGGGCGAAGGATTGGCACAGCGTGCAGGAGTAAAACTCATCCACGCTGGCATCGTTCATCGACCCCATGCGCTCGTTGCGCTCTTCATACGCTGCGCGGGCGTTGGCCAGCCATTTCTCGTGTTCTGCGGGATCGGTGATAATCTGCACTTCCACCTTGTCCACGATGCTGCCAAAGTCATCATGGAAGCGGGCATGCAGGATTTCGCCGAAGTGCTGCAGATTGAACCCTTTATCGACGGCAGCCTTGCTCAGCCGGATCCAGGTGATGTCGCGCTGGCCGATGTGCTGGATGCCTGAAGCGCCGTTGATGAAGTAGTGGATTTGACGTTCAAGGACGGGTTCGAAATCCTTCTCCATCTTGCGCCCGGCGACCTTGATTACCAGGCCCAGGTCCATATTGCCTTGCTCTTCGATCTCGGAGAAGTCCGGGCCGATGAGCTCGATCTTGCCGTCCTCGACCTCATCCATCTTGTCCATCATCAAGTATTCGAAGGCCCGGCTGTACTTGCCGCCGAATTCGACGCGCATGTCGGCCTTGCGGACGACCTCGCCCTCGAAGGCGGAGCCGTACGGCACCGGGACGGGGACCTCGCTCACCTTGACCTTGACCCCACGCACCTCGATGCACTTCTGGACCAGCCGTTCGGCGCGTTCCAGGTCGTCTGCCCCTTCGATCTCGTTGAAGGGCATGGAAATGACGTGCTCGTAGGTTGTGACACCGGTGGGGAGGATTTCGGGGATGACCGTATCGGCGATGACCGGGAAGCCGAAGTTGATGGCGCCGGCGGCGGTGGCATATTTCAAATCATCGACTTCGCCCAGCGCGAGGACGAACGCGAAGACGCGGTTCTTGTTGTACAGCAGGATGTCGCGCGCCTGGCCGCCCTTGATGCCGCCGAACGTGAGCGCCGATCGAACCGCAAAGCCGAGCGGGTAGATGGCGGATATCGTATCCGTCCCAAAGGGCACCGTGTAGGTGTCGTAACCGAGCTCGACGCCTTCTTCCATCAACTGGTGAATGATCGAGCGGCCGTTGACGTTGCCGATCAGGAAGGTCAGGATGTTGCGCCGCTGTAGCTCGCGCACGATCTTGACCGCCACTTCGTTCGTCTTGGCGCAGCCGACAATCGCGGCGAAGCCCGGCATGCGCCCGTCGACGAGCTGGATGCCCCACGAACGCAGCTGGATGTCGTCGATCGGACCGTTGAGGCGGCCGTCGAGCGTGGGCTCGTTGCCATTGTCGGGGCTGGTGAAGGCTGTGCCGCCGGCCAACTGCAGCCCGGCCATGGGTTCAGGCTGCAGGTTGTGGACGAAACGCAGGGCCATGATGACCTCTTCAGCGAAGAGGGTCGCCATGCCGCTGTCGAGCGTTTCGCCCAGGTAGGGTGTCCAGTGGGATTCCGTCGGGAGCGGGTGGAGCAGCGTCTTGGCCTGTTCCAGTACTCCCGCCAGGTCGCCGACCGTGCTGACCTCCTTGCCGGTCATCCCCAGGATGAAGGGCAGGAAGTAGGCGGTATTTGGAAAGGCGACCGGCGTATCGGGGCTTTTATCGGCCAGCGTCCGCTGCAGCATCACCTCGGCTTCGTGGAAGATGGCGTTCGCGCCGCGAATCGCCCGGGTTGCAATGTATCGTGACATGTCCCAAGCTCCTTACGTCGTAGGCTGACGGGGTCTCAGTCGCCGGCGGGCGTGCCGTAGAGTGCTTCGGCCCGCGCTTCAGGCGCCATTTCCAGCAGCTCGCTCATGCGTGCATCACCGCTGCGGCCAAACCGGGTTGGATCGTACTCGGGCAGGCCGAGCGCAGCGCGCTTCTTATCGATGTGCTCAAGTATTCTTTCGACCATCGTCTCGGCTTCGACGATGAACTCAATCTTGCCGCCGACCTTCTCCTCCCAGCCTTCGCTGAGGATGCGGGTGACTTCCTCGCTGCCTGAAAACGGGTTGTTGATGCCCATGATCACGTAGGCTCCGGAAGCGGCGCAGTAGGAGGCGATCGCCAAAGCTTTCTCGCTCATCCATTCGGGTGCGATCCCGACCGCGGGCACATCGCTGATGTCTTCCCCCAGCCCGCCTTCATTCACGACCTGGGAGAGGACGGTCAGGATGCGGGTGTTGTCGACACAAGAGCCCATGTGCAGGACGGGCGGCATGCCGGTCGCCTCACAGACCTCGCGCAGCCCGGGCCCGGCCATCTTGAGCGCCGTCTCGGGCAGCAGGTAGCCGGCCTTGCCGCTGGCGATCGCCCCGCAGCCGGTCTCAACCAGCAGGATGTCATTCTTGAGCAGTTCGCGCACCAGGTAATCGTGGGTGGCGTCCTGCGTGCTGCGCGGGTTGTTGCAGCCGACGTTGGCGACGACACCCCGGATGCGTCCCGACATCACGGCGTCGTTCAGCGGGCGAAAGGAAGCCCGGTAGGAACCGCCGAGCATGTAGTTGATGTACTCATGGGAGAAGCCGGGCACGACATCGGAGGTGAACTGCGGGATGCGGATCTCGCCTCGATCCGCGTACTTGTCGATGGCGCGCTTGACGATTTCCTTGGCGATGTCGAGCGCATGGTGCTCGTCGAACTCGATGTGCGTCGCGCCGGAGATCTTCACCTTGGGCGAGGTCGTAATGACCTCGGTGTGGTACTTCGTGGCGAGGTTGGGCAGCGCCTGCATGATGCACTGCACGTCGACGACCATCGCCTCTACCGCGCCGGTCATGATGGCCAATTCCTGGTGCAGGAAGTTGCCGGCCGAGGGCACGCCCTGGCGCATCAGCGTCTCGTTGCTGGTGCAGCAGATCCCGGCGAGCGTGATGCCCTTGGCGCCTTTCTTCTCGGCGTAATCCAGGAGCTCCGGATCGGAGGTCGCAGCCAAAATCATCTCCGAGAGGGTCGGTTCGTGACCGTGCACGAGGATGTTGACCTCGTCGCCTTTCAGCACGCCCAGGTTCATCTGGCCGAGCAGTGGGCTAGGTGTGCCGAAGAGAATGTCGGATAGGTCGGTGGCGATCATCGACCCACCCCAGCCGTCGCCCATCGCTGACCGCATCGCCTGGTGCAGGATGTGATCCGGGTCCTGGTCGTCACCCATGTGGGTGCGGTGGAGGACGTCGACGATCTCGCGATCGATGCCGCGCGGCACGAGCTCCAGCTTGCGCCATAGTTCCTTGCGCTTCTCGGGCGCACGCTCGATCATGAAGACCTCGCCTGTTTGCTGGCCGAACATGGCCAGGCATGTCTCCGCAACTTCGAGCGCCACCTCACCAACGTCACGCCCCTCGACCTCGATCCCCAGCTCCTTTGCCAGCTTCTTAAGCTTGAACGGATCGCGGATCTTGTACCCCTGGGCTTCGCCCAGCGCGACCGCACGCAGCGTGAAAGCCAGGTCACGGCCGTGGTCAGAATGCGCGGCCGCACCGGCGGCAACTGCCCGGGCAAAGTTGCGGGCAGAAACCGTGTCGACGGTCGCCCCGCAGACCCCCACCTGGCCATCCTTGACCAGGCGGCACGGACCCATATAGCAGACCTTGCAGCACTGTCCGTTTGCCCCGATCGGGCAGGGGGCCATGTTGTCTGCGCGTTCGAACGCGGTCTCCAGGCCCGCTGCTTCAGCGTAAATAAGGATCTCTTGCGCGGCGGGGTCGATCGATTTTTCCTGCGGCGTGCGTCCTTTTTTCCTGCGTGTTTCAGCTGCCATGTCGATATCTCCTCTGTACCTACGCTTCTTCAGCGGTCGTGGTGACGCTCAACCCTGGGCATGGCCACAGCGGCCGCCCTTCAAATGGTGCCTTGGCTTCGGAGAAGGACAGCGTGTCACCGGTGCCGGAGTAGGCGGCCGTATGGCGTGTCGCAGACGCCTTCGCCCCTTCGGTGAGGTCGGCCTGCGCCTCACCCTCGCCGTAGCCCTGGCCGGCGAGCGTTTCTCGAATTGCCTCAGCCTGCACCACCTTCGGGTCGAAGCTGACCGAGACCTGTTGGAAGGCAGAGCTCACGTACGAATCCTGGATGCCAGCGATCCCGGCCAGGATGTCCTTGACGGCGGTCGTGTGATGATCGCCGTAGAGGGTAGGGATGGTGAGAACCAGTTTTTCCATCAACGTTTATCCTCCTTCGTGGATTCGCTGAGACCGGAGGGTCGGATGTACTGCAGGTTGAGATGCTCGCGCAGCTCATCTTTCAGCGAGTCGATCAGCAGGTTTCCAGACACGTGCATCAGCGTGTCGCGGTAGTGGCGATCCTTGTTCATGCTCGCCAGGCATGGGTAATGATGGTGGAGCATGCCGGCTTCCTCGAGCGCATCATCGACCGGGATCCCCACCAGCCCCTGGGCGACGTGTATTGCGCAGCCGCAGCCCGCGTCGCGCTTGACCTCGATTGCGGCGATCCGTCCATCTTCGACCTTGACGTTGAATTGCGGCCGGCCGAAGTGGCGGGCAAAGCGCCGCAACGTCTCGTCCTCGAGCGGCTCCACGAGCGGCGTGCGGTTGTAGCTGGTCTCGGTCAGCGAGCAGAATGGTTTCGGGAAGGCATAGGCCACGTCCATCGCCTCGAGCCAGCCGGCAAGCTGTCGGGCCAGTCCCTCTGGCAGTGCCTCATTGCGGTCGATTGGCGCCAGGACGGCGCGTGCGCCGGCCAGCTTGGCGATATCAGGGATCAATTGTGCGAACCCCGCCACCTCGCCCAGGGCGAGGATCATCTCCACCTGGGGCAACTCATCCGGCAGGTAGTCTTCCGGGTAATCGACGATGGGGGGGATGACGCGCGGCGCAGCCCAGGTATGGACGATCCAAGCAGGTGGGGCGTTCGCAGTGATGTTCTCGGCGATACGCTCCCCCCACTGACCCTGGGTTGCCGCTAGAATTGAAAGGGGAATCTCGGCATGGCCGGTATCCCGCACCTGCACACACTCCCACTTCACGACGTCCGGAACTCTCCTTGATGATGCTTGCTGGAGGGGGAAACCCATAGTGGGGAAAGTCACAGATTCAAACGGTAAGTCTTCCTTTATACGCACCATTCCTACCCGAATTCAGTGGTTGGCATACCGCTGTATTTGGATACAAAAAGACCCGGGCGGTGGATGCCCGGGTCTGGTCTGCGTTGAGCAGGGATTAACGTTTGTTGATCGGGACGAAATCGCGCTCGCGCTGGCCGAGATAGACCTGGCGCGGGCGGGCGATGGCTTGCTCCGGATCGGTGACCATCTCCTGCCACTGCGCCAGCCAGCCGGCGGTGCGGCCGATGGCGAACAGCACCGGGTAAAGATCCACCGGCAGTCCCATGGCCTGGTAGATAATGCCGGAGTAGAAGTCGACGTTGGGGTAGAGCTTGCGGCTGACGAAATACTCGTCCTCGAGGGCGATGCGTTCGAGCTCGAGCGCGATGTCGAGCAGCGGGTTGCGACCGGTCACTTCGAAGACCTGGTCGGCGACCTCCTTGATGATGCGGGCGCGCGGGTCATAGTTCTTATACACCCGGTGACCGAAACCCATCAGCCGGAACTCGCCTTCTTTCACCCGCTTGATGTACTCCGGGATCCGCTCCAGGCTGCCAATCTCGCGCAGCATGCGCAGGACGGCTTCGTTCGCCCCACCGTGCAGGGGGCCAAAAAGTGCGGCGGCAGCCCCGGCCAACGCGCTGTAGGGATCGGATTTGGCTGAGCCGATGTTGCGCATCGTGCTCGTGCTGCAGTTCTGCTCGTGGTCGGCGTGCAGGATGAAGAGCACGTCCAGGGCATGTTCGAGCACCGGGTTCGGTGCGAACTTCGCCTCAGACATCTTGAACATCATGCTCAGGAAATTGCCGGTGTAGCTCAAGTCGTTGTCAGGGTAGACGTAGGGCAAGCCGCGGATGTGGCGGTAGGAGAACGCGGCGATGGTCGGGACCTTGGCGATGAGGCGCTTGATCTGGTAAAGGCGGATCTCGGCGTCATCCACGTTGCGTGCTTCCGGGTAGAAGGTCGACAGGGCCGCAACCGAGGAGATGAGCATCCCCATCGGATGGGCGTCGTAGCGGAAGGCTTGCATGAGGCCTTTGACGTTTTCGTGCAGGAAAGTGTGGTGCGTGATGTCGTCCACCCAGGTGTCAAGTTCGGGGCGGGTGGGCAGCTCGCCGAACAGGATCAGGAAGGCCGTCTCGAGGAAGCTAGCCTTCTCCGCAAGCTGCTCGATCGGATAGCCGCGGTATTCCAGGATGCCCTTATCGCCATCGATGTAGGTGATCGTGCTCTTGGTGGAGGCAGTGTTCTTGTACGCCGGATCATAGCTCATCATGCCGAAATCATCCGGATTGAGTTTTATCTGGCGCAAGTCCATTGCCCGCAGTGTGTCGTTCTCAACCGGGAGGTCATAGCTGGCTCCACTGCGGTTGTCGGTGATCGTTAGTGAATCCTTCGCCATTTCATGCTCCTTTGGCCATTTGATGCGCCGGGGCTGCCTGTGGTGACATCGCGGCGCTGAATTGTGTTTCCCGCTGGCATTGTAACGAATTTCATCGCCTTAGGGCAGGTTCCAGATGGTCCTGCGAGGCGAACCGCGGACCGCCGGCACGCCTGTCGCGTACCCGCGACCTTGTGCCTTTTTTCACGTGAGGTGCCCCGGGGATCCCTCGGCAAAGGACGCCTCGGGAAGACATATTCTTTTGTGCCTCCCCGAGCGCAGTCGAGGGGTCCCTGAGGCGTCGCGCAGGAAAGCCAGGATCAAGGCGGATACGCCTCGCTTCCGATCCAACAGGGGGATTGCTTCGCTGCGCTCGCAATGACAACCGAGACTTGTCATTCCGAGGCCGGAGGCCGAGGAATCCCCAGGATGCCGCGCCGGCACGCCTGTCGCGTACCCGCGACCTTGTGCCTTTTTTCACGTGAGGTGCCCCGGGGATCCCTCGGCAAGGGACGCCTCGGGAAGGCATGTTCGTTTGTGCCTCCCCGAGCGCAATCGAGGGGTCACGAAGGCACCTCACACGCGAGAGCCGGGCAACTCCAAGCCATTCTTCACCCGGGCAGCGTGAGCACCGTCCTTGACCCGGATCAGGGACCATGCTATTCTTGCAAAAGATTGCAACTGCAAAGGATATCGTATGTCCTGTGGCGAACGATTGGCGCAAGCGCTGCGCGCGCAGGGGTTCAGGGTCACGGCCCAGCGAGCGATCATCCTCGAGACGATTTCCCACCTGGGCGGGCATCTCTCGGCCCAGCAGGTGTACCAGGATGCGCGCACGCGCCTGCCTGGCCTGAACCTGGCCACGGTCTACCGCACCGTGGAATCGCTGCAGGAGGCCGGGTTGATCGATAGTTTCTCCACCAGCCTCGAGCCGCTCCAATTCTCGCTGCGCGACCCCGATCAACCCCATGCCCACCTGGTTTGCCGTTCCTGTGGTGAGGTCCTGAAGGTGGAGGGCGAAGAGCTGCAATCGCTCCGGCGCATCCTGCAGGATGTAGCGGATTTCGAGATCGATCCTCACCATCTCACGCTCGAAGGCTTATGTGTCGGGTGCCGGACATCGGCCCCGACCACCATGGAGGCATAACCGATGCATCCCTCACCGGCGGCATTGCACATCCCGGATGGTTTCCTGACGACTGCCGTTTCGTTGATTGGTTGGATCCTGGCCATCAGCATGATCGCCATTGCCATCCGCAAGACCCGCCAGCAGCTTGGAGAGCGGCAAATCCCGGTCATGGGCGTGCTGGCGGCTTTTATCTTCGCCGCGCAGGCGATTAACTTCCCGGTGGCGGCGGGGACCTCCGGCCACCTGTTGGGAGGGGCGTTGGCGGCCATCGTGCTTGGACCCTGGGCAGCCACGCTGATCATGACCTCCGTGATCGGCGTGCAAGCGGTTTTATTCCAGGATGGCGGCTTGCTCGCGTTGGGCTGGAACATCATCAACATGGGCGTGCTTACGGCCTTCTCCGGTTATGCCGCGTACCGCCTGCTCATGCGCGGGATTGGGGACACGCCCAGGGCGCGCCTGGCGGCGGCATTTGCCGCTGCATGGGCCTCGGTGGAGGTGGGTGCAGTGGCAACCTCGATTGAACTGGCCATCTCAAACACCTCTCCGTTGGCGCTTGGACTGCCGGCCATGACCGCTGTGCATGCCCTCATCGGCATCGGGGAGGGGCTAATCACGAGCGGTGCGGTAGGGCTGCTGCAGGCAAGCCGCCCCGAGATTTTGCGCAAGGCGGAGGTTCCAGAGCGTGGGGCTAACTTCGTCCTGGTTGGTTTGCTCGCAGCGCTGGTTACAGCAGCCTTCTCACCCCTGGCCTCATCCCACCCGGATGGGCTCGAGTTCATCGCCGGGCAGCGCGGGTTTCTTGGGCTGGCGCTCGACGCACCCTACGAAGTCCTGCCCGATTACACCGTGCCGCTGCTGCAGAACCCTGTCCTGACGACGATCGCGGCGGTCATGCTCGGCACATTGATCGTGTTTGGCATCTCCTGGCTCGTCGGCCGGGGCATGCTCCGGTTGGAAAGCCGGGGATGACCACTTGCATTTTGACCTGATCGACGTATACCGGCCCCGCCCGAGCTGGATCCACGATCTGGATGCGCGCGTCAAACTTGTGACCGCCGTCCTGCTCATCCTGACGGCGGTTTTGCTTCCCGATCGCGCCTGGCTCTCGTTTGGGATGCTGTTCATCTTCCTGCTCCTGACCAGCGCGAATTGCGCGGTTAGGCTGGGCCTATGCAGTGCGCCGCTCGTACGTCGCGCTGCCGTTCGTGCTGGCTGCCCTGCCGCTCCTCTTCTTCACGCCGGGCCCTGCTGTCTGGACCTTGCCCGTTACAGGCTGGCAGCTGACCAGTACAGGGTTGGCGCGCGTGGCAGCGATCCTTACCCGGACCTGGCTGGCGGTCCAGGCGGGCGTCCTCCTCAGCGCAACCACGGCGGCGGCAGACCTATTGTGGGGGCTGCAAGCTCTCGGCATGCCCCGTTTGCTGGTCGGGGTGACCGGGGCGATGCTCCGCTACATCTTTGTCATGGCCGACGAGGTGCTGCGGATGCTGCGGGCGCGCGCTGCCCGCAGCCCGGATCTGCCCGGGCGCCATAAACCGGGCATCGTCTGGCGCGGCCGGGCAGCAGGGATGATGGCAGGGAGCTTCTTCTTGCGCTCGCTCGAACGGAGCGAGCGAGTATACGCCGCCATGGCTTCGCGCGGCTACCGGGGTGAGGTGCAGCTGCTCGAGCCACCCGAGATGTGCAGGCGCGATTGGGCTGCGCTGCTCGGAGTGGCCGGCGTGCTGGCCGCGGCTGGCCTGGTTTCCAGGATAGGGTGAGGGCATGCACCATACGATAGACGTGACCAATCTCTCCTACCACTACCCGGACGGCACGCCTGCGCTGAAATCTGTGAACATGTACATCGCGCCGGGCGAGAAGGTAGCCCTCGTCGGACCGAATGGTTCAGGTAAATCGACGCTGCTTTTGCATCTGAATGGTATCCTGCGGGGGGAGGGCGAGGTGCGCGTGCGCAGCCTGCCCATCACAGAGGAAAACCTGGGCTCAATCCGTGCAGCCGTCGGGCTCGTTTTCCAGGATCCGGACGACCAGCTTTTCTCCCAATCGGTGTTTGATGACGTTGCTTATGGTCCACTCTATATGGGTCTGGAACGTCACACGATCGAGGCTCGAGTGAGCAGTTCACTGCAAGCCGTTGGCCTGGAGGGATTCGAGGGACGTGTCCCGCACCACTTGAGCAGCGGTGAGAAGAAGCGGGTCGCCATCGCATGTGTCCTGGCCATGCAGCCCGAGATCCTCGTGCTTGATGAACCCACGGCTGGCCTCGACCCGCGTGCCCGAAGGGAGCTGATCGCGCTGCTCGATTCGCTACCTCAGACGATGCTGATTGCGACGCATGACATGCGCATGGTGGGGCAAATCCTGCCCCGCATGATCGTGATCGATGGCGGGAAGATCGTCGCCGACGGCAGCACGGTCGAGCTTATGCAGCAAGGTGGCATGCTCACGGAGCACGGACTGGAGGCCGCACCCGTTGAGACGGCCTGAGCCTCGCGCTTCCAGCTTGTGTACGCCAGCTTACAGCCCCATCCCTGGTGGCGGGTAGATTTCACCATGGTGGACACACTCATGTTTTGGAGCAAGGATCGGCGACGCTGGCTGGGGTTGATCCTGGTGGTCGCCAGCCTTGGGACAGCCTGGACGATTGTTTCGAGCGTGCCGGCCGGGACCGCCAGCGGGCCAGTGGCACCGAGCCCGAGGGCAGGTTTCGCAGCGCCGTCTTTCACGTTGGAAGACCTGGATGGCGAGCCGCGCTCGCTCACTGACCTGCAGGGCAAAGTGGTCGTCATCAACCTGTGGGCATCATGGTGCCCGCCCTGCCGGGCAGAAATGCCTGCTTTGCAGAATGCCTCCACATCCTACGCTGACGAGGACTTGGTCATCCTGGGCGTGCATATGACCGCGCAGGACAGCGAGGCCAAGGCCAGGGCATTCGTCGGCGAATATGGATTGACCTTCCCCATCCTGCTGGACAAGGCGGGCGAGGTGGGACGCCTCTACCAATCGCGGGCGTTGCCTACGACCTTCTTCGTCGACCGGGAGGGCATCATCCGCCAGGTCGTCGTCGGCGGGCCGCTGAGCGAAGTCACCCTGCTCTCTACCATCGAATCGCTGCTTGGTGAGGGAGGATCGTGATCCCCATCCTGAATATCGGACCCCTGGCGATCCAGTTTCCAGGGCTGCTGCTGTTGGGGGGACTCTGGGCTGCGACCCTCGTTATCGAACGGACAGCCCGCCGGAAGCAACTCGACCCCGATGCGTTGACGAACCTCATTTTCACCGGTCTCGTGGTTGGCATCCTGGGAGCCCGGCTGGGGTATGCCTTGGAATATCTGGACCTCTACCTGGCCGACCCGGGCGCACTGCTCTCACTCAACCTGAATACGCTATCGCTCTCCGCAGGGTTGATTGTGGGCATCCTGGCTGCACTGATCCTCATCCAGCGCAACGGCCAGCCCCTGCTCAACGTGCTGGATGCGATCGCGCCCGGACTGGCGGTGTTCATGGTGGCCGTCGCCCTCGCCCACATCGCCAGCGGGGATGCCTATGGCGCGCCCACCCAAGTTCCCTGGGGAATTGATCTCTGGTCCGCCCGCCGCCACCCATCCCAGTTCTACGAGGCGCTGGCGGCCGGGGTCATCACCTGGATCATCCTCCGCCTGGGACGAGGACCTGCCCCTGGCGGCGTGATTTTCTTGAGTTTGATAGCCCTGCATGCCGCAGCACGCCTTTTCCTGGAGGCCTTCCGCGGCGATAGCCAGCTCATTTACAACACCCTGCGCAGTGCCCAGGTGGTAAGCCTGGTGGTGCTGCTGCTTGCCCTGGTCGCCATTGGGCGGCGCACGAATGCCTCCGGCGATCAAACGCCAGCCTGATCGATCCCTTGAGAGTGCCATTGTAGGTCGACTGTAAGGGTCCTGCCCCTCATCTTCAGGCATACTAGGGATAGACCTGATCCTCACCTACCTTCCACCTTCATGGCAGGTGAGGGATCCAATCATGAGCGCCGGCATCCCGGGTACAATAGGTCCGCCGGATGCAAGGCCCGCATGCGAGAGACGATGACGATTTGATTGCACCCGGATGGATTGGCTCGATCCTGCACATGCTCCACGCGCCAGAGCTTCTTTCCCTGGCAACCATCCTCCCGGTGGCTGCCTGGCTGACGGATCGTTCAAAACGAGGACGCGAGGGAAACCTCCCAGTGGCGAAATACCCTGACGGCAATGGAAATGACCGGATGGCAGTCCTCGAGCGCGAGGTGCAGCGCCTGCGTTCGCTGCTGGTCATGACCGCCAACCTCAACGCCACGCTAAACTACGAGCGCGTGCTGGATATGACCCTCGACCTGGCCAACAGCGCACTCGACAGCAGCAACGACTCGCGCAGCGTCAGCGCCCTGCTGCTCTTTGCGAACGACCAACTCTACGTGGCCTCCGCGCGAGGCTTATCGCAGCCTGACATGCGTGTGACCCTGCCCGGGCAGCACGGCGTTCTCGGTGAATCCCTCTCAACCTTGAAGACGGGTGTATGCCAGAACCCGAGCAACGATCCCGAACTCAAGCGTTTCGTCGCCTGGCATAACATGCCGCTTGTGCTCTGCATTCCGCTCGTCGTGGGTTTAGAAATCTACGGCGTGCTGGTGTTTGGTCACTCTGAGAGGAGCTTCTTCTCCCCGGACCGGGTCGAAGTCCTGGAGGCCATCGCTCACCAAGCGATGATCGCACTCCAGAACGCGCGGCTTTACCGTGATCTGGAGCAGGAGAAGGAACGGATTGGTGAAATCCAGGAAGACGCCCGCCGCAAGCTTGCCCGTGACCTGCATGACGGCCCGACGCAGTCGATTGGCGCGATCGCGATGCGGGTAAACTTCGCCCGCCGGCTGGTGCAACGCGACCCCGAGAAGGCTGCTGAAGAGCTGTTTAAAATCGAGGAGCTTGCCCGCAGGACGACCAAGGAAATCCGGCAGATGCTCTTCACGCTCCGACCGCTGGTGCTCGAATCAGAAGGGCTTGTCCCGGCGCTCCGCCAGCTGGCCGAAAAATTCCATGAGAACCATGATCAGAACGTCATCATTGAGGCCAAGGATGATGTCGTCAAAGACATGGAGCTGGGGAAGCAGGGGGTCATCTTCTTCATCGTGGAGGAAGCGCTCAGCAACGCTCGCAAGCACGCCCAGGCCAAGCATATCTGGGTTCGCTTGAAGCGGCGCGGGTCGCTGCTCAACCTCGAAATCCAGGACGATGGGGTGGGGTTTGACGTCGAAAGCGTACAATCGAATTACGAGCAGCGCGGCAGCCTGGGGATGGTCAACCTCTACGAGCGCGCCGAGCTTGTGAATGGCATCCTCAAAATCGACTCGCAACGTGGACACGGGACGCGCATCCAGGTCTCCATTCCCATGACGGTCGAAGCAGCAGAAAAACTCCACCGGCCTGGCTTCGCTTCCTGACGAATACTTCTCTAACCTTAAATCATCATCGGGCGTCTCACTTCTCGCCGTGAACTGAACGATTCATGACCATCTCTGGTATAGTTTATGGCCGTCCATTTTTCAGCCCAGCCCGAGGTGCTCATGATCGCAGACGTCGCTCGCAGGCTTCGAACTCAACGTCCAACAGGTGATTGTCGGCAAGGATGAACCGATCGACCTGGCGCTGGTCGCGGTGCTCTGCGGCGGCCATATCCTGATCGAGGATGTGCCCGGGATCGGGAAGACGACGTTGGCGCGAGCCCTGGCAGTGTCGTTGGGCTGCAGCTTTAAACGAATCCAGTTTACGCCCGACCTGCTCCCCTCCGACGTGACCGGGCTGAATTGGTTCAACCAGAAGAAGCAGGAGTTCGAATTCCGGCCAGGACCGATCATGAGCCAGGTCCTGCTGGCGGACGAGATCAACCGCGCAACACCGCGCACCCAGTCGGCCTTGCTGGAAGCGATGCAGGAGCGCCAGGTCACCGTCGACGGCGTCACCCGCCCGCAGCCCAAACCATTCCTGGTCATGGCCACCCAGAACCCGGTCGAACTGGAAGGCACCTTTCCGCTCCCAGAAGCTCAGATTGACCGCTTTATGCTCTGCCTGCAGCTTGGGTATCCGGATGAAGCCGAGGAAGCTGAAATCCTGGATCGTTTTCACGCGGCTGAGCCGCTCGATGACCTGGAAGCCGTATCTTCCCCGGAGGAGATCCTCCAATTGCAGGACCAGCGCAAGCAAGTCCGGGTGGAGGCGAGCATCCGAGATTACATCGTCAAGGTGGCTCGAGCTACGCGTGATCACAACGAAATCGAACTTGGCGCCAGCCCACGTGCGACCCTCGCGCTGTACCAGGCGGCCCAGGCCTGGGCCGCACTGCAGGGCCGAGATTATGTGCTCCCCGACGATGCCAAGTTCCTCGCCCCGTATATCCTGACCCATCGACTGATGATCTCGCCGCAAGCGCAGTTGCGTGGCCGCCGGCCGGAAGAACTCGTGTCCGACATCGTGAATTCGGTGCCTGTGCCTGTGGAAGATTGAGATGGCGCCGGATCGCTGGTTGCCGCTGCTGGGGGCAATCTTCCTGGTCGGGGCACTCTTCCGCGTTCAATTCCTCACGACCCTCTCCGGTACGCTGGCCGTAATCATTGGCCTGACGGCCTGGTGGCGGGACCACTCCCTTGACTCCGTGAAGTACGTTCGCAAGCCTTATTATCGACGCGCCTTCCCCGGCGAGAACGTGCCGCTCACGATCGAGGTTACAAACGACAAGCTCCTCCCACTCTCGTGGCTGCGCCTGGAGGATCCCTGGCCGCATGCGGTCGGGCCGGAGGCAGAAGACCAGCTCGCTCCTTCCCATCTCCCAGACCAGGGCTTCCTGACGAATGTCTTCAACTTGCGCTGGTATGAGACCAAGCGCCGCTCCTACTCGCTGCGCTTCCGGCGGCGGGGGGTCTATCCAGTCGGCCCGGTGCGCATGCAGTCCGGAGACATCTTTGGCATGTACGAGCGGAGCACAGAACTGGGCCGGGCCGAATACCTGACCGTGTTCCCCCCTCTGCTCCCGATTGAAAGCCTGAAGCTCCCGGCCCGCGATCCGTTCGGCGATGCACGCTCCCGGCGCAAGATTTTCGAGGATCCAAACCAGCCGATGGGTGTGCGCGATTACCGCCCGGAGGACGGCTTCCGCCGCGTCCATTGGCCGGCGACTGCTCGCACGGGTGAGATCCAGGTCAAGGTGTACCAGCCGACGGCCGCCCGCCTGGCAGTCGTCTGCATGAACGCCAGCACGTCCCAACGCCATTGGGAGGGGGTCTATCCAGAGCTGCTCGAGCGAATGATCAGCGTCTCGGCCACGCTGGTCGACCACTTCATTCGGGAGGGCTACCAGGTAGGGCTCATCTCAAACAGCAGCCTGGCGCATTCCGATCGCCCGTTCAACATTCCCCCCGGACGTTCACCCAGGCAGCTCGGCCGCTTGCTGGGCGCGCTGGCCGGTGTGACCCCGCTGGTCATGGTGCCGTTTGAATCCTTCCTGATCAAGGAGATGTCGAAGGTGCCCTACGGCGCCAGCCTGCTCGTCGTGACCGCAATCGTTCCCCCTGAGCTGCGCGACACGCTGCTGCGTTTGAAGCAGCGCGGGCGCGGCATCCGCCTGCTCGTCATCTCACCCCAACCACCTGCGCCGATCCCCGGCATCCCGGCATCGCACCTGCCGTTTGATGAAGACCATCCCGACCTTGCCGTGGCACCGAGCCCGGCTCGGCAGGTTGTGGGCCCATGACCCACGCGCTGCTTTCGCCGGAAAAGGCTCGGACAGGGCTCGGGGACCGGTTCAACGCCTGGCAGTTGGTGACAGTCTGCGCCTGGCTGCTCATGTCCCTGGCCTGGGTCACCCCGGCCTGGTCCCTGATCAGCGGCAACCCGGGCACCGTGCCGGTATGGTTGACTTTTGGCGGCGTAAGCTTCGCCACGTTTGGCGCATCAGCCGGCCTGTCGAGCTTGAAGCTAAAGCGACAGGCTGCCCAGGCCATCCTGTTGGCCATCCTCGTTTTTTCGATTGTCTTTGCGCTCCGCTGGCTTGTCTTCTCAGAGGCAGGCCTAAGCCTCTTCCAGGTCCCGGACCGGATCCTGCGCTCGTTTTCGCAAGAGGGGCCTTTAGTCGGCGCCCTGGTCACTGCAGCTGCGGTGGGGTACCTGTGGCGAAGAGGTGACCAGGCCTGGCAGGGCTGGATCGGGCCGCTCATCGTCCGGCGTGCTTTCGCAGCCGGCATCCTCATCTTCATCGGGCTGGGCTCGCTTGCTTCGATGCTCAAAACACCGGTTCCAGTGTCCGAATTCTTCCTTTTCCTATTCAGCAGCTTGCTGGCCCTGGGTGGGTCGCGACTGTCAGCCCAGGCGCACGTGCGCGGCGGGAGAGGCGTCCCGCTGACAAGGGCGTGGGTCTTCGGGGTGGGTGGATCTGCACTCGGGTTGCTCACCGTCGCCGGGGTGATTGCTTTCATCGTCGGTGGACCCCTGGCTGCCGTGATGGCCGGCATCTTCGGGCGGCTTGCTCGTGGCGTGTTAAGCGGGATCCTTTTCATCCTCGAGCCACTGGCCTACCTGGTCGTCGCTGCCTGGAATGCCCTGCTGATGCGACTGGGGATGGGATCAGAGCGCCTGGCGGAAGCGCCCCAGATAACACTCGACAACCAGATCCAGGAACAGCTCGCGGTCATGGCAGGCGAGGTGCAGCCGCCGGATTGGGCGGGGGACCTGGGGCGCGTCCTTACGATCGCTGGCGGTGTGCTGGTTGCGGTTCTGATCCTCATCGTCATCGCCGTATTTCTGCGGCGAAGCGGGCGGTCCCGCCAGTGGCGTTCGACCCCGGAGATTGAGCCGGCGGGGGGCGAGTCTTTGCTCGAGGCGCTCCGCAGCCTGCTCAGGCCGGGGGGTGCTCGCCAGCCGGGGAACGGGATGCTCCAGCCCGCCCGGCGCTGGCTTGCCGCGGCCCGGATTCGCTGGATTTACAGCCGGATGCTGCGTGCGCTTGCCCGGCGCGACCAGGCGCGTACGGCAGCCGAGACGCCGCTGGAATACCTGCGGCGAATGTCAAATGTGTACCCAGGCGGAGCCGCAGACCTGAACCTTCTGACCCACGCGTACCAGGGCGTCCGCTACGGAGAACTTCCGGAAACCCGGGGAGATATTGACCGGGTCGAGGGTGCATGGGATCGAATACAGCACGTCATCCGGATGCGTCCCCAGGCGGACAGCGAGCCGGACTCCTGATGAACATGAAGCCAGAGGCCTGCTGATATGAAGGGCCAGTCCGAGGCAGGGCAGTTGCCCCGGCACGACCTCAACCCGGACTCGATTGAATTAAATCCATGGCGAGAGTTGAGCGCCATGGCACTGATCTGCCTCGAGATGAGTTGGGTCATGCTGTGGTTCGAGTTCTTGCGTCCGGGTTACCCAATGGGCCAGGAGGGCAGCAGCTATCTCGGCTTCATCCTGAACATGGCTGCTGCCTACTTCCTGGCCCGCTCGATGTTCCTGGTCAGGCTGCGGCCCTCGATCCGCAGGTATGTGCTCCTCGGTTCCTACGGCTTCGCGACGTTCCTGTTCATCCAGGGACTGATCGGTCCGGTCGCCCTTTCAGGATCAAACCTGATTGCAGGCCGTGATTTAGCAGGGCGGGTCCCGCTCGCGGCCATCCTGATCCTGGCCATCCTCTCCGCCCTGATTTGGCTCAGGGGCGTGTCTCTTGCTCACATCTGGCTCGATGCCAGGGTAGCCCTACGGAGCTTTCAGCTCGGCGCAGCGATGCTCATCCTGCTCGGTCTCGTCAACGCATTCTTCAAGGTTCCACAAGCCTATCAGGGGTTGGGCGGGTTTGCAGTTTCGGGGCTGCTGGCACTCACAGCGGCCAGGGCCGCTTCGCTCGGCCGATTGCGCGGCGGGCTGCCAGTCTCGTTCACGAGGAGTTGGATACTCGGCATGCTCGTCTCCACGGCAGCTGTCGTCTGGTTCTCGGTATCCTTCGGAAATATCGTCGCCGGTGATATCGCCCGCTGGACGGCTGGACTGTTCCTGCTGGTCGTGCGGGTGCTTTTCATCCTCGGTTTCCTTGTTGTAAGCCCGCTGCTCTTGCTCGTGCTCATCAGTTGGCCCTGGTTCCAGGGCCAGGCAGACTCGTCACCTGTCATTCAGGGGATCGGGCGGGAGCTAAACCGTCTGGTGCAGCTGTTAAACCAGCTGCTGGTGGACTTCAGCCGTTTTATGCAAGGCTTCTTTGAGTCGCTGCCCGACCTGCGACCTCTCAAGCCGTGGTTAATCGCAGGCGCGGCAGCCGCCACCCTGGGCGTCCTGTTCGTCTGGTTTGGCCGGCGCTGGCGCCTGCCGTGGCGGCGTGAGGCTGCCATCCGAGAGGAGGGAGGCTCTCAGGAGGGCGGAGATCTGCGCGCCCGGGTGGCGCGGGCATTCAAGCAGGGGTTGATCGTGCTCGCCGAGACATTGCGGCAAGTCAGGCTGACCCCGGGCTCTCCTGGGGGCGCTGCGCATCCGGGTGCTCTACGCCCGGCTTATGGGGTTGTGCGCCGGCTTGGGCGCGCCGCGTGGCGATACGCTCACCCCACTCGAATTCCTGACCACGCTTGAAACCCTGTTCCCGCACGCTCGCGCAGAGAGGCGCGGATCATGACCGAGGCCTACAACCGGGTTCGCTACGGGGAACTGCCTGAGACGGCAACCGAGGTTGAAGCGGTCGAAGCCGCCTGGCAGCGGCTTCGAGCCGAAGGCAAGCGGCTTCGACAGGTTAGGAAACAGCTTGACCCCGCAGATCCTCGCACTTGAGCCGGCAACTTGTGATCGTGGCCGGCCGGCCCGAGGACTTGCGGGGCAGTGGTGTAGACCAACCGCCTGGCGCTCGAGGTGGATCTGAGCCGAGTGATGCGGATCGGCTCTGGTCATGCATCCCGCTTTGGATCACTCCGCCCTTTGGGATTAAGTGATCGCCTCGGCCAGGCGTGCTAGCGCTCAGCTCGACGGATCGAGGTTCACCTCAACCATCTCTGGCGCATCCTCGTCTTCGACTTCCAGGATGGGCTCCTGCTCAGCAGTATCCTCGAGGGGAGTCTCAGATTGCTTTCGTTCCATCCATTCCATCTGCTCGTCGTAACTTACCTGCTTCAAGCTCAGGGCAATGCGATGCCGATCGGGCTCGATATTCAGGATGCGCACGAGCACGGTGTCGTTGGTTTGCACGACATCCTGGGGCGTGCCCGGGCCGATGATGTCCATCTCGCTGGCGTGGATGAGCCCTTCGATCCCATCCGACAGCACGACGAAGGCCCCGAAATCAACCACGTTGCTGACCATGCCTTCGGCAAGTTCACCTTCCGTGAACATGGCGTGAATGTCATCCCAGGGGCTGGGGAGAAGCGCTTTCCTGCTCAGGCTGACGCGCTCGCGTTCACGGTCTACATCCTTGACCTTGACCTCGATCTCATCACCCACGCTCAGGACGTCTTCGGGGTGATTGACGTCATCCCAGCTGAGCTCGGAGCGGTGAACCAGGCCATCGATCCCGCCCAGTGCCACGAATGCACCGAAGTCTGTGATGTTGACGATACGGCCGGTAATGACCTGCCCGGGTTCCAGATCCTGCAGCCGCTGCTGGCGGCGGGCTTTTTCTGCCGCCCGGCCGGAGAGTATCAGGCGGTTGCGATCCTGGTCAACTTCCAGGACTTTCAATAAGAGCTCCGATCCAACCTGCTCGCGTTTGATGGCCTGGATCTCCTCGACGTCCCTCCGTGAGCGGACATCGGGAAGGTGGGAGTTAGGCACAAATCCCTCCAGGTACCCAAAACGTACAAGCAATCCGCCCCGGTTGCGCCCGACGACGGCGAAGTCAGCTTCCTCCCCGCTGTCGAGCATGGCCTCGGCGCGTTTCCAATCTTCTTGAGCCAGGCCCTTGGACAGGGAAACAAGCAAATCCCCACTGCCGATCGGAGAACGCAGCACACGCACCGAGCGAACATCGCCGGTCGTTAGGCTGGACAGGTCCTCTTCCGTCAGCCGGTTCAGGTCCTTCCGGGGGACAACTGCATCGCGCTTCGTGCCCACATCGACGAGTATGGAATCTTCATCGATATGGATGATCTCCCCCTCGAGGAACTCACCACGCCTTGGTGGTGCGTAATCATATTCGTCCAGGAGCTTCTCCATTTCGAGATCTGCCTGGATGCTTGCCTGGTCTTTCACCTCGATACCTGTTTGATCCATTCTGCCTCTTCATTCCTCCTTTTTTAGATTTCGCCTTGTCGGCGAGGATGCTCTCGTTCGTACTATTCCTGTGCCTCTTTTTCGGAGGCCATCATGACAAGCTCGTTCAGCCGTCTTGTGGCCTCCTCCTCGGTGATCTCCATCGCCAGCGACCACTCCTTCACGAAACGGTCGGTCAGCTTGGAAAGCGCCCTCATCTCTGTATCGTTGAGCGATTTCTCCTGTTTCCGGGCCCAGAGGTCCCGGATCAGGAGCGCGGTCGTCTTCAGATCACCGTCAAGCGAGTGTTCGCGGATGCGCTTCCGGCGGACCTTGTGCAACTTCGCCATCTCTTCGCCGGGTTCGGAGAGCAGGCGCACCGTCCGTTTGAATTTTCGGGGAGAGGCAATCGTCCGCACCCGGTCCCCAATCTCAGCCTCGACCGGGATCCAGTACACACTGTCATCGGTCTGCACCCTGTAGCAGGAGGTCTTCTTGCCACCGATGAGTTTCTTCTCGACCCGGACGACTTCTCCGATGCCGTGTGCAGTGTGGACGATCCAGTCCCCCTTCTGCAGGGTCAACGAGTTCTCCTTGGCGGCGCCGTTGCCAGATCCCTTGCTCTTTTTTGCCATTGCGTCTCGCTCCTCGAGGAATTGAAATACGCTCCGGTCTGTGGAGTGCTGGTCAGTTGGACGTGGCATGCTCGTTGCGCTTGGAACGATGGCTCAGGACCTACAGCTCAAGGATCGTGATCCAGGGTTTAGCCGAGCTGTGAAGGTGTGCAGCGGCGTGAAGGCCGTGACACCTACTCCTGATGATCTTGCCTGCAGCTTTTACCCCACGAAAAAGCATGGAGCAGGGCAACGAGCTTGCCACCGACTCCATGCGGGAGGGTAGAGCCTGTTTAGAGACGCTGATCAGCGTCCGAATCAGCTGGTTAACTCCGTGGTGGCATCACTCAGCACTCTGAAATTCCCCGGTCAAGCGCCAAGCCACTGTGTGGCTTGTGGGATTGACCGACCCTATAAGGATACCATATTCCAAAATTGGCTCTCAAGCTTGGCGCGAAACAGGCGCCCTCGGGCGCCTGTCAGATCAGAACATGGGGGTTAGCGTCCCTCAAGATTGCATGAAATCCACGAGCTCGCGGCGCATCCCGGGGTGCCGAAGCCGGCGCAGAGCCTGGGCTTCAATCTGCCGCACCCGCTCTCGGGTGATCCCCATTTTCGAGCCGATCTCCTTGAGCGTGTGCACCTTGCCGTTCTCCAGGCCGTAGCGCAGGCGCAGGACGAGCGCTTCGCGGTGCGGCAGGGTTTCCAGCAGTTCATGAACGCGCTCCTCGAGCATTTCCTGCACGGTAATCTCTTCCGGAGCGGGGGATTCCTCATCTTCGATGAAGTCGCCGATGACGGCATCCCCATCTTGTTCGGTGGGCTTTTCCAGGGATAGCGGACGCTGGGCAACACGCAGCATGTAGTCCACATCGTCGGGTGAGATGTCCAGGTGAGCAGCCAGTTCTTCACGCCCCGGGTCACGCCCGAGATCCTGCGTCAGCTGGTGGCGGCTGCGAAGCATGCGGTTGATGCGGTCGCCCATGTGCACGGGGATGCGGATGGTCCGGCCATGATCGGCGACGAGCCGTGTGACAGCCTGCCGGATCCACCAGGTGGCGTACGTAGAGAACTTATGCCCGCGGCGGTAGTCGAACTTCTTGACCGCCCGCATCAGGCCGACGTGTCCTTCCTGGATGAGATCGAGCAGCGGGACGCCGCGCCCGATGTACTTCTTGGCCACGCTAATGACGAGGCGTGAGTTGGCCATGATCAGGTGCTCGCGTGCCGCCACGCCGTCCTCGACCAATGCTTCCACCCTGGCGCGGCGTTTGGCGTTCATGCCGCCCCGGGCAAGTTCACTGCTCATCTTGCGCCCGCGCTCGATCCGTTTCGAGAGCTCGACTTCCTCATCGCGCGTCAGCAGGGGCACTCGCCCGACCTGGCTCAAGTAGAGGCCGACGGTGTCCCCCAAATCGATTGCGTGGATGGCGTTTGCCTCGGCCGGTTCGGTGTCTTCTTCCTCGGATTCGTGGGCTTCCGCAGCCATGCCCAGCTCCATCTTGCGCTCGGTTAACTGGTCGTCGTCGAGGAATTCGATCCCGGCGGCGATCAGCCCGTCGTAGAAGCGCTCCAGGGTGGCGATCGAGGCTTCGGGTTCAGGAAGTACGTTCATCAAATCGTCCAGGCTCACAAAACCCTGGTCCTCACCGAGCCGGATTAACTGCAGCAGCGCGGCCTGCTCCTCTGGAGAGAGGCCTTCCATCGCAGCACCCTTTTCAACCAAACCAGTACCCGTAATTTCAGTCATCATCCGCGTGTCAATTCCTTCCATCTTGAAATTGCCCACATCCACCCTCGGAGGTGGTTTGTAGTCATGGGATGCAGGGCTTTATGGGAACGCCGATCCCAGTTCAGGGTTGACCGCCGAGCGGCGGTTCAACAGCTCCAGGGATGGCTCGAAAATCCGTCCACACCAGTTATAGTGTACAACGTTTTGGTTAATGAATTCTTAATGAAGGGCCGGAAATTGCGAAAAAATCGTCCTTTTCGCTTGATTCACGCATGAGGAGCAGGGATGGCGCCGGGATTCCGTTCCCGTGGAGTATGCTGATCGTAGGTTTCCTCCAGCGTGCTCAACCGCACTCTGACGACAAGCTGCGCCGATCAGGGCGGTCAGCCAGGGCGGCAGGAGCGAGCCTGGACCCCTGAAACCAGCCTCCAAACGGGCTGAACCCCTGGGCAGTAGGGTTCAACCCGCGGCAAGCTCGCTTGTTTTTTCGGCCAGGTTTGCGATCAGCTTCTCATAATCCCCACTAAAGCTAGCCACGCCTTGCTCGAGCAGTTCGTCGGTCGCCCGATCGAGATCGATCCCAATTTCCGCGGAGCCGTCCGATTTGCTCACGGGCCAGGTCCAGGTTGCGGTCCACGGTGCGGGCGACGGTGCCATGGTCGAGGACAGCGGCGATAGTGTCCGGAGGAAGGGTGTTAACCGTCTCCGGGCCGATCAGGTTATCGACGTAAAGCGTATCGGGGTAGGCAGGGTTCTTCGTGCTGGTGCTTGCCCAGAGCACACGCTGTGGGCGGGCGCCGAGGTCTGCCAGGCGCTGCCAGCGGGGACCCGAAAACTGCTGCTCGAACTGGGCGTAGGCCAGCTTGGCGTTGGCAATGGCGATCATTCCCTGCAGGTCATTGAGCCCCGAGTTCTGCGAGCTGCGGATCAAGCTTGCTGTCAATCCTGCTCACAAAGAAGGAAGCCACCGAGGCCATGCGATCCAGGGCTTGGCCGGCTTCCATGGCGGGCTTCCAGTGCGCGCAGGTAGGCTTCGCTAACGGCCATGTACTGCTCGAGTGAGAACATGAGGGTGATGTTGATGGGCAAACCCTCGGTTAAGAGCTTCTCGATGGCTGGGAACCCGGCTTTCGTCGCGGGGATCTTGAACATAACGTTGGGACGGTCGACGAGGGCATTCAACCGCCGGATCTCGGCTAACGTGCCCTGTGTGTCGTGGGCAAGGTTGGGGTTGGCTTCGAGGCTGACAAAGCCATCCGCCCCTTGCGAGTCGTCATGGATCGGGCGCAGCATGTCCGCAGCCTGCTGGATGTCGGCAATGGCCAGCGCTTCATAGATCGCCTCGATCGCTTTGCCCTGACCTGCGAGCCGTGCGAGATCCTCGTCATAGGCATCGCTCCCGGTCATCGATTTCATAAAGATGCTCGGATTAGAGGTCATGCCGCGCAGTCCCTGGTCGATCAGGGATTGGAGTTCGCCGGAGGCGAAAAGTTCACGGCTGATTTGATCAATCCAGATGGATTGGCCGAGTTTGAATAAATCGTGGAGCTTGGTCATGCAATACCTCCTTGCGGTTTGGGGATTCTATCCGATAAGCGCGCCGGGGAAGCCCGGGCACTTGAAGCACATCCTTACTGTGCTCCACCCATTTCCCCAATGAGTGAATGCTTGAGATCCCAAAGGGCTTCTGTCAGAGATACATGGTAGACGTGTGGGTTCATGATTCTTCTTACCCCCGGGTCCAGGCGCTCCAGGTCATGCTCGCGCGCGGCTCGCATCGCCTCGAGCGAGGGCAGGGTGTAGACCAGCTTGCCCCGCTCGAGGACGGGCACCAGGAGCGGCTCGATTAGGGAGATGTCGGACTGGCTGAGCCTGCGCTGCGCCGTAAACTCTACCGGATGGCGGAGTCGAAGCGGGTCCATCGTCTGCGGGATCTCATCTGCCAGGGCCAACAAGTCGGCCGCGGCCCGGCCGCGCTGGTCGTAGATGCGCCAGACAGACTTGTGGCCCGGGTTGAGAATTTTTTCGAGCGACTCCGACAGCTTGATGGCCGGCGACCAGCGCTCGTCCTGGCAAATCGCGACCAACTTGTAGACGCCGTCCAGCGCCGACTGCCCGCGCGAAGTAATCAGGCGCGTGCCGACCCCGTAGACCAGGCGCCGGACCAGGTGATCCGGGTCCACATCATAGAGTGGGGCCTCATCCTGGATCTGGCTGATGATCTGCCATAGGACGAGCTCGTCGATCTGGTTTGAAAGCACGATGCGCGTTTCCGGGAAGCCGGCCGCGTCGAGCAGCTTGGCGGCCTGGATGCTGAGATGGGCCAGGTCTCCCGAATCGAGGCGGATGCCGACCGGGGCATGTCCCTTCCTCCGCAATTTTTCGAAGACCCTGATCGCGTTGGGAATACCGCTTTCGAGCGTGTCAATCGTGTCCACCAGGAGCAGGCAGTCATCCGGGTAGACATCGGCATAGGCCTGGAAGGCATCTTCTTCGCTGCCGCCCAGCGCCAGGAAAGCCTGGACCATGCTGTGGGCGTGGGTGCCTTTTGGGGGCAAGCCGAGCACGTGGGAGAGGCCGACGTTGGAGCTGAAATCAGCCCCGCCGATGAGCGCAGCCCGCGCCCCGGCGTTGGCGCCCTTATCCTGACCACGCCGCAAGCCAAACTCGAGCAGCAGCTGACCGCGGCCCGCCTGGCGGATGCGGGCTGCCTTCGTGGCGACGAGCGATTGGTAGTTCAGATGGTTGAGGAGCGGTGTTTCCAGGATCTGGGCCATCGCCAACGGCCCCTCGACGACCGTCAGCGGGACATTAGGGTGAACCACGCGGCCTTCAGGAATGGCGTGAAGGTTGATCCCCTCGAAGCTGCCCGAGGCAGCCAACCAGTCGAGGAAGTCTTCCGCAAAGACCGGTTCGCCGCCCGCGCCACGCTGCTCGCGCAGGTAGGCCAGATCCTCGGGTCTGAAATGCGCTTCGGCCATCCAGTCCAGCAGCCAGGCCAGTCCGGCATTAACGCAGAACCCGGCCTGGTGGAAGCCGTAGGATGGGTAGCTGCGGAAAAAGTGCTCGAACAAGGCTGGCGTCTCGTGCATGCCCATGCGGAAATAGAGCTGGGCCATCGTGAGCTGGTACTCGTCTGTGAAAAGGATGCCTTCTGCGGTTGCGCGCTGCTCAGGTTTCATGCCAATCCTTCGCTCATGCCGCCTTGCGAGGCACGGCTCTTCGAGTGGAACTGCCCTGTCGATGTCGGTCAGGCACAGGATACCATGCCGGCCGACAAAGGAGCATGAATGTGGCCGCAGCCTGGCCTGGCCAAAGCCTGGCAGTCCATCCGCGCAATTGCTGGCTGCTGGCGATGGGCCTGGCTGCGCTTACGTTCGCCGTCTGATATAACTAGAGGCGAGACGTAGCCAAACTGGAGGAGGCTTTTATGCCATTGACATCTCGTGACCGACAGCGCAATCGCAGGCAGCGCCGGGTGAAGAAGGTGCGGGAGTACAAGCGCCGGTACATGGAATCAAAGGATGCGCGCGAACGCCAGGCGCTGGAGAAGAAAATCCTCAAGCACCAGCCTTCGTGGAAACCTGGCGCTGAAAGCTGAGCGATGCCTGGCCAGCAGCAGACGAGCCAGGTGTGGGATCCGCATCCGCAGTTAAAGGTCAGGTCGGAGTGTTTGACAAGAAGCCAAGGAGCGGTGCAAGGCCGCCTGCTGGTGGTCTCAAACCGGCTCACGGTTCGTGTAGCCCGTTTGGCAGACGGGAGTTTTAGCTACGAGCCGAGCGTGAGAGGGCTGGCAACTGCGCTCCAATCCCTGCAGGATGAACAGGAGATGCTCTGGCCGGGAACCCCGTGCGTAAAGGCAGATGAGATCAGCATAGCTGTCGATCGCGATGGTACTCACCATTCGCAGCGAGACCAAGTCCGAGATCGAGGAACAGGATGACGAGCGGAATTACCATCACCGCGAGATCCGCTACAGCCGTTACGCCCGCTCGCTCCGCTTGCCGACACTGGTCGACTCGGAGAAGGCCAAGGCCGAATTCGAGGATGGCATCCTGACCCTGACCCTGCCCAAGGCAGAAGCGGTCAAACCGAAGACGATCACCGTCAAGGCCAAATAGACCGGGATCCCATCCCCATCAAACCCGCCCATACAAAAGGCAAACCGGCGACGCAAGTCGCCGGTTTTTTTCTTGCCGAGCATCCTGCTCAGCTGAGCGAGGGCTGCGGTTCGCCCTGCTTAGGGCTGAGGGGAGTAGATGCTGTCATCATGCGGCCCGGTGGCGATGAGCGCGCCCGCAGCGCCGCGACCGGCGCGGAAGAGGGCGTGATCAACGAGCAAGTAGGTCCCGGGGACATTGATGGTGAACTCAAAGGCCGCGAAGGACCCGGGCGGTACATACCAGGTCTCCTCGTTGGCGATAAAGGTCTCCGGTGCACCGGTGAAGACCTTGTCGAAGATTTCGCCGATGATGTGGAAGTTGGAGCCCACGTTGGGGCCACCGACACCAAAGTAGACCCGCACCTTCTCGCCCACCCTGGCTTCAAGCGGGCTTACCTCGGTCAGGGCATTGACCCGGCCGTTGAAGGTGTAGTACTCGGGCAGTTCGGCGTTTGCCTTGGCGTTATCAAAGGCCTGGTGGCCAGCCGTTCCGAACGCCTCGCTCGTGTACCACTCACCCTGGATGACGTAGAACTCGCGGTCGACCGGCGGCAGCCCGCCGACGGGTTCGACCAGGATGCCGCCGTACATCCCCTGGGCGATGTGCATCCACGGCGGCGGGAACGCGCAGTGGTAGATATACGAGACCCGGGTTGAGCGCCTTGAAGCTGAACGTCTTGCGTTTCGCCGGGCTGAACATTGGTCACGGTAGCCCCGCCGCCAGGGCCGTTCACGGCGTGCAGGTCGATGTTGTGTCCCATCGAGCTCTCGGGTGGGTTGACCAGGGTCAGCTCGACCGTATCACCCTCCATCACGCGCAGCATCGGACCGGGGACCGTGTTGTCGAAGGTCCAGAAGGTATAGGTCGTGCCATCCGCCAACTCCGAGACAACTTCGTGGATTGTGAGCGTGATGGAGACGGTGGTGGGTTCCGTGCGCGTGATCGGCGGCGGAACATCGGATGGGTCGCGGATCACGGTTGGAATGTCCAGCGGCCGGGCGGGTTCGATGGTTGGCGCGGCTGGAGGCGCGGCTGGGGCTGCGGCTGACGGTGCTCCAGCGGCTACCAACGGCACCTGCTGGGGCACTTTGCCCGCCTCAACCAGGGCTACGACGCCGATGAGCAGTGCGGCCGCAGCCAGGCTGATCCCAATCATATTCACGCCTTTTTGCATCATGGAGTACTCCTTGGTTAGCTTCGGATCACGGGTGATGCGCGCCTGATTATAGACAATGCTCACTCGAATAGGCCAATATTACTGCGAGTTTCGCAAAGTGCAAGCATGCGGAGGTGCATCTCCCCGCAGGGGGGCCGCTGTCGCGGGAGACTGCAACGCATGAGCCGGCTCCGAATAAAATGCGGCGCCCTGACTTGCAGGGCGCCGCTGGAATCTGACCTTCCTGGTGTTCGATCTAGGGTGTTTCCGTCGTCGCGGTGGAGGTGCTGGTCGGGGTCGCGCTGGCGGCTGCAGTTGTTGAGGTGGCCGTGCTGCCGCCTACAACAATGAGGACGTAAATCTCATCCCCGAAGTAGGTCCCGGTCGCGGTCGACATGCGCCAGTTGCCACGTGCGCTGCCGTTTGCGCTGGGCGCGGTCATGGGGACGGAGATTTCGGTATCCGCGCCCGGTGCGACCGCCTTGGTCAAGGCCACGCTCGAAGCGCCCATCGCGTTGCCGCCGATGAAGTTGAGTTTGAAGCCAACCTCCCAGGTACACGTGCCATTGTTGCGCACACGCCAGGTCTTGGTGAAAGCCTGCCCGGGGGTCATGCTGGTGTTGTCGGGGATGGTCACATCCGCGACGAAGGCCATGCCGAAACACGAACTGGTCGGAAGGCTGGCCGAGGTGGCGAGCAGGTTTGGCGTGCTCGACGCCTCCGCGGTTGCTGTGGCGGTGGGCGTGGGTGTCTGGGTGGGTGTGGGCGTCTCCGTCGGCATGGCCAGCGCAGTCTGGGTCAGTTCGGCGCCAAAGGTTGCGACGGCCTCGGTGCGGATCATGTCGGGATGGACGGTGGGCGTGGTGTCCGCTGAGCTGGGCCCACATGCGCCGGCGATCACGCCCAGGGTGAGGGCGACGATCAGGGTATACAGTTTTGCTAATTTCACTCGGTCTCTCCTAGCGTTTTCCAGTCGATTGATCTTCACCCGAAATCAACTGGAGTAGTCTTCGTACGTGCACCGCCTGCTGGTCGTTCCGGCGGAGCGGGAGGTCTTTGTTGAGCGTGTACAAGTTTACCCGCCCCTGCTTGCGTTTGGTGATGTAACCCTCGGTTTCCAGTTCCTTGATAATCCTCATCACCGTGCGTTCGGTGATGTCGAGGGCGCCGGCGATTTCCCGGGCGGTATGCCGGCCCTCCTGGTCGAGCATGGAGAGCACGGCGGCGTGGTTGGTGATGAAGGTCCACTTTTTTCTCGTCATATGCGCCTGGTGCTTATTTGATCCTGCTGTATCGTGAAGGATATAACATGATATATGTATCAGATATTGTACCCGCACTCAGCTACAGGTCAAGAGGCAGGTGCCTGCCCCCTGCTGGTCATTTCCAGGCGGCTGGAGGCAGGCGAGGTCAAGCCGGGTAAGCAAACAGCGGGCCGCATGGCCCGCCGAAATATCTCACATTGTGGATGCAGCTCACGCCCAATCAGAGATGATCATGCTAGGAGTCGAACCCTTGGTGTAAACGCGCTGTTTGGGGTAAACCCGAAATTCACTCCGCGTCGTATATCCCCCAGGCTAAACCATCTACCTGGGAGACAAAAGGCTCCGAAAAATATTCCGCGTACCCAGTATGCTTCTGAAGGTGATATCCAAAAAACGCAACCGCAAAATGATTGATCTGACTGATCACTTTTTCATTCTCCACCATCATGTGGCCCTTGCCGATGAAGGAAATTAAATACCTTTCCACGTTTACCAGATGCTCGTACACGTAGCAGGAGGTCATCTTATACGAGACAAGGTCATCGGTAGTCCCGGCAACGATCAGAGAAGGGATATGGATCGCCGATAATCCAGCTTCCCCGTACAGCCAGGCTAAATCCGGCGCCATGGGCATGGCCGCCAGGATCCGTTCATCCGTTGTCGGCTGCCACAGCCCCTCCGACAGAGTCGAGATGTCTGGGCTGACCTGGGTGGAAAACTCATCCCATCTTTTCGACAGGTTGCAATAATAGTCCAGCAAGAATGGCTTGATGGGCGGATCCATGTTGGGAGCCTGCGCACACTGGGAAAAGTAGTAGGCAGGATTAATCCTGGCACCGCTCAGGGCCAGGGAGAAGAAACCATCCGAGGAGTAGCCGGCCACGCCGACCCGGTTGGTATCGAGCATGCCTGCCAGGATCTCGGGGGGATCGGAGGTGAGCACATCCAAGGCAAACAGGAAGTCAAGCGGTGCATCGATTACCGCATTGTTCCATGGAGCGGTATAGGAAAAGCCTGGAGAGCGTACGATGACTGTCACAAAACCATACGTGGCGAGATGCGATTTAAACAAGAAGCTGCCTGAATCTCTCCCGGTCAGGATCAGCGGATAGGGCGCCCCGCTCCGGTCCGCCTCGGCATCCTGGATGATGGGACTTCCATCGGCATCGAAATGTTCGATCGCCGGGTAATAGATTGCCAGGAATATCTCCCGCCCCTTCCTGTTGTGGTCCTTGATGGTGTAGGTATGTTTGCCAGCAAACATCGGGCCCGGATCTGAAAAGGGGAGCGAGGCAGGGCCCGGCGAGCTTGCTGCTCGGCCATCTCCTGTGGGAGCTGATCCCGCGGCTCCTTGGTCCGCTGTGATTTGAAGCATGCTGCCGGTGGCGGTCGGCGTGGCGTTGCGAAGCGGGGTGCTTGGGGAGGCACATCCGGCCAGGGTCGAGAACAAGATCACACGTACGATCTTCCCAAGCAGCTTCTCCATCGTGAGCCTCACAGCTTGCCCATCTTGTGCGGAAACCGGGCGGGACGAGAATGTGAAAAAACCCTCAATATTGTAGAAGCATCCTTGGGTTAAGGGAATTCTTTTAGAGAAGGCTGATGGGTAAATCGACGAGGGGTGCGTTGCGAAACATGCCCACTCGCAAATCATGAAAAGGCTCCTCGGGTAGGACTCGAACCTACAACCCACCGGTTAACAGCCGGTTGCTCTGCCGATTGAGCTACCGAGGAAGGCGACGGGATTATAACCGTCGCGTCCGAGAAGCGTCAAGAAAACGATGAGGAGGATGACCTTCCCGCTTATAATAGCCGCATGGCATCGATTAGCGAGGAGACCCAGGCCGGCGGTACGCCTGCAAGGCGAGCGCGGGTTGTCTTTGCTGCGGCAGCCGGGGTCATCCTGCTGTGGTTCCTGCTGACACCAGGCGGGGCACTGGGGAAGGCCGATGCGCTCGGCTATGCTGTCTGCCACCGCATCGACCTGCGCTCTTTCCACCTCGGACTGCGCCAGCTGCCCTTGTGCGCACGCTGCACGGGCATGTATCTTGGTGCCCTGCTCGGCCTGGCTTTCTATGCAATCCGCCACCCGCGCACCGGCCGGTACCCTCCCCGCCCAATGCTCATTTTCTTCGCACTGCTGGCCCTGGCCTGGGCTTTCGATGGACTGAATTCGTTCCTGAGCGTGATCCCGGGCGCACCGCACCTGTACACGCCCAGTAACACGCTGCGCCTGGTCACCGGCACCGGGATCGGCCTGGCCCTGGCGACGCTCATCAGCCCCGCTTTCAACCAGGTGGCCTGGTCCGAATGGCGTGACGAGCCGGCGCTTACCTCCTGGAAAGACCTTGGCCTGCTGCTCCTGATAGCGGCGGCTGTCGTTGCGCTCGTCCTTGTTGGAAACCCGCTCGTGCTCTATCCGCTGGCGTTGCTCAGCGCCGCAGGGGTGCTGGCGCTCTTGACCAGCGCCTATGCATTAATTACGATACCTTTCCTGCGCAGGACGTCAGCCAGCCGTTGGCCGGAACTCGCTCTGCCGCTTTTTGCGGCGCTAGCCCTGGCGCTGGTCCAGATTGGCGCCATCGATCTCATTCGCTTCGCGGCGACTGGAACCTGGGACGGATTTCATCTATGAGGAGAAGTACATGGACCCACTGAGCGGAGTCTTTGCCGCCTTCGGATTGGCCGCCAGCGCCGGGCTTAACGCCTACATCCCCTTGCTAATCATGTCGCTCGTGGGGCGCTTCACGGATTGGATCGCGCTGGCCTCCCCTTGGGATGCGCTCACCAGCTGGTGGGTCATTGCGATCCTGGTCGTTTTGAGTATCGTCGAGTTCTTTGCGGATAAAATCCCGGCGGTGAACCATGTGAACGACGCCATCCAGACCTTCATCCGACCCACCGCAGGTGCGATCGCCTTTGCCGCCAGTGCGAACGTCATCACGGACATCCATCCAGTGTTGGCGGTCATCGCCGGTTTGCTCGTGGCGGGCGGCGTGCATGCGGCGAAATCGGCTGCGGTCCGGCCGGCGGTCACGGCCACAACGGGGGGCGCGGGCAACATCCCGGTCAGCATTGCCGAAGACGTGCTGGCGACGATCCTCTCGATCCTCTCGATCGTGATCCCGGTCCTCATCGCCTCGCTGCTGATCGTGGTTACTTCCTACATCGTCTGGTTGCTGTGGCGCAGGGCGAACGCCGAACGATCACGTTCGTAGTTCTTCCGGGGGATGGAACGGGTCATCGCGCGAATACATCTGCCAGCGCAGCCGGTCCAGGGCCAGCCGGCAGCGCCGCCTTTCCTCATCGGAAATCGCCAGGGCTGAGAACTCATCTGCATCGAGCAGCTGCATACGGCCATCTGGATGGCGGAGCAGGTCCAGCGCAAGATCATCGGCGTAGAGGTCGGCGCCATCCATCCAGGCGGGACGGGCGATGTTGCAGTACCAGCCCTTCAGGCGCCCCGTGCCCCTGGCGATGATGGTGAACACGTTGTACCAGCGGTCGAAATAGTAAGTCTCGGAGAAGCGATCGCCGCGTTCGAGCGTGAACAAACCCACGTCGGCGAAATCCCGGTCAAATTCTGCCTCGATGCACACCGACAGTGCATCCCGCGCCAGGATCAGCCCGGGATAGGACCACGTCTCCACGCCGTTTGCATCGCGCTTGTGGATGGTCACCACCCGGCTCACGCCAGCACCTGCAGCGCGCGGACTGGGTCGAAGGAAAGCTCAACTTGCTCTCCGGTCGCCGGCACCGATTGATCCCCGGCCAGCATGCAAGCCAGGTCGAGCTCACCGCTGCGGATGAGCAAGCGTTGGATTTGCCCGCGGTAGGAGTGCTCCCTCAAGTGTCCGTGAAGCACATGCGGCCCTGCCTGGCCGAGTTCAAGTTGATCGCCGCGCAGCAGCACCGTCACCTGGCCGCGCAGCGGGCTCTGCGTGGGGAAAGTCCCGAACGGCGTTTCGACCCGGGCGCTGCCCCCTACCACCTCCACCCGGCCGGGGAAGGTGTTGGTCAGCCCGAGAAAACGGGCGGCGAAGCCGGTGCGTGGGTTGCTGTAGAGTTCAAGGGGTGTGCCGCTCTGGACCACACGGCCGGCATTGAGCAGCACAACCTCGTCGGCGATGGCGAAAGCCTCCTCCTGGTCATGGGTGACGTAAATCACGGTCTGACCAAGTTCGCCCAGGATCGCGGGCAGCTCCAGGAGCAGGCGTTCACGCAGGGTGCGGTCGAGGGCTCCAAGCGGTTCGTCGAGCATTAACAGCCGTGGCCTAGGCGCAAGCGACCGGGCCAGCGCCACCCGCTGGCGCTCGCCGCCGGACAGGGTATCGACCTGGCGTCTGTCAAACCCCTCCAGGTTCACGAGCCTGAGCGCTTCTGCCACCCGCGCCTGAATTTGTCCGTCCGGCAGCCCCTGCATCTTCAACCCAAAGCCGACATTGCCGCTGACATCGAGGTGCGGAAATAGGGCGAACTCCTGGAACATGAGCCCGAAGCCACGCATGTGGGTGGGGGTGCCGCCCAGGTCCTCCCCTTCCCAGAGGATTTGGCCGCGATCGGGCGTTTCCAGGCCAGCGATGATGTGAAGCAGGGTGCTCTTGCCGCAGCCGCTCGGCCCCAGCACGGCGGTTATTCCCCCCGCCCGCACTTCGAACGAGATTGCATCCAGCGCGAGGGTCCCACCGAAGGATTTGGCTAGATCGTGGATCCGCAGCGCCGGGCTGGGAGGGCTCATCAGAATTCTCCAACTTCGGCCAACCTGAGCTGCTCGATGGCCAGCATCCCGCCGGCCGTGACCAGCATGAGCAGCGTGCTCAAGGCCATCGCCATGCCGAAGTTGATCGCCCCTGGCCGCGACAGGAAACGATAGATGGCCACCGGCACCGTCGGGTATTCGGGGCGGGCGAGCAGGGCTGAAGCCCCGAATTCGCCGATCGAGATGGTGAAGGCGAAGACCGCCCCGACGATCAACGCCCGGCCGACGAGCGGCAGGTCAATATAGCGCAGCACCTGGCGCGGTGCAGCCCCGAGCGTGGCCGCAGCCTGTTTCAGGTTCGGCTGGATGCTCTGCAGGGCCGGCACCAGGCTGCGGACGACGAAGGGGAAGGCGACCAGCGCATGCGCAATCGGCAGCAGCAGCGGCGAACTGCGCAGGTCCAGCGGCGGCTTGCTGAGCACGACGATGAAACCCAGACCAAGCGTAACGGCCGACGCCCCGAGCGGGAGCATGAGGATCGGATCCAGCCAGCGCGCCATGCGCGAGCCGCTGCGGCGGGCTAGCGCCCACGCGGCCGGTGCAGCGATGCCCAGGGTGAGCACGACCGCCCCTGCGGCGTAGAGCAGGGAATTGCGGATCGCCTGGCTGGGGGGCACGAAGAAGATCGAGCTCTGCGGGTTTTCAGACAGCTGGCGGTAATTCTCCAGCGTCCATCCCTGTTGAATAGCTTGACCGCGCGGGGCCGTCCCGAAGCGCGTAAACGACCGCACCCCCAGCGCGAGCAGCGGCGTGACGAGCACGAGCAAGATCGCCGCGATCATGACCCCGGCCAGCAGCTTTTCCCGCAGCGTCACGAGCCGTCTCTGGGTGAGCTGGGCCGGGCGTAGCCTGACCGGGTGCGCGACGCGTTTTGCCAACCTGGTGTAAGCGACGCTCAAACCCAGCGTGAAGACCAGCTGCAAAAGCGAAAGCGTGGCGGCTGCAGGCAGGTTGAATAGGCTGACGGTCTGCGTGTAAATCGCAACTTCAAGCGTCTCAAAACGCGGGCCACCCAGGAGCAGCACGACCCCAAAGGAGGTGAAGTCGAACAGGAAAACAAGCAGGCTGGCGGCGAGGATGGCTGGAGAAAGGAGCGGAAAACTCACCCGGCGGAATGCCTGCCAGCGGTTTGCGCCCAGGGTCTCGGCCGCTGCCACCATGTGCGGGTCGAGATGGGACCAGAAATCACCGACCATGCGCAGCACGATGGTCGTGTTGTAAAAGACGTGCGCCAGCAGGATCGCGGCAAGCGTGTGCGTGAACTGGATGGGTGGAGTGGCCAGATGGAGTTGGGTCATCAAGAACCTGTTCAGCCAGCCGCTGGGTCCAAGCAGCGCGTTGAAAGCTGCGGCGACGACGACCGTGGGCAGCACGAAGGGGATGCCGGAGAGCGCCCGCAGCAGCGCTTTGCCCCGGAAGCGGTAGCGGGCGAACAAGTACGCCCCCGGAAGGCCAAGGGCGAGGGTGAGCAGGGTTGAGAGGCTCGCCTGCCCGAAGGTGAAAGCCAGGATCCCACGGGTATTGGCTGAGGCGAGGGTCTCAGCCAGGCTTGCCAGCAGCGGTTGTCCGCCGCGAGCAAAGCTCGTGCTGAAGATGCCGGCCAGCGGGTAGAAAAAGAACAGCCCCAGGAAGGCGATGGGCGGGATCCAGGCCAACCAGGCGGCAAGGGAGGCTCGCCGCTGGAGCCCGGTACGAGGGGCAGATCCCCCGTTCAACGCAGTACGGCCTCGGTCCATGCTGCTATCCAGGCTTCGCGCTGTCGTGTGATTTCATCCGCCGGCACGCTGGCCGTTTCCTCCGGGATCACCAGGTAATCCTTGAAGACCTGCGGCAGAGCGGCTTCCGGGTTGACCGGGAAGACGAACATGTTCAGGGGCATATCCTCCTGGAAGGTGGGCGAGAGCATGAAATCGACCCAAGCTTCGGCCAGGCGGCGCTGCGCACTGCCGCGCAGGATGCCCACGAACTCGATCTGGCGGAAGCAGCTCGCCCCGGCGCTGACCACGCCGCTGGGTGGTTCCTCGATGGCCGGGTCGGCGAAGTAGACCTCCGCCGGCGGGCTCGAGCCGTAGGAGACGACCAGCGGACGGCTGCCGCCGTGCAAGCGTGAATTCGCCGTAATACGCTGATTCCCAATCGTTCACGACGAGGACGTCATTTTGAACCAGGGCGGACCAGTAGTCCAGGTAGCCTTCCTCCCCAAACACGCCGATGGTCGCCAGCAGGAAGGCCAGGCCGGGCGAAGACGTCGCCGGGTTCTCGACCACCAGCTGGCCGCGGTACGCTTCATCCACCAGATCCTGCAGTGTCTCGGGTGGGGCCAGGTTTGCGCTGGCGTAATAGCCGCGGTCGTAGTTGACGCACACGTCGCCGTAATCGACCGGCAGTGCCCGGTTGCCCGGATCGAGCTTGTATGCGCCCGGGATCGCATCCAGCAGGGGTGAGGCATAGGGTTCGAAGATGTCCTCACCGATAGCCCGGCTGAGGAAGGTGTTGTCCACACCGTAGAAGACGTCCGCCAGGGGATTCTGGCGCGAAAGGATCGCCTTGTTCAGCGCCGTCCCGGCATCGCCGGCCTTGAGGAAGCGCAGCTCGACCGCCTGCTGGCTCTCGAATGCGTCGACCACTGCCTGCGAGACCTCGAACGAGTCATGCGTCATCACGGTCAGAACCGGCCGCCCGCTGCCCGATCCAGGGACCTCGGATCCGGAGGCCGTTGGCGAGGCTGCGCAGGCGCTGCAGGCCAGGACGGCAGGCAATACGAATAGCCAGACTTTCCTACCCATCATCTTCACCCTCCAGGCTTGATGTTTGAATAAGTTCTTCCCGCTGGTGGACGAGCAGCAAGCTTCCTGATTCGAAAGATACGCTGGCTTGTTTCACTTCCAGCACGTTGCTCACCCCGCGGGATGCCCCAAAGGCAAGCACTTCACGCTGAAGAGCGTATTCAAGCCCGAAGGTCTCCACCCCAGAGGCATCGCCGCCGAGCGGGATGAGCGAGACGGTTTCACCCGGCCTGCCCTGGATCTCGTGCTGCCCAGGCCTCAGCATGCGCAGTTCCTGGAGCCCATCGACGAACGTCACCGGGCAGTCCTCGAGCTCAGGCAAAGTTGCGAGCAAGACGTTGGCAATGGTTTGATCCCAGCGGCCACCCAGGCCGCCCAGGATGAGGATTTGTCCAGCGCCGCGTTCGACTGCCGTCTTCAGGGCGAGTTCCAGGTCGGTCTCGTCCTTCCGGGCGGGGTGCTGCAGGATTTCGATGCCTTTACTCTCGAGCCGGCGGATGATCCCGTTCTCGAGCGAATCGAGGTCGCCGATCACGAGATCGGGGAGCAGGTCGAAGGCCAGGATGTGGTGCAGCCCGCCGTCGGCGGCGTAAATCTTATCCTCAGGCTGGAGCCGGGAGCGGTCCAGCGTGGGGTGCTTGATCTCACCATTGCTGAAGATGACAACGCGCACGAAAAATCCCTCCACGTTGTTTTGGGGAGGGATGATTGGCTGCGCATCCCTCCGCCGGCATTACCCGGTTCAGGTCATGCGGGTCGAGGGCAGATCGGCCCTCCTCTCAGCCCGGCGCATCCGAGCTCCCCGTGCTTCTCACTTGTACTTCGAGGGGAGTATAGCCTGCCTGGAGCGCGGGGTCAAGCCGGTCGGGGACCGGCATCCAGGGGTGGCACGATGGCAGCGGACTGGTCAGGAGTTGAGGATTTCTTCGATCCGGGACAACAGCTGGTCCATCGAGAAGGGCTTGAGGATGTAGGCTTGTGCACCCGCTTCCATGCCGGCGCGCACCTCGGCCTCCTGGCCTTTTGCGGAAAGGAAGGCGACCGGGGTGGAGGTTAGTTCTCGGTTTGTCTTTATCTGCCGGCATACCTCATACCCATCCATGCGCGGCATGCGAACATCAAGCAGCACCAGGTCCGGTTTCTCGCTGGCAGCCAGGGCCAGTGCGCTTTCCCCATCGCCGCAGGCGATGACTTCATAACCGCTGTGCTGGAGCGTAAAAGTGATGAGTTCACGGATATCGCGCTCGTCTTCGGCGATGAGGATCCTGGTCATGCGGGCTGTCCCTCGGGGGCGCTGATGGTGTGTGGATCAGAGATCGGGAGTGAGAGAGTGAAAGTCGTGCCCCGGCCGGGGATGCCCTCGCTGGTGACCCAAACGCGGCCGCCGTGCATCTCGACCAGGTTGAGGACGATCGCCAGGCCGAGCCCGGTGCCGGCAACGCCCATGATCAGCGACTGCTCGCCGCGGAAGAAACGTTCAAAGATGCGGCCTTGCTCATTGAGCGAGATGCCGATCCCGTTGTCCTCGACCGCCAGCTCGACCTGGTCGTTTACCTGTTCCGCACGCAGGGTAATCTTCCCACCCTCGGGGGTGTAATTGAAGGCGTTCTCGACCAGGTTGTTGAGGATCTGGCGCACCCGTTCCGGATCACCCCACAGTCGCGGCAATTCCATGGGTGTGTCAATCACCAGTTCAATCTGTTTATCCTGCTCACGCCGCTGCCGTTCGACGAAGAGCTTGATTTCATGCAGCAGCTCGTGCACGTCGATCGGCTGGAAGGACAGCGTCACCTTGCCCGCCTCGATGCGAGAGATATCGAGCAGGTCATTGACCAGGATTTCAAGCCGCTCGGTGTTGTTCTTGACGATGTTCAAGAAGCGGCGCTGTTCGGCGTTGAGCGCGCCTGCTGCTCCCATCAAGACCAGGTCGACGAAGCCCTTGATCGAGGTCATCGGGGTGCGCAGTTCATGGCTCACGGTGGCGACGAACTCCGACTTCAAGCGGTCGACCTCGACCTCGCGCGTGATATCGCGGAAGATCGACACCGTCCCCAGGAACTCCCGCCCGAGCACGACGGGCGCCGGGTGGATGGACAGCACCCGGTCGTCCTCCAGCTGCAGGCGTTCGCTGACGTCGGTCTGGGGGGTTGGTTCGGGTGGGTTCTGCTTCCAGCCCCGGATCGAGCTTGCCCAGCGCTGGCCTTCGGCGCCGTAGAGCCCGATGAAATCAAACACCGGGCGGCCGATGATGGATTCGCCCTCGATCCCCAGGATGCGTTCGGCGGCCGCGTTGAAGAGCACGACCCGGTGTTCATCATCGGTGACGACAACCCCATCCGCGATCAATTCGAGGATGGCGCGGGAGGTGCTCGAATCCACCTGCTGGGTTCTCAGCATTGAACCCATGCGCTCGGTTTGCTCGCGAATGAGCGCATACAGTTCCGTATTTTTAATCGCCACCGCGACCTGGCCGGCGGCAGTCGAAAGCGTCTGCTTGACTTCCTCCGGGAAAGCAGCCGGCTGCATGCTGAGCAGCAGGATCACGCCCAGGCGTTCTTCGTTGGCGACGAGCGGCGCGACCGCCGCGCTGGCGTAGCGTTGGGCGTCGGCGTCAAAGGCAATCCAATGCACGTCGCTGCGCAGGTCATCAACCAGGTACGTTTGATTCTGGGAGAGCGCCCATCCGGAAAGTCCGGTCTCAAAGCCGTGGTCAAGCTTGACGCCGCCAGGTGGAAGCTGCGGACCGGCCCCGGCGTTGGCGCGCAGCGTGAAATGTTCCCCTTCCGGGTCGAGCAAGAAGATGGCGCCGCGTTCGGCGGGGGTCACTTCGATGAGGATCTGGAGGGTCCTGTCCAGGACGCGTTCGAGATCCAGGCTGGTCGATATCTCGGCTGCGAGGCGCAGCAGGCTCTCCGTCCGCTGCAAATCCAGTTCGGTTTCCCTCGATGGTTGGACGGGAGCAAGTGCACCGGTCTGCTCGGTGGGCGCTTCTGGCGTGCTCCCCCGCTCGAGCTGGCTGTACTCCTGTGCGAGCGCCACAAAGAGTTCGGCCTCGGAGATATCAAAGGGCCGGGAATTGGATGTGCGAGCGGCAAAGAGCATGCCAGCCGGCTCATCATCCGAGTTGAGCGGGGCGAATAACAAGTGCTTGATTGGTCCGGAGACGATCTCAGGCGGCAGGCCGAGTTCGGGGAGCAAGGGGTCTTCGACGATCGAATTTGACAACCAGTAGGCATGGGTCCGGAGCACGGAGCCCAGGGTCGTGGTTGGGCTGGTATCGAGCACCCAGCGTTCCAAACCATGGGTGTGAACGGACGGGTTTCCAGCTAGGCACCGGAGCGTTTTCATGTCCTTTTCAAAGCCAAACTCCGCCAGCAGATCCACTTCCAGCTGTGATGCCAGGAGTTCCAGGGCACTGGAACCGCGCGGTCCAGATCTCAGGTCCCACCAGCCATGGGCGTGAAGTGCCTGGAGCACAGCAACGAAGCGGGCGTTCTTCCTGTTTTCCGTGTAGAGCTCCAGGCTGCGCAGGGCTGAGCCAATCTGGGCTACTGCGAGTTGGAACAGGGCGATGTGCTCTGGGGTGTACATGTTGGGTTCATGGTGGGCGATCTCAAGCGTGCCAATGGTCGCGTCACCCAGCTGCAGGGATGACCCCAGGAATGAGCGGAAGGGGAATTCATCCGCAGCCGACGCGGGCCGAGGATCATCAACCTCGCGGCAATCCGCGATATGGAGGATGCCCCCGTGTTCGACGAGCCATCCCGTAAACCCCTCGCCGACGGCGTAGTTGGATCGTGCGCCGTGCTGGAAGGAACCTGCAATGCGGGAGGCGGTCATGCGGTGTGGGATGATGCGGCCATCCAGCGGATCGATCAGGTTGGCCTCGACGATATCCGCCGGCAGGAGGCCGAAAACACCCGTCAGGGTGACTTGAATCAACGCGTCCCTGCTGGTTGCACCAGTCAGGAGTGTGACGAAGTTCGTCAAGCGTTCCAAGTCGTTCGTGTTCACAAAATCATCCGCCGGCTGTGGCCTGGCAGGCAAGCGCCCTGCTGCATCAAGCTGGCGCCCGCCTCGCCAAAGAGTCGGTGCCCGTTCTCAATCATTCTCCGTGCTGTCCTTGCGGCGTGCGCTGAGTGCGGCTTCCGTGAGCGCGGCCAGGTCGGCAAAAGGCCCATCGCTATCCTCGATTAAGCCGATGGAAATCTTCAGGCCATTTGCTCCTTCTCCGGCTGCGTCCGGTTTGCCTGGCAGGGGTGACTCTTTGACCAGGGCAGCGAAGCGTTCCTTGATTTGATCTGCCATACCGGCAGCGAGCGCGGGTGTTGACAGGATGATGAAATTCCCGCTGCCGGCGTGTCCGAGGAAATCATCCTCCCCGCCGGATGACTGCACGACGTCGCTCAGGAGGGTGGCCAACCGATGGAGCAGTTCATCGGCTGCCAGGAAGCCCTGGCTGGCTTGAAAATCCTCCAGGTGTTCGATGCGGCAGTCCAGCAGCGCCCAATCACTCCGGCTGCGAAGGCCCTGGAGGCGCTGCTGGATCAAGCCTCCCGCGGGCAATCCGGTCCGGGGATCGATGTAACGCTCGCGCTCCGCCCGCGCGGAGCGCGTTCTGCACACGCAGTTTGAGCTCTTCGATGTCAAAGGGCTTGGTGATGTAGTCGTCCGCGCCCATCTCCAGCCCAGAAATGCGATCGCTGCGTTCGTCCTTCTGGGTCAGGAAGATGATCGGGATGTGGCTGGTGCGGGGTGAGCTGCGCAGATCCTGGCAGATGGTGTACCCGTCCATGTCGGGCAGCATGATATCGAGCATGATCAGGTGCGGGCGCTCCTCTTTAACCTTCGCGAGCGCCTCAGCCCCGGTGGCGGCGACATCGACGGCATATCCCTGGCCATCGAAGTAGATATTCAAAATATTGGCGATATCGAAATCATCCTCGACGACCAGGATGTGGCCTTTGTTCATGCTATCCCTCCTCAGCCCCGGCGACCGGCTATCAGTCGAGATGATGTGCCACGACGAGCGTGGGCAGGCCTGGCCTGCCCGTGATCAACTGGCCGGTCCCATCCATCTTACGGGAAAGGGAAACCATCTTCAACCACGACCTTCGGTCCATTTGGTCTTTGCGTGCGGGCTGTACTGGGAGGAGGGCGAGCGAGGGTGCTGCGCTACGTCCGGCGGGCTCAGGAACGCATAAAAAGCAGGGGCAGGGTTCAGGATTTCATTTCTTCGAGGATGCTGTACAGCAGTTCGAGCAGCACGTTCTTCACGGTGTCCTTGTCCCTGGCGACACACGGCAGCATCTTGACCTTCGAATCCAGGTTGAGGGCGATGCGCAGGTCATCGACCTCCCAGGCGTCTTCTTGATCCTGCTTGTTGGCGGCGACGACGTAAGGCGTGGGGGCGTAGGCCCTGAACGTTTGCAGGATGCCGCGCGCCTCTCGGAAGGTCTCCGGCCGGGCGGAGTCAACCATGACGACGAAACCAAGCATGCCCTCGGACAGAATCTCCCACATGAAGTCGAAGCGCTTCTGACCGGGGGTTCCAAACAGGTAGAGCACGAGATCATCATCCACGGTGATGCGCCCGAAATCCATGGCGACCGTGGTGGTTTCCTTGATCCTCTCCGCCTCGCTGCTGATTTTGCGCTCAGTCGAGACGACGTCGATCTCACTCACGGATTGGATGAAGGCTGTCTTTCCGGAGTTGAACGGGCCTGTAACTACCATCTTCACAGTTTGCATAAGCAAAAATCCCTTACAGTGACCGGATCCGGTCAATAAGGCGGTTCACCAAGCCGGTCTGCTTCTTCTCGTCAACTGGCGGCAGGCTTTGTGCTTGGGGCGGGAGCGGCATCCCTTTCGGCCGGATGATCTCGACCAATCCAGCCTGGATCAAGCCATACACGATGCGTCGGATTTCCAGATCGTTCATCTTGTTCGCTTTGCCGATCTGGCGAATGGTGTTTTTCGGGTTGATGTAGGAAACGACCTTCCACTCTTCAACCGTCATCTGCACGTCGCGGATGTTTGCCCCGGGTCGATCGACAAAGTTCATCGCCATATCAAGGCTGGGGATTTCTTCCTTGAGGAGTTCGAACTCCTCCATCTTGCGTGAGCCTTCCATGATGATGTTTTCAAGGTCGATGCGGATGGTGATGGCGTCATCTGGTGGAAGGACGTCGGCATCGAAGCGGAAGAGCCCCTCGATCCAGGTAAAGAGCATGTAGATGATGTCGAGGATGTGCTGGCGAATGCTGGCCAGGATGTCCTGCTGAGTAAGGTAGCCAGCGTTGATCAGCAGCAGGCCCAACTCCTTGTCGCTGCGATCGGTCGCATGCGATTTGATGACATCGGCCTGCTTGCTGGTGATGCGCTCGGCCCGGGTGAGGATGCCGGTGAGCGTCCCATCCTGGTTTCCCATCTGCGCATAGATCAGTTTGCCCTCCCGGAACGACACCCAGGCGATTGAATCCGGACCTTCAACCGTTAGGGTGCCAGTCTTGCGCGCCAGGTTGATCAGGTTGAGCAGTTGGGTGACGCTGAAATCGCGCAGGTTGCCCTTAAGCGCCATGCGGGCCCCTTTGATGGACGAGCAAAGTGATCCCTTCGGAATGACGGGCCGAGCGTATTTACCCGGTGGTTCGGTTCGGGTAAAACGAGTCGAAATGGCCTCGAAAGCAAGTGTCGGGATTATACATGCCGGATTCATGCGTTGCAAACATCCCGTTGCTCCTATTGCTGAGTGCGGTCGGAAGAATTACAATCCCGGCCTTCAAAGGGAAGGGTGCGATGAAATCTATCCGGCGGCTGATGTTCCTGGCAGGTTTGGCAGCCTTGACCCAGGCTGGTTGCCTGGCCCGGGGGGAAGTGCGCCCCACTAAACTTGAGACGCCGTCCCTCACACCAAGCCCGACCGCGACGGTCTCCGCGGCGGGTGCATCCACCCCCACCCACCAGCCAGTGAAGCCCGGACCCCTTCCAGCTAGTTCTCAACCCACTCACCGGGCTGCCGCTGGAAGAGCCGGGCCGCCTGGGACAGCGACCGATCCTGATTAAAGTCTCCAACTTTCCACGCAACAACCGCCCACAGTGGGGGCTGTCCTTTGCGGACATCGTCTTCGAGCACTACGCAGAAGGCGGCCTGTCGCGCTTTTCGGCGCTTTTCTACGGGCAGGAGGCCGAGGTGGTCGGGCCGATACGGTCGGGCAGGTTGATCGACCTGGAGCTGATCGAGATGTACTCCGCCATCTTTGCCTACGGGAGCGCCGATTACCGGGTGCGTGATGCTATCGCCGAGTCGGATTTCGCCCCACGGGCCGTGTCGGAGTATCCAGCACGCTGTCCACCGATGTGCCGCTATGATCCAGTCAACCTGAACCACCTCATCACCAACACGCTCGAGCTGCGGTCCTATCTCACGCAACAAGGTCAAGCTCCCGTAGCTGTGAACCTGGAGGGGATGCACTTTGACAGATCCCAGCCGGCAGCTGGCGAGGCCGGGGTCGAGCTGGAGGTGCATTACTCGGCCGGGAACTTCCACCGCTGGGTTTATGACTCGGATGCGGGGGCGTACTTCCGCTGGCAGGAAACCGGGGAGGGCGATTTCCAGGCGGCACCCCTGGAAGATCGGCTGACAGGCGTCCAGGTCGCGGCGGCAAACGTCATCCTGGTCATCGTGCCCCACGCCTATGTATCCCAAACGCCAGAGTTCATCCGGATCGAGCTGGAAGGGAGCGGACGCGCGCTCGCGTTCCGTGACGGCGTCGCATTTGACATCCGCTGGCTCAGGCCGGCGGATGGGGGCGTGCTGCAATTCCTCACGGATGATGGCCAGCCCTTTGGGTTGCGCCCCGGATCGACCTGGATCGAGATGGTGAACACCTCGGCCGAGGTGGAGGCGCGCCAGGCTGGAGCCTGGTGGGTTCGCAATCACCTGCCTTGAGGACGGCGCTATGCCCTCCAGCCACCCCGCAGGAAAGGGACCCTCTCGGTAGCGACAAACGCTTCTGGATCGGTCTCGAGCACCAGGTCACGCACGTCCTGTATCCTGCGGCGGGGAATGTAGCAGTAGATCATGCTTACCGTGCCCTTCAACCCGGATCCTGTCATCAAGGTCGCCCCGATGCCCTGGTCGTGCAGGCTTGACAGGATGCGTGCCCCGCGCATGTTGCTGGAGATGCGCAGCATGATATGTCCGGGTGCGATGCGGTTCTCGATGCTCACACCGACAACCGTGCCGGTGGCGAAGCCGGCCGCATAAGCCAGCAAGTTTATGGGCTGGTCGAGGTTGGTGATGACCCCGGCGATACCGACGATGTAGAACAGGGATTGGGAGAAGCCCAGCATCCAAGCCACCCGTTTCTGTCCGCGCGTCACGCTCAGGAAACGCAAAGTGCCGAGGGACAGGTCACAAGTCCGAAGCAGGAACACCAACGGGGCGACCAGGGAGGCCGGTATCAGGCTCCAGTCAAGGCCGAACGCGGGTGGTTCAAGTCCTCGAAGGAGCAGCAGTGATTCGGGGGTGAGGTGCATGAAGCTGTTGGCTCGAGCCAGGTGGGTTCAGCTGCGCCAGTAACCGCGATGGAGTGGGCGGATATCCTCCACCGTGATGAAAGCCTCGGGATCGATGTGGTTCACCTGCTTGCGAACGCTGGGCACGTCCCTGCGGCGCATCGTGGAAGAGATGACGCTCACCGTGCCATCCTTACCCCGCGCCGGGAGCTCAGTCGCCGCGTAGCCGCTCAACCGCAGGGCATCGGAGATTGCGCTGCCCAGGCTTGAGCTGATGATCTGCACGTGGCTGTGGCCGATGGCCAACCTTTCCTCGATGATGATGCCCACGACCGTCCCGGTTGCATACCCTGCGGCGTATGCGGCCAGGTTCCATAGGTTGTTCAAGTTGCTCAACACGCTGGTGATCGCGATCACCCACAGGCTGGATTGGAAGAACCCCAGGATCCAGGCCAATGGCTTCTGTCCGCGGATGACGAAGAGCACGCGCAGCGTGTCAAGGCTCATGTCCGTGACACGCAGACCGAAAATGACCAGCGGCAGGTATTGGGCGGGGATGGCCAAGAAGCTAAGCATGCTGTCTTCCTAAGCTCTGCTGGGTTCTGCAAGCGCCGGCAGGTACATTTCTTCCGTGTAGGCTTTGACCATGCGCTGCATGCTGAAAGTTGGCGTCAGGGTACGGATGGATTCGCGGACCCAGCCCAGCCATTCTACCGGGATGTTCTCCGCTGAGCGTTCATAGTACATGGGGATAATCTGGTTCTCGAGGATGTCGTAAAGCAACTCGACGTCAGATGCGTCCTGCAGTTGTGGATCCTCGATGGTCACATCCTCGCCGATCGCCCAGCCGTTCGTGCCTGTGTAACCCTCCCTCCACCAGCCGTCGAGGACGGAAAAATTCAGCACGCCGTTCAAGGCGGCCTTCTGGCCAGAGGTCCCCGAGGCCTCGTAAGGACGGCGGGGCGTATTGAGCCAGACATCGACGCCCTGCACCATGTAGCGGGCGACGTTCATGTCATAGTCTTCCAGGAACACCAGGCGTCCGGCGAACTCCGCCTGCTTCACGACCCGGTAGACCTGCTGGATGAGCTTCTTGCCCGGATCGTCATCGGGGTGGGCTTTTCCTGCAAAGATGATTTGCAGGGGCCGGTCGCTGCGGTTTACGAGCTCCAGGAGCCGTTCTTTCTGGCTGAGGATGAGCGAAGCCCTTTTGTACGTGGCAAAACGGCGTGCAAATCCGATGGTCAGCGCGTGCGGGTCGAGCAGCGTTCCGCTCGCAATCACCTGGACCGGGTGGATGCGGCCGGCGATCCACTGCCCGCGCACCCGCTCCCGCATATGTGCGACGAGCTTTCGTTTCAAATGCCGGCGCAGTTCCCAGAGTTCATCATCCGGGATGCGTTCGACCGCCTCCCAGATGGATGGATCATCAAGGCGCACACGCCAATCCGGTTCGAGGTACTGGTCGTAAAGGACCGAGAAGCGGCGCGCCAGCCAGGTGAAGGTATGCACGCCGTTGGTGACGTATTGAATCGGGCTTTCCTGGGCTGGTTTTTCAGGCCAGAGGTGGGACCACATCTCGCGTGCCACCTGGCCGTGCAGTTCGGATACGCCGTTGAGGTGGTCCGACATGCGGAACGCCAGCGTCGACATGCTGAAGGCATCCCCCCAGGTCTGGGTCTCACAGGCGAGCTGCAGGAAGCGGTCCCGGTCCAGGCCCAACTGGGGCCAGTAATTCGAGAAGTACTTCTCGATCAAGTCGGGGTGGAAGCGATCGTGCCCGGCCGGGACAGGCGTGTGCGTCGTAAACACAGTCGTGGCTCGCACTCGTTCCCAGGCTTCGTCGAAGGTGAGGCCCCCGGCGGTAAGTTCGCGCGCCCGTTCCAGGGTCAAGAACGCTGAATGCCCCTCGTTCAGGTGCCAGACGGCCGGGTTGTAGCCAAGGGCGCGCAGAGCCCGCACGCCGCCAATGCCGAGCAGGATCTCCTGGGAAATGCGCTGCTCGTGATCACTCGTGTAGAGGCGGGCGGTCAGGCTGCGGTCGGCAGGCTGGTTCTCTTCGATGTTGCTGTCCATGAGAAACAGCGCTACCCGTCCGACCTGTACCCGCCATAGGCGGGCGTGAACTTCCCGGCCAGCCAGCGACAAGGTGACCAGGGAGGGGCGGTCGTCCTCGTCGACTACGGGATAGACCGGGAGATCATGGAACGAGAGTGAGGCGTACTCGGCTTCCTGCCAGCCGTCCTCGGTGATGCGCTGTTTGAAGTAGCCTTCCGTGTATAAAAACCCTAACGCGACCAGCGGCAGGCCGAGATCGCTTGCTTGTTTCAAATGATCGCCAGAGAGCACGCCCAGCCCACCGGCATAGATGGGCAGGGTTTCGTGCAGGCCGAACTCCGTTGAGAAGTAGGCGATGGGTTGATTGATGCGATCGGGGTGTGTCCGGGCGTACCAGGTGTCGCTGGCTCCCATGTACTCGTCAAAAGCCTGGATGACGTGGTCGTACGCATCCAGGCTGCTCCTGCGCCGGGTAATCTCATCCAGGCGCTCCCGACCTACCTGACGGAGAAATTTGACCGGGTTGTGATAGGTGGCTTCCCAGATGTCCTGGTCGATGTGCTGGAAAATTCGCCCGGCTTCTGCGTCCCAGGTCCACCACAGGTTGTATGCCAGGTCACCCAGGCGGCGTATACGCTGCGGTAGATCGAAATGGTTAGGCAGCGACTGATCCCAATTTCTGATCATTGCACTCCGTCAGATCAAAGGCTGACAGCACGGGTCCGGCGGTACGGAAGGCACAATCTTACCATGCAAATCGAATCGGCACCCTGGCGGGCCCTGCGAAGCCCGCCTCTCACCCAGCCCCTTGTCGTTTGTAGGCTGAGAACCTTCGAAATCTTGCCGCGTAACCCCTCCCGCCCCGGACAAGCTGCTTGGATGAGCTAGCATCAAAAACGAGCAGGAGGGCAGCGACCTTATCGTCCGCAAAGTTGAAGGATCGCGCGATGGTCAGCCTGCTTTCATCCTTGAGGTAATCGTAGAAAGTCGATACGCCATCCTCTTCGGCAGCGGTAGAGAGGATGTTGCTGCCTCCCGGCTCGGGAGGGTCCAACTCCAAGCTGGTTAGATCGTCCTCCTTCGAAATGATCTCAGAGAGAGGATCTTCGAGCTGGAAATCGTATGCCAGTAATGGCGCGCATGCTTCGCGATCACCGGCACCGTGTGCTTGAACGAACGCCAGCGCGATTCGACGGGAATCCGGCGGAGCGGACCTGGATCGATCCGGCTCAGGCAGGCCCAATATCCTCGACCCCGGCGAATAGGTCTCGTTCGCGCAGGCGGCCTTCGACCGGCGGGTATCGCGCGCATAAATGTCTCTGGGCCATTGAAGCGCCGCAGCACCCGGCCGATCAACCCGTTCGGGCCGCCGCCGATCTGGCTCTTATGGCAGGCGGCAGCGCGCTCCTTCGCATCGATTACATCGCGGTAACTGATGCGGGCATGGATTGGGAAATCCACCGCAGCCAGGTCGGCCAGATCGATGTCCTGGTTGCGGCCATAGCGGTGGGGATCCTGGCCGAAGAGCGGCAGCACGCGCAGCAGCAGGCGCAACAAGCGTTTTGAGAAGGTGTGGTAATAGAGCTTTTGCGGCCGGTAATCACCGGGGGCGACCTGCGTCCTCTCGAACGCGATGCGGGTCGCCTCGTAGACGGCGATATGATCCGGGTGGCGGTAACCGCCGATGGGATCAAAGGTAATCACGACCTGGGGCTGGTGTTCTTGCATGTAGTCGAAAATCTTCTGCGCTACTTCATCCAGCGGGGCGGCCGCCAGGGCTTGCGGGTGGTGGTTGTCTTCAGAGCCAGGCATGCCCGAATCGCGGTAATCCAGGAAGTGGACATCGCTCAAGCCGAGGTTTTCTGCAGCACAGCGCAGCTCGGATTCGCGCAATTGGGCGATATCGCGGTAGCCCTCGAGTAAGTCGTCAGGGATGTCCCCCACTTCGCCACGCGTGGCGCACAGCAGCCTGACCTCGGTTCCCTGTGCCGCGTAATGGGCGAGCGTGCCGCCCGGCCCGAAGCTCTCATCATCCGGGTGGGCGAAGACCGCGAGCAACACCTTTTTCATACCAGCATGGTTCACTTCAGCATGCATACTACTCTCCCAGGATTGTGACCAGGATCCGCCTCTGCCGAGGACGGACGTCGAAATCAATAAACAGGATCTGCTGCCAGGTGCCAAGCGCGAGCCTGCCATCGCGCACAGGGATGCTCAAGCTCGGTCCGAGCAAGGCGGCTCGCAGGTGGGCATGCCCGTTGCCGTCCCCCCAGCGTTTGTTGTGCTCGTACGCTTGATCCGCAGGGGCGATCTCATCCAGCGCCCGCCGCAGATCAGCCAATGCCCCCAATTCGTACTCGATCGTGGTCAATGCGCTGGTCGAGGAGGGCGTGAACAGATTGAGCACACCCCGCGCGAAGCCCGATTGGGCCAGGAGCTGCTCCGCAGCTCGGGTCAGGTCATGCATATCGGCATGGCCGCGCGTCTCGATGTCAATCGTCGCTGTGTACATGCAAGCCTCTTCGTCCAGGAGGGGGTTTCTGCAATGGTCGTGGGCCCGACCGCTATCTGGCTTCGCCCGTCTGGCCTGCTCCCACGGAGAAGAGCGGCAGTTGGCTCATATCCTGCTGTGACCGGATCTGCCCCTGTCCTTCGGACTTCGCCAGGTATTGTACCCGGTCGGCGCGCGCCAGCAGATCGTCGACGGACTCGTCTTCGAACAGGAGTTGGGAGACACCGGCTGAAAACGTCAGGGCGGGGATCTCCACATCCAGGCTGGCAGCGGATGCTTCCAGCGCCCGGCGGAGTTTTTGTGCGACCCCCAGGGCATCCTTGACGCTTGTCTCGGGAAGCAGGACAGCGAACTCATCCCCACCGATCCGGGCGAGCAGGTCGGTCGAACGCAGGATGGCCCGCATCGACAAGGCCGCGCTGCGGAGCATTTCGTCGCCGACGAGATGACCAAATTTGTCATTAACCGACTTGAACCCGTCCAGGTCGAGGTAGATGAGCGAAAGCGGCCGCCGGTAACGTTTCGCCCGGGCAAATTCACGTTGCAGCTGTTCGATCAAGAAGCGGCGGTTGGCGAGGTTGGTGAGCGCATCGGTGTTCGCGAGCAGGGAAAGCTGCTCGGTTTTCCCGTGCAGCCGTTCAAAACTGACCTCAAGATGGTGCCCCTGGCTGTATAACAGCAAAGCGAGGCCTTGATGCAGGCCGACCTGGCTCCCGAGAAATAAGGCCCAGTTTTCAACCGCCATCCCCATCTCGCCGCTGGAGAAACGGGCAGCCCCCCAACTTCCCAAGAGGCCAAGCGAGGCGAGGATTGAAAACACGAAGGGGGAGCGGCCACCGACCATGAACCCAGCGATCATGATCGGGACGAAGAGCAGGGCGCTGAAGATGAAGATATTGCGTGGGTACAGGATCAAGTTCGCCAGCGCCAGCAGGAAAAAGGAACCGGCGGAGATGTATCCGGCCTGGGTGGTGTTCCCGCGTGACGCGGTGCGCAGGGAAAACCAGGTGCTGGCTGCAAGGAAACCGATGAGGGACAGGTCGAGGAGCAGGCGTGCGTCCTCGCGTGGAAGCCACAACCACATCACGAGGTCGAGCAGCGTCCAGGCCCCCAACAAGATCAGGATGACCAGCGATACCCGGCGGGTAATCCAGAGCCGGTAGGTCTTGAGCTCGGGCGTCAGCCGGTCAAAACCGAGCGTACGCAAACGATCGAACACGGCTTTGTGCTCTGCGGGGACTCATTCAGGATCGCTATCTGTTGCTTCCGGGATGCCGACGATATTGTAGCCCGAGTCGACGAAAAGCACCTCGCCGGTGACCTTGCTCGCAAGGTCAGAAGCGAGCCACACGGCGGCGCCTCCGATATCTTCGATCTCGACCCCCACGCGCAGCGGCGTGCGGGGTGCGAACTCACGATGCATGCGTTTAAAGCCGCTTACGCCGGCGGCAGAGAGGGTGCGGATCGGCCCGGCCGAAATGGCATTCACCCGGATCGCGTCCCGACCCAGGTCGACGGCGAGATAGCGGGTCGTCATCTCGAGGGCGGCCTTGGCGACGCCCATGACGTTGTAACTCGGGACGACTTTCTGCCCACCATAATAGGTCAGCGTGAGCATCGAGCCGCCGTTGGTCATCAAGGGTCTTGCTGCCCGGGCAAGGGCGATCAGCGAATAGACGCTGATGTCCATCGCCAGGCTGAAGCCCTTGCGGCTCGTCTCGTGGAAGGCGCCCTGGAGATCCTCCCTTTCGGCAAAGGCGATGGCATGAACGAGGATGTCGATCGACCCAAGCTCGGAAGCTGCCTTCTCGAACAAGGCTGCGATCTGGCCGTCATCGGTGACATCGCAGGGCTCGACGAAGGTAGAACCAAGCGAATCCGCAAGGGGACGTACACGGCGTTCGAGTGCTTCACCCGCATAGGAGAAGGCCACCCTGGCGCCATGTTCGTGCATCGCCTGCGCAATTCCCCAGGCGATGGAATGATCATTTGCGACCCCGAAAATGAGTGCGGTTTTATCCTGCAAGAGCGACATCATGCCTCCTCTATAAAGGTTTGATGGTGTTCGGGTGGACGTGGAAACGCCAGGGCATGCTTTTCCAGGGCTCGTCCACCTTGTTTAACCCCACCCGGGGGCTTTGTGTCACGCCTGAGTCGGGGATATTCACCCCGGTTTCCAGGAAGAGCAGGGAATCCGGCCAGCAGACATCCGCGCCATCGAAGCTGCCGTCGATGCCGAATGCCTGGCAGAGTTTGGCCGGCCCGCTGCAGAGCTCTGAATCCGGGCGCCCGGAGCGGCGTGCACGCATGTGGTCCAGCCCTTCCCGCGGCACGAGCGCTCGCAGGAGAACTGCGGCCGGGAAGCCTTCTTCCTCGGTGACCAGGTTCAACATCCAGTGCATGCCATAGGTGAAGTAAACATAGGCATGACCGGGCTCGCCCCACATTGCAGCGTTGCGCGGCGTCCGCCCGGCGCGCGCGTGGCAGGCAAGATCCTCCGTCCCGATATAGGCTTCGGTCTCGATAATGGAACCACTGAGGCGGATACCCCCGGCTTCAAGCTTGACGAGCGATGTGCCTAGCAATTGGCGGGCGATGGCCAGCGTGCCGCCTTCGAATGCATCCCGCTTCAGACGGGCTCCCGGGTTCACCAATCCCATACTCGAGGGGATCCCGCAGCTGCTTTCCCTGTTTCAATCGCTGATGGCATCGCGCTGGAAGCGGGTGTCTTTGAGGATCATGCGCGCCAGGCCTTCCTGCAGGCTGTACTGTGGCTGGTAGCCCAGTTTCTTGCGGGCCAGGCTGATATCGGCGCACATGTGGGAGGGGCCCGGGTCGTTGTCCTCCTTGTAAATCCATTCCACCTTGGCCCCGATGGCCTCGATGACATATTGGCCCAGGGTCTTGATGCTAGTGCCTTCACCGCTGCCGATGTTGATCACCGATTGATCGATGGTGGGGGCGGTCGCAGCCGCGACCATCGCTTCGATGACATCGTCCAGGTAGACGAAGTCGCGCGTCTGTTCGCCCTGGCCGTGAATAATCAGGGTGCCCCCGAGCGCGGCCTCACGCAGGAAGTGCGGGATGACCGGCGGATGGGCTACAGAGAGGGGCTGGCCAGGGCCATAGGCATTGAACACGCGCAGCGACACGGTCTCGATGCCCCAGAGCTTGCCGATCGTGCGAACATAATGCTCGGCAGCGAGTTTGCTCACAGCATAGGGCGAGGTCGGGTGGGGGGCGTCCCCTTCGCTCAGTGCCTGGGAGCCGCCATCGCCATAAATCGCGCCCGACGAGATGAAGACAACCCGCCTGACGCCGACATCGCGCATGGCCTCCATCACGCTGACCGTGCCGCCCACGTTGATGATGTTGTACTCGCGCGGATATAGGACGGATTCGGGGACTGAGACCTTGGCTGCCAGGTGGTAGACGCAGTCCACATCCTGCAGCAGGGTCCACAGTTTAGGCCGGTCGGTGACATCACCCCTGGTGAAAAGAATCTCCGAGCCAAGCCTGGCTGGATCGCCCGCGCTGAGATCATCCAGGCCACGGACTTGATGCCCTTCGCGGGCAAGACGGTTTGCAAGATGGGAGCCCAGGAACCCGGCCGCGCCGGTTACGAGGAAATTCATAAGGTTTGCGCCAGCCCCGTCTGGGGGAGCTGTGAGGCGGGATTATAACATAGCCATTTTTACGCTTGACTCGCCGGGGTTGCTTGGTATGATGCGCGCGTGCGCGCCTTTCTACGTGGCTTCTGGACCGGCCTGAGGCGCAGTTTGCTCCTACTGATTACGCTCACCATGCTTGGCGGGAGCACGCTGCTCATCGTCGATCAAGCCGATCGCATCGGGTTCCTCACCCGACCGGTTCAATTTGACTTCATCGGGTGGACGATCGGTGCCCTGTTTGAAAAAACCGGCAGCGCCAGTATCGCAGTCCCCGACTACCTCGAACCGGATGAAGGTCCAGCACTCGTGCTGGCCTACATCGAACATCTCGGCCAACTCCAACAAGCGCGGGCCGAACTCGAGAACGCCTTTGGGCAACCTGAACTCGAGGATCGTGAACTGCGCCTGCAAGCTTTATCCGAGCAGGAAGCCGCACTCGCTGCGCAGGTCGCGGCCCTGCAGCCGCTGGCGGAATTCGTGCTTCAGTCTGAGGCCGAACAGGTGCTGCGGGAAATGGGTTTTGGCGCGGCAGGGGCTGTCCTGCCGCCGCTCATCTTCACGATGGCCCCACTCCCGAGCGCGCTCATCGTCTCACCCCGGGATGAGATCCGCCAGGAGGTTAACATCAACTTGCGCTTGGACCTCAACCTGGAAGCCATTACGGAGCTGGAGCAGGCCGTCGAGGCTTCTACCGAGACCTCGGCGCTGGTGGTTCCTATCGGAGGCCTGGGAACCTACCCAACGATGGTGCAGGAGATTACCTCGCTCGTCTGGGTGACCGAGGTCATCGGCCACGAATGGATCCACAATTACCTCTCCATGCGTCCGCTGGGTTTGCGTTACAGCCAATCAGGGGAGCTGCGAACGATGAACGAGACGACAGCCTCGTTGATGGGCCAGGCCATCGGGCGGAAGATCCTGGAGCAGTTTTATCCCGAGTTGGTCCCACCGCCGGAGCGTGCAGGCGCTCCAGCGGGTGAACCTGCGCCGGAGCCCGTCTTCGATTTCCGGGCCGAGATGCGCCAGACGCGGGTGACCGTGGACCAGATGCTCGAGATTGGGCAAATCGACGCGGCGGAAGCCTACATGGAGGCACGCAGGGTCTTCTTCTGGGAGAATGGGTACCACATCCGGCGCTTGAACCAGGCGTACTTCGCTTTCTATGGGGCCTATGCCGAAGAGCCGGGTGGTGCGGCAGGAGACGACCCGGTCGGGGAGGCGGTCCGCCAGCTCTGGCAGCGCGCCGTTTCCCCGTACGCCTTCCTGCAGCAGATGGCACGCATGCGCCAGGTGCAGGACCTGTGGGAAGCGGCGGGTTTCGCAGCTACCACCCGCTGATCAGCGCGGCAAGCAAGGCGGTCCTTTCGGGCAAACTATCGAGCTCAACCAATTCGTCCTGGGTGTGGGCTCCCCTACCAAGGGCGCCAAGCCCGTCCAGGACGGGCACGCCCAAACGGGCGACGAAGTTCGCGTCTGAGCCGCCGCCAGTCCCGCCCTCGGACAGCGTCAGACCCAGCCCTTCGGCGATAACCAGGGCACGTTGAAATGTAGCCCGCATCTTGTCGTCGCGTTCCATCGGGGGGCGGTTCCATCCACCGCGCACGTGCAGTGCTGCCCCGGGCAGGACCGGCTCCAAGGACTGCATCGCTTGGATGATGCGATCCCCCTCCGCCAGAGTTTTCGCACGCACATCGATACGGGACCAGCATGATTGCGGCACGACGTTCGACCGGGTCCCCCCGGCGATCACACCCACGCTGACCGTCGTCTCGGTCCGCTCATCGGCGAGCGCGGTTACAGCCTGGATCTGGTGCGACATCTCAAGGATGGCATTGACCCCGTTGCGAATATCGCTTCCGGCATGGGCTGCTGCTCCCTGTACTTCGAGCCGGAAGCCGAGGATGCCTTTACGCCAGGTCTTCAGCCCACCGTCGGGCAGGGCTGGCTCCAGGCACAGCACGACCGCCGCATTGGAGGCCAATTCTTCGATCAGCTCCCGGGAGGTGCGGCTTCCGGTCTCCTCGTCCGAGGTGCACAGCAGCGCAACCGCGGGGGAAGCCTGCCGGCACCCCTCAAGACTCGCAGGGCGGTGAGCGCCATGGCGACGCTTACTTTCATATCGAGCACACCGGGCCCATACACAGCCTGCCCCGTATTTCGCCAGGGCATGTCGTCGAGGGAGTTCAAGCGGGTGGACGGTATCGAGGTGGGTCAGGAGCACGATGGGGTTTTCTTCCGAGCCCCATCGGCCCAGCAGGTGGTCGCCGGTTTTCTCCTGTGGAAACAGCTTAACCTTACCGCCAATTTGCTCGATCTCGGCGGCGACGAACTCTCCGAGCAAGTCGAGGCGATCCTTGGCTGTGGTGGGGGATTCCATCTCGACCAGGCGCTGCAGGATGCGCAGGAGCGAAGGAATCTCGTCCTCGAAGAGAGATTGGCTGATAGGAGGCAAGTCGGCTCCGTTCATTCCGGTACGAGGCACAGGTCGGGCAAGCTGTACGTGCGGTTTGCGTACCCGAAATTCAGCGGTTCGAGCACGCCATCTTGATGGGTACTGGCAAACGCTTGGGCTGCGCTGCACGCTGCATCGATCCCTTCCGATTGGTAGGTGTCAAAGGCGATGCGCGCCATTTCGAGCAGGTCCGCGCTGTCGTTCGTGGCCGAAGCCTGCATGAACTCGAGGACTGCCTTCGCCTGCCCGCTTTCCTGCAGCAGGAGGTGCAGCCACAGCTGCCGGAAAGCGGCGAACGCGGCCAGCGCTCGCCGGCTCGATTCCCCTCCGATCCAGTCATCGAGGGTCCCGTCCTCGATCACACGGGCATAACCCGCCTCAGCTGTAGGGTAATCTCCTTGCGCGAGGGCCAGGTCGGCATCGTGGAGCACATGGATGCGGTAGCGCGGCGCCAGGAGCACATCCGGGGCAGGGATGAACAGGTTTTCGGATGCCACCCAGGACCAGGAGCGAGTCCGTTCACGATATGGGCCGGCCCCGGCCGAACTGATCCCGGTCCCGGTGAGCGATATCCGCAGCGATCCATCGGCAGCAGGCCCTTCGATGGAAAGCGTTGGGTTGGGCAGGTCATCGCTCCGTTCTGTAAGGATGTCCGCGAATTGTGCCCGATCCCAGGTAAGCAGCTCGAGCGTGATGAAACAGGTGTGCGCGCCACACTGATGCAGCGCAAGGAGCAAGTCAGGTGAGCCATCGGCGTTGAAATCTTCGATACTGGCAATCTCGGGCAAGGAAGGTGGGGTGGCGGGCAGCGAGAGATAGGAAAGCTCGAAGCGATCCTGGCGGCAGATGAAGATGAGCAAGCTGCCCGAGGCGCTGCCGTCGGCTGCGGTCTCGAGAACCGTCAGCGCCAAATCCTGGCTGCCATCCAGGTTGAAATCCGCGATTTCACCTGCGCTCGGAATACCCTGGATTGATGGGCGTTGGCCGAGGCTCTCGATCAAGGAGGTGAGCAAGCCACCCGCGTTCAGGTAAGCGGTGATCTCAGAGACCCAGGTACGGGCTTCCCGCAGGGCGGGCAGGGCGGGCGAGCCGGGTGGGATGGGACATGGATTTGCAGTCAGGTCGGAACGCGGGGGAGGGTTAAGGTTTCCGGGTGTCTGCACATTGATAATTGTCGGCAAAGCGGCAGGACGATCGGCCTGGTTGGCAGCGGTAAAATTACATGCTCCCATGCTCAGGATGAAGAGCAACGTCAGGGGCAAGCGTCTTCTGAGCAGGCGGTGATGGTTCATGTCCCCAGTCTAAAGCTTGTCCATCAAGAGGACAAGCTTGGGTGAGGCAGAGAGGGACAGGGACTGGGTTGACGTATACTGGAGAGCATGGAGGTCGTGCTTCCGGTCGGCGATTTGCAGGTGCGGGCCACCCCCCTGGACCGCTTCCTACCGCCCCTGGAGGGTGGGGTGGTTGCTCGCATCCTGCATGAACAGCAAACCAGCGTGCGGAGCGTGTTTGATCCCTTCGGCACCTCGCCCCAAATTGCCCTGGACTGTGCGCTTGCAGGCTGCCGTATCCTCCTCGCCATCAACAACCCGATCACCCGTTTCGTAACCCGCTATACGCTGCAGCCGTTTGCGGTGGCGGAGCTGCAGGCTGCGCTTGCGCACCTGGCCTCGATCGCCAAGGATGACACACGCCTCGAGCCATTTATCCTCGATCTCTACCGCAGCCGCTGCGCACGCTGCGGGGAAACCGTGGATGTCGAATTTTTTGTTTGGGACAAGGAGCTCGGCGGTCCTTCGCACAAGGTGTATGCGTGTGAACACTGCGCGCATGCCGGGGAGAGCATCGCCACTGAGGAGGATTGGGACAAGGCGAGGGATTATTCGCGCAGCAGCCTGCAGGCAGCGCTGGCCCTGGAGGGGGTTGCGCCACCGGGGGATCCCGATCGCAAGCACGCGGAAGCGGCGTTATCGGTATACCCGGGACGGGCCATCTTCGCACTCATCACCATCCTCAACAAACTCGCCCAGGCAAACATAAAAGAACCGCTGCTGGCCGCAACGCATGCCCTGCTGCTCACGGCTTTTGATGCAGCCAACGCCCTGTGGAGCTACCCTGAAGGGCGAATTCGACCCAGGCAGCTGGTCGCCTCATCTCGCTTCAGGGAGTTCAACGTGTGGCGTGCGCTTGAGCGCGGCGTGGACCAATGGGCCATGCCGGATGAGGGCGTGGTCGTGGACGAATGGGCGACGCGCTGGGCGGGGGGAGGGACCCGGGGTCAGCCTGTACACCGGACCGGTGCGCGACTTGTGCAAGGAGGCCGGTGCGCTCGACGGCATCGATCTCATCCTGACGATCCCGCCCCGCCCGAACCAGGCTTACTGGACGTTGAGCGCGCTCTGGACGGCGTGGTTGTGGGGACGTGAGGCTGCAGCCCCGATCAAGGTCGCGCTCCGCCGCCGGCGGTATGACTGGGGGTGGCACGCCACTGCCATGCGCACGGTCCTGCGCAGCGTTGCCGAAAGCTTTCCAGCCTCAAAGCCAGCGGTTCTTTATGTCCCTGAAGCCGAACCGGGTTTTGTTGCCGCAACCCTGGCCGGGGTAGAGGGTGCTGGCTTCCAGCTCAACGGTTTCGCCCTGCGGACGGATGAACAGCAGCTGGTCTCGGCCTGGAGCAGCGCACCCACCGGGGCAGCGACCGTGCGCCGGGGGATCGCCAATGATGAGCTGCGCCAGGCGATGGCAGGCTTGCTGGCAGAGCACGCACAGCCTGCCCCGTATGCTGCAATGCATGCAGCTGCCTGGGGACAGGTCACACAGTTACGGCAGCTCGAACAGGATTGGAGTTCTCCTCAACGCCACCCGCTTCAAACCATCGTCGATCGCATAGAGCAATTGCTGCAGGCAGCGCCGTTTGAGCACTTAAGCCGGGGAAGCGAACCCGAGACCGGGGTTTACGACCTCGACCAGCCTGTGCTTACGCTGGATCCACTCCTTGACCGGGTCGAGAGATGCATCCTGGCATTGCTGCGCGAAGAGGAGCAGATTTCGGTGCAGGCGCTCGACCAGACCGTGTGCGAGCAGTTCCCGGATTTGCTCACCCCTGACCGCCGCTGGGTCCGCGCCTGCCTCGAATCGTACGCCGAACTGCTCCCGGATGAAGGCACGTGGCGCTTGAGGAAGGAAGATGATCCGGCTTTGAGAATGGAAGACTGCGCCGAGATGCGGGAGCTGCTCACGGCGCTCGGGGAGCAGCTGGGATTCGAAGTCGAACCCGGCGAGCGGGTGGCCTGGGTCACGGCTGATGGCGGCCAGGCACATCGTTTCGCCATCCAGGAGACCTCTGCCTGGGGGCACCCGCGCCTGGAGCCCGAGTTTGGTGAGCTCATCTTCGTCGTCCCGGGTGGGCGATCGGGTTTGATCGCCGATCGCACGCGGCGAGACCCGCGCCTGAAGGCGTGGTTTGAAAGCGGGGTGCGGGTGATCAAATTCAGGCATATCCGCCGGCTGGCCACCGAAACCACGATCACGGCGGCCAATTACATGGAGCGGATGGCGATCGACCCGCCCGAGCATGCGGATCCGCAGCTTCCCTTGCTTTAATATCCGCTCCCCGACCATACTTGGACCGTGATGCCAGTATCGACGCACGAACTATTGCGGCATGCAGCCGCAATCTCGATCGCTTATGGGCTTGGATCGCTTCCGTTTGCGCTCTGGATCACGCGTTGGAGCACCGGGGACGATATCCGCCGCACCGGATCAGGCCACGCCGGCGCGACCAACGTCATGCGTGCGGCCGGGTGGGGAGTGGGAGCGGCGGTCCTGCTGCTCGACCTGGGCAAGGGCTTCCTGGCGATGACCCTCGCGATGAGTCTGGTGGACAGCCCACTCGGTCTTGGACTGGCGGGCGCCGCACTCGTCGCCGGCCACTGCTGGCCAATCCTGGCAGGGCTGCGCGGGGGTATGGGGATGGCGGCTGGCGGTGGGGCATTGCTTGCGGTGTGGCCGCTGGGTTTCGTCCTGGCGGTTGGCCTGGCGGCGCTGATGCAGCTCCTCATCCGTCACTCCGCCCGGGGAAATTTTACCGGCGGGTTGCTGTTGATGCCGTTATGGTGGCTCTTTGGCGCGGGCACCCAGGCGCTGGCGATCGCAGCCGGCATCGGTCTCGTCGTCTCGATCAGGGCGTCCTCAGACTGGAACCGTCAATACCGCGAGTTGTGGTTCGACCGGGAACCATAAGCCGCAGTCGAGCATTGAACCCAAGCACGGGCGTCTAAAGCGCAGGCGAGCAGCGCCCCGGTTCGATCTCAGGGGGTATCGGTTGGGATCGGCGTGGAGGTGAAGGTCGGGGTCACCGTCGGTGTGGCAGTGGGCGTTTCGGTGGGGAGCTGGGTCGGGGTGACCGTTGGCGTGGGTGTGGGCGTGGGTGTGGGGAGCAGGACGTTTAAGTGGCGGACGATCGACGCCCAGCCGCCGCGTTCACTGCGTACAGAAAGACGAAGGGTCAGCGGGCCGGTCCCGACCCCCAGGTCATTCAGGTTGATGCTCCATAACTTCCCATCCTGGAGCCGCTGTTCAGCGACCAGCGTAATGTCAGGCCAACTGCTGGGGTTGAGGCTCGTGCTGTACTCGATGATCCAATCCTTGAAGTCGGCCGTGGCGCCCGCCGTGCCAAAGATGTCGAAGCTATCGGTGGTGATGGTCTCATTTTCAACCGGGCTGGTCAAGCTCATGATCGGCCGCGGGCTGTTTTCATCGCAGGTCTTCTCAGGGATGAAAAAGACCTTGCCCTCCGGGAATTCATGCTCTTCGGCCCACGCCTGCCCCCGGGCGTCCTGCTCCAGCCATTTGCGCGCCCAGGGGTCGCTTACCTGCAGGCCAAGCTTCTGGGTCACATATTGATCACAGGCGGCTGAGGCCAGTTCCAGCGAAAAGTTATCGATCCAAACCTGCTGCCACAGATCCTGCTCGGGAGGGGGCGGGAGCTGGTCGCTGGCGAAACTCTCGGTCCGCTGGTCCGGGCACCACTCGGAGGGTTCCGCGCCCGAAACCGAACACACCACCCGGTCCACGATGCCGGCCGGCCGGGGGTAGGGTGAAGGGACCCCGCCGGTGAGGCGTTCCTGGGCGAATTGGATGAACTGGTTCCAGATGGGCGCGGCTCCGGTCAGCCCGGAGGTGTCGATCATCGGGGTGTAATCCGCATTCCCCACCCAGACGCCCACGGCGATATCCGGCGTGAAGCCCAGCGTCCAGTTGTCGCGGAAATCATTGGTGGTCCCGGTCTTGGCTGCGACCGTGAAGGGCAGGTTCAGCAGCGAATTGGAACCAAAGGCTGGGGCGCGGGCGATGTTGTCACTGAGGATGCTGCTGATGAGGTACGCGTGCTCGGCCCGGACGACCTGATCAGGCTCGGGCTGCTCGAATTCGTAGACGACGACTCCCTCATGATCTTCAATGCGCAGGATCCCCGTCGGTTGAACCCGGCTCCCGACGTTGGCCAGGGTGGCATAAAACGCGGTCAGGTCGAGCAGGGTGACATCGCCCCCGCCGAGCGTCAGTGAGAGCCCGTAGTCATCTCGGGTGAGCGTGCTGATGCCCACGCGGCGGGCGAGCGCAACCAGGCCCTCTTCCTGCGCGGTGGCCGGGTCATCGTAGATGCCGACGAAATCCAGGGTCTTGACCGCCGGGATGTTGTAGGAATTGGCAAGCGCCGTCCGCACCGTGACCGGTCCATGGAAGCGGCCGTCATAATTCACCGGGATATATGGCGGACGTGGATCGTTCGGATTGCCGGAAGGTGGGAACTCGCTGGGGACATCCCATATCAAGGTGGCGGGGTTCCACCCCTTCTCAAACGCGGCCAGGTAGGTCAGGGGTTTGATCGAGGACCCGGGCTGGCGCGGGCGCACGCTCATATTTATCTGGCCGTCGATGGCCTCGTTCGTGAAATCCGCCGATCCGACCATGGCCAGGATTTCACCCGTGTTCGGGCGCAGCGCCACGAGGGCGCCATTGGTGGCGTGGTTCTCGACGAGTTTGGCGACCTGCTCGCGGACGATATCCTGGGCTTGCTGCTGCAGGCGCGGGTCGAGGGTGGTGTAGATCGTGAAGCCGCTTCGGTAAATCCTCTGTGGGTCGTACATCTGTTCCAATTCCGCCCGGATGAAATTAACCCAGTGGGGAAAGCGGAAGGTGACGTCAGGTGCCGGGAAATCGTAATTAATGATCTCGGCTGCCGCGGCGCCGGCGTCCTCAGGACGGACGCAGATCGGCTGCTGGGCGTTGCTGACGTAGATGCAGCCCTGCTCGATGCTCTTGTCGATCATCAGGGTCAACACCTGGCGGTGGCGGCCGAGGGTCACCTCGCGGTTGGTGTAGATGTCGTAGACCGAAGGCGCCTGCACGAGGCCGGCGATGAAGGAGGCCTGGGCCAGCGTGAGCTTGTCCGCGGTCGTGTTGAAGTAAGTCTCGGCTGCGGCTTCGACGCCATAGGCCAGGTTTCCGAAGAAGGATTGGTTCAGGTACAGTTCGAGGATTTCATCCTTGGTGTAGCGGCGGGTGATCTCGGCCGCGAGCATGACCTCGCGCGTCTTCCTGCGAGCCGTGACGCTTGCCCGTTCCTCAGGGGTGAAGAGCAGGTTGCGGGCGACTTGCTGGGTTATGGTTGAAGCCCCTGAAACGACCTCACCCGTGGTGTAGTTCTGCCAAAGGGCACGGACCATGGCCAGCAGGTCGAAGCCAGGGTGGCTGTAGAACTGCGAATCCTCCGTGGAGATGATGGCCGCCACCATGTAGGGCGAGATGCGGTCGAGAGAGACGTAGGTCCTGCGCCCAGCCTGCGGATCGAGAATCTCGTAGAGCAGGTTGCCCTCGCGGTCGAGGATGCGCGTGGTTTCGAACTGAGCGGCGCGGTCCTTCAGGTCTTCAACCGGGGGCAGCGTGGAGGCGAGCGACGCATACTGGTAGATCCCAAAAGATAGGATCCCGATGAAAAGGGCTGCTGCGGCGAAGAGACCCATGATCGCCATGCGCAGGAAACACCCGCTGCAGCCGGTGAATCGACGGCGATCGCGCGCGGGGGTGTCGGGTGGTGGGGCGTAGGCGGAGGGCACGACCCGTGTGGCCTCGATATCCGTGAGCGGGACACGCTCTGGGAGTGGGCCGGAGTCGTCCGTTTCGAGCTGCGGGTTTGCTGGACTCGTGCGTCGTTCAGGCACAGATTGGGCTGGGGCTGTGGGCGGCGGATCGGCCGGGTGGCCCATTTCGGACATCCAGCCGCCGGTCAGGTCTGGCAGCCCGGTCGGGTGACGTTCGATCTCTGGGACGGGGTTTGGCTGCTCCCCCGCTTGACTGCTCTGCGCTGGAGCGCCATCCAGGATGCGCCGGAAGCGCTGCGCCGGTTCATCCGCCTGGCCAGCAGGGGGATCGCCGGCCGGGGTGGAGCCGGCAAGGTTGCGATCGTCCTGTTCGGGATCGTGTTCGGCCGGATCCTCGGAGCGCTCGGTCATAGCATGCGATTATAGCACGCAGGCAGGTGCGGACCGGCCCGGTTTCGTTATGCGCCTGCCGGTTTGCTCTGGACGAGAACCGACCACTGGCCCTTCATCACGGTCACTTCGTCCTGGTTCTGGACATGCAGGTCCAGCAGGAGCGAGCCCCCTCCAAGGCGGGGCAGGGCTTTCATCTCGCTCACTTCGAGGACGACATGGATGGTGTCGCCGATATAGATGGGTTGGCTGAACTTCCAGTTCAGGATCTCGCGGAAGGCCATCACCGTTCCTTCCATCACGCCTGATCGGACGAGCAGCCCGGAGGCGATCGAGAGCCCAAGCAGTCCATGCGCAACGCGCTGGCCGAACCCGGTTCCCCCCGAGAACACTGCATCCGTGTGGATGCTGTTGAAATCACCCGAAATCCCGGCGAATCCAACGATGTCAGCTTCGGTCATGGTGCGGCCGGGGGTGATCACTTTCTGGCCGACCTCGAATTCCTCAAAATACAGGCCGTGCATCATGGGCAGCGTTGTCATGCTGAATTTCCTCCTGGCTGGATGGGCGGATATTCTAGCATGAAGCGCATCCATGCTGAACCAAACAAAGGTTGGCTTTGACGATTTGGCATGCACTCCTTACAATCGTCGCATGCGTAACTGGAATTTTTCTGCTGACGATGCGCGCCGGCTGGTCATCGCCGCCGACGCCCGCCAGGCCAAAGTCGACTATGCCGATGACCAGATCTGGGAGCTGAGCCTGGCCGGAGGTGAACCCGCTGCGCTAGCGCTCGAGACGACCTATGGGTTGCGCGCACCGAGCATGCGCATCTTCATCTCGATTAACGCAAACGGCAAGCACATCCTTGACCCGGCAGACTATGCCGTCCCCCCCAGGGTTCAAGTCCTGCTGCCCAACTACCTGCTGGTGACCTCCTACCCTGTCGCCGGGCTCCTGCTCCGCTTGGAGTACTGGGTCCATGATTTACAGGCTGTCCTCGGCCGAATTGGGCTCACCAACCGGGGTGAGGCGGTCGAGGTGGACGTCCGCCTGCACGCAGTTCTCAAGCCTGGACCGGCCGGGACGCCCTTCTCCCCGGTCCAGGTTGATGGTGTGTACGTGCTCTCGGCTGATCTTGAGGCGCTCGCGCCGGTCATCTTCATCGAGGGCGGCGCGGAAACGCCACCCTCCGCGTTCCCCTCACTGGGTGTCCACGCCCAACTCGACGCCGGCCGAAGCCGGGCGTGGTCGTGGGCGCATGCCGGGGCAAGCGAGCGGCGGGCATCCTTCGACCGGGCGCGCATGTTGTCTGGACTCCCGTGGGAGGCGAGCATCGCCCGCTTGCAGATGCTCAATGCGGGGTTGGTCGATATCGAGACCGGCGACCCGGAGTGGGATGCGGCCTTCTGGTTATCTCAAGTTGCAGCCATCCAGGCCTTCTCTGGACCGACCCGCCACGTTCAGCATCCGGGGATCCTGGGCCGGCGCCGGATCACCGACGGGTACTCCGGCCAGGGCGACGGCAGAGCGTACGATGGCGCCTGGGGCGGCGTGGATGCGGCCACGGCGCATGCCATCGGCCGGCAGATCTTGGTCGCAGAGCCCGGGTTGGTGGAAGGTGAGGTGCGGAACCGCCTCCAGACCGAGACCGGAGGCGGCGTCATCGACGGCCAGCCGGGGCTGGGCGGCCAGCGGGCCGGCTGGGAGGGCATGCCGCTCCTGGCTGACCTGGTGGAGCGGATCTACCACCGCACCGGGGACGAGCGATTGCTGGCAGAGCTCTACCCGGCCTTGCTGCATGCCGCGCGAGCCTGGTTTGCGGAATCGCGCGATCAGGATGGGGATGGGTTCCCCGAGTGGCGTCACATGCCGCAAAGTGGTTACCGGGCCTGGCCGGCGTACACCGGGTGGGCGCGCTGGGGCCAGGGCCTGGACATCGCCATGGTGGAACGGCCTGACCTGGCAGCCTACCTCTTTCGGGAACTCACCGTGCTGGCCATGGTGACTGAACGCATTGGCGACGCGTGGGCCCAGGAATGGCTGCACACCATGGCCGAGGGCCTCAGGCAGTCACTGGAATCCTGTTGGGTTGAGAAGCGGTCTATCTATGTGTCCCGCGACCGCGACCTGGATGTCCCTCTGCGGGGAGAGCGGTTGGGGAGGGGCAAGGGGGGGTTCACGCTCGAGGTCGAGCGGAATTTCGAGGCGCCCGTCCGGGTGCTCGTCCGCTGCTTCGGGGAGGAGCTGGGATCAAAGTCGATTAAAAGTAACCGTGCGTGGGAAGGGGAATACGAACCGGCGCATGGTGGAAAGATTGTCCCCCGCGAGTTTCCAGTGGTTCTGGAAGATGGGCGTTGCGACGGCCCAGAAAGCGGCTCGCGCGCTCGATACGATCACGGTCGAAGGGCTGGACGATTCCTACACGACGGAAGTCTGGCTCGCCGATACCACCCAGGAGGAGATTGCAGGCCTGCTACCGCTCTGGGCGGGTATGATGGAGCCAGAGCGTGCGCGGCAGATGGTGTCAAACGCAGTTCTTGACGAAAAGCGGTTCTGGCGCCCGTACGGGATCCCGGCTATTTCTGCCCGTGAAAGCGGGTATGATCCTGGGAAAGAAGGGAATCCGGGCGCGATCTGGATGTTTGCGAATGGGTTGGTGGGGGAGGGGATGCTCGCAGCGGGGTTGCGCGAGCATGCAGCTGGGCTTGTGGGTCGGTTGATGCGGGCAGTCATCGCAAGTTTGAGGCGCGATCATGATTTCAGCGCCCTCTATCATCCTGACCAGGAACTACCGCTGGGGGAGGCGGGGCATTTCGATGGGCTGGCGCCGCTGGATCTTTTCCTGGGCACGCTCGGTCTTCAGCTTGGCGACCCGCAGCGGGTACGAGTTGAACCGGGGAACCCGTATCCCTGGCCTGTGACCGTCCGCTGGCGCGGCATGAACGTGGAATATGAAGATGACCAGGTCACCGTGACGTTTCCGGATGGCAGTCTGGCGCGCGTAGCCGGTGAAGGCGGGAAATGGGTGGAACAAGGCAGTGAGAGCAGCCTGCCAGGTGGAGGTGGCGGAGGACCATGATGAGTGCAACCCTTGTGCCTGCTGGCGACAACCCCTTGATACCCCTGCTCATAGCACTGGCAATTCTCATCAGCACTGCCAAGGTTTTAGGCGCGTTAGCGATCCGGTTGGGGCAACCCGGTATCGTTGGTGAATTGGCTGCCGGGTTGATCCTGGGTCCGTCTGTCCTGGGCGTATTCTCTGCTGTGACCTTCCAACAAGCCAACACGCTCGAGTTCGTGGAGATCTTGGGCGAGATCGGGGTGATCTTCCTGATGTTCACCGCCGGATTGGAGGTCGATCTGTCGGATCTCCGCCAGGCCGGGCGCCCTGCTGTTTTGACCGGGGTTCTGGGGGTTTTGCTACCGTTTTCGATGGGAGCAGCCACAGGTTTGCTGTTTGGCTCCTCACTTCAAGATGCGACCCTGTTGGGAATCATCTTGAGCGCGACCAGCGTCAGCATTTCTGCCCAGACGTTGCTCGAGATTGGGAAGCTCCGAACCAGGGAGGGGATCACACTGCTAGGGGCAGCAGTGATCGATGACCTGCTGGTCATCGTCGGCCTGTCTGCATACCTGGCCATCATCGCCGGAACGGGTTCAACTGGAGCAGTCCTGCTTCAAATCGCCCGGATGCTCGCCACCCTCGCCGCTGCCTTGGTTTTCGCCCGTTTGGTATTGCCCTGGCTTGCTAGTTGGAGCGCTAGTCTTTCTGTGAGCGAGGCCTTGCTGGCCAGCGTCCTTGCCTCAATTCTCTTCTTCGCCTGGATTGCCGAGGCCATCGGCGCGGTTGCAGGCATAACAGGTGCGTTCATTGCCGGACTTTCGCTCAATCGCAGCCACCTGCGTGAGGAGATAGAATCAGGCCTGCACAGTGTGATGTACGCATTTTTCGTTCCCCTGTTTCTCGTAAGCATCGGACTCAAGGCGGATCTGACGTTCCTGGCTGGACCCAATATCGGCTTCGCTTTGGCGGTCCTAATCGTGGCCTTGCTTTCCAAGCTGCTAGGCGGAGGGTTGGGCAGCCTTGCCGGTGGGATGGGGCTGCGATCCGCGCTTCGGATGGGGACAGGGATGATCTCGCGCGGGGAAGTTGGGTTGATCGTCGCCGGGATCGGTGTGACAGAGGGATTGCTCGGCCAGGGTGATTTCTCGATCATCGTACTGACTGTCCTGGTCACCACCCTGATCACACCGGTGCTGCTGCGCTGGGTTTATTCAAGGACGGAGGTGCAAGGTGACTGAACTTTTGGTCCTGGTCATTCACGATGAGCAGCGGACGGACGAGGTGGTGCGAAGCTGGATCGAAGGGGGTGTCACCGGGATCACGATCCTGGATAGCAGCGGGTGGACCCAGGCACTGGGAGAGCAGGGCTTGAGAGACGATCTGCCTTTGATGCCTTCGCTGCGAAGCATCCTGCGCGGCAAGGAGTCGCGCAGCAGAACGATATTCAGCGTCGTTGGGGATGGTTTGGATCTGCAGGATTTGATCGCCCGGACGGAGGCCATCCTGGGCCCACTTGAACGCCCAGAATCGGGTATATTCTTTTCGCTGCCCGTGACGATGGTCCGTGGATTGCAGTAAACTCCTGCAAAGGATTGTGGCGGGCGGTTTCGGGATGGACGGTTGCTTCACGATCTACTGCGGGCAGGTTATGAACCGGCAGCACTGCGAGGTCATCTGACAGGATGAGTGAATTAATCCAGATCGAGGGGCTCGTCCTTGAGCTGTTGTTAATCGTTTCCATCGTCGCGATCCTCGTGCGCCGCTTCCGCATTCCGTACACCGTAGCACTCGTCCTCGCCGGCCTGGTGCTCTCCTTCCGAGAGCGCCTGGCGATCCACCTTACACCAGACATTATCCTCACACTGCTGCTGCCGCCCCTGGTCTTCGAGGCGGCATTCCACTTGAGCTTCGACCGCCTGCGCCGAAACTTGCGAACGATCATCATCCTGGCGATCCCAGGTGTCATCCTCAATATGCTGGTCGTGGGCGGGATCCTCTCGCGCGGGGCGGGAATCCCGGTTTCCATGGCGCTGGTCTTCGGTGCCTTGATCGCGGCTACTGATCCAGTCTCCGTTGTCGCGATTTTCCGGAAGCTGGGGGCACCAAAACGGCTCGAAGTGCTCCTGGAGGGCGAAAGCCTGTTTAACGACGGTACGGCGATCGTGCTCTTCAGCCTGGCGCTCGGAGCCCTTCAAACCGGGCGCTTCGAAATCAGCACGGGGATCTCTGATTTTATCCGCGTCGGTGGAGGCGGGTTGCTCGTCGGGGGCGTCCTGGGCTGGTTGATCACAAAATTGATCGGTCAGATCGACGATTACCTGGTTGAGACAACGCTGACAACCGTGCTGGCGTTCGGTTCCTACCTGGTCGCCGAACAGTTCCACCTGAGCGGCGTCCTGGCCGTGGTTGCAGCAGGGTTGATGAGCGGCAATATCGGAGAACGGGAGATGTCTCCGACGACCCGCATCGCCTTGTTTAATTTCTGGGAGTATGTAGCCTTCCTCGCCAACTCGGCCGTCTTCTTGCTCATCGGGCTTGACCTCGAGATATCTGTCCTTGTGCAGGATTGGCGGTTGATCACCTGGTCGATCGTGGCCGTGCTGATCGGTCGGACACTGAGCATTTATGGCCTCTCCCGCCTGGGCAGGGAGATCCCCAATCGATGGCGACATGTCATGTTCTGGGGCGGTCTGCGCGGCGCCATTGCGCTGGCGCTTGCCTTGAGCCTGCCTGAAGAAAACTTCGGTCCCATGCGGACCACGTTGATCGGCATGACCTACGGGGTGGTGTTGTTCAGCCTGGTCGTGCAAGGCATGACGATGAACACGCTCTTGAAACGCCTGGGCATCATCACGAAGACCGAGAGTCAAATCGAGTACGAGAGGCGGCATGCACGCGCCATGGCGGTAAGGGCTGGATACATGCACCTGCGCCGGTTGAGCGCCGACGGCTTGATCTCGGAGGCGACCTGGCGCTCGATGGAACCTGTCCTCAAGCAGCGCCAGGAAGTGCTTACCGGAGCGGTGCAGGAAATCCTGGGGGAAACTCCTGAACTGGAGGCGGAGGAGATTGTGCTGGCCCGCAAGGAAATGCTGCGGGCCCAACGCAGCGCGTTAGGGAATCTGCGCCGCTCAGGCGCGATTTCGGAGGAATCGTTCGAGGAGCTCCTGGTCGAAGTCGACCTGGCGCTCGATTCGCGCCAGGAATCCTGGGTGTCAGATTTCCTTCCCCGGGGCAGTGAGAGCGATATCTGTCAGCTGCTGTTTGTGGTGGTCAGTGCCTTTGATCTCGAATCAGCTTCCAATGCCCTGGCGATGCAAGGTCTGCGGGCTACTCGCATCCAGAGCATGGGCGGTTTCCTGCGCCGCCGAAACCACCTCCTGCTGCTCGGCTTGCCTGAAGGGAAACTCGAAGATGCTGAAGATACGCTCCACCGTGTTTGCCGGCGCAGGGTCGAAATCGTCCCCCATGCCGCCCTTGGTGATCATTCGAGTCACACAGGCGATCTATCCGTCGATGTACATAGGGCAACCTTGTTCGCCCTGGATGTCGAGCGCTGTGAGGTGATCTGACATGAAACTCATGATCGTGATTGTTCGCAACGAAGATTACGAAGCGGTCCTGCAGGCGCTGATCCAGCAGGAGTTCCGCGTGACCTACATCGCCTCCACCGGAGGGTTTCTACGCAAGGGAAATACGACCCTGCTCATCGGAACCGAGGAATCTCGCATCGACCTGGCCCTGGAGATCATCCGCAACGCGTGCTCACCGGCCGAGGCCGGCCAGCGGCGGGCGACCATCTTCGTGGCAAACCTGGAGTCCTATAAACAGCTCTAATCCAGTGGGGCGCAGCCCGCAGGTAGGTTCAGCCATCTTCCTGGGTGAGGCCGTACAGCTCTAGATCGTGGAAGATCCCCCATTTCAAGATGTGCCCGCGCAAACGTCCTTCGTGGAGCATGCCAATCTTCTGCAGCACCCGTCCGGAGGCCGGATTGCTAGAAAAGTGGCGGGCGTGGACCCTATGCAGCCCGAGCTGCTGGAAGCAGTAGCGAACCACTGCCTCAGCCGCCTCGGTGCAGTAGCCCTGGCCCCAATAGGGAACCCCGATCCAGTAGCCTAACTCAGCCGTGCGGTGAGCCTGCTGAATCTGTATGCCGATCGCGCCGATCAAGTCCCCCGCCTGCTTGCGGGTGATGGCGTAATGGGCGGCCTCGCCGGCCTGGAATTGTTCAGGGTGGGTGGCGATCCAGGATTCGGCGAGCCCGGCTTCGTAGGGGTGAGGGATGTTCAGCGTCGTCGCCGCCACCTCGCGTGCGGAGGCGAGCTCACGCACCCGCGGCCCATCTTCATCGACGAAGGCGCGCAGCAGGAGGCGCTGGGTTTCTAAAGTTGGTTCACGGGTTGTTGGTCCGGACGCCTTCTGTCTCCCGTCCATCTTGACCTCCAGGTGCTGGCTTCAGGCGATTTCATCATCCGGGAGGCGAGGCCCCGAGCGGGCCAATGCACCCCGTAAGCGCATGAAGAGCCTGTCCGGTTTTTGCCCGCGTTTGTGCTCAAGCCGCAGGCCGGCGGTCCGACGCGTCCCCGGAATTCGTCCGTTCGAAGGAAAAGGCGGTGTAGGTTAAAAATTGGAGCGGCAGCTCGCGCCAGGCATTGGTCGGCAGGTTGGCTTTCCTGCAAAGCAGTCCCAGGAATTGCTCAGGATCCGCCACGCGCTCCCAAACCTGGGGCAGGAAGGTCGCCCGGTGCTTGCCGTGAGTGAGGATGACCCCGTCCACGCCGGGGCGAAGGGCTCCAGGAAGCGCGGCGGGATCATCGCAGCGCAGCGGTTCCGGGGTGCTCAGCACGGAAATCTCTACCGTGAGCAGGTCAAGTTCGTGCTGTTGCAGCGGTGGGAAACGTGGGTCATCACGGGCAGCCGAGCTGGCCCGCAGGATGACGTCCTCCGCCAATGGCAGGCGAGCGACCAGGTTGCCGATGCAGCCGCGAAGGAGCGCTTCACGCGTCAGGGTGACAAATGTAGCCCGGAGTTCAACCAGGCTGGCAGTCAGGTTTTCAGGCTTGGGCTTCGGGAGCGGGCGCTTCTCGACCGTCGCTACGATGCTTTCATAGGCCAGGTCGAGCAGGATCGATTGTTCATGAGGATCGAGGGGTGGCGCCACTGCTGCCCTCATTCGCCCAGATGACGGTAAGACCGATCGAAGTATAGCAGAGGCTTGCCTTCCTTCGAGCCGCCCGAGGCGAGGACGTCGGCCAGGAACAAGGTGTGCGTGCCGCCAGGATAGGTGGCGCTAACCCTGCAGTCGAGGCTGGCCAGTGCACCATGCGGGATGGGGTGGCCATGCTCACTGGTCGTCCAGCTGCTCCCGAGAAAACGGTCGGTGATGGCAGCATCACGGCCAGCGAAGCGGTCGGAGAGCGCTTGCTGGTGTTCGGCGAGGATGCTGATCGCAAAGGAGCCGAACTCGAGAAATGAGCCCGTGCGTGGCACTGCGGATTTCGAGCGAAACCAGCACCATGGGCGGGGTGAGCGCAACCGAGGTGAAGGAGCTGACGGTCATACCCTGGCGTTCGTCACCCTGGGCGCAGGTCACAAGGGTCACGCCGGTCGTCCACAGGCGCATCACGCGCCGCAGATCTTCAGGCTCAATCATCATCGGCCTTCCCCCGGGGTGATGGAGGCGGAACGGACAGGAGTGCCAGCGCCCCAGATCAGGTTAACGCTCCCCTTCATGCCCCATCTCCGAAGAGCAGCTCGAGGACGGCTGGCTGCAGGTCAGCAAGATCGTGCAAATCCTCCGCAAACCGGGCGCGTAGATCCGCCGGCCCGATCAACAAGGCCGGGACCGGGTTGCGCGTGTGCATGCGTTGGCTGAGATCCTCAAGGTTGCCGTGATCAGAAGTGAGCACGATCAGGCGCCGGGTGCCGTGCCAGGCCTGGACCAGGCCGCCCAGGACGGCATCAAAGGACTCGAGGATTTGTCTCGCCCGTTCATGATCCTGCTTATGGCCAGCGTAATCGCTGGGCCAGAAATCGAACCAGCTCAGGTCGTACTGCCCGGCAAGCCCGGCCAGCACCTGCCCGGCCTGCTCATGGCCGTACACGGGCGCCGGCGGAAAGCCTGGTTGATCGGCCCACCCCTGGCCGGTGAAATCGACCGACAGCGCACGGCCGGCCTGCAGGTCCTCGGCGGTCATCAGGGGCAGGCCGGCAGCGTTGAAGGCGAAGGGGATCGCCGAGTAGAGCCGCCGGCCCGAATCGATGGCTTCAAAGTAGCGCGGGGGGTAGGCGTTTAACAGGGCTGCAGTACCGCCGCGCGATACCACCTGGTTGAAGAGATTGTCCTCGCGCAAGATTTGCTGGATGGGCGGGTTGGGCTTGGGCCCATAATGGCCACCGATCCGGGCAGGCACGTTCACCCCGGTCAGCAAGGAGGCCTGTCCGGAGGCGGATTGCGGGGTGCCGTCAACCCCGAGGTTGGCGTCGAGGGCGAGCAGCGTTGCCAGCTCACCTTCGTAAGGGGCTGTTGCACGAACGAGGCGATTCCCCCCGAGCAAGGATTGGAGCGTTGGAAGATGCGCAGCGCAGAAGGGGTTGACCGCCGGGTCATTTTCCCCCAGGCCGATGCCGTCAAGGAAGATCACGAGTACGTTCATGTCGGTTTGCGCCGCAGCGTGAACCAGGCCGACTTGCGGCCGTGATCGCTGCCTTCCTCGAGCGATAAGAGCGTAAAGCCGGTTTTAAAGGCTTCGTTGATCTCGTCCACCGGGGTCGTGGCGGTGGCGCCATTTCCCGGCTCGGGGAGCCAGGCATAGAGCAGGTAATCCGCTCCAGGGGGGAGCAGGGCTTCGAGCCTGGCGCGGTACTGCACCTTTGAGGCGTTGGGCAGCGAGTGGTAGCAGCCAATATCGAGGGCAAGATCGAAAGGTCCCTCCACGCCGGGCAGGCGGGCCACATCCATGCGTTTAAAGGTTGCCGGAAAGCCGTGGGAAGCGGCTTTGACCCTGGCACGCCGGATGGCGATCGGGGAGAGATCCACGCCCAGCACTTGCCAGCCATGCTCGGCCATGGTCAGGGCATTTGTCCCGGTGCCGCAGCCAAGATCGATGGCGCGCCCGGCCGGGGTTGATTCGAGATAGGCCAGCAGCTCTGGGGGCGAGATCCCGGTATCCCAGGGTGGATTGCCGAGCAAGTATCTGAGCTCGAAGAAAAGCCTGCGGATCATGAGTCCCCGGATAGGCTGGCCTGGAGCTGCTCGGGATCGACTGTGCCGATGCTGCGCCAGGATTCTTCACCCTGCGCGTCCAGCAGGATGAAGGTCGGGGTGAATTGGACCTGGAAGCGGTCTTTCAATCCGGCAGAGTCCGCCGAGAGGATGTTGACCTGGATGACATCGAGTTCGCCCGCGAAACGGCGCGTGATTTCATCCACCAGCGGCTGGGCGGCGATGCAGCCCAGGCAGTAAGGGCTCTCAAACTCAAGCAGGACTGGTCGTGCCTCCTCGGTCAGGCCAAGCAGGATGTCTTCGGCGCCGGCTGTCCCGGGGCCGGGATTGAAAAACCAAAAGGACGCGACGAGTCCTAGCGCAAGCGCGCCGAGCGACAGCCAGCGTGTGGCACCTGCGGTACGCTGCAAGATGATCCACCCACCAACCAGCAGGATTAAGCCGGCAAGCAGCAGGAACGAAAAATGATTGAGTATCTGCATCCACCATCCTTTGGCCATGGCGGATTGTATCACCTGACCTGCTGCCCGGCGCCCTGGGTCGGGCAGGCGGATTGTGCCCGTCTTTACAAGGTCGCCCTACTGCTTTAGAATTCATGGGTCCAACACAAACTCCTTATCCTTAGAGGATCCCCTGCCCATGAAGGAATACGCTACCGATTTCATCCGCAACATCGCCCTCGTTTCACACGGCGGGGGTGGCAAGACAATCCTCTCGGAAGCGATGCTCTTCGTTACAAACGCCATTACACGCATGGGAAAAGTTGAAGAAGGCAACACGGTCTCGGATTTCGAGGACGAGGAGATCCGGCGCCAGCTCTCGCTCTCGACCGGCGTGATCCCCGTCGAATTTGACGACCATAAGCTCAACCTGCTCGACACGCCCGGGTACACTGATTTTATCGGTGAAGTCATCTCCGCCCTCACCGTGGCGGATGGCGCCCTCGTGCTGGTCGATGCCGTAGCCGGGGTCGAAGTGGGGACCGAGATCGTCTGGGATTATGCCGTGAAATTCGGTCTGCCCCGCCTGGTTCTGGTTACCAAGATGGACCGGGAGAACGCGAACTTCCAGGCGATCTTGAATTCCGTCAGCCAGCTTGCTGGCGAGGCAACCTTGATCCCGGTCCAGCTACCCTGGGGGGCAGCCCAGGACTTGAAAGGGGTCATCGATCTCTTCAATATGAAAGCCCGCCCGGGGGATGGTTCCGAGTCGGAAGACATCCCGGCCGAGCTAGCCGACGAGGCCGAGGCGGGCAGGATTGCACTGGTTGAAGCGGCGGCCGAAGGCGACGACGTCCTGCTTGAGAAGTACCTTAACGGCGACCAGCTTACGCCGGATGAGATCTCGCGCGGCTTCAAGAAGGCGGTCTGGTCCGGACGTTTCATCCCGGTCTTCGTCAGCGCGGCAGCCGTGCCGGTGGGGATCGTGCCCCTGCTGGAGTCGCTCGTCAACCTGATGCCTTCTCCAGCCGAGGGCAAGCCTCGCCAAGCGCAAGGCGCGGGTGGGGTTGAAGAGCTGGTGGCCTCCGATTCCGGACCGCTCGCGGCCTACGTCTGGAAGACGACCGCCGATCCGTTTGTCGGGAAATTGACCTACCTGCGTGTTTTCTCGGGAACGCTTTCGTCCGATTCGCCGGGTCTGGAACCACACCAAGGGTGAGGAGGAACGGCTGGGGACGCTCTTCCTGCTGCGCGGCAAGGAGCAGCTGAGCGTGAAAAACCTGCATGCCGGCGACCTGGGCACCGTCGCAAAGCTGGGGGACACCGCGACCGGTGACACCCTCGGAGACAAGGGTCACCGCCTGGCGATCCCCATGCCCGAATACCCCAACGCACTCTTCTCCGTGGCCGTCATGCCCAAGACCCAGGCCGATTCAACCAAGATCAGCCCCACCTTGACCCGCCTCACAGAAGAAGACCCGACCCTGTCATGGCACCAGGAGGGCAGCACCAACCAGACCATCTTGCAGGGCATGGGGGATCAGCACATCGACGTCGCCATCCGCAAGGCCGAGTCGAAATTCCAGGTCGGGCTCGGGACGGAGATCCCGCGCGTGCCGTACCGCGAGACGATCACCAAGCCCGGCGCGGCGATGTACCGCCACAAGAAACAAACCGGCGGCGCTGGACAGTTCGCCGAGGTCCACCTGCGGGTCGAGCCGCTCGAGGAAGAGGATTACGAGTTCGTGAACGAAGTCTTCGGTGGCGCAATCTCGCAGGGGTTCATGCCGGCGATCGAGAAGGGCGTGCGCAGCGTGATGAAGGGCGGCGTCGTCGCCGGTTACCCGGTCGAGAAGGTCAGGGTAGCCATCACGGACGGCAAGGAGCATCCCGTCGATTCGAAGGCGGTCGCTTTCGAGGTCGCTGGACGGGAAGCCTTCAAGCTGGCCGTTAACGACGCCGGACCGGTCATGCTCGAGCCCATCATGAACGTGCGCATCACCGTGCCGGAGGGGAACATGGGCGATGTGCTCGGCGATCTCAACACCCGCCGGGCGCGCGTCCAGGGCATGGAAAATGACCGGGGCCGGAGCGTGGTCACCGCACAGGTGCCACTCGCCGCGATGCAGCGCTACACGACGGATTTGCGATCGATGACCGGCGGCCGCGGCATATTTACCACGGAATTCAGCCATTACGAGGTCGTCCCGCACCACGTGGCGGATGAGCTCATCGCGGCGTTGAAGAAAGACCAGAGCAAGGAAGAAGACGATTAGTCCCGACCTGGCCGGGACCTCGCGGCCCATGGGGCCGGGCGGCATTGTGGATAAATTCAAACACCCCGCCGGTTTATGGGTCATCACGCTCGTCGGGCTCTTGCTGGGCAGCTGGCTTGGCGTTAGCGGTCTCTTCTTGCGCATCTTCGGCGAAGCGGCGAGCGAAGCTCCGCTGCCGTGGATCGCCGCCCTCTCATTTGGCCCCAACCTGCTAAATTGGCTCTCGATCAGCACCCAGGGCTGGCTGCGCCTCGTCATAGGGTGCGGGCTGGCGGGTGCCGTCATGGGGCTCTGGCTGCACCAATCCTGGGCGGTCCGCAGCACCCAGCTGCTGACGCTGCTCTCCTTACTCTTCCTCGGGATTGCCAGCATCGCCGCCCCGCTCATCTGGCTCTGCCTGGCCCTGCCCTCAACGCTTAGCTGGTTTCAACCCGTGATCGATCCGGATGCCAACAGCTTACCTGCCTGAACGTTTCATCGGGTTAGGTGTTGAAGTCGGATTCAACGAAGAACCCCTGCTCGAAAAGAAGCCCACGGCTCCCGATAACTTTTCTGTGGAGGGAGAAACCTTCCGGGTAAAGCGCCTGCTGCAGACCTGGTTTGAGTATGGTCGCAGCGGCCGCATGAGCAAGAACATGCGACCCTCCAACCTGCGCAAGGCGGAGCGGCGTGGTTCCTGGGGGGTGGGTCGTTTCTACTTCCGGGTTGAAATCGAAGACGGCCGGATATTCGACTTGTACTACGATCGCGCCCCGAAGGACGCCTCCGACCGCAAGGGGAGCTGGACGCTCTGGCGTGAAATGCGCAGGGCGTGAAAGTCGGAGGATAGTTAACCAGTGAGCACTGGAAAACAGGCGCGGCAGCCCTAGCTCTGCTGCTTGCCCTCGATGATCGCCAGCAAGATCCCCAATGCTAGGCCCAATCGATGGTCAAGGCCCTCCGCTTCCAATCCAAAATCGATATCGAGCTCATAGCGGAAGAGATTGAAGCGCTGTTCGAAGCGGGCGACCGGCCGCTGCCCGGCCATCAGCACCTCGTAACGCTGGGGCAGCAGCGAACCGAGCAGGAAGCGCCGCAGGAACGCCCGGCCGGCGCTGTCCTCCTGGGCAAGACCGATCACCTGGTCATGCGGGTCGAGGATCTCCCATGTGTCGCGCATGATCGAACTCCAGCCCTTCCGGCGCAGGGCACCGACTTTCATCCCACTGGCCTGGTCGACGACGTCATAGGCCGCAGAAAAGTCGATGATCTGCCGCGCCTGGATCCACAGCAGCTCGGTCATCTTGCTCTCGTCGGCAAAGGCGCGGATGTCCTCACGCAGCTTGAACATCTTCTGCTCTGAGTAGAGCGCGAGCTGCCCGCCCGGGGTGTATACGCGCACCTTGCCCGTCAGGGCCAGCACCTGGCGTTTGAGCAGGTATCGATCTTGTGCGAACCTGGGATCCATCATCGCATTACCTCCCGTAGCGTAGTCGGCGCCGGCGCCTCATGCCAAGCGCATGAAGACAAACAGGCGCGGCGCAAGGTAAGCCACCCAAAGCCCGAGCGAGGCGTAACGAATGAAGCGCAAGGTGTAGGCAAAGAGGCTGTGCCCGCCGGGGAAAAGTGCACTCAACCCGAGATAAATTGCGAGCAAGCCGGCAACCCCGACCAGGTAGCGAGCCAGCAGCACAGGGAAACGTCCGCGCGGGTGGAACTTGCCCCACGCCAGCAAGAAGACCGCACCGGTTCCTAACCCGAACAAGGTTCCGGCGGCGGTGATCGAGTCGGTCAGCGCTTGCGGCTCGATCGGGTCAGCGCCGGGGTAAGCTGCCGCAGCCTGGGCGATCCAGGACTCGGGCACCTGCCGGGAGGCCGTCCCCAGGTAAGCTGCCGCGCCGAAGGCGATGATGGCTAACGATAGCAAGGCAACCATTCCGATGCGTCCACCCACGGTCATGCGCTCCAAGCGCGTGCGCACCGGCTCATCCAGCGCCACCAGCGCCCAGAGCAGGAGCAAACCGATCCCCCAACCCAGGAGGACGTCGGTCGGGAAGTGGACGCCGAGGTAACTGCGTGAAATGCCGATCATGGCGATCAAAACCCACAGCACCCACTTCAACCAGGCCGCTTTGACCATGCCCGCCAGGCGCCCCCAGAGCACGACCGCGTTCTGCGCGTGGCCGGAAGGGACGCCATAGGTGGTCCCGCTGTTGAGCGCCTGGACCTGGGTGCTGACCCAGTAGGGCCGCGGCATACCGAAGACGAGCTTCAACCCGCCGTTCAAGCCGGCGCTGAGCAGCAGTGCCAGGCCGATGCGGATTCCAAGGCCGATGTCGACCCACCACAGCAGGATGGGCAAAATGAGCAGGTAGAACTGTTCATCCCCGAGGAAGGTGAAGGCCTGCATAATCGGCGTGAGCCATCCCCCCAGGCCCTGCAGCCAGGTGAGGAGCGGGATGCCCCATTCGAGTAGTGGCGTCATGGTTCCTCCTTACAGATCGTGCTCCAGAGCCCGGGCGTTATCGACCTTTGCTTGGTAGCTAGCCTGCCGGATGCGTAATCCTTCGAATAAATGCTTCCGCTTGCTCGAAAACCTGCCCCCGGGCGGCATCGCAGGTGATGATGTGGTTGCTGTGTTCGACGCTGAACTTGTGCTTGTCGGATGATCCCAACCCGGCCTGGATGCGGTCCATGTCTCCGTGGGGGATGAAATCGTCCTCAAGCGAGTGCATCGAGAGCACCGGGACGCGCACGGTGGGTAAGGCCGCGCGCATCGCCTCCAGCATCAATCCAAATTCACGCACTGCGCGCAGCGGGTAGCAATCATAGGCAACCCGCGTCGCTGCCGCTGACGGGTCACGAAAATCGGGCGGGCCTTTCTGCAACTTGGGCAGGAACGCGCTGACCGGGATAAGGATCGGGTAGAGCAGGCGCAGGGTTGGATTGGGCGGCAATTGGTAGGGAGCCGACATCGTCACCACGCCGTCCAGGTCGTACTCCGTGGACAGGATGAGCGCCAGGTCTCCGCCGGTGGACATTCCCAGCACAAACAGCTGGGCACATTGGCCGCGCAGCAGGTGGTAGCCGCTCGCGACCGACGCGTACCAATCCCTCCAGCGGCTGCGGGCCAGGTCCTGCCAGCGGGTGCCGTGGCCGGCGAGACGGACCCCGAGCACGGTATAACCTGTCCGGGCCAGGTGTTCGCCCAGCCCGCGCACCTCCTGGGGCGTGGCGGTGAAACCATGGACGAGCAGGCAGCCCACTTCGCCGCCGGGGAAGAAGAAGGGCTCGGCGCCCTGGAGGAGGATGCTCATCTCACGGCTTCCATGACTGCAGCTGCGAACTCTGTGATTTGTCGGTAGACCTGGTCCCGGGCCGCATCGCGGGGCAGGTTGTGGCCGCTGCCCGTGATTCGGATCAAGCGCACTTCTGCGTTTCCGAGATGTCCCTGGTAGCTCTCACCGTGCCCGGGAGGGGCCGTGAGATCGCCATCCGAGTAGAGCAGCAGCACCGGGCAGGTGACCTGCTCCAACGATGCCTGGGTTTGCTCGAGCTGGTCCACCACCTGGCCGACGGCTTGCAGGGTCTGGACAGGGTAATGCACGTTCGTCGCGGCCGCTCCGGGATCGACCCAATCGGAAGGCTCATCAGGCGTGCGCTGCCGCCAGACCTTGCCGAGCAGGGGGATGGCCGGGCGCAGGCCGTGGGCCAGCGCTGGCAGCCTCCAGGGCGTCGCCATCGCCACCACCCCGGCCAGTTCAGTTCCAGCAGCCAGGTTGAGCGCCAGCATCCCGCCCAGCGAGAGCCCGATGGCCACCTGCTTCGTCGTGCACCCCTTGAGCCAGGCCAGGCCGTCCTCGACGTCTGCCTGCCAATCTTCTTTCATTACGCGGGTCAGGTCGGCCGGTTGGGTCCCATGGCCTCGCAGGCGGACACCGAGCGCGGTGTACCCGGCGCTGGCGAGCGCATCTCCCAGCCCGCGCATTTCATTCGGTGCGCCTGGGAACCCATGGATGAGCAGGCAGCCGGCTTCCCCGGCACGGAAGAAGAAAGGTTCGCCGCCCGGTATGATGGCCATTACGGCAGCTGGATCAGCTCGCGCGGCAGGGTGCTGAAGGTGCGGCAGCCGGTCTCGGTGACGGCGACGTTGTCCTCGATGCGCACGCCGCCCTCGCCAGGCAGGTAGATACCCGGCTCCACGGTGAAGGTCATCCCGGCCGCCAGGGCGAACGAGTCATCGGCGCGAATATTCGGCGGCTCATGCGGTTCCAGCCCGATGCCGTGACCGGTGCGGTGGATGAAGTACTCCCCATAGCCGCCATCGGCGATCGCTGCTCGGGCGGCGTGGTCGACCTGCTCGACCGGGACACCGGGCTTGATCGCGGCTTGCCCGGCCTGGTTTGCCGCCAGCACGAGGCCGTGGATGGTGAGCTGCTGCTCCGTCGGCTTTCCCAGGATGAAGGTCCGGGTCAGGTCGGAGATGTAGCCCTCCGAGCGTGCGCCCCAATCGATGATGAGCAGGTCACCGACTTCGAGCTTGCGCTCGGTGGGGGTGGCGTGGGGCAGGGCGCTGTTCGGCCCAGAGGCTACGATCGGGTTAAAAGGCAGGTCCGGATCGGATCCCGCCCGCAGGAGCTGGACGACGAGTTCAGCCGCCAGCGACTGTTCGGTCACGCCCGGTTTGATGGCGGGCAGCGTCTTCTCGAGCGCGCTTTCGGCGATCTGCACCGCCCGCGCCATGTGTTCCAGTTCATCGGGTGATTTGCGCAGGCGAAGCTCGCCGATGACATCCTCGGCCGGCTTGAAGTGCCAGGCGGCAGCCACCTGCTGCAGCAGCTCCTGTTCGAAGAAGCGCATGCGCAGCGGTTCGACGCCCACGCGTTGGGCGCCGGGGAAAAGCTGCGCCGCAGCGCTCAGCGCGGCCATCCGCTCATGTTCGGTCTCGCCGTAGGAGAAGTGTTGCATTGCGGGCTGGGCTTCGACCAGGCGTTGGCGTTCCAATTCGGGAAGCACCATGGCCGGCTCGCCTGTGGCGGGGATGAGAAGGATCGTGGGCCGTTCCATCAGGTGGAAATCGAGCCCGGTGAGGTAGCGCAAGCTGGGGCTGGGGATGACGACGAAAAGGTCGAAGCCCGTGCCACGCATGAGCTGCTGGAGACGCTGGATAGGGGTTGTCATGGGTTCACCTCTGGGTGAAGGATTATAGCGTGAGCCTCGCAGGATGGCGAATTTGACAGCCGAGGAACGAACTTCATGCGATCCTTGTAATTCGGACCAGATAGGTATATATTGGAGGTCATTCTCAAGTTCCCTATCCCCTCCGAAAACAGAAAGAGGTAACGCATATGCGCCGCGTATCGACGCGCACCTTTGTAGGTATCTCATTCGTCCTGGCCGTAGCCCTTGCGGCCTGCTCTACACCTGCAGCCCCAACGGAGACAGTGTTGTCTGAAACCCCCGTGGAGTCGCCGGTAATTCAAGCCAGCCCTACCCCGGAACCCAGCCCAACGCCAATCCCGGCTACGGCTACGATCACGCATGTTCTCAGTCCTGGAGAACCGGGTGGGGGGTTGCTCAATCTCACCGATGTCAACGCCTCCAGCAGCGCTCCGAACGGCGGCGTCCTGTTGGGAGACAGGTACGAAGCCGAGCGCTTCGAGCGTCCCTTTGATGGTCCGGGGATGGTTTATCTAAGTGATTTGGACCTTACCTACGCCGAAATCGCGCGGGACGATGCATGGTATTACTTCACACTGTCACTCGCGGGAACAAGTGCAGAAGGTGATTTCGAAGGCAGCTATGCCGTCGAGCTGGACCTTGACCTCGATGGACGTGGAGATTTCCTGGTGGTTGTACGCGCGCCAACTTCGACCACCTGGACGACCGATGATGTCCAGGTCTATATCGATGCGAACGACGATGTTGGCGGGGTTACCCCGCTGGCAGCGGATGCACCGCCGGCGAGCTCCGATGGATTTGAGACGATGCTTTTCAGTTCCGGATCAGGTGACGATCCGGATCTGGCCTGGGTACGGCTGGGACCTGTGCCGGAGCTTTCCATTCAAATCGCCTTCAAACAGGCCATGCTTGGTGGCGACCAGAGCTTCCTGTGGGGCGTGTGGAGCTTCGGGGGTCAGTTCGATGCCGGGTTGTTCGACCTGAACGATCGTACCACGCTGGAACAGGCCGGTTCTCCGGTCATCGGCTCGACTTACTATCCCATTGGAGACATTGCACAGGTCGACAACTCGTGCCGCATGTACTACGGTTTTACACCCCGTGGAACCGAACCTGGCTTGTGTTCGGTGACGGGGACCGTGCGCAACTGTTCACCCCATCCCATGCTGATGCAGCCGGGAAACCAGCTGCTCCATCCGTTCTTCGAGAACGGCTCAATCCTGCAGAACATCGTCATTGGAACCTATACCTTCTATGACCAGAGCGTGGAGGGTAAGCCAGCTGTCCTGACGGCACAGCTCGTGCCTGGGGGTCAAATCCAGATTACGAAAACAGGATTCGGGGACAACTATCCCTGCCAGTAGGCTTTGACCGCCGGGTAGATGTCTTTCGGGAGACAAATTCGCACCATCACAAGCCAGGACACGATCGCCATGATGGCCCTATCACCAACTTAGAAGTGGGAGCTTTGCGTCAGTGCGAATGCACCCAGCTGCCCCGGTAGATCGAGCACTACTTGCTCACACTCTGCAGAGGAGATCGGTTCAGGAGTCCTTCCAAGGCAGTCGTGCCGGGTACATCTTCTTGACAGTCATCTTCCCGCTCAGGTACAATCCTCGCACCCGACCGGGGCCTGTAGCGCAGTTGGGAGCGCGCATCAATCGCACTGATGAGGTCGCGGGTTCGAATCCCGCCAGGTCCACCTGAACAAGCATGGGCCCATAGCGCAGTTGGGAGCGCGTCTCAATGGCATTGAGAAGGTCGTGGGTTCGAATCCCACTGGGTCCACCTGAAAAACCAATAACGGCCAGGACAGGAGCAGTAGGCCATCCGCCAGCGAGCCGGGGAAGGTGCAAGCCCGGCGAGGTGGTCGCGGACCACCAACAAGGCTGAACTCGCCTGTCGTCCCTGATGGGACAAGCTCTCCTGCGTGAATTTCAGTAGCGTGGAGCGGGAACGCCCGTTATCGCGTATGAGCGGCCTGGGTTCGCCCAGGCAAGCAGGGTGGTACCGCGGAGCATCCCTTCGTCCCTGAAGTGACGGAGGGATTTGTCCTTTAAAGGGCGCCGTGTGGCTGACCTATCGCTGGGAACCCGGGAGGTGGTGGCATGCAGGAAAGATATCAACCGGAGGAGATCGAACCTCGCTGGCAGGCACGCTGGGGGGAGGATCATCTCTACGAAGCCGTCATCGACCCGGATCGGGAGAAGTACTATTTCCTGACCATGCTTCCTTACACCTCTGGGGATATGCATATCGGGCACTGGTTCGCCATGACCCCCTCCGATGCCCGGGCACGCTACCTGCGCATGCGCGGCTACAACGTGATCTTCCCGATTGGCTTCGATGCCTTTGGCTTGCCGGCGGAGAACGCGGCCATCGCGCGCGACATCCACCCCAAGCAATGGACCTACAAGAACATCGAGAACCAGCAGCGTCAGCTGCGCAGCATGGGCGCCATGTGGGATTGGTCGCGCGATGGCGGTATCGGCCGATCCGGCGTACTACCGCTGGACCCAATGGTTTTTCCTGCAGTTCCTGAAAAATGACCTTGCGTACAAGAAAGTCTCACCAGTCGATTGGTGCCCCAACTGCAACACGACCCTGGCCCGTGAACAGGTGATCGGCGACAACCGTGTGTGCGAGCGCTGCAAGACGCCGGTCATCAAGAAGAACCTCGATCAATGGTTCTTCCGCATCACCCGCTACGCCGATGAGCTGCTCGATTTCTCGACCATCGACTGGCCGGAGACGGTGAAAATCCTGCAGACGAACTGGATCGGGCGCAGCGAGGGGGCTACGGTGACATTTCGCACCGAAGCTGGAGACCCGATCGAGGTCTTCACGACAAGACCGGATACGCTCTGGGGAGCCACGTTCATGGTGCTGGCTCCCGAGCATCCGCTCGTTGAGAGGCTGACCACGGCCGAGCAGCACGATGCGGTCCACGAATACATCCACCAGGCCGCGCGCCAATCGGACATCGAGCGCGAGGCGCTCGACAAGGACAAGACCGGTGTGTTCACCGGCGGTTACGCGATCAACCCGGTCAATGACGAACGCATGCCGGTCTGGATCGCGGATTACGTGCTCATGACCTACGGCACGGGCGCGATCATGGCCGTGCCGGCGCATGATCAGCGCGACTTCGAGTTTGCCCGAAAATTCGAGCTGGAGGTCCGTCCGGTCATCCTGCCGGAGGGCTTCGAAAAGCTCGAGGCTGAGGCGATGACGGAGGCCATCCCGGCCTACGGGGAGATGATCAACTCCGGCCCGCTGACCGGCACCCCGGCGGATCGCGCTTTCGACGCGACGATTGCGTTCTTGAAAGAGAAGGGCACCGGCGAATTTGCGGTGAACTACCGGCTGCACGATTGGCTGATCTCGCGCCAGCGCTACTGGGGCGCGCCGATCCCGGTCGTCTACTGCGAGGAGTGCGGCATCGTCCCGGTGCCGGAAGACGCAGCTGCCGGTCGAGCTGCCGGAGGATATCGAGTGGCGGCCGACAGGCGAGAGCCCGCTCAAATTCCACCCAACCTGGAAGCACACCACGTGCCCGGATTGCGGCCGGCCGGCCGTGCGCGAGACGGATACGATGGATACCTTCATGTGCTCCTCCTGGTATCACCTGCGCTACCTGAGCCCGGATTATGCACGAAGGTCCTTTTGAACCAACGCGAATACGACTACTGGATGCCGGTCGACACCTACACCGGCGGCGTCGAGCACGCCACGATGCATCTCATCTACACCCGTTTCTTCCACAAGGCGCTCCGCGACCTGGGCATCACGGAAGGGCACGAACCGATGCTGCAGCTGCGCAACCAGGGCCAGATCCTGGGCCCCGACGGACAGCGCATGAGCAAATCGCGCGGCAACGTCATCGATCCTGACGAGCAGGTCAAGATGTACGGCGCCGATACGGTCCGAGCCTACCTGATGTTCGGCTACCGCTGGTCCGAGGGCGGGGCGTGGAACCCGGACAATATCCAGGGTGTCGTGCGCTGGCTGAACCGGGTCTGGTCGTTGGCGCAGGAAGTGCAAGCCCTGGAGATTGAGGGAACACAGCCCGAGCAGGGCCGGGCGCTCGAACGCAAGGTGCACCAGACCATCCGCCACGTTTCGAATGATCTTGAGCAGTTCGAGTTCAACACCGTGATTTCGGGCTTGATGGAGCTCACGAACGAGATCGCAACCGCCAAGGATTCCGGTGCGGTGTCCACTGCGGATTGCCGGGACGCGTTGGAGACCATGCTGCTGCTCATGGCCCCGGCGACCCCGCACATCGCCGAGGAGTTGTGGTCCCGGTTGGGGAAGCCCTACTCCATCCACAACCAGGCCTGGCCTGAATTCGACGCGGAGCTGGCCAAGGAGGATGAGATCACGCTCGTCGTGCAGGTGAATGGCAAGGTGCGTGACAAACTGACTGTGCCGGCCGACATCGGTGAAGACGAGGCGCGCGAACTCGCGCTGTCGAGCGAAGGGGCGCAGCGTTTCATGGAGGGCAAGCCGCCCCGGGAGGTCATCGTCGTACCGGGGAGGTTGGTGAACATCGTCGTTTAAGCCTGGGGTTATTGCAGGGACACGTTATTCCGCGGCTGATCCAACAGGGGGAACGGAATGATGATCCAAAATAACCTGAAGCGCCGCAGGTCCACGCGCCTGGCCGGGTATGATTACACCCAGCCCGGCGCGTATTTTGTGACGATATGTGCGTATAAGATGCGTAGGATTTTCGGTGAAATCATTGAGGTAGGGATTGCACACAGCGATGAAGGCATTATCGTTGACGATGAACTCCAAAGGACGGACGTTCTCAGGCCTGAAATTAGGTTGGATCAGTTTGTTATCATGCCAAATCACGTTCATGCGATCATCCTAATCGAGCTGAGACCGATTGCCGTAGGGGCGCATCGCGATGCGCCCCTACATAGATCCGCTCGATCGTTGGGCTCAATTGTTGGGCAATTCAAAGGAAGGGTCACGACGCGGGTGAGGCGATTGCGACAAGAGCCCGATTACCGTGTCTGGCAGCGCAACTACTACGAACATGTACTCCGAAATGAAGAAGAATTAACTCGCATCCGGCAATACATCCAGGACAATCCATCTCAATGGCAGCTGGATCAATACTACTCACCCAGGTAATCGGACACCTCCATCCGCTTACGCTCCTTTTGCATGCCGGTAACAGCGAGCTTACAATCACAGGGTCTACTTAACCACCCAGGAGGGTCATCTTGATGAATTCCACCCGCAGCGTCATCACCACCGACAAGGCACCAGCGGCGATCGGCCCCTACTCGGCCGCGATCGGCGTGGGGATGTTCGTATTCGCCTCCGGCAGCCTGGGCATCGACCCGGCCAGCGGCGAATTCGCACCTGGCGGGATCGAGGGGCAAACCCGGCAGGCGCTGCAGAACCTCGAACAGGTCCTGCTCGCCGGCGGCGCCCAGCTATCCAGCGTGGTGAAAACTACCGTTTTCATGCAGGACCTGGCCGAGTTTGCCAGCATGAACGCGGTCTACGCCGAGTTCTTCCCCAATTCACCGCCCGCCAGGTCCACGGTCCAGGTGGCCGCGCTGCCCAAGGGCGCGGCGGTCGAGATTGAGGCCATCGCCCTGCGGGCGCCCTGACGAAAACGGAGACAGCCATGGCCGGGGAACTCATCCTGCTCGTGGACGACGAAGCGAACATCGTTGACCTGGGGCGCCTTTACCTCGAGCGCGAGAACTACCGCGTCGCGGCTGCATACGACGGCGACCAGGCGCTCGACGCCATCCGCGAGAAGAATCCCGCCCTGGTCGTGCTCGACATCATGCTGCCTGGCATCGACGGCTTCGAGGTCTGCCGGCGGGTTCGGGCGGAGAACAACGTGCCCATCATCATGCTCACCGCCCGCGACGAGGACATCGACAAGATCGTCGGCCTGGAACTTGGCGCAGATGATTACCTGACCAAGCCCTTCAACCCACGCGAGCTTGTCGCCAGGGTCAGGGCTATCCTGCGCCGTTCAGAACGCACAGCCCCCACCAGCTCCAAGCCCCTGCACCTGGCGGATGTGACGATCGATCCGGGCGCCCGCGAGGTCACCGTGGCCGGTGAGGCCATCCAACTCCGAACCAAGGAATTCGACTTGCTGCTGACCCTGGCCGAGCACCGTGGAAACGTGCTCAGCCGCGACCAGCTGCTCAACCTGGTTTGGGGTTACGATTTTTACGGCCAGACGCGCACCGTAGATGTCCACGTCGCGCACCTGCGCAAGCGCCTTGCCGCAAGCAAGCTCGTATCGATCGAGACGATCACCGGCGTCGGCTATAAACTGGTCGCCTGACCTGGCATGTTCCGATCCCTGCAGTCCCGGTTGTTCCTCACCTACCTCTTCGCCTCCGGGCTGGTGCTGCTGCTCGTCGGGTTGAGCCTGATGCTCATCTTGCTGCGCTCGCCCGTCGCCGAAGAGCGCATGCTGGCCCAGCTCAACGCGAGCATGCCGCTCATCCTGCAGCGGGCGGAAGGACGCCTTTTGCTGCGCCTGCCCCAAGCCGAATTGCAGGCCACGCTGGACCGCATCGACCTGGCTGCGGACGCACGCATCCTGATCATCCGCAGCGATGGCGAGGTGCTGGCCGACAGCCGGCCGCTGCTCGCAGATTGGCCGCTCGAAGCGCGGCTGTCGATCGCCGCCTCCAACAGCGCCGGTCAGGGCTCCATCCGGAGCGATGACCGCCGCACCTGGGTTTACATCGCGCGCCCGCTGGGGGGAGAGCACGTCCTCGTCTTGGCCCAGCTGCAGCCGGTGCTGCTCTCCCTGAGGACCTGGGGCGATGACCTGCTCTTGCGGCCGCTGCTGCAAGCCGGCGGAGTAGCCCTGCTTATGGCCGTGCTGCTCTCCTTTCTCATCTCGCGCTGGGTCGCCGCGCCGCTCGACCGCCTGGCGCACGCCTCGATGCAAATCGCCGAGGGGCATTACGAGGCCTTTGATCCGGGCGGGCCCGAGGAAGTGCGCAGCCTGGGGCGGACGATCAACGAAATGGCCGGACGGATGCAGGCTTCACAACAGGCACAGCGTGATTTTGTCGCCAACGTCTCCCACGAATTGAAGACACCGCTCACCTCGATCCAGGGGTTCGCCCAGGCCATCCTCGATGGCACAGTGGACGATCACCAGGGGCGTGAGCACGCGGCCGGCGTCATCTACGCGGAGGCCAATCGCCTGCGCCGGTTGGTGGAGGATTTGCTAGAGCTGGCGCGCTTTGATTCAGGTCAAATGAGGATCGCGCGCGAGCGGGTTGATTTGCAGGTCCTGCTCGGCTCCCTGGAAGAACGCTTGAGCGTCCGGGCGGAAGAGGCGCAGGTCCAGCTGACGTTCGAAATCCCTAGGCCGACGTTAATCGTCGGCGATGGCGATCGACTGGCCCAGGTCTTCACGAACCTGGTCGACAACGCCATCAAGCACACCCCGCCCGGGGGCACGGTGCGGGTTTGGGGTGAACAAGCCCAGGGATGGATATCAATCCACGTCGACGACAGCGGATCGGGCATCCCGGCGGATGAACTCTCGCGCATCTTCGAACGCTTCTACCAGCTGGACAAGGCGCGGCCCGGCGGGGGCGAGCGGGGGGCAGGGCTGGGGTTAGCGATCGCGCGCGAGATTGTCGTCAGCCATGGAGGACGCCTCACTGCCCAGAGCGAAGTTGGCCGGGGAAGCCGTTTCACGGTCCAGCTCCCGGTCATCAGGCCCGACGACAAGACGATCGTCTCCAGTCGGTCGTAAGTCAGCTCGAATCCGACCCGAAACCTGTCGATTTCGATATAATCCTTCAATCTATGCCCCACCGGGAGGCAGCATGACTTCTGAAGGCCGTTCACCGACGACCTGGTTTTTCATCGCCCTTGCCCTGACCATGACTCTTTGCCTCGGTTGTCTTGGCGTCGGCCTCGTGGCCACGCGTTGGTTGGGCGGCGCTCTGACCGATATCGTGCAGCCGGTCGCCCCGACAGAGCGGTCCGCCCCGACGAGCACTGCGGTCGTGCTCCCGTCCGAGCCGGCCGAGGCGCCTGAGTTGGCTGAACAGACACGGCAGCAGCTGGCAGATACGATTGTCCCCAACAACGATCCAATCGAACTCGCAGAACGTTTACGAGGCATCCCGGATGTGCCGCGCATCATGGCGACATCGGCAGCCCCGATCGCGTTGGGAACAGTCCAGAAATTCTGGGTGGGAAACGTGGACACCATCGAGAACTTCGAGGTCGACGCAGAGCTGGTCTACGCCACCCAGAACGTGTACTTCTGGATCGAGAAGGGTGTGAAGTACGACCTGGACGATGTCAAGGCGCTGGTCGATGATTTCCAGGCGAATGCGTACCCAACCAACCGGGAGTTCTTCGGGAGCGAGTGGTCGCCGGGGGTGGATGGCGATGAACACCTGTATATCCTCTACGCACGCAACATGGGCTTCTCCGTCGCCGGCTATTACTCCCCTTCCGATGAACTCTCACCCCTCGCGCATCCGTACTCCAACGCGCATGAGATGTTCTACCTGAGCGCGGATAACGTCAGCCTGTGGGAGACCTACACCGCCAGCGTCCTGGCCCATGAATTCCAGCACATGATCCACTGGATCCTGGACCGTAACGAAGAATCCTGGCTGAATGAAGGCTTCGCGGAACTCGCCGCCCACCTGAACGGGTTCGACGTCGGTGGCTGGGATTATGCTTATGCTGACCAAACCGACCTGGCGTTGACCTATTGGCCGACGAGCGGAGATGCACATTACGGCCAATCGTTCGTGTTTTGGGCCTACTTCCTGGATCGGTTTGGCTCGGAGGCCACGAAGGCCGTCGTCGCCAATCCTCAAAACGGCTTGGCCTCGATCGACGAAGTCCTGGCCAGCCTGGATCTGCGCGAACCCGGCGCGGCGCAGCCGCTCACCGCCGACGATGTCTTTCGCGATTGGACTGTGGCCTTCCTGGTCGATGACCCCGGGCTTGATGATGGACGCTACAGTTACGCTTCCTACACGCCCCCCGCCGTCCAGGAAACGGCGCGCGTGCAGGATTGTCCCAGCGGCCTGCAGCCTGGCCAGGTCCAGCAGTACGGGATCGATTACATCCGTATCGATTGCACGGGAACCGTCACCCTCAGCTTTGATGGCGCCACGAGCGTGCCCGTGCTGCCTGGTGAGCCGCACTCCGGGGATTTTGCCTTCTGGTCAAACCGGGGCGACGAGTCGGACATGCAGCTCACGCGCACATTTGACCTGACCTCCGTCTCCGGACCGGTGGAGTTCAAGTACTGGACCTGGTACGACATCGAGGAAGGCTGGGATTACCTGTACCTGGAGGCTTCCATCGATGGCGGAGAGACGTGGCAGATCCTGGAAACCCCTTCGGGGACCGATGAGGATCTATCAGGCAACTCCTATGGCTGGGGCTACAACGGGTACAGCGGGGGCGGGAATGCCCCGGTGTGGATCGAAGAAAGCGTGGACCTCTCGCAGTTTGCAGGGGAGGAACTCCTGCTGCGCTTCGAGTACATCACCGATGCTGCGGTCAATGGCGATGGCCTGCTGCTTGATGACCTCTCGATCCCGGCCATCGGCTACAGCGAAGATTTCGAAACCGATGAGGGCGGCTGGACGGCAGCTGGATTTGTCCGCCTCTACAACCGGCTGCCCCAGACCTACAATTTAATCTTTGTTCAAAGCGGCGCGGATCCAGTGGTCACCATCATCCCGCTCGATGACTCGAACCGGGCTGTCGTAGAGCTCGATCTAGGCCAGGGCCCGGATCCGGCGTACCTGATCGTGAGCGGTACAGCCCGGTATTCCTGGCAGCCAGCCGCTTATGAATTCGAAATCTCCCGCTAGGGGTTGATAAGGAAAGAAAAAAAACGGAGCACCTGCTTGTGAGGTGCTCCGTTTTGGTCCTTGGGGTTGGGGTGGGTTCAGGACTCGACCCGGCTGCGAAGCTGCTCCAGCTCGGCTTCGAGCTGTGCGACGCGGGCATTATATGCCTCGCGGACTTCGTCTCGAAAAGCCTTTGTGCGTGCCTGGAACTGATCGCGGAGCTCGTCCCCGGAATATGGTGCGAGGAGGATGGCGGTGATCGATCCAATCAGGGCACCGCACATGGCTCCTGCGATGAATGATGTAAAGCGGCGCATAGCTCACCTCCTGAAACGATTATCTCCTAGTAGTATACCCTGCCCACCGAAACGCGCATCGTGCGATACGGTATACTTTGCTGGCCAGCATTCATTTTCGGCGTGAACTTACTTGAACGGAGGCACGATGGTCGAAATCTCGATCGAATACTGCGCAGTTTGACACTATACCGACCGTGCCATCGGTGCGATGGCCGAACTGATCAAAGCCTTTGAGTTCAAGGTTGGGGCGATCAAACTCATCCCCTCTGATGGAGGGCGTTTCGAGGTCAACGTGAACGGAGACCTTGTTTATTCCAAGTTGGAGACGGGCAGCCATATTGAACCAGGAGCCCTGGTCGAAATTGTGGGTGAGGCCCTCAAGCGATAAGCAACGTTCTTCCCCTAGTAGCCCAAGACAGAGGCAGGTTGATTGAATGCGGGCGGTCCTTCAGCGCGTGCGGCGAGGGCGGGTGACAGTCGATGCGGTCGAAATTGTTGCCATTGGGCCAGGTCTCGTCATCTTGCTTGGCATCGGCCATGAGGATGGCCCGGAGCAGGCGCGCTGGTTGGCGGATAAGATCGCCGGGCTGCGCATCTTCGAAGATCTTGAGGGAAAAACCAACCTCTCCATCTCCGAGGTCGGAGGAGAAGCGTTGGTCGTCTCCCAGTTCACGCTCTATGCCGACTCGCGCAAGGGCCGCCGGCCGAGCTTCACCGAGGCCGCTCCCCCTGAGCTGGCTGAACCGCTGGTGACTGCATTCGCCGAGCGTCTTCGACAGCAGGGCCTTTCCGTGGCGGAGGGCGTATTCGGTGCGCACATGCTGGTGGAAATTGAGAACGACGGCCCCGTGACGATCCTGCTTGAGCGCTAACCCCCCGCAATAGACTGCGGCGCTTGGACCATCCTCAAAGCGCGACGATAATGAGAATTTGACTGCAGTTCGACACCTTGGCCCTATCCAGCGCAATCCGACAATCGACGGCCTATGCCGGAGGGGGATGTCAGCCTGCCGTCGGGAGGCGGCAAGCCTGCATGATAGAATTCGGACTGATGAAAAAACCATCTATCTAGCCTATCCTGAGGAGGAGAAAATGAACGTCGCAGTTGTTCTATCGGCCCTGGCAACGCTGGCCTGGGTCGCAGCCCTCGGCACGATTGGCCTGGCAGTTGCCCGGGCAGCTCGCGGCCAACGCTTGAAGGGCGCCACCGGGATCGTCATCGGCGCCATCATCCTGGCCCTGGCCCTGACGACCGTGAGCGCCGGATTGGTGTTTATCCAGCCTACCGAACGCGGCGTAGTGATCACCGCACTGGGTGAAGGCGTTCGTCCCGTTGCCCTGGAACCGGGACTGCGATTTGTCGTGCCTTTCCTTGAGAATGTGATCATGTACCCGATCACCCGCCAGGCGTACACCATGTCGATCGCCCCGGAGGAAGGGGCCGATTCGCGGGGATGACTTCGTAGAAGCGCGTACTGCCGACGGGCAGATCGTTCGGGTTGATGCCTCGGTCATCTTCTCGATCGATCCCAGCAAGGTCGTCGAAGCACACATCAAGTGGTCGGGCGAGTATACGAACAACCTGGTCCGGCCTTTCTCGCGTGGGGTCATCCGCGACGGAATCTCGCAGTTCAGGATCGACGAGGTCATCAGCACCAAGCGTTTTGAGTTGACGGCTTTCATGACCGATAAGCTCGCGGCGAGCTTTGAAGAGGGCAACCTGATCCTGCACGAGTTTGTGCTGCGCAACATCGCCTTCTCGGAAGAGTATGCTGCCTCGGTGGAGCAGAAGCAGATCGCCGAGCAGCTTGCCCAGCAGGCGGCGTTCATCGTCCAGCAGCGCGAGCAGGAAGCTGAACAAGCCCGCCAGGTCGCCCAGGGTGAAGCCGATGCGGTCGTGATCCAGGCTGAAGGCCGGGCGGAGGCACGCGTGATCGAGGCCAAAGCCGAGGCAGAGGCCTTGGCCTTGATCTCCGATGCGCTCAGAAACAACCCCGACCTGATCACCTTCGAGTACATCCAGAAGCTCGGCCCGGGCATCCAGGTCATGCTCGTCCCGGCCGATAACCCGTACCTGCTTCCACTGCCCTCGCTGGAGGCGCCGGCCACACCGTAGGGCGCCATCAGACCAAAGCAAACCACCTCCCGGCTCACGGGAGGTGGTTTTGGGTTAATCATCAGCTATTCAGAGCTGCCGGTGAGCAAAGAGCGGGACGAGCATTTCATCCCGTGAGATGCCGCCATGGCGGCCGACGAGCGGGTTCTCCTTCGCCGCCCACCACAGGTAGGCATCCGCCTGGGCCACGAGGATGATGTCGCCCAGGCGGTCACGGGCGCTCACCGCAGGCTCGCCCGGGCCAAACAACCCCGAATCCAACGCAAACCCGGCAGGGAGGGACTTGAACCCGGCCGGCCAGGTGCGCTGAATGTATTCATCGACGGCCTCGGTTTGACCCGGGCGCGGGTACAGATAGGCAAGCCGGTTCTCACCGGTCGGGCTCATGTGCAGCCGGCGGGCGAGTCCGGGATGTGTCCCCAGCTCGTAATGCGGATCTTTGCGGGTCGTAACCTGGCCGTGGTCGGCCAGCATGAGGAAGAGCGTCCGCTTGCCTACCTGGGGATCGAGCGGCTCGAGGAAGTGCATGAACAGCCCGCGGATGAAAGCCTCGAAATCCGCTTTCGCTTGCGGGGAATCAGGTCCATAGCGGTGCGAGAGCCCATCTACGCCGCCGTAGTACACCCACAGGTAGCGCTTCGAGGACAGGGGAGCTTCGGCAAGCTGGCGGACCGAGATCCACAGGTCGGATATCCCGGCAAAGGGGTGCACGTTTACATCCCGGTAGTGCATGCGGGACAAGCCTGATCCGCTGAGCGAGTAGTGCAGATGGGCATGGCTCTCAACGCCGTGGGCGGCCAGGTGCGGGCCGAGCGTCGGCACCGGAAGGAAGTTGAGTGGGTCGAGCCCGGCGCGGTAGAGCGAGCCGGCCTCCCCGTGGAATGCCGCTGGCTCATGGGTGATCATGTTCGCTACCAGGCCGAACTCCCGCAGGAAGATCTCGTAGCCGAGGATCCCGTGTTCGGCCGGGCTGCGGCCGGTCCAGAGCGAGGTCAGCGCAGCGCACGTCGTGGAGGGGACGACAGAGGTGAGCGTCGTGAGCAAGGCCTCCCCGGGTGCCGAGGCGTGGGCGCGGAGCAGATCTGCCATCCACGCCTGGAACCGGCTCAGAGAGACCGCATCGACCAAGGTTACGATGACCTGGTCGACATCCCGGGCCATCTCGTCCAGGTCAGGCACGCCGATTCCCGGATGCGGGAGCGGCGCTGCCCCCAGCCAGGTTGATAGGCTGGCGGGGAGATTGAGGATCGAGTGCCCGGCGTAATGAGGGTGGATGCTTTCCTCACCCAGATCGAGCCCCTCGAGCCGCTGGGACAGGATGCGTTCAATCGCCGGCGCAGTTTGGTCGCTTAGGAGCATGGTCCTCCATTCACCTGTGTCTAGGCACTGGTTCAGTTCGATGGTGTGGCCTATAATTCTAAACCACATGGCACGAGCTGGAGGCTAGGTGCAGGTTACCCGGCGCGCAGAGGATAATTCCCAGACGAGATCATCAAGGCTTTCCAGCCTTCGCGGGAGCATCACCGGGTACAGCGGCCGGAAACTGCGGGAATACCTGGCCGGATACCTGATGATCTTACCGGCGACGATTCTCATCTTTGTCTTCGGTATCTTCCCGGTTGGCTTTGCGCTCTACGTCAGCTTGCATCAATGGAAGCTCCGCCGGGGCGATTTCATCGGCCTCGAGAATTACACCCGCGCAATCGACAACCTGATCTACGTTTTGCTCTTTGCTCTCGCAGCCGGTGCGCTGGTGTTGGCCTGGGCGCTGGTGCGGCGTGTCCAGCGCCGGGCACTGGAAGCTGGCGTTCGGCCGTGGCTCATGGCCTTGCCCGGGGTCTTGCACGCGGCAACCATCATCGCCTTCCTGCGCTGGACCGTGCTCCTGCTTCCGAACGTCCTCGACATCGCCAACAAGGTCATCGCCGTCGAGAGGACGCGCGAGTTGTTCATCCAGCTGCTCGGAGAAGCCTTCTCCGTACCGGAAGTGGTTTCTGCCCTGCAGCTGTTCCTGATCCTGCTGCTTGCTGCCCTGGCCGTCTCGCTCGGACTCGCTCGAGCCTGGGGCAAGCCGGGCGCTCTCGGCTACCAGGTTACGTTCACCACGATGTGGCTGGCCTTGGTGACCGGCTTGTTCCTTGGTGCGTACACCTACCAGCAAGCAGCGCTTGCCTACAAGGTTACGCTGGAGACCGGGGAGAGCCCGGCAATCTGGTCCCAGATCATCACCATCAGCAGCGGCGTTCTGCTGTTGATCGCGGCCTGGCTGGTCTGGCGCCGGGCTGAGGGTGAGATGTCCACGCGAAAATTCTGGCTGCGAATCCTCGGCGCCACAGCATTGCTGGTCGCGGGCTGGGTGTTGATTGGCGAGCTTCCGTTGGTCATCGCCGCCGGCGACAAGGATGTGTGGGAGGGGTTGAAGGTCACTATCTTCTACTCCCTGGGCACGGTCCCTTTCCAGCTCGGGTTTTCGCTCTTCCTGGCCGTGCTGCTCTTCCAACGCCTGGCAGGCTCCGAACTCTTCCGCATGCTCTACTTCCTGCCCTATGTCACACCTTTCGTCGCTTCGGCGGCGGTTTTCAAGCAGATGTTCTCCATCCGCCCGCAAGCGCCTGTTAACCAACTGCTGCAGATCCTCGGGCAAGAACCTCTGCGCTGGATCCAGGAGCCGAATGGGATCTTCAAGCTCCTGGCGGAACGGTTTGGCCAAGAGATCCCGGCCTGGGCGGCGGGTCCCAGCCTGGCGCTCGTGGTGGTCATGATCTTCTCGGTCTGGGTGTACGTAGGCTATGACACGGTTATCTACCTGGCGGGTCTGGGCAACATCTCGACTGAGCTGATCGAAGCGGCCGAGATCGATGGCGCCGGCCGCTGGCAGATCTTCCGCCAGATCATCTTCCCGCTGCTCTCGCCTACGACCTATTTCCTCTCGCTCATCGCCATCATCGGCACGTTCAAAGCCTTCAGCCACATCTGGGTCCTGCGGCATGAACTTTCGCTGGGATCGGTGGACACTTTCAGCGTCACCATCTTCCTCGAGTTTTATGACAAGGTGCGTTACGGGTACGCATCGGCCCTGGCTTTCGTGCTGTTTGCCATCATCCTCAGCCTGACCGTGCTCAACAACCGGATCCAGGGATCGAGGGTATTCTATGGCTGAGCAATCCATGCAAACCGCGCCACGTTCAAGAAAAAGAGCCTCTGGCTCGGCGTTCCTGCGGGGCATCGCCCGCAACGGACTGACCTACCTGGTGCTCATCCTGGGCGCCTTGCTGGCGGTGCTGCCCTTCCTGTGGATGATTTCGACTTCCTTCATGTCGATCGGGGAATCGATGGGGGTCAGGCTGCTCCCGAGCGCGATCCACCTCGAGAACTACGTCGATGCCTGGAAGGAAGCGCAGTTCGCCGAGTACATGATTAACAGCATCCAGATTACCTTGATCACCCTGGCCGGACAGCTGACGGTGAGCGTCCTGGCGGCGTATGCCTTCGCCCGGATCGAGTTCCCGGGCCGGGATCTCATCTTCGGTGTCATGCTGAGCACGATGATGATCCCGGCCATGGTCCTCATCATTCCCAACTTCCTGACCGTCACCTGGCTGGGACGGATCAGCCCGATCCCGTGGATCAACAACTGGCCGGCACTGACGATTCCCTTCATGGGGAGTGTCTTTTCGATTTTCCTGCTCAGGCAGTTCTTTGCCCAGATACCCGACGAGCTTTATGATGCAGCCCAGATCGATGGAGCCGGGCACATGCGCTTCCTGATCAAGGTTGTCCTGCCCCTGGCGAGAGCGCCCTTGATGGTGATCCTGGTTCTCTCCTTCATGGGGTCCTGGAATGCATTGGCCTGGCCGCTCCTGGTGACGAACACCCCGGATTGGCGGCCGATCACGGTTGGCTTCCTGAACTTTGTCACCGAGGCTGGGCAGCGCTTGAACTTGATGATGGCAGGCGCGGTGATTACAATCGTGCCGATACTTGTTCTCTACTTCATCACCCAGAAGCAATTCACGGAGTCGATCGCCCGCAGCGGCTTGAAGGGGTGATCGTTTGGAAGGAGGCATCGAGCGCACAAAAAAGGAAAACAGTAAACCAAAAACCATCTGGGACGATATTCGAGGAGGAAAGTTCGCAATGAGGAAGAATATATTTGCCTGGCTGCTTCTCGTAGCGCTCGTGCTACCACTCGTACTCTCGGCTTGTGCGCCCGCTGCAACTCCGGCGCCGGCTGAACCCGCCATGACCGAAGAGCCCGAAGCGCCCGCTGCGACCGAAGAGCCCATGGAAGAGCCGATGGAGCCTGCGGTAGACCCAAGCGGGCAGACCATCACCTTCTGGCATGTCTGGGGCACCGGATCGACCGGCGAGGGGTTGACCGCACTGGTGGATGAGTTCAACGCCACGAACGAGTGGGGCATCACGGTTGAAGCGCTTGATCAGGGTGCTTACCGTGACCTGGAAGATGCCATGAACGCCGCCATCCAGTCTGGTGATCTGCCCAACGTCGTCGTGGGCTACACCAACGCCCTCGACACCTGGTACTCGGTCGACGTGATGGCTGACCTGGAGAGCTACATCAACGATCCCGATTGGGGCCTGACCGCAGAGGAGATCGCGGATTACTATCCGGGCGCCTGGGATAACGGCTACAACGCCAACGGCGAGCGGGTGGGCTTCCCCCACGGACAGTCCGAGAACGTCAACTTCTACAACAACACCTGGGCGGAGGAGCTCGGTTTCGCCTCGCCGCCGACCACGCTCGCTGAATACAAGGAACAAATCTGTGCCGCAACGGCAGCCAACGCGGCCGATGACAACCCGGACAACGATGGCCAGGGCGGGCTGGTGCTGTACACCGGTGCCAGCAACGTCGCTTCCTTTGCCTTCGGGTTGGGCGGCGACCTCTACAATGAAGCCGGCGACGGTTACGACTTCACCAACCCGGCCGTCGTACGCACGGCTGAATTCTGGAAGGAAATCTGGGACGAGGGCTGCGCCTTCGCCACCGAGAGCTACCCCAATCCAGAATTCGCCACCCGCCGCGCGCTGATCACGATCAGCTCCACCGCTGGCTACACCTACCAGGCGGATGCCTTCGAAGCCGAAGGCGCCTTCAACGATGATGTGTGGAGCTTCACACCCTTCGTGGGCGACAGCGGCACGCAGGCTGTCGACGCATACATCCAGAACTCGGCCATCGTGAAGTCGACGCCCGAGAAGGAAGTGGCGTCCTGGCTGTTCCTGAAATGGTTCACCAGCCCCGAGATCAACGCCAGGTGGGTCGAGGTGAGCGCGTACTACCCCGTCCGCGCCAGCGCGGTCGATCTGCTGGGGGACTATGCCGCTGAGCACCCGCTCTGGGCGCAGGGCCTCGAACTCGCCCCGATCGGCGTGGGCGAGCCGGGCTGGGCATCCTGGGGCACGGTCCGCCGTGATGTCCAGGACACCTTCTCGGCCATCCTGCAGAGCGATGCGGATCAGATCCCGACCTTACTCGCAGAATTGAATGCAGCAGCGGCTGAGGCACTGGCCGAGACTCAATAACCAAGCGGTTCATTGAGGTCAAAGCAAGCTGAACGGCGGGGCGCCCACGGGCGCCCCGCTTTTTCGTTTCTCACAGCCACGATCCCAGCCCCGGGAGCCAGGTCCGCTTGGGGTCGTGTTGATCGCGTGCCCGCATGCACACTCAGGTCGCAGCTTGTTGGTTCTCCCGGAATCCAGCGCTTGAACTGGGTACGGTGGCCCTGTCCGGCGTCGGAACGGGACTGCGCACGCCTTGTAAAGCAAACTCGCCTGGCTGCTGGGTCGGCGATTTGCATGCCGAACGGCGGTGGAGTCCCGGATTATGCTTGGTCGAATTGGCTGACGATTTGCAGGACCGCGGTCCGGGAGAGCTTGGGGATCCCCGCAGAGCGGGCATCGAGCGTGGCGACGGCCAGGGCATGCGGGATGGCGATAAAGCTCCGGTACAAGGCTGGAAAGGTATGGCTGTAGTCCTGTGATGCGGCCAGGTTGTCGCGGGCGTAGGCATCCATCTCCTGATCCCCCCAGCCCTCAGGATAAAAATCCACACCCCGGCTGAGATCATCCTTGCGGTTGCGCAGGATGTTTACGGCCTGAAGGCCGCGGCCGAAGGAGACGGCGACGCTGCGTTCGGGCTGCATGCCCTCGAACCACCCCCACAGGTCACAAAGCAGGAGCCCGACGGCGCCGGCGACGCTGAAGGTGTAGCGATCGAGATCGGCTCGGGTTACAACAGCCCAACCGCGGCGGGCCCACATCGCCATGCGTTCTGCCATCGCCGCGGTCGCTTCCCAGATCCTGGGCGCGATGTCGCCCGGAGCCAGCGTAGACCACTCAGCCAGGCGCAGGGTGACTTCCGGCAGGGTCGGGTGGTCCAGGAAAGCCTCGCTCAAATCTTCGTGCTTGAATTGATCGACGGAATGCTGGCCTTGCAGGGCGAAGCTTACCGATTGCAGGATGGTCGCTTTCTCCTGTGGGTTCAGCCCGGGGTGGTCCTCGATCTCATCTACCGCCCGCATGGATAGGTAGGCGGAGGCGACGGCTTCCTGCAGCCCGTGGGGGAGCCGCACAATCGGGATGTAGAAAGTGCGGCTGGTCTCCTCGAGGATTTTCAGCATCGATTTAGGTTTTGCCAATGGATTTTCTTTCCCGGCGATCGCCGCGCTGCAAACGATGCACCCCTGCCTGGGTGTCTGTCAGGAATCTCAGAGAATATAACACCGACAGCAGCCTTTTCGACACTCTGTAGTTTCTGAACCACCCGGCGGGAGCACGCGTTTCCAGGACCAGTTTGAGCGGCGCAAGTCAATTGGTGCGCAGTCCAGGTCTGGTCGCCCATGATGGCCTGTGGGCTCACTGCAGGCAGGGCGCCTCCCCTGGCCAGCACCCTATCCGGGTGACAGGCTGCTTGATGCAGAAAACAAACCATTCTTGTCAGAATATCCCCAACGCGGATATACTTTCGAAACACAGCGAAAGTGGAGGCCTGCCGACCTACGATGCTTACCCCTGAACGCGAAGTGCGCAGTACATGCCCATACTGCGGTGTCGGCTGCCAGGTGACGCTGCATATACGCGACGAGGACATCCTGCGTGTAAGCGCCCCCTTCGAGGCGGCCCCGAACTACGGGATGCTGTGCGTCAAGGGCCGCTTCGGGACTGATTTCACCCGCCACCCAAAACGGCTGACCAAGCCGCTAATCCGCGTGAACACAGATGAATCGCGCTTCGCAGAGCCCGTCTGGCGGGAAGCCAGTTGGGATGAGGCGCTCGAGCTCGTCGCCAGCCGCCTGGCGGGGATCACGCGCGAACATGGCGGTGACAGCATCGCCACCTTCGCCTGCGCCAAGGCGACGAACGAAGAGAACTACCTCTTTCAGAAGTTCGTACGGGCGGTCCTGGGCACCAACAACGTCGATCACTGCGCCAGGCTCTGCCATGCAGGCAGCGTGACCGGGCTGCAGCTGGCGATCGGTTCGAGCGCAATGAGCAACTCGATCGCCGAGATGGAGCACCTCGATACCTTCATCGTGACCGGTTCCAACACGACGGAAACCCACCCTGTCATCAGCAATTTCCTCAAACGCGCCGTGCGCCAGAACGGCGCAAAGCTCATCGTGATTGACCCGCGCCAGGTCGAGATGACGGATTTCGCCACGCTCTGGCTGCGCCAGAACCCGGGAACCGACGTGGCCCTCTGGCAGGCCATGGCCCACGTCGTCGTGAAGGAAGAGCTGTACGACCGGGAGTTCATCGAGGCGCGCACGGAGGGCTTTTCGGATTACATCGAATCGCTCGAGGACAGCACACCGGAATGGGCCGAGGAAATCACGGGCGTCCCGGCCGGGGATATCCGCCAGGCAGCCAGGCTCTATGCCCAGGCCGAGCGGGCAGCGGTGTACTGGGGGATGGGGATCAGCCAGAGCACGCACGGCACGGACAATACCCTGGGCATCACGAACCTGGCCTTGATGTGCGGTCACCTCGGCAAGCAGGGCACCGGGTTGAACCCGCTGCGCGGCCAGAATAACGTCCAGGGCTGCTCTGACAGCGGCGGCCTGCCGAACGTCTTCACGGCCTACCAGCCGGTCGATGACCCGCAGATCAGCGCCCGCTTTGCAAAGGCATGGAACCGCACTGCACTCAACCTGAACCCGGGTCGCACGGTGACCGAGCTCGTCGAGGGCGCGCTGGATGGATCGATCCGGGCTTTTTACATCATGGGCGAGGATCCACTTACAAGTGAACCAAATTTAAGCCATGCACAGCACGCGCTTGAGTCGCTCGATTTCATCGTGTGCCAGGATATCTTCCTGAACAGCACCGGACGCGCGGCCGATGTCATCCTGCCTTCGGTCTCCTTCGCCGAGAAGGATGGCACCTTCACCAACTCCGACCGGCGCGTGCAGCGCGTGCGCAAGGCGCTGGATCCGATCGGCGAGAGCCGCCCGGATTGGGAGATCCTATGCGACCTTGCGCGGCGGGTGGAGCACAAGCTTGATCTCAAGCAGAGCGCCGGCTGGGACTATGGAGCCGCTGGTGAAATCTGGGAGGAGATGCGCAGCGTGACGCCAGATTTCGTAGGGATCACCTACGAGCGCCTGGAGCGTGAAGGAGGCGTCCACTGGCCATGCCCAAGCCTTGATCACCCCGGGACGCCCTACCTGTTTGAGGACAGCTTCCCGCGCGGCCGGGGGAAATTCTGGACGCTTGAGTACGGGACGGATAGCGAACTGCCGGACGAGGCCTACCCGTTCATCCTGTCCACCGGACGGGTGCTCTACCACTGGCACGGGGGGACGATGAGCCGCAACTCGACGCTGGATAAGATCTGGCCCGAAGCGGCGGTCGAGATCCACCCGGCTGACGCCGAGCAGTTAGGCGTCCAGACAGGGGATTGGGTGGAGCTAGCCTCCAGGCGGGGTGAGATCACGCTGCGGGTCCTGGTCTCGGCACGTTCACCGACCGGCCTGGCCTTCCTGCCGTTTCACTTCATCGAGGCTGCGGCAAATATCCTCACCAATGACAAGGTCGACGAGCGAGCCAAGATCCCCGATTACAAAGTCTGTGCCGTGCGCATCACGCGGGTCGAAGCGCCGGAGGGGATCGATCCCGAGCAGAAACTCCCGCTCGACTCGCGTGGGGCGATCAAGGACCAGGCTGAATTAATCCACTAGCTTGAACCGCCCCGATTGATTTCGCACTTAAATCCCCTACAATACAATCGACAGACGGTGAGCCATTTCGGAGGTGCGTCATGGGCCGAGATGATGAGGTCGAGCGCCTGCGCCGACTCCGGGACAGGCAGATATCGCTGCGCGATCCACACGTGCAGCAGCAAAAAGTCCAGAAGCACGTCGCTCGGCGGCGGGGCAGCAGCCGGGAGCCGTTCGCACTTTCCAGGATCTTCACCCAGATCCCGAAGGTAATCACCTTTACCATCGTGGGCATGCTGCTCGGGTTGGTGGTCTTGCTCGTGCTGCCATACTTCATCCAGGAGACGTGGACGGACACAGTCGGCATCGTCGCCGTTGTCATCCTGGCGGTGTTTGGGGCGGCGTTTGGGCAAGCGATCGATGTGCGCGACCGCCTGAGGGATATTTGAGACGCAGATAACTCCATCGGCGTTTCGCAGATGCAGCGATCCTAGTTCAGGATGAAGCCGATTTTGGCCAGTTGATATTCAACTGTAGGAGCCGTGAACAGACTCTGCAGGGGCGACCGGCCGCGTCGCCCCTACAATATTTTGACACCGGGCTGGGTTAGCCAGCCCCTACTTAGGTATAGAAGCAGGTCAGCTTGCCGGGTACTCCTGGGTTCACCGCCCCAGGTCGAAGAGCGCAATGACCGGGTCGTGGTCCGATTTCCGCCATGGCGCAGGATCACCGGGGATGGGGGGCGGATAGTCCGCGTCCAGATGCAGCACCTCGACCTCGACCAACGCATCCCACAACCCCTCGCTGATGAGGATGTGATCCAGGGTTTGCGAGATGCCCTGGAACACGTAGGTGTAGCGCTCCTGGGCGGGCAGCGCATCGAACACGTGCCGCAGCCCGGAAGCGCGCAACGTCGCAATGGGAGCATCCTCGAAGAAGGAGTTCAGATCGCCCAACACCCCCACCCATATCCCCGGCCCGTCTTCCAGCTGCGCTTCAACCAGGGAAGCGTTCCAGGCCGCCTGTGCTGTTCGGCGCGGCAACGTAGCCGTTTCGCCCGCCGAGAGGGAGAGGAAGTGGTTGTTGAAGAGCACAAGTTCCTGCCCGTTTGCGTTGAAGCGGACATGCAGTGCGAGCGGCGGCCGGCTTGTGAGCCCTTCCGGGGCGGGGAACTGCATGAGATCGAGAACCTCGAGCACGTCTTCGCGCACAAGGTACCCCACATCGATCCCCCTGCTGTCCGTCCCCTCGAGCAGGTAAGCATGGTAGGAGAACGGTCGCAGCAGTTCGAGGGCGGCCAGGTCCTCCAGGATGCCGAGATTCTCAACCTCCTGCAGGGCGACGATCGAGGGCGCTCCGGCTGCGATGAGGGTCCGGGCGATCTTCTCCAGGTGCAGTTCGTACTCCGCCTTGCGCGGCCGGGGAGGGCTGCTTGGGTGAGGGGCCAGGATGTCGAACAGGTTCTCGACGTTCCAGGTCATCAGGGAGAACTGGTCGCCGGTCGGACTTGGAGCCTCCGGGAGCTCCGGCAGGGGACGGCTCGAGCTGTCTGGCGCTTCGATCGGCTCGATCTTATAGGCCCCGAAGGTATAGGCCAGCGGCCCTATAGCACGCCTGACCTGGTCACCCACTGCCAGCGCGGTGGTCATGCCGGTTCGGTCTTCAAACACCGCATCGCTGCCGTCGTCAATCGTGATCACCGCGCCGGTTGGGTCGCCCCGGAACAGGCGCGTGGTGCCCCACCTCTCCAGCAAGAGAAAGGTCTCGCCGTAGCGTGAGCTCGGCCCGATGACCACCGCCGGCTCATCGATGGAGACCAGCATCCCCTCCAGGGCCTCGTAGTACGTCCGGGAGGCCGGATCGTCTACCGGGGGGTTGAGGGCTTGTGCATCGGGCAGTGGCAGCCCGCTGGAAAGCACTTGCAGCTGCCCACAGTCCTCCACCGCAAGCTGAGTTTGGGCGGCAATCTCGCGCACGATGCCTGTAGCCTGGATGTAATCTCCCAATTCGACCGGCGGCAGGGTTTCGCCACAGGCGATAAACAGGCCGTCCGACGTCGCTGGATCGTCATCCGGCATCCTGCTCTGGATCCACAGGCCACCGAGTTCCGGGAATGCCCCGGTTACGATGCCGGAGGTCGTCAGCGTTTCAAGTTTGTAGGGCGACACCTCGCCCGCACCCTGGATCGCCCAGATGGGAACTTCATCCCCGAGGAAGATTTGCGCCGGAAAGCCTTCAGAAACCAGCCCGCCGGCAGGGCTCAACAGGGAAATATCCCTGAGTTGTGCAGTCTGCCCAGGTTGTGCGCTTACGCGGATCGATACGGAGGCGGACCCCCCTGCAGGGTCCAGGCTCGGCAGGAGCCAGCGGATCGAACCGTCTTCGATCATCCCGCCGTCACCGATCTCGAGCAGGTTGAGCCCAACTTGCGGCCAGGGCAGGAGGAGGTTGAGGCCGTAAGACTCCGATTGCGTGTGGTTTGTCGCCTCGATGCGGATGTCGAAAGGGACGCCAGGCTGGGTGGTGAGGGGAGCGTGGGTGCTGAGTACGACCTCCTCGGGAAAGATTTCGACCAGGTCCGCCGCGATGCGCGGGTAGAGCAGCGGGGTTGAATCGAGCACTTCCAGGATCCCACTCGCACCGTATTCACGCCCAAGCTCCAGGCGCTCGACGCTCATCTCGGTCAGCTTGTCGATGTAGAGCGTCAGCAGGCTGCCGGATGCGTCGGTCAGATCTACTTCGTAGCTGTAGCTGAACTCTTCAATACGACTGGCCGTGCCCGAAACGGAGACCAACCGGCCGGGCAGGCTTTCCGTGTCCAGGCTGGCCTGTTGGATCGACACTTCCTCGGGGGTTGGGGGTGGATCCTGTCCCAGGATGATGACCGTCTCAGGCGCGGCGACCAGTTCGCGCGCACCGCGGTAGAGCTGCATCTCGCCCGTCACCTGCACCCGGTCTCCAAGTCCCACCGAAAGACTGCCTTCGCCGGAGGGGACCCACACCTGGACGCCGCCGCTCTCGTCCTGCAAGTAGAATTTGACGTTCCCGGAACCGGCGAAATACCCGCCGGTGTACATCGTCGCCCGGCCTTCGACCTTTACCATACTGTCAATCAGGTCCCTCGAAACCGATATCGGGATAACCCCTTCCTGGATTTCAAGCCAGGCTGGCGGGGCGTAGGCATAGTGACCGGTGGCATCACGGACGAACACATCCCGCAGTGGCAGCGAGAGGTAGGTCCAGGGAGCGCGCACGAGAAGGTTCCAGGAGTGACTGGCTTTGCCTGGCAGACCAGGCAGGCTGGCGCGCAGGCTCGCGCCATCAGCCAGCATCCCGGCAGGTTTCTGGATGATCTCAAGTTCGGCCGGGACGGGCAGCTGCAGTTGGAGGTCTTCAAGCGGTTGGTCCGTTTCATTCTTCAGTTCGAGGACCAGGGGGAAGGAATCCCCCGGTGCGATCGCAGAGGGCAGGGTGAGCACAAGTCGGAAGGGCGTGCCATCTTCGGGCAGCGCTCCCGATCCCGTGTTGCGCGGTGTGGGCTGCCCCTGCAGCGTGAAGTCAGCCTGGTTGTCGCCGGTGTCCTGGCCGTACCCGGCCTCGCCGCCGGGCAGGCGTTCCAGCGAGAGGCCGTTCTGAAGCGCAGGCGCAGGGAGGCCCTCCGTGTAAGCTTCCGGCCCAGAGCCCCAGGCCAACTGGTCGACCGTGTTTCCGACATCGTCAGCAAGGCGCAAACCTCCCCCATTCAGGTTCAAGCCCTGCTCGAAGGTGGCATCCGCAGCGGCACCCAGCTCGGTTCCGGCGTGGATGAGAAGCAGCGACCCTCCGGGCCCCATCGAAGCCGGGGTCTGCCAGCTATAGAGGGGGATGCTTTCCTCCCCGTCGTTGAGTTGGTAGTAGAGCGTCCAGCCGGTTAGATCGACGCGCTCGGAGAGCGGATTGTAGAGTTCGATATACTCGTACAGGTTGTTGCCCTGGACCCCACCCAGCACCTCGGCGATGACGACGTTACCGGCAGTGGTGTCTTCCACCGGTGTGGCGGCCCCGGGCGTGCAGGCGGCGAGATTGAAGGCCAGGCAGGCCAGGGCGAGTGCAATGGCAGGGGCGGGCAGATGGTTGCTTTGATCGGGTCGCATTGGTTTCATCCATTCCTAGGAACTTCAGCAGATGAGGGCAGCAGATAGACCGCCAGGGTGTGTCCATGCATCATGGCAGCGGCCTGAGTTCGAGTTCGGAAAAGGGAGCCGCTAACCCGGGGATGAGTTCACTTTGCTCCCCGCGGAGTGCGTAGTCGAAGAAGGCAAGCGTGTACGCGTCGATGATCTTGACCACTCGAGGCCCGGCAATGGGTCCTTTGAGGCCAATCGTCGCTGCCAGCGGGGTGAGCAGGGGGAGATCGGTAAAGTCATAATGCGCAGTGCCTGCGATCGACCCTGTCCAGGAATCATCGTCCGCATGTTGGGCGAAGGTTGAAAAGGCCTCCTGGTTTCCCGCAGAAGCCCAGCTCTCGCTGAAGAGGTGCAGGGCAGGCACAGCGAGACCACGCTCAAGGACCGCCTGGGATACAGGCTTCATGTACGGGTCCATCGTCAGGACCGCGTTGCAGCGAGCATCGCCAGCGCAGAACTCGATCGCGGCCCCACCGCCTGTGGAGTGGCCCATCACGCCGATCCTCTCCATGTCAAGCTGGTTTTCGAACATACCCGCCGTGGACGACTGGCCGGGGATCGACAAGGCGTCCAGCGCGTAGGCCAGGTCTCCAGCCCATTGTTCGCCCAGCCGGCGGGTGGCGAGCAGGCTTTCTTGCTCCGACAACCCGGAGGGCAAGGTCTCGGGATTGTGGTAGGCCACGCTTCCATCCGGGAAGACGCTCACGACGGCGCCGTACGTATGCTCGACGGCGGCGACGATGTAGCCGTGGCTGGCTAGGTTGATCGCCTGGTTGGTGTTCTGCGCTCGAAAACCGCCATACCCGTGGGAGAAGAGCACGAGCGGAAAGCTCTCACCCGGGGCAAGGTCTGCATCCTGAAGCGCTGGAGAGCGCGAGAGCGCCAGGTGGTCGAGGAAGAAAGAGGGCAGGTTGATCCACCTTGCCACGGCGGGGGCAACGATGTCCGCAGCCTCCATCCATGGGGCAGTTGAGCTGCCTGGGGCCTGCTGGGCTGGGTACCAGAGCTGAAGCAGGAGCCGGCGAGGTTGATCCGCTTGCGGCGCATAGGGGTCGGACCGGCTCGTATCGACGAGCTCAAACGTCCTCGTCCCCACCGGGTACGGGCCATCGGGCTTGTTCAGGCGCGGCACAGGCAGCAGGATCGGCAGCGCGCTGGCGACCAGGAAGGCAACCAGCGCCAGCAAGTTCGAGATCCTGCCACCGGTTGGTTTACCGTCCGGGTGGCGGACCATGGTCAGCGCGAAGTAGGTGATGGCCAGGAGATAGGCGGGTAGCAGCTGCCAGCGGTAGCCCTCAAGCGTGATTTGCAGCGTGCTGACGATCACCGCCAGCGCGGGGATGGCGGGAATCCCCCTGAAAAGCAGGTCGCGGTTGAGCGCACGCGCCAGCAGGTTCACCGCCAGCAGGGTAAGGAGCAAGATTTCCAATGGCCTCATGATGGGAACTCCTGTAGTGGGCCGATGACCATCGATCTCACCAGGCGAAAGCGGCGCCGAGCTACGAGCGGCTTCGGCGCCGGGAACGGAGCATATCGCGGAACGTGGGCGCCAGCTCGGCGATGATGGGCGATGGTGACTTCGGCTGCCATGCCTTAACTGCTTCCTCCAGCGGCTCCGTCCAGCGCTCATCGCTGTGCGCGATGTACCCGGCTTGCGGCGCGCGTTCGAGCGTCTCCAGCGCCTGCATGAGCACCCGCAGCTGTTGCTCGACATCTCCTGGGGCACCAAGCGGATGGCCGAAGGGGAACTCTACAGCGAGCGTCCGGGGCACCCCGATCTTCTCGGCCCAGATCGGCATCATGGTGATGAGGAGCGTCGCCAGGCCAGCGGCTTCAAGTGTGCGTGCCAACACGGGCACGTTGACGGCGCAATCCGGTCAGACCGGGGTAAGGAGCACACACTGAACACCGGCCTCGAGAAACGCCTGGGCGACCAGGGGTCCGTACTCATGCTCCCAGGAGGTCGTATCGGGCGGGAAACCCTGGTACCCCATGAAGGAGTAATTGACGTCGGCCAGGCCGCCGATGCGGTCGCGTGCGGCCAGCGCTTCCATCGTCTCACGCGGCAGGACGATGTTTGGATCCCGCAGGATGTCGGTCGTGTCCAGGTGCAGGTGGCTGATGCCGAGTTCGTATGCCGGTACATGCCTCGCGATGCTGCGGAAGCTGGGGTCGCCCCAGCGCGGGTCGCGGCGCTCACGCTCGATGTCGAAAGGCGACTCGATCCCTGCTGCATAGAGCCCGGCCGATGTAACAAGGCCGAAGGTGCATTGTTCCAGCGGTCCAGGCAGGGGGGTCCAGGGGATCGGCCGGCGCGCTTCGACCTCCATCGTCTGGTAGAAGGCGGCGATCAGGCGTGGGAGGAACTTGAAGCTGTCGACGGCCACGGGATCTCCTCGGTGTGACGTACCGGCGCTCTGCGGCCGTGATCTTCCGTACGGCTCACTCGGCACCCGATTTGTAAGTGCTCAACTGCGGAATTGCTGAAGCTTCTCCGCCGTGATATGCGGATGATCGCTGAGCACGGCATCGCAACCCAGCTGCCGGTAATAGCCCAAGCGGGCTTCCGGCGTTGGATCGAGCGGTGCGACGAGCTGACCCCGGCGGTGGGCCCAACGAACAAAGAAAGGGTTCAGCACCAGCAGCGGCCAGAACGGCCCGAGCATCTCGAACCCCCCATGCGGGAAGACGCGTTTCAGGCTGATCAAACCCACTGGAACGGTGGGATCAACCAATTTTACCGCTCGCAATCTATCCTGGCTGAAGGACAGGATCACGGTCCGGTCATCGACGGCATGCTCCTTCAAGAGTTGCAGCAGCCGGATGACAACGGCCGCCTCCAGGAAGCGATCCGTTTTCAACTCGAGCGCCAGCCCGAAATTTGGCGGGAGCCAGGCGGCGAGTTCAGCCAGGGTGGGGATCGGCTCGGGCGGGAGATCCGGTCGGCTAGCAGCGGCGTTCAAACGTGCGAGCTCGTGCGCCGACTTGTCCGCAACCAGCCCTGCCCCGTCCGTCGTTCGCTCGACGGTAGCGTCGTGGATGCACATGAAGGTGCCATCGGCCGCAATCTGCAAATCTGTCTCGAGGATGTCGGCGCCGTCCTCGAAGGCCTGGACGAAGGCGGAGCGCGTGTTTTCTGGAAACAGGGCGCGGTTGCCGCGATGGGCCATCAGGTAGGGTTTTCGGTCGCTGGGAAGTGAGAGCTCGCTGGAGCGAAAAAACATCGGGCTTTAGGTTACATTTCTCATATCGATACCGCGTGAATGGGCACGCGTCGCGCGCCACGCCTCGAGCGTGGAGGGCGGCGGCGAAATTTCTGAAGCCGGCCGCTCGATCAGCATGAGCGCGGCCTCCGGGCAGTGGATGACGCACACCCCGCATCCCACGCAGCGATGGGGATCAACCTGCGCGACCTGCGCATGCGTGAGCGCATCGAACTGGCACCAGTCCAGGCACAATTCACAGCCCACGCATAGCTCTTCGTTGACCTGGCTGAGGTAGCTGGAATGGGCGACCACGTTAGCGACGCCGAACTCCTTCAAACCACGCAGGATCCCGCATGAACATGTGCAGCAGTTGCAGATGTACCAGTGCCCGTCCTGGTGATTGCTGACCGTGTGAACCAACCCTGCCTCGGCCGCCCGGCGCAGCGTTTCCATGGCGCCCTGGCGATCCAGGGCCTTGATGGTCGAGCTGTTGTCAAATGCACCAGGTTGGGCGCTCAAGACCATGCAGACATCGAGCGGGTGGTCACAGCCCTCGCCGAGCAGCGATTTCTGAACTCGGCAGATGCAGTCCACCACGCCCCAGGCCTGGGCTTCGTCGACCAGGGCCGCCGTGCTTTCATACGGCCGGAGATCCATGTCCACCTGGATGGTCTCCCGCACGGGCAGGACGCGGTGGAATGAAGGCTGGATCCCGACCGCTTCCACAAATGCCTGCTGGTAGTAGGCCTCGAACCTTTCCGCAAGCTCCTGGTCGATCCGGCCGGCTTGCATTTCATAGATCCCCACGATGAACGGCATCAAGCCGTACCCCAGGCCGGCCTTCGTCCGCCCTGCAGCGATCAACCCCAGCCTGGCCATCTGCTTAAGCTGGGAGCGGACCGTGTCGAGATCGGCGCCATGTTCGCTGGCGATTGCCTCAGGCGTGGCGAGGGTGAGGCGCAGCTGCGCCGCAAGCTGGGCTTGATCCGGTGTGAAAAGAGCTTCGAGCAGGCGCATTTCTGAGCCATCTTCTGTTGGCGGGAAGCCGTCCGGGAGTTCGTTCAGGCGTTGGGCCAGTCGACGATAAGCGGCAGCGGTCATGAGTTCGCTCCTACGCGTCAGAGAGAGCCTTCTGGCTCTACCAACTCGCTCAGTTCGGTCAGGTTCAAGATACGGTACCCACGCGCTTGGAGCGCGGGCAGGATGACCTGCAGGGTTTCGACCGTCCGCATGCCGCGTTCGCCCCAGTCGTGGAGGATGATCACCCCGCCGGGGTGGGCCCGCCACAGGACGTAGTGTGAAGCCAGCCAGGAGGAGGGCAGGTGGGCATCGTAAGGGTAGACGGAGCCAAGAACGGTCTCGTATCCATAGCGGTGCAGGATGGCGAGCATCTCACGGTTGTACCAACCAGAGCCAGGCCGGAACCACCTGGTCGGCGCATAATCACCCAGGATCTCGCGGGCGCGCAGCAGGTGCTGCTCGAACTCAGAGGCTGAAAGACGGATGCTGGCCCGGTCGGTGAGCATGTGGTTCCCGAGTTCGTGGCCCTCGGATAGCATCCGCTCGAGCAGCGGTTCCAGGCCCGGGATGCGGTCGGTAAGCACGAAAAACGTGGCGTGCGCGTCGTACTGGTCAAGCACCTCGAGGATGCGCGGCGTGGACTCGGGATCCGGACCGTCGTCGATGGTGAGGGCGATGACCTTGGAATCGGTCGGCCAGGCATACTGCACACCCGGGGTGTGCCCGTTTAATCGTCTGACAATCCACCGTGGTTGAAGCATCAGGTACCCGCCAGCTAGGATCAAGACCAGGAGGAGCAGCCAGCGTGTCCTCCGTCGCCGGAGCAGCGCAGCTACCATTGTAAATCGGCTGGCCGGCAATGGGAACTGGTCCATCCTTCCCCCGGCTCGATCAAGATGTTTTTTCTACCAGCATCCGGCGCAGCACCTTGCCGACGAAGGACTTCGGAAGTTCGCTGCGAAATTCGATCTCCCATGGGACGGCATAGGGTTCGAGGCGCTTGCGGCAGAGTTCGAGGAGTTCTTCCTTGGAGAGCTCCATCCCGGGACGTGGCACGACGAAAGCTTTGACCCGCTCTCCGCCATCCTCGGACTGGACTCCCACCACGGCCACCTCGAGCACCTTGCTGTTCTCGTAAAGCACTTCTTCCACGTCGCGCGGGTACACGCTGTACTCGCCGGCCATGATGGTGTCCCGCTTGCGGCTGACGATGGTAAAGAACCCCTCCTCGTCCATGACGGCGACATCCCCGGTATACAGCCAGCCATCACGGATCGGTTCCTGGCTGGGTTCTACCCCGGGTCCTGCCCAATAGCCCTGCATGACCTGGGGTCCGCGGACGAGCAGCTCGCCGATGTGTCCGGGCGGGAGCGTTTCATCGCTGACCAGGTCTACGATGCGCGCCTCGGTGCCCGGGATGGGGATGCCCATCGAGCCGGGTTTTTCTGGGCCATCGAATGGAAAGGCGTGGGTCACGGGGGAGGCCTCGGTCAGGCCGTAGCCCTCCACCAGGCGTCCGTGCGTGAGCTTCTCGAATGTCTCCTGGACCTCGATGGGCAGCGGGGCGGCGCCGCTGATGCAGGCCTTGATCGATTGCAGCCCATACTCGCGCACATTGGGGGCCTGGTTGAGCGCGGTGTATATCGACGGTACGCCAGGGAAGATAGTGGGCTTGTAGGCTTTGATGTGCTCGAGCACCTGGTTCAGCTCAAAGACCGGGAGCAGGACGATGGTTGCTCCCATGGCGATAGGGATATTCATGGCGCTCGTCATCCCGTAGCTGTGCGTGAGCGGGATGACCGCCAGGAAGGTCTCCTTGCCCATCTCGAGCTCAGGGATCCAGTGCCGGGTCTGGAGCGCGTTGGCGACGAGGTTGGCATGCGACAGGCAGACGCCTTTCGGCTCGTCCGTCGTGCCGCTGGTGAAGAGGATGGCTGCCGGATCATCGAAGCCCACTTCCACGTTGGGGGGTTCCCAGGAGGCATCCATCATCAAGCGATCCATCTGTAACCCGTCGGACCCCTCTCCGGTCTTTTGCGCAGGTTGAAATCCAGCTGCCTCCCAGCGGGCTATCAGCTGCTTGTAAGCTCGCCCAGAGACGGCGTTGCGGAGCGAGGCGAGGACGACGCGTACGTCGGTCTGGCTGCTGACGAGGCCGGCCAGCGCGCTGAATTCATCCAGCGTCACGAGGATGCGGGCACCGGTGCTGCGAACCTGCTCGAGCAGGCTCTCGCCGGAAGCATCCGGGTTGGGAAGGACCACGACCCCGCCGATCTTGAGCGTGGCATAGTAGGCGATGATCAACTGGGGCATGTTGGGCAGGACGATCATCACCCGGTCACCCGGGCTGAGCCCCATCCCATGCAGCGCATGAGCGAACTGGTTCACCTGGCGGTTGAGCTGTTGGTAGGTGAGTTCGGAGCCGTAGAATATCGTCGCTACCTGCTTGGGCAGCCAGTCCGCAGCGACTTCGAGGAAGCTATGCAGCGGTTGGCGTGGGATGGGGATCGAATATGGCGTATGTTTTCCATAGCTGCGCAGCCAGGGCCGTTCCGGATGCACAGTGGGGGCGAGTGTGTTTTCGCGCCAGCTGTGGCGGCGGCCATCAGCTTCCTCCATGATGAAGCGTTCGATCGCCCGGTTCACCGCCTGGTGACGCTCAAGCTGGACTTTGTGTTTGGAGGCCCCGATGTCGATCACTTCTGCCCCGGGGATGCTGGCTGCAACCCGCTCGTAGACGGATTTCGGGAAGTATCGGTCGCGCTCGCCGGTGACGATGAGCGTCGGTGTCGTAATCCTGGCCATCGCCTCCCATCCCTGCCATTTGCGCAGGTTGTTGAGCATCATTCTCTTCATCACGTGCACCTCGGCGTTCCAACGCGGCCGGAAGCGCCAGAGTGGGCGGAAAGCGGCCGTTGGCACGTGCGAGAGCAGCTGCGCCGCGCGCGGCAGCGGGTATTCGCCGGCTGTTGTGAGCAGGACGAGCCTGTCCAATCGTTCGGGGTGGCGGGCTGCATATTCCACACAAATCGAGCCACCGAAGGAATGTCCCACGAGTGTGAACCGTTCCGGAAATTCAAGATGGGAAGTGATCGTCTCCAGGTCGCCGACCAGTTCGGCCATGGTGTACTGGGTATAAGGGGCGTCGCTCTGCCCGTGGCCGCGCAAGTCTGGCGCGACGACCCGGGCAAACTGCATGAAATGGTTGATCTGGTACTCCCAGGTTTCTGCCACGCCGGCGTAGCCATGTACGAAGAGGATCGTCCGGTCGACGCCCTCTGGCCAGACATCCACCACGCTCAGATGTGAATCGGACACCCCACGGATGGGGACTTCGACCCGGTACAGGTTGAAATCGAGCCCAATCGCAGCCCGCTTCAAACCGCGCAGTTTTCGTTTCATGATCACCCCTTCACTACCGGCGCTGTGCGTCAAAGTTCCATTATGGGGATGAACACTGCGACCCTGCCGGGGGTGCACAGCATTATCCTTAAAAAGGGGAAAGTGACTCACCTGGGAAAGCCCCTGGGCCGGATTCTACGGAGGAACGTGAAAGGGTCAAGCCCCCGGCACAAAGCTTGCACCATCAGGGCAGATCAATCTATCCCTGGGTGAGGTTATCGCGATGGCAGAATTCCTCCTGAACGAAGAGAATCGTCAGCGGCTGACAGAGCTGATGCAAGGCGTCAGCTGTCCAGAGGCCCTGGACCCGCGCACGTTTTCAGAGCTGCGGAGCGGACGCCGGACGGCGGTCTCGATGCGCGGTCTGGATGAGATAGCCCGGGCTTCAGGGCGGCCGATCTACAAGGACCTCGCCAACAGCCCCAGCCATCGTTAAGCCCCAGGAAAATGCGTGCTCATAAGCACGGTGTGAAAATCGCGGGCGACCCAGACTGGGTCGCCCGCACGTTATGGGAGCCCTGATTGACTGAGGCACAAAGCTTGCAGCCATGGATGTGCCTCGCTGCACGTGTGAGCCAGCGTGTGGATGACCTCCCCGCTGGCTCACACGGTCCGGGGAGCAGGACGTATCTACCGAGCCTGCACCCGGCTGAGCAGAGGTGCGAAATTGGTGGAGGGCGTTGGGATGACAGGCCTAAGCGAAACGTATAAGACGCTCGTTTTCACACACCGGCTCAAGATGCAAGCCGTCGTCGAAACGATGAGCGAGCAGGTGCCTGAGGTGCGCACCGCTTTCGCAGAAATCGATGACGCCATTCATCGCCGGCTGGACCAGTCCGCCGATGAAGGCTGGCAACTCGTCTCACACTCCCATTCCATATACAACGGCATCCTGATCGTCAGCGTCATGATCAAGCGCTGAACCAGGTGCTCCCCGCTTACCAGGAAACCCATCGAGCCTGCCCGTGCAGATCAGGATGTGAGCGCTTCAAGCCGGTCGGTCAGCTCACCGATGACTTGATAGGCTGCCGTAATCGCCTCCGGTGACCGCAGATCGACGCCTGCGAGACCGAGCGCGTCGAGCGGATGCAAGGAACCACCACAACGCAGAAATTCGAGGTAGGCTTCACTTGCCCCGGGCTCACCTGCCACCAGCCGGTTCGCGAGCACCTGGGCGGCGGCGATCCCGGTTGCATACTGGAAGACATAGAAATAGACGTAGAGATGCCCGAACGTAGCCCACGTCATGCCGCTGCGCGGGTGGTCGATCTCCATCTCCTCGCCATACGCTTCCTGTAGCAGGTCGGCCATGCGTTCGATCAGCACGCTGCTCGTCAAGCCGCGGCCCTCACTTACTCCCTGGTGCATCTGCCATTCAAAGCGAGCCAGGGTGGGCATCAGGAGCAGGTAGCGGTGAAAATTGGACATGGCTTCTTCGATGAGCGCGATCTGGAAATCAGGGTCGGGCTGTGTTGCAAACAAGTATGCCCGTACCAGGGCCTGGTGCAGGTTGGAGGCGACCTCGGCTACGAAGAGCGAGTAGTCTGAGTAGACGAGGGGTTGGGTCTCCCAGCACAAGTAGCTGTGCATGGAGTGCCCAAGTTCATGCGCCAGCGTGCTCAAGCTGAAGAGGCTGTCGTTGTAGTTCATAACAATGAAGGGGTGTGTCCCAGCCGTGCCCCACGAGAACGCCCCCTGGCGTTTGCCCTGGTTGGGGTAGACATCCACCCAGCGCTCCTTGAGCACACCCCGCCGGAGGGTCTTCACGTACGCTTCGCCGAGCGGTGCGAGGCCCGCACTTATCCACTCAACGGCTTGTTCGTAGGGGACTCGAGGCGGGTTTTTCGTAAGCGGAGCCCACACATCATAAGGTCGCAGTTGGTCGACACCGAGCAGCCGCTTGCGCAAGGAAAAGTAGCGGTGCCAATGGGGCAGCTGCTCCACAAAAACCGCAAGCAAATTGTGGAAGACTTCGGTTGGAAGATTGTGAGGGTGCAGCGCCGCCTCAAGCGTTGAGCCGTGTCCGCGTACGCGTGCGATGAAGGCAGCCTGCTTGGTCGAGGTCTCCAGCCCGCTGGCCAGCGCGTGCTTATGCTCAAGGTAGCGATCATGGTAGCGCTCCCAGGTGCTGCGCCGGAGTTCCCGGTCGGGATGCGTGATGAGGGTCGAGTAGGATCCCTGCGTCAGGGCGTACTCCACGCCCGCGGAATCAGCGACGCGGCCGAAGTCCATGTCGGCGTTGGTCAACATGCTGATCGTGGCCCCGATGCCGGCGAAGGGATCGGAGAGCATGCCCAGCAAGCCTTCGACCTCCGCGGATCTGATGTGCTTCGCCTTGCGAAAGAGGTTTTCCAGGTAATGCTCGTAAATCATCAAGCCGGGCTCTTCCGCCATCCAGGCGCGGACCGCAGCCTGGCCGAGTTCAAGCACACCGGGTTCCAGGAATGATGTCGCGGACTGGGCTTCGGCATATAAACTCCTGGCCTCGCTGTTCATGCTGCTGGCTTCGTCGTTCGTCGTGTCCACGCTGAGCTCGAGCCCGGCATACAACAGGACCTGTTCGACCTGGTTGACCAGCTTGAATGCGGCCTCGAGTGCGGAAAGCAAGGCACCTGCATTCTCGGCAAACCCTCGATGGGTCTCGGCAAAGGCTGCGACAGCCGATTGTGCGTGATCGAATGCCGCACGCCATGCCCCGGGGGAGGGATACAGGCTCTCCCGGTTCCAGGTAAAGCGTGGATCGATCCGGTCGCGTGCGGGCACTTCGTTTGCGCTCATCGGCACCTCCCTTGGAGCGGTTCGAACACATGGGGAAGTGAGATTGTACGCGAAGAGGTCAGCTTTTCAACCGCGCCGGTTCAGGGAGCACGCTCGACGGCGACCCACAGCTCGTTCCCGTCGCTGCTGATTGTGATATCGCCGTGAACATCGGTCCTCAAAACCTGGTGCTGCGCCAGAAAAGCTGGGGCCGCCTCTGGATCGGTTGGCGCAGTTCCGCCATCGCAGGAGAGCAGGATCCACTCCACCCTGGCATGCATCAACCAGGGTTCCTCGAATAGGTCCGGATCGCCACATTCAGGCAGGATCACCAACGTCCACTGCTGGAAATCGGGCTGCTGGAGCAAGTCCTCAGCATCGGCCGGACCCGCGCCAGGGGCAAGCAGCACCTCAAGGGCACCAAATTTCACGCCGATCAGGAGCCCCCGGGGACCGGCGTGGAGCACTTCCAGGACGGCGCCCTCGCCCAGCTCGAGCCTGGTCCCTCGTTCCGCGTTGATGGTCCGTACAGCGTATTGCCCCAACTCTTCGAGCACCCGGCGAGCCGTGCTCCCCTGGTCGCCAATCCCGACCAGGGCATGCTCGACAGAGAATCGGTCTGCCAGGCCAAGCAGTCCGCCGAGCTGGTCGTAGCTGCTGCCTGCCAGGATCAACCACTCGATGCGCTTGTCAAATAGCGAGGAGTAGTGGCTGAGGCGATCCGTAAGGCGGTTTGGGCTTGGTCCGCCGTCGATCAAGACCCGGCCGCCAGCCGGGGTTTCGACCAAGATGGCATCCCCCGCTCCCACATCGAGCAGGTTGATATGCAGCTGGCCATCGGGTTGGTTGAGGTAGGCGTGCCATGAGAGGAGCGCAGCCAGGAACAGGCCGGAGAGCAGCAGCGCGGGGGAGAGCGCTTGCCTGGCCCAGGACTGCAGCTTTCGGTAAGGCTGGGCCTCCCGCCTGGATAGGAGCAAGGTGACCCCGAAGAGCACGGCATAGTACGCGAGGAGCAGCAGGCCATCCAGCTCTCCGAGCGGAATGGAAGCCAGCGGGAGACCAGACCAGAGGGAGACCAGCCGGATGGTCGCGGCCGCAAATGGCCAGGCCATCCAGGCCAGCAGTTGGCCCAGCGGCTGCAGGATGGCGCCGGCGATCATGGCGGATCCACCCAGGAACATCAGGCCGGGTTGAAGCGGCAAGATGGTCATGTTCGCCGCGAGCGAGACGAGTGAGAGGCGCCGGAAGACGAGCACGGTGATGGGCAGCGTGGTGAGCTGGGCGGCGAGCGTGAAAAGCGCATACTCGCCGAGCAGTGGCGTGGTGCGCTTGACAAGTTCAGGTTCGAAATGCCGGTTCAACCAGCTTTCGACCCCTTTTTGAAGTGGGTCGGCGTACAGGATTAACCCCAGGGTTGCCGCAAAGGAAAGCTGGAACCCTACATCCCATGGGGCAAATGGATCCAGGACGGACATCAAGAAGCCTGCCAGGCACAAGGCACGCAGCGCATCGTTCACCCGGCCAAAATAGAAGGCGAGCAGCCCGAGCAAGGCCATGATCGCAGCCCGTACGACCGCCGCCTGCGCCCCTACCATCAGCGTGTACAGCAGGATAACGACCCCGGCGACGAATGCCCCCCGCCTCCTGCCGAGCCAATTGCCGCAAACCCGGATGCTCGCTTGGGCGAGCAGCGTCAGGTTAAACCCCGAGATGGCGATGATGTGCGTCGTGCCTGTCCGGTTGAACGCGGTCTGGACATCGTCTGGAATGCCGCTTTCGACCCCGAGCAAGATGCCCGACAGGAGCTGGGCCTCCGGATCGGGGAAGATGCGCAGGATGATTTGCAGGAACCGGTTGCGCAGTTGGTAGATGGCCCTCAACAATGGCTGGCCGTGGTCATGCTCTAGCAGACGTATGCTCGCCTGGGTCACCCGGCTCAGGATGCCCTCGCGCTGCAAGTACTCCGAGTAGTCGAAATCGATCCCCGATGGCGGGGTTTCGAGATTGCCGGTCACCTGCACCCAATCCCCGTAGCGCCATGCCCGGGAGCGCGAGGTGTTAACCAGAATGCGACCTTCGACGCCGTGGGCGTGCCCGAGGTCTGCAATCCAGATGCGTTCAGCCTCCAGGACGAGATCGACCGACTCCGCTCGCCATACAGGATCCTCGACGATCACGCCGGTTACCTGAACGCGATGGTCGAGCTCGTTGTAGTAGGCGATATGTTCGGGGTCGATGGTGGGCAGGTTGGATTGGAAGCGAGCCCCGGCGAGCGTCAGCGCGAGCAATCCCAGGAAGGCGAGGCGGTACCCAGGCACGGCGCGGAAAGCGAGGACCGCCGCCAGGGCGATGGCGGAAAGCAGAAGCCAGCGTTCGGGGGTGGCCGGGATCAACCGGCCGAGGAAAAGACCTGAGAACCATGCACCGCAGAGCAGGTAGAACAGCATCCATCTCCCCCTGGACCTGAACGCGGGTGTTTAACTTTGGAGGCGGGGGGAAGCAGATCGGCCCCTCCTCCAGCGGATCATGCTACGATCAAGACCCTCCAGAGTCGCCGGGCACGGAGGGGATTTCCTCCTTGGAAAGCAGCGCCATCGCATCAACCACGCTGCGATTGAAGATCATGGCTGGGGCTTCCGCATGGACATTGGGGAAGAGGATGGCCTGCAATCTGGCGTTATAGAGGGGCATGAAGAAGCGCTCCCCTTCAAACATCAGCCCGGCGAAGTTGAATTTTCCGGGCGTCTCGATCACACCCATCAGCTCGTAACCGCCCATGATGACCCTGACCCAATGCGGCACGGTCGTCGAGTACCCGCCACGAGTGAAGCCGGTTGGGCCGAGCTGTGACCTGTTGCTCAGTAAGGCTGCAACAATCTCGCTCTTCACCACCCATAAGTTCGGGTAGCGGGCGACGAGTTTGCCTGGCTGATGCAGGCGCATGAGCATGGCGCCTTCCAGTTCCAGATAGGAGCTTGTCGGGATGTTGAGATAGCTGAAGAGACCGCTCGCGGTGGGGTGCACCCGCCCGAGGATGCGGTGGCTGGCGGTGTAGATTTCAACCGGGACGGATCGGTTTGCCATGGCGCTCCTCAGTGTATCGGCAGGGCGAAAGTGATCGAAGTGCTGGCTGGCGTGTGCTCATACCACATCACACCCTGCATGCTCTCGACGATCATGCGGATTTCCCCCATCGACAGGCCCGGACCCATCCGCCCGGAGAGCGGGTTCGTGGCGCCATCCGTTATCGCCTGGACTGTGTCGGGAGAGAGGCCTGGGCTCGAGTCCGAGACCCGAACCGCAGCCCAGGCGCCGTCGTGCATTTCAACGTTCACCGTCAGCGGAAATTCGTCGCTGCGTGAGCGGAGCACATCGAAACGGTGCGTCTCCAGGACCACTCGCCCTCTCGCAGTTCGCCGCAAGGCTGCAGTGACCAGCGCTTCCAATACCTGCCGGACCTTCTCCGGGTCACCATGGAATATCGGGATGACTTCGCCGCGCTCCGCGTTGACCTCAAGCCCCTTCTGCCTGGCCACATCGCGCATGGCATGAATGGTTTCTTCGATCAGCGCTTGGAGGTCAACCAGTTCGCCGCTTTCAGCTGAATCCAGCTCGATCACCGGGACGCCCTGCAGAGAGCGAATTTTTTGCAGCGCAGTCTCAAGCTCGGCCCGCTGGGCCTGATCGACCTTGCCGGCCAGGCTTGTCAGCATTGCGGCCACGGTCTCCAGCCCATGCATGAGATCCGGCGCGGCTGCGATGGAAGGTCCGCGATCCTCCGGCTCTTTCGGCTTGAGCGGTTGGGTTCTCAGGCTGCGCTTCAGGCTTGCCTGTTCGAGGGCAACCCCGGCCCAGTCGGCAAGCGCCATGAGCAGCGTGAGGTGGTGTTCGGTGAAGGTGCGGGGGGCGAGCCGGTTGTAAACGCCCAGCACCCCGACCGTTGCATGCTTAACCCGCAGCGGGACGTTGACCGTCGATTGCACCAGGAATCCGGTCTGAACTTTGACCGGTCCGCTCTCGAGGGAGGGTTGCCGGAGCACAGGTTTGCCGGAATGGTAGACCTCGCCGACGAGGGTATCGGTCACCCTGAGTTTCTGGAGCGTGGCGTGCCGCTCACCGGCTTGCTTGCTGGCGCGCAGGTTGAGCTCGGAGCCATCTGGCTCGGCCAGGTAAATTGCAGACTCCTCGGCGTCGGTGACAAAAGCCGCGGCCTCGACCACGGAGCGCAGGATTTCGTTCAAATCGCTCAGGTCGACGACGACCCGGCCGATTTCGCTCAACATCCGGATTTCTTCCGTCCGGCGGCGAAGCTGCTCGCGCAGCCCTTCCATGCGCCCTGAGAGTTCCTGTGTGTTGGACTGGGCGGATCGCGTTTCGCTCAGCTCGACGATCGCCTCGCACAGCTCTGCGGGACGGTATGGTTTGAGCAGGAAGTCGTGCACGCCCAGCCGGAAGAGTTCGCGCAGCTTGGCCAGGGGAAAATGGGCGGCGAGCAAGATGGCCGGGGAAGTGTCGCCGGAGGCGCGGTAGTTTCTCAAGCTTGCCAGGGGATCCCCGCGCAGCTGGGTTACATCCACCACGAGGACATCCGGGGGTGGCGACTCGGATGCTCTTGCCCACCCACGGAATCCGGACGGTTTCAAGATGCGTTCGACGATGGACTGCGCGTTGGAATCGACGTCGGCGATGACGAGGACGTTGATGGTTGAAATGTTCTCCTGGATATCGACCATGGATGAACTCTGGTTAGGTGGTCATCGCCGATGCTGCCCGTCCCCGGCCGGGTTGCGATCGTCAGGCTCTGGATCAACCGCGTGGCTGGCAGGGCTCTCCTTCCGGGAATGGCGCGGCCATTCTGGGCTGAACAACCGCATCAAGGAGCGCCGGTCGAACTCGTGGTATCCACAGAATGGGCAATACCATCCGGGGACATCGCGGGCGCACACCGGCCAACCGCCCAAGCTGGTGAAATATAGCGATTTACCTTGTCGCATCAATCCTGATTGGCAGGATGGACAGACGACGTGTGGATTGTTTTCCATATGCCTCAATACCGAGCAAAATCTTCGAGCGAAGGCGCCGGTTGCCTCACCTTGGGCCGGCTGCCAGGGACGGCAAGGCTGACCAGACGCCGGCTGCCGCAATGTGTTTCGATTGTAGCATAACCACGTTCTAGAAACGGGGCCGTACCCTGGTCATTCGCCGGCTGCGGCGAGGTCGTAGTGTGGTATGGGGCCAGCCTCGGCCGGCGGCCAGTAAACGAGGATCGCCTTGCCGATGATTTCATCCATGCTCAAGGCGCCCCAGTTTTGCGAGTCTGAGGAATTGTTGCGGTTGTCGCCAAGCACGAAGATTTCATCCGAGTTGAGCGTCCACTCCCCGCTGTAGCGCGGCGTCACGGTCAGGTAAGGTTCGTCGATTAATTGGCCATCTACGTAGATTTCCCCGCCTTGCGCGCGAACCGTCTCGCCTGGCAGGCCGATGACGCGTTTGATAAAGCGCCGGTCGGGGTCGAGCGGGAAATGGAAGACGATGATGTCTCCCCTTTGCGGCGTGTTCCAGCGGTAGGCTATCCGGTTCACGACCACAAACTGCCCATCATGCAGGCTGGGTTCCATGCTGATGCCCTCGACCCGGATGCGGGCGGTCAGCAGGTTGACGGCGAGGAAAAGCACGCCGGCAATGAGAACGGTCTGAAGCAGCTCGGCGGCGAAGCGCATGAAGCGCCGGGCCAGGGAGGGAGCACGCTCATCACCCCACTCGGGGGTTTGATGTTTAAAAGGGGTTTCTTCCACGACGGACGATTATATCACGCAGGCCGATCGGCTTTAACGGGTCAGCGGCGTCGGCCTTCACTCCGGGCACGGAAAACGAGCCTCAGCGGGGTGCCCAGGAAGCCGTAGCGTGTGCGCAAGCGGTTCTCGATGAAGCGTTTGTACGTGAAGTGCACCAGTTCCGGGTCGTTGACATGGAACAGGAACGTGGGCGGATCGACGCGCACCTGGCTGGCGTACAAGAATTTCAACCGCCTGCCACTCTTTGGCGGCGGGGCATGGGCGCTCAGGGCGTCCTGCAAGGTCCGGTTCAGCTCCCCGGTTGGTATGCGGCGCATGCGTTCTTCCTGGACCTGGAGGGCAGTGGGCAGAACCTGGGCTACACGCTGCCCGGTCTTGGCCGAGATGAACAAGATGGGCACATAGTCCATGAAGTTCAAGCCTTCCCGGATGCGTTCTGTGAAGCCAGCCATCGTGTAGCTGTCCTTCTCAATCAAATCCCATTTGTTAACAAGGACGACGACCGATTTCAGCTTATCGATTACCATCCCGGCGATGTGGGTATCCTGGGCGATGATGCCCTGGGTGGCGTCGATCAGGAGCAGGACCACGTCCGCCCGGTCGATCGCCTTCAACGCCCTGAGGACAGAATACTGCTCAACCCCGGGTTCGATCCGGCCGCGCCGGCGGATGCCGGCTGTATCGATCAGGGTGATTTCTGTGTCCTCCAGCTTGAGATAGGTGTCCACTGCATCACGCGTCGTCCCAGGCAGCGGGGAAACCAGGACGCGTTCCTCTCCCAGGATGCGGTTGAGCAAGCTGGATTTTCCGACGTTCGGCCGCCCGACAATGGCGATGTGGACACGGCCTTCGTCTTCAGCATCCTCCCTGGGCTGAGCATTGAGCGCCTCGACCAGGCGATCGAGCATGTCACCCGTTCCCCGGCCGTGCAGGGCGGAAATGGGGATGGGTTCCCCCATGCCGAGCCCATAGAAATCGGAAACCTGGTTGCGGCGGGTTTCGTTGTCGCAGCGGTTGACCACCAGCAGGATGGGGGGCTGCGGTTGACCAGCGACCCGGCGCTGCTGGCGGCGCAAGATTTCGGCCACTTGTTCATCGGCCGCGGTAACCCCGCTTTCGACATCGACCAGCAGCAGCACCGCATCGGCGTCGCGAGCAGCCATGATGGCCTGCGAGCGGATATGGTCAATGTAATCCGCTGAGCCGACCGACAGGGGTTCTCCCCGGCTTAAATCTCCCGGATCGATCCCGCCAGTGTCGACAACATCGAACGCAAGGCCGTTCCACTCGCTCTCGGCGATGAGCCGGTCGCGGGTCGTCCCGGGTGTGTCATCGACGACGGCCAGGCGCTCGCCGGCCAGGCGATTGAACAGCGTCGATTTTCCAACATTAGGTCGACCAACCAGCGCAACGACGGGGCGGCTCATGGAGTTCAGGGTTCGGGCGTGGGGAGGGGTGTGGGGGTCGGCCGGGGGACGGCCGTCAGCGTAACCTCGATTACGGACGGTGTTGGCGGTTCCCAGGTAATCCCTTCCGGGATGCCTTCGATCAGGGGTTCGAGCTGGAAGGTGCCCAGGCTCAGGCCTTCCACGTCCAGCGTGGCATGAATATCCTCGCGTTTGAGGGCGTCCAGGACCACCGCCGGGCCAGACAGGATGATGTTAATCGCCTGCGGGGAAGGGTAGGCGTAGAGACCGAAGGCGAGATTTGCCACTTCGATCGTCCGGCTGATCGTGAGCGAGGTTTCGATGGGTTCGATATCGATTTGTACGCGTACATTCTGTTCGCCGATGAGCGTGAAACCGGGTGGCAAATCGAGGTCAATCCTGCGATCAATGCTGCGTGTCTCCCCAGAGACATCGATCGGCAGCGTCTGGACGAAGGCGGGCAGCCCCTCCAGGGCAGCCGGGTCTTCTGAGAACACGGCGACCTCGCTCGGAGAGACGTTGACGCGTGTAACCCGGTAATATCCGTTCGCTTCCAGCTCATCCTGCCCGATCACGATGGGGATGACAAGCTTGGTTGCCAGATTCTCAAGTTTGGTTATGTCAATTACGACGCGAACGGTAGGCTGATCGATCTGCAATCCCTCAACCGGATCTCCCTGGACGTCGACAAGGGTCAGGTCAAAGTTTGCATCGACAGTCCGTTGGCGGTTATTGAGATCGACGATGACCTGGGCTGCGTTGACCCGGCCGACGACGCTTGCCGGGCCGGTGATCGTGACCTGATCGACATCGATCTGGGCTGGGTCGTCACGATAGCCGGGAGCGACCTCACCCCTGGTTTGAACCTGAACCTCGACCCGCTTGGTAGCCAGGGCCTCGATCGTGAGGGTGACCGTCGCGGGATCCACGGCAGTCACCTTGGCTGCGCGCAGCTGCAGATTATCTTCTAACCGGATGCGGTGTACGCCGGCTTCAAGCCCAGACAGATCGCCGACGACAGCCAGGTCCTGGATGGAGATGTTCTGCCAGACGGAAAGCGGGGCACGCAGGGTGACCTCGGCAAACTGAGGCGGCGACCCAACGATGGTTAACCCCTCCTGCAAGCCCTGGTAGGTGACCGGGATGGGGTCTTCAAAGACACGTTCGGAGAGCGGATCCTCCTGGCTGATGGCAGCGACCCAGGCCGTGATGGCGAGGATGAAAGCCAGGATGAGCGTGCCCAGGTTTTCGCGGATCCAGGTCATGGCGGCAGCTCAATCTCCCTGAGATCGGGAATGAGGCTGTGCGGGGCGTGCCAGCAGCCTCTCGATCCAGGCCGGGATGCGTCCGGTCGTCCTTGGACGGAAGAACGCGGTCAGGATGTTTCGCAAACGGGCTTGATCCAGGCGGCGGATGATCCGCCCATTATGGGTGACCGAAATACCCCCGGTCTCCTCGGAGACGATCACTGAGACGGCGTCGCTCACCTCACTGATACCGAGCGCCGCCCGGTGGCGAAGACCCATTTGCCGTTCGGGCGAACGGGTGAGCGTCCCACTGGACGAGAGCGGCATGACGCAAGCCGCCGCCGCGATGCGGCCTTCACGCAGGATCGCAGCCCCGTCGTGAAGGGGGGTGTTGATATGGAAGATTTGCAGCAGCAGTTCGGGGGTCAGGCGGGCATCCAGCTTGACACCGGTTTCCATGTAATCATCGAGGGGCACCTCGCGTTCGATGACGATCAAGGCGCCAAACCGGCGATCCGCCAGGCGCTGTGCGGTCAAGCCAATCGTGTCGATCAGGTGCACAACGTGGTCAGGCTCGGCCGTCATGCCAAACCATGCGCCGGTCCGCCCCAGGCGTTCGAGCGCCCGGCGGATCTCGGGCGCAAAGATGACGGGAATGGCGACAAGCAGCGCGGGCAGCGAATTCTGAAGAAGCCAGGTGAAAGCCGGCAGGTTGAGCAGGCTGGTGAGCAACGCAATCGTGATGAGCAAGACGATCATGCCGCGCAGGAGGACGACCGCCTGTGTGCCCCGCACGAGCCTGAGCAGGAAAAAGACGACCAGCGTAACGAGCAGGACATCGACCAGGCTCAGGAAGTCGAAGCGCTGAAAGAAAAAAGTGATCTCGGTCAGGAAGTTGGTCAGCATGGACTAGACGGGCGCCGATCTCACGTTTCCCCGCCCTCCAGGTTGCGCAGGAGCTCCTGGTAACCCGATACGTTCGGCGGATCGAGGTCGAGGATCGTGCGGATTGTTTTAATAGCTTCCTTGGTTTGGCCAGCATCGAGCTGAATCTCCCCCAGCGCATCGTACTGGGCGATCGAATCCGCCTTGCGGCCGGCTGCCCGGTAGGCCTCGGCCAGGCGTGAGTGGAGCGCTTGCTTGCCGGGGTGTTCGCGGGCCAATTCCTCCAACAGCTCGAGCGCCTCGGGGGCTCGCTCCTGATCGACCAGCTGGGCGAGGTGGATATCCAGCGCACGCCCGGCGGGTTCCTCTTGCCCTAGACGCAAATTGAGATCGATGACATGAGCGCGAGCTTTTTCGTTCTTGGGGTCGAGGTCACAAATGTGGTTGTAATCATCCAACGCCTGGCGCCAATCTAGCCGGGAAAGGTCGATATCGCCCATCTGGTCCAGGATGCGGACGACGTACTCTTTTTCCACCGTGCTGCGCTGTGCGAGTTGGAAGGCCTCCCCCAGGGTGGTGCGGGCTTTGTCGATTTCAGCCATCTGGCGGTACAGCTCGGCCAGCTCGAGAAACTGCTCGATCGCACGGCCCACGCGATCTTGCTGGGCGAGCAGCTGGATCAACTGCTCCCGGGCGTTGATGTCGATCGGGGATTGTTGAATGATGCGGGCGTAGACGTTGCTCGCCTGGGATATCTCTCCCCGCACGCGATGGGTCCTGGCCACGGTCCGCAGCTTCGTCATCCCCCCGGCCGTGTTGCCCTGTTTCATCATGATCTCTGCCATGCGCACATGGATCCCCAGGTAGCTGGGGACGAGATCAAGCGATAGCATGGCATCTTCCAGGGCGGACTCGAGGAAGCCCTTGGTGACGAGTTCATCAATGCGGGACAGAGATTGAAGGACCTTCTCCGTGCCGCCAACGGCCAGCATGTCGGCGATGGGGACGATGGTCGTCCCGGAGCCTTGCCCCTCCAGCTGCTGCCTGGCCTGCCGCAGGCGTTTCAACCATTCGGGTCCGCTGAGGAAGCTCAGAGTGTTCTCAACGATCTTGGAGAGCGAATCTTCGTCTCCCTCATCCTGGGACGCGAGGATGGTGTCGTACAGTTGATTGAGCTGGGAGGACTGGTCGTCGTTAACGGAGAGCGAATCAGCCTTGCGCAGCGCCTGGAGCAGGTAGCGGGCTGCTTCGGCTAGATTGCCGCTAATACGGGCCAGGCGGCCCAGCGCGAGGTTTGAACCCAATTCGAGGTCCGGGTGACCGATCGCCTGGATCAGGTGGCTCACGGCCTCCTCGTTCTTATCCATCCCTTTCAGCATGATGCCCAGGTTGTAGTGGGCAGCAGGATGGTCGAGGCCAGCTTCGATCGCCCGCTCGTACTCCTTTACAGCCTGGGCCTTGTTCCCGCGCGTTTGCAGGTCGATGGCCTGGCCAAGGTAGCGCAGCATCTGCGGCTGGCCGATCGATCTCCGTTCCTGGCTGATGCGGCCTTCCGTCAGTTCCTTCATATCGACGGGCGCATCCTCATCGTCCTCGGACTCGCCACCCTCATCGAAGACGAGCCCGGCCAGGATGGTCAGCGCCCGCGTCTGGGCTGCCGTCTCCGGATCGGCTTGCTGGCTGTCATCCGATTCCTTGAGCGATTCTTCGTCGGAGCTCAGATATTCCTTTACATCGTCCATCCGCAGCGGGGCGGTAACTGCCCGTGGCTCAGCGGGCGGGGGGAGCGGTTTCTCCTGCTGCAGCAAACGCAGCGAACGCGCCGCTTCCTTATCGCCCGGGATGATGCGCAGCGCCCGCTGGACCGCTTCGACCGCACGCTCGTTCTTCTTGGCCTTCTGCAGGATCGAGGCGACAGCCAGGTACTCATAGACCGCCTCGCGTTTACGACCTAAACGCTCGAACGTCATCGCCAGGCGGGAGCGGTTGTTCAGATCGTTGGGGGACATGCGGGCGATGTGCGACCAGTTGTCGATCGCCTTGTCGGCATCCCTGCGTTTGAGGTGCATCTCCGCAGCGACCTGGCGTTGGGCGATGGCCGCCTTTGACTGGGCCATTTTTTCCAGGATTTCTGCCGTCTTTTCGACAGGGATCGGGTTATCCGGGGCCAGCGTTGCGGCGTGCTGGTAGACGTCCAGCGCTTCCTTGTATTGCTCCGATTCAAGCAGCGCCAGGCCAAGGCTCGTCATCGCGCCCGGATGATCCGGCACGAGTGACAGCGCCTTGCGGTAGAACCCGATCGCCCGATCCCACTCAAGATCCCAGGCCGCCGAGTGTCCCAGGCGCATCGATTCTTCGAAAAGCTCTTGACGGTCGGTCATGCTCGTTTCATTCCGGACTTTTTTGGGGTAGCGAGGCGAGTATAGCACAAGACCTATACGCTCGCCCCGGAGCCCCACCTGGTTCTCAGTTGTCCGGCTCAGCCTCCAGCTTCGGTTCAATCCTCGGTTCAATCGTTGCTGACGGGCGTCATCTGGGCCCAGTTTGCACCTGCCTTGGCGTCAGTCTTCAAAGGCACTGCCAGCCTGTACGCATGCTGCATGACATCTTGCACGATTCGGGCCGTATCCCGCAGTTCCTCCTCTGGGCACTCGAGCACGAGTTCGTCGTGAACCTGGAGCAGGATGCGGGCCTTAAGCCCTGCCTCATCCAATGCGGCAGGCAGGTGCAGCATGGCGAGCTTGATGATGTCGGCCGCCGTCCCCTGGATCGGGGCATTGATCGCTTCCCGCAGCGCACGGGCCTTGGCGACCTCCGAGACGCTGGCTTCTTTCGTCAACTGGGGGAAGTAACGCCGGCGGCCGAGCAGCGTCGCCACATACCCATCCTCGACCACGTCCCGGCGGATGCCCTCCAGGTAGGCCTGGACGCCCGGGAATCGCTCGAAATAAGCCTTAACGAAGTTCTCGGCTTCGGCCAGCGTCAACCCGGTTGTGCGCGTCAAGCCGAAGGCGCTCATCCCATAAATCAAGCCAAAATTGATGGCCTTGGCGTGCCGCCGCATGTCCTCAGTGACCGCCCCGATCTCCACAGCGTTGATGGCTGCGGCGGTCGCAGCATGGATGTCCTGGTCATCCAGGAAAGCGGCGATCATCGCCTTGTCGCCAGAAACATGGGCCACTACCCGCAGCTCGATTTGCGAGTAATCCACGCTCAGCAGCAGGTTTCCCGGCTCGGCGATGAAGGCCTGGCGGATCTCCCGGCCCAGCTCTGTCCGGATGGGGATGTTCTGAAGGTTGGGATCGGAGGAAGCGAGGCGGCCTGTCACAGAGCCTGTCTGGCTGTAGGATGTGTGCACCCGCCCGGTTTCCGGGTTGACCTGGTCGGGGAAGGCATCGGCGTAGGTGGATTTAAGCTTGGCGAGTTCTCGCTGTTCGAGAATGAGTTCGACGATTTCATGCGAACTGCGCATTTCCTCCAGGACGGAGGCCGCCGTGGAGTAGTGGCCGGAGGCCGTCTTGCGGGTGTTATCGGGGGGCTCAAGGCCGAGTTCGGTGAACAGGACCTCTGAAAGCTGCTGGGTCGAGTTGAGGTTGAAGCTGTGGCCAACGCTCTTAAAAACGCTGCCTTCGATCTCGGCCAGGCGCTGCGCCAATCGTTTCGAGAGCACCTTCAAGAACTCGATATCAAGGGCAATCCCGGCCTCTTCCATCCCGGCCAGGACGGGGATCAAAGGCATTTCGAGCGTGGTGAACTGTTCGATCTGCCCCTTCTCCTCCAACTCCTGCTCGAGTTCCGGGCGCAGCCGAAGGCAGACCTCGGCGTCCGCGGCCGCATAGGGCGCGACTTCGGCAATCGGGACATCGGCCATGGAGCGCTGGGAGCGCCCCGTACCGATCAGCGCCTGGATCTCGGTCATCTCGACACCCAGCCGGACCCAGGCCAGGTTCTTGAGCCCGAGGCTGCGCGAACTGGGATCACACAGCCACTCGGCGAGCATGGTGTCGAAGGCGAGCGGGGAGGCTTGCAAGCCGGCCCGCTTGAGCATCAGGTAATCATATTTCAGGTTGTGCCCGACCTTGGGGATGGCCGGGTTTGTCAGCCCTGGTCCGATGGCCTCCAGCACGCTCGATAGATCCAGCTGAGGGCCTCCGGCGTTAGCCGGGTTATGCCCGACGGGGATGTAATACCCTTGCTCCGCTTCGACCGCGAGAGAAATGCCTACCAGCGCGGCGCGCATCGGGTCGGTGCCGGTCGTTTCCACATCGAAGGCAATCTGCTCGGCGTTTTCAAGCGCCTTGGCCAATTCCTCGAGCGCTTCAGGCGTATCGACGACCACAACCTGGTCCGGGCCCGTCGGGCTGGATGCCTCACCGCTCACGAACATGCTCATCTGTGCGCCGCTGGTTTTCACCTCCGTGCCTGGAATGCGATCCATCAAGGAACGGAATTCGAGCACCCTGAAAAGCTCCATGATGGCATCCCGGTCATACCCCACCGTGCGGCATGCCTCGAGATCGAACTTGATCGGCACGTCGGTCACGATCCGCCCCAGCTTGCGGCTCAGGAGCGCCTGGTCCTTGCCCTCGATCAACTTACTCTGAAAACGGCCGGGGACCGCGTCGATGTGCTCGTAAATACCTTCCAGGGTTTCATATTCTTTGAGGAGCGTGACGGCTGTCTTTTCTCCCACGCCGCGCACCCCGGGGATGTTGTCGCTCGTATCGCCGACCAGGGCTTTCAAATCGACCAGCTGTGCCGGTAAGAGATCATACTTGGCGACGACCTGCTCGGGGTGGTAGTCGATGGCGTCTGCCAGTTTCTGGCCTGAAAGGCGGATGACAATCTTATCCGTGACCAGCTGCAGCAGGTCGCGGTCGCCTGTCAGGATGACGACCTGGACATCCTGCCCGGCAGCCAGCCCGGCGACCGTGCCAAGCACATCGTCGGCCTCAAACCCATCCGCTTCGAGGATGGGTATGCCGAAGCTATCTACGACCTGCCGGATGCGCTCGATTTGCAGGCGCAGATCATCGGGCATCTTATCCCGGGTAGCCTTGTAATCCTCGTAGAGGTCATCGCGGAAAGTCCGGCCGGTATCGAACGACACGGCCAGGTACTCGGGCTGTTCTTGTTCGAGCAGGCGCAGCAAGACGGCCGTGAACCCGTACGTGCCCGCAGTCGGCTCGCCGGATTTGGTGATCCAGCGCGAGCCGCCGCCAACACCCGTCAGGGCAAAGTAGGTGCGGTAGGCAAGGGCATGCCCGTCGATCAGGAACAACCTCGGTTTCTTGGCCATGGTAACCCTCCTGCGGCTGCTATTCTAGCATTCTACCAATGCACACATCCATCCCGGCAGCGTCCAGGAACGGCGACAGCGCCCGGGTTCAACCCCGGGCGCTGGGTCCTTAATCGTTTACAGCCAGCAAGTTCAGCGGACGATGCGCGGCACCAGCCAGAAGGCCCAGTCCTGGGCTGAGGAACCATTCGCCTGCACGGCGAGCACGAACTCAACCGATTTTCCGGCGAGCGAGCTCAGATCGACGTCAATTTTCCGCAGGCTGCCGTCGTACGTCTCGTCCCATTGACCAAGGTTCTGGAGCGAGCCGCCATCGGCGCGGTAGTTCAACTGGAAGCGCACGTTGCACGCCAGGCCGTTATACAGGCAGCCGATGACGGTCTTGAAATGGTCGCCCGCCTGGACGTTGAAGGCCGGGAACTTCCCGGTGATGACGCCGTTGTCCACCCACTGGGGATGGGTCTCGAGGACCGGTTCGTCATCGGTTGAGCCGTTCTCCAGTTTGGGATTGTTGATCTTGATGATGAAGCCCTCGACATCGCCGTTGGCGCCAGGACACGGCAGCACCCCGGCCCCGCTCACCCATTGGGCGTCGCAGTAGTTGGTGACCATGTTGTAGACGATGGTATCGCCGCCCGCTCCCACCTGGATGTCCACCCAGAAGGCGACGTCACCGGCAGACCCCACTCCGAACAGCACACCGGCATCGGAGCGCAGCAGCCAGTAGCCGCGGTAGCTGCCGGCGCTGCCCGGTGCTTTCAAATCCACGGAGACGTCGATGGTCTGGTTCGGTGCGACCGTCCCCGTCAGCGCCTTGGAGGCCGGGCCGTTCATCGCGTTGCCGCTGTCGAACACGAGCGAGTAGCTCGTATTCCAGGTGCATGTTCCTGTGTTCTTCAGCCGCCATGTCTTGGTGAAGTTGGCGCCCGCTGCGAAGTTCGTGCCGTCGGGCACCGTGACATCGCTGACGAAGGAGGCCCGGTTGCAGGGCGTTTCCGGCTGGGTGGGGATGGGCGTGCTGGTGTTTGTCGGCGTGGCCAGCACTTGCGTCGGTTCCGGCTGGGGGGTGTTGGTGTCGGCAGCCGGCGGGGGGATGGGCGTATCGAGTGACGTCTGGGTCAGCCTGGCCTCGACGGTTTGCGCCGCATAGGTTGGGAAGGGATCCGGCGTCGCCGTGCCGGGGAAATTGCAGCCGGCGAGCAGGACGATGACCAGGAATGCAAACAAAGCAGATATCCTGGAAGCCGATTTACGCATGCATGCCTCCTTCAGGAGCGGCACCCGGGTCGCGCGAGATGGGTGGTCCCGGGTGCGAAGTTCACGCATGCATGCTACAGCGTGCTTGAATTTGGGTCAAGTGGGGTATTCAGCTGATGCGGACGGGCTCCAGCTCCTCGGCGAGCACGCCGATCATGCTCCAGGGACCGGTCCACTGGATGTGCACGGGCACGGTTTGGCCACGCAGGTCGGCCTGGGATCCGAGGAAGACGAGCTTGTTCGTGCGGGTGCGACCTTTCCAGCGATCGCCCTTTCGCTCTTCGACCAGCACCTCGACCGTCCTCTGCAGGTAGTCGGCATTGATCCTGGTTGCGATCCCGGCCTGGAGTTCCTCCAGAGCACGGAAGCGGCGCATCTTCTCAGCTTCGGGGATGTCATCCTGCATGTTGCGGGTGGCCACCGTCTGCGGCCTGGGCGAGTAGCGTGCCAGGTGGGCGACGTCCAGCTCCAACTCCTCGAGCAGGTCGTACGTGGCCTGGTATTGGTCCTCGCGCTCCCCGGGAAAGCCAACGATGACGTCGGTCGCGATCGAGACACCCGGGATGCGCTTGCGGATGCGCTCGATCAGCCGGCGGTAATCGTCGACGCTGTAGCCGCGTTTCATGCGCTTGAGTACCTCGTCGTCCCCGGCCTGGAAGGGGACCTCGATGTGTTCACACACCTTTGGGAGATCGGCGACGGCATCCAGCAGTTCATCTGTCATCCAGTTGGGGTGGGAGGTCAGGAAGCGGATCCGCTCCAGTCCATCGATGTCGTGCAGGACTTGCAGCAAGTCTTGCAGGCGAGGTCCGTCTTCCAGGTCCATCCCGTAGCGGTCCACGATCTGGCCGAGGAGCGTGATTTCGCGCACACCCTGCGCTACCAGGGAGCGGCTCTCCCGGGCAATCTCGCCGATCGATCGGCTGCGCTCGACGCCGCGCCGGAATGGGATGACGCAGAACGTACAGGCGTGTGAGCAGCCATAGACGATGGGGACGTAGGCTGTAACCAGCGATCCCTGCTCGGCAAGGGGGAGCCGTAGATCTCCGTCCATCAATGCAAAGCGGGTGCGCAGCGCGTCCTCTTCAAGCTCTCGCCCGTCGGATCCAGCCAGGAAATCGAGCAGAGGGCGGGGGTCGGACGGCGGCGAAAACACATCCACGTAGGGGTAGCGGTCGCGCAGCGCCTGGTCCCCACGAACCCCGACCATGCATCCCATCAAGTTGATGACCAGGTCGGGCCGGGCGTCCTTCAGCGGGCGCAGTGAGCTGAGCCGGCCGTGTGCCTTGTCCTCGGCGCTCTGTCGGACGACACACGTGTTGAGCACAATCACGTCGGCTTGTTCCGCTGACGAGGTCGCCTGGTAACCCAGGTTCTCCAGTGCGGATGACACGCGCTGCGAATCGGCGACGTTCATCTGACACCCCGCGGTCCAGATATGATAGTTCATGACGCTGATTATAACCCGTACTTGTCTGAATATATCTGTGGGGCCTGTCTGCGAACCTGGAGTATGATACAAAGCTCGATGGCTGAACAAAGAACAGCTGGAAACCCCACCCCCTGGGCAGCACCAATGCTGTTCCTGCTGATCGCAGGAGCGGTGCTCGCCGGCTGCAGCCGGCCCCAGCTGGATCGATCCGGCATGAACCCGAAAGCGACGGCCACCCCCGCTGCAACCACGACCTCCGATCCCCGGCCGGGGCCACTCGATCCGTCCCCGACGCCAACCCCGCTCCCTGCTTGCATGGACTCGCAGGGCCAGCTGGAACGCGTGGTCTTCCCCGACCCCGTGCAGAGCTCGAAGGTGATCCCCGTGAATGTGTACCTGCCGCCGTGTTACCTGGCTCCTGGCCTGAGGTACCCGGTGGTTTATCTGCTGCACGGGTATCCGCAGGACGAGGACCACTGGCTCGATCTCGGCCTCTTGGAGGTCATCGAGAACCAGCAGGCCGGCGACGAGCGGCCGGCCTTTATAGCCGTCATGCCGCTGCAACCCGAGCCCTACTTCACCCACACGGATGGCGGGCCGGGATCGTGGGAGGCGGTCATGCTGGACGGGCTGGTGCCCTACATCGATGCCAACTATCCCACGCAGGATGACCCCGGCTCACGCGCGCTGCTGGGGATCTCGCGGGGAGGGGTTTGGGCGCTCGAGATCGGGCTGCGCAACCCGCAGGTTTTCGACACGGTCGGGGCCTTGAGCCCGGCCTTGATCGTGAACCATCCCCGGCCGAGCTACGACCCGGCTCGCATCGTGCGTGAGGCCGAGCAGCTTCCACGGAACTTGTGGTTGAGCACTGGCGATGCGGAGCCGTCCTTTCGCCAGGGTGTGGACCAGTTTGCGGCCGTGCTTGACCAGGAGGGGATCAGCTACACCTACTACGAATATCCCGGCAGGCATGAGGATGCCGCCTGGGCAACGGTGCTTCAACCGGTTCTGGCATTTGTGCTTGACCGATGGTAGGTGGGCGAAAGTTGACCGGGTGCCTGCGCGCAGGCCGAATTCGGGTACAATGAAAACCGCCGTCCAGTCAGGAGTGATCGTCTCCTGGAGGAGGGGAGTGTGAAGGATGTCTGATTCAGACAGCAATGCTGCCGATGTCATTGAAGCATACCGGAAGCGCCGCGAGCGCATCACGCCGCTGATCCTGGGGGGGTTGGCCGTCGTCCTGCTTGTCATCGGGGTCTTCTTCGTCGTGCTGTGGTTTACCGGGGATAACCCACCTGCCATGCCGGGGTTCCTGGCTTCCAAAACGCCGACGGCCACCATTACCAACACCCCGGTTCCCCCGAGCGCCACGCCCACCATTACGCAGACCCTTGAGCCGTCCTTGACGCCGACACCCGAAGGTCCTCTGACCTACATCGTCGAGCTGGGCGACACGTTGAGCTCGATCGCAGAGCAATTCGGGGTCGATGTATTCTTGCTAATGGCGGCCAACGACATCAGCGATCCGGACCAGGTTTTTGTCAACGATGAGCTCATCATCCCCGGCGTTGATTACGTGCTGCCCACGCCGACGGCGCTGCCAGGGACCCTGTTTCCGGGCCAGGAAATCGAATACCGCGTCCAGCCGGGTGATTCGCTCGAGTTGATCGCGGCCCAGTTTAACAGCACGGCGGAGGCGATCGCCGAGCGGAACGAGATCGAAGACCTGAATGCGATCGGTGTGGGGCAGATCCTCTTCATCCCGGTGAACATCGCCACGCCCACGCCAACCTTCACGCCGCGGCCCGGCCAGGCCAGCCCAACACCCTAGCATCTGAGCCTCCGCTTCAAACACATGAAAAAATGATGCCCCGTGAATACGGGGCATCGTTTGATATCCTTGCTTATCCAGGAGGGAAGGGTCAGTCGCCGGAGCGGAGCTTACCCCGGGCGCGTGAAATCTCCTGCCGGACCGACGCATCCGGCTCGCTCACGTCCGCGCGTTCCAGCGCCTGGAGCGCCTCCTGCCCCCCGAGCTGTCCAAGGGCCCAGGCGGCATGGGCGCGCGGCAACGCTTCTTCATCCTCGGACAGGATACGCACGAGGTGCTCGACCAGATCGGGGCGACCGGAATTGCCGGCGACGATGCAGGCATTGCGGACGAGGCCCCGCCTGCGAGGACGCTCGAGGGGGCTGCCCTTCAACTCTTTCCCCCAGGACCCCGGTTTGAGCTGCAAGAAGCGTTCGAGCCGGGGCGGATCGAGGACGCCCCGGGCGCGGAAGGCGGCATCGTTTGTCTCGCTGGCGAAGCGAATATTCCACGGGCAAACCTGCTGGCAGATGTCGCAGCCAAACAGCCACGCACCTAACGCCGGACGGAGCGGTTCGGGGATTTCGCCCTTCTCCTCGATCGTGAGGTACGAGATGCAGCGCCCTGCGTCGAGCGTGCGATCCGGCAGGATGCACTCTGTCGGGCAGGCCTCGATGCAGCGCGTGCACGTGCCGCATTGATCGGCTTCAAATGGGGGATCGCGCTCCAGCTCGAGATCGAGCAAGATCTCTCCCAGCAGCATGTACGAACCGTGCTGGGGGTGGATGAGGCAAGTGTTCTTGCCGATCCAGCCCAGGCCCGCCCGCTGCGCAAGCTCTCGCTCGAGGATCGGACCGGTGTCGGTGTAGATCCGGGATTCAAATTCCCGCCCTACTTGGGTGCGCAGGTAATCGACGAGCGCCTGCATGCGCTCCACGAGAAAGGCGTGGTAATCCTCTCCCCGAGCATAGGCGGCTACGCCTGGCGCATCGTGCCCAGGGGCAGGTTGATGGTGCGGCGTGTAATTCGTGCCCGTTACGATGATCGACCGGCAGGAGGGCAGGATGTGCCTGGGATCGGCCCGCCGCTCGATGGCAGTCTCCGAGGCAAGGTAGTTCATCCCGGCGTGCCGGCCGGCATCCACCCAGTCTCGATAGGTATCGACGTGCGCCGGGGGCTCTGGTCCGGTGATGCCGACCAGGTCGAACCCAAGCTGCAGCCCGTGTGCCTTGAGTCTATCGGCGAGTGACAATCCAGCGCTCCTTAAGGAAACGTTCCCCTCGCCATTCTACACGTACCCAAGAAAAGGACATGGAAAAGGCGACGGCTTGGGCCGTCGCCTTGAAGACGAAAGGGAAGGGGGGCGCTTACCGGGTTGAAAGGTAAGAGTCGATCGCCTGCGCGGAGCGCCGGCCGGAGGCCATCGCGGTGACGACCAGGTCGGGCCCGGTGACCCCATCGCCGCCGGCGTAGATGCCAGGCCGGCTGGTCGCACCGGTCTCCGGATCGGCCACGATCAGGCCCCACTTGTGGGTCTCAAGTTCGGGGGTGGTCTCTCCGATGGTTGGATCAGGCCAATAGCCCAGCGCCAGGACGACCGAATCGGCCGGCACGGTGAAATTCGAGCCCTCGATCGGCACTGGCCGGCGGCGGCCGCTGTCATCCGGCTCGCCCAGTTCGCACTGCAGGCATTCAACCGCGGTCACCCGCCCATCCGCACCGGCGACGTAGCGAACCGGTTGGGTGAGGAAACGAAAGGTCGCGCCTTCCTCGCGGGCCAGCTCGCGGTCTTTCTTGCCGCCGGGCATCTCCGCTTCCGTGCGGCGGTACAGGCAGGTGACTTCGCTTGCCCCGAGCCTGATCGCGCTGCGCAGGCAGTCCGCCGCCGTATCCCCGCCGCCGATGACGACCACCCGATCGCCGACATCGGGCACGCCGCCCATGCCAGGCGGCAGCAGGCTCTCATCGACGTTGGCCCGGATGAGGAACTCCGTCGCCAGGTAAACCCCCGGCAGATCGGCGCCGGGGACGTCCATCTTGGCGTCGATCCCTGATCCCACCCCGAGGAAGACCGCGTCAAAACCCTTCTCCATCAGGTCGTCGACCATCTCGTCCTTGCCGACGCGGGTGTCAAGCACGAATTCCACGCCAGCCTGTTCGAGGTCATCGAGGACGGTGCGCACGATGTTCTTTGGCAGCTTGAAATTGGGGATGCCGTAGATGAGCAAGCCGCCAGCCGTCGGCAGCGCCTCGAAGATGGTGACGGCGTGCCCCATCCTGACCAGCTGCTCTGCGCAGGCCAGGCCAGACGGGCCCGAGCCGACGATGGCGACGCGCTTCCCGGTGGGCTTCCCGACCGGGATGGCGACCTCGGCATTCTGGCGCTGATAGGTGGTGACAAACGCCTCGAGCGCCCCGGTGATGACCGGCTCCCCGCGCTTGTTGCGCACACACGCACCCTGGCACAGGGCTTCATGTGGGCATACCAGCCCGCAGATTTCAGGCATGGAGCTCGTCTCGCGGTAGACCTCGGCGGCGCCGAGGAAATCGCCCTGCTCGATCAGCCACATCGCCCGCGGGATGTCGTTGTGGACCACGCAGGCGTCGACGCAGGCGGAAGGATCCGGGCACTGGATGCAGCGTTCCGCTGCCGCCATGGCTTGTTCCGGGGTAAGCTCGATAAAAGTCGCCTCAAAGTCCCGTGTCCGCTCCTCGACCGGTCTCGCCGTCACCTCCTCGAAGGGAAGCTGCATGCGTGCCTTGCGGTCGATTTGTGGGCGGTCGCTCTTCGTGTCCGGCATAATCCGACTCCTGCTTTGCGTGGGTGAGTACTCTCTAAGATGATACAGACCCAAGTGGTCAACTATTAGTTTTGAAAGTCACGATGGTACGTGACGGTTGTCACAACCTGCATATTTCCTTCATAATTCTCGGGTACAATTCACCTCTGAAGCCGCGGTTGGCATTTTCCCTCGAAGGTATTGCAGATGGGTGACGTGGAGAAATCCAGGTCGTTCCATCCGCCAAAATCCAATTCGGGAAAGTTGAAATCGGGAGACGGAATGGGATTAGAGCCGGTATTCCCCGGTGCACCTCCCCGGCCGTCGATTTGGAACAAGGGATAAGAAGCATGAAACGTTGGTGGATTCCAGTTATCGTCGTGCTCGTCGTCATCGTCGGGTTCTTCGCCCTGCGCACGTTGCGGCAGAACCAGGGGGACGCGGCAGCTGCTAACTTGCAGACCGAGCCCGTGCAGGCCGGTCCCTTGACGGCTACGGTCGGTGCGACAGGCGTCGTGCGATCGAACCAGTCTGCGCTGCTCACCTTCAAGACCAATGGGACGGTGGAGGCGGTGCAGGCCGTGCTGGGCCAGGTTGTCCAGGCGGGGGATGTGCTGGCCACGTTCAAGCAAACCTCGCTCTCCGCCCAGATCGTCCTGGCCGAGGTGGACCTGGTCAGCGCGCAGCGCGCCCTCGATGATTTATTGGAATCCGACCAGGCGCGGGCAGCCGCCATGCTGGCCCTGGCGCAGGCCGAGGATGCACTCGAGAACGCGCAGTACACCTTCCGAGTCCGCCAGCAAGGCAACCGCGCCAGCCAGAGCACGATCGATAGCGCCCGCGCCAGCCTCGTCCTGGCCGAGGATAAATTGGACGGTGCAAAGAGGGCATACGACCAGGTTTCTGGACGGCCAGGGGATGACCCGGTGCGAGCGCTTGCGCTCACGAACCTATCGAGCGCCCAGGCCCAATACGACTCAGCACTGAGAAATCTAAATTGGTACCTTGGCAGCCCGACCGCGAATGAGCAATCGCTGCTCGAGGCGGAACTAGCCGTGGCGGAAGCCAGGCTGGCCGACACCCAGCGAGAATGGGAGCGCGTCAAGGACGGACCCTCCGCCGAGGACCTGCGGGCGGCCGAGGCGCGTGTAGCTGCCGCCCAGGCCACGCTCGAAATGGCCCAGGTTGCAGCGCCCTTCACGGGCACGATCACCGCGGTGCAGGTCAAACCCGGCGACCAGGTCACGGCCGGGGCGCTGGCCTTCCGTCTCGATGACCTGAGCCAGCACCTGGTCGACGTCGACCTGTCCGAGGTCGATATCAACCGCATCAGGGTCGGCCAGCCAGCGACGCTTAACTTTGATGCCATCCCGGCCGTCGATTACACGGGCACGGTGCTCGAGATTGGCGAGGTGGGAACCTCGGTCCAGGGCGTGGTCAACTTCCCGGTGACGCTTGTCTTGGCAAACACGAACGGGGAGATTAAACCGGGCATGACGGCCGCGGTAAACATCGTCGTCGACCAGCTTGAAAATGTCCTGCAGGTGCCCAACCGCGCCGTCCGCGTGATCAACGGCCAGCGGGTGGTCTACTTGCTCCAGGCCGGCCAGGCGACCCCGGTGGCCATCACGCTGGGGGTCAGTTCTGACCTTTACAGCGAGGTCCTGGAGGGTGAGATCAAGGCCGGCGATCAGGTCGTGCTAAACCCACCGACGTACGTTTTCGATCCGAACGAGGAACCGCCTTTCGTGAGGGGCATGCGCCAGTGACCGATTGGGTGATCGAAGCCCAGGGCCTGACCAAGGTCTACCAGATGGGCGAAGTCGAGGTGCACGCGCTGCGCGGCGTGGATGTGAACATCGAGCGTGGCGAAGTGATTTCGATCATGGGCCCCAGCGGTTCCGGCAAGAGCACCTTGATGAATATCCTTGGCGCGCTGGACCGCCCGACGTCGGGCAGCTACTGCTTGAACGGCGAGCAGGTTTCCACGCTCAAGGATGACCAGCTGGCGGCCATCCGCAACCGTGAGGTCGGGTTCGTCTTTCAGAGCTTCAACCTATTGGGCCGGCAGAGCGCCCTAACGAACGTCGAGCTGCCGATGCGCTATGCCGGGGTATCGGAAGGAAAGCGCAAGCGGGCGGTCGAAGCCCTCGAGGCGGTCGGGCTGGGCGACCGCATCCGGCACCGCCCAAATGAACTCTCGGGCGGGCAGCAGCAGCGGGTGGCCATCGCCCGCGCCCTGGTGAACAACCCGGCCATCATCCTGGCCGATGAACCGACCGGCAACCTCGACACCAAGTCGGGGGACGAAATCATGAAGATATTGCTGGACTTGAACCGCGAATTCGGGACGACGCTCATCTTCGTGACGCATGACCCTGAAATCGCCGAACAAACCCAGCGGGTGATCCACCTGCGTGATGGGTTGGTCGAAGACGTCAAGGAACGCGTTTAACGATGGAGAAGGGCATCTAGCAAACGATGGATGTTTGGCGAAGCGTTCTTGAGGCGCTCGACAGCCTGGCGAGCAACAAGCTGCGGTCAGGCCTGACGATCCTGGGCATCGTAATCGGGGTTGGCGCGGTGATCGCCATGCTGGCCATCGGCACCGGCGCCCAGGCGACGATCACGGGCTCGATCAGCGGCATCGGCACCAACCTGCTCTTCGTCCTGCGCGGCGGGAGCGAGGAAATCCGCAACCCGGAGCCGCTCACCCTGGGCGACGCGGAGGCGATCCAGGATCCCTTTGCTGCGCCGGCTGTGATCGCCGTGGCGCCTGTTATCCAGGGTTCGCTTGAAGTGACCTACTCCGGGGAGGGCGATTTCATCCCCGCGTTGGGCGTCACCTCCGGGTACGATGAAGTCCGCAATGTCTCCATGGCCGAGGGCGACTTCATCGATGAGGTCCAGGTCCTCGGCCGGGCGGCAGTGGTCGTGTTGGGACCGGATACAGCCGAGACGCTCTTTGGCCGCCGGGAAGGGGTCACCGGGGAGACGGTCCGGATCGAAGGCCAGCCCTTCCGCGTGATAGGCGTCACGCAGGCCCAGGGCGGGTCCGGTTTTCAGAACCCTGACAACCAGATTTACGTGCCGATGGACACCGCCCAGACGCGCTTGATGCGGCGCACGCGCGGCAACGTCGACATGCTCATGGTGCAGGCCATCAGCTCAGAAGCGGTGACCGAAGCCGAGCAGCAGGTGGCCACCATCTTGCGCGCCCGGCACAGGACGCCGATTGGCGAGGATGACTTCACCATCTTCACCCAGCAGAGCTTCCTCGAGACGGCGACGACGATCCTGAACGTGTTCACGATCTTCCTGGGAGGGGTGGCCGGGATTTCGCTGCTCGTGGGCGGGATCGGCATCATGAACATCATGCTGGTTTCCGTGACGGAGCGCACGCGCGAGATCGGCCTGCGGAAAGCGGTCGGGGCGCGCAAGCGGGACATCCTGCTCCAGTTCCTGACCGAATCGGCGCTGTTGAGCGTTTTTGGTGGGCTGATCGGGATCGGCCTGGGCTGGGCGCTCTCCCAGCTGGTGGGGGCGATTGCCGCCGCCTCAAATGCCGATATCAACCCGGTGGTGGGTGTGGATGCCGTTCTGCTGGCGACGCTCTTTTCGGCTGCAGTCGGATTGTTCTTCGGCCTCTACCCGGCCAAGCGGGCGGCCGACCTCGAACCGGTGGAGGCGCTGCGGTACGAGTAGCGGTGGTCAACAAGGCTGGGCACGAGCCAACTGCGGTTGGCTCGTTTTATTTCCAGGGGGACGCCAACGCGTTTCCGGCCTTTCCTGTCCTTTCAGCCGACGATGCTGTATTCATAGCGGCCCCGCACCGGATCGCCTTCCTCGAACCTGCTCAACCTGAACAATCGGGGCGGCGCATGCCCTCGGTCTCAAGCCGGACGTGGAGCATGTCGGCGGCCATCAGGCCAACCGCGGGACCGAGCTATGAAGCCGTGCCCGCTGAACCCGGCGTCAGTGGGAGAGGCCCGCTCTCTGGCGAGCGCGATGCTGCTCGGTCCATGGCTTTCTCTTAGCGGGTGCCAATCAGGGGTGATGCCGTACGCGCGACATAGCCGCCGGTGCATCTCGCCGGCCTCCAGCGCCGGGAAGCGGCGCACCAGGCGTCGCCAGCCTCGCGATGGACTCGAAGTCGACCCAGCGCTGAAGCTGTCTCGGTCGACGATGTTCGTCTGCTTCGCCGGGATCGAGGGAAACACCGCCCAACGTCTATTACGTGATTCCTCGACGCCATACGCCCGGAATGATGTTTTGCAGCGCACTTACGGGTGCGACTCGAGGAATTCCGGAGTGCCGGCGGATGAAGCCGAGTGGACCCGGCATTACGCCCGCACCGGGATTTCGCTGGACTCTTCATTGAACATGTCGTACTGCGATCTCTCGTCGGCCAGCCCGGTTCTGACCGAGCAAGCTTACTACGAAGCACCGCTATCTATCGGGAACACGTGGTGCGGCTGGACTTCATGCCTAGGTTACCAGGTGATAGCATTTGACAGCGGGTACTACTGGCAGGGTGGCGCACGCCGATATTCCGGCCGCCGTCAAAGCTACGACGTTACAAATTCCTGGACGGCGCAATCCTGGAAGAACGCCACGCTGAGAACGCTGCGGCCTTGTACTCAGGATGCACCACCGTTCGACTGCAGGATGTGCGGCAAATCGTGACGGGGCCCATGACCGCCTGGGCGGGTATCGCTCAGCTCGCAGCAGGCTGGTGAATTCGTGCCGCGGCTCGCATCGCCAAAATTCGTCCTCGTGCATGTTGTCTCACCTCACCGGCCCTTCGTGCTTGGCATCGAAAACGAAATGGCCGAGTGCAGGGGCCGTTCACATTCGAGACGCGGCAACTCCGGCTGGGGGAAGGAGCAGGAAGCCGGTCTCCGTGAACCCGCACTCCCCGCCCACCTGCCTCGTGAAATCCTGGAATACGCGCAGGCTGTGGAGCGCCATGCGGGCGGTCACTGCATTCGAATAATGCGTGCGGATGATGGCGGAAGAATAGCCGGTTGAGCCCGATCCGATCAGGTGCTTCTCGAGCACGGCCGAGCCCGCTGGCCTCGCCTGGCCAATTCCAGGGCAGTCGAACAGCCCATGATCCCGGCCCCGATGATGATGACGTCGTATGCGTCCGTCATGAAAAACCCCTGCCTGGCTGGATACATGGTTAACCCCGGTCTGGAGGACAGGTGACGCCCCGGGGAAGGGGCTGGCTATTTAAGGTGTTTCTTCAGGTATTTGCCGGTGTAGGAGGCAGGATCACGCGCAATCATCTCGGGCGTGCCTTCGGCCACCAGCCGTCCGCCGCCCTCGCCGCCTTCCGGGCCGAGGTCGATCACCCAGTCTGCGACCTTGATGATGTCGGGGTGATGCTCGATGATGAGGACGGTGTTGTCCTGGTCGACAAGCTGCTGGAGCACGTCGATCAGGCGGTGGACGTCGGCGGCATGCAGCCCGACGGAGGGCTCATCGAGCACATAAAGCGTATGGCCGGCGCTGCGCTTGGAGAGCTCGCGCGAAAGCTTGACGCGCTGCGCTTCGCCTCCGGACAGGGTCGGGGCTGGCTGCCCGATTTTCAGATAGCCGAGGCCGACGTCGGCCAGGGTTTGCAGGCGGCGCTGCATCGGCGGGAAGGCAGCGAACAGCTCAAGCCCGTCCTCGATCGTCGTGTCGAGCACGTCGGCGATGGTCTGGTCCTTGAAGCGCACCTGGAGCGTCTCGCGGTTGAAGCGGGCGCCATGGCAGACTTCGCAGGGCACGTACACGTCCGGCAGGAACTGCATCTCGATCCGCAGTTGGCCCTGCCCCTGGCAGGCCTCGCACCGCCCGCCGCGCACGTTGAAGGAGAAGCGGCCGGGCTTGTACCCGCGCACCTTCGACTCGGGCAGTTCGGCGAACAGGGCGCGAATGTGGTCGAACAGCCCGGTGTAGGTGCCGGGGTTCGAACGCGGGGTGCGCCCGATCGGGCTCTGGTCGATGTTGATCACGGTCTCGATCTGATCGACACCCTGCAGCGAATCGTGAGCGCCGGGCATGGTGCGCGAACCGTGCATGTCGCGCGCCAGCGCCTTGTAGAGCACTTCGACCATCAGGGTCGACTTTCCTGAACCGGAAACGCCGGTGATGCAGACGAACATCCCGAGCGGGATCTTCACATCCAGGTCCTTCAGGTTGTTCTCGCGTGCGCCTTCGATGATCAGGAAGCTGCCGTTGCCCGGGCGTCGTTCGGCCGGCACGTCGATGCATAAATCTCCAGACAGGTAGCGGCCCGTGACCGATTTCTTGTCCTTGGCCACGAGCTCGACCGGGCCCTCGGCCACGATCTCGCCGCCGTGATCGCCGGCGCCCGGGCCGAGGTCGATCACCCAGTCGGCGGCGCGGATGGTGGCCTCGTCATGCTCGACGACGAGCACGGTGTTGCCCAGGTCGCGCATCCCTTCCAGCGTGTGGATCAGGCGGGCGTTGTCACGCGGGTGCAGCCCGATCGAGGGCTCATCCAAAACGTAAAGCACGCCCATCAGGCGGGAGCCGATCTGGGTCGCCAGGCGGATGCGCTGGGCTTCGCCCCCGGATAAAGAGCCGGCCCTGCGGTCCAGGGTGAGGTACTCCAGGCCCACATCGACCAGGAACCCGAGCCGTGCTTCGACTTCCTTCAGCACACGTCCGGCGATGGTCCGCTGGCGTTCGCTCAGCGTCGCCTCTTCGTTCTTCAAGCTGCGCACCCAGGCCAGGCTCTTCAGCACCGGCCAGCCCGTGACCTCGACGATGTTGACCCCGTTCAGGGTCACCGCCAGCGCTTCCGGCCGCAGGCGCTGGCCCTGGCAGACCGGACAAGCCTGCTCCGACATGTAGTCCTGGATCCGCTCGCGGATGTACTGCGACTGGGTCTCCTGGTAGCGGCGCTCGAGGTTGCCGATCACGCCTTCGTAGGCGGTGCTGTAGGTCGCTGAGCGGCCCTCCCGGCTCTCGTATTTGACCTCGACTTCCTTGCCGTCCGTGCCGTACAGGATGACCTGCAGCTGATCCTCGCTGAGCTTTTCGACGGGGACGTCTAAATCGATGTCGTAATGGGCCGAAACCGCTTCGAGCAGCTGCCAGTAATAGCCCTGTTGGTCCTTGGATTGGTTGGACCAGTTCATCACTGCCAGGGCGCCCTCGGCGAGCGATATCGTGGCGTCGGGGATCACCCGATCGGGGTCGATCTCCAGCTTGCTTCCCAGTCCCTGGCACTCGGGGCAGGCGCCGTGGGGCGTGTTGAAGGAAAACGTGCGCGGCTCGATCTCGGCCAGGCTGGTGCCGTGCTCGGGGCAGGCCAGGTGCTCGGAGTAGGGGGTGTCCAGCGGCTCCTCACCGCTCAGATCGGAGACGATCAGCGAGCCGTCCCCCCAGCGCAGCGCGGTCTCGACCGAATCGGTCAGGCGCGAGATGAAGGCCTGCCCGCCTTCCCCGGCCGCATCCTCGATAACCAGCCGGTCGACGATGGCTTCGATCGTATGGTTCTTGTAGCGGTCGAGCTCGAATTCCTCGTCCAGCGAGGCGACTTCGCCATCCACCCGGGTGCGGACGAAACCCGACCGGCGCAGCTCGTCGAACACGGCCAGGTGGGTCCCCTTGCGTCCGCGGATCACCGGCGCCAGGAGCATGATGCGCGTCCCTTGCGCCATCCCGGCCACCGCATCGACGATCTCCTGCGCAGATTGCTGGTGGACCTCCCGCCCGCAGATCGGGCAGTGCGGCTGGCCGATGCGGGCGAAGAGCAGCCGCAGGTAGTCGTAGACCTCGGTCACGGTGCCGACGGTGGAGCGAGGGTTGTGAGAGACGCCGCGCTGGTCGATCGAGATGGCCGGAGAAAGGCCATCGATGGAATCCACGTCGGGTTTATCGAGCTGTCCCAGGAACTGGCGTGCGTAGGCGGAGAGCGACTCGACGTAGCGGCGCTGCCCTTCGGCAAAGATCGTGTCGAAAGCGAGCGAGGATTTTCCTGAACCGGAGATGCCGGAGATGACGACCAGCTTCTCGCGCGGGATCTCGACGCTGATGTTCTTCAGGTTGTGCTCACGTGCACCAACAACGGTAATTTTTTCTTGTGGCATGACGCTAGACCAGCTCCCAGTCGGAGATATCGCAACCCATGATTATAACAGCCGGCCGGGGAAGGCCGCGCCGCCCGCAAGAATTTTCTGGGTTGAAGGGGGGTATTAAGTCGCTAGTTGATGGTGCGCGGGGTGTCGCACCAGGGGCAGATTTCATCGCCGGCGGATAGGCCGGCATCGCAGGCCGGGCAGCGGATGCGGGAGGCGATCCAGCGCTCGCTCTCCGCGAGTTCTTCCACCGGGGGAAGCACCCCGCGCCCATTGCCGGCTCTTGCATCCGGCGCATCGAGGCGCAGACCGCGCCCGCGTAGGACCTGCGATAGGGCTTCGCTCAGCCGTGGACCCAGCCGTGGACCCAGGGGAGGTGAGAGGCGCTCAATTTGCTCGCGCGCCCGGCGGGGCAGATCCTCGATCATCCACTCCGGCAGCGGATCGGTCGAGGCGGCTCCGATGAGCCGACGGAAACGGCGCGAGGCGGCGATGATCGGCTGGGTGTGGATGGTCGCGCTCCGGGATCGGGGCTGCAGTCCGCAGGCCGGGCAGAGCCGGTTGACTTCGCTATCCTTGATCGCGGGCATGATGCGCAGGCGCGCACCGCAGGAGGGGCAGCGTTCCCGGTGGACTTGTGGATCATCCATCAAAGGGGGTCCTGGAGGCAGGGAAGTCCTGCCGGCTAGCTCTCGGGGGAGGCGAGGCGGTCCTTGACCGCGGTCAGCTTGCCGAGGGCGACTGATTGGTTGGCGTCGTAGAAGCGCTGCGCATATTCCGCGTTGCGCCATTCGAAGGCGGTTTCCAGCCCCTGCGTTTCGCTGGGCACGATGAGCGTCGTTCGCACATAGACCGCATCCGGCGGCGGGGGGAAGTTCCCGACCCGGTTCAGCAGCAGGGTCGCTGGCCCGGCGTACCCGACGATGAGCAGTATCGCCAGGATCATCAGGTCGGGGATGGAGAGGGCAGCGGGGTCGATAAGTCCGAGCGCGAGCGCCAGCAGGGCCAGCACCATGCCTACGATGGCTGAGATCAAATGCGCCTGGAGGCGGGCGTTGCTGGCGTCTTCGGTCAGCTGGGCGGCGCGAGCCCGGCATTCGCCGCACAGGGGCACGTTGAAGCTGGTCACCTTGCGCTGGCCGACTTTTTGCCCGTTAGGGAGCGTCCCGTAGACCGCCAGGCGGCCCTTGACCGGGGTCCGGCCGCAGTGGGCGCAATCCCCGCTGGGGAAGACGACCCGGTCCCCGCGCAGCACGACGCGCTGGCGCTGCCCGAGCGGCGGGTCGGTGTCGCGCAGCTTGAAGGCGCCCTGCACCGGGCGAGCATCCTTCTCCTTGGCGGGTTCCTCCATCCACTCCGGCATGCTCGCTTCGTCCGCCGCGGCGCTGATCGCACCCATGCGGGCGGCCATGGCGAGCGGATCGTCGTCGTCCACAGCCTCATCCGATTTGAGATCGGTCTGGATGAATGGCTTCGACTCGAGGTTGACCGAGGCCAGGGGCGTGTCATCGAGCGGTTCGGATTCAAGCGGGAAGGCAGCCGAGCGGCGCAGGCCGGAGAGGAAGTCATTCTCGTCCTCTTCCGCTTGCGGGTGAGCTTCCTTCTGGGCATCGGCCTTGAGGCTGGCGATGCGCTGGTTGAAATCAAAGGGGTCGTAGCCTTCGTCTTCCTCTTCTTCGTCGTCGGTGAGATCCAGCGCCGGAGGCCCGGGCTGCGTATCGCCGGGCCAGGCGCTCTCAGCCGGCGCCTCGCCATCGTCATCACTCTCTGAGAGCTCGCCGAGCCAGTCGATCCCTGAATCCGGGTCGTCCTCGGCCTCGGGCTCAGAGGTGGAGAGGGGCTCGCCGCGGAAAGCCAGTTGGTGACGGTGTGCATCGGTTCATCGCCGCCGGCGGCGGTATCGCCGATCGAAGCCAGCCAATCGACCTCGGCATCCTGCAACTCGCCGCCCTCGCCGGGCGGCTCTGCGAGCGCGTCCAACCAATCCTCGTCTGCGGCAGGTTCCCCGGCGGGGTGGGGGGAGTCATCCAGCCCAGGCAGGCTTCCTTCAGCTTCGGGTGTAGGCGGCGCGGGCTGCTCATCCTCGATCTCCGACAGCCAGTCCACGCCCGGGGCGGGGTCGAGCGCCTCGCCGGCGTCTTCCAGCGGCGCTTCCGCCATCGCGGTGAGCCAGTCCACATCGTCGCCGGTAGGCTCGGGTTCCATCGTCCGGGCGCCGCTCAACTCGATCGTGGCCGGGTCGTCCTCGCCCGGATCGGCCGCCAGTGAGGATAACCAATCGTCCTCGCCCTCGAGGTCGTCTGCGGTGGTGGGTACGGCGGCAGCCGAGCCGCGTGATTCAATCGTTGCCGGGCCGTCGTCCTCCGGGAGTGCGGTCATGCCCGAGGGCCAATCGTCCCCTGTAAATGCATCTCCGGCGGCATCGAGTTCAGCGGGGGCCAGGTCAGGCTCGAGCGCGGCTGCATCCTGCTCGGGCTGCGCTTCACGCAGACCGGCCAGCCAATCGTCCTCGGGCTCCTGCGCGCCAGGCTCGTCAGGTTCGTCCTCTACTTCGAGCGCGTCCGGTCCGGCCGAATCGACCGCCAGCGACTCGAAGGATGAGGCCAGCCCGAGTGGGTCGTCCATGCCGCCCAGCTCAACCGGCTCGCCCGGGATCTCGTCGTCCGCGAAGAAGAAGGAATCCGCGTCGTCAGGGGCAGGGACCTCTGCCTCCAGTTCGGGCGTGGGTTCGGCGGCGGGTTCGGCGGGCGGGGCGGGCTCCTCAAAGGTCTCCCAGACGGGGAGAGCACCGGGTTCGCGCGAGGGGGGCGCCGGCTCATCCAGGCCGGCTGCTTCGGGAGCAGGTATCTCGGCTTCCGGGATCCAATCGGCGGGCGCCTCCTGCTCGGCTGGCGCGGGCTCGGAGGCCTGGGCGGGTTCGACCCTGGCCCAGGGCGGCGGGGTCAGGGCGTCGGCCGCATGCGGCTCGTCGCCGTCCACCAGCCCGGTGAGCGCTTCAGCCGGCGGTTCGGAAGCGGGCGCGTCCTGGGCTAATTCTTCCAGGAAACCAAACTCGGAGCCGAAGGCTGAGTCCGCCTGCTCCACTTCTTCTTCAGGCGCTTGCGCTGGCTGGTCAGCCGGCCCGGGTTCAGCAGCTTCGGCCGGGGGTGTTTCGACCAGCGGGGTCGCGGGTTCCGCCGGCGCCGGGGCTTCGGGCATGGGTTCGGGCTCGATTTCGGGCAGGGTGGGGCGTTCCGGCCGGGCGACCTTCTCCACGGCCTCGGGAAAGGCCCACTGGCGCAGGGCGAAGGCCTCCGCTTCCGGGAAGCCGGCCGCGATCTGGCCGTAGAAGACCCGTTCCCCGCCTTCCTCGAGAAGGAAGGCCGAGCCGCACTCGCGGCAGGCGACGTAATCCGGCAGGTTGGAGACGTGGCCAACCTGAAGCGCCTCCGCGCTGCAGATCATGCAGCGCTTGTTGGAGGCGAAGGAATCCTCGATCGTGGATCGTGGTGTCGGTGCCATGCGTCCCTGGATCATCCTTAAAGAGTCCCGGCGCACCGAATCTAACATATCGGTTGGGGGACCGCAACAAGGCTATGGTCCCACCATGGTGTGGATGCAAGATTAGTGCTCGATTTATGCCAATTGACATGCCCCTGCGGGCTGTGCTAGATTTGAATTCAGTCAGGGGGATCGTGCAAGTGGCCAATTTATTCCTGGAACGACCCCATACTCGTTTTCAAATCAACGTCTTATATGTGCCGCGTAAGGCTGGCAGGAATGCCTGCGCATCGCCGGCATTGCCGATCTGCTATTGGTGGGTGTGAGGTCCAGCTAGCCGGAACTCACGCCAAAAAACGACGACCTGCAAACAGGGGGACCCATGGAGCGATCGACACCTCACGCGACAGGCACCACGCCTAGTTGGTCTGGTGGATTCAGGCGCCGGATCCCCTTCTATATCCTGGTCGCCATTTTGCTCTCACTCGTTTCAGCCGTTCTTACATTTCTATATCTTGAAGATCTGCGCGCCCGGTCGGTGCCCAACCTCACGGTGGTCGTTGCCCTGAGGGATATCCGTCCAGGGGTCACCCTCACGGGTGAGGACGTCGGGCTCCAGGAAGCGCCGGAAGGGATTGTCCCTTCGGGCCATTTCACGGAATTGGACCACGTACTGGGTAGATCGCCGCTTGCCATGATCCATGAGAAGGAGGTCATCCTTTCCTTTGACCTCGCCGGGGGTGAGCAGAGCAGTCTTTCGGATCGCCTCCCTGACGGTAGATGGGCGATGATCCTGCCGGCCGCCTGGTTGGTGAGCCCGGTGCCGACCATCAGGGAAGGGGATCACGTAGATCTAATGGCTTATCTTGCAGGTCAACCCCGGGAGGAACTTGGCCTGGTGGTCAGCGCGGTGGAATGTATCGGGTTTACCCCTGGCTCTGAGCGGGCAGAGTACCTGACACTGGCCGTGACCGAGGACGAGGCGCAGTCCATTCTATTTGCACGGGCAAACGGCTATTCACTCCTGCTGCTCTTGAGGCCTGCGGGAGGGTAGCTTGATGCCTGTGGTCGCGCTTCAAGGGGCAAAGGGAGGCGTGGGGACTTCACTCATCGCTACAAACCTTGGGTGTGCGCTCGCCGGGCAGGGGACGACGCTGCTGCTCGACGTGCACGCTGCGAGCGGGGGTGACGACTTGCTGTTGGATCTCAAGCCTGAGCGTTCGTGGGTGGATCTGCTGCCGGTCGCCGAGGAGCTTCGGAAGGCGCACATCCAGCGGGCCGTTTCCACCCATAGTTCCGGACTTCATTTCCTTGCTTCATCAACATGGGTTGAGGGTCTGGATTGGGAGGCTGTTCAGAGCCTCATTCGACAGCTGCAAAGGTTTTTTCATTGGATTTTGCTCGATCTTGCTCCGGTTGGTCTGATCGCACAGCCCCTCGATGACTTACAAGCTGATTATTTCTTTCTGGTAGCAACGCCTGATCCCATCGCCTTGCGGGCTGCCAGGCGATGGTGTGAGCGAACCGTTGGCAAACCGGCAAACGGGATGGGATTGATCCTCAACCAGTATTCCATCCGGCACCCGGCTGGAGCAGGTGAGCTTGCAGCTGCGGTCGGCTTGCCGCTTGTGTCAACCATCCCGATCGACCTGCGTGCGGTAGGTTATCAGGTCAATTTTGGACGCGTCTGCGTCAGGGATCCCCGCAGCAGTTGTGGAAGATCGATCGCTCACTTGATGAAACGCCTGGTGGAAGGACAGGTTTGACCGTGCTTCTGGACTGGTCAGCTCTTCGCGTGTTGTGGAGGTAATCGCAGCATGCCATGGCAACCCGGGGGAGAGGTCTTGAAATTCGAGCTTGAGGACCGCATCCATAAAACGCTCGTCGAGACAATCGAGGGTGACATTGCCTCCGGTAAGCTGACAGAGCTTCCGGACGAGGAGCAGTTGAGTCAGCGGTTGACATCCCTGATTGCCGAGATGGGTTTAATCCTGCCACAGGCGGAGGTGGAGGGTGTTCATCGCAGGTTGCTGGATAGGGTGTTGGGCCTGGGTCCGCTCCAGGTGCTCCTGGATGACCCGTCGGTGACGGAAATCATGGTCAATGATCCGCAGCACATTTTCGTCGAGCGTGCGGGGCGGATCGTCCTTACCTCCATCCAACTGCGGGATGAAGCCCAGTTACGCCATATCATCGAGCGGATCGTTGCACCCCTTGGCCGGCGGATCGATGAGAGCAGCCCGTTGGTAGACGCCCGGTTGCCGGATGGCTCACGGGTAAATGCAATCATCCCTCCGCTCACAATTGGCAGCCCGGCGCTCACGATCCGAAAATTCTCGCGTGAGCCGTTCACCCTGCAGATGCTGGTCGATGCTGAGACCATCCCAGCGGCGATGGCAACCTTCCTGGCTGATGCGGTCGAGACACGCCGGAGCATCGTGATTTCAGGCGGGACTGGCTCGGGGAAAACGACGACCCTGAATGCGCTCAGCTTGTGCATTCCTCAGGGTGAGCGATTGATTACGATCGAAGATTTCAGCCGAACTCCAGCTCAAGCATCCTGACCTGGTTACCCTGGAAGCGAGGCCGCCGAATATTGAGGGGAAAGGCGAGGTTCCAATCCGCACACTCGTCCGGAACGCGCTGCGCATGCGACCGGATCGCATAATCGTAGGGGAGGTGCGTGGGGGTGAGGCCTTTGACATGCTCCAGGCCATGAATACGGGGCACAGAGGGTCCATGACCACACTGCATGCGAATTCCACGCTGGACGCCTTGACCAGGCTTGAATCAATGGTTTTGATGGCGGGTTTCGAGCTCCCAATCTCTGCGATCCAGCGCATGATTGCCGGCGCAGTTGAACTTGTCGTCCAACAGGACCGCCAGGCGGACGGCCGACGGGTGATTACGGAGATTACTGAGCTGATGTGGGACACTTCGCGCGGGTTTGGTCTAAAACCCGTTTACAAAACATAAGCAAAGTGGCGCGGGGGTCACACTTGTGAACAAGGTCCTCATTAGCCTGAGATCGAAGTGCGCGAAGACATGAGGAGCTAAGTTTTTGACAATAAACACGCGTTTTGCTGCCCGATTAGCCCTGGGGAGCATCCTGCTCACATTCGCCATGCTGCTGGCATGGCTGCTTTTCCCTGAACTCGGCAGCTATATCGAAAATCACCCGGCTTTCTACCCCTCCGCTTTCGTAGCGATGGGCATGTTGATGCTCAACCTGGCAGGGGTGCTCTGGCTTGAATCTGCATATATTCATAAATCATGGTTTCGGCGGACGGCCGAACAGGCTGAACTCGCGGGACTTGAGGACAAGTCGCTTTTTCGCCGTCGTTTAAGCAAGCTACCAGATCTACTTGACTGGTTCTGGTCGCCGCTATGGAAGTCAAGGATCGGCCAGGAGATGCATGCCATCTGGGCCGCGTCCGGGATGCCTTGGAAACCTTCCCGCTATCCGAGTATTTTGCTCGTGCTCGCAGCCGTGGCTTACCTGGTTGGAATCCGCATCGCGAGCCCTCTCCTGGGCGCCGCGTTGGTAAGTGCTTCGCTATGGGGGTTTCGTAGCATTGTGAAGTCCAGAGCTGATCGCAAGTTCCGGGAGATCGATGAACAACTTCCGTCTGCGATCGATGCCATCGCAGCCGGCATTGCATCTGGGCAGTCCTTTCAACTGGCTTTACACGCAGCGGCCGATGAAGAGCGGCCTCCCCTTGGTCCAGTGTTGAAGGTTCTTTCCACACGTCTCAAACTGGGTGTGCCGGTCGAGGAAGCACTCCTGCAATTGCTTGAGGAACAATCCCAGGAGGGGTTTGCGCTGGTTGTGGAAGGAATCATCCTGCAGCGCCAATTCGGCGGTGACCTGGTAGGGATGCTCGACGAAGCAGCCGCACTTCTCCGCGACCGGCATAAGCTCGAGAGGGAGGTCAGGGCAATCACCGTCCAGGGTCGCCTTTCGGGTGGGATCGTGGCTGGATTGGTCCCCGTTTCAGCAGGCTTCTTGCTCCTTTTCAACCCTGGCTACCTGGATATCCTGTTCAACACTCTAATCGGTCAGGTGCTTGTTGTGCTAACCATCTCGTTCCAGCTTGCCGGCTGGTATATCATCTCGCGCCTGGTGAGGGTGCGATACTAGGATGCCTACGATTACGCTGCAGATCCTGGTGGCAGTTTCACTCGGCTTGAGCTTGGGGCTGTGGATTGCGATTGGTGCGTATCGCCACAGTGGAGATGCCGACGTGCTTCCCAGAGATCGCACAAGGCTGGCGGTGCTCCGCTCACTGCTCGCCCTTAATCCTGCACCCGCCTGGTTCCCTGGCGGGGAGTTCGAGGATGTGCAATCCCTAATCCGAGCGGGGATCCCCTTCACGGCTCGTGAATTTCGGGCGCTGCGTTGGCTGACGTTCATCGGGGGCGGCGTTTTCGCGATAGTCGCAGGAGTATCGAGACACTGGGATCTGCTGGGCTGGTTTCTTGGCATGGGTGCACTGGGTGCCGGATATGCAGCCCCGATACTCCTGCTGCGGTGGATGATGGAACAGCGTGCTTCGGAGCTTGAGTTAGTCCTGCCGGATTTAATGGACCGGTTGCGCTTCGGGTTGGAGGCTGGTCTGGGCTTGGAGCCGGCGCTGCGCAGGGCTTCGACCAGGTTCCCCGGCGTGCTTGGTGAAGAGTTGAGACGGGTGTTGAGGCAGCTCGATCTGGGGATTCCCCGCGCGCTTGCCCTTACCGAATTAGCGGATCGAACTCCATCCAGGAATCTGGGCAGCTTTGTGGCATCGATCAAGCAGGCTGACCGGCTCGGATCGTCGCTGACGCGAGTTATGGAAGTCGAGGCCTCCCGCCTGCGCGCCGATCGACACCGCCGGGCTGAGGAAGCGAGCCGTCGTCTTCCCGTGCTGATTGTGTTCCCGCTCGTTTTCTTCTTCCTTCCAGCGCTGCTCGTCGTCTACCTTGCCCCGCCTCTGCTTCACCTGCTCCTGGCCAGGTGATGATGGATACGTGGATGGAGGGCAGGGAACGATGGCCCGCCGCATCGAGCGGCATCCATCTCGCGTCATCTGGAACAAGCAGCCGACCACGTCCGCGGCCAGGATATCCGGAGGAAGGGCAGAATATCGTCGAGTTCGCCCTCGTCCTGCCGCTCCTACTGCTTCTGATGCTCGGGCTGATTAACATCGGTTTATTGGTCAATAGCCAGATTATCTTGACCCATGCAGCCTGGGAGGGAGCGCGAGTGGGGGCTACCCTCAACGTGGTCGAGGGGGAGGGCGATGAAGCGATCGTGACTGCAGTCCAGGCAAGTCTCGCAGGGTTGGCAGACCCAGAAAACGTGGACATCGCCATCACCCCGACCGAGGACGAGCGCGCAGCGCAATCCTGGCCGCTCCCCCGGGGTGAGACCTTATCGGTCCAGCTTTCCTACACCTTCACCGCCAGCCTTCCCCTGCAGGTTGAACTCAACCTTGAAGCAAGCGCGGTGAGCAGAATGGAGTATTCGAACCCGCCATGAGCAGGCGCGGGCAGGTGGTGGTGATCGTTGCATTCCTGATCCCTGTAGTTCTCCTGCTCATGGCAGTTGGAGTCGACGCTGGCCGTCTCTACCTCGCACAGGCAGCGTTACGAAGGGAGGCCGAGTCCGCGGCCAGCGCCGGGATCAGCGTGGTTGCCGACCGGATGGTCACCCAGGTTGTCATTCGCAAAACTGAAGCCGCTGGAGCCCCTGCACCTCCACTTGGCGCGACTTCAACGCCCGAACCGGGAAACCTACCTGCCTGGTTGACCGATGATGACCGGGCTACGCTCGTGTCACCTGCAGTCGCGAGTGAGGCTGAGGCTGCTGCTCGATCCCTCCTGGTCATGAACGGCAAGCAGGCAGGAGCGGAGGTTGAATTCGAGTTCACCTTCCCCCAACCAGGCTACGATCCTGAGAACACCGCCATCTCCTCCCTGATCTGCAGAGTGGGGTTGAAAACGAGGATTGAGATCCTCCTGGCCGGATTGCTCAATGAAGGTTGGACGACGCTCGAAGTGACCGGAGAGGCAGCCATCCCTCAACGATGAATCTCCCCCATCGCACCGCGTCCCTCCTCATTCGTTTGCTCGTGATCTTGCTCCTGGCCGGGTTGCTCACCTTCGCTGGATCACAGGTTACCCCCCGGGAAGGGTTTAGCACGGTAGGTGGCCTCCTGGTGAGCGCCTTCACGGCAGCGAGTTTCACGGGGGCGCTCACCTTCCGCCGCAGCCCACCCTGGGATCATGTCCTCTTTCTGACATCCGCATTCCTGCTTGGGGTCTTGCTCCCATCAATCTTTGGATGGCGGGATCCGGGTCGTACTTTATGGCGTCCCGCCCTCCTGGCGATTGGAGGGCTTGGCTTATCGGTTGGCATGGGAAGAGGCTTGCAGTCCGGGTTTCGCACATTGGCGCCGGTGCTATGGGCGCTCAGCCTGGTTTACTGGGTCGGGTGGTTTGCGCTCGGCCTGGCTGGCGCCGACACGGCCATGAAGGTCATCTGGTCAGCGGGTGGATATGTCGTGTTCTGGGGTCTGGCGGCCAGTTGGACGGCTGGGCTGTCCATGCCGGACCTCGATCGCCAACCGCTTCAAAAAGCGCTCGAGCTCTACCTGCTGATCTTGAACCTCGTGCTCGCGTCCCTCGGCATGCTCAGGCCTATCTGAACGCTGCGCGGGTCAGCCCAGCAGCCGCCCCAGGCCGTACTGCATGAGCCACAGGACGACCGGCAGCAGCACCGCACCGGCCAGGCTGCGCAGCGTGGCCGGCGCCCAGGGCCAGGTGGCCGTGCCCTGCAGCTCGGCCTGCTCGGCCTGCAGCGCCCCCAGCACCTTGTTCAGGGGATCGATCTCCCCCAGGCGGCCGGCGTCGACGGCGGCATGCAGCTGCCCCCGCACCGCCCGCTTGCGGACCGCCACCTGCAGCAGCGCCCCTTCGCGCGCCTCGGCCAGCTTGCGGTGCGCACCCCACAGCGGCCATCCGAAGACGATGGCCGTGATGAGCAGGTTGAAGACGCCCTCGCCCAGCAGCACGGGGTTGCTCAAATCCCCCCCGGGCTGCGCGAGGAACCAGCCATAGTTGTTAATCAGCAGGCCGAGCGCCGTCAGGCTCGTGACGCGCGCCAGCGCATGCATCGGGCGCACATTGCCCAGGTCGACCTCGGCCCAGTCCCGGTGCAGGCGGTGGATCTCACGCAGCTGGTGCCAGGTATGGTACAGGAAGGGGTAGGTAATCACGTACAGGGCGGCCAGCACCGACAGAAAGAGCGCCGGCACGAGCTCAAAGCCGCCGGTCTGAACCATGGCCATCTCGTAGCGGCCGAGGGGGGTGGTGAGCAGCGTGGCAGCCAGGGTGAAGATCAGCGTGGGCCGGGCGGGGAGGGTCGTCAGCCTGTAGCGGGCCGCGGCAAACTCGGCCTCGTCCCCGCCGAACGCCGGCCGGAAGCGCTCGAGCGCCGCCCCGGCGGCGCGGTCCAGCCCGTGCATTAGCGCAAAAAGGTAGACCGCCAGCGTCGGCAGCCAGACCTGCATCGGGTGGAACCCGACACGCGCATACACCCCGGCTCGCCATAGGATGAAGGCGACCAGCGCGTCCAGCACCAGTGCGGCGAGCATGTACGTGAGCCACCACGGAAGCCGCCCGCGCTCGACGCGGTCCGTGATGCGGTCGACGAAGGAGGGTGGATAGGGGAGCGGCTGGGGCTCGGTCTCCCCGGGTGAGGCTGCGCCCGACATGGCCATGGATTTTCTCCTCACCGTCTGCCCCGGAGCGGGCGGCGTGATTTCAGGTGAATTCGGTGAGTATAGGCTGATTAGGGCGCCGCGGAAGCGCTGGGGTACGTCACTCCCCCCGCAGCTTGGAGTACATGACCAGGTCGTGCCAGGCGCCACCCCGCCACTGCGCCGAACGCAGCACACCCTCGCGGGTGAAGCCGGCCTTCTCCAAGGCCCGCTGGGCGGGCAGGTTCTCCACATCGGTCTCGGCCTCGATCCGCATCACCGGGTAAGTCTCAAGCAGGTAGCGAGCCAGCAGGCTGGCGACCTCGACCCCGTAGCCCACCCCGCGCGCCTCGGGCGCGAGATGCGTCCCGAGCTGGTAGCCATGGCCCCCGTGCGGCGGTCCGTGCTCCACCCGCCAGTAGTTGGCCACGCCGATGGCGTTACCATCCTTCCCGACAACGATGAGCATCCCACGGTTGGCGCCCAGGAAGCCCTCCTTGGCGAAGGCCTCTTCCTTGCCCTGCCGCCCGCTGAGCCCGAACACGTTAAATTCGCCCAGCACCTCCGGGTCGTTATCCCAGGCCTCGATCAATTTCAGGTCTTCTCGCTCGATTGGGCGCAGCGAAACCTGCTTGCCCTCAATCATCCTCGCCTCCGTGTGTTTGCGGTTCCTGGATCCGTTGTCTGGGCCGGGCACCAGGTGCGTCTGGCGCTGCTCGATCTGGATCGTACATGTTCATCCCGTCCGGTTGGGCGTACCTCCCCGGCCGGTCTCGGCGCGCATGATGGTGCGTGCGTTCCCGGGAGGGGTCACATCAACGAAGCCGGCCTGTTCGAAGGCGCGCCGGAAGCCCATGAAACGGAAGCTGGTTGCGCCCTCCAGCCTGCCGTCCGCATCCAGGACGGGATCGACCGGGTAGCCCTCCACGACCTCGGCGCCGTGCTCGCCGGCCAGCTTCAGCGCGTGCCGGAGCATCTCGGCCGGTAAGGACCTGCCCCGCGCTTCCGGCGCCAGGAAGAAACAGACCACCGACCAGGTCTGCCGGTCGTCCAGGCGAGGTCGTTTCGGCGAGCGCTCGAGGCGGGCGTAGCTCTCACGCGGTGCCACCGAGCACCATCCAACCGGGTGCTCCCCATCATAGGCGAGCAGCCCGACCGGTTGGCCGGACAGCACGCGTTCTCGCAGCGCCTCCTGCCTGCCGCCGCTCTCCAGGTCACGAAACTCCCGGCTTGATACGCGCCAGGTCATGCACCAGCAGTAGTTCGGGTTGCCGTGGCCCTGGAAGAAACGGGCCAGGTCGTCCCACCGCTCGGGGGTCACCGGGTGGATGGTGAATTCCCCGCTCAAGGGCCTGGCTCCCGTCCCCTGCCGCGCCGCAGGCTGCACAGCTCCACGCCGCTGATGCCCACCAGCAGCACGACCAGCGCCCAGAGGAAGAGCGTCCCGCGCGCGCCCAGCTGCAGGCCGCCCAGCAGGAGCCAGCCGGCCAGCGCAAACCCGCCGCACAAGTTAATCAGCATCGCGCCCACCAGGCCCAGCCCCCGAGCCCGGCCGGAGCGCTCGACCAGCAGGGCCAGGCCGATGCCGACCAGGACCCCTCCAAGCACGCCCGGATAGAAGGCCGGGCCTGCGGGCGGAAGGCCGAGCCAGTCGACCCATGTCGCCGGGAAGAAGAGCAGGAGCAAGCCCAGGGCCAGGTTGATGACGCCATCAAGGAGCAGCAGAACATGTGGGGTTAACATGATAGATTAACCTTCGTCTGGTTCCTCCCCGGGATGATTAGCAATGGCGCCGGACACGTCAAGCGCAGCCCACGTCCCCCTTTTCGACTAGCGGCCCGACTTCTGGCCTGGTTCGGTTGTCATTATGCAAGACCGCCGGCCTCCTGGCGTTCTTGCTTCCCCATGAAGAAGTCCTCCATCCACGAACCGAGTGAACGAACTGCCCCGGCTGGACCCAGCGATCCGGGCTAGGGCGATGGGGCGTAGGACTCGAGGAACCCACACTCCTGGCAGCGGTAGGTGAATACCTGGATGCCTTCCGGCCCCCGCAGCACCTTGGATGCGGTAAAGGAGAAACCGGGCAGCGGGCTGACCTCGGTCTCACCCGAACCGGCCTCCGACAGCTGCCACCAGGCGTGGCTGCCGCCGAGCTTCATGCGCGGCCCATAGGCAGGATGGTTGTCATCGATGACCTTGGCATTGTCCACGGTGAAGCCTTCGCTCATGGCTCCACCACACTTCGGGCATTCATTGGGCGGCTGGAAGTTCATCCTGTCCTCTCCTTGGCGATCCCTGTGTCCCAACCCCATGGGACGGCGAATTCGCGGATTGTCGCCCCGTTTCATGCCACAGACAAGTGCAGCCCTGATTCCGGCAGCAGCTCGCGGAAAGGAGGCGGCGGGGTTATTGGTTGCTGGCTTTCATGTGCTTGTACGAGCTGGCGACCAGCTCCCGCAGGACGTCCAGGTCGACGTCCTCCAGCTTATTAATGTACAGGCAGGATTTCCCGGTCGAGTGTTTGCCGAGCTTGCCGAGCAGCCGGTCATAGCCTTCGAAGCCATCCATGATGTAGAGCGTCAGGTTCTGTTTGCGGGGCGAGAAGCCGACCAGCGGCATATCCCCTTCACGCCCGCTCTCGTACTTGTAATGGTAGGAGCCGAACCCGACGATGCTCGTCCCCCACATGGCGGGCTCGAGCTTGGTCACCTGCGCCGAACAGCTCGAGCAGCTTGTAGCTGTCGGCGCGTTTGCGCTCATGCTCAACTCCGTCGAGGAATTTCTTCACGCTGGCTTTGGTCTGTACGGTCTTGTTCTCTGACATCGGCTTCATGCCTCCATTCACCCATTCCCCGGTCATCCCATACCTATCTCGGTCTGGGTCTAAAGGATTTCAAGACTATGCAAGTGCGGTTTGAACCCCGGCAGTGTGGGCATCGACCACCTCCGCCAGCGCACTGGCTTTCGCTGTGCCAACCCCGTAATCGCGCTCGAGGTTCTCCACTTCGGCCAGGGCTGCGTATAGGAGCATGAGCAGCCGCTGGCTCTCGGTAGGTGGTCTGCCGATCGAAGCGCGGGTCTTGGCCAGCTGGATGTTGTGCTGGCGCAGGTGCGATTCGAAGCGGCCCAGCCGGAAGCGCAGAGTGTAGGATGATTTCTCCCAGTAGTAGCTCGGGCTTTCGATTTCATCGTCCGTGATGGCGGAGAACTCGGCCAGGATGCGCGCGTGGTGGGCGTGATGAAACGCGAGCACGCCGTGGACATCGCGCTCGAGCATGCCATCGAAGTCCGTGATCGGCATGCCGACGATCCCGTCCCAGATGTCCTCGGCCGGTTTCCGGGGCGGTTCGTCCCCGGCGCGCAGCGCTTTCAACGTTTCGGATACGACCGCGTAGAAGCCGATGTCGGCATCGACAGCGTGCGCGATGACCCTGCGCAGCGGCCATTCTCCCTCAGCCGGGATGGCCTCGAAGTCATCCTGCTCGATCCCGAGCAGGAGGGCGTGCATCTCGCGGAACGCAGCATGGTACGGGCGCAGCAGGAGTGCAGCCATGGTCGGCGGGGCTGCCGCACCTGCCTCGCGTTCCAGATCGGCGGCCAGACCGCGCAGTTCTTCCAGGATGCGGAAGAAGGCGAAGCGAATCCCGTCCGAATCGTAATCGCGCCAGGCCCAGGGCAGGTCGAGCTGGTCGTCCGTGAGGCGGACGACTTCAGCGGCAAACCGATCGATCGCCCCGGCCAGTTGGGTGAGGGTCATGCGACCTCCTCAGGTGAAGAGCACCTGTTCGCGGATGACATCTTCGACATCAACCATCTCGGTGAAAAAAGCCCGGTACGCGAGCGCGACCGAATCGCCCTCATCGTGCAGCAGGCGGTCGAGCGCGGCATACTCCGGGAGCTTGAAGATCCAGACCGAGGCCGGCCCGGTGCCGATGCCGCCGCTGGCGGCGAGCACCTCCTCGATCCAGTCCTGGCCTTGCAAGGTTTTGTGCAGTTCCTTGGCCAGGGCGCCGTATTCGGGTTTGAACGGCCTGGGCCAATTGAATTGAACGATAAGGTAAACAGGCTGTTTCATCCGAACCTCCAGGGTAACCCGTGCGCCGAGAGAATATTCAGCAAACCTTACTCCAATCGATCCCCCGGGCGCAGCACCCAGGCGCTGTCGTGTGCGCTGAACCCGAGCCGCGGGTAGTAGCCCGCCGCGGCTGGAGCTGAGAGCAGGATGAGGATGCAGGCGGGACCCAGCCGGTCACGCGTCCGCCGGATGAGCTCGCGCCCGATGCCGGATTTCTGATACGCACGGTCCACAGCCAGGTCGGAGAGATAGCAGCAGTAGTGAAAATCGGTCACCGACCGGGCCACCCCAACCAGCAACCCATCCGCCCTCGCCGTCACGAGCAGGTCGGCGTGGGCGAGCATGCCTTGGATGACTTCCAACTCTGCGACGGGCCTGCGTTCGGCCAGGCCAGACCTGCGCAGCACATCGATGAAGTCTTCGGGAGTCAGATTCAAGCCCAGTTCGTAAGTAACCAATGCCACCAATCCTGTCTGGAATAAGACCAGTATACGCGAGCAGCCGCTGATCGTCATCCCCTTGATCCGGTTGTCGCGTCGAGTGCAGGGGTCCCGGCGCAGGCGTACAATACCCTGGCATGCGATCAGGCCTGATGAGCAGGTTCAGGCGGTAAGGGTGCCGATCGCTATTAGGAAGCTATATTGTCGAGGGCAGGGAGGCTGGGAATGGATGATGGTGCTGCAGTCTCGGTTGCGGGATTGAGGAAAGACTACGGGGCGATCCAGGCGCTGCGCGGCGTAGACCTGAACATCGCGCGTGGTCAGATTTATGGTCTGCTCGGTCCGAACGGCGCCGGCAAGACGACCCTGATCCGGTCGCTCATCGGTTCGACCAGGGCCACCGCCGGCAGCATTTCGGTCCTGGGGATGGATCCGGTCCAGGAAAAACGCCGGCTGCGTGCGCACATCGGATACATGCCCCAGACGCCGGCGCTCTATGACGACCTCTCGGCGCGTGAGAACATCCGCTTCTTCGGTTTGGCCCACAAGACGCCTGAACTCAAGCGCCTCACGGATGAGACGATCGCCTTTGTAGGCTTGAGCGCACGGGCACATGACCCGCTCCACAAGCTTTCAGGCGGGATGAAGCAGCGCGTCTCGCTGGCGTGCGCGCTGGTGAACCAGCCCCAGATCCTGTTCCTCGACGAGCCGACCTCCGGGATCGACCCGCAGCTGCGGGAGACCTTTTGGCTGCACTTCAAGGAGCTGGCCGCCCAGGGGGTCACCCTGCTCGTCAGCACGCACCAGATGGATGAGGCCCTGTATTGCGACCGCCTGGCGGTGCTGCAGCAGGGATTGGTGCTGGCTGAGGATGACCCGCGCCAGCTGCTCTGGCGGGGCCAGGCGCGGATCACGATCGAGCGGGCGGGTGAGGTGGAGCACCTGCAGGCAGTCAACTACCCGGCCGAGCTGCCCATCCTGCTGCAGCGTTACGGCCTGGATGAGGGCGTCAGCCGCATCCAGGTCGAGGAAGCCACGCTCGAACAGGTCATCCTGGATCTCATCCGCCGGCAGGGTGCCGGCCAGGGAAAGGATGTCTTAAATGAGCGACTCACTCCAACGCATGCGGGCGGTGAGCGGCAGGGTGCTCAACCAGCTTCAACGCGACCGGCGCCAGATCGCGCTTTCTCTCATCTTCCCGCTGATCATCATCTACTTCATCAAGATCCTGTTCGACGCACTGGCCAGCCCCTTCTTCGACGCCAGCCGCTACGTCATCCCGTACGGAGGGTTCCTGGTCCATTTCATCACCTTCCTCGTCACCGCCATCGTGCTCGTGGAGGAACGCACGCAGGGGACACTCGATCGGATGTTCGTCAGCGGCTACGGCCGGCTCGAGATCATCGGCGGATACCTGATCGCGTACTCGGTCCTGGCCACGCTGCAGAGCCTGCTCATCCTGCTCGAGCTGAGCCTGCTGTTCACCCTCGAGTACTCCCTCGGCCAGTTCGCTTCCATCTACTTCATCATGTGGCTGTTGGCGACGATCAGCCTTGTGCTTGGGTTGCTGGTCTCCAATTTCTGCCGCACGGTGGGGCAGGTGCTCCCGTTCTTCCCCTTGATCTTGATCTCGATGATCGTCTCGGGCGTGCTCATCCCCTTCGACCAGCTCCCGGGCTGGGTCCAGGTGCTCAGCTACCTCTCGCCGCTGTTTTATGCCAACGAGGTGCTGCAGGTCCTGATCGTGGGCGGCGGGCTGCTGGAAAAATGGAGCATGCTGGCGAGTTTGCCGGCATACGGGCTGGTCTTGCTCGCCGCGGCCATGCTCACGCTGCGCGAGCTCGACTGAGGGCTCATGGCGCGTGCGTGAAGTGATGTAAGCTGTTTGAAATGTCGCTGGCATGAAAATTGCCTTAGGATGAAGGCGAGAACGAAGGCAGGATGCGGGGCGGGCATCACAAGCCCCGCAGGCTGACAAGCGGTTGCCATGGAGATGAAGGATTTCCCATGCACCGCTTTTCATTTTCATCACCGGCTACGACGCGCAGGCCTGCGGCCTCCAGCCTGGTCAGCAGTGGGCGAGCGATCGTCCGGACGCTGGGTGAGGACGTGCTGCCCTGGGCTGCGCGGCAGCGGGGGGCAACCCGGGCAATACAGGCTGATCTACCTGGCGATCGCGGCTCAGCTGGTCAACATGACCCTGGCGATCTACTTGACCAGCTTCCTGCGTTTTGGTGATGTCCTGCTGGACGTCTTCGGGAGGTGGGACCTGGCGTTGATCTCCAAGTGTCCTGGCGTTCGGAGCCTGGCTCCTGCTGCGCGACAGGCCGGCCGCCCGACTCGCGGCCTGGATTATTGCCCCCCTTTCCCTCCTGGCCCTGCTCCACGACCTGCTCCTGCTCATCCCATAGAACCCCCACGGTAGATGAGTGGTTGAACCGGGCGGGTAGGCCCAAGCCGCCAGCTGCTGCGGTTCGACCCATTCGAGCGCTTGTGCGTGCCAGGTGATCAGACCCGGGGATCGTCGTCCCGCAGGGCTTGGGGAAGGTTTTCCACGTACTCGAGCGATTGGTGGCGGAAGTACGTGTTGTACAGTTCCGCGTAGTGTCCGCCGCCGGCCATCAGGTTGACGTGATTCCCCTGCTCGATGATGCGGCCGCGCTCGAGGACGATGATGCGGTCGCTGGCGCGCACCGTTGAAAGGCGGTGGGCGATCAGGATCGAGGTGCTGTCGCGCAGGATCAGGGCCAGCGCCTCCTGGATCTGGGCTTCGGTGAAGGGATCGATGCTGGCCGTGGCTTCATCGAGGATGAATATGGCCGGCTGCTGGATCAGCACGCGCATCAGCGAGACCATCTGGCGCAAGCCCATGGAAAGCCGGTTGCCGCGCTCGCCGACTTCGGTCGATAAGCCCTCGGGCAGCGTTTCGTACCACTCCCCCTCGCCGATGCGCCGGGCGAGGCTTTCGATCTCGGCTTCGCTGGCCTCCGGCTTGGCGTAGCGGATGTTGTCCGCCACGGTCCCTGAAAAGAGGAAGGGAGACTGGGAGACGATGCCCAGCTGCCGCCGGTACTGGTTCAGGTCCAGGGTGCGGATGTCCATCCCATCGACCAGCAGCTGCCCACCCTGGAATTCATAGAAGCGTGAGATCAACTTCACGATCGAAGTTTTGCCGGCGCCGGTGTGACCGACCAGCGCCAGGTTCTCACCGGGCTCGATGTGCAGGGAGAAGTCTTCCAGCACCGGCTCGCCGGTCTTGTACTGGAAGGAGAGCCCGACGAACTCGACTTCACCCCGCAGCTGCGGCACAGGCAGCGAGCTGGACTGCTTCACCGCCGATTCGGCATCGATCAGCGCGAAGACGCGCTCAGCGGCCGACAGGCCGTTCTGCACATTCGTCCAGAACGCCGACAGGTTCAAGACCGGGAACCAGAAGCGATCCAGGCTCTGAATGAAGAGGTACCAGGCGCCGGCGCTGACGATGCCCTGGGCCGCGCTCATCCCGCCCATGTAGACGATCAAGGCCGTGCCGGCTCCGCCCAGCGCGTTGAGCGTGGGGAAGACCATGGCCAGCACGAACCCGCGCCGGATGTTGGTCTGGTAGGACTTGACGTTGACCTCGGAGAATTCCGCGTAGATGCGCCCTTCCTGCCGGAAGTTCTTGGCGACGGCGATGCCTGTCACCGCCTCCTTGATCGAGGCGTTGACGTTGGCCATCGCCCGGAAACCGCGCCGGGTGACCGTGCGCGCCAGGCGCCGGAAGCTGACCGCTACGAGGAAGATGACCGGCAGCATGGCAAAGAGCCATAAGGTGAGGCTGAGGTCGATCCGGATCAGGATGACGAACAGGATCAGCGCCTGGGTCAGCTGGCTGAAGAGGTCGGTGACGAGCACGACGACCTGGGCGAACTCCTGCGTATCGGAGGTGATGCGGCTGACGACGCGCCCGGAGGCGATCTCATCGTAAAAGGAGAGGTCGTGTGCTGCGGAGGCGCTGAACGCGTCCTGGCGCAGCGAGAGCATCACGTCGGCGACGGCGCGTGTGATCAGGCGCCGCCGGATCCAGTTCGCTCCCCAGACCAGCACCCCGGTGGCGAAGAGCGCTGCGGCGAAAACCAGCATGAGCGCGGTCGATTCATGCGCGGCCATGATGTCCACGCTGCGGCTGACGAGGATGGGCGAAAGTGCGCCGGCGGCGGCGATGATCAGGATGCCAAGCAGCGCCCAGGCCAGGCGCGCCCGGTAAGGCTTGAAGTACACCAGCATGCGCTTCAGCAGGTCGCGGTCCCGGTAGGTGCGGTCGTAGGATTCGGCGTTCAGGCCCGAGAAGAATCCCATCGCTTACCCACCCTCGTAGCGGGTGAAGATGCGCCGGTATGCCGGGGAGGCGCTCATCAGCTCTTCGTGCGTGCCCAGCGCCGCTACCCGGCCCTGGCGCAGGACGAGGATCTGGTCCGCCCAGCGGATCTGGGACAGGCGGTGGGTGATGATGAGGGTCGTACGGCCGCGGGCAGCCCGGAAGATGGCGCGCTGGATTTGGTCTTCGGTGGCGCTGTCGATGGAGGAGGTCGAATCATCCAGGATGAGGATGCGCGGGTCGGTCAGAAAAGCCCGGGCCAGGGCCAGGCGCTGTCGCTGCCCGCCGGAGAGCGTAACGCCGCGTTCGCCAATCACGGTCTCGTACCCATCCTGGAATTCGAGGATGAACTCATGCGCTTGCGCCGCCCGTGCCGCCTGCTCGATCTCTTCCCGGGTCGCGGCGGGTCTGCCGAAGGAGATGTTTTCGGCGATGCTGCGGGAGAAGAGGAAGACATCCTGTTCGATGATCGAAATCTGCCGGCGCAAATCATCCAGGTTCCACTCGCGCACATCGACTCCATCGATGAGGACCTGGCCAGATTGCACGTCGTAGGTGCGGTTGATGAGCTTGGCGAGCGTCGTCTTCCCTGTCCCGGTTTGGCCGACCACCGCAACGGTCTGCCCCGGCTGGATGGACAGGCTGATCTCATGCAGGTTGCTCTCGCCCTCGACATAGCCGAAGGTCACGTCGCGAAATTCTATCCGGCCTTCGATCAGGCCGGATTTCCCACGCGGGTTGTGGTCGAGTTCGGTCTTGCGCTCGATCAACTCCAGGATGCGGCGGGCGCTGGCGAAACCAAGCGAGACCTGTGAATAGGCGAAGAGCGAGGCAAACACCGGGAACCCGAACAGCTGGATCAAGCCGACGAAGGCGACCACGTCCCCAATCTGGATCAGGCCAGCCCGGTAGAGCAGCGTGGCATGCAGGAATGCGCCGGCCTCCGCCAGGCCCATCAGGAGCAGCGGCACGAAGCGGGCTTCCACGTCGCCCTGGCGGACGAAAGCGTTGCGGAACGAGCGGGCGTTGGCCGTGAAGCGCTCGACCTCCGCGCCCTCTTGGGCCGCGCCTTTGACGATCTCGATCCCGTCCAGCGCTTCAGCCAGGTGAGAATTCATGCCCCCGAACGCCTTGCGCACGCTGTCCGAGATAGGACGCAGCTCACGCAGGTATTGGTACAGGGAAAGGACATAGCCGATGATGAAGAGCAGCGGCACGAGGATCAAGCTGGGATGGTAGCGGGGCGCGAAGAACAAGGGCATGATCAGGAAATTGGCAGACCCGATGACCAGGTTGAAGCCCGGATTGAACATCAGGTTGATCTCGCGCACATCGTTCGTCGCCCGGGCCATCGTATCACCGACGGGCTGCAGGTTGTGGAAGGTCATGCTCTTGCCGATCAAGCTGACATAGAGCTCATCGCGGATGTCGCGCTCGAGCCGCTGCCCGATCAGTTCGGCGCCAAAATTCCGGCCAAGCTGGAGCGCGCCGCGCACGAATTGCGAGACCAGGATCCAGATGGAAAGCGTAACCAGTTGATCGAGTTGAGGGGGATCGGCCAGGATGGCCTGGAAGGCGGACCCGACGAGCACAGGCACGAGTGCCGCCAGGGCTGCGTTGCCAAAGGCGCCCACCAACGTCACGCCGACCAGGTACCAGTAGTGGCTTACGTAGGAAAGGATCCAGCGCACGGCCGAGCTGCGGTCGGGTATGAAACGGCCCTGGAACACGAACTCGGCTGTCGTCATGGCGTGCGTTTTGGCATAGGTGGATGGACCTGGCAGCGATATTTTAGAAAAACAAGGACAGGATACCATAGGATACCGCCTGGCACCCCATTCATGCTATAGTCTGGCCGGAGAAGCCGCTCCTGGCCTGTCACAACCCGCCCCCGTCGACCGTTGTGAGTGTGAAACGACATTGGATAGCAAACGTCCTGACGAAGAGATGAGAGCACTCGTCCAGCGAGCCCAGGCTGGAGATGGTGAGGCCTTTGCCCAACTTTTCGGGATGCTCCACCAACCGGTGCTTAATTACGTCTACCGCACGGTCAGTGATCGTCAGGTTGCCGAGGATGTGACCCAGGATGCCTTCATCCGTGCCCATCAGCGCATCGATCAGCTTGGCCCTCCCTGGGATTTCAAATCGTGGGTATACCGGATCGCTGGCAACCTCGCCGTCGACCACCTGCGCGGCACGAAGCGCTTCGTGGATGTCGAGGAGCCGGAAGAGATGAGCGGCCCACCCTCCACCCGCCGGCCGGCTGAGAAGCGCGTCCAACGCGATCAAGACCGCAGCGACGTGCAGGCCACCCTGGCGCTGCTCCCGACCACCTTCCGCCAGGCTCTGGTCCTACGTGAGATCAACGAACTTTCCTATGACGAAGTCGCCCGTGCGATGGAAGTGACTTACGACAATGCCCGCCAGCTCGTGCATCGCGGGCGCTTGAAATTCCGCCAGGCGCATGGCCTGCGCATGCTTGCCGCCAGCGGTGCCGCCGCGTGCCGGGAGCTCGACGATCTCATCTCCGCCGCGCTGGATGGTGAGCTGGGCACCGCTGAGCGGAGGGCCGTAAAGCAGCACATCCGTGACTGCGAACACTGCAAGGAAACCGAGCGTGATTTGAAAAAGGTGGCGGCCCTGGTCGCGGGCCTGGTCCCAATCCTGCCCACCCCCGGCTGGACGGAGAGCGTCCTGCAGCAGGTTAGCCTGCCGAACCCGGATGCGGCTGCGCTGGGCCCGGGAAGCGGGGCAGGCGCAGGGTCCGGGGGCGGAAGCTGGATCGGCGGCTGGGGTGCAAAGACGCTGGCTGGCGGGGCGCTGGGCATCCTGGCGGGCGGCTTGCTGCTCGCAGCGGGTGCGTACGCACTTGGGCTGTTCGCACCGGAGCTTGATCCCGCACATCCGGACCCGGTAGAGGCGACCGTCGCAGCCGCCCTGGCGCTCACGCCGCCCACTCCCGACAGCGAGGCCACAGAGGCGGCAGGTTTGCCTGCACTCGCGCCGCCCCCGGCCATCTCGGCGAGCCCGACGCCAACGACCCCGACCGCGGTCGAGCTGGGGCCTCCCTTCGTGAAAGCTTTGATGAACGCCAACTGCCGCAGCGGTCCAGCCCCAGTTTTCGATGTCAGGGGATATCTGCTTGAGGGCCAGATGGCGCCGGTAAACGGGCGGTTGGCCGATTCCAGCTGGTGGTGGGTCGAGCGGCAGGATGGTCCCGGCGCGTGCTGGATTTGGGACAGCCTGGTCGAGCGGTTGGGAGATTTCAGCGGCGTGCCGGTGGTCGCACCGCCGCCCACGCCCACCCCGGCAGATGTGCAGCCGCCAGCAGTCAGCATCAGCCACAGCCCAGGCGGACCGAATACCCGCGATCCAATTACCTTCACCGCCTCCGCCAGCGATGAGGGCGGCGTTGTGATGATTGAAATCTACGTCAAGGGACCGGGTAAATCGGTGCCCAAGCTTGTCAAAACTTGTCCAAACGCCACCAGCTGTACCTTCCTCGGTGGGCCGTACACGGCGGGCGATGGTGAGTACTACGCGCGCGCCCGCGATCACGCCGGTAACGAGGCGCAGAGCGCCGTAAAACCCTTGCATGTCGACTGGTATATCGGGTTCCTGCCGGGAGCCTTCCGATTGAGCGCAACTTGAGTGGAGGATGAGATATGTCGCACAAACGTAAACGCTACCTGCTCGGGATGTTCCTGGTCCTGCTGCTCGCAGCTTGCAACGCGCCGCTGCCCGCGCCAACCGCGACGCCCACGCATCCCCCGCCAGGGCCGCCAGAAACTGAAAAGTCTCCCCAGGTCGTGACCGCGCCATCGGCGGCTTTGCCTGATGTCGGTCTCTCACCCACGGACACGCCCAAGGAAAGCGTGCAGCTTGCCTCGCCCGTACCACCGCTTGTGACGGTCGAAAACTTTACGGTCACAGCGAAGGTGAACGCCAACTGCCGGACAGGCCCGCTGATGATATTCAACCAATATGGCTTTTTGCTGACCGGCGAGACCGCGATGGCCCTGGGCAGATTGGCTAATTCATCGTGGTTCAAGGTTCAACTGCAGGATAAGGCGAATCCGTGCTGGATTTCGGCTTCGCTCCTCAGCTACAGCTTCAACGCGGCCGATCTACCGGTTTTGGCTTCGCCGCCCACGCCCACGCCGGCGCTGGGTTCGATCAGCGGCATCCTGTGGCATGAGATTTGTGAATTTACCGGGGGTGAGGGTGGTGCACCTGTCGTGCTTGGCCAGGGCTGCGTGCAGTATGGACCTGGACCGGGCGACTTCGGACCGAACCAGGTTAAGGACGGCTTCGAGACCGGGTGGGCGGGCGTGACGATGCGCCTTGGGGCAGGCGCCTGTCCTTCGACAGGGCTGGCTACGGCTGTGACCAATGCCAATGGTGCTTACAGTTTCAACGGTTTGGCGGCCGGGATCTATTGTGTGTCCTACAACCCTCTGGGTGATGGCAATGACAGCATCCTCATCCCGGGTGGCCCGACGTACCCGATCCGGGGCTCGGGAGGCGAACGCCAGACGGTCGACCTGGATCCGGGGGAGAACGCAGCAAGCGTGAACTTCGGTTGGGCCTGGCAGTTCTTCAACTAGGCAAGCGACCTGCCGCTTCTGATCGGGCGGTCTACTCCGATCTTACATCGTAGGGGCACGGCGCCGCCGTGCCCCTACGCGATTCGTCCGGCTCGGGTAGGGGCGGGGTGAAACGCGACAACTCAGATGAAACCGATCGACCAGAAGCGGAACTCCCTCCGTAGGGGCGACCGGCCGGTCGCCCCTACAAATGCTCATCCCGCAGACGATACCGTCCGATCCGACGGGTAGCACCTCTTCTGCAGGGGTGCGCCGCCGCCGTACCCCTACGCGATGGGTACGGCATGGGTAGGGGCGGGGTAACCCCGCCCCTACGAATTGCGACCCACACCAATGAAACTGTGGGATCCGAATTGCAGTTCCCTGCGTAGGGGCGACCGGCCGGTCGCCCCTACAAATGCTAATCCCACAGATGAAATCGTCCGATCCGACGGGGAGTACCTCTCCTGCAGCGGCACGGCGGTGCCGTGCCCCTGCGCGATACGTCCGGGATGGCTAGGGGCGGGGTTACCCCGCCCCTACGAATTGCAACCCACACCAATGAAACCGATTGACCAGAAGTGGAGCTCCCTCCGTAGGGGCGACCGGCCGGTCGCCCCTACAAATGCTCATCCCGCAGACGATACCGTCCGATCCGACGCGTACAACTCTCCTGGAGGGGGCGCGCCGCCGTGCCCCAACGCAATTCAGCCGGCTCGGGTAGGGGCGGGGTGAATTGCGACAACTCTGATGAAACCGATTGACCAGAAGTGGAGCTCCCTCCGTAGGGGCGACCGGCCGGTCGCCCCTACAAATGCTAATCCCACGGATGATATCGTCTGATCCGACGCGTACACCTCTCCTGGAGGGGGCGCGCCGCCGTGCCCCTACGCGATTCGTCCGGCTCGGGTAGGGGCGGGGTAACCCCGCCCCTACAAATGCTAATCCCACGGACGATACCGTCCGATCCGATGGGGAGTCCTCTCCGGGAGGGGTGCGCCGCCGTGTCCTTACGATCCGCTGCCCGTGGACAGAGGCTGTCCCCATGCTCTCGGACGAAGTCGTACCAACGGGTGGTTTCCCCGATCTGCTCGAGTCCGTATAATTTGTCACAAACCGGCTTGCATGCCCGTTACAGGGCCAAACCAAGCATTCAAGGAGTGAAGATAATGTCCAAGAAGAAGCTCAGCGTCCTCCTGCCGGTACTGATGATGGGTTTGGCCAGCCTGGCCTGCAGCCTGCCTGGCTTGAGCCAGGACGCCCAATCCGCGATCGAAGAGCAGGTCCAGATCGCACAGGAAGTCGAGGCCGCGCTGCGGGCTACCCAGGATGCCGCGCAGCAAGATATCGCCGCCTCGCAGGAGGAGCAGGTGCCCCCGCCGGCCGATGAACCTACCCTGGTTCCCACCCTGACACCGACGCCCACGGCAACGGCCTCGACTCCCGTTGAGACGGGCTGCAGCGACCGGGTGGAGTTCGTTTCAGATGTGACCGTCCCCGACGGTTCCGATTTTGACCCGGATGAGCATTTCACCAAGACCTGGCGGCTGCGCAATGCCGGCTCCTGCACATGGACGTCGTCCTACGACCTGGTCTACAGCCACGGGGACGCGATGAGCGGGCCAGGGGAGAAGGCGCTCTCCGGCGTGATCAGCCCGGGGCAGACGATGGACCTCTCCGTCGACCTCGTCGCCCCCGCTGCCGAGGGCGGGTATAAGGGGTACTGGTTGCTGCGCAACGGCGATGGCGCCTTGTTCGGGCTCGGCGCGAACGCCAACGTCGCGTTCTGGGTCGAGATCGAGGTCATCGAACCCGGCATCACGATCCTGCCGCTGCTCCCGCTGCAGCCCGTGTTCCCGCTCTACGTCTCCAGCGGGACGGGCCAGTCGCTCGCCGATGGCTTCTGCTTCGACCTTGACGCCGGTGCAGTGAGCTCGTGCGGCAACCCGGCGGCGGATTTCCAATACGATGCCAGCATGACGATGAGCGGTTTCCCGCCAACCCTGAAACTGGTGACCATCCTCGATCCAGGTCACGGTGCTGCCTTCGGGTACCACGGCGGAGACATCCCCTCCGGGGCCACATGCCAGGGCGAGGCGCTGAACACAGCCGATGTCGATTTGAAAAATGGCGTCTACTGCTACCAGACGAGTGACGGCAAGTACGGGTATCTTAAGGTCACCGGGCGGACGATCACCGGCATGACCTTTGATTGGGGGACGTACACCTTTCCATAGACGTTTGCGACGAGAAAGAGCCAGCCGGGTTCGTCCGGCTGGCTCTTTTTTTCGTTGCCTCAGGTTTGTTCAGTCAATCGGTTCAAAGCGAGCGGTGAAGTGCCGGAGCAGTTCGGGCGCCTCCACGATGCGGTACCCGCGCAGGCTGCCCGCCCGTTGGGCAATCCGTCCCATCGCCGCAATCACGTGGTCCATGTGCGCCTGGGTATACATCCTGCGCGGGATGGCCAGCCGGACAAGCTCTAACAGCGGGTGGGTCGTTTCCCCCGTCTCAGGGTCCGTATGGCCGAATGCCACCGATCCGATTTCCACCACCCGCACCCCGCCTTCCAGGTACAGTTCGACCGCCAGCGACTGCCCGGGGAATTGCTCGCGCGGGATGTGGGGCAGGAAGGCACCCGCGTCGATGTACACGGCATGACCGCCGGGTGGTTTGACGATCGGGGCACCGGCAGCCTCCAGGCCCTCGGCCAGGTAAGCGGTTTGACCCAGGCGGTATGCCAGGTAGTCCTCCTGCAGCCCCTCCCACAAGCCGACGGCGATCGCATCCAGGTCGCGGCCGGCGAGCCCTCCATACGTTGGGAAGCCTTCCCTTAAGATGAGTTCATTGCGGGTGTGGACGAACAGTTCATCATCGTTCATCGCCAGGAACCCGCCGATGTTCACGAGCGCATCCTTCTTGGCGCTCATCGTGGCACCATCCGCCAGGGCAAAGATCTCCTGGGCGATTTCGAGCGTCGACTTGTCGGCGTAACCTGGTTCACGCAGCTTGATGAAGTAGGCGTTTTCGGCGTAGCGGCACGCGTCGATGAAAAACGGGATCCCGAACTCGCGGTAGACCTCACTGGCCTGGCGGATGTTCTCGAGCGAGACGGGCTGGCCGCCGGTGGCGTTGTTCGTGATGGTGATCATGCCCAGCGGGATGTTTTCGGCGCCGGTGGCTTCAATGAAGGCCCTGAGCGCGGCGATGTCCATGTTGCCCTTAAACGGGTGGTCCAGTCCTGGATCCGCAGCCTGCTCGATGACCAGGTTAACCGGCTTGCCGCCGCGAGCCCGGATGTTGGCTTCGGTGGTGTCGAAGTGGGTATTGGAAGGAACGCTAAGCCCGGGTTTCACGAGCAGCGCGCTCGAGGATGTTTTCCGCCGCGCGCCCCTGGTGTGTGGGTACGAAATGCTTGAAGCCGAAGATGGAGTCCATCGCTTGCTTGAGGTTGAAGTATGAGCGAGCCCCGGCGTAGGATTCGTCTCCGTGCATCATGGCGCCCCACTGGCGGTCGCTCATCGCCCCGGTTCCTGAATCGGTGAGCAGGTCGATGTAGACTTCCTCCGCCCGCAGCCCGAAGATGTTGTAGCCGCATGCCATCAGGGCGGCCCGGCGTTGTTCAGGGCCTATGCGTTGGATATGCTCGATGGTCTTGATGCGGAACGGCTCAGGGGGGTAGCTGCGCATTGGATCCTCCACCTTCAGGGATGCTTCCGGTCAGCAGAGCGTTTGATAAGGCAACCCCGGCAGGGCGTACTATAGCTTGGGCGGGCGTACAGGCCAAGTTTCAGGTGAAGCACTTCAGGGTCCTCCCCAGGCCAGCCAGGGTCGAAGACGGGTAGAATGGGCGCGTTGGAAGTGCTAGCCACGCAGGAGGTGGTGTGTGACAGGTGATGGTTTCAAGCTAGGACAGCTAGAGGTCGTCCGCTTTGAATTGGGCATGGCGCTGACCAACGCGTACCTGCTCGGAGATGGTGAGACGGGCGAGGCGGTTGTCATCGACCCGGCCTGGGATGGCGACCAGATCGCCGCTGCCGCCGAGGCGCGGGGCTGGCGGATCGGCTCCATCTGGCTCAGCCACGCACATTTCGATCATTTTGGTGGAGCAGGGGGCGTTGCCGACGCGTACGATGTGCCGGTGCCGGTTGCCCTGCACGCGTTGGACCAACCACTGTGGCGGGCGCATGGTGGGGCGTCCTATTTCGGATTGCCGAGTTTTGATCCGGGACCCGAGCCAACGATCGACCTGGAGCATGGCATGCACCTAAACCTGGGCAGCGCTTCCTTCGAGGTGCGTTTCACGCCGGGCCATACGCCGGGCCATGTCGTTTTCGTCAGCCACGAACTGGGGGCGGTCTTCTGCGGTGACGTCATCTTCCAGGGCAGCGTGGGGCGCACCGACCTACCGGGGGGGAATTGGAACACCCTGCTCAGCAGTATTCGGACCGAAATCCTGACCCTGCCCGATGCTACCCGCCTGTTCCCCGGGCACGGCCCCGACACCACGGTCGGAGCTGAACGAGCCACCAACCCATTCCTGACCTAGCTCGAATCAGCCTCTGAAGTCCCCGGGACGCCCTCCGGGTTTGCCTGGAAGAATGGCTGCAAGTCTTAATCGAGCACCCTCCAAGCAGGATCGTCACCTGGTCTCCCGGGTGCAGGGTTGTATCCCCGTGGGGGATGATGATGCTGCCGTTCCGCACCACGCTCACGACGACACATTCCCGCGGCAGTGGAAGATGGGCCAGGTCCACCCCCGCGCTGCTCGAGGCTTCAGCGATCAAGAACTCGACCACCTCGGACCCCGGCGGGGAGGGCAGCCCCTCCAGCACCTTTTCGTCCTTGGGCAGGCTGGCCCGGTCGTATGCACGGATGATGTCGTTGCGCCGGATGACGCCCACCACCCGGCCCGGATGGCGGCGGTCCAGGACCGGCAGACGCGACAGGTCCCCGGGCGCCATTCGCCGCAGGGCGACTCGCAGGCTCTCGTCCGGGTAGACGACCATGGGTTTCAAGGTCGCGATGTCGATCGCCTTAAGCTCTTTGAGCGGGCGGTTCCCCTGTGAAGCCCGGCGGTAGTCGGCCAGGGAGACCATCCCCATGAGCTGGTTGCCTTCGCCCAGGATCGGAAAGGCGTGAGCGTTATGCTGCAGGAAAAGATCGGTGAGCCTCGACACGGGCAGGTCGGCCGGAACCCCGTTGGTGTTGGAAGACATGACCTCGTGGACTGCGACCGTATCCATGATGTCGCTCACCCGGCCCGAACGCAGCCGCACCCCGCGCCGGCTGAGCTTGAGGGTGTAGATGCTTTCCCCGCGCAGCCATTGGTGCGAGAGGATGGTCGCCACGCCGGCGGCCAGGATCAAGGGCAGGATGATGCGGTAATCGTCGGTAAGCTCGAACAGGATCAAGATCGAGGTGATCGGGGCGTGGGCGGCGCCAGCAAAGACGGCTCCCATTCCGACCAGGGCGTACGCCCCGAGGGGCGCCGTGACCCCGGGGAGCCACTGGCTTGCTGCTGCGCCGACCCCGGCTCCGAGCGTCGCGCCGATGAATAGGGATGGTGCAAAGATACCCCCCGAGCCCCCGGAGCCGATCGTGATGCTCGTGGCGAGCACTTTCATTGCCATGAGCGTGAACGCCCCGGCCAGCGTGAGCTTGCCAAGCAGCGCCAGGTTGATGGTCTCGTACCCCACGCCGTAGACCTGGGGGATATCCGTGGGGGGCAGCCCTGGTATGCGCAGGTAGGCGAGGGTGAAGAGACCGAGCAGCAGGCCCCCCAGCGCGGGCTTAATTGCCGCTGGCAGCTTTACACGATCGTCAAAGAGGTCTTCCGAAGCGTAGAGGACCTTTACGTACACCACCGCTACGACCGCAGCCAGGATCCCAAGACCCAGGTAGATGAGATATTCCCAATGGCTGACGAGCTCATAAGGTGGGATCGTAAACGCAGGCGCGTCACCGAAGCTTATCCGCCCGATAATGTCGGCTGTCACAGCGGCGATGGCAACGCTGCTGAAGTTGCGCACGCCGAAATCACCAAGGATGACTTCCAGCGCAAAAATGAAGCCGGCAATCGGGGCGTTGAAGGTGGCCGAGATGCCGGCTGCGGCGCCGCACGCCACCAGGTTACGGATGCGTTCCTCGGAGAAATTGAGTTTTTGCCCGAGCGTCGATCCGAGGGCCGAACCAATTTGCACGATCGGGCCTTCCCGGCCAACCGATCCGCCCGAGCCGATCGTGATCGCCGAAGCCAGCGATTTAATCACCGCAACGATGGGCCGGATGCGCCCTCCACGCAGGGCGACAGCCTCCATTACTTCAGGGACACCGTGCCCCTTCGCCTCCGGAGCGAAGTTGGTGATCAACAGGCCGACGATGAGGCCGCCTACGGCAGGCGCCAGCACGAGGTAAAACGCCCCCATCCCTTTCGTTACCTCGGGAAGCCAGGTGAAGGATATCCGCGAGAAAAGCCCGATAAGCCAGCGGAAAACGATGGCGCCGAGCCCGCCACCAAGCCCGACAAGGAAGGCAGGCCCCAGGTGGGAAAGGATCTCCGGGATCTGGAGGCGGTTGCCCCAGCTGTTCAAGATCCTCCCCCCGGTGGCAAACTGGCTGGTGCGGATACGTTCGAACATCCCTACGACTCCTTGAATGGCTGTCTTGCGTTCGCAACCAGGTACGATAACGCGAAGATGCTGCAAGGGCTCACCGTTGCACGTCGGGATCGAAACGGGTGGTTTGGCGGCAAGTCTCTGGCGAGGCGGGTCCGATTATACCCCTGCCGGGCGGCATCCGCAGGGTGGCGGGTAGGGATCCGGCTTTCCGGACGAGGATGCTTATGGTCCCGGGCGATCGGGTTGGGCTTGAATCCATCCAAGCCACGCGCGCGCCAGGCCAGCCGGTTCTGCGGTGGCGACGGCGAGTATGGTCACCGAAAGGGGGTAGCGGCCTGATTCGACCGACAGGCGGGACGGCGCCACCCCAGCAAGCTCGAGCAGTTTCAAGCCGGAGGGGAGCGTTGACCCGGGCAGAAATCCGATCGCGCCCCGCTCCTTCATGAGCAGTTCGGCCATGGCGGCCGGATCGGGGGCGAGCAGGGCATTGCTCGTGATGCGGCTGTTCCCCATGACGTCCCTTTCGAAGGACTGGCGAAGTTCGTCTCCGGCAGGGTAGACAACCGGCATGATGGGCCCGGCTCTCGCGCCAAGTTCCGCCCAGTCTTGAACCCGGCCGGCGAAGATGGCATTCAAATCGTCCTGGTCGATCTCGACTGGCAGGACGCCCGGTGTGACGGCCACGAGCAGGGGTTCCCTCGCGAGGGGCGTGGCGAACCAATCCGGGGGTGGGTCGACGCTCGTAATCATGAAGGCCAACTCGCCCGCTTCGACGCCAGCCAGCCCGTCCTGCGTGGGCATGATGAGCAGCGTCAGCTCGTGCAGCGGATCCTGCGCGTCAAATCCTGCTAGCCACGCGAAGGCGAGATCGGCGAATGCCGGGGCAACCCCGATGTACGTAGCGGCGGGTGGGGGCGTGGCCGGGGGCGGGGGGCTGCAGCCAACCAGCGCGGCCAGGGCAAGCATGGCGCCCAGCCCGAGCTTACCCAGCCAGCGCATGGCGCAGCAGGCCTCCCAAGCCGAGGACGAGGCAGTACAGGGCGAAGATGGTCAGCGGGTGGCGCTTGATGTACCCGAGCAGGAAATGGATAGCGGCCAGGCCGACCAGCGCCGCAGCGGCGAACCCGACCGCCAGCGGGGCGAGCTGTGTGCTCGCGCTGGCCGATTGGGCCAGGTCGAGCAGCGCAACGATCCCGGCTCCGAGCATTACCGGCACGGCCATTAAGAACGAGAACCGGGCGGCATCGGTCCGGTTCAGGCCGCGAGTGATCCCCCCGGCCATCGTCGCTCCGGAACGCGAGACGCCCGGAAATAATGCCAGGGCTTGGGCAACCCCAATGAGCAGCGCATCTGCGGCAGTGAGCGCCTCCAGCTTGCGCCCCGCGCGACCCAGGCGTTCGCTCGCCAGGAGCAGCACAGCCGTGAGGAGCAGGAAACCAGATACGGCTGCTGGCTGTGCGAAGGTGCTCTCCACGATGGATTTCAGACCGAGCCCAAGCACGGCTGCAGGTACGCTGGCCAGGATGAGGAGCCACCCCAGCTTCGCCGCAGGTTCGTTGAACGGCTGGCGCCTGAAAATTCCGAGAAGCCAGGCGCGCAGGATGGCGAACAAATCGCGCCGGAAGTAAATGACCACGGCCAGGATCGTCCCCCACTGGACCAGGATGTCGAAGATGAAAGCCGCCTGGCGATCGAGGTCCCACCCGAGGAACCAGGGGACGAGGACGAGGTGGCCGGAGGAGGAGATGGGCAGGAATTCGGTTGCGCCCTGGACGATCCCGAGCACAAGCGCTTGAGGTACGGACATGGTCAGGCGCCCTCCGGGCGGTGAACCTGAAAGGCCGCGAGGAATCCTGCACTGAAATCCCCAGCCTTACCCTCCAGGATGGATGCGCGCAGCTGCCCCATCAAGCTTATCAGGGTGTGAATGTTGTGGATGGAGAGCAGGGTGCCGGCGAGCATCTCCTTCGCCAGGCACAGGTGGCGCAGGTAAGCCCGGGTGAACGTTCGGCAGGTATAGCAGCTGCAATCCGGGTCGAGCGGGCGCGCGTCCTCCCGGTATAAGGCTTTCTGCATGTTCATCCTGCCCGCGTGGGTGAGGGCAGCGTGGTTGCGGGCCATGCGGGTCGGCAGAACGCAATCGAAGATGTCGACCCCGCGCAGCACGCCCTGCACCAGGTCCTCCGGGGCCCCAACCCCCATCAGGTAACGCGGCCGGTTCTCGGGCAGCCCGGCGTCGACGACTTCCAGCATGGCGTACATCTCGGCTTTGCTTTCGCCCACGGAAAGCCCGCCGATGGCGTTGCCCGGGAACCCGAGGCTGCCGATGAATTGGGCTGATTCGCGCCGCAGGTCGGGGAAGACTCCCCCCTGGACGATCCCGAACAACGCTTGATCGGTGCGCTGCTTGGCCTGCAGGCAGCGCTCTGCCCAGGCGTGGGTGCGATCAAGCGCCTGGCGGTTGTAAGTCTCGTCATACGGTTCGGGGCATTCATCGAAGGCCATGATGATGTCGGCGCCGAGCAGTTCCTGGGTGGCGATGGCTGATTCGGGCGTGAAGCGGTGTTCGCTCCCGTCCAGGTGCGAACGGAAGGTCACGCCATCCGCATCGATTTCACGCCGCTTGGCAAGCGAGAACACCTGGTAGCCCCCTGAGTTGGTCAGGATAGGACCATCCCAACCCATGAAGTCATGCAGGCCGCCGAGCCCTGCCACGAGCTCGGCGCCAGGACGGAGGTAGAGGTGGTAGGTGTTGGCCAGGACCAGCTGCGCCCGCGCCTGGCGCAGTTGTTCGGGCGTGACCGCCTTGACCGTGGCCTGGGTCCCGACCGGCGCAAAGATGGGCGTCTCGAGCACACCGTGCGGCGTGCTGAAGCGGCCGGCGCGCGCCCTTCCATCCACCGCCTCCAGCGTCCAGTCAAACATGGGTGGAGCTCCACCTCCAGGGATAGCAACTGGCGCGGCGTGTTGCAAACCCGCCCAGCCCGCCGATTATACCCGCCGGTCGGAAAGGTTGTCATCCAGGATGGGACTTCTTATACTGGAGCGGATGGAGAGAACACAGGCGCATGCGACCTGGGCTGAAGTTGACCTCGACGCAGTTCGGGGCAACATCGCTGCCATCCTGCGTCATACCGGGCGAGCGGTCTTTGCCGTGGTCAAGGCCAACGCGTATGGTCATGGGGCGGTGCCGGTGGCGCGTGCAGCGCTGGAAGCCGGCGCAGGCTGGTTGGCGGTCGCCAGGGCAGGGGAGGCGCTCGAACTGCGAGCGGCCGGGATCGAAGCCCCGCTGCTAATCCTGGGCTGGACGCCCCCGGCACAGCTGTCCCGGATGATCGCGGAGCATGTCTCGCTCACCGTCTGGGAAGAAGGTCAAATTGCGGCGATCGCATCGGCGGCCAGGGAGGCCGGGGAGCGCGCGCAGCTGCATCTCAACATCGATACGGGGATGGGGCGGCTGGGTGCGGAGCCTGAGGTCGGGCTCGATCTTGCACAGTTCATTGCCTCCCTGGAAGAAGTCGAACTCCAGGGAGCCTACACCCACTTCGCCCGCGCCGATGAATCCGATCGGGAGCCGACCTTCGCCCAGAACGAAATCTTCGCTGGGTTCGTGCGGCAGCTCACGCGCTTGAACCTGCGCCCGCTCTGGGTGCATGCCGCCAACTCAGCGGCTGCCATCCGCTTCGAACCCACCTGGTACGACGCTGTCCGGGTCGGTGTGGCGATGTACGGCCTTCATCCGAGCGAGCAGGTCAAGCTGCCTGACGCCTTCCGTCCAGCGCTTTGCTGGAAGAGCGTGGTGACCCAGGTAAAGACTTTGCCGGTTGGACGCGGGCTGAGTTATGGTCATGCCTACCATACCCGCGGCCAGGAGCGCATTGGGACTGTAGCCGTGGGCTACGCCGACGGATACCGACGGATGATGGGAAATGATGTGCTCGTCGATGGCCGGCGTTGTCCCGTGCGTGGGCGTGTTACCATGGACCAGATCCTGGTTGGATTGGATGGTGCAGGTGACGTTGAAGCTGGCCAGGTCGTGGTGCTCCTCGGGTCCTCAGGACGAGAGACAATCTCCGCTGAAGAGCTGGGGCGGCGCTGGGGTACGATCAACTACGAGGTCACGAGTGGGATCGCAGCTCGCGTCCCACGCGTGTACGAGGATGCAAGCTAGCGTTGACCTTGGCTCGTTTACCAACGAACCGCGATGGATCCCACTTGGAGATAATGACATGAGTTTAACCATCGGTCAGCCTGCCCCCACGTTCGAACTGCCCTCCCACCTGGGGCACTCGGTCGATCTGCGCCGACTGCGCGGCGGGAGCGTCGTGCTGGCCTTCTTTCCCCAGGCCTGGACGCCAGTTTGAAAGAGCGAAATCCTGGCGTTTGAGGCCACCCAGGCCGAGTACGCAGGATTAAATGCCCAGGTCCTGGGCATCAGCGTCGACCCGCTCCCGACCCTCATCGCCTGGGCGAAGGATCTGGGCGGCATCCATTTTCCCCTCCTGAGTGATTTTTGGCCGCATGGCGCGGTCTCGAATTCATACGGCGTCTTGAGGGACGTTGGATACAGCGAGCGGGCGATCTTCACCGTCGACCACGAGGGCGCGCTGCGTTACCAGCAGGTGTACGAATCGGGCGTCCAGCCCGACAACGACGAAATCCTGGCGCAGGTGCGGGCGATCCTGCCACCTGGCAGGCTGCCGGCCGAGCGCGCGCAGGAACCAGAGGCCGAGCAGCCCCGCGAGCGCATCGTCATGTACTGCTCGGCGTACTGCGGTGACTGCCGCAAGGCACGCACCTGGCTTGCGGAGAACAAGCTCAAGTACACCGAGATCGACGTCTACCGGGTCGAAGGCGCCAGCGACAAGGTGCGCGCGTGGAACGACGATGACCTCGTGCTGCCTACGTTTGAAATTGAGGGCCGGGTGCTCTCCAACTTTGAGCCGGAGGCTTTAGCCGCTTTGCTGTCGGAATTGGGCGTCCGAGCCGACGATTGAACGGCAGGGGGGAGTGAGTAGGGGGCGTTCACGGGAGCTTCCCTGGAAAATTCAAAGAGCCCCGGCCGGGGCTCTTCTCGTTTGACAAGCATGGATCGCGTTTCAGCCGCCCAGATAGGCTTCCTTAACCTGCGGATCCTCGAGGAGCTCCTTTGAAGGACCCTGCAAGACCAGGTTCCCGCTTTCAAGCACGTAGCCACGTTGGGCAAACTGGAGCGCCATGCGGGCGTTCTGCTCGACGAGCAGGATCGTCGTCCCTTCCTGGTTGATTTCCTTCAAAGCGGCGAAGACGTCCATCATCAGGAGCGGCGCCAGGCCCATCGAGGGTTCATCGAGCAGCATCATCCGCCGGGCGCTCATCATCGCCCGCCCAACGGCGAGCATCTGCTGTTCACCGCCGCTGAGCGTGCCCGCCTTTTGCTGGATGCGTTCCTGCAGGCGGGGGAAGATGGAGAACACGCGCTCGCATGTCGTGCCGCGATGGCTGGGCTATCCTTGCGGGCGAAGGTGGCCAGCTTCAGGTTCTCCATGACCGTCAGGTTGTCGAATAATCGCCGCCCTTCGGGGACATGCGAGATGCCCAGGTCTGTTACAACCTTGTCGGCCGGCATGCCGCTCAGGTCGTGGCCGGCGAAGCGCATCGAGGATCCGGCCGAGGCCGGGATCAAGCGTGAAAGGGCGCGCAGGGTCGTGCTCTTGCCGGCGCCGTTGGCGCCGATGATGCATACGATCTCACCTTCATCGACTTCGAAGCTGATCCCATGCAGGGCCTTGATGTTTCCGTAGGAGACCGACGAGGTTTTCAACGGTGAGCAGCATCAGGCCATCACCTCCTTGCCGAGGTAGGCATCGATGACCGCCGGGTTGCTGCGAATCTCGTCTGGGGTTCCCTCGGCGATCACCTCGCCGAAGACGAGCGTCTGGATGACCTGGCAGAGGTCCATGACGACCTTCATCCGGTGTTCGATCAGGAAGATGGCCAGGTCGATCTCGTCGTGTACGCGGCGGATGATCTCCATCATCTGCACCAGCTCCTCCGGGTTCATGCCGGCCGTGGGCTCATCGAGGAAGAGCACTTTCGGTTCGGTAGCCAGCGCACGGGCGAGCTCAACCCGACGTTGGGCTCCGTAGGGCAGGTTGGTCACGATTTGATCGGCCAGGTGGGGGATTCCGACCAGCTCAAGCAGTTCCATCGCCAACTCATCGGTGGCCTTCTCTTCTCTAACCCGCTTGCCGGTGCCAAAAAATGCCCCGATAAGCCCATAGGTGAGCTTGGAGTAGCGTGCCATCTTCACATGGTCGAGCACGCTGAGATAGCGCCACAAACGCAGATTCTGGAATGTGCGTCCCAGGCCGTTGTCCGCGATCTGGTCAGGGCTGAGCCTCGTGATCTCGTCACCTTGGAGCAGGATCCTGCCCTCCGTCGGGTGGTAGATGCCCGTGATAAGGTTGAAGATCGTGGTTTTACCAGCGCCATTTGGCCCGATCAGACCGCGGATCTGACCTGGTTCGATGGCGAGGTTGTAGTCGTGCACGGCGCGCAGCCCACCGAAGAAGTGGGTCATATCATGGACTTCAAGCAGCGGCATGTTCCTCTCCTTCCGAGGCTTTTTCCTTGGGTCGGAACAGCCTTTCGACGTTGAATTCAGTGAAGGCGATCAATCCGGTCGGCCGGTAAATCATGATCAGGATGAGCATGATGGGGATGATGATCCATTTGAATATATCCAGCGGGCGCAGCGCCTCGCTGATCAGGCTCAATCCAACCGCGCCGACGATCGATCCGGTGACCGAGTTCAGGCCGCCGAAGTACACCATGGCGAGCACTTCGGCCAACTTGCGGATGCCAAAGCTATCCGGGTTGATATAGCGCAGCACATGTGCGAACAGCCCGCCCGCCACACCCGCCCAGAACGCGGCGAAGAGGAAAGCCATCATTTTGGTTTTTCGGGTATCCACCGTCATGGCGGCGGCGGCAAGCTCACCATCTCGAACGGCGTTGAGGGCTTTACCCAGCGTGGAGCGGACGAAATTGTTGATGATCCAAATCGAGAGGATGGTCCAGACGAAGACCACCAGAAGACTGGCGTAGTTGGGCTGGTTGCTCAACCCGCGTGCCCCGCCAAAGACCTCCAGGTTCTCGAACAGGCTCTTGACGATGAACATGAAGGCGAGCGAGATGATGGCCAGGTAGTCGCCGCGGGTGCGGAAGGAGGGGATCGCCACCAGCAGCGCACCCAGCGCGGCCACGACGCCACCCAGGAGCAGCGAGACCGGGAACATGAACGGGCCCCATTCCGGCGGCAGGAGCGGGGCACCAAAACGGTTTTCATCGACGAAGAGCACGATCGTGAAGACCGAAGCCACGTAGGCGCCAAGGGACATGAAGCCCGGGTGGGAGCAGGAGAATTCACCCATGTAGCCGTTGACGACGTTCAGGCTGAGGGTGAGGATGATGGCGATCATCGCCAGGCGGGCAACCAGGTCGCGGTAGTCGCTGAGCTCAGCCCACAGGCTCAGGTTGGCGTAGAGCAAGCCGAGATGGACGAAGGCCGTTACGACCGTCGGAAACGACATCAGCCATGCTGCAATCCGGTTGGCGACGCTGGCCAGGAGCCGGGCGACGATAGCCAGCGGCAGGATGTAGATGAGCAGCAGGTACACCAGCGCTCCGGGGATCAGGGCGGGTTTATCCAGCGCAAGCACCACGCCAAACAAAGCCGGGATCTTGCCCAGGCCGAGGGCGCGCGCCAATGGCAGCCCGACGAAAGTTTCCAGCAGGACGGCGAGCAAAGCGGCGATGAGCCAGGCCAGCAGCGGCACAGGGGCATAGGTTGCCCGCAGCCATGCGCGCATCTCGCGACCAGAGACTCGCGTTTGTCTTGACGATTTCAGCAGTCACGCCCATATCCGTGTCCTCATCTCTGTGGGTCCTCCCATTGGAAAGCGATTTTACAGCCGCAGCTGGGCGCTGTAGGGTTCACCGAAGAAGCCATGCGGCCGGAAGGTGAGGATGATCAAGATGATGCCGAAGGCAATCAGGTTGCGCATCGTGGAGGGGAAGATGGTGGCCACGAAAATTTCAATAAATCCAAGCAGGAACCCCGCCAGGCCGGCGCCGACGATCGATCCGCGACCACCGAGGATCGCCGCTACGAAAGCCTTCCATCCAAAGAGAATACCCATGTTGGGATCCAGCACTGGATAGGCGATGCCGTATAAGATCCCCGCAGCAGCAGCAAGCGCGGAACCGAGGGCGAAGGTCATCAGGGCAATGTGATTGGTCGAGATGCCCATCAGCGGGACGACGACGTAGTCGATAGGCCATGGCGCGCATCGCCATGCCCCATTTTGTGCGGCGAACAAACTGGTGCAGCGCAAGCGTGAGCAGGATCGAGACAAACACGATCAAGATCTTCTTGTTCGTAACGCTCACGCCGGCAATCTTGATTGTGGCTGATGTGATTAACTGCGGGAAAGACAGACGCTGGGGACCCAGGATCGCCAGGTTGCCGGTCTCGAGGATGATGCCGATCATCAGGCCGGTGATGGCGGCCGAGGCGCGCGGCGCACCGCGCAGCGGGCGATAGCCGATGCGCTCGACGAGCATCCCGACCAGCGAGTTCAGGAACATGGAGATGATCAACGTCAGCACCAGCACCAGGCCTAGCGCCACGCCGGGCGGCAGCCCGATCAAGCCACCAACGTCCAGCGCCAGCAAGCCGGTCGACACGAAGAAGCCGATGTAGGCGCCGACCATGAAGACATCGCCGTGCGCGAAGTTGAACAGCAGCAGTACGCCGTAAACCATTGAGTAACCGATCGCAATCAGGGCGTAGAAACTGCCCAACTGGAGGGCGTTGATCAGTTGCTGAAAGTAGAATTCCATAGAGGGCGCTCCTCCTCATTGAAAAAGGGCGGGTCAAGGAAGGTCTCATTGACCCGCCCTCTTCGATGCTTCCCCACGAGTTTAGCTGTGAGTGATCACGTCACCTGCTTACGGGCATACCTGCTTGTAGAAGGTGAACTTCCCTTCTTCGCTGATGCGCACGATGACGGCGCACTTGATCGGATCGCCTTCCTCGGTGAAGGTCATGTTGCCGGTAATGCCGGCGAAGTCCTTGATGTTGGCCATGGCATCACGGACGCACTTCCGGTCCGACGGCGATGTCGCCCGTGATCGTGCCGCAGTCCTGGATCGCCTGCTTGACGATGTTCAGCGAGTCCCAGGTCAGCGCGCCAACATCATCGGGCACGTAGCCGTACTTGGCGTTGTACTCGTCGATGAAGGCCTTGGTGGCGCCGGTAGCGCCTTCCGCGGCGTAGTGCGTGCTGAAGAAGAGCCCGTAGCAGTCTTCGCCGCACAGGTTGACGGTCTCGGCCGAGCCCCAGCTGTCGCTGCCGACGATCGGCTGGTTGAAACCGAGCTCATGCGCCTGCTGGACGATCAGCGCCACTTCGTTGTAATACTGGGGGGTGAAGAGGAACTCGGCGCCCGAGTCGATGATGTTTGTCAGCTGCGCGCTGAAGTCGGCGTCGCCCGTGGTGAAGCTCTCATAGGCAACGACCGAGCCGGCGCCGTGCAGGTCCTCCCAGGCTGTCTTGAAGAACTCAGCCAGGCCCTTGGGGTAGTCGCTGGCGATGTCATACAGGACTGCCGCCTTGGTAAAGCCAAACTCCTCGCTGACGAAGTTGGCGACGACCGGCCCCTGGAAGGGATCGAGGAAGGGTGTGCGGAAGACCCACGGCCGGTCGAGGGTCGTGGCCGGGTTGGTGGACCATGGGCTGATCATGGGCGTTTCCAGGTCGTTGGCCACGCCGCCTGCCGGGACAGCCTGCTTTGATGATTGTGGACCGACGATGACCAGCACCTCGTCCTGCGTGATGAGCTTGGTGTTAACGGCGGCTGCCGATTCGCCCTTGGATTCGTTGTCTTCGATGACGAGTTCCACGGGGTATGTGGTTCCGCCGACTGTGAGTTCGCCGCCGATATCCTCCAACCACATCTCGGCTGCAAACTTGGTGCCCTCACCCACCTTGGGAATATCACCCGTGATCGGGGCGTTGATCCCGATCTTGATCGTGGGGACGGCGGCTCCGCCGCACGCGCTCAGCAGGACGGAGGCCAGGATGAATAGTGCGAAAACTTTCTTCAACATTGCTCGCTTCTCTCCTCTCAAAAATGCGAGATCATCGACATCGTTACCTCGTAACACGGAGTATTTGCCGGTCCATCACCTCCTCTGCCTCGGACAATTCCTGAACATCCGCGTAACGGACAAGGACGAATCGGGAACAAATCGCATCCTGCAACCGCTCTGGAATCCAGGTAGCAATTGATTAAGACCACGCTGATAAAAGTGAGGGATGTGTTGAAGGCAGGCGCCGCTGGCTGGCATGGCTCGTGGGCCTCCGCTCAATGAGGGTCAGAAGGCAGCCGGCTTGGCTTCGGATGAACAGGAACAGGGTCGCGGGAAAGCTGCCCCCGGATTTCCAAACCGGTTCCTGACCATAGTCTAGACCAGGTTGCGCGAGGCGGTCAAGCCGGATGGAATAGATGAATGTCATCATTTTTTCGGGTCGGCTTGACTTGTCCTCGATCCGTCCCGTAGAATGAGGCAGTAAGTTTGCACAGGGCGGGAAGAGATTCGCATGTGCGGACACCGAAGGGGCAAATCATGCGTACCTGTGCAGGCGCATGGTGAAACTCTCAGGTAAAAAGGACCCGTCCTGGCCGCATCTCTGGAAAGTCTTCGGACACCGAAGGGGCAAATCCCCGGTCTGGGATGAATCTCTCAGGTAATCGACAGAGGGCGCACGCCTGCTCATGGGTGTGCGCCCTTTGCGCGTCACCGAGATAAGCGAAAGGACGAGGAGGTTGTCATGCAGTTTCCGGAAAACTTGAAGTACACCGAAAGCGATGAGTGGGTCAGGGTGGAGGGCAGCCAGGCAACGACCGGTCTCACCGATTACGCGCAGGACCAGCTCTCAGACATCGTTTACGTCGAAGCCGCGGTTGACGTTGGGGACACGCTGGCCAAGGGGGAGGCGCACTCGGCTGTCGAATCGGTCAAGGCGGCGGCCGATGTCTATATGCCCATCGGCGGGACAATCACCGCCATCAACGAAGCGCTGGTGGAAACCCCCGAATTGGTCAACAGCGATCCATACGGGGAGGCATGGTTGGTGAAGTTCGAGATCAAGGATGCCGGCGAATTGGACGCGCTCATGGACCAGGCGGCCTACGTCAAGCATGTCGAGGAGCGTGAAGGATAATGGCTTATATCCCACACACCGACCAGGACCGCAAGGAGATGTTGGCGGCGATCGGCGTGAAATCCCTTGATGACCTGTATGATGCTGTTCCGGCCGGCGTACGCTTCCCTGACCTGGACCTGCCCGAGCCGCTTTCCGAAATGGAAGTCATGGCAGGAGCTCCAGGCCCTATCTGAGGCGAACCTGGAGGTCAAGCATTCTTCCTGCTTCCTCGGCGCCGGCGCGTACCACCACTTCATCCCGTCCGTCGTCGATCACATCCTGCGCCGCAGCGAGTTCTACACCGCCTACACGCCCTACCAGCCCGAAATTTCACAGGGCACGCTGCAGGCCATCTTCGAGTACCAGAGCTTGATGTGCCAGCTGACCGGGATGGAGGTCTCCAACGCCTCCCACTACGACGGCGCAACGGCGCTGGCGGAGGCGGTCATCCTGGCCCTCAACCACCACCGCGGCAAGCGCAGCAAGGTGGTGCTCTCACCCACGGTCCATCCCCACTACCGCCAGGTGGTCCGGACCTACACCCAGGGCATGGGGTTGACGCTGACCGGCGACGAGCTGTGCGAGAACAGCGTGCAAGATCTGATGGCGCTGATCGATGAGGACACGACCCTGGTCGCTGTCCAATATCCCGATTTCCTGGGCAATCTGGAGGATTTCACCGCCCTCGGGCAAGCGGCGCACGATGCAGGCGCGCTGCTGTGCGTCGTGGCCAATCCGCTCGCGCTGGGCATGCTGCGTCCGCCCGGCGAGTTCGGGGCGGACATCGTCGTCGGCGAGGGACAGCCGCTGGGGATCCCGCCTGTCCTACGGCGGCCCCTACGTCGGCATCTTCACCACCAAGGAGAAGTACGTGCGCAAGATGGCCGGCCGGCTGGTCGGCGAGACCGTCGACGTCGACGGCAAGCGCGGCTACGTGCTCACGCTCACCCCGCGCGAACAGCACATCCGGCGCGATAAAGCGACCTCCAACATCTGCACGAACCAGGGCTTGATGGCGCTGGCCACGGCTGTCTACCTGCTCGATGATGGGCAAGGCCGGCCTGCGCAAGGTGGCCGAGTTGTGCTACCACAAGGCGCACTACGCCGCCGAGCGCATCGCCGCGCTTGAGGGCTACAGCATCTGGAACACGAAGCCTTTCTTCCACGAGTTCGTCGTGAAATGCCCCCGGCCGGTGGCCGAGATCAACGAGGCCCTGCTGGATATCGACATCCTCGGCGGGTACGATCTGGGGCAGGACTATCCCGAGCTGCAGGATCACATGCTCGTGGCCGTGACCGAGATGTTGAGCCGCGAGGAGATCGATGATTTCGTCGACGCACTGCAGGAGTTGAGCCATGACTGAGCCCCTGATCTATGAACTGTCCTCACCGGGGCGCGTGGCGGTGACCCTGCCGGAGCCCGACGTCCCACTGGCGGAAACTGCCGGAGGGTCTTGTCCGCGCCGACCTGCCGCTGCCCGAGCTCGCCGAAGTCGATGTCGTCCGCCACTTCACCCGTCTCTCGCAGCTCAACTACGGCGTCGACCTGGGCTTCTACCCGCTCGGGTCGTGCACGATGAAGTACAACCCCAAGGTGAACGAGGATGCCGCCCGCCTGGCCGGTTTCGCATTCAGCCACCCGCTGCAGCCGGAGGACACGGCCCAGGGCAACCTGGCGCTGATGTACTCGCTGCAGAACTGGCTGCAGGAGATCGGCGGGTTCGCCGGCGTCAGCCTGCAGCCTGCCGCCGGCGCGCACGGCGAGCTGACCGGCATCCTGATCATCCGCGCCTATCACGAGGACCGCGGCGAGACAAACCGCACCAAGATCCTGATCCCCGATTCGGCGCACGGCACGAACCCGGCCAGCACGACGATGAGCGGGCTGCAGGTGATCGAGATCCCCTCCGATGACCGGGGCAACGTCGACCTGGAGGCGCTGAAGAAGGAATGCGATGAGTGCGTGGCCGGGCTGATGCTCACCAACCCCAACACGCTGGGGCTGTTCGAAGAGCATGTCCAGGAGGTCATCGACCTGATCCACGGCTGCGGCGGCTTGATCTACGGGGACGGCGCCAACATGAATGCGCTGTTGGGCGTCGTCCGTCCCGGCGACCTGGGGATCGATGTGCTGCACTACAACCTGCACAAGACCTTCTCCACCCCGCACGGCGGCGGCGGGCCCGGATCTGGCCCGGTCGGCGTGGCCGAACACCTGGTTGATTTCCTGCCGGGGCCGGTGGTGGACATCGTCGAGCAGGGCGATGACGAGCAGCCGCCGCTCTACGGCTGGGTAACACCGGCGAAGAGCATCGGCCGGGTGAAGGCCTTCAACGGCCACTTCGGGATGCACATCCGGGCCTACACCTACATGCGCATGCAGGGCAAGAGCGGGCTGCGCGCGGTCTCCGATCACGCCGTGCTCAACGCCAACTACCTGCGGGTCAAGCTGCGCGACGCGTTCAAGGTCCCCTTCGACCGCATCTGCATGCACGAGTTCGTGGCGGAAGGGCACTGGCCGGATGCGCCTGGCATCCACGCGCTGGATATCTCCAAGCGCCTGATGGATTACGGCTTCCATCCGCCGACGAACTACTTCCCGCTCATCGTGCCCGAGGCGCTGATGATCGAGCCGACCGAGACCGAGAGCAGGCGTACCCTGGATGCCTTCGTCGAGGCGATGCTCGAGATCGCCCGCGATGCGCATGAGGATCCGGAACTGCTGCACGCCGCGCCGCATCACGCGCCTGTCGGCCGGCTGGATGAGGTCCAGGCGGCCCGCCAGCTGGTGCTGTGCTGCAAGCCGCTGGAGCTGACCTCGGCTGAATAGGTGTTTTGGAGGTTAAGATCGCCGGCCGCAGCCGACCGCTGCGGCCGGTTTGCTTTTGGCCGGGAGGCCATTGCGAGCGGAGCGAAGCAATCTCCTTGTTGGGTTGGAACGACCCAATGAAGTGTCGTCCCGAGGAGCTGTGCGACGAGGGATCCCCGATGCGCGACCCGGGGAAGGAGGGGGCAGGGTTGATCGGATGAGCCGAACGTTCTTGGGCGGCCTCATGGGGATTCCTCGCCCTGCGGGCTCGGAACGACAAGCGGGGGAGGGGCGCGGGACGACAGTTGGGAGGGGCCTCATCTCCCTCGGTCATTGCGAGCGGAGCGAAGCAATCTCCTTGTTGGGTTGGAACGACCCAATGAAGTGTCGTCCCGAGGAGCCTGCGACGAGGGATCTCCGATGCGCGACCCGGGGAAGGAGGGGGCAGGGTTGATCGGATGAGCCGAACGTTCTTGGGCGGCCTCATGGGGATTCCTCGCCCTACGGGCTCGGAACGACACAATGAAGTGTCATCCCGAGGAGCCGTGCGACGAGGGATCCCCGATGCGCGACCGGGGAGGGCGGGGGACGGGTTGCGCGGATGTGGTTGAAGATTGCAGGTTGGGAGTTGGGTAGGGGGAAGCCCCGGGGGAGACTTAAGGTAAAATCGAAACCCCGACGAGAGGCAAGCCGGACATGGCCGCCAAGAGAAAAACCGAGATCCACGAGACGTTCCAAGCGCGAGACCGTGCAGCTCATCCTGCCTGATGGCCGCATTCTGGAAGGCCCGACGGGTTCTCAGGTGGGCAGTTTTTTCGAGACTCCTCGAGACACCGGCACCGATCGTGGGGGCCATCGTCAACAACGAGCTGCGCGAGCTTACTTACCCGATCGAGATGGATGCGCGCGCCCGGCCTGTAACGATGGGCGAATCGGACGGCATGCGCATTTACCGGCGGTCGCTCACCTTTCTCCTGGCGGCGGCTTTCGACCAGCTGTTCCACGATACCCACCTGGTCGTCGATCACTCGGTCTCGTCGGGTGGATACTACTGCCAGGTCATCGGCCGCGACCCGCTCGATGAGGCGAGCCTGGTCCGGTTGGAGGCGCGCATGCGCGAGCTGGTCGAGCAGGACCTGCCCTTCAACAAGACCCAGTGGTCGCTGGATGAAGCGATCGGCTACTTCAAGGAGCATGGTTTCGACGACAAGGTGGCGCTGCTCGCGCACCGCCGCAAACCACATCTCGTCCTGTATTCGTTGGGTGATCATTACGACTACCACCACGGGTACATGCTGCCATCCACGCGCTACCTGGAGTGGTTCGCCCTGGCGATGACGAACGGCGGGTTCACGCTCCGCTTCCCGCGTCGACATTGGCCAACCGAACTGCAGCCGCTCCCCGAGTACCCCAAGCTGCTGGCGACCTTTCGAGAGTACGGTGACTGGCTTGACCGGCTCGGGATCCCGAACATCGGCGCCTTGAACGACGCCATCGCCAGCGGGCGGGCCCGGGAGGTGATCCTGGTCTCGGAAGCCCTGCACGAGGGTCGCATCTCAGAGATCGCCGGCACCATCGCCAACGGGGAACGCGATTGCCGGGTGGTGCTCATTGCCGGGCCCTCCTCTTCCGGGAAGACGACCTTCTCCAAGCGCCTGTCGATCCAGCTATTGGCGCGCGGCTATTCACCCTTCCCGGTTGAGCTGGATAACTACTTCGTGGATCGTGAAAAGACGCCGCGCGATGAGGCCGGGGAGTTCGACTACGAATCCCTGGCTGCCATCGACATCGAACGCCTGGATCGTGACCTGAAACGACTAGTAAGCGGGGAGGAAGTCCAGCTTCCAAAGTACGATTTCATCTCTGGCAAGCAGGTCGAGGGCGTGCGTGTACGGCTCTCACCCGATCAAATCATCATCCTGGAGGGCATACACGGGCTAAATCCTGAACTAGCGCCGGGCATCCCGTCCGAACAGACCTTCCGCATTTACACCTCCGCGCTCACCCAGCTCAACCTGGATCGATTGAACCGCGTCTCGACCACCGATACGCGCTTGATCCGGCGCATCGTGCGCGATGCGGCTGGGCGCGGCTACAGCGCAGCCGAGACGATCCGGCGCTGGGAGTCGGTCAGGCGGGGTGAGAAGCGCTACATCTTCCCCTACCAGGAAAACGCCGACGTCATGTTCAATTCGGCCCTGATGTACGAAGGCGCGGCCCTAGCGCCGCTGGCCGAGCCGCTCATCCGCCAGGTGCCCTTCGGCAGCGTGGAACACGTCGAAGCCAAGCGGCTGCTGGCCTTCCTGGAGTGGTTCCTGCCGCTTGACACCGAGTTGATCCCCGATAACTCCCTGCTGCGCGAGTTCATTGGCGGATCGATCCTGGCCAGCTTCACCCCCTGGAAGACAGGTAGGGGATAGGCTGGCGAGCTTCTTCATCAGAATATCCACATAGCCAGGAACCTCCGACTGTCGTCCCGAGGAGCCTGCGACGAGGGATCCCTGAGAATCCCGGGACGGGTGGGGGCAGGTCGCGTGGATGCGGCTGTGTTCCCATGCGACATCTGGGGATTCCTCGCCCTGCGGGCTCGGAAAGGCAATGGGGGAGGGGCGGGAGGACAGGTGGGATGGGCCTCATCTCCTATGTCATTGCGAGCGGAGCGAAGCAATCTCCCTGTTGGGTTGAACGCGATTGTCTCCCGAGGAGCTGCGCGAGAGGGAGAGCACCCGGGAAGCGTGGGGCAAGCGTCGGATGCGGGCTCGTGCGACACTGGGGATCCTCGCTGCGGGCTGGAAGGCATGGGGGAGGCGGGGGACAGGTGGGTGGCTGCTCCTATGTCATTGCGAGCGGAGCGAAGCAATCTCCCTGTTGGGTTGGCACGACACAATGATGTGTCATCCCGAGGAGCCTGCGACGAGGGATCCCTGAGACGATTCCCGGGAAGCGTGGGTGCAGGCCGCACGGATGCGGCTTGTGTTCGCGTGTGACATCTTGGGGATTCCTCGCCCTGCGGGTTCGGAAAGGCAATGGGGGAGGGCTCGGAATGATAGAAAGGCAGAGCCCAAAACCCCCTGAACTCGTGAAAGCGCTCTATTCGTATTGCGGCGGCAAGCGCCGGTTGCGTTTAACCTCGGACCGGCGGCGCTTGGACTGCAGGCGCCGCTCCACCGCGCCCGCCGGCGGGCGCGTGCGTTTTCGTTTGCGTGTTGGACGGGCGGCCAGCTGGATGAGCGCCACCAGCCGTTCGCGTGCGTCCTGGCGGTTCTTATCCTGCGAACGGTGCCGGCTGAACTCGATCACGAGCACGCCTTCCTTCGTCATCCGCCGCCCGGCGAGGCGTTTCAACCGGGCGCGGATTGCATCGTTCAAGGCGGCGCTGTTCTCCACGTCGAAACGCAGCTGGACCGCCGTGGCGGCCTTGTTGACATGCTGACCGCCGGGGCCGGGGGAGCGGATGAAGGTCTCCTCCAGTTCGGCCTCGTCGATCTGAATCGCGTCGTTGACTTCAAGCATCTAACGCACCCTTGGGTGTTCGACGGCAAGGATACTATAGCTCAATTTCATACCCCGCAACATTATGTCAAGTAAATCGCTTTCCTGTTTGGTCCTGCGGTTCTATGCCGACGCCAGCAATTTCAATGGTATAGTGGGAGTCCGCGGGACGAGGGCTCGTGAGAACCTACCTGGGTGATTAGCCCGGGCCTTTTTCGTCTATGGATGAATCGGTAGGAAGTACAATCGGTCCTTATCCCATCCGCGGCCGCATCGGCAGTGGAGGGATGTCGACTGTCTACGAGGGGATCGACCCACGCACGGGTCGACCTGTGGCCGTTAAGCTGATGGCCTCCTTCCTGATCGAGGATCCCAAGTTCAAAGCCCGTTTCAACCGCGAACTCAAGCTGCTGCGCTCCTTCGATCACCCCAACATCGTCCCGGTCCTGGCCTATGGCGAACATGGCCGCTCGCCGTTCATCGTCATGCCCTACGTGCGCGCCGGCACGCTCCAGGACAGGCTGCAGCGCGGACCCCTGGGGATGTTCGAGGCCGCGCGCATCATCGGCGACATCGCCAAGGGACTGGCTTACGCGCACGCCAAGGGCGTCGTCCATCGCGACGTCAAACCTTCCAATATCCTGATCGATGAAGATGGCACGGCGATGCTCTCCGACTTCGGCTTCGCCAGCATGACCGAAGCCTCGCTCACGCTGACCGGGTCGGGGATGGTCGGCACGCCGGCCTTCATGGCCCCCGAGCAATGCCGGGGTGAGAAGGTCGACGCCCGGACCGACCAGTATGCGCTGGGGATCGTGCTCTACCGCCTGGCGACCGGCCGCCTGCCGCACGACGGCGACACCCCGCTGGCGATCGCCTTGAAGCAGATCAACGAGACGCCGGTCGAGCCGCGCAAGGTGAACGCGCACGTCCCGCTCATCATCGATGAAGTCATCCAGCGCGCCATGTCGAAGGACCCGAAGGACCGCTACGCCGACATGGCGACCTTCAACGCCGCCTTCCAGGAAGCGATGCTGGCAGCCCAGAACAACGGGCAGGACCGCACCGCCGTCATGCAGAGCATCAGCGAGGCGCGCATCCGCTACGACCGCATGCTGCGCTCGCTGCGGCGGACGTTCTCGATCCGCAACCTGCGCCGCTGGCCGGTCCTGCTGACGCTGCTCCTGCTCCTGTTCGTCTTCCCTTTGGGGGCTTACGCAGTTTACAACCTGGCCAACGGGCCCACGCCCGATCCCGCGGCCGCGCTGGCGGCGGAGGCGACGATCGCCTCGCTCTCGACGGCGGCGGCTGCCCAGGGTGGGGCGGGCATGGACGAATCGCAGATCCAGACCGTGGTGGCGGGCACGATGGCCGTGCTCCAGTCCACCCCCAGCGCCACGCCCATGCCGACCCAGCTCCCGGGCGAACCGACCTGGACCCCGACCCCCTCGCCGACGATCACCGACACGCCCAACCCGTTCGCCTCGCCCACGCGCACCGCCACCAGCTCGGGGGGCGGAGGCTTCGAACCTTCCAGCACGCCGTACCAGAACCCGGCGACACCGACGCTACACCACGATCACCTTCGAACACGCCCATCCCGTCAACACACGGATGCCCTCAGCGACTCCATACGAATACGCCGACGCCTGGTCCCGACGTAATACAGCTCCGCCTCCGACCAACCCGACCCCAACGCTTGGATTGTGATCCAAGGAATCCTCAAGGACACCCCGGTCTTATGCGATGTCCACGCCTCACTACCCCGAGTGTAGTGGTGAGTAGCGATCTTAAGTTTCCAGTGTCGAACTTGAAGCGTGAATCGTTAGCGATCCAGCCCCTGGTCGCGGAAGCTGACCGGGTCTTCGGCCGGTTCGAGGTGGGTGAAAACGGTCGCCGAGGGGACGGCGGCGCGGATCTCACGCTCGACCGACTCGGCCAGGTCATGCCCGCGCTGGATGCTCCAGCCGCCCGGCAGCAGCAAGTGCACGGAGATGAACGAACGTGAGCCGGCCATGCGCGTGCGCAGCGCGTGGTACCCACGCCGTCTTCCTTGATCGCATCGAGCACGGCCTGGGCAGCCGCCAGTTCGGCGGCCGGGATGGCGGTGTCGATCAGGCCCAGGGCCGACCGGCGTACGAGGCGGTACCCGTTGAAACCGATCCAGCCCGCCGCGGCGAGCGCCACGATCGCGTCGAGCGGTGCCCAGCCGGTGAGCGCCACGGCGGCCACGCCCAGCAGCACGCCGACCGAGGTCCAGACGTCGGTCATCAGGTGCAGGCCGTCGGCTTCCAGCGCGATCGAGCGCTCGCGGCGCCCGACCCGCAGCAGCACCTGTGCGACGGCCAGGTTTACGAGCGAGGCGAACCCTGAAAGCGCCAGCCCGAGTGACAGGTCCGAGATCGGCCGCGGGTTGATCAGGCGCTCGATCGCGCTCACCGCGATCCAGGCCGCGGCCACGGCGATCAAGCCGCCTTCAGCCCCGCTGGAGAGGTACTCCACCTTCTGGTGGCCGTAGGCATGCTCTTCGTCCGGCGGCTGGGCGCCGATGCGCAGGGCCGCAAACGCGGTCAGCGCCGCCACCAGGTTCACAACCGATTCGAGCGCATCCGAGAGCAGGCCGACCGAGCCCGTGATCAGGTAGCCGGCCGTCTTGACGCCGATCGTCAGTACGGCTGCGCCGATCGAAAGCCATGCGAAACGCAGGAGCGAGGGTCTTTCTTGCATGCCGGCGATTGTATCACCTGTATGGTGTGGTTTCGAGGTCATGCCAGGTGGAGCATCCACAGGGCGAGCATGCCGGCGGCGATGGTCAGCCAGGTGCTGCGCGTGCGCCACGCGACGAGGAACGCCAGCGCCCCTGCCAGCAAGCGCTCGTTCCCGAACGAGAGATCGAGCGAACCGCCCGGGGAGAAGAGCTCGGGCGTGATCAGCGCGGCCAGCACCGCCGGCGGGACGTAGCGCAAGCCGTGCCTGAACCAGGCCGGCATCCGCTCCGCAGGCAGCAGGCGCGATGAAGGACAGGCGCGTGGCGTAGGTCAAGAGCATGCCGCCGATCAGGATGACCCAGAGCTCCTGTCTGCTCATGCGTCCAGGCCCCCGCTGTCCGGCTGGCGGCGCTCGAGGGCGAGCCCCACACCCACCGCGAGCGTCGCCGCCAGCAGCAATCCAAGCCGGTACGGCAAGCCGCCAAGGATGAGCGAGAGCAGGCCGGCGGCCAGCGCGCTGGCCACGCTCGGCCGGTCCTCCAGCGCGGGGATGAGCAGCGCCATGAAGGTGAGCGGCAGGGCGAAATCCAGCATCCAGGTCGCCGGGATCCACGCGCCGATCAAGATCCCGAGCAGCGTGCTCACCTGCCAGGAAGCCCACAGCGTCAGCCCGGTTCCCAGGAAGAACCAGTGCCGGGCCGGGCCCTGCGTGCGGCGGTAGTGCAGCGATCCCACGGCAAAGGCCTCGTCGGTGAGCAGCCAGGAGAGCGAAAGTTTCCAGCGTGCCGATAGCGCCTGGAAGTGCGGAGCCATCGTAGCGCTGTACAGCATGTGGCGCAGGTTGACGACGAGGATGGTGAGCAGGACCACGACCACCGGCGTGCCTTCGGCGACCAGCCCGGCGGCGATGAACTGAGCGCTGCCGGCGAACACCAGGACCGAGAACCCCTGTGCTTCCAGGGGTGGAATCCCGGCCGTGATGGCCAGCGCCCCGAAGATGACACCGAAGGGCACGACCCCGATCAAGATCGGCAGCTGTGCCAGGACGCCCTGCCGGAAGGCAGCTTTATTCGTGCTGCGCTGCGGCTCGGTCGGGGTTTGCATTACGCGTCGAGCAGGTAGGCCAGGATCAGGCGGGTGGTCGCCTCGAGCGCTTCCCGGTGGGTGCGCTCGTAATTGTGCGAGGCATCCACGCCGGGGCCGATGAGCGCGACGGCCACGTCCCCGCCGGCTCGCCAGTAGGCCTCGCCGTCCGAACCGTAGAACGGGTAGGTGTCGACCACGAACGGGATCTGCGCCTGCTCGGCCAGCCTCCGCAGGCGCGTGCTCAACCCGTGGTGGTAGGGCCCGCCGCGGTCCTTGACGCAGACCGTGACGTGGAACTCATCCGATGCCTGGCCCTCGCCCACGACGGCCATGTCCACCGCGACCAGCTCGGCCAGATCGGGGGGGAACCCGGCCGCTGCGCCGTGACCGACTTCCTCGTAGTTGCTGAAGTGCGAGCGTCGTCGACTGCGCCGGCTGCAGGCCGGCCGCAGCGAGCGACTGCGCGGCGGCGATCAGGCAGGCCACGCCGGCCTTATCATCCAGGTGACGCGAGCGGATGAACCCGCTCGCGGAAATTTCGAGGCGCGGGTCGAAGGCGACGTAATCCCCCACCTGGATCCCGAGCTGCAGCGTCTGCTCGGCGCTGGATGTGCGCTCATCGATGCGCACCGAGAGCGTATCCGCGTTACGTTCGGTGCTGCCGACTTCCTCGCCGAAGATATGGCCCGAGGCCTTGTTCAGGAGCAGCGAGCCGCGATATTTGCGTCCGTCCTGGGTGAGGATGGTGCAGCCCTCTCCTTCGACCGTGTTCCAGGCGAACCCGCCAAGCTCGGTCAGCTTGAGCCGGCCGTCGGGGTTGATCTCGCGCACCATCGCCCCCAGGGTGTCGACGTGGGCCGTGAGCGCGCGCGGGCTTGTCGCTGCCGCCCCGGCTAACTGCGCGATCAGCCCGCCCTTCCGGGTCGTGCTGCGCTTCGATCCCGCTGGCGCTCAGCGCCGCCGCAACATACTCCATGGCCTCGGCCGTATAGCCGGTGGGGGAGGGGATGGCGAGCAGCTCCGAGAGCGTATCGACGATGGCATCGGTATCAATCAGCGGGGAGTTTGGTCAAGGTCGCTCCTGGATGGACCCAGCCAGGGCAGTCCCGGGCGAAGTAACCGCGTGCCGTTGCCGCGTGTGCAGGCGGCCTCCACCGTCAGGACCGGCCCGGAGGGAGTGTTAATGGGTCAGGATCTGGGACAGGAAGAGCTTGGTGCGGTCTTCCTGCGGGTTCTTGAAGATGTCGTCCGGTGAGCCGCTCTCGACGACGAGACCCTCATCGAAGAAGTACATCCGGTCGGCGACGGCGCGCGCAAAGCCCATCTCGTGCGTCACGACCAGCATCGTCATGCCGGTCTTGGCCAACCCGGTCATCACGTCGAGCACTTCCTTGATCATCTCCGGGTCGAGGGCCGAGGTCGGCTCGTCGAAGAGCATGATCTTGGGCTGCATGGCCAGCGCCCGTGCGATCGCCACGCGCTGCTGCTGGCCGCCCGAGAGCTGTCCAGGGAATTTCTGAGCCTGCTCCGGGATGCCCACCCGTTCCAGGAGCTGGATGGCGACCTCCTCGGCCTTCTCCTTGGGCCATTTGCGGACCCAGATCGGCGCCAGGGTGACGTTCTGCAGGACGCTCAGGTGGGGGAAGAGGTTGAACTGCTGGAAGACCATCCCGATCTCGCTGCGGATGGCGGCGATGTTGCGCACGTCATGGGTGAGTTCGATCCCATCGACGATGATCGTCCCTTGCTGGTGTTCCTCCAGGCGGTTGATGGTGCGGATGAAGGTCGATTTCCCGGACCCGGAAGGCCCGAAGATGACGATGACCTCGCCCTTCTCAACCTGCATTTCGACGCCTTTCAGGGCCTCGAAATTTCCAAACCACTTGTGGACATCTGTGCACTGGATGATGGGATCGCTCATGATGCGCTCCTGATCAGGATTCGACAACGCCGAGTTGGATCTCCAGCCGCCGGCTGGCGACGGACATGGCATAGCTTACCACGAAGTAAAAAACGCCCGCGAACAGGTAAATCTCACGTACCGCACCCAGGTATTCGCGCTGCTTGATCACGCTCTGGCCGATGGCGAGCACATCAAGCAGCCCGACAATCGCCACGAGAGAGGTGTCCTTGAACATGCTCACGAATTGTCCCATGATGGGCGGGATGACGGCCCGCAGGGCCTGGGGCATCACGATCAGCCCGGTCACGAGAAGCTCGCTCAGACCGAGCGCCCGGGCGGCTTCAACCTGTTCCTCGTGGACAGCCTGGAGCCCGCCCCGCACGATTTCGGCCAGGTACGCGGCCGTGAAGAGCGTCATGCCGGCCATGGCACGGACGACGCGGTCAATGTTCAACTCCTGGGGCAGGAAGAGCGGCAGCATGACCTGCGCCATGAAGAGGATCGTGATCAGGGGCACCCCGCGCACGATTTCAATGAACAGGATGCAGAACCAGCGCACGACAGGCAGCGTACTTCGCCGGCCAAGCGCGAGCAGGACACCGATCGGGAAGGAGGCCACGATGCTGACCACGGCCAGCACGAGGGTGAGCATGATCCCGCTCCAGATGTTGCGGCTCGACGATCGGGAGCACTTCCACCGGGGCAACGCGCGCCACGCCCACATCGAAGTTCGTAAGCATGATGATGAGCAGGGGCAAGCTTACTGCCCAAATCCAGGCCAAAGCCTTGCGAATCCCGCCGATATTGGCCAGTGAACGGCCAGCTGCCCGGCCGATGAAACCCGCCAGGAGGAGATTGACCAGGAGCGGCAACAGGATTGGCGCCTTGAGACCGAATACCCAGGGTTCGAGCTGCAGGCCAAGGGGCAGCAGAAAGCCAAGGCCGGCAGCCACGGCGAGCAGCGCCCCCAGCCGGGCTCGCTTCTCCTCCACCATCCCAAGCGTGAGGCCGGCCAGCAGGCCGATCCAGGTGATGGCGGAGGACCCGCGCCAGCTCTCCTCGAGCAAAGGCAGGACATCCGGGCGGAAGAGGTAGTAGCCCAGGTTGTTGGCGATGGTGGCCGGGGTGGGGAGCGTGATCCCGCGAATGAGAACCGTGAGCAGGATGGGTGAGATCGCCCATCCCAGCAAAACCCAACGGCGCGCAGGGGATGGACCCAGGCGCCAGATGCGCCAGGTCATCAGGCCCAGCCCGACGAGCAGCAGCAGGCTGACGCCAAGCCGCCACACCTGCTCGGCCGGGTAGCGCCCCCAGGTCAGGACTTTCAGGTTGCCGGTTACCGCCCCCCAGTTCGCCTGGGTGAAGGCCCAGCCCAGGATGCTCCGTCCGGCGAAGTAGAGGATCGCGAGCGAGAGAAAGGTGAGCAGGGTATTGAGCGTGCTGCTGAACAGGTTTTCACGCAGCCAACCCAGGACGCCGATCGAGGCGACCGGGGGCTTGCTGGAGAGTCGTCGGGGATCTGCCATCAGCGCTCCCGGATCTTCAGCCGGTTGTTGGCGAAATTCATGACAGCCGAGATGAGCAGGCTCATCAATAGATAGGTGCCCATCATGAGCGCGATGACCTGCACCGCCTGTCCGGATTGGTTGAAGATGGTCGACGAGATGTTGTATAGATCAGGGAACCCAACGCCGACTGCCAGGCTGGAGTTCTTGGCCAGGTTGAGGAACTGGTTCGTCAGCGGCGGGATGATGACCCGCATCGCCTGCGGCAAGATGACAAGCCGCAGGACCTGCCCTGGTGACAGCCCGGCAGCCGTCGCTGCCTCGCGCTGCCCTTTGGGGACGGCCAGGATGCCTGCGCGGACGATGTCGGCGATGAAGGCGCCCGTGTAAAGAACCAGCCCGAACAGGATGCCGGCAAACTCGGGTGTAAGCCGGGAGCCGCCCTCGATCCGCAGGCCGATAAGCACCGGATCCTCGACCACCAGCGGGGTGCCGGGCAGCAGGAACCAGCCGATTAGCGGCAGGCCCAGGATGATCAGCAGGCGCATACAAGCTCGGACGGGTTTCAATGCCGGTCAGGATGCGCTTCTGCAGGCGCCGTTGGTACACGACGACGCCGATGATCAATCCGATGACCGAGAGGCTGGCCCAGAGCGTGAACCCTTCCTGTGGGACAAGGCGCGGGAAGTAGAAGCCTCGGTTGCTCAAAGAGAACGGACCTACGATCACCCGGTCCGCAAGCGATGGAAGTTTGAGAATGATTCCGAAGTAAATGAAGAAAAGCTGCACGAGCAGCGGGGTATTGCGCATGACTTCGACATAGGCGCTGACGATGCTGCGCAGGAGCCAGTTGGAAGAAAGCAGGGCCACCCCGGCCAGGATGCCGAGCAGGGTCGCCAGGACCAGCCCGATGCTGACGACGCGCACCGAGTTGAACACGCCGACGACATAGGCTCTCCAGAACGTGTCCGTGCGCTCGAAGGGCAGGCCTTCACCGATGCCGAAACCTGCGGTGCGTTGGAGAAACGCGAAGCTCAAATCGAGGCCGCGCTCGTCGAGCGAACTGAGCAGGTTTTGCAGGAGCCAGCGGATGGCCAGGGCGACCAGGACGACGAAAACGCCCTGGGCTAAAGCCTGCAGGAAGCGTGTGTCTCGCAGGAAACTCCAGCGGCCTGGAGGGGCAGGTCCAGTCTGAAGCGGTTCGGCGGTCATAGGTCGCACGATGCAGCCCTACCCGCGGGTAGGGCTGCATCGCAAACTAACGCAGGTGCCTGTCTAGCGCCAGGGCGGGGCGTAAAGCACGCCGCCATCGCGCGCCAGGGCGTTGAACGATCCGGCCCGGGGGATGTCGGTCCCCTCCGGACCAAGGTGGCGGTCATAGATCTCGCCATAGTTGCCCACGGCGGAGATAACGTCCACCATGAAGTCGGGGGCCAGGCCAAGCAGCGCACCGAAATCGCCTTCCAGGCCCAGCAGTCGGCTGACTTCTGGATCCGTGGGCGTACCCTCGGCGATCTCGACCACGTTGGCGCATGGTGATGCCCTTTTCCTCAGCGATGATCAGGCCATTGGTGACCCAGCGGACCAGGTCGCCCCACTGCTGATCACCCTGTGCCCACACGGGTCCGAGGGGTTCCTTGGACATCGTTTCGGCCAGGATCTTGTGGTCGGCGGGGACGGCCATGGTCGTCCGCAAGCCGGCAAGCTGTGATTTGTCGGAGGTCAGCCCGTCACAGCGGCCTTCGTCATAGGCTGCGGCGGTCTCGTCCGACTTGTCGAAGACCAGCGGATCGTAGGACACGCCGCGTGCGCTGAAGGCGTCGGCCAGGTTCAGCTCGGTGGTTGTGCCGGAGAGCACGCACACGGTCGCGCCGTCCATGTCGGCCAGCGTATCAAAGCCGCTGTCACGCCGGACCATCATGCCCTGGCCATCATAGAACGTGGTCGTGCCGAAGTCGGTGCCAAGCTCGACGTCACGTGAGAAGGTCCAGGTGGTGTTGCGGATCAGGACGTCGATCTCGCCGGTCTGCAGGGCGGTGAAGCGCTCGGCAGCCGTCAGCGGGCGGAATTCGACCGCGGGCTCGCCGAAGATTGCCACGGCGATGGCACGGCAGAAGTCGGTGTCGAACCCGACGAATTCGCCGGCTTCGTTCAGGAAGCCGAAGCCGGGCACGCCCGAGTTCACACCGCAGCGCAGCACGCCGTTGCTTTTTACGGCGGCCAGGCGCTCGGACTCCATCATGAATTCGACCGGGACGTTAACCTGGACTTCCTGGGTCTCGACGACGACCACTTCCTGGGTCTCGAATCTGGGTGATGATTTCCGGCTCGGCCGGTTGGCATGCGCCCAACGCGACGAGCAGGATGGCGGCACCCAGCAGAACGAAAAACACTTTGCTTCTTCTCATCTTGCTTGCTCCTCCTCGATGATCAAGTACTGTGGCGGATAGGTTGCAGAATAGGTTCAGTTTTGGGCTGATATAAGGCTCGCTCCACCTCCTTCTCGACCCCCTGAGCGGGGGACACTCCCTGGATTCGCGATGGTCGCTGCTGGAGTTCGGTCTTCTTGTCTTTGGCGTTTCTTGCTCGAGCGAAGTCTGATTATCCTAGGTTAACTTGCGGGTTGAGTCAAGCGGGCTGAACCGTGATGGGACGGACCAATTTCCCCTTTGGCAGTTCAAACCGTGCGTGGTAGCCTTGGCCTGGAGCTATCTTTGAGTTCTCTCATCGGAAAGACACTCGAACACTACCGCATCCAGGCCTCGATCGGTAAAGGCGGCATGGCGACCGTGTACCGCGCCGTGGACGAGCGCAGCGGAGCCGAAGTCGCCATCAAGATCCTTTCACCGACGATCAGCGCCGACCGGCGTTTCATCAAGCGCTTCCGGCGCGAGGCGGAACTCGTCAGCCAGCTGAAGCATCCGCACATCGTCCCGGTCCTGGCTTACGGGGAGTCAGACGGCTACGTCTTCACCGCGATGGAGTACGTGGAAGGGGAGACGCTGTACCGGCGCATGACGCCGGGAGTTGGTGAGCTTCGCGGATTGCGCGCTGTGGATCGGGCAGGTCGCCGACGCGCTCAGCTTCGCACATTCACGCGGGGTCGTCCATCGCGACATCAAGCCCTCCAATATCATCCTCTCGCCGGAGAAGCGGCGCCCAGCTTACGGATTTCGGCCTGGCACGGGCGATCGAGCTGCACAGCAGCCTGACCGGATCCATGCTCATGGGCACCCCGGCCTACGTCTCTCCGGAACAAGGCCGCGGCGAGACGATCGATGCCCGTTCGGACCAATACTCGCTGGGCGTCATCCTGTATGAGCTGGCGACAGGCAAGCTGCCCTTCGAATCCGGATCCCCGATGGCGACCGTTCTGCAGCATATCCAGGAACCCGTCCCGCGGCCGCGCCGCTTCCGGGCAGACCTCCCGGCGGATGTCGAAATCGTCATCCTGAAATCCCTGGCGAAGAAACCTGAACGGCGTTTCGCCAGCGTAGCCGAGATGAACCAGGCCTACCAGGCGGCCCTGGCCGGCCGGCCGCTGCCCGACCTGGAAGGGTTGGGCGCCGCGCCGACCCAGTTCATTTCCCCCTACGCCGATCCTTCCCGGTCGCAGGCGGCAGGGACACCTGGCGCACAGGCTCCAGCGAAAGCCCGCAGGAATTGGCTGCCGCTGATGGTCATCCCGGTGTTGGCTGCGGCCGGGTACATGCTGGTGAGCCTGCTTGGGCAGGGGGGGAGTTCCGCTCAAACGACCCCGGCGCCGAACACCATAGCTGTGGCACCGCCAGCTACAGCACTCGTCCTTGGCGGCGGGGGGACCAGCCCGCCGTCCACGCCGCTTCCTGCAGCTACGCCCCTTCGCTCGGACTCCTGCCCCGGCCTGGTGCTGTTCCCGCTGCAGGTTGCGGGCGACGAAGCGACCTGGCTGGTCGACAACCAGGGCAGCACTGCATGGGAGCTCCTCGACTTGAACCTGGGGGATTGGCCCACGGCCAACGGCATCCCGGAGCAGGTGCGCTTCGGGGAGGGGGTCCTGTGGGAAGGCACTTACGAGCCTGGGATGGAGCTCGCGTTCAACGAAGGGGTGCCGCGGCGCCTCGCGCCGGATACCTCGACCCGCTTGGTGGTCGCCTTTCGTTTCGACGCCGGCCTGGCAGGGTACTCGCTGACCTTGAACTTCGACCAGGGATGTGAACTCTCCGGTTCCTGGTAATCCCGCTACATCAAATCCAGTTGAACCCCTGCGACCCCCATGCAGGTACCTCATGCAGTCTGAGCGCGCGTCGATCCTGGTTGTATAATCACCTGTCAGCACCAGATTGACCTGCCCCAAGAGGAGCAAAAGTATGAGTGACCCCCGGCTAGCAAACCTGGCGCGCATCCTGGTCGAGTATTCAACCGAGGTGAAGACCGGCGACCACGTCGCAATCCTCAGTCAGCCGGTAGCCATGCCGCTGGTTGAAGAAATCTACCGCAAGGTGCTCGCCGCCGGTGGATACCCCTATGTCCAGCTCGGGGGATTGCCATCACGCGTGGAGACCGAAAACCTCGAATACCTGCTCTTCAAGGAAGGCAGCGAAGATCAAATCCAGCATGTCAACCGCTTCGAGCGGATCATCCGTGAGGAGTTCGAGGTTTTTATCGTCCTCTATTCCCAATCAAACACGCGCGGGCTGAGCAACGTGGATTCCGGTCGGCAGCGCTTGCGCGCCCAGGCCTACAGCGAGGTCACGCGCATTTACCAGCAGCGCTCGGCCACACGTGAGCTACGCTGGGCCCTCAGCCTGTTCCCCACCCATGCCTATGCCCAGGATGCAGAGATGAGCCTGGCTGATTTTTCTGACTACGTCTTTCAAACGACCTTCGCCGATCGCGAGGATCCGATCGCGGCCTGGCGGCAGCTGCGCGCCGACCAGCAGGTCTGGGTCGATCGCCTGAAGGGCACGAAGCAACTCGAAGTCAAGGGGCCGAACATCGACCTGACCCTGTCGATCGAGGGAAGAGATTTCATCAACTCCGATGGAACCCGCAACATGCCTAGCGGGGAAATCTACACCAGCCCGGTCGAAGACTCGGCCAACGGCTGGGTGCGGTTTTCCTACCCGGCCATCCGCCAGGCTCGCGAAGTCTCGGGGATCGAACTCAAGTTCGAAGCAAGGGCGGGTGGTCGAGGCCACGGCCGAGAAGAACCAGGATTTCTTGAATGACATGCTCGACACGGACCGTGGCGCCCGCTACCTGGGCGAGTTCGCCATCGGCACGAACAAGCGCATCGACCGCTTCATCAAGAACATTCTCTTCGACGAGAAAATTGGCGGCACCATCCACATGGCGGTCGGGTTTGGTTTCCCGGAGGTGGGCGGTTTGAACGAGAGCGCCATCCACTGGGACATGATCTGCGACATGCGCGAGGGCGGCCAGATCCTGGCCGATGGTGAAAGCATCTACGAACTCGGGTGAATTTCTAGTCTAGAGCTGCCGCGTGCAGCACACAGGAGCCTGAACATGGCGGACATCCGCGTCGCAAGATTGGCAAAGCTTCTTACGGAATACTGCGTCGAGGTGCAAGCCCGGAGACCGGGTGGCAGTGCGTTGGCAGCACTCTGGCCGAGCCGCTCATGCTCGCCGTCCAGCGTGAAATCCTGCGCGCCGGGGGCCACCCGCACCTGATGCCCAGCTTCCCGGAGGCGGATTACAACTTCTTTTCGTTGAAGCGAACGAGGAGCAGCTGGCCTACATCTCTCCTTTCGCCGAGCTGGCCTTGACCAAATTCGAGGGCTTGATCCAGCTCATGAGTTCGGCCAACACGAAAGTCCTGAACAACATCGACCCGGCCCGCCAGGGGATGCAGATGAAAGCCATGACGCCGCTGATGAAAACCTACATGGAGCGGGCGGCGAGCAAGGAACTCAAGTGGGCGATCACGATGTTTCCGACGCATGCCTTCGCCCAGGATGCGGAGATGAGCCTGACCGAATTGGAGGATTTTGTTTATTCGACCACCTACGCCGATACGGAGGATCCGGTCGGCGCCTGGCGGAGAATTCACGAGGAACAGGAGCGGCTGGTCGAGTGGTTGGGGGGCAAGGAAGCGATCGTGGTCAAAGGTCCAGACGTCGACCTGAAGCTTTCGATCAAGGGTCGCGCCTTCATCAACGCGGATGGCGTCAACAACATGCCCAGCGGCGAGATTTTCACCAGCCCGGTCGAGGATTCGGTCGAGGGCACGATCCGCTTCACGTACCCGGCGATCCATGGCGGGCGGGAGGTGGAGGGCGTCGAACTCACCTTCGAGCATGGCAAGGTGGTCAAAGCCACCGCAAAGAAGAACGAAGCTTACTTACAGGAAATGCTCAAGATCGATGAGGGTGCCAGCGTGGCCGGCGAGTTCGCGATTGGCACAAACAAGCGCATCGACCGCTTCACGAAGAACATCCTCTTCGATGAAAAGATTGGCGGGACGATCCACATGGCGCTGGGAGCCGGCTTCAAGGAAATCGGCGGACTGAATGAGAGCGGCTTGCACTGGGACATGATCTGCGACATGCGCAACGGCGGGCAGATCTTCGTGGATGACGAACTGTTTTACGAATTGGGCGAGTTCAAGGTCTGACTACTCAGGGAATGGAGATATTACGGAAATGGATGAACGCATCTCCCGCCTGGCCCGGCTGCTGGTGGGGTACTGTGTAAAAGTCCAGCCCGGGGACCAGGTCGCCATCACCGGCTCCACGCTCACCGCACCACTGATGCAAGAGGCGTGCCCGGCATACGCTGCGGGCCGGTGGTCACCCAACCTTGCTGCCCAGGCTCCCCGGCGCGGAATATGCCTTCTGGCAGGAGGCATCCGAGGATCAACTGCGTTACATCTCGCCGGTCACACGCTTCGTGATGGAAGAGGCCGATTGCTGGATCAACTTGTTCGGCGGCGCGAATACGCGCGAGCTCGCCAATGTCGATCCAAAGCGGATGGCCTTGCGTTCGCAGGCGATGCGTCCAATCGCCGATCGCTACCGTGAACGCTACAGCGCGGGCGAGATGCGTTGGGTCATCAGCATCTTCCCGACCGCTTCCCAGGCGCAGGAAGCCGAGATGGCCTTGACCGAATACGAGGATTTCGTGTACGCGGCAACCTTCTGTGACCAGCCAGACCCGATCGCCGCGTGGCAGGAAGTCCATGATTTCCAGCAGCGCCTGGTCGATTGGCTGGAGGGGAAGCACGCCGTCCACGCGGTCGGGCCGAACGTCGATCTGAAGCTCTCGATCGAGGGTCGGCGCTTCAAGAACTCCGATGGCGACCGCAACATGCCCTCCGGTGAAATCTTCACCAGCCCCGTCGCAGACAGCGTCCAGGGTTGGTACCGCGGCTCGTACCCGGCGGTTTACAGGGGCAAGGAGGTGCTGGGGATCGAACTGCACTTCGAAGATGGACTGATCGTTCGATCCAGCGCCGATCGCAACGAGGATTTCTTGAAGGAGATGCTCGCCATCGATGATGGCGCCAGCCGGCTGGGCGAATTCGCCATCGGGACCAATCATGGCATCCAGCGCTTCACCCGGAATATCCTCTTCGATGAGAAAATCGGGGGGACGATGCACATCGCCCTGGGCTCGAGCTTCGCCGAACTCGGGGGAGAGAATAAGAGTTCCCTGCACTGGGACATCATCACCGATATGCGCGACGGCGGGCAGGTCTTCGTGGATGGCGAACTGTTTTATGACTCGGGCGAGTTCAAGGTTTAGGCGAGGGTGGTTGTCACCCCGTTCCCAGTCCAGCAAGCAGGGAATCCAGGGCATCCAAACCTAAGGCCTGGATCGTGATGTGTAGGGGCGCATCGCCATGCGCCCCATCGGGTGATATTCCCACAAGGTGATCATACCAAGGCGATGCGTAGGGGCACGGCATGCCGTGCCCCTACGGAAAAACGAGCCGTGGACTTGGCTCTACGGCCGGAGCATCCTCCTCGCCGCGCCACCAGGGAATCCAAACCTATGGCCTGGATCGTGATATGTAGGGGCGCATCGCGATGCGCCCCTACGAGTAAACTCCCTAAAAGATGATCGCAACCAAGACGTTGTGTAGGGGCACGGCGTGCCGTGCCCTTGCGGAAAAACGAGCCGTGGAATTGGCTTTACGGCCGGAGCATCCTCCTCGCCGCGCCATCAGGGAATCCGAATCAAAGGCTTGGATTGTCGTGTGTTGGGGCGCATCGCGATGCGCCCCATCGGGTGATATTCCCACAAGGTGATCAACCAAGGCGATGCGTAGGGGCACGGCGTGCCGTGCCCCTACCGAATGACGGGCTGTATGACGCGGAGGTCCAAGGCAACTCAGCCTAGTCTCTGCCTCGACCCCAAGGGTCCAAACCTAAGGCCTGGATCGTGATGTGTAGGGGCGCATCGCGATGCGCCCCTACGAGTAAACTCCCTAAAAGATGATCGCAACCAAGACGTTGTGTAGGGGCACGGAGTGCCGTGCCCCTACGGTAGATTCAGCTTATAGAAGGTTCGTATTTGATGTATAGGGCATGGCAGGCCGTATGCGGCCTTTCGATTAACCAGACATGCCCGTATACAGGCCAAGCTTGTTCCCGCTTGGATCGGCGAAGAAGGCAAACCAGCCCATGCCCGGGATCTCTGTCTTCCCGTGCAGCGTCTTCCCGCCTGAGGCTTCGATCTCGGCCAGCGAAGCTTCGATATCTTCGGTACCGACATAGAGGATGACATCCCCTGCTTCGATGCCACCCATCTCTAATGAAGGGAACCCCCCGCCGATCCCGCCCCCCTCATCGAACATGATATAGTTCATCTCGGTCATTTCCTGGATCGACCAATCAAAGACTTTGGCGTAGAAATCAGCCGCAACCTTCGGATCCCTGGCCGACAGCTCGATATGGACGAACGTATGCTTGCTCATTGCAGACACCTCCTGGCGTTGGAATGGCCCCAAAATAGCACAAATGTTCTAGTTCGTCAACCCTATCAAAACCGGGCTCGAATGCCCATATGGATCGTGGGCTAGTGAGTATGTCCAGCCCATCCTCCGTCCACCTTGCCATCAACCCGCGCACCGGCTTAGGTGTGGAAGGCGACGTCGAGGCGATGCACTGGTTGGAGATCGTGGAAGGGCTGCGGCGGGAACCGCACTTTAAGACGATTGCCTCCCTGCAAGCCACCTCGCATACCATCCCAGACGAGGCAGACGGCCCAGAACTCCGCCCCTCCTCCCGGGTGGGTGGAAAATGGCCAGCTGGGGACCTGACCTGGATACCCCGGAAGGCACTCGGTGGTGCGGACCTCATCTTCCATCCCTTTGCGGTCCCAGCGCTGGTGTCACCCGTGCCGCAAGCCGTTCTGACCGCAGCCTCGGTCGCTGCCCGGCCGAAAGGATTGGCCGGTCGGCTTGCGTGGGCTGCAGCCCAGGCGTCGGTCGCAAATGCCGAACTGCGGTTCGTTTACGATGATTTGGGTGTCGCAGGGTTTCGAGTGGCCGAGCGCCTTGCCCCCTGGGTCTCGCCCCGCTTCACCCCGGACGCTCCGGCGATGGGAAGCCAGCCAATCGCTGAGCTCACTGGAGAGCGTCCCTACCTGCTTTGTCATGGGCTGAGCCCCGAGGGGGCGGACATGCTCGCCGCGGCCTGGAGCTGGGCGGCCGGTTCGGTCGGGGATGCGTACGCGCTGCTCATCCTGGGAGCAACCGCCCGGGTGCAATCCCGCTTGTGGGAATGGGCCGGGGAGCATGGATGGCAGGCGAACCTATACTTCCCCTCCTGCGCCAATCTTGATGAGCTGCGGGATGTCTATCGCCAGGCGCTGATCTATGTGCAAATCGATCCCATCCTGTCGGGCCAGGGGCTGCGCTGGGCGCAGGCGGGCGGAGCGGCGATCGTCGGGTTCGAGCGCGGGCCGACGGCCAGCATCACAGGGCCAGCGGGCATCCTGGTCCCTGAGGGCGATGCGCGCCAGCTTGGCGCTGCAATCCTGACTCTGCTCGTCGAGGAGTCTCTGCGCCAGGATCTGGGGGATAAAGGCATGGAGCGGGCGCGCCGCTATCTGAGGGCAGATCTGCCGGGGATGCTGGCTGCTCGCTTTGAGGCGTTCCTGGCGAGTCGGCCAGGGTAGGAAGCCCGCTACCGAGCGGCGTCCAGGATTTCTTCCAACTGCTCCTGTGAAAGCGCAACCGGGTTGCCGCGCATGCTGCTCGAGCGGCTTGCGCTCTCCATCAGCGCCGGGATCTCGGCTTCACGCAATCCGTACTGGTCAAGACCGGGGATGCCAAGCTCCTGCACGATCCCCGCCAGCCAGGCGATGCCCTGCTCGGCGGTCGCATCCGGCCGCCCGGTCAGCATAAACCCCCACCTCATCGAAGCGTTCGATTAAATCCGGCTCATTCCCGCTGGAACGCAGCGCCTCCAGGTTCACCCGCATGGCATGCGGCAGGATGGCGGCGCAGATGGCGCCATGCGGGGCAGGGTACATGCCGCCAAATGGGCCGGCAAATCCGTGCACCGCACCCAGCCCGGCGTTGGCCAGCGCCATGCCGCTCAGCAAGCTGGCCAGCGCCATCTCCTCCCGTGCCTGTAGGTCCTGCCCATCCCGGAACGCGCGCGGGAGCGCGTGTGCGGCGAGACGGATGCCGGTCCGGCAGAAGCTATCCGTCATCGGGTTGCGTTTTTTACTGAGGAAAGGTTCGATGAGTTGGGTAAGTGCATCGAGGCCGGTATAGGCGGTCACCGCTGGCGGTACGCTCAGTGTGAGCGTCGGGTCAATAACCGCCACCAGGGGGATCATGAGCCGGCTGCGCAAGCTGACCTTGACCCGGTGTTCACGCGAGGCAAGGACGGCGTTGCGCGTGACCTCCGTCCCCGTCCCGGCTGTCGTTGGGATGGCCAGGTAGGGCAGCGGCTGGCTGCGAATGGTCTGGCCCTCCCCGATCACTTCCAGGAAAGGGCGCGGATCGCCCCCATTCGTGACGAGCGCGCTGATCGCCTTGCCTGCATCCAGCACACTGCCGCCTCCAAAGCCTAGGACCAGGTGCGCTCCGGCGGCCAGGGCTTGTTGGGCACCCTCCTGTACGGCCGTGACGGTTGGCTCGCCGGCGACGCTGAGCACGCTCGGGTGGACACCCGCCGTCCGCAAGGATTCGACCAGGCGGTCCGCACGAGCTGGATCTGAGCCGGTGACGACGAGCGCCCGGGCGCCGTACTCGTGGGCGATCGGGCCGATCTCAGCCAGGCTGTCCCGGCCGAAGATGATGCGCCCGGCGGTTGAAAATGAGAAGCCGGCTTCGATCACCAGCTTTCATCTCCGGGCCAAACGCAGTCGTGCGTGACCCCTTGCCGCGGCTCGACCATCATCGATTCGACCGTCTCTCGCCAGGCCAGGTAGTGGGCGGTTTCCTTATGCCGGGGGATGTCCTCCTGCTCGTAGTAGGCTTCGACCAGGACGAAACGCTGCGGGTCATCCCGCTGCTGGAGGACGTCAAAACGGGCGATGCCGGGTTCACTCACGCTCTGGCTGGCGTTTGACATCGCAGCAGCCTTGAATTCATCGATGCGTTCGGGTTTAACGTGGACATGGACCAGGACGACGATCATGTGCAGCCTCCTCTCGAGGGTGCTAATTGCGGGTTTCAATCTTGATGAGGAACGGATCTGCCAGTTGAGAGGTTTGGTTCCCTTCATCTACTTGTGTGAAGACTTGCTGGCGCAGCCCTTCGATCTGTTCTCGCAGGCGCTGAAGGTCGATGCCGCGGCAGCGCCCGGGTAAGGGATCCAGCCAGCGGTGTATGCGCATCAACATCTTGACGGCGCCGGCCAGGTTGCCGCGCTGGAGGTGGTAGTGGGCAACGGTTAGCTGCAGCAGCGCCCGGTACAGGTAGCCTTCTTCTTCACCAGCCTCCATCCAGGCGTGTTCCAGATGCTCATGGGCTTCGAAAAAGTGCCCGGTGTTGTGGGCCTTGATCCCCTCCGCAGCCAGGCTGGAGAGCTCGCCGGCACAGGCTTCGGCCAGCGATGTCCGTCCTGCAGGATCAAACCATTCCTCGATCAGCGAACCCAGGCTGCGCTGGAGCTGCCCGCGTGTGACCACCACCTCCGCACCTGCCTTGCGGGCGATATCCAGGCGCTCCTCCTCGACGTGCGGTCCGAAGGCAATCACCGGGATGCGGCGCGTAGCGGCGGAGGTCTTGATGAGCTGGATCCAATGTGCCCACGGGATGCGCCGCGATCCAGCATCGAAGAGCAGCAGCCCCGGCCGGGAGGCGGCCAGCCAGCGGATGAAGGCTGCATCCGGCCCACGAAGCGGTTCGGTCAGGGGGATCGACCCGCTCTTCACGCGCCGCACTGCCGCCGAAACGCTCAGGGCTGCTGACGATTTCGAACGCATGCCCCAGGTGGCGGGCGGCATCCTGCAGCCTGGGTTCGATGAAGAGATCCTCGGTGAAGGCGATGATGGCTGCGCCGTGAAGCCCGCGGTCAGTGCCCGATTTTTCGCTGTCCATAGGACACCATTGTAGCCGAGGTGACCGGGATCGCTGGTGTACAATCTCCCTCCTTCCGGGCAAATTGTGAGGGTGACCATGACCAGCAGCATGCAAACCTCCATCCAGCGCTTCTCGGCGGAACATGAACAAGCCTTCTGGAGCATCCACGATGAACGGCACGGCTGCGGCTGGTGCGCCTGTGCGGCATGGTGGGTCCCGAGCTGGGAAGGGTGGGGCGAGCGGACGGCCGAGCAGAACCGCAGCCTGCGGCGCAGCCTGATCGACCGGGGAGAATATGATGGCTACCTGCTTTACGTCGATAACCAGCCGGTAGGCTGGTGCCAGGTTGGCCGGCGCGACAGGCTCAAGAAGCTCGTTGTCCAGTTCGAACTCGTGCCAGACCCGGACACGTGGGCGATCACCTGTTTCCTCATCCTGCCGGGATGGCGTGGACGCGGGTTGGCAGGGAAGCTGTTAGCGGGGGTGCTCGATGACCTTGCCGCCCGGGGCGTGGCGCGGGTCGAGGCCTACCCCAAACGTGGCGCCGGTTTAGATGCCCAGGATTTATGGAACGGCCCCGAGTCCATGTACGTGCAGGCAGGTTTCTCGGTAGTTCGCGAGGATGCGCATCGCCCGGTGCTTGGGTTAGAACTGGTGTAATTGATTGTCGATAGTCTCCTTGATGCTAGCCAATCCTTCCCGTCCTGTGGAGTGTCTGAGCAGGCGCAAGGCATGGGGAATATATTCAGAAGCTTTGTTCAGCCAAGGAAACTCAGGTACAGGGTCCTTAAGCTCAGTAGGATGATTAGAGCCCCGACGAGGAGCAACATCATTCGCAGCGGAAGCCGCTGCGTGAGGTAAGCACCGAATGGTGCGGCGATTACACCACCAACGAGCAAGCCGACGATCACCTGGGTATCGACCAACCCCAATGTGATGAAAAACGTCACCAATTCTGCCAGGGTTACAAAAAACTCCGCACTGTTTACCGAGCCGATTGTACTCCTAGGGTGAGTGCCGCGCGCCACCAGCGTCGAGGTGACAATCGGACCCCAACCACCGCCGCCGATTGCATCAAGGAAACCACCGGCAAAGCATAGTGGGATTAACGAGGTCTTCCCGGCTGATCGGTCGTCATTGCGGACAAATTTCCTGATAATGATCACCCCCATCACGAGCAGGTATATGGCTACCACCGGTGTAATGATGTCTACAGGGATGTTCATCAAGACATAGGCGCCAAGAATGCCGCCGATGACACCAGGCAGGATCAGGCGGATGAAGAGAGCTTTATCAACGTTGCCGAAGCGGAAGTGAGAGAGGCCCGAGACACCCGTCGTGAAAATCTCGGCTGTGTGGACGCTTGCGCTAGCGATCGCAGGTGAAACGCCAAGGCTGAGCAGAAGGGAGGTCGAGCTCACACCATAGGCCATTCCAAGTGCGCCATCAATCATTTGTGCAACAAACCCAATGCCTACGAAGGGAAGGGCAGATCGAAGAAACTCTATGATGTTCTCCATTGTTTTTCGGAATCTATCCTCAACTGCCCCTATTGGATCAAAACTCTTTCAGGGAATGCCCTGCCCGAGTTGCCCATATTGATTCATTCGATTACGCATGAGTTCAAATCCAGGGCTAGAGCCGCGGCAGAACGATCTTGTCCTGCTTCTGGTACTTCCCCTTTTTATCCGCATAGGAGGTGGTGCACTCCTCGTCCCCTTCGAAGAAGAGCACCTGGGCGATGCCTTCGTTGGCATAGATGCGCGCCGGCAGGGGGGTCGTGTTTGAGATTTCCAGCGTGACGTACCCCTCCCACTCGGGCTCAAAAGGGGTGACGTTGACGATGATCCCGCAGCGGGCGTAGGTCGATTTCCCGACGCAGATGGTGAGCACGCCGCGCGGGATGCGGAAGTACTCCACCGTGCGTGCGAGCGCGAACGAGTTGGGCGGGATGACGCAAATATTACCCTGGAAATCGACCATGGAGGCTTTGTCGAACGCCTTGGGATCGACGACCGCCGAATAGACGTTTGTAAAAATCTTGAACTCATCCGCCACCCGGATGTCATAACCGTACGAAGAAACTCCGTACGAGATGACGCCTTCCCGGACCTGGCCGTCCTCATAGGGCTCGATCATGCGCTGCTCGCGCGCCATCTTCGTAATCCAGTGATCTGGTTTTAAACCCATACCATCCTCCAAACCTTCCTATTTCGCAGACGCGCGCTGGGGCGAGTCGCGCACGGTGTTCTCAAGTGCACCCAGGCCTTCAATTTCGACCTGTACTTCATCCCCGTGCAGGAGCGGACCCACGCCGGACGGGGTCCCGGTCAGGATCACGTCCCCCGGCTCAAGCGTCATGACGGAGGAGATGAAGGCTACCAGGTGGGTGGTGTTGAAGATCATGTCGCGCGTCGACGCCATCTGCCGCATCTGGCCGTTCACGCTGCAGGTCACCAGCAAATCAGACGGGTCGAGCTCGGTCTCGATCCAGGGTCCCAGCGGGCAGAACGTATCAAATCCCTTGCCGCGCGTCCACTGGTTATCGCTGCGCTGTAAGTCACGCGCGGTCACATCGTTGGCGATCGTGTATCCGAGGATATGAAGCTGCTGCCTCTTCCTGGCGGATCCAGCGCCCTCGCTGTCCGATGACCACGGCCAGCTCGGCCTCATGCTCGATCTGCTCGGACTGGGGCGGGAGCAGGATCGTCTCGCCTGGACCGACCACGCTTGAGGGCGGCTTGAGGAAGATGAGCGGGAGTTCAGGCACTTCCGCATCGTGCTCAGCAGCATGGGCGGCAAAATTGCGGCCGACGCAGATAATCTTCCCGGGCACGACCGGGGCGAGCAAGCGTACTTTGTTTAAGGGGGTGGAGGCCGCTTTGCGGCTGAACGGCTCGAAAGGCGAGCTGCTCAGCTTTCCCACCATCTCGCCATCGACCCAGCCCCACTGGGGCTTGGCCCCCTTCCTGGTTTGGTAGCGCACGATTTTCATGGGGATGTCCTCAACCCTGTTCGGTAAGTTTAGGTAGCACCGGTCACCGGTGGAAGAACTGGACCATTATACTGACCCGCAGCGTGGCGCGCGCAGTGGAAATCATGGTTTCCTGGCCCAGGCCAGGTCGTACTGGATTTGCCAGGGGAAGACCTCGATCTCCTCCAGTCCGAGCAGGTTGAGCTCGTGCCGTGAAGCGGGAGCGGGAGAAGGTCTTTCCAAGGATCCAGCGGGCTTCGCGCCCGACGCGGTTGGTGACCAGCAGCCAGCCTCCAGGACGGAGCACGCGCACCAATTCCCGCAGGGTTTCACGGGGGTCCGGGGTGAATTCCAGGATTTCGAGGCTGGTGACGAGGTCGAAGGCAGCTTGCGGGAAGGGGAGCGGCACAGCCCAGCCGCGCACCCAGTCCGTGCCTTCGTCCGGTGTGTGATCCCGGCCAAATGCGAGCATGCGCCTGGAAGCCTCAACGCAGACCAGTTTTGCGTGTACCCCCTCCAGTTGGAACAGGCCACGCGCCAGCCGGCCGGTGCCTGCCCCGACGTCGAGCACACGGGCGTCGGGCATCGTCCCCAGCACGCTGGCCACCGGTTCGGCCAGGTAATGGCGCTCGAAATGCGTGTCGAACTGCTTGATGCCGTCATAACGCTGGGCGGCGAGATCGTAGAGCCAGATGACGAAGCGCCGGCCGAGGTGAGTCCCCTCGCATATCCACAGCTCCCAGTAAACCAGGGCCGCGATGAGGATTGCTGGGATAAGGAGCCAGGGTGTCACCAAGGCGCAGGCCTCCAGTTGCCGGGACAGGATGAGGAGTCGGGCAACTATAGCACAGGCCGGCGCGCGTTGACCCATGCCTCCGCCGGCGCTATAATCCGGGCGCGGGCGGATAGCTCAGTTGGTTAGAGCGCTTCTCTTACACAGAAGAGGTCGCAGGTTCGAGTCCTGTTCCGCCCACTCAGTCATGTAGGGCAAATTCTCCCTCCCAAAAATCCGCAGACAATACGGCAACGGTGACCGCATCCTTGGCCTGCTTCTCCCGCACAAGGGTGCGGGGATCTAGAGTAAAATGATGCGGATCCATCGAGGCTGACCAAGAAACTGTTCTGTGGCATTTCACCTGAAGGGCGCTAGGAACAAATGGCGCAACCCTGCGCCAGAACCCAGACAAACCAGACAATTCAATTCTGAGCATGTGTTACAGCTTGTTGGAGAGGAAGATCCATGAGCATCATCGAGGTCACCAATCTCACGAAGTACTACGGCAAGGCACGGGGCATCGTTGATGTATCGTTCAAGGTCGAAGAACAGGAGATATTTGGCTTTATCGGCCCCAACGGGGCAGGAAAGTCGACCACCATCCGCCTGTTTTGCTCCCTGATTTATCCCACGTCCGGCCAGGCCTCGATCTTCGGCAAGGACTGCGCCAAGTTTGGTCCCGAAATCCGGCAGGAGATCGGCTACCTGCCCTCCGAAGTCTTCTACTACGACAAGATGAAGGTCATCGACCTGCTCAAGTACTCAGCCAGTTTCTACAAGCGGGATTGCACGCAGCGCATGCACGAACTGGCCGAGATCATGGAGCTCGACCTGAAGCGCAGGATCGAAGACCTATCTTACGGAAACCGCAAGAAGGTCGGCATCGTTCAAGGCTTGCTCCACCAGCCCAAAGTCATCCTGCTTGATGAGCCCACCAGCGGTCTCGACCCGCTCATGCAGCAGAAATTCTTCAACCTGATCCGGGAGGAGAACGCGCGCGGCGCGACCGTCTTCTTCTCCTCGCACATCCTGGGCGAGGTCCAGAAGATGTGCAGCCGGGTGGCGATCATCAAGGAAGGCAGGATCATCCAGATCGAGGACATCAAGACCCTCCAGCATGACAATTACAAAAAGATCCAGGTGGCAGCCGAAGGACTTAACCCCTCCAAATTTGAGCTCGAGGGTGTGCTCAACCTCGAGAAACATGACGGCGTCGTCAGTTTCTTCTACAAGGGGGACATCAACGTCGTCATGCGCAAGATCAGCGAGCAGGATGTCGCAGACGTGACGATTGAAGAGCCGACCCTGGAAGAAATCTTCATGCACTACTACGAATAGGTGCAGCCTGTGAATATCTTCAAGCACGAATTCAAGTCCATCCTGCGCTCTGTGATCACCTGGTCAGTGTCTATCAGCGCGCTGCTGTTCGTCTTCCTGTCGCTGTACCCGGACTTCTCAAAATCCGCCGCGATCCTGGATGAGACCCTCTCGAAGTTCCCACCCGAACTGCTCATGGCGTTTGGGATGAACGATATGGACATGTCGAGCGTGCTCGGTTTCTACAGCATCGCCTTCCTGCTGTGCCAGATCTGCCTCGCCATCCAGGCCGCCAACTACGGCTTCGCGCTTGTCTCGGTAGAAGAGCGAGATATGACGGCGGACTTCCTGCTGGCGAAACCGGTGGGGCGCCCCGCGATCCTGACCAGCAAGTTCCTGGCGGGATTGAGCGGCATGACCATCACCAACCTGGTGGTCTGGGTCAGCAGCCTGGTCTTCCTGAATGCCTACAGCGCCGGTCGACCCTTCGACATGGATACGCTGTTCCTGCTGCTGGCGAGCATCGTGCTCTTCCAGCTGTTTTTCTTCTGCGTGGGTTTGTTGATCTCGCTCCTGGTTCGGCGGGTGAGGAGCGTCACGCCCTTCTCCATGGCGCTCGCTTTCGGGATGTACATCCTGAGCGCGTTCGGGGGCATGCTGGGCGAAGACAAGCTTGAAATCCTGACCCCCTTCAAACAGTTCGAGCCGAACTACATCGTCAGGAATGGGGCATACGATCTCCCGCTGGTGATGATCAGCGTTAGCGTGATCCTGGTCTCGATCGTGGGAAGTTACTTGCTCTACATGCGGCGCGACATCCACTCGGCAGTCTGAGCAGGAGATCCGATGAACATCTTCCTTCGCGAACTTAAGGCCAACTTCAAGTCGCTGCTCATCTGGGGCGGGATCATCATCCTCTTCATCTGGATCGGTTTTTCGAAGTTCACGGCGTACTACGGCAACCCCGAGCTGCTGGCCATTTTTGACAGCATGCCGCCGGCGGTGTTAGCGGCCTTTCAATTCGAAGCTTTCAATCTGACGACCGTCACCGGCTTTTTTGGGGTCATGTTCATCTACTTCGCACTCATCCTCTCGATCGCGGCGGCGATGTGGGGCAGCGACATCATCACCAAGGAAGTGCGTGACAAGACGGTCGAGTTTTCGTTGACGCTGCCGGTCTCGCGCAGCAGGCTCGTCACGGCGAAAATCCTCGCGGCCGTCGTCAACTGCGTCGGCTTGCTGCTGATTACCGTCGTCGCCCTGCTTGTGAACATCGGCAAGTACCAGCCCGATGCCGAGTTTTTTGCCTTCATGCGGCTGAGCATCGCCGCCATCTTCATCATGCAGATGATCTTCCTCGCCCTGGGTGTCCTGCTGGCTTGCGCGATGAAGGAGCACAAACGAGCCAGCTCGATCGCCGTGTCCATCATCCTGGCGACCTACTTCGTGTCCATCATCATCGGTCTCGACGACCGGTTGGATTTTTTGAAGTATTTTTCACCCTTCGCCTACTTCAACCCGGCCGAATTGCTCCATGGGGCGCGCTTCGAACCGGTATTCCTGGCCCTGGCCGCCGGGATCATCGCGGCTTCGGTCATCGGCGCCTACGCCACGTATGCCCGGCGTGACCTCTACATCTAGCGACTTGCAGCAGTCCTCCTGGCCCCACAAGATCCGTCTGGGGATGTCTTCGATCCAGGAGGGCGGGAGGGCCACCGGCAAGGGACCTTCTCCCAGGGCCATGTGGCTCCTCGAACGATGGCGATGATGCTGAATCGGTGTTAAAGGTTGGCCTCCCTTGAGATCGAAGGTAACCCATGAAGTATAGCCATAGGATCCTGATCATCCCCTTGGTGTTTGCGCTCAACGCCTGCGCGATAAATGCCACTCCTGGCCCAGTTGAGAGCCCCACCGTGAGCGTTCCGCCGGCGACGGTTGGTTTACCCCCGGCCAATACGGCAACGCATGCGCCGGGCCCCACGTCCACGACTGAACCGACGCCAACCTTGCAGGCTCAAAAGCCGGAACTCGGGTTGCGCCCGGCCTATGCCGAGGACATGGAGAAGCTGGGGCCATTGACTTTTTACTCGCTTGACGTTGAGGTAACCATCCAGCCTGACGGTGAAAGCGCGGTCATCGATGGCAGCAGCCTGATCCGTTACAGCCATGACGAACGGACTGCGCTGCGCGAGATCGCGCTCATGCTCTGGCCGAACGATGAACAATACGCAGCCGAGATGATGGTCGGACAGGTGCTGGTGGATGGGCGGGCGGTCAAGGTGACGGAAGAGCTCGGTGGGCTGGCGCTACGTGTGGCGCTGCCGCGGCCGCTGGAAGCAGGCCGGGTGATCGAGCTGTTTGCGCCGTTCCGGATCGAGGTCGGCAGTTTCGGGCCGGCGGCGCCGCGCCGCTTCGGGCTCACCGAAGGCTTGCTCATCGCCCCGACCTTTTACCCGCTCATCCCGCCCCGGGTGGATGGGGATTGGCAGATCATGCCCGCACCGCCGGGAGGGGACACGACCAATTCCGAGATCGCCCTGTACCAGGTGACAGTCCGCGCCGAGTTAGGCCTGGCCGTCATCGCCAGCGGGGTGGAGGTCTCGCAGACGGAGCGCGAGGGCAGGCAGCAGGTGGCCTTTGTCAGCGGGCCGATGCGGGACGTAGCCTTCGCTGTCGGGCCGCTGCAAGAATACACGCGCGCGGTGGAGGACATAACCCTGCGCGCCTGGCTGCTTGAGACGCATGAAGGCGAGGCTGAGACGGTGCTGGACGCGGCGCAGCGGCAGGTCGAGCTGCTCTCCGACCGGGTTGGTCCCTACCGCTATGCTGAACTCGACCTGGTGGATGCGCCCGGCGCATTCGGCGGCATCGAGTACCCGGGCCTGGTCTACCTGGGGACGATCGGGACGGCCTGGATGATCGAACCGATCGTGCACGAGGTTGCCCACCAGTGGTTCTACGCCATGGTCGGCGATGACCAGCTGCTCGAGCCCTGGCTCGACGAAGCGGCGGCGACCTACGCCACAGCGCTCTATTATGAGGACGTCGGCGGGAGCGGCCGTGCGGCGGGATACCTGAGCGACCTGCGTTCCGTCGTGCGCACCCAGGTCGATCCCCAGCTGCCGATCGGGCTGCCGGTCGGCGATTACGCTTCCGAGTCGGAATACGCCGTCATCGTGTATTTCAAAGGCGCGCTTTTCTTCGACGCGCTCCGCCACCGGCTGGGCGAGGCCGCGTTCGAGACCTTCCTGCAGACGTACTATGCGCGTGGGTTGTACACGACGGCCAATTCGACGCTCTTCCTGTCCACGGCCGAGGATGCCTGCGGCTGCGACCTGGAATCGATGTTCGACCTGTGGGTGTTCGAGGGCGGAGCGATCTCCGAGCTGGAGTAGCGGGCAGATCGTTCCTGACAGCGTCAAGGTTGGCCATCTGTTCCTTCTGGATGGGATACTGGTGTCATTGCGAGGAGCAAGGCGACGACGCAATCTCCCTACCCACTGGTTAGGATTGATCCACAACAGCCTGGTCCCGCGCCAAAGGGAGATTGCTTCGCTGCGCTCGCAATGACATTGAGAGGCGGGGTCCTCGGGATGAATTCACTGTTGTCATTGCGAGGAGCCCGGGGGCGACGACGCAATCTCCCGACCCACAGGGGAGGATTGATCAGATCGAACCAATCCCACGCACACAAGGAGATTGCTTCGCTGCGCTCGCAATGACATCCCGAGGCGACTTTTCCAGGCTTCATGTTTTCATCTGATTTCGTATAAGATGAGTATGACCCCATAGAGCCTATGAGCAACACGGGGTCTCCGACGAAGCAACCCCCAAGGAGAGCCGAGAACTCATGAAGAAACAAAAAGCGCTGCTCGACATTCTCGAGGTAAGCAAGGAAGCAGACCAGGCCTTCCTTGCCAGTCTCACGCAGCGCGACAAGGCCGAGCAGGGCACCTACGAGACCTGGTCCGCCAAGGATTTCCTGGCCCACACCGGATATTGGGTCGACTTCCATGCCGGGCGCACGGCGGCGTGGGCTCGAGGTGACGAGTCGACGCCATACCCGCAATACGATCAGGCCAACAAGGCCGCCTTTGAAAAATTCGCTGGGGCGAGCTGGGACGAGGTTGAAGCGTTCGCTCGTGGCTCGCACGCCAGGATGGTGGAATTGGTCCAAGACTTGGACGAAGAGCGGCTTGAAGGGCCATCGGTCGACTCGGACGGACAGCCGCTCTGGCAGGCGCTCCTGATGACCTCCTATACGCATAAACTGACGCATTACTCCGAGTTCTACCAAAACCGTGGGCGTAGCAGCGAAGCGGGCCGGCTCTGGGCGGAATGGGCTGAACTGGTCGCCCCGCTCGATGAGAGCCCGGCCTGGCAGGGTGGGGTGCATTACAACGCCGCTTGCAGCCTTGCCCTGGCAGGCGACCGGGAAGGTGCCCTCGCCAGGCTGCGCACCGGGTTGGCGTTCCGCCCCAGCTTGAAATCCTGGTCCCGGCGGGACACGGACCTGGCGATCCTGCACGATGATCCAGGCTACCGGGAGCTCTTCGCACCCGAATACTGGTGGAAAGCCCTGGAAGCCGGCCCGCAGGCAGAAGCCCTGGCCGACCAGTTCCTGCGCACGCTTTCGATGTTGACACTGGCCATCGCCACCTGCCCGGAAGATGGCTGGCGAGAGGGCGAAACGCTCTACCAGCGCCCGGCGGGGATGGCGCTGCACATCGTCCAGACCCTGGATACGTTCAGCGCAATGCAGGCTGGCGGACAAACCGGTGATCCCCTGGGGGATATCAACTGGGAGGACCGGGATGGCTCGCGTTTGCCTTCGCAGGATGAGGTGCAGGCCTACCTGGACCTCGTCGAGGAACGCCTGGCACAGTTTATCGCCGGCTCCGACCTGGAGGCAGAGGAGACGCTTTTCCCCTGGACGGGATCCAGCTTGCTGAGCCGCGCTCTGTACGCCCTGCGCCACACCCAGCATCACCTGGCGGACCTGGCGATGGAGCTGCAGCGCCGGGGCTTGCGTCCGCCCGACTGGCAGTAGACGTCGAAAAAGGACGAAGAACCGTCCTGCCCATGATGGCTGTCCTTGACCCTGGATGACCCTCGGGCATAGAATCCGGTTGTCTGACATCTGAGCCTTGGCGTCCATCGAACGGGACGCAGCACCGATACCTAAGGGAGCCAACCCACATGACCGATTTTCTCTTCCGCGGATCGCTGGAAGACCTCGATCCTGAGCTGGAGGCATTGGCCGGGATCGAAGCCGAACGCCAGTACCGGCGCCTGATCCTGATCCCCTCCGAAAGCAGCGCGCCGCAGGCCGTGCGCGAGGCGCTGGCCAGCCCATTCCAGAACATCTACGCCGAAGGCTATCCGCCGCAGGAGACACGCTTGATGACCGAGGCCGAGATCCTGCGGTTTGACATGCGCCTGGCGGAGTACAGGCGCTATTCGGACCCGCGCTATTACAAGGGCGTCGAATATGCCGACATCGTCGAGGCGCTTGCCCGCCGCCGCTGCGCAGAAGCGTTCGCCACCCCCGAGCTCAGCCCAGACCAGCTATTCGTCAACGTGCAGGCCCTGTCCGGCGCCCCGGCCAACAACGCCGTCTACCACGCGCTGGTCGAACCCGGCAGCACTGTCATGGGCATGAACCTGCTTCACGGCGGGCATCTCACCCACGGCTCCTCCGTGAACCGCTCGGGCAAGTTCTACGACATCGTGCATTACAACGTCGACCCCGAGACCGAGCGCATCGATTACGACCGGGTGCGGGAGCTGGCCGAAGAGCGCCGACCGAAGATGATCATCGCCGGCTACTCTTCCTACCCCTGGACCGTCGATTGGCAGGCCTTCCGCCAGATCGCAGACTCGGTCGGGGCATACCTCATGGCCGACATCGCCCACGTGGCTGGGATGGTCGCCGCCGGCGTCTACCCCTCCCCGGTCGGGATCGCCGATGTCGTCACCTTCACCACCCACAAATCGCTGTGCGGGCCGCGCGGCGCGGTCATCCTCACCCATAAGCCGGCCATCTCGCGCAAGGTCGACCGGGCTGTCTTCCCGGGCGAGCAGGGCGGTCCGCATATCAACACGATGCTGGCCCAGGCGGTGGCCTTCAAGCTGGCGCAAACGGATCAATTCAAGCAGCTGCAGGAGAACATCGTCGAGAACTGCATCGCCTTCACGGAGGCGCTCGAGGCGCGAGGGCTTCCGCATCCCGTTCGGCGGGACGGACACCCACCTGATGAACCTCGACTGCAGCTCGATCGTCGGACCGGATGGCACGGCCCTCTCCGGCGACATGGCGGCGCGCGTGCTCGACCTGGCCGGGATCGTCGTCAACCGCAACACCATCCCCGGCGACCAGAGCGCGTTCGATCCGTCCGGCATTCGCATGGGGACCTCCTGGATCACGCAGCGCGGCTTCGGCAAGAAGGAAGTCGTCCAGCTGGCCGACTTGATCGCCAGGCTGCTGAAGAGCTGCACGCCCTACGCCCTGGCCGGCCGCAAAGGCCCCATGCGCAGGACGAAGGTCGATTACACGACGCTGCACGAGGTGCAGACGGCCGTCCGCGACATGGCGCTCGCTGCGGGGATCGATTACGAAGCGCCGAGCTTTGGCTTCCCCCACTTCACCTACCTCGACGATCCCCTGCCCGAGGAGCCTTTCACGCTGCTCGAGCTGGAGGGTGAGGCCGAGGCGCTGCTGCGCTGGACCACCTCCGCCCGCACCGACCAGATGCAGGTCGGCGACAGCGTCAAGACGATGCTGGCCATCCCTGACGGATCCTGCCCGGCGGTGCTCAGCCGTATCCAGCCTGGCGCCTGGGACCTGACCCTGGGCCGGGAGCACGCGGCGGCAGCCGTGACCTGGCTGCGGGACCTATCTGACGGGTATGTGGCTCTGGGTGAGGGCGACCTGGAACGCAAGCTTCCCGGCCCGGTCGTGGTGAGCGTGTGCGGCGGGCTGGCCGAGATGCCCGAGGCTGATGGAGATGGCGCGGGTGAGCTCAAGCCCTGGTTCCTGCGCATGCCGGATTCGAAATCCAAGGCCCTGCCCGCCTTCACGTGGGATGAGCCTGAAGATCCGCCTGTCAAGGAGACCGCGCTGAACGCCACCCACCGCGAGCTGGGGGCGAAGATGGTGCCCTTCGCCGGCTGGGACATGCCGGTCTGGTACAGCTCGGTCGTCGAAGAACACAACGCCACGCGGAATGCGGCCGGCCTGTTCGACGTCAGCCACATGGGCGTGTACCAGGTAGAAGGTCCGACGGCCTGCGCCTTCCTCGATTCGGTCGTCACAAACGAGGTCGCCAGCCTGGCGGTGGGCGAGTCGCTCTACGCGCAATTCCTCGACCCGGCTGCGGCCGTGATCGACGACACCATGGTCTACCGGCGCGGCGAGCAAGCCTACCTGGTCGTGGTGAACGCCTCCAACGATGACAAGGATTGGGCCTGGCTGAACGCGGTGCTCAAGGGCGAGGTCGCCGTCGACGCGGCCCGGCCCGGGGCGCAGGCGTATGGGCTGACCTGCACGCTGCGCAACCTGCGCGACCCCTCCGAGGGGGACGAGATGCGGGTCGACATCGCCCTGCAGGGACCGAAGAGCCGCGAGATCCTGCTGGCTCTAAAGCCGGGTGCGGAGACCGCCGCCCGGCTTGAAGTCGCTGCCCTGGGCGGGTGTGATGGAAGGGACTTTCGCCGGGTTGGACCTGGTCGTGAGCCGGACGGGCTATACCGGCGAGCGGGTGGCCTACGAGCTCTTCGTCCATCCCGAAAAGAGCGTTGAGCTGTGGTCGGCGCTGATGGAAGCCGGCGGACCGCTGGGGATGAAACCGGTCGGGCTGGGAGCGCGCGACTCGCTGCGCACAGAGGCCGGGCTGCCGCTCTACGGGCACGAGATGGCCGGACCGATGGCGCTCGGGGTCGGCGATGCCGGATTCGGCGCCTATGTGAAGACCTACAAGCCGTGGTTCATCGGGCGCCAGGCCTATCTCGAGCAGGAAGCTGCCCGGCCGGGCGAGGTGGTCCGCTTCCGCTTCGAGGAGAAGGGCGTGCGCATGGCGCACTACGGGGACCCGGTCGTCGATGGACGGGGCAAGGTCATCGGCAAGGTCACCTCCTGCGCCGTGGATGCCGAGGGCTACCTGCTGGGGCAGGCATACCTGGAGCGCAAATACACCGCGCCGGGAACTGCGGTGGCCGTGTTCCAGAGCGCGAGTGAGAAAGCGAGCAAGGCGCCGGCCGAGCTGGAGCGGGGCGACAAGGTCTCGATCCCGACCCCGGCTCGAGTGCTCACCCGCTTCCCGTAGCATTAACGTCGCGTTGTTTGACCGCAGCCGCCGGGCATATGGCCCGGCGGCTGATTTTGTTTTGCCTTGTCATCCCGAGGAGCCCGTGCCGAGGGATCCCCGGAGTATCCCCAACGTGGCCAAGTAAGAACGGGAATAAGCGCGGATCTGTCCGGATGTGCCGGGAACGTCATGCTGGCATCTGGGGGATTCCTCGCCCTCTGGGCTCGGAATGACAGTAGGGGGGTTGTTCCGTCTCGCCATGTCATCCCGAGAAGCCTGCGACGAGGGATCCCCAAAACGCTGCCAGGGATAAGCACGTCCACAGTGGGCGATCAGCGCAGCATCACACGGTGGTCAATGCGAGCCTAAGGGAAGTTGTTCCTTTGATCCCGCGGCTTCGCCTCGGGGAATCACACTGCGAAGAGTCTCCCCTAAGTGTTGAAAAGTATGCGAAGGATGATCAGGACGCTTAGAGGCACCACAGAAATAATCGCAATTAAGAGCGTAAGGAGTTCCGAGAGCAGGTTTCCGGGTGAGGCTGGCCGGCCGCGCAGCCGGCTGATCAGGCCATCGAAGGTATTCCCGAGCAAGTTGCCGAGCGTAATCATGTAGATTGACGCCTGAAGGCGGGAAGCACCTGCCTGGCCATACTCGGCCTGCAACCTTTCCACTGCCCCAGGTTCGGGATGTCCGTTCGTTTCGGCGTAGTGCTGGGCGTAAAGCAATGCCACCGTCTGCGCTGGTGGAGACGTGCCCAACTCGCCCTCCAGCAGACGCGTGATCTCGTCGCGCGGCACACCGGCGTGAAATGCGGCGCGAGTGTGGCCATATAGGCAGTAGCGGCACTGGTTTACCTGCGAAACCGCCAGCATGACCCGTTCGAGAAATGCGCTGTCGATCGGCGTGTCCCCTGCCTGCGCTCGCAGATCGGGACTGGCGCGGAAGATGGTTAGCAGTAGTCGAAGCAGATCACCTGGGCTGGCCATGCGACGAGTGAAGGTCTGGGTGTGCATTTGGGTCTCAGCGCGCATCATCTGCAAGGAGGATACCGCGTTCTGCTTGAATCGTCAGGGGATGTTCATCACCCTTCCATGCAGCCTCGAGAGTCTCCCAACCCATGTGGATTTACAGGCAACTTATTTCATCCCGAGGAGCCCGTGACGAGGGATCCCCGGAGCATCCCCAACGTGGCCTATCACGAATGGGGGCGAGCGCGGGTCTGTTCGTACGAGCCGGCCATTTTGTGGTGACATCGTGGGATTCCTCTGTTTCGCCTCGGCCAGCCACACTCAATGTGCCTCCCCGAGCCTGCGAGGGGTCCCCAAGACAATCCTGCGGGAAAGAGTTAATTAATCTGGAAGGCCACGCTCCATCGCAGGTGTGGGGGAAAAACAGGAGGGAGGATTTTCGGGGGATCCCTTCAGCCTCGCATCGACCAGCCGCACTCAATGTGCCTCCCCGAGCCTGCGAGGGGTCCCCAAGGCAGTCCTGTGGGAGAGAGTTAGTCAACGTGGAAGGTCATGTTGCATCACACGTGTGCGGTATGAGCTGGATGGAGGATATTCGGGGGATTCCCCGCCTTCGCCTCGGGATGAATCCGAGAGCCCTATCCGAAGATAGGGCTCTGGACCTTGGAGGGAGAGTTAGGCTTTCGAATACGGACGACTAGATGTTGGTCACAATGTTGCTGAAGACGTTACCGATAGCCGGTCCGAGCAGGGCCAGAATGACGATAACGACTACGGCGACCAAAACGAGGATCAGTGCGTACTCAACAAGACCTTGTCCCTTTTCCTTCGGTGCGAATAACATGGATTTTGTCTCCTTTCCTAGGATTTCCTGGACTTCGCTCCAGGTGGGCGGTGGGTTTCGATCCTTCTTCGTCCCAACCAAGCACAGCATAGCATAGGCTTCGTGGTCTGTACCTTACAGCCAGCTTTCAGCTTGGCCGGGGTGGTGAAGCGCCTCCCGGTGAACTCGTGGGCGGCGGCGAAAACCCGCATCGAGGATAACGTGGGCTGCAAGCCGGCGTTACACATGCGCGCTGCGACTTTGGTACTACCGGTCGGATCGCGATTGGTGGTCAGCGGGCGGCACGAACGGCGGCCAGCACCTCATCGTAGTCCGGTTCCTGGCCGTTCTCGGGCATGTAGGCGGCGTAGGTCAGCGTCCCGCCCCCGTCGACGACGAAGACCGCCCGGCGCAGCAGGTTGGTCTCCTTCATCAGCGCCCCGTAAGCCGGGCCGAATTCGCCCAGGGCGTGGTCGGAGAGGGTCGTCACCCGCTCGACGCCGGCCGCGCCGCACCAGCGTTTCTGGGTGAGGGGCGTGTCCCGGCTGATGACGAAAATTTCAACGTCTTCACCCAGGGCGGAAGCTTCCTCGTTGAAGCGGCGTGTCTCGCGGTCGCAGACGGAGGTCTCGAGCGAAGGCATAACAGCCAGCAGGCGCACCTTGCCGGCGGATTGCGCCAGGGCATCGACCGTGGACCAGTCCTGGCCGATGGCGTGGAATGCGGGTGCCTGGTCACCGGGCTTGAGGTCGGCGCCGATCACGGTTTGCGGTTTACCGCCGAAGACGATGAGTGCGGGTCGTTCGAGAAGTCATGCTGTACCTCCTGGGGGGTGTGCGTCAGTGCGGGGGCATTGGCCTCCGGCTGGTTGGTTTTGCGTAGGGGAAGTGTACCGCGCCGCGGCTCAGGTGAAGAGCGTGACGACCATCGAGGCGATCAGGATGACGGCGATGAACCCGAAGATCACCTGCTGGGTGCGGATCTTGCGCTGCTGTCTTTTCGACAGCTGTGGCTTCTTCTTCTTGGCCATGGGCCGATGATACCACGCCCCCGGCGCGGCCGTCCAGTTGGGGGATTTTAAGGGTGGCGTAGGGGGAACGGTGTTGACCGGCGTTTGCCTTTTCCGGCGCTCAGTGCGAAGATATCTGTGGCCCGCCGCGAACCATATGGCGGAGGGAGAGTTGGGGGCCGGCCGCAAGGCCGGCTCCCACTGGTTAACGCTATCCATCCGCCGACCTTAAAACTTTCCTATCTATCTTGACCAACGTTATCCGATAATGCTAGGATGGGTCTCGTTCGAGTGAGGGAAATCCATTGTCACGTCGCCACACCAATCCACAATCTGTAGAGGATGACGCATAAATAGACGCTGTTTGCCAGGACCATGCACAACGCTGCATGGTTTTTCTATTTCCAATCAGCAGAGGAGGTGCCATCGAGAGCGCAGTGATCGAAGCATGAAGTTCAAGTTGTTGGCAACTCGTGAAACAACCCACTTGGAAGGATGAGGAGATACGCATGAAGAAACGAACTTTAGGCATAGTTTTAGCCTTGGTGCTGTTGCTAGTTGTTGTTATCCCTGTCGGCGCAGTGAAAAATGGCGAAGACGACGGCAATGGTCATCCTTATGTCGGTTTGATGGTCGCACAAGATGCTGATGGAAATCCACTCTGGCGCTGCAGCGGAACCCTGCTTTCATCAACCGTGTTCCTCACTGCTGGGCACTGCACCGAAGCGCCGGCCGCACACGTTGAACTCTGGTTCGATGCCGATGTTGAGGCGGGTATCCCTGCTAACGGCTATCCATTCACTGGCGATGTCGGTGGTACGCCTTACACTCACCCCGATTACAACCCGAACGCATTCTTCTACCGGGACGTTGGTGTTGTCGTTCTCGATGAAGCCTTTGAGTCACCTAATGGTGTTTATGGTGTTCTCCCAGGGCTTGATCAGCTTGATGCACTCAAGACCAAGCGAGGACGTCAAGACACGACATTCACTGCAGTCGGCTACGGCCTGCAGTACATCAACCCGGTCTTCGTGGAGGCTGAGCGCGTTCGCATGTTTGCGACCCCGCACCTGATCCAGATCAACGTCCCCGGCTTCACCGGCGATTTCTCCCTGCTGCTCTCGAACAACCACAGCACGGGCGGGACCTGCTTCGGTGACTCGGGCGGCCCGAACTTCCTCGGCGAAAGCAACGTCGTCGCCGGCGTGACATCCTTCGGGATCAACGGCAACTGCGCCGGCACCGGTGGTGTCTTCCGCATGGATCGTAGTTGGGCATTGGATTGGGTAAGCACGTTTCTCCCCTAACCAATAACATACGTAGCTGCTGAAACGGATTGTTGAGACCTCGCCATAAATGTGGCGAGGTCTTCTTTGGTGTGCATGAATGGAGCGCCAGCCATACGAATCAATTCATCCTTGCACACGACTCTCAAAACCTATCTTGAGAGCTATCCGATGGACTTTGATAGGCGGGTTGGTGGATGATCGTACGCAGCCCGTCCGGCAGCGGCACGCGGCATGCGGTATGCTTGCCCTGCCCGGCGAACCCATGGAGGCATGATGGACGAACCCCGCATCCAACCCACCGACCCCGACGAAGACGCCGCCCAGCCCCCGCTGCCCTACGGCAAAACCGTCAGCTTCGCGCTCGAGGTGACGCTGCTGGCACTGCTGCTGGGGACGCTGGTCGAGATCCTCTTCGACGGCCACCCGCTCGGGATCAACTTCCCGGTCCTGACCTGGGCCTGCGCCGGCGCCTTGCTGCTCTCGGCCTACCTCGAGGGGGTCCGTCCGAGCCGTTTCGAGCTGCTCCTGGCGGCCCCCATCCTCTTCCTGAGCGCTATGGCGGCCGTGCGCAAGGAGCCGCTGACGACCTTCCTGAACGTGGTCGGGGTGCTGATGCTCTTCGCCCTGTGGGTGCGCACCTTCCGCGCCGGCCGGCTGCTCGCCTTCGGCTGGCTCGATTTCGCCATCAGCCTGATCCTGGTCCCGCTCGAGGCCATCTTCCGCCCCTGGGCCACCTTCCGCAACGCCTGGCAGGGGGTCTTCGGCGCCGAACGCGGCCGCGGGCGCGGCTGGGCGATCCTGCGCGGCGTGCTGCTGGCCCTGCCGGTCGTGGCGGTCTTCCTCGGCCTGCTGGCGGCGGCGGACATCGTCTTCGGCGCCGCCGTCGAGCGCCTGCTGGAGTGGCTCGACATCGAGCGCATCCTGGGCTGGGTCGGGGACGGCCTGGTCATCGCCATCAGCGGCTTCTTCTTCCTCGGCGCGCTGGTCAGCGCGCTGCTCGAGCCCGAAAAGCGCGAGCTGATCGGCGAGAAGCGCCCCTTCCTGCGACCGTTTCTGGGGCTGCTCGAGACCGGGATCGTGCTCGGCGCGGTCGACCTGCTATTCTTCATCTTCGTGCTCTTCCAGGTGCGCTACCTGTTCGGCGGCGAGGCGAACATCACCGCCGCCGGCTACACCTACAGCGAGTACGCCCGGCGCGGCTTCAGCGAGCTGGTGGCGGTGGCCGTGCTCAGCCTGGGGATGATCTTGCTGCTGGGGATGTTCGGCAAGCGCGAGGGGTCGGGCGAGGTGCGCATCTTCCGCGGCCTGAGCACGGCGCTCGTGGCGCTGCTGGGCGTGATCCTGGCCTCGGCCTTGATGCGGCTGCTGCTCTACGAAAACGCCTACGGCTTCACCCGCCAGCGCACCTACACGCACGTCTTCATCTTCTGGATGGCGGCCGGGCTGGCCGTCTTCCTGCTTGCTGCTCTACCGGGGCGAGCTGCGCCGTTTTGCGCCGGCCGTGGCGCTGGGCGTGCTCGGGTTCGGCGTGACCTTGAACCTGATGAACCTGGACGCCTTCATCGTGCGCCGCAACGTGGACCGCTACTGGGGCGGCGCCGGGCTCGACACGAGCTACCTGCTCACGCTCTCGGAGGACGCTGCGCCGGCGCTGGCGGCCGTCGCCGGCGAAGTGCAGCCCGGGGCGCGGGAGGACCTGCTGCCCGGGCTGGCGTGCCAGCTGGTGCGCTACACGACGCGCCAGGACCGCCTCGATTGGCCCGGCTACCACATTGGGCTGGCGCGGGCGGTGCGGGCGCTGGAGGGGGTGGAGGGGATCGGCGTATTCACGCCGGGACGCAACGAGTACGGTGAGCCGATCGTGACCTCGCCCACGGGCGTGGAGACCGAGTGCGGCTACGGCTACTACACCTGGGATTGAGCCGGACATGATCATCCTGGGGATTGGAGTCCTTGTGATCGTGGCGGTGGGGGTGGGGGCTGCGGTTTTGTATTGGCTCAGGAGGTATGAGTAAGGTGGATTGAAGGATCCCCTTCCTTCGGTGCGGTGGCCGTCCGCGAGGGCGGCCACATTCTTAAAACATGTCATTCCGAGCGAAGCGAGGAATCCCCAAGTTTTATCTTTAGAGAACGTGGTGATAGGGGGAAGCCATCGTTCTATTTCACCTGAAAATGTGGTCGATTCGATATGTTGCGGGGATTCCTCGGCCTGCGGCCTCGGAATGACATTGAAGAGGGGAGAGCCTTTGGTCTTCAATTCGATCTCGTAATCAAAATTTGGTAGGATATCGGGTTGGGTGGATATTGTTCTTAAGATATGTGGGGGGTGGCCGTCCGTCCTGGGTGTTCTTAGCAGGATAGGGGGAGATACCCATCTCCCCTCGCGGAGCACACAAAAGTGCTACAGCCCCCCTTCGCGAAGCACCCCTTTAGGGGTGGGGGGGCGAACGGGGGGGTAAGCTGAATGAAGTTAGGCTGATAGAAGTGATTGTTTGTGTTCCAATACTTGGCTGATGATATCTCAATTTATAGATATCCCCCCTCAAGTCCCCCCAGGGGGACTGTGGGGGCGTGAGTACGCCCCCACACCCCCTACAATCTCAATCATCATAATCGTCGTGTTGTCCGTTCCAATCAAGCTGCTATAGTCGACGATGATCGGCAGCGATTTTCTTTTCAGTTCACATGAGTATTAGCAGGAGATTATCTCGGGGATTCCTCGGCCTCTGGCCTCGGAAAGACACATAAGTTTGCCGTTAGTAGAGGAGCTATGATACGAGAAGAGAATAACGCAAGGCCGCACTTTATGTGTAGGGGGTAGTAGGGGGAGATACCCATCTCCCCCTACAGCCCCCCCTTTGGGGGGGCGGACGGGGGGGTTAAAAATCATTGGAGAACAGAGGGGTGATAGAGGGAGGAACGGAGGATAGATACAACCAACCATTGAAGAAGAGCTTAAAACGCATAAGAATAGGACCATGGAAACCCTGGCGAAACGCCACCTTCGCTTGGGGGCCGGGCTGTGGTTCGGGGCGGCGGCGCTGCTGCCGGCCGGCGGCGCTGGGCGTGTACTACCTATTGCTGTTGGCAGCGGAAGGGCCGCTCGCCCTGGAGAGTGACCTCCCCCTCGATGCCCTCCTGGCCATCTACCTCGTGCTGCTGCCGCCGGTGCTCGCCTTTGGGGCGGGCGCGCTGGTTGGGGTTCGCGTCCTCGACTTGCCCGATCGGTTTAAGGCAAGCGGGTGGGGCGCGCTGGTTGGGATGCTGAGCCTGCTGGCATGGTTCGGGGTGGGCGAGATCCTGGCACTGTCGATGGGGATCGCGACTCCGGTCGACCCGCCGGCGGCGCTGGCTGCCTTTGGCTACGGGCTGGCCGGGCTGGGCTCACTTGTGCTGGTTGTCTACGACGCGGTCATCGGGTTGTGGCTGCTGAGCGTGGCACGGGGGTGGGGTGCGGCCGCTCGGAGCGACCAGTTAGAATAAACTCCTCATCCTGGCCAGTCGTTTTTCGAAGTACCCGCAGACCACCCTCAACTCAAGTCTCAATCGATCTCAACTGAACAGATCGCGGGATGGGAGCCCGAGGATGCCAGGGTGATAGCTGTCAGAGAGTCTTTGCGAGCTTTGATTCCGTATGATCGCCATGACATCCGCCGGCCGCCACTGGATGGTGAGGCCCCAGATCTTGAAGCGAATGGAGCGAACCATGGCGATCGATTTTGCGCAGATCTTCCGGGAAATCAAACCCGTATTCATTCGATGGGAGAGACTCCGGATCTTCTACAACCTCTTGCTCATCCTGCTGGTCCTCTATCCGTACGATCTTGCAACCCTCCAGCTGAGGCTCCCCGAATTTCTCGTGCTCCTCATGGGCGCGGTTCTCGCCAATCTCTGCTTCCTTGCGGGTCCCATTGCCGAATCCTACCTGTACTGGATTGGCATTCGTTCCCGGGCCGTCACCGCAGGGCTCTTCATCCTGGGGACACTGGTATCCGTTCCGCTCGTCTATTTCTACGGGTTCTCCTATGCCCTGATGTCGAGCTGATACGCGTCTAACGCCCGGTCGATACACCGCTGGCGCTGGCCACATTTGGTTACGTATTGGCGGGGCTGGGTTCACTCGTGTTTGCCGCTAACGACGCCGTGATCGGGCTTTGGCTGCGGCTTGTGGCGTGGGGTGTTGGAGGATTCGGAGTCAGCGAGAGGGTTGCAGGAGGTGGAGGTCAGGGCAGGGTGACTGTGCCCAGGAGCACGCCTCCTTCGGTGAGGGGTGTGAGCACGCCGGTTTCGACGTTGAGCAGCGAAAAGACTGCCCCGTCCTTGACGACCACGCTGCTGCCGTCCGGGGACCAGGGGGCGGGGGCTAGTTCGAACCTTGGATCTCCGAAGACCATGTCGCCGGGCAGATCGTACAGCAGCTCGATCGATTTCTCCCCCAGGTCATAGTGCCAGATCTCAGAGCGTTCCGCCTGCATCGTGGTGTGATCCGAGTTAACCGTGACGATGTAGAGCAGCTCGCTGCTGTTGGGAAGCCAGACCGCATCCGCGATGTACCGTTCTCCTGAGCGCGGTGGTGCCATGCCGGGCGGGGCCGGGACGACGATGGGAAAGCAGCCCTCCTCTTCAATGGTGAGGCAGTTCGAGCTGATGATGCCCATCGACTCGGGTGAGTTCTTGTCGGCCAACCGCACCTCAAACCACTTGCCATCCGGGCTCATCGGTCCTAGCCAGAAATCGATCCGCTTGCAAATTACGAGAGTAGTACTCAAATCGAGTGTGCACGCTGCCCGGTTGAAATGATGAATAAAGAGGAGCAGTTCGGCGCCGAGCCAGACTTCATCAAACCCTTCTGAAGGACCTAGGATGTCAGGAAGCTCCGATGTTATTTGATATAGCGGATCACTGATTGGAAAGGTATGTACGGTGTATGGCGATGTTGAACATGAAAATGCAAGACTTTCTGATCCAATCGCCCAGGCTGGAGGGATTTCGCAGAAATCCCTATATCGGTCTACCTGTAGTTCGGAAAAATCTACAAGAAGTGTCCCTCGATCTTCAATCGGAAATGCTACAAAACTGATGACCGCCGCATTTCCATCCCCGGTCATAAGGCCTGGCTCGATCAAACCCTTCTGGCCTAGTGTGAATTGCACTAACTGACCTCTCTCCCCATTCCATCTCAAGTAGTCCAGGGAAACCACTTCGCCTTCGGGCAAAATCGAGGTCGAGTTGAGGAGAAGTAGCAATTCTTCTGCGTGCGGGGCGTTCTGGCTTAGCAAATCAACGCTGATGGCTAATTCCTCAGGCGCAAGAATTTCCATAAAAGATAGGGTTGGACTGGAAGTTGTAACCTCTTGGAATTCAGTCGTTGATAGGGTAGAGATTGTTGGTGTCCTTTGAACCGAAGTCGGCGGTATCCCTTCCATCTCCTCAGTTATCGCTAACGTCGATGGGACTGCGGAGCAAGATTGAACGAGACAAAAGAAGGGGATCAGGGCGAAAAAGTGCCTCGCTGATACACGGGGAAACACAACTAGGGGCTTGTTGCGTGCCAAACACATGCTGGAAAAGACCTCAGCCGCTCTGCATCCGTTTAGCGGAGACAGCAGTTTGTGTATTGCCGCCAGAGCCTTTCTGCCAAGCTCCATCGAACTGCTCCAAACTTATGGTTTCGACCGCGTTTGTGTAAGGATTAAAGTAAGTGACTTCTTCCTTGGTGAAATCGATGTACTTGATTTCAACCCAGTGATTGGTCCCTCCAGTGTCGCTCACAATTCCGCTTGCGGCAAGATCGATGCTCACGAGAGCAATGATTTTCTCACCACGGCCGATACTCTCTACCGCATCCATAATAGAAGAACTACCATACGCTCCGTTCCATCCCAAGTCGCTAAATACATTGATAAAATCTTTTAACTGGTCAGCTTCGGTCCCTTCATCGGCATTTTGCAGGATGGCTTTGAACACATCGCCTAACGCAGCAAACCGCGCAAACCCCTCTTCGAGCGACACTCCCAGCGCGGCCATCACCGCCAGCTCACCGCATAGGTTCCTGTGGCGGGTGGAGAACTGCTCGTAATACTCCGGGGGAAAGCCCATCGACCGGAACAGCTCGTACAGGTTCAGGTACTGCGCCCCGCCAGAGGTGGCGAACCGCTCCCAGGCGGAGGCGCCCTCCCCCCAGCCGAAGGTGTTCACCGGCCAATCCCCGTAGACCCGTCCGCTGTAGGGGTCCTGGTCCATCACCTTCGGTGAGAGGTAGCCGCTCGGGATCCAGCCAATGTAGGTGCGGTTGTTGTATTCCCACTCCACCTTGTAGTAGATACAGGGCTTGCCGGCCTCGTCCACCCCGAGCTGATACTCGCCGCGCCAGATGACCCGTTCACCCTGCGGCACGCCGGTAAAGGCTTCCGACAGGTTGGGCGAATCCGGATCCGGCCCGGCACGCAGCCAGCTGCCGTACTTCCTGGTGACGAACATGCTCACAGGAAAATCACCGGCCGAGGTGCTTTCCCCTGCAGGCCAGGCCGCGTTCCCGAACACCTGCAGCTCCAGGTCGGCCTGCGTCACGCAGAAGACCTCGGCCGCCAGCTGCCACGTCCCGGCTGTCGGGTCACCTACCCGCCCCTGCCCATGGATCAGGAGCAGTTGGAGCGCTTCGAGCGCTTCATCGGTCAACGTGGAACGACCATAGAAACTGTCGGGGGCGCCCCCGTCAAACACCCAGCCTGGCGGTTGGGTGAGGATGTACACGGCTCGCAGGATCTCCTCGTCCAGCAGATCGTGCGGCACGAGCGATGCTGCCAGGCGCTCGATCTCGTTCTGAAATGCATCGAACGCTGCTAGAGCCAGATCCCTGTAATCCTGCTGTGTTTTCGTGCCCAGGCTGTTCCACACCAGCCCCATGTTCTCGTGGTACTTCTCGACCGTCCTGTCCGGGACCGTCGTCTGTGGCGCCGGGATGGAATAGCCGTTGATCACCCAGCCGGTAATGGGTTTCCCAAACCAATTGCACGTCACCGAAAGCCACTCCGCGCCGTTGGTGACTGCCGTCTCACCGGTGTAGTTGAACCGGTCACCCACGCTGAGATAAGCCAGGTGCTCCGCCTCCGCCGAAGGGCCGGCGCGCACGTGCATGTTGCCCGTGGCGAGCATCAGCAGGGGTTCTTCGACGCTGGCGGCGTCCATCACGTCCTCCGGCACATGGTTCGGATCGGGGATCAAGCTGTAGCGGTACTCGCCAGTCGGCACCTGCTCACTCACCTCGCGCTCGACCGGGACGCGCTGCACGCCTTCCTGCACCCACTGCATCTCGTAAACCGGCACCTCGATCGCCCGGTACTCGGTGATTTCCTTCGTCACCCAGTTCGCTTCCCAGTACTGCCCATCCTCCACCTGGCGGGAGCTGTAGATCGGGGTCGTCTCCGTCCCATACACAGGCACGCTGCGATACCCATACACCGGGACGGACTTGTAGTAGTAGCCGTAGGGGCTCCAATAGCGCTGCTGGCGGTAGTACTTCACGTAGCGCTCGCTGGAGTAGTAGAGCAGGATCTTCTTCGTCCGGTATCCGCTGACGTAGGTCTCGGTCTTGTACTTCGTCACCCACTGTCCTTCATCGACCTCGATCGTCTTCTTGAACGGGACCTGCTCGATCTCGGTCCCGACCAGCACCTGCTGATAGACCATCTTGGGGATTTCTTCGTACTCGAGGACGGTGCGGGTCTCGGTCTTGTAGATGGGCTGCGCCGACCAGATGTAGCCTTCGGGCGCGTTGAACGGCGGTGAGGCGCCAACGTATGTCGTGACGCCGCCGCCGGATCCATCCTGGATCGCCCCGCCCACGCCCAGCCGCGTCCGCGGTGTGAGCATGCTTGGCGCGAGCGCCAGCGTGGCCATCATCGCCAGCGCCGCGGCCGCCCAGGGCTCATAGTCGGGTCCGGGCGGGGTGGGCGGCGTGGTCGCGACGGCCACGCCGCTGTCCCCCTGGATGTTCCACAGCGCGAGAAACTCGGCTGTTGTCGCGATCCGCTCTCCCAGGATCGGGTCGCTGTAGGCAACCCGGCTCCCGTCTGGTGAAATCCCGGTAAGCGTGACGAAGTGCCCGGGCTCATCCGGTCCATTCGCCCCCAGGTCCACGACGACCGGCCGGCCGGCGGCCAGCTCTGCCTGGAGCTGGCTGAACGACCAGCCATGAAAGGCGATCGAACCCGTGTAGCCAAAGGAACGGGCAGCCAGCGCCAGCTCTTCAACCCCCGTCCCAAAGTCGTACAGGTAGTTGTTCTCGAGCAGGAATCCCAGCAGCGCTGCGCTGCTGGGGGCGCGGCCGTTGAGCGCCTCCAATGCCATCCCCAGCGATTGCACGCCGCAGGAAACGTCCGCGGGATCCTGCGTGCGCAGGCGGACCGGGATGCGCTCGAAGGAAGGGACGCCGGGGCTGTCGCCCGTTCGCGTTCCAGGCAGTGCAACCGGCTCGACAAAGGCGATCGGTTCGAGCTGGAAGGTGCCCGGTGAAGACGGAGGGCTGACAGGCGCAGCATACAAAATGCCACCCTGGTTGTGGGTGGCGATCTGCTGCGATTGGGGCGGGGCGAGGGGGCAATCCTGATCGCCCTCGCCGCATTGTGCCGAGGCCGGGACGCTCAATCCCAAGAAGGCGGCTGCGAGCGCCAGGCACAGGATTTTTCGGGTCCGCTCCATGATGGTTCCCCCTGGGAGTACCGCGGTCCTATAAGATAGGTACACTTTAGCATGGATGGGAAAGCAGGGTCAAGTCCTTGTTTCTATCTGGTACGTGCAATCTGGTCTTGACCGGGGAGGGTGCCTGCCTCTCTCCCACCACCGAGGCGCTATGCTCCTGGCGCCCAGCGCCTCCATCCCTGGAGCCGTCCCGAGCGATTGCCGGCACGTTTGGACGCATTTGCTGCAGGTCGTCTTGAACGAGGTGGATCGGTTTGCACCGGCGAGAACTCCGCGTGCAGGCTGAACTCAAGCAGGCGGTATGCGCGGCTGTCTACGGAATGCGCGCGGCGGCCGCAGCTGTACGATCAGCGTTCCAACGCCGGCCAGGACCAGTCCCAGGATTTCCTTCCCGCTCACCTGCTCATTCAGGAACACCACGGCCAGGATGGGGATCCAGATGAGCATCGTACCGTTGATGATGCTCGACTCGGCTGCCGGTAAGACGCGCAAGGTGGCATTCCAAAGGGTGAAGGCCAGGGCGGTGTTCACTACTGCAAGCCAGGCGATGATCGCCCAGCCCCTGGCGCTGATCGCGGGCAATCCCTGGCTGATGAGACCAGCGGCGAGCAGCACCGGTGCGCCGACGCCCATACTGATGGTCGTGACGACCAGCGGGTGGGTCTCGAGCGAGCGGTTGATGCCCCTGCCCAGGATCACGGCCCCGGCGTTCGAGAGTACGCCCACGATCGAGATCACGATGCCCGGCAGGAATCCGGCCGGCAGATCCAGGGGGACGAAGTAGACCACTGCGCCCAACGCAGCCACCAGCACGCCGAGCCACTGGAAACGGGTGGGGCGCTCGGCGAGCCAGACGATGCCAAGGAGCGCAACCACGATGGTGCTGGAGCTCCACAGCAAATTGACCATGACCGCCGGGAGATGTTCAAGGGCCAGGAACACCGCCCCCTGAGTCAAGGCGTACAAGAGCAAACCCAGGACGATCAGCCGGCCAAGGACGCGCCTCGCGATGGGTCGAGCTGGTTTCCTGCGTTGAGCCCAAACGGCAAACGGGGCGAGACAGACGAAGGCGAGCATATAGCGCAGCCCGGCAAAGGTGAGCGCCGGGATCTCCTCCAGCCCAATCTTGATCAGGACCCAGGAGGTCGCCCAGAGCATGACCACGAACAGGGCGAGCACGACCGCCACAGCATGCGACTTTTCAGACCCTGTTTTCATGCATGCTTCCCTGGGCAGATGTCAAGCGCGGCTGCACCATCGCGATCGCCATTCACTTCACCCCCACCACCCAGGCGTTGTGCTCCTGGCGGGTGATCTGCGTCTGCCCGCCCAGCGCATCCAGCCCGGCGGCGATGGCCTCCGCCCGCACGAAGCGGCTGCGCATCAGGGCCAGCTTCTCGGCCAGCGCAACCAGCTTGATGGCGAAGCGGTCGATATCGGGCTCCTCGATCACCAGCCGCCCACCCGGCGCCAGCACCCGCCACAGCTCGCGCAGGCTCGCCTGCTGGTCGCCCAGGTGATGGTAGGCGTCGACGACGATCACCCGCCCGAAAGCGCCATCCCCGAAGGGCAGGCGCTCGGTCAGCCCGCCAACCGCCTCGCAGCATCCCTTGGCCCGGGCTTGCCCAAGCATGGCCAGCGACTCGTCGGCGATGACGAGCCGCGCCACCCGGCCGGCGAGCGTGGCGGCGATGCGCCCCGTCCCGCCGCCGGCGTCGAGCAGGATGCCGTCAAACGGCAATCCGAGCAGCTCAACCAGCATCCCGTCCTCCGGCGTGCTGATGAAGCGGTCGTAGTGGGGCGCGAGCCAGCTAAAATGGTCGAGCAGCGGCATGTGGGATCCTCCGGAGGGCAAAGTGTACCGCATCCATCCGATCAGGGCATCTGCCCGCCAGGCGCTTCGAACCACGTTCCCTCGATTCGGGTATCCTTAAAGCGCTTACGGAACCGCACTTCCGCACGACTGGAGCTTGCATGACGCCGCTTTCCGCCTGGACGCGCTGGGTGCTGGCCTCGACCCTCGGATGGGCCGCCACCGGCGCCCTGGCCAGCCTCTCCAACGACCTGAACAGCTCGCTCGGGTTGGCGCTGGTCGCCCTCGCCCAGTGGAGCGTGATTCGCCGCTGGCTCCACGGCGGCGGGATGTGGGTGCTCGTGACCTACCTCGCCGGCTTCGCCGGCTCTCTGCTTGGCGCCGGCTTGATCGGAGTGCTGGGTTGGACCGCCACCGGCGTCTGGATGGGCGCCGGCTGGAACATGCTCCTGTGGGCGGTGCAGGGTGCTGTGATCGGCGCGGCCCAGGCCTACCTCCTGCGCAAACAGTTTGACGGCCTGCGCTGGTGGGTCCTGGCCAACGCGCTCGGCTTCGCCATGGCGGCGCCGATGACCCAGCTGATTCGCGGCGGCGCGCTCGGCTTCGAGGGCCGCCTGCTGAGCATGGCGCTCTTCGGCGTGGTCTCGTCGGCCGTCAGCGGGCTGGCCCTCGTCACGCTCTTCGCCGAACACCTGGCCGACTGACCGTCAGGGCCACGTCAGCCCGCTTTCGTGCGGTCCTTGTGCGAACTGCTATCCTTGATCTTGTCAAAATCACATAAACCGTTCCTGGAAGGGGTTACACCGATGTCTGAAAACGAGAAGAAACCCGTGCACCCGCTAGCCTGGCCCTTCGTGGCGCTCTGGCGCCTGGTGACCTGGATCCTGGGGCTCACCGGACGGGTGCTGGCGATCGCACTCGGCCTGGTCTTCATGGTGGTGGGCGTCATCGTCACGCTGACCGTCATCGGGGCCATCGTCGGGGTGCCGCTGTTCCTGTTCGGGGTGCTGCTCGTGCTGCGCGGATTGTTCTAGCGGCGCGCAACCCGGATCGCTGTCCTGCGTATAGGTTGTTGAGAGATAAAAATAGGTTTGGAGGAAGCGCAATGAGCAACGAAATCAAGCGACTGTATCGATCACGCGACGACCGCATGCTGGCCGGCGTGTGCGCCGGGCTGGCCGAGTACTTCGAGATCGACCCGACCGTGGTGCGGCTGGCCTTCACGGCGGCCTTCTTCTTCGGGATGGGCAGCATCCTGGTGGTCTACTTCATCATGCTGCTCGTCGTGCCGGAAGCGCCGCTGAACGAAATCACCACCAACTGAACGGCAGGAGCTCTGGCTCCGCCCCTTTGCTCCGGGGGGCCGGTCCGCAAGGGTCCGCCCCCCGTTTTGTTACCCCCAGCTCCCCGCGGAAATGAAAAGGCGCCGGATCGAACCGGCGCCTTTCTTCACAATTTTCTGCGCTTTGCAATCAGGAAGCGGCCGCCTCGGACAGCTTGTACGCCTGCCCGGCCAGGTGGCCCTGGACGGTGTAGGCGAGTACGGCGGTGAAGATGACGCCCACGAAGCACAGGATGACCCCCAGGCCGGCCACGAACGAACCGACGATCGTGCCGACGAAGACGATCAGGTAGGCGCTGAGCGCGCCTTGCACGCGGCGCACGACCTTGCCCACGTTCAGCGCGGCCCCGATCTCGCCCGTTGCCGCCAACTCGCCCAGCGCGGCCGGCCAGACAAAGGCATACAGGAAGCCGTAGAGGGCCGCAAAACAGCCGAAGCAGATGGAGAGCACTTCGAAGACGGAGATCTGGTCGCCGTTGTCGAAGATGGCGCCCAGGATCGAGAAGGGCAGGACGGTGACCAGGATCGGCAGGCTGTAGACCAGCCCGACGACGAAGGCTTTCAAGCCGTCCATGAAGAGCCCACCGAAGTCATCCCAGTCGGGCAGCGGGCGCTCTTCGCCGGCGATGACGCGCCGGGTGAGCGCGACCATCCATCCCATCACGGCGATCTGCCCCAGGATCGGGATGAGCAGGATCACGGCCGTGACCACGATCTTCTTCACCCATTCCTCGTCCTGAAAGGGGAAGCTGAATGCGAGTCCAAAATCCATCATTTTTCTCCTTGCTGGCCAGCTAGGCAGGCCATCGTTTGCGGGTGAACAGTGTAACAGAGGCTGTGAAATCTTCCAATTGGACGTGTGTCCTGGTTATGAGGCCGGCGGACTGCGCCCCAACCAACGGGCGCCGAGCCAGGCCAGGGTCATCGTCGGAAGCAGCTGCGTGCCCGGGATCAGGCTCTCGACCACGGTCACCCCGCGCAGCGGGCTGAGCCCCAGGTACCCGAGGATTGTCCACGAAACCGGCGCCGAGAAGATGTCCAGCGATAGGTCGAGCAGGTCGAGCAGGATGACGACCGCCAGCGGCGTCATGCGCAGCGCGGTGAGCGCATCGGCGCCAACCGGTAGCTGGATCTTGCGCACGCGCCACAGCACCCAGCCCAATACGGCGAGCGAAAGCGTTAGACCGACGGCTGAGACGACAATGAAGAGGTACAGCAGCGCTCGCCAGTTGAAGTCATCCATGCCGGGGCTCCAGGGTTGTCAATCGGTAAGATCCTGCCGTTGGAAGAGCACAAGCGCCACGCCAAGCAAACCAAAAATCCAAAAGGCGAGCCACCCGGCCGAGATCCAGAGGCCGGGCGAGATGCCGGAGGTCGATAATTCCGGGGCGAAATCTACGATCGCTCTTCCATCCACCAACCAGGATAGCAGGTTGCTCAGGTTGTAGGAAGGCGTGTACTGGTACAGGTTGACCAGATTGGGCCGGTCCAGCAGGATGCCCACCAACCTGAATAAGGGCAGGGAGATGTTGTCCAGGATGGAGACCCCGAATGCAGCCAGCAGGCTCCCCAGGACGGAGCGGGTCAGGAGCGCAGCCAGGCTGGCATACCCGGCGAGGACGGTGAGCGTGAGCACCGTGACGAAGGCCCTGCGCAGTGTCCCCAGCAGGAAATCGGCCAGCACCTGCAGTGTGAACTCGGGGCCGTACGCAAGGCCGTGCAGGCGGAAACCGGCGACGGGACCCACCGCGGAGATAAGGGCGGTCAGGAACATCGAGAGCAGCACCAACCCGACCAGGGCAACCGTCTTGGCCAGGATCAGCTGCCAGCGCTGGGCGCGGGGGACGACGATCTTCCAGGTCCGCCAGCCGTACTCCCCGGCGAAGACGACCGCCATGAAGGCCAGCGGGAAAAGGCGCAGGAACAGGTTGGAGGGGAAGGCGACCATCATGTTCCACGAATCCAGGCTGTCGGTCGTCCACGCTCCGCTGCCGAGGAACTCCAGGCCGGCCTGGATCGACCTGGAGAATAGGCTGAGCACGATCATCACCATGAAGAAGGAGAAGATGCCGACCGGGATAATCCAAACCAGGAAGCTGATCAGCTTGTAGTTGGCCAGGGCCTTGCGCCATTCGGCACGCACCAGGTTATGCATGGCTGGCACCCGCCTCCCCGTTGGTGAGCGCCAGGAAGAGCTGCTCCAGCGACTGGCGGCGGTGCGTGACCTGGTGGATTTCAACGCCGCCCTCGACCAGCGCCTTCACGATGGCCGGGGTCCTGTCCGGCTCGGCCGATACGAGCAGCCATCCGAGGCCGGCCTGCCCCTCGTCTTCTGCCTCGACCTGCCAGCCGGGGGAGAGCAGCGCAAGTGCCTTCGCAACCGGCCGAACCTGCATGTGGATCTCGTGCAGCTCACCGCCGAGCAGCTCGGCCACGGGTCCTTCGCGCAGCAAGCGCCCATGGTGAATGATCGCCACCCGGTCGCAGACCTGCTCGACCTCGTTCAGAAGGTGGCTGGACAGGAAGACGGTCTTGCCGTGTTTGTGGGCAAGGTCGCGGATGAAGGTGCGCATCTCCTGGATGCCGGCCGGGTCGAGCCCGTTTGTGGGTTCATCCAGGATGAGCAGGTCTGGATCGCCGAGCAGCGCCGCCGCCAGCCCCAGGCGCTGCTTCATTCCGGTTGAGAAACCGCGCACGCGCTGTTCGGCGCGCGAATTGAGCCCGACCTGCTCGAGCAGGGTCTCGATCCTGGCTGGTTGGTAATCGTTGGCGGTGTAACCGAGCACGGCCAGGTTGTCGCGGGCGGTCATGAACGGGTAGAAATCGGCGCCTTCCACAAGCGCCCCGACATGCCGGCGGGATTCGAGCTCGGTCACAGGGCGCCCGAAAAAGATCGCTTCTCCGGCCGTCGGGCGGATGAGATCCATCAGCATGCGGATGGTGGTGCTCTTGCCGGCGCCGTTAGGTCCGAGGAAGCCAAAGACCAGGCCGGCGGGCACGTTCAGGTCCAGGTCGGTCACGGCCTGGACGGCGTCCTCGCCGCGGCCGAAGGTCTTGCTCAGGCCGCGGGTTTCAATCGCGCTTTTGGCGGGATCTTGTGCTATCTGGTCTTTGGGGATCACCAGCAAAGCTTACCGCTCGTGGAAAAAAACGCCAATGGTCCGCGGGTCCTGCGGAAGAGTGATGGTGCCGCGCGGAGCAGTCGTGTGTTGTCAGGAGGAAACCACGACCGTGAGGAGCATACCCAGCGCCGGCAGGTTGCGTACAGGAGGGCGGATCTATTTGTATCGCCCCACCTTGAGGGCGAGAACGGCCCCGTCGATCTCTGCCAGGTCGATGGCGTCGGGATTGCTCGTGATGAAGGCATGGGCCACGAAGCCGGTGGACATGTTCCCAAATTGCTGGATGTAGGTCGAATCATACGTGAGAAGTCTTACTTCATCCATGACCCAGGAGGGGGTGGGGAGAAGGACCGCCAGCAAATCGCGCAGCGCCTCCTCGGCAAACCCGTCAAAGCGGAAGGCTGCGACGTAGCCTTGCGCTTCAAGTGCAGGGGGCATGGGGATGGATACCCAGCTTGCCGGGATCGGCATATCGGCTGGAAAACCGAGGTTGTTCTCGCCAATCGTGGTTGCGAATTCATGCGGGGAGGGCGCCTGGCCGGTGGAAGGACTCTCACCATCCTCCGGCGCCTGGCCGGCATCGCGTGCCTCCGCCGCAGCCATCGTTTCCTCGATATCGGCCGGGAGGAAGCCGATCTCGCCATCAAGACCCGGGGTACCGCGAGGCGCTGCCTCAGGTGCTGGCGTCGAAGGGGAAGGGAAGTTACAGGCGACCAAGGCGGCGGCGATGGCGGTCGTCAATGCAAACCTGAAGATTGTCATCATACGGTTGCGCATAGGGTCAAACCTCCTGGCACCTCGAACAGCCGCCGGTCACTCCGTCAACGGAAAATCGAGCGGGTTATTGGAGGGGATGAATTCATCTGCGACGAGGACGGTCCAGGAGATCGCCCCAAAATTCTCACCAAAATCCTTGATATGGGTGTCGCCGCCAGACCTGAGCTTCAATCGGATCATGCCGTAATCGATTAATGGCGCGGGGATGCTGAATTTCACCTGATCATCACCACAGATCATTGTCATTTCCGGTTCTTCAGAACTGCCCCAGATGACGAGCGGTTCCAAGACAACGGTGCTGTCATGGCAGTAGGAGCCCGTTCCAAAGAGGATCGACACCATTAAGTCCGCATCCCCGACACATCCGGGACCTTCGGCGTGGATATGGCCGGGAATTTGTGATACCGCGGTGATGTTATCGGAGCTGAAAGCCCCGTTGACGCCAATATGGACGTCCACGGCGCCGTTTGCGGTCCAATGCCAGAGGATGGGCCCCATCTTGGCGCCGTAGTCGTTCATGAACACGACCTTCAAATCGCGATACAGGTCGCAGCTGTAAGACATGGGTTCCTCATCACCGGTTGACGACTCGCTTCCGTCATCAGCGCCTGCGCCTGGTTCGTCCTGGCCTGAGAGGTCGATCGGCTCGAAGGCGCCATCATCGCCATCGCCCTCCGGTCCCAGGACGTTCAGTGGGGCATTGCAGCCTGCGATCAGGAGCCCCAGGCAAACCAACAGGGCGAGGATTGGATACCTGTGCGGATGATGGTAACTGGACATGGTCCCTCCCATGGATCCGTATTGTGAAAAGACGAACATACTCTTGAGTTTAGACTACGTTTTTAGGGATTTCAAGAAAAAAACCAGGCGCAGGCCTGGTTTTTCTAGAGGGCAAGGAAGGACAACTTAGAAAAGCGTGTAAATCAGCGGTCCGACGCCGGAGCTGGAGGCGAAGATGAGCAGCAGGCCGAAGACGAGCAGCAGGGTGACCATCGGGATCAGCCACCACAGCCGCCGCGTCCACAGGAAGGAGAGCAGCTCGCGCGCCACGCCCAGGTTCATCCACATCCCGCGCAGGAAGTTCTTCATCCGCTCACCTCACTTCCGGACCACGATGTCGTCCATGTAGAGCGCGCTCAGCTCGCTCTTGTGGAAGGTATTCAACGCGTTCTCGGGCGTGTTCACGATCGGCTCGCCGCGCAGGTTGAAGCTGGTGTTGAGCAGGACCGGGATGCCGGTCGCCTGCCCGAAAAGCTCGACCACCCGGTAATAGAGCGGGTTCCACTCCGCCCGCACGGTCTGCAGCCGGCCGCTGCCGCCCTCGTGGGTCACGGCCTGGATTTTCTCGCCCTGGCCGGCGCGGGTGGGGTAGACCATGAGCATGTAGCGCAGCGGGTACTGGGCCGGATCGTCCAGGCCTTCATAGAACTCGGCCGCCCGCTCCTCCAGCACGACCGGCGCAAAGGGTCGGAAGGGCTCGCGGTACTTGATCGTCTCGTTGACGACGTCCTTCATCTCCGCCCGGCGCGGGTCGGCCAGGATCGAGCGGTTGCCGAGCGCGCGCGGCCCCACTCGAAGCGATCCTGGTAAAGCGCGATCACCTTCCCGGCCAGTAAGTCTTCGACCATGCGTTGGGCGCGCGCCTCAAGATCCGGCATTTCTTCAAACGACCGCCCGGCTGCGGAAGCGGCAGCGCGCACCTGCTCCGGCGAATAAGCTTTGCCCCAGTAGGCGTGTTCCATGACGAACTTGCGCGGCCGCCCGAGCAGGACATGCTCGGCATAAAGCGCCGCACCAAGCGCGCCGCCCGAATCGCCGGCCGCCGGCTGGATGAAGACGTCCTCAAATGCTGTCTCGCGGGCGATGCGGCCGTTGGCGACCGAGTTCAACGCCACGCCGCCCGCCATGCAAAGACGTTTTGAACCGCTGAGCTGGTGGGCGTGGTTTGCCATCTTAAGCATGATGTCTTCGGTGACGCGCTGGATGCTGGCGGCGATGTCGGCATAGTGCTGGTTGACGCCGGCGGTGGCCTCGTTCCAGCCCGGCTTCTGCATCGTGCGCAGGATGGCGGGCGTGTAGAAATCGGCGTCATGGATGCGCGGTTCGCCGAAGAGCTCGACGAACTTGTGGTTGAAGCTGTTCCGGGTCGAATGGTGGAAGGAGAAATACTCCATGTTCAGGCGGAACCCGCCGTCGTCGGCGACCTCGATCAGCTTGTAGACGTCCTCGACCCGGTTTGGCGTCCCGTAGGGCGCCATGCCCATGACCTTGTACTCGCCGTTGTTGACCCGGAACCCGAGGAAGGCGGTGAAGGCCGAGTAGAGCAGGCCGAGCGAGTGCGGGAAGCGGATCTCCTGCAGCAGTTCGATCGAATTCGTCCCGGGCGCACCCGGCCAGTCGGCGCGGGCTTTGCCCACGGCGGCCGTCGTCCACTCGCCCACGCCATCGATGGTGAGCACCGCCGCTTCCTCGTAGGGCGAGCAGAAGAAGGCGCTTGCGGCATGGCTCAAATGGTGATCGACGAACAGCAGCCGGTCTTCGGGCAGGTCGAGGTGGGTCAGGATCTGGCTCTTGATCCACAGTTTCTCGTTGAACCAGGTGATCATCGACTCGCGGAAGACGCCGTAGGAGCGGGGATACGTGCCCAGCGTCGTCTGCAAGATGCGTTCGAACTTCTGCAGCGGTTTCTCGTAGAAAACGGCGTAGTCCAGGTCCCGGCCATCGATCCCGGCCTGCTCCAGGCAGAACCGGATGGCGTGCTCCGGGAAGCCGAAATCATGCTTGCGGCGGGTGAAGCGCTCCTCCTCGGCGGCGGCAACCAGCTCGCCGTCGACGAGCAGGGCGGCGGCTGCATCGTGGTAGTAGCAGGAGAGGCCGAGGATGACCATCAGGAGAGCTTCCCCGCTTCGTCGAGCGTACCTTCGACCGGCTCACGCGAACGCCAACCCGCGGAGCGCGTTTTCAGGTCGAGCGGGTCTCGCAGGAGCGTGCTGAGAAGCCCGAAGGGCAGCACGAGCGTGAAATAGAGCAAGGTGAGCACGACCCGGGCAAGCAGATCGCCGATCGCCCGGCCGACCACCTTCCAGCCCTCCCATATCTTCTTCAGTACGGTCATCGCCAACAATCCCTTTACACGTGCCTGATCTGGTATCTGCCGATAGGGGTTGAGGACTTCGCGAATCTCGCCCCAAACCATAATCGGCGCGAGGCGAGTTGTCCATAGGTCATGAGTGGCATCGCTGCGCTCTCAGGGTAATTCTCCAGCTCGAATGTAGCTTGCGATGGCCTGCGCCAGGAGCGTGTTGACCGCATCGTTGTAGTGCGTCTCGAGCGGGTCGGCAAGCGTGACGCCCTGCGCGGCGAGTGCCTGCAGCTCGGCCGTAACGTCAAGCAGGGGGATGTCGTTGGCTGCCGCTAGATCGTGGATGAGCTGGCGCTGCTCATTCAGGCTGGCATCCATCGCCTGCCGGAAGCCTTCGACATCCGGCGGGATACGGCCGGGCGCCAGGGAGAGGCAGCCCAACTGCTCCTGCCAGGCGTAATCCATGTCCTGGTTCAGCTGCGCCAGGAGGGCTTCATCTTCGCGAATCAGCGGCCAGTAGACGTGGGCGCGCTCCGGGATGTAGACCAGGATGAAGGCCGCGCCGGCGGCCTCGCTCTGCTGCTGCAGCTCGAGCAGGCTCGAGCGGGCGATGCGGTAATTCTCGGAGCGTTCCATCGCAGCCCGGTCAAGCAGCAGCGTGGCGGTGTAGGCGGGCGAGAAGGTGAGCACGACCTGCTCGCCGTTGATCTGGCGCGTGAAGGGCGTGGCGATGTCGTAATTGAGGGCCGAGGTTAGCTCGTCACGCGCCTGCAGGTAGCGCACCATCTGGGTTACCCCACCTACCAGGTCGGGCAGGATGAGCGTGTCCCCCCAGCGCCGGCCGGTCGGTCGGGCTGGTTGGTAGCAGGTGTACAGGTCGTTGCCCTCGAAGTAGGCTGCGATCACGTACTCAGGCTGGCGCGGCAGCCCGAACGCAAGCAGCGGATTGACGTATTTCGGCGGATCGGTGCCACCCATGCCCAGGTTGAGCACCGATGTGTCCAGGATTTCGCCCAACTGTTCAGGCCAGGGATGCTGTGTGCCCACGCCGAAGGTGAAGCTGTCGCCCAGCGCGACGATCTCGACCGTGCCTGGTACCGGGCTTGGACCACGGAAGCCGAGCTCGTTGATGCGGTATTCGACCCCCTTCGCCTCGTACTCCAGGGTGGGGATGTCGGCGTGCAGCCTGCGCCAGTTGCTGCCGACCATGCGCGCATAGCCCGGCCACAGGCGTGGGAAGGGGTGCATCAGCAGCTCGACCAGGGTGATCGTGATGACGAGCGACCCCAGGCTGAGCAGGGTCGTCTGGGCGATCAACCCCGGTCTCCCCAGGTACAGGCTGGGGATCAAGCCCCACACGCCCAGCAGCAGCAGCCAATTTGGACGGAGCGGGGCGGTTGCCGCCCAGTAGGTCAGGATGAGGACCAGCACGAGGAAGAAAGCCTGGTCCACCCTGCGCGGCCCGCGGGAAGATGATCTCGCCCGCAGTGCGAGCAGGTAGAAGGCGAGCAGGGCCGCGGCCGGGACAAGCAGCGAGCGCATGTACAGCAGGCCGTAGGGCGTTGTGAAGCGGACGAACTCGGCCTGCGCCTGGACCAGGCTGACGAGCAGCACAATGGACCACCAACCCAGGCCGGCATAAAGCATGACCTTGCGCCTGTCTTGCTTCGATCCAATTTGTTCGATCATGGTTCGACATTCTAGAGTATGGAGGGTTTTCATCCAAACGAAACGCACCGGTTGGACCGGTGCGCATTCATTCCGCTGACGGACGAGGCAAGGCGATTTTACGTCTGGGTTGGACTGCATCAGCCCGAGTGGCACTCCCTCCGGGTCTTCGCAATAGGCGAGGGTCCCAACACCGGGTATGGGGCTAGCGTGCTTCGGGGTTGCTCAGACGCAAACTGTAGATGATGAGGTCATCACCTGGAGCATAGAAGTCCGGGATCAGGGCCGTTTGTTCGAAGCCGAGCCGTTCGTAAAAGGCGCGCGTCCCGGCGTAGTCTTCCCGGCCGGAGGTGTCCAGCACGAGCAGCCGGCCGCCTGCGGCACGCACGCTTTCCTCGACGATGTCCATCAACGCACGCCCGATCCCGGCCCCGCGCCGCGTCCCGCTGACGGCAATCCAGTACAGGTCGTAGGTGCCCTGCGTCATCGGCGTCGGGCCGTAGCAGGCGAAGCCGACCAGTTCACCGCCCTCGAGCGCGCTGAGGAAGAAGTAGCCGTTATGGTCCGGCCGATCGAGGTAGTCCCGGAGCAGTTCTTCTACGACGCCAGCCTCAGCCGGGCTGAAGAGAGGTTCCACGCGGGCAAGGGCCAGCAGGGCAGCTGCGTGCTCAGGGATGGTTTCAGAAATGTTGATCATGCCCGGTATTGGAGCGCGAGCTGGGCGATGTGCCTCGTCATCTCGTCGAAGGTCATCCCGGAGGTCCGGACGGAGCGGAAGAAGCCGGCGTCCGGGGCTAGATCGGGGTTGCCGTTCACCTCCAGGATGTAGGGGATCCCATCCCGCAGGCGGATGTCGATCCGCGCGTACCCGGAAAGGTGCAGCTCGTGCCAGGCTTTGAGCGAAACCTTCTCGATCGCGGCCTGGTCTGATGCATTTAAATCGGCAGGGCATACGCCCGGGGTGCCGCTGAACTCGGGCGAGTCCTCCACCCATTTGCTGGCGTAGGTCACGAACTGCTGGAGCGGGTCATCGGTCCAGGTGAAGGCGATCTCGGCCAGGGGCAGCAGGGTGGGTTTGCTGTTTCCCCACAGGGCAGCGTTGATCTCCCTCCCGGCGACGAACTCCTCTACGATAACCGCCTGGCGGTACTTGGCCAGGCTCGATTCGATCAGGGGCAGGACGTCTTCATCGGCCCTGGCGAGCGAGGACTGGGTGATGCCGATGCTGCCTTCCTCGGCGATCGGCTTGACGATGACCGGCGCCGGCAGCTGGCCTTGCCAATCCCGGGCATCACGGATGATGTGGTAGGCCGGCGTCGGGAGGCCTGCTGCGGCCAGGATCTTCTTCGTCGTCCACTTGTTGCAGGTGCGGGCGAGTGCGGCGTAAGGTGCGCCGGTATAGAGGAAGCCGTGCGCCTCGAGCTGGCGAGCCGCTGCGACCTCATCGCCCGTCCGTCCAACCTGGCCTTCATACAGGTTGAAGACGAGATGCCGGGCTGGATCCAGATCGCGCAAGCAGGTTTGGATATCGCGTCTGCAGGACCGGACCTGCACCTTCCTGGCATGTGGACGGAGGGAGTCCGCCACCAATTTCGCCACCTGCGCATTCTCCTGGTCGGCCAGGAGTTCGTGCGCCTCCCAGCGCTTGGAGCTCGTCGCGCGGGTGTACAGCACGACCACCTCCACCTCGGCCAGCTGAACCGGCAGGAGGCTGCGAGCGCGGACCCGGCAGCGAACAGCGGGTACGCGGGCTGGCGCGCTCGGAGAGCGCGGCAGTTCGAGCAGCTGCAGCGAGGTGCCTGCCGGATCGAAGCTGAGCATGGTCGCCTGGGTCTGGGATGGCCGCCGGGGTGGTGTGCGCGCGTGGACCCGGCCAGGGTCAGGAGGCTCGTCGTCCTCCGTCCTGGGTTCGGCAGGTCTGTGGGTGACCGGTTCTACAGTCTTTTTTGTTTGCATTTTCGTTTCAGCGCCCGCCTGTCCTGCACGGGACTGCTTTCTCCTGGATCTTTATGTCTTTATCCATGTTGTGTATATCATGTCTTGGAGGCAAGCACAATCCAAAATGGGAGCAATATTTTGGTTTGTTTCCTCAGTGCCACGACATGGGGATCCCCCGGCTGCGCTCATGGAGGCACAACTGGGCGTGTATTCCCGAGGCGTCCTTTGCCGAGGGATCCCCGATGCGCACCTGCGGAAGGGTCTGCCCAGGTCTTGAACTGAAACCGTTGAACCTGCGACCATGTAACGGGCTTTACCCGGCTATGTCTTAGGGATCCCTCGTCGCACAGCTCCTCGGGATGACATGGTGGTGGAGGCGTTTCCATCGTGCTTGTCATTGCGAAGCGCCGCAAGGCGCCGCCCGCCCCGGGTTCTGGTCGGGGTGGCAATCTCCCCATCCGCTGGAACCGCGCACTGTCATGGATTGTCCTCCATGCAGGCCGGGAGATTGCTTCGCTTCGCTCGCAATGACAGGGAGGGGGATGCCCCGGCTGTGCTGTGGCAGGCAAGTTGGGGAGGTGCCCCGCTGGGGTCAGGTCGCTTACCCGCCGGCGACCTCATGGCACGCGACCCAGTGCCTGGGTTTGACTTCACGCCACTCTGGCACCAACTGCGAGCAATGCTCGCGTGCAATCGGACAGCGAGTATGGAAACGGCACCCGCTGGGCGGGTTGACCGGGCTGGGGATCTCGCCGCTGAGGATGACCCGCTCCCGCTTCCGGTCCTGCTCGGGATCGGGGACGGGCACTGCCGAGAGAAGCGCCTGCGTGTAGGGGTGCAGGGGATCTTCGTAGAGTGCGTCTCCATCAGCCAGCTCGACGATGCCGCCCAGGTACATCACCGCCACCCTGTTGCACAGGTGGCGCACCATCGCCAGGTCATGGGCGATGAAGAGGTAAGTCAGGCCCAGGCGCCCCTGCAGGTCTTCGAGCAGGTTGATGATTTGCGCCTGGATGGAAACGTCCAGGGCCGAGATCGGCTCGTCGCAAACGATGAAGTTGGGATCGGAGGCCAGGGCGCGGGCGATGCCGATCCGCTGGCGCTGGCCGCCCGAAAACTCGTGCGGAAAGCGGTTCAGGTAGCGGCCGCTCAAGCCCACCAGCTCCAGCAGCTCGCGCACCCGCTCTAACCGTTCAGATTCGGTGCTAAAAAGCTGATGCACGCGCAGTGGTTCGCTCACGATGGAACTCACCGTCCAGCGCGGGTTCAAGCTGGAGAACGGGTCCTGGAAAATCATGCGCGCCTTCTGCCTCAAGCGGCGCATCTGGTCCCCGCTGGCGGTGCGTACATCGAGCCCGGCAATGATGATCTGGCCATCGGTCGCCGGATACAGCCCAAGGATGGTGCGGCCGGCGGTGGTTTTGCCGCAGCCGCTCTCCCCGACCAACCCGAGGGTCTCCCCCGGGAAGATGTCAAAGCTGATGTCATCGACGGCATGAACGGCGCCGACCACGCGCTGGATCAGGATGCCACGTGTCAGCGGGAAGTACTTCTTCAGGCCGCTGACCCGGACCAGCGGCTCGGCAGCAGCGGTCTCCATCATGCCTGCTCCAGGTTCACCCAGCAGGCCACCCGCCGGCCGGGCGCAATCTGCTCCAGGGGCGGGTTCTCCGCCCGGCAGCGGTCAATGACGTACCTGCAGCGCGGGGCAAAGGGGCACCCCCTGGGCTGGGTGAGCATGCTCGGGGGAGAACCGGGGATCGGCTTCAACCTCCCGCTGCGGCGCTTGTCGGCCCGCGGCAGCGAGGAAAGCAACATGAGGGAATAAGGGTGCCGGGGATCCTTGTACAGGTCGAACACGCTGGCCTCTTCCATGATGAACCCGGCGTACATGACCAGGACCCGGTCGGCGATGCGCGCCACCACGCCGAGATCGTGCGTGATCCAGACGATGGCCATGCCCAGCTGGTCGCGCAGCTTCAGCGCCAATTCGACGATCTGGGCCTGGATGGTGACGTCGAGCGCCGTCGTCGGTTCGTCGGCGATCAGCAGGCTCGGGTTGCAGCCCAGCGCCATCGAGATCATCGCGCGCTGGCGCATCCCGCCCGAGAATTGGTGCGGATAATCCCCCAGCCGGTCGGCAGCCTGGGAAAAACCAGTTAGTTCAAGCAGTTCCGCGGCGCGGGCATCCGCCTGCTCGCCATCCATATGGAGGTGGAGGATCAAACTCTCCGTAATCTGCAGGCCGATCGTCAGCACCGGGTTGAGCGAGGTCATCGGGTCCTGGAAGACCATGGCGATCTCGGCGCCGCGGACCTGCTCCAGCTCGCTTTCATCCATCTTGAGCAGATCCCGGCCCTGGAAATCGGCCTGCCCGGAAAGGATTTTCCCCGGGGGCATGGGTATCAAACCAAGGAGCGACATGACGCTCACCGATTTGCCGCAACCGCTCTCGCCCACGACGGCCAGCGTCTCGCCCTCGTCGAGGTGATACGAGATGCCGTTTACGGCATGCACCTCTCCTTCTGGAGTGTTGAATTGGACTTTCAAATCGGTGACTTCCAGCAGTCTACCCATTAAGCGATACCTGCGTCCTCACACGGCCCGGCTGCGCGGGTCCAGTGCGTCACGCAGTCCATCGCCGATGAAATTGATGCTCAGCACGGTGAGCAGGATGAACGTCCCGGGGAAGATCCAGAGCCAGGGTGAGCTTTCAATATATCCATGGGCGCCCTCGAGCATGTTCCCCCAGGTCGCTGTCGGTGGTTGAACCCCCAGGCCGAGGAAGCTGATGTACGACTCGAGCAGGATGGCGTTCGCCACGCTGAGCGTCGCGGCCACGATGATGGGCGCCACGGTGTTGGGCAGGATGTGGTTGACGATGATGCGCCAGTTCGAGCTGCCGCTCTCGCGTGCGGCCAGGACGAAATCCTTCTCTTTCAAAGAGAGGAACTCGGCGCGCACGATCCGGGCCAGGTACATCCAGCTTGTGATCCCAATGATGAGGATGATGACGATCACGCTGCCGCTGAAGGTCCTGCCGAGCACGTTGATCTCCGGAATTTTTCCGCCAAAAGCCTTGGCCATGATGAGCAGGAGAAACAAGGCCGGGATGTTGAGCCAGGCCTCGGTAAAGCGCATCAACAGGCTGTCGATCCACCTGCCGTAGTAGCCAGCCAGTGCGCCAATCGTGACCCCGATCCCGAGCTCGACCAGCATGGCGCACAGGCCGATCAGGAGCGAGATCTGGCCGCCATAGATGGTCCGCTTGAAGGTATCCCTTCCGATCGTGTCCGTCCCGAAGGGATGCTCGCGGGTCGGGTTCTGGAGCCGGTTCCCGGTCTCGGTGAAATTCGCCTGCGCCTCGGTGAAAAAGAAACTGCCTCCGAAGGCATACAGCACGAGCAGCAGGAGCACCACCACCCCCACCATCGCCATCGTGTGGCGGCGGAAGCGCCGCACGAACAGCTGGCGCAGGCTGAGCGGAGGGGCTTCGAGCTCGTCGGTCAAGCGGATGGAAGGGATGTCCATGCTTTGCGCCATCACATGTCCCTAGTCGAAACGGATGCGCGGGTCCAGCCACGCGTAGGTGATGTCCGTGAGCAGCTGGAAGATGACCACGGCGACCGAGATCAGCAAGAGGATGCCCATGATGACCGGCGTATCGGAGCGCTCAAGGTGATCGATGAATAACCGCCCCATCCCGGGCCAGGCGAAGATGCTCTCCGTCACCAACGCGCCGGCCAGTAAAAAGGGGAGATCCAGGCCGATGATGGTTACGATAGGCAGCGAAGCGTTCTTGAGCGCGTGGACCATGATCAGGCGTTTGCGCGGCAGGCCTTTCGATTTCGCCGTCCGGATGTAATCCTGGCTCATGACTTCGAGCATGGTGCTGCGGATGTAGCGGCTGTAGCCCGCCAGCGAGATCGAGGCGATGCTGAAGAGCGGCAGGATCAAGTGCCACAGCACCTGCGCATTGGTCTTGCCCACATTCGGATCGAACATGCCCACCGTCGGCAGGTAAGGCAGCCCCCAACGTTTGAAGAGCACGGCGAAGATGTACATCGACAGCAGGGCGACGAAGAAGATCGGCATCGAGTAAAGCAGGAAGCTAACGGTCGTGATGGCATGGTCAAGCAGCGAGTACTGCCGGATGGCCGAGACGATGCCGACGACCATCGCCCCCAGGATGATCACGATCTCGGCCGGGATCATCAACAGCAAGGTGTTCGGCAGCCGGTCACCGATGACCTCGAGGACGGGCTTGCCGCGGTTGACGATGGAGGTCCCAAAGTCGCCGCGCAGGACGCCCATGCGGGTGCCCGGGCTCTCCTCGATACCATCACCATCCAGGTCGAGCTTGTCCCAGTCGTTGCCGATGAGCCAGTACAGGTACTGGGTGAGGATGGGTTTGTCGAGTCCGAGCTGGCGGGTCAACCGTTCGCGATCGGAGGCGCGCGTCATCCGCCGGCCGCCCATCGTAGCGAGCGGATCGCCGAGGTTCATCATGAGCAGGAACAGGACCAGGCTGATGATGAAGAGCAGCGGGATGGCTTGAAGCACCCTGCGGATGATGTAGCGAGACATAGCCACCTCGGTCGGACGATGTAGACGACAACAAGCCTGGCTCAGGTTCACGCCGGGATGGGCGACCCCATCCCGGCGTGTCTAACACGAACCTTTGTTGCGGCCTAGATCACTGCGTGAGATCCCATTCCGCGATGTTGAAGAAGGGCGTCACGCCCGAGAGCATCACATTCGATAGGCGCTCGTTCACGCCGAACAGGTCGGGATCCTGCCAGATCCCCAGCCAGTAAACCTTCTCGTAGACCTGTTTGCTGATCTCCCAGAAGGTCGCCTGGCGCTCGGCGAAATCGACCTGGGTCTGCTGCAGCTGGAAGAGGGCATCGAGCTCCTCGTCGTTGACGCGCTGCCAGTTCAGCCCCACCGGGTAGTCCTCGGTCGGGATTTCGCTGATCAACCAGTAGGCGATGTTCGGATCCGGGAAGTCGGTCGTATCGGACCACTCCATGATGTCCAGCTCCCCGAGGGCAGCGGGACCATCCACGGCGAAGAACAGGTCCGAGTCGAAGTTCTGCAGGTCCAGCCCGACGCCGACTGCAGCCAGCTGCTGTTGGGCGACGGCCTGGGTGTCCTGGCGGACTTCACGCGTGGTCGTGCCGTAGGAAAGCACAAGCTCGACCCCGTCTTTATCTCGGATACCGTCGCCGTTGCTGTCGATCCAACCTGCGTCGTCGAGGAGCGAGTTGGCCATGGCTGGGTCATAGGGCCAGGGTTCGACGTCCGGGTTGGCGTAGGGCGTGTTGTCCCAGTAGGTCGCAGCCGGCTTGGTCAGGCCAAGCAGCAGGTCGTCCACGAGCGAGGCCCGGTCGAAGCGCCATGGCAATCGCCTGGCGCACGCGCACATCCTGCAGCGCCGGATGCCCGTCTTCCGTGATGAGCATGTACCAGCCTTCGTTGTAGCCGGATTGGACGGCGTAGATTTTCACGCCCGCCGCTTCGAGCTCGGGCACATCCGAGTAGGAGAAGAAAGTGCCCAGGTCCCCCTCACCGGCGAGCAGGGCGTTGATTTGCGCGGCATCGTCGGGTACGAAGCGGATGAAGATCTCATCCAGCAGGGGCGGATCGCCCCAGTAATTCTCGTTGGCGACGAAGCGGGCGAAGCTGCCCGATTCCCACTCATCAAAAACGAATGGACCCAGCCCGACGGTGGGGTTCAGGTTCCAGTCGGCGTTGTCGATCGTGCCTTCACTCTCGAAGACCGGTTCGAGGATGTGCTTGGGCATGATCGTGTGAAAGAGCGTGGCCGCCCACGGGACGAACGGTTCGGGGAAGGTGATCACGACCGTGTAGTCGTCGGGTGCGGTCATCGACTCGATCTGGTCGTTGGGGAAGGTGCTCGCCACGGTGTTGGCCGGGTTGATGACCATCTCGTGGGTGAAGATGAAGTCGGCCGACGTGAGCGGCGTCCCATCGGACCAGGTGATGTCGTCACGCACGTTCAGGGTCAGGGTCTTGCCGTCGGCCGAGATCCCGCCGTTGTCGGCGCTCGGCATCTCGGTCAGCAGGACCGGGTAGGGGTCATTGTTCTCATCAAACTGCCAGGGCCACACGGACCACAAGGCGTTGGTGATCTGCGAGAACCACATGTTCGAATAGTAGGTGTTGAGCGTATCGAATTCCTGGGTGAAGATGAAGACGGCCACTTTGCGGGCCGCGGCCGGTTCCTCCCCTCCGGCAGCCGGAGCCGCCGGTTCCTCACCCCCGGATGGTTGGGCATCCCCGCCGGCGCCGCCGCATGCTGCGAGCATGAGCGCCGCCATCATCAAGATCGAAAACAGCAGGTACAGGCGTTTCCTTGCGGACATCTCGTTCCCTCCCGAATGACGCACGATTTAATCTTGGGCTGTGCTTCTAAACACCTCACAAGGCGACGGAGTTGGGTCCGATCTGCACCTCCTCGTTTGAAGGGATGATGGATGAAGAGAAAAAAGCTGGTCTATATTTTGTGCGAAGCGAGCATGCATGGGTTGCCGGAAGCTTCAACCACCGGTCATCAAGGCCGCGAAAGATCTTATCCAATGCATGCGAGAAAAAAAGGGCCAGCCGGGGAGGTGAAACGCGCGAAAGCCGGGCAGGCGGGGAACTCTGTACGGAAGAACGAAAGCGGATCCACGTTTCTGTCAGCGTACAGCTCCAAGGAAGTGTGGGAAGCTCCCGATTTACTGGCTACATTATATAGGTGGTTTTTCAAACCCACAAAGTGGGGGAGGTTTTTATTAAAGGGTATACGACAAGCGGAGAGTATGATGCCCCCTGCGCCTTGACTCTCTTGTAGGTCTTCCCGAGGAGCGGTGCGACGAGGGATCCCTCAGACATTGCCAGGTAGAGCCTGCGCCAGCGATCGCGGGTTAGAAACAGGCCAGCCCAAGATAAAGATCGATCCAAAGCTCAAGGTTGCAGCGGGGATCCCTCGGCACAGGACGCCTCGGGAAGACACGCCCTTTGGTCCTCCCCGAGCGCGGCCGAGAGGTCCCCCCTGTCATTGCGAGCGAAGCGAAGCAATCTCCCTGTCCGCATGGAGGACAACTACGCTGGTAACCTTATCCGACGAGCGGGGAGATTGCCACCCCGGCTAGAACCCGGGGCGGGCGGCGCTTTGCGGCGCTTAGCAATGACCCCGATCAAATGCGTGCATTCCCGGCGCAGGATGCACGGGGGTGTCACGAACAGCGGTAGGCGATCCTCACCTTTTTGGGCGTCGCGCCTGGCGCCGTCCGTGCTGATCGAGGATGGCATGGACGTGGCTGATCTTCTCCTCGACCGCAGCTTCCAACCACTGCCGCCCGTGATCGGCCGTGGCCAGGCTGCCGGCGCCATAGCTGCCGGTGCGCGTGTCGTCCTCCCAGGGCGGGTTGGCGATCAGCTCTCCGCCCTCGATCCAATCCATGTAATACAAGTCTGAAGCGATGAAGTCGGTCTCGTCCACCACCCTCGCCATGTGAACCAGCTCCGGCTGCAGGTGGAGCATAAACGCGGTTTCCAGTTCCCCGGCATGGCCCATCCCGCCGCGCGGCGAGAGGCGCAGGCGATCCAGCGCAGCCGAGCCGATGGCGCCGGAGGTGTGCAGCCAGGCGGTTGCTGTGAAGGCTTGTGGGTGTCTCTCGCCGGCGAATTTGACGACATTGACCAGGAACGAGTGGTTCCCGCCGTGACCATTGAGCAAGTAGAAACAGTCGGCGCCTCGCGCAACGAGGTGATCGAGGATCGCCAGGAGGAAATCTTCGTACACACGGCCGCCAAGATTAAAAGTGCCGGCGAAGGAGCGGCGGTGCGTGCTCACGCCGTAGGGCAGCACGGGCAGGACGGTAACGAGATCAGGGATGCCGCGCCGGACCCCTTCGGCGATGGCGGCGATGATCACGGTGTCGGTGTTGAGCGGCAGGTGGTGGCCGTGCTGCTCGGTGTGACCGGTTGGGATCAGCACCACCCGGCCCGGTGCGAGCTCGAGGAGCGCTTTGTTCGATCGGCTGGGGACGAGCCTGATGTCCTGGATGCCGGCTAGCTCGAACTCGAGCTTCCCTTCCGAGAGCAGGAACAGCTCCTGAAAGCCGTCTTCCTGCAAGCTGGCAAACAGGTTGACGAGGACCTGCCTGAAGATGGGCTGCGATACCGGGAGCGAGCTTCCTGGCCAGCCGAAGGGGAAGGGCGGAAGTACGGCCCACTGCGGCTGGCCCAGCTGGGCATGGATCCCGGCCGTGTCGAAACCACCACCCAGCGGCAGCACGATCGGCAGGTCACGTGGCAAGGCTGCGATTTCGGGCCAGGTGAGGTGGTCGAAACGGATCGGGGTGCCGTTCCCGGTCATGACAGGCTCCAGTGAGCTAAAGCAGGTACCAATCCAGGAAACGCTCGAGACGGCGGTTGAAATCGAGGATGTTCACCTGCTGGCTCAGTCCGTGGCCTTCATCGGCGTAGGTCTTGTATTCGAATGTCTTCCCCTCGCGTTTGAGCGCCTCCACGAGCTGCTCCGATTGAAGCGCGTGCGTGGTCTCATCCAGCAGACCGTGGACGATGAGCAGCGGGCGCTGGATGTCCGCCACCTTGTGGATGGGTGAGCCGGCGATATAGGCCTCGCGGTTCCGATCCGGCCGTCCCATCATGCGTTCCTGGTCCTCCCGTACGACCTGCAGTTGCTGCGCCCAGGCGGTGAGCAGGTCCGAATCGCCGTACTTCGCCACGCCGCAGGCGAAGTGGTACTCCGGGTCGAAGGCCAGCGCACAGACGGCCAGGTAGCTCCCATAGCTGGCGCCGAAGATGCCGATCCTCCCCGGGTCGATCTCATCCAGCGTGGCCAGGTACTCGGCCGCTGCCAGGCAGTCCTGTACGTCACCCCCACCCCAGTCGGCGTGGTTCATCCGTTCAAACTCCACCCCATAGCCTGTACTGCCCCTGAAGTTCGGTGCGAGCCACGTGTAGCCCTTGGCGACGAAGTATTGGATCAAGGGATACCATTCGAGCGTGAACTGGCTGGCTGGCCCGCCGTGCGGATAGACGATGGCGGCGCCGTTCGGGCGGCGGGGCTTGTACAGGAAGGCCGGGATGGTCACCCCGTCCAGGCTGATGTACTCCACCTCGGATGGGTTGACCATGTCGAGCTGGCCCATCAAGGACGGCGTGGCATAGGTCAAGCGGGTGGGCGTCTTGCGGCCGACACGCAGGCGATAAAGTTCATGCGCCGCGCAGGGATCCTCGTAGCCGAAGAAGACATGCTCTCCTGCTGGATGCCATTGGGGGTGGGTATGGACCCCATCCGCCTGGCGCAGGACCTCCCTGGTTCCGGCCACGATGTCGATCAGCAGGAGATCGAGCGCGCCGCGCCGGTTGCGGGTGGTGACCAGGCGATTGCCTTCCGGCGACCAGTCCACCCCGCCGTGGTCATTGAGTTCATCGGTTAGCTGGCGTTCCTTCCAGGTCGTTGTGTCCATGAGGTAAACCTGGTTGAACCCCGATTTTTCTGAAAGGTAGGCGAGCCATTTCCCACCCGGCGACCAGCAGGGACTGAAGTGGCGGAAGCCGGGTATGTCGGTCAGTTGGCGTACCTTGCCGCTTTTCACGTCAGCCAGCATCAGGTCGCTGCGCGTGAGTTCATCCGGGTGAACTCGAACAAAGGCAATCTGTTTCCCGTCCGGTGAGGGTGCGGGCGAATGATCCAGGCCATGGCCCTGGCTGATCGGCTGCAGCAATCGGCCGTCGATATCGATCATCATGACCTGTTGATCGCCCTTATGACGCGTGGTGAATACAAGATGATGGTTGTCCGGCATCCACTTCACCGAGCTGGCGCTCTTAGTCAGATCTGTGACCTGGTGCGCATGCCGGCCGTCGACGTCGATGATCCAGATCTGGCCGTCGTCGGTATAGGCCAGTGATTTCCCGTCTGGTGACCAGCGGGCTGGCTCGTCCAACCAATAGGATGTGGCAGTGCGGTCGAAGGTCAGGCGGCGCGGCCAACCACCGCTGGTTTCAAGGATGTACAGGTCGGATTGGTCCTCGCGGTCCCAGAAGAACGCGAGCCAGCGCCCATCGGGCGAAATCGCCGGGCCGCGCGGACGGTCGAGCGAGACCAGCAGCGCGTGGCTCCACCCATCCGGAGGCTTGAGATCTGGCCTGGCTTCGGATGGCCATCCCTGGCGTTCGTACTTTGGTGTGAGCTGAGCGCGTGGATCTCCAGGCATAGGCTAATTCTCCAATTGGAAACGCTGGTAGCTCGATTGGCATGGATTGCCGATGGTGACCAGCATGGCCTGATCGGTGAGATCGATCATCACCGAGGCGATCGTCTTCGAGCGTTCGATGGCGACCGGGTTTTCGGTATCGTGGCAGCAAATGCTGCGCGGCCGGTTGACGTGGTCGGACAGGATTTGCGTGAAGGTCTCGGTTGAATGCGGTGCGAGCGTGCGTTGAAGCCGGTTGACCCGGTTCAGCCGGACATGGGAGCGGAGCAGCGACTCGGGCGCGGCTTCGACTTCCTTCAGGCGTGGATCGAGGTAATGGTTGGTGTGTGCCAGCAGCCCATCCTCGGAATACTGGACGGCGAAGCGTTTCGCCGAGGCTTCCAGGTTATAAATTTCACCGCTTTCGTGTGCGATGAGGTGGTTGTAGCCGGCGGCGCGCTTGTCCAGGACAGCCGCGGACAGCGCTTCCGATAGAGTCCGACAGGCGAGCACGGCCCTGGCGACGAAGATGCGCGGCACGCCCAGGCGTGAGTCATCCGGGTAGACGGAATCGCAGCACTGCGCCAGGCCGGCCTCGTTGAACCCGATGTTGGGGATCAGGCCACCGTAGGTGAGCGCCAGGTAGGCGGGTTCGCCCGTTGGTTTGGCGCGCACAAGGTAGACCGTGCCCTCGTCCTCCGGGGACCAATCCTCGTTGTGTCCGACGAGGACATGGCCGTCGAGCGTCCATTCCCCCGCGGCGGCGAGGCTGGTGCATTTCAGGTGCAGGGCATCGTTGACGATGCCCTCCATGCTGTTTAGCACCATGAGATCGTCGAGCGTCACGTTCGCGCCCGCGGCCATGCCCTCCAATTCCTGCAGGTATTGGGGTGTAAACTCCGCTACGAACGGCTGGTACTTCCTGGATTGGAGGATCGCCCGTTCCCAATTTAATTTCAACCGGTCAAAACTGGTCGCGATTAACTCTCGATATGTTTCCAGCATCTGGCGAATTTGAGGCCCAACGGCTTCACCAATCTGGCGGCCCATCTGCAGGTGGCTGCCATGGACATCGATCAATGGAATTTGCTGGTCGTTTGGCATGATGCCCTTTTGGCCCGACGGGATTGAGCGGGCACTTGGTGTCCTGGCCGCCAACGCTGTCCCAAACAAGGCGAAGCACTTAACGCCTGTCCTCCCATGGGGTTGATAGAAGCGCAGGAGCCTGGCAGCCAGATGATGAACTCTTGAGTGTGGCCCGGGAGATGCCCCGGTCCTGAACATATCTCCTGGCGCCCATACCCGCGGTTTAGCTAGCGCAGGCGTGCATGGACGAGGTGATTTCGGGGTGTTCGGAAGCCCGGATTGTACCCTGCTTCACAGCCATTATAGCCGAGGGATAGGTTCGCCTGGAAGGGTCCCTGGAAACCATGGGGTCTGAAGGGGGATCGTGCAATCCCCTACAGAGTCTGCTCGGGCTCGATGACCCAGCGCGTCGCGCTCTCGGGGAAATCGGCTTCGGACCAGGCCAGCACCTTGCCCGGGATGAGCCCGTAGGTGGGGCTGTTGGAGGGATCGACCCCATACTTCTCCATGTAGCGGGTGGCAAGGTCTGTTGGCAGCTCGCTGCTTGGCGTGAGCCTGGCCGTCCCTTCAACGATGATGACCTCATCGCCGCTCTCGAGGTGCAGGACAGCTTGCGGGTTGGCGGCGAGGTTTTTGCCTTTGCGGGAATCAGGATCCGATCCAAAGTAGAACGAGCCCTCCAGCCAGATCCCCCAGACAGGCGCCGCGTGGGGTATCCCTGTGGCCGAGGCGGTTACGATCCAGTAGTTGTGAGCCGCTGTCAGAGATTGAACGACATGCTCCCAACCAATCATCCTTCCTTCATCCGGGGGTTTCAAGCCATAACCTTCAGGCATCTGCGGCCTGTCGCTGCGGGGGTGAACGCGTTTGGTGCTGGTTTTCGACATGTAGATCTCCCTTCAGGCTGGGTTAGCTGCACAAGGTGGTAAAGCATTCCCACATCCGGTAAGGAGGGACGCTCGTACACAATCGCCGCGCAAGATCACCCGCCGGGCACAGCGAGCATGACATTCGATGGGACGACGGGTTAACCAGGTGGGCAGGAAGATCAATGGTCTTTGCGCCGGGCAGGCCGTGATTTGCTTGTGGCAGCGGTTTTCACATCTTCCTGCTTGACCCTGAATTCCACAATCTTCTGGATGAGTCCGTAGGGGATGGGCTGGTCGAGCGGAAACTGCACCGAGCCCTTGGCGCCTTTGTATGGCGCGAGTTCGTCGCTGAAGGCTTCGAGCCCGGAAGGAGTCGGGTAGAAGCCGATGTGTTTCTTGAACGCGCCGAAGTGGACAAGATTGCGGCCGTGGAGCGTGAAGGTCGGCAGCCCGTAGCTGATTTTCTCCTCCGCCTCGGGCACGCTTTGGCGGACGAGCGCCCGGATCTTGCGCAGGAGGGGCTGCACATCGTCCGGGCAGCCGGCGATGTATTCGTCAATCGTCCCAGGTTTTTGTTCACTGCCCGTCAATGGCTGTCCTCCCGGTTCTTGCGATCCCTGGCGCGGCGGCAATGTCCAGGCGAGGACATCGCCGCCGCCCAGGGGGTACAAAGTTTAGGGCTGCAGGACCAGGTTGCGGATAACCTGATCGATCATATCCGTGTCAGCATCGGACGCATATGCGAACCTGAGGATGTAGTTCCGGCCTTCAAAGGCCACGCGGACTTCCCTGAGTTTGCCTTCGAAGGTGCTGGGCTCGACGAACTGGTAGTCTGTCCCCTCGATCCCGTCGAAGTAGACGCTGCGCTGGCTTTCGATCCCGCCTTCGTAAGGCGTCCCTATGTCGGACCCGCCTTCCAGCACAACCAGGCTCATGAACACGCCGTGCTTGTAATATATGTTCGATTGTCCCGCCCCTTCCTCGACCAGCACATCGTAATCAGGCGACTGCGCTTCGAGATCCGATAATCGGATGCCGGCTGCGGCATTGAAGGTGAAGGTCCAGTCCTCGGGGATGAGGATTTGATACAAGCCGGGTTGGTCGACCGCCTTCAGGTGGCTGGCGCTGGTCATCCCGGCCGGATCGAATTCGAGCGTGCGGATGATCTCATCCGCCAGCGCTTTGTTCTCCGGCGTGGGGTCGGCCACCGCGATCGAGAGCACCCGGCCGTCCAGGTAAAACATATAGATGTAGCGGTTGCGTGTCCCTGAGAACTGGCCTTCAAAACCACGCACGCCATTGATTTCAACGGGGTTGATATAGGCAAACTCGGTCGTGTTGTCCTGGACTTTAGAGAATTCCTCCCAGGTCGTCGAGGGCAGGTCGTACTGCAGGTGCCCGTACATTTGGAAGTAATCCGCGCCCGGGCCTTCGCTGCCGCCGTAGTTCTGGATGTAGAACAAGTACGAAGAGAGCAGGCTGGGGTCGTTCAGGTTAACCAGCGGTTCCTTGATGACCACGAGATCGCTTGGAACCTGCATGGAAATCCCCAGCTCCTTGAAATCGGACCGCCCTTCAGGAGAACCGGGTTGGCCAGCGCCATCTGAAGTTGGGGCCGGCGTTTCGACGGAGGCTGAAGGTGCGGTCGGGGTGGCCGCGATCCCGGCTTGCTGGCCTTGACTATCTGGCGCACCTTCGACATCCAGCTGCAGCGTACCGCAGGAGGCGGCGAACAGCGAAAGCGACACCGTTAACATGAGGATACCAGTTCGATAGGTTTTCATTCTTTCTCTCCGCTCGCGTGCCTCGAGCTACTCCCTGATGTGCAGCACGTTGAGATGCTGATAGCATGCCCCGGCTGTATGGCCAGGTGGTCACACGCCGGTTACGCACCCGCACCAGGATGTTACCATCTGGTGACACGGCAGCTTGATGGCTGCCAGGGCAGGGGTGCTGCTCGGCCACCTGGAGCGCAATAGCTATGCATCATTCAAACCCTTGCCGTTGAGAATCTGCTGCCTGTACTTCTCGATCCTCGAAGAGCGTGTCCTGGATTGTTTGGGGGAAGAAAAATAATGCAGGTAGCCTCGCTGCCGACCCGGGGTAAGCGATTTAAAGGCAGCTTTCAACGGGGGATTCTGCATCCAGCGCGAGTTGAAATTCCTCCGGCACGGGAAATTCTGCCGTCGGCTTGAGCTCCACCTTCAGTCCTGCTTTTTCCACCCCGATCGCCTCACGGATATAGGCCTTCAAGGTGGGTTCCAGTTCGACGATTTCTCGAAGCTCGGTGAAGCGGACCTGGCGCGCAGCCTGTGATTTCCCGGGCGGGACGAGGATGCCCTTGGGATCCTTCAGCAGGGCACCCTTGAAAAACATGATTGCGCAGTACTCCTTAAAGCCTTGAAGGATCACGATGTTGCTGTCCTGCATCGTGTAACAGGGCTTGCCCCACTTCAATTCTTCGGTCAGCTGGCAGTCGAGGGCGATCGACCTTAACTTCTCAAATTCATCCTGCCATTTCTTAGCTTTGTGGAAGAAAAACTCAACCTTGGGGTTCATGGGATAGGTCCTTCGTGATTTGTCGGTACGCGGCAACGCAGCTCACGCCGGGGGCGATAGTTGCGCCATGCTGCTGGTCGCAGCACGGTAGATGACCAACAGCATGAAGTGGTGCGAGCTAACCGCTTCAACGCATTCTTCAGTGTGGATGCGGCCGTTATCGAATGAATTGGGCTGAGGGTTCATGGGTCTGCCTTTAGCAGAGCACCTGCCTTCAGCTCACCGCCTTCTTCACCAGGGCGCTGATGCGCGCCTGCTCGGCCTTGGTCAACTTCACCAATGCGAAGGAGGTCGGCCACATGGCCCCCTCGTCCAGGTTTGCCGAATCGCTGAAGCCCAACGTCGAGTATCTCGAGCTGAATTTCTGCGCGCTCTGGAAGAAGCAGACGACCTTGCCCTCCTTGGCGTACGCGGGCATCCCGTACCAGGTCTTCGGCATCAGGTCCGGTGCGGCGGAGGTGACGATCTCGTGGAGCTTCTCGGCCATGTCGCGATCGGCCGGTTCCATTTCTGCAATCTTCTCGAACAGGGCTTTTTCACCTTCCGCCCGGTCCTTGTTCATGCGTTCTTCCGCCTTGAGCTCTTTGGCGCGTTCCTTCATCGCCGCCTGTTCGGCGGCGGTAAATCCCTTGGATGTTTTTTGCGTGGCCTTCTTGGCGCTCATGACTACCTCCTCAAACCAATGCGAATGGGGTACCGAGCCGTTGGACGACTGCGGCCCGGCGTCATTATAACTTGCACTGGCGTTTGGCCTCGAAAAAGAAGGCTGCATGCATGCAATGGTGCAGCGAGCCGCCAGCGGTTTCCGGGTTGTTCCAGGTTTGCCTTGACAAGTGTTTCAACCGTGACCTTCAATTCGACCCGCAGGATATGATGTTCCCGTGCAGATCGGCCAAGAAGGCGAGCCTGCTTCCGGCTTTGATAGGGCTCATCCTCGGTCCTTTGTGCATGCGTTCACCGGTTCCGAGCTTTCTGTACCCTGAAAGAATGGATCGGCTCATCTTACTCCGATCCTCCCGTATGTGGGTGCAAAAAATCCCGCTCTTTATGCGGGATCTGAACCTTTGTACCAGGTGCGCCGTACAGGAATCGAACCTGAGTTGCTTGGGAGTAAAAAGGGCTTGCCAGGTGAGCCGCTTGGGAATCTGACCCTGAACCTCAGGTTTCAGAAGCCTTAGTCCATCGACGCGAATACAGGAGGTTTGTCCAATGGACATATCCGGTATCCGAGTAGGTTAGCAGAATATTGAAAGGATCTGACTGCCTCCGTCGAGGGGTTTACATGCATTCGTTCAATGGGATTCTGGCGGAGTTTATCTCACGCGCTGTATAGATCGCCAGCCAGGTACTTCAGCCCAGTGTCGACCGCCACCGTAACTACACACTTGCCTTCGCCGATCTCCTGTGCAAGCTTGAGGGCACCAACGATGTTCACCCCCGTTGAAGTCCCGGCGAAAATGCCTTCCTCCCGAGCAACACGCCTCACCATTTGCCGAGCCTCTCCTTCATCAATGGCGAGAACATCATTGTAAAGCCCATCATCCAGGAGTGGGGGGATGAACCCAATGCCAATTCCCTCAATGTGGTGGGTTCCGGCCTGATTTCCCGAAATGACCGCCGTCGTGGAGGGTTCAAGGGCGACGATCCTTGTATGTGGATGGACCTCCCTGATCTCCTCGGCAACACCCATGAGCATTCCCGCGGTACCTACTGCACCACAAAAAACATCGATATCTCCATCGATTTGCTGCACTAGTTCCTTACCGATGTATCGATATCCCTTGATGGAATCTGAATTATGAAGTTGGTTCGTAAAGTATGTGTTCTCCTCCTGCGCCAGGGTTTTAGCCTCACGGACCATGCTTGGGATGAGATCAGGCGTGACCTTCCCGCCTTCGCTGGGGACAATGTGCAGCTCAGCGCCAAATGCTCTCATCGTGTCAAGCTTCTCCTTTGCAAATGCATCGGAGGAGACAACCCGGAATCGGTAGCCCTTCACCGCGCACACGAATGCCAGGGAAGAACCTGTACTGCCTCCGGTATACTCGACGACAGTCATGCCGGGCTGCAGATCCCCTCTTGCCTCGGCTTCCTCGATCATGGCAAGCGCCATGCGGTCTTTATAAGATCCGGTTGGATTGAAATACTCCAACTTGACGTATACGCTAGCAGCGTGCTGAGGCACAACTTTCGTAAGCTGAACCACAGGTGTCATCCCAATTGTCAGAAGCGTGGATGACACGCTTGGCGGTGGGTAACCCTCTTTATTCAATTCACTTCTCCAATCTTGCACTGGGAATCGGTTGGCGATGTCGTTTGGGGTATTGCCAATGATTCGACGGACAATCTTCCTGGAGCCCGTGGAAAAAGTTAATAAGACAAAGATTGTACCATTTGTGCTGATACGATACGCAAATTCAAACCGTGAAAAGTAACGATTTACGGATTATCCTTTTCGGTTTTGGAGCGATTTGCTTCCAGGCACGGGTTTGGGCGATGAGCCTTTGAAGAATATCATCCCATAGAAAGCAAAAATCCCGCTGCTTATGCGGGATTTGAACCTTTAAGCCTGGTGCGCCGTAGGGAGAATCGAACCTGAGTTGCTTGGGAGTTAAAAGGCCCTATCAGGTGCGCCGTACAGGAATCGAACCTGTAACCTTGGGCTTAAAAGGCCCCTGCTCTGCCAATTGAGCTAACGGCGCATGGAGTGCGATTGTATCACCCCCGGTGTAGGGCCGTCAACGAAATGAAATCAACCCCCGGTTTTGTTAACATAACTACCCCTTTTTTCGGTCTATAATGTCTCCTATGGCGGCCCACCTGTACCTTTCCCCCCATCTGGACGACGCCATCTTCTCCTGCGGTGGACTGATGGCGATGCAGGACGCCCGCGGCGAGATCCTCTCGATCCTGACCGTGTTCGCCGGCGATCCGCCGGACTGGCGCATCTCGCCCTTCGCCGCCGAACTGCACGCCCGCTGGGGCAAACCCGGACCGCCCGTGGCCGTGCGCCGGGCGGAAGACCGCCTGGCTGCAGGCCGCCTGGGCGCAGCTGTCGTCCACCTCGACTTTCCGGAGGCCATCTACCGCAAGGGGGTCGACGAGCGCGTGCTCTACCCGGACGTGGAAGCGATCTTCGGTCCCTTGGATCCAGAGGATGGACCCCTGATCGAGCGCGTCACCGACGCCCTGTCGGCGATCGAATTCGAGCAGGCTCGCGTCTACTGCCCGCTGGGCATCGGCGGACATGTAGACCACCGCATCCTGCGCCGCGCGGCGGAGGGGCTGGGCATCCCGCTGACCTACTACCGTGATTTCCCCTATGTCACCCGCAGCGGGAGCATCCCCGCCGACCTGGGAGAGCCGGCCGGCACCTGGCGCGTGCACCACCTCAGCGATGAGGTGCTCGAGAATTGGACAAGTGCGATTGGGGAGTACGGCACCCAGCTCTCGACCTTCTGGAGCGAAGAACAATCGCTTTTTGATGAGCTGCATGCCCTGCTCGATGACACGGGCGGCATCCTGCTGCTGGAGACCGGCTAAAGGCAGAGCGCACAGCCGGGCTGTCTGGACAGGTCCGGCAATGTATGCTATCATCCGCTCATCAAGCGGACGTCGTGGGCTGAGAGAAACACTCTCAGTCTTTTTCATCCCATCCCCCTCGGGATGGTATCGGTTATAGGAACCTGGGGAAGAACATGAGCAACCAAGCAGTTTATCTCACAGCTGATGGCATGAAGAAACTCGAAGTTGAACTCGAGCACCTGCGCAATGTGCGCCGGCAAGAAGTCGCCATCCGGCTGCGGGAAGCCATGGAAGACGGTGAACTGATCGACAACGCAGAATACGAAGCCGCCAAGAACGAGCAGGCTTTTGTCGAGGGCCGCATCCTTGAGCTGGACCGCATGCTCTCCCAGGCTAAGATCATCGAACACAAAGCGAAAACGGACCAGGTCGAGATCGGCTCGACGGTCGTGATCAAGGAAGGCAACCGCAAGCCTGAGACCTACACCATCGTCGGGGCAGCCGAGGCCAACCCCAAGGAAGGCCTGATCTCGAATGAATCCCCGCTCGGCCAATCCCTGCTCGGGAAGCAAGGTCGATGACCTGGTCGAGGTGCAGGCACCAGACGGCACGCTGAAATTCCGGATCGTCAAGATTAAGTAATCCACCAGAATCAGCAGGGCGCCCCACGGTCCAGCACCGGCGGGGCGCTTTTCGTGTACACTACCAGCCTCATACGAGCAGGGCTGCAGGAACTTGAGGTGAAGGATCCAACATGAACGAACTCGAACGCGTGCGCCAGGATAAGCTTGCCAGGCTGCGGGAGCTGGGCATGGAGCCCTACCCGCAGCGCACCGAGCGCACCCATACCAACCAGGCCGCCATCGCCGCATTCGAAGCCGCCGAGCAGGGCGGTGGGGACCAGACACTGCAGGCCACGGTCGTAGGACGCTTACGAGCGGTGCGTGAGATGGGCAAGGTGACCTTCGCCCATATCGAGGACGGCAGCGGCCGCCTCCAGCTTTTCATCAGGCTGGATGAGGTGGGCCAGGAAGGGATGGAGATTTTCTCCGAGCTCTTCGACCTGGGCGATTTCATCCAGGCCTCCGGGAGCATGTTCCGCACACGTACGGGTGAGGTCACGCTCAAGGTATCGTCCTTCCGGATGCTCTCCAAGGCGCTGGCCCCGCTGCCGGCAGCCAAGGAAGAGATGATCGACGGCGAGCGCGTGGTTCACAGCGCCTTCGCCGATCAAGAAGCACGCTACCGCCAGCGCTACGCCGACCTGGCCGTCAACCCGGAGGTGCGGTCGATCTTCGTCACCCGGGCGGCCATCATGCGCGCACTGCGGGCGTTCCTCGACGAGCGCGGCTTCCTGGAGGTCGAGACGCCCGTGCTGCAGCCCATCTACGGCGGGGCAGCAGCCACGCCCTTTACGACCCACCACAACCAGCTCCACCAGGACCTCTTCCTGCGCATCTCCTTCGAGCTTTACCTGAAGCGGCTGCTGGTGGGCGGGTACGAGGGGGTGTACGAGATCGGGCGCGATTTCCGCAACGAAGGGCGTCTCCTTCAAACACAACCCGGAATTCACCCAGCTCGAGTTCTACAAGGCCTACGCCGATTACCAGGACGTCATGGCCATCACCGAGCAGATGCTGGCCTTTACCGCCGAACAAGTCCTGGGATCGACCGAGATCACTTACCGCGGGCAGGCGATCAACCTGGCGCCGCCCTGGAAGCGGATGCGGCTGGCCGAGGCCATCCAGGAGCAAACCGGCATCGATTTGGCCGCGCATGCCCGACGCCGAGTCCCTGCGCGCGGCGATGCGGGAACGAGGTTTCGACGCCCCGCAGGACGCCAGCCGGGGCAAGCTCATCGATTCGCTGCTCGGAGGCCAGGTCGAGCCGAAGCTGATCCAGCCGACCTTCCTCTACGATTACCCGCGCGACATTTCACCGCTCGCGAAAAGCACGCCGGACGATCCGCAGACCGTCGAGCGCTTCGAAGGCTTTGTGGGCGGGATGGAGCTGTGCAACGCTTTCACCGAGCTGAACGACCCGCTTGACCAGCAGGCGCGTTTCGAAGAGATGGGCCGGGCGTACAGCAGCGATGATGAAGAACGCCACCCGATGGATGAGGATTACCTGCAGGCCATGCGCTACGGCATGCCGCCCGCCGGCGGGTTCGGCATGGGCGTCGACCGGCTGACCATGCTGCTCACGGACCAAACCACGATCCGGGAGGTCATCCTCTTCCCCCACCTGCGCAGCAAGCAGGACGGCTGAGCCGGCCTCAAGACCCGCAGCAGGGCTTCATCGAGAGGTTTGAACCGCCGCAATCCGCATTGATTTCGCGTGCCTAGGGGATTCGACGCCGGGCTACGCTGCCGGCGGCGTCCAGCCGCGTGCTTTGCGCCAGACCGCGTAGCGCGAGGTCAGGTGGACCCAGGGGATCGAACGCCGGCCGCGGACCTGGGCACCAGCGAGCGCCGTCCGGAATGAGTCCGCATCCACGAACTCGGGCATGGCCAGGTAGGCCCTGCCCGACCTCGCCCGGGCTGTGTGCATCAGAACCCGCCGTGCCGGGAAGGCCATGCCGGCAGCGCAAAAACGGCCGCCTCCCTGTTCGGACGGCCGTTCCAGCAGCGGGCGTTAAAGACCTCGATCGCATCAATCTTTTGTGCCAGGGATTCCAGCGTCCCCGGCGACCAGTTCGCACCCCGCGTGAGGTCAAAGGGATGCGAGATGCTGATGACTGCGCCCTGGTCCCTCAACATGCTGACCACCTCTGCCGGCGGCAAACCCTGCGGGATCTCTTCCTGGACGAAGAAGGCCAGGATCTCCCCCTCCGGTGGTCAGGATTTCCTCGCCGATGATGATCCGCCCCGGATCCAATCCGGCAGCCTCCCGCGCACCGGCAATCGTGTTGTGATCGGTGATGGCGACCCGATCGATCCCGCGCCGATCGCACGCCGCCAGGATCTCAGCCGGGGTCATCAGGCTGTCGCCGGAGTGGAACGTGTGGCAGTGGAGTTCGACATGCAAGCGTTTCATCGTGGGTCCTCGCGAATCGGATCAGGCGGATCGAACCGCTTGTGCGGGTGGTTCGAGCCTCCAGCAGGAGCCAGTCCCCGGAGCGGGTCCAGACGGCCAGCCCGAGCCCGACCCCGAACCAGAGCGTGGCGAAGCGGATGAGCAGGGTTGCCGCCCCGGCGGTCCCTCCATCGAGCCCCAGCAGGAAGCTCAGCATGCCGGCGATGCTCAGCTCGGCCGCACCCAGGCCGCCTGGGAGCGCGGAAACTGCGCCGATGATGGTGGAAAACGAGAGCGTAAAGACGGCCAATACGAGCGTCTCCACCCCAGCCGGCACCCCCAGGCCGAGCAAAATCAGGTACATCGCCAGACCCTCCCCGAACCAGGCTGTGCTGCCCAGGAGCACGGCGGCCAGGGTTGGAAGCGGCCGGAAGAGCGTGCGCGAGGACTCGTAGAACTGGCGCAGGGACTGGCTGAACCGGCCCAGCCCGGGCAGGCGCTCGAGTCAGGTTGAGGAGCCAGTAGGCCGCAGGTTGGATCTGGGAGAGCAGCACGATCGCCAGGAGAGCAGCCAGCACGCTGGCGAAGGCCGGCCAGTAGCGCGGGTAGGCGATGACGCCGAGCAGGGATAGGACCAGGACGGCCAACCCATCGCTGATCCGTTCCGCCAGCACGATGGTGACGCCGGTTGAGACAGGCGTCCCCGTCTCCTGCTTCAGCCAGACCGCCTTCAGCGCCTCGCCAACCTTTCCCGGGGTCACAGCCAGCGGGAAGCCGGCGATGAAGAGCTTGAGGCTGCGCCGCCACCCGAGGGCGCGGGCGCTGACCAGCCCCAGGTAGTAATGCCACTTTAAGAAGCGCAAGCTGTAGTTGAAGAGCGTGCCGGCCAGGACCAGGGGCAGGAGCAGCCACCGGAACCCGGCCAGCCGGTCTGAGACCTGGCGGATATCGCTCGCAAGGAACAGCAGCCAGGATGATGAGGAAACCGAACAGCAGCCCGAGCAGCAGCCGGCGCCGCAGGGAGAGGCTCATGGGTTGCGGAGCAATCCCACCCCGGCCACGGCCAGCAGGCTCAGCAGGGTAAGCCCAACGACCGCCTGCACGACGGTCTTCGGTTCCATGCCCGGCATGACGACCTGGCCGTCGCCATAGGAACGGAAAAGCTTGCCCCAGCGCGTCTCGAGCGCGCTGCGCACCCGTTTGCGGCCGACGAACGGATACCAGTAGACGTTGTGGTAGAAGTTGCTGGCGAAGTAGGACCAGGGCACGAGCGGGCTCTGGAGCAGGAGTTTTTCGAACGGCTTCAGCGGGCCGTGATAGATCAGTCTTCTGCCCGCGGCTGGCGAAGGTGTCCTCCTGTTTGAAGCCCCAGTCTGGTTCTTGCTCGATGTCGTATCCGACGATCTCAATCTGGGAAGGATCACCGACGCCCAGGTCGAGTTCGTGCGCCCGGCGGATGAAGCGGATATCCATCGGGTCGAAGCCCTGCAGCTTGGCCGAGACCGCGTCAATCGCCACCTGGTCGGCGGAGGCGAGCAGGATGTCCTTCTCGTGCCAGCGCATGGCGCGTGGACCGGGCCCATCACCGGCGAAGGTGCCGTCCATGACGGCGAACAGGCCGGGATGGATCTGGCTGCTGGATCATGAGCAGATCGACCAGCGTGTCGTGGATCACGGCGTGCGTCCAGTGGCGGTTCCGGTGCAGCAGCCCGCCGAAGGCGTTTTTCATCGCGCCGGTGATGCGTGGTGAAGACGTGCGTCTTGACGGTGGGCAGTTGGATCATGTTCATCCCCACCAGCGCCTTGGGGATGAAGACCCCGTCCGGATAGACCTTATCGAGGACGAGCAGCTCGTGGCCCTTGGGGATGTATTCGAACCACTCGAAATCTTCTTCGTAGAGGTAGAGGCAGGGGATGTTGTACTTGTCGGTCACGAAGCGGTGCTTGTTGTTGGCTCTCAGCCAGGCTGGTGTCGACGACGACGGTGTCGTTGTGCACGCCCACCAGGTCGTTGTAGCCGGCCGATCTGCAGCGCCCGGATGACGCCTTCGATCTGCCAGGGCGTGGATGAGCAGGCCGGGTACCAGGTTTGCCAGGAGATGTTGATTTTGAGCCCGGTTTGGGGTCCCTTCGGGAGCGCCGCTTCGAAGCCGGCCAGCTTCATCACCTGGCCGAAATCCTCCACGACCGTTTCGGGCGTGGTTTTCAGGACTGCGACTTTGCCTTTACCCGCGAATGAATGCATGCACGCCTCCCGCTTCTCGCCCACATTCTATCGCACCTGCCGCTCTCGGTGAAGTAGCGAGGAACGCCTGGCAGCCTGGTCGTAGAACAAGCACACTTCCTGGTCATCGCCGATGGCGCTCATGCTACAATAACCATGATGAGCATGGATGAAACGTTGGGTGATGTGGGAATAGAGGTCCTCGACCGGCAGGCAGCGCGGCTGAGAATACGCCGTAAAAGCCTGTGGTTGAGCGTCGTCCTGCCCTTTCTCTTGAGCGTGATCGCGGTGGCTGCGCTGGTGTATTTCGCGGCTCGTTCGCAATGCCGTCACTCCCGGCGCATGGGCGGATACCTCGCTGGTCTTCCTGCTGCTCCCGCTGCTCATCCTGTGCTTGATACCACTTGTCCTGGTCGTCCTGCTCATCTACGGGATCGACAAAGCTCAGCGGCTGGCTGCCAGGTCCGATGACTACCCTGGAGTCAGGCGTGCGGCGAGTGAACCGGGGCCTGTCGTCTGGGCTACGGGCTGGGTTGAAACCATTGATCATCCTGAAAGCCTTGTGGGCTGCCGTTAAATCCATCTTTTTGCAGCTGCTGGCTTTCGCTGGACGAGGAGAGTAGCATGAACGAAGAAAGCGATTGGAAACGCCGCACCATGCTTGCCGGTGCGATCATCGGCGCGATCACGGGGGCCGGCGCGGCATACATCCTCATCCGGCGTGCGGAGGAGCAGGGGGAGCCGTTCCGCATAGGCACCGGGGATGGCGTGCGGCTGGGGATGGGCTTGTTGGGGCTGCTGCGCTTGGTGAGCGGGATCGGCGATGATGAATAAAGTCATCATGCCGCATTTCGGCAGATTAGTTGTCAGTGTCGAAGCACACAAATTTGGCAGTCGAGACTTGTTTACCCATCCCACTCCAAAATCGTTATAACCGCTCTAGATTAACGCCCTTGCTTACAAGAAATCGAACTTATACGTTAACACAACTCACATAGGTTATCGAGTTCGGTCGAAGAACTTGGAATCCGATCCCATCAACGTTATGGAGACCAAGAGGATCAATCACGATTGTTGTTCGATGTAGGCGGTTGCCGATTTATCTCCTTCGATCCAGTACATGTAAGCAAACATGTAATAGACAGGTTGGTGATGACCATACTTACCTCATATCGAAAGTGGTTGGTCTGGGTTGGTTTGTTGGCCTGTCTTGTCCTGGGTGGCTTCCTTCGGTTCCATGCCCTGGATCGACAATCGCTGTGGAACGATGAACTTGAGAGCTGGCGCCAGAGCAATCAACCTACCCTGACTCAGGTACTGAAAGAAGGCTCAATTCCTGACACACATCCCCCCTTATTCCAAATCACGCTTTACTTTGTGGAACGATACCTTGGAAACAGCGAATCGATGCTTCGATTGCCGTCGGCGATTGCTGGTACGCTGGCAATCGTTGCAATGTTCTGGTTGGGAAAAACAACCTTCGGCTCACCGGAAGGTCTGATCGCTGCATTCCTGACTGCGGTACTGTGGTGTCCAATTTATTACAGTCAGGAAGCGCGAAACTATTCCCTCCTTATCCTTTTCAGCGTCCTATGTGGTGGCTTCTGGCTGATGCTCGCACAGGAAATAAAACAAATGACAAGGCTTCGGTTCCGGTTGGTGGCAGGCTATGTGGTGAGCGCTTGGTTGGCCAGTTACACGCATTACTACGGTCTGTTCCTGGTAGTTCTACAGGGTGCCGGTCTTATGCTTTTAGCTTTCCTTGGCAGGGTAAATCGAATTCGGGCTATGATGATTTATTTTGTTATCCTGATTGGCTATTTACCATGGTTGCCATTTGCATATGTTCAATTAGGCCACTTTGATCTGATCTCTTGGATACATCCTCCTGAGATTACCTTCTTCCCAGCCTATATTGCTTTCCTTTTCAATCGGTTGGAGGTGCTCGCAATTATCGTTCTCCTCGCGTACACCTACCTATTCTCATCGCTGGTTAGGGGATTCGTCCGAGAGGAGCCACCACGAGCAGCAGCATCCTTGCTTGGTTCAAAAGAATTCCTTTTGGGGTACTGGCTGGTGTTGCCGATCTCGATTGTCTACCTAGTCTCCATATTACGAGTACCAATTCTGACCCAGCGCAATCTGTTGATCTCTCTACCACCGGCCTACTTGTTGCTAGCGAGGGCGATTACCTCTCTCGACCAATCGGCCCATTCGACAGATAGCACTCACTGGCATGCTGGGATTGCTTCCCCTAGTCTATATGGTCACGACCATGGGATATTACAGGTACGCGGATAAGGAGCAATTCAGAGAAGCTGTCGAGTACGTTATTAAGCACCGTGATATAAGCAGGAAGGAACCGGTTATCGGATTGGCGCATTATCCAGATTACTTTAACTATTATTTTGAAAGGTATGGCTCAGATAGCAGGGTTGAGATTTTGGCCGGAGAAGAAGACGATTTGACCCAGGTGAATTCTTATCTGGATCAATATCAAGCCACTCGTTTTTGGTACATTTCAGGTCACCAAGCACCAACCCCGGATTTTCTTAGCGCGCTGCTGCAGGAGTATCCCGTGCTGGATGAAAAAAGTTTTCAGCAGGCACATGTTTGGAAATTTGCAATACCCTAAGCTTAAACAGCTCCGGTTTCAAGGCCAGATCCCTGTTTCACATCTAAGCTAGTGAGGTCGTAAGGTTTGGGATGACCGTATTCAGATTGCTGCGGTTGGTGAGCGGATTTTCGGACGAGGAATAGGCATTTCGGGAGGGATCTCCCAATCCCATAGGGGTCAAATAACCCTCGTAGGGGCACGGCGCCACCGTGCCCCTACGTGTTTTCAATCAGCGTGTATCAAACGGGGCGGTTAATATCCAGCAGGGTGCAGACAGCCCTGATCCGGGCGTGCTACCCGTCGTAGGGCATCTCGACCACCCGCGCCTGGATCTCGGACCACAGCTCCGCCAGGACCTGCTTGAGGTGGGGTAGGACCTCCCCCCGCTTCACCAGTACGGCCTCGGCCTGGTCCCGGCGCTTGAGCTCGACCGAATCGGCCTCCAGGGAACGTTTGCTCAGCGTCAGCCGGACGGGGATGCCGATCAGATCGGCATCGGCGAACTTCACACCCGGGCTCTCGGGTCGATCATCATAGAGCACTTCCACGCCCGCCTCGAGCAGGGCAGCATAGAGCTCATCGGCCGCGTCCTCGCCGCCCTTCAACGAAACCAGGTGGACGTGGTAGGGGGCGAGGCTGATCGGCCAGATCAGTCCGTGCTCATCGTGATATTCCTCCGCCACGGAGGCCAGCAAGCGGCCGCTGCCGATGCCGTAGGATCCCATGATGACGTACTGTGTCTCGCCGTTCTGATCGAGGAAGGTGCATTCCATGTCCTCGCTGTAGCGGGTGCCTAATTTGAAGATATTGCCGACCTCGACGCCGCGGATCGTGCGCATCACCCCGCCGCACTCCGGGCAGGCGCTGCCCTCCTCGGCCAGGGCGATGTCGGCGATGACATCGGCTTGATAATCGCGGCCCAGGTTCACATTCTTCAGGTGGAACCCCTCTTCGTTTGCCCCGGCGACCAGGTTGGGTGAATCCGGGATGGCATCGTCGACTACGACCAGCGCATCCTTGATGTCGACCGGCGAGGCGTAGCCGGGCACGGCCCCAACCGCCCGGATCTCATCGTCTGTCGCCGGCCGGAGTTCCTTGGCCTTGATGGCGTTGGCGAGCTTGGTCTCGTTCAAATCCATGTCGCCGCGCACGATCGCGAAGACGAACTTCTCCTCGACTTCGGCCCCATGCGGGATGGAGGCGATCATGAAGACCGCCTTTGCCGTCCGCGCCTCGGGCACACCCAGGAATTCGGCCAGCGCTGCGATGGTCTTGATTTCCGGGGTGGCGACTTTTTCCACGGCTAGCAGGTCCTCTTTTTCGGCGGCCGGTTTGCGGAAGCGGGCGATCTGGCGGTTGGCGGCATAGCTGCACTCATCACAGAAGAGCAGCGTGTCCTCGCCGACCGGCGTCAGGTACATGAACTCATGCGCCATGCTGCCGCCCATCATGCCCACATCGGATTTGACCGCCACGACCGGCAGATCGCAGCGGTGGAAGATATTGAAATAGGCCTGGTAGTGCGCCCGGTATTGGGCGTCCAGCCCTTCAGCATCGGCGTCCAGGCTGTAGCTGTCCTTCATGGTGAACTCTCGCACCCGGATCAAGCCCGCCCGCGGGCGTGGGTCATCGCGCCACTTGGTCTGGATGTGGTAGATCAACTGGGGCAGCTGGCGGTAGGAGTGGATCTCCTTGCGCACCAGATCGGCCACGACCTCTTCATGGGTTATGGCGAGCACCATGTCGCGCCCGGCTTTATCCTTGAAGCGGCCCATCTCGGAACCAACCTGGTACCAGCGGCCGGTCTCCTTCCAGATATCCGCCGGGTGGACGACGGGCATCGTGATCTCCTGGCCACCGATGGCGTTGATCTCCTCCCGCATGATGTCCTCGATCTTGGTGATCGAGCGCTTTGCCAGGGGAAGGACGGTAAATATCCCGGCCGCCAGCTGGCGGATGAAGCCCGCCCGCAGCAGCAGTTCATGGCTGGCAATTTCAGCCTCGGCCGGCCGATCCCGCAGCGTCTGGCTGAAGAGTTTGCTCATTTTCATGCTGGTTCCTCCCATTGTGTCTCCGACCGCATGGCCGCAAGAGTGCGCTGAAATAAAAATCAAAATGCCCCTTCACGAGCGGGGCACGGGTGAAACGTTCCTTCGATCGGCCGGGCTGAGTTTTTTCGATCTAGCAGCCGCGTACCAGCGCCCACGCGATATGTATATACGTAGGGACCGGCGGTACGGACCTGCAGACCGAAGCCTTGCCAAGCATGCGGCTACGGTACCATCCCTTCCGCTATCCGTCAAGCCGTTCGTCCACGCTGGCCGGCTCTGGCTGATGTCTGGCGGGCGTGGCATAATCAAGCCTGTGCACCGTTCACCCTGCCATCCTCGCACGTATTGGGTCATCACCTTGATTGTTGGTTTGATGGGGATCCTGCTGGTTGGCTGCAGCCGCTGGCTGACCATCCCCGGCACCCCGACAGGTGTCGTACGTCCAACAGCCACGTCAACCCCGACGCCTTTCAACCGCCAGCCCCGACCCCAACTCCAACCCCCGCTGTGATCTCCCTGTGGCTCGCACCTTCCGTCCCGCAAGGTCTGCGTGAACACGTCCAAGCGGCAGTCACCAGGCTGCAGGGGGTGCTTGCGCTCAGCCCGACCGAGCAAGGTGCCCAGGTGAGGCTGGAACCGAATGCAGAGCCGCTCCGAATCGACCTGGATCTATGCCCTGGCCGCGCCCTTTGCTTCGATCGAGGAGAGCATGGGGATGGAGCGCTTGCGGGGGATATGGCAGGGGGTTGACGCAGGCGCAACCCGAGTATTCCTGGCGCCGGAGACCTTGCTCGCAATCGAATTGGTGCTCGGACCCTCGGCGGACGACCGCGTACACGCCGCGGCGGCCTCGAACCTGATCGCGGTGAGCTGGTCCAGCCCGGATTCGCTCTCCATCCTCCCCTTCGATGAGCTCGAACCGCAGTGGAAAGTCCTCTCGCTGGAAGGGCCGTCCCCTATCCGCAAGTCCTTCGATCCGGCTCCTTATTCGCTCAAGGTTGATTTCGGGTTAAGCGGCGAACCCGCGTCTGCTGGACGAGGTGGAAGCCTGGCTCGACCTGCCAGCGACAAACAGGGACCCGGAGCGGATGAGCGTCGTCATGCTGACCGGAGTCACAGCCCTGACGCGGGCCATCGCCTGGCAGATGGAACGTTACTGGATAACCTACCCGGCCGGTCAAATCGGCGAGTGGCTGCTTGAACCCGACATCACCCACGTCAGCAACGAAGTCTCGTTTGTCGAGGGCTGCGGTTACCCTGATCCCTCCCTGCCAAACCTTGTCTTCTGCAGCGAGCCAAAGTACATCCAGCTGCTGGAAGCAGTCGATGTGGACCTGGTGGAGCTGACCGGGAACCACGGTAAAGACTACGGGTCGCAGCCCTTCCTGGAGACCCTGGCGGCATACGATGAGCGCGGCTGGCTGACCTATGGCGGCGGGGAAGACCTGGCCGACGCCAAGCTCCCTGCACGCATAGAACACAACGGCAACAAGCTGGCCTTCCTGGGGTGTAATCTCGTCGGTCCACCCAAGGCATGGGCGAGCGAGGACGAGCCCGGGGCGGCTCCGTGCACGGACGACCTGTTCGATGAGGTCGCTTCGCTGACCGAGCAAGGGTATCTCGTGCTCTTCACCTACCAGTGGGGTGAAGGGGGTGCCCTGAACCAGCAGATGCGGGATGGGTTTCACCGCGCAGCCGAGGCTGGGGCTGTGATTGTGAGCGGCAGCCAGGCGCACCAACCCATGGGTTATGAATTCTACGACGGGGGCTTAATCCACTATGGCCTGGGGAACCTGTTCTTCGACCAGATGCAGTCGCTTGCCTTGCGGCAGGAGATGCTCGACCGCCATGTCTTTTACGATGGGCGCCATATCAGCACCGAGATCCTCACTGCATTGCTGGAAAATTATGCCCAGCCCCGCCCGATGAGCCCGGAAGAGCGCAGCACGTTTCTCACGCAAATTTTCAGAGCGAGCGGCTGGTAACTCAGCGAACCCCGGATCCGGGCGGGCCAAGAAGCCCGGTTAGAACCGTGCCCTGTCCTTGATCACTTCCTGCAGCACCTGCTGATGTTCGAGGGCGGTTGCTTCCAGGGCTGACAGCTCGTCAAGCCAGGCTGCCACCAGCTTGGGATCATCCAGGTCCTTGGCGTTGATGCGCACGTTCATCGCTGCGGCCGATAGGCAGGCGCCGGCCATCGCGCCAGCCGATCCGGCGTCACTGATGGCATTTGCATTCCCGCTGTGCGCTACTTCCTTTGCCAGCGCGAGCGTAGCGACGGCATCCCGGCATACCTGCAGGGGGACTTTCGATGCGGTGACGGTAGCTTCTCGGAGTGCAGCTGCGCGCGCAGCCTGCTCTGCCTCGCTGGCCTTCGGAAGCCGGAGCGCCTGCAGCACGCCTTCGAACGCCTGTGCATCGCGGGCAACCGAGTTCCTCCTGGCGGATTCGCAAGGCTTCGGCCATCTCGAGGATGCCCTTCATCTCGTCTTCAACCGTCGCGTACTTCTTCTTGCCCAGCGTGACGCGGGCGACCATGGCCACCAGGCTGGCGGCCATCGCCCCGGCATAGGCAGCCGCGGATCCACCACCAGGTGTGGGGTCCCCGGAGGCCAGCTCGGCGAGGAACGCGTCCGGTCCGGGTTCGCTGGCTGCGGCGAACATGCGCGTCTCCAGGACCTGGTCCGGTTCGAAATCATCCAGCTGCAGGTACCAGCGGGCGGCCTCGATCAAGGCTGCCTGCGGGATCAGCCCGACCAGTTCCGACCGGGTTACCTGGACCCCGTGGCGCTGCGCCTCGCGCCGGATGTGTTCAACGACGGGCGCCAGCGGGGTGCGCTCAAAGTCGGTCATGTTCATGGAGACCTGGGCTTGCCCGTCCACGAGCATGCCCAGGGCTTTGACGTAGCGGTAACCGCCGGAAGAATGGCGAACGGTGCGAGCAATATCCTGCGCGATGCTAACTTCACCGCTGCCCAGGTAAACGTTGTAGGCGATCAGCGGGACACGCGCCCCGATCACAACCGCGCCAGCCGGTCCGAGTTCCTTCGGGCCGAAATCGGGAGCTCGCTCGGGATCCTTCCTGATCGCTTCCTTCAACCCTTCGTATTCACCGCGGCGCAGGTCCGCCAGGTTTTCCCTCTCCGGCCGGGTGGCTGCCTTTTCATACAGGTAGACAGGGATGTTCAGCGTGTCGGCGACGCGCCTCCCGAGCTCCTGCGCCAGCTCAATGCATGTTTCCATTGAGACGCCCTGGATGGGGACGAAGGGCACGACGTCCGTGGCACCGATGCGCGGGTGTTCGCCCTGGTGCATGTTCAGGTCGATGAGCTGCGCGGCGCTGGCGATCGCAGCATACGCCCCCTCCAACACGGCACGCGGCGGGCCGGCGAAGGTGATGACGGATCGATTGTGATCGGCATCCATGTGACGATCAAGCAGCATGACACCGGGCACGGCTTCGATCGCCTGCTCGATGGCGGCGACGACTTCCTCGCGCCGTCCTTCAGAGAAGTTCGGAATGCATTCGACGATGGGCTGTTTCATGATCTCCCTTTGAAGTGGGTGCTGCCGCGATTATAGTCCAAGCCGCGAGCACGAATGGGCATGGGCGAGGTCAGATCCCGGGGATTGGCGCAGGAATCGCCCGCCAGACCGCGTCGAGCACCTGGAGCGCTGTGAGGTTGCGCACGGGCCAGGCGCGCTGCATCGCCTCCGGGTTATCGAAGTCGTTCACGCCAAAGGTGAGATGAGCGCCATCCGTGTCGAGGCCGTTCTCAGGTAGGCCCTGCACCGCCCGCCAGAAATTCCACAGCGGCAGCTTGAATTCCTGGGCGAGCTTAAAAATTGTGGCGTTGATGCTCCCGTCCCCTTCCAGGTTGTCCGCCTTGGTTCCCAGGATGGGGATCACGCCGAACTCCAGGGAGGTCGTGATGATTTTTCGCATCTGGGTTTCGAAGTCGTCCTTGTGCCAGTAGTCGTTCGTCCCAAGCAGGATAAAGACGAAGCTCGGCTTGTGGACTCGGAATTCACAGGCAAGCGGGGTTTCCCCGGGCTGGCATTGCGCCGGGTCGGCCCAGAGCGGAGCGAAGACCGAGGCGGCGTTGAAACCCTGCCGGGCAGCCAGGCTTTCCCGTTCGAATGAGCCCTCGAAGGCATCGATCACGGTCTGCAGGTCCTGGTAGGATCCGAGGTCGTAGGTGACCGGCTCCATATCGAAGGGGGTCAGGAACCAGGTCGTGAAGGTCTCCGAATCACCGACCTTGGAGAAGGCATGCGGGTTGTTTCCGAGCGATTGGCCTAATTCGAATACTTGGAGCATGGCCGGGTCGAGCGAAGGGATGACCGGCGCATCCTGCCAGTTTTCAGCGTGTGGTGTCGCTGTAACGCGGCTGGCGGTCCGGGTCGCGGTCAGCGAAGGACGAAGGGTGCTGACCTCCGTTGGCACGACGCTTGGGGTCTCGGTGTGCGCCGGGGGAGTCTGAGTAGAGGCGCCCCCTGGCGGAGGCGTTTGATCTGCCCCGGTGCAGGCCGTGATTAATAGGAGGAACACGCATGCCATTGTGGCCAACCGTGCGTGCCGCCTTGACAAGGATCTCGTGGAAATAAGCATGGGGCCGAGTTTATCACGGAGCTATGCCATGCGGTGTGATCTTGGCTTTCGCCGCCAGCGCGCTTTCTGCGGCCGACCAGGGGAGATCGCGTCGAGCATGCCCTGCAAGTCGAGGATGGTGATCTGGCGGCGGCCGATCTCGATCCAACCCTGCTTCTTGCAGGTGTTCAAGACTTGCGTGGTCGTCTCACGACAGGGGCCAAGCATTTCCGCCAGGTCCTGGTGGCTGTAGCCGTTAACGACCCTGGTCCTTCCCTCATCCCTGCCCAGCGCCAGGAGCAGCGAAATGAGCCGGGCCGGATCCCTCTAAACGCCTGCTCCTCGAGCTTACTCTCGGCTCCCTCCCTGGCTGCAGACAAGCAAGGGACTTATCGCTTGAGGTAAGATCAACATGAAACGCGTGGTCAGATGGTGCAGGCGGACACCCATCAAGTGCTAGCATCCGCTGGTAAATCTGTCAGCAGCATGCGTAAGGTCCGCGTAATGAACATTCATGATAATGAAATGAATCGCCGACGCCTGGAGGAGGTGGACAGAGCATGACCCAACGCAAACGATCTAGCTGGATCCCACTCGTGCTTGTGATCATCCTGCTGCTCAGCGCGTGTGCACCGGCAGCCCCTGCACCGACCGCGACGCCTGAACCCCTGGCGCCCTCACCGGTGGACACCCCCGTGCAGGCACCGGAGGTGGTCGAAACTGAGACTTCAGGACCGGCCGCTGCTCCGACGCTCGTCCCGGTCAAATCAGCCCTCGAGGCTACCGATCCCGGTACGGTCTCGCTGGCCTCGGGAGGTCCCATTCTGGTGGAGTTTTTCGCCTTCTGGTGAACGACCTGCCGAGCAATCGCACCCGTCGTGCACGGGCTTGAGGCAGAATATGCAGGCGCAGTCCGATTCGTTTATCTCGATATTGATGACCCAGATACGACGCCCTTCAAGCGCGAGCTGGGATACCGGTACCAACCCCACCTCTTCCTCCTCGATGGGGATGGGAACGTCATCGACCAGTGGTTGGGCAGGGTTACAGCAGACGATTTGAGACCAGCCCTGGATGCGGTCTCCGGGTGATCCTGGCGACCAGAAAGAGAACGGCGGCTCCTTGGAGCCGCCGTTCTCTTTCGAGGGGCTTACTCCTGCCCGAGCTCGCGCCGGGCGATGACCATGCGCTGCACTTCGCTCGTGCCCTCGCCGATGGTCATCAGCCGTGCATCTCGGTAGATACGTTCAACCGGGTATTCGCTGCTGTATCCGTAGCTTCCCAAGATCTGGATGGCATTGCGCCCCACTTCTTCCGCCATCTCGCTTGCGAAGAGTTTGGCGATGGCCGCCTCGCGGTTGAAGAACTCTCCCCGTTCCTTGAGCCAGGCCGCCCGCAGGACGAGCAAGCGGGCGGCCTCGATCTTCACCGCCGCATCGGCAATCATCCACTGGATCGCCTGGTGCTCCGATAGCGGTTTTCCGAAGGACTGCCGCTCCCGGGCGTAGCGAATCGCTTCCTCGTGCGCCGCCCGGGCCAGGCCGACGGAAAGCGCACCGATGCTGATCCGTCCGCCATCCAACGTCTGCAGGGTTTGGCGCAGCCCGTCGCCGGCTTCGCCAAGCAGGTTGTCCGCGGGAACGCGCACCCCCTCAAAGGTCAACGCGTGGGTGGGGGAGGCGCGCACGCCCATCTTCTTCTCACCGGGGTGGATGTGCAACCCGGGTGAATCCACCGGCACGACGATCAAGCTCAGGGATCGTGAATCGCGGGCCTCGCCGGTCCGGCAGAGCGTGATGATGATCGAGGCATGGCTTGCGTTCGTAATCCAGGCCTTGCTGCCCTGGATGACCCATTCCTGGCCGTCCATGGTGGCCGTCGTTTCGATGCCACCGATGAGATCCGAGCCTGCGCCTGGTTCGGTCAACGCCAATGCACCCAGGCCATCCCCCTGGGCCAGGCTGGGAAGCCAGCGTGCTTTCTGCTCCTCAGTCCCATACATGCTGATCGGGGCGCACCCCAACCCATTGTGCGCGGCGACGGAGAGCGCCGTGCCGCCGTCCGCCCAGCCCAGCTCCTCGATGGCGAGGGCGGCGCTGATCGCATCCACGGCGGCTCCACCCTGGGCTTCCGGGATGTTCAATCCGAGCAGCCCCAGAGGGGCCATTTTCAAAAAAGCGTCCTTGTTGAGCTTTGCATCACGGTCGTACTCGGCGGCGAAAGGCTTGACCTGCTTTGCGCAAAAGTCGTGTACCGCCGTCTGCCACATCCGTTGTTCATCCGATAATGCGAAGTCCATCACTCTCTCCTGCCTGATTGGGTCACTCGTTCATGCGCAGTGCGCCGATTTCATCCAGGATCTCCGGGTTGACCAGGGCTGATGTGTCCCCGGGGTTCTCGCCAAGATATGCAGCCCGCAGCATGCGCCGCATCACCTTCGCATTGCGCGTCCTGGGGAGATCCGACAGGAAAAATACCGCCCGTGGGGTGAGCGGCTTGCCCAGCGAGTCGGATACCAGCTTGATGAGTTCGTCTGCCAGGGTGGGCCCGCCTTCGACGCCTGGCGTTGGGACACAGAACAGGACAAGGGCGCTGCCCTTGATCTCGTCCGGGAGACCGATCGCGGCGGCTTCGACGATCCGGCCATGGCTGACGGCGATCGACTCCACTTCGGCCGGCCCGAGTCGCTTTCCGGCGATCTTCAAGGTGTCATCCGAGCGGCCGAGGATGAACCACGATCCATCCGGGTCACGGCGGGCGAAATCCCCGTGCACCCAGACCTCCGGCCAGCGTGACCAGTAGGTGTCCAGGTAGCGTTGTTCATCCCGCCAGAAGCCGCGCGTCATGCCGATCCAGGGGGCCTTGATGACAAGTTCACCGACCTCGCCCAGCACGGGCCGACCCGATTCGTCGAAGACGTCGGCGGCGATTCCCGGACATGGAGCAGAAAACGCACAGGGCTTGAGCGGGAGTAGCGGGTTGCCCATCAGGATGCCACCGGAGACCTCCGTGCCGCCAGAGTAATTGATGATGGGCCGCTCGCCGCCGCCGACCTGATCAAAGAGCCATAGCCAGGGATCCAGGTTCCAGGTCTCACCGGTGGAGGCAAATGTGCGCAGCGAGGAAAGGTCGTGCGACCGCCCAGGATCGAGGCCGAGCGGCATCTGGGCCCGGGCAAAGGTTGGCGAAAGGCCGAGGACATTCACGGCGTGCCGTTCGCAAATCTGCCAGACCCGGTCCGGAGCGGGGTAGTCGGGTGCGCCGTCATACAACAAGCATGTCGCACCCAACAGGAGGGACCCGAACAACAGCCAGGGCCCCATCATCCAGCCCATGTCGGTCATCCAGTAAATGAGATCCCCGGGATGCACGTCGGTGCCGAAGGCCATGTCCTGGGCAGCTTTTACCGGGAAGCCGCAATGCGTATGGACGGCCCCCTTTGGCCGGCCAGTCGTGCCGGAGGTGTAGATGAGCATAAGCACATCTTCGGCGGAGGTGTCGGCAGAGGTGACCACAGGGGAGGCCGAGTCATCAGTTCGTGCCACCAGAGATCGCGCCCGCTCTGCATCGGCACATCCTGGCCGCTGGCTTTGACGACGATCATCCTGCGCAGGGCAGGCAGCCGGCTGGCGGCTTTATCGGCGACGCCTTTCATCCGGATCGGGACACCGCGCCGGGCATGCCCGTCGACGGTGACGAGGGCGACTGCACCAGCGTCTTCCAGGCGCGTGGCAAGCGCCTCCGGACCGTAGCCAGAGAACAGCGGCAGCACGATCGCACCAATCCTGGCGATGGCGAGCACCGCGATGGCGATTTCCGTGATCATCGGCATGTAGATCCCGATGACCTCACCCTTGCGCAGGCCGAGCGAAAGGAATGCGCTGGCCGCCAGGTCGACCTGTTTTTGGAGTTCGAGGTAGGTGAGGTCGCGGGTTTCGCCTGCCTCCGATTCCCAGACCAGGGCTCGTTCTGGGCCCCGGCCCCGGGCGATCTGTGAATCAAGGCAGGACTCGACGATGTTCATCCTGCCCCCCACGCACCAGCGTGGCAGCGCCAGGCCGCGCTCCAGGTCGAGAACTTGGGTGTAGGGGGTTTCAAATTGGATGGACAGATATTCGAGGATGGATTCGGTGAACCAGGCAACGTCCTGGGTCGACTTCTGCATGAGATGATCGAAGCCCGCCAGGCCGTGCCTGGCCATAAAAGCTGTCAGGTTCGCGCGCGCCAAGTGGGCTTCGCCGGGATGCCAGACGGGGGATCCAGCATCCATGCCTGACACGCCCATCTCTCGTTTGCCTCCTGGCTCCGGTCTACGCCGGAGCGGCCAAAGCAGGGCTACCTGGCGAGCAGGTGCTCATACCAATAGCGCACCACATCCTCGGCCATCTTGCCGGAGATGGACGCGGATTTATCCTGCAGGATCGGGCCGGGGTCGTACCCGCGCACACTGAAGCCGGAGAGCCGGCCCTGGTCCTGGGCAGCAAGGATCAGTGCGTTGAGCGCGGCGGCCTGAGCTGGCATGTCCACCGCCAGGTCGGGGTCAACGACTGCCCCCTGGTCGAATTCGCTCGCCGGACGGCAAGTTCCGTCCGGCGCCGGCGCGCACGCTAAAGCAGAGCCCGGGATGGAAAGCAGCTCGACGCTGAGCGTGATGGGTAGGGCGGGGAGGCCCGGGTCGGCCAGGACAGCCTCCAGCTCAAAACGTGCTGACTGCTGGAGTTGTTCGAAGCCGAGGCCGGCGTCGCCGGCCAGCGGGGCATGCCAATAGAGACGCACCTCGTCGAACGCGTCCATGAACGGCGGGGGCGTTTGCAAGCCACGCTCGACTTCAAGCTCAGCCACCAAGTTCCCGGAGTAGATGCCTCGGACGTCCGCCAGGATCTGCCGCCAGAGAGCTTCGCCCTCCGCCGGGACCGCCGAAGGTTGGCCATTTGGCAAGCGCCCGCCGGGAAGCGACGGGGCCACGCTGTGCAGGTCCACGACCAGCCTTTGGACGCCCTTCTCGGATGCCAGTCGGGCAGCCGAGATCAGAAACGACCGGTATTGTTCAAACCACAGGCGCCACCAGCCTGGATCACGTTCTGCCTGCGTCCAGAACGCGTCCCCGGTCATGCTGGCCAGATCCAACTTAGGACGCAGGTTGACTTGCAGCCCTCGGCGGAAGGCCAGGTCGATCCAGCCGGCGATTTCCCGGAAGAACGGGGCACGAGTGGGATCGAGGCTGAAGTCGGGGTAGGGGTTCAGCGTGTCCATGGACCAGCTGGGGCTGAATGTAACGCTGTTGGCGCTCAAACCGGAAATCCGGTCCATGGCTGGCAGCAAATCCAGCTGCCAGCTTAATCGGTAGTTGGGGACAAGCTCGATCCCCAGCTCGTACCCGGCGCGGGGGGTCACCGGCACCGCCACCACCGGCGTGGGGTCGAGCTCTCCCTCGAACCACTGCCAGCGCTCCACGCGCTCATCCCGCGCAACCTGTGCTGAGGCTAGATCGAGCGGCCGGCCTGCGGCGAGCGGGCCCACCGTCTCGGAATCGTCCGCGCTGCCGCAGGCGAGGGATCGGCAGTAGCGGTAGCGCAGGTCGGTGCCCAATGTCCGCGGGCTGAACAGCGTGAAGGCGTTGCGGTCAGCGCCGAGTGGCCACATCGGCAGGGGTGTAAGCCACTGCCCGGCATAGAATTGGATCCCAAGGCTTTCATCGGGCGTGTCCGGGGGGATCGACACCTCGAAGCGGATGGGGTCGAGCGCCTCGCTTCTCCAGGTGAGCACTTCATCACGCAGGATGGGATCCGGACCATGGATGATCGCCTGCCTGGTAACCCACGCGCCGCCCTCCCCGCGCTCGGCGTTCCAGAAACCGTCCCCGAGCGAGTACTTGTAGCGCACGTCCATTCCCTCGTACAGGGTGAGGATGGCCAGGAAGTGGTTCTGGTCGACGCGCACCATCTCCTGCATATGGGTGCTTGAGACCTGCAGTCCCCCCGGCAGATCGAAGAACCGATCTCCGAGCTGGGCGGCGTTCCCGGCGATGCGGACCACGGCTTCTGGCGGCGTATCGGCAGGGACCGTGACCTGGAAGGTTACCTGGGTGGGTTGAGCCGGTTCAAGCTCCAGCTCGACCGGGGTGGACGCATCAGCCGCGATCAAGACGCCCTGCTGGCGGGGTTGGTACGCCCCGGTCGGGCTGAAGATCGTGATGTGCTGCATCCCGGGGGCCAGGCCCTCGATCCTGAATCTGCCTTCCCCGTCGCTGAAGGTGGCCATGCCACCCGCCGTTATCACCATCTCTGGCAGGGGGTTCCCGTCCGCAGCATTGCGTACCTGCCCCAGGATGCGGCCGGGCGTGATGTCTTCTTGAAGGCCAGACCAGCCGGCGATGACATCATGCAAGGAAACAGGCCCCGGCACGTAGACCGTTCGGAAGCGGACTGGGTCCTGTCTGCCAGTCGCCTCGCCAGCCACCTCGGGCGAGGTCAGGATATAGCGGTAGTAAAGCAGCGTGCCTACGGGCGGGGTCAGGCTGACCAGGTACGTGCCATCAGGCTGCTTCTCAAGCGGGAGACTGAGCGTGTTGTAATCGAGCCCCGTCACTGGATCGAGCAGCTGTATGGCGAGTTTGCCATTACTGGGGGTGTTTGCGGGAGCGGTCACTTGCAGGACGAGCTCGGCTGCCGGGGCGAGGGTCGCGGCGGGGTCGAGGGGAACTCCCGGCGGGAGGGACGCGGCCTGCGAACCCCCGAACAAACCGCAGCCCGTCAGCAAGACCAGGAGGATAAACCAGATGAGCATCTGGGACCTGTGAGACCTCATGTGCTTACCTCAATTTGCTCGAGCAGTTGCCGGCACAGATCGGCGTTAGGTATCCGGCCAACGGCGAAGCGTCTTGTCTTCACACGTTCGTTTTCCCGGTAGCGGACTTTCAGGCTGCCGGCGATGATTTCAGCCTGGATGATTTGATCCCAGGCTATCCGCTGCCGCCCCAGTTGGAGGCCATCGGGCTCGAGGCTGATCGGACCGAACTCAAGCGGCCGCCCCTGGGACAGATTATAGCGGTAAGCGTTCATCAAGCGGGGGAAGACCATGTCCTTGACCTGCTTGATGAGTGCATGCAAATCAGAGAGTGCCCCAGTCAAACGATGGCGCGCCCCATCGTTGGTCCTCAGCTTCAATACCGAGCGATCACCCCAGAACCAGCCGGGAAGTCCGTAGCGGATGATTGTAAAACGGATGTCCTCGATCGAACCCCATGGGATGAAGATGACCCGTTTTCCACCCCGCAGCAGCATGCCGCGAGGGTGGGTCGAGACCTGATGCCGGGCTTCGGCCCGGCGGAGGAAGACCTGGAGTCCGGCGAAGCCAGCGAACATTAGCGCAGCAGTCAGGAACGGTTGGGCAAAACGCCAGACGACGGCCGGGCCGAAGTAGGTGTAGGCGAAATTCCAGCGGTACACCGCCAGGCCAAGCGCGACCAGGCAGGCGAGAACGCTGACGCCAATCAGGAGTGCCCGCTGGCGGAGCCTTTCCTTTCGGACTACATAGACTGCAAGCGGGGGACCCGGGTCCAGCTTTCGAGGCTGATGGGGTTTGAGGACGGTATCCACGGTTGGATTAGAGCACCCGCCCGATCGCGATGGCCATCAGATAAGCGACGGCGCCGAGCCCGATGCCAGTGAGTGCCGCTCCCCTGCGCTGCGTGGGCGAGAACGCGCTACCCAGGCCCAGACCAATGGCGAATACCGCACAGCCGACGGATAGCCCGAGGACCTGCAGCCCGAGGTTTGAATCCAGCAGCGCAGCTGCGGCGAGATTCCCGGCCAGGCTCAAGATCCCCAGGCCCCGTGAGAGCAGGGCAAACCTGTTCGACCGGTTGGGGACCACCATGGGGATGTCGGCCAGATCCGGGTCGAGACCGGACATCCCTTCCGTTCCGTAAAGCATTCGAAACATGAAGAACTGGTTTAAGGCCGTTACGACGATCACCAACCTGATGAGCACGATGACGATCACTTCCAGCGTCCCGCTGCCAAAAATCAGGGTGAGCGGATCCGGACCAAGCAGTTCGGCCACCCCGGGGTTAAGGTTCGCCAGCGAAAGCCCCCAGAGCAATCCCGTGAGTGCCAGGGTGATCGGTTCGGCCCTGAGCGCGACCAGAATCGCAGCCGCAATCCACGGCAGGAAAGCGAGCGGAAAATGGAAGCGCAGAAGCCCGTAGGTGAGCACCGCCATCGCACCAAGCAGCAGAGCCCAGAGCCGCTGCGTACGCAGCAGCCGCTGTCCGGGCTAAGATAAGGTTCGGGTTATCGTCGGCGAGCTGGGCTTTCAACGTTTGGGCGTCCTCCACGTCGGCATGCGATCGTCGCTTAACCGCAGCTGAAGATGTTCAGCCAAGCGCGCGTGCTCGTGATACGCCAGGCTATGCAACGGGTGAGAAGTACACGTCTGTTGGTTTGAGTTTGCTGTTTCGCAGGAACCCCGGTTTGACCTCGAGGCCAATCCAATCGAGTGACGCTTTCTCTGGATCCATCCCCATCAGCCGTGTGAGAAAGAGGGTGTTCACGTCCTCAAACTCGACCAGCGCCAGCACGAAGGGTGTCTCCGGCAGGAATTCTTCAGAGCCGAAGAAGCAAACCGTAAACGCATGGATCCGGGCCGGCCGGTCCGTCAGGTCAATCCAATCCGTCTCCTGGCCGCTGTACATGTCATGACCGCGCGGGCGTGGCATAGGTGTATCCGCTTTCCGCTTCCCGCGTCCCGAGCAGCACCTTGTTCGAAGCGGCCGCAAACCACGGGCTGTCCTGCCCGTAGGAATGCAGGTACGTGATTGCGTAGTCCTGTTCGATCTGGAGCGGGGCCATGCGCTTCAGGAAGGCGAGGGCGTCTGGATCGCGCTCGACCGGGAAGGGGATGCCGTGCACGATGTACCCACCGAGTGTGTCCGGGCGACGTTCAGGCTGCTTGGCCATGCTTACCCCTCCCTCTCAAGAATGCTAACGGTGACATACGTGCCGGTGCCAGCGTGCGAGTGGATTGCGCCACGTTTCGCATCCTTCACCTGCAGTTTGTCGTCGTCGAAATGCTGCTTAATCGTGCCCTGCAGCTGCCAGAGCGCAAAGACGGCCTGCATCAAGCCTGTGGCGCCTACCGGGTGGCCGCAGGCGATCAGCCCACCAGATGGGTTCACCGGGCAGGCTGGAGCTTCGGGCAGCTTCATCCCGTAGTCAATTCCGGGCATGTGGGCCTTGCCGGATTCGGCGAAGGAGCCGCCCTCACCATACCGGCACAGGCCGAGATCTTCGTAGGTCTGAATCTCGCTCGAGGTATAGGCGTCGTGCAGTTCGATGAAATCAAGCTCTTCCAGCGGGTTCGCGATGCCGGCATGCTTATAGGCCATGTTGCCGGCCGTCCTGCCCGCCCGGAAGGAATGGATCCCCGGGTAGCGCGTGCCATGATCCCATAGTTTCTTGTAATACGATTTCGTCTCGCTATTGGATTTCTCGGCCTCGGTTGCGTAGTCTTGCATGAACGTCTCGTAATCGACGTGCGGCCGGTCAGCCATCCGCATCGCATCCGTCCCCCGCCCGATCCCGGTGATCCGGACGAGCGGACGGGAGATCTTGGCGCCAGCTTGCTCGAGCCTGGCCAGGCCTTCCTCGGAGACGAGAATTGTGGCGGCTGCACCATCAGACATCACGCAGATATCGAGGCGTGTTAGCGGCCAGGCGACCATGGGGGCGTTGCGCACATCTTCGATCGAATAGCGGTTCCGCTTCTGGGCATAGGGATTGTGGTACGCGTTGATGTGGTTCTTCACCGAGACATGCGCCATCTGCTCGACCGTGGTGCCGAATTCCTTCATGTGGCGGGTTACCATCATCGCATAGTAGCCGGAATAAAAGCCGCCGACCGGGTAATCGAAGGATACGTCCGAAGCGAGCGCGATAAACTCGTTGCCTTTCCAGGTCTCGACATGGCTCATGGTTTCAAAACCGTAGGCCACGCAAACATCCATGTGGCCGGAGGCGATCGATTTCCACGCCTCCTGGAAGCAAAGGCCGCCCGTTGCACCGCCGCCCTCGACGCGATGGGATGGTTTTGGACATAGGCCCAGGTAATCCTGGGCCATGATGCCGGCCATCAATTGGCGGGTGAAGTGGTCCGAGAAGTAAGATGCGACCGAGCCATCGACCAGCCTGGTAAACGTCTTGAAGTCGAGGCCTAGATCCTGGATGGCGTAATCGTAGGCTTCCTTCACGATGGCCTGAAAGGTTTTGTCCGGCCGCGCTTTCGCGAATTTCGAGACGCCTCCGGATACGGCATAAACTGGGCGCATGTGTCAAAACCCTCCTTGGTTGTGTGGCAACGTGGTGATTGTACTCCGGTCGATGAGGGCGGGCAAAAAACAGCCGCCGTCCGATCTGGTGATCTTGCCTGTGATTCCAAGCCTGAGGCATGGAACCCGATCCAGTGTTGACGGCTCAGGTCCCGGCTGTGTGGGACTTACGCCGCCGCCGGTCAGCCACCCGTGCCAGGCCGATGCTCAGGAAGTAGAGCACGATCATGGGCAGCATGACCAATCCCATGTTGATCGGGTCGATCGTGGGCGTTACCGCCGCAGCCAGGATGGCGATCCCCAGGATGGCAAACCGCCAGCCGCGGATGAGCGAGCCCGCGTTCACGATGCCGATGGCCGCCAGGGCATAGATGATGAGCGGAAACTGAAAGGCGACGCCGATCCAGAACATGAGCCCGGTGATGAAGCGGATGTAGTTTGCGGGACGGATCGCAGCGCTGATCCCCAGGAAATTGAGCAGGAAAGGCAGTGCTGCCGGGAGCATGATGTAGTAGGCAAAGCCGACCCCCAGTACGAAGAGCAAGGTCGCGGCCGGGATGGCGGTCAGGATGGTGATGCGTTCCCTGCGGCGCAGGCCCGGGTTGATGAAGGCAAACGCCTCGATCCCGATGTAGGGCATGGCAATTGCCACGCCGCACAACAACGCAACCCGCATAAATGAACCTATCGACTCGGTCACCTCGATCGCTTGCAGGGCCGCAATGCCGCCGATCGGCATGGCGAGAAACTCGATGGCCTGCCGGGTGAAAAGCGTGCTTGCCAGCACGGTTAACGTAAGCACAGCCACGGAGCGCAGCACGTGACCGCGCAGCGCCTCCAGGTGATCGATCAGCACCGAGGGCTGTTCGATGGTTCGTACGAAGACCTCTGCAATCGGCGTATCTTCAGGTTCCTGGTTGATGAAATTTCGGGCTGCCCGGTAGAGGCGGCCCAGCAGGCGGAACGGCCAGGTGACGATCATCCACAGCATGCGGAAGGGCCAGGTCAAGCCTCGCCACAACTTGCGCATTGCCTCGCGAATCAAGGCGTTGCCTCGTCTTTGGATCCGTCTGACTCTGGCCTGGTTGGCCTGGAGGGCGGTGAAGAAGTACCCGCCCCTGGACTAGCCGTCCAGGCTTGCAATCCTTCCTGGATTTCCTTTGCAGGTTTCCCCAGGTCTTCTCCGGCCTTGGACATATCCTTGCGAACCTGGTCGAGCTCGTCCAGTGCCGCCTCGCGTGCCAGGCGGTTGGGGAGTGTGCGCAGCGTGCGCGAGGCTTCGTTCAGAGGTCCGCCAGCTTTCAGAGCGGTAGAGTTTGTTTAGGAAGCGGCCGATCGATCGACCGGTTTTGCCCAGGTCGCGCGGGCCGATGATGATCAGGGCGATGATGAGGATGAATACAAGCTCCGGGCCGCCAATGCCGAGGATTTCCATGTAGTTATTCCGGGGAAGCCTGGAGGAAAGCGCGCAGCTCACTTTCCTGCTTGGCAAGGGTGCCAAGCACACCGTTGATGAAGCGCGCCGAGGAATCCGATCCAAAACGCTTGGCCAGCTCGACCGCCTCGTTGATGGCCACCTTCAGCGGGGTCTCCTCGGAAACGGCCAATTCCCAGAGCGCCATGCGCAGGATGTTGCGGTCAAGGACCGCCAACTGGTCCACCGGCCACTCAGGTGCGCTTTCGGCGATCCAGGCATCCAGCTGGGGGCTGACCTCCAGGACACCGAGCACGATCGTTCGCAGGAAGGCGATGTTCTCATCGCTCAATTTCGTGTTCATCTCGATGTGGCGGGCGAGGACCTCAAGCGCCGGATGCCCGACGGTATCCACCTCGTAGAGAGATTGTAGGGCGAGACTTCGGACGCGCCGGCGTTCACGTTTCATCAGTTTTGGGGTTTGAGAGGTTCTGAGAAATCGATATCTTCGATGTGGACATCGATCCGGGCGACTTTCATCCCAATCATATCCTCGATGGCCCGCGCGACTTCGGATTGCACCTTGCGGCTGACCTCGCGGACGTTGGTATCGGCTTCGAGGATGAGGTGCAGGTCCACGAAGACCGAATCATTTTCCACTTCAATCTGCACACCCTCACCGGTACCCCGCCGGAAGAGACGGTTGACGCCAGCGGGCGATGAGGCCATCCCGAACACGCCCGGCACAGCCAGGGCTGTCAGGCGGGCCATAGTCACGAGCACCCCCGGCGCCATGGTTGTCGTTCCGGGAGCCCGGTCGGTTTGTTTCTGTTTTGCGGCCATCTGACCTCCGTTTACATTGCCATGCCGCCGTCCACATTCAAAATGTGGCCGGTTATGTAGGACGCGGCCTCCGAGGCAAGGAAGGCAACCGCGTGCGCGATCTCGTCTGGCAGCCCGACTCGGCCGAGCGGTATCGCCTCCAGCATGCTTGATTGGATCTCTTCCGGGACACCTGACCATATCTCGGTCTGGATAAATCCCGGGGCGACAGCATTTACGGTGATGTTGCGCGAGGCGACTTCCCGCGCCAGGGCTTTCGTGAACCCGATCTGGCCTGCTTTGGAAGCGGAGTAGTTCGTCTGCCCGGCGTTCCCCATGATGCCCGAAATCGAGGTGATATTGATGATGCGGCCAAAACGCTTGCGCATCATGTGCCGGACGGCAGCTTTCGAGCAGTAGAAGGTGGCATTCAAGTTGGTCTGCAGCACGGAGGACCAATCATCGTCCCCCATGGTCATGATCAACCCGTCGCGCGTGATGCCGGCGTTGTTGACCAGGATGTGGAGGTCGCCGAAAGTTTCAACGGCTGTCTTTACCAATCCGGTTGCGGCATCGATATCGCTCACGTCAGCCTGGATCGCCACAGCCTCAGAGCCCTGCGCGACAACCTCGGACACCACCTGCTGGGCCTCCTCCATGCTGTTGTTATAGTTGACGATTACCTTCGCCCCGTGCGCGCCGAGTTCGACCGCAATTGCCCGCCCAATGCCGCGCGAAGCCCCCGTTACCAGGGCAACCTGATTGGAAAGGTTCATCTGCGCCTCCACGTCCATACCGGCATCATCCTGGCCCGGATTATACCCACATTTGGACCCCGGCTTATGCCTTCCTGGTCACGATCCCGGGCACGCCGTAAGCTGCGGCCATGTCGAGCAGGACGTTGGGATCCCGGAAGTCCTCAGCCGCTGACGCATCTGCGACGAGCTGCTGCATGACGTCCAGCAACAGGCGGTTAGCCGGCGTGTGGGCGGGGTCCGCGCGCACAACTGCCCCGTTCAGCCATCCAACCTCCGACCGCTGGCGGCCGATATCGTAATGAAGCGAAGGCTTTTTCTTCCCCCGGCCGGAAGCCACAATCCGTTTCAGGATGGGCCGCAGCACGTATGGTGGGAGTCCCAACCCCAGACTGAGGAGTGAGACGCGCACCCCAGGCAAATCGACGGGCCCAAAACCGAGGGAGCGCATCACCCGCAAGGTTTCTCGCAAAGCTTCAATCTCGATCCGTGCCAGGCCGGGGTGAGAGAAGACCTGGCCTGGTCCCCAGCCCAGGATGGCGGAACTGGCGTTGGCCACGATATTGGTGGTTAACTTGGACCATTTCATCCGCGCCGCGTCCGGATATCGGCGAACGTAGAACCCGGCCGCTTGCAGTTCTCCTGAGAGACGGCCGAGCATGGCATGCTCACCACCCAAACCAATGCCGCGCTCCCGCTCGATGCGGATCTGGCCGGGCGCCAGCATCTGGACCGACGTCGTCAGGGTTGCCGGGATAATCCGTTCCCCACCAAGGCCTTCCGCCAGGGTTTCTTCATTTCCGATCCCGTTGATAAAGCTGACTACGGGGACGTGCGGGGCTAAATTCCGGGTTAGATCCTTAGCCGCCAACTCGACGTCGTACGCCTTCACGGTCAGGAGGACCATCTCCGGCTGCCAGCCCTTCAGCGCCTGCAGGAGTGTGACTGAAACAAGTGGGGAGGGGAGATGGGAGTCGGCCTCCGGCCCAAGAGTGAGCCCCCCATCGCGCATGGCACTGGCGATCCGTTCTCGAGCGAGGAAGACAACCGGTTGGCCGTTCAGGGCAAGCCTGCCACCCAGCAATCCCCCCACGGCACCGGTGCCGTAGACCAGGTACCTCAAAGGATTGTCAGCCTTCGTTCAAGAGCCGCTCGACCAGGTCGTTCAGTTCTTCGTCGGAGTAAAAGCGGATCGTCAAGCTCCCGCCCTTCTTCGTGCGTTTCAGGATGACCTTTGTCCCGAGTGACGCTCGGAGCTGCTCCTCCAGGGCGGCTTCTTCGGGTGATTGGGCGCTTTTTGCACGGCGCTGCCTGCGTTCACCGGACAGGCGTCGAACGAGTTCTTCCGTCTGGCGCACGTTCAACTCCCGCTCGAGGACGGTCTGCAGCGCGGCCGCCTGGGCCTGCGCGCTGGCCAGGGTCAGCAGGGCGCGTGCATGGCCTTCCGTGATTTGGTTCCCGACCAATGCCTTGCGGCCGGCAGCGGACAGCTTGAGGAGACGCAAGGTGTTGGTGACTGCCGCACGGCTTTTGCCGACCTGATCGGCGATGGCCTCATGCGATAGGCCGAAATCGTCTGCCAGCTGGCGGTAGCCCTCGGCTGCTTCGAGCGGGTTCAAGTCGACCCGCTGCAGGTTTTCGATCAAAGCCCAGGCGAGCAGCTGGCGATCATCGGCCTCGCGGACGATGACCGGGACCTCGTCCAGCCCGGCCAGGCGCGCAGCCCGCAGGCGGCGTTCGCCGGCGATGAGGGTGTGGTTACCCGACCCATCGGCCGGCGATACCATCAGCGGCTGGAGCACGCCGTGCTCGCGGATGGAATTCGCCAGTTCATCGAGCTCGTTTGGGTCGATGGGCGCCCGGGGTTGGCGGGGGTTAGGGACGATCTGATCCAGGCCGACGCTCGTAATGCTGTCCGACTGCGGTTCCGATCCAACGCTGGTGGGAATCGAGCGCGTCGAGCCCTCGACCCAAGCCTCGTTTCTTAGTCATGCATGACCTCGTTTTCAATGGCAGTTTGCGGCAGGGGCACCCCGTCGCCGGCGAGCAACTCGGAAGCCAGTTCCGAATAGGCCACATCCCCGGAGGATCCGGGAGCATAGGCCGAGATCGGCAGCCCATGCGAGGGCGCCTCTGCCAGGCGGACGCTGCGGGGTATCACGGTCTTGAAAACCTGTCCGGCAAAGTGCTCGCGCACTTCGTTGACCACGTCCTGGGAAAGATTTGTGCGGGCATCATACATGGTCATCACGAGCCCTCGCACCAGCAAGCCAGGGTAGAGGCTGGAGCGGATCCTTTGGAGCGTTTGCATCAACTGCGTAAGGCCTTCGAGCGCCAGGTACTCACATTGGACCGGGATGATGACTCCCTCCCTGGCTGCAAGCAGTCCATTCAGCGTGAGCAGGCCCAGGGACGGCGGGCAATCGATGAGCACGTAGTCATATCGGCCATCGAGCGGGGCCAGGAGCAGGCGCAGCAGTTCCTCGCGCTGAGGTAAATCCACGAGTTCAATCTGTGCTCCGGCCAACGCGGCAGATGCCGGAAGGAGCGACAGGCCAAGCCGCGTGCTGCGCAGGATGATCTCGCCGGCAGGCACGTCTCCGATCAATCCGTCATAGACATCGCGTTCGAGCGCCCTGTGATCCACACCCAGGCAGGCCGTTGCATTCGCTTGCGGATCGATGTCAACCAGCAGGACCCGCAGACCGGCCTGCGCCAGGTTTGCGGCGAGGCTGATCGCCGTGGTCGTCTTGCCGACGCCGCCTTTCTGATTTACGAGGGTGTAATAGCGTGTCTTCACGCTTGGGGTGCTCCGTTCTGGATCGTCGTCAGCATGCCTGGGACCGCGGACAGGCCAGGTCTGCCGACCGAATCGGCGGCATACCGGTTCGCCTGCTGGGCGGCGGCGGGAGGATCATCACCAAGCAGCAGGCGCAGGAAAAAGACTGCGGCAAAGATATCGCCTGCGCCGGTTGGGTCGATTTCAACCCTTGCCAGCGCGGGCACGTGGACCCTGCGGCCTCCCCAGAAAACATCGGCGCCGTGTGAGGCCTTGGTCAAGGCCAGGGCGCGGCAATGTCGGGCGAGCTCTAGGGCGGCTTCCTCGTCTCCGCCAAGATCTTCCTCGCTGACCGATACGATCGCCTCGTTTGGGATCAATGGGAGGACCTGCGTCCAGGGTTTGAGCCGGACCGGCCCGTCCAGGTTGGTCTCACGGAACCATCCCTGGGCCGAGATGCCCAGCAGCTTGTACTCCAGGTCCTGGGTGACCTTGGGTCCGATTTCATTCAGGACGGGGGCCAGGATGAGCAGTTCTGTCCGGGCCCAGGCCTGGGGTAGGTCTCCGGCCCCGATCGAGCCCCCGCGTGCTCGCAGATACTGCATCCGGCTGCCAGAATCATACAGGTTCTCAAAGGTGGTGCTCTGGGATGCTGGCACACGCTTGATTTCGAGCTGGTCCTCGAGCGGGCTCAGATCATCGTTGCCGGCGACAGCGGTCAATAGGCGGACCTTGCACCCGAGCGCTGCCAGCGTGAGGCCGGCGTACGCGACCGAGCCGCCTAGCTCGGGTCCATGCGGCGTGAGGTCACGGGTCGCGTTTCCGATCAAAAGAGCGGTTGGGGGTCCGCCATCGGGGTGCATGGTGCTGATTATAAACGACCGGCGTGGTCACACAACCAAGCCCGCACCCTTACACTTTGGGGATGATGGTTACCTTTCGGCGGGTACCTTCACCGACGCTGACCGTGTCCACCTGGGTCTCATCCCTGAGCTCCATATGGATAATACGGCGTTCGTAGGCAGGCATGGGCTCAAGGGTCATGGTCCTATCGGTCTCGATCGCCTGGGAAGCCATGCGCCGGGCCAGTTGCCTGAGCTGTTGTTCCCTGCGCGAGCGGTAACCTTCGACGTCGATGAGCACCGCCACGGGGCGGCGCATCTCCTTGCCCACGATCAGGCGGGTGATGTACTGCAGGGCGGTCAGCGTTTCTCCACGGCGGCCGATCAGGATGCTCAGATCGTCCCCCATGATTTCGATGAACAGCGGGCGGATCTTGCCCGGCGAATCAGGCTCCCCCCACCTGGCGCGCACGCTGGCCTCGATGCCCATGCGCTGGAGCAGTTCTTCGACCGTGTCTTGAGAAATCTTCAGGGCTTCGTCATCGGTCGCCTCTTCCGCCGCTTCGACCGAAGTCGAGGGATCGCGCCTTTGCGATTGGAATTGGGATCCCGCATCGGGCTCCATCGCGCCCATCGCACCGCGCACGGTCAGCCGCACGCGCGCCTGGCGGCTGGCCAGGCCGAACAATCCCCGGCTGCCTTCATCGAGGACCTCAACTTCCAGGGCGTCTTCAGGCAATCCCAATTCCTGTGCGCCGAGCTGAATGGCTTCCTCAACGGTTGGAGCGATCATCTCGAGGCTGGTTTTTTTCATCGGATCAACCTTTTACGCTGGTTTATGGACTTTGGATTTGGCCGGTGCGTTTGACTCGCGCACTCGTTTCATGATCAAACCTTGCAGAATGCCAAGCAAGTTCGAGGCGACGAAGTAGAGCGCCAGGCCAGAGGCGAGCGTATATGCGAAATATCCAAGGAGCAGCGGCATGTACAGGCTCATCATCTGGGTCATCTGTGAGCCCTGCGAATCGGGCGAGGTCGGAGTGGTGAGCTTCGTCTGCAGGTAGGTGCTGATGACGACCAGGATCGTAAGCACGGGGATATCAAAGGGCAGGAAGGACAGGGAGAGCCGCTCGGGCTGGCCAAGGTTCATATAAAGGAACTGGCTGTTGAGCGGGATCAGTCCGGAGGGGACGAAGCTGTAGATGAACTTCGAGAGGTCGAAGAGCTGCAAGGGCGTCGCAGCCATTGTGCGGATGATGGCCTGGTACAGACCGATGATGATCGGGAACTGGATGATTAGGCCCAGGCAGCCGCTGAAGGGGTTGTAGCCGACCTCCCGGAAGAGCTTCATCTGCTCTTCGGACAGCTTCTGTTTGTCGTTCTTGTATTTCTCCTGCATCTTCTTATACCGATCCGAACCCTGGATCTCGGCCATGACCATCGTGCTCTTCATCTGCTGGTACGTCAGCGGGAGCGTGATGAGCCGGACGAGCGCCGTGAACAACAGGATGGATAAGCCGAAGTTTTGACCCAGGAATTGGTAAATCAGGATCAACGCGTTGATCATCGGTTCTAGGATAAAACTATTCCACATATGCGTCAGTCCTTTGTATCGCCGCTACTCTGCCTGGAACAGGCAGCGCGAGCTTCCGGTTTCGGTATCGAGCATGAAGAGTATGCACTCGCCATCCATCACAGGCACCAGCAGGCCTTCCGAGGTGAGAATCGGGTCGGCCAGCAGGCGCCCGGTAAGCATGGCGCTGGATGGCCACGCCGGGTCCCCGTTATCGAGCTTGAACGCATCCACCGCGCCATTCTCGCTCACGAAGAAGACCCGATCGCCGGTCAGGGCAGGCGTAGCTGAAGCTGGACCGGAGAGCTCCTGGCGCCAGACCTCGCGCCCGCTCTCGATCACGAGCGAATGGGCGGTTCCGGAGACATCGGCGAAAAAGGCGTGCGAGTCGTTCACGGCGGGGTTGCCCCAGATGGCATCCTCCGCTTCGAAGGTCCAGGCGATCCGCCCGCTGCGGGTATCCAGCGCATAGAGGATGCCTTCGAAGGTTCCGCATAGAAGCAGATCCCCGGCCAATGTCGGTGTGTCCGAGACGGCTGAACCAAGATCGATGCTCCACTGAACGCTTCCCGTGTTCGGGTCGAGCGCGTAAACCATGTGGTCCAACGCGGCGATGTAAATATGTTCACCGTTCATCAACGGCGCCGACCACAGCGCGTGCTCGGCTTCGAAGGGTTGAGGCCAGGCCGGGCTGCCATCGTCCAGGTTCAGGGCGTACAGCTTCCAATCGGCAGAAGGGACATAGACGATATCCCCGGCGATGAGCAAACCGCCGATAATGCGGTCCTGCGCGCCATCAAAGGACCAGGCGATGTTGGCGCTGATCCCCTCTGGTTGGAGGGCATAGACTTGCTGGTCGTATCCGCCGACGACGACATGGCCTTCCGGATCGACGGCCGGGGGCGCATAGAACGAAAGCGCCCGATCCGGTTCGCTCGGGAAGCGCCATTGGACCTCGCCTGTCCGCAAATCGATGGCGTGGACCGATGCCCCGTAGGCGACATACGCCGTGGTTTCGTCGACCGTCACCCCTGGCCAACTGGAGGCTGCCAGGGCGCTGCCCCCTGCGCAGCTCGAGAGGATGCTCGAAAGCAAGATGAGCATCCCAAGCATGAGCATGGTTTTTGTACGGGAATGGGTCGTAATCTTCATGGATCTCCTAGGGTACCGGGTCATACCCGCCCGGGTTGAATGGCTGGCAGCGCAGGACGCGCCAGATCGATAGCGCACTACCCTTCACCAGGCCAAACTTCGCGATAGCCTGGTAGCTGTAATGCGAGCAAGTCGGTTCGAAGCGGCAGGTGCCAGCTGGCAGGGCCGGGGAGATGAGCCGCTGGTACAGGCGGATCAGCGCCAGTGCGGGCAGCCGGGGCATCGTGCGCCAGTTAAGCGGGATTTCCCGTAAGGACGGTTCGGAGTGATCGACCTGGAGCTCCGTGACCTGGTCAGGCATGTAGCATCCCTGCACGCTTGAGAAGCTGCCCTATTCCTGAACGGACTGCTTCCCATTCCGCTTTCAAGATTTCCGGCCTGGCGATGAACACCGCGTCCCACCCGGGGTCAATCTGCGGCAGGTAGTGCCGGACTGCCTCCCGCAGCAAGCGTTTGGCCCGGTTGCGTGCGACAGCACCGCCCAGGGCCCGGCCTGCCGTAAACCCGAAGCGAGGAACATCCCCGCCGGGGCATGCCAGGAGAATGGCAAACGGGTGGGCATACGAAGTTCCAGTGCGCCGCACCCGCTGAAAGTCACTCGAATTGGTGAGCCGATACCGACGGTTCATCCACCTGGCCGGCTGTTGGTAGCTCGCACCGAGTCCCAGCGAGCTAGGCCTTCCAGTTGAGCTTCTTGACGTGTTCATTCATGCGAACGGTGAGACTGTAACGACCGCGCTTGCGGCGCGTCTTGAGAACATTTCTACCGCCGCGTGTACGCATGCGAGCCCTGAAACCGTGGACCCGAATGCGGCGTCTTTTCTTGGGTTGGTATGTGCGCTTCGGCATGTGCTTCCTTTATCCCAGTTAACAATCAAAGGTATCGTTCGAATAGCCGCCGGATTATACCGCAGTGGGTAGGACCGGTCAACGCCGCGTGGGGCGTCCATGTCGTCCAGGCCCAGGTTTATGCGCCCGGAATGGTGATCAGTCCTCCAGGCGGATGATTTTGGCGCCGAGGTCGCGCAGCTTCTCGTCGATGCGTTCGTAGCCGCGCTCAATCTGGCCAATATTGCCGATACGCGATGTGCCATGGGCAGCCAGCGCAGCCAGTGTGAGCGCAAGTCCGGCGCGAATGTCCGGGCTTTCCAGGTGCTCACCAATGAGGGGGCTGGGACCCTGGACGATCGAGCGGTGCGGGTCGCACAAGATGATGCGTGCGCCCATCGAGACCAGCTTGTCGATGAAGAACATACGCGTCTCGTACATCCAATCATGGAAGAGTATCGTTCCGTTCGATTGGGTGGCGACGACGATCGCGACGCTCATCATGTCGGTGGGGAATGCCGGCCAGGGCATGACGCTTATCTGGGGGATCTTGCCGCCGACATCCGGGCGGATGATCATCTCCTGGTCGGCCGGGATAAGGATGTCTCCCCCTTCAACCTGCCACTCGATACCCAGGCGGCTAAAGACGAGCCGGGGCATGTCAAGGTACTCGGGCCCAGCGTTCCGGATACGGATCGAGCCTCCGGTGACCACGGCCGCGCCGATGAAGCTGATGACCTCCAGGTAGTCCGGCCCGATGCTGTGCTCGCCACCGTGCAGCTCGCGTACACCGCTGATCTTGAGCGTGTTCGAACCGATGTTTTCGATGTTGGCACCCAGCGCGTTCAAGAAATGGCAGAGTTCCTGAACATGTGGCTCGGATGCGGCGTTGCGAATCACGGATATGCCATCGGCCATCACCGCGGCCATGATGGCATTCTCCGTGGCAGTGACGCTGGCCTCGTCCAGCAGGAGGTCGGACCCGGTCAGGCGTCCTGCGGCCTGCATGCTGAACTCACGGTCGCTGAAGGCCACCTTGGCGCCGAGTTTTTCGAGGGCCAACAGGTGGGTATCGACCCGCCGTCTTCCAATCACATCCCCCCCGGGTGGAGGCAAATGGATGTTCCCCTGACGCCCGAGCATCGGGCCAGCGATTAAGATGGAAGCCCGGATTCGCCGGCAGAGATCGGGATCGAGGTCGGCCTGGCGGATGTCCCTGGCCATCACCCGCCAGGAATGCTCATCGAGCGTTTCGATCTCCACGCCGAGGCTTTCGAGCAAGCTGCGCATGATCTGGACATCGCCGATGGCCGGTACGTTGCGCAGGATGACGGGTTCCTCGGTCAACAGGCAGGCTGCGAGTAGAGGCAGCGCGGCGTTTTTGTTGCCGGAGGGGGTCATCTCGCCATGCAGGGCTGCTCCACCTTCAATTTGGAATGAGGGCATATCCAATCCTTATCGGTCTGACAGGCTAATGCGATCACCGCGATTTAACCGGAGTTCGGCCGCCGCGCGTCCATCACGCACCCCGATCTCCAACAGGCCGGAGCTTCCAGTATACGCCAGGGGTTGACCGGAGGGTACGTCCGCGAAAGTCTCGTGGAGGGGTAGGTGCAGTCCTCCGGGGAGTTCAAGCTGAATTTGTTCACCGAGCGGGTATGGCGGCTGGCCGGGATGCGTCCAGGGCTTCAGTTGGCGGCCTTCCGGCCCTTTCGTGACCCTTCCGATTGACGTGACCAGGTTGCCGAATCTGTCGATGTACAGGATCTCACCTTCGAATGTACCTTCCGGGTCGCGTTTCAGCAGCGGGGGTGGGAGCTCTAGCAGGTCCGCCGCGGCCGGTCCAAGCGCATCCAGGTCAACGCCGGAGGCAAGGTGCGCGCCGGCCGGGGCGAAGATGTCCCTGCCATGAAAAGTCCTGGAAGGGCCTGGGCGTTGGAAAGCAGGGTTCTCAAGCCGGATCACGCGCAAGGCTGGATGCTCGTAGAGCAGGTAGCTGAAGCTGCCGTTGTCCGGACCGATGACGATAAAGTCCTTGAACTCTACCGCCACGGCTGGCCGTGGCCCCCCCACGCCGGGATCGACGACGGCCACCACGATCGTCCCCGTTGGCAAGACAGGTGCTGCACGCCAGAGCTCGAAGGCAGCCGCGCCGACATCCCCGGGTGGGATGGCGTGCGTGAGATCGATGATCTGAACCTCGGGGGCGATGCCGGAGATCACCGATTTCATCGCGCCAACATAGGTATCCTGCAGGCCAAAGTCGGTCAACAATGCGATCATGGGAATCAAGGCGCATTCTAAACCCTTGCGGAGGACAGGGTCAATGGATGCGTCCCGGGGCAGGCTGCGCCGTGCGTGGGTTTCGGGCTCGCTATGGTAAAATAGTATTTCGTGTATGCATCTGATCAAAACCTCAAAAATCGTCCGATCGGAGCCTTCCGAGCGCTCGCGGCGGGGTTCGACCGGGTGGTGGCATTTCCATATTTGATCCTGCCCTGTGTGCTGCTGGATCTCTTCCTTTGGTTCGGCCCGCACCTGGTCATCCCATCGATCATCCAGGTTGTCAGCGCCAGCCTGACACCGCCTGCGGGCGTGGATCCGATGGTTGCCGAGCAGTTGTCGCTTTTCAAGGAGTCATTTCTCCAACTGGCGGCACGCTATAATTTGTTCTCATCCCTGAGCACGCTGCCGGCCGGGCTGCCCTTCAACCTCGTTTTCGGTTTGATCGCCAGCTTGAGCGTGGGCTTGCCCAGCTTGATCGCCATCAAGCTGCCCCTGGCGACGCCCTTGGGGTTGAGCCCACAAGTGCAGTTAGCGCAGGACGCTTTGGCGCTCTGGGTCTGGGCTGGGCTATCCTTGATCGGCCTGGCCCTGGGTACGGTCTACCTGCGGCAGATCGCGCGGGGCATGCAGCCGAAGTCAGCGAAGTGCCCTTCTGGAGGACCCTGGTGCGGCTGGTCGGCATGACCATCCTGGGGTACCTGGTGAGCATAATCGCCCTGCTGGGTTCGATGCTCATCGGCTCGGTCGACGCCTTGCTCTACCTGGGCATGCCGATCTTGTTCGTCGGGGCGATCTACCTGAGCTTCACCTCGCACGGGGTCATCCGCTACGGTTTCGGCTTGCGGCAGGCCATGCGCGAAAGCATCCGGGTGGTGCGCTGGAACTTTTTTAGCTCGATGGGCTTCCTGCTGAGCGTTTTCTTGATTGCCTGGGTCGGAGCCACGCAGGTCTGGAGCCTGCCGGATGACGGATCCTGGTACTTGCTGCTGGCGATCGTGGGACATGCCTTTGTCAGCACAACCCTGCTTTCGGCGAGCTTCGCGTACTACTTGAGCCGTCGGGAGTGGATGGTGGGGGTGGCGGAGGAAATCCGCCGGCAGCATGCATTGACGGAAGAAAAAGATGATTCGGGAACTATTCAGTCGATAAGGAGAACGCCACTTGACAAAGCGGTCTCAGAAGGTTAGCAGCTACGCTGCAAAAGACATCCAGGTGCTCGAAGGCCTGGAAGCCGTCCGTCGCCGGCCCGGGATGTACGTGGGTGGCACGGACGTCAAGGCCCTGCACCACCTCGTTTACGAGGTGGTGGATAACTCGATTGACGAGGCGCTGGCTGGGGCTTGCACAACGATCGACGTGACCATCCACGAGGACAGCAGCGTTACGGTCGAGGATGATGGCCGTGGCATTCCGGTCGATCTGCACCCACAGAAGAAAGTCCCGGCGCTCGAGATCGTCATGACCGTGCTCCATGCCGGGGCGAAGTTCGGTGGGGAGGGGTACAAGGTCTCCGGTGGGCTGCACGGGGTGGGTGTCTCAGCCGTGAACGCGCTCTCCGAGTGGTGTGAGGTCGAGGTCAAGCGGGCTGGGAAGGTGCATTTTCAGCGCTACGAACGGGGAGCGCCGATCAAGCCGGTGGAGGTCATCGGCAAAGCCCCCAAGGGCGAAACCGGCACAAAGACGACCTACCTGTATGACAAGACCATCTTCAAGGGCGAGCTGGACTACCGCTTTGAAACACTCGTCACGCGCTTCAGGGAGATGGCGTTTGTCACGCGCGGCGTGACCATCCACCTGCTCGATGAACGCGATGGGCGCGAGATGACCTTCTACTTCGAGGGCGGGATTACCTCCTTTGTCTCGTATTTGAACCGCAACCGCGATCTGCTCCACCCGGTTGTTTACGTCGACAAGGAAATCGAAGATACCGGCATCGAGGTAGCCCTGCAGTACACCGACGCCTACGCCGAATCGGTCTACTCCTTCGCCAACACGATCAACACTGTCGACGGCGGCACGCACCTCACCGGGGTCCGTGCGGCAGTCACGCGGACGATCAATGACTACGCGCGCAAGAACAACCTGCTCAAGGATTCGGATCCTAACTTCAGCGGCGATGACACGCGGGAGGGGTTGACCGCCATCGTCAGCATCAAGCACCGTGACCCCCAGTTTGAGAGCCAGACCAAGGTCAAGCTCATGAACGCCGAGGTGCAGACCCAGGTTCAGCAGGTCCTGGGGGAGGCCTTCTCCGAGTTCCTGGAGGGCAACCCGCGCGCCGGCAAGGCCATCGTCCAGAAGTGCCTCACTTCGGCCAGGGCCCGGGATGCGGCGCGCAAGGCGCGCGACCTGGTCATCCGGAAGAGCGCCCTGGAGAGCCTGACCCTGCCCGGCAAGCTCGCCGATTGTTCCGAGCGTGACCCAAACAAGTGCGAGCTGTACATCGTCGAGGGTGACTCGGCCGGGGGTTCTGCCAAGCAAGGCCGCGATCGACATTTCCAGGCCATCCTCCCGCTGCGAGGAAAGATCCTCAACACGGAGCGAGCCCGGCTGGATAAAATCCTCTCCAACAACGAGGTCAAGGCGCTCATCTCCGCCCTCGGCACGAGCATCGGGGAGACCTTCGATGTCGAGGGGCTGCGCTACGGCCGGGTCATCATCATGACCGATGCCGACGTCGATGGCAGCCACATCCGCACGCTGCTGCTGACGTTCTTCTTCCGCTACATGCCCGAGCTGATCGAGGAAGGGCACCTGTTCGTCGCCCAGCCCCCGCTGTACCGGATTGATTACAAATCCAAACGCCGCTACGCCTACACCGAAGGCGAGCGGGAACAGGTGATTAAGGAAATGGGGGTCGATGGGGAGAAGGTTTCACTGCAGCGCTACAAGGGTCTGGGTGAGATGAACCCACAGCAGCTGTGGGATACGACCATGGACCCCGCCAACCGCACCCTGCTGCAGGTCACCATCGAGGATGCCGCCGCTGCCGACCGGACGTTTGACATGCTGATGGGCGCGGCTGTGCCACCGCGCAAGCGCTTCATCCAAACCCACGCTCGCGAGGTTCGGAACCTGGACGTGTAAGGCTACCAGGAGAAGCAAGACGCCTCCCCCGAACAGGGGGAGGCGTCTTTTCAATTGGCTAGAATGCTTGCGAACTAACCGGCTAGGACAGCGCTGAGGCGCCACCCTGTTGATTGTAGAAGGGGTTGGTGCCGGAGCCGTGATCGGTCGTATCCACGATCTCGCGGACGGCGGGGATCGTATCCTTGATCATGACCTCGACGCCCTGCTTCAGGGTCACATCGATCATGCCGCAGCCCTGGCAGCCACCACCGAAGGCGATATAGGCCACCTCATCCCGGAAATCTACCAGCGAGACAAAACCGCCATGGGCAGCGACGCCCGGGTTAATCTTGTTGTCCAGCAGGTCCTGGATCGCCTGGGCGGTCGAGTCGCGCCACACCGGGTTCGGGTTTTCGATCATGAAACCGCGCTGGAAGTTGTCCTCCTGGTAGTCCAGGGTTGATCCCTCCAGGTTGGGCAGCGTGTTGGAATCGATCAGGACATTGAAGCCCTCGAATTCCACTTGCGCGTCATCCGCTTCGACCTCGTCCGGCGGGACGAAACGCACGGCATAGCGAAAACCGCCCGGGCCTCGCCCCAGGATCTGCATCCGCAGCTGCATCCCCTTGCGCTGGTCTTCTTCGAGCATCTGACGAATTTGTACCTGGGCAGCATCGGTAATCTCGATCATTTCACCTCCTACTGGGAGGATTATACCTCGCGCCGAAGTCTTGCATTCCCAACAACCGCCGGACAACGAAAGAAAGCGATACTTGAAGTCGTCAAGAGGGCAGGCAATGCAAGGGCCCATGCCGCATGCTTTTCGCTGGATTTTTGGCCAGCTAGCGGTGTGTGACAAAACTTGTAAGAAACCTTGACAACCTCGGTTTATTTTGTTAAGATAATTCATAAATATGAGTGTTATTATCGGAAATGGTCAGAGACTTAGTGGTAGACCGTACGGCATGCTTGTACGGCTTCGGAGGTATCGAGATGGCATCCAGTGACATGCGCGGTTCGCGAGTGTTCCGGGACGAATACATTGAAGAAATTACGCAGACGCCCCTGTTGACGGCGGAAGAGGAGGTTTCTCTTTCCGAGAACCTGGCCAAAGCGCGTGATGCACGGCGGCGGCTGGCTCAGGGCGGGCTGCGCGAGCACGAGATCGAGCAGCTGCAGACCACGATCGAGACAGGATCAGCGGCGCGTGAGCGCCTGGTCATGGCCAACACACGCCTGGTTGTAAGCATCGCCAAACGCTATACCAACCGCGGCATCCCGCTCCTGGACCTCATCCAGGAGGGGATCATCGGCTTGATCAGGGCGACGAAGAAGTTTGACCCTGCCCGCGGCAACCGCTTCAGCACCTATGCGACCTGGTGGATCCGACAGGCCATCACGCGCGCAATCGACAACCAGAGCAGGACGATCAGGCTTCCAGTCCACAAGAGCGTCGAGATCAGCAAGCTATCCCAGGCCAAGAATCGATTGATGCAATCGCTCGGCCGAGATCCGAACGAATTTGAGCTGGCGGAAGAGCTTGGTATCTCGCCTGACCTGGTGACCGAAATCATCAATATCAGCCAGGCGCCCATCTCGTTGGACCTGCCCCAGGATGACGACGAGAACCGCACCCTCGGCGATGTGATCCCTGACCAGGAAGTCGAAAATCCCGAGCAAAGCACGGTCGAGAACCTGATGCAGCAGCAGGTGCGGGAGGTGCTCGATGCGCTCCCCGCCCGAGAAGCACAGGTGCTCATGCTGCGCTATGGGTTCACCAACGGGCGCTCGCACACCTTGCAAGAAGTCGGGGAGAAGATGGGCATCACCCGTGAGCGAGTACGCCAGATCGAGAATCAAGCCATGAGCCGGCTGCGGTCCGATGCAACCCGCATCCGATAATTCGAAACGCTAACCACCAGTTAGGATGGAGGAAGACGATGAGTTCGATTAACCCGCGTGGCATACGACTGATCCAGCGCCTGGCCCAGGGCGATCATCTGAGCGATGAGGAGCATGAAGCGGCGAAGGCAAGCATGTACCTGCTTCAGCAAACTGTTCAGCCGGTCCGAGACTCGGAGATGTTTTCCTGGCAGGGAGAGGAAGCATTCCTGCAGGAAACATGGCCCCTGATCAAGGAACATCTAGAAATCGAGAGCGGTCTGTACGCCCATGGCGCTGTTAAACCCTGACCATCAGTAGACCGGTATTCCAGAGCCCCGTTTACGGGGCTTTTTCTTTCTATACTATGGGGTGCAACAAATGGAATTCAGCACCTGTAGTAAGGTATAGAGATGCAAGATCCAACAGATCGAGCCCTGGTTTTGCAGACCCGGGGAGGCGATGTGCAAGCGTTCGGGGAGCTGGTGCAGCGCTACCAGGCTTCGGTGTACAACGTGTGTTTGAGGATGATGGGCGAGAGACAGCAGGCCGAGGACATGACGCAGGAAGCGTTCATCCGCGCTCACGAGCGTCTGCATACTTTCGAGGAGGATCGGCCTTTTGGGCCGTGGATACGGCGCGTCGCAGCTAACCTGTGCCTGAACGAGCTGAAGCGACCCCATGCGCCAAGCGTCCCGCTGGAGGACGAGCTCGATCAGCCCCAACGGCCGCAAGCTATCCTGCCCGAACAGGCGCTCATCATCCATGATCGCCAGCAAGCGATCCGCAGCGCGATCCTCGCCCTGCCTGCTCACTACCGGGCAGTGATCGAGCTCAGGCATTTCCAGGAATTAAGTTATGCCGACATTGGAGAGGCACTCGGTTTGCCGCTTTCTGATGTGAAGAGCCATCTTTACCGTGCGCGAAAGCAGCTTGCGGAGAGGTTGGAAGGCCATGTTTGATGCCAATCTGAGCCACCCACGTGAGGATGACCTGCACGCATACCTGGATCGCGAACTTGCAGCCGATCAGGTCCATGCGCTCGAAGCGCACCTCGCTTCGTGTGCAGCATGCTCGAACGAACTTGATTCGCTGCGCACGCTCTTCAACCAGATTGACAGCCTTTCAGACTTAACCCTGGAGGTGGACCTCGCACCCGGGGTCCTGCATACGGTTGGCAGCGCATCCCCGATCCGATGCAAGTTGGTGGCGCCTGCTCACGCTCCAGCTGGCCGTATTCAGCGCAATCGCCGTCTGGCTGTCTGGCACGCTGCGAACCCAGGCGGAGGGAGTCCTGGCGATCCTCCAGGGTTGGATCGGACAATCTGGTTTCCAACCTGACCTGGTGGACCTGATTCAGCGCATCCAGCTCACCATCACCCAGATCCAACCGCAGGTTCCCGGCGTCCTTGACCTATCCATCCCGCGCCTTCTCTCACCCCCACCTGCATTGGGCTGGGCTGCTCTCGCGCTTGGCGTCGGCCTGGTCTGGCTCCTGGCCAACCGCTGGCTTTTGACGGGAACCTCAATGAATGCATCTCGGTCGCGGCGAGGAACTTGAGGCGCGGCTAAGACCGGATGATCGGGAACTCTTAAATGGAGGCAGCACCTATGAATCAAGTTGTACTGTTCCTGCTCCTCGCGATTGCAGCCGGGTTATCCCTGGACATGCTCTTCGTTGGCCTGCATGCGTTTTTTGGCAGATTTGTGGCTGGGATTCAGGATGCCGTTGATGCCAATCCGGGGCGTTCCATCTTGATCGGGTTAATCAACACGCTATTTTTCTTAGCGATCGGGTATCTGCTCGTCGCGTGGGCCCAATCCGCAGGGCTGGCTTTCATCGGCTTGCTCGGGGTACTGTTCTGGATCGCCCTTGCGCTGGGATTGATCTTTGGCCTGACCGGCATGGTGCTCAGCGCTCGCGCTCGCCTCACACCAGGGGAGGATAAATGGCCATCCCTCGCCTCGGCCGGGGCCATCCTCGTCCTCGCCAGCCTCACCCCCTACATCGGCTGGTTCGGGTTCTTCCCGTACTTGCTGCTGCGCGGCCTCGGGGGTGTCGTCATCCACCTGCAGGCCGCCTACCGGCGGCGGGGAAGCGAAGGGGAGTAAGGCCGTTCGGCGCGCTCCAAGCCCGCAATGACATCCTGACAAAGCAGCCCGGGCATGCCCCGGGCTGTCATCGCGTCACGGCTCCCAGCTGAGAAAGGCCTCCAGCACGCGCAGATTTTGATAAAGGTCCGTGTCCCGGTGGTTGGTGAGCTCGATATCGACCGCGGCGATGCCCATGTCCGAAGCCCAGTCGATGAGCTGTCCGGTGTACTTGCAGCCGGTTTCGATCGGGGGGTAGGGGTAATCGCTGACAGCGGACAAGGTCTCCGCCAGCGAAATCGAGTCAGGATCCGGAGGCTGGCCCCCGGGGAATATCCCCAGGGCTGCGCTGTGGTAGGAGATGAGCGCCTCGATCCTGTACGTGACGAGGAAGTTAATCAGCGCCCGCGTCTCGGCTTCGGAAGCGGGGTAGGCGCCAGCAGTGACGTAGGTATAGGTCCAGCAGCCCTCCAGCGGCCAACTCGACTCCCACAGCGAAGGCCAATTCCGGTTCAGGTCGACCAGGTTATCGTTGACCCTGCCCTTGTAGCCGCTCGTGCGCGCTTCCCCGTCCGGGTTGAGCGAGCGCAAGATGTAGAGCGTCCTGGAAGGCGGCACCAGGTCCGGGCGCGCATCGAGAACCTGGATGAGCTCGTCGGCGAGCCGGCTCGTGTTCCCCTCATAGCCCCCATGGATCCCGGCAACGATCATCCGGGCATGTTCACCGGATCCGAAGGCGTAGACCTGCAGCGGCCGGCCGGCTTCAGACGTCCCGATGACGATCGGGGTTGAAGGGTAGTTGGTCGGGGTGGGGGAAGGTTCAGGCGTGGCGGTAAGGGTGGCAGCCTTAGGCATTCCCTTGGCCGTCACCAGGGCGGTTGGCGTGGTGACGACAATGAAGGTGGGTGTTGAAGCAGGGCTTTCCCCGCTGGCTGGGCGGGCATCGGTGCCTCCGGGGAGGGCTGCATCCGAGCAGGCGGGGAGCACGCAGAGCAAGCTTCCGGCGACTGCCAGTAGTAAAATCCGCGGCACCCTCATCTGGACGAATGCCTACCGGTCATTCCGTGAACGCAGCCGGGATGTCCGTGCCTGCTGATCATATACGAACCTCATATGGCTTCCAACCACCTTACAAACGGCCTTCCCAAGCATACTATGGTAGTCAAATTGAATCGGCTTTGCTACAATGATTGGGTTCAATCAGAAACAGGGACCCACAGAGAACTAGATGCCCCTCCAAGCTGGAAGCATATTACGCCATCGCTATCGAATCGAAGGAGTCCTCGGCCAGGGAGGGATGGGGGCTGTCTACAAGGCGTTCGATATCAACCTTGGCGTCGCCGTTGCTGTCAAAGAGAACCTCTTCACGACCGAGGAGTATGCGCGCCAGTTCAAGCGTGAAGCGACCATCCTCGCCAGCTTGCGCCATCCAAACCTGCCGCGTGTGACCGACCATTTCGTGATCGAGGGCGAGGGGCAGTACCTGGTGATGGATTTCATCCAGGGGGTGGACTTGCGCGAGAAGCTAGAACGGGATGGGTCCATCCCCGAGGCGGAAGCGCTCCCGTGGTTCCTCGAAATCTGCGATGCGCTCGCATACCTGCACAGCCGCAATCCACCGATCCTGCACCGGGATATCAAGCCGGGCAACATCAAGATCATGCCGGATGGCCGGGCGATCCTGGTCGATTTCGGGTTGGCCAAGGTCGTCGACAAGGGCAGCACAACCACGACCGGGGCCAAGGCCATGACCCCCGGGTTTTCCCCACCCGAGCAGTACGGCACGGGGCGGACGGATCCCCGGACGGATGTGTATTCCCTTGGCGCAACGTTGTATGCTTCGCTCACCGCAACCATCCCGGAGGATTCGCTTGAGCGCGCCATGGGGCGCGAGGAACTCACACCGCTCCGCAAGCGCAAGCCCACCGTCAGCCCAGCCCTGGCGCGCGTGATTTCGAAGGCGCTGGCAGTCGAACCTGGGGACCGCTACCAGACCGTTCCCGAATTAGCTTCTGCCCTTGCAGCCAGCACGCGGGCGACCAACCCGACCATCGTCCGCGGGTTGCCCAATCTGCAGCGGTCGCAAGTCACCACACCCCTGACTGAACCTGAAGAACCACCGGTGTTCGTCGCCCAGCGCATGCCCCGCCGGCGCTTCCCGCGCTGGCTGTTCGCCATCATCGCCGGCGTGGTTCTGCTCGGCAGCGTATATTTGATCGCCCCCGGGGTGGGCTCGCTGCTCGCCTCGATCTTCTCGCGGCCGGCAGCACCGGCGGCGACCACGCCGCCGGCGGCCACCGATGTGATCGGGGCCGAGCCTTCGGCTACGCTGCCGGCTGTGGTGCCGTCCGCAACCCCCACCGCGACGATTGAGCTTGTCCCGCCCTCCTCGACCCCGGCTGTGCCCACCCAGCCGCTGCCTGCGCCATCCACACCAACCGGGGGGGGCATCGGGCAGATTGCCTTCGCCTCCAACCGGACCGGCATCCCCCAGATTTTCCTGGTTAACATCGATGGGACCGGGGCGACCCAGCTCACCAACCTGGAAGATGGCGCCTGCCAGCCGGCCTGGGCGCCGGCCGGCGATCAACTGGTTTTTACCTCGCCCTGCCGCTTGAACCAGGACCAATACCCAGGGTCGAGCTTGTGGTTGATCAACGTTGATGTGATGGGGAAAGCGAGCGATCCGAGCCAGCTCCGGACAGCACCCGGCGGTGATTTCGATCCTGCCTGGGATCCCAATGGCGGCCGCCTGGCGTTTACTTCGCTGCGCGACAACCGGCCTCAGATTTACATCATGGACGTGGACGGGGGCAACCTGACCAACCTGAACAAGGATTTAGCCCATAACCGGCAACCCGCCTGGGCGCCATCCGGCTCGCAGCTGCTGCTCACCTCCACCCGGGGCGGTGAGACCGAGATATGGCTCATGCCAGCTTCGGGGGGCGAGGTCGATCGCTTTTCCATTAACCCCAACGGTGAACGCGATACCCACGCAGCGTGGTCCAGCGATGGAACCTTCATCCTCTTCGAGCGCAAGATCGGCGGCGTCGCCCGGCTGATGGTCGGCCCCTTCAGCGAAGGTGGTTTCAGGCTCTCCCGAGTTTGTCCAGAAGGGCAGCGCTCCACGCAGCCGATGGCGGAACCCAGCTGGTCTCCAGACGGGCAATGGGTTGTTTTCGAGAGCTGGCCCGATGGGAACAACCACAACATCGCCATCATGCGCCTGGGATGCACCAACTACTTCGAGGTCAGCCAGGACCCGGCGCTTGACTTCGACGCCGCGTGGCGGCCCTCACCCTGAGAAGCGCACCAGACCACACAGCATCCAATCCCACTTAGCGCTACACACAATCGTCGGCCTGGTCGGCCGGGTCTGGTTGCTGTCCCTCCAAGCTGACCAACGGGTGCGAACTTGCTGGGCGCGGAGCCGGCCTGCTTCCCTGCAAAGGGTGTGAGAATTCACAGCCCGGAGTTCGTCCACTCATGTAAGGATACATGTCAGGTACCTGCACGGAACTCCGTACTTGATGCCCGCAGCGTGAGTAGGCGATAATCACTTGTGCGGTCCTGTCTTTGAGCATTTGGACCCATGATCGTTTGGCGCCTTGTAAACCCATAATCCACCCAGGGAGTGAACCATGACTGCAACACTGATCGACGGAAAGGCCATCGCGGAAGAAATCCGGCAGGAGATAAAACTCGGCGTTGAGAAGCTGGTCCAATCAGGTGGACCACGACCCGGGCTGGCGACGGTGCTTGTCGGGGAAGACCCGGCCTCGGAAACCTATGTGCGCATGAAGCAGAAGGCCTGCAAGGAGCTGGGAATTGATTCCTTCGGGCACAACCTGGATGCGTCTGCCAGCCAGGAGGAAGTCGAAGGCCTGGTGAAAGAGCTCAACGCGGATCCGAAGGTGCACGGGATCCTGGTTCAGCTCCCACTGCCCTCCGGCCTGGATGAGGAAGCCATTCTAAGGGCGATCAGCATCGAGAAGGACGTGGACGGCTTCCATCCAATCAACATTGGCCGCTTGGCCCAGAAGGGGCGCGATCCCTTGTTTGTCCCGTGTACGCCTGCGGGCTGCATCATCCTGCTCCAAAAAGCCGGGGCGAAACTATCCGGTGCAAGGGCTGTCGTCGTCGGCCGCTCGAACATCGTCGGCATGCCGGCCGCGCTGCTGCTTGGTCAAGGAGAACGCCACCGTCACCATCTGCCACTCCCGCACCCAGGACCTGCCCGGCGTGTGCCGCGAAGCCGATGTGCTCATTGCCGCCATTGGCCGCGCCGAGATGATCCGTGGGGATTGGATCAAACCCGGCGCTTTCGTGATTGACGTTGGGACCAACCGGGTCGATGATCCCACCAAGGAGCGCGGTTACCGTCTCACCGGGGATGTCGCCTTTGACGAAGCGGTTGAAGTCGCCGGTGCGATCACGCCCGTCCCGGGCGGCGTTGGCCCGATGACGATAACCGGTTTGCTTCAGAATACGCTGCGCTCCGCACAGCGGGCAGCGGCCTAAGAATCCGGAGCGGTTTGTTAAAGCTTGCTGCGCTCAGCGCAGCAAGCTTTCCTTAATTAACCGATCCTGCTTAGTGACATCCTTCTCCCCTGGTCATGTTGTCTGACAATTGACCCCATCATGCTCTGGTGCTACACTCGCCCCAATTGAAGAAAGAGGGATCCATGTCCACGCTCCTGGTCAAGAATGCTCGCTGGTTGATCACCATGGATGCTGCCCGCCGTGAGATTGCTACGGGCGGTTTTTTCGCCCGGGATGGCTGGATCGAAGCGGTCGGGGAGGGGGACGAACTGCCCGGTGCTGCGGATGAGGTCCTCGATCTTGCCGGGCACCTGGTCATGCCAGGGCTCGTGAACACCCATCACCACCTCTACCAGACTTTGACTCGCGTCGTGCCAGCAGCGCAGGACGCGAATTTGTTTAACTGGCTGAAGGCGCTCTACCCAATCTGGGCCCGGATGCATCCTGACGATATGCGAGTTTCGACCACGCTCGGGTTGGCTGAACTTGCCCTCTCGGGATGCACGACCGCCTCTGACCACCATTACATCTTCCCCAACGGCTGCCGGCTGGATGACCAGATTGAAGCCGGCCGGACGGTAGGCCTGCGGCTGCACGCGTCGCGCGGCTCGATGAGCCTGGGAGAATCCGAGGGTGGCCTGCCCCCGGATTCGGTTGTAGAGACCGAAGCACAGATCCTTTCCGATACGCGGCGTGTGATCGAGCAGTACCATCGAGCCGGAGCCTGGCGCGATGACGCGCATCGTCGTTGCCCCTTGCTCGCCCTTCTCAGTGACCTCGGACCTGATGCGCGAGTCTGCGGCGCTCGCCCGCGACCTGGGTGTCCATCTGCACACGCACCTGGCCGAGACCATGGATGAGGAAGATTTCTGCCTGGAGAGCTTTGGGCTGCGGCCCCTGGCTTACGTCGAATCGTTGGATTGGTCCGGTTCCGACGTCTGGTTCGCGCATGCCGTCTTCATCCAGCCGGACGAGGTCGACAGGATGGCGCAGGACGGCATGGGCGTTGCTCACTGCCCGTCGTCGAATATGCGCCTGGCATCCGGGATCGCACCCATCCGGCGCTACCTTGCCAAGCAGGTCAAGGTCGGGCTGGGCGTCGACGGCTCGGCCAGCAATGACGGCTCCCATATGCTTGGAGAAGCCCGCCAGGCGATGCTGCTCTCCAGGGTAGGCGCGGCAGTCGCCCCGGAGATCGATGAGCAGAAGCAACTGCTCACAGCCCGCCAGTCGCTTGAGATGGCGACGCGCGGGGGTGCGGCTGTGCTTGGACGGGATGACATCGGCTCGCTCGAAGTCGGCAAATGTGCCGATTTCATCGCCATCGACCTCAACCGGATCGAGTATGCAGGGGGGCTGCATGACCCGCTGGCTGCGCTCGTCTTCTGCGCCCCGGTGAATGTCAGCTTGAGCTACGTTCATGGCAAGCCAGTCGTACGTGAAGGTGAGCTGGTCACGGTCGACCTGCCAGCTGTCATCGAACGGCATAATCGCGCCGCCACACGCCTCGTGAACGGTTGAAAAGCGGCAGCCGAAGGAGATGAAGGAGCCAGGGTATTCATGGATGCGAACGCGACAAGCCATCTGACCCGTCATCTGACCGATGTCGCCATGGGCCGCAAAGCGGCTGACCGGGTGCTCAGCAATGGACGCTGGGTGTGCGTCCAATCCGGTGAAATCATTCCGGGCACCTCGATCGCCATCCTCGGTGAACGGATTGCATATATTGGCCCGGATGCCTCCCACTGTATCGGCCCGGAGACGGAAGTCCATGGATGTCGGCGAGCGCTTCCTCGTCCCAGGACTGCTCGATGGGCACATGCATGTTGAATCCGGGATGCTCACCGTCACCGAGTTCGTCCGGGCGGTGGTACCCCATGGAACGACCGGCATGTTCATCGACCCGCACGAGATGGCAAACATCTTTGGCCTGGCGGGTGTGAGGATGATGGTGGATGAGGCGGCCGTGCAGCCGATCCACGTCTGGGTTCAGATGCCTTCCTGCGTCCCCTCCGCGCCCGGCCTTGAGACTCCTGGGGCGGTGATCGGCCCGGAGGAAGTTGCCGAGGCGATGACCTGGAAGGGGATCATCGGATTGGGTGAGGTGATGAACTTCCCCGGTGTCTACAGCAGCGACGAGAAGATGCATCGTGAGATGGCCGCGACGCGCGTTGCCGGTCGCGTCATCGGTGGGCATTACGCATCACCCGACCTCGGGCTTGCCCTTCCATGGCTACGCAGCCGGCGGCCCGGAGGACGATCACGAGGGCACCCGGCTGGAGGATGCCATCGCCCGGGTGCGTCAGGGCATGAAGGTCATGATGCGCTACGGTTCGGCCTGGCATGACGTCGCCAGCCAGGTTAAGGCGGTCACCGAGCACGGGCTCGATCCGCGCCATTTTCTGCTCGTGACGGACGACTGTCATTCCGGCACGCTCGTCCATGAAGGACACATGGACCGGGTTCTGCGCCATGCCATCGAGCAAGGCCTGGAACCGATGACCGCCATCCAGATGGCCACGCTCAATACGGCGGCGCACTTCGGCGTCACGCGGGATGTCGGCATGCTCGCGCCCGGTCGCTATGCGGATATCGTGCTCGTCGAAGATTTAGCCGACATTCCGTGCGCAGGAAGTGATCGCACGCGGCCGGACCGTAGCCGCAGAGGGCGAACTGCGCGTCCAGCGGCCGGAGTATATCTACCCGGCTGAAATCCGGAACTCGGTGCACCTGGCGAAAGCGTTGATCGGAGGATGATTTCCGCATCCCGGCCGGCGGCGCCAGCCGGGTATCGGTGAACGTCATCGGAGTCGTCGAGAACCAGGCGCCGACCACGCATTTGAAGATGGACGTGGAAGTCGAAGATGGAGTGCTCGTCCTGAGCGCGTCGCATGACCTGGCAAAAGTCGCCCTGGTCGAGCGCCACACGGGTTCTGGCAGGATCCAACTTGGCCTGGTGTCAGGCTTCGGGTTGGCACCCGGCTGTGCGTTGGGTTCAACCGTCGCGCACGACTCGCATCACATGCTCATCGTGGGGACGGATGACGAGGCGATGGCCTTGGCAGCCAATACCCTGGCGAAGCAGGGCGGTGGCCAGGTTGTCATCCGCAAGGGCGAGGTGCTTGCGACGATTGAACTGCCGATCGCCGGCTTGATGTCCGATGAGCCGGCCGAAATCGTTGCGGCGAAGGCCGCCAGGCTGCTCGAGGCATATAAGGCCTGTGGCTGTCACCTGAACAACGCGAATATGCAGCTTAGCTTGCTGGCCCTGGTTGTGATCCCGGCGCTGCGGATCTCCGATCTCGGGCTGGTTGATGTTGAAAAGTTTGAATTCATCCAGGTTCTCGATCCCGCTGATTGATGCCCGGATGCTGGAAAGGCGATACCGCATAGGATGAGTAGGCGTGCAAGGAAAAATTCGAGCCGGCCAAGCCCGCTGTACAAGCAGACGGCGGAAGCGCTTTCTGCCCTGCTCGAGACGCTTCACCCGGGGGATAACCTGCCCTCCGAGCCCAAGCTGGCGGAGCAGCTCGGGGTTTCAAGGGCCACCCTGCGCGAGGCGATGCGGATCTTCGAAAATCAAGGCCGCATCATCCGCCGGCAGGGGATCGGGACGTTCGTCTCCCAGCCGATGGAGGTCATCGAGAGCGGGTTGGAGGAGCTCGAGAGCATTGAAACCGTCGCTGCCCGGATCGGATTGGATGTCGAGATGGGTGAGCTTGACTATCGCGAGCGGCCACCGGACGAAGAGGAGGCGGCTGCGTTCGGGATATCAGCTCAAGCAAGCTTGCTGGAAATTTCCCGCATCATCCTGACCAAGGGCAGGCCGGTCGCATATCCTGATCGATATCTTGCCCCACGAACTGCTGCCATTCGAGCTCAAGGATGAGCGTTTCCATGGATCCGTCCTGGATTTATTCCTTCGCAAGGGGCAGCCGGAACTCGCCTATTCGCGGGCGGAAGTGACCTCCATCCCGGCTTCCGGGGAGTTAGCACGCTCATTGAAAATTCAGCGCGGCGATGTTTTGCTGTGCATGGAATCATGGTTGTATACAAAGGAGGGGCGCGCAGTCGACCATACCTACAGCTATTTTCTGCCCGGGACGTTCAGGTTTCATATCCTGCGCAGGGTTCGAGCGATCTAAACAAGTTTGATCGAGTACACCGCAAGATCAACCTTACTTTACAGAAGAGGAGACTAGAAATGAGAAGCTTTGCCGGAAGAGACATCCTGTCGCTGAAGGGTTTCGAGCGGGAAGAGTACGAACGTGTTTTCGAGATCTGCGACCGCCTGGCGCCTTATGCGCGTGATCGGCAAAATGGGGATCTGCTGCGCGACAAGACGCTGGTGACCGCCTTCTACCAGCCCAGCACACGCACCCGGCTGGCGCATGAAGCAGCCATGATCCGGCTGGGCGGCCAGGTGACGGGTTTCGCCGATGCCAAGATGACGCGGGCTGGAGATTTCTACCAGGAGTTGATCAAGGACACGGTCAAGATGCTCGAGTTCTATGGCGATGTCATCGTCATGCGCCATTTTCAGCAGGGCGCGCCGCATGAAGCAGCCCGCTGGGCGAGTATCCCGATCATCAACGGTGGTGATGGGTGGGGCGAGCACCCGACCCAGATTTTGACCGATCTTTATACGATCCAGCAGGAAAAAGGCCGCCTGGATGGTTTGCGCTGGCTCGCGGTTGGCGATATGCGCATGCGCACGATGCATTCCCTGGCCTACGGCCTGACCCAGTTTGATTGCCCGATCACCTTCGTTTCGCCGCCGGATATGTCGCTCACGGATGAGTTCAAGGCTGAACTCGAGGAACTGAGCCTCGATTTCAAGGAAGCCGAGCACGTCGAGCAAGCCATCGCCGACGCGGATGTCATCCTGGTCGAGCCCGTCGTCCAGCCGGACTACACCAAGTCGCGCGATGAACGCGAGGGCGATGTCGGCATGACGCCTGCGAACTACAAGATCACGCGCGAGCTGCTGACGACGAAGGCCAAATCCGACGCAGTCCTGCTCCACTCGCTGCCGCGCATGGACGAGATCCCACCCGACGTCGACGGGACGCGCTGGTCGCGCTACTGGAAGGAAGCATTCAATGGCGTGGTCGTCCGCATGGGGCTGCTGGCCCTCGTGCTCGGAGCAACGGAGTAACCCGGCGAGCCCAACAAGGGGCATCGCCCAGGAGTGTTCGAAATGCAAACAGACTTGAGCGGCCGAGATTTTATCGGCGATCTGGATTTCTCTAAGGAAGAGATCGAAACCGTCATTGATGTAGCCCTGGATCTGAAGACGGAAGCGCGCGCTTGGTGAACCCCATGCATACCTGCGGGATAAAGTGCTGGCGATGCTGTTCTTCTTCTCCAGCACCCGCACGCGCGGCTCGTTCGAGGCCGGCATGGCCCAGTTGGGCGGCCATGCCGCGTTCATCGAGTCGCGCACGACCCAGATCTCGCACGGGGACACGGAGAAGGAACTTGGCGAAATCTTCGGGCGCTACTTCGATGGGATCGCCATCCGCCACGTTGAGTTCGGAACCGGGAACCGCTACCTGAACCTGGTGGCCGAGGCTTCCCGGGTGCCGGTCCTCAACATGCAGTGCGAGATCTACCACCCGCACCAAATCCTGGCTGACCTGCTCACCATCATCGAGAAGAAAGGCCGCGATCTGCGCCGCAAGAAGATGGTCGTCTCATGGGCGTATGCGGCTTCCTACCTCAAGCCGATGTCGGTCCCGCAGTCCTTGATCCTGCAGATGCCGCGCTTCGGCATGGATGTCGTCCTTGCTCACCCGCCCGAATTTAAACTCATGCCGGAGATCATGGATCAAGCCCGGGAGCAAGCGCGCAAGTTCAAGACCGGGTTCGAAGTCGTTGACGACATGCAGGAAGCAGTCAAGGATGCAGATGTGGTCTATGCCAAATCCTGGGGTCCGTTGATGACGACCCAGGACGCGGAAGAGGGCAAGAAAATCCAGGATCAGTACAAGGACTGGATCGCCGATGAGAAGCTGATGAAGCTGGCAAAGGATGATTCCATCTACATGCACCCGCTGCCGGCTGACCGGAATATCGAGGTCACCGATGGGGTTATCGATGGCCCGCACAGCGTCGTCTTCGATGAGGCGGAAAACCGCCTGCATGTGCAAAAAGCCGTCATGGCTTTGACGATGCGCTAGGTGGAGAGAAGAGCGATGAGCGAATCCAAAACGAAGAAAGTTGCAGTTGTCGCAGTCGGTGGCAACTCGCTGATCATAGATAAGGCTCACCAGACGATCCCTGACCAATATGCCGCCGCCAGCGAGTCGATGAAACACATCGCCGGCATGATCGCGGCCGGGTGGGATGTCGTCGTCACCCATGGCAACGGACCCCAGGTGGGTTTCATCCTGCGCCGGGCTGAGCTTTCGCTGGCCGAGCTGCACCCGGTGCCGCTCGATTACTGTGGGGCAGACACGCAGGGCGCGATTGGATACATGTTCCAACAGGCGCTGTACAACGAATTCCACCGGCGAGGCATGCCGAAGCAGGCCGCGACGGTCGTCACCCAGGTCCAGGTCGACCGGGATGACCCGGCCTTCCAGAAACCAAGCAAGCCGATCGGGTCCTTCATGGATGAGACGATGGCCCAGGAACGTGCCGAAAACGATGGCTGGTCTGTCGTCGAGGATTCGGGCCGCGGCTGGCGGCGGGTGGTGCCTTCCCCACTCCCCCGACGTATAATTCAAGCAGATGTCATCCGATCGCTCATCGATGGCGGGTTTGTGGTCATCGCTGTGGGAGGGGGCGGAATCCCGGTCGTGGAAGATGAGAACGGGGAACTGGTCGGGATCGAGGCCGTCATCGACAAGGATTTCGCCTCGGCCCTGCTTGCCGCAACCTTGAAAGCTGACCTGTTGCTCATCACGACCGCCGTCGAGAAGGTGGCGATCAACTTCAATAAACCGGATCAGACCTGGCTGGACCAGATGACGTACGAAGAAGCGAAGGGCTACCTGGAGCAGGGTCATTTTGGAAAGGGGAGCATGGAGCCGAAGATCCGCGCCATCCTCGGTTTTCTCGACCAGGGTGGTCAGGAGGCGCTGATCACCGACCCGGCCAATATCGCCCGCGCCCTGAAGGGTGAAACCGGTACCCGCATTCAACGCTGAATGAAGCTTACCGTTGAGCATGATGCAACTGCTGGAGGAGGTGATGGACAGACCCTGAGCTGAAGTCCGACCACAATGACACTGACAACTATCTAGATGGAGAAGAAGGAGAAATCAGATGTCTCTTGGCAAGAAGCTCGGTATCGTGACCTTGCTCGTCATCGGCGTGCTGGCGCTGGCCGCGTGCGGCGGCGCAGAAGCCACCCCAGAGGTCGTGGGTGGTTTCGAAATCCCGGCCGTCGAAGAAGGCAAGTTCAACGTCGCCATGGTGCTGATCGGCCCGCATGACGACGGTGGATGGTCGCAGGCACATTACGAGGGCCTGCTTTACGTCGAAGAGAATGTGCCGAACGTCCACATTGCGTATGTTGAAAACGTGCCCGAGGGCACGGAATCGGAACAGGTATTCCGCAGCCTCTCGCGCAAGGGATTTGACCTGATCTTCGGCACCTCCTTCGGTTTCATGGATCCGATGGAGGTCGTGGCCGGTGAGTATCCGGATGTGATGTACATCCACCTGACCGGGATCAAATCCAATACGACCAACTTCGGCAACCTGATGGGCGCCATGGAAGACATGAAGTACCTGGCCGGCATGCTGGCCGGGGCGCGCGCCAAGATGGACGGCAATCCGAAGCTGGGCTATATGGCCACCTTCCCCATTCCAGAAGAAATCCGGCTGGGCAACGCCATCGCACTGGGCATGAGGCAAACCTGCCCAGAGTGCACGATGGATGTCCGCTGGATCAACACCTGGCATGACCCGATCATCGAGAAGGAAGCTGCCGCTTCGCTCTTCGACGCCGGCGCGCAGGTCGTCTTCACCGGTGCGGATACGCCGGCGGTCGCCGACGTGGCCCAGGAAAAGGGCAAATGGGGCGTTACCTACGACTGGTACGGCTCCTGCAAAGTCGATGCCTGTTTGACGGCTCCCTACTGGGTCTGGGGTCCGGTCTACGCCGAGATCGCTGAAGGCGTGATCGCCGGGACCTACACGCCAGGCTGGGATTACTTCGACGCTGACACAGGTGCGCTCGGGCTGTTCGGGTTCATGGAAGGCCAGGAACTGACACCCGGCGTCGCTGAACTACCGGCAGACGTCATCCAGGAAGTGCGCGACCTGGTCGCTGCCAGCCTGGCTGGCGATTTCACCCGCTTCGACGTGTTCTCCGGCCCGATCTACGACAACCAGGGCAACCTTGATTGTTCCGGAAGGCAAGGCGCTGGAGCAGGTCGATCTCGACGCATTCCCCGAGTACGGCCTGGGATGTGAATACTGCATGAAGTGGTGGGCAGAAGGCATCACCGCTGAACTGCCGGACGTCTAAACAGCACCAAAGCTTGTAATGGGTCGGCGCTTGGGAACAAGCGCCGACCCACTTCCGGGGCGACCAAGCACAAGTGAGCAAACAGATGACTGCACAATCGAATGCCGTGGAGATGCATGGGATCACGAAACGTTTCCCGGGTGTCCTCGCCAATGACCAGGTGGATTTCACACTGCAAACCGGCGAGATCCATGCCTTGCTGGGTGAGAACGGCGCAGGGAAAAGCACCCTGATGAACATCCTGACCGGGTTGTACCGCCCGGACGAAGGCTCGATCATCGTCCATGGCAAGCCGGTCGAGTTTCGCTCACCCAAGGACGCCATCGGGAACGGCATCGGCATGGTCCACCAGCATTTCATGCTGGTGCCGACACAGTCCGTGACCGAGAACATCCTGCTCGGGCTCGACCAACCACGTTTTCGTTTGAATCTGTCGCACTATCACGCGCTCATCAGCGATCTGGCCGAGCAGTATGGCTTGCACGTCGATCCGAAAGCCAAAATCTGGCAGCTCTCGGTCGGAGAGCAGCAGCGGGTCGAGATCTTAAAGACGCTGTACCGGGGCGCCGATGTGCTCATCATGGATGAGCCGACGGCCGTCCTCGCGCCCCAGGAGATCGAGGAATTATTCAATACCTTGCGCTCGATGACCCAGGAAGGGAAGTCGATCGTATTCATCAGCCACAAGCTGGATGAGGTCATGGCGATTGCCGACCGGATTACCGTGATGCGTAAAGGCCGGGTCAGCGATGCCAACTTGAAGGCCAGAGAAACGAATAAGCAGGAGCTTGCACGATTGATGGTTGGCCGGGAGGTGCTTTTCGACCTGGAACGAGCCCCCCAGGAACCGGGCGAGGTCGTGCTCTCGGTGGATGGATCTGTACGCCATCAACGACAAGGGGCTGCCCGCGCTGCGGGGTCTCTCGCTCGCAGTCCGGGCGGGTGAGATCATCGGCCTGGCGGGGGTCGCCGGGAATGGGCAGGCCGAGCTGGCCGAGGTCATCACGGGCATGCGCCAGCCAACGCGGGGTTCGGTGGTTGTCTCCGGTCGAACCGTGGTCGGCGAGGGAAGCTCCGAGTCGAGGCGTGGGGATCCGGTTCGCACCATCATCGAGGCCGGCGTGTCCCACATCCCGGAGGACCGGCACCATGTCGGATCCTCACCCAATCTCAGCGTTACCGACAACGTCATCATGAAAGGGTACCGGCAATCGCCGATCGCCAGGGGTTGGTCCATCGATCGACCGGTCGCCCGGACCCACGCCGAGACGCTGCGCGAGGAATTCAACATCCTCGTCCCCACGGTCGATACGCACGCCCGCTTGCTCTCGGGCGGCAATCTGCAGCGCTTAATCCTGGCCCGGGAAATCTCGAGCGAGCCGACGCTGATGATCGCCATGCAGCCCACCCGCGGCCTGGATGTGGGCGCAATCGAATCGGTCCAACGCCTGCTGCTTGAGCAGCGCTTGAACGGGGCTGCCATCCTGCTCGTATCCGAGGAGCTGGAGGAGCTGATCGCGCTGTCGGACCGCATCTACGTCATCTACGAAGGCGAGATCATGGGCGAGACAACCACGCCTGATCGCGAGGAGATCGGCCTGATGATGACCGGCACACGTCAATCCGACCTGGGCGAGGGGGAGGGAGGCTAGATGAGCGAAAATCTACGATCACGCCGCTGGTTCTCGCTCCAGGGCAAGTTGCGCCTTGAACCGCGGATGGAGCAGCCCGGCTGGTTGTCTGGCTTGATCTCGTTGGGCGCCGTCATCCTGGCGCTCGTGCTGGGCGGGATTGTACTCATGCTGGTGGGTGGCAACCCGCTGCGGGCATATGCTTTCATGTTGAAGGCCGCTTTCGGGGATATCGGCGTTTTCTCCGATACGTTGACGAAGGCCACCCCCCTCATCCTGGTCTCGCTGGCCGCGGTCATTGCCTTCCGCATGCGCTTATGGAACATCGGTGCGGAGGGGCAGTTTTTCATCGGGGCATTCGGGGCGAGTGCGGTCGTGCTCACGCCGATCCTGGCCCCCGAAACATCTCCGTGGCTGATGATCCCGGCCATGATGCTGGCGGGCGCCCTGGCCGGTGCGCTGTGGGGTTTCATCCCGGGGTTCCTCAAGGCCCGTTTCAATGTGAACGAAATCATCTCGAGCCTGATGATGAACTACATCGCCGTGGCCTGGAACAACTTCTTCATCTTCGCCATCTGGTCGGAGGGCGGGTTCCAGATGAGCCCACAATTTCCGAAGAGCGCCTGGCTGCCAAGGTTGGCGGACTACTCCACGCAAATCCCTGCCTTCCGCGGGCTGACGACCCACCTCGGCCTGGTCTTCGGCATCCTTGCGGCGGTGGTCATCTGGTGGATCCTCTACCGCAGCAAGTGGGGCTACGAGATCCGGTTGATCGGCGATAACCCGAAAGCGGCCCGCTATGCCGGGATCAACATCGTCCGCAACACGATCCTGGTCATGATGGTTTCGGGCGCACTGGCCGGGCTGGGGGGCATGGCTGAGATCAGCGGGGTTGTGCACCGGCTGCAGGGGGCGATCTCCCCGGGCTACGGCTTTACCGGCATCATCATCGCCTGGCTGGCAAAACTCAACCCGCTCCTGGTCGTCCCGATCTCGGTCCTCTTTGGCGGGTTGATCCTGGCCGGGCGAGAGATCCAGCCTTCGGGCGTCTCGATGTTGATCCAGGGCATCATCCTCGTCTGCCTGATCGCGAGCGACTTCCTGCTGCGCTATCGGGTGCGCTTCATCAGAACTGCGGAGGAGGTCTGATCATGGATCCCATCATCATTCTACAGGCTGGTGTCGCCTCTGGCACAGTCCTGCTCTTCGCAACCGTCGGGGAAATCTTCGCGGAACGAGCCGGGGTGCTCAACCTGGGCCTGGAGGGCATGATGCTGATCGGCGCGATGAGCGCGTTCAGCACGGCACTCTCCACCGGCAATGCCTGGCTGGGCTTGTTGATGGGGATGCTCGTCGCCGGCTTGCTGAGCCAGGTCCACGCCATCATCACGATCCAGTTCCAGGCCGACCAGGTCGTGAGCGGACTGGCGCTCACCTTCCTGGGGACCGGGCTGAGCCTGGTCTTTGGCGAGGGCTTGAGCAAGGCCGGCGCGGTCTCGCTGCTGCCGGCGTTCACCATCCCCGGCCTGGCGGCGATCCCGGTGTTGGGGCCGATCCTGTTCCAGAACCAGAGCATCATGGTCTACCTCGGCTACCTGACCATCCCGCTCGCCTGGTACTACATCAACCGCACCCGGCCCGGCATGCACCTGCGTGCCGTCGGCGAGTTCCCGGCTGCCGCAGATGCGCTCGGCATCAACGTCGCCCGCCTGCGCTACCTGTACGTGTTCGTCGGCGGGCTGTTCGCCGGGCTCTCGGGGGCGACCATCAGCCTGGCGGTCTCTCCGGGCTGGTTCAGCGCGCTGACCACCTCCGGGCAGGGCTGGATCGCCATCGGGCTGGTCATCTTCGCCCAGTGGGATCCGATCCGCGCCGCCCTGGGATCTTACACGTTCGGCGCGCTGCGCCGCCTGATCCTCGACATCCAGGGCCCGACGATGCTCCTGGGCTTGCGCAACCCGTTCTACTTCAACCCATACTGGGGTTTCTTCCTGCAGATGCTGCCCTACGCGTTCACCATCATCGTGCTGGTCATCGGCTCACGGGAAGCCATGCGCAAACGCCTGGGTGCACCGGCTGCGCTGGGGCTGCCTTACATCCGGGGGGCGAGAGGGCTCTAGCATGGGCGCATTCAGCGGGTACCGCTGCTCGATCTGTGGTGAGTTTTATGAACCGCAGCAGGCAACCTATACCTGTCCGGTCGACGGTGGCAACCTGGACGTCGTCTTCGACTGGGAGAGGATAGGCCAAGCCATCTCCCCGGATTCGATTCGGGCTTCCACCGACTTCTCGATCTGGCGCTACCTGCCGCTCCTGCCGGTATCCGATCCCGGTTTGCACGGCACGCCCATGCGGTCGGTCGGTTGGACCCCGCTCTACGATTCACACAGCCTGGCGAAAGAGCTCGGCCTGAAGCGCCTGTGGTTGAAGGATGACGGCCGCAATCCGACCGCATCCTTCAAGGATCGCGCCAGCGCGGTGGCCGTGGCCCGTGCCAGGGAGATCGAAGCGCAGGTCGTGATTACGGCTTCAACCGGCAATGCCGGTGCGGCGCTGGCGGGCATGGCCGCGGCGGCCGGCATCCCGGCTGTGATCCTCGCTCCGAAGAACGCGCCCCAGGCGAAGATCGCCCAACTGCTGATCTTCGGCGCCAGGGTCATCCTGGTCGATGGGACTTATGATGATGCCTTCGACCTGAGCCTTGCCGCAGCCGAGAAGTTCGGTTGGTACTGCCGCAATACAGGGTTCAACCCCTTTACGGCGGAGGGCAAGAAGACGGCCGCCTTCGAGATCGCCGAGCAGCTCTCCATGGGTGAAGGCGGGGCGCACTGGCCAGTGCCTGACGTCCTGCTCGTCTCCGTGGGAGACGGGAACATCATCTCCGGCCTGCATAAGGGCTTTAAGGATTTGCTCGCATTGAATTGGATCTCGCGCATCCCGCGCATCTTCGGCATTCAATCCGAAGGCTCAGCTGCCATCACCAATGCTTTCAACTCCGGCACGGAGAAGATCGAACCCGTGCAGGCCGACACCCTGGCCGACAGCATCTCGGTCGATCTCCCCCGCGACGGCTTGCGCGCCCTGCGGGCGGCGACCGAGACGGATGGCGCCTACCTGGCCGTGCCAGATGCGGCCATCCTGGAGGCCATCTCCGAGCTCGGGTCCAAGGCGGCCATCTTTGCCGAACCAGCCGGCGCGGCGGCTTTCGCCGGGTTGAAAGCTGCGCTGCAGACAGGGGTTGATTGAGAGAGACAGACGAGTGCCCTGGTCCTGATCACCGGCAGCGGTTTGAAGGACGTGAAGGCGGCGATGCAGGCCGCCGGTGAGGCGCCGGTGATTTCGCCCACGCTCACCGCCCTGCAGGCTGAACTCGAGAGCGAGGCGGCTGATGGCAGATAAACCCATTTCCATTTCGGTCGCCGTACCGGTCTTCAACGAACTCGAGTCGCTGCCCGAGCTGTACCGGCGGATAACGCAGGTCATGCAGGACCTGGGTCAACCCTGGGAGCTGATCCTGGTCGACGATGGCTCGACGGATGGTTCCCGGGAATGGATCGAGGCGCAGGCGGCGAAGGACGATCACCTGCGCCCGGTGATCTTCGCCCGCAATTTCGGTCACCAGATCGGCGTGACGGCCGGACTGGACTACAGCCGTGGCAAGGCGGTCGTCATCATGGATGCCGACCTGCAGGATCCACCTGAGGTGATCCCGGAGCTGGTGGCGCGCTGGCAGGAGGGGTACGAGGTCGTCTATGCCGTGCGCGCCGAGCGCGAGGGCGAGACCTGGTTCAAGCGCTTCACGGCCGCCTTGTTCTACCGCCTGATCAACCGCATCACCGATGTCGACATGCCGGTCGACACGGGCGATTTCCGCCTGATGGATCGGGCGGTGGTGAACGCGCTGACAAGGATGCGCGAGCAGCACCGCTTCCCGCGGGCGATGGTGGCCTGGGTCGGGTTCAATCAAATCGGGGTCCCCTACCGCCGGGCTGCCCGTTTCGCCGGGGAGACGAAATACCCCTTCCGCAAGATGCTGCGGCTCGCTTTGAACGCGATTACCGGGTTCTCCTACTTCCCGCTCCAGATCGCGACCTACCTCGGTTTCATCAGCGCCGGTTTGAGCATCTTCGCCATCCCGGTTGTGGCCATGCTGAGGTTGATGGGCAACCAGGCCTTTTTCGGCCAGGCGAGCACGCTGATCGCCGTCCTCTTCCTGGGCGGGGTTCAGCTGATCTCGCTTGGCATCCTGGGTGAATATATCGGGCGGATGTATGATGAGAGCAAGGGTCGTCCGCTCTATATCGTCCGCGAACCGCGCGACGAGGGCGAAGATGCCTAAATCTTTGACACAAGGAGAACTTACCAACCCATGATTGATCTTTCGGTCGTCCAGGATCGCCTTGAGCGCGGCAGTGGCGCGCGCTCGCGAGCGCAACATCATCATTCCAACCTTTGCCCAGATGAAAGATCCTGGCCTGATCCCGGATCAGGTGAAGCAAGATTTATCCAGGATTGGGGCTGTGGGATGTCGATCCGCGCAACCTGTTCCGCATCACCTGGAAGAACGCACCGGTCTCGAAGGGTGGCGGGTTTGGCGGGGTGAACTACCTCGAGTTCCCGCCCGAGATCACCGGGGTCGATGCCCGCATCATCGCGCTGGTGGGCAAGTGGTTCCCCACCGGCGCCCACAAGGTTGGGGCAGCATTCGGCTGCCTGGTTCCCCGCCTGGTGACCGGCCAGTTCGATCCGACGACGCAGAAGGCGGTCTGGCCCTCGACCGGCAACTACTGCCGTGGAGGCGCCTACAACTCGGCGCTGCTGGGCTGCGAATCGATCGCCATCCTGCCGGAGGGGATGAGCAAGGAGCGCTTCGAGTGGCTGGCGAACATCGCCGGCGAGGTGATCAAGACACCCGGCAGCGAATCGAACGTCAAGGAAATCTTCGATAAATGCTGGGAACTGCGCGAGTCAGGCCAGGACCTGATGATCTTCAACCAGTTTGAAGAGTTCGGGAACTATCTCTGGCATTACGAGATCACCGGACATGCGATGCATGAAGTCCTGCAGCGCGAGCTTGGCCAGGGCGACACCTACGCCGGGCTGACGCTCACGACCGGCTCCGCGGGCACGATCGGGGTCGGCGACTTCATGAAGCAGCACTACCCGGCCTCCTTTGTGGCCGCCGGCGAAGCCTGGCAGTGCCCGACGCTGCTCGAGAATGGTTTTGGCGCGCACCGGATCGAAGGCATCGGGGACAAGCATGTGCCCTGGATCCACAACATGCGCAACACCGACATGGTGATCGCGCTCGATGACGAGGTCATCGTCAACGTCGCCCGGCTGTTCAATGAACCCGCCGGCAGGGATTACCTGGTGAAGCAAGGCGTTTCGCCGGAGTTCGTGTCGAAGCTTGATCTCCTGGGCTTCTCCGGGATCGCCAACCTGTCCATGGCGATCAAGGCCGCAAAATACTACGAACTGGACTCGCACGACGTCGTGCTGACCGTCCTGACCGACTCGATGGAACTCTACCAGAGCCGGTTGAAGGAAATGCACACCGAGCTGGGTGAATACGATCAGCAAGCAGCCGCGGTGGACTACAACCGCTACCTGCTTGGACTGAGCACGGACCATACGCTCGATCTGCGCTATGAAGACCAGCGCCGCATCCACAACCTGAAGTACTACACCTGGGTTGAACAGCAAGGAAGGACCTTCGAGGAGATCCAGGCCCAATGGTACGATCGTGACTATTGGACTGGCATCCAGGCCCAGGTACCCGCAGATCGATGCGCTCATCGAAGCCTTCAACGACCAGGTGGGGCTTCAGAAATAAGAGGATCAAGCCCGGGCGAAATACAAAGGCCCGGCAGCCCTGCGCTGCACATCATGGAGGGGGACAGATGGAAGCGATACAGGCTGATGATCTCGTCCTGGTGGCGATCATGCCCGGACCGCGTGACCTGGAGATCGCCAGGATGCTCGGATGGTATCGGGTACCGGTAGAAAACGCACCGAAAAGTCCGCATGTTGACTGGCTGGCTTTCTACCTGCCGGCTTCCTTCGGGAAGCTCCGCTGGTCGGTCCGGTACGCAGGGCGCGTGTTGGGCGTTGAGCTGGTCCGCAGGGTGGACCTGATACGGGACGAAGGGCACCCAAGGGCGATGGACCCGTATTTAAAGTTCCAGCTTGGTCCATTGTTCGAGCTCGAGCAGCCCATCCAGGCAGGAAGGTGGAAGCGGTTTACCTTTATCTACACGACCGGTGAGAGGTTGTCGACGGCGAAGGAGATGCGGGATCTCAAGATCCCGGCCTCACAGGTTGAGTTCCGCCTGTGAGCAACACCCTCTAGTGCCATTTCACTGCTCCGGCCACCAGACCAGGTGTTGGGGCAGGAAAGAGTGATCAAGGATGGCGCAAACCCTCATACAAAACGGGACCATCGTGACTGCCGACGAGGTTGCCAGGGCTGATCTGCTCATCGAAGGCGAACGGATCAAGGCGCTCGGCACCAACCTTGAGGCAGGCCAGGCACGGGTTGTCGACGCAGAGGGCAAGCTGGTCATCCCTGGCGGCGTGGACCCGCATACCCACCTCGATCTCCCCATGTTCGGTACGGTCTCGTCCGATGACCACTACACAGGCATGAAGGCGGCTGCCTTCGGTGGGACGACAACCGTGCTCGATTTTGTACCCCAGGAGGCGGGGACACTTAAGACGTCCATCGATGCCTGGCTGGCGAAGGCTGAGCCGAAGGCTGCGGTTGATTTCGGTCTGCACATGAACATCACCCGCCTGGATGAGTCCGTCCTGGAGGAGATCCCCACCCTGGCGGCGGGGGGGATCACCTCGGTCAAAGTGTTCACGGCTTACAACGGCCGGCTCCGCCTGCAGGACGGGGAGATCTTCAAGGTGATGCGCGCCGCCGCCTCACAGGGCATGCTGACCTTGCTCCACGCGGAAAATGGGGATGTGATCGAAATCCTCACCCGGGAAGCCCTGGACGCCGGTCACCTCAGCCCGGCCTGGCATGCCCGGACGCGCCCTGCGTGGGGCGCGGTTGAATCCGTCCTGCGGGGCATAGCCCTGGCCGAACAAGCAGGCGCGGCGCTCTATGTCGTCCACCTCAACACCGCCGGCGGGTTGGAACAAATTGAATACGGGCGCCAGCGCGGCGTCGCGGTGATGGGAGAAACCTGTCCGCAGTACCTGTTCTTCACCGAGGCAGAGCTAGAGCGAAGCGATGGGGCGAAGTGGATTTGTTCCCCGCCGATGCGCACTGCGCAGGATAATGCCGCTCTCTGGCGAGGCCTGGCCAGCGGTGCGATCCAGACCCTGGGCACGGACCACTGTCCCTTCTTCTTTGATGGGACGACGCCGATCGACTACGAGGGTGAGCCCGTTGCCATCCCCGGCAAGGAACTGGGTGCCGATGACTTCACGAAGATCCCCAACGGGCTGCCGGGGGTGGGCGACCGGCTGCCCATCTTGTTCACGCATGGTGTCGGCAAGGGACGGATCACGCTGCACCAGTTTGTCGCCCTGACCTCGACGAACCCGGCGAAAATCTTCGGGTTGTACCCTCGCAAAGGCTCCCTGATGCCCGGCGCGGACGCGGACATCGTGATCTGGGACCCAGCGCGCGAACTCACCTACGGCCTCGCCCATGCCCAACATCGCACGGACTATAACCTGTACGAAGGTTGGAAGCTGAAGGGCTTCCCCGAGAAGGTATTTCCTGCGCGGCGAGCTGATCGTCGACGGCGAGCGCTGGCTTGGCAAGCCGGGCGGAGGCCAGTTCCTGCGCCGGCGTGCAGGCGGCGAACTGCTGTAGGCCTGCTTCTGGGAACGTGCAAGTTGTGAAGGCCTGAGATGATTACTGGTGAGAACCGGTGGGTGGCATGGGCGCGCGAGATCGAAGCGCTGGCGCAAGCTGGCTATACCTATGCCTCCAATCCATACGAACGAGAACGGTCCGTCCGTCTACGTGAGATCGCGGCGGAAATCATCTCCGCCAACAGCCAGCTGAGCATCGAAGAGGTTCAATTCGCATTCGAGGCACAACCGGGCTATGTCACGCCAAAGGTCGATGTACGTGCGGCCGTGTTCATGGAGGAGAAGCTGCTCTTCGTGCGTGAAGCCATGGACGGTCGATGGACGCTGCCCGGGGGTTGGGCCGATGTGGGCGAGCCGCCCAGTCGTCGCCATCGAACGCGAGGTGATCGAGGAAGCGGGCATGAAGGTCCGGGCAGAACGGCTTATCGGCGTCTACGATGCCAATCGCTATCCCGGGAAGATGCCGTTGTTCCATGCGTACAAGCTGCTCTTCCTGTGCACGCCCCTTGGGAGGGAAGCCGCAACCAAATTTCGAAACGCTGGAGGCCGCGTTTTTCTCGCTTGACCAGTTGCCGCAATCCATCTCTAGGTTCAGGACGACCAGGAAGCACCTGGCCGACGCAATCGAAGCCTATCGGGATCGCGGGCGTCCGACGGTGTTCGACTAGGGAGGCAATCCGATGTTGATATCGCATGCCCGGGTGGTTACCTGGGATGAGCCCAATCAAATCCTGGATGACCACGCGGTTCTGATCGAGGACGGCATGATCCGCGAACTGGGACCGAGCGCGGCCATCCAGGCTGCACATCCCGAAGAGGAAACCATCGATGCAGCCGGCAAATTCCTGCTCCCCGGGAACATCTGCGCCCACACCCACTTCTACGGCGCCTTTGCGCGCGGCATGGCGATCCCCGGAACCCCTCCGAAGGATTTCCCGGAAATCCTGCGCAAGCTGTGGTGGCCGCTCGATCAAAGCGCTGACGCCGGAGGACGTCGCCGCTTCTGCGCAGGTGTGCCTGGTGGATGCGATCAAGCACGGCACGACGACGCTGATTGACCACCACGCGTCGCCGAATGCGATCGAAGGATCGCTGGATGTCATCGCGGGAGCGGTGGCCGAATCTGGTTTGCGGGCTGTGCTCTGCTACGAAGTCACGGATCGCAACGGTGCAGAACAGGCCGAGGCAGGGATCGCCGAGAACCTGCGCTTTCTGAAGCGATGCGCGGAGGAAAGCCCGGCCGGCGGCCGGGTGCGGGCGACGTTTGGACTGCATGCGAGCCTGACCCTCTCCGATGAGACGCTCCAGCACTGCCGGGATAGGACTGCCAGCTGGCAGGGGCTTTCACGTCCATGTCGCCGAACACGAAGCGGATGAATATGACAGCCTGCGCAGGTCCGGCACCCGCGTTGTCGACCGGTTGCATCAATTTGGCATCCTGGGGCCGGAGACCATCGTCGCCCATGCGATCCACGTCGATGCCCACGAGATTGATTTGCTGCGCGAGACGGGCACCTGGGTTTCACACCAACCGCGTTCAAATATGAATAACGGCGTCGGGGTGGCCGAGATTGAGTCGATGCACCGGGCCGGGGTCAGGCTGGCGCTCGGCAACGACGGGTTTTCGAATGCGATGTGGGAAGAATGGAAGACGGCCTACCTGCTGCACAAGGTCTGGCACCGTGATCCTCGCCGCATGCCGGGCGACCTGGTGGCGGAGATCGCAGTCCGCAACAATGCGGCCCTGGCCTCCCAGTTTTTCGATGGGCAGGCGCTTGGGGTGATCAAGCCCGCCGCGCCGGCTGACCTGATCCTGGTCGACTACCATCCCACCACGCCCATCGACGCCGGCAATCTCCCCTGGCACATCCTGTTTGGATTTCACGAATCGATGGTTACGAGCACCATCGTGGCCGGCGAGCTGCTCATGCATGATCGCAAGCTGCTCACGATGGACGAGGCCGAAGTGACCGGCAGGGCACGCGAGTTGGTCCCGGCTGTCTGGGAACGATATCGTTCCCATGTGCCGCACGACTAATCTCCGAAGGAGTTGAGATGTCCGAGAAGATGATCGTCACGATTGGCTTGATGGGCGGTACGGGTCAAATCGGACCAGGGCTGGCCCGGCGCTGGGCGAGCGCGGGGTATCGCGTGCTCATCGGATCACGACAGGCAGAGAAAGCCGAGAAGATCGCGGGAGAACTCAACCGAGAACTTGGGTTGGAGACCATCCAGGGATTTGAGAACCTTGAGGCAGCGAGTCAGGCGGATATCTGCGTGCTGACCGTCAAGGCGGACGCCCACCAGTCGGCGGTCACCAGTCTGAAGGAAGTGCTGCAGGGGAAGATCATGGTCGATACCACGGCGCGCGTGGACTACAAGGATCCGAAACCCCCGGCGCCACCCTCTGCTGCCAAGCTGGCACAGGAGATCCTGGGCCCCGGCGTCCGGGTTGTTGCAGCGTTCCAGACGATCCCCGCCCATAAGCTGAAAAAGAATATCGGACAAACCCTGGAAATGGATGTCCTGGTATGTTCGGACGACGTTGAAGCCGCCGAGGAAGTCATCAAGCTCGCCCAGGGCGCCGACCTTAATGCGTACTTACGCGGGCAGCCTGGAAAATGCCATCGTCCTGGAAGGGATGACCGCCCTGATCATGTCCATGAACAAGCACTATGGTTCAGGGGCAGGATCGATGCGCGTGACTGGCCTGCCCCAGGAATGAAGGGCGAATCGCTCACCTTTCATGCGCTGCCAGGCCTCCCCCTGGTCAAAGCTGGGGATGACCTGACCGAGATCATCTTGGGCGGCCTGGCGCGTGCGGGTTTAACCCTCGAAGACGGGGATGTCCTCATACTGGCCCAGAAGATTGTATCCAAGGCAGAAGGCCGCCAGGTCGACCTGCGTCAGATCCAGCCCTCCCCCCGGGCGCATGTCCTGGCGGGTGAGACAGGCAAGGACCCGCGCCTGGTGGAAGTCATCCTCTCTGAGAGCGCCAGCGTGCTGCGCCAGCGTGAAGCGACGTTGATCGTGGAACATCGGCTCGGATTTGTTTGCGCCAATGCGGGCGTCGACCGCTCAAATGTCGATCCCGAAGCTGGTTCCGGAGGGGAGTGGGTCCTGCTGCTTCCCGCTGACCCGGACCACTCGGCACAGGAGCTGCGCGAAAAGCTGCAGGCAGCCTCCGGGGCGCAGATCGGCGTGTTGATTATCGACTCGCACGGGCGAGCGTGGCGCATGGGCACGGAGGGTGTGTGCATCGGCGCGGCGGGGTTCCCGGCGCTGTTGGACTTGCGCGGCAAGCCCGATCTATTCGGCGAACCGCTGAAGATTACCCAGGTCGGATTGGCAGACGAGATCGCAGCCGGCGCATCAGCGCTCATGGGCCAGGCTGGGGAAAGCCGGCCGGTCATCCACCTGCGCGGATTGCCGTATCCGCTGCGGGAGGGGAATTCCACCGAACTTCTCCGACCAGCCAAGGACGATTTGTTCCGTTGAGGTGATGAATTTGCACGGTCGAACAGCATCGTCAGGTATCATAGAAGTGAGCGATAGAATTGGGTGGATTGAGGATTGGATTTCCAGGCAGTGGACTAACCGCGCTCGAAGGAAGGCAGGCAGCTGTGTTCCCGGATGACTATCGAGATTTATTGACGGCTGAGAAGCGTGCCTATGCATACCTGGCGACGCTCATGAAGGATGGATCGCCGCAATTGACCCCGGTCTGGTTTGACATGGACGGCGATGACATCCGCATTAATACCGCCCGGGGGCGGGTGAAGGACCAGAACATGCGCGACCGGCGCCAGGTGGCGCTCGTTATCGCCGATCCAGATGACCCATACCGTTTTCTCCAGGTCCGCGGCCGTGTGGTCGAGATTAGCGAGGCGAAGGCCCTGGAGCATTTCAACGGGTTGGCAGCGAAGTACACCGGTGAGCCAGAGTGGAGAAACTACGGCGGCGAACGCCGTGTCATCTTCACCATCAGACCCGAATCGATCAGCACAGATTGATGAAAGACCCGGCGGAAACATTTCATTCGCTTGCGGAGGACCGGCACTCGGTGCGCCGTTTCCGGGACACCCCGCTCGCCCGTAATTTAATCGAGCGCATCCTGCAAACTGCGATTCATGCGCCTTCAGCCCACAACCGCCAGCCCTGGCGCTTCGTCGTCCTGACAAAACGTCCCGATCGCGAATTGCTGGCGGCTGCCATGGGGGAGCGACTGCGGGCAGACCGCAGTCGAAATGGAGACGCCGAGAAGGAGATCGAACGCGATATCGCCAGGTCATGGATGCGCATCACGGAGGCGCCGGCCGTCGTCCTGGTTTGCATGACGATGGAAAGTCATGGATCACTATGGCGATGCCAGGCGGGATGGCGCAGAGCGCCTCATGGCCGTCCAGAGCGTGGCGATGGCAGGTGAAAACCTGCTCCTTGCCGCCCATGCGGAAGGCCTGGGGGCAAGCTGGATGTGCGCCCCGCTTTTCTCCGGCGAAGAGGTGCAACGAGCCTTCGACCTGCCCCAGGCATGGGAGCCGCAGGGCTTGATCCTGCTGGGCTACCCCATGGAAGAAAGCCGGAAACGAACACGCCGGGGGCTGGATGAGGTCACCCGATGGCGCTGAAGGTTGCAGCCCTGGCTGGCGGCGTCGGTGGGGCGAAGCTCGCCCACGGTTTGGCGCGCCGTCTCTCACCCCGGGACCTCACCATCATCGTCAACACGGCGGATGATTTCGAGCACTTCGGGCTCCAGATCTCGCCCGACCTGGACACCGTGCTCTACACGCTAGCAGGCATGGCCAACCCGGAGACGGGCTGGGGCAGGGACCAGGAAACCTGGGAGGTCCTGGGGGAGATGGAAGCGATCGGTGGCCCAACCTGGTTCCAGCTGGGGGACCGGGACCTGGCGCTGCACCTGGATCGCACGCGCCGGCTGCGGCAGGGAGAGGCCTTATCGGCGATCACCACGGTCTTTGCGAAGCGGTTCGCCGTCGCCCATCGCATCATCCCCATGAGCGATGACCCGGTGCGAACGATTGTTGAGACCACCGAAGGCCGGCTGCCCTTCCAGGAGTATTTCGTGAAGCACGCCTGCCGGCCGGTTGTGCATGGTTTTGAGTTTGCCGGGAGCGAAGCGGCCGCTCCAGCACCGGGGGTGCTGGAGGCAATCGAACAGGCCGCGGTTGTCATCTTCTGCCCGTCCAACCCCTGGGTGAGCATCGATCCCATCCTATGCGTACCAGGGATTGCGGAAGCGGTGCGGGCAAGGCCGGTGATTGGGATTTCGCCGATTATCGCAGGCAAAGCGCTGCGGGGTCCGGCAGCGAAGATGTATTCAGAGCTGGGCATTACCCCCTCTGCGCTGGCGGTTGCCGAGCATTTTCAATCTTACCTGAGCCATTTCGTGATCGATGAGGAGGATGCTGCACTGAGCGAGACGATCGAGGAGCTGGGGATGCAGGTTTCCGTGCTGGATACCGTCATGCGAACGGTAGACGATCGTGAACGATTGGCAGGCGAGGTTCTATACATGGCCGGAGCGTTCCAGGGGACGTTGACCCCATGACATATTGGGCTATCGTACCCGTCAAGCCACTGCGCCGTTCAAAATCGCGCTTATCGAAAGTCCTTTCACGTGAGCAGCGAGCCTCGCTTAGCGAGGAAATGCTCGTCCATACGCTCCAGGTGCTGGAGCAGGTGCCCGCCATCGAGCGCACGCTGGTCGTGAGCCGGGATTCGCAGGCTCTATCGCTCGCGCGGCGGCATGGTGCACGAACCGTGACCGAACGCGGCAGCCCGGAGCTGAACAACGCGCTCATCCGGGCGACGCTGGTCGCCAAGACCTATGGAGCTGCCGGGGTGCTCATCCTGCCGGCGGACCTGCCCCTGATCAAGAAGGAAGATGTGCTCACGCTGCTCGAGCTCGGACAGGAACCCCCGGTCGTGGTCATCGTGCCAGACCGGCATAAGACCAGGCACGAACGCCCTGCTCACGTCCCCACCCGGGTTAATCGCGTACGATTTCGGCCCGGAGAGTTTCAGCCAGCATGTTGCGCGGGCGAAGGAGGCCGGGGCGAGGCTTGAAGTCTGTGAAATTGCCAGCGTGGGACTCGACCTGGATCTTCCTGAAGATCTGGCGGTCCTGCGAGAAGGAAATGGAAGCAAACTCATTCAATCCATCCAGGAGGACAAGACATGAATCATCCCCGCGTGGCGCTCTACCTGCAGGATGCGCATGATTTGCGTGATGGCCTCGATTACGCCCGATATGCCGAGGAAAAAGGCTTTGAAGCGGTGTGGCAGGCGGAATCGAGACTGGTGCGCGATGCCATCGTTCCCATGGCAGCCTATGCTGCGGTTACCGAACAAGCTCAAGATCGGATCGGGCGTGATCAACAACTGGACCCGCAACATCGGGCTGCTTGCGGCGACGTTCCTCACGCTGGACGACCTGGCACCGGATCGCATCATCTGCGGGATCGGGGCCTGGTGGGATCCGCTTGCCCGCAACGTTGGGATCGAACGCAGGAAGCCTCTCACGGCGATGCGCGAGACCGTCGAAGTGCTGCGGCGTTTGCTGAATATGGAGCGTGTCACCTTCCACGGTGAGTTTCACCACGTCGATGGCATCGAGCTGGACGTCGTCCACGGTCGGCGAGAACCGCGCAATGTCGAAATCATGATCGGGGCGACTGGGGACAAGATGATGGAACTGACCGGCGAGATCGCCGATGGGGTCGTGCTCAACTACTGCGTGCCCCCTGAGTACAACGACCGGGCGATGGCGAGCTTGCAGGCCGGCGTCGAGAAGGCTGGCAGGAAGCTGGAGGATCTTGACCGTCCCCAGCTCGTGGTTTGCTCGGTCGATGAGGATGAGGACGCGCGCGCTCGACACGAGCCGCGAGCTGCTGACCCAGTATCTCGCCCAGCAGCCGCATATCGCCAAGGCGAGCGAAGTCTCGCAGGATGTCGTCGACGGGATCCAGTCGATCCTCGGCTGGCCGGCGACCCATGAGCAAATCCAGCAGGCCAAGCACCTGGTGCCGGACGAACTCGTCACACGCATCACGGCCTCGGGCACGCCCGAGCAGGCCAAGGCCAAGGTCCAGGAGTACATCGACCACGGCGCGACCTGTCCCATCCTTTACCCGGTCGGGGGCGACGTACGGCTGTTGATCGACACGTTCAGCCCGCAAAGTTAACGGCGGTATCGTCCCACCACGAGGAGCAAGGATGATCGGTGAAGCGCTGGAACGATAAAGGGAGCAAACAGCCGAACTCCCGTAACTGCTTCGTTTGCGGGTTGGAAAACGCACATGGCCTCGGGCTGACATTTCGTGAACTACCCCGGTGGGGAGGTCGTTTCAGGAGATCAACATACCCGGGCATTTCGAAGGTTATCCTGGCATCGTTCATGGCGGCATCATCGCCTCCATGCTGGATGAAATCGTGGGCCGGGCGGCGATGTACGGCGACCACGAGCATTTCTACCTGACGGCCAAGCTCGAAGTGCGCTACCGTTCCCCTGTTCCCACGAATACCCCCCTGCGCCTTGAGCGGCGAGCTGCGTAAGGATCGGGGAGGGATGAAGGTTGCCCATGGCGAGCTGCTCCTGCCAGATGGGACGGTCGCGGCAGAGGCCGATGCGCTGCTCGCCGCGTACGCTGAGACCGGCGGTGATGCCGGGCGGCTGCGCTGCGCTGGGCTGGAGGGTGTACCCGGATGAATAGCGAGGATGGGAGACATTCCTGATGAAATACCTGCGTCCCAAGAATATGGAAGAAGCGATAGCCCTGCTTGATGAAGGCCTCGCCTCTCGGCGGAGGAACGACGCTCGCGCCGGACCGAGCTTCCCTGGCAGCGGTCCTGGATCTGCGCGATCTTGCGCTGGATACCTTTACGGCCAAGGGCGGAGTGGTTACCCTGGGAGCGACTCTGACCTTGCAGGGCATGCTCGAACAGGCAGGAAAGCTTCCCGATGCATTGATCGAAAGCATCCGCCATGAGGTGGGATGGAATCTGCGCAATGCGGCAACCGTGGCCGGTACGCTGGTCGCGGCTGACGGACGATCGCCGCTGTTGACGACGCTCCTCGTCCTGGACGGGGTCGTCTCGCTCGAACCCGGCAAGAGAAGGATGGCGCTTGACGAATTTCTTCCACAGCGAGCGGGGCTGGAGGCGCCCTACCTGATCACGAGCCTTGAGATAAGCCTGGTGGAAAGGTTGGCATACTCCCAGGTCGCACGGACGCCGATGGACCAGCCCATTGTCTGCGTGAGCGCAGCGCGAACGACGGAAGGGGCGATCAGGCTGGCGGCAGGAGGGTTTCGGCGCTCACCCGCTGCGACTGCTTGCTGCAGAGGCAACTGTGAACGATGGCAAAGAGATGACCGCCGTGAGGTCAGAGGTAGAGCGTGCCTTCCAGGACGCGGGCGATGCCTTTGCCAGCGCGGACTACCGGGCTCACGCTGCGGCTGTGTTGGTCGAACGGTTGGTGCGCGAGGTGCAGGCATGACCCACATAAGCTTTCAATTGAACGGCGACCAGGTCGAGCTCGAAGTATCGACCGCAGGCGACGACTGCTTGAAACGCTGAGGGAGACGTTCGGCCTGTTCAGCGTAAAACATGGCTGTGAAACGGGCGAGTGCGGCGCATGCACCATCCTGCTGGATGGCCAACCGGTCAATACCTGCGTCATGCTTGCCGTGCAAGCTGACGGAAAATCGATCGAAACCGTGGAAGCCATGGGCGAACAACCGCATCCGGGCTGGAAGCCAAGTGCCGGGCTGCATCCGCTGCAGCAAGCCTTCGTCGAGACCGGTGCGATCCAGTGCGGCTACTGCACCCCGGCGATGATCCTGGCGGCGAGCTCGCTGCTGGCACAGGAACCCAATCCGACCGAGGCACAGGTTCGCGAAGCCCTTTCGGGGGTCTTGTGCAGGTGCACGGGCTACCTGAAACCGGTGCAGGCCATCCTGCGCGCGGCACGCAGTCATGCGCGGGGAAGCGGTGGATCCGATTGAAGGCCGCTTGCCTGCTCCTCCGGACCTGTTCGGCCCGCCGGCGGATGACAGTGGTCCCGGGAGAGATCCAGCCGGCTGGTGGAGGGGTGCTCCAGGTTGCGGTCATGCCGAAAATCAAGGTTTCGCCAAGCCACAAGCAGCCGGACGACGATCGGACACCCGGAGCCAAAGGTCGACGCGTTAAGCTCGTCCAGGGCAAGCCGGCTTTTACGGCAGATGTCGAGATGCGCGGGATGCTGCATGCCAAGGTGCTCCACAGCCCGCATGCGCACGCTCGCATCAAGCGCATTGACGCGTCCCGGGCCAGGGAGCTGCCTGGTGTGGCGGCAGTGCTCACCTGGGAGGACATCCCGCGCGTGGTGTACTCCACGGCCGGGCAGTCCGATCCCATCCCCGGCCCCCTTGATACCTTTTCGCTCGACAACAAGGTGCGCTTTGTAGGGGACCGGGTGGCGTTCGTCGCTGCGGAGAGTGAGGCCATCGCCGAGCAAGCCCTGTCCCTGATCGAGGTGGAGTACGAGCCGCTGCCAGCCATCCTCGACCCGGAGCAGGCATTGTCGCCGGATGCCGTGCGCATCCATGATGAAGCGGAGTTTGTAAACTTCGCCGATTCGGACCCGCCCGCAACTTGGCGGCCGAGATCAGGATCGATATCGGGGATGTCGAGCGTGGCTTCGAAGAGGCGGACCAGGTTTTCGAGGCCACCTACGAGGTGCCCAAGGTGCAGCAGGCGCATATCGAGCCGCATGTCGTGGTTACCTATTGGGACGAGGACGACCGGCTGGTCATCCGGACCAGCACGCAGGTCCCCTTCCATGTGCGGCGCATCCTGGCGCCGGTGCTGAAGCTGCCGGAAAAACGCATCCGCGTCATCAAGCCGCGCATCGGCGGCGGTTTTGGCGGAAAACAGGAAGTCCTGATCGAGGATGTAGCCGCTCACCTGACAATTGCGACCGGCCGGCCGGTCCGCCACGAGTACACACGCGCCGAGGAGTTCTACGCCTCCCGCTCACGGCACCCGATGAAGCTGACGATGAAAACCGGGGTGAAAGCGGATGGCACCATCACCGCCAACGAGATGCACGCCTTGAGCGATACGGGCGCCTACGGCTGCCATGCGCTGACCGTCACCGGGAACACGGGCCACAAGGCGATGGCGCTGTATGTCGGCGATGGACCTTACCGGGCCTCACCCAACATCCGCTTCTATGCCGATGTCGTCTACACCAACACGCCGCCCTCCGGCGCCTACCGCGGGTACGGCGTGCCCCAGGGATACTGGCCGGTCGAGCGACATATGGAGCGCATCGCCCGCGCCCTTGGCCTGGATCCGATCGCATTCCGCTTGAAGAATACGCTCCGCTCGGGTGAGCTGCACCCGTTCAGCACGGCCTGGTCCGAGGGCCGGGAACCGCGGCCAGAGACGATCCAGACCAACGGGCTGGAGGACTGCGTCAAGGCCGGGATGCGGGCGATCGGCTGGGAGGAAAAGTACCCCAGCCAGTCCTGGCGCCAGGTCCCGGGCAAGCCGTACCTGCGGCGGGGGATCGGCGTGGCGATGGTCATGCAGGGCACGGCCATCCCCTACCTGGATATGGGCGGGGCGAGCCTCAAGATCAACGATGATGGCTCCTTCAACTTGCTGGTCGGGGCGACCGACCTGGGGACCGGCTCGGATACCGTCCTGGCCCAGCAGGCTGCCGAGGTGCTTGGGGTGCGCGTGGAGGACGTCATCACCTATTCCTCCGATACCGATTTCACGCCCTTCGATAAAGGGGCGTATGCATCGAGCACGACGTACATCTCCGGCGCGGCGGTGGTCCGGGCAGCCCAGGAAGTCGCCTCCCAGATCCGGCGCCGGGCGGCGAAGATGCTGTCGAAAGAGGGCGGCAGCGTGCCGGAAGAGGAGATCCAGCTGCGTGACCGGCGGGCCTGGTCTCCCGATGGGCGCTCGGTCACCCTGGCGGAGGTGGCACTCAATGCCCTCCACCACGAGGATCAAGAACAAATCATGGGGGTGGGTTCGTACGTCTCGCCGGTCTCACCGCCACCCTTCGCCGCCCAATTTGCCGAGGTGACGGTCGATATCGAGACCGGCCAGGTCCGTGTCGACCGGCTGGTGATGGCGGTCGATGCCGGCGTCATCGTCAACCCGCTCACGGCTTCCGGCCAGGTTGAGGGCGGGATGACACAGGCGCTGGGATATGCGGTCTGTGAGGAGATGCTCTACGACGAGGCCGGACGGCCGCGCGAAGTCGATTTCCGCGACTACCATATCTTCGCCGCGCACGAGATGCCGGAGCTGGAGACGATATTCATAGAGACGTTTGAGCCCTCCCATCCCTTCGGGGTGAAGGCTGTGGCGGAGATCCCGATGGATGGGGTCGCGCCGGCCGTGGGCAATGCCGTGCTGGATGCCTGCGGCGCAGATGTGCTTGACAGCCCCGGTCACCCCCGAGCGTGTCTGGCAAGCGCTGAAGCAGAGCTGCAGGTTAGGGTGGCAGCCGGCTTGTCCGGCTGCGTGAGGTGGATTTGATCTACGTCGTTGGACACGTGAACCCGGATACGGATGCGATCGCATCGGCGATGGGGTACGCCTGGTTCCGGAACGAGCAAGGCGAGGACCAGGTCGTTCCCATCCGGGCCGGGTCCGATCAACGAGCAGACGGCCTGGGTGCTCAAGCGGCTCGAGGTGGAAGCCGCCGGAGCTGCTGGCCGATGCCTCGCCGCACTTCGAGGCCGTCAGCCGCCCCTTCGACAGCGTCACCCCCGATCGTCCTTTGAGCGAAGCCTGGGCGATCGCCAACCGGACCGGGACCGTGGCCCCGGTCGTCAGCGCCGATGGCAAGCCGTATGGTTTGATCACCGGCTTCAGCCTGTTCCGCTCGCTCAGCCAATGGCTCGGGTCGCATCCTGAGCGGCAGAAGATGCCGTTGGCCGAGGTGTTTGAGATCCCCAGTGGAGATGCGGCGGATACGGAAGTGCCCCGCTTCAAGGCCAATTCACGCATCCGCGATGCGTTGCCGCGCATCCTGCGCGGCGAGCGGAACGACTTCTTCGTCGTCGATGAGGACGGACGGTATCATCGGCGTGTGCAGCCAGCGCGACCTGCTCAACCCGCCCCGGATGAAGCTCATCCTCGTCGACCACAACGAGATCGGCCAATCGGTCGGCTCGCTCGATGAAGCCGATTTGCTCGAAGTGCTGGACCACCACCGCTTGAGCAACCCGCCCACCCGGCTCCCGATCCGTTTCCGGGTCGATCCGGTAGGGAGCACCAGCACCTTGGTGTCGGAAAGGATCGAGGACGACGGCATGCGGCCGCCTCCGGAACTTGCCGGTCTGCTGCTGGCGGGGGTGCTGTCGGATACGCTGCTCCTGACCTCGCCGACGACGACCGCCCGCGACCACCGGGCTGCAGAACGGCTCGCTCGCTGGAGCTTCGTTGCCTGGATCCCCATTGGAAGGTGAGAGCGTCGAATCCTTCGGCAAAGCCCTGCTCGAGATCGGGGCGGGCTTGCGCACGCGCGAGCCGGAAAGCATCGTCAACAGCGACCTGAAGATCTATGAATCGGGCGAGTTCCGCTTTGGCATCGCCCAGGTCGAGGTGACCGACCTGGTTGAGCTGGAGGACAAGCTTGCACGCCCTGGACGAAGCGTTGGGCGACGCTGCTCAAGCAGAAAAACCTGCAGTTCTCGCTGCTCATGGTCACCGATATCGTCGATGGATCGAGCCGGATCCTGCTTAAATCCGCGCCGCCTGAGCTGGACGAACTTCCCTACAAGCGGCTGTCGAGCGAGATGCTTCGAAGCCCGGGGTGTCGTCTCACGCAAGAAACAGCTCTTGCCAGCAGTCCTGGCTTTGCTGGAGGGCTGATGAGCATCTACCGCAGCCTGGCAGCGATCGAAGCCAGGGGTGAGGCGGCGGTCCTGGTGACCGTGATCCGCGTCCAGGGATCCGTCCCGCGCCATACCGGGAGCAAGATGATCGTCTACCCGGATGGTCGAAGCGAGGGCACGATCGGTGGCGGTCAATTTGAGGATGAGGTCGTCAAGGCTGCCCGGGAAGCGCTGGCCGATGGAAAACCACGCCGCCTGACCTACGAATTCCGGGATCCGGAGCAGGGTGATGTCGGCGTGTGCGGCGGTGAGATGGAGGTGTTCGTGGAGCCCTTGCAAGCAGGAAGGACGGTCTTGATCGTCGGTGCCGGGCATGTAGGCAAAGCACTCGCCCACCTTGCTGGATGGCTCGGATTCCGGGTTGTCGTAAGCGATGACAGGCAGGAATTTGCGAACAGCGACAATATCCCGGATGCTGACGGTTACCTCAACTGCCCGATGGCTGACATCCCGGAGCAGCTTGAAATTTCGCAGAACACCTTCATCGTGCTGACGACACGCGGGGTGACGATCGATGTGGAAGGGCTGCCGGCCTTGCTCGATTCAGAAGCCGCATATCTCGGCGTGATCGGCTCGCGGCGGCGGTGGGAGACGACGTACCAGGCCTTGCTTGAACAGGGGGTGAACGAGGAGCGCCTGGCCCGTGTTCATTCTCCAACCGGATTAGAATTAAATGCCGAGACGCCGGAGGAGATCGCCGTGAGCATCATGGCTGAGATTATCATGCTCCTGCGCAGAGGCAGCGGCGAGAGCATGGGGCATTCCCCGAAGCCTTAGGTGAAAGGAAGCTGTACACGAGCATGTGGAAAAAATACTTCACCCCCAGCGACCTCGATCAGGCGCTTGAACTGCTCAAGAGCACGGAGCGAAAGCGCGCATCGTGGCAGGTGCCACGGACCTAATCCTGGAGCTCGAGCGCGGGCTGCGTCCCCAGGTCGAAATCCTGATTGATATCACCCGCATCCCGGGGCTTGCAGAAATCCACGAAGACGAAGCGGGATGGGTCCACCTCGGACCGCTGGTAACCCATAACCATTGTGCCGCGTCAAACCTGCTCCAGGAGCGAGCCTTTGCGCTGGCTCGAGCCTGCTGGGAGGTCGGGGCTCCACAGATCCGCAACCGGGGGACGGTGGTGGGCAACCTGGTCACGGCTTCCCCGGCGAACGATTCCATCAGCCCGCTCATGGCGCTTGGAGCCGAGCTCGAACTGGCCTCCAGCAGCTGGTAGGCGCGTGGTCGCGCTGAAGGATTTCTATACCGGCGTACGGAAGACAATCCTAGAGGCACGATGAGCTCGTCAGCGACATCCGCTTCCCGCTGCCGCCGACGTTCGGCCAGGTCGACTTTTTTCAAACTTGGCCTGCGAAGAGCACAGGCGATCTCGGTCGTCAACGTCGCCATCGTGCTCGAATTCGACGGGCAGCAGGTGTCGAAAGCCTCCATCGCACTTGGCTCGGTAGCCCCTGTCATTCTCCACGCCCAGGAGGCCGAGGCGTTCCTGGCCGGGAAGAACCTTTCAGAGGCGACGATTGACCGAGGCGGCTGCCCTGGCGGCCGCGACTGCCAGCCCCATCGATGACCTGCGTGGATCGGCCAGCTACAGGCGGGAGATGGTGCGGCGCGGGACGCGCAAGGCGCTGCGGCAGCTCGCCGATGGCGTAGAGCGTGCGGGTTATCCCCGAGAACCCGGTGCTGCTCTGGGGACCGGGCCCGTACAGGTCTGACGCACCAAAGCTGGGGCCCTTCGAGCACCCCGGGACCATCGAAACGACGATCAACGGTGTCCCTTACAACTTCGAAGCTGGCCACGAAACCACGCTGCTCAGGCTGCTGCGCGAGCAGGCAGGGTTGATCGGTACGAAGGAAGGCTGTGCCGAAGGGGAATGCGGGGCGTGTACCGTCTACCTCGACGGCGTGGCTGTGATGGCCTGCATGGTGCCAGCCCCCCGTGCGCACAAGGCGGAGATCGTCACGATTGAAGGCCTGGCCTCGGGTGAGGTGCTCCACCCTGTCCAACAGGGCTTCGTCGAAGAGGATGCAGTGCAGTGTGGATACTGCACCCCGGGGTTCATCATGTCCGCTGCGATGCTGCTGGATGAACGCCCAGACCCCGATTTGGACGAGATCCAGCAGGCGCTGACTGGCAACCTGTGCCGGTGCACCGGGTATTACAAGATTGTCTCCGCTGTCGAGCGAGCGGCACAGCTGGCGCGTGAGTGAGCACATACGTTGCCGGCGTGGGAACCGTCCGACGCGGTTCCCAGCTATGATAGGAGCGCGCATTCGTCTTCGCGCAGGAGGTCAAGATGGGACGTGATACCTACCGCTACCGCAAGCTGGACAAGGAGCGCGAGGAACGCGAGCGCATCCCACCTATGCTGCGGGGATTGGGCTGCTTGATCATCTCGCTCTTCCTGCTGCTGGGATACTGGTTTACAGGCTGGTTCCTGCAAGCGAACGCGATGAATGGGTGGATTTACCTGCCGCGCGGCGTGCTGGCGCCCGACCTGCCGCCCTTCCTCAATTCATTCGAGAGCTGGTTTGACCAGGGCGTGCTCGTGCGGATCGTCATGGGCATTCTGTTCATGCTCGCAGCGTACGGTCTGATGGCGCTCGTCTACGCCATCTTCTTCCCCATCAAGCCGCGCGAGATCGACGCGCCTGTGCCGCGCAAACGCCGGCGCAAGGAGAAACGCCGCAAGGCGTAGCGATGGATCGTCGAGTGCCACGCACCGGGTCCGAGGAAGTCGAGCTTTACATGCGGACCTACTACTCTCTCCTCCGTTCGACCGCGGACGTGCGCGTGCGCTCCCTGGAGGAGGTGCATGCCAACATGGGATCGAGCCTGCACCCAGATGCGCGCTCGACCAGCCCGGATATGTCGGCCCTGATCTACTCCTCGCTGCGCTTGCCCGCCTGCATCGTGCAGGTCAACAGCGTTGTCCTGGGCCAGAGCCAGGAGGTGTTCCTCGAAAAGGGCATCGGCGACATGGAGGCGTGGACGCCCGCTGTCGCTAGGGCCAGGCGCCGGCGCTGCTTCTATGATGGCAAGCGACACCCTGGCTTGCTATGTCGCCAGCCGGTCAGATATCGATGACATCGTCCCGCTCCTGACCGCGTTCCAGATTGAATGGAACAAGATCCACCGCCTGCTCCAGGGTGAGCAGGTCCAGGAGTTCCTGCAGAACCCGCTAGAAACCGAGGAAGGCATGGCGGTCTTCGCCCGCGGGATCGGGGTCGACCTGGACGACCTGCTGCGCCTGCGTGACGTGTGGGGACAGGACTTCTGGGAGGTGCTGCGATCGATCGGGCGGGAGCGCAAGGACCTGCGCATCCGCTTGCTGCGGGGAACCCTGCGCGATTACCGCCGGGCGACGCAGCTGTGGTGGGATAGGGTGGAGGTGGAAAAGCCCGACCTGCTGGGAAGACCGGTCTACTTCGTCTCGAGCAATGCCCACAGCATGATCAACCTGCTGACCGGGTTCGCGCTCCGGAACGAAGCGGAACTGCTGCGGTTCCTCGAGCAGCCGGAGTGCAGCGAACTTCGGGCGGAATGGATGGACATAGAAGCGGAGGAAGTGCCATCGAGCCGGGAGAACTTCCTCTACTACGTTTTAAAGAAATACGTTCGCACACCGGCTGGCATGGCGCTCGGCGAACAACGCAGGCTGGCCGAACGCGAGATTGGCGTGCTGCGCGTCCAGAGCGAGTATGGTTTCGACGTTCAGGTGCAGATTGCCGAACTGAACGCACTCCGCCCGGATTGGATGGATCCGCGTTTGCAGCGCCCGGACCTGGAGCGCTTGCAGGCATCGAACGCACTCATCGTGAACATCGATTACCCGCTTGGCAACGGGGCGTACCTCATCCTCTCCTATCTCGCCACCCGGTTTGCCGAACTGCGTGGCGTCTACATCATGGGCAAGGCCGCCACGCTCAACGGGGTCATCGGTGATGTGATGATCCCTTCGGTCGTGCACGATGAACATTCGCAGAATACGTACCTCTTCGAGAATGCCTTCAGCGCCGGTGAGGTGCGGGATGACCTGGTGTACGGGACGGTGATGGACAACCAGAAGGCCGTCAGCGTGCGCGGGACGTTCCTGCAGACACCGAGGTACATGGATGTCTTCTACCGTGAGGGTTATACGGACATCGAGATGGAGGCCGGCCCATACCTCTCGGCGGTGTACGAGACGGTGCGGCCGAAGCGCTACCCGCAGGATGAAATCGTGAACCTGCATGGCCTGCCGTTTGACCTGGGGCTGATCCATTACGCCTCGGACACGCCGCTGGGCAAGGGACGCAACCTCGGCGCCGGCGCGCTATCGTACTTCGGCATGGATCCCACCTACGCCACCAGCGTCTCGATCCTGCGCCGCATCTTCGAGCGCGAGCACCTCAAGCAGCCAGGGCTGAGATAGGATGTGACGCGGAGGCGTGCACTGCGTACTATCCTTGTAGAAGGAGTCATGTAATGGCCTCGATCGGAACCTCCCATGAACGCCTGGATGCGTCGGCAAGGTGCGCGGGGAAACGCTCTACCCGGGCGATTTGAACCGCCCCGGCCAGGCACACATGAAGATCGTGTTTGCTGGCCGTCCGCATGCCCGCATTCGTAGGCTGGATGTCTCAAGGGCAGAAGCAGTCCCCGGCGTGCTGCTGGTCCTGACGGCGAAGGATGTTCCCAACAACGAATACGGATTGATCATGCCCGATCAGCCCGTCCTTTGCGGGCCGGGATCGAAGAAGCCCTTTGCCGACCACGTCAGGTTCGTCGGCGATCAGGTTGCGGTGGTTGTTGCCGAAACGGAGGCCGTCGCCAGCAAGGCTGCAAAGCTGATCGAGGTTGACTATGAAGACCTGCCGGTCGTGCTCGATCCACTGGAGGCGATGCAGAACAGGGAAGCCCGCTGGTTCACCCCGACCGCGAGAGCAACATCTTCAGCCACAACCGCATCCGCCGGGGCGATATCGACGCCGGGTTTTGCCGCTGCGGATGTCATCATCGAGGGCGAATACCGCACGCCGGCGCAGGAGCATGCCTACCTGCAGCCGGAAGCCGGGATGGCCTACATCGATGAACAGGGACGGGTGACGGTAGAGGTCGCCGGGCAGTGGACGCACGAGGATCAGGAACAAATCGCGCATTCCCTGGGCCTGCCGCGCGAGAAGGTGCGCGTCATCTACCCGGCGATCGGCGGCGCCTTCGGGGGACGGGAAGACATGTCGGTCCAGATCGTGCTTGGGCTGGCGGCGCTGCGATTGCACGAGCAGGGCCACCCGCGCCCGGTCAAGATTATCTGGTCGCGGGCAGAGTTGATCTTCGGTCACCACAAGCGACACCCCTTCATCCTGCGCGCCCGCTGGGGCGCGACGAAGGAGGGCAAGCTCACCGCCGCCAGGATGGAAGTGATCCAGGATGGGGGTGCGTACGCCTATACCTCGACCAAGGTGCTGGGCAACGCGACCTTGATGTGCACCGGCCCTTACGAGATCCCCAACGTGCACGTCGACGCGTATTCGGTCTACACCAACCACATCCCGGGTGGGGCCTTCCGGGGCTTCGGAGGACCACAGGGCGCCTTCGCAGCCGAGGCCCAGATGAACAAGCTGGCGGAAGCGCTGGGGCTCGACCCGGTTGAAATCCGGCTGCGAAATGTCGTGCGGGAAGGCTCGCTGCTAAGCGTGGGATCGCCCATCCCGAAGGGCGTCAGCATGGCGGAGACGATCGAGGCCGCCGCCGTGCGCGGTGGCTGGTCCCAGTCGGATTCGGGCTGGCAAAGGGAATCCAGCGACGAGGTGGAACCAGGATCGACGCTGCGGCGTGGCGTGGGTTTCGCGTGCGGTTTCAAGAATGTCGGGTTTTCGTTTGGCGCACCCGAACAGTGCACGGCAGAAATCGAGCTTCATGGTGGGGCCGAGATCGAGCGCGCCGTCCTGCACCATGCCGGCGCGGACGTGGGGCAGGGCGCGCATACCGTCATGGCGCAGATGACGGCTGACGCGCTTGGCGTCCCCATCGAAAAGGTGGAGCTGGTCGTGTCCGACACGGCCCATACCGGGGATTCCGGCTCAGCCTCCGCCTCGCGGCTGACGTTCATGACGGGCAATTCGATTCGCGGCGCAGCCGAGGCTGCGCTCGAGAAGTGGAGGGCCGAGGAACGGCCTGCCATCGCCACGTACCAGTACAAGCCGCCACGCACAACGGCGCTGGATCCCGACCACGGGCGCGAGCGATCCCGAACTTTGCGTACGGTTACGTCGCCCAGGTGGTCATGGTTGAGGTCGACATGGAGACCGGTCAGGTGCGATTGCTGGACGTCATCTCTGCCAACGACGTCGGGAAAGCCATCAACCCAAGCCAGGTTGAAGGCCAGATCGAAGGGGCGGTCGTCCAGGCTGCCGGCTACGTGATGCTCGAGAATTTTCAGCAGGAAGGGGGTTACGTCCAGACCGGTGAGCTGTCGACCTACCTCATCCCGACCATCCTGGATGTGCCCGACCGGGTTCAATCGGTCATCCTCGAGCATGCGGACCCGCTCGGCCCATGGGGCGCGCGCGGCATGGCGGAGATGCCCTACATTCCGCTTGCCCCGGCGATCACGGCTGCCGTGAAGGATGCAACCGGGGTCTGGTTCGATGAATTCCCGCTCCTCCCCGAGCGCATCTTGCGGGGCATGGGCGCCCTGGATGGGTGATGGGAGCCTCCGCTGCACACGTTCTCATCCGGGGCGGGGGTGATCTGGCATCGGGCGTCGCCCTCCGGCTCTGGCGTTCCGGATTCGAGACCGTCATAACCGAACTCGAGCAGCCGCTTGCCATCCGGCGTGAGGTCTCCTTCGCCGAGGCGATATACCGCGGCTCGATCAGCATTGAAGGCGTGCGGGCAGACCGCGTCACTTCTGTGAAAGAAGCACGGGCGAAGCTTGCTTCGGGGATCGTCCCCGTGCTCGTCGACCCGGAGGGTGCCATCCAGGACCAGCTTGCGTTCCTGGCGGTTGTCGATGCCCGAATGCGGAAACGACCAGCGCAGACCTCCCGGCGAGAGCTTTTCCTCATCGGTCTCGGACCTGGATTTACGGCCGGCCAGGATTGCGATGCTGTCGTGGAAACCAACCGTGGGCATGCCCTGGGCCGCGTCCTCTGGGAGGGGAGCGCCGAGGCGGACACAGGCGTTCCCGAATCAGTGCGCGGCTTCGATGCGGAGCGCGTCCTGCGCGCCCCCAGGAGCGGCGTGTTGTCGGGAGGCGTCCCCATCGGCACCATTCTTGATGCGGGTGCAGCGATCGCGGAGGTCGAGGGCCAGGCCATCCTGGCGCCTTTCCACGGCGTCCTGCGGGGCCTCATCCACGATGGCGCCCATGTAAAAGCCGGGGACAAAGTCGGAGACCTCGACCCGCGTGCCATCCCGGATTATGCTTTCCAGGTTTCCGATAAGGCTTTGGCCGTGGCGGGCGGTGTGCTGGAAGCGCTGCTCAGCCAACCCAGGATCCGTTCTCAATGGGCGAGCTTTCATGCTTCTGAAGGATAGCCTGCGCGTAAAACCTGGCGACGCGCTTGCTTTCGTTGGTGCGGGCGGGAAGTCGAGTGCCATCGCGAGCCTGGTTGGGGAACTGCAGGCCACGACGCCGGTCCTGGTTTCGACCACCACCAGGCTGGCCAGGGCCCAAGTCTTCCCTGGCCAGCACTCATCTATCGACGCTTGATCCATCCTGGGGGGAAGAGCTGAAGGCCAGGCTCGAGACGGGTGGATCCGTCCTGCTCACCGCCGGGTTGTAACCAGGACGAGAAATGGACCTCGCCTGCGAGAAGATGACTTGCAACGCGCATTTGAAGCCGTTCAGGCTGCCTCCGGGGTCATGCTGGTCGAAGCGGATGGCGCGCGCGGACGCTCGCTGAAAGCACCAGCCGCGCACGAACCGGCCATTCCGTCCTTCGCCAACCAGGTCGTTGTACTATGTGCGATCGATGCCGTGGGCGCGCCGATGGGCGAGACACGGTCCATCGTCCAGAACTGGCTGGTCCCATTCTCGGGCTCGAACCAGGCCAGGAGATTACCGCCGGTGCCGATTGTTCGCTTGCTGGGGGACGTGCGTGCGGGGCATGAAATCGATCCAACCCGGGAGTTGCATTACGCTGCCTGGTGAACAAGGTCAGCACGCTGTCCGAGCTGGCGAGCGGCCGGGAGATCGCGGCCGGCCTGTTGTCCACGGCTGGGTTTCAATCCATCCTGCTCGCCGAGCTGCAATCGGCCGAGCCCGTTCAAGAAGTCCACGGCCGGATCGCCGGTGTCATTCTCGCCGCAGGCGGGTCGGAGCGGTTTGGCCAGCAGAAGCTGCTCGAGCACTGGCGCGGGGAAGCGCTCATCCGGCATGCGGTGCGAACCGCGGTCCGATGCGAATTGGACCAGGTCTTGGTGGTCGTGGGAGCGCAGCAGGGTGAGGTCGAGCGGGTCTTAGCCGACATGCCGGTCAGGATCGCCGTGAACGAGGCCTGGCGGGAGGGGCAGGCGGGCTCGCTGCGGCTGGCGCTCGAGGTCTTGCCAGAGCAGGTGGAGGGCGTCGTCTTCCTGCTGGGCGACATGCCGTTGATCGAACCCGCGCTGGTGAATGCTCTGATCCATGAACACCAGCGGACCCTGGGTCCGATCGTCGCTCCAATCGTGGATGGTCGGCGGGGGAACCCCGTATTATTCGATCTGACGACCTTTCCGGCGCTCCAGCAAATTCAGGGTGACCGCGGCGGGCGGGCGATCTTCGATACGTTTCAAGTTCGTGAACTTCCCTGGGACGAAACGGCTTCGATGGACGTTGACACGCTCGATGACCTGCGGCGATTGATGCCTTAGCAAGCCCTTGCCGGACCTGGGTTGCCGATGGACAGAACTACGGTCTAGCGGATATCGATCGCGTCTTGGCTGGCGCCAGGCAATTCCTGGAAGTGTCTGCTCCCCTGCCGCAGCTCGTCCATTTTCCAGGGGAATACCCGATCGATCGAGCAGGTGGGCGTCCTTCATGCCCCGTGGCGAGCAGAATGAGGACGGCGCTCCTACAGTGTACTTAGTTAAAGGCCAGGAATATGAACCAGGCTCTCTCATTTCGAAGAGCAACACCAGCGGATGTAAGTGCAATTGCCCGAATCGGCGCCGAAACCTTCAAGGCAGCATTTGGCCCTGATAACTCCCCCGAAGACATGCAGGATTACCTTGCTGCCAATTTCAACCTGGAGACGGTCAAATCCCAGATCGACGATGAGTCTTCAATCTTCTTGCTGGGATTTGATGGCGGGGAGTTAACAGGGTATGCCATGTTGAAAGAAGGCGTTCCACCGGACTCTGTATCAGGCGAAGCCCCCATCGAGCTCGTCCGTTTTTATGTCATTGAACAAGCCATTGGAATGGGGTACGGATCTCAATTAATGCAGGCGTGTCTGGAGGAGGCGAAAAGGATCGGTCGTGCCACGCTGTGGCTTGGTGTGTGGGAGAAGAACGAGCGGGCGATCCGGTTCTATGTAAAGTGGGGGTTCAGGAAAGTTGGCGTGAAGAAATTCATGCTTGGGCGAGACGAGCAGGATGATTTAATCATGGCGCGAGCCGTATAAATTGGATGCCTGGTGTTTCGCAGCCCACTCGCGTTGACCCGGCGAGAGGCCCGATGCTATAATCGATCCAGTATGCTCTTGATGCAGAGTCAGATTGACAAGCAGGACGCTAATCCCCGGGCAACACTGGTGGGAGCCTGCGCGCCTGCGTGAGCAGCACGAGACGGACACACCCGCCGCCCGAGAGCAAATGAAACGGGCGGCGTATCTTTTTCAGGGGGAGGAGGCACGATGCAAAAAACGCATTCCTGTGGGGAGATAAGCGCTGCGCTCGTGGGAGAGCAGGTCACCCTGGCTGGATGGGTCGACCGTCGGCGGGACCATGGGGGGGTAACCTTCCTGGATCTCAGGGACCGGACAGGCGTGGCACAGGTCGTCGCCAACCCTGAACAGGCTCCAGAAGCGCATGCTGCGGCGGCCGATGTCCGCAACGAGTGGGTAATCCAGGTCGAGGGCCGCGTCCGGCGCCGGCCGGAGGGGATGGAAAATCCCGACCTGGCAACGGGCGAGGTTGAAATTGACGTCGAACGATTGACCGTGCTCAACCCGGCCAAGACACCGCCCTTCACCATCAACGAAGAAACCTTCGTCGACGAGATGGTGCGCTTGAAATACCGCTACCTCGACCTGCGCCGAGAGCGTTTGCAGCGCAACCTCGGCTTCCGCCACCGGGTGATCAAGTACATCCGCGATGCCTTCGACCAGCGCGGTTTCTGGGAGATCGAGACCCCGATCCTGTTCAAGACCACGCCCGAGGGAGCCCGGGATTACCTGGTGCCGGCCAGGCTCTACCCGGGCGAGTTCTACGCGCTGCCGCAGTCGCCGCAGCAGTTGAAGCAGCTCCTGATGGTGGCCGGCGTCGAGAAATACTTCCAGATCGCCCGCTGCTTCCGGGATGAGGATCAGCGCGGCGACCGGCAGCCGGAATTTACCCAGCTCGACGTCGAGATGTCCTTCGTGGAGCGGGAAGACATCCTGCAGCTGATGGAACCCATCTTTACCGAGATGGCCGCAGAACTTGTGCCGCAGAAGAGGCTGCTGGCCTCACCCTGGCCCCGGCTGACCTACGCCGAGGCCCTGGACCGTTTCGGCAAGGACAACCCCGACCTGCGCTTCGGGATGGAACTGATCGACCTGACCGACCTGGCGCCAGGCAGTGGTTTCCAGGTCTTCGAGAAGGTCGTGGCCGACGGGGGGCAGGTGCGGGCGATCAACGCCCGCGGCTGCGGCGACTACAGCCGTAAGCAAATCGATGAACTGACGGCTTTTGTCGCCCAGTTTGGGGCGAAGGGGCTGGCCTACCTGGCGGTTGGGGAAGATGGGCAGGAGCGGTCATCCTTCTCCAAGTTCTTCGAGGCCGATAAGCTGGCTGAGCTGCGCGCCCGGGCGGGCCTCGAAGCGGGCGACCTGCTGCTCTGCGTCGCCGATAAGCCCGGTGTCGTCTACGATGCGCTGGGCCGCTTGCGAGAACACCTTGGGGATCGATTGGGGTTGCGTGACCCGGACGTTTTGGCTTTTTGCTGGGTGATCGACTTCCCGCTCATGACCTGGAATGCCGAAGAAGCGCGCTGGGATCCGAGCCAGCATCAATTCACCATGCCGTTGGCGGAGGACCTCGAGCTGCTTGATACGGATCCTGGCGCGGTGCGCGGTTCGCAGTATGACATGATCCTCAACGGCAGCGAGGTCGCCGGCGGCAGCATCCGCATCCACAACCGCGAGCTGCAGGAGAAGATCTTTCCGCTGATCGGGCAGGATATGGAATTGGCGCGCGAGCAATTCGGCCACATGCTGGAGGCGTTTGAGTACGGTGCGCCACCGCACGGCGGCATCGCTTCGGGACTTGACCGGCTGGTGATGCTCCTGGCAGATGAACCGAACATTCGCGAGGTCATCGCTTTCCCGAAAAACCAGGCTGCCCGCGACGTCATGGCCGGGGCGCCCTCACCGGCCGATGAGGCCCAGTTAAGGGACCTGCACCTTAAAGTTTCAACCAAATCATAGTGGAAGCATTGTCAAGCGTGGGTGATCGTGGTATACCAAGGACATACCCTGCTGTGTGCGTGATGCGGCAAGAGATTTTGAGCCAACACGAATCAAATGGGGCCTGATGTCCTGGGTGTGACGCGATAGGCTTCGGCCAAGGCGGATCACCTTGGTAAGGCTCCACCTGCGAAAGCAGGTTCAAAATCACGTCGCACACGGCATGGCGGGGTGATCTTTTACAGGCGGTGGGAGCATCCCACCGCCTTTTTCGTTCCTGTTGGTCGTCCAGAACCGCACCGCTTGCTTTGACCTCTAAACTCAGGTAGACTTCATCCATTAAGCCAAAAAAACCTCCAGCCCTTCCAGGAAATGACCTATGCCCGGTGAACGCACAAAAGCACTCGAATCCGCTGTGACTGAGATCAAGAAGCGATTTGGGGATGGTGCCGTCATGCGCCTGGGCGAAGCGCGCCACCTGGAAGTCGAGACCATCCCCACCGGTTCACTGGCGCTCGACCTGGCGCTGGGCGTGGGCGGGCTGCCGCGCGGCCGGGTGACCGAGATCTTCGGTCCGGAAGCCTCGGGCAAGACGACGCTCTGCCAGCACCTGGTGGCCGAAGCGCAGCGCATGGGCGGGGTGTGCGCCTACATCGACATGGAACACGCGCTCGATCCGGCCTACGCCGCACGCTGCGGGGTGAACGTGGACGAGCTGTACATCTCGCAGCCGGACACAGGCGAGCAGGCGCTGGAGATCGCCGAGACGCTGGTGCGCAGCGGTGCGGTGGATGTGGTGGTGATCGACAGCGTGGCGGCGCTGGTGCCGCGGGCGGAGATCGAGGGCGACATGGGGGATGCGACGATGGGGATGCAGGCCCGGCTGATGAGCCAGGCGCTGCGCAAGCTGAGCGGGGCGATCAAGCAGACGAACACGGCCGTGGTGTTCACGAACCAGCTGCGGATGAAGATCGGCGTGATGTTTGGCAACCCGGAGACGACGACCGGCGGGCGGGCCTTGAAGTTCTATGCCTCGGTGCGGCTGGATGTGCGCCGGATCGAGAGCATCAAGGTCGGGCAGGAAGTGGTCGGGAACCGGGTGCGGGTGCGGGTGGTGAAGAACAAGGTCGCCCCGCCATTCAAGGTCGCCGAATTTGATATCATGTATAACGAAGGGATATCAAAAGCCGGGGATATTCTTGACCTCGGCGTAGAGAAAGATATCATTGATAAACGTGGTTCGTTCTATAATTATGGAGAGACCCGGCTCGGGCAGGGACGCGAGAACGCCAAGGCGTTCCTGAGGGAAAACCCCGAGATGGCGGATGAAATCGAAGCAGCCGTTCGGAGCGACAGCAAACCGCCGGCTGCCAGCGAATATGACGAGGAGCAAGAAGTAGACTGAAGCAAGTCCGTACTGTTCACGAGTACGCTGCGGGAGAGCATTTCGTTAACAACTTATCTTGCGGCGAAGGCATTGGATACGATCTCAAGCGTGAGATATAACACCGAGAAACCAGGAAAAATTAGAATACGAACATCGTAGGTGAATTAGCTTGAAGATATCGCCCGAACCCTGGGCATAGGCAAAAGAAAACCTGGCATACTCACCCGAACTCAAGGGTGAGCCGTCTCGGGGTCTACATCTCCAACGGGGAGTGAATCCCCATCGTCCTGCCTTAGCCGCGGCCGTGATCATGGTTCGCGGCTCTTGCATTTCAGGAACGAGGTTGTCTTGCCGGGCGCGATAACAGCGATCAAAGTCCAGAAGAAGGACAAGACGCGGGTCAGCGTTTATGTTGACGGTGAGTATCGATTCAGCCTGGAGGCAAGCCTGCTCTCGGGCTTGCAAGTGGGACAGCACCTGACCGAGAGCGAGATCGCGCAATTATCCCAGGATGATGAAGGACAGCGTGCATACCGGCGGGCGCTCCAATTGCTCAGCCGGCGACCGCACTCTGAGCAAGAAATTCGCGAAAAATTAGCCCGGAAGGGAGTCCCGGAACCAGCGCAGGACAAGGCTTTGGAGCAGCTCGTGCCGGCAGGTCTTGTCGATGATGAGGCATTCGCCAGGGCGTGGGTTGAAAACCGTTTGAGTTTTCGACCACGCAGCGCCCGGGCGCTGCAGCTCGAGCTAACCCGCAAAGGGGTCAGCAAAGCAATCATCGACGAGGCCTTGCAGGATTATGACGAGATGTCGGCCGCCCGCAAGGCAGCCTTGAGTGGTTGGCGCCGCTACCGCCATCTCCCACAGGAGACGGCGCGCAGGCGTTTATCCGGCTACCTTGAGCGGCGGGGTTTCAGCTACACCGTCATCAAGGACTTGCTGCAAGCGCTGAACGTAGATGGATTCCAATTCGAGGGTGAAAGTGAGGTAATGACGTGACCGTCACCACCATCGTTAGTATCGTCATCGCATTATGCGCAGGCGCGTTAATCGGTTACTTTCTCCGCCAGCTTCAGCTCGAGCGCAATGTGCGCAGCCGGCAGGCAGTTGCCGACCGCCTGCTCGAGGAAGCGCGGGCAGAGGCCAAGGACATCGAGCTAAAAGCCCGTGACCAGGCTCTGAAGATCCGCGACGATGCGGAGGAGGAGCTCAAGCGCCGGCGGGCGGAGCTCTCCGCGAGGAGGAACGCATCCAGCAGCGGCGCGCCGATGTCGACCGGCGCTTCGATCAGCTCGAGAAGCGCGACCAGGTGCTCAGCAAGCAGCAGAGCGCCCTGGACAAGCGGTCCAACGAGCTGGACAAGCGGCATGAAGAGATTGTCTTCGAACTGGAGCGTGTCTCAAGCATGACCCAGGACGAAGCCCGCGCGCAGCTCCTGCAGGAAGTTGAGAAGGAAGCCAGGGGCGACATGGTGCGCATCATCCGCCAGATCGAAGAAGAAGCACAGATGGAGGGCGAGAAACGGGCCCGCGACGCTGGTCGCCGATGCGATCCAGCGTGTCGCCTCGGATCACGTGGCCGAGGTGACCGTCTCGGTCGTGCCCTTGCCCTCGGACGACATGAAGGGCCGCATCATCGGCCGCAACGGACGCAATATCCGCTCCTTTGAGCAGGCTGCCGGGGTGGACGTGGTCGTCGACGATACCCCGGAAGCGGTGACCATCTCCAGCTTCGATTCAGTCCGGCGCGAGATCGCTCGCCGGGCGATGGCAGAGCTCGTGCTCGATGGGCGCATCCACCCGGCCCAGATCGAGAAGATCATCGAGGAGCAGAAGAAAGAGGTCGAGAACCTGATCGTGGAGGAAGGCGAAAAAGCGGCCTTCGACGCCGGTGTGCCCGGCCTTCATCCGGAGATTACGAAGAAGCTCGGCCGCCTCAAGTTCCGCACGTCGTATGGTCAGAACCAGCTCGCCCATGCGGTGGAAACGGCGCAGCTGGCCGGCGTCATCGCCGCCGAACTGGGTGCGGACGTGGAGGTATCCAAGGCGGGTGGCCTGCTGCACGACCTGGGCAAGGCGATGGACCACGAGGTCGAGGGCACCCATGCCGCACTGGGCGCGGATTTCTGCCGCCGGTACGGCGTCAGCGCGGCCGTCGTGAACACGATTGAAGCGCACCACCACGAGGTGGAGCAAGAATCGGTTGAAGCGGTGATCGTCGAATCAGCCGATGCCATCAGCGGTGCCAGGCCTGGCGCGAGGCGCGAGAGCCTCGAGCAGTACATCAAGCGCATCAAGGCGCTGGAGGAGATCGCCAATTCCTTCGAAGGCGTCAACCAGAGTTATGCGCTGCAGGCTGGCCGGGAAATCCGCGTCATCGTCCGCCCGGAGGACATCGACGATCTGGAAGCCAACCGCCTGGCGCGGACCGTGGCGAAGAAGATCGAGGAAGGCATGCAGTATCCTGGCCAGATCAAGGTCACAGTCATCCGCGAGACGCGCGCCGTCGATTACGCCAAGTAGGGCGTCAACAGTCCCAATAAACGAGAGCGGCCAGCGTGAGCTGGCCGCTTTGTTATTTTTTCATCGTCGTGTTGCCTACGCGCGCAGGGTGCGGTACAGGAAGGGAAACGCCTCGCGGGTGAATGCCGCTTGCAGCTCTTCTTCCCACTGGAATGGAGCCGGTTTCGTATAAGCCGCCAGCCGGTTGTCCACGCCCAGCATCGACTCCTTTAACCTGCTGACCTCCTCTTCGTCGAGGGGCAGCGCAGTCAACAGCGCAAAGAGAACCCGGTTGCGGACTTCGGATGCATACAAGTAGCGTTTTCCCTGGCCTTCATCGAGATCGGTGAGGAAGCCCTGCCACAGGTTCAGGCGCGCGCCCATCTCTCTCAAGGCCTTGGCCGAGATGGCGGAAGCCATCTTGGTTCGTGCCTGATGCCAGTGGGTCTGGAGTTTGTGCAGCTGGGCTTGCTGGCGCACATCCATGCTCGCGGTTGCACTTTCAAGGGTTGTCAAGGCGAGCAGCAGGTTTCCGAGCGTGAGCCTGGGTGCCTGCTGCTGCATGCCCCCAAGCGGCCAGAAGAGCTCCTTCGAGACCAGGTAGGGATCGAGCTGCTCGAGGTAGGTTGAGAGCAGCGCAAGCTGGTCTGCGGCGGTTGCGGGGAGGTTAGGCGGACTCATAGATCGCGGCTTTGATCGCGTCCAGGAGCTTGCCACGGGTGACGGGTTTCACCAGGTAGCCTTTCGCGCCGAGCGCGTTGCCGGCTTCGATGTCCTCCGGCCGGCCGCGCGCGGTGAGGAAGAGGAACGGCGGCAAGTACAACCCCTCTGCTTGCAGCTCCTGCACGAGGTCGAAACCACTCGATTCGGGCATCATGACGTCCAAGAGGAGCAAATCAAAGGGCACCGACTTGATCTTTTGCTTCGCCTCGAGCGCCGGAGTAGGCCGAATTCGAGCATGTAGCCGGCCGGGCTGAGCGTGATTTCGATCAAGCCCACGGTATCGGGTTCGTCATCGACGATCAGGATGCGTGAAAGTTCAGCCACACCGGGTCCTTGGGTTCAGGATCGGGTCAATTGTAGCAAGAACCTATATGAGAATGCCAATCCCCGAAATGGCAGACGTAGCTGGCTCCGGCCTAGATAAACATCAGGAATGGCTGCTCGAAGTAGCGTTTGAAGACCTGCAGCCAGCGTGCGGCTTCTGCACCATCGGTCACCCGGTGGTCGGCAGAGAGCGTGACCTTCATGCGCTGGCCGCGAACCAGGTTGGCGCCTTCATAGACGGGTTCTTCCCGCACGCTGCCGATGGCAAGGATCGCGGCTTCCGGGGGATTGATGATGGCGATGAAATGGTCGACATCAAACATGCCCAGGTTGGAGACGGTGAAGGTTGAGCCTTCGACGTCTTCCGGCCTGACTTTGCCGGAGCGGGTTCGTTCTACCATGGCCCGTATCTCGCTCGAGAGCGTCCGAATTGGCTTTTGATCCGCGTCACGGGCCACCACGGTCAGCAAGCCTTGTTCCACCGCCACGGCGATGCCGATGTTGATCTCACCGTGCCGTACAATCGCCTCCCCATCCAGGGAGGCATTCAAGTTCGGAAATTCGCGCAAGGCCAGGGCCGCCGCTCGCACGATGAAATCGTTCACCGATAGCTTCTCGTCCTCGGGCAGGGCACTATTCAATTGAGCCCTGGCCTCCATCACCGGCCCGGCATTGACGTCCGTCGTGACGTAAAAGTGGGGCAGTTCTTGCTTGGACCGCGCCATCCGCTTCCCGATGATCGCCCGCAGTTTGCTCACCGGCACACGTTCGGTAGAGCGGGGGGCATGGGTTGGCGCTGGTTGATAGGCCGAGGTGGCCGATCGTTGACTTGACCGTGCTGCCCTGCGCCTCGACATCCGCCTTCACAACCCGGCCACCGGGTCCGCTTCCCTCGACGCGGGTCAGGTCGATGCCCATCTCCTGGGCCAGGCGTCGTGCTACGGGTGAGGCCTTTACCCCGCCTGGAAAGTCTCCAACCGTGGGAGCCTGTACTTCGGGCTTCGCCATTCCTGCCTCTGGTTCGGGCGCAGGCGCCTCAGCCGTGGCTGATGGCGGTGGGGGCGACTCAGCACCCAGGTCCAGCCCGTCGAGGTCTTCCCCTTCAGCCCCGATGACGGCAATGGCGACGCCCACCGGCACGCTCGTGCCCTCCTGGACGACGTGCTTGCGCACGATCCCGGTCGCCGGCGCTTCGACTTCAACGGTCGCCTTGTCGGTTTCGATCTCGGCCAGCACCTGTCCAGTCTCGACGGCTTCCCCTTCACCCACTACCCAGCGGACGAGCATGCCTTCGGCCATGTCGAAGCCGAGCTTGGGCATCTTGACGATGTCGGCCATCACAGCACCTCTTTCACAGCCCGGATGATGTCCTCGATCTGCGGCAGCGCGTGCTGCTCAAGTGCATGGTTGTAGGGCAGCGGGACTTCACGCTGCGCGACGCGTTTGATCGGCGCATCGAGATAATCGAAAGCCTGCTCGTAGAGCCGGGCGGCGATTTCGGCCATCACGCCGTAGGACCGCCAGCCCTCCTCCGCCAGCACAACTCGGTTGGTTCGTTTGAAGGATTCAACGACCGGGCCCATATCGAGCGGGCGGAGGGTGCGAAGATCGACGATCTCGACTTCGATGCCCTCTTTAGCAAGCTCCTCGGCCGCCTGGAATGAAAGCTGCAGCATCTTCGAGTAGGTGACCAGTGTGACGGCATCACCCTGGCGTTGGACCTTCGACACCCCGATCGGTTCCAGGAAATCTTCTTCCGGGACTTCGCCCCGGACCTGGTAGAGGGTTGCGTTCTCGATGAAGAGGACCGGATCATCGCTCCGGATGGCTGATTTGAGCAAACCCTTGGCGTCACGTGGCGTTCCTGGTGAGACCACCTTCAAGCCCGGGAAGTGCGCGAAGATGGCATCCGGTGTCTGGGAGTGCGTCGCTGCAAGCTGGCGTCCACCGCCGCCGACGGCGCGGATGACGACCGGCAGGGTAAATTGGCCCCCGAACATGCTGCGCAGCTTGGCGGATTGGTTCACGATTTGGTCCATGGCGGTGAAGGCGAAATTAATCGTCATCAACTCGGCGATCGGTCTCAAACCGACCATCGCCGCGCCGTTCGCGGCGCCAACGATCACCGATTCGGCGATGGGCGTATCGCGGACGCGCCGCTCGCCAAAATGATCATAGAAGCCGCGGGTTACGGCATACGTGCCGCCCCAGACGCCTACTTCCTCGCCCATGATGAAGACGCGCTCATCGCGCTCCATCTCCTCCCATAAGGCCTGCGAGATTGCCTCGCGCATGGTAATGACGGTCATGATTCATCCCTGTTGGCGTCGACGTAAACGCTTTCGAGCAGGTCTTCCCACGTCGGATCAGGGCTCTCCTCGGCAAACTGAACAGCTTCCTGCACTTCTTCCTCGACCTGCAGCTCAACCTTGTTGAGCGCAGCTTCGTCAGCGATCTTTTCGTCGAGCAAAGTACTTTCGGAAGATTCCGATGGGATCGTTTTCTTCCCACGAGCCGACCTCGTCCTTGGTGCGGTAGCGTTCGGGATCCCCCATCGAATGGCCTTCAAAACGGTAGGTCACGGCTTCGAGAAAATAGGGACCGACCTCGCGCGCATGCTTGATCGCGCCCTGGACAGCTTCGTAAACTTCCATGACCTGCATGCCATCCACCCGGCTGTGAGCCGTGTTGTAGGCCTCGGCCTTCATATGGATCTCTTCCACGGCCGAGGCCCGGGCGACGGCGGTGCCCATGCCGTACTGGTTGTTCTCACAGATCCAGACGACCGGCAGCTTCCAGACACCGGCCAGGTTCAGCGCCTCATGAAAGTAGCCGATGTTCGTCGCCCCGTCTCCGAAGAAGCACAGGGTCACGTTGTCCTGATCGCGGTAGCGATCGGCAAGCGCCATGCCGGCGGCGAAGGGCAAGGTGCGACCCAACGATGGCATGACCGCCCCAATAGTTAAGGTTGACGTCAGCCATGTGCATCGACCCGCCGAACCCCTTCGAGGTGCCGGTCTTCTTCCCAAGCAGCTCGGCCATGACGACCCTGGCTTCCACCCCGGCTGCCAGCGCGATGCCGTGGTCCCGGTAGGCGGTCAGGACGCGATCCTGGGGCTGGCGCGCAGCGAGCGCACCGCAGCCAACGGCTTCCTGGCCAATGTACAGGTGCAGAAAACCGCCGATCTTGCCTTCCTGGTACAGCTGTGCGGCGCGTTCTTCGACGCGACGAACGAGCACCATTTCATGATAAAGATCGAGCTTCTCGGTTTTATTCATCGGAACTCCTCACCTGAGGTCCAACCAGGCCTGGCGGCCTGTCCACGCTCTCTGCCCTTGGCGAAAGGCAGCGATAAGACGGTTAAACTGCCCCGGTAAGCCGGGGCAGCATAGGAAGTATACCAGATGAGCTCTGCCCGGCGTGAGGCATAGGTTCACTCGACCTCCGCCAGCATGCCTTGCGCAAGGATGTCATACTCGCTCATTTCTGAGCTGGATCCGAGAGGAATCAACATCGTCAGTTCAAATCCAACACTTTCGCCTCCGGGGAGGCTCGCGGCCGGGCTTACCCATGCGCTGTCCAATACCAGGCCGGACTGATCGCGGGAGACGATCAAGATGGACGGCTTCAAGACGGTTTGCAGCCCTTCATTCTTCAGGAGGCCGCGGATGAAGATGAGATCCCCGATGGCCTCGAACTGGGAAACCTCCGCCTTCAAATCGACCATCCGCTCCAGCGCCGGTCGCGAGCGCAGGGCATCGATCTCGACTTCCGGCTGGAGGGAATTGAACACATCCATGTCCATGCCCGCCGGCAGTCCCGGGTACGCCTTGACCGTGATGATCCGGGTCTCACCTGGCTGCAGTGGGAAGGGGGAGCTTATGGCGCTGATCGAGAGCAGTTCATCGCCATCGTACAGCACCAACTGCCCACCGATCCAGCGTGCCAGGCTGCCCTGGTTTTGGAGCTGGATGACATGGTAGCGTCGCCCCTGGACGGTGCGCTTGGCTGCGACTGGACTGGACAGGACAAGGTTTGGGGAATCGGGGATGCCGGAGGGGCTGGCCTCGATGAACAGCTGCCATCCAGCTTCGGGCACGGTTCCCACCACTTCGGCTAGGAAGGCGACGCTCGTGCGCGGCGCCAGGCCCTGGTTGCCAGGGATGAGGATCGCGGCCGCGGCATCCTGATCCGGATCGCCAGCCAGCAGCAGGATGTCATCCAGCCGAGCATAGCTCAGGGTTGGGTTGAAGGCTTCGCCCACGACGTACATGACCCCATCCCGGCCGGGCCGCACGTCCAGGATTTTCAGCGTGGCTCTCACATCCCCCGCCGTGATGTCATCGAAGGACTCGACAACGACAGTCGCCGATAGCTGGCCATCCATGCGGGGGAACAAGGAGGCGAACCCTGCGCTCTCACCCGCTGCGAGGGACGAAGGGACCGGCTGCAGCATCGCCTCGGCCACAGGAAGCCCGGCGACGTCAGTCAGCGTAGCTTTGAGCTCAATCCCGGAGATGCTCCCCCCGGTGGTGTTGACCAGCGTGCCCAGGAGGAGCAGCCCTTCGTCGACCTCCTTCAGCCTCACATCCGCTTCGGGCAGTGCCCAGGCTGGGGTGGGTGTGCTTGGTAAAGCGGTGGCCGTGCTGGCAGGCTCGGGGGTATTCGTCGGAGCAGGCGCAGGAGCGAGGCAGCCGCCGGTGAGGCTGAACACGAGCAGCAAGGGGGTGAGCGCAAGTCTTCGCAAGGTTGAGGGTGGATGCACGCTTTGCATCTTCATCTGGCAGGGGTCAGCTATGGTTAGAGACGCAGTTGATTGTACACCACGGCTGACCCCTGCCATCTCGATCGCTCCCGCATGTTTAGAGATGCAGCAGCAAAGACGAGGATCTACATCTCGACCCGGGGCAGCAGTTCGAGGGCTGCGCTGATGTTCTCCTGCGGGTACTCGAAGTTGTGCAGTTCACCCTTCAAGTACGCATCGTAAGCACCCAGGTCGAAGTGTCCGTGCCCGGACAGGTTGAAAGCAATCACCCGGCTCGTCCCCTCCTCGCGGCAGCGGATTGCTTCGTCGATGGCGACCCGGACCGCGTGCGCCGATTCGGGAGCGGGCAGGATGCCTTCCGAACGGGCGAATTGAACAGCTGCCTCGAAGGTCTCGACTTGGCCGACGGCGACGGCCTCGATGTCCCCGTTCTCATACAGCGCACAGATGTGGGGCGCCATGCCGTGGTAGCGCAAACCCCCGGCATGGATGCCGGGGGCACGAAGGCATGCCCGAGGGTGTGCATTTTCACGATCGGGCGCCATCTGTGCAGTATCGCCGTAATCGAAGGCGTAGCGGCCTCGGGTCAGCGTGGGACATGCCGTCGGCTCGACGGCGATGATGCGCGTCGCTGCACCAGCCTTGAAGTTCTGTTCCAGGAAGGGAAAGGCGAAACCGGCGAAGTTGCTCCCGCCGCCAACACATCCGATGGCGATGTCCGGATATTCACCGGCTAGCTCAAACTGCTTGAGCGCCTCCAGGCCGATGACGCTCTGGTGGGTGAGCACGGGGCCAAGGACGGAGCCGAGCGAGTATTTCAACTCACCTTTCGACGACACCGCTCTCTCCACGGCCTCCGAGATGGCGATGCCGAGCGATCCCGGGTTCTCAGGGTTCTCTTCCAGGAGTGATTGGCCGAACTTTGTTACGCGCGATGGGCTCGGTGTCACGCTCGCCCCATAGGTCTCCATGAGGATGCGCCGGTATGGCTTCTGGTCGTAGGACACCCGCACCATGAAGACCTCGCAATCCAGGTCGAAGAACTGGCAGGCTAATGAAAGCGCAGAACCCCACTGGCCGGCGCCGGTCTCGGTTGTAAAGCCACGCACCCCTTCCTGTTTCGCATAGAAAGCCTGGGGAATGGCCGTGTTGGGCTTATGCGAGCCGACCGGGGAGACCCCCTCATACTTGTAGTAGATGTGTGCTGGCGTCTCCAGCGCTTGTTCGAGCCGGTGGGCGCGGAAGAGGGGGGTCGGGCGCCAGAGTTTGTAAATTTCCCGGACCGGATCTGGGATTTCGATTTCGCGCTCCATGCTTACAGCCTCGTGGATGAACTGCATGGGGAACAGCGCCGAGAGGAACTCCGGTGTGACCGGTTCATGCGTCACCGGGTGGAGGACGGGGCCGGGCGAGACCGGCATGTCGGGGTTGATGTTGTACCAGGCTTTCGGCATATCTTTCGGATCGAGATCAAAACGATATCTCTTGGTCACGTTTCCACCTCCAGTGGATGGGTAATTGTGTCCCCTGCTAAACTGGCCAGGCAGGGGAGACTGGCTGTTAAACAAACAGGGCCCGTCCTATCAAGAGGACGGGTCCCGGGAACCCGCGGTGCCACCTCGCTTAGGCTGGCATTAAGAAAAAAATCCGTCAAGATGCGACGGATTGCAGATAGCCAGCCTCACTCAATTCGGGACACGGCCATGCTGCTGACGATGTCCCTGGCCCTGATAACGGTGGCCGCTCCGGCTCAGACTACTTCGCGGATTGCGGTTCGCCTGGCAGCTCAGGGGTCCATTCGGCGATTGCGCTTGGGCGAGGTTCCCACCATCTCCCGCTCTCTGGGCCACCGCTTCAAAGCCTACTCGTCCCCGTCATAGCTTATATAGGATAGATTAAGTCGGATTATAGGCATCCAACGAGGGCGTGTCAATACCCCAAACTTGTTTAGTAGATGGGCAGGGTTGGATCGACTTCCCGCGCCCAGGCATTGATCCCACCGTGCAGGTTTTTTAGTTTGCGGAAACCGGCGCCAGCCAGCAGCTCCAGGGCGCGCGCGGAGCGGGATCCGGATTTGCAGAAGAGGACGATCTCCTCGGCCGAGTCGAGCTCGTGCATGCGTGCAGGCGAGCGACCCGAGCGGGATGAGCGTTGCGCCCTCGATGGCCGAAATGCGCAGCTCGTGCGGTTCGCGGACGTCGATGAGCTTGATCTGTTCACCGCCGGCGATCCGCCCGGCCAGGTCCCCCGCTTCGATCTCCCATTCTGAAGGAAGCAGGTCTTCCTGCCGGTCGTGGCCCGGAACGCCGCAGAAGGCTTCATAGTCGATGAGCTCGGTTATTTGCGGGTCGCTCGAGCAGACTTTGCACTCCGGGTTTTTCTTCAATTGGACGGTTTGAAAGCTCATGTCGAGCGCATCATAGAGCAGCAGTTGCCCAATCAGCGGGCTGCCGATGTCTAACAGCAGCTTCAAGGCCTCTGTGGCTTGCAGGGTGCCGATCGTCCCGGGCAGCACCCCGAATACGCCGCCCTCGGCGCAGGAGGGGATCAAGCCTGGCGGGGGAGGCTCTGGGAATAAGCAGCGGTAGCAGGGTCCACGGTCGGCCCAGAAGACGCTCACCTGTCCTTCGAAGCGGAAGATCGAGCCGTAAACGTTCGGTTTCCCGGTCATAACGCACACGTCGTTTACGAGGTAGCGCGTCGGGAAGTTGTCCGTTCCATCGATGATAAGTTCGTAGCCCGCGCTGATACGGAGGGCATTCTCGCTGGTGAACGGTTCGTCATACGTCTCGACCTCGATCGCCGTGTTCAGGTCATGCAGCCTGGCCCGGGCCGAGTTCGACCTTGCGCTGTCCGAGGTTGGCTCCGCCGTGGATAATTTGACGCTGGAGGTTGGTGAAATCGACGACGTCGTAATCGACCAGCCCCAGCCGCCCGACGCCGGCAGCTGCCAGGTACATCGCAACGGGCGAACCAAGACCGCCGCTGCCGATGATGAGCACGGAAGACTCTTTCAGCCGCTGCTGCCCCTCCAGGCCGACCTCGGGCATAAGCAGGTGGCGTGAGTAGCGCAGGATCTCCTCGTGCGAGAGGCTGGGGGAGGGGTGAGCGGAGTTTGACATGGGTTGTTTCATCCTCGGCATCCAGGGGTGATTCTACACTTTCCTTGTGGCTCAGAGCCTCCAGCAATGCTTGGGATAAGGATTAACCGGTCCCCGCTGCCCAGCCGGGTATCGATGCCCTGCAGGGTGCGGATGTCCGTGTCGTTCAGGAAAAGGTTGATGTAAGCGCGCAGTTGGCCACCTTCATCAAACAGGTGCGGTTGTAGCGCGGGGTACTTCTCCCCCAGGTCTTCGAGTGCTCCACGCACCGTCGTTCCGTCGAGCTCCACTTCTTTTTGGTTGTCCGCGAAGCTCCGCAGGGCTGTCGGCAGGCGTAGTTGGGTCATGCTCCCTCCGGGTCTGTTGTGATGATGTCGAGCTCTTCTTCCTCGAACCGGCTGCGGTCGGGTAACAGCTGCCAGGCACGGGTTTCCCCTGCCTGGCCCTGGCCCACGCTCGTGATGAGGTAGATGTAGTTGGGCAGCGCCCACTCCAGGTCGTAGGCGGACGGGCGGGCAGGGTGATCGGGATGGGAGTGGAATATGCCGACCACGTCCAGCCCGCGCTTCTCCGCGTCTTCTTCGGCATCGAAAAAGGTCAATGGATCCAGGCTGTAGCGGTTGGCCTGGCTGGATTGCTCAAAGCTGTTCTCGAGCTCGACGACCTCGGTGATCTCGCATCCCCTCGGGGTGCTCACCCCGATGAGCAAGCCGGCGCGTTCAAGCGGGTAGCCTTCTTCCCCGTTAACCTGGATCGCTTGCAGGAGGGCGCGTGTGAGCTTGATGCTCATGGCTGGCTCCAGAACGGGAGGGAGAGATACTTGGCTGCCGAGTCGGGGAAGATGAGGACGAGCACGCCCTGCGCCAGCTCCCGGGCCGTGGTTAGTGCGCCGGCGAGCACCGCACCTGAGGAGACGCCAGCCAACCAGCCCTCCTGCCGGGCGAGCATCCGCAGCCGCGGCGTATGCCTCTTCGGTCGTGACGTGGATCAATCGATCGACCAGGCCGGGGTCGTAGATGCCGGGCTGGATGCTGGTAGGGAGGTGCTTCAACCCTTCCAACCCATGCAGCGGCGAGTCCGGCTGGATGCCGACCATTTCGATAGACGCCAGATGCTGGCGGAGGTATTTACCCACGCCCATCATCGTGCCGGTCGTGCCCAGGCCGGTGAAGACATGCGTAACCCGGCTGCGGGTCTGTCCAAGGATTTCAGGACCGGTGCTGGAAAAATGCGCCTCCCAGTTTGCGGGGTTGTCGTATTGGTTGGCGTAATAATACCGTCCTGGCTCGGCAGCGGCCATCTCTTTCGCGAGCGCCTGCGCCCCATCGGTCCCTTCCAGCGGATCGCTCAAGGTCAGCGCGGCGCCGAGGGCACGCAGCATCGCCAACCGTTCTGGGCTGGCGTTGGCGGGCACCACCAGGTGAACGGGGATGGAAAGTGGTGCGCAGAGCGTAGCGTACGCGATCCCCATGTTGCCGGAGGTGGAATCGAGCAGGATCTGTCCAGATCCGAGCTTACCGGCCCGCAAAGCGCTCCGAATGATCGCCGCTGCCGGGCGGTCTTTGATCGAACCGCCCGGGTTTGCCCATTCTAGCTTCGCATAGATTTCAATCGAATCGGGGATTGCACGCAGGCAGGCGAGTCAACCTCACGAGCGGTGTATTTCCAAGCTGACGCCATACACCATTCTCCGTCTGCAGGGAATCACGGGTGGTTGGATTGGTCGTGACCCATGTGTAGAGAACATCGAATGCCACCTTCGAAATGAGCAGGGAAACAAAAAACCAACAGGATAAATCCGGGCAGGGCGGCTCAGGCGAGCTCGCCTGCGTTACGAGCGCAGCGGGAGGGGGTGCCGGACGGCTGTTGGGCTGGGGGTATGCTGGAACGGGTTTCCTGCAGCGAGCCGGTCGCCTACCGCTCCCGCCACAGACATGTGCAAGATAGACTCATCGTGCTCCTTAATTATTATGATAAGCTTGATGAATATTATCTGCATGATTTTCGCCCTGTCAAGGTGGTTCACTGCGGTAATAGGCTCCTGGAGATGACCGCAGGCCCATGTTCGGACGCAGGAGAACCTTGCTATAATGGCTGCCAGACACAACCAGGAGCACGGATGACGTCGAAGAGGATCGGCGGAAATTTCAGGGATGCCAGCGCATCACCTGCACAGCAGGTGATGCGCCATCTTGGCGTTACGCTGGTCGTGGCGACCATCCTGGCGACGCTCTTCACCGCCTGGACGCCGGCTGGGTTAAGCCCGGGTGAATTCGCCAGCCAGTTGGCGGCCGCTTTCGATGCTCGTGCCGGGGGTGGGGCGGAGGTAGGGGCGCTGGCAACCGCCGAACCGCGCGAACTCCACGTCGGGATCGTCATCGGGCATTCCGGGTTAAACCCATCGACCGGGGAGGCAGACCCAGGCGCAATCTGCCAGGATACGGGCTTGACCGAGCTGGAGCTCAACCGGGACATCGGCATTCGCGCCGCCCAGGCGCTTGAAGCGGCCGGGTTGAACGTTGATTTGCTCGAAGAGTTTGACGAACGGCTTTTTGAATACCATGCCGTCGCCCTGGTGTCCATCCATGCCGATTCATGCACCCCGATTAACGAGTTCGCGACCGGCTACAAGGTCACCAGCGCGCTCGACACCGTCGTCCCGGATCGTGCGCAGCGGCTGGTCGACTGCCTGGTGGATCGCTACGGTAGGGCGACCGGTCTCAGCTACCATCCCGGCAGCATCACCCGGGACATGACCGAATACCACACCTTCAGAGAAGTTCATTCACAAACGCCGGCGGCGATCATCGAGACCGGGTTCCTTTATCTTGACCGTGATTTCCTGCTCGCGAACCCTGAGAAGGCTGCCCGCGGCATCGCGGAAGGCGTGCTTTGTTACGTCAACAACGAGCCGGCAAGCCTGCCAGGAGCGTCGTCCCAATGACCAGCTCACGGGCGATAGAGGCGCTGCGGCAGGCGAAAACAGCGCTTAGAGCGGGGAACCGTGTTGAGGCCAGGCGGGCGGCGCGGGCTGCTGCACGCTTCGACCCACAGTCCGAGGAAGCGTGGTTGATCCTGGCCGCGGTCTCGGATCCGCGCGCCGGCCTGGCATATGTCGCCAGGGCACTCGATATCAACCCGGCCAGCAAACCTGCCCGCAAGGCCATCCGCTGGCTCGTGCGCCGGCTGCCTGCGAAAGAGCGCGAAGAAGCGCTCGCGGCAGCCCGCATCCCCGAACATCTTGTGCCCGAATTGGCGCCGCTTGAAGCGTTAACCTTGCGCAAGCTGTTCTCGCTGCGGGCCATGCTCTCCTCGGCCGCGCTGGCCCTGGCGGTAGGGTTCTGGGTGGGCGGCATCCCCGCTTCCGCGCTGCAGCCCCAGCGCGCCCAGGACCCCCTGGCGAAGGCAACCTACACGCCGACCCCGACCCCGACCTCAACCCCGACTCCTACATCCACGCCGACCCCAACCGCGACGCCCACCTCGACGCCGACCCCGACGCCGACCGCGACGCCTACCTATGTGTTGAACTGGCTCTCGTCGTTCAATGTGCCCATGGAGCAGGTGAAGAGCGAGGGGCGCTGGATCGATGTCGACATCAGCGAACAGCGCGTGACGGCCTACGATGGGGATGAGGTCGTCAACAGTTTCATCGTTTCGACGGGCGTCGCCGCTTACCCCACGGTGCTCGGCCAGTTCCGCGTCTACGTCAAGTACAGCGCCACCGACATGGCAGGCCCGGGATACTTCCTGCCCGATGTGCCATACACCATGTACTTCTACAAGGGATACGCTCTCCACGGAACCTACTGGCATTCGAATTTCGGCACACCCATGAGCCACGGCTGTGTGAACTTGAGAACCTCCGAGGCACAGTGGTTGTTTAATTTCGCCAGCGTCGGCACACTCGTTAACGTCCACCCCTGAGTCTTCAACCCACCGCAGCACGATCCGACTGCAGACATATTCTTTTGGTAAGATTCATGCAGGATCAAAGGCTCTTGCGAGCCTGAAGCACGATTCTGGGAGGCAGGGGTATGGCGCAACGGGCGCTTTTTGAGGGGCTGGTCATCGACGAACAGGGTGAACCAGTCCAGGTTACCCGAGTGGGTGAAGAGACCTTCTACGTGGTCGATGATGCCGGATTCCTGCGTCATATCGAAAGCGAGCTCGTCGACCGCCAGGTGCTGGCGAGTATCTTCGAGATGATCGAGGGCAACGAGGACATGATCAGCGAGAGCACGATGCGCATGCTCGGACAGGAAGACATCTTCACCAAGGCCGCGATCGAGCAATCCCTGAAACGGGCGGACGAGCAGTTCGATTCACTCCTGCAGACCGGGATCCCGCAGGATATGCTCACCTGGCTGGGTATGATGGGCTTCCAGGTCAAGATCGACTATCGCGGGCAGCTGCTCGAGATCATACAGCCAGCCGGGCAGGAAGACCCGGGTGCGTGACCAAAGCCGGCAGCAGGTATCAGGCGGAGTAGAATATGAGCATGCATGAATTTACGCTGGATGTGACCGAGGCTACCTTTCAACAGGATGTCTTGCTCCGTTCCCATGACCTGCCCGTGGTCGTCGACTTCTGGGCGCCATGGTGCGGCCCATGCCGGGTCCTGGGGCCGATGCTCGAGCGCTTTGCGTCCGAGGCGCCGGGCCGTTTCTTGCTGGCCAAGGTCAACGTAGACGAAAACCCGAACCTGGCCACTCGCTATGGTGTCCAGGGCATCCCCGCCGTCAAGGCCTTTAAAGACGGCGAACTGGTCTCCGGGTTTGTCGGATCTCAACCAGAATCAATGGTCAGGCGCTTCCTTGACACCGTCGCCCCCGGGGAGATGGACCTGTCACTTGAAAAGGGGAGGAGCCTGCTGGCCATTCACCAATGGCAGGAGGCGGAAGAAATCTTCCGCCAGGGGCTCGACCAGGACCCCGACAGCTCGATGGCCGCCCTGGGCCTGGTCGAGAGTTTGCTGATGCAGGGTCGCGGGCAGGATGCACGTGATTTGCTGGACGCCTTCCCGCCCGGGGCGGGCTGGGCGGAAGCTGAGAAACTGAAACCGCTGGCGGTGCTGCTGGCGGACGTTGAGAATGGGGTGGAGCCTGATCCCGGGGATCCGCTGGCTGCCGAACTGCACCATGCCGGGCGCTTGATCCGGCTCGACAACCTGCCGGCCGCCATGGATGGCTTGTTGGACATCCTGCGCCAGGATAAGCACTACCGCGAGGATCTTCCCCGCAAGATCCTGGTGGGCGTATTCCACCTGCTCGGGGATGAAGATGAACTGACCCGCCAGTACCGGGAAGAATTGGCGTCGGTACTGTACTAAACCCACCTGCACCAGCCGGTCTAGCAGAAAATATTAACGCCCGGGGTTTCCCGGGCGTTTGTGATCCCCTAGGCCTAGTAAACCTACTTGGCCGTGGGCGCACCCAGGATGAGCGTGCCCCAGGTTGTTGGATCTGCCAACCGGCGGCCGCTCACGTTGGCAATCATCGATTGCCAGGTGGACACGCCGGCCAGGTCATTATCGGAGAGCGCCAATACGAAACCATAGCGGCTGCCCTCGACGGGCGTGATGCCGAAGATGGACCACGGGATGCGCGCCTCGAGCGTGTAACCCTGGCCCTGGGCGGTTGCCTTAACGCTCACGCCGGTCAAGCTGCCCTCACGGCTGCGTGGAAACCACAGGTATGCCTCCGGTGAACGGCTGCTGAAGTTGCCCGGTGAGAGCCCGATCTGGTAATCGTCGCTGCTGAGCGTGCTGCTGGCGCGATCCCCCTCGAGGTCCGCATCGAATTGGATTTCGACATCGTCTCCCTTGAACATGTTGCGGCCGCTGGATGTCTGGACAAAGGCATCGTCCGTACGTTCCACCGCCAGGTAGAGGTAGCTGGCGTCCCAGCCAAGATAGTAGCGCGCCGAAAGATCCGCCGTGCCCGTCCAGCCCGAGTTGGCATAGGAAAGCGCTTTATCAATCGTGTGACTGGTCGAGCTCCAGTCTCCCAGGTTTCCATCGATGACGGGTGGGGCGCTCAGGAAATCGGCGGTAACCGACTCGACCGGAGCGGGCGTGGACGTTGGTGAAGCGCCCGGGGTGGCCGTCGCCGCGGTCGCGTCAAGGGTCGGCGTCGCCGCGCTGGGGGTCGTGGCAAGCGGGGTGAGGCTGGGCGGTGGCGGGCTCGCGGTCGGGCTCGCAGCGAAGATCGCCGTGTGGGTCAGGTTGGGCGTCGGGAAGGTAAATGGCGTGGGCGAGGCAGCCCCGGGCAGCGTGCATCCGGGGAGCAGCAGCAAGGCTGCAACAATCAGGGGGATGATTTTCAACAGGCCGGGCTTCATAGGATTCCCTTTCGCCCAGGTCATGGCTGCTTTCTAGACGAAGCCACACCGGGCTGGCGTGGTTCAAAGTATGGGGCGGGTGGGAGTCGAACCCACACGCTCTCGCGAGCAGAGGATTTTAAGTCCCCGGCGTCTGCCAATTCCGCCACCGCCCCGCAGGCTAATTGTAGCTTGCACTTGGGATGCGTCAAGCAGGACCAGGCTGTGTGAGCGGGTCAGCCGCGGTCGCTATGCTATAATGCCCGCCGTGAGAGGGACCCATGTTTAAGCGCATCACGACCATCCTCGGCGGAGATCCTGTTCGCCGCCTGATCGAAGAATACCGCCACCAGGTTGAAGAAATCAATGCACTCGAGCCTGCGATGCAGGCGCTGTCGGACGAGGCCCTGGCGGCAAAGACAGGCGAGTTCGAGGCGCGCCTGCGCCAGGGTGAAACGCTCGAGGACATCCTGAACGAGGCCTTCGCGGTCGTGCGGGAGAGCGCCGTGCGTACGATCGGGCTGCGTCATTTCGATGTCCAGCTCGTGGGCGGCATCGTCCTTCATCAAGGCAAGATCGCCGAGATGAAGACGGGCGAGGGAAAAACGCTCGTCGCCACGCTCCCGATTTACCTGAACGCGCTCGAGAGAAAAGGCGTCCACCTCGTCACGGTCAACGATTACCTGGCCCGGCGTGATGCGCGCTGGATGGGCCCGGTCTTCGAGCTGCTCGGGTTGAGCGTCGGAGTCCTGCAAGAAGCCTCCCGGACCGAGCACGGGCGCAAGGCCTTCCTGTACGATCCCGAGCTCGAGTCAGCCCAGGAAGACATCCACCAACTGCGGCTCGTCGACCGGCGAGAAGCCTATGCCGCTGATGTCACCTACGGGACGAACAACGAATTCGGGTTTGATTACCTGCGCGACAACATGGCCCGGACGCTTGACGCCCGTTCCCAGCGCGGCCACCATTTCGCCATCCTGGACGAGGTCGATAACATCCTGATTGATGAGGCACGAACGCCGCTCATCATCTCCGGTCCTTCCCACGAAGATCCAGATACCTACATCCGGATGGCCCAGGTCGTCAAACAGCTCAACCCGGAGGACTTCGAGATCAGTGAACGTGATCGGACGATCGCGCTGACCGAGCTGGGTGAAAACCACGTTGAACAGCTCCTGCAAACCCCGCTCCGCGACCCCAACCGGCCCGAGGATATCACCCCAGAACAAGCCCGCTTGCTGGGTCATCTCGAGCAGGCACTGCGGGCTGAGTACCTTTTCAAGCGCAACAAGGATTACGTCGTCCAGGGCGGCAAGGTCATCATCGTGGATGAATTTACCGGGCGGATGATGGCTGGACGGCGCTGGTCGGATGGCCTGCACCAGGCGGTAGAGGCGAAGGAGGGCGTGCGCGTTCGGCAGGAGAACGTGACCTACGCCACGATCACCCTCCAGAATTATTTCCGCATGTACACCAAGCTGTCGGGCATGACCGGAACCGCGGTGACGGAAGCTGAAGAGTTCGACAAGATTTACAAGGTGGATGTACTCCCGCTCCCGACGAACCTCGAGTTCATCGCCGCGGATGAGGGAAGCGACCTGGTCGAGGTCGATTACAGCGAGGGGAGCAGCAAGTTCGCTTGCTACACTCGCGTGGATGATTTGGAGCAAGCTCCCGTCTTCTGGCGCCGGAAGGACTACCCTGACGTCGTCTACCGTACAGAAGAGGCCAAGCTGCGCTCGGTGACATTCGAGATCCTCGGCCGCCACCTGCGTGGCCAACCCTGCTCGTCGGGACGACCTCGGTCGAACTATCGGAGAAGTTATCCAGCCGACTGCGGGCGGATGCGCTGCAGTCCCTGATGAATGTGGCCATCCTGCGCGACGCTTACCTCGAAGCCCACGGGCTCGAAGATGATGGGATGCGAGTTGACGAGCTTGAACCGCTGAACGAGCCGCTCGAGACCTTGAAACCGGCCGCCCTGCGCCCCATGGCGCGCGAGCTGGAGATCTCGCTCAACCCAACCCGGGAAGAGAACGTCGCCCGGCTGCTGGCGCTGTTGGAACTGGGCGAGGAGCATCGGCGATCCGCTGGTCAAGGTCCTGAACGCCGGCATCTCGCACACGGTGCTCAACGCGAAGAAACATGATGAAGAGTCAGCCATCATCGCCGGCGCCGGATCCAGCGGGGCCGTGACCATCGCCACCAACATGGCCGGGCGCGGGGTGGACATCAAGCTCGGGGGTGAGATCGCCGAAGAGATCCTGGCGGCCGTCAACCGCATCCTGCGGCGGGTCGGATGTGCAGGACCCTGAAAACCTGAGCATCGAGGAGCGGCTCGAGGCGCTGGAGAAGGCCACCGACGAAGATGATCGGGATCTACCATGCCGAGGTCGAGCAGTTGAAAAGCTTCATGGATGAGGGCAAGAAAGTGCGTGAGGCGGGGGGCTGCATGTGATCGGCTCCGAGCGGCATGAATCTCGGCGTATTGACAACCAGCTGCGCGGGCGGGCCGCCCGCCAGGGTGATCCGGGTTCCTCACAGTTCTTCCTCTCGCTTGAGGATGAACTGATGCGCCTGTTTGGCGGGGCACAGGTGTCCAATTTGATGCAGCGGTTGAACATCGATGATGCCGCACCTATCGCCCATGGCATCGTCAATCGGACCATCGAACAAGCGCAGACCCGGGTCGAGGGCGCAAATTTCGACACCCGCAAGCACCTGCTTGAGTATGATGACGTGCTCAACCAGCAGCGTGAGGTCTTCTACGGCCAGCGCAACAGGGTCTTCGCGAAAGATGACCTGAGCGAGGACCTCGACTCGATGGTCCGCCAGCAAGTCCAGGCGCATATCCAAACCGCATTCGCCGACCCTGAAGGCCCCTGGAAGCTGCTGGCCTGGCTGGAGGAGACGCAGCCGACGATCGGGTTGGAAAGCGAACAACCATTCCCGTCCTTCATGATGAAGCTCCTGCTGGGGACATTGGCCGGCGTGGATGACGCCGAGCAGTTGAAGTCAGCCTTGCTCGAGATCGCCCGGAAAAGCCTCGAGACAAGCACGGCTCACCTGCGCTCGGCGGTAGATGAGCAGTTCGCTCGCGCGCTGGAACGGCTGGATGAGCAGGTCGCGCGGCCGGGCCGATACAGCCGAAATCGCGGTCGAAGCGGCCATCATGGAGGCGGAAGATGCCGATCAGCCGGTTGACACGAACCGCATGCTGGGGGCATTGGAATCGGCGGCTGGCTTGCGGATCCAGATGGACGAGGAGGGATTGAAGCACCTGCGCGAGGATCCGCGTGTGTTCCTTGACCGCGTGCCAGAGCTGATCGAAGCCAGCATGGGACTGCGCATCTGGGCTGGCGTGGTGCAGACCGTAGAGCGCAGGCTGGGTGAATCCCTGGGCCTTGAGCCTTCGCTCCCGCAGCCCATCGATTGGGATGCGGCTGAGATGGCCCTGCTCGGGGCGTATGACCAGGTCACGCAAACCCGCGACGAGCGCCTGCTGGCCGAGATCGACACGGACCTGCACAACGCACTCCGCAAGGAAGCCGGGTTGACGGAGCAGCAAAAACTGCGCCTGCTCATCCAGATGAGCTACGGTCAACGCAGCTACTTCGATCGAAAAACCCACCAACGGCAATCCGTACTCGTCGGCCGGCTTACCTACCCGTTCTATGCCGCGGGGCTGCTGGAAGACGCCGACATGGAAGAGCTCGAGTTGACGATCCTGGAGCACCTGCACCAGGCACAGGCGGCAATCGAGTTCGGCCTTGGGAGGGCAGAGATCGCCCGCCTGGCAGGGACCCGTCTCGATCAACTTGATGAGCGATCGCGGGAAGTCCTCAAGGAAGGTATCGGGCCTGCTGAATTTGAGGCCTTAGATCCCACCCGCACCATCGGGGATTTCCCGCCGCAGCAGCAGGACCATTTTTCACAGGCGCTGGGCGCCCAGGGATTGATGCGGGCCTACCGCGAGCTGTTTCTTTCGGTCGCCGACAGATTGTGGGTGGATTACCTCACCCAGATGGAGGCGCTGCGCACTTCGATCGGCCTGGAGGCATACGGCCAGCGTGACCCACTCGTTCAATACAAGAGCCGGGCATTTGACCTCTTCCAGGAGCTGCTGGATGCAATCCGGGCCGGCGTGGTTTCACGAATGTATCGCTTGCGGGCTGCAGGAGCGTCGCAGAGTGCTGCCGTGAGTTCGACCCAGGCACCGCAGGGCGGGCAGCCGGTCCCAGCGGCGGGCAACGGGAGCCCAGCCAAGAAAAGCTCTGGTAAACGCAGGCGGCGCAGACGCTGAGCATCGCCGACATCCCGGGACCACGCGCCCGGTAACGGGTTCAAACCTTGGCCTATCCTCCACCCTCCCAGCCTGACGCATTTCGCTCGATGCCGAAGGTGGACCTCCACCGTCACCTCGAGGGCGCCATTCGTATCGAGAGCCTCGCAGGGCTCGGGCTTGCGCCCGGGGATGGGCTCGATGCACTTCGCAAGCAGATTACCCACGCTGCCGGGGATCCTCGTGACCCCGGTTTCTTCCTGACCCGGTTCAAGACGATACGCGACTTCTTCCTCGACCAGGAGGTCATCGAGAAATTAACCCGGTCGGTGATTTCCGATGCGGCCAGCGACAATGTACGCTACCTGGAGCTGCGCTTGACGCCGGTTGCCCTCGCTGCCCGGGGAGGCTTCGCGCTGGATGAAGTCACAGGCTGGGTTGTGGATGCCGCGAACCAGGAAGCGCTCCGCCACGAGCTTGTGGTCAGGTTCCTGCTCAGTTTCAATCGGCATGAACCGGCAAGCCTGGCGCACGAAGTGCTCGAAATCGCGCTGGCCAGGCGGGAATCCGGGATCGTCGGCCTCGACCTGGCCGGGGACGAACGGACGTTCCCGGCTGAACCCTTCGCCGGGATCATGCTGCGGGCACGTGACGAAGGTCTGGGACTTTCCGTACATGCCGGGGAATGGGGTGACAGCGCTGACATTGCCTATGCCATCCATCAACTTGGCGCGAACCGCATTGGCCATGGGGTCAAGGTGATGCGCGATGAGACGCTGGTTGATGAAGCCCGGAAGGCAGGCGTATGCTTCGAAGTCAGCCTGACAAGCAATGAACGGACCGGCGCTGTTGGGACGTTGGGCGAGCATCCACTGGTTGAGATGCTGCAAGCCGGGCTGCAGGTCGCATTGACGACCGATGACCCCGGAATCTTCGAGACAACCCTGTCCGAGGAACATGAGATCGCAATCCACAGGCTGGGGCTGTCAATCGAGACGATTAAAGGGATGACCTTAAGTGCCATCCAGGCGAGCTTCCTTGGCAAAAAGTCGAAACTGGCGATGGAAAAGGCTTTTGTGCAGACTTTGTGGGGAGAGGGTGAGGGATTTTGATCCAGATTGAAGGCCTCGAGATCGGGATCGTAAGCGATGGGCGCTTCATGGCTGACGCAGGCGGTCCCTTTGGGTTGGTCCCACGACCGCTTTATGACCGCTACTGCACCGTGGATGCTTCGAACCGCGTCCCGATGCATCTGAACTGCCTCCTGCTGCGTTCAGAGGGGAAAACGATCCTGGTGGACACCGGCCTGGGCTCCCGGTTATCTCCGGAAGCACAGGAGCAGTGGGGGATCGAGCGGCCTGACGGACCCCTCTCCGAGGCCCTGGCGAGGGCTGGGGTCGGGGTGGAGGAAGTCGATATCGTGCTCAACACCCACCTGCATGCGGATCACTGCAGTGGGAATACACGCCTCGATGGGGATCACCTGAAAGCTGCGTTTCCAAACGCGGAATACTGGGTCCAACACATGGAATGGGCCGATGCCTCGCATCCCGATGCCCGGACACGGGCGACCTACTTCGCCGACAATTTCAAGCCGCTCTGGCGTGAAGGCAGGCTGCGGCTGCTGAACGGCGATACCCGTGTGACCGATCACATCACCTGTGTCGTGACGCCAGGCCATACCCGCGGTCACCAATCCATCTTGCTTAGCGCAGGAGAATGGCGGGGCCTCTACGTAGCCGATCTGGCCTCCTTCTCGGTCCACATGGCACGCGGCGCCTGGTTGACGGCTTACGATGTGCTTCCGCTAGAGAACATCAAGACAAAAGAACGCTGGCAGCAGTGGGCCTTGGCGAACGATGCCTGTCTCTTCTTCGAGCATGATCCGGACGTGACAACCGCCCGCCTTGTACTGCAGGACGGACGGTTTCACATAGAGCCGGTTGAACTCGAATCCTATGCTACTGTGTCGCCTCCCAGGTAGCCACCGCTTCACGGATCAAGGTTTTTATCTCGGGATCAGGCACATCGGCGATCTCATAGCTGTTGACGCCAATCAACACCCGGGCAGTCCCCCCCGGTCCCTCGGTTAATCGAACAGCCAGGTCGGCGCGCTTGCTCGATTCAATCCGATCCTGCAGGATCTGATCTATCTGTTCGATCATCGACTTCGGCTTTACATCCGGGATTTCTTTCTCCCGCCCGACAGGAACTGCAGGTTTGCGCTCGGTGACCTCGACCCATTGGCTCAGATCGCGGGCAGCGTACTCGACCCGCGTCCAGTGCCGCGAATCCTTCAACGCCTCCCGGTCCTCGTACTCGACATCATCGATCTTGACGATTAATTTGCCGCTGACCTCGTCACGCAGGAGCATCGCCACCTGGATGCGCTCTCCGCGGGCCGGCTCGGGGAGATCGTCTGGCAGTCCGGCTGGTCCAGGATCGTCAGCCTCGGTGGAAGCAGTGGGGAGGGGCGCCTCCATGACCTTCGCTTGTGGTTGTGGGTCAAGCTCAGCCGGTGTCGGGTCGGGGGAGGGGATGCCGGGAGCCATTTTGCCTTCCCCCTCGCCGTCTTCATCCTTCGAGCTCGCGGCTGGTTGTCCCTGCGGCTCGCGGTTGCCAAGGAACATATAAGCGAGGGCGGCAAGCAGGATCCCGATCCCGATCAGGACGATCCCGATGAGGAGTTGATCATTCATTCTTGAACCTCCCGCTGACACTCGGCGCAAAAGTGCGTGCCCCGTTGACCGACCACGGTGCGCATGATCGGGTTTCCGCACACAGTACACGGTTCCCCGGTTCGTCCGTAAACACGAAAGTGATGCTGGTAATCACCACCCCGGTAAACCCAATCGATGCTGGCTCCATTATGCAATAAACCGTCTTCGAGCGCCTTACGAATTCCTTCCCATAAGGCAACCACCTCTTCCGGACCCAGGGTATCGCTGCGGCGAAGAGGGTGGATCCGGGCAAGGTGCAGGGCTTCATCGGCGTAAATGTTCCCAATGCCAGCGATGAAAGCTTGATCGAGGAGCAGCGGCTTGAGCATGCGTTTGTGTTGTGAGAGGCGCTGCCCCAACGCCTGCAGCTGTAAATTCATCCGCGAGCGGTTCTGGCCCCAGCCGGTTGAGGAATGCCGTCGGATCCCGCAGCAGGGATATCCTGCCGAATTTGCGAGCGTCGCTGAATCGCAGATCCCAGCCATTGTCGAGTTGGAACAAGGTATGTTCAAAGCGCTGGCGTGCTGCCCCGCTCGGCGCAAGGCGGAGATCGCCGCTCATGCGCAGGTGGATGAGCATCGTCTCCCCCTCCAGCGGGAAGACGAGGTACTTCCCCCTGCGGGACACGTCATGAACCACCTTGCCGGAGATGCGCCGGCGAAAGCTTGCCAGCGCTGGTTCACGGAAGTGGCGCGGCCAGCGCGTCTTGAGGCGCTCGATCCGGTGGCCGGGCAGCGCCGGTCCGGCAGAACCCTCGCGTAACGAGCGGGCAATGGTTTCTACTTCGGGAAGTTCCGGCATCGCTGGCGATTATACCCAGCGGCGGTACCAGCCGAAAGCAGTTCACTCGATGCGGATGTGGTCCTGGAATTGTTCAAGCTTGGCCGGGCCGATGCCGGATACCTTCAGCAGTTCATCGATGCTTGTGAAGAAGCCATGCTGCTCGCGGTACTCGACAATCTTCTTGGATAGGCTCGGGCCGATACCGGGGAGCGTTTCGAGCTGGGCCAGGCTTGCGTGATTGATGTCGACCAGCAGCTCGGGTTGAGAGGCTGCCTCCAAGTGCGCCTGGACCCCAGGGGCTGGGGCGGCGGGAACGAAGACCCGTTCACCGCCGGCGAGCTGCTCGGCGAGGTTCAGCCGGTCGAGATCTGCCCCCTCGGAAGCACCCCCGGCGGCGTTGACTGCATCTTCGACGTAGGCCGGCCAATCTAAATCGTACACACCCGGGTGTCTTCACCGCCCCGGCAACATGCACCCTGATCGGGGCCGGCGAAGGAGGGGGTATCAAGGTGATGGCATGCTGTCTACGTGGTGTGAGCAGGATGAGGAGCAGGGCGGTGACCGCTAGCGCCGTGAGCATGCCCGCCAGGTAAGCGGTAAGCTTCTCTTTCATCTCCATCCCCCTTGGAAGCAAGCTTGCCACCATTGTATACCGGTCGGGTGCCGCTCCAAAGCGGTTTATAATCAGGCCATGCCGACCTACTTTACGGGTGATGGGGATGATGGATACACCGGCTTGCTGGGGGAAGGGCGTGTCCCGAAGTACCACGCTCGACCGCAAGCGTATGGTGAACTGGATGAAGCCTCGGCGGCGCTGGGCCTTGCTCGCGCGGCGGCTGTCTCAACCGACACCGCCGAGGTCATCCGGGATCTGCAAACGGACTTGTATCACATCATGGCGGAGCTGGCGGCACCCCTGGAACACGCTGCCCGGTTCCGCAAGCTTGGTCCGGACCGCATCGCCTGGCTCGAGGCAAACCTGGAGGCATTTGGGGCCAAGGTCGAGCTGCCCAGTGAGTTCGTCATGTCGGGAGACTCGCTCTCCGGGGCGACGTTGGACCTGGCGCGGACGATCGTGCGGCGGGCAGAGCGGCGCGTGGTCGAGCTTCAGCATGCCGGGGAGGTCGAAAACGACAGCATCCTGCCTTATCTCAACCGGCTTTCCAGCTTCTGCTTCTTACTCTCAATCTGGGAGAACAAGGTCGCCGGGGTGACACAGGTTTCCCTCTCGAAAGGCAGCCGGGCTTGACCGGTACGTTCCTCAACGTGGGCACCATCATCGCCGGAAGCCTGCTGGGCCTCCTCTTCGGCGCCCGGCTTCCGAACCGGGTCCGTGAAAGCGTCCTGGCTGTTCTTGGCGTCTTCACGCTTGCGATCGGGATTGACCTCTTCCTGAAAGGCATGGGAGCGGAGGGCGAGAATCCCTTGATCCCGCTTGTAAGCCTGCTGCTTGGTGTGCTGCTGGGCGAATGGGCCAGGATTGAAGGGCGGCTTGAAGGACTGGGAGATCGGCTGCAGTCGCGGTTTGCCTCGCGGACGGGCGATCAAGATGAGAGAGGCAGGTTCATCGAGGGTTTCGTCTCTGCTAGCCTGCTCTTCTGCATCGGCCCGATGACGATCCTCGGGGCCATCCAGGATGGGCTCACAGGGGACTATGAGCTCCTGGCGATTAAATCTGTCCTGGATGGGTTTGCCTCCCTGGCGCTGGCTTCCAGTTTCGGGATCGGTGTCCTTTTCTCCATCCTGGTCGTGCTGGGCTACCAGGGAGGGATCAGCCTCGCAGCAGCGCAGCTCCAGGCTGTTCTCTCAGGCACGATGCTGGCTGAACTCTCGGTCGTTGGCGGCGTCCTCCTGGTCTGCCTGGCGTTGAGCACGCTGCTGAAGGTCAAGGAAATCCGGACGGCAAACCTGCTTCCTGCGCTCATAGTCGCCCCGCTCCTGGTCGCCATCCTGGGTTGGTTTTAGACCACAGCGGTACAACAAAACAGCTGCGCCCGAGGGCGCAGCTGCTGTCTTTTCCTCAATTGGAAAAATCTGACCGTCAGGGTGTCGTCCCCTGAGACTGCGCGATCGCCTCTTCGATTAAAGACGCCATCGCAGAGAAAGGCTGTGCGCCGACGACAAGCTGTCCGTTGATCAGGAAGCTGGGCGTTGAACGTACACCCGCCTCGGCGGCAGCCGTGACGTCCGCCCGGATCTGCTCCAGGTAGCGGCCTTCGCGCAGGCAATCCTCGAAGGAGGGATCCAATCCGAGCTTTTCAGCCATCGCTGTCAATCGAGGGCGTGTGAAGCTGCCGACATTCTCCCCAATCTGGTTGGCGAAAACTGTGTCGTGGTAATCCCAGAAGCGGCCTTGTTCTGCGGCACAGAGACCGGCCATGGCCGCATCCTGCGACTCATTCCCCGCTGATTGGGAATCCAGGAACGGGTAATTCCGGTACACGAAATAGACCTGGCCCGAATTCACATACGTGTCTACGATCTGGCCCAGGGTGAGGTCATGAAACTGCCTGCAAGCCGGGCATTGGAAATCCGAAAACTCCTCGATCCGGACCGGTGCGTCAGGATCGCCCATCGAGTTGTCGGCGCTCTCTGGGTAGTCATGGAACTCGGGTACGACGATGTCGCCAATCGATGCTTGAGTCCGGAAAATCACCGCAGCCGTGATGATGACTGCGATCCCGACAACCACCAGGACCCCGGTCAGCAGCGTCCGCTGCCGGTCACGCCGGCGTCGTTCGCGGATCTCCTCTCGTTTGCTCATCCAGTAACCTCCTCAGTTCAATAGACTTGAATCCTGCCATAAAACACCCAAGCTGTCCATGAACATCTCGATGAATCTCCGTCAGATATAATCCCAGTAACCGACCTAGTGAAAAGGTGGCGCCATGGATGTGATATTTCAACTGTTGAGTTTGCCGATGCTTTTCGTTGGATTGCTGTTGATAGCCGTCCTCAGCTCGGCGGTCAAGATCGTGCAGGAATACGAGCGCGGGGTAATCTTCCGCCTCGGCCGGCTTGTCGGTGCGCGTGGGCCGGGGCTGTTCTTCATCATCCCCTTCATCGAACGCATGCGCAAGGTCGATTTGCGGGTCGTGACGCTCGATGTCCCCTCGCAGGAGGTCATCACGCGTGATAACGTGACGGTGAAGGTGAACGCGGTCGTGTTCTTCCGTGTCCTCGATCCGAATGCGGCGATCGTGCAGGTGGAGGATTTCCAGCGGGCAACATGGAACATCTCCCAGACCACCCTGCGCAACGTGGTTGGGCAATCTGAGCTTGATGACCTGCTCGCCAATCGTGAAGAAATCAACGCCAAGCTGCAGCAAATCATCGACGAGACGACCGAACCCTGGGGGGTGAAGGTGACCATCGTCGAGGTGAAGGATGTCGAGCTTCCCCAGAGCATGCAGCGAGCCATGGCGAAACAGGCCGAGGCCGAGCGTGAGAGACGGGCGAAGATCGTTCATGCGCAGGGTGAGTTCGACGCAGCCACAAGGTTGGCAGAGGCGGCGAACCTGATGTCCAAGAACCCGGTCTCGGTTCAGCTGCGCTACTTGCAGACGCTAACCGAGATCTCAGTCGAGAAGAACAGCACCATCATCTTCCCGGTTCCGGTCGACCTCCTGGAAGGTTTGTACAACAAGATGAAACCTTCTTCGTAACCCAGGAAGGGGAAGATGAATGATCGGCAGTATTTTGTAGGGGCACAGCGTCGCTGTGCCCCTACATTTGGAAAAAAAGGATTTTGGTTTGCAAGCAGGCGACTGGCATCCTGGTGGCGATCAAACAACGCACACCGATCGGCGAGGGATGAAGATGATCATCTGGTTTACTGGCTTACAGATCCATCTGGAACAGGGGGTAGCGCTGACCGGTTTCTTTGAACCCGAGCGATCGGTACAGGTCCTGGGAACGCAGGTTGTCGGACTGGGTGTTCACCGAGACACGATGCAGGCCGCGCCTGGCGTGAATACGGATGACGTGTTGGACGAGCGCCCGGCCGAAGCCGTTCCCCTGGAAATCCGGAAGCACAGCCAACCTTGCCAGGTGGGCTCCCAGGGCTGAGGCGGTGCTGATCTGATAGGCGACGATCTGCTCCTCATGTTCAACCACGGTCGCCAGCGAGGCAAGCGAGTGGGCGGCTTTCAGAGAGCGCAGCGAAAGGCTCCACACCGGGTTGAAGGCCGTTCGATCAACCTGTTCGACCTGCACGAGATCCTGGGTACGCATCGTCCGAATACCCAGTTCGTTCGCCCCGAGCAAATTGGCCTGCTCCTCGCTCCACTCCATGAAGAGCACCTCGTTCGCTTGCCTGAAACCTGAGCTCACGAGCAGTTCGTGCATCCAGCTGTGCGTTGAGAGCGCGACGACTGTTTCGCGCCGGCCTGAGGGGCTGTCATCCTTTGCTCGGGTCCATAAGCGGGTCCAGGATTGCGAGAGGTCCAGCCCGTCCCGTACTGCGAAGAGCCTCAGCCATGAAACGCCGGGCGGATCCGGCGGACAGGCGAGCGCAGCTGACCGGCCTGTTCTCTGCTTCCAGCAGGAAGAAAGGCCGTTCTCCCAGGATTTCGTACACGCTGAACCAGTCCAGGTGAAAATGCTTGTACGCTGCACGGGTGAGGAGTGAGCCGAGGCGGCTCCGGTCACTCCTGGGTGACGGCGCGCACGTGCCCTGCCTGATCGGGTGACATCCCGGGTTGACTCAGCGGTTGAGGAAAGCGGGCAGGAAGTGAGAGCAAGCGACGGACAAACTGGCCGGCGATCCCCCTGCGCGGCTTGGCTTCCATGGCTGCCTGCATGCTGTCCAAAGCTTGCAGCGGCTGCGCCATCCTTTAACTGCAGCCTCGAGAGGCCCTGCAGCGTAAACGCCTGCGATTCCTGGTCCCCAATTTCCTGGAAGAGGGTCAAGGCCTGGTGGTACAACGACTTTGCCTGTTCCCGCTCGTCAAGTGCCTCATAGGCGGAGGCCTGGTTGCCGAACGCCTGGGCCTGGAGTTTTGTATTGCCGTCCCGGGCGAAGATCTCGGGCGTCCCATTCAGAACCTTGAGCGCCAGTTCGGGTTTGTCCAGCTGCAGGTACGCGACTGCGGCATTGTTCGCCATCTCCGCAGCTTGCCCGGCTTGTTCCATCTCCGCATAGCGGTCTCTTGGCCCGCGTGAAAGTTCTCGGCTGCCAGCTCGAAGCGGTCTTGCTTGTAGGCCTTCATCCCGGCTGCGGCCAGCTGTTCAGCGTCCGATCTCGTCATGGGAGCAGGTCTTGCAGGGCATCCGAGACTGCCCGCAGGTCTGCCAGGTCGAGCTGAGATAGGCGAACGGCCATTCGCAGGTAGGGTTCATGGCCGGGTGTGCTGAAGAAAGTCCGCAGGTCATCGGGCAGCTCACGAAAATGCTCGAAGGCGAGCTTTTCTTCGAGCCACGCGCCGACCGGTCCACCCCGGTCGATCAGCGAATCCAGCGTACTGTCAAGCGCATCAAGCAAGGATTCCAGGTCGGGAATGGGGACCGACCGCAGACCGCGTTCGTAGGCGCTGATCCGGCTCACTGGCATATCGATCATTTCCGCCAGCTGGCGCATGGAGTAGCCGGCATCATGGCGCGCTTGCCTGAGTTGGGCGGCGATCATGCGTTGGCGCAACGCGAGCATCATGTGGGGGTCGAATTGATGCCCCTCCTCCAGGTCGTCCGCCGACGGGTTCAGCACCCTGCTGAGCGGGATGTCAAGATGGTATCCAAGCAGTTCCAGCTCAGGAAGCGAGAATGATTTCCGCCCGTGCTCATAGGAGGAGAGGGTGCTCGCAGAGGTGCCCAGGAGTTCCGCCAGCTGGGTGATGCTTTTACCGCTGTCGAGGCGGGCTTCACGCAGCAAGGCGCCGAGCATCTTTGACCTGAGGACGCGGGTTTGCTTATCTGTCATTGGATGGCTCCAAGGTGGAGTGTGCCCCGATTATAGCAAAGCTTCGATGCCCATCATGCCCTGATCCCCAGCGACCGGTGCAGGCTGGGCAGACCTGCTCATCCGGCCAGGTCCGGGTTCCGCAGGCGTTCGACAAGCTGGGAAGCGAAATCGGCCAGGGCAGCAGTGCCGCGTGCGTCGGGAAAGCGGAGCTGAAGTGGAACGTGCATCGCATTGGCCAGGGCGATGCTGTCCCCCATGTTCGGAATGGCTGTCACGGGTAGCCGTCCGAGGCGTTCCTGCACCGAGCGCTGTGTCAGGCTGTCCGTGGGGAAGGGCCGGTTCGAGAGCGCACAAATCCGGCTTGCCGGAACGCCTTCTTCGCGCAGCGAATCGCGGAGCAGGCGCACGCGTTCAACGCCCTCTTCATCAGGATGAAAGACGAGGACGAGCTGGTTCGCCTGTCCGAAGATGAGCCGGGCAAGGTGAATTGGTCCGCGGCCGAGGTCGATGATCGTAAAAAGAAATTGCCTGCGCAAGGATTGGAGCAGCGGACCGACCTGGGCCTGCGTGATACGATCCCCGACGCGTGGATGGTCCACCCCGGCAATGAGCGTAAAGGCCCAGCCGCGGGGATTGACCAATTCCGGTTTCAGGTCACCCGCAAGCAGCGCGGGCGCCTCGTCTGAAGTCAAGCGGGCAATATCGGCGCCGGGCGAGGCGGAGGTGATGTACTTTTGTGAGCCAAGTGGAAGATCGAGATCCAGGAGCGCTACCTGGTCCGCTCCATGCTCGAGACCGATGTAATGGGCCACGTTCACAGATAGGGAGGACGTCCCGGCCCCACCCCGCACGCCGACGAAGGCGACCAGGTATCCGATTTCAGGTTCGCCCGGGGTAGGGACTGCGACGTCAACTTCGCTTTCCATGAACTGCTCAAGCAGTTCCATGGCGTCAGGTTGCTTGACGATGACCCGGTTCGCGCCGGCTTCGAAAGCCTCCCCGGTTGTGGCTGGATTGGTGATATGGGTGAGGATGACGATCGGTGTGCGCTGCGTGCGCTGGTCCCGGCGTAATTTCTGGATGAGTTCGCTGCCGTCGATATCGGGCAGATCGAGTTCGCTGATGATGAGGTCAACTGGATCGCGCCAGGCAGCGATCAAGCCTTCCTTGCCGCTCAGCAGCGTGGGAGGCAGCATAACCTGCATCCCGCAGGAAGATGAGAATGAACTCCGCAGCCTGCGAATCGGGCTCAATGAGCAGAACGGTTTGGTGGGCCAAAGGCTGGTCGATGCCTCAACTCACATCTTCAACAGGCGGCATCAAGTACCCGATCCCCTGACGGGTCACGATGTGAACGGGATTCTTCGGATCGGGCTCGATCTTCTGCCGCAGCCGGCTGAGGCAGACCCAGAGGATTTCCTTATCATCCTTGTACTCCGGCCCCCAGACCGAGCCGAGCAAATCCTCCGGACTGAGTACATTGCCCATCGCGTTCGCCATGGTTTGGAGCAGGCGATACTCCGTGGCCGTCAGCGAAACCGGCTCTCCCTTCACCGAGACGGTAGCCTTGGCGAGATCGATCTGCAGATCGAGATGCTCGAAGATGGGTTGGTGAAAGCCATCCACAGTTTCGCGCTCCGCCCGTCGCAGCACCGCCCGCACCCGGGCTAGCAGTTCCTGGGCAGAGAAGGGCTTCACGATGTAGTCATCTGCGCCGGCATCCAGGCCGCGCACCCGGTCTCGTTCTTCGCCCTTGGCGGTCAGGATGATGATCGGTACGGAGGAAAATTCGCGGATGCGCTCACACGCGGTGAACCCATCCATGACGGGCATCATCACGTCCAACAGGACGATATCCGGCTTCTGGTTGGCTACGGCATCGACCGCTTGCTGGCCATCCATGGCCGTAATGACCTCATAGCCCGCAGTCTCCAGGTTGATTTGGACCAGTGCCAGATACCTGGGTTCGTCATCGACCACGAGGATATTTATTGCATCACTCATCGCTCAACTCCTACTCCAGCGGTGTGCTGTTCACCATGGGGATCTCGAAGAAAAAGGTCGCGCCCTTGCCTGCCTGACTGAGCACGCCGATCTCGCCTCCATGCGCCTCAATGATTTTGCGGCTGATGTATAAACCGAGGCCGGTGCCCCGAATATTACTCGATTGTGGCATACGGTAGAAACGCTCAAACAGGTGAGGAGTGTGCTCAGCGGGAATGCCTGGCCCCTCATCGTGCACTTCGATCCACAGCTGCTCGCCCTTCACGAAAGCCTTGATGGTAATGGGCGATCCCGGCGCATATTTCTGGGCATTGTTCAGCATGTTATCCAGCACCTGCGCCACGCGGGTTGAATCGAGGTTCACCACGGGAAGCTCATCTGGGACGTCGATCTCGATCTGGACGTCAGGATGAACGCCCTGCAGGCGTTGAACGCAATCCCTGATGATGGGCGCCATCGAGGCGGGTTCAAGCGTCATGCTCAGCGAGCCGCTCTCGAGCCGTGGACGAATCGAGCAGGTTATCGATTAACTCTCTAAGGCGGTCGGCTTCATCGTCGATGATTTGCAGGAATTCCAGGCGGCGAGCGTCATCCCACTCAGCATCTTCACGCATGAGCGTGGTGACGTAACCCTTGATGAACCCGAGCGGTGTGCGCAGCTCGTGCGAGATGGTCGAAATGAACTCATCCTGCATCCGGGCGAGCTCGCGCTGGGCTTCCAGGCTGGCGATGCGGCGCGCCATGCGCCTGTTTTCCAGCAGCTGCCCGACGTGCCAGGCGACGAACTCTGCCAGGCGGATGTGTTCGGCGGGATAGGAGGGACCCCCAAATCGGCCAAACACAAGGCTCCCGACACCCCGCCCGCCAACGAGGAGCGGCAATCCAAGGTAATCCCGGCGCCGGTCGCGCTCCTTGACACTCGAGCCGGCATCCTCCGTTCGCAGGGAGGTCTGGCCATTGTTGAATGCGTCCAGGGCAGCCGGTTCGCCCCAGGTGAGTTCTGCTTCCCTGGAGCGACCGCGGCCAAGCGCGCGGGCATAGGAGGGCTCGAGTTGACCGCTTTCCTCGTTGTGCAGGTAGAGCGCGACGGTATCAAAGATGAAGATGGTCCTCGCCAGGCGGAATACGGCATCCAGGCCGGACTCGGTGTCGAAGGTCTCGGCGACGATGCGCGCGATGGCATAGACAGCATTCAGCTCGCTGCCATGTGTGAGGGTTTCGGTGGGAATGAGCGGGCTTGTCATGATTTCATGCTGCGGAGGAAACGTTGAACCGGATGGCAGTGCCCTTCCCTTCGCTGCTCTCCACCTTCAAGTCAGTCCCATGCGCTTCGACGATCATCTTGACCAAGGATAGCCCAAGACCAGTCCCACCGTAGCGGCGGGTGGAGGAACTATCGAGTTGGTGGAAGGGTTGAAAAATCTCTTCGACGCGATCGGGCGGGATGCCGATCCCGGTATCGCTGACGGCCAGCTCGACGCCGGCATCCTTGAGACTGGCGCTGGCCGTGACCCGCCCGCCGTCAGGTGTAAATTTTATCCCGTTGTCGATGAGCTGGAAAAGGACCCATCCGAGGCGTTCGGCGTCAACATGGACGACAGGGATGTCATCGGGCGCACGCTAGCTCGAGCGTCACACCCGCTTTCTCGGCTTTTGCCTTTGAGCGCTCGATCGCATGGCTGATTAGATCCTTGACGGAGACGGGTGAGAGGCGCAGCGTCAGCCCTTCCCGGGCTGCCGTGGAGAACTCGATCAAGTCCTCGATCAGGCTCGTCAACCTCACCGTCGCCCGGCGCATGACCTGGACAGCATCCACCTGTTCTTCGGCCAGCGTACCCAATTCTCCTTCAGCCAGCAGCTCGACATAGCCCTTGATGTGAGCCAGCGGCGTGCGCAGTTCATGCGAGATGTTGGAGATGAGGTTAGCCTTGATCTGGTTGATCTCGGTCAGGCGCTCGAGCGCATGACGCAGCTCCTTCGTGCGTTCGTTCACCCGCTGTTGGAGCGTGCGGTTTGACTCCTGGAGCGCGGCATGCAGTTCAACGATTTGCTGTGTCACAGCATGATCGAGCGTTTCGCGATCGATGTAGCCCAGTTGGAGCAGGGTTTGACCGAGCAGCTGGCGTTCGCCCTTGCCGGAAGCTTCTTTCTGGACCTGCAGCGCACGCTCAAGCTGGGCGTCGGTGATCACCTTCTGCTGGATCAGAAAGTTGCCGATGCGAGGCACGAGCCACTGGGGTGTCGTGTCCATCGGGGCAAACTTGGGCAGGCCATCGAGGAAAGATTTTTCACCCAGCAGGGAAAGGAGCGCCAGATCGACACCGCAGCTCGGGCATGCGCGCGCATCCCCGGGAAGGGGGGACTGACACTGCGGGCAGAACCAGACCGCCGGCTCAGGGATCGATTTCACTGTTTCAGTCATACTCAACCATGACAAACCCCTCCACGTGGCACATCATAGCTTGTCCTCCAAGGCCATGCAAGGCACGTGCCGTGCCGAGGCAGATGAAAGGACGCTGTAAGGTTCAGAAAGACGAAATCTCCACGATAATGTGTCCATAGAAAGGGTGGCTGATATGGCTGTAGAAGTCCTTCTCATCGACGACGATCCAGATTTGGCGATCATGCTCCGGACGCTATTGCGCGGGCAGGACTTCCAAATCCGAGCCGTGTTCAACGGCAAGGATGGGATCGAAGCCTGCCGTCTTCAGCCTCCGGATGTCATCATCCTGGATCTGCTCATGCCCGGGATGGATGGGTGGGAAGTCTGTGAGCACATCCGCGAATTCTCCCAGGTCCCGATCCTCATCCTTTCAGCGCTGGGTTCACCCGGAAGCGTCGCCCGTGCGCTGGATGCAGGGGCCGATGATTACCTGATTAAACCGGTGCATGCAAGCTTGTTAGCTTCGAGGCTGCGCACCCTTGTCCGCCGCCGCTTGAAGGTCGACGAGGTCATCGCGGCGTAGGGAAACTTAACTCGTGTAGGATCGCTGGCTGGCAACCGCGTTTCTCAAAACAAGACCACGCAGCAACCGCTGCGTGGTCTTGTTTTCCCTGCCCATCAGCTAGAGGGGTGTGGACACGGCGCCACCGTCAAACATCAATGCATGGCCATGGATGAAGGCGGCCGCTGGGGAAGCCAACCAGGCAATCGTGCGGCCGAACTCCTCGACCGTGCCCATCCTGCCCAGGGGAATCGAGGACGTGATCAGCGCTTCTTCCTCGGCGACCGATCGCCCAGAACGACTCGACCGATCCTGCATGAGCTGACCCACGCGCTCGGTCCGGGTCCAGGCGGGATTGATCGAGTTGACCCGGATGCCCTGCGGCCCGAGCTCGATGGCCAGGGATTTCATCAAGCCGATAACGGCCATCCGGACCGCGTTGGAGAGCACCAGGTTGGGGATCGGCTGTTTGACGGAGTAGGACTGGGTCGCGATGATCGAGCCTGATCCCTGCGCCTGCATGATGGGGATGGCCGCGTAGCAGCCGTGGACACAGCTCATCAAGGTCAGGTCGACGGCCTCCTGCCAGTCTTCGGGATCCAAATCGAGGAACGCGCCTGGTTTCGGTCCGGCGGCGTTGAGGATGAGGATGTCGATCCCGCCGAGCTCCTTTTGCGGCGGCCTCGATGAACGTCGAAATTTCCCCCTGCTGGGTGACATCGGCACGGGCCGCGACAACATTCACCCCGCTGGCGCGGCGGATCTCGTCTGCGGCCTGGTGGATTTGTTCGCTGCGCGAACATATCGCCACCTGGGCACCTTCCTCCGCCAACGCCAGCGCAGCTGCCTTTCCAAGGCCGCGGGACGAAGCCGTTACCACCGCTCGCATGCCCTTCAAACCAAGGTCCATCGTTCCTCCTTGCCTCCGAGCTACAAAAGTGAGATCTGGTGATCGATGATCTGCAAGTCGGGGCGGTTGCGCTCGATCCAGCGCAGCACCCCTTCGAGCATGCCCTGGACGTGGCCGCTGTCGTTGCTGACCATGACGCATGCGACCTGCGAAACGCGATGCTGGTCGTTCGCCCCAATTTCCGCGCAGGACAGGTTGAACTCGCGTTGTAGGCGAGCCAGGAGTGGTTTCAAGCGGGAGCGCTTTTCCTTCAGCGATGTGCAGCCTGGAAGGTGGAGCTCGAGCAGCAATGCGCCGACATGCATACTTCGAGTCTAAATGAGTTGCATACCCGGCACAAGCTGACGCGGCAGGCTATAATGATGGCATGCTCAAGAAAACGCTCGTCCTGGTAATCGTCGCGATCCTGCTGGTGGGAACCCTGGGCTCCTACCTGCTCTTGCGCGGGTTTCGAGAGGCAACCGAGCCCATCGTCGGCTTGCGCGCGGAGATCTCCACCCAGGTCGCGCAGCTGCTCCACCCTACGCCCACGGTCCTGCCCGATCCCATCACGGTTGTCCACGAAGTGCGGGCGCTCGCCCGGCTCGAAACCATGCAGTACACAGTGGAGAAGGTCATCACGGCTGAAACAGGGCAGGGGCCTTTCGGGTTCTTGTTCGGGGACAGGCTGCTCCTGGTCGCCCACGGCACGATCATCGCCGGGGTGGACCTGGATCGAGTAGGGGCCGATGACGTGCGCGTCGATGAGCTTGGGCGGGTACACCTCGACCTGCCTGCCGCAGAGATTTTCATCACCGCCCTCGACAACGATAAAACTTATGTGTTCGATCGCGAAGTGGGTCTTCTCCGAAAGGGGGACGTTCAGCTCGAATCGGCAGCCCGGCTCGCGGCCGAGCAGGAGATGGAGAAAGCTGCAATCGAAGATGGGATCCTGGAGCAGGCGCAGCTCAACGCCGAGGCCTACCTGTACAGGCTGCTGCGCTCGCTCGGATTCGCGGACGTCGTCTTCAACAATCCTGTTCCGTAGAATTGGGGCAGGTGTCCCCCAGGGTTACACCCGCCCAATCCAGGAAGACTCCCCGTAGCGCGTAACTACAAGCTCATGCGCCCTGGCACGCTCAACCTGGGTGAGATCCGCCGGGATTGAACGTCCAGTCAAAGGCTTCTTCGAAACCTGACTGCAGGGCGTGCTGCAGCCTCGTCCCATCCAACTGCCCGATCCAGCAGCATCTCGACCGTCGCTGCCCGTCCCAGCAGGCGTTCACGCGATATCCGGCGCGCCTGTGGGTCCTGGTAACGCAGGGTCAAGCAAATTCGGCTGATGTCCCCTACCAGGGGAAGAGTCCCATGCTGCAGGATGGCGTCCCTCCTCCGAAGTTGTGCGCTTCCCAGAAGCTTCTTCCCGTGTGAAGTCAGCTCATATGCGCTCGGAGTTTCGAAGCAGATCGGGTTCTGTTGATCGCCGGGGACGGGCTCTGCGCTGGGTGGATCAAGCTCCAATCCAAGCCGGGTGAGGCCGGCGGTGAGGCCCATGCTCAGCCTGCGGTAGCTGGCCAGCACGCCTCCCTGCAGTGCGGGATGCCTGGAAGGTGCGATGATGGCATAGGTGAGCTCATCCACGTGCAGGATGGCCTTCCCGCCGGTTGGCCGGCGGACGAGATCCCAACCCTGTGCCTCCAGCGCCAGGCGGTCGATGTCCCCCAGGGGCTGGGCATGCCCGAGCGACAGGCAGCCAGGCTCCCACCCATAGAAGCGCAGCGTGGGCGGCGAGTTCCCAGCGCCAATCGATTCTAGCAGCGCTTCATCGATGGCCATATTCATGGCGCCGCGCTGGCTTGCCTGCGTAGATCACCCTCCAGCGGGCCATATCTGTTGGTTCCATGGCGCGGAATTATATCCGCTCGGCAAGCAAGCGGATGGCGGCGTCCGGTGTAGACGGCGCTCGGTGCAGCCTGGCTATGGTAGACTCGGCCGGAACTCCAAGCTGGGTTGGATCAAGTAGGAGCGAAACCCACGGTGAATATGATGCCTGTCAGCTGCTCCACACTCAGACGTCGCAGACACACGCCACGGGCTTTGCTCCTCGCCGTCTTGCTCGCGGGCGTACTCGCCGGTTGTTCGCCTTCGATCGAGGTCCTCAGTTCACCAACTCCCCCTGCGCCTACGGCCACCAATCTTCCACCGTCCCTGGCGCCGGCGGCGGTTCCAACCGCCACTCTGCCGACAGGCTCAGAACCAAATCCTAATCTGGACTTCGTGGGATCCACTCGAGATCCGCACGCTGCGAAGCATCATCGACGGATTTTGTTTCAGGCAACCCGGGCTATACATTTTCGCTGGTCTACTTACCGCCCGATCAGCTGCTGGAAGCCTTCATCTCCTGTGCGGGGAACGACGGATGCCCCGATCTCGTGATTGGGCCTTCCGCCTGGGTCCCGCTCCTGGTGGGAGAAGGGCTCGTTGTGGATGTGTCCGCTCTGATCGATTCCCAGCTCCAGCGCGATCTCTTCCCCGTGGCATGGGAGATGGTCATCCTGGGCGATGTGATGGCCGGGCTGCCATTGGAACTCCAGGGCAACGTGCTCTACCGCAACAGCGAATTGGTGCTCAAGGCAGTCATCAGACCTGGATGGATTGATTGAACAAGCCCGTGCCCTGCGAGAAAGTAGCCAGGTCCCCAGCGTCTTTGACTTCGGTTTCTACCAGGCTGCGCCCATGCTCGCCGCCTGCGGCACCAGCTTGTTCAGCCCAAGCGGAACGATGAATCTCTCGGCGACACAGGGGGTGTGCTGGCTTGAGCTGCTTCGCCAGTGGGGGGATTCTGGCAGGGTCGTGCTTGGAGGGGATGAGGACCTGCAGGCTTTCACGGCGGGCATGAGCGGGTGGTTGATCGAATCTTCCCTGTCGAAAAGTGCGCTTGAGCAGGCGCTGGGGGTTGAAACGCTGGTCGTCGACCCATGGCCAGTGTACGAGGAGACCGGGCAGGCATTGAAGGGGTACGTCTGGAGTGAGAACGTTTATATCTCCTCAGGTCTCAGCCAATCCCAGCTCGAAGCAAGCTGGACTTTCGCTCGCTACCTGTTCAGTGAACATGCGCAGGAAGCCTTGAGTGATGTGTTTGGACCGGCGCATATTCCTGCCCTGGACTCGGTCGCGTTGGCGGATCCCGCCATGCAAGCCATGTCGGAGATGCTCAGGTCAGGAGTACCTGCCCCGCTGCGCAGCGACCTGGCGCAGGTGATAGCACCGATCGAATCAGCGATCGCCGACGTCGTCTTGCAGGGAGCGGACCCTGCGCAAGCCTTGAACGTGGCTGCCGACCGGCTTGAAGCTTTGGGAGAAACCGTGCAGAGGGAACCGTAGTAAGCGCAGGATTCGGCGCTGGTTGAGGCCGCGGGATGGGGTGATGAGCGTACCGGATTGGATTCATACGTGCCGTTTTCTACCAGGTGTTCCCCGATCGGTTTGCGAACGGGGATCCTGGCAACGATCCACCCCACGTTGAGCCCTGGGGCGCGGCTCCGAACCTGAACGGTTTCCAGGGTGGTGACTTAGAGGGCATCATCCAGAAGCTGGACTACCTGGTTGACCTGGGCGTGAACGCGCTCTACCTCAACCCGATCTTCATGGCGAGTTCGAATCACCGCTACAACACATATGACTACTTCCGCATCGATCCCTGGTTAGGATCGCTCAGGGATTTTGAACGCCTGATTGAGTCGGCTCATGATCGTGGCTTGCGGGTCGTGCTCGACGGGGTCTTCAACCATTGCGGAAGGGGATTCTTCGCCTTCCATGACCTCTCCGAAAACCAGGAGCATTCAGCCTACCGCGACTGGTTCCATGTCCGTCGCTTCCCAATCAATCCCTACAGCCCGGGCGAGGCGGATGCGTACCTCGGCTGGTGGAAGTTGAAGAGCCTGCCGAAGTTCAACACCGCCAACCCGCTGGTGAGGGACTACCTGATGCAGGTCGTCCGTTTCTGGACCGGGAAGGGAATCGACGGTTGGCGGCTGGATGTGCCCAACGAGATCGATGATGATGACTTCTGGTTGGAGTTCCGTGAGACGGTGCGCTCGATCAATCCCCAGGCCTACCTGGTAGGCGAAATCTGGAAGATTGAACCTCGCTGGGTTGGCCCAACACACTTCGATGGCTTGATGAACTACCCATTCCGTGAAGCGCTGCTGTCATTCCTGGGAGAGGACGCGTCCCTCTTACATTTTACCCGTGCCCTGGAGCGCCTGCTGGAAGCCTATCCACGCGAGAACGTCTTCGCGCAGTACCTGCCGCTTGGCTCACACGACACGCCCCGGGTGCGGTCGCTGCTGAGGGGCGACCTACGGAAAGTGCGCCTGATGTTTTTCATCCAGTTCATTTTCCCAGGCATCCCTGCCATATACTACGGCGATGAGATTGGGATGGAGGGCGGCAAGGATCCCGATAACAGGCGCGCATTCCCATGGGATGAAGCCCGTTGGGAACATGATCTGAGAGGGTATGTGCGCCGGTTGGTTGACTTCCGCAAGAAGTCGCCAGCGCTCCAGCGCGGTTGGCTCGAGGTGATGCAGGCTGACCCAGACCGGGGCACCTTGGTGTTAAAAAGGGGTGAGGGTCGCAGTGCCCTGCTTGCGGTGATAAATGGCTCGGATTCCGAACGCAGGCTCTCAATCAACCTGGCTTCCACCGGCCTCGGCCTGGCCGGCCAGGTTGAGGATTGCCTGACCGGGAGGAGCATCCCGGCCCCCGATGGGCAGGTCACGCTCGATCTCCTGCCCTGGGAGGGGGTTCTGCTCGGGACGCTCGACGCTCAATCGCACTCTCCGTAATTAACGCCCCCCAGGTGCTTTTCAAAGACCCACTGGGATTTTATCCGCCGGTACCCGCGGTGTTCGTAAAACGCGTGCGCCCGCTCTCGAATGACGTTCGAGCGCACTCGCAGGCGGGGGTAGCCTGACTTGACTGCCCAATCCTCAGCCGCGCCGAGCAGCAAATCACCGATCCCCTTCGAGCGGTACCGGTCATCCACCACCAGGCCTCCGACCTCGGCTGCCCGTTCGGCGATGAGCAGCGGCCGGACGAAGACATGGATCCACCCAACCACTTCGTTCGGCTCGGCTGCGGCCACCAGGATGGCGTGATCCGGCCGCCCAGCCAGTTCGTCAACTCGCCTGGCCATGACGTCTGTCTCGCATGGATAGCCCAACTGCTCTGCAAGAACGACCAGGGCAGGCACATCGCTAGGTTCGGCTCGACGCAAGCTCACGGGTCTGTCATTCATGCTCGGCCTCGCGCTTCAGGGATGAATTGCAGTTATTGTACAGCCGTCGGGCACGTAGCTGGGTGTGTATCTCCGGCATCGACTTACTTTACATAATATTGCCGTACCGTCCGCTGCCAGATACCCGGGCAGCTTCGATGCGCCTCACCGTTGTATAATCCGACCGCGGCCGGGGTGCCCAACATGAGAATGGGGGCCGGCAGCTGCCAGGACGCAGACATGCACATCGTATGCACGCACGAACAGGCGGATTTTGACGCACTCGCCAGTCAGCTCGGGGTGTACTTGCTCGATGAGCAGGCCATCCCGGTTCTGCCGCGCCGCCTGAACAGGAACGTGCGCGCCTATGTAACCCTGCATAGCGAGCTGCTGCCGTTCATCGAGTTCCAGGACCTCCCGCAGGGAAAAATCGAGCAGGTTACCCTGGTCGATACCCAATCGCTGCCCTCGGTGAAAGGTACTTCCAGCACGACCTCGATCCATGTTATTGATCATCACCCACTCGATCAAGCTGCACAGATGGCCACCACTTTCATGGTCGAAGAGGTGGGGGCGACGACGACCCTCCTTGCCGAAGAGCTGCGCGCCAGCGGGTATGAACTTGAGCCAACGCATGCGACCCTGCTCCTGCTCGGCGTGTATGAGGATACAGGTTCGCTGTCGTATGCCAGCACGACCCCGCGTGATGTGCGGGCAGCTGCCTGGCTCCTCGAGCAGGGCGCGAGCCTGTCCCTGGCGGCCGACTTCCTGAATCACCCTCTCTCCAACGGACAGCGCATGCTCTATGACCGGCTGCTGGGTGGTATCGAGACACTGGATCTCCATGGTCTGAGCATCATGCTGGCTTGCGCCGCTACAGACGATGCGGTGGAAGAGATTTCGACCCTGGCCCATAAGCTGCGGGATGTCTTCGACCCGGATGGCTTGTTCGTCCTGGTCGAAGCGAACGACACGATCCAGCTCGTGGCGAGATCGACGACCGGGGTGCTCAACGTCGGCCAGATCGCAGAGGCGTTTGGAGGCGGCGGGCATGCCCGGGCTGCGGCGGCGCTGCTGCGTGGTTTGAGCTTGCCCGAAGCCCGTGAGCGGCTCATGCAGCTGCTCGCATCAAGCATCGCACCCGCCGTCACGGTCGGCGAAATCATGTCGCGCGACCCTCAATTGCTGCCGGCGAGCGAGACCATCCAGGAGGCTTCCGAGCGCATGCTCAAGTTCGGCCACGAGGGCTACCCGGTGATGCGGGAGGGGGAGATCGTTGGCCTGCTCACCCGCAGGGCCGTGGACCGCGCCATGCTGCATGGCATGGGCGACCAACCTGTCGAACGCATCATGGAAGCCGGCCGCGTCTCGGTCGAGTTGAACGACTCAATCCACGCCCTGCAGCGGGTGATGATCAAGCATGGCTGGGGCCAGGTCCCGGTCATCGACCAGGCAAGCGGCAAGGTTGTGGGCATCGTCACCCGGACTGATCTCCTGTCCGCCCTCGGGTCTGCCCGGGACGGGTTGGGTGAGGACCGCCTGGCGGACCGCTTGGAGCACTCGCTGCCCCCGGAGCGGCTGAAGCTGCTCAACCTGGTGAGCGAACAAGCCGAGCTACGCGGGGATGCGCTGTACATCGTGGGAGGCTTCGTCCGCGACCTGCTGCTTGGGCAGGGGAGCGTTGATTTTGACCTGGTCGTGGAAGGGGATGCGATCGGGTTGGGCCAGGCGCTGAAGGACAGCTTCGGCGGAAGGGTGATCAGCCACCGTCGTTTTGGCACTTCCAAATGGGAGCTTGACCTGGGCGACAGCCGGCTGGTTGCCGCCGTGTGCCAGCCGGATGGGGATGCGACACAACTGCCGAAAGCGCTTGACTTCGTAACCGCCCGCACGGAGTTCTATTCGCATCCTACGGCGCTTCCATCCGTTCAGCGCGGAAGCATCAAACTCGACCTGCACCGGCGCGACTTTACGGTTAACACGCTTGCCCTGCGCCTGGACGGCGCCCACTACGGGCAGGTGCTTGATCCCTGGGGAGGCGGGCGCGACCTGAGGGACGGCATCCTCCGCGTGCTGCACTCGTTGAGCTTCGTGGATGATCCGACCCGCATGCTGCGTGCAGTCCGCCTTGAGCAGCGATTGGCGTTCGAGATTGAACCTAGAACGCTCGAGCTTCTCAAGGAAGCCGTACCGCTGCTGGCGCGCGTCAGCGGTGAGCGCATCCGGGCCGAGCTCGATCTGATTTTTGACGAGCCCAAACGGGTGGAGATCCTCGGCCGGCTGCATGAAATCGGCTTGATGCAGGCGATAGAGCCAAACCTGGTTTGGGATGATTGGCTGCAGGCCAGGTTCGAGCGGATTCCCGATCTATCAAGTCAGCCCATCGCCGAATGGGTGCCGGCGATATCGGATCCCTTCCTGTACTTTGCAATCTGGGTGTTCCGCCTCTCCCAATCTCAACTGCGCGCCGTCTCAAAACGGTTGCGGTTCAGCGCATCCGACCGCGAGCACCTGTTGGCCGCCAACCGTATCGGGGCATACCTGGGCGAGCTATCGCAGGACGCCCTCCCCAGCGCCCTCGTCGCATTTTTTGACGGCTGCAGCGAACGATCCCTCGTAGCCGCCTGGGCTGCGCTGCAAGATTGTAAGCACTGCCGGGTGTGGATCCAGTCTTATCTGGAGCAGTGGCGTGGCATCTGGCCGGTTTCATCCGGTGAAACGCTGCAGGAGGCAGGCCTGCCCCCGGGACCGGTGTATAAAGATATCCTCTGGGCGCTCAGGGCAGGTTGGCTCGACGGGCAGATTACGACGGAAGCGGCGGAGAAGGAACAATTGCAGCGTCTCATCAAGGAGCGTCGGGGGGGTGAGTGACAAGCTGCGCGTGCGCATCCGGGCCGCCGTGGAAAGCGACCTGCGGGCACTGGAATGGGAGGGGGAGTACAAACACTTCCGGCGCATATACCGGCGCATCATGCAGGAGGCACTGAAGGGCCGGCGCCTGCTGCTGGTTGCCGAGGCGGATGACCAGCTCATTGGCCAGATTTTCATCTACTTCGACACCGGTTGGAGCCAGTTTTTCAATGGCCGTTCGACCGCCTACCTGCACTCCTTCCGGGTGAAAGAGCGCTATCGCAACCGCGGGCTCGGCCGGGTGCTGCTGGAAAGAGCCGAGCAGGAATTGCTCGCACGGGGGTTTGCGCACGCGGTCATCTCCGTCGCCAAGGATAACCCTGGCGCACGGCGGTTGTATGAGCAATTCGGGTTCACCGTGTTCAACGAGGACGAAGGGGAGTGGAACTATCTTGACCACGAAGGCGTGCTCCAAACCGTCGTTGAACCGGCCTACGTCCTGCAGAAGTCTCTCTCCGTCCCGCCTGATTGAGCGACCCTGGCACAATTCTTGGAACGTCTCTTTGCGGGTGTTGTCATTCTTGGATGGAAGGGTAAAACAGAGAGCAGGCGGGACGATATCGGGATGAGATCGGATCAGAAACAAGGCGGTTCAGGATTTTCCGGCGCACGCTTAGCCACGTGCGCCCTTTTTCTGATTTCAGCAGTCCTGGCTGCCGGCTGTGCCCAACAACCAGGGCCTACTGGAATCTACCCCTCTCCTCGCCCCGTGGATCGGCTATCTCGATCGAGATGATGGATCAATCAGCACACCCACGCTTGAAAGGACACCGCTGGCGACAATCCCGGTCCAACCTGTCCTCGGCACGCCAACACCCGATCCCGCTCGAGAAATGCCTCCACTGCGGACAGAAGAAGAGTGGTACATCGTCCAACCCGGCGAGTCGCTGAATGGTATCGCGGGAAAGTTCGGTGTTTCCGGGGAGATGATCCGCCTGGCAAACGGGATCACGAACCCTGATTTGTTGGGGGTCGGACAGCAGCTGGTCATCCCAGCCCAGGTGCCTGCTGCCCCTGGTCCAAGCCTGAAGCTCATCCCGGATTCCGAGTTGGTTTACGGGCCAGCGAACGTCTTTTTTGACCTGTACACGGAGATCCATACCAGGGGCGGGTACCTCGACGCCTACACGGAGGAGGTGGACGGCCAGGTCCGGAGCGGGGCCGCAATCGTGCAGCTGGTCGCAGAGCGCTATTCCGTGAACCCGCGCCTCCTGCTCGCCCTCCTGGAGGAACAATCTGGGTGGTTGAGGGATCCGGCGCCGGCGGGGATCGCCCGTTCCTACCCGCTGGGGTTCGTGGCGTCCGGATGGGAGGGGCTCTTCAACCAGTTGTCTTGGGCGGCCGATCAGCTCAACCTCGGCTACTACCGATGGCGTGCGGGCTGGGCGGGGCCCTTCGTGCTGACGGATGGCGCCATCGTCCCCCCGGGTTCCGGGATCAACGCCGGGACAGCGGCCATCCAGACATTCTTCGCCCAGTTGATGGACTCGAGCAGCTGGCGCAGGCAGGTGGGTGAGGGCGGCTTCGTCCTCACCCTGAACTCATTGTTCGGGGACCCGTTTGCGCGGCGCTTTGAGCCCATCGTTCCCATGGAGGTTGTCCAGCCGGAACTCCAGCTGCCCTTCGAGGCAGGCAGCACGTGGTCCTTCACCGGCGGACCCCATAGCGCGTGGGGCGACTGGGCGGGCTGGGCAGCCCTGGACTTCGCCCCACCCGGGTTCGCCTTCGGATGTGTACTCTCCGATGCCTGGGTAGCAGCCGCCGCCGATGGGATCGTGGTACGAGCGGAAATGGGCGAGGTCATTCTCGACCTGGACCGGGATGGGTACGAGCAAACGGGGTGGGTCCTGCTCTACATGCATGTCGAAAGTCGGGACCGGGTCGCCGCTGGCAGCGTGCTGCGTGCAGGGGATCGGATCGGGCACCCCTCCTGCGAGGGTGGGGTGACGACCGGGACGCATCTGCACCTGGCCCGAAAGTATAATGGCGAGTGGATCCCGGCCGATGGCGAGCGTCCGTTTGTGATGGATGGGTGGACGTCAGAAGGCGCCGGGTGGCCGTACGATGGCTATCTCCGGCGGGGGGATGTCGTCCTTGAGGCGTGTGCTTGCCGGAATGATGAGAACCAAATTGCCCGTTGAGACCAGCGCCGGTTTGCGCCGGCGGTTGCTCCTGCCCCTCCTGCTTCCCCTGGCGGCCTTGGTCATAAGCAGCCTGGCATGCAGCCGTTCCGACGTACCGCCGCCGGGGGCGATCGGTTCTGGTGCGGAGCCAGGCCCGACGCTCGTGGCAACGGTGGCGAGCGAGGCCACGCTTGCCCCGCAGCCCTCGACACCCGTAGCGGCTTCTCCCACACCCACACCCTCGCGCCCGGAACCGGTCGCCTCTCCGACCTTTCCCGCCACGCCGACAACTTCCAGCACCGAGAGCGGTCGCGTCCTGGTTTATGAGGCGCAGCCAGGGGATACACGCCGAGCAGTCGCCGCGCGCTACGGTGTGCTGCCCGAGGAAATCACCTCACCAGACATCCTGCCCGGCATCAAGGCCATGATTGACCCCGGGCAGCTCCTGCTGATCCCTTCCAGGCTGGGTGAGACTGGCCCCGATGAAAGGCTCATCCCGGACAGCGAGCTCGTCTTTTCACCCAACGCCGCCGAATTCGATGTGGCCGGCTTTGCCGCCGAGCGCGATGGCTACCTGAACCAGTATCGTGAGATCGTGAATGGTTTTTATCGCACGGGTCCTGAGGTCGTCAGCATCGTCGCCCGCGCGAATTCAATCAACCCGCGCATCTTGCTCGCCATCCTGGATTACCTCAGCGGATGGGTTTCGCAAGCGACCGTTCCCGAGGGGGATGATTTTCGCTATCCGCTTGGGTATGTCGATTATCAGCACATTGGCTTGCGGCGGCAGCTAACCTGGCTGGCAAACGAGCTCGGCAACGGTTATTTTGGCTGGCGCGAGGGTTCGCGCACGGAGCTGGTCTACCCCGATTCTTCTATGCTGCGGATTGCACCTTCTCTGAACGCAGGTACGGTCGCATTGCAGTACGTCCTCAGCCTCGACCGCAGCCGGGATTCCTGGGAATCTTCGCTTGGGGATAGTGGGTTCCTACAGGCATATACGTCGCTCTTTGGGGATCCCTGGGCCTATGATTACGCGCTCTTCGAGCCGGGTGTAGAACAACCTGCGCTCATCCTCCCCTTCCTGGAAGGGCACATCTGGTCTTTCACAGGCGGGCCGCATGGGGCATGGGAGCGTGAGAGCGCATGGGCCGCCCTGGACTTCGCGCCCGCAGCAGGCGAGACCGGCTGCGCGGTGTCTGAGGACTGGGTGGTCGCCTCTGCGCCGGGACAGGTGGTGCGCAGCGAAAATGGGACGGTCGTGATCGATCTTGATGGGGATGGGCGCGAGCAGAGCGGTTGGTCGCTGCTTTATCTGCACGTCGCCGAAAAAGGCCGCGTCGCCGAAGGCACTTTCGTGCTTGCCGGCGACCGCCTGGGCCATCCTTCGTGCGAGGGGGGAACGGCGACCGGCACGCATATCCACTTCGCCAGGAAGTACAATGGGGAGTGGATCCTGGCCGATGGACCGCTGCCTTTCAACCTCAGCGGATGGGTCGCCCAGGCTGGCAGCAAACCGTACCAGGGTTTGCTCATCCGGGACGGCCAAGAAGTCCAGGCCTGCACCTGCGCTTCAGCGGAGACGCTCATTCAGCGATGAAGACCATCCTAATCCGGACGACCTGCTTGCTGGCAGCCTTAAGCCTGGCTCTCAGCGGGTGCATGACGGACCCGGTCACAAGCACCGCCGCGCCCAACCTGGCCGCCGGTCCCGATGACTTGCCCACCCCGCTGCCAACCCGCAGTCCATACCCCGCCGGCCAGATTTTCACGTATCCAGCGCAGAGCGGGGACACGCTGGAAGCGGTCGCAGCCCATTTCAACACCAGCGTGGCCGAGATCAAAGCTGCCAACCCGAGTTTGCCGGAGCAGGTCACGACGATGCCCCCCGGCTATCCGCTCCAGGTTCCCGCCTACTACACGCCGCTCACCGGCTCACCCTTCCATATCCTCCCCGACAGTGAGGTCGTCTATGGGCCATCGGCCGTGGACTTCGATGTGCGGGGTGAAATCGAGATGGCAGCCGGATATCTTTCTGAGATGGAATCCTTCGCTTACAAACGGCAGCGAAAATCGTGGGACGTCATCCAGGTTGTGGCTGAAAACTACAGCATCCATCCCCGCCTGCTCCTGGCGCTGCTTGAGTACCGGACGGGGGCGCTGACCAACCCGGACCCGGCACCTGCTGATCTGACCTATCCCATGGGGGTTCAGGACGCGCGCTACCGGGGTTTGTTCTGGCAGCTGGTCTGGGCCGCTGAGCGGTTGAGTGATGGCTACTACGGATGGCGCACGGGTGAACTGGAGGAGATTCAGCTCAAGGATGGATTGGTGGAGCATCCGGATTCATGGTTGAACGCCGGGACGGTTGCGCTGCATGTGCTTTTCAGCGGCATGTTCGAAGGTGACGCGTATGACCTGGCCGTCAGCCCACAGGGGTTTTATGAGACCTACGCTGCCCTGTGGGGGGATCCTTTCCAATTCGAAGCCACGATCATCCCTGGCAGCTTGCAGCAGCCTGAGATGGGGCTGCCGTTCCTGCCGGATCGCATCTGGGATTTCACTGGCGGCCCGCACTTCTCCTGGGGTTCAAGCCTGCCGCTCGGGGCGCTCGATTTTGCCCCGCCATCCGCGGAAAGCGGCTGTGTAATTTCTCAGGAGTGGTTTGCCGCCCCGGCCGCTGGTGTGGTTGTCCGCAGTGAAGAAGCCATCGTCGTCCTTGACCTGGACGGGGATGCGGATGAGCGTACCGGATGGGTCGTTTTCTTCTTCCACGTGGCGACGGAGGGTCGCATCCAGGCCGGCGCGCAAGTTGAGCGTGGGGATAAGCTTGGCCATCCATCCTGTGAGGGCGGCCGGGCCACGGGAACGCATATTCATATCGCGAGGAAATACAACGGGGAATGGATCCCGGCTGCAGGTCCGCTGGGCTTTGTGCTGGATGGCTGGGTGGCAGGGTTCGGGGGTGAGCTCTATGAAGGAACGCTCACAAAAGGATCAAAAGTCGTCCCGGCATGCCCGTGTTCCCGCCCGGAAAACCAGATCATCTACACGCTGCCCTGACGGCCGGGCGGCTTTCACCTCACGATTTCCGGGATTTCCCTGCGGGTTTTTTCCTCCCCCCGGAAGCCTTTTTCTTTGCAGGTTTGCTGCTTGCTTTGCCCTGCTTCCCAGCACGCTTGCTGGCTGGCTTGGGCGATTTCCTGCCAGCCTTCGCCGCAGCAGGTTTGGGTTTTGCGGCTGATTTCTTCCCCGCCGCTTTCTGCTCTTCAGGTACAGGTCCGGTTTTGTGGCCTGCAATGTCCGGACGCGTGAAGGCAGGTTCGATCGAGGTTACACGGTTGCTGGATGCAAGCTCGAAGAGCTGCTTTCCGGCCGAAGCGCGCGCTCGCTTCGGCGCATCTCCCAAACGCAGCGAGCGGGGGGCGCTGCGCGCGAACCGTACGATCACCCTGTCCTTCGCTTCGCCGATCGTGCCGCCGGCGAGCCGCGCCTCCTCACCGCTCTTCCAGCAGATGACCCCCTTGCCGTAGCGGCCCTGGGTGGGGTAATCCTTGAGTTGGCAGCGTTTCGCCTGGCCGTCTTCGGTCACAATGAGGAGCTCTTGCCCAGGGGTGGGGATCCCCATCCCGACCAGCCAGTCGGAATCCTCATCAAGGCGCATCCCCATCACCCCGGCGGCTGAGAGACCCATCGCACGGACATCAGACTCCTTGAAGCGGATTGCCTGTCCTGCTCGGCTGAGGAGCAAGATGTCGTCCTTCCCGTGGGTGAGTTGGACCCAGCCCAGCGAATCTCCCCGGGCGATGTTGATCGCCTCGAATGGACGTGCGGATGGGCCGGGGAGCTGCGCGAGATCGGTTTTCTTGACCATGCCATTCTTGGTGACGAAGACCAGGTATCCGGCTTCTTCTTTCCCCCCCACGGCCTCCCCGGGCAAAGCCAGCCCGGCAACCAACTCTGCGCCTGTGCCAAACGCCGTCAGGCCGGCGAACTGCTTGCCGCCGCCGGAATCGTCGCTTTCCGGGATGGTGTGCACGGCGAGTACGGCCCCGGAACCGCCCTTCTCAAAGAGATAGAGCAGGTCGCGCGAATTGGCGCCAACGACGAGGCGGGGCGCCGAACGTCCTGAGAGGGCCGGCATGCGGGCTGTTGGCGTGCGGTAGATGATCCCATCGTCGCTGATCACGACCCAGGTTTCCTTGTCGGGCGCGAAATCAGACGCGGTCAGGACGGTTGTCTTCTTCCTGCCTGCCGTGTCTGCGATCAGCGTCCGCCGGCGGTCGCCATAGCGGTCCTTGATTTCAGCCAGCTCTTGCGAGATTAAGTCCGCGCAGGTTCTTGTCCGAGCGAAGCAAGGTCTCGAGCTCCTTGATCTGCTGTTGGATATCCTTTAGCTCCTGCGCGACCTTCTTGCGTTCGAGGCTGGCCAGCCGCTTGAGCGGCATGTCGAGGATCGCCTGCGCCTGCACTTCGCTGAGCTTGAAGCGAGTCATCAGCTTCTGATGGGCTTGTTCAGCATCCCTGGCTTTCCGGATCAGGTCGATAACGTCATCGAGCGCATCGAGTGCGATCTGCAAACCGGCCAGGATGTGTTCGCGTTCCCTGGCACGGGCCAGGTCGAATTCTGTGCGGCGCCTGACGATGAGAATGCGGTGCTCGATGAACACGCGCAAGGCTTGCTTCAAGCTCAGCATGCGCGGCTCGCCATCAACAAGCGCAAGCATGATCACGCTGAAGGTATTCTGCATCGGGGTTCGGCGGTAGCAGTTCCGCCAGGATCTTCTCTGGGTCGGCGGATTTTGACAGTTCGAGCACGATCCGCATGCCATCCCGATCCGATTCATCGCGCAGATCGGATAGGCCATCGAATTTGCCTGCCCGCGCAAGATCCGCAATCCGCTCGATCAGGCTGGATTTGTTCGTCTGGTAGGGCAGCTCGGTGACGATGATGCGCGAACGGCCGCGCCCCATTTCTTCGATATGCGCCCGGGCTTGGAGCGTGATCTTGCCCCGCCCGCTCCCATAGGCTGAAGCGAGCGTTTCCCCATCACCTTGCGATTTGAGGATGATGCCCCCGGTGGGGAAGTCGGGTCCCTGGATGAAGCGCATCAGGTCATCGATCGTGATCTCATCCACGCCCTTCCAGTTCTCGAGCATGTAGATGAGCGCATCGCATACCTCACCCATGTTATGGGGCGGGATGGAGGTTGACATCCCCACGGCGATGCCGGTAGCCCCGTTGACGAGCATGTTCGGCACCGCTGCCGGGAGCACGCCCGGTTCACGCAGCGAGCCGTCGAAGTTTTCCAGGAAGGGGACGGTGTCCTTCCCGAGATCGGTCATGATCTCCAGCGAGAGGGGTGACAGGCGCGCTTCGGTATAACGCATGGCAGCCGGTGGATCTCCATCGATCGAACCGAAGTTGCCCTGCCCTTCAACGAGGGGATAGCGCATGGCGAATTGCTGGGCCATGCGAACCATCGCATCGTAGACCGCCATGTCCCCGTGCGGATGGTACTTGCCGAGCACTTCACCGACGATGCGCGCGGATTTGCGGAATGGCGAGTCTGCCCGCAAGCCCATCGCGTGCATGGCATACAGGATGCGGCGGTGGACGGGCTTGAACCCGTCGCGCGCGTCCGGCAGCGCCCGGGCAATGATCACGCTCATGGCATAGTCGAGATAGGACTGCTGCATCTCGGTATCGATGTCGATTTGTCGGACCAGACCTACTTCCATAGATCACCTCAGGCGGATGATTGGACCGCCGCAATGATAAGTGAGCCGCGAGGGTGCGTCAAATCCAGCCTCTCTGGATGCCCCAACCCTCGGATGGCTGATGGCAAGCTGCCAGGTCTGAAAAGCGGGGTGGGCGCCATTGACAGATGCTGATGCTCGCGCTAGAATTGACATAATTTACTGGACCGGATAGGCGGCCGCTCCCGTAGGTCTGGGGCGGTTTTTTCGTAGAGCCTGCCGGCCGCAAAAGGATGAAACAACACCACATGACATTTGAAGAATTTAATTTGACTGAGCCCCTGATGCGGGCAATCCACGCACAAGGCTTCTCGGAGCCAACTCCTGTTCAAGCAAAGGCTGTGCCGGCCGCCCTGGCTGGAGAAGATGTACTCGGTACCGCACAAACCGGCACGGGCAAAACCGTCGCATTCCTACTCCCTTCGCTTGAACGTCTGCTCAAGCTGCCACGCAGCAAGAACCCGCGCATGGTCGTCCTGGCCCCAACGCGCGAGCTGGCGATGCAGATCTCGCAGGAGGCGAGCCAGCTTGCCCGCTACAGCGGGTTGAAAGTAACAGCTGTATACGGTGGAGCTCCGATCAAGCAGCCAGATCAAACAACTCAGCCAGGGCACCGACATCATCGTTGCCACCCCGGGACGCCTGATTGATCACATGCGCCGGCGGAACGTGAACCTGCGTGAAATTGCGATCCTGGTGCTCGATGAAGCGGACCGCATGCTCGATATGGGCTTCCTGCCGGACATCGAGGAAATCGTGAACCGCATGCCGGCCAAGCGCCAGACAATGCTGTTCTCTGCCACGATGCCGGGACCAATCGCGTCGCTGGCCTACCGCTATATGCGATCACCGGTCCGGGTGGAGATCGCCACTGCGAAGCCGCCCGAAACTATCGATCAGCGGTTGTACCCTGTTCCGAAGCATCTTGAAACTTCCGCTCTTGATGGACCTGCTCAAGGTTGAGGGCGTGGAGAGCGCATTGGTTTTCACCCGCACAAAGCTCGAGGCGGACGTGGTCACACGCAACTTGCTCGAAGCTCGCTACTCCGTGTCCGTGATCCATGGCGACTTCCAGCAGAAAGCACGCAACAAGGCCCTGGAGGCGTTCCGCTCGGGGCATGCGCGCATCCTGGTAGCGACGAACGTGGCCGCACGCGGGCTCGACATCGAGGGCATCTCGCATGTCATCAACTATGACATCCCGGATGAAGCGGAGAACTACGTCCACAGGATCGGCCGGACAGCACGCGTAGATGCCACCGGCGCAGCATGGTCGCTTGTGACGCCCGAAGACGAGCCCCTGATTTATGCCATCGAATACCTGCTCGGCCACAAGATCCCGCGGGCAACGTTGGATGGGTTTGATTACGATGTTCCCACGCCCGATTGGGCCAAACCATCGGCCGAGGTCATCCTGCAGCGCCTGGGGCGCGGGAAGAGCAAGATCGATCGCTGGAAATCCCTGACCCGCTAGCACACTCCAGGTTGGCGGATGCGCGATCGAGCACCGCCCCAGATTGACAGCTGCTCTTGCTCGTACTTACTGGTTATGCTAGAATCCTAGCTGCAATCGTCCCGAGGAATCGTTGGTTTGGAAAAGTGGGCAACCCCCACTTTTCTGCATATTAGAACGGTCACATCTAGTTTGAGGAAAGAAACACGATGAAGAGTGAGTTTGCACTGGCCTTCAACGAGATCAGCGAGCGCTTCGGCCTCCCCCGCGAAACGGTGATGGAGGCGCTCGAAGCGGCGATGGTCTCGGCCTACCGCCGGGCGGTGAACGCCTCGAGCGCGCAGAACGTCGAAGTCAAGATTGAACCAGAGACCGGGGAGGTCGAGGTCTTCGTCGAAAAGGAAGTCGTCGATGAAGTCCAGAACCCACAAACCGAGGTCGAAGAGGCGCGCGCACACCTGTTTGACGCCGAGGCGGCGATGGGCGACATGGTCATGGTCGAGTCGACCCCGGAGGATTTTGGCCGGGTCGCAGCCCAGACTGCCAAGCAGGTCATCCTGCAGCGCCTGCGCGAGGCAGAGCGCGATGCCCAGTACGAGGAATTCATCGAGCGTGAAGGCGACATGGTTCACGGCACAGTGCACTCGATCACGCCCGCCGCGGTCACGGTCGGGCTCGGCCGGGCGGAGGCAATCCTCCCCCGCAACCAGCAAATCCCCGGGGAACATTTCCGGGTTCGAGACCGTATCCGGACCTACGTCCTCGAGGTGCGAAAATCACCGCGCGGGCCGGTAATCGTCGTTTCCCGCACCCATCCCCACATGCTCCGCCGCCTGCTCGAGATGGAAGTTCCGGAGATAAGCCAGGGCCTGGTCGAGATCAAGGCCATCGCCCGTGAAGCGGGCAAGCGGGCAAAGGTCGCCGTGGCCGCCCTGCGGGATGGGGTCGATCCGGTCGGGGCCTGCGTCGGCCTGCGTGGCGTGCGCATCCAGTCGATCGTGCGTGACCTGAACGACGAGAAAATCGACGTCATCGAGTGGAACCCCGATTCGGCAACCTTCATCGCCAAAGCGCTGAGCCCGGCACGCGTCTCCGGTGTGTACCTGGATGAACAGCCCGACCGTGGCAAGACAGCCATGGTCGTCGTGCCGGAGGATCAACTCAGCCTGGCGATCGGCAGGGCTGGTGTCAACGCCCGTCTCGGCGCCAAGCTGACGGGCTGGCGCATCGACATCAAGAGCCTGCCAGAAGCTGCGTCCGATTCCCTGAATCGTCTCACAAACGATCCGGCTTTTGCCGAGCTGGCCGAGGGCGAAGCTGAAGCGATGGCACAAATCGAGGTCATCCTCGGAAAGAAGGAGGAAGGACGGCCGATCACGCCAGAAGAGTACAGCGCGATGACGTCCTTCGTCGATCGCGTCCAGAAGGAAGTAGAAGCCCGGCGCGATAAACGCCGCCAGGCCATCGTCGAGAAGCTTGCTGAAGTACGCGATTCCTTCCCGAGCACTGCCTACGAAGTGCCGCTCGCCGACACTGGTCTCACCACCCGGGTCCTGAACCTGCTGACCGAGGCTGGCTACACCAATGCCGGCAAGGTCCTTGAGAAGCTGGGCATCGACGAGGACGCGATCCTCGGTCTATCCGGATTGGGGCCCAAATCGCTCGAGGAGATCCGGGATACCCTGACCGCGTTTGATTATCCGGCGGTCGAAGAACCGGTCGAGCTTGAAGAGGGTGAACTCGTGCAGGCTGAGGCGGTCGATGCCGAGGGTGCAGCTGAAGCCGCTGTAGAGCTCGAAGGTGAAGAAGCCGTTGCCGCCGAGGCAGAAGAGGTTGTTGAAGCTGCCGAGGAACCCGTGGCCGAGGCAGAAGCTGAAGCTGCGGCAGACGATGGCGTCATCACAGCGGATGAAATTGAAGAGACCTTCGAAGAATTAATTGAGAAGTTTACCGAGAGCGCGCCGCAGTTCGTCGAAGATGAAGAAACGGATGACGAGGCGGAAGAAATTAAGAAGCGCGACAAGAAACGCAAGACACGTGTCGTTGAATATGATCCAGAACTCGGTGAGATGGTTGTAAAGCGTCGCCGCAAGCGCGATGAATTTGGAGAATGGGAACTCTAAGCCTGGCCTGCAGCAGTTCCTCGGCGGAGAGGGTTGTGAACGTGACGAAGCATGGCCGCTCGTAAACAGGCACGTCGCCGGCACGAACCTCAGCGAACGTGCGTCGGCTGCCGGGAGACAAATGCCAAACGAGCACTGGTCAGGGTTGTCCGCAGCCAGGATGGCGTCAGCATCGATCCCACGGGCAAAGTAGCCGGCCGCGGGGCTTACGTCCACGAGCAGTTCAGCTGCTGGCAGACAGCGCTCGCCGGATCCCTTGCGCGAGCGCTCCGGGTAGAGATTGATGCCGATGCCAGGCAGGCTCTGACCGAACATATGAATAGTCTTTCAGACGGGCAAAATGGCTGAAACATCGAGTTTCGCCGTTTGGGCCGGGTGCGAGCAGCTGTTGAGAAATACCCCGTAACGATCCCACGGGCAGACTCGCTCGCTGCACCCGGTTGCTCGTAACGGAGGTGCAGCATGAGTGAGAATGGCCACAAAATCATCGAACTCCCCTTCACGGTCACGGTTCGTGACCTGGCGGAAATGATTGAAACCAGCCCGATTGACGTCATCAAGCAACTGATGGCCAACGGCGTCATGGCCAACATCAACCAGATGATTGATTTCGATACTGCGGCCATCGTCATCGGCGAGTTTGGTTTTGAAGCCAAGCCGCTGGAGATGCCCGAAGCCGAGGCGCTCGATGAGCAAGGTGCGCTCCCGCGCTGGCGTCAACTGATCGAGGAAGAGGATCCAAAATCGCTCGTGGATCGGGCGCCGGTGGTGACCGTCCTGGGCCATGTCGACCACGGCAAGACAACTCTGCTGGACGCAATCCGATCCGCGAACGTCGCCGGTGGGGAGGTGGGCGGCATCACGCAGCACATCGCCGCGTACCAGGTGACCCACAACGGGCGTCCGATCACCTTCCTTGATACTCCAGGGCACGCTGCATTCACCTCGATGCGCGCACGCGGCGCGCAAGGCGCAGATATCGCAGTGCTCGTCGTCGCCGCTGATGACGGTGTCATGCCGCAGACGCGCGAGGCGTTGGCCCACGTCCGCGCGGCGCGCGTGCCCGTCCTCGTGGCATTGAACAAGATCGACCGGCCAAATGCCAACCCGGACAAGGTCAAGCAGGAGCTTTCCGATGCCGGGCTCGTCCCGGACGACTGGGAAGGGGACACGATGATCGTCCCGGTCTCGGCCAAAGAACACCAGGGATTGGATGACCTGCTGGAGGCAATCCTGCTCGTCGCCGATTCAACCGAGATCAAGGCCAACCCTGACGGGAAGGTCCTCGGAACGGTGATCGAGGCCGAGCTTGATAAATCAAAGGGCGTCCTGGCCACGCTGCTCGTGCAGAACGGAACGCTGCACACCGGGGATGCGGTGCTGGTTGGCACGGCCCACGGCAGGCTGCGCGCCATGTTTGATTACATGGGCCAACCGATCGAAGAAGCGCCCCCATCTACCCCCGTTTCCGTGCTGGGGCTTTCGGCCGTACCCCAGGCGGGCGAGCTGTTCACAGTCGTGGACTCCGACCGGGAAGCGCGGTCCCTGGCTGAAGAGCGGCGCCAGGAACTGCAGGCGCGCGGGCGCAAGCCGCGTCCGGCCCAGACGCTTGAATCGGTTTTCGAGGCCTTCCAGGCTGGCGAAGCCCAGGAATTGCGCCTGGTGATCAAGGCCGATGTCCAGGGCTCGCTCGAGCCGATCACTTCCTCCCTGGGTGAGTTAAGCGTCGGGGATATCAAGGTGAACATCCTCCTCGCAGATACCGGCAACATCAGTGAATCGGATGTCATGCTGGCTGCGGCGTCCGGAGGCTATCGTGATCGGGTTCAACGTCTCCGCCGACCAGGCGGCGCGCATGGCAGCTGAAGCCGAAGGGATCGACATCCGCCTTTACGACATCATTTACCGCCTGACAGAGGATGTCGAAAAAGCGCTGAAAGGGATGCTCGAGCCGGAGATCCGCAAGGTGCTGCTGGGTCGCGCGCATGTCCAGGCTGTCTTCAAAATCCCCAAAGCTGGCAAGATTGCCGGCTGCAAGGTCGTAGAAGGCGAGCTGAAACGCAATGCCGCGATGCGCGTCGTGCGCGATGGTGAGGTCATCCATGATAGCGTTATCACGTCTCTGAAACATGAGAAGGATGATGTAAAAGAGGTGCGGGAAGGTTTTGAGTGTGGGGTAGGGCTTAAGAATTTCAACGACTTTCAAACCGGTGATATCCTTGAATGCTATGTCGAGGAAACCGTACCGGTAGCGTAAGGAGGCACCATGCCAAGCCAGGCGCGTGCCCGCCGGGTGGGTGATCGCATCCATGAAGAGCTCGCCGACCTCCTTCAACGGGCGGTCGCCGATCCGCGGCTGACGCTGGTCACCATCACCGGCGTCGAGGTTGACCGTGAGTTGAGCTTCGCCACCATCTACGTCACAAGCGCCGAGGCGGCCGAGCGCAAGGACGATGTCCTTGCCGGGCTGGAAAGCGCCCGGGGCTTTCTGCGCAGCCAGCTCGCGACCCGCATCCAGCTTCGCAGCTTCCCCCAGCTGCGCTTCCGTTGGGATGATACACAGGTCAAAGCCACGCGGATCGAAGAACTGCTTGAAGAAATCAAGCGCGAACGGGAACCGGAGGCCGATGACGGCAACGATGGGGGCTGACCAGGACCAGGTCGCTGCGTTGATGAGATCGGCGGAGCGCGTGGCCGTGGTTGGTCACGAACGCCCTGACGGTGACGCGGTTGGCTCCCTGCTCTCCCTGGCGCTCAGCCTGACGATGGCCGGGAAGGATGTCGTTCCGGTGTTATGTGATGGCGTGCCCTCGCGCTTTGACTTCCTCCCCGGTTCGGAGCGCGTCAAGCATCATATTCCAGCAGATTGTGATCTCCTCATCGCCGTGGATTCCTCCGACCTCGAACGGCTTGGGTTTCAGCTGACCGACATCCCCCGGACGGTGGACCTGAATATCGATCATCACCCTACGAACACCGGCTTCGGGCGCATCAACCTGGTCGAGGCCGACCGCGCATCCACGACGGAGATCCTGCACGCATGGCTGCCACGCTGGGGTTTGCCTACCAACATCGAGGTCGCCACCTGTCTCCTCACGGGCCTGGTCACCGACACGATCGGGTTCCGGACCACCAGCGTTTCAGCGGGTGTCCTCAGGGCGGCGGCTGACCTGGTGGAACAGGGCGCCGATCTCCCCGAGATTTATGACCGCGCCTTGGGTCGAAACTCGATCGAGGGTTTGCGCTACTGGGGACGCGGTCTTTCCAGCCTGAGCACGGCGGAGGGTGTTATCTGGAGCAGCCTGAGCCTGGAAGATAGGGCAGCCGCTGGATACCCTGGGCCGGATGACGCAGATTTGATCAACGTTCTCACCACGGCCGACGAGTACGAAGTGGCGCTGGTTTTCGTTGAACAGGCTCGGGAAAAAGTAAAAATCAGCTGGCGTTCCCGGCCGGGTGTGGACGTAGCCGTAATCGCCGACTTCGTTTGGCGGGGGCGGGCATAAACAGGCGGCGGGCGCCCTGGTCGAGGGTGCCCTCAAGGATGTCATGGATCGGGTGCTGCAGATGACCATGCAAGAAATCCAAGCCCAGAAGCAGAAGCCCTGATGGACGCGTTTGGGCTGCTCATCGTCGATAAACCTGTCGGGCCTACCTCGCACAAGGTCGTCAGCATCGTCCGCCAGGGTACTGGGATTCGCAAGGTAGGCCACGCAGGCACGCTTGACCCGCGTGCCTCCGGGGTCTTGGTGCTATGCCTTGGGGCTGCAACCAGGCTGAGCGAATACCTCAGCACCGACACGAAACGCTACGAGGCGGTGATCCGCTTTGGATCGAGCTCAGAGACCTACGACGGCGAAGGACCGATGGTGCATATCACGGGGGCTGTGCCCGACCTTGAGGATATTCGGGATGTCCTCGATGAATTTCGAGGGGAAATCGAGCAGGTCCCGCCGCCCTACAGCGCCATCAAGCTGCAGGGTCAGAAAGCGTACGAGATCGCCCGTAAGGGCGGAGATCCTGAGCTTGAGCCGCGCACGGTCACGATCTACGACCTGGTCCTGGTGAATTACCGTGCCCCCGACCTCGTCCTCGAAATCGAGTGCTCGGCCGGCACCTACATCCGCTCCATTGCGCATGACCTGGGTGAGAGGCTCACGACCGGGGCCCACCTCGCCAGCTTGCGGCGGACGAAGGCCGGGATCTTTACGCTCGAGGAGTGTGTCAGCCTGTACGCGCTGGAGGCGGCCATGGCTGATGGGACGTGGGACCAATACCGCCGGCAGGCGGCTGATGCCCTCCCCGATCTCCCGCTGGTGCACAGTGCAGGGTGATCAGCTGGACGATGTCGTCAACGGGCGCCGCATCCCTGCGCCTGGTGGGGCGGAAGGTATGGCGTGCGGTATCGGACCCGATGACGACCTGCTCGCGCTGCTGGAAGCGGTTGAAGATGGCCGTTCCTGGCACCCGCGCAAAGTCTTCTCACGCTGACAAGGCCTATGAAACATCTGCATGACCTGTCAGAAATTAAGCTGGACACGGCAAATCTCACAATCGGTTCTTTTGATGGTGTCCACCGCGGCCACCAACATCTCATCCGGGAACTCGTTCGATCCAGCAGGGAAAGCGGCTGGCCCTCGGTCGTGCTGACCTTCTTCCCACACCCATCGGTCGTGCTCCGTGGCCGCAAACCCTCGTTCTACATCAACACGCCGGAAGAGAAGGCGGAGCTGTTGGGCGAGTTGGGCGTCGATTATGTGATCACCCAGACCTTTGACATCGAACTTTCGCGCGTTACAGCCGCGGAACTTTCTCGATCGGCTGCAGGCGACGCTCGGGCTGCGCAGCCTGTGGGTTGGATCCGATTTTGCGCTGGGTCATCAGCGTGAGGGAAACCACTCGTTCCTGGAGGCGGCCTCGGTCGAGCGAGGTTTTGCGCTGCACATCATTGACCCGGTGATGGTCGATGGCGAGGTCGTGAGTTCCACCCGTGTGCGGGAGGCCCTGCGGTCCGGCGCCGTCTCGCAGGTTGAAAACTACCTCGGCCGGCCTTTCATGCTCCCCGGCAAGGTCGTGCGGGGGGTGGGCAGGGGGCGGCAGCTGGGGATCCCCACCGCCAATTTGAAATTTTGGGATGAACGGGCCTATCCCAGGACTGGGGTCTATGCCTGCATGGCGGCATGGGAGGAGGGGCAAGCCCAGGCGGTCACGAACATCGGGCACCGGCCCACGTTCGAGGACGACAGCGGGTCGCCAACGATTGAGGCGCACCTGCTGGATTTTGAAGGGGATCTGTACGAGAAGGAACTCGAGCTGACCTTCTATGCCCGCCTGCGCCATGAACAGCGTTTTCCAGGTCCGGAGGCGCTGCTGGAGCAGATCCAGAAGGACATCCATGAAGCGCGCCAGGTTTTCGCTGCGAGGAAGGAGGCCGACAATGCCTGAGCGGCCCGAGCGTGAAGTCTACCTGCTCAGCCCGAGCGAGCTCACCCCGGAGACGATTGCCGTTGCCTTCGCCAAGACTTCAAGGTCTCCGCTCTCCTTCCGTGAGATTGCCGACGAGCTCACCGCCGAATCTTCGGCCGAGTTCCATGAGAAGTGGGTCGTAGGATATGGGCATGCCTCGGTCGCTGAGCATGCCGTGCTGCACATCGCCTTCGAGAACGTCTCCCGCCTGGCGATTGAATGCATCGAATCGAACCGGCTGGCTTCCTACACTGAAAAATCAACCCGCTACCAGACCTGGGACAGCCAGAGCTACCATATCCCGGATGAGCTTGAAGACACCCCACAACGCGCCAGGTACATTGAAATTTGCGACCGGCTCTTTGCGAGCTACCGCGAAAGCCTGGCACCCGTGCGCGCTGTCGTTGAGGGGCAGCACCCCCGGCGGGAAGGGGAGAGCGAGTCTCGCTATGATGGCCGCATTCGATCGAAGTACGTCGATGCTTGCCGTTTCTTCCTCCCGGCCGCGTCCCTGGCTAACGTGGGCATGACGGCCAATGCCCGTGTCCTGGAACATGCCATCCGGAAGATGCTCTCCCATCCCCTGGCAGAAGTCCGACAGATTGGGGAGGAGTTGAAGCAGGTCGCGAAGGCGGAGACGCCCACGCTTGTTAAGTATGCTGAGCGTGTCCCCTACCTGGAAAATTTGTCCACAGCACTTTCCCAATTTGGCGCTGGGCTTCACCCGGTGGAGGGCTCTGCTTCCGTACGCTTGGTGAGCTACGAGGAGGACGCGGTCGAAAACCTGCTGGCAGCGGCGATCTTTTCCCAGGCTGGCTGCAGCATGGATCAAGCCCGCCGTCATGTGGCGGCGATGGCCAGCGCGGAGCGGGGTTCCTTGCTGGGAGCGCTCTTCGACGACCTCGACCAATTCGACATCCCCTCCCGCCTGCTGGAGCACGTGACGTACACCTTTGAGGTGGTGCTGGATCAAGGCGCCTACTTTGAGCTCAAGCGGCATCGCATGATGACCCAGACGGCGCAGGCATTGAGCACCGAACTGGGTTACGCCGTGCCGCGCTTGCTCGTCGAAGCCGGGCAGGAAGACGCCTATCGCCAGGCCATGTCACTGGCTCAGGAAGGCTTTCAAAGCATCGCAACCCTGGAACAGAGATGTGGCAGCCTACCTGGTGCCGAACGGGTTCAACAGGCGGGTGCTGCATGACGCTCAATCTGCGTGAGGCATACCACCTGTGCGAACTGCGGTCGGCTGAAAACGCCCATTTTTCGATCAGGGTGATGGCACTGCATATGGCTGAACTCATCCACGAGGTGCATCCTGGCCTGGCAAAAGGGATGCGACTGCCGGCCGGCGCGGATTGGCAGGAACTTGCGAACGCGAATTTCACACAGCTATAAGGGCAGCGAATGCAAAACGCTCAGCCACCGGCTGAGCGTTTTTGTTTACAGGTTCTCCGGCCTAGGGTTTAGCTGATCGAACCCAGGTAAGACAAAACGCTCGAGGCGAGCAGGAATTGCGCCCCGTGGTACGAGAGCATGGTCCAGAAGCGACCGCGTGGGATCGGGCGAACGAAGCGGTCCCAGGCTAACAGGCTGTCGGAGAGCAGGAAGAGCACCCCGCCGCCTGCTGCCATGGCCGCGGCTGAGCCCGGCCACTCTGGTCGAAGCAGGCAGACCAGGGTAGACCAGCAGGTGACCATCAGCACGAGTCCATATGCAGCCACCGGCAGGATAAGCCCTGGTTTCCCGCTGCTGCGCAGGCTGTTGATGATCTGGCGCAGGACGCTGCCGACGATGATGCAGAGCAGCGCGGCCAGGGCAAGAGTTCGCTGGATCGAGCAGGAGGGAAGGTTCGTTGAAGACCCTGATGTACGCCAGATGGGAAAACAAGAATGCCAGCAGTCCCTTGATGAAATGACTCCGGTCGAGCATCAGGAAGACATCGCCGGCGAGGCTGAACAGCATTCCGAGGAGGAAAATTACCGCCCAGATTGTTCCAACGGCCAGGGTTGATGGGTTGCAGAACCACAGGCTGAGGGAGATCATCGACTCCTGGTTTTGCGACCCACTCCAGGCGGCGGTTCCCGACCCAGACCGCGTACCAATTTAGGGGTGCAAGGAGTACGGCGAGTGCAAGGAAGGCGGTCATCCGTTGAAGGCCTCCACTGCTCGCCGCCGGCGCAAAAAGGCAGCACCCCCGACGAGCGAAATCGCCGCGAACGCAAACCACTGGATGGCATAGCTAATGTGAGGGCCGTCACTGAGATCTGGCTCAAACGTTGGTGTTGGATAGACGCCGGGTTCCACGGGTGGCCCGGTCTGGGCAAGGTAGAACGGGTATAGATCGTAGGGGAGCTGACCGGCGATGGCCTCCAGGTCGACCAGCCGCCAGGTCAGCAAAGGCGGGTCCCCGGGAGCGGGGATCCTGTCGCCCAGGATGGCGATGGCCGGCTGCTCCTGGCTCGGGAGGAGCACGCCGGTGATAGTCTCCTCACCTGGAGATTGGGCGGCGAGCATGGCGGGTTCGTTCTGCAGCCCGACATCGTTCGGGAGCCAACCTCGATCAACAAGCAGCGCTGGCGTCCCGTCCTCAAACAGAAGGGGGACGAGCAGGTGGTAGCCCGGTTGTTCGTCAAGCGACTGGTTTGTGAGCAGCACGGCGTGGGGCGGGTCGAACTCGCCGGTTACGGAAAAGGTGCGGAATGCGGGTTCCTGGATTGCGGCGCCTGGGGGGAACGCGGTTACGGGAAGGGCCAGGCGGCTTTCAAGCTCGGCATTCCTGGCTCGCCGCTGCTGGAGTCGATCGAGCTGCCAGACACCCAGCCGTGCACAGACGATGGCGACGATCAGGAAAAAACCTGCCAGGAGGATGTCCCTGCGCCGGTATCTCTTCAACGACCTGCCTCCTCGGCTCGCTGGAAGCGGTCGCGAATGCGTTCTGCCGTTTCCAGCGCGCGCTGCGGGGCGAGGCCCACGTAGCCTTCGACCTGCATGAGTTCCCGGATCCGGCCCGGCTGCAGGTGTTCCAACACCGCGGTGTCCTGGGCGATGGAATCGACCAATGGATTGGTCTGTCCCTTCTGGACGTGGGCCCAGGCCTGCATGCTGTGCTCGCGCAGGCGCTGGTGCATGGCCTGCCGGTCTGCACCGGCTTTTACCAGCGCCGTGAGCACACGCTCCAGGGCGGCGAATGTCCCGTAGGTGCCCAGCGGATCAAGCGATCGGTCCGGTTCAACGTCCAGGCCTTCCATGATGCGGATCCCGGTGCTGAGCAGCTCGTCACAGGTAAGAAAAGCCTCGGGGATGATGATCCGGCGGTTTGCTGAATCATCCAGGGTCCGTTCCAGTCCCGCGTTGGCGGCGTTTTCCCATGCCACGCTGGCCTGGCCTGGCAGCAGCCGGGCGAGGGAACAGATTTTCTCGGCCAGGATCGGGTTGCGCTTGAAGGGCATTGCGCTTGATCCCACCTGGCTTGGTTCAAACGGTTCACGCGTGCCGCCGAAGCCAGGGGATTGCATGAGGCGCAGGTCGAAACCGAATTTGTGCATCGATGCAGCCAACCCGGACAGCGCGGCCAGGAGCGTGTAGTCCTGGATGCGCGGGTATGTTTGCGAAGAGAGGGGGAAGGCTTCGATCCCAAGCGACCCCATGACGCTCGTTTCAAACATCTCCAGGGTGTGCCCGGTGCCCTCCAGCATATCCACCTGGGGGGCGGACGTTCCGACCGCCCCGCGGATTCCCTTCCCCCGCAGCCTCCGATGGAGCCTTAGGAGCACTTCAAAATGCTCGGCTAAATCCTGGGCGTACAGGCTCAAGCGGAAACCGAGGGTCGTGGGCTCAGCCGGCTGGAGATGGGTGAAACCCATCAAGGGGCGGTCATGGGTTTGCTCGATCCGATCGGCAAACTGGAGCAGCAGCGTGCGCAGGCTGTCGAGCACAAGCGCCAGCGCGGCTTTCTGGCGGACGATTTCGGCGTTATCCTGCACATCCGCGGCTGTCAGGCCCCAATGCAGGATGCCGCCTGCCGCCGGGACCTGCTCGGCGAAGGTCTTCAATTCAGCCATGAGATCATGCTGGACCTCTGCCTCGATCGCCAGCGCCCGTTCCAGGTCGATATCCAACGCACGCGCCTGCAGGGCCTGGACTTGTTCCGCCGATACGAGCCCGGCCTCGGCCTGGGCTTCAGCGACGGCGACCCAGACCCGCCGCCACGCCCGGCGCTTGGCTTGCTCGGACCACAGCGCCCGCATCTCGTCTGATCCATAGCGTGTGGAAAATGGGGATTGATATGCCATGTCCCTCTCACTCACTCGCCTCTCGCTGTTGTTCAAGTCGGGCAACAGCGAGCTGCTGATATTCAGGGTTGATTTCGTATCCAACATATCGCCGGCCAAGTTGGAGTGCGGCGAGGCAGGCCGTGCCGGAGCCAGCGAAGGGATCGAGCACGACGTCGTCCTTGAAGGTGTAGAGTTCGATCAACCGGCGCGGGAGCTCCAAGGGGAAGGGCGCAGGATGCCCTACTTGCTTGGCGGAGGCGGCCGGGAAGCTCCAGACGCTCTTCGTCCACTGCAGGAAATCATCTTTGCTGATCGTGCTCACGCGTCCCTCGGATGGGCGCCGGAAGCTGCCTTTGCTGAAGACGAGGATGTACTCATGCGTGTCGCGCAGCACCGGGTTGGCTGCGGAGAGCCATGAGCCCCAGGCGGTGGAGGAAGCGGCGCTGGCAGCCTTATCCCAGATGACTTCGCCCCGCATGAGGAAACCAAGCTCGAGCATCTCGGCGATGACCATGGCGTGCAGCGGCAGGTAGGGCTTGCGCCCCAGGTTTGCGATGTTTACGCAAGCCCGTCCGCCCGTGACAAGCACCCGGTACGTTTCTTCGAAGACCTCATGCAGCAGCCCTTGGTATTCATCCAGCGTCAGGTCCTCGTCGTATTCCTTCCGGGCGTTGTACGGTGGGGAGGTCACCATCAAGTGCACGCAGTGATCCGGCAGATCGGCCATCGTCTGTGAGGACTGCAGCAGGACCCGGTTGACGACCTCGTCCGGGACGGGATGCTCTTCAAATTGCTCGGGCTCGTCAACGAGCTGCCCCGCATACAGCCGGCCGGCATAGAACGGGGACGAGTCATGGCTTATCCGTCCCGCAGAGCCGAATTCACTCGTCCTGGTCCCGCGCTTGCGATTGGGGCTCACACGCTAATCCTTGGGTTGCTAGGCTTGATCCTTGCCGGTTTGGAAACCGAACTGGCGGAGTGCGTTCTCATCGTTGCGCCAGCCAGGCAGCACTTTGACCCGCAGCCGGAGGAAGACCTTGCGGCCGGTGACGGCTTCGATTTCTTTCCGGGCATGCGTCCCGATCCGCTTGAGCATCGAGCCGCCTTTCCCGATGACGATCCCCTTCTGCGATTCTCGCTCGACGAAGAGCGTTGCCTCGATGTAGGCGCCATGCTCCTCCCGCTCCTCGAACGTATCGATCCGCACGGCGATGCTGTGCGGCACCTCGTTTTGCAGGTAGTGCATCCCTGCGGCGCGAATGAGGTCAGCGCTGATGTCCCGCTCGTAGGCATCGGTTACCTGGTCGGGCGGGAAGTATTGGGGACCAGGAGGCAGGTGCTCGACGATGGCAGCGAGCAGGTCTTCGAGATTCTCCCCCTCCGCGGCAGAAATGGTCATCCAGTCCGCCTCGGGGAGCAGCGTGCGGTAGGCGGCCCGCCGTTCTGCAAGGCGGTCGGCCGGGACGAGATCGACTTTGTTCAACACAGCCAGCAGCCTGGGTTGCTCGGGCAGGTCCTGGATGGTGCCGACGACCTGCAGGTCCTCCTCATTTGGCGGTTGATCGAGGTCGAACATGACCAGGATCACGTCGACGTCGCCCAAGGTCTCTACCGCCTCGCGGTTCATGCGTTGGCCCAGCTGGTGGAGCGGCTCGTGGATGCCGGGTGTGTCCACAAAGATCACCTGGGCATCAGGGAGGGTGAGGATGCCAAGCTGCTTGCGGCGGGTGGTTTGCGGGCGGGGGGACACGGCCGCGATTTGCTGCCGCAGCAGGCGGTTAACGAGCGTCGATTTGCCCACGTTCGGCCGGCCGGCGACAGCGACGAACCCGCTGCGGTGACCTTCAGACTCAGGGAACTCCATTCGCTTATTGTGGGTGGAAGCCCGCGCGCTGTCAAGCGCAGGGCACGGGCGCAGGCAGGTTGACGGACCCTTTGGCCATGCTATCATAGCCTGACCCGACAATCCGGTGGACGTGAACATGAAGCGCACCATCCTGCTTTCAATCCTGCTTGCCGTTGCGCTGACCCTCTCTGGCTGTGCGAAAACCGCGCCGGATGTGCTGCGGCTGGCGACGACGACCAGCACCTATGACTCGGGGCTGCTCGATTTCCTGCTGCCCGAGTTCGAAGATGATTTCAACGCCCAGGTGGATGTCATCGCCGTTGGCACCGGGCAGGCGGTTGCGCTGGGTGAAAACGGAGACGCAGACGTCATCCTGGTTCACAACCTGTCGCTGGAGACGGCCTTCGTAGAAGAAGGGTACGGGGTAGCGCGGTTTCCGGTCATGTTCAACGACTTCATCCTGGTAGGGCCGCTAAGACGACCCGGCCGGGGTCGCGGCAGCCAGCAGCGCCGCGGATGCGCTCAAACGCATCGCCACTTCTGGATCTGACTTCGCCTCGCGCGGGGACGACTCGGGCACGCATGCTCGCGAGAAATCGCTTTGGAAGGACGCCGGGCTTGCGCCTTCGGCTGCGGATCCATGGTACCTGTCGCTCGGCCAGGGGATGGGGGAGACCTTGCTCTTCGCCGAGGAGCGCGGCGCGTATACCTTGAGCGATCGCGGCACCTACCTCGCCCAATCCAGCAACCTGCCTGACCTTGCGATCCTCTTCGGTGGGGCGTCGATCGCAGAAAATCCGGACCCGGCGCTGCTCAACCCCTATGGCGTCATTGCCGTCTCCCCCGAACGGCACCCGGGCGTGGCCTTCGACCTGGCGCAAGATTTCATCACTTGGCTGACCGGGCTCTCCACCCAGGAGCGCATTGCCACGTTTGGAGTCGACCGCTACGGGCAGCCGCTCTTTTATCCGGACTCGATCGCGTGGAGAGAATCAAGCTGATCAATCGATTGCTGCGGTCACTCTCAAGCCCCAGACGACGTCTGACCCGATGAGTGAAGTGCTGTCCATCTCGCTCGTCACGCTGAGAGTGACAGGTGTCGCGACCTTGCTGGCTGCATTGCTGGGGATCCCGGCCGGCGCACTGATGGGGATGCTCCGCTTCCGTGGCCGGGGCCTCATCGCCATCTTGCTCTATACCGGCATGGGGCTGCCTCCGGTCGTCGTCGGCCTGGTGGTATACCTGCTGCTCTCCCAGAGCGGCATTCTGGGCAACCTGGGCTGGTTGTTCACCGAGCGGGCCATGATCACCGCCCAGACCATCCTCGCCTTCCCGCTCGTCGCCGGCCTGACGATGGCTTCCGTCGAAGCGCTCGAACCGGATCTGCGCTTGCAGCTGCGCTCGCTCGGGGCGACCCAAAGGCAGGAGATCGCCCTGACCCTGTTTGAGGTCCGGGCCGGGGTCGTGGCCTCCGTTCTTGCAGGTTTTGGCGCCATTATCTCTGAGGTTGGAGCTGCGATGCTGGTCGGGGGCAATATCGCCGGGCACACCCGGATCTTGAGCACGGCGGTCGTGCTGGAGACCCGGCGCGGCAATTTCGGCCTGGCCCTGATGCTGGGCGGGCTGCTGCTCGCGTTGGCCTTCGCTGTGAACCTGCTTCTGCTGAAGTTCCAGGCGCCCCTCTGGAGGCGCAGGTGAGCTCCCACCCGCTGTACCGCGTGCAGGGGTTGCGCCAGAGCTACGGGCGAAGCTGGGAGTTGGACATCCCGGCGCTGGAAGTACCTGAGGGAGGCCTGTACACCATCCTGGGGCCAAACGGCGCGGGCAAATCCACGCTGCTGCGCATCTTGAGCCTGGTCGAACCGGCGGGAAGCGGCAGGATCGAGTACAGGGGCAGGGAGATCCGCTACCCGGTGGACGCCGCCCTGAGGCGGGAGCTCTCACTGGTCTTCCAGCGTCCGGTCATGTTTACCGGGTCCGTCTGGCAAAACCTGACCCTGGGGCTGCGCTTGCGCAACCTTCAACCAGGGGAGCATCTCATGCAGCTCGTTGCCCAGCTGGACCTGGAAGCTCTGCTCGAGGCGCCGGCGCGCAAGATTTCGGGCGGCGAGATGCAGCGCGTTGCGCTTGCCCGGGCACTGGCCTGTAAACCAGGTGTCCTTCTGTTGGATGAACCCACCTCCAACCTGGATCCTTACTACACGGGACTTATCGAGCATATAATAAGGGAAGTCGCACACGGCGGATCGACGGTCATGCTCGTCACCCAGAACGTGTTCCAGGCGCGCAGGTTGGCCGACCGGGCTGCCATCCTGATCGATGGCAAGATCCTGGAGCAGGGTGAGGCGGAGGCCGTATTTGACCAACCAGCCAATCCTGCTGCAGCAGCATTTCTACGCGGCGAGTTGGTTTTCAAGCAGAAGGGCGAGCGTAATGAGCATCTTCTCACGAAAGAAGCCTAACCGGTTTACCGAGCTCCTGATCAAACAGGCGGAATACGCGGTGGAGGGCATGCAGCAGCTTCTGAATTACGTCAGGGAGCCGGGCGAAGCCATCGCACAGAACGTGACCCAGATCGAGAAGCAGGCCGATGAGGTGCGCAGGATCCTGATCGATGAATTGAACCAGACCTTCGTCACCCCGATGGACCGCGAGGATATCTTTGCGCTTTCGCTGACGATCGATGACGTCCTGGACTATGCCGATACGACGGTCGAGGAGATGCACATGCTCCAGGTCGAGCCCAACCCATTCATCGAGCGCATGGTGTCCCTGCTTACGGATGCGGCGCGCGAGATCCACATGGGCGTGATGCGTTTGGACGATCACCCCAGCGTGGCGAACGATCACGCAGTGCGGGCCAAGGCGCTGGAAAACCGCATGGAGACCGTATACCGCGAGGCGATTGCAGACCTGTTTGCGATGCCGCGTGATATCGACCATGTCGTTCAGATGTTGAAGCTGCGCGAGATTTACCGCCATCTATCCAACGCCGCGGACCGCGGCGACCAGGCGGCGAACGTGCTCGGAGATATCGTCGTCAAAAAGATGTAGGCACGGACTGCGTGCGAAACATCTTTGGCGCCGGAGTTTCACGCAGGCGCCGTCTTACCTCCCTTACAACAGGTCATTGGCAATCGTGGAATGTCTAGGGGCGGGGTTATCCCGCCCCTACAAGGGTCGTTGATGTGGCGACTGGTGGAACATCGTCAGGTGGCGACCGGCCGTGGGTCGCCCCTACAAAATCATTGTTTGCCATGCGGATCTGCTGAGGGGTGGGAGGCATGTGCGCCCTGGTCTGGGATGTGCAGGCCGGCACGAGGGTTCGGCCCCTACGGTGCATAGTCGCATCCCAGGATATACGTAGGGGCGGGGTCACCCCGCCCCTACAAGTGGGTATGATTCGGGGCACGATGTAGCGACATAGAACAACGTAGGGGCGACCGGCCGGTCGCCCCTACAAAATCATCGTTTACCATGCGGATCTGCTGAGCGGCTGGGAGGGTGTGTGCCCGGGGTTGGGCTGTGCGTCCAATTGAGGCCGGTTTTCCCGTGATGATCAGGGGTTCAAACGACCCTAGGTGACCACCTGGTCGGCCAAACGGCCGAGCTTGTTCCCGACCTCCCGCCATTGGATTTTCGAGATGCCCAGCTTTTGGCGGATCTGGTCCCCGTCAACCCCATCCAGGGTGTCGAACAGCGCGCAGGTCCAGCGGCACATATCAAACGAGATATGCTTTTCGAGCCCGGCCGCCTCCCCAATTTCCTCCAGCAGGTACTCGAGGCGCCTGGGTGACCAGGGAAACAAGCGTTCATTGGGCGTGTACTGCTGGACGTATTCGCGGTAAGCCGTGACCCACTCGCCGCTGAGGGTCACCTTCCGTTCTTTATACCGTTTGCTGGCCTTGCCGTAGCGCACGAAGAGGATGGGCCCAGCCTCGGCTTCCAGGTCGATGTGGTTCAGGTGGATGTTGAGGCATTCCCCTTTCTTGATCCCGGTCTCAAGCAGCAGTGTGAACAGGGTGTAGGGTCGTGCGTCCGGCTCGTCCGCCTGGCGCCAGGTCATGGCGGCCTCGATCGCGGCGGCCACTTCTTCCCGGGTGAGGACCTCGGGCAGCGGGCTGATCACCGACTGCTGGGGGATCGGGTCGGCCACGTCCTTCGTGACGACGCCCATCTCTGTCAGCCATCGGTAGAAGGATTTGATGGAGGTGATGCGGCGAGCGTAGGTCTTTGGACTGCAGGGAACCCCGCGCCGGTTGAGCATCCAATCCAGGAAGTTCTTCAAGTCGTTGGTGCTGATGAGGCCAACCGGTTGACCGCCGCCGACGAACTTGGCCACCAGGCGCAGGTCGCCAGTGAAGGCCTTCACGGTGTGAACCGACATGCCCTGCTCATCGAGCGCCTCGCCCCAGGCGGCGATGGCCGCGCTCAGGCTGGATTCCGCCAGCACCGAGGCCGTGTCTGCCATCGGTTCCGCTCCGGGTCCACCTTGTGAGAACAGCGGCAGGTCTGCGAACGAATCGTCCATGCCCTTCACTCCTATGCGTTTTCGTATAGCCAAATTGCAGGGGGAATCGTAGCCCCGGGGAGTCAGCTTGTCAAATCGAGATATTGTGGCTGGTTCGCGTCGAGGCGCACCCGTCAGAGTCGCCCTGGGCTGGATATGCGGGCCGACACACGGGTCGGCCCCTACGGGAGCGCATGTGATTCGGGAAACGCGTGGGGCGGGATCACCCCGCCCCTACAAGGATTTGGTTAGCGAATAAGCCCCTCGACGGGCACGATGCATCGTGCCCCTACAAAGAGCCACTGGCGATGTTGTACAGCGTAGGGGCGACCGGCCGGTCGCCCCAAAAGAGGTTCTTCGCCATCAAGCTAGGCACCCGTATGTGCGCCCGGGAATGGGTCGTGCGGGCCGACACACAGGTCGGCCCCTACGGGAGCGCATGGGACCTCGCACGGGCACGATGCATCGTGCCCCTACAAAGGGCCACTGGCGATGTTGTACAGCGCAGGGGCGACCGGCCGGTCGCCCCAACAGAGGATTCTTCGCCATCAAGCTTGGAACCCGGTTGTGCGCCTGAGTGTGTGTCCGCCCCTACGAACCGGGGAAAGCCTCCATCAACATCTGTTCGATCGCCTCCCAGTTCGGCAGGATGACCGAAGCCCCGCTGTACGGAACGCGCCAGAGGGTGCCCATGGTCGAGTCGACGGCGAAGCGTGAAATCTGGCTGGGTTGAGCAGCCAGCTTCGCTCCCAGCGGCACCAGCGGGAGCACATCCTCCAGCTGCATATCGGTTTCGACCAGGCCTTTGAACTGGTTGTACAAATCCGGCACGCGGGAGAGTCCATCGAGGGAGAGCGTCCGCTGGAAGACGCCCAGCATAACCTCTTGCTGCCGGCGCAAACGATCGAAGTCACCCGTGTTGCGGCGCATGCGGACGTAGCACAGCGCCGTAAATCCGTCCATATGGTACGTGCCGGGACCGTAGCTCCACTGGATGCCGCCGCACTCATCCTGCAAGCCAGCGCCAACCTCGACGTAGATCCCACCCAGCGAATCGACGATGTTCGTGAAATCCCAGAAATGAAGCAGGACCGTGTGATGCACTTCGAGGCCGAAGTTATACAGGATGGTCTGGGCGATGGCCTCGGGCCCGCCCACGGCGTAGGCGACGTTGATGCGGTCCACCCGCCAGCCAGGAATGAAGACATACAGGTCGCGCGGGAAGGAGAGCAGCTTGGCCGTGCCGTTTTTCGGGTCGAGCGAAAGAAGCAGCAGGACGTCGGTGTTGTTGCCGTAACTGTACGGCCGCTGGTCTGACCCGAGGATCATGACATTCACGGTTCCATCCGACACCGGAAGCCGGGGTACGGGCCGGCGGATCTCGATCGCTGAAGCCTCGACCGGCGCCGGGAAATCCCCCCAGGGGTTGATGGAAGTCGGCGTGGCGATGGGTGTTGCCGTAGCCGGCGGCGGTGGCGGAGGCGTGGAGGTGGGCGCAAGCGGACCAAATGGCGTCGCCGTGGCCGTTGAATCCAGCCCGGCGGTGACCAGCGGCGGGCGCAGGCCGGCCGGGGCTGCAGCCAGCGCGTTGGCAAGCGTGCTGCACGCCCCGGCGAGCAGCAGCAATAGGATCAGCGCGGCCAGCGCCAGGCCAAAGCCCGGGTTGAATTTCCACTCACTGCGCGGTGTCTTCATAACTATATCAACGCCTCAATATCCACCCAGGTTCCCGGTTTGCGTGAGGAACTGCTGCGTTCCAGCTTAAAGCATGCAGGACCTGGATAGACGTGTGGAATGCAAGACATATGCCAGCCCGTATCGATTCCGATGAAATCAGGGGCCTGGTTGGTCCAGATCAGGCGTGGGCTGTTCGGCAAGCGGGAGCAGGAGCGTGAACATCGCGCCTTCCGGCATGCTTTCGACCCAGATCCGGCCGCCCATGGCCTGGGTGAGGGATTTGACGATGCTCAAGCCAACCCCGTCATCACCAAGGCCAGGGATGCGCGGTTCCTTGGAGAGGTAGTGGGGTTCGAATACCTTGCCCATGGCCTCGGATGGGATGCCGGGGCCGCTGTCGATCACCCATAGGCTGAGGAAGCCCACCTGCTCCTCGCTGGCGATGCGGGCGCCAATCTGGACTTCTCCGTTTTCCGGGCTGGCGCCGACGGCATTGTTCAGCAGGTGGATCAGGATCTGGTACAGCGCATCCGGGTCGCCCAGGACGCGCGGCAGAGCCTTGCCCAGGTTAACCCGCAGGTTTATCCCCTTGCGCTGGATGGAGGGGTTGACCTGGGTGACGGCATCTTCGATCGGGAAAAGGATGTCGATCGAGGTCGGCACCAGGTTGAGCGTGCCGGTCTCAATCGCCGCCAGGTTCACCAGGTTGGAGAGCAGCAGCGCCATGCGTTCCGTGCTCGTCCGGACATGCTCAAGGAATTCGCGCTGCTTCCGGTTGAGCAAGCCAACCGATTCGTCCAGGAGCAGCTCTGCGTATCCGAGCACGGACGACATTGGTTGGCGCAAATCGCGCGCCAGGGCAGCGATCAATTCCACATCAGCCGGCTGCATCCGGACCCGACCCCCTGAAATGGCGCCGCCTTCCATCATCGCCATCCGGGCGCGGGCAGCGGCCAGTTCCTGGAGCGCCTGCTGGAGCTCATAGGAGAGCTCCTCGACCTGCTCCGCGTTCGATGATGCCTGTGGTTTCTGCCTGACAGCCTCCCGCATCCTGCCGATTTCTGCTTCGAGCAGGGAAATCGTCCCCTCGGCCATCTGGTGGTTGGAAAGCAACCCGACCAGATCCTGGCCGGCCTGGTCGGTGGCCAGGATGAGCTGCTGAGTGAGTTGAGAGTTCTCATCGATCAGCCGGCGCACGAGTTTGCGCGTCTGGAGCAAATCGGAGCTCAAGTCCGCGGGTCCATGGCGCACCGACTCGGAGAGCTCCTGCACTTCTTGCAGGCGGCCAGCGATTAACGTGGCCAGGCGCGCCAGGATGCGCCGGCTGTCCTGTGACCAGCGCTTGCGTGCGTACGGCGAGCAGATAAGCAAGCCGCCGAGGACGGTCTCGCCGGCGGTCAGCGGTGCGAGCAGGATTGGCCCCGTGGCTTTCAAGCTGAGCGCCTTGCCGAGCGTGGCCATGTCCTCCGCTTCGCTGTCATCATCCAGGATGACGGCATGTCCGTGCTCGAGTGCCTGCGCGATGACCGGCAGACCAGAATTTTCCAATGCCTGGCCTTCGATGTGACGTTCGTTGATCAGGTTGAAGCCCGTTGCGAGTGATAGATACCCGCTGGGTTCGGGTGGGGTGAGGAGCAAGCAGAGCTCGGCTTTCATGCTGCGGCTGACGCCCTCCACAGCCGCCCGGGCCAGTGCATGGGGCGAGTCGGCGAGCATGACCGCCGCCATGTCCACGAAAACCTGCGGGAGAAGATGGTAGTCGCTCTCGGATGGAGACGGCTTAGCCTTAACCTCGACCGTGTCTGCCATGGAGTCCACCGAGGCTTGCGAACCCATGAAGCTGCCGGCGGCAGCCACGATCAACAGGGGATAGGCGAGCATCGTGCTCCAGCCGACGAACGGCGAATGCGAGCTTTCGGCGGGGCCGATGGCCAGGTGCATGGCGAAACCAAGGCTCAGCACGGCGAATGCGATTGTGAGAAGTTGGAAATTCACCGGCTTTTGTACGAGCACGCGCAAGCCGGTGAATCCTAGTATTGCCAGGCCAAGCAGCCCCCAGGCGGCATCGTACAGGCTGCGGTTGAGCCGGTCGGCCCACTGCGCGGCCGGGAGGAAGATGATCGCCGCCAGGCTTCCGGCGAGCACGATCACCAGGGCGGCGACGATCCAACGCGGGCTGCCATCAGGAGCGCCTAGAATCTGGAAGCCGTGAATGATGAGAATAAAACTTGAGAGAAGGACGAACCGGTCAGCGACAGGCAGCAGGATGCGGCCGTCCAGGAAATCCCATCCCGGTCAAGCCCCATGCCAGCAAGTAGACTGCGTTGAGCAGGAGCAGGATCTCGCTGATGCTCCACCAGGTTTCCGCCCGGATGCTGTTCAAACGGTTGGTTGCGCTGCGTGCCAGGCCGTACAGGATGCTCAAGCGCAACCATCGCAATGAGGTGAAATCCGAGTTCACCCGGGATCACGGTGAGGACTTCCATCGCTTCGCGCACAATCATCTTGAGCTGGTTTGGCCTTTCCCCATGCCGTGCTTCGGGCCTATTGCTGTCTGTGGCTTTGGTTTGAACAAGCGCCGCGAGCTGCTCCGCGGCAATCCGGTTTACGACCGCCAGGACTTCGTCATCGGCCTGCAGGGCTGTCACCCCGCGCGGCACGATGACTTCACCTTCGCGAATGATGGCCGCGATGACGCAGTTCTCGGGAAGGTGCAAGTCTTTAATCTGGATCCCCAGTGCCTGCGCCAGATTCGGGCACCTTCTCCTCCACCAGCATATATTCACCCCGCCGCAGCTTCAAGAGGGGCATCATATCACCAAGTGACATCTCCTCCTCAATCAGGCGGGCCAGGATATCCGCCTGGTTCAGGGCAACATCGATCCCCAGCACCGGTTCGAACAGCCAGGCGTACCTCGGGTTGTTGACCCGCCCGATGACGCGCGGCACGCCGAACTGTGATTTGGCCAGGAAGCCAACCGCGAGATTGGCCGCGTCGTCTGGCGTGCAGGTGACAAGCACCTGGGCACCTTCGATGCCCGCATTCCGCAAAACGCTCGGATCCAGCGCGTCGCCCTCGATGATGGCCTCGGTCGGTATCTCCCGGTGCAGCCTGGTGATGACATCCGGCCTGGATTCTACAAGCCGTACCACGTGTCCGAGCTCGAGCAGTAATGTTGCAAGGTGTGAGCCAACCCTGCCGCCGCCCACGATGATGACCTTCATCTCAGACCTCCCCCTTCAGCATGGCTTCCAGGCGGGGCAAGCCATCGTGATCCACGCTCAGGATGACCAGGTCGCCTTCCTCAAGCACGGTCGAATCAGCCACCATCTGGGCATGCCCGGCGCGCAGGATTGCCGCAGGCAGGGCGATCCCTTCCAGGTTGAAGGCCATGGCCGACTTTCCGACCAGGTGATCCGGAACCTGGACCTCGATCAAGCTGACCTCGTGATGTCCGAGGCTTGCCAGTTCCCGCAGGCCGGGATGGGTGAGCAGCTGCTCGATCCGGTGGGCACTCCAGGATGAAGAGAGGACCGTCTGCAGCCCGGCTTCGAGGAAGGCTTCCTGGTGGCGGGGGTCATAGACACGGGCGACGACGTTGGGCACATCGAAGATTTTCTTCGCCACGCGGGCGACGACCAGGTTCATCTCATCGCTTGAGGTCAGGGCAGCCAGCCCATCGGCGTTCTCGATATCGGCTCGTTTCAGGACCTCGAGTTCCCGGGCGTCGCCCTGGATCGTGCGCCCGGAGAAATCGGCGCTCAGACGCTCGAAAGCTTTCGGTTCACGGTCGACGATCGTGACCGAATGCCCTGCATTGCACACTTCCTCGGCCAGCTCGCTGCCGATCCGGCCGCAGCCAATGATGATCAGGTTCATGCTAACTCCCGCTGTTCGCGAACATCCGATAGATGGTAGGGGACATCGATCACGATGTACCCCTCCCGGAACAAGAGCGCCAGGCGAAGCGGCCAGGCAGTCTGGTTGTGGAGCAGGTTCTCCCACCACTTGCCGGGGATGAATTGTGGCAGGACGACGGTGATCACATCCCCTGGCTGGCGCTGCTCCCCGAGCTGGTTGAGATACTTGATCAGGGGGCCAGCGATCGATCGATAGGGAGATTTGATCACCTCGAGCCGAACGCCGTCGCCCCAGCGCGACCAGCGTTCGCGGATCTTCATGCCTTCATCTTCCGAAGTTTCCACGTAGACCGCGGTCACATCCGGGGACAGCGTTCGGGCGAAGGCGAGCGCCTTGAGCACGCCGCGGTGGACGCCGCCGATGGGGATGATCACGCGCGGGTTGTGCATGCGGGGCGGGGGGCCGAACGTATCCAGCGAGAGGCTGTGGGCGACGCTCTCGTAATGGCGGTGGATGCGGGTGAGGATCAAGCTGAAGACGTGATGAGCACGATCACGATCCACGCCCCGCTCAGGAAGCGGGTGACGAGGATGATCGAAAACACGATCAGGGTCGTTGTGCCCTCCGAAGGCGTTGATGATGGCGTTATGCCACCACCCTGACGTTCGCAGGCGGAACCAACGCCGGACCATGCCCCATTGTGAGAGCGTGAAGGAGATGAAGACGCCCACCGCGTAGAGCGGGAGCAAGCCGTGCGTGTCGCCGTTGAACACCAGGATTAGGAAGGAAGCGAGCAACCCCAGCAGGATGATGCCGTTTGAAAATACCAGCCGGTCGCCCAGGTTGCCCATCTGGCGTGGGAGAAAACCATCCCTGGCCATGATATTCGAGAGGCGTGGGAAATCGGCAAAAGCGGTGTTAGCCGCCAGGAGGAGGATCATGGCTGTGGCCACCTGGATAATCACGTAGACGGGCCCATTGACCAAAAATCGATCGACCAATTTGGGAGAGGACCGTTTCGGCATGACTTGGTGCCGCCCCGACCTCATTCGCCAGGAAGGTAATCCCGAGAAACATCGTCGTGAGCAGGCCGATCATGATCAAAAGCGTCTTGCCAGCATTGTCGGATTCGGGGACTTTAAATGCGGGAACACCGTTGCTGATCGCTTCGATCCCTGTAAGTGCAGTACAACCTGCTGAAAATGCCCTTAAGAGGAGAAATGCAGTCACACCTGATACTGCCAGCTCAGCATGGATTGGCTCGAGAACTTCAACGTCGGGCAGCCCGCCGGACGTAATCCAGCGAAAGAAGCCAAAACTCATAAGTGCCAGCACGCCAAGGAGGAACAAGTAGGTCGGGAGTGCAAAGATGCTGGCCGATTCACGCAGCCCGCGCAGGTTGATCCAGGTCACCAGGGCGACGGCCAGCACGGCGAGAATAGCCCTGAAGGGCAGCAGCGCAGGCAGCCAGGATGTGATGGCGGCCATCCCGGCTGAGACGCTCACCGCGACGGTCAGCGTGTAATCGATCAGGAGCGCCGAGCCAGCGATCAGTGCGAAGGTCGTGCCCAGGTTGTCCTTGGCGACGATGTACGCACCGCCGCCGTTCGGGTAGGCATGGATGGTCTGGTAGTAGGAAAAGCCGACGGCAAGCAGCAGCGTGGCGATGGCCAGGGCGATCGGGATCGACAGCCCGAGCGCGGCCGTGCTGGCGGCGGCCAGGACGAAGAGGATTTCTTCCGTCGCATACGCGACCGAGGAGAGGGCATCCGATGAAAAAACAGCCAGGGCCTTGGCCTTTCCGAGCTTCTCGTGCAGAAGCTGCGAGCTGGCCAACGGGTCACCGAACAACAGCCGGCGGAGTGAAAAAGCGCGAGATGCCATTATTAAGGAAGATATCCTTCTTGGACCGCCCTACGAGTGCGATTGTACCGTACGGGCGGCCAGGGAAAGGCTTATCCTTCACCGGCTTTCTGTGGGTCAGGATGGTCTGGCACGCGGGCGGTCGCATGCAGCGCGGGATCAAGCTCAGCTTCGATGGGTGCAGGGGCGTTGTGCGAACCCTCGACGAGATCAAGCGTGCGCGTCGCCTGCGCGTCCTGCTTTAACTTCGCGCGGCTGGTATCCCACCATGCGCAAGGCGAAAAATCCATACAGCAATACGAGCCAGAAGGTAAGGCCGCGGTAGGTGAGCGCGATCCCAGCCGAGATGGCTGGATTGATGCCCATCGCGGTTTGCGTCAGCGCCATCGCCCCTTCCACGAACCCAACCCCGGAGGGCGTGATCGAAGCAATCGTGAACAGGTAGCTGACTGCAAAGCTGGCGACGAGCGTGCCCAGCTCGAAGGGTGTGTGAAAGGCGACCGAAACCAGGTACAGCACGAGCGCCATCACTGTCTTGCGCAAGAGTGCGTAGATGCCCGGGATGATGAGGCTGCGGGGCGAGTGCTGGATCTCCTTCAACCCCTCCCTCATCTGCCGCCCCAGCGCGGAGCTCTTGCTCCGATCCAGCAGCGGGCGTTTTGAAAAGGGGCGCAGCAGGCGGTTGCCGAGGTCCGTCAAGCCGACCAGGGAACGCTCCATCCGGTCGGCGGAAAGCACACCGGCGATGGTGAGGACGATCAGGGTGAGGCCGATGCTCACGGCGAAGAAAGCCGCGCCGATTAACACCGGCGTGAGCAGCTTGCGCTGGATGAGGACGATGAACCCCAACGCCAGCACCACCATGAACCCGGCATAATCGTAAACCAGGTAGAGGAAGGAGGCGGTCGATACTTTGCCGGCCGGCTTTCCCCGCCGCTGGCCGTCCGTGATGAAGACCGCCATGGCACCGATGCCGTAGCTGGGTGCGACAGCGTTGATGAAGTTGGCCGCCGCCGTCAGTGGCACAAGCCGGGTGAGACGTCTCGTCGATCCCGATCAAGCGGTAGGTCGATTGCATGTTGGCGGCGACCATCACCAGCCAAAGGAACTGGACGACGACAGCGACGAGCAGCCAGCGGCCATCGCTGCTGCCGACGGTTTCGATGATCAGCTTGAGCTCGTCGAAATGCCGGATGACGAAATAGGCCGTGAGCAGGAAGATGACGGCGTAAAAGATGCGGCGGATCATGCCACGCCCGCCTCGGAGAGCGCCGTCGAAGCTCGCCGGCTCATCCAGGTTGTACCCAGCGGCGGAACGGTCGATGCGGCGCAGCAAGCTGGTGAGCACGTTCCCTGGCCCCATCTCGATGAAGCTTTCCACCCCGCCAGCCAGCATGCGTTCCACCGATTCGGTCCAGCGCACGCGCGAGGTGAGCTGTGCGGCCAGGTCGGCGCGGATGTCATCCGGATGGCTCAGCTCGGAGGCCTGGACGTTGCCAATAACGCTCACCCGGGGAACCTGGATGCGGGCCTCGGCCAACGCCAGGTTGAAGCGTTCCTGGGCTGCTTCCATCAGCGGCGAGTGGGCGGCGATGCTCACCGCCAGGCGGACCACCTTCCGCGCGCCGGCTTCTTGCAGCAGCGGCGAGACCTGGTCCAGGCCGGCCTCGTGGCCGGAGATGACGACCTGTCCCGGGCAGTTGTCGTTGGCGATCCACACGCCGTTCCCGTCCGCGCTTGCACGCTGGCAGGCTTGATCGACCGGCTCGATGTCCAGGCCAAGCACGGCAGCCATGCCGCCGGGGCTGACCTCGCCGGCGAACTGCATGGCCTCGGCTCTTGCCTTTACGAGGCGCAAGGCGCCCTCGAAATCGAGCGCCCCGCCGGCTACCAAGGCCGTAAACTGGCCCAGGGAATGGCCGGCGACGAATGCGGGTTGGAAGCCAGGGAAGCGGGCCTGGAAGACCTCGAGCACGGCCACGCCGTGCGTGAGCAAAGCCGGCTGCGTGTGCAGGGTCTCATTGAGCGTGTCCACCGGACCCTGCCAGCAGAGCTCGGAAAGCGAATAACCGAGCAGCGCATCGGCTTGTTCGAAGACGTGCGCGGCGAGCGGCTCTTCCTTCACAAGCACGGATCCCATGCCGAGGGCTTGGGATCCCTGTCCGGGGAAGAGCAATGCGGTTTTTTGCGGCTGGATGGGCATGGGAATCGTCAGACCCCGCATGCGCGAGGTCTGCATTGGGAAGCCGGTGCTAGTTGCTTTCGATTTCCATCACTTCCCGGCCTGCATAATGCCCGCAGTTGGGGCACATGCGATGGGGAAGATGTTTTTCACCGCAGTTGGTGCACGCGATCAGGTTGCGCGCGCGCAGCGAATCATGCGCACGCCGGCGATCGCGGCGACCTTTAGAATGTTTTCTCTTCGGTAGAGGCGGCATGCTTGCACTCCGTCAGATTTTCACAACAGTGCCTGCCACCAGGCAGGCAGGGATCATTATAGCCGAGGGCCGTGGGGTGTCAAGGAGAGGAAGTTGGCGCTCATGGGTATAATGAGCGCTATGAATGAAGACGATCTGAGCCATCTCGATCCGCAGGGACAAGCCCGCATGGTCGACGTCGGCGGCAAGCCCGAGAGCGAACGCTGGGCAGCCGCGCGCGGCCACGTCCTCATGTCCAGCGAGGTTTTCAAGGCCGTTGAGGCCGGGGATCTCAAGAAGGGAGACCTGCGTGCGGCGGCCGAACTGGCCGGCGTCATGGGGGCGAAGCAGACCTCGGCCTTGATCCCGCTCTGTCACCCGCTGCCGCTGACCTCGATTAAGGTAGAGGTGAAGCTTGATCCAGCCCTGCCCGGCGCGTGAATCACGGCCGTCGTGCGCACGCATGCCAGGACGGGGGTCGAGATGGAGGCGCTGACCGCGGTCAGCGTGGCTGCGCTCACGGTCTACGACATGGTCAAGGGGCTGGACAAGTCGGTCCGCATCACCGATATCCGCCTGCTCGAAAAGCATGGTGGGAAAAGCGGGGATGTGCTCCTGGAGGCCTGGCAGGAATGAAGCTGACCCTCAAGTATTTCGCCACGCTGCGCGATCGGGCGGGAACCAAAGAGGAGATCGATGGAGCTGGCCGAAGGGGCGACCGTCCAGGCGTTGAAAGCGGCGATCGAGGCCGCCCATCCCGACATCACGCCTTCGCTGCCCACCTCGATCGTCGCGGTCAACCGCGAGTACGCTTCGGATGAGCACGTCCTGAAGGACGGCGACGAGGTAGCCCTCTTCCCTCCCGTCAGCGGTGGGAGAGAATCCGGGACGGATCACTTCCAGATTACCGAGGATGAGCTTGACCTGGACGGCCTGCTGGCCGGGTTGATCCTGCCCACGACCGGCGCAGCCTGCGTCTTCACCGGCATGGTGCGCGGCCGGACCGAGCGCGGCCAGGCGCACGAGACCGAGAAACTGCATTACGAGGCCTACCAGCCGATGGCCCAGGAGAAGATGGCCCAGGTTGCCGGCGAAATCCGCGAGCGTTGGCCGCAGGTCGAATCAATTGCCATCGTGCAGCGTGTGGGCGAGCTCAAGCCAGGCACGCCGACCGTGCTGATCGCCTGCACCGCCGCTCACCGCGACACGGGCGTCTTCGAAGCAGCCCGCTACGGCATCGACCGGCTCAAGGAAATCGTCCCCATCTGGAAGAAAGAGGTCGGCCCCGGGGGCGAAACCTGGGTCGAGGGCGGATACCTGCCTACACCTGAAGACCGGAGCCCAAGCGCAACGTGAGCCCCATCTCATGCTGCAGATTGGCAACCGCCACTCATCTGCACCAACTGCCGCAAACCCTATCCACAGGCTGGCCTGCACTACCGCTGCCCAACCTGCGGCGGGGTCTTTGACCTCGAGCACGACCCGCCGTTCGACCCTGTCCAGCTGCAAGAAGGACCGCGCTCCGGCATTGGGCGTTTCGCTGCGACTTTCCCGCTTCCGCCCGGAGCCCGCTTCATCTCGCTCGGTGAGGGGAATACCCCGCTGGTCCATGAACGCGTGGACGAGCAGGGACGTGTACTTCAAGACTAGAAGGAAGCAACCCGACCGGCTCGTTCAAGGATCGCGGCAGCGCGGTCCTGGTCAGCTATCTCAAAGCGATGGGCGTGGAGATCCGCAGTCGAAGACTCCTCCGGGAACGCCGGGGCTTCCTTCGCCGCCTACGCGGCCCGGGCCGGGATCGCGGCGCGCATCTTCGTCCCGGATTACGCCTCCGGCCCCAAGCGGGCGCAGATGGAAGCCTATGGGGCGCAGGTGGTCAGGATCCTTGGCCCGCGCACCGCAGTGACAGAAGCGGCGCTGCGCGCGGTGGAGAAGGGTGAGGCGTACGCCAGCCATGCATACCTGCCGTTTGGGCTTGCGGGCATGGCCACCCTGGCCTATGAACTTTATCGAGGCCATGCAGGTGCTGCCGGAGGCGGTCGTCGTCCCGGTTGGCCAGGGCACGCTCCTGCTGGGGTTGAACCGCGGGTTCCGTGCCCTGCGCAGCGCGGGCTTGATCGAAGCGCTCCCGAGGTTGGTCGGCGTCCAGGCGCGGGCCTGTGCCCCGCTATGGGCGGTGTTCACCTCCGGCGCGGTCGGTTTGGGCTGGGTATCGGAAGGCATGACGCAGGCCGAGGGCATCCGCATCCTGCATCCGCTGCGCGGCGATGCCGATCCTGCAGGCGATCGACGAGTCGGCCGGCTGGATGGAAGCCGTGGACGAGGAGCAGATCAGCGCCGCCCGCAACGCACTGGGAGCCAGAGGGTTATATGTAGAGCCCACCTCGGCCGTGGTCTGGGCGGCGTTGGACTCCGTCCTGGGCAAGACGGTCGGACCGGTCGCCATGGTGCTGACCGGCTCGGGGCTGAAATCGCCCTGAGCGGACGCGGGCTGGACAACTAGGAGCAAGGGAGATCTTCGGGATGACGCATCGGGTGGTGGTGACAGGCATGGGGACGATCAATGCCCTCGGGCATGACCTGGATCAAACCTGGAGCGCGCTGGTCGGCGGGATCTCAGGCGTGGGTCCGATCACGCATTTCGATCCGTCAGAGCTGCTGGTCAAAATCGCCTGCGAGGTCAAGGGTTTCGAGCCGGAGAAGTTCATGGAAGCGCGCGAGGCCCGGCGGCGGGATCGTTTTGAACAGTTCGCGGCCGTCGTCGCGCAGCAGGCGCTGGCCCACTCGGGGTTCGAGGTCACGGATGAGAACGCGGAGCGGGTGGGGATCATCGTCTCTTCGGCCGTGGGCGGGTTGGCCTCGATGGAGCAGGGGGTCAAGGTGATGATGGAAGACGGTCCGCGCCGGGTGAGCCCCTTCATGATCCCGATGTTCATGCCCAACGGCGCCTCCGGGCTCATCGCCATCGACATCGGCGCAAAGGGGCCGTCTTTCTCGGTCGCCTCGGCCTGCGCTTCGGGCGAGGACAGCATCGGGCAAGCCTGGCATCTCATCCGCAATGGGGCCGTCGATGCGATGCTGGCCGGCTCCTCCGAGGCGACTGTGACCCAGATCGGCATCGCCTGCTTCGACCGCATGGGCGCCCTCTCACGCCAGAACGATGACTTCTCGCGCACGCCGGCCCCCTTCGATGCCGAGCGTGATGGTTTTGTGATGGGCGAGGGCGCGGCCGTTCTGATGCTGGAGAGTCTGGAAACGGCGCAGGCGCGCGGGGCGCAGATCCTGGCCGAGCTGGCCGGCTACGGCGCCAGCGCCGACGCCTACCACGTCACCGCCCCCTCCGAGACCGGGGCCGGTGGGGCGCAGGCCATCCGCACCGCGCTCGACGACCGCCGGCGCCAACCCGGATGAGGTCGATTACATCAACGCCCACGGCACCGGCACCGAGTTGAACGACGTCGCCGAGACGCGTGCCATCAAGACCGTCCTGGGCGATCATGCGTACAGCACGACGGTCTCCTCGACCAAGTCGATGACCGGCCACATGATGGGTGCAACGGGCGCCCTCGAAGCGGTCGTTTGCGTTCAGGCCATCCGCACCGGGGTCATCCCTCCCACGATCCACCTCAACACGCCCGATCCGGAGTGCGACCTGGATTACGTGCCGAACGTGGCCCGTGAGCGCCAGGTAAACCTGGCCATCACGAACGCCTTCGGCTTCGGTGGGCACAACGCTGTGCTGGCGTTTCGCCGCTTCACACAGTAAAATCTGCCTGTAGCTCGATCAAGGACATACGAACTGGCGGCACGCGGAGCACTCAGGCTGCCTGAGCCCTCGGCGTCCCCCAAGTTCCAGGAGAGAAGATTTGTGACACCGGATGCATGGATCCGGAAAGCGGGGTTGTCCTTTAACGACCCCCGTCTTCTGCGGCGCGCGCTCACCCACCGCTCCTACCTGAACGAGCATGCCGAGGCGCTGGAGGACAACGAGCGCCTCGAATACCTCGGTGATGCCACGCTCGATTTCATCACCGCCGCCTTGCTCTACAAGCATTTCCCGGAAATGGATGAAGGGGCTTTGACACGATTGCGGTCGGCATTGGTGCGCACGGAGCAGTTGGCGGCCTTCGCCAGTGAACTCGACCTGGGCGAAGCGCTGCTCCTTGGGCGGGGTGAGATGACGACCGGCGGACGCGAGCGGCCGGCGCTCCTCTGCGCCGCCTTCGAAGCGTTCATCGGCGCGCTATACCTTGACTCCGGCCTGGAGGCGGTGATCGAATTCATGGAACCACGCCTGCAAGCCGCGGCAGACAAGGTCCTTGCGGATGAGCGCTTGATCGATGCCCGCTCCATCCTGCAGATGTGGGCGCAGTCGGAGATGGGGGAGACCCCCCAGTACGACACGATCGCCGCGGATGGACCGGATCACGCCCGAACCTTCACCGTGGAGGTCCACCTCGGGGACAGCATCCGCGCGCAGGGAACGGGCAACAGCAAGCAAGAAGCCGCGAAGCAGGCTGCGGCGGCGGCGCTTCAAATCATTCAGAAAATCGAAGCCGAAGGCGGGCAGGCCTGAGATGCAGAACCCACCCATGGGCCTTGCCCGGTTAAAAGCCCTTGAACTCCAGGGGTATAAAACCTTCGCCAGCAAGAACACCTTTCTCTTCTCGCCCACCATCACGGCCATCGTCGGCCCGAACGGCTCGGGCAAATCCAACATCACCGACGCCATCCGCTGGGTCCTTGGCGAGCAGTCCTTCAGCCTGCTGCGCGGCAAGCGGACGGAGGACATGATTTTCTCGGGCTCGGATGCACGCTCGCGTGCCTCGATGGCCGCGGCGACGATCACCTTCGACAACAGCGATGGCTGGCTGCCGATCGAGTTCACCGAGGTCACCGTCGGCCGCCGCGCCTACCGCGATGGGCAGAACGAGTACATGCTCAATGGGCAGCGGGTGCGGCTGCGCGACGTGACCGAACTGCTCGCCAAGACCGGGCTGGCCCAGCGCACCTACACCATCATCGGCCAGGGGCTGGTCGACGCGGCGCTCTCGCTGCGGGCGGATGAACGGCGCCAGTTGTTTGAAGAAGCGGCCGGGATCGGCCTGTACCGCAGCCGGCGGGAAGAAGCGCTGCGCCGGCTGGATACGACCCAGCGCAACATGGAGCGGGTCCAGGACATCCTGGCCGAGCTCCGCCCGAGGCTGCGCAGCCTGAAACGCCAGGTTGAGCGCTCCCAGGGGTATGAGCAGGTCCGCTCGGATCTGCAGGAGTCACTGCGCATCTGGTACGGCTTCCATTGGTACCGACTGCTCGATACGCTGCGCGAGCAGGACGAACACGCGCAGTCCAGCACCAGGGAGCGTGACGCGCTGCGCGTCAGCCAGGCCGAAGCCGAGGCGGAGGTGCGCGGTCTGCGTTCCCAGATGGATGCGCTGCGCGATCAATTGTCGCAGGCGCGGGGCCGGATCGATGAACAGGCGCGCGAGCGGGAACGGCTCGGGCGGGAGGTAGCCGTCGCCGAAGAGCGCCTGCGCTGGCTCAGCGAGGACGATCTTCGCCTGCGGGCGGAGATCGAGGATTTGCAGCTCACCCTGGGTGAGATCAGCCAGCAGGCCGGCACGGCGCTGGAGCAGGTGAAGGAAGCTCAAGCGCAGTTGGATGACCTGATGAAATCGCGCCAGGCGCTGCTCGAGGCCGGGCAGGTCGGCTCCGATCAGCGCGAGCAGCTGCGTTCGGAGCTCATGCAGGCCCGCAGCGAATTGGAGGCCCTGGCGGGTGAGGAGGGCGCGCTGCGCGCCAGGCGGGAAGGGCTGCAGCGCCAGATCGAGGCGCATGCGGCCAGGATAGCCCCCCTGCAGGAGGAAAGCTCGAAGCTTGCGGTGGAGCGAGATCAGGCGAAAGCCGCGCATGAGCAGGCAGCCGCCAGGGCAGCTGAACTCGAGGGACAAGCCGCCGCGCAGGAGGCCGAGCTGGATCGACTTTCCGGGGAGGCAAAAGAGGCGCGCGAACGCGCCCTGGAACTGAAGGGCGAGCTCTCGGCGGCTCTGCAGGAGGCAGCCTCACTTGATGGCCGCTTGAATGGGCTGCACCCCAACCTGGGTGAAGCGAGCCGGGACCGGCGCGTGGTGCGTGCGCATGAAACAGGGCGCATCGAGGGCATGCTTGGCCGGCTGGCCGAGTCGATCCAGATCGAAGCCGGGTACGAGACGGCCATCCTGGCCGCGCTCGGTTCGGCCTGGCAGGGACTGGCTTTCGCGGCAGGTCGAGCAAGCCCTGGCGGCGGCCAGGCTGGATGAGGTCGAGGACGGCAGCGGATCCGTCGTGCTGCTCGTTCCGGCTTCCGAAACCGGGAAGGCATCCCCAGCGGAGACGACCGGCAGGCTCGCTGGGGTATGCGGCGGCTTTTGTCCGAGCTGCGGGGAATGTGGAAGACCTCGTACAGACGCTGCTGGCCAATGTGCTGGTCGTCGCCGACCGGGACCAGGCCAGGGCGATGCTCCCCGGTCTCTCGGGCGATTCGGCCATCGTGACCCTGGAGGGCGACCTCATTTGAAAAGCGGGGGACGATCGTGATCGGCGCCGGGCAGGCTGGAGCGCGAGCTGGATCGGGATCGTGGAAGGCTCGAGAAGGAGCTGGAGGATATCCGAAGGAAGCTCTCCGGGCTGCAGGCAGGGCATGACGGCTTCCAGCGCCAGGCCGAGCAGGCAGAGGCAGGCCGGTGTGCGTGTCGGTGCGGAGCACGACCGGCTCCAGGCCGAGCTCAAGACCGCTCGCGAAGCGCTCGAAGACCAGGCTCGAGGTCTGGCGGCGCTCGAGTTCGCGCTCGGCGGTGCTCGCAGCCAGGTTGGCAGAGCTGCAGGAGGAGGGGGAGCAGCTCGAGACTGCCCTGCGGCTGCTTAAATGCGGAAGACCAGGACCTGGAGGGCAGCCGGGCCAGGTTTGAATCAGCCTACCGTTCCAGCATGCGCGGGTTGGAATTGGCCGAGAGCAGCACCGAGATGCAGGTGCTGGAGGGACGGCTGGAGCGGGCGCAGAACGTGTTCGAAGCGGCGCGGGCGCAGTTCGACGCCTTCCATGAGCGCCAGGGCTTCGTCGAACGCGAGATCAGCACCCGCCAGGCCCGGCTCGACCGCCAGGAAGCCGAATCCAGCAAGCTGCAGGGGTTGATCCGCGACTCGGGCGAAGCCCTGGAGGCGGTCGAGGCACAGATTGCCGCCCTGAAGGCCGAGATGGCGCCGGCTGAGAGCGCCTTGCTGGAAGCGCAGGGCCGCCGGCGGGAGCTGGAGGCCGGCGACAGCGAGCTGCGGGCGGCGCTGCAGTCCAGCGAGCGCGAGGTAGCCCAGGTCCAGATCGAGCTCGCCCGGCGCCAGGAAGAGATGGCCAGCATGCGCCGGCGGATCGAGGACGATTTCGGGCTGGTGGCCTTCGAGGAGGATGACCTGGCCACATCGCAGGAACCGCTCCCGCTGGAAGGGATCGTCGAGCGCCTGCCGCGCGTGGAGGCGCTGCCGCCGGACATCGAAAACCAGCTCAAGCAGCAGCGCATGCAGCTGCGGCGCATCGGCCCGGTGAACCCCGAGGCGCGGCGTGAGTACCGCGAGGTCAAGGAGCGCACCGAATTCCTCACCGCCCAGGTCGATGACCTGCGGGAAGCCGAGAAGCAGATCCACGAGGTCATCGCCGAGCTGGATGTGCTCATGGAGCGCGAGTTCCGCGTGACGTTCGAGGCGGTGGCGGCCGCGTTCAAGGAGACCTTCACCCGGCTCTTCGGGGGCGGGTCGGCCCGCCTGACCCTGACCGATCCCGACGACCTGACCCAGACCGGGATCGACATCGATGCCCGCCTGCCCGGCCGGCGCTCGCAGACACTGGCGATGCTCTCCGGCGGCGAGCGCAGCCTGACGGCCAGCGCGCTGGTCTTCGCCCTGCTCAAGGTCTCGCCGACGCCGTTCTGCGTGCTGGATGAGGTCGACGCCATGCTGGATGAAGCCAACGTGGCGCGCTATTCGGAAATGCTGCGCGAGCTGAGCGCCGACACCCAGTTCATCCTCATCACGCACAACCGCCAGACGGTGCAGGCGGCGCAGGTCGTGTACGGCGTGAGCATGGGGCCGGACACGGCCAGCAAAGTCATCAGCCTGAAGCTAGATGAGGTCGGGGATGAGCTTAACGCGTAGGGGTGTTGAGCGGCATTCGTTGACAAAGGGGCTTGTTCGGGTAGAATAGCGGAGCGCGCCGAAGTGGCGGAATTGGCAGACGCGCTACGTTCAGGGCGTAGTGAGCTTATGCTCATGTGGGTTCAAATCCCACCTTCGGCACTCAAGCCCCGCAAGGGGCTTGTTTTTATTCCGGCACAAATCTGGCATGCTTGCTGGGCGTGTGAGGCTCAAGTATGATGTCGGACGGTATGAGCAGCGAACCGCAAGGGCAGACCCGCATCCCCATGATCTGGATCCTGGCGATCGTCGTGCTGGGGATCCTGGTGCTCGGGGATCTAAACCGGCGCATGGCCGACGCCCGCCGCCTGGAGCAGGACACGCTCATCCTGCAGACCGAGGTGGCGGCGATGGCGACCGAGCGCGTCGATCTGATGACGCGTGTGGCGGAGGCGACGAGCGAGAAAGTCGTCGCGGCCTGGGCGCGCGAGGACGCGAAGATGGTGCGCCCGGGCGAGGTGCTGGTCGTGCCGGTCGGCCCGCCGGGCGCGACACCCGTCCCGGGGGAGCTCTCTGCCGGCCAGGATGAGGACATCAGCAACTTCGAAATCTGGCTGGCGCTGCTCTTCGGCGGCTGACTTCTTGACCCTCGTGAAGCCGCTGTGTTATAATCCCCGTCGCGTTGCGGGGTGGAGCAGTGGCAGCTCGTCAGGCTCATAACCTGAAGGTCCTAGGTTCGAATCCTAGCCCCGCTACCTAAGCACCAACTTGGATCGTCAGGCTTCCGAAAAAGGGATGGCCTGACGATCTTCGGTAATAGGTGCGTGGCTAGCCAAGATACTTATCTATGAGTAATAGACCGTCAGGCTAAAGCTCTTGTTGAGTTCGTTCATGCAAGGGCATTAGCAGGAAGGGTCTTCAGTTCATCTTCAGGTCATTTCGATTATCCTCCGCTACTTACCGCATTCAATTGAACACATAAGAGCCCGCGTGTGTTCACGATCACCTCGCTCGGATTCTTATGTCTGCCGGTTTGAGTTCTGAGCATTCTTCCTCAATTCCTAACATTCTCACTCTGCGATAATCCCTTCATCGTGGTAGGCCTGCGGATCACTTTCGAAAAAACTCCGTGGCAGCCATCCTAATCACGTTGATGATTACGTATCTACTGTACCGGGATCCGCGATGGTTGTGTGTGACGAGAGCGTGATTTGTCCATTAGACAAGTATTAGAGATCAAGCCGCTATTCCTCCAGGCCTCGACCACATGTTCCGTGTTCCCTTGGATTAGTAACAGAGAAAATGCTGTCGTTTTACCCATTTAACTGGCATAATATATTCAAAGAGACACCTAAAATGACAGCAAGATGCGTCCCAGGACAGGCTGGCGGGCTTGGCCAGGGAATCCTGCCCCTGCTGCCTGAAGGCACCTGAAAGGGTGCCTTTTCTCTTCCAAGTCCCCCTGTACAGGATTAGAACCAAGGATCTGGCGGTAATAGGTTTGAATCCGAACATCCTCATTTTGATCGATAGCATGAGCCTTAGTCCGTCAGGCTCGACGAAAATATTGCCCATTGACAACCCATGGGAAAAGCAGCTCTGATGATGACAAGCTAGTGATGCGTGGCTTGAGATTGTGTGCACAAACCTCGGATAGCCCTTAGATATCGCACACGTCTTGAGACTTTGCTCGCGATTTAGGTACCGGCAGGATACAAACCCCCAGCTGGATACCTCCTTATCCAGCGTATGCGCAGTTACCGAACCCCTCTTCGTAGGTATCAGAGAAACACCTCAATCCACACAGCGCCTTCTCATGAATGACCTTACCATGAGATATATACCATGAAGATATTGACATCTTAAGAATCGACATCATAATTAATCTGGATATCGATCTTTTCCATCGATAGGGGCCCATGCCTAAACAAGGCAGTGGGTAGGGGGATGCAGGCGTTTGGTTCCCGCCCATCCCATGTGTCCGAGCCGGCGGTTTGAATTCCGGCCGATGCAGCCGCAGTCCAATCTGCGGTCATGAGGGCGAGACCATGCGCACCTTGTTTTCCCTTGTCCTTGCGGCAGCGATTACTCTGCCCACCCTGCTGTCTCCTTCAACACCCGTGTCCCCACCAACCGCATCACAGCTCGATCCCCTCACTGAAAACACCCAAGATGCAAGTTACCTGAAACAGAGCGTTCTACCCATTCTGCATCTCGAGTTGATTCCGGGAACCGCTGTTCCCGGAAGTGCTGTAGCCATTCATTGGTGGATTGAGAACTATGAGAACCTGACAAACCAGGAAGGGCTCGAACTGCGCATCGTCCCGCCCGATCACGCCACCCTCACCGATGGCGGGGAAACGGGACTGGACCCATTAACGTTCTCGGGTCAGCTCCAAGCGGGCCTGCAGGAAGGCTATGTAATCTGGTTCCTCGATCTGGGATCGACCTTTCCCGTAGAGTTTGCCGGCGAGCTGCTTCAGGACGGAGCCGTGCTTTCTTCAGCGCCCCTGGAGATCAGAGCGCCAGAATCCCCCTCTGGTTCAGAACCGCTTCCAACACCGATGGGATTGTCGTCGGAGGGTGTTTTCGTCCGGGAATCCAACGCACCAACCGCGCATCCCTGGCTGAAGATCGAAAACTTTCAGACGGACTGTCCTCCTGGCTCGATCCTGTCCGATAGCTCTGGTGAATGTTTGGCGAGCTGGGAAATCCTTAACGACAGCAATTATTCGATACCCGGCTATATTTCGTATGAATTGCAGCTCGAGCCTAACCTGCCCAGCACATCGGTTTCCTATTCTGCCACTGCAGGGATCTGTACAGCGGGAATTAAAAATGAGATCGTTGACTGCAGCTCCACTACAACCGTTGGCGAGAGTTTCAAAGCGTCTGAGTACGCGATCCTTCAGCCGGGCCAACGCGCGTCGTATTCCAAAACGATTGCATGGTCGCTTACCCCGCCGCCCTCTGAGGGTGAAGACCTATCGGGTGACCTGCTGGTTCCTGAACAAGCGAGCGCTCTCCCGACCCTCCACCTGGAATCAATACCGGATGCGATTACACCCGGTATGACGGTGGCGATCCATTGGTGGATTGTCAACTTTGAACTGTTTCCCGCCGAGGCAAAGATCGAGTTGGTATTTGCCCCGCTCGAGCATGCGCACCTCATCGATGGCGGAGAGGCGAAGATCGATGAGGCGACTTTCCTGGGAACCGTTCCCCCTGAGATTCATGAAGGGCACGTGATCTGGCACTTCGATCTGGACGCCACCCTCCCCGTGGAGTTCACCGCACAGCTCCTCCAGGATGGTGAGGTCATCTCATCTGCAACACTCTTGCTTGACTATCCTGTGCTCCCTGAGGGGTTTATTGCCGAGGGGTCGCCGATGAGCCCGGAATCGAGCGGGGTCACGGTCAGGCAATCCAGCCCGGAGGGGCCCCATCCCTGGGTGAACTTCGAGAATTTCCAGACGAACTGCCCGACGAGTGCCACCTTGCCGGGAAATTCAGGCACCTGCTCCGCGAGCTGGGTTATCTACAACGACAGCAACTTCACCCTGTCCGACTACGCTGGCTATGACCTCTGGCTGGATGCGACCCCTGTCACTGCGCCGGTCTACTTCACCTCCATCACCCAGATTTGTAGGGTGGGGTCATTTAACGCCGTGGTCGACTGCATCCTCGAGCCGCTCTACTACGGCCACCCTTACGGCCAGGTGTTCAAATCCCAACACTATGTCTCGATCCCCGCCTGGCAGCGCGTATCGATGTCAAAGACGATCCACTGGACGCTTGATCCCGCCTATTGGTGGGCGGACCCGCGCAGCACAGTCTCTTCGTGTTCTGCAAAGAACGGTGGAGGGGTAACTGAGGAATGCCCATATGGGCAACCGAAGAGTGCAACCGGGTACGGGGGTGATCCGATCAACACCCTGAACGGCGGAATGGATTATGCGATCGAGGACCTCTCGATGCCCACGATCGCCGGTTCGCTGAGTTTGCATCGCTCGTATTCATCGCAAACGACCGGCCGATACACATCGCTCCTGGGGTATGGTTGGACGCACAACCACGACGTCAGGTTGATCTTCAATGGGGATCCCGGCGGGCAGCGCGGCGTCGTGTGGTTCAAGGGACATACGGGGAACCAGTACGCTTTCCTGGTCAATGGCGATGGGACCTATTCCGCCACCAGCGGGATCCTGGCCACCTTGACCAAGGATCCCGGTCCACCGATCACCTACACGCTGACGACCGAGTACAACACGGTCTACCAGTTCAATGAGGCCAAGCTCCTGACGAGCTGGAGCGACGCCGAAGGGCACACCTGGACCTACGCCTACGATGGGAGCAACCGGCTGGACACGGTAACGGACGACACGAGCGGCCGCTATCTCGACTTCTCCTACGACGCGCAGAACCGGATCGAGACAGTCCAGGATCAGGCAGCTCGATCGGTCACCTTCCAGTACAACGCCAGCGGCGACCTGTGGAAAGTTACGGATGTCACGGGGGAGGTCTGGACGTACACCTATGACAGCGCCCACCGCCTGACCGATGTCGTCGATCCCCGCACGGTTACGGTTCTTCACGTCGACTACGATAGCCAGGGCCGCGCCTACCAGCAATTCGACGGCGAGAACAACCTAATCGTCCATCTGACCTACAACAGCGACGGGACGACCACGATCGAGGACGCCCTGGGCAATACCGAAACCCACACCTACGACTCCCGCAACACCGTCGTGGCGGAAACCGACGGCTACAGCAATCCGCTGACGAAGGTCTATGATCCGCATTTCCGCCCGTCGACCCTCACCGACCGGAACGGCAACCCCACGGTGCTGACGTGGAGCAGCGACGGGGCTAACCTGGAGCAGATCGTCGACGCCGGGAGCAACACGATCGACCTGGACTACGACAGCCTGAACAACCTTACGCAGGTCGTCGATGCGCGCGATTTCACCACGGACTACGTCTACAGCGGCACGCTGCTCACCACGGTCATCGATCCCTTCCTGAAGGAGACGCACTACACCTACACGACCTCGGCGGATGCGCCCCAGCCGGTAGGGCTGCTCAAGACGGTCGAGGATCCGAATGGCAGCGTCACCCAGTACACCTATGATTCCGACGGCAACCTGATCCGGATTTCCGATCCCATCCCCGGCGATACGACCTACACCTACGACAGCCTGGGTAGGATGAAGTCGGTGACAAACCCCCTGGGGCAGACCGACTGGACCTGCTACGACGACGCCAGCCGGGTCGTGCGGACGGTGGCCAACGCCAGCGGCGATGGCGGATCCCCACAGACCGACCCCTGCGATGCGGCCAACTACGTCCCATCGAACGACCCGGACGTGGATCGCATCGTTTCGACCGTCTATGATGTCGCCGGCAACCCGATCGCCACGATCGACCCCGCCGGGATCATCGCCCGCACCTACTTCGACAACAGCAACCGGCCGGTCGTCGTGGTCCAGAACCTTGTGGGGCAGGGCATCAGCAACCCCACGCCGCCGTCCTACAACCCCGCCTCGCCGGACCAGAACATCCGCAACGAGATGGTCCACGATGATGCCGGAAACCCAATCGCGTCGATCGACACGCTCGGGGTCATCACCCGCACCTACTACGATTCCGCCAACCGCCCGCAGTATGTCGTGCAGAACCTGGTTGGGCAGGGGATCGAGGCCGGGACACCGCCATCGTACAACGCCTCCTACCCGGATCGGAACCTCCGGACGGAGACCGCCTACGACAACAACGGGAATGTGATCGCCACGATCGACACGCTCGGCCGGATCACGCGCACCTACTACAACAACCTCAACCAGGTGGAGTACGTGGTGGAGAACCTCGTCGGGCAGCCCGTCTCCAACCCGACGCCGCCCTCCTACAATCCCGCCTACCCGGACCAGAACCTGCGCACGCAGTATGTCTACGACGCGTCGGGGAACACGATCGCGACGGTCGACACGCTCGGGGTCATCACCCGCACCTACTACGACGCGCTCAACCGGCCATCTGCGGTCGTCCAGAACTTGACCGGGCAGGGGATCGGCGCCGGGACCCCGCCCACCTACAACCCGGCCTATCCCGATCAGAACGTCCGCACAGATTACGTCTACGACGATGCGGGCAACCAGATCGCATCGATCGACACGCTGGGACGGATTACGCGCAGCTACTTCGATTCCGGGGGCCGACTGATCGTCGAGGTGCGCAACCTGACCGGGCAGGCGATCGGCGTCGGGACGCCGCCTTCCTACAACCCCGCCTATCCGGACCAGAACATTCGCACCGACTACACCTACGATGCCGATGGCCGGACGATCGCCGTGACCGACACGCTCGGGCGCGCTACACGGACGTATTACGACGGCCTCGGGCGGTCGCGCTACATCGTGGAGAACCTGGTCGGGCAGGCCATCTCGGTTCCCACGCCTCCGAGCTACAACCCGGTGAATCCCGATGAGAACATCCGAACTGAATACGTCTATGACGCCGCTGGGAACCAGGTCGCCGTCATCGACACGCTGGGGCGGATCACCCGAACATACTATGATGATCTCGGTCGGGCGCGCTACGTCGTGCAGAACCTGGTCGGGCAGGGCATCTCGACGCCCACGCCTCCGGCGTACAACCCGGATTATCCCGACCGCAATGTCCGCACGGAATACTCCTACGATGGCAGCGGGGGGTTGATCGAGGCGATCGACCCCGTCGGGGTCACGACGGTCAGCTGCTATGATGGCGTCTACCGCCAGGTCCGCACCGTTATCAATCCGACGATCGGCGATCCCTGCGGGGGCTACACCCCAAGCGCTGAGGCGGACCAGGACGTGACTACAGACACCGTGTTTGATGGGCTCGGCAACGTTCGGGAGGTCACCGACCCGAACGGGAACACGACCGAGTTTGAATACGATGGCGTCAACCGACTGGTCCTCGAGCGCGATCCGCTGCTCAAGGAGACAACCTACACCTATGACGGCGCCGGGAACCGCACGGCGATGGTCGATGCCGAGACGGCCGAGACGAGGTACGAGTTCGACGACCTCGGCCGCCTGACGGCGGTCGTCGAGAACTACCTCTACGGCGGACCCACGAACCATGAGACCAACGTCCGCACCGAGTACACCTACGACGGCCTGGGGAACCGCACGAAGATCCATGACGGCAACGGCCACGACACGACATTCGGCCACGACGACCTGAACCGGCTGATATGGGAGAAGGACGCCCTGCTGCACACGACGACCTACGGTTACGATGGGCTGGGCAGCCGCGTCTCCCTGCTGGACGCCAATGGCTTCACCACGGTCTTTGCTTACGACGACCTGAACCGTTTGACGTTCATCGACTATCCGGCCCCCGACGCCGACGTTGCCTTCACCTACGACGGCCTGGGGAACCGCAAGACGATGGTCGATGGGGTGGGGACGACGCAGTGGTCCTACGACGAGCTGAACCGGGTCACCGCTGTGCTCGACCCCTTCAGCGACACCGTCGGCTACACCTACGACGCCGCCGGAAACCGCCGGTCGATCACCTACCCGGGGACCGGGGCGGTCAGCTATGATCTGGACAACATCGGCCGCCTCGAGACGGTGACAGACTGGGATCTCGGGCTGACCACCTACACCTACGACAAGGCCGGTCGCCTGCTGCAGACGCTCCTGCCGAACGGCGTCACCTCGAGCTACTTGTATGATGACGCCGGCAACCTGGACTACCTGGAGCACCACGACGGCGTGAAGGTGCTCTCCTCCTTTGACTACACTTACGACGATGTCGGCAACCGGCTGAGCGTGAGCGAGTACCTCCTCACGCCGGAGTCCATCGTCTCGCTGCCCGATCCGATCTTCGCCGACGGCTTCGAGAGCGGCGGCCTGACGGCCTGGTCCTCGAGCGCGACCGGCAGCGGCACCCTGACGGTGAGCACGAACGCCGCCCTGGCGGGGACCTACGGGATGCAGGCGCTCGTCAACAGCACGACGTCCCGCTATGTGCGGGATGACCTGCCCTACCTCGAGCCCCGCTACCATGCCCGCCTCTACTTCGACCCGAACAGCCTCACGATGGCGAACAACAATGCCTTCTACCTGCTCTACGGGTACAGCGGGTCGACCGTCGTGCTGCGAGCCGAATTGGGATTCACCACGGCCGGCGGCTACCGCCTTCAGGTTTCGGCCGTCAATAACGCCAGCACCTGGACCTACAGCGGCTGGGTGAGCGTGACCGATGCCCCGCACTACCTCGAGCTGGATTTCCAGTCCGGAACTGCAGGGCGTGTCGACTGGTCGCTCGATGGGATCGCGCAGCCGCCGGTGACAGGATTTGACAACAGCAGCCGCAAGATCGACCAGGTACGCTTAGGGACGGTCGCCGGCCTGGATGCGGGCACGACCGGGACGATCTACTTCGGCCAAACGGAGAATACTATCCCTACGACGTACTCCCTCGACATTGTGACCAACCTGACGCAGGTGCTCGATGATGGATCGAATACTTATCTCTATGGGCTGCAAAGGATCGGTGAGGAGCAGCCAGGAGGGTGGCTGGTTCATCTAGGGGATGTGCTGGTAAGTGTGCGGCAGTTGGTGGATGCGTCTGGAGTGGTGACGCTAGAGCGGGCGTACCAGCCGTTCGGGGACGAGTTGGATGCAAGCGGTGTTGCGACGACTGCGTATGGCTATACCGGAGAGTGGGGCGATGCGACCGGGCTGACCTTCTTGCGGGCGAGGTACTATACACCGCGATTGGTCGTTTCCAGAGCAGTGATCCCGTGCACGGTGATGAGCTATTACCTATCACGTTAAATCCATGGCTGTATGCCATGGCCAATCCCGTGCTTTGGACCGACCCTTCAGGCCGCTGCCTGGACATCGAGGGGGATGGGTTTTGCGACTACCCCGAGACGGCGAGGGGGGAGTTGGCCTTTGAGCCGAAGAGATCGGGCGTCATTGGGCTTCGCTCGACGGTAAATGTCTGCATCCTATGCGGTGATTGCTTCGAGGACATACCCTCGGCTGAAATCATTGGAACTATGGCGATGCTGCAGAAGGTTGATAATCGCGCAGTCCAATCGTATAGGATCTTCTGGAACGAGCTCGACAAAAAGTGGCTCGAACCGGACGGGAGACTGCGAGACGATGTGCTAATCGCGCTGATCATGGCGGAGTTCAGCAACATCAACCGAGGTGAGAAGGCTTACAGAGAGGCGAGGGAGGCCGTTGCCAATCAGTACCATACGCCGGATGACAATGCAGGTCGTCCGGTCCCTGTCAAGTCTTATTCCAACGGTTGCCACGGCAGCTGTGATAGCGTGTTTGAGCAGGTTCGCTGGATTGGCGATATCGAAGCGCTTCGTGACTATTCATGAAGCGCCGAAGCGATGGGTCTCGGAAGGTTACTGGATAGGATGGCTTCGTGAGGCGCGCGATATACAGATCAAGGGATTTGTGAACGAGCAGAACATATCCTGGACATGGGGGAATTACCGCTCAAATACTCGCCGTTATATTGGGCTCTGAATGTCGGGGCCAGGAGAGAGGCGTGAGCCTGACTGGTGGGATGTGGAGCACCAAGGTCCTGCCTGGCAGGCGTATTACGCGCCAGAGTTGTTCTGGGTCGCCAGCAGGACCCCAGGTTGATGCGTGCAATGCGCGTTCCGGCGGTTCGTGTAAGGGGTGGTGAGGGTGCTAGCATCAAGTCGCTTTTGAGGAGATTAGCATATGCGAATCAGACCTGGTCATATTATCCTCGGCATCAGTTTCGTTCTACTTACCGGCTGCGGGCAGGTGATCCTGCCAACGATGACACCGCCTGCCGGGTCGCGTGTCATGCCTTCTACTACAAGGACCGAATTCGCTACGCCCACTCAATCGTCTACTCCAACCATCGCGCCTACCACAACGCATTCCATAGAGATGTCTCAGGCACTTTGTGATTCAGACGAGGTATCGCCCCGTCCCATTGATCCTGAAGCAGGTATGCCCGGAGGACTTGTTGGGTTTCAGGCTGCTTACGATCTGATCATCCCTATCGTGAACATGAATCAAGAGGTGACCGAAACTCAATTGCACCGAAGTGAGGAAGTGCTCTACGACGCGACAGGGATTTCTCCTAACGGCGATTTGCTGGCCTTTATGATCGCGCTCGAAGAACCTGCCCTGCAGATTACGCTTGTCGATGCGGCAATGCAGGAGCGCGTTGTGAAGGTGGACCTTTCGGTGGCGAGCTTCGCGGAGCCGGGAGAAGTCACCTCATGGGGCATTGGAGATGCGCGCTGGGTCAACGATGGGCTTATTCTCGCGGATCTGTGGGATAGGTCTGACCCCGATGGCAAGACCATCCGCCTTGCAGTGACAGATACCTTCACAGGTGTTGCGACCGTCTTTCCGCCAGGTTATGCGCCGGAGATCGCTCCCCTGGCCAGCGCCATCATCTCGCCTGACATGGAACGGGCTCTCTATGTGTCGGAGGATGAGGCAATGGTGCTTGTAGACCTTGAAAATGGCGAGGTATTGTGGCGTCAGGAGAATAGCGCCTCCATTTTCATGATCCATTCGGCCGCGTGGGGATGGACGTTCCCCGCAGCATGGGCACCGGATGGCTCATTCGTGGCTTACACCGCTCATGAGGAGCTTTCGTCGAGATTGCCCCCCGCCTGGCGCAATGGTGTCTTTCTGCTTGACAGGAATGGTCAGGCCAATCGTCCCATCACCGCATTTTCAGTGATGGGGTTTGAGGACTTCGGCGCGACCGGCCTGGCATGGTCCCCGGATGGCGAGAGGCTTGCATTCCTGGGGTGGTACTTGGAGGAGATTGATGACACTGCTCCGCTTTTTCTATTCGTATATGACAGCGGGCAAGACATACTTCAATGCGTCACAGCGGTGGTGGGTGATGACATCTCCTCCTCGCGACTAGTGTGGTCGCCGGACGGAATGTTCGTCTCGTATGTCACCCGGAGCTTCGACGACCAGCTTCGAAGGCTTGAGGGACACCTTCACATCGTGGATCTGCAAGATGGTGTCACGTACGAATCGAATGTCGACCTTGGCGATCTGGCTGGCTGGTCGTCAGAGTTCATACGCTGAAATCGAACCAATTATGTTACATATTCCTCCTCACCGCATATATATCTGCAGCCAATCCCAGGCGGTTTAGTGCACTTGGGGTCGATGCTGACTCCATCGTTTGCATCCACGCCAGCCCTTACAACAGGCTGAACGGAAATAAGATTGGCAGGCTGTCAATCGATTGCGACTGTGAGGTAACGAAATGGATAAGCTGCCTACAGATCATTTGTCAGCTTACCATTCAAGACGAAACCGAGTAGAATAAGTCGTCCAGGTTTCACACAAACGAGAATCGATAGGTCATCCTTGGCAACTCAGCCTGACGGTCCAAGGCCCCTGTTTTCGGACTAGAACTCATAACCTGAAGGTCCTAGGTTCGAATCCTAGCCCCGCTACCTGAGCACCACTTTGGATCGTCAGGCTTCCGAAAAAAGGATGGCCTGACGATCTTAGGTTTCTGGACCGTGTTAGAAAAAGATCCCCGTACATAAGTCGTAGACCGTCAGGCTAAAGCTCTCATTGAGAGTATTCATGCAAGGGCTTTAGCAGGGATGGTCCTCGATCATCTTCAGGTCATTTCGATTATCCTCCGCTACGTACCGCATTCAATTGATCGCATAAGATCCCGTGTGTAAGCACGATCACCTCGCTCGGATTCTTATGTTTGCCGGTTTGAGTTCTGAGCATTCTTCCTCAATTCCTAACATTCTCACTCTGCGATAATCCATCATCGTGGTAGGCCTGCGGATCACTTTCGTAAAAACTCCGTGGCAGCCATCACAGTCACGCTGATGATTACGTAACTACTGTACTGGGATCCGTGATGGTTGTGTGTGACGAGAGCATTATTTCGGCGTTAGATGTGCAATAGGGAAGGCGAGGTGGCCATTCCTTCTGAATTCGGCTTAGAGATGCCGATTTCAGAAGCTTGCGTTAAGTGTAAACAAGCCCTTGGATTATTTACAGTTAATGTGTAAAATGCAAATAAGATTATTGCTTATTTACAGGTCGATTCCATGAAGCCAGAAGAGTTCAAAACCAGCACAGCCGGCAAGGTCATCCGTACACCCAGGGGCTACTGGACCTTCATCCCCAATCCGCTCCCGCCAACGATCCGATGGTCCTCCTCCTTGATTTCATCTGTAGGTGCTGCTGAACGAGCACTGGGTAAACTCGATAGCCTCGCCAACACATTGCCCTCGCCGCACATACTGGTGCGACCGTTCATCCGCCACGAGGCGGTGCTCTCCTCGCGGATCGAAGGCACGCGCGCTTCGCTCAATGACGTCTATGTTTATGAAGCGGCTCAGCTTTCCTATCTCGAACCGACGACGGATGTGCGCGAAGTTCACAATTATGTGAAAGCGCTGGACCACGGCATCGAGCGATTGCGTTCATTGCCGGTCAGTCTCCGCCTGATGCGCGAGATTTCATGGTGAATTAATGGCAGGTGTTCGTGGGGAGCACCTGACCCCAGGCGAATTCCGCCGCAGCCAGAACTGGATCGGACCTCCCGGCAGCACCCTAGAAACAGCTCACTTCGTCCCGCCGCCAGTTGAGGAGATGCACGCAACTCTTGACGATTTGGAGAAGTACATCCATGCCTCCTCGGACCTTCCCCCGCTGGTTCAGGCGGCGCTGATCCACTATCAATTTGAAGCCATCCATCCTTTCCTGGACGGCAACGGCCGCATCGGGCGCCTGCTCATCATCCTCCTGCTTATCGAGTGGGGTTTGCTCTCTCAACCCTGGCTCTACCTGAGTGCGTACTTCGAAGTTCATCGCACTACGTATTACGACTACCTGCTGGCTGTCAGCCAGCGAGGCGAATGGGAAGACTGGCTGGTTTTCTTCCTCAACGGGGTTCAGCATCAATCAGAGGATGCGATCGTTTGTATCGAACACCTGCAGCATTTGAGGCGGGAGTATCGAACGCTTCTGGAGGATGAGCGTGCCGCGGAGCGATTGATGCAGGCCATCGACGTGCTCTTCGAACGTCCCATCCTGAGCATCCGTCAGCTGGAAGTAGCCATGGGTGTTCCTTACCGCAGCGCCCAGCGCTATATTGAAAAGTTGGAGGAATTGGGAGTGGTGCGAGAGGTGACCGGGAGAGCGCGCAATCGACTTTATCAAGCAGATGAGATCCTTTCCGCACTTGAAGGCTCCATCGAAAGTCAAGTAGAACAATGAAGTTATTGATCATCGGAGATATCCACGGTTGCTACGTCGAGCTGCAGGATCTGCTGGAAGAAGCTGAGCTGACCCAAGGGGATAGGATCATCGCGCTGGGTGACATTGTTGATCGGGGTCCGGATTCGCCGGAAGTGCTGAGTTTTTTCCAATCGCAACCGGGCGCTTCCTCGTTGATGGGCAACCATGAGCGGAAGCATATTCGATCCTTTCGTGGTGAGCTTCAACCGGCGACTTCACAGCGAATCACCCATCAGCAACTGGGCGTAGACTACCCCGAAGCTGTGGTGTGGATGGAAAGCCTTCCGCAATATCTCGAACTCCCAGAAGCTATTCTCGTTCATGGCTATCTTGAACCGGGGATCCCACTCGAAGGGCAAAGAGAGCGCGTGCTTTGTGGGACGATGGGAGGGGATCATTACCTCCGCACAAACTATGATCGAGCCTGGTATGAAATGTGGGATGGTGAAAAGCCTGTAATTGTCGGGCACATGGACTATCTACGAACAAGTGAGCCCTTCATATATCAGGATCGGATATTCGGTCTGGATACAGGTTGCGTCCATGGTCGATTATTAACCGGGTTGATCCTCCCGGACTTTCGCCTGATCTCAGTGCAAAGCCGGGGAGATCACTGGTCTGCACTCCGGACCCGTTATCGCATGGAAAAAACCACAAATGCCGCTGAGATTAAAAAGAAGAAAGATTTCTCTGAACCGTGGGATGAGGGCAGTGAGCGCAGCCTGGACTTGATTCTGGAGTTTGTACAGACTGAAAGTGATCGACTGCTGACCGAGTTGGAGAGCACACCAGGATTTCAGCAGCTCACTTCCCGTCAGCAAGCGAAAGCGTATGCGGAGATGGTCTCAGAATTTCCAACAGAAGCATTATTCCATTTGGCACGTCTTGGGAAGCTATCCCAAGAAAGGGCGCGCAGGATTTTGAGGGAAGCTGAACAAGTCGAGATTATGATGGAGCAATTAGGGCTGTAAAGGGGTCATAGGATCTTACACGTGGGGATTTGCATAGGGGGAGCAAGTATGCCCAAGGGGCGAATTGTAGGGTAATCCCGCAGGAGTCAAATCAAGGCTCTCAAGATCCTTGGTTCGCCTCCTATCAATGTTAAGAACTCGTCTGCTGATCAGCTATTCGAGAGGAATGGATCTTCACCCATCAGACATTTCGTGAGCACGAACCTGGTCTTAACTGGCTCTCCACACCCACTTACTACTTGCTATACTTGAAGATCGCCTCTGCATATTTCGTGTTTCGTGTGAAAATAGTGTCGATTTGAAATATGTCCCAACAAGATCTCCTTTCAACGAAGCTCTTCATACCTCCTCTTCGCCCAGTGCGGGTTTCTCGTCCGCGCCTCATCGAATCCATAAACAATGGCCTGCAATGTAAATTGACACTCATCGCTGCTCCCGCTGGCTTTGGCAAGACCACACTTGTCAGCGAATGGGCCGCCATTTGCGATCATCCAGTCGCCTGGCTTACACTGGACGAAGGGGATAACGATCCCGCCCGCTTTCTGACGTACCTCGTGGCTGCATTGCAGACGATTGCGCAGAATATTGGAAAAGGGGTGTTGGTTGTTCTCCAGTCACCTCAACCCCCACCGACCAGATCCATTCTGACAACCCTGCTCAACGATATCACCGCCGTTTCTGACAGTTTCACCCTGGTGCTGGATGATTACTATGTGATTGATTCCCAACCGGTTGATGAAGCCCTTACTTTCCTGCTTGAGCACCTACCCCCTCAGATGCACCTGGTCATCGCCACGCGTGAGGATCCAGATCTGCCCCTCGCTCGGTTGCGCGTCCGGGACCAATTAACCGAGCTACGAGCTGCTGACCTGCAGTTTACGCATTCCGAAGCGGCTGAGTTTCTAAACCGGGTGATGGGCCTGAACCTCTCAGTGGAAGATATCGCTGCATTGGAGACCCGTACCGAAGGCTGGATTGCCGGCTTGCAATTGGCTGCGATATCCATGCAGGGGCTTGAAGACGCCAGTGACTTCATCCAATCTTTCACAGGGAGCCACCATTTCGTGCTGGACTATTTGGTGGAAGAAGTCCTGCAACAACAGTCCGAAAGCATCCAGACCTTCCTGCTGCGCACATCGATCCTTGACCGCCTGTGCGGCCCGCTGTGTGACGTTGTCTTGGGTTCTCCCTCCGCTTCCGGGCAGGAAACCCTGGAATATCTCGAACACGCCAACCTGTTCATTGTCCCGCTGGATCGCGAGCGGCGCTGGTACCGCTATCACCATCTCTTTGCTGAATTGCTGCGCCAGCGCTTGGGAAAACCCAAAGAATTCGCCGAATTCCACCTGCGAGCCAGCCATTGGCATGAAGAGAACGGCGACCTTGGTGCGGCGTTTCACCACTCCATCGCAGCCGGGGATCTTGTTCGGGCGGTGGGGTTGGCTGAAGGGGCCTGGCAGGGGATGAATGAAAGTTTCCAGTCTGCCGCCTGGCTTGGCTGGGTGAAGAAGCTGCCAGACAAGCTGATCCGCACCAGGCCTGTGCTCTGTACCCAGATTGCCCAGGCATTTACGGATACCGGCGAGCTGGAGGCCAGCGAGTTGCGCCTGCAGGACGCTGAACGATGCCTGGATGGATCGGAATTGGCGAACGAAGCGCAGCTTGAGCCCCTGCCAGCGATGATCGCTTTGACCCGCGCCTACAACGCCCAGGTGCAGGGCGATCCCGCTGCAACGGTGAAATACGCCGAGCTTGCGCTCCAACTCATCCCCGAAGACGACTTTGACCGGCGCGCCCGGGCCACCACCATGTTGGACGTCATCCACTGGGCCAGCGGCAATCTGGAGTTGGCCATCCGGGGGATTGGTGATTCGATGGAGAGATTGACCCAGCTGGGCAATCACGTCATGGTGGTTGCCAGCGCCTTTGCTGTAGCCGACCTGCTGGTGGGCCTGGGGAGCCTGAGCGAGGCCGAGCGGGTTTATCTGGATGCCTTGCAGCTAGCCACCCAACACGGCCCGGAGGCTGAACACATCACTTCCCACCATCATCTCGGCCTGTCCATGATCTACCGTCAGCGAGGAGATGACACCCTCGCCGCTCATCACTTGAAACGAGCCGCCGAATTGGGTCTGCAAACCACCCTGGTGGATTGGCTGTACCGCTGGCATGTGGCCCAGGCCCAACTGAAAGAGGCCGCAGGTGATCTGGAAACCGCCCTGGCCCTGCTCGACGAGGCCAAACGGGCCTATGTCCAAACCCTCGTGCCTGACCTGCGCCCCATTGCGGCCCTGAAAGCGCGCATCTATCTCAAACAAGGACGGCCCGATAAAGCCCGGGAGTGGGTGGCAGAACGCGGGCTTTCGCTGGCAGATGAAGTCAGCTACTTGCATGAGTTCGAGCACCTCACCCTGGCCCGGCTGGAAATCGCCAACCCGCAGGTCAACGCTCTACTTGCACGCTTGTTGCAAGCCGCCGAAGCGCAGAAGCGCCGGGCCAGCGTGCTCGACATCCTGCTGGTGCAGGCGCTGGCCCACGAGGCGCAGGGCAATCGCCCCCAGGCTCTCGCCGCGTCTGGAACGCGCCCTGGCACTAGCCGAATTGGAAGGCTATGTTCGCATCTTTGTGGATGAAGGCGAAGCGATGCGATTGTTGATTGAACAACAATCGCGCAATCGAGATCATCCGCTGAGCGATTACGTGGACAGACTCCTGGCCGCCTTTACACAACCGGTGGCAGCGCCAAGATCAGCAGTCATCCATCAGACTCCAGGCATGATAGAGCCTTTGAGTGAACGCGAACTGGAAGTGCTCAAGCTTCTCCGCACCGAATTAAGCGGCCCCGAAATCGCCGGCCAATTGATCGTCTCACTCAACACCTTTCGCACCCACACCAAGAACATCTTCAACAAACTAGGGGTCAATAATCGCCGGGCGGCTGTCCACCGGGCCGAGGAACTCCATTTGTTCTGACTGACCCAAAGGCCCCAACTCCGACCCCGACAGGTGTCCTCAAACCATCTGCCGGGGCTTTTTGTTCTTCACCAACAATCACAACCTCAATCACATCATATGGCGATGACGCCTCACCACATCGGGCGGTATCCTTCGGGCAGATAGACAACGAAAGGAACAAGGCGAGACGCATGATGAGTGACCAACAGACATTCGCCGAAGAACATAACCAGCATCAGTGCTACGAAATCCGCCTCAAGGGACACCTAGATGACCGGTGGGCCGAATGGTTTGAGGGCCTGACCATCACGCTGGAAGATAACGGCGACACGCTCTTAACTGGTCCGGTGAACGACCAAGCCGCGTTGCATGGCTTGCTAAGAAAAGTGCGTGATCTAGGTTTGCCGTTGCTCTCAGTCAGTCCTGTTGAACCCGGACCTCCGACTACGCTCGGGACAGGCCAGGCGGATCAGTCAGATGTCGAATAGTGAATGGACACAAGCTACTTGGAAAGGAGATTTGCCTTTGACAGCATTTCTAGCCCATTTCAATCCCAGGTAACCGGGTGCAGACCACAACTCTATTCAAGTCCAATTCAATGAAACCCGTCCATATCGTTCAAGAGAAAAGGAGACAAAGATGAATACGAACAAGGAGACCGCAAGAAATCTGACAGATGTGAGGATAGTCCTGGCAGTGCTTTGGGTGGCTGGCATGTTAAGTAGTGTAAACGGAGATACGTACCGCCTATCTGCGGCTACCGAACCTCTCGGAGCAAATCCCGAATCACTGTCGGTGATCGCGGTGGTGTTGGTGGGTCACATTTTCATGAGTGTCTTGACCCTGATGTTGAAGGCTCCCGTGAGTTGTTGGGCAAACCGCATAATGGGCATATTCTATGCATTGGTTGTTCTTGCTTTTTGGGTTTCAACTTTCGTATCGCGACTCCCTGGATATGAGATCGTTTGGGCCACTGGCCAACTTGTGTGTGCCTTACTGGTTGTTTGGTACGCTTGGAGATGGACTAACCCTGAAGGTTAGCCCTGATACTAAGATCTTATGAACACAATACCTTCGCTCAGGAATGGATTGGCGAAGGTATTGTGTTACTCAAGGAAATAGAATGAAAGCGATTGTATACACAGAATACGGACCGCCAGATGTTCTTCATCTCGAAGAAGTGAAGAAGCCTGCCCTCAATGAAGAACAAGTGCTGGTAAGAGTTTATGCAGCATCCATCAATGCGGGGGACTGGCATCTGCTGACTGCTGACCCCTTCCTAATGCGCCTGATAGGCGTTGGGTTGTTCAAACCCAAGAACACAATCCTCGGCACTGACATTGCGGGGTGCGTTGAAGCAGTTGGTAGAAACGTCAAACACTTTCGGCCAGGGGATGCGGTGTTTGGAGATGTTTCTGGGCTTGGCAGCGGCAGTCTCGCCGAATACGCTTCTGTTCCTGAATGTGCTTTGGCGCTGAAGCCGTCCAATGTTTCATTTGAGGAAGCTGCGGCTGTTCCCTTGGCAGCCATCACTGCCCTGCAAGGCTTGCGCGATCAAGGGCGTATTCAGCCCGGGCAAAGAGCCCTGATCAACGGGGCGTCCGGCGGTGTGGGGACGTTTGCGGTACAGATTGCCAAGGCGTTTGGAGCGGAAGTGACTGCCGTGTGCAGCACGCGGAATTTGGAGATGGCGCGCTCGATAGGCGCAGACCACGTCATTGATTACACCAAAGAGGATTTCACCCAAAATGGACACCAGTATGATCTCATCCTTGCTGCGAATGGATATCATCCGCTTTCCGCGTATAGGCGTGCTTTGACACCCTTGGGCATTTACGTCTTCTCGGGAGGCTCGCCGGCTCAAACGTTCCAGTCACTGTTCCTTGGACCCCTAGTGTCGCAGAGCCATGGCAGGAAGATGACAAGCGTAATGAAGAGGGCAAGTCACGAAGATCTACTCCTCTTGGGGGGTCTTCTGGAAAAGGGAAAGATCAGGCCGGTCATTGATGCATGCTACCCGTTGAGCAGAACAGCAGAAGCGTTTCGGTACTTTGGAAAGGGCCACGCCCGAGGCAAAGTGGTCATCACAATTACGGAAAAGGAGTAATCAAATCATGAACACGAAAATCATACTTTCCGCAACCTGGGTGGTCGTCGAACTGATTTATCTTTATGACGATGTCTTGCGTATCTACCACGGCGGCGATATGGCAAAAGCGTTGGCTGACATGAAATTAAACCAGTTCGCTTGGCTGGGAATCGCGTTTTTGATGTTGATGCCAATCCTGATGGTTTTCCTGACCCTGGTATTGCCCCAATCTGTGAGTCGCTGGGCGAATATCATCGTAGCCGCCTTCTTTTTCCTGTTCAACCTGGTAGGTTTGCCCACCTATCCACTGTTATTTGACAAATTCCTGCTGGCGGTCAGTCTGGGTTTCAATGTCGTAACGGTCTGGTATGCGTGGAATTGGAGCTGAGCATTATAATTATCTCATGCCCGCGCCTATATTAGCTACCAAGCTATATATTCCCCCATCCCGGCCTAACATTGTCTCGCGCCCGCGACTGATCGCGCAATTGAACGAGAGCCTGCACCACACACCAGGTATGATCCTCATCTCGGCTCCTGCCGGTTATGGAAAAACAACGCTGATCAGCGAATGGATCGCCGGCTGCGAGCGACCAGCCGCCTGGCTGTCGCTGGATGAAGGGGATAATGACCCATCCCGCTTTCTGTCTTATATCATTGCGGCTTTGCAGACAATCAAAGCTGATATTGGCGCAGGGCTGCTGGGAGCGCTCCAATCCCCTCAGCCCCCATCCACCGAAGTAGTTCTGATAGCACTGCTCAATGAAATCTCCACGGTCCCGGACAATTTCATCCTCGTCCTGGACGACTACCACATTATTGATGCCAAACAGGTTGATGAAGCCCTCACCTTTCTTCTCAAACACCAGCCACCCCTAATGCACCTGGTTATAGCCACCCGCGAGGATCCCCATCTGCCATTAGCCCGCTTGCGGGCTCGGAGCCAACTGACTGAACTGCGGGCCGACGACCTGCGTTTTACCCCCTCCGAAGCCGCAGAATTTCTGAACCAGGTGATGGGTCTGAACCTCTCGGCGGAAGATATTGCCGCGCTGGAAACCCGTACCGAAGGCTGGATCGCCGGATTGCAATTGGCTGCGATCTCAATGCAGGGGCTTGAAGACGCCAGCGGCTATATCCAATCATTCACGGGAAGCCACCATTTCGTGCTGGACTATCTGGTTGAAGAAGTCCTGCATCAGCAGCCCGAAGACGTTCAGAATTTTCTGCTGCGCACATCGATCCTCGGCCGTATGTGTGGCGCGTTGTGTGATGCTGTTTTGGATTCTCCTACTGCTTCCGGGCAGGAAACTCTGGAATATCTCGAACGCGCCAACCTGTTCATTGTCCCCCGGGACAACGAGCGGCGCTGGTACCGCTATCACCATCTCTTTGCTGAACTGCTGCGGCAGCGGTTGGGTCAAAGCGTATCTTCAGGAATTGAAGAGGAAGGCGTGGCCGAGTACCACATCCGTGCCAGCCAATGGTATGAAGACAATGACCTGATGCTCGAGGCTTTCCGCCATGCGGCTGCGGCCAATGATATTGAGCGTGTTGAGCGATTGATAGTAGGGGACGGAATCCCCCTGCACTTTCAAGGTGCGGTGGCTGCAATACTGAACTGGCTGGCGTCGCTGCCGAAGGCGATCATGGACTCAAGGCCTTCGTTGTGTGTGAGGTATGCCACGCTGTCGCTGCTTGCCGGACAAACAACCGGTTTAGAAGAGAAACTACAGGCGGCTGAAGCAGCAATGGCTGCTGCCCTGCAAGGTGCTGAGCCGGACGCTAAGACCCGCGACTTGATTGGACAAATTGCCAGCGCCAGGGCAAGGTTGGCTGTCTCAAAATACCAGATAGAATCCATATTTATTCAGGCACACCGAGCCCTTGAGTATCTGCCCCCCGATAACCTGGTTTCCCGCTTCAGGGCAAGTTGGTCATTGGCGTATGCCTATCATTTCCGAGGAGAACGGGCTTCAGCCGCCCGGTCCTGTGCAGAAGCCTTAACTATCGCCGAGGCGTCTGGAAATGTTCTTGACGCCATAATCGCTACACTGTTGATGGGCCAAATACAGCAATTGGAAAACCAGCTTCATCCAGCATTCGAGACTTTCCAGCGCAGCTTGCGATTACTTGGTGAGAACTATCCACCCCCGAGTACTGGCGAAGCGTATCGCGGTCTGGCCATGATCTACTATGAATGGAACAACCTGGATGCCGCCGAGCATTACGGTCAGAGGAGCCTCCAACTGTTGCGGCAGTATGACCGCATAATTGATAGATCCATTATCACTGAGGTGTTCCTGGCCCGCCTGAAACTGGCGAGGGGGGACGCAGTCGGCGCGGCCGTCATGTTAGCGGAGACCGAGCAGTCCGTGCGCCAGCATAATTTTATGCATCGTATACCCGAGGTGGCTACTCAACAAGTGATGGTCTTGCTTCATCAGGGCGACCTGGCGGCAGCTGCACAATTGGCTCAAGCACACGATCTACCCATCAGCCAGTCCCGTGTATATCTGGCTCAGGGAAACCCGTCCGCGGCTCTGGCGGTGCTGGAACCATTCCGCCATCAGATGGAAGCCAAGGATTGGCAGGACGAGCGCCTCAAGGCTATGATCATGCAGGCGGTCGCTCTTCACGAGAAGGGAGAAAAGAACAAGGCAGTGGAACTGCTGGGCGAGGCGTTGGCGCTGGCCGAGCCGGGGGGCTTCATCCGCCTCTTCGTGGACGAAGGAGCCCCAATGGCTCAACTATTGCGAGAAGCAGCTTCTCAAGGGGTTATGTCGGACTATAGCAGAAAGCTGCTGGCAGCCTTTGAAGCTGAGAAGCGGAAAAGCAAAGCTAAATCTGATCAGATTCCTGTTTCACCTGCCCAGCCCTTGATCGAGCCCTTGAGCCAACGCGAGTTAAAAATACTCCAACTTATTGCCCAGGGACTCTCGAATCGCGAGATCGGCGAGAGGCTTTTCCTCGCCCTAGACACGATCAAGGGGCATAACCGTAAGATCTTTGAAAAAATGCAGGTTCAAAGCCGCACCGAAGCTGTCGCCCGGGCCCGCGAGCTGGGTCTGTTGTAAGGTTCAGTTTTCTTCAGCATTTCCCCTCAATAAATTCAAAACAACACCATTAAACAACACTAAAGTGTCTATTCGATAACACTATGTTGCCCCTATGATCCTTGTACATTGCGCATGTGGCACCGATTGTAGTGGCCAACCGCAACAGGTACAAGCAGATGTCAAACAAACTCAGCCAAAAACCCAACCCGAGTCAACCCGTGATCTATCAGATCAGGATCAAAGGCTACCTGGGTCCTACGTGGACAGACTGGTTTGAGGGCCTGACCATCACGCTGGAAGAGGACGGCAATACGCTTCTAACCGGCCCGGTGGTGGACCAGGCCGCTCTGCATGGCCTGCTCAAAAAAATGCGCGATTTGGGCCTGCCATTGCTCTCGGTCTGTCCTCTCGAACCCGGCCCCTCGACTACGTTCGGGACAGACCAGGTAGATCAATCAGATGTCAAATAGTAAACGGATCGAAGCTGCTATAAAAGGAGGTTTTCCTTTGTAAATATTTCTAGCCCATTTCAAACCCCGGGTACCGGGTGGCGACCATAATTTTATGCAAGTCCAATTTAAGGAAACTTATCCATATCGTTCAAAAAAGGAGACATAAAATGAACAACTTCAGAAGGCTCGCGATCAGCGCGGGAATACTATTTATCATCTATACGGGTGTAGACGTCCTAAGCTTCCTGTTTCTGGGACCTGTGACGGCTTCGAACTATCTTGTTAGTGTTTCTGAAAATGCTGGCCTGGTCGGAGCAGGAGCCTTTCTTTTATTAATCGGTGGTGCTTGCGCATCCGGGATTGCAATTTCGCTTTATCCCGTGCTAAAAAAATCCAGCCCGGTTCTGGCTCTTGGAGCTGTTGGTTTCAGGATCTCGGAGGGAGTCTTACGGTTTGTTTCAGTCTGCATCCTGCTATCGATCATTACCTTAAGCCAGCTATTCGTTAAAGCTGGAGCTCCGGATTCATCGTATTTCCAAACCTTAGGCGAACTGCTGCTTGCAGGAAAGGCTTGGGTGGCCAATGTAGGGTCGCTGCTGGCTTTTTCCATCGGGTGTACGTTGTATTACATCTTATTTTATCGAACAAAACTTGTTCCTCGATGGTTATCGGTCTGGGGTCTTGTTTTCGGCATAGCGGGCATCGTATCCTGCGCGCTGGTCAGCATCGGTCTCATCGCGCCTTTCGGTACGGAACAAGTCATCATGGTTTTCCCAATGTTGCCACAAGAAATGGTCCTGGCTGTATGGCTGATCGTTAAAGGATTCAATCCAGCTGCAGTCGGTACTCTGATTGCGAAAACAGAGACGAACTAGCTTTTGAGCGCGGCATAGATTTGCAATATGAGGGAGAGGGAGGGCTGAAGATCCTCCCTCTCCTCGCTCAGCACCATGGTAATGCTCGTGGAACGAGCCATAAAAGCGGACACAACACGTTAGAAGGAGGCAGCAAAATGTTAAAAAAAGGCTCGATGGTTCTTTCAATCTGGTGCGGGATCAACTTTATCCTTGCCCTTATCATATTGTGCTATGTCATCGTTTTCAAACAGGACTCCCCGATCCTGCAAGTGGCTTCCTTTTCAGAGTCTGAAATAGCGGGACTTAGCGCCAAAGTCATCGCCGCACTCAACTGTTTCACGATCCTGTACAACTCCTGCGCGCTGATGGTCTCCGTGCTGACGTGGCCGCTTATCCGCAAAAACCTGGTCGCTGGTCAAAAACCGGCCTTCTGGATGTTAGTGTTTGTGATTGGCTTTGTGGAAGTGATGGCGTTTTTCGCTTCCTCCTATATTGGGCATGGTCGCTGGCAGGTGAATGTCCTTCAGAGCGTTTTATACCTTGTGGGCATTGCCTTGGCGGGTTATTCCCTATTCACTCCAAAGGAGAGAAATAATGAACACAAATAAAAAGACCGCAAGAATCGCAGGGTTGCTGTATCTTCTTTACATCGTGTTTTCCATCTTCGCCAATGTGCTTGGCCGTTCCAAGCTGATCATATTGGGAGATGCGGCGACGACCGCCCGGAATATCATCGCCTCGGCATGGCAATTCCGGATCGGCTTCGTGCTCGACCTGGTTTCGGCTGTGCTTTTCCTTTTGACAGCCTGGGCTTTATACGTGTTGCTGAAGCCGGTGAACAAGAACATCGCTTTGCTGTTCCTGTTATTGAACCTGGGTGGTGTCGCCATTCATTGTTTCAGCGATCTCTTTCTGATCGCCAGCCAATTGATCTTGAGCGGTGCGGATTACTTAAAAGCATTCCAGGCTGATCAGCTACACGCCCTGGCGATGTTATCCCTGGACATCTACAAGAACGGGTTCTCGGGGATCGCCCAGCTCTTTTTCAGCGCCTGGCTCTTTCCGCTGGGTTACCTGGTTTACAAGTCGGGCACCCTTCCCAGGTTTCTGGGCATCATCTTGATGGTTGAATGTTTTGCCTGGCTCATGTTTCCAGTTCAGTTCTTCTTTTTCCCTGGCAACGTCGTATTAAGCTACGTGAGTTCTGTGGCAGGGTTTATTGGGGAATTTTCCCTTACGCTGTGGCTGCTGATCATGGGTGCCAGGGAGTATAAATAACATGACCCGCTCAAAAGTGATCTGGAAAAATGTGTTCATCCTGGCTGCCGCGGGAGGCGCAGCCTTCTGGGTGACCAACTACGCGATCTCCCGGACTCCCATCGCCGCCGAGTATAGAGCTGCTCTTTCAATTTCTTATCTTCCTATGCTTGTTGAGGCTTTGGTTGGTGGCCTGATCATCGCGGGCTGCGTCAGCTTTTTCCTGCTTAGGTTCTTTGATAGGATTCCAATGCAGGGCCCAATTTCAAAATCCATAGTGCTAACTTTCATTGTCCTGCTCATTGTTACCATCCTGATTGGAGGTCCCTCAAGTTATCTTGCCACAGGTGATGCCTTGCGTTTCTTCCTCATCGGCACAATATTTAACGCCCTGAGGTTCCTCGCTCTTGGAATTGGGGTTGGCTATCTTTACCAAAGGCTGTCCGAAGAAACCGATCCATCCGAAAATGCTTCCCAGAATGCTGAGGTGGAATAGGGGGACAGCCATGGATACCCAAGTCACAGGTCGAAGCAAGCGACAGGCGTCAAGCGAGTTCTACAAAAAACTGTTGATATTAACTGGAGCGGGAGGTGCGGCTTTCTGGATAATTGACTTCGTAATTTCCGTATCACCCATCGCTGCCGAGTATAAAGCCGCCTTCTCGATTTCTTCACTACCTTTGGCTCTTGTTGAAGCGTTGATTGGAGGCATGGTGATCGCTTTGTGTGTCAGCTTTTTCCTGCTTCGTTTCTTTGACAGGGTTCCCGGTAAAAATACACTCGTCAAGGCATTGATACTCAGTTTTTTTATCATGGTGATTATCGAAGTCTTTTCAGCGCTTGGAAACCCAGCTCATGCCTCCATCTATCTCCTTCTCGTTACAGGAATGAATGCTCCAAGGTTTCTTGCCCTTGGATCGGTTATTGGCTATTTATGCGATAAGCAAAATGTAAAGGTTTGAAAATGAAAGCGATTATCTGCCCAAAATACGGTTCGCCGGATGTTCTTCAGCTCAGAGATGTGGCGAAACCAGTTCCGCAATCGGACGAGGTGCTGATCCAAATTCATGCAGCCTCTCTCAATTCGCGTGACTTGCGAATGCTGCGGGCTAATCCGTTTTTTATACGGCTGATGCCTGGAGGTCTTTTCCGTCCCAAAAACAAGATCCTCGGGGTAGATGTCGCCGGGCAGGTTGAGGCGGTTGGCGGAAACGCCAGGCAGTTTAAGCCAGGTGATGAGGTGTTCGGGTATTTGCCTAGCGCAACCGGTCGCGGTACCTTCGCTGAGTATGTCTGCGCCAAGGAAAATCTACTAGCGCTGAAACCTGCCAACCTGACCTTCGAACAGGCGGCGGCTGTACCATTGGCAGCGATGACTGCTTTGCAAAGCATACGTGACAATGGGAACATTCACCCCGGGTATAAAGTATTGATCAATGGTGCATCTGGCGGAGTTGGAACATTTGCCGTGCAGATTGCTATAGCATTTGGGGCGGAAGTCACCGCGGTGTGCAGCACGAGGAATCTGGACCTGGTGCGCTCGATTGGTGCAGATTATGTCATCGATTACATGAAAGAAGATTTCACCCAAAGCAGTCAGCAGTACGACCTGATCCTGGCTGTGAACGGATATCATCCAATTTCAGAATATCTCAGTGCCTTAAAGCCTGAAGGTGTATATGTCGTCATTGGGGGCTCGATGGTTCAACTTTTCCAGGCGGCGGGCAAAAAGAAAAATAATTCCAAAACCGGGGGGCAAAAATTAGTTATTGCCTCGCTGGTGCAAAGCCAAAACGACCTGAACTTTATAAAAGAACTTCTTGAATCCAGGAAGGTCGTGCCGGTCATCGATGGATGTTACCCATTAAGCGAAACTGCTGAGGCTTTCCGGTATTTTGAGAAAGAACATCCCAGGGGAAAAGTTATCATTAATGTGGCCTGATCATCTGTGTAATACAGACAGCATTTTCATTGGAACAATTTTGATGGACTTTGCGTTTCTAGAGCTGAAGAGCAAAAAATTAAACCTCTGGAAGAACCTGACCACAACAAACAAAAAAATAATGGTAAAAAAGGAAAAATGAAAAAGATCATTACATTCACCATAATTTTAATGGCACTGACAGCCTGCACGGCGCTCCAGGGACAGGCACCTGAACCCGCTGCGGCGGACATTCCGCTGGTAAATATGCCCAATCCCGCCTCGGTCTACTGCGAGGAGCAGGGGAACACCCTCGAAATTCAGACGGCTGCTGATGGCAGCCAGAGCGGAGTGTGTATTTTTCCGGACGGCAGCATCTGTGACGAGTGGGCCTATTACCGGGGAGAGTGTGTCCCCGCATCCCAAACTACCCCGGAACCTGCCGTGACCGATCAGGCTACCCCGGAAGGGAGTGGTGGCGGCCCGGGAGGAGGCGGTGACACAGAAGCCAATAATGCCAGTGGGGGAGCCATGACGCCCGGCGCCAAGGAAGATTTATCTGGCTGGTGGGGGGTTATCAAAAGCGCTGAACCCGGCGCGCAGTATGATGACTATTTTGAACGCCAGGACCTGGGGCAAATTATCTACTTTGGCATCGATTCAATGGATTCGTCAGTGCGGGCGCAGATCGAGGCGCTGCGTAACAGCGGCAAGATCGTTCATCTCTATGGCAAGCTACTAAGCAATGTGCCTGACTACAACGGCTCGCAGATCCAGGTGGATCGCCTCGAGGTTGAAGGGTAATCCTCAATCGTAAACTGCTTAATGCTTCTTAACAGGAATGAGTATGCAAATCGCTATCGTAGAGCCATTGCATGGGACAGATGAAATCTTTCAATCAGGATAAGTTGATGAGAGGAGCCCATTAACGGGGATTTCCTTCATGCTCAACAAGTCGTTCCACCAGGAATGGGAACCACTGACTCCTTAGTTAGCCAGAAATTGCAGAAGGGTTCTTTATAAGCCAAGCCCACGAGGTCACCCGCGTTGCGGGTGACCTCGGAGTTTGGGCGACATCAAGAAGTAACAGGATATAAGGCTATATATCTACTTGTTAAGATACGAAGATTTAGCTCACAAGTGCAACACAGAAGAATTCAAGCGAGGTTAAGGTGGTTTCTGTTCTATCCCCCGAATGCGTTTGCCATGTTGACTCTCTGCGTGTAGGATACTAGAAATTTATACTCGCTGGGCTCCGAGAAGTTGAAAATCGCAAGGCCACCCTTGGAAAACCAGCCTGACAGTCCAAGGTGCCCATTTTAGGATTCGAACTCATAACCTGAAGGTCCTGGGTTCGAATCCCAGCCCCGCTACCTGAGCACCAACTTGGATCGTCAGGCTTCCGGAAGAGCGATGGCCTGACGATCTTCGCTTAATAATCCATGACTTATCAGGATCCTTGGTCGGCAATCTTAGATCGTCAGGCTCAAGCCCTGATTTGGCTCCTTGTTTCACTGCCTTCCGCAGGTTTGATCCAGGGCTATTCACCACTCATCTACGGACTTCGATTCGGGGTTCTTGGTGTTTAGCCCTACTTTCAAAACCCCGCTCACTCTCTCTTTGTCTCTCCCTGATCAACTTGATGAAAGATTATTGAGACGTTTCTTTTGCTTTGCTTTGAACAGGTACGTCAACGATCACACATCCACTATAGCCGGATCCGACGAGCTTGTGCGTGACGAGAACATGATTGGGTCGTTAGACGTTCAATAGGGCAGGTGAGGAGACCGATACAGCGTTCCAGCACAGCTTGTTCGAAGTGTAAACAAGGACTTGAATAATTTACACTTAACACGTAAAATGCAAATAACACTATTGCTTGTATACAGGTCGATCCTATGAAGCCTGAGGATTTCCAAACCAGCACAGCCGGCAAGGTCATCCGTACACCCAGGGGCTATTGGACCTTCATCCCCAACTCGCTCTCGCCAACGATCCGATGGTCCTCCTCCTTGATTTCATCTGTTGGCGCTGCTGAACGAGCACTGGGTAGGCTCGATAGCCTCGCCAACACTTTGCCCTCGCCGCACATCCTGGTACGGCCCTTCATCCGCCGCGAGGCGGTGCTCTCCTCGCGCATCGAAGGAACTCGCGCCTCGCTCAACGATGTCTATGTCTATGAAGCGGCACAGCTTTCCTACCTCGAACCGACGACGGATGTCCGCGAGGTGCACAACTACGTCAAAGCATTGGATTTTGGCCTCGAACGGCTGCGTTCCTTACCCGTCAGTCTGCGCCTGATGCGGGAGATCCATGCTGAGTTATTGGAAGGCGTGCGCGGGGAGCACCTGACCCCGGGCGAATTCCGCCGCAGCCAGAACTGGATCGGACCTCCTGGCAGCACCCTAGAAACAGCCCGCTTCGTCCCACCGCCGGTCGAGGAGATGCACACATCGCTTGACGGTCTCGAGAAGATCATCCATGCCTCCTCCGACCTTCCCCCGCTGGTTCGGGCGGCACTGATCCACTACCAGTTTGAGGCCATTCATCCCTTTCTGGACGGCAACGGCCGCATCGGGCGCTTGCTCGTCATCCTCCTGCTTATCGAGTGGGGTTTGCTTGCCCAGCCCTGGCTCTACCTGAGCGCCTACTTCGAGGATCATCGCAGCGCGTATTACGACCACCTGCTGGCCCTCAGCCAGCGGGGCGAATGGGAAAAATGGCTGGCTTTTTTCCTGGAGGGGATCCGGGATCAATCGGAGGATGCGATCCTTCGGATCGAACATCTTCAGCTTTTGAGAGAAGCGTTTCAAATGCTTCTGCAGGATGAGCGTGCCGCAGACCGTTTAATGCAAGCTGTCGACGTGCTCTTTGAACGACCCATCCTGAGCATCCGCCAGCTGGAGGCGGCCATGGGCGTTCCGTATCGCAGCGCCCAGCGTACCATCGAAAAGCTCGAACAAATCGGCATCGTGCGGGAAGCGACGGGCCGGGCGCGCAACCGGCTATACCAGGCGGATGCGATCCTGCGGGCACTCGCAGGAACGATCGAGGAATAAGACTTCATCATCTGCCTACTGCCCACGTTTCCCGGCGATACTCCAGCACCGGAGGCAAGCTAGGGTGGGCTGTCCAATCAAAGATCGGGGTTCGAGATAGGAGATGTTGCGTGTAGCGTGTCAGAACTCGTGAGATAAAAACAAGCCTCAAATGAAGGGATACATAGCTATAGACTTGGGATGACCCTTTTCGTACACCTGACTGTGGTGAAAAAATCATGCCTTATTGATGTGGGATCAATCTCAGAAGGAGATTGGCTGCGTTCCGGGCGGGAAAAGTACCGACAGGCTACGCCTGGAAACCCAACCTGACGATCCATGCCCCGTGTCGTCGGATTCGATCTATAAACCTGAAGGTCCTGGGTTCGCCTGCCACGGTGGCCTGGACTAAAGAATTCCAACTCCGGCTCGAGAGGAGCTGTATGCGTATTGTTGAAGCCGGATATCGATGTTGCGCAGCAGGTGCGCAACCAACCTGGGCTTCCATGCTCTGGCCATCTGGTGATACGCTATTGCGGAGGTGGCCGTAGAATTCTGTCGTGTCGTATCTCTAGCTCCATGAAGTTGGTTACTACACTGGTGAATGAGCCGGTGCTATAGTCGGCTCCAATTCGGGAAGAGGATCCCTGCAATGTTTTATCAAGCCCATCAACCTGCCTATCCTCTCAGCTATTTCATCGAACAGCTTTGGTATCACGCCGATTATGACCCGGCTTACCGCGCGAGCGGATGATGCCGGAGGGGGTTGTTGAACTGATTTTCGATATGCAAGAAACACCGAAGTCGCTCTACTGGGGCGTAAAGTATCCTGCGGAAACCCAGTTCCAGCGGGCGTGGGTCTCGGGTCAGCGGCTGGGTCCGATCGTGATCCAGTCTGGTCCATCGACCATGATGGGCGTTCGTTTTCGGCCGGGGGGCGCCTGGCCATTTTTCAATAAGGCGCTGCCGGATCTGACGGATTACGTTGTCCCGCTGGATTTGATCTGGGGATTCAAGGCGCAGGACGTGCGCGATCGGCTGTTGGCAGCCAACTCACTGGCTGCTCGGTTTAGAATTCTGGAGAGCTTTCTTTCAAGCTTTATCGGAGCAGACACCGAACCGGACCCACTCGTGGCATTCGCCCTTGGCCAGATCTCGCAGAACCCGGCCGCAGCGACCATTGGCGAAATGGTTGAGCGCTCCGGCTATTCCCACCGGCATTTCACGGAGAGCATCAAGCGCAAAGTAGGAATCACCCCAAAAGAGCTGGCCAAGCTAAATCGGTTTCAGCGAACTCTGGCCAGCGTCGAAGCAGCTCGGGAGGCGGATCAAATCGATTGGCGGATGCTAGCGATGCAGAGCGGCTATTACGATCAGTCCCACCTGATTCATGAGTTCCGCCTTTTCTCCGGCTTCACGCCAACTGCCTATCTGGAACTGGAGCGGCCATTTCCTAATTACTTGGTTGAGCCTATTTAGCATGGGATTACCAGCGCCTTGCGTAGGGGTCAATTTTTTCCAATACACTTGGTAGAGAACTGTTTATAGTTATTGCGATTTCAGCAGGCCAAATAACTTCGTCGAAGTAATGGAGCAAATAGTAAAGGGAGGATGACAGTGGGAGAGATCACGATCAATCATTTGGCGACGATCGTCGCCGCGGTGTCGATGTTTGTTATCGGCGGCATCTGGTACGGCCCGTTGTTTGGCAAAGCCTGGCAGGCGGCCAACGGGATCACGGATGAGGAGCTGGCCAATGCCAACCAGTTGAAGAAGTTCGGCCTTTCCTTCCTGTTCTCACTTGTGATGGCCTACAACCTGGCGGCATTCCTTGGCGATCCCAGCACCACGATCGTTTGGGGCGCGACCGCCGGTTTCCTGGCGGGTTTTGGCTGGATTGCGCTCGGTGTGGGCATTATCAGCATGTTCGAACACCGTTCTTGGAAATACGTCCTGATTAATGGTGGCTATATGACGGTGGCGATGACAGTGATGGGATTGATCATTGGCGCCTGGCGCTAGGTGGCGTGGCGTCTTAGATCTAAACGTGTGTATGACAAAACAGCCTCAATTTCGATAGTAAATGGACACCACGACCTGCCGCGCAAGGTAGGACCCTGCTGAATGCGAAGCGCCCGCAAGGGCGCTTTTCCTTGCGCTCCATCCGGTCGCCTACGCCGACGCGTTCGCCATTGCCGCTGCACAGGAGCACGAGGGGAGGCTGATTGCGGGGGACCCGGAGTTCATGGCGGTGGAGGAGCTAGTGCCGATCGGGTGGATAGGTGATCGTCCAGCTTGATGCCGTACTTCGATCGGCGGTTTGTGGGGGATCGATGGTTCTTCTTGAGAAGGCAGCTCAACTCAGAGAAACGGAGGGCGGGGCCATCCTCGGTCCCGGTTCGAGTCCGTCGCCGACCGCCACACACTTGGCTGGTACCGGCTGGCCGGATGCCTGCGACAGCTACGAATCCGACCAACCAAGCCGAGCTCACGGTCAGTTGCTAAAAAAAACTTGAGACACCAGCAGGGCCTTCAAATTGCATGGAAGGAAGGCGAGCTTCTGGTGTCTCAAGCCCGATCAAAGTTGCTTTCGTTTCGTCGTAGCGCTCAGCCTGGAGCCGCGGTTCTTTAGTACTCCTTCACGATGAAGAAACCGAGCATGTCAGCATTTTCGAAGACAAACGTCGCCCGGTCGTTCCAATACTCGATGTAATCGGCAGCTTCTTCAGGCGTAGCCTCGCCCGCCGCCATCTTCTTCCCCATGGCCACACGTCCAGGCGTGGGGAGGGGGGTGATGACGACCAGGTTAAACTTCACGCCCACCTTCGCCCCCGTGTCCAGCCGGGTGAAGATCCACTCACGCATCGGAGGCAGCTGGTTGGTGGGCTCTTCTGCGTAGGTCATCTTATTCTGGCGCACGAAGACATCGTCCGTTTTTCCAAACTCGGCACCGATAAAGCCGGTGTGGGGCGAAGCGCCGGTGATGAAGGTGATGATCTCGCCAAATACCCCCACGAACCACTCGTCTTCGGCGCCCGGTGCCTCCACGGCGATCTGCCCGCGCACCGGGGTCTCCCCGTCAGGATAGAGGATCTCAAGCGCTTTACGGGTGATCGTCCACGCGCCGGTGGTCGCACCGCAGGAATGGCCAGCCAGCTTCACGGCTTCTTCGTACTCGTAGGGGATCGCATCCTGCGATTGACCGAAGATCTGGAAGTACGGTTCGATCATCATGATCGGTGGGACTTCGGTGATGTAGCCCTGGTCCCATGCAAACTCATCCACCGGAACGGTGACCGCGTTGGCCGCCAGGGAATCGGCGGGCGTCGGTGAGCCTTCTTCGTAGACCGTGACGGTGAAGAAGCCGTCCATGTCGGCGTTCTCTAGCACGAATTTCGCCCGGTCGTTCCAGTATTTGTAGTAGTCGGCAGCTTCTTCCGCGGTCGCTTCGCCGGCTGCCATCTTCTTTCCCATGGCCTGCCGTTCTTCCGTGGCGATCGGCGTGATGATGGCGAGGTTGAAGACGACGCCCACCTTCTTGCCGGTATCCAGCCGGGTGAACATCCACTCCATCTTCGGGGGGAGCGCCCCGGTCGGCTCATCGGGATATATCATTTTGTTCTGGCGGACGAAGAGGTCGTTCGTCTCCCCGAACTCCGCGCCGATGAAACCGGTTTTCGGCGCGGCGCCGGTGACGAAGGTGATGATCTCGCCGAACACACCGGTGAACCATTCATCTTCCGCTCCCGGCGCTTCCACGAAAATCTGGCCGCGCACCGGGATCTCCCCCTCGGGGTAGAGCTCCTCGAGCGCCTTGCGGGTGATCGTCCACGCGCCGGTCGTGGCGCCGCACGAGTGGCCCGCCAGCTTGACGGCGTCCTCGTAGAAGTAGGGGACCGCCACCTGGGACTGCCCGAAAATCTGGAAGTACGGGTCGATCATCAGGATCGGCGGCACTTCCGAGATGTACTCCTGGTCCCAGATGCTCGCTTGCGCTGGTTCCTCCGCCACCTCGGCCGCCGTATCATCGGCCGGGCTGTCCGCCTCCGCCGGGACCTGCGCCTGCGCCTCGCTTGGTGCGGCCGTTGGCGCCGGGGCAGCTGCGGGCGCACAGGCCGTGAGGATAAAGGCACCGATGAGCATGGCCGCAAAAAGGGAATAAAGCCGTTTCATTTTTGAGCTCCTTTTCGAATGTCTGGGCAGCCCGGCCGGGAAGAGCAGCGGTCGGCGGGCGCACACCGGGTTGATATGTGAATATAATCACAAATCAAGGGGTAAAGCGTTGCTTTAACGCAAGTCAGCGAGGATTGCCCCGATCTCAAACAAGCAACCCCATCGATGTGTTGAGTCGAATGGCCTGCCAACAGGGTAGGCGCGGCCAGCTGCTGGGGCAATCCGATTGGGATTGCCAGCCCAATAATTTCACGGTATAAACCCGACTTCCTGCTGAGACCAGGATACCGGCATGCAATCGATCCAATCAGCCGGGTCGAAACTGTCACAAATCCTTGGGGCAGGCCGTTGTATAGGTGGAACCGTATCGGTGTTTATGAGAAAGGAGTTGGTCGTGAATTGGTTGCTATTCATCCTCGCACTTTGCTTGATACCCTTCCAGGTATTGAGCGTCCCAGCCTCTGCGCAGGGAGGGCTGGCCTTCGCCGACGGCGAGTGGACGGGCATCATGTCCTTCGTCGCCTCGCATGAGTTCTATACCATCAGCCAGACGGACGCCCGTTTCGCCGGTGAGTTCACGCTGACTGCCCTTGGCGGCGAGGTGGATGGGACGTTCGAATACGAAGGCGGCGGGGTTCAGGAGACAGCCTTTGGAACCGAAGGCTGGTTCACCGGCACGACCAGCGGCATCATTTTTGGCGGGGCAGAGATGCCCGTGATGTCGATCGAGCTGATCGACCAGATCGTCAACACCGTGTTCCAGGGCCAGACGCTGACGCAAAACTCACAGGTGACCCCGGCCATGGTCGGGCCGATGGAGATCCCGGTGCAGATCACGTATGCCAGCTGCGAGCGGGTCGAGGGGGATGCTTCCCAGGCCTTTCGGGAGGGCGTCACCGCCGCCGGCGGCACGCCGACGGTGCGCGAGCAAACCTGGGTCGCCGTGCGCACCGGCGCTGTCCCGGATGCCGCCGCAGAATTCCAGGCTCAAATCAACGATTTGAACCTGGACGCGCTCATACTGTTGGACGAAGCCCGCAGCGGGGCCGCCATCGATGCCCGCGCTTGGGGTGAGTTGATCGACCGCGGCGCACAATTGCTGGCAGCCATCGAGCGTGCCGCCGAATGCGGCGGTGTCGCCGGCACCGAGCATCGCAGCTTCGTCGCCCGTTGGGTGAGCGACCTGCTTGGACTGGTGCTGGACGAGCCGGAACGGTTCGACATGATTACCGTCGCCCAGGTCCTGTCTCTCGCCTATGAATCGGGGGCGATTGGCTCAGGCGCCGGCTCGGCTGAGGCGGACGAACTGGAAGCAGACGCCATCGAGGAGATCGAAGAGCGCTTGCAAGATGCCATCGCCGCCGATGATTCAAATGCCTTGACCATCATTGCTGCGCTGGCCGAACAAATGGGTTGGCGTTCGATCGCCGACCGCGCCAACGACGCATTACGGAGCTTGCCGTGACAAGAACACACCTACCCTTCTTACTGGTTTTCACCATGGTTTTGGCCGCATGCGGCGGCAGTCAATCCCCGGAAGCAGAGCCGGCCACTGCAGCCACTGCTCCGAGCGAGTCCGCCGGCTCCATTCGCGATTCGCTGGACACGGTCGAAATTCTGACCGCGAGCGACGGGCTTGGCGCAAAACCTGCGCTTCGATGGGCGCCCATCGAGGGCGCGGTTGAGTACAGCCTCGTCGTGCGGGACGGAGATGGGCGCGTGTACTGGACCTGGCGAGGTCCCGCTGACAGAGGTGACCTTTGGTGGCGGTGAGGCTGGTGGCAGCGCCGGCCAGACGGCATACCTGCATCAAACGATGACCTGGACCGTGGTTGCCTACGACGAATCCCAGCTGCCCATCGCAATGAGCAGCGAGGCAAGCCTCTCGCCGTAAGCAGGCCGCACGGAAGGGGTCGGACGGCGTGACCTTGTTCGCAAATAGGAAGTGTTGACGCTAGAAGGTCCCCCACCAGTCCGAGTACCATAAAGGCCTCCTTTTCGGAGGCCTTTTGCCTTTAGCGTTTATGGATTTTGGGCAAGCTACAGCCCTGCTACCTGGAGAGAATGTGCCCTAGACAGCGTTCTTTTTAGGAATCTCCCAGAGCGTCTTATAAATTCTCCCTGAAGAAAGACACCGTGCGCAGCATGGCCTGGTCGAAGTAGGGCGAGACCAGGTTGTGCCCCCCGCTGGGGTAGATATAGAACTCGTAGGCTCTTGCCAGCTTCTTGCAGCGCCGCCGCCAGGCCCTGCGAATAGCCGATGTTCACGACCGGGTCGTCCTGGGCGTGGTGCAGCTGGAGCGGGCTTTGCAGCAGGTCGAGGTTGGCCGTGAGCGAGACGGCCTGCCAGTAGGGATGGCCCGACCCGGGCCGGCCGTAGGCCTCGAAGAGCGCACTCGACCGCCTGGGCGTGCTGGTCCCTTCCTGCGTCGCCGGCGGGCGGAAGGTGTTGTCGTCGATGCCGTACTCGGCGAAATCGTCGTAGCTGTAGACCGCGCCGGCCCAGATGACGCCGGCCTTGATCTCTGGCTCGAGCAGCATCGCCCGCAGCACCAGGTTGCCGGCCATGCTGTGGCCCCACATCCCGATCCCATCCGGGTCGACGAAATCCAGCGTCTGCAGGCTCTTCAGGGCAGCTATCGCATCGATGCTATACCCGGGCGAGAAGTACGACCCAGAGGCTTCCCCCTCCGAGTCTCCGTGCCCGCGCAAGTCGATCTTGAAGACGACGAAGCCAGCCCGCGCCAGGTAGTCGACGTAGGCGGTGTAGCGCTCCGTAGTGCGGTAGGTCGAAGGCGGGATGTAGCCGTGGTTGAAGACGATCGCCTTGAAGCCCCCTTCAGGCGTGGCCATGGCCGGTACGGTCAGCAGGCCATAGATCCTGCTGCCTTCCGAGAGGTAGCTGGCGATGTAGCGTTTGTAGTAGAAGTTGGCGGGGAGCTCCTGCTCGATGGTGATCTCGCTGCCAGGGATCTCAAGCTCGAGCAGGTACGCGATCGTCAGCTCCGGCCCGACATCGAAGACGACCGGCGTCGCCGTCGGGGTGGGGGTGATCGTGGAGGTGGGGGAGGGCGTTGGGGTTGGTTCGGAGGTTCCGGTGGGATCCTCTCCCACAGCCGGACTGGCCGTCGCGGGCGAATATCGCCACCGTCCTCCGGCCAGGCTGCAGCCTGCGAGAAGCAGCATGCCCAGGATGAACCCTGCCAGGCGCTGTCGCGCGGCGTGACCGGTGGTCGGCCTGTGAGGAGAGCTTGGCAACCCGGGATGCATCCGTCGATTGTACCTTCAAGGCCGGGCCATGGTTTGTGATCTTTATCACCTATCGTGACGACTCAAAGGCGGTGATAATGAGGCGATTTACACGAAGGGAGCGAGCTTGGGCGGCAGCAAGAAGACAAATCATCCTAACCGGGGCGACGGGCTACATGGGCCGGGCCGGCCTCGATGCGCTCCTTGCCCACCGTGATCGTTTCGAGATCACCGCGCTCGCGCTGCCGACCGGGGCCGACCGCCGCATCCTGGCGCCCTACATCAAGCGGGGCGTGAAGGTCATCTGGGGCGACCTGACCCGCTATGAGGATGTGCTCGAAGGGGTAGCCGGCGCGGATGTCGTCCTGCACGTGGGCGGGCTGGTGTCACCCCTGGCTGATTCCCAGCCGAAACGCACGCTGCAGGTGAACGTGGGCGCAGCCGAGAACATCGTGCGCGCCATCCACGCCCAACCGGATCCCGACCGGGTAAAACTCGTCTACATCGGATCGGTCGCCCAGACCGGCAACCGGCCGCCACCGATCCATTGGGGGCGGGTAGGCGACCCGATCAAGATCAGCGCCTTTGATACCTACGCGTTGAGCAAGACCATCGCCGAGCGGATCGTGGTCGATTCGGGGCTCAAGCATTGGGTCTCGCTCCGTCAAACCGGCATCGCCCGCGTCTCTGCCAGCGCAACCCTCGATCCCATCCTGTTCCACACCCCGCTCGCAGGTGTGCTCGAGTGGGTCACGGTCCGCGACTCGGGCAGGCTGCTGGCCAACGTGTGTGAGGAGAACGTCCCGCAGGAATTCTGGGGGGGCATCTACAACATCGGCGGTGGCCAACCGGCCCGCCTCACTAATCTGCAATACTTCGAGAAGGTGTTTCGCGCGATCGGGGTGCGAGATGCGCGGCGGGTGATCGAACCCAACTGGTTTGCGCTGCGGAATTTCCACGGGCACTGGTTTTCCGATTCCGACCGTCTTGAAGCGCTGTTGAAGTTCCGGACCCAAACCCTGGACTCCTACCTGGCGGCGGAGTCGCAGCGCGTGCCCTGGTACACACGTCTGGCCGGCATCTTTCCACAGCTGCTGCGCCGGCGGCTGGAGCGGCGGCGCGTGGACCAGGCGGAACCCTGAGCTGGATTGCGCAGGGCGATGACGCCTTGATCAGCGCATATTTCGGCTCCTATGAAGCCTGGCAGGCTATCGGAAAGTGGGAAGACCTGTCTTGCGAACGTCCCTCTGACACCCCTATTGAGCTTGATCACGGCTACGATGAAACCAAACCCCGCGCAGACTTCTCGCTTGCGGATGCGCAGGAAGCGGCCTTGTTCCGGGGGGGTCGGTGCCTGTCTGCAAGCATGCCTACTGGCGACTGGGGTCTTTTGCTCCGCTGGCGCTGCCATGCCGGTCATGAATTCGAGGCAAGCCTGAACTTGATCCTGGGGGGAGGCCACTGGTGTCCTGCGTGCATCTCGGATACGGACGCATACCCTGAGCTCGCCAGGCAGAGCCCGTTTTTCTTCCAGGTATGGGCTCCGGATGCGCCCGAATGAGCTCCCGCAGGTCTGCCCCTGAGACTTCAACCGCTTTGGACAGGATGTGTAGAATAGAAGGAGCCCATCGTCCAAAGGAGCTGTCATGAAGCGCATCACGGCCTATTTTTTCAGCGGCATCTTGTTCCTGGCGCCCATCGCCGTCACGATCTACCTGCTCTACCTCGGGTTCACAAAAGTCGACCAGATTTTCAGGTTCAACATCCCCGGCCTGGGATTCCTGCTCACGCTGGCCATCATCCTCATCACCGGTTTCCTCGTTTCCACCATCCTGGCGCGCGGCACGGTCAGCCTCGTGGACGGCATGTTCCTGCGCATGCCGCTGGTGAAGATGATTTATTCATCGGTCAAGGACCTGGTGGGCGCTTTCGTGGGCGAGAAGAGGCAGTTTGACAAACCGGTCCTGGTCACCATCTTCCCGGGCAGCGGCGTCCAGATGATGGGTTTCGTCACCCAGGAGAGCCTGGCTGGCCTGGGCATGGCGGAGAGCGTGGCCGTTTTCGTCCCGCAGTCGTACAACTTCGGCGGGATCGTGATCGTCGTCCCGCAGGCACAGGTCACACCGCTCAAGGTCCAGTCTGGGGAGCTGATGGCGTTCCTGCTGTCCGGCGGCGTTTCGGGGTTCTGATGCGCGAAATCCGATGGATGCGGGTTCCACCACCACCCACTGAGCCGGCCGTCTCTCCTTGCGGCGCGCGTGGCTTCGGTGCGGGCGGCAGATGATCATGGCCGGTTTTCGCTAATGCATGATTCGCGGCAGGCTCGGGAATGAACATCGTCATCACGGGCGCCTCGTCGGGCATCGGCCGGGCGCTGGCCGTCACCTTCGCCCGCCGTGGGCATGCCGTGCTTGCCGTCGCCAGGCGCGAGGACCGGCTGCGGGCTTTATGCGAGGAGATGGCGGGGGCAGGCGCCGTCCATGCCTTCGCCCAGGACATCACCTCGCCGGGCTCGGCACAGGCCGTCCTGGCGGAAGCGGTGCGCCTTGTCGGCAGGGTGCATGTGCTCATCAACAACGCCGGAATGAGCCCCTACCAGCGCTTCGAGGAAATGCCGCTGGTTCACCTGCAGCAGGCGATCGCCTTGAACGTCCGCTCGCTGACCGAGCTTTGCCACCACTTCATCCCGCACATGCTTGCGCACGGCGAACCGAGCCGCGTGGTCAACGTCGGTTCGGTCGGCGGGTATGCGCCGCTGCCCAATTTCGCCGTGTACACCGGCACCAAGCACTACATCCGCGCCTTTACGAACGTTCTCTCTCATGAAACCCGCGGCACGAACATCCGCATCTGCGCGCTGCACCCCGGGGGCAGCCTGACCGAGTTCCCGCCGCTGGCCGGCCAGCGCATCAAGCCCTTCGCCCTGAGAACCATGCTCACGCCCGAGCAGCTGGCGGAGAAGGCGTATCCAGCCATCGTAAAGGGGAGAAGGGTCATCGTCATCGGCGTCATCGACAAGGCGGCCGTCCTGATCGGCAAGCTGCTCCCGTTCCCCTGGGCGATGCGCGTGACCGAGCTCATCTACCGGATGAACGTGGAGAAGGTCGACCCGACCTACCCGCTGTGAGCAGGCGGCGGCCTATTGAACATCGATATCTCTGGGTGGATCGTTCATCCAGGACGGGATTGGATCCTGTGACGATGAAAATCTTGATGGTCGGTGCGGGAGCGGTGGGGCAGGTGTTCGGCCTCCATTTGACAGCAAGCCTGGCGTGGAGCTCGCCTACTACGCCCGGCCGGCAGCGGCCGAACGATTGAACGAAGCCCTGGCGGAGGGAGGGCTTGCTCGTTCACCGAATCCAGCGCCGGCACAGGCATGGAGGGCACGCCCAAAGGCTGAAGGACTTCCAGGTGGTTACGGATTTGGGCGGCGCCCGACGTTTCGCACCCGACCAGGTCTGGTTCACCACGCCGTCGCATGGTCTACCACTCGAGCTGGTTCCATGAATTTGTCCGGGATGTGCCTTCAGCACGGGTGGTGTGCTTTGCACCGGAGGGCAGGCGTGGGGAGTTTCATACCGCAGGGCGAGGAGGGTCGTTTTGTCTTCGGTGGGATCACGCTCATCGCCTGGCAGGGTGACCTGGAGGGCGGGGGTAGACGGCCGGAGGGGGTGAACTACTGGCTGCCGCCGTTCGCCGCCATCCCGCTCATGGGGGAGCAGGCGGCCTGCTCGGAGGTTGCCGGTCTCCTGGAGCAGGGAGGGCTGCGGGCTGCGGTCAAGGACGTGGGGTTTCAAACGACGCAGGCTGCCACGACGGCGCTGCTCTCCACGCTCACCGCCGGGCTGGAGCTCGCCGGGTGGTCCTTCAAGAAATTCCGGCACAGCGCCTGGAGGGGGCGAGCCGCACTGGCCGCGAGGGAGGCTATCACCAGCCAATTGGCGGAACCAGGATTCGTCACGCGGGCGCTGCTGCAAATCGGCCTCTCGTCAGGGCTGATTTCACTGGCCACGTTGACCCTGCCCTTGCTCACCCCGTTCGACCTCGAGCGATACCTCAAGTTCCACTATTCGAAAACCAGGGCGCAGACGCTGGGCTTGTTGGAGTTATTTGTGAACGATGGAATCAAACGCGGCTTGCCGGTGGAGGCGATCCAGGATTTGCTTGCGGGGTTGCACGCGCCATCGTAAAGCGCAACCCTGGATGCTTCGAGCGTACTTGGGGATAAAAAGTCACCGGGCTGTCAGGACCGCGCTCGTTGAATAAATACAATGTGGACGTGGTGATAAGAATTCCGGCCCAAAAACGGAATGGAGGTTCAAAGATGAAGAAGCTTTTCATTTGCGCTGTCCTGGTGGTTGTACTCGTGACGCTTGCTGGTTGTGCCGCCAGCCCGAACGAAATGGTCAAGACGCCAGATGCGCAGGGCGAGGTCGCCGGGTTCTGGCAGGGGTTGTGGCAAGGGTTTATTTCGCCATTTGCCTTCCTGCTCTCGCTCTTCAAAGACAACATCGGGGTTTACGAGGTGCACAACAACGGCGGCTGGTACAACTTCGGCTTCCTGATGGGCGCTTCGATCATCTTCGGCGGAAGCGGCGGGGGGGCCGCGAGGCGGCGGAGGCGTTAGCTTCAACAAACCTTCGACGAGGCGATTATGAAAGTCTACTTCAAAGACCCTGTTGCACTCTGGGAACCGGGTCTTTGGCTTTAAAGATCATGTGCAGTATGTTGCCTTTAGGCTCAGGCTATTATCGTGGAGACACCGAACGCAAATGCGCTGCAGGAGAGGGCACGATCCACTATTGCACATTGGGTGGCTTCCTAATTTTCCTGTTTCGTGTGGATGAACCGCGTGTAAAGAGAGCCTGGTAGGCTGGCGAAGTATCTCCTCTATGATGTTGGGTTTCTTTCTTTGTGGTTAGGTACGTGGCACCAGGGGAAGGACGACCGTAAAGGTGCTGCCTTGATCCGGATTCGCATACATCCTGATGGAGCCGCCGTGGAAGTTTGCCAGGCTCGCCGCGAGCGAGAGGCCCAAACCGACCCCTTGCTGTTCAAGCCTGGGGCGGTCGATTTGTTCGAAGAGCTTGAAGAGTTGTTTCTGGTGTTCGGGTTCGATCCCGAGTCCATCATCTTTCACGGAAATATGGGCGTCAGTGCCTTGCTGTTCTCCAATGATCCAGACATGGCCGCCTTGATGGCCGAACTTGATGCCGTTGTCGATCAATCTTCTGAACAAATCCCACAGGTAGGGCAGATGCCCAATGACTTCAATGCCCTCGGGGACGGAAATCTCGATAGCAATTTGCTTCTTACGGGCAGCTTCCAAGACAGAGCCCAACGATCCGTGCAGCAGGGATCCTACATCGACGGGTGCCAGGCTGTCCTTCAAGGAGGCCTGGGCGGCGCCGCTGTCAAGATACACCTGCATGATGAGATCATCGGTCAAGGTGTGCAGCCGGCGTACAGCCTGATCCACAACCCCCAGGGCTTCCTGCACCATGGTGCTATCTTCCGTGTCGTGTGCCGAGCGCAAGATCTCGACGTAGCCGTAGATCTGTGAGATTGGCGTGCGTAGTTCGTGGCCGAAGATGTTGAGCAGCTGGCGCTTCATGCGCTCGACATCATCCAGCACAGTCCGCTGCATCTCCTGTGTTCGCTGCAGCCTGGTCTCGATTGCCGCAATCAAATCATCAGGGTCAAATGGCTTGATAATATAGCGATCAACTCCCTGCCTGTAGCCGTGCTGGATGTCTTGTTTTTCACCTCGCGCCGTTAACAAAATGAACGGGATCAACGCTAATTCGGGTTTTGCCCGCACAGCTTCATGGAAGGTAAAACCGTCCATCACGGGCATCATCACGTCCGAAACGATGATATCTGGCCTGTGGGTGTTCAAAATTTGCATCGCCACGGCCCCGTTCTCAGCGTGCAAGGCTGTATACCCCGAGAGTTCGAGCAGGTCGACCACGCTCTCGCTGATGGCGCTATCGTCATCCACAAACAAAACAACTGGATGCCTATCCACCGTTAGCCTACTATCTCCTTTTGAGGAACCGGTGTGGACCCCGGGTCGTCAGGTTGAGCCGTGTGTAGTGTTTCCGCTTGTGCAGTCCGTGTGCTGTTCTTGATCAGTCCTGGCCGAGGTTGAGCGGCAGGACAACCTTGAATGTGGTCCCTTTGCCAAGTTTGCTCTCGACTTGAATCCCGCCTCCATGCAGCCTGGCGAGGCTGAGCAGCGATGGCGAGGCCCAGCCCACCGCCTTGCTTTTCGATCTTGATTCGATCGGGATCTTGAAGATTGAGGAACAATACTTTTTGCTGCTCCTCAGAGATCCCCATACCCTCGTCGCGCACCGTCACCACGGCATTCTCACGTAAGACTTTCGCTTCAATCCAGATATTCCCGCCTGGCTGGCTGAACTTCAGCGCGTTTTCGATCAATCTCTGGAAGATATCCCGGATGAAATGGGCGTGGCCATGGATCTGGATTTTCTCCCCCAGGAAGGGTACCAGGCTAATCTCCCTGCTCGCAGCCGCTTCTGTAAACTGTGCCAGCACTTCCTGCAGCTCGTCAACCAATTCGAGCGGTTGGTAGAGGCTGTGGATTTCCACTTGCACCGCGCCGCTGTCGATATACGTGATCAGCATCAGGTCTTCCAGCAGCTTGACCATACGGTTCAAGGTTCCGGTCATCAGGCCGGAGAGCTGTTTGGCTCGATCTGGTTCGAGCCGGTCGAGCTCTCTCTGGTACGTCTTCAGGTAGGTATTGACCAACTCCAGCGGTCCGTGCAGTTCGGCTTTCAAATTCCCGGCATCGGGTGAGGACTGGCGTTTAATCTGGCGGTTGAGAAAGATGCGGATCTCTTGAACCCGTTCGAGATGGGCTTTTATCAGGACCAGCAGCTCGTCCGGATCGAAGGGTTTGGTGATGTAATGATCTACGCCCAGCGAGTAACCCTGTAGGATATCCTTCGTTTCACCTTTTGCCGTTAGGAAAATAAAGGGGATCGAAACCCAGTCCTGGTTCTGGCGGACCTGTAAGAAAAACTCAAGCCCATCCATCACCGGCATCATAATGTCACAGATGATGATATCTGGTCGTGTTTCTTTTAGCCTTTCCAGCCCTTCCACGCCATTATGGCCGACCAGCACCTCGAAGTTGGACAGCGTCAGGAAATCCACCAGGCTTTCCAACAGGCTGACATCATCGTCGAGGACGAGGGCGATTTCATTCATGGAGCAAACACATTCTTGGGCTCATGCGATCTCTCCTTTCGTAGGGATCATGACGTTGAAAGTCGTCCCTCCTCCGGGGATGCCTTCGCTCTCCACCTCTAGTCGGCCGTGATGGCGGCGGACGATTTCATGCGCGATCGCCAGGCCAAGCCCTGTCCCTGGTGTGCCTGACTCCCGGCCGACCTTGCCCCGGAAAAAGCGTTCGAACAGCCTGGGAATTTCCTCTGCTTCTATTCCGGGCCCATCGTCTTCGACAGAGAAACCTGCCCACTCGCTGCCGTGCTGTTGCTCTTTGATCAGCCGGACAAGGATATGGCCGCCTGGTGGTGTGTAATGGACGGCGTTGGAGAGCAGGACGCTCAGAACTTGCCCCAGCAGGTTGGCATCGGCGTGGACAAGTACATCCCCTTCGCTGGTATCAACGTTCAGTTCAAGCTGGTGGGCATGTGCGAGCGGTACCCGATCCTTTACTACTTCAGAAATGACTTGCGCTAAATCGAACGGCTCAATTTTCAGTTCGGTTCTGCCTTGATCCAAGCGCGAGAGCCGCAGGAGGTCCTCGATCAACTCGCTCAGGCGGTCGATCTCGCGATCAAAGCGGCCGAGATATTTATCCAGATCATCCGGGTTTTTTTGCATCAGGCTGTGGTTCAATCGCAGGCTCGTTATGGGGGTTCTTAGCTCGTGCGAGACATTCGAGACAAAGGCGTCCTTCATGCGCTCCAGGTCCTTCCAGGCCGTGACATTGCGTAGAGTGCTCACGATCGACTCCACCCTGGCTCCGGCGTATGATAGGGGAGAATGTAACTTCTGCCTCGAATGTCTCTTCCGAAATTCTGGAGGCCATCATTTCAACGCAAATGGGTTCTTTTACCTTCGCCAGGTTATCCAGCAAGAGTGCAGCGTCGGTATCATCAAGTGGATGGAGAAACTCGAAGATTTGCTTGCCCTGGAGTTCGGCCGGTTGGAAACCAAGCTGTTTGATCACGGCATCGTTGGCTTGACTGATCTCGCCAGCTGGTGTCAAGAGGAAGACTGAATCCGGGCTGTTGTTGAGGATGACGCCCAGGCGTTCGTGGGATTGGCGGAGTTCTCGCGTGGCATCCTCGACGGCAGCTTCCAGCTCTAGATTGTATCGACTCAGCTGCGTGAACATCGAGGCGTTTTCGACCGCAATCGTCGCCTGGATTTTTAGCATCTCGAGGAATTGCACCCATTCATTGCTAATGTTCAATGGGGTCCGGTGCAAGATTTCAATAACCCCGATGACTTCCCCACGCGAAACGAGCGGCGTACAGTAATAGGTGTGAAAACCTTCCTGGATAAATTCTGGAGAGGCCGAGAAAGCTCCGGCAAGCCGTTCTTTTCCAATAACTAATAGCGGTTTTCCCTCCAACGCCACTTTCCCCGCACAGCCCTCCCCCATGGCCAGCGAGGTATATTGAAGAGCGTCTGTGCGGAAGCCGCTTCCCGCAACATACTTAAAGCGGTTTTCATCCCGATTTAGAAGCAGGACACAGGCGGCATCTACCGCTAACTTGTCCGTGAGATGGCTGAGGAAAACGTTGAAGGTCGTTTCGATGTCCGTGACGTGAACGATGGCGAGATCGATCTCGCGCAAAGCCTCGAGCCGGCCGATTTGCTGAAGGATATGAGCTTCGGCTCGTTTTCGTTCGGTGATATCCCGGACTACGACCAGCTGGACGATCACGCCGCCGATCTCCTGCTCGCGTAGTGTGATTTCCACCGGGATGGGCGTGCCGTCCGCATGCAGGTTTACGGTTTCCACTGGAGAAAGCGTTCGATCGGTGACCATCCCGCTTCGGAGGGTGTAAACGTCCTGGCCCTCGGGGACGAGCTCACTGGCATTCATCTCAAGCAAGTCTTGCTTTGAATAGCCGAACATTTCGCACGCTCGTGCGTTCACATCCAGGATGGCGCCCTGGGAGTCTTCGACGAAAACTGCATCCTGGATGCCCTCAAAGATGCTGCGGTAATTTTCCTCAGAACTTTCAGATCTGTATACAACTGTGCATTGTGGAGTGCGAGAGCAGCTTGCTCTGCGAACTGGGTCGCGATCTCTACCTCCTGTGCAGAGAACGGATCGATGGTCCGGCGATCGAAGGTGAGCATGCCGATCACATCACTTCCGAGCCTTAGCGGCACTCCCAACCAGGATCGGATATCTCCGGAGGCGTATTGCTCCGATTGACTCGAAAAATGTGGAAAGCTGGTGGTAACGTCATCGAAGGTGACTGGAGTTCGATCCTTGATGACCCGGAAGTTGGGGAATTTCGGGTCAAGCGGGAATCTCAGCCCGATCACATTCTCGGGTTGCTCAAATCCCTGGCAAGCGGCGATCTCAAGCTCGTCATTTTTCTTCTCCTGGATAGAGAGTGTATCGCAGCGGATGATGTTTGAAATCTGATGGACGGTGACGGCGAGAACTTCGTCCAGGTCGAGGTTGGAGTTGATAGCCTTATCGATTTCGTGGAGCGCGCTGCAGCCGTTCGTGGTTGGATCGGGCGGTAACCTCGGCAAGTTTCCTGGAGGAAATATCTTTTATCAGGACGAATAAACCGATCACCGAGCCGTACGAATCGAATTCTGGGACATAGAGACTCGGATAGCCAGCGCGTGCTGCCATCAACGAACGATCGTTGGTCTTCGAACGTCACCTCATGACCGGAAAGGGCTTGCTCGACATGATCCTTGATCCTGAGGTAGGTATCCTCCCCCAGGATATCCCGGAAATGCCTGCCCATAATCTCATTACTGGGCAGCTGTAGCCATTGCTCGAAAACACGGTTCACAAAAAGATAACGGCCCTGGCCGTCCAGGTGGACGACCGCGGCAGGGACATTGTTGGCAATTGAGCGTATTTCGCGTTCCCGCGCTTCGAGGATCCTTAAGAAGGAACGCCGCTCAAAGGCGTACTGGATCGAACGTTGGAGGAAATCCTCGGTGAACTGGCCTTTCACCAGGTAATCCATCGCCCCGCCGCGGATCGAGCTTAGCGCAATGTGATCATCATCCAAACCGGTGAGGACAATGACAGGGGGATGATGTGCTACGGCAGTAAATTTCTCGAGCGTCTCCGTGCCATAGCTCTCAGGCAGTCCGAGATCCAGCAGCACGATATCAATCTCTTGTTTGTCGATGGTCTCCAGTCCGCGAGTGAGGGATTCAGCAAGCGTCAGCTCAAGCGGGCGCATGTCATCTTCGACAAGAACCTGATCGCTGAGCATCGCCCTGAGCAGAATCACATCATCAGGGTTATCTTCAATGAGAAGAATGTGGACCGGGCTGACCATCTCCTACTCCTAGTAAAACGTGGCCGCACTTAGAACACGACATCCCCGGCAGATATATGACCTCAAAATGATTGTGTATGCCTGGCATTTGGTTTATGGCAGTTTAACGACTGTGAACCAGAACTGGTCGATCACCTTGACCACTTTCGAGAACTGATCCAGGTCCACCGGCTTGGTTATATAGCAGTTGGCGTGCATTTTGTAGGCGCGCAGGATATCCTCTTCCGCCTCGGAGGTCGTGAGGATGACGACCGGGATGACTTTCAGCTCTTCGTCTACCTTGATCTGCGCCAACAGCTCACGCCCGTCCATCCTTGGCATGTTTAGATCGAGCAAAATCAGGTCAGGCCGTGCGGCACCTTCGAATTCACCTTCGTTGCGCAGAAAGCGTAAGGCTTCCTCGCCGTCTTTCACCACGCTCATTTCATTGGATAACTTCCAACCGTTGAGCGCTTCGATTGTCAATTGGACGTCGTCCGGGTTGTCTTCGACCATGAGAATAGATATGGGCCGAACGGCCGAATACTGTTTTTTCATGCTTCCTCCAAGCCCTCAGGCATCGTGAAATAGAATGTTGCTCCCTCGTTGACCGTAGACTCGACCCAGATACGACCTCCATGCCGTTCCACGATCTTCTTGGCGATCGCCAGGCCAATGCCTGTCCCCTCGTAAGCATCACGGGCATGCAGCCGCTGGAACACCTGGAAAATGCGGTCCTTATAGGCCGGGTCGATCCCGATCCCGTTGTCCCGAATGGAGAACTTCCAGCGGCTGTTCTCAGGGACGGCGTTGATGTGAATTTCGGGGGAATCATGGCCATGGAACTTGATCGCATTTCCGATCAGGTTTTGAAAGAGCTGGGTGAGTTGGCTTTTATCGGCCAGGATGACTGGCAAATCGCCTTCACATATAAGACTCTGGCGCTGGTTGAATCGATCGCGTGCTGCAGTGAGCTGAGGGCATCGCCCAGGCATACAGACGAGCTTATAGCCCGGGGATTGGCCCCACGTGTGCCCACCCGTGAAAACTGGAGCAGGTCCTGGATGAGGTCTTGCATTCGATGGGCCGCCTTTACCGCCCGCTGGATGAACTCAACTGCCTCTTGCGTCGAGATCAGCCCCATGTTTGCGTTCGAGCAACTGCAGGAATCCCGACACAGAGCGCAGCGGTTCCTGCAGGTCGTGCGAGGCGACGTAGGCGAACTGTTCGAGTTCCTGGTTGGAGCGTGTGAGCAGTTCCGTGCGTTCTTCGTACCTTCGATTCGAGCTCCTTGGCCCAGGCCTCCAGCTCATGGTAAAGACGAGCATTTTCGAGCGCGATGGCAACTTGATTGGCGAAGGTACCCACGGCTGGAAGGTCATTTTCCGTCAAGCCTTTCCCAAGGACCACCATCAAGCCGAAGGCATGGTCTTCAGTGGTGATCGGCGCATAGATCCCGGACGCGATGCCGAGGATGTCGACGATCCGCCCTATACCATTGCGGCTGAGGAAATTGAGGCTTTGCGTCAGGTCAACTCGGTCATGTCGGCGGCGAAGGCCGGGATCCCGCTGTGGTAAACCTGAGTGATGGCGTTGTCCTCCTGCAAGGATTGCCGGTATTCGCTGGCACGGATCCCGGCCAGCCGCTCAGCCGCCGCAAGGAGCGGTGACGCGATCGTGATATGCGTAATGATGAGCTCCTGCTTATCCTCAGAAGGTCGCATGAGCACGACATCGTAGCCAAGCTCCTCGATCGTATTGACGATCGTGGTGTAAATTTGGGATTCATCGTGCACGCGTTGGAGCTCGTGGCCGGCATGGTTGAGGGCGCGGATCATCTTGCGGCCGTAATCAACCATCTCGATCGAGGAGGACAGGTTGGCGGCCATCTCGTTGAAAGTAGCCGCCAAGTCGCCGATCTCATCCGATGTCTCGATCTCGATGCGCTGCCCTAGGTCGCCCTGGCCGATCCTCTTCGCCGTGCGTTCAAGCAGCCCCAGCGGGCGGGTGAGCGTCCGGCTGAAATAAATGGCCAGCCCAGCGGTTCCAAGCGCGACGGCGAGGCTCAAGCTGATCATGGTTCGCTGCAGTTGGCGGATGGGGGCGAAGGCTTCGTCTTGATCGATCTCTGTCAACATGCAGAGCCTGCGCTCTGGCAGCCAATTGAAGGCGCCCAGCACGGCAACGCCTCGGTAATCGTCGTAAATCCCTGTGCCATCTTCTCCGGCCAGGCAGGCATCCACACCTTCGGTATGGACGGCCTTGGTCAAACTGATTTCCTTACCATAACCCGGTTCGGTAACGAAAAAATTGAAGCTGTTGACCAGGTAGCTGTCCTCGCTCGAATAAGTTGCGTTGCCCTGGCTGATGATGGAGGACATCTCTACCAGATCTGCATGTCCAACGAGCACAGCCTGTACTGCGCCGGTGCCATCGGTTATGGGGGTGCTGATGTGGAGGGCAATTTTCCCGATAGAAGGTTGGTAGCTGACATCGTCGATGTAGGTGTGTAGCTTCCCTTCGAGGAAATACACCTCGTGCTCCCGATATTTGCCCTCGAACATGTCGTCTGTTGAAATCATGATCAAGCCGTCATGCAGCGCGTATGATGGAGAGCGTTTCAAAGCCACCTAGCGTGTCGCTCACCGGGAGCAGGTGAACTTTGAGCAAATCGCGATAGGCTTGCAGGTTGCGGAGTTCCTCCAGGTTGTTGGTGGCCGCGGTTGAGCCGTCTGGCTGGATCAGCTCGGCTGTTAGCTGCATCAGCGTTGGCCTCTGAGCCAACAGGACCAAAACCAGCGCATCATTCTCAAGCCAGCGCGTGAATTCGGATTGTTTCAGGATATTGGTCGCGGTCAGGAAGCGGAAGGTCTGGTCTTCAACCGTGATCCTTGCCTCACGATAAGCCAAAAAACCCAGGATGGCCAGCGGGGTCATGGAGAGCACAATGGAGAGGATGACCAGCTTGGTGGCCAGCTTCATGGCTCATCCACCGCCGTATATGAGATCAAGAAACTCCAACGTATATGCGTCCCCCACGTTGAAGGGCCGATCAAGCAGGTGTTGATGGAGAAGGATGTCGTACATCGCTTGCCATTGATCACCCTTCATCCACCCGATGTTATCCTGACCGGTGAATATCAGCGGAACGCTGGCATCCATCATCTCCGTCTGGAGCGTTCGATCAGCTTCACGGGCGTACTTAAGGGTATCTTCCACGGCCGCGGCGGGATCTTCGATCGCCGCCTGCCAACCGTGCAGAGTCGCATTCAGGAAGCGGGTGACGAGTTCAGGGTTTTCGTCGATCATTTGCTGCGTCGTAAAAATGGTATCTGCATATAGATGCACGCCGTAATCGTTCGGCCAGATAACATTCACATCATAGCCTGCCTTGCGGATGCGGAGCAGCGTGCCGGTCGTGTAACCGATTGTCATGTCGGCCTCGCCGCTGTAGAAGGCTGACACGTCGTACAAATACGGAAGCAGGTCCATCTGGTTTACGTCCAATCCCAATTTCTCCATCATGGCGTAAAGCTGGGATTCTGCATCGCTGCCGAGGACGGCGATCGAGTGCCCGGGCATATCCTGGGGGGTGCGGATATCCGAATCGGCCATGGCGATGAAGACCATGGGGTTGAGGCGGTAGATGACAGCGATCGCCTTGATCGGGATTCCCCTACTGACGGCTTGCAGGATCTGCTCGGGCGCCTCCACACCGAAATCAGCAGTGCCATCGGCCACCTGCTGAACGAGATCGATGTTGGGTCCGCCTTCGATCAAGGTCGGTGCGATCCCTTCCTCGGCGTAGAAGCCGCGTTCCTGGGCGACATAGTAGCCGGCGAATTGGGCCTGGTGCACCCATTTCAATTGGATGCTGATCTGATCGAGGGGGACAGCTTCCTTGGATGGACTGCAACCGGACAGCAAGAGCATGGCGAGGAGATAAGGTAATGGTTTTAACCGATGCTTGACCATCTTCATAACTTCCTTTGTGTCCAGTTGGATAAGGTGCGGGGTCATCGCCAGGATGCTCGTGGGAGTGAAGAACGCGATATTGATGTTCATTCTGCATCACTTTGTCCATATTCATTCCCGAATATGTCAACCGTAGGTACTATGTAAGGTGGGTAGGAATATCCGAAATACAGCTAGCGGACGTAACTTTTTCTACTCGGTTTTCGCACAGATTTATCTGACTTACCCGCGCTTCGTTTCAGTGTTGAGGATCTCCGGCAAGGGGAGGCAATTTCCCAAATGAAAGGGGGGTGCCCGCTCGACCAGCCACAGAACCCTCCCCCATTGACATTTACCTAAGCGTTCGATAAAATTCACACCGCTTAACCATTAAGCGAGGTGAGGAATGCCGTCCGACCCGTTTGTCGCCACGCTCCAGCAATGGATGGAAGTCGCCATGCGCCGCTCGATGCGGCATTTTCTGCGTTTCGCCCGCGAGAGCGGGCTCTCGATGTCGCATTTCGGCGCCATCTTCTACATCCACCGCTGCGGCAGCTGCGGCGTGACCGAGATCGGCGAGCACCTGGGCGTGACCAGCGCCGCCGCCAGCCAGATGCTCGACCGCCTGGTGGATCAAGGTCTCGTCCTGCGCACCGAAGATCAGCAGGACCGGCGCGTGAAGCGGATCGAGCTGACGGAAAAAGGTCAGCGGGTCTTCGAGGGCGGCATCCAGGCCAGGCAGGCCTGGCTGGACGAACTGGCCGGATACGCTATCCGGAGCAGAGAAGCAATCCATCGCCGCTGCGCTGCAGATCTTGATCCAGAAGGCAAACCAGCTTAAGACCGACGCGGTTTCAGACCGTTAGAGCAAGCGGAAGAGGAGCACCACCGACATGACTGCGTTTGTTGAAGTACCTAAAACCCTACCTGCTGTTGATCATCCTGGCCGTCGTCCTGCTTTTTGTCCAGGCCAACGCCGACCTGGCGCTGCCGGACTATCTCTCCCGGATCGTCAACAACGGCATCCAGCAGAGCGGCGTGGAGAACGCCGTCCCGGACGCCATCCGCCAGGTTGAAATGGACAAATTGACCCTGTTCATGACCAGCGATGAAGCAGGCACAGGTGCTGGGCGGCTACGACGCTGGTCCAACCCGGATCGCCCGAGGCGAGCCAATACGTGGGCGAATACCCTGCTCTAGCAGACCGAAGCGATCTATGTGCAGAAGAGATCTCACCCAGGCTGAAATCTCGGCGCTGAACCCCATCATGGGCAAAGCCTTCGTGGCTGTCTCCGGGATCGAACAGATCATGGCCAACCCGGCGCAAGCCCAAGCGCTGTCACAGAGCATGGGGATCGACCTGACCAAACTCCCGGCCGGCGTGGATCCGCTCACCATGCTGGAAAAGCTTCCCGCCGGCCAGCGGGCAGACGATCACGGCTTCGATCCAGGAGCGCTTTGCCACCCTGGGCGACAGCATGATCAACCAGATGGCGGTGGGCGCGGTCAAGACCGAGTACGAAGCGCTCGGCGTGGACACCGGCAAGCTCCAGACGAACTACATCCTGCGCACGGGCGGGCTGATGCTGCTCATCTCGCTGCTCGGCGGCGCCTGTACGATCGCCGTCGGCTACCTGGCAGCCAAGACCGCTGCCGGGGCTGCCCGCGACATCCGCATTGCCGCCTTTGAGAAGGTGGAGAGCTTCGCCAGCACCGAGTTCGACCGGTTCTCGACCGCCTCGCTCATCACGCGCTCCACGAACGACATCACCCAGGTCCAGACCGTGATCTACATGTTCATCCGCATGGTCTTCTACGCCCCGATCATCGGCATCGGGGGCGTCATCCGGGCCGTGGATAAGAGCGCCAACATGTGGTGGATCCTGGCCGCTGGCGGTTATCGTCCTGATCGGCCTGATCCTGATCGTCTTCTCGATCTCGCTGCCGAAGTTCAAGATCATGCAGAGCCTGATCGACCGCCTCAACCTGGTCACACGTGAAAACCTCTCGGGCATGATGGTCATCCGGGCTTTCAACAAGCAGCCGGAGGAGGAGAAACGCTTCGACAAGGCCAACCGGGACCTGGCCGATACCAGCCTGTTCGTGGCGCGGGTGATGGTCACGATGATGCCGGTCATCATGCTCATCATGAACGGGCTCTCGGTGGGCATCATCTGGGTCGGTGCGCACCAGGTGGCCGAGGCCAACATCCAGGTCGGCGACATGATCGCCTTCCTGCAGTACGCGATGCAGATCGTCTTCGCCTTCCTGATGATGTCGATGATGTTCATCTTCCTGCCGCGCGCCGCCGTCTCGGGCGGGCGCATCGCCGATGTGCTCGAAACCGAGACGAGCATCAACGATCCCGAGCAGCCCAAAACCTTCAAGACGCCTTTCGTGCCCGAGATCGAGTTCCGTGAGGTCGGCTTCCGCTACCCGGATGCGCTCGAAAACGTCCTGTGCGGCATCACCTTCACCGCCAGGCCGGGCGAGATGACGGCCTTCATCGGGTCGACCGGCAGCGGTAAATCGACCATCGTCAACCTGATCCCACGCTTCTACGACGTCACCGAGGGTGCCATCTTGATCGACGGCATCGACCTGCGCGAGCTCCGGCAGAGCGAGCTGCGCGAGAAGATCGGCTACGTCCCCCAGAAGGGCACGCTCTTCTCCGGCACGATCGAGAGCAACCTGCGCTACGCCGATGAGGATGCCAGCGAGGAGACGCTGCGTGAGGCGGCGGACATCGCCCAGGCCAGCGAATTTATCCTTGACAATCCGGAAGGTTTCGAGGCCGAGATCGCCCAGGGCGGGGCGAACGTCTCGGGCGGCCAGAAGCAGCGCCTGGCGATCGCCCGCGCCCTGGTCAAGAAACCGCCGATCTTCATCTTCGATGACAGCTTCTCGGCGCTGGATTTCAAGACCGACTCGGCCCTGCGCCGGGCCTTGAAAGAGAAGACCGGGGACAGCACGGTGCTGATCGTCACGCAGCGCGTGGCGACGGTCAAGAACGCCGACCAAATCATCGTGCTCGATGAAGGCCAGGTCGTGGGCAAGGGAAACCATCGACGAGCTGATGGAGAGCTGCGAGACCTACCGGGAGATCGCGCAATCGCAGCTGAGCATGGAGGAGCTGGTATGAGCGAGGATCGCGGGAATTCCACGACAACACAGCGGCCGGGCCGTCCCATGGGTGGGCACGGGCCGATGGGGCGCGGCGGCCCGATGGCCATGATGAAGGGCGACAAGGCGCGCGACTTCAAGGGCACGATGGCCAAGCTGATCGAATACCTGGGCTCCTACAAGATCGCCATCGTGATCGTGATGCTGTTTGCAGTCGCCTCGACGGTCTTCACCATCATCGGGCCCAAGATCCTGGGCCAGGCCACCACCAAGCTGTTCGAAGGCGTGCTGGGCCAGATCACGGGCAGCGGCAGCGGCATCGATTTCGACTTCATCGGCCGGATCATCCTGTGGACGCTGGCGCTGTACCTGGGTTCGGCCCTGTTCAGCTTCATCCAGGGCTGGATCATGTCGCGCATCTCGATCGACATCACCTACCGCTTCCGCCAGGATATCGCCGCCAAGATCAACAAGCTGCCGTTCAAGTACTTCGACCGCGTCAGCCAGGGCGAGGTGCTGGCCCACATCACCAACGACGTCGATACGATCAACCAGACGCTCAACCAGAGCCTGTCGCAGATCATCACCTCGACGGTGTCGGTGGTGGGCGTGCTGGTCATGATGCTCACCATCAGCTGGCAGATGACGCTGATCGCGCTCCTGATCATCCCGCTCTCGATGGGCATCGTCCTGCTGGTCGTGCGCCAGTCGCAGAAGTACTTCACGCAGCAGCAGGACTACCTCGGTCACGTCAACGGGCATGTGGAAGAGATGTTCGGCGGGCATCGGGTGATGAAGGCCTTCAACGGTGAAGCCCGCAGCATCGCCAAGTTCGATGGGCTGAACAACACGCTCTACGACTCGGCCTGGAAATCGCAGTTCCTTTCCGGGTTGATGTTCCCGATCATGAACGTCATCGGCAACTTCGGCTACGTGGCGATCGCCATCATGGGCGGCTACCTGGCCGTGAACAACGCCATCACCGTCGGCGATATCCAGGCCTTCATCCAGTACGTGCGCTCGTTCACGCAGCCCATCACCCAGATCGCCAACATCTCCAACGTGCTCCAGCAGACCGCGGCGGCGGCTGAACGCATCTTCGAGTTCCTGGCCGAGGAAGAAGAAGTCCCTGAAGCGCAAGATCCGGTCCCCTCCGTCGAGCATATCGAGGGGCACGTCGAATTCAAGAACGTGCGCTTCGGGTACACGCCGGAGAAGATCGTGATCAAGGACTTCTCGGCCGATGTCCAACCCGGGCAGAAGATCGCGCTCGTGGGGCCGACCGGGGCGGGGAAGACGACGATGGTCAAGCTGCTGATGCGTTTCTACGATGTCAACAGCGGGGCGATCCTGATCGACGGGCACGACATCAAGGACTTCCGCCGTGAGGATCTGCGCTGCATGTTCGGCATGGTGCTGCAGGATACCTGGCTCTACAACGACACGATCATGGAGAACATCCGCTACGGCAAGCCCAGCGCCACCGACGAGCAGGTGATCGCAGCTGCCCAGGCGGCCCATGTCGACCACTTCGTGCGCACGCTGCCGGATGGTTACAACTTGCTGCTCAACGAAGAAGCGACGAACATCTCGCAGGGGCAGAAGCAGCTGCTGACCATCGCCCGGGCCTTCGTCACCGATCCGGCCATGCTCATTCTGGACGAGGCGACCAGCTCGGTCGATACCCGCACCGAGGTCCTGATCCAGCAGGCGATGGAGAACCTGATGCAGAACCGCACCAGCTTCATCATCGCCCACCGCCTGTCGACGATCCGCAACGCGGACTGGATCCTGGTCATCAACGAGGGCGACATCGTCGAGCAGGGCAAGCATGAAGAACTGCTGGCGAAGAAGGGCTTCTACGCCGAGCTCTACAACAGCCAGTTCGAAAACGTGACGATGATGAACTAGCCCGGATCGCATTTACATGTAGGGGCGATCGGTCAATCGCGCTGGCGAAATGAAACAAGGGAACGTAGGGGCACGGCGCCGCCGTGCCCCTACAATACAGCCAGGCTGGGGGATAGATCCAAAGTAGGATGAGGAATTAGGGTAGTGTAGGGGCGCATCGCGATGCGCCCCTACGGCGAGGAAAACAGTGGGGCACGCTGCGGCCGGGTACTAAAGCGAGTTCCCGGTCCCAATTCGAAGGAGCGGGGTTACACCGCCCGAACAGCGAAAGCGGGAAACATGAACGTTTCTTCACACAATCGTCGAGCCTGGGACCGGCTGGTGGAGGAGGGCAACCGCTGGACGGTCCCGGTATCGGAAGCGGAGATCGCCGAGGCGAGGCGTGGGCAGGGTTAAGATATTCCTGACCGAATCAAAATCGGTTCCGCAGGATTGGTTCCCCGAACTAAAGGGAGCGGATGTGCTCTGCCTGGCCTCGGGTGGCGGGCAGCAGGGGCCGATCCTGGCTGCGGCCGGCGCGAAGGTGACCGTCTTTGACAACTCACCGAAACAGCTAGAGCGGGACCGCGAGGTCGCCGACAAGTATGGCCTCACCTTGCAGACCCTCCTCGGCGATATGCGCGATCTGAGTGAGCTTGATGACCGAAGGCTTCGACCTCATCTTCCACCCGGTCTCCAATGTCTTTATCCCCGACGTCCGTCCTGTCTGGGCCGAGTGCGCCCGTGTGCTTCGGCCGGGAGGAGATCTGCTCTCCGGTTTCGTCAACCCGGTCGAATACATGTTTGACCCCCAGCTGATGGAGATCGGCGAGCTGAAGGTGAAGTACGCCCTGCCGTACTCGGACCTGGAAAGCCTCACGCAAGCGGAACGGGCTGCGATGCATGGGGAAGACGCCCCGCTTGGAGTTCAGCCATACGCTGGAGGCGCTCATCGGTGGGCAGATCGAGGCTGGTTTCGTGATCACCGGTTTCTACGAGGATTACCGCAGCGATTCGAAGGCGGCTGAATACATGCCCTCCTACTTCGCAACCCGAGCTCGGCTAGGCATAACTCCCTCGCGATAGACGAAACATCGGCCGGTAGACCTCGATCAGGTTTGCCAGCACGCAATCCTCTGGCGCTGCTGCCTCTGGCATGCTGTTCCCACATGAATTGCACAGATAGGCTATAACCATAAGCATGAAGATCCTCGCGTTGAGTGACCGCGTCGTTGAAAGTGTTTATTCAAGCAGCCTCCGAACGAATTTCGGCGATGTCGACCTTGTCATCGGTTGTGGTGACCTGCCGATGTACTATCTTGAGTTCGTGGCGGATTTGCTCAACAAGCCGGTGCTATTTGTGCGCGGCAACCACGACACCCAGCCCGAGCTGACGGCCGAGGGCACCTTGAAAACGGAGCCGGAAGGGTGCGAGCCGCTCGACGATCGCATCCTGGTTGTGGATGGGGTCCTGTTCATAGGCCTGGGTGGATCCGTACGCTACCGGCCCGGCGCCGATCAGCAGTACAGCGAGCTTGGGATGCTGTGGCGGATCGTCCGCCGGCTGCCCGAGCTGCTATGGAAGCGGCTGCGGCATGGTCGGTTGGAGCTGGTTGTCGTGGCGCATTCGCCGCCCCGGGGTGTGGGGGATCTCAGCGACCGGGTGCATGCGGGCTTCAAAGCGTTTCTGAGCTTGATGCGCTGGCTGCGCCCGGGTTACTTGCTCCATGGTCACGTGAGCGATTGGCAGGTGGGCGGGGGGCGGACCAGGCGCTACCTGGATACGCAGGTGATAAACGTCAACCCGGTTTATCTTGTCGAAATTCCGCTCAGAGTTTGAGCGGGCTGGTTCCCCGGCATCCAACTATCCACTTTGTATTACAATCCTATTCCGGACATAAATACTCTCGAATGACTCACCTCTGAGGATGGGACCAACACTTAACTCACGAAGGGAGACTTTCGCCTGCCAAAGGATAGCAGATCATTGCAAGATGCTTATATCACCACCATCTCCCTGGAACGTGCATATCAGCGCGGTTCTGAAACCGTCCACGCGCTCCACGAACTTAACTTAACGATTGCGCAAGGCGAATTCGTCGTTGTCCTCGGTCCCAGCGGGAGCGGAAAGTCGACCCTGCTCAACCTATTGGGGGGGATCGACCGGCCGACTCGCGGCGACCTATGGGTCGATGGCAGCGAATTGAATGTGTTGTCGGAGAGCCAGCTTGACCGCTACCGCCGGGATCGGGTTGGGTTCGTATTCCAATTCAACAATCTGCTGCCCAGCCTGACGGCAGAGGAAAATGTTGGATTACCCCTTGTCGCGCAGGGATCGACCTGGAAGCAGGCCAGAGCGCAGGCTGCTTCCCAACTCGCTGAACTTGGTCTGGCCGATCGCTTATCTCACCTGCCCTCGGAACTCTCGGGGGGTGAGCAGCAGCGCGTCGCCCTGGCGCGGGCCATCATCAAGGCCCCGTCGATCGTCCTGGCCGATGAGCCCACTGGGGATCTCGATTCGGACCGCCGCTGAGAACGTCTTAGAACTCATGGCCAGGCTCAATGAGGAAAAAGGGATGACCTTCATTGTGGCCACGCATAACATGCAGGTCGCCGCACGGGCGACCCAAATCATCGAATTGTCCAACGGCCAGGTGAAGTCCGAGAAGAATCAAGCGTGATTCATCTCGCTTTCCGTGACCTCCGCCGAGATTTTCTCACTTCCGGGCTCAATGTGCTTGGGAGTGGGGTTTTGATCTTCGCCTTCTTGTTATTGATCTCGCTTGCCAGGACACTGACCAGTTTCGGTCTGGAGACTGACATCGCTCAGAATCTTGTGGTGCTGCGAGGAAACAGCCTCTCCCCTGAACAGAGCTTCATCCCTCCAACAACGGCAGGCGAAGTGCGAGGGATCCTTGGTGATCGTCAACGACAGATAGAGCCCATCATATTCCGCATCATGCGGGTTGAGGATCTAACGATTCAACTGCGAGGCGTTGCCAGGGAAGCTTGGGCGCAAACTTTCCGGCTGCAACTCATCGACGGACAATGGCCTTCAGCCCCGAACGAAATTGTGGTTGATCAAGTGCTTGGTGAAAACGTAGGGTGGAGACCTGGAGATGCCATTAAGGTCTACGGCAGCAGCTTGAAAATTACAGGCACGGTCGAGGGACGTGGAAGCAAGACCCTTACGGTGTGGATGGATTATCCGGCCGCAGCCAGGTTGTTTGGATCAGATAAGGGAGCCCAATTTATCGTTGCGAACCTGGCTCCGGGCGTGGATCCATTGGAAGCGAAGACAGACATGGAAAACGGACTCACGGAGCTTGGAGATTATGATGTCTATTTTGAGGAGGCAATCTTACGTGAGTATGGCACGATACTGAATGACCTAGGGGCATTAACAAGCCTGCTGACCGGGATTGCCATGGCTGCAGTAACCCTCAGCTCCCACAACATGGCCTGGTTGGCCGCCGACGAACGCAGGCAGAGCCTGGGGCTCATGCGTGCGCTTGGGTTTACCCGGATGGCAGTAAGTCGATATCTCCTGCTGAGGGCGATCTCGATTGCGCTCCTCTCATACGTCCTGGCTTTGATCGCAGCACGTCTGTACATAGACCTCGAAATTGGGGGACATCTGCTGCGCATGGGCGGCGTGCAGCTTAGTATGGTCCTTGATCTGCCCATGGCAGGCTTGGGCCTGGTCCTTGCCTGTGGTAGCACGCTTTTAGGATCGTGGATCTCAACCCGAAGCATCTCGAAATATGCCCCTGCATCCTTGTTGGGCCGCGGTTCAGGAGCGCACGAGTTATGAGGGCAGCCTTCCTGCTCGCAGTGCGCGACCTGTCTGCCCAACGCAGGCGGGCTTTCGCCCTGGGGAGCGTCTTTTCCTTGGCTGTGTTGGCCTACATAACACTGGGCTCCTATCGTGAAGCGCTAGAAGCGGATTACCAGATTCCCGCGGGCGATTTGCTGGTTGTCCAACAAGCTCACACCATTGCCGAGTTCTATGGCAGCCGGATTTCAGAGAGAGAAGTAAGGGCTGTGCTCGAGTCGCGCGGGGTGGAGAATGCGGTGCCGGAGATCCATGAGTTGGTGGGGACATCGTTCGAAGATGCCGTGCTGCTGCGGGGAGTAGATCTGGAAGGGTATGCAGACCAGGAAGTCTTCCGGGTGAGGGCAGGGCGTGCTCTCGCAGCCGGGGAATCTACGCGCAATGCCATGGTTGGGACAAGGTTGGCTGCCCGATTGAACGTTCAACCGGGAGAAGTGCTCCGCTTGCGCGGGCGAAACTTCGAGGTAGTCGGAGTGTTCGAAACGGGCAGCTACCCGGATAACGAGGCCTGGATTTCGATCGGGGATGCGCAGAGCCTTCTCGGCTGGGAGAAGGAGGTTTCGCTTTTCGTGGTTCCAGATGATGGACATGTCAAACCGGGTGAGCAGCTCATGCCAGGGGTCACCGTTCAGCTGCGTGGTGAACGCTCGTCGGAATTCCCGGAAGCGTGGGAGGGATTGCTCGCACTGATCCGTGTCGTCACACAGGCGATCGGCGCTGCGGCTGCGCTCTCGCTCGCAGCGATGCTCTGGCGCATGGCCTGGCAGAGAAGATGGCACATCGCCGTCCTGCGCAGCATGGGGTTTAGCAGGATGATCTCGCTGGGATACCTGGGCCTGCAGGGATCACTGATCACCATTCTGGGCGGCACGACCGGGGTAATCGGGGCACTCGCGCTCATGCGATTGGTGAGAATCTCTCTCAATGGACTCAGCGTTCGACCGAGTTTGTCGGGCGAGCTTCTGCTCTCCACGATAGCCTGGCTGGGCTCGTTGACAGTCCTCGGGGTGCTGGTGCCAGTATGGATGTTAGGCCGGCAGCGAGTAAGTCAGATCCTTAAGGGCGAATGATGCAGTTGAAACGAAAAGGAATTCTTAGTAGAGGAGGAATGATGTTTAGAGCGAAAGTGCTAGGGCTTGTACTGGTGATGATGTTATTGAGCACCGCTTGTGGAACTGCTTCAAACGGAGACAACCAGGCCGGTGACGCAGGGTCGGAAGACCCCACGCCAGCTGTGGAACAGCCGGAGGTTGTCCCGACCGAAATCAACACGGATCGAATGCTTCCAGTCCCGATCGATGAGGGACTCGCGAGCCTGGACAGCTATCGGATGACGTATGTCAATGATGTCTACGATTCGGTGCCGGACCAACGAAGCGTGATCACGTTTGTCGTTGCCCACGATAAAGCCACCGATGCGAATTACAACAGCTCCGAGACACAGGTAACGACGGAGGATTACGAAGTCATCTCCAGCCAGGTCCAGGAGCAGTACGTGATTGGGAATGAGATCTGTATGCTGGCCAATGGCCAAGCCCAATTCACCGCCATGAGCGATATGGCTCGCCAACTAACGAACTTCATGAGCCAGGGGCTGCAGTTCGACCCTCCGATCGAAAATCCTGTCTACACTGGGGACGACACAATCAATGGTCTGCCTGTGCGCACGTACGATTTCAACGTGACCAGCGCGAATGCGACATCTGATGCGGAAGTCGCCCGAGCTGAGGGACACTATGCTCTGGCGGACGATGGTGACTACCTGGTCGATTACCGGCTGGATATGGAGCTGCGAACCGCACCTGATGGCGATCCGGATGCGGAATACTCGGTCTCGTTTTTTGACCTGGAACTGGTAGATATCAATCAGGGGACGGTGATTGTCTTCCCTGAAGCCTGCCTGAACGCGAAGGCGCTTTCACAAGGCGGTTTCTAAGCCGGGCTGCAAGGCAGGTTCTATACGAGGACGAAGGGGCAGCGACTACTGGTCGACCGTCAAGAGTGGTTGACTCCAATATGAGGCTGTACACGTCTGGTTCATTATCATTTGCGGCCGGCAGGAAGCCTCGGGCAAATATATGACGAGATGACCCCCTGTATGTAACTCCCATCGAATTTTGAACATCAAGCAGGTCAGAAATCTCTGACCCGCTTGATGCGTGGAGGAGGAGAGAGATCCTCGTTAATTCACCGCACGTACGGTCCAGCCGCAATCTGGATGGCCGATGGTGACCTGTGGAGGGGGATAGCCTGTCTCAAAGGTCTTCTTGAAGACATAGCTGCTGCCGGCGCGCTCCATCTCGGCATAACCGAATTCCTGAACCTGCAGGACATGCGGGCAGCTATCGTCGGCCTTGGCCACCAGGTCGAGTTCACCTTTCTTCAGGTTGTACATCGCCTTCATGATGGTCGGGCCGGCGCTGGGCTCTGGAGTTTCCTCGCTCAGGGCTTCTTCACAGGCAACTCCTGACCAGGGTTCGATGGCGTTCAGCACGGTGCAGTACACTTCCTTCACGCCGACGCCGAAAAGCGAGAGCGAGAGCATCAAGGCCATCGAGACCAGCGTAAGCGTCAAGGCGTACTCGACCAACCCTTGGCCCGCTTCCCCTAATGGCGGGCGGGAAGAGATTTCAGTTTCCGGTTTTCTCATTCTCAACATTTCAACGATTTTCTTCATATCGATGGCTCGTTATGATGTCCTGGAGTAATTCCCTTTAGCACCATCCTAGGATGATTCAGGAAAAAAGGGGGGTGTTTGTAGGTCTATAGCAAGCTACCCGCAAGTCATTTTTAAGTTGTAAGTCTGGAGGTGCTTGCTGAGGGAACCCGCTTAGATTACGGGAAGAGCGGATAAAGGATGGGCAGCGCGATAAGGGTAATGATGAAAAGGAAAAGCGTCAGAAGCGCACCGACGCGAGCGTAATCGAAAAATCGGTAGCCGCCCGGCCCAAAGACAAGCACGTTCGCTTTGTGCCCGACCGGGGTCAGGAAACTGGTCGCAGCGCCGATGACTACTGCCACTGTGAAGGTCAGGTGGTTTGCTCCCAACCCACCAGCGGTGTCAAGCGCGATTGGTACGACCAGCACCACTGCCGCTGCATTCGACATCGGCTGCGTGATCAAGGCGGCCAGGATGTAGATTGCACCCAACGCAGCGACCGGGCTGAGACCGGCGACCGATCCCAGCAGCAGATCAGCAATGTAGCGCGCCGCCCCGGAGGCTTCCATTGCCGTGCCAAGCGGCAGCATGCCTGCCACCAGGAAGACCGTGCGCCAATCAATGCTGGCATACGCCTCATCCATCGTTAGGCAGCCGGTGAGCACCATCGCCACGGCGCCGATCACCATCGCAGTGGAGATGTGAAAGCCGGCGAACAGCACCAATCCCACAACCGCCACCATCAAACCTACCGCGATGGGCAGCTTCTGGCGGAGGCGTTGAGGGATCGTGACTGGCTCGAGGACCAGGAATTCATTGCCCTCCTGAAGGGCACGCAAGCGGTGGCGCGGGCCCTGGAGCAGCAGCGCATCGCCAAACTGCAGCTTGATGTCCCGCAAGCGGGTGTGGATGACTTCGCCCTGGCGGCGGATCGCAAGCGCAGTAAAGCCAAATTGATCCCTGAAGCGGATCTCCTTCAATGTACGACCCACCATATGCGACCGGGGCGCCAGGGTCGCTTCGAAGATGTGGGCGTTCTCTTCTCCAAGGTGTTCGATTTCAAGATGAGTTCGTGCTTCCATGGTCAGCCCAAGGGTTTCGCCGGCCTTCATCAGGTCTTCAACCGATCCCTCTACCATCACCAGATCACCCGGTTCAATCTGGGTGTTGCGGTCGAGCGAGGAAATGACTTCGCCCCGCGCTCGAGCGCGATTGCGGTCAGGTCGAAATCGGCGCCTAATCCGGATTCGAAGAGTGACTTGCCGGCCAGCATGCTTGTTGGTAATACGCGGACCTCGCTGATGTACCCCTGCAGCTGGCGCTCTGTCGCCTGATCGCCGGGTGAGGTGCGGACAGGGAGCAATCGGCGGCCGATGAGCACCATGTAAACGATGCCGGTAGCGAAAACGACCAGGCCGATGGGTGTGAAATCGAAGAAATTGAACGTCGGCAGCCCGCGTTCCGCCACGATGCTTGTCGCCAGGATGTTAGCCGGCGTGCCGATCAGTGTTAACGTTCCCCCAAGCAGCGAAGAGAAGGAGAGCGGGATCAACAGCTTGGAGGCGGGAATGCGCGTCTGGCGGGATATGCTGACCACGGCCGGCAGCAGCATGGCCACTGCACCAACGTTGTTGACGAAGGCCGAGATGATGCCACAGGTGAGCATGATGACCAGGATCAGCCGTACCTCGCTGTTCCCGGAAAAACGCAGGATGAACCTGCCCAGAATGTCAGCCACCCCCGTGTTGAAAAGACCCCCGGAGACGATGTAGACGGCCCAGACCGTGATCACGGCCGGGTTTGAGAAACCGGCGAAGGCCTCCTCAGGTCCAACCAGCCCGGTCAATGCCACTGCAAGCAGGACTATGAGCGCGACCACATCGACGCGCAGCTTCTCGGTGCCAAACAGGATCAGGGCGCCGACGACGATGCCTAACGTAAGTGCAATTTCGGTTGTCATGCTTCGTGACCTTCCTGGGGCTTATCAGCTATCGAAAACACCATGAATATACCCTGTGAATACCAACTGAGGTAACGAATTGTAAACCAAACGGGAATCATGGCAACGCCGGGAATGATCAGCGCATCGCCGGGTTGAATGGAACTTTCACCCATCATTGCGGTCCATCGCGTTCTGAGGTCAAATAGTGCCCATAGTCATGCAAAACTTGTCCCCGCACGTTCCTAAGGCCCGGCGCTTTAAACGAAGCTTGCGAGAGCTGCAGATCCTGTGGCTCGTCTCGCGCAGCGCGCTGCTCACCTTCGCTGCCATCGTCCTCTGCGGAGCCTTGCTTTTTCACTTTTTCTACACCTTCCCGGGCACGGCGGAACATCCTGGCTTCAGCCTGTCTTTTTATGCAGCCTTTGCGCTAATATTCTTTGAAAGCGTCCTTCCGTTTCCGGAAGGATCCTTCTTGCAGTTGTTGTTCTATCTCATCCCGGTGTTGGGGCTCCTGGCGGTCGTCGATGGCGTTTTGCAATTTGGTTCGACGTTGATCAGCCGGCAGGCTCGCGGGCAGAAATGGCAGGTAGCCATGGCTTCGACCTACAAGGATCACATCATCGTCTGCGGCGCGGGGAAGGTCGGCTACCGCGTCATCCTCGAGCTGCTCAAGTTTGAACAGGAGATCGTGGCCATCGAGGTGGATGAAGATGGCCAGTTCATCAACAGCATCCAATCGCTGGGGGTGCCTTTGCTCTTTGAGGATGCCGCCAGGAAGGAGACCTTGATGGAGGCCGGGATTATGCAGGCCAGCGCGATCATCCCCTGCACGAACGATGAACTGCGCAACCTGGACATCGCTTTGAAGGCGCGCGAGCTTCATCCGGGCATCAAGGTCGTCCTGCGCATGTTTGAGGCTGACCTGGCGACACACGTTGAGAAGGGGTTCGGCATCCATACTGCTTTCAGCACATCGGCCCTGGCGGCGCCAGTCTTTGCCTCCGCGGCGATGAAGCTGGATGTGAAGCACTCCTTTTACGTCGGTGAAACGCTGATGGTCATCAGCGAGCTGGAGATGGTGCCGGGCTCATCGCTGATCGGGATGAACGTAAGTGAGCTCGAGGAGGGCTATGACCTCTCCGTCGTATGTTCGATCGCTGACGGGCAGGCCGAGCTGCACCCGGCAGGCGGGCACGTCATCGCGGCTGGTGAGAAGCTGCTGCTAATGAGCTCGGTCGACATCATCCGCCAGGTCCAGGCTCTCAATCAAGTGAAGTAGATCCGTCCCCGGCGTTTGTGCGCACGCGGCCAGCACCCCCTTGAAAAACCAGTGTAATGTGATTGTAAGGCCTAAAAACCCTTTTTTCACCTATGCTCAGGGTCCAGGCAAAGCACTCGCCCCCGGTTTGAGGCCGGGGAAGGCGGACCTTATGAGTACCGACAGGCTTCACCCAGAACGCCTCGTCAGAAATTCAAGGCCAGCTTTGAATGCGGAAGTAGTCGCTGACACGCCGATCTACCTGCCGCCAGGGCTGGGTCTTGATCCCCCCGTGATGCCAAGCCCAAATGATTCCTGGCTGGAGGTCATTCGCTACTGGGTCGATGAACTGCGCTGGTGGAGAAAGCACTGGGGAGACACCCCCCGCTAAAGGTACAAAGCCGTGTTCGATAGCAATAAAAAGCGCCCGTTCAGGCGCTTTTCGTTTCATCTGTGATGCACTCGCCCTGCATCGGGGCCCTTTTAAGATCTCACCCGGCTGAGGTAAAAATCGCACCGGTTCAAGCGGATTGTTGATTATTTGAAAAAGAGGGCTGCTGGACTGAGCAGCCCTCGAAATCCCGAAGTGATGCAGTCCTTGCCGGGTTACTTGGTTTTACCTTTTCCGTTCGATCCCTTCGTTAGCTCACGGAAGTAGGTTCTCACGCAGTTCCAATCACTGCCGCAGCTTGACTCAAACACCTGCCATACCTCCGCTTCGCTGTAGCCGTATTGGGAGGCAATCTTCGCCGCTGTACGTTCATCTCGATCCGTAATCTCCCCATCGGCTCCACGCTGGTCGTCCAGAAGTCTGCCGGACGCAGCCCCAACTCCCGGCGCAATCGCCGTTATAAAGTGCCAGGACTTCGGCTGGTTCCATATCATACTGTCTGGCGAGTTTCAGCGCAGTTTGTTGAGTTCGCTCCGCTTGTCGGGTCGATTGCGCCTGCTCGCGCTCTATGGCGCGGAATTCCTTGACCCCGATGGCCATGATATCTGTCGCTGAGAATTCCGCATTGGCTAACTTGTATGCCTGCCCGATCTCACCCCAGGATAGGTCAAAAGTCTTCGCCTGAACGACTTCTTCCCAATCAGCGCCCACTCGAGCGGCTGCTTTGGCTGCATGATTGAGTTCCTGGATCGTCCAGCCATCCGCCAGGTAATCGTCGAGCAGAACGGGATCGACCTCGAGCTCCCCGGCCAGCAAGTAGAGTTGTCCGAGTTCACCATTGGTTGCACCAGCGTTGATCCGCGCCAGCGCATCCTCGAAATCGGCGTCGTCGCGAGTCACTGCCCGTACGGCACTTCGTATCTCGCCGATGGTTTGCTCACCGCTTGTGACGAGTGAGAGCAAATCGCTGATCCCATGGCTGTCGAGCAGATCGGCAAACCGATCCAACTGCTGCAACACCCCCCAACCACTGTAGTTGAGGTGCCAATCAAGAATGTCCTCCCAGGATAGCTCATCGATCCTTTGAGTAAGCTGATAAGCATGCCACATGCGACCAAAGCCGACGTGGTAGCCGAAGATTACGCCTTCGAAGATGTCAATAACATCCTTGCAGGTGTATAACTGGCCAGCCCGGTCTGGGAAGATTGAGCTGACGGCTTCGGCAATCTTCTCCGCGGTCGGGTGGCAGGCTTGCTCGGGTTCTCCTTCGGGATCAACGACGATCACAGTCAGCGAATCGCTGCTAAAAAAGCCGCAGCCATCCACCACCTCGACCAGGGCGACATATTCGCCAGGTTCGCTGTAGCTGAACTCGGCTGTCTCACCGGCTTGGTTATCTTCCGGGATACCGTCCCCATCCAGATCCCACGCGAGGGTGTAAGGGAGAGTGCCGCCGGAGACGTCTGCGGAAAAACTGATCCCGGCTGCGCCCTGCTCAATTGTCAAAAGTGGTGGGAAGGGGTTGCTGCTGATCGACGCAACTGGACCGTCCAGGAAGAGCGTCCCCCCGCGCTCGCTAAACAATCCATTGCTGTCCTCAACGTAGACCTTCCATGCGTACTCGCCCTGGCCAGGGTAGGCGTGCTGCAGCTCGATCGAAGGTCCAGCAACCCCGGACGTCAAGCTCTCTTCACCATCCCCGAAATCCACCAACACCGTGTAAGGAGCCTGCCCACCAACCATTTCCAGGTTGAGCCCGGCCTGGTCACAGACCACGCTGGTTGTGACGACGAGCGTAAGCTCATCTTGTGCAGACACAACCCCGGGCAGGACCAGCAAGAGCAGCAGGGCGGCAAGTAGGGAGCAGCCTTTCGCAGGGCGGTGAATTTTCATCGGAGTACACTCCTATCGCAGTATTGGTGCTGGATGTCCAAGTATTTCGTTGCCAAACCGTATGACCTTCGATGCCTTCCCTCACACACTGGATTCAACGCAGGAAGACCGCGGCTGTTACACCTGGGCCCTGGTACCTCAGTCATGAGGGGGAGAAACAGGCGCAAGGCCGGATCCTTCATCCGATCAGCTGCCGGAGTTTTCTCCACACCTGGATGCGTCGTTTGCATTCCTCCAAGACACTTGCTCGAAATGGCACTCGTGGACTATTTCCGTCTCCAGCTGGTGTGCTATCCTCGCGGAGTGATGGGTGAAACGTTCCAGTTTGAATTGCGTTGTTATGAGTGAAGGGCACACGTTTAAGGAGATCCCTGATGCTGACCTGATCGCCCAAGCTCAGGCGGGGCAGCTGGAAGCATTCGGGGAGCTATATCATCGCTACATGGCGAAGATCTATCGCTATATTCGCAGCCGTGTCGGCTCAGAGAGGGATGCTGAAGACCTGACCGGGGTGGTGTTTTTGAATGCCTTCCAGGCGTTGGGATCTTATAAGGAGCGAGGGGCGCCGTTTGGTGCGTACCTGTACCGGGTAGCCCGTAACAAAATTGTTGATCACTATCGCAACCAGCCTGAGCCCGATCCTTTGCACGAGCAGGAAAACTTGCTTCCAGGGACCGAGGATACGGAAGCCCGCGTCATGCAAGCGGAAGATATCCAGGAGATTCGCGCTGCGATACGCAAGCTCCCGGAGAACTACCAGGAGATTATCCGCCTGCGAGTCCTCATGGAGCTGCCGACGGAGGAAATAGGGCGCTGGATGGGGAAGAAGCCCTCGAATGTGCGAGTGCTGCTGCACCGGGCACTGAAAGCGCTTAGACGAGAATTGGAACCTTAAGATGGGTAGGGAAGAACGAATAACTGCGGACATGCTTGACAGCATGCTCTCCCGGTCTCAATCGGGCAGGACCCCCCGGCAGGAACTTTCCGGGGATGGTGGATATTCCACGGAGCTTCAATCCCTTGTTGAACTCGCGCTGACAGGTTAGGGAAGCCGCATCACCCCGAACACCCGCTGAGTCGGTTTATCGACGTGTGCATCGAAACGTATTCTTGAGCTTGAATCAGCATCCAACTGACCCAGCTCGCGCTGTTCGCCAACGCGCAGGTGGGAGGCTGAGGGCTTTGCCTGCGCTCCTGGCCTTGATGCTGGTCATTGGTGTCCTGTCGGCGACGCTGGGTGTGGTCAGTGCTTCGGCGAGCTCCTTGCCGGGAGACCTGCTTTATCCAATCAAGACCAGGGTTGAGGACGTCCGCCTTGCGATTTCGTTCAATCCCGAAGACGACATTCGCCTGCTCTTTCAATTCTCCGAGGAGCGGGCGCGAGAGATGGCTGCCCTAACCAGAGAAGCTAGATATCATGATCTCGAAGCTGCGGCAGCCCAGTATTCGAGGACGCTGGAGAAAATGCTTTCGTTACGAGAGACCTTCCAGGCCGACGCTGACCTGGCGTCCGTCTCCGCCCTGGATGAAATCCTCGGCCGGCAGGTCGAGACCTTGATGCGCGTCCAGGACCAGGTTCCGGCCACGGCCGCCGCTGCGATCCAGGCTGTCATCGAGCGTGCCCAGGGTGAAGGACCGGGGTTGACAGATGGGGCGGAAAAACCGGAACCCGAGGGCAGCGACCTGCGCGCTACGCAGACGGTCAAATCTCAAGAACGCCAGGACGAGAAGGATACGCGCACAGCAGAACAGTTAGCCCGAAAATATGGCCTAACCGTTGAGCAGGTTCTCGGGCTTTTCCATACGACTTGCCAGGAAGACTGGAAGTGTGTTCGCGAGCTTTACCGCGAGCTTGAGAAGGGAAAATAGCGGGGTGGTTTGACCCGGTGCAGTTTATCAAAAGAAAAGCGCCCTTTCGGGCGCTTCTTTGTTGTAAATAAATAATGGGCTGTTTACTCTTCGCCACCCGCCTGGTTGGAGAGGTAGTTCTGAACGCCCATCTGCTTGATCTGGGCGCGCTGTTTCTCCGCCCAATCGACGTGGCCTTCTTCCATTTTTAGGATCGTCACCAGGAGATCGGCTGTCGCCTCATCCCCTACTTCACTGGCCAGCGCAATCCCTGCGTTGTACGCCTTGACCGCGTCCTGCTCGGCTTTCTGGTCACCGACGATAATCTCTTCGACATTGGCACCGATCGTCATCGGGCGCAGGTTTGACACGACCGGCATGCCCTCCAGGAAGAGGATGCGCTGGATCAGCCATTCGGCATGGTGCATCTCGTCGATCGCCTGGACTCTCGATGGCCTTGTGCAGCGCCTCGTAACCCCACTGATCGCACATTTCTGAGTGCACCATGTACTGGCTGATGGCCGTCAGCTCATCTGCCAGGAGCTCGTTGAGCACGCCAAGTAGTTTCTCGTTGCCTTTCATTCGGCAGCCTCCTGCTTTTGCGGATTGTGAATATCTTCATTATACCCGCAGGAGGGGAAATTTTCGCACACGCACCGTGTGCTCGTTTCGGGGTCGACGGGGAAGCGAGTGCTGCGCGCTGCCGGTGCCGGGGTTACAGCTTGAGCACTGCGCTGGCCACGCGCTGGATGGCGCCCGTCGCCATGTGATCCGGTTGTTCTGCGATGAGCAGCTGCCCACGGCGGTAAGCGTTGGCGAGCAGATCGCCAGCTTGAGGGATCATGCTGACGACCGGGAGTTTGAGGTGTTCTTGGACCGCTTCCTGGTTGAGTGAACTGGCCAGTGCGCTGCGGTTCACGACCACCGCACCGATCAACGAGGCCCCTGACGCCCATTTCTTGACGACGGAGGAAACGTAAAGACCTGCATCCAGGCAGACGGGCGTGGGTTCGAGCACGAGGATGACCGCGTCGCTCATCTCCAACGCCGTCCGGGTGGCCTCGTCCAGAACCTGGCCAAGATCGAGGATGACGAATCGAGCCTCGAGCGAAAGTGCGGCCAGGATTTGCGTGATTGTTTCAATGCTTGGACGGCGGACTTCAGTCTCATCTGGAGGGTAGCAGAAGATGCGGATGCCGGTGGGATGCTTGTCCAGCAAGCCGGCTTAACTTTCTTGCGCGTGATTTTTTCGGCATCACCGAGGAGCATTTCCCTGGTATCTGTCGGGGTCATGATTCCTACCGACTTGGCAAACGTGCTGGCTGAAGCATGCAGCTCCGCCACCACGACTGACGTTTCGCCTTTCGAGCCAACGCGCCGGCAACGTTTATCGCCAGGCGGCTGGTGCCTACGCCTCCCTTGACGCCCAGGAAGGCAATGATTTTTCCCTGCTCTTCTGAACTTGACTCACGCAGGCGTTCCGTTCGCGCCAGGAGCGAGGCCACGCGTACGATGAACTCGCGCGGGTCGATCGGTTTCGTCAGGTACTCATCCGCGCCGGCCTTCAACCCGCTGATCTTGTCCTCCACGGTGGAAAGCGCGCTCAAGAGGATGACTGGAAGCGTTTCCGTTTCTGGATCGGCGCGCAGCTCCTTCAGCAACTCCACGCCGCTGATGCCGGGCATCATGATGTCCAGCACGAGCAAGTCTGGTTTCTCCTCGCGGATCTTCGACCTTGGCTGTCTCCGCTTGCTGGGCGACGACAACGGTGTAGCCAGCCGCTTCCAGCGTCATGCCGAGCATGCGCAGCATGTTCGCTTCGTCATCGACAATGAGAATTTTCTTCGCCATGGACCACCTTCAATTCAACTGGAGGGAATCAACCAATCTGGATCACCGGTCACAAAAGTGTGCAGACACCAGGTATGCTTCTGAGTTCGATTGTCAGTGATTTTGCTGAGCACGCAAGGAATGGGCAGGATCCTGGCTGTCAAGTGACTGTCCCGAGCGGATGAATTCAGGTCAGACATAGGATGGATGAAGTCGTCCAGACTGACGATCAATGCCCTCCTGCTGTTCCGCACTGGCGATGATCTCGGCCATGATCGACAGGGCGATTTCCTCCGGAGTCTGGGCAGCGATATCGAGCCCGATCGGGGCGTGCAGCCGGTCGAGCGCTTGCTCATCGACCCCAGCCTCCCGCAGGCGGTGAAGCCGCTTGGCATGCGTCTTCCGGCTGCCGAGCACTCCGATGTAGAAGGCCGGGCTGGCCAGGGCTGTGATCACGGCCGGGTCGTCGATCTTGGGGTCGTGGGTGAGGACCGCCACAGCCGTCGAGGCATGCAGCCCCACCTCCTGCAGCGCTTCCTCCGGCCAGCGCTGGATGAGCCTGTCGACGTTCGGGAATCTCTCGCTGCTGGCGAAAAGACGGCGCGGATCGACGATGATGGTTTCAAACCCGAGCGGTTTGGCGAAGGCAACCAGCGCGATCGAGATATGGACGCCACCGATGATGACCAGGCGCGGCGCAAGGGCAATTGGGTTCAGGAACCATTCCAGCGGATCATCGGCCACGTTCAACCTGTTGGGTTGCTTCACGGGCAGGAGGGTGTCCTGGAGCCGTAAAATCGCCTGGACCTCATCGGGAGGTCGGCCGGTCCAGATCAACGTCCTCCCGGCATCCTGCTCCGGCCCCACGATCTGCGTTGCAAGGACCGGCGCCTCGTCGTCCTGGATAGCCTGTGCGGAGGCGATGGTAGGTGTCTTCTTCCAGTTGGGTGACGAAGACTTCGATCGATCCACCGCAGGCCAGTCCGACCCCCCAGGCTGTCTCATCCGCTACGCCAAACTGCAGCAAGCGCGCCGGCGCGCCCTTGAGTACCTCCAACGCGGCCTCGACCACGGCCCCCTCCACGCAGCCGCCGCTGACCGAGCCGGCGATCCCGCTGCGGCTGGAGACAGCCATCGCGGATCCAACAGGCCGGGGAGATGACCCCCATGTGCTGACGACCTGGGCCAGTGCCACCTGCTCACCAGCGTCGAACCAATTGCCAATCTGATCCAGGATCTCGCGCATCGATCCGCTCCGGTTGTAACTGCCTTCTGGCATGGGTCTAGATGATTGTTGCTCCGTACCGATGTTATATCATGCCCTCGGGATCCGGGTTCCAGTGATCCAGCGAGCTTAAGCTTGGTGATTTTCTGGTTGTGTGCTACTTTGGCGGAGAGCCGGAAGCCCACAATCAGGTGTTCGAGGAGCGAGGCCGATTTATTCAGACGGAGCACTGCCGGGACAGGGTGTCTTGGCGCAAGCAGTCGCAAGTCGGAAGATGGCATAGGCGGAAGCTTTTGATCAATCCCCCGGGCACGAGGACAAGGCCGGCGTGAGATCCCCATCGAACGGCACACTTGCGCCGGCCCTGGATCGCGCGGCAATCCTGAGCACCGATCTCTGCCTGCAGTGCAACATCTGCACGGCGGCTTGCCCTGTGATGGCTGTCGCGGGTGAATTTCAAGGGCCGAAAGCGGTTGGCCCGGTGGCACAGCGTTTCCGTCACCCGCGCTTGCCGATCCCGGATGGCAGCCTGTCCTGGTGTTCCGGGTGCGGCATTTGCTCCCAGGTTTGCCCGCATGGGGTGCAGGTGGCAGAGATAAACATCCAGGCCAAAGCCCGGCTCGCGGAGCAAGCACGCATTCCATTCCGTGATCAATTGCTGGCCCGGCCGCAGCTTCTGGGCCGGTTGGCGCGGCCGGCGGCAGGCCTCTTCAACCGGCTGCTGCGCACCACGCCCATGCGCAAGGTCATGGACCGGATGTTCAAGATTGATGAAAAAGCTCCGCTGCCTTTGTTCGCCTCAAAACCGCTGCACGCACGGTTGGCAAAATATCGGGTAAAAGAGGCCCCCGAAGCATGATGATGCCAAGCGATATGTGGCCTATTTCCACGGCTGCAGCGCAGATTATTTCGAACCCGAGCTGGGTGAGCTCACGGTAAGCGTGCTTGAGAGCCTGGGATTTACAGTCCTCCTGCCTCACCAGGGCTGCTGCGGTCTTTCGATGCAATCGAACGGGATGTTCAAGGCTGCGCGTCGGGCTGCGCAGGACAACATCAAGAAACTTGAACCCATCATCCAGGCTGGAATCCCCCTGATCGGCACTTCAACTTCCTGCACAATGGCGATAAAGCATGATTACCGCAGCCTGCTCGGGCTGGCCGGCCGCCAGGTCGAGGCCTTGGCCGAAGCCACGCGCGATATCTTCGAGTTCCTGGCGTGGGACGAGCCCGACAGCCTGGGGCAGGCGGCGCTCAACACCGTCGATCGCAGCGTGCTCTATCAAGCCCCCTGCCGGCTGCGTAGCCAAGGCATGGGGACGCCGGCCCTGAACATCCTGCGGCGGATCCCCGGATTGGAAGTCCTGGTCTCCGACGCTGCCTGCTGCGGGGTGGCCGGGACATACGGGATGAAATCCGAGCGCTACCAAGTGGCAAGGGCGGTGGGGGAGAGCTTGTTCCAGCAGGCGCGCGAAATGCAGGTGGACATGGTCGTCACCAATTCGGAGACCTGCCGCTGGTGGATCGAGGCGCATTCCGGGGTACAAAACGTCCACCCCATCCAAATCCTGGCCTGGTCGATGGGACTTACCTCCGACCCGGCCAACCCCCGAGACTCGAACGGTAAAGTGTAGCGCTCTCCAGGGCTGGTCGGCCATGGAGAAGAACCAGCCGGCCGGCAAATCATGATATGATTTTCGACTGCGCGCGAGGATCGCTGCCTGCGCTCGATCGAATAAAGACGGTGATCGAGTGAGCCGCGCAGCCGGCGCAAGCATGGGCTCTCAACACTCGTGAGATGTCCTGCCTCGCGGCGTGCAGCCAGGACCATCCGACAAGGATGAAAGATCCTGGACCAGGACGGTCGTCCAATTTTCAACCAGCAAAGCTAGGAGAGATACCTTGGGTCGTACAGCATCCGCAGCCGGGGAAAACTCGACCGGTGACCGGCTGGATATGAAGCGGGTCCTGCCGGTTTTCCTCATCGTGGTCGTCGATCTGCTGGGATTGACCATCATCATCCCGCTCATGCCGCTCTATGCGACATCATTCGGCGCGACGCCTTTCATCATCGGGCTCCTCGGGGCTAGCTATCCGCTGATGCAGTTCATCGGAGCGCCCTTGCTCGGGAGGTTATCCGATCGCTGGGGACGGCGTCCGATCTTGCTCGCCAGTCAACTCGGGACCTTCATCGGGTTCATCGTATTGGGCTATGCCAATGCCCTCTGGCTGCTTTTCCTGGCGCGCCTGATCGACGGCATCTCGGGCGCGAACATCTCGACCGCACAGGCGGTGATCAGCGATATCACGACCGAGAAGACCCGGACGCAGGGGCTCGGGTTGATCGGCGCTGCGTTTGGCATTGGCTTTGTCATCGGCCCCATCCTGGCCTTCATCGCGCTTGCCCTCAGCGGCAACAACTATCACGTTCCTGCGTTCGTGGCGGCCGGCTTCTCCGCGGTGTCGCTTCTGCTGACCTGGTTCCTGCTCCCCGAAACGCACCCGTCCATCGGAGATGAAACCGGTGAACAGCGATCGCCCTTAACCGTGCAGGCGATGTTCACCGCCCTGCGCATGCCCCACATCGGGATCCTGCTCACGCTCATGTTCACGCAGCAGATCGCCTTTGGAGGCTTCGAGCAGCTGTTGGCCTTGTTCACGCTTGAGCGGTTGGGATTAAACGCTTCTGGCAACGCGGTCATTTTCGTGTTCGTCGGCCTGCTCGTCGTTGCGGTCCAGGGTGGCTTCATCGGGCCTTGGAGCCGGCGCTGGGGGGATCGTCGGCTGGTCTTCATCGGCCTTGCGACGTTGGCCATTGGTCTGGTCATGGTGTCTTTCACGCCTGAACAGCCCGTGCCCTGGTACTCCCGGGCGGAGATGACCGCTGAACTGGGCTCGAACGAGGATTTCCGCACCCATGAGAACCCGGTGACTGCCGAGCTGGGTGTGAGCTTGCCCGATGACACACAGGGGGGATGGGTTGGCCTGGTGTGGATGCTGGTTGCGATGATACCGACCTCGATCGGGGGCGGTATCCTGCAGCCGAGTATCAACAGCATGATCACCAAACGTGTGAGCCAGGGCGAAGTGGGCGGTACGCTTGGGATCTCGTCCGCCCTGCTCAGCGGCGCCAACGCGATTGCCCCGATCCTGGGCGGGGCGCTGTTCGGCGCCTTTGGGGCCGGGATGCCGTTCCTGGTGTTTGGGGTCATCATGGCCGTCCTGCTGTTCGGCGCGCTGCGCGTCATCGAGCCAATCGAGTCAACTTCACCAACCCGGGCAGCGCAGCCTGGCTGAACGAGTCGGGTTGAGGTGATGGAGTTCAAAGCATGAAAGGACTACGCGTCTTCCGCCTGGGTTTGTTCCAGATGGCCGCCGGCGGGCTCTCGGTTCTGTTCCTGGGCGTGCTAAACAGGGTGATGCGGGTTGAGCTTGGGATGGACCTCTTCCTGGTCACGCTCCTGGTTGGTGGTGGCCATTACCTGGGAGCGTTGATCGCAATCCCATTCGGGTACGCCTCGGATAGAAACCCCGTCTTCGGGTTCCGGCGCTCGGCCTACATCCTCCTGGGTGCGATCGGTACCATGCTCGTGCTGGTCAGCTCGCTGTCGGTCGCCCGCTGGCTGGCAGCCGATCCAACCGGACCGCGGCTGCTGTTTGGGTTCCTGTTCTTCCTGCTGGAAGGGATGTCGACGTACATGTCCGGGACTGCCTTCCTCGCGCTCATCACCGATCTCTCGAAATCCGAGGAGCGCGGCCGGATCACCGGGCTCGTCTGGACCATGCTCATGGTCGGCATCATCGCCACCGGGATCTTCAGCAGCATCGTGCTGGTGGATTTCAGCCTTGTCCGTGTCCAGGGGCTCTTTCGGGTGGCTGGACTGGCCGGCTTGAGCCTGGCGCTGGTTGCCATCATCGGCCAGGAGCGCAGCGTGCGCGATTTCATCCCACCAGGCAGCCAGAGCCTGCGCCTGGCGCTGACCCAGCTTTACGCAAACGTGCAGGCGCGCACCTTTGGCGGTTTCTTGTTCTTGAGCATGTTTGCCTACTTCATGCAGGATGTATTGCTCGAACCCTTTGGCGGCGAAGTGTTTGGATTAAGCCCGGCGGAGACGACCCGTTTTAACGCCTACATGGGTATCGGGGTCATCGCCGCGATGCTGCTGGGCGGGTCGCGCGTGATCCCCAGGCGTGGAAAGCGCTGGACGACTGCGCTTGGCGTTTGGATCATGATCTTCGCTTTCTCCGGCCTGGCGTTCGCCGCGTTCTCCGGCGCATCATCGGTGCTGCCCATCCTGATCCTGGCCATCGGTACTGGTGCCGGTTTCTTCACCGTAGGCGGGGTGGCGATGATGATGGACATGACCTCGACCGCGCAGACGGGTCTGTTCGTCGGAGCCTGGACGCTGGTCCAGGCTGTCGCCAAGGGACCGACCGCGATCGTAGGCGGCGCACTCCAGACCTGGTTCACAAACACGGGCGCATCGCCGGCCACGGCATACGGAGGCGTGTTCCTGGTCGAGGCAGTGGGACTGCTCCTCTCGCTTGTGCTGCTGCGAAAAGTGGCCGTCGTGAAATTCAAGGCGAGCGTCGAGCCGGAGAACATCGCCGTCCTGGAAATGATGGGCTCCTGAAGGGATGCGATGATGATGGATGCTGCTGGCGCTCCCACGCATAGACCTATGTCAGCCCGGGCCAGGGCGCATGTCCACCTGCAGCGACGGATGAGCATGCTCCTCATCTTCACCTTCCTGCTCGCCTCGGGGCTGTTCAGCGACGCTTCGACCCGGACCGGCCTCTGCCCAAAGCGGGGGGTTTGTCATCACCGGCCAGGTCCTCGATGCGCAAGGCCAACCCGTCGACGGGGCGGAGGTCGAGCTGCGTGCCGCGCGGCTTCGATGAACCGCTTGCCAGCACACATACCAGTGAGGACGGGCATTGGACGCTGGCGTTCAGCGATGCATCACGGACTCGGAGCTGGTCATCCACATCGCAAGATTGCATTTCGAGACGCTGGAGCAGCCGCTGTCCACGAGCCAGGTCTCGCGCTTGAAAGAAGGCGGTGCGATCTCGCTCGGCAGCCTGACCCTCACCAGGCATATTTCGGGGGCTTTCTGGGCTGCGACCCTCATCTTCCTGGGCGTGCTCCTGGTCATCGCACTCGAAAAGCTGCACAGCACGACGGCCGCCCTGGTCGGGTTGTCGGCCATCTTCCTGGTGACTTTTGTTGGGGGTGCATTCAACCCCGGCCTCTTCATTTTCGACTTCGAGCGCGCCCTGACCTATATCAACTGGGAAGTGATCTTCCTGGTCATGGGGATGATGATTATCATCGCCATCATCGAACGGACAGGGATTTTCCAGTGGGCTGCCTTCCAGGCTTACCGCCTGAGCCGCGGCCGGGCGTGGCTGCTGGTGCTGATCTTGATCCTGCTCACCGCTGTGGCCTCGGCCCTGCTCGACAACTTCACTACGATGCTGCTGATGACTCCGATCAGCTTGCAGATCGGTCTTGCCCTGGGCATCAACCCGCTGGCGTTGATCATCCCGGAGGTCCTGGCTTCCAACGTGGGCGGCATCTCGACCTTGATCGGAACCCCGACCAACATCCTGATCGGCGCGTATGCCGGCATCAGCTTCCAGGATTTTCTCGTTAATCAAACCGTGGGCGTACTCCTTGCGCTGGCAGCGCTCTCCGGATACGTCCTCTATCACTACCGGGCAGAATGGCGCAAGCATGCGGCCGGCATCTCATCCAGCCTGTACGAAAAGCTCGAAGAGAATGCCCGCATCCGCGATCCAGGCGCCTTGTGGAAGTCCGGACTGGTCTTCCTGCTGGTCCTGGTCGGGTTCGTCATCGGTGAGCAGTACCACGTCGTCCCGGCTGTCCCGGCCCTCATCGGGGCCACGATCCTGCTCGTCTGGCTGAAGCCCGATGTCCATGCCATGATCATCGCCGTGGATTGGACGACGCTGGTCTTCTTCATGGCGCTCTTCATCGTGGTGGGCGCCGTCCAGGAAGTCGGGCTTATCAGCATGGTGGCAGGGTGGATGAGCGCAGGTCATCGGCGAAAACTTGCTCCTGGGCATGGTGATCATCGTCTTTGGTGTGGGCACGCTTTCCACAGCTATCGCCAACATCCCGCTTGCCGCCTCGATGCTGCCGGTGGTCGAGTTCCTGTCCGGCACCATTCCAGGAGCGTCGAGCAAGGTGCTCTACTATGCGCTCTCGATGGGGGCTGCCATGGGTGGCAACGGCCTCCTGATCGGCGCCGAGGCCAACCTGGTCACAGCCGGGATCACCTCGCAGGCCGGGACCCCGATCTCGTTCAAGGAATTCCTCAAAGTGGGTCTGCCGGTGACGTATCTCACCCTTGCGGCTGGTTTCCTCTGGCTGGTCCTGCGCTTCATCTGGTTGGCAGGGTAGGGAGGGCCGATGGGGTTAAAGATACTTTCGCCAACACGAGGTGGGGAATCCAGCGTGCCGAACCAGCTGGCTGTGATCAGCCTGGCCAAGGAAAACGACGCCGACCTGACCTTTCTGTACATCACCGACATCAGCTTCCTCGAACGCATCTCCTCGCCGGTCCTGATCGATATCGAACAAGAGCTGGATGAATTGGGTGAGTTCGTGCTCGCCATGACCCAGGAACGTGCCGCAAGCGAGGGTGTACAGGCGAGAACCATTGTCAGGCGTGGCGCCTTCGGGAGCGTGCTGGCAGCTGCGCTGGAGGAATTCGAGATCGACTGGCTCATCCTTGGGAGCCCCGTCGAGAGCACCGGCCCATCGACGACAATGCCCTATCTCGAGTCGCTTGCCCGCGAGCTTGCCGGTTCGTACGGCGTTCGGGTCACCATCCTGCGCAAGGGTGAAACGATTTTCGAGCTCCCCTGAGCGGGATCCTGTTACCTGGCGCTGCTCGGCATTCCATCTTGCAGGCCGGGATTTTCTTGGGTAGAATGCGGCGATCGTTTCGTGCAGGGTTTCCAGGCGACGTAGCTCAGTGGTAGAGCAGGGGACTCATAAGCCCTTGGTCACTGGTTCAAATCCAGTCGTCGCCACTCCAGGAATGTCAGACCGCCCGTGTCAGCTTTGAGAAAGGTTGAGCAGACCACGGGGCGGTTTTTTTTATACCTGTGGAACGACCTTGGCCAACCAAATAGCGTGTGATGGTCCAGCCGATTACTTCATGCCATAATGACAGGCATCACAAAAAAACCACGCGGGGATCAGAGTCAGGGATTCAGCATGAAGCTCGATGGCATCTGGAAAGGCGAGTATCAATACGAGCTTGAAGAACAGGAGATTCAGGTATCTCGGGTCGGTTTCACAGCTTTCTTGAAGGGCGCCCTCCTGGGACGCATCTCGGGGACGATCGAGGACGATCCTCCCGGTTTTCCCGCCGCCTGCCGCATCCAGGGGCGGGTGAGGGGGGCGCATCTCTTTTTCCGCAAAATCCCCGAACAGTTCTACACGATGAGCGAGGAGGGCTTGCGCTCGGTGGCCGAATACGTTGAAGAAGCTTTCGGCGAGACGGTCCGGGGAAAACCGCGTGCGCCCCATGTCCATTACAACGGCGAGCTCAACGCGCTTGGCACGCGGGTCGAAGGCGTCTGGCACATCCCATCCTATTTGCTGATGTTGAAAGGGGCCAGGCGGCATCTAATGTTCCCCGAGACGAGCGGGACGTGGTGGATGGAGCTTGTCCAGGACAGCCGCTCACGCCCTGGATAAGGCAACACCAGTACGTGAGGTGCGCAAGCAGGTTGCAGTTTGGTGACAGGATGCCTCGGTTCGATGACCCTCCTGTAACAGGGACATAGGCGGATCTTGCGTATCCTGGGGATGACCCGGGAAGGGGAGATCCTTCGATGGAAGCAAGTGAGTTGCGTTTGTTGAAACAAGTTTGGCACCTGGCCCTAGCCACGCCTTTGCGAAAAGTGCCGGTTTTCATCGTGCTGGGCTCATTCCTGCTGGCAGGCTGCCAACTTCCCGCCGGGACCCCAAGCGTGGACGCTCCGGCTACCGACGCGGCGGCAACGCTCGAAGGCCGGTTGACGCAGGTCGTCGCCAATTTTACCCAGACCGCACGAGTTGCCAGCGCTACACCGACGCCCTCGCCCACGGCCACCAGCACGCCCACCCCTACCGCTACGCCCTACCTCACGCCGACAGAGACGCTCCACCCGGTCCTCCAGGACGCAGCCCGTTTCGTGATGGACGTCACCGTCCCGGATGGGACAACGTATCGACGCGGTGAAAAGTTCACCAAGACGTGGCGCTTGATGAACATCGGTTTGAGCACGTGGACGAGCGAGTTCTCACTCGTCTACGTCACGGGCGATCGCATGGCCGGGGCGTTGGAACAACCCCTGAAGGGTTCCGTCCAACCGGGCTACATGGTTGATTTGAGCGTGAGCCTGGTCGCCCCTGATCTCAATGGGGACTATCGCGGGTACTGGGCGCTCAAGAACCCACAGGGAGAAATCTTCGGCATCGGCCCAGGCGGTCGCGATACGTTCTGGGCAGATATCGAGGTCGACAGCCCGAGCGAGGTGGTCTACGATTTCGTCGAGCATTACTGCGACGCGGTATGGCGGAGCGAGGCAAGCGTCCTGCCCTGTCCCGGGGATCCTGCGGATAGCGATGGGTTCGTCATTCGGATCGAAGCGCCACCGCTGGAGAACCGGGTCGAGGATGAACCTGGATTGTGGACCGAACCGGAGTGGGTGGATGGCGGGTATATCCAGGGCACCTACCCGGAATTCGAGGTCAGGCCGCAGGATCGATTCCGAGCCCTGCTCTCCTGTCACAGCGAATCCCCGGATTGCGATCTCCGGTTCAGGCTAGACTACCGCATCGATGGCGGGCCGATCCAGACGCTGGAGAAGTGGAACGAACGCTTCGATGGCAGCTTTACGAAAGTGGATCTCGGCCTGGATGCGTTGGCAGGCAAGCGGGTCCAGTTCGTCCTGACCGTGCTGGCCAGGGATGTGTATGCCATGGACTCGGCCATCTGGGTCCGGCCGACGCTGTGGAGGTAGCCCGCCTGTGAAAAGGCGGTGTGACCATTCTTTTGGGGTTGTGGTGGTCGGAACGGGAGGTCGATCAGAAAATGGCGGAAACCCAAACGATACTGCTCGTGGATGATGAAACAGCGATCACCGATAACCTGGCCCCGTTCCTGGAGCGAGCGGGTTTCGAGGTGAGCGTCGCTGCGGACGGCGTACAGGCGCTCGAAATGGTGGAAGCCAACAAGCCGGACGTGCTCGTCCTGGATGTGCTCATGCCCCGCATCGACGGCCGGGAGGTGCTCAGGCAGCTCAGGTCTGCCGGGAACTGGATCCCGATCCTGCTGCTGACCCAGGTCGGCGAAGCAGGTGAACGAGCCATGGCGCTCGAGGAGGGCGCCGATGACTATCTCAACAAGCCCTTCGATCCGCACGAGCTGGTCGCCCGCATCCGGGCGGTCCTGCGGCGGGCCCGCCCGGGCAAGCCGCCGCTTGCCGCAGCCTGGCAGGTGAGCTGCGGCTCACTAACGCTCGACCGGCGGTCACGCCGCGTTCAACTTGAGGGAGAGGAACTCACGCTCACCCCGAAGGCGGTTGCGCTGCTCGAGTACTTGATGACCCATCCCGACGAACTCGTTTCACGCGACCGGCTGCTGGATGTCGTCTGGGGCTGGGATTACCCGGTGGGAACACGTGCGGTGGATACTCGCGTGGCCGAGCTGCGCCGTGCCCTGGGGGATGATCCCGGTGACCCAAGGTATATCGAGACCATCCCCGGGCAGGGGTACCGCTTCGCAGCTGATGTGGAAGGCCTGGAATGATCCTGCGCTGGCTTCCCATCCTTGCCCCGGCCCTCCTGGGCTTAATCCTCGGCATATGGTTCAACCAGAGCGGTTTTCCCAACCCGACTTTCGTCCTGCGGGCTCAGGTTAGCGCGCTCATCACGCTCGCCGGGGTAGGCTTGAGCCTGCTTGCCGGCACCGGGTTGTTGATCTCCGACTGGATTGGCCGCCGGCATCTGCAGACGATGCTCCAGGCTGCGGAGGAGCGCCGGCGGTTCCTGAGCCGACTCGACCATGAACTCAAAAACCCGCTCACGGCGATCTTCGCCGGCCTGGCGAACGTGACCGCCGATGCTTCCGATGCCGAACGCAAAAGCTCGATTGAGAGCATCCAGGCGCAGATGAAGCGCTTGCGTGGTCTGGTTTCCGACTTGCGCAAACTCGCCGACCTGGAGACCCGCAGTCTCGAACACGCGCCCGTCGACATGACGGGTCTGCTGCAGGAGAATTACGAACTCCTGCAGGAGAAGGCCGTGCCTGGTACGAGACATATCGTGCTCTCTGTCCCGCGGGCGCCCTGGCCGCTGCCATTGATCTCCGGTGACCGGGACCTGCTCTTCCTGGCGGTCCACAATTTGCTCGATAACGCCCTGAAGTACACGGGCGAGGGTGACACCATCGAGCTCAGGGCGTACGAAGACGGTTCTGAGCTTGTGGTGGAGGTGGCCGATACCGGGCCCGGGATCCCGCAGGCCGAACAGAGCGAAGTTTGGAACGAACTCTTCCGTGGCCAGGGGGCACGCAGCGTGGCGGGCAGCGGTCTTGGCCTGGCCCTGGTGAGGTCCATCGTCCAGCGTCATGGAGGCAGCGTAAACCTGCGCAGCCGGCCGGGGCAGGGTACGGTCTTCGCCATCCACCTGCCCACGGCGGATGTAGCAAAACGGTAACACACCGCAACCGGCGATGTCACTCCCCGGTCATCCTCTCGCATCATTGGTGGACGATACTCCCTGAAGACTTGACCATAGCCCATCCTGGGGCGAGGACGGAGGACGACATGAAACTTCTAGAATCAAGGTACATCCTGGGCATGCTGCTCTTCGCACTGCTCGTTGCGGCTTGCGGCACCCTTCAGCTCGATGTAGAAGGCCAAGAAACTCCTACAAAGCATGCAAACGTTGTGGTAGAAGAACCTACGGAGACGTCGGTAGTGGATGATGCTCCGCCGACGACCGAGTTAAAGCCTGAGATGCTTGTTGACGGCTGGCTGGCTTATGACAACGACCGCTACGGGTACCAAATCCAATACCCGCCGGAAGCTACGCTGATGGAGTCCGGGGTCATGGGGTATCCCAGCGATGAAAATGGCGTTCCGGTCGGAGGTTTTCCGGAAGGCGTCACGCAAGACACATACTTCCAGTACCTCGAGCAGACCTATGGCGATAACCTGTGCGTCCAGATCCAAACCAGCCTCGGTTACATCATGATCTCCGTGCCCGAGAATGCTGAGTTCAAGTACGCCATCTGCGGCCGGACGGGGGTGGGCGTGGCGACGATCACCGGTTTCGAGCTGGAGGTACGCGTGGATGGCCGCTACTACACGGCCCAGGGCATGGAAGTCCAGTCGGGCGGGGAGTCGCTGGCCGATCACAACGAAACAGTGCACTTCACCCTGGAGGACGGTACCCGCATCGAATTCGGTTCCAGGCCGTCCATCGACGCGACTTATGCGGATTACTTAATGAAAGGCCGTCCACTGCTGATGAGCATCCTGGAGACGTACATCGGCACCCGCTAACCTGGATGCGATTCCCCGATATCCCGCCCTGGTCATCGGCCAGGGCGGGATTTATTCGAGGTAGGGGTAGAGCACGGGATAAGATAGAATAAACCGGCACGGGCCGCAGTGATTTTCAGGAGCAGGAGTGAAGATGAGCATGGATAGACCAGAGTGGTACCCTGAGCTACAAAATCCCCCGAGGCTGCTGCTTGGGCCGGGTCCGAGCATGGTCCATCCACGCGTGCTGCGCGCCATGGCCAGCCCGCTGGTAGGGCACCTCGACCCCTATTTCCTCCAAGTCATGGAGATCACCCAGCAGCTCCTGCGCTACGTTTTTGGAACAAAGAATGAGCTGACCGTCCCGGTTTCCGGTACGGGCAGCGCGGCGATGGAAGCCGCCCTGGCCAATGTCATCGAACCAGGCGACCCGGTGCTGATTTGCACCAACGGCTATTTCGGCCTGCGCCTGGCTGATATGGCCGACCGCTACGGCGCCCAGGTGCAGACGATCGACAAAGCCTGGGGCGATGTGTTCGAGCCGGATGAGATTGCAGCTGCACTCAAGAAGACCCCGGCCAAGGTCGTGGCCATCGTCCACGCGGAGACGTCCACCGGGGCACGCCAGCCACTCGCGGGCCTGGGGGACATTGTCCACGAAGCCGGCGCACTGCTGCTGGTCGATGCCGTCACCTCGCTCGGCGGGCTTGCGGTCGATGTTGATGAAAATGCGATCGATATTTGCTACAGCGGGACGCAGAAGTGCCTGAGCGTGCCGCCTGGCCTGGGCCCGATCACCTTCGGACCACGTGCCATCGAGGTGCTCGCGGCGCGCAAAACGCAGGTGGCCAACTGGTACCTGGACATGACCATGATCCAGAAATATTGGGGCACGGAACGCACGTACCACCACACAGCTCCGATCAGCGCGAACTTCGCGTTGTATGAAGGATTGCGGATCGTCGCCGAGGAAGGCCTGCCAGATCGCTTCGCCCGCCACGAGCGCAACGCCCGCCACCTGTGGGCTGGTCTGGAGGCGCTGGGGCTCGAGCTGCATGTGCCTGAAGCCCACCGGTTGCCAAGCCTGACGACGGTGCGCATCCCGGACGGTGTTGATGGGGATGCCGTCCGCAAACGCCTGCTGGACGAATACCGGATTGAGATTGCCGGGGGGTTGGGCGAGCTGAAGGGCAAAGTCTGGCGGATCGGTTTGATGGGGTATGCCTCTCAGCCTGAGAATGTCGCTCTCATCCTGACCGCCTTGCAGAGCTGCCTGGATACAGGGTAACTCCCCACAGCCGGAACCCACGGAAAGCTTGACTTGCATGCCGAAGAAGCGCGTCTTAATCTTATTCTCCGATACGGGCGGCGGTCATCGCAGCGCGGCAGAAGCCGTCGCCGAAGCGCTGGAGGCTCAATTACCCGGCCCAGTTCGAGCTTAAATTGCTCGATGTGTTGAAGGATTACGCGCCAAGCCCGCTGAACCGCCTACCTGCGCTCTACCCCGACCTGGTCCGCTTCCCGGCGCTGTGGGAGATGGGATACCGCCTGACCGATGGCCCGCGCAGGGCAAAGGCGATCAACCGCACTGGCTGGCCTTATATCCGGCGCGCCGTCCGCCGCATGTTGGCCGAACACGAGGCCGATCTCGTGCTTTCGGTTCACCCGCTCCTCGTGGCACCCTACAGCTACGCACGCAAACAGGCGACCGTGCCCTTCTTCGTCCTGGTCACCGACCTGGTATCGACGCACTCGCTCTGGTATCACCCGGATGCGGATCTGACCCTCGTGCCAACGGTTGAAGCCCGGGAAAGAGCAATTCGCAACGGCGTCCATCCCAACCAGGTGCGAGGTCACCGGCCTGCCCGTCGGGCGCGGGTTTTCGGGAGCACGTCCGGGGGCGTGAGGAACAGCGCCGCCTGCTTGGCTGGCCGCAGGACGTTCCGATGATCCTGCTGGTGGGGGAGGGAGAGGGCATGGGACCGCTCTCGGCGACCGCGCGTGCTATCGCCGGGTTGGATTGCCAGTTCGGCCTGGCGGTCGTGGCCGGCCGCAATCAGGAACTCGAACGTGAATTGCGGTCGGCTCAGCTGGAAGATTCCAGTCTTCATCTACGGGTTCGAACAGCGCATCTCGCAGATGATGCGGGCGGCCGATATCCTGGTCACCAAGGCGGGCCCGGGCACCATCACGGAGGCCATTAACGCCCACCTGCCGCTCGTGCTCTACAGCCGGCTCCCTGGCCAGGAAGATGGCAATGTCGAGTTTGTCATCGAGCATGAACTGGGGGTATGGGCGCCTGACCCCATGCTTGCAGCCCAGGCTGTGCGGCAGTGGGTGCAGAACCCGGAAAGCCTGCGCGCAGCCGGGCTCCGCTGCGCCGAAATGCGCGAAGCCGGACGCCGGGGACAGGATTGCTGAGGCGATCGCGCTCCGGCTTGGGGTTGTGCAAGCTACACCGGCGCACGATTGAGTGGGGAGCCAGGATAGGCTAGGTGGCCGACGTTCGACTGGCCGGGATGCAGTTTATCACTGGAGAGGGTCACGCGTGATGAGCAGCAGCGTCAGGTCATCGAACTGGGGTTCCCCTTCGCTGAAAGCTTCGACGTCATCCAGGATAGCCTGGAGCAGGGTCGGGGTCGATTTTGTCCTGTGTTCCAGCAGGGATTCCTTCAATCTGCCCAATCCGAACGGACGCTGGTGTGGATCGATGGCTTCCGTCACCCCGTCGGTATAACACAGCACCAAATCGCCAGGTTGCAGCTTGACCAACCGCTCCTCGAGCGAGATTTGATCAAACGCCCCGAGCACAATCCCCGCGCTCTCCAATTCCTCGCATTCCCTGGAAGCGCCCTTCAGGTGAAGCGGCCGGTTGTGCCCGGCATTAGCATAGGTCAGCGTCCCATCGCCGACGTCCAGGGAGGCATAAAATGTGCTCAGGAACAAATCGGTGCGGGTGTCTTTCAGGATGAGTTCATTCGCCCGGACCAGGGCCTTGGAGGGCGGTCGTCCACTGAGGGCCGTGGACCGGATCGTTGTCCTGCTGACGGCCATCAACAGCGCGGCCGGCACGCCCTTGCCCGAAACATCTCCGATGACGAGCCCAAGCGAGCGGGAGGGTTCTGGCAGCCAGAAGAAATCGTAGAAATCACCGCCAACCTCGCGCGCGGCCAGGTTGCGTGCGGCAAACGACCAACCCGGCACTTGCGGAGCGGACTCCGGAAGCAGGCTGAGTTGGATCCTGCGGCCGACCTGGAGCTCCTGCTCCATCCTGCGGCGCTCGATTTCCTCTTCACGTTGACGGGCGCGGTCGACGGCGATCGCCCCCTGGTTGGCGAGCAGCTGCAGGAAGCGCAGCTCGTCGTCCTCGAACTTGCGCGGGGTACGGGTATCCAGCACGAGCACGCCGATCGATACGTTTTCCGAAATGAGCGGGACGACGACATGCCCTCGAAAACCTTCTGACCGGATCCACGTGGGAGCCCAATGCGTGGGGTCGTCCGCCTCCAGGTCGTGCACCACCAGCGGGACCTGCGATTCGAGCACCAGTTCTGGACCCGACTGGGTGCCGAGCGGGACGAGGTGCCCCGCTTGGATGGGATCCTCGAGCCAGCCCGTAGAGGACTGAAAGACAAACGCCTCCTGGGTTTGATCGATGAGCAGCAACGCACCCGCATTCATCCGCAGCAAGCGGCAGGCTTCCTCGACCAGCAAGTCACCCACTTCGTGCAGTTCCCCCCTGCCGAGCAGTTTGTTCGAGAGCTCGAGCAGCGCGCTTTGTTCCTGCATGCGCCGGCTGCGGAGAGCATCATACTGCCCGGCCCGTTCGAGTGCTGTGCCCATCATCTCGCCGGCGCGGGTGAGAATGGCCAGATTTCGTTCGGTAAAACTTTCCCAATCCCTGGCGGCGATATTCAAGATCCCGAGCACTTCCTCACCCAGCCGGAGCGGGGCGGTCGCATGCACCTGCAGGCTGTGATCCAGCTCGGCCAGCCGGCTGCAGTGGATTTCGGTGTATGCCCCGGTGAGATCCCCGCGTTCGCACATCTCCTGGCAATCGCAGGTCTCCTTCCATGCGTCGGTTCGCGAGGCGGCGATCGCGGCAGGCAGGTTCGAGCTGGCGGCAAGCGTATAGACTGGGGAGCCTGATTTCTTCTTCCCCCGGAGTTTTCGTACGAAGACCCAGCCGGTCTCGAGCTGCATGATTTCCAGCAGTTTGTCCAGGGCGGATTGGAGCGCTGAATTTCGGTCCACGGCCCGGTTCAGGGTCTCGCTCACCTCGTTCAAAGCTTCCACATCCTGGAGGTCGAGCTTGATCCCGTTCATATTCCACCTGCGGACAAAACCTTGCGGTATAGGCGGTGTGGCAGGGAGAGGAAAGCCTCAACCTGCTCACGATTTTCGCTTGAGGTTTCGATTATCTGCATCCTGAGGGCTCCGAACTTCGTGCGGTTAAGGCGCAAACCGGGTGGAGTATACTCGAAGAAGCGGACGTCGAATGCGATTGCAGTTCCACAATCGGAATGTGCATACTGTTTCAAAGGAGAACCCGATGACTGAAGACCCCCTGAAGAAGGACCCCCTGCGAGAGGAATTCGACAGGTTGGGCGGCAACTTGCGCTCCGTGATCCAGGGAGCATGGGAGAGCGAGGAACGCAAGCGAGTGAGCAGCGAAGTGCAGAGCGGGTTGTCCAAGGTCGGAGATGCGATTGCCCAGGCAGCAAAAGACCTCTCTGATGAGCCTGCAACCCAGAAGCTCCGCCAGGAAGTTGACGAAATCGCGGAACGTGTGCGCACGGGCGAACTTGCGGACAAAGTTCGCGTCGAGCTGATCGATGTGCTGCAGCAGGTTAACGAACGCCTGGCGAAGCTCTCGGATGATCTAGAGGCGGCGATCTCTGAACCAGGTGATGAAGACAGCGACGAGGGGTAGGACAGGCTTTCTCTCGATCGTATGTCCATCCCGTTCCGGGATCAATCCAGCATCTTCCAGCTGTTATCGAAACCCATGCATGCCGGGGCGGTAGATTGCCGATCCACGCGCAGTCTTTTATTCTGGGTGGGACCGGGCGATCCGCTTGCGTCAGCGTTTCCAGGCCTTTCTCAAGGACGGGTCGCGGGTAGGCTCTCCGCCTGATCTCAGCGGCATATCTTCATCTGTGCTAACTTGTGCGCCCTTGTTTGGAAGCTCCAAGAAGGCCGCCAGGTACGGCATCCGATAAACACGAAGGAGAGGTTGAGATGGATTTCTTAGGATTAGATCCTGCACAGTGGATCGATGTTGGGTGGTCGCTTCTGATCGTATTGGCGGCAGCAATCGTCGGAAGGCGCATCATCCGTTTCTTCGTACAGCGTGTGCTTGGATGGATCATCGAGCGAACCCGGACGAACCTGGATGACGCGTTGATGCAGGCGCTGACCCCGTCCTTGTACCTGCTGGCAGTCATCATCGCCTTCGATCATCAGTTTGAAGCGGCTGGATTTCTTGCCGGAATCCTTCGGGCCAGCATCGGACAACTTGTTCTACGGGCTTTATTCCCTGGCAATCTTCGTAACTGCAGCCCGTTTGATCAGTGGGCTGCTGCACTGGTACGCCACTGATGTGGCGCCAAGCACCGATACGCAGCTTGACGAACAGATGGTGCCGTTCTTCCGGCGGATTGCCTTAATCCTGATGACGCTCATCTTTGGGATCATCTTGCTTGATCACTACCAGGTCGATGTCACCGGGCTCGTGACGACGCTGGGGGTTGGCTCGTTGGCCGTTGCGCTTGCGGCGAAGGAGACGCTCTCGGATACGCTGGCCGGGTTTGTCATCATGGTCGATCGGCCGTTCCGGATCGGGGATCGGATCGAGATCCAGGACCTGGACACGTGGGGGGATGTCGTCGATGTCGGTCTGCGCAGCTCGCGCATCCGGACGCGTGACAATCGCATGGTGATCATCCCCAACTCCATCATTGGCAAGAGCCTGATCGTCAACCATTCCTACCCTGATTCGATGTACCGGATCCAGATTCATATTGGCGTGGGATATGGAACGGATGTTGAGCATGCCCGCCGCACAATCATTGAAGCCGTGGAAAAGGTCGAGGGCGTGCTGGCCGATCACCCGGTCGAGGCGCTGTTTCTCGAGTTCGGTGATTCGGCGATGGTCTTTCGTGTCCGTTGGTGGTTGGACTCGTACGAGGATACCCGGCGCATGTTTGATCGTGTGAATACGGCGATCTACGCCCGGTTGAACGAGGAGGGGATCGAGATACCTGCTCCGCAGCGCGAGATCCGCCATCGATTTGATGCCCAGGTTCACCCGCTGCGGTGATGCAGGTCTCGTAGCCTCGGCTCGGGTGATGAGGCTGAGGTACCACATTACGTGTGTCCTCAGCCGCAGTGAAAGGAGCCATGTTTGTCCATCCAACCCGATGGGCATTCGTGCCGCCATCTTCGACCTGGATGGCTTGATGATAAACAGCGAGCCGATCGCGCTCGAGGTCTGGCGGACGACACTGGCGTCGTTCGGGGTCGTTCCGAGCCCCGAGGTCTACCGGAGGGTGATCGGGTTGGAGCCGATCAGGGGGGTCGAGATCTTCATCGAAGCCTATGGGCTCGAGGTTCGCCCGCTTGACCTGCTCCAGGAATATTGGGCATTGCGCACAGAGGTGATGGCGGAGCGGGTCCAGCCTCGGGATGGGCTGCTCGAGTTGATGCGCTGGTTCCAAGGGGCGTGGGGTTCGCATGGGTGTTGCCTCCAACAGCCCGCAGTCGTACGTGGATCGAATCGTGACATCGATTGGCGTGAGGGATATTCCTGGAAAGCGTCTGGGGGAGCGACCGGGTTGCTGCGGGCAAGCCTGCGCCGGATGTCTATCTCGCCGTTGCGGGGGAGATGGGGATCCAGCCGGGGGCATGCCTGGCGATCGAGGATTCGCCGGCCGGTGTGGCCGCGGCGAAGGCAGCCGGGATGATCTGTGCCGCCATCCCAGGCGAGGAGATGAGGGAGCTGGATTTCAGTCAGGCGGATCAGAGGTTTAATGCATTGATCGATTTGTACCGGAGCTTTCTCTCCACCGGATCAAACTTGCTACGCGAGTGAGCGGAACGGCGGGTAGCCTTTCATGCGTACAAACCATATCGATCACGGGCTTGTTTCATCAAGAAGATGTTGTAGGGAAGGGTTGTCGAGGGCAGTTGCGCATCCTCCCATGAGGGCGTACCCTCCTTTGATCTGCATCCCTTTCTCAAGCGCTTCCTGCAGGCACGCTCGATCGCACCCGGGGTCCCATGATGGATGATTTGTGGATCGACGTTTCCGGCGATGATCTGATCAGGGAATGCGTTAGCGGCGTCGAGCAAATCGACCTCTTGGCCGAAGCTGAGCATGCCAGGATTTCCAAAGGGGACCTGCTGCCAATGACGAAGGAGGTGGTTCTGATCGCCGCAGATGTGGCAGTAAATGCTGCTGGCACCCATCCGGAGGACTTCAGTGTGAAGTTCGATTAGGTAGGGCAATGCGAACTCTTCGAACTGGTCGGGCGACAGCAGACCGTCTGTTGGAGCAGCGGATCGAGCAAGGACCTCCCCCTGCCCGAACGTGTTGATGAACAGCCTGGCGACTTCCAGGATGTGATCCGTCATCACGCGAAGCGCATGCTTTACGGCCTCCGGGTACTGGATCGTCCACATCAAGAATTTATCGACCCCGGCCAAATTGGCGGCATGTGTGAAGGGGCTGCCGCAGATGAAGGCTACTTGCGTACCATGACTGGCCTGGAGATGTGCGAATTCCAACATCCTCGGTATTGAACCTGCAGTATGGATGTCGGGTTGCTTGAGCTCAAGAAGGCTTTCAGGGCTGTCTGCCGGACGTTTGGAAATGCTAGGGCCTGAGCCAAAGCGATCATCCGGCCAGGCAACGTCCCCGCCGAATTCCCACGCGCCAGTACGAGACAAAAGTGTAGAAGGGAGAGCCATCAGAATCGTACTGTTCGGCGGTCTTTATCTGTGCGTCGTAGCTTTTCACTGGATCTTCGTAAATATCGGCCAGTGCGTAGCCGACATTCTTCGCACAGAAGCCATACCCGCGATGGATGAAGGGCACCTTGTCGAGAGATTTGCGTTCGTAGAGAGCCTGCATCCGCTGAACAGAATTCATCGCGATTGGTTTCGTCATTTCTCAGCAATCTCCTGGCGGGATCTGCCAAGCCCTGAGGACATACCCGCCGCCAACTACCTATGGGAATCTACAACCCTCTGGCCAAAGCTTCTTCCAGAATCGAGACGGATGCTCTGGTGGCGATGCGATCAGCTCCGGCTGCGTGGTATGCAAAAACGTCATCAAGCGTGCGGATCCCTCCAGCAGCCTTGATCTTGACCTGCGGTCCGCAGGTCTCACGCATCAGCCGCACCGCTTCGAGCGAAGCCCCAGTTGGGGCATACCCGGTGGAGGTCTTTACATGATCTGCGCCGGCTCTCTCGCTAATCTGGCACACGCGGATAATCCCATCCCTGTCCAGGTAGTGAATCTCGAAGATGACCTTTAAAGTCACAGATTTTTCGTGGGCAGCGTCGGCAACGGCGTGGATGTCCGCTACAACCGCATCGAAATCACCCGAGGTGAACAGGCCAATATTCATGACCATGTCGAGTTCGCCGGCGCCGTCTTTGATGGCCTGGATGGCTTCATAGACTTTGACATCGGTCGTGTTCGCCCCATGTGGAAAGCCGATGACGGTCCCGGTTACCACATCGCTGTTTCGGAGTAAGCGTGCGGTATGGGTGACATCACAGGGTTTTACGGAGGCAGCTGCCATGTTGTACTTCAGTGCGTCCCGGATCCCTTGCTCAAGCTCCGACCGGTCCAGTTGGGGCTGCAAGAGCGAGTGGTCGATCAGCTTTGCGATCCTTTCAGCGGTCAAAGGTGGAAGTGGATTTTGATTGGGCACGGGGATTCCTCCAGGAGATTGCGTAGAACCTGAAAACCTATCAAGGTCAGATTGGTAGCGTATATCCTGCTTTGAAGAGGTAGATCGCGTGCGAGCCTTTGATCGGCACGCCCTGCTTCGTGAGCGTCAACCGGAAGCGGATGAGAACAGGGGTGCCCGGTTCAACATGAAGCAGTGCGGCTTCCCGTCCCTCAATCGCAGCTACGGTAACCTCGTCCTCGGCTCGATCTGGCATGAGATTGAACTTGTCTTGCATGACCTTGAAGGAAGATTGAGCCTCACCACCTCCAGAGAACATCTCCTTCGTTATGCCGGGATAGAGTTTGGCCGGATAATATGAAAACTCCAACGAGACCGGCTGCTCCCCTGCCAACCTTAGACGCTCCATGATGACAACTTCATCTCCTGGTTCGAGTTGTAGACGCGTCTGGACGACGGGCCAGCATGCGACCGTCTCGAATTTCAGGATGACGGTGCCAGGCTCGACGCCCCTGCGGAGCGCTTCTTTTGTAAGGCTGTGGTTTCCCCGGATCGTACCCCATAGCGGATGCTTCGGGACCCGGATTTCGAGGCGGTTGGCGGGATTGCGTTCGAGCAGCCCCTCATAGATTAGGTCACCGATGGCCTCATCTAGAGAGGCTTTATCACAGTCATAGGTACGCATGAGGTCGGCGCTGGCAGGAAGATGTTCACCCATACCAAGCAGTCCCGAATCGATTCTGTTGTAGATTTGTCTTGCAACAGCATTCATGGCATTCCTCACAAAATTTGAGCTCTCCATAATTTTATGATTGCGGGAGAGGGTGAGCCAGTTTGGATGTCATGACAAGTTTAGTCGACCGTCCTGGTTCTGCACGACGCCTGAACCAATGCTTGACAGTCAAGGGCGGTGAAGGTAGCATCTCGGGGTTGTGTAGTATTTCACACTCCACGGAGGCGCGAATGCCTTGCAAACTCCAGATTGCCCTCGACTACGCCGAAATGGAACCAGCCTTACAGGCGGCGAGGCTCTGTCGCACCCTGGGTGGATATCCTGGAGGCCGGAACCCCACTCATCAAATCGGTCGGACTGGAGGTCGTCCGCCGCCTGCGATCCGAGCATCCCGATAAGCTCATCTACGCCGACATGAAATCGACGGACGTCGGGGCATTCGAAGCCGGGCTTGCATTCGATGCCGGAGCAGATTTCACTGTCGCCTCCGGTGTCACAACCCTTGCAACGATCCGCGAAGTCCAACGCGTCGCCCGTGAACGGGGTAGGCGCTGCGTCGTCGACCTGACAGGCATACGTGATATTAAGGTCCGCTGCACCGAACTCAAATCACTGGGTGTGGATCTTGTCCTGGTTCACCGCAGCATTGACGAAGAAGTCACGGGCGGCGCGGCCTGGGGTGAAAAAGACTGCGCCGACCTTATCGCGATTTCATGAGAGCGGGATCGAGGTCATGATTGCGGGCGGATTAACTTCAGAGACAATCCCGATGTTCTGCTCCGTGCCGCTGTACGCAGTCGTGGTCGGCCGTGGGATCACCGCCCAGCCAGATCCCGGGCAAGCGGCTGAGAAAATCGCAGCTATCCTCCGGGAGCAATTTCCTTAATCAAATCGAACGCCATGCCCACGCTTCAGATGGTTAAGGAGAGACGAGCAATGGACTGCTTTGGCACAAGTTAGCGCATCCCTTCTGGGGGCAAATTTCGCACAGATGGGTGATGACCTGCTGCGGGCGCAGGCGGCGGGTGTGGATCGGTTCCATGTGGATTTCATGGACGGCCATTATGTCCCTAACCTGGCACTCGCACCTTACCACCTCGAAGCGCTCTCAACGCTAACAGAGCTTCCATTTGAGGTCCATCTCGAGCTTGATAACCCCGATTATGTCCTGGAAGCGTTCCAGGAATTCCAAGCTCAAGTGATCATCGTTCAGCACGACACATGCCGGAATCCACAGGTGGCGTTCCAGAGGATTCGCCAGCGCCAGGCTGAGGTTGGTCTCGGTCTGCTGCCACTCACCCCGGTGGATTCCATCCTGGAGCTGTTCGAAGAGGTTGATCTGCTCCTCCTGCTCGGGGTTGACCCGGGATTCGGCGGCCAGGCGATGCGGGATGGGGTGATCGACTGGGTGGCAGCGACGAGGAAGCGCTTAGATCAGGCAGGCGTTAGCACCCCAATCGCCGTGGATGGCGGGATTCGGTTATCGAACGCGCCAGCGCTCGTCGACGCCGGGGCTGATGTGCTCATCTTGGGATCGGGCCTGTTTGGGTCGGAAGACATAGAATCCCTCGTCCAGCGGCTGAAGATACTTTAAACCCAAGGCTCACGCGATTGCTCCTTTCCACGGATTGAATCCAGACCGCAACATAGAAAATGAGCGTTCGATGAGACTTCCGGAAGACGCTTGCTGCGCGGCTATAATCCTCCAGCTATATGTAATTGAAAGGACATAGAAAGTTCCAACCGGACCATGTTGGTGGATAATTTATTAATCGGTTGGGCGTTTGTATTGGTATTGAACAGGAAGGGAAGGCGCACCGTGAAGAAATGGTCAGACGAATCCCAACTAAGGGTATTGGTGCAGCGTGTGCGGGGTGAGTCAAACCTCTTGCCGGATGGTAAAGATGAAGTGATCCTGGGCTTAATGGATCGCATCGTCAGCTTGCTCGAACTCTCCGGCAGAAGGCCGCACCCAAATGCTGTTGGTCTTCTCAGCCACTCTGCAATGTGTCCAACGTGCTGAAAGGCATATCCTCGAGGCCATGCGCATGGACCACTGGATCTCGCTCCGTGAGGAAGGGATCCTGGTCCACCTGCGGCTTGCCTGTGCCGAAATGATTGGCCTGCTCACAAACGCCTCCGAAAATCTGCGCATCGTCTCGGTTCGGGTGCGTTCTTCCTAAAGCGGCCACCGCTGCTGGAAGCTGAACGATCCCCTCAACGGTTGCGGCGCCCGCACACATTTTGTTGGCGGCAGCTCACAGTTTATAATCCGGTCGTGCCCACAAGGCACGACCGTTGTCTTTGACTCCATGACGGTTGTTGGTGCTTGGAGGTGAAGACGGGCTGGATCGACCCGAAAAGCACGGACATGGGGCACGGAGGGACAAGTTGACGACTCGATTGCGCGAATTGTTTGGCCAATCCAAACCAATCATTGCCATGGCACACCTGCCTGCACTGCCAGGGACGCCTCGCTACGACTTTAGCGGTGGACCGGATGCACTCGTCAGCTGGGTGCGCAGGGACGTCGAACATCTCCTGGCAGCCAAGGTCGACGGCATCTTGTTCTGCAATGAAGATGATAGACCCTACGCATTCGAAGTGGGGTATGGAGGCGGTTGCCGCCATGACACGGGTCGTCACCGAATGCAGGCCAGAGGGCCTGCCCTTCGGCGTAGACCTGATGTGGGATCCACGTGCAGCAATGGCTGTTGCAGCAGCCACCGGCGCCTCCTTCATGCGTGAAGTGGCAAGCGGATTGTATGAAAGTGACATGGGGTTCTGGAGCCCGAACGCGGCTGAATTGCTGCGCTATCGGCGGAAGCTGGACGCGGAGCATGTACAGGTGTATATGAACATCACACCCGAATTTGCCTCTCCCCTGGGCACCCGCACCGTCGCCGAACGAGCTCGCAGCCTGGCTGTATCGTCAGTGCCCGATGCGATCCTCATCGTGGGGCCTATGGCGGGGACAGAACCCGATCTGGCGTGGGTAGAGCAGGCGAAGGAGGCAGTGGGGGAGGAGATGCCTGTCCTGCTAAACACCGGTGCCCGGGCTGAGAACATCGCCAATTTCCTCCAGGTAGCCGATGGTGCCATCGTGGGTTCGAGCCTCAAGGTCGATGGCTACACCTGGAACCCGGTTGATCCTGACCGGGCGAAGGCTTTCATGCGAGCCGCATCCACGGCTCGCAGCTGAGGAGCAGCAGACGATGAGCGATACTCTGGCTATCCTGGAGCGATTGACGTCGACGCCAGCACTCTCCGGTCGTGAAGACGCTGCTCATCAAGATGATGCGCGAGGCCTTTACCCCCCTTGCCGACGATGTTCAGGTGGACCGCCTTGGAAACGTCGTCGCCAGCCTGCAGGGTGATCCCGACCAACCGCATTTGCTCATTTTCGCCCACATGGATGAACTCGGGTTGATCGTGCGCAAGATCGAACCGGATGGCTTTCTGCGCTTCGAACGGGTGGGCGGCGTCCCGGAAAAAAGCCTGCTCGCGACAGCAGTTGAGGTCATTACCGAGGCAGGCAACCGTGTGCCCGGCCTGGTGGGGACGACCTCGCACCATGTCACGCCTGCGGAAGCGAAATTTACCGTCCCCAGCAGACTGGAAATGTACGTGGATGTCGGTTGCGCCACGAGCGAGGAAGTGCAGGAGCTGGGGATCCAGGTGGGAGATATGATCGCCTACCGGCCGGGGATGATCCGGTTGGCCGGGCAGCGCGTGGCATCGAAAACGCTTGATAATCGCATTGGCTGCTTGCAGCTGATCAAGGTCTTGGAGGCGTCTTGCAGCCAATCGCCCGAAGGCGACGGTCCACCTGGCGGCTTCCGTCCAGGAGGAGTTTCAACGTTCGCGGGGTCTGGCCAGTCTTTCAGAAATACCACCCAGATGCGGCAATCTGCCTCGATGTGACAATCGCCTGCGACACGCCAGAGCTCACCCATCTTTCCGGTATGAAACTCGGGGGGGGTCCTGCGGTTGGCTTGTATGAATTCCACGGAAGGGGGACGCTGGGCGGTTTGATCCCGAACCCATTCTTGCGCCGCTTCATCGAGAATACAGCCCGGCAACATGCGATCCCATTACAGCGCGAGGTGTTGATCGGCATCATTACCGATGCTGCCTTCAGCCAGCTCCTCACCCCGGAGGGCGTGCCCACAGCTTCTCTGGCAGTCCCGATCCGGTACACCCACGCCCCGCTCGAGGTGGAGATTTATCCGATATCGAGGCCTCGATTGACTTGCTTGTTCATACTGCAACGGCCTTCGATGCCACGCTTGATTTGAGCCGGGGCTAGGCATTGATCAAGATTGCTCCCTCGATCGCCGCTGCGGATCAAAGCAACCTGGCCAAAGCCGTCGAGTTAGCCGAGGCAGGCGGGGCCGATTGGCTGCACTTCGATATCGAGGACGGGGTCTTCATCCCCAACCTATCCTTTGGTCCGAAGACAATCCGCGACCTGCGGTCGCATTCGCGATTGCCCTTCGATGTCCACCTGGAGGTCGACCGGCCCGAGGCTATGTTCCAGCAGGTGGTCGAGGCCGGGGCGGACATTGTCACGGTGCAGTTTGAATCGACGCGCTTTCCATACCGGGCGCTTGCGATGCTCAAAGGGTTGGGGGTACGGGCTGGTTTGGCGTTCAATGCTGCGACAGCTGTCGAAGCCATCCAGCCCGTACTGGACGAATTGGACGTGGTGCTCCTGATGATGGCAGAACCGGAAGGTGCGGGGGCTGGGTTGATGACGGGTTTGCTGGAGAAGATCGAGCAGGTGCGGGCGTATTGTGCGGGCAGGGCAATCGAGATTGAAGTAGATGGCGGGATCCATCCCGGGAACGCCGACCAGTGCGTTCGGGCCGGGGCGACGGTTCTCGTCGCTGGCCGCGCCATTTGGGGAGACCGCGAGCCAGCGCAGGCCATCAGCCGATTACGGGCAAGCGCCCTGGCGGCATCAGATGGCTAGGCCCTCAGCGCGGCGGCGAATTCCTCCAAATCACTGAACACCCAATCTGGCTTCGTCTTACTGGACTGAATGTCGGCTTCGGAGGCGATCCCGGTCAAGAGCAGGACGGTTTGCATTCCCAGCCGCTTGCCACCCTCGATATCCGTATCCAAACGGTCGCCGACCGAGGCAACCTGATCTACGGATAACCCCAGTTTCGTCAAGGCCAGATCGAAGATCGCCCGCTCGGGTTTACCCATGATGACCGGCTGCGTGGCGGAAGTTGCAGCCAGGGCGATCACCATCATGCCGCTCCCGGGCACAAAGCCTTCCTCGGTAGGGTAGGATGGGTCAGCGTTGGTCCCGATGAATTCCGCACCTCCCCGGATGAGCAGCGTTCCTCGCTTGAACGTCCCATGCGATAGCCCGCGTTCGAGCGCGACCACGACCGCGACGACATCGTCGTCGGCGAGTTCATAACCGGCTTCCTCGACCTGCTCCTTTAAGGCACGCTCACCGATAACGTGCACACGGCTACCCTGGGGATAATTCTTTTGCAGATATTGCTGTACAGCTTGAACGCAGGTGACCACATCCCCTGCGTCGACCTGGATCCCGAAACGGCGGGCTTTCTCCTGCGAATTCTTCCGGTCGCTTGGAAGGATTGTTTGTTGCGAGGACGTACTTGATGTCCAGGGCTTCCAGCGTTTGGAAGAATTGAGCCAGTCCTTGAAGCGGGGCTTCGCCATGCCACAAGACCCCGTCCATATCGATCACAAGACCGCGTAAGGCGCTCAGATCCCGGGCAGGTCCGCTGCGTGTAGGAGCAGCTGTCGATAAGCGTTTGCCTACTGCGCCGCCCGGGTGGAGGCTTGAAAAAACCTGATCCGAATGGCCCCTTGCCTGCAGGACGCCAGCGCAAAGCAAATCTCCGATCGCAGCCTGCGCCAGGGTGCTGGAGAAGGGGATGAAACCTTCAGCATCCAGCTCGGGTGCCATGGAGTACTGAATGACGAGCGTACTGAGACCTGCCATGGGAGAGGTGGCGTTTTCGAGGATGGAGATTGCTGCGGTTTGCTTAGATTGCGCGATGGCAAGCAGGTGATTGACTTCGTCCGTCTCGCCCCCTCGCGAAAATCCCAGCAGGAGATCTCGCGGACGCAGGATACCCGCGTATCCATGCTGTGCTTGACCGGGATCGAGAAACGCTGCCGGCAGACCGGAGCAAGTCAACGTATGTGCGAAACGCCGGGCGATCGTGCCAGAGGTCCCGGCACCCGTGACCCAAATCGTCCCATCACAGGCCAAAAGCATGTCCAGAGCACGTTCGAGGATCTCCCAGTCAAGCTGCCCCTCCAATGCCTGCAGGGCGCCTATTTCTTTCCCCAAGATGCTGCGTCCAAGGTTCGCAAGGTTTGAGCGCGCTGTCTTTCGTTTCATCGGTTTGGCCATGTTGAGTGCCCTGTGGAACCTAAGCCAGCCGGGTGGAAATTTTGGACAACAATGCCTGGTGATAATCCTGGAGTTCCTCCAGGGAGAGGGTATCGCAAGCCAGCGATAGGTTGAGGACGGCGCCTGCGCCAGGGCGAATGGCTACGGTTGCGTTCACTTTTCCCTGCTGGAGGTCACGATTTGCCATGATCAACCAGCCGATCGGACGGGTTTTCCAGACCGTGTATCCAAATTCTGGCAGAGCGCGCACCACTGCCTGGAACACATCATCTGCGTTCAGATCTTCGAATGTTTGCTCACCTGCATATGTCGGCATAGATCACCCCTCTCCCTGTATCCGTACGGCCCGGTGAAGGCTCAACAAATATGGCCTGGTGATGGCCGCCATTTACTCCCCGAAGTTGTCTTCGACGAGCGCCTAAGCACTTCGATGGCTTCGTTTTCATCCTCGCCCTCTGCCTCGATGACGATCTCGAAACCCTGGTGCACACCAAGCGTGAGCACCATCAAGATGCTCTTGGCGTCAACCGGTGCGCTGCTCTTGGTTGCGTTGGCGACAGTGATCTTGGATTTGAACGCTGTGGCAGCCTGGACGAAGCGTGCTGCCGGCCGGGCATGAAGGCCGACTGGATGGTCAACTGTAAGCCGGAGAGATTTCATGGATGTATCCTCGTAATCTGGCTATGAAGCCTGGAATGGATGGATGGCTACGGTCGACTGGATGAACCCACCGAGGATTGGGTGAAGACAATTTTATCATCAGGGCCTGGCTGGGCCAGCCCCGGTGCCTGGCAGATAGGCGAGCGACGTTGCAGGCCATCCGACCATCAATCCAGATTGATTTCGGAAGCAAAGGTAATCTCGAGCCTCACCCGAGATTGTAGAAGCGACCGAGCAGTACTTTGTCAAAGACAGGTTAATCGCCTGGTCCACATCCTTCTTCGATAAATCTTTACCCTGCACGCGAAATAGGAGATGGATGCGGCGGAAGGTCCAGGGTGGGTCGGCCTCCTGTTCGCTTGTTACTTCAACGCTAAGCGAGCGGAGATCGAGGCGCTTCTTCTGCAAGATGCTGACCACATCGTACCGCGCTGCAGGAGGCCAGGGCAAGCAGGAGCAGGTCGGAAGGGCGCATGCCAGTGTGGTTTCGCTCGTCATGAGAAGAAATCACGATGGAATGGCGCCCGCTGTCGGTCCCGACGTACTGCTGGTCGCCCGTCCATGTGAGATGAACGCTTCCAGGGGTCAAGGCAGATCTCCTTTTATCCTTCAGGCAAGCCGGCAGGATAGATCAAAGACTTCAAAGACTTGTCTGCTTCCAGGAGAAGCTGGATGGCTTCCTGCACGCCGTCCAAACCGAAGCGGTGGGTGATGAGCGCATGTGCATCCAACCTACCTGATTCCAGCAGATCGAGGACAGATTGCGTATCCACGTGGTGCGCGGAGTATGTGGAATTAATCTGGACCTCGCTGAAATAGAGGGCGTTCGCATCAACGTTCCAGAGGACTCCCGGGGAGGGGGGAGCCCCCAGATGGAGCTGCCCGCCGCGTTCGGTCAGCGCCAGGCCCGATTCCCAGGCCTGGATCGTCGGCGCAGCGACAAAGACGGCATCAGCGCCACGCCCGCGGTTCAGATCCCGCAGGCTTTCGGACGGATCATTTTGTCCCGCGTTCAACGCGTGGGTTGCACCGAGTGCCAAGGCTTTTTCGAGGCGCCAGTCGCTGAAATCGATCGCGAATATTTTTCCAGCATGCGAGATCGATAGCAGCTCAAGGTAGCACATGCCCATGAAACCAAGCCCGAGAACAGCAACCGTATCACCCGGGTGGAGGGGGGTTTGGCGGATCCCTTTAAGGGTGCAGGCCATGGGCTCGATGATCGTTCCAGCCTCGAAACTTACCTCGGGAGGGAGGAGGAGGGTGTCGAAACGGACAATATCGGCTGGCACCCGGAAGTACTCTGCAAACCCCCCGGGATCGAGGTTGGATCTGGAGAACGCTTCACACAGCGTATACCGGCCGCGATGGCAGTGGTGGCAGGACATGCAAGGCACATGGTGATGAACATGGACGCGATCCCCGACCGCGAATTTATCGACCTCATCCCCCACCGCGGCGACGACACCGGTCGGCTCATGACCCAGGACCTTGGGGGCGCGTGAGGCCAGGTACCATTCCATCGTCTCGCCGCCGCACAGTCCGCAAGCCATGGTTTGAACCAGGATTTCACCCGGACCAATGTGTGGAATCGGGCTTTCTTCAATCCGGATGTCATCGTTTTTGTAGTACATCGCGACGCGCATTGTACCCGTCGGAATGCTCATCCTGCGGCCTCCTTATCGCTCGCAATCATCTACGCAGCTGCATCGGGGATGATGGCCACTTTTACGACTTCACCGGCAATCATTTGCTGGAGCGCAGTTTCCACGCCGGCCAGCGGAGCCTCGCCGGAGATCAAGGATTTGCAATCTATAACACCGTGCTTGATCAGCTCGAAGGATTTGTGCACGTCGAGCGGTGTGCCATGGAAGGTGCCGTGCAGCGTCAGCTCTCCATAGTGGATCCAATGCGTATCAAGCTCGATCGGTGTCCCGCCTTTCAACCCGCCAAACCACAGCACCCTGCCGCCTTTCCGAACGGATTGAACCGCAGTCTGCCATGCTTCTTTCGCGCCGGCTGATTCAATGGCGACATCCACGCCACGGCCGGAAGTGAGTTCCTTGATCGTTTCCACCGGATCGACTTCGCGGGGTTGATCGTCGCCGTGGCGCCAAGTTTAGCAGCGACCTTGAGCCGCGCCTCGCTCAAATCGACGGCGATGACCTGTGCTGCGCCGCTTAACCTTGCCATCTGCAAGTGCATCAAGCCGATCGGGCCGCCGGCCCCGATGATGGCCACATGCTCACCGGGTTGGATCTGGATCACGCGCTGGCCGTGCATGACCGATACGAGGGGTTCAAGCAAGGAGGCCTCAGCGAAGCTCAAATCTTGCGGGATTTCGAAGGTGTTTAACCGGACGATGGGCGCCGGGATGATGGCATATTCTGTCGAACGCTCCAAAATTGAAGAGTAGATTATCGCAGAGATTTTCCTGACCATGTTTGCAGTAATAACATGTCTGGCAAGGAGCGGAGTTGTGCGGTACGACCCGCATGCCGGGCTTAAAGCGTTCAACTCCCTCCCCGGCAGCCATGACCTCCCCGGCAAATTCATGCCCGAAGAGCGAAGGCGGCACCATGAGGTGGTGCCCTCGGCGGTAGGTTTTTGCGTCCGTCCCGCAAGTCGTCGCAACTCGCACCCGGACGAGGAGTTCCCCGGGTCCTGGTTCGGGGATGGGCAGCTCGCGAAGCTCAAGCTCACCCGGTCCGAGGAATAGGACTGCCCGCATCAATGCCGAATTCATATTCATGGCTCCTTTCGATGGTTCCTGGCCTGCTGCTCGCGTGATAGGGTGTTCACGCCCCCGTTGGATGGTAGTGCTCAAGGTAAAGCTGGCGCAGTTGTTGAACCTCAGCCAGGTCGAGTGTGAGCGGCTGCATGCCAGCAGAGCGCGCCATGATGGTCAACCGGGCAGATACTTCGGTGGCGATCGTCGTTCCGTAGGCAGCATGCAGATCCTGTCCGACAGCGATCATGCCATGCTGCGCCATGACAACCGACACTCCCGCGCCCATCGTTTTGAGCACAATCGTCGCAAGTTCTTCGGTCCCTGGCCTGGCATACGGAGCGACTTCGACCGGCGCACCAATACAGAGCGCTGATTCGGTGACTACCATCGGGATGCGCTCGCCGCTGATCGCGAAGACCGAGACGTAGGGTGCGTGGGTGTGTACGACGGCTCCGACGTCCTCCCGCTCCCGGTAGAAAATTGTATGCATCGGAGTCTCGCTGGTCGGCTTCCACTTCCCCTCGATGCTCTTGCCGAAATTGTCTATCACGACGATGTCACCTGGGGTCATGTGGGTGTACTCGATGGCGCTTGGGGTGATCGCGATCAGTCCGCTGTCCGGGTCCCGGGCAGAGATGTTGCCGCCTGAGCCGTACGCCAGGCCGTCCCGTACCATCTGCTGGGCAGTTTCCAGGACTTGGACGCGTAGATGTTCGATTTTCACGATGTTCTCTCCTGATCGAAGTATCGTAAGGTTGCCACATCGAGGTCGGCTTTCACCAACACGGCTTCAGCGGTCCACCGGTCTGTAATGAGAACGTTGAGACAACCTGTACGGAGTGCACCCAGCATGGAATGCACCTATTGGGTCCATGCGCGATCGCAATGACATTGGGGATATTGCAGAGTTGAGCGAGGGAGATGCCGAGCGTACGATCGTCGTACCTGGTCGAGATGGGTTGGCCATCCATCGTGTAAAACCTCCCCAGGATCTCACCTGCTGCTCCGTTTGCACGCAGCTTTTGAAGTTGATCTTCTGGAACGAAGCTAAGGCGAGACAACGGAGAACTTGCGTCGATCGCGCCCAGACCGACGAGGGCGATCTCACACCTGCTCACGCTTGCGAGCAGCTCGCGCAACGTCCGATCTTTCAAGAGCGCGTCCCGGGTGGCTGGATCGGGAACGATGAGCGGTGAGTAAATCTGTTCGCAGGTCGCATCAAGCAGATCAGCCAACCGCCAGGCAACGTTGTAGCTGTTTGAGGGCATGCCTGGTTCTTCATAAACCCCGGCCAGCGTTCGAATGACCACGCCCGAGAGCCGGCGCGGGGTCATGTGGCTCAATAAGCTGAAGACGGTGCTGCCCATGCCGATCCCGAGTTCCAGGTCGTCGCGCAATACCCGTTCGAGGTACTCGCGCGCCTGCACGTCCGACCAGGTGGTGGACATCGGGTTCATCGACCGAGTCGGTGACGATCGCTTCTTGTAGGTTAAACGGTCCTCAAGGCTGCGGGCTAACTCAGTATTCATCTTCACGTCAGGGGCGATCCGGATTTCAACCACGCCTTCGGCACGGGCTCGTTGGAGCAAGCGCAGCACTTTTACCCGCGATAACCCCAGGCGCTCGCCGATTTGCTTCTGCGTCAACCCATCGACGTAGTAGTGCCAGCCAATTTTCCCTAGGAGCGCCCTATCAAAAGGTGGATTGTCCAAGATATCCCATCCCCATTCTCATACTCCTGGCGTAGTACGCCCGCTCTTCCCCGCAGACGAACAAAAGTACAACGATCAAACATTAGTACATCATCACTATAGCAAAGGGAGTGTCTAAATGGAAGTGACAAACGGCGTGATTTTCTGCTCCGATCCTTGGAAAGAAAAGACGCCCCTCCGCGCAGGCGGCGGGGCGTCTTTTGGGACTCGGGCCGTGGCGTTTCTTATTCTTTTCGAAGTTCCTCCAGGATGGAGGCTTTGAGCTCGTCAAGCATAACGCCAGAGAGAAAGGGTACGCCGTTAAAAACGGGCACGCCAAGGTCGCCTGGCACGGGTGTCATGGCGACGATGACCTGGGGTGAATAGGTTTGTATCTTCCCCCGGATTTCGGCTGCCTTGCATTGGGCGACTTCGATCTCGATCCCCGCTTCTTTCGCCATATCCATCACGGCGTTTGCGGCGTGGGTTGCGGTCGCGATCGAAGTACCGCATGCGACGAGGACACGTTTCTTTATCATCTAATCCTCCTGGTGAGTTGGGAGTCGGGCATTAAACAGGGCCGCGATCGTCTCGCGGTCGCTTGTGCCCAGAATCTCGTGTAGAAAGGCGGGATCTTGCAGGATGCCCACCAAGTCTTTAAGCAAGGATACCAAAGAATCTGATTCCCTTACAGCAAGCATGCAGATAACGCTTACCTTGACTTTTCCTTCGGGGTTGCCCATCTCGCCGAACTCGACTGGGTGGGTTAGCAGCCCAAGTGCAATGGCGGACTTACGGACATGCTCAACGTCGGCATGCGGGATTGCGACCTGGACCTCCGGTGTGGGCAGGCCTGTTGCAAACACTTGCTCACGGTCGATTACAGCCTGTATGAACGACTCTCGGACGTATCCCTGCTCGAAGAGGAGAGACCCAAGGGCTTCAATGCCCTCAGTACTGGTTTCTACATGTAATTTGGGTACAACTAGGGATGCCGAGGTCCACCCCATGCAGCTCTCCTGAATTTTTTACAGATCAGGGTTTTTCGATTTTGGGTTTTACCCCACGCACTTCGATCCCATTCGCCAATAGGTGCTGGCCCAGCCATTCTGGCGTAAAGTCCAGCCGTCCAGCGACCCGTTCCGGTGTGGCGGGAACGGGCCACACCTCCCAGCGATGGGGAATGAAGAGGGCGGTTTTTCGCACCATCTGCGACCAGATTGGGTAAACCTGGTCGAACAGCTTATCCACCGCCAGGCGGGGGTTCGCTTCAAGGATCCCACTTGCCGCAGCCAGCACCATGCTGTCAGTGCGGTCTTTTATCCATTTCAGCTGAAGCTTGCTGGCGCCGATGACGATCAACCAAGCGGCACAGGCCATACCAACCTGGACGGGGTTGGCAAGGGCCCACTCGATTACAGCCCTGCCCCATGATCCAATCATTGCGTAAAGGAGTTCCTGGAACATGCGCGTTCACCTGCTGGACTGATGGCTTTCCGGACTCTAAGAAAGCAATTGTACAACGATTATACCGGTTGAGCGACGGGCCTTCTTCGCTGAGCCGACCCTCCAGGTGGAATGATCAACATGAATAAAGATGACCTCCGGGGGGCGATGACTTGCTCCCCGGAGGTTTCGTGTCAAGCGAGTTGAAGCGACCCGGACAGACTTAGTCCATTGCAGGGGCGGCTTCCGCCTCTGCCGGGGCACCGGCGAGCATGTCCCACGCCTTGCGGTTGCGCTTGTAGGTCATCGCGCCGAAGACCGTTGAGCCGAGCACAACAGCCGCTGCGATCCAGCCGAAGGTTGCGCTGATCGTGGTTGGCCACAGAAACAGCCAGGTCCAGATGTCCCAGCCATCGCCGACGGCCGAGATCAGTGAAGCTCCCGCGGGGATTGCGAAACCAGCCGCGGGGCGGCCTCGGTGATGTACGGCGCCATCCAGGAGCCCATGTAGAGGCCGACGATCGAGGCCAGCGTGCCGATGATGATCATCCGGCCAACGTTGCCGCGCGTGATCGGAGCCATCATGGCGAACAAGAAGGGGAACACGGCCAGGTCAGCGAAGGGCAGGAAGCGGTTGCCGGGCAGGATGACGGCCAGGACGATCACGATCGGTACCAGCACCAGCGAGGCGGCTAGCGCTGCCGGGTGGCCAATCAGCATGGCCGAGTCGAGGCCGATGTGGATCTCGCCGCCGCGGAAGCGTTTGCGTCATGAAGTCGCGTGCAGCTTCGGAGATCGGGATCAAGCCTTCCATCAGGATGGCAACCATGCGCGGCAGCAGGACCATGACCGCCGCCAGCTCCATGCCGACGACGAGCACCTGGATGACGACGTCGTCCAGGTCGCACCTTCCGTCGGTAGGAAGTAGGCGATCACACCAAGCACCAGGCCGATGACCAGGCCGAGGACGATCGGCTCACCGAAGACGCCGAAAGCGGCGCTGGATGGTGTCGATGTCGGCTTCCCAGTCCTTCAAACCCGGGATGCGATCGATGACCCAGTTCAGGGCGATCGTGGGCAGCGTCATTGAGGTCGAGAAGCCGTGTGGGATCGAGATGCCGGGGATGTTAAAGAAGGACTGGACCGATTTTGCCGTCCAGTCTGCCATAAACAACATCAACGCCGCAAAAACGGATGCGGCGAAGAATCCCAGCGCCAGGTTCCCAGTCACGACCACAACCATCGCAGCCTGCGAAGGCGAAGTGCCAGAAGTTCCAGATGTCGATGTTGAGGGTCCGGGTCAAACCCAGCACGATAAACAAGATATTCACCCCAAGCGCAAAGGGGATGATCAGTGTTGCCGATACGGGAACCGAATGCAATTGCAGAGGCGAAGGCCAACCAACGTCGAGGACGTCAAGGTTGGAGCCGGTCTTCGTACGATGGTCTGGGCGACGTCACCAAGGTTCCCCACATCAACCCGATGACCAGGTTGATGCCGATGAAAGCGATGCCGATGGTCACGCCGGCCCGGAACGCACGTCCCGGCTTGGCACCCAGGATCAGCCCGAAGATGAAGATAAGGATCGGGAGCATGACCGAGGGCCCGATGGCGCTCAGCACTGCCTGCACCGATTTAAAAATGCATCCATTACTCTCTCCTCACTCGTAAATATTGGATTGTTGTTCGATGAAACTTCAACTTATCAACGGATTTCGATATCCAATATGCCTTACGAGCGGGTTCGCTTCACCTCCTTCATTACAAGCTCGCTTGACAGATAGTTTCACATGGTTCTTAACACCAAGATGTGTTTATCGATGCGTTGCGCATGGTGTGCACGTTTGTGCAAACTGGATTCCTGCTCAAGTGGAGAGCTTGTTCGCAGTCTCGAGATGGGTGTATGGTTCATAATGTTTTGCCCACGTGTAACGATGAAACTGCGAGTGACTTAGACAGGGACATGTTCGAGTCCTTGGATTGATCGACGAGGATGAAGTATGGATGATGGTTGGAATTCCCGCGAACGGGTCTCAGGCCGTGCTCGATCACCGCACCCCGGATCGCGTGCCGATGGACATGACCATCACACGCATCCCTTATGAACGGCTGCGGGCTGCGCTCGGGCTGGAACCGGAGCTGGATCTAAAGGCCAGTTCCTTCACCGAAGTCAGACCTGCGCCTGACATGCTCTCGAAACTGGGCATCGACCTGACCTGGGTAAAATTGGGAAAGCCTCGATACTGGAGCCCTCCCGATCCCACCCCGGATGGAGTCGAGCTTCGATGAGTGGGGGGTGGTCGGAAACAAATCTTCCAGCAAGAAGGCATCTACCTGAACGAGGTGGCCATCTCACCCCTGGCTGAAATGGGGTTGGCGGAGCTCGCCAGTTATCGCTGGCCGGATCCGCTCGACCCGGGGCGAATTGAAGGCCTTGAAGAGGAAGCGCGTTTCCTGTACGAGACGACCGACCTGGCGCTGATGGGGCGTTTCGGGGGAACCATTCTCGAGCAGGCTGCGTACCTGCGGGGTTGGGAACGCTGGCTCATGGACCTGGTGCTCGAGCCTGATTTTGCCCGCGGCTTGATGGACATCATCACCGACATCCAGATTGAACTCGACCTGGCCGGGATCCGAGCTGCGGGGAAGTACCTGTCAATCTTAAGCTGTCGGGAGAAGATTTAGGTATGCAGGATCGACCGCTGTTTTCGCAGCGAGTGTGGGGTGAGTTGATCCGTCCTGCACTGGCCCGCCGCTGGCAAGCGGCGCGCGATGCGCTGGATCGCTTTGCTCCGCACGTGAAACTCATGCTGCATTCGGACGGCGCCATCCGACCTACCTGGCCGACTTGATCGAGGATGGCGTGCAGGTGCTGGACCCCGTTCAGCCCCGCTGCGCAGGCATGGATTTCTATGAGCTCAAGCGGGATTTCGGAGACGCGCTCATCTTCCACGGCGGGATCGATACACAGGAAGTGCTTCCGTTCGGCACCGTGGAGGATGTGGCGGCGGATGTTATTCGTTGCTTGGATTCACTGGGGAAGGAGGCGGACTTATCCTGCGCCGGTCCATAACGTCCAGGCGGATGTGCCGCCGAAATCTTGATGGCGATGTGCACGACCGCCCGCGAGCAGGGCAGGTACCCACTGCCTGATCGTGAACCTCTCGCACCCGTGCGGGTGCGTAGACCCAGGTAATGATCTGGCGATCGAGGTCAGCCCGCCGCCCGATTCCCGGGCTGAGCCGACGCGCTTCTCATGAAGCGGCAAGCACGTGGGCGCGGACTGCTTCAGCCGAGTCGAGTTCAAGGGCCTTCAGCGCCAGGTTAGCCGCATCTTCAATTGACCACCTGCGCAGGATGACCTTCGCTCTGGGGATGGCGGCGGGGGCCATGCTGAATTCGTCCAGGCCTAAACCCAGCAGGATTGGGATCGCCTGCGGATCGCCGGCCAGCTCGCCACACAAGCCAACCCAGATCCCTTGTCCATGCGCAGCTTTGATGACCTGGTGGATCTGACGCAAAATAGCTGGATGGGCGGCATCGCCCAGGTGAGCAACGCGATCATTTGTGCGTTCAGCGGCCAGGGTGTACTGGGTGAGATCGTTTGTGCCAACGGAGAAGAAATCGACTTCCCGGGCGAATTGGTCAGCCAGGACGGCAACCGAAGGCACTTCAACCATGATGCCGACCTGGATGTGGGCAGCGAGCTCCACGCCCCTCTGCGTGACTTCTTCGCGGGCTTCTTCCAGGAGACCCCTGGCGCGGCGCACTTCGTCCAGGGTGGCAATCATCGGGAACATGATCCGCAGGTCATGTCCAGGGCTGGCTCGTAGGAGCGCACGGAGTTGGATCTTGAAGAACTCAGGTCGGTCAAGGCACATGCGGATTGCCCGCCATCCGAGGAACGGATTGGCTTCCGCCCCGAGATCAAGATAGGGCAGCTCCTTATCCCCCCCGACATCAAGCGTGCGGACGACGACCGGACGATCCCCCATCAGGTCCAGGATTTCACTGTACGCAAGGAACTGTTCCTCTTCATCCGGGGCTGACTGCCGATCGAGATAGAGGAACTCCGTCCTCAGCAGCCCGATCCCCTCGGCACCGGAGTCGAGCGCGCTGCGGGCGTCGGCCAGGCTCCCAACATTGGCGACGACTTCAACCTGGTGCCCATCGCGGGTGACGGCGGGCTTGAAAGCGAACTCGAACGCGGCCCGGATTCAGCCTCATAGTCGTGCTTGCGAGCCTGGAAATCGACGATGGTCGCTTCGTCGGCATCGTGTATGACGAGTTCAAGGCTGCCATCCAGCGCGAGCTGCTCTGCACTTCAATCTCCAGGAGACTCTCGCCGGCTCCGACGACGGCCGGCAGATCGAGTGCCTTGGCCAGGATGGCGGTATGCGATGTCGGGCCACCTGCAGCTGTGGCGAATCCAAGGACCAGGGATTTGTCCAGGCGGACGGTATCGGAAGGGGTCAGGTCTTGTGCGACGATGATCGCAGGTTGGCTGAGGCCGCTGAGATCGGCCTCGCCAAGCCCCAGCAGCAGGCGCAGTACCCGCCCGCCGACATCACGTACATCTGCACCCCGGGCCTAAAGTATTCATCCTCCATGCCTTCGAGCAGGGCGGCGAGTGAATTGACGACATCCGCGAGCACCCACTCGGCGCTCAGCGCTTCCTCTCGGATGCGTCCCCGCACTGCGTCCACAAGGGCCGGGTCGTCAAGGAACATGGCATGAGCCTGGAAGATTTCCGCTTCTTCCGCACCGGCCTCCGCCTCGGCTTTTATCGCGATGAGCGCAAGCTCGGCTTTCGCAGCCTGGCTAGGCGAAATCGAAGCGCTGGAGCTCCGCCTGGAGATGATGTATGTGCTTCATGTCAACTTCAAGTCGGTTGCTTAAAGCGGAAGGCCGGACCGATGCCATCCCTGGTGACGCGGGTATGCCCAGCAAGTTTTGCATGGTACGGACCTTTGTCCGAATGATCCTAGGCAGTCTACAGCATAACGCTGGCGGGTTCGTCTATCGCAGCGCGCACGTCGGCCATGAAGCGGGCAGCCTGTGCGCCATCGACAGCGCGGTGGTCAGCTGACAATGTGAGCGTCATCATTGGTTGGAGAAGCGAGAGTCTGTTATCGTCCGGGACGAAGCGTTGCTCGCTTTTGCCTACCGCAAGGATACCTACCTGGGGGGGATTGATGATGGCGGTAAAGTGATCAATGCCCAAGATGCCCATACTGGAAATTGTAAAGGTTCCATCGGCCACATCATCGGGCAGCAGCTTGCCCGCGCGGGCGTGCTCGCTGATGTCGTTCACCTCCGCGGCGACGTGGTACAAGCCCTTATGATCAGCGTCAACGACGACGGGGACGATCAACCCACTTTTCAAGGGCTACCGCAACACCCACATTCACCCTCGGGAGCAGCAGGATGCCATCGCTGCGCATGTAGGCATTCATAAACGGATGGCGGCGAAGGAGCCCCAGGCTGTTAGTTTGACGATTAAAGCCGTCATCGACACCTTGGTCTCCTGCGGCGCACGCTCGTTTGCGGACTGTCGGAAAGGGATCGAGCGGCTCATGTCTAATTGGAGTGTAAAGCAATATGCGGCGCTTGCTGGGCACTGGACTGCATCCGGTCGGCGATCGTCTTACGCATTCCCACCAGCGGGATGACACGGATTCCCCGCTCGCGCGGGGTGAATTGAGGTGGGAAACGGAACCATGCCCTGCCTGGCGCCGTCGACATCCGCCGCCTGGACACGACCTCCGGGGCCGCTTCCCACCAGGCTCCGAGGTCGATGCCGTTCACGTGCGACCCGCCGGGCAGCCGGGGTAGCCCGGACATCGCCGGAAGCCGCATCCGTGCTCGCGCGTGGAGGTCCTACGCACGAAGCGTTCGACATCGGCGCGGGGTGATTCAACCATCCTTGCCGCTGCCCTGAACTTGTGCGAGGGGGCCCTCTCGCTCCGGCCATTTTCATCGCCAGGGGGATACGGCGACATGCATGGGGTGGGGGGGGAGCCGCGGGCTCGTTGGCGAGGATTCTTATGGTCTTGGCCGCGGGTTCTGATCGGGGGGTGGTACAATCTCACCCTCTTCGAGGATGTAGGCGATGACCCTGGTGACTGGCACGGTCGCACCTTCTTGATAGCGGATCCCGCCCAGGATCCCGCCGAAGGTGCAGGCACTTCCATGTTAACCTTGTCGGTTGTAACCTCGGCGATAGGGTCATCCCGATCAACATGTTGGCCTTCATGGACCAACCACTCGACGATGGTTGCTTCCTCCTGGGTCATTCCAAACCGGGGCATGATCACCGCTTTTGCCACAGTCATACCTCCTGATTGCTCGAACGAAGCCGGGAGATGATAGGGAGTGAATTACCCGCCTCCCGGTGGTAACGTGACCTTAATATTCTCCATGCACGATCTTGCGCGCTTCTTCGACGATGTTCTCCACTTGCGGGACAGCGCTATATTCCAACGTGCGGTTGTATGGTATGGGAATGTCGAGACCAGTCAACCGGCGGATGGGGGCATCGAGGTAATCAAATGCCTCACTGCCGGCGATACGAGCAGCGATCTCGCCACCGAACCCGCCTGTGCCTACGGCTTCGTGGATGATCACGGCGCGCCCGTCTTTCACAGATTCGATGATCGGCTTTTCATCAAGTGGCATGAGTGTTCGGGGATCAAGGATTTCCACCTCTATCCCTTCGTTTGCCAGTTGATGGGCTGCCTCCTGAGATCGGCCGACCATTGTCGAGGTGGCAATGATTGTTAGGGCATCTCCCTCGGCGGGTGACCGCAGTCTTGCTGAGCGGCACCTGGTACATCTCTTCCGGGACATGTCCTCATGATCGGTAGAGCAACTTGCCCTCAATAAAGATCACGGGATTGTCATCGTAGATCGAGGCCATCAATAAGCCCTTGGCATCATACGGATTTGAGGGCATGACGACTTTGAGACCGGGGACATGCACAAACCAATTCTCGAGCGATTGGCTGTGTTGGGCTGCGGCGCCTGTGCCCGATCCCGCGGGCATGCGCAGCACAAAGGGAGCCTTAGCCTTACCGCCAAACATGTAGCGCACCTTGGCTGCTTGAAGGACGAGCTGTTCCATCGAGAGCGTAACGAAGTCGATAAACTGAATTTCGCCTATGGGACGCATCCCGGTGAGTGCCGCTCCCAGTACTGCACCGGCGATGGCAGCCTCAGAGATCGGCGTGTCTCGCACTCGCTCCTCTCCGAAGGCTTCAACTAAGCCAGCTGTGACGCCAAATGCGCCGCCATACACACCGATATCCTCCCCGATAAGGAAGACCGAATTCGTCTTTTTCCATGACTTGCCGCATGCCCTCACGCAGGGCTTCTGCATAGGTAAGTTCGCGTGTCTCAGGCATATAAACCGTCCATGATACTGGCTACGTCAGGTTCCGGGCTGGCCTCGGCGAATGCCAGCGCATCTTCGACGGCGATCCTTGCGTTAGCGCGGAGCTCCTCGAGGCCATCTGATCTCAACAACCCTGAAGCTTCACGAATTCCTGCATAGTGAGGGATGGGATCACGCGTCCTGCCATTGCTTTAACCTCTTCTCGCGTCCGATAGGCCTGGCGATCGCTGCGAGCATGTCCCTTCCAGCGGTAGGTAAGCCGCGTCAATGAAGGACTGGGCCGTTACCGGCTCGGGCACGTTTGGCGGCCCGTGAAACAGCAGCATAGACTTCAAAGAAGTCATTTCCATCAACCGTTTCCCCCGGGATGTTATAGGCGCAAGCTCGATCGCTGATGCGCTCGACATTGAAGGCCGCGGGTTACGGCCATCGACATCGCGTACTGATTGTTTTCGCAATAGAAGATGACCGGTAGGTCCCAGATCGAAGCCAGATTGATCAATTCATGGAAAGCGCCCTCATTGGCGGCGCCATCGCCGAATATCACCAGGCAAACTTGGTCGGTGCCCCGCAGTTTGATGCTCAGGCCTACGCCGGAGGCAATCGGAATTCCACCGCCGACGATGCCATTGGCGCCCAGATTGTTGCGCTCTACATCAGCGATATGCATTGACCCGCCACGCCCACGGCAGTATCCGGTCTCCCGGCCCATGAACTCGGCCATCATTGGCCTCAATTCCCCACCCCATGCCAGGATATGGCCATGCCCGCGGTGATGGTTGAGCAAGTAATCATTGCCGCGCTTCATAGCATATGAGGCACCGATAGCAGAGGCCTCCTGCCCGATGGAGAGATGCATCGTGCCATGCGTCTTGCCGAGCATATACAAGCTCTCCTCGGCACGCTCCTCAAAAGCCCGGATTTCGTACATGATCTGGAGCATTTCACGTGTTTGTTCTTTGCCAAACGCCTCGAGCAGCGTGCGCTGGCTGCGCCTCCCAGTTCTTTCGAGTTCGATTTCGTCTTGGCCATTCTCCTGCCCTTTCTTGATCCGTGATCATCCCCGGATTTGATTTTCCGAAGAGTCCGATTTCTCCATATCCAATACAGAGTTTGGCAGCCACGTCGTCCGTGACCAGTGCGTTGATGAGCCCACTCTGAAGGGCACCGTGGATGGCAGAAGCCTTGACCTCGCCACCGGCCACGCCAAGGACGAGTGGAATACGCCGCAAGTCCTCGGCTCGGATGGCGACAGTTCTCGTGGCCAACGGCAGGTCCAGCAGGTTGCCTTCGCTGTCAAAAAGGATGGCGCAAATATCGCCAACCGCCCCGGCGGAGGAGAGCGCCAGCACCTCCTCCTGCGTCAAGTACTCGGCCCGGACGAGGGTCTTGATTTCTCGGGCTTGGTCGTCCCAATCCCGACGACCGCCAGATCGATTGACCGTCCAGCATCGAGCACTTCCCTGACAGCCCTATCCATGAGCAAGGCATCCCTGACCTGTGGGCTTTCGACGATGGCCGGGGCTGGCAGTATACGGTATCGGCCTCCAAAGGTGCGGGCGTACGCCCGAGCCAGTTCGACGCCGTCGATCTCGGGATCCGGGGTTCCAAGCGCACCAACCAGCTGGATCACGGTCACATTGGGCAAGTAGGGAGGGCGCAGGGCGTTGGAGACCTCGAATACCCCTGTCCCCCAGGAGACGCCGATTTTCATGCCATCCTGGACGTACGACTCCAACAATTTGCGCGCCGAGGAACCGAGCCTGCTCAGCATGCGCTCATAATCCAGCCCCTGGCGGTCGAAGACGCGCACCGTCTTCAAGCCGAATTGATCGTGCAGCTCGGCCTCCAGGTCGCATACCCTTTTTAGTGGATGATGCACGAGGATTTCGACCACGCCAACCTCCCGCGGAGTCGTCAGGAAGCGCTGAGATCGCCGAGCGCGAAATACCCGAGCTCCTTGGCAATCCGCTGCTGAGTCAACCCGTCCTCGTAATACATGCTCGCAACCCGGGCGAGAAACTCGATGTTTGTCAATTCTCCGTCGCTGCGGCTCTGTTTCGGCCGTCATCCACAACCATCCAATCCTAACCGCAACCTAGCATGTGCACAATTGTATAATAAAATCACAAATGTGAAAAGCCCCAATCCCAAGCAGATTGGGCGAAGGGTTCTTGCAGGAGGGCTTCCGGGACAGGATTCCGAGAGTGGATACGACTGTTAGCGGCCTATGAAGCACCGAACCAATTGCAGGTGAACGAGGCGTGCCCGGCGGATCAACCAGAAAGCCCGTTCCGAGTGATCATGCCAGGAGGGATTTGGCAAGCCTGACAGCGCTGGCTGCGTCGGGGGCGAACCCATCCGCGCCGATCTCGTCCGAGAATTCCTGGGTGACCGGGGCGCCGCCGACCATGATTTTCACCCGATCTCGCACGCCGGCCTGGACAAAAGCTTCGATCGTGCGTGGCATGGCCGGGATGGTCGTCGTCAGCAGGCCGCTCATTGCAACAAGATTGACGCCAGCCTTGGCGGCCTCGAGGAAAGCCTCGGGAGCGTTGTCCACCCCCAGATCGATGACCTCGAATCCGGCGCCTTCAAGCAGCATGGCAACCAGGTTTTTCCCGATGTCGTGAATATCGCCCTGCACGGTGCCGATGACCACCCGCCCGAGTGGTTCAACGCCCGCTTTCACCAGTTCGGGTCGCAGAACCTGCATGCCGGCTTTCATGGCGTGAGCAGCGATGAGCATTTCCGGGACGTAGACCTCACCGCGTTCATACATGTCGCCAATTTCAACCATGGGTGGAACCAGGGCGAGATTGAGGATCTGGCCCAAGCCTGACCTGCGTCAAGATTCTCCTGGACCGCGTTTGCCACAAACGCGGCATCGCCGCGGAGAATTGCTTCCCTGATTTCTTCGTTTCCCATGCCAGCCTCCTTATGTCATCTTGTTGCTCGAATTCACGCGACTCGCCGTGCCCGGTCAACCCTTCCTGGCTCGTTCTAACAGTGCCATGCCCACCAGGTTGTCCGTCACCAGTACGTTGATGAAACCACCCAGCAGGGCTCCCAGGATTGCGTCGACCTTGCCAAGCCCGCCTGCAACACCGAGCCGCAGCTCGATCGCGAGCAAATTCTCCTGCGTGATGGTGACCAACCGGCGCTGGAAGTCAAGGCTCGTCAGTTCACCTTCAAGTGTAAAGTGCATCCCGCACACATTGCCCACGGCGCCGTCGGCGCGGAGTTGCGAAGGTCTTCAAGCGAAAAATATCCAGAATGATAGAAAGTCGAGTAGCGCGGATCGGTGCTTCCAACGCCGAGCAGTGCGATGTCGGTTTGCCGCGAGAGTTCGATCGTCTCACGGATGGTCTTGCTCGCCAGCAGCGATTGCGCCGAAGCCTCGCTATTCACCATGATGGGGGCGTTGAGGTAGATCCCCTCTCCCCCGGTCAACTGAGCCATGCGCTGGACGAGCGCGTGTCCGTCATAGTCCTTAACGCGCGAGTCACCTGCGCCCACCAGCTGGACAACCCGCAAGCCCGGGAGAGGCTCCTCCAGCTCGAGGGCTTCCACTGTCGCTCGAATAAACGTACCCCATGCCAGCCCCAGGATCATGTCTGGGCGGAGGGCTTGCCGCAGGACAAGGGCAGCCCCTGCGCCGACATGCTCCAGGACCTTATCGGCGCCAGCTTCGCCCATCACCACGACATGGGCGGATTTCAACCGGAAGGTCTCGACCAATTCCTGCTCCAAGCCTTCGTCGAAGGTCAAGGGGCGGCGAACGTGGAATTCGATGATGCCCTTGTTCCGTGCTTCGTCCAGGAGGCGTGAGATCGATCGACCGGGTCAAGCCGACGGCTGTCTGGCAATCTCGGATTGGGTTAATCGATCGAGATAATACATCTCGGCCACGTCGGCCAGGAGATCATCGCGGAGAGTGAGTTGAGTGCCACTCACCCATTGTGGAGCACGCCAGGCTGGGCTTCCGGACCCAGGCTCATACTTCGAAGGCTTCGGGGAGTAGCTCGAGCACGCGTTCCAATTCCATACGGGTCGTCCAACGACCCAGCGAGAAGCGCAGCGTTGCCCCGATCAACGCCTCCTGCAGGCCGAGTGCGAGCAGCACATGCGAGGCTTCGATCGTATGCGCGTTGCACGCAGAGCCCATCGAAGCGCAAACACCGGCTTGATCAAGGTGAAATAACAGCAGCTCAGCATCCGCGCCGGGGAATGCCACCGAGATGATGTGGGCAGCTTGGTTCGCATTTCCGCCATGCACGACGGCGGCCGGGCAAACCTTGAGAAGTCCGTCGATAAACCCGGCTCTTAGGCTCGCCAGGCGGTGCGCCTCCGCTTGCCGGTCCTCCTGGACAAGTTCCAGGGCTGCTCCGAGCCCGACGATCCCCGGCATGTTCTCGGTGCCGGCCCGTACCCCCCTTCCTGTGGACCGCCAAAATGCAATGGGTGCAGTTCGAGGCCGGAACGGATGTATAGAGCACCGATCCCTTTCGGGCCGTAAATCTTATGTGCCGAGAGCGACAGCAAGTCGACCCCTAATTCGTGGACGTCGAGGGGATGGGTCCCGATCGCCTGGACAGCGTCGGTATGGAAGAGAGCCCCTTGTTCGTGGGCGATGCGGGCCAGCTCAGCAATAGGCTGGACGGCGCCCATTTCGTTGTTGACCGTCATAACACTCACGAGCGATGTTTCAGGTCGGCGTCGGCCCTCGCGGGAAATGGCCTGGATCGACCTGGCCATACTCGCGAGTACCCAGGGAGCGCCGTGGGGGCTGCAGCGGCCGGAAGCTTCCAGCGCCTCGGCCTTGTGCAGGACCGCGTGATGTGTCGATGGAGCCGAAGCCATACAGGCGCCGCTCTCGCAGGCGGGTTTGATGCTCAAGGATTCCACGCAGGGCGAGGTTCTTTGTTCAGCTTCGGTTGCCCCGCTGGTAAAGATGATCTCCGTTCTCCCCGGGAACGATACCCACTGCGACCTGGTGCCGGGCATCAGCGAACAACTTGGCTGCTTGCTTTCGGCCCTCGCGGTGCAGGCTGGAGGGGGTTGCCGAAGCTGTCCTGCATGACCTCGCCTACCCTGGCGCGGACTTCGGGGGTGGAAGGGGTGTCGTGGCGCTGTAGTCGAGGGCGATTGCGTCGGTCATCGTCTGAAGATGCAACGTGGAAAGCGGCTGCTCGCATTCTCATCCAGCCTCGGATATGAGCAGCCGTTCGACGAGGTTGTGGGATGGCTTCAAGCGTGGCCGGATCATCTCTATCGCGGATCATCGGCTTTACCGAAAGGATGGGACAGGCAACCTGGTCGGCCTGATAGGCAGGCATGGTTTGCAGGATCAAGTCGGTGCGAGCCGGCGCTTCGAAGCGATCCCAGATATTTTGAAGCGTTAATCGATGGGGTATTTTCCAGACATCGGTAAGCTGGTTTTCGATTTCATCGGCAATCAGGAAGAGTGTGCTGCCGCAGGATCCACCGGCGAGCAAGATCTCGAGTTGCTTCGTCATCGCTCAAACCTTTCGACCCAGTGGTTTTCCCTGCCGGGGAAACACCCCGGCAGGGAAAAACAGGGTAGGGTCAGATTAGAGACGGAGAGCCCTAAGAGTTTGTAGATCCCGAGGATGATGAAGCCGAGAGGATCACCACCCATGTCCCAGCTGGCCAACTGTGTGCCGGCTTCGATCTGCTCGGTGAATTGACCCATGGGCGTAGGCTGCGGTGTGTTCGCCCACGGTTAGCGTGGAGAAGTACATGAAGGGGATCGTGAACAGGAGCAGCACGATCACGGTCTTGACCACGTTGCCCTTAGTGTAGGGGACTACTGCGCCGGCCCAGAAGGGGATGACCGCCAGGCTGGCGATCGGCAGCATTTCCACACCTGGCAGCACTGCGGCGAGCAGGACGCTCAAGGGGAATAAGATCACGGCGGAGGCCATCACGGCCGGGTGGCCGAGCAGCACGGCGCAGTCGACGGCCACGAAGAGCTCGCGATCCTTGAAACGCTCACGCATGAACATCACAACAGATTGTGTGATCGGGATCAAGCCCTCAGCGATGATCGAAACCATGCGGGGCAGGATCAACATCATGGTGGCGACCTGCATACCCAGGCCTAAAATCCCGGCCACACTGTAACCAGCGGCGAGGCCGATGATGATGCCCAGGACTGCGCCCAGGATGACGGGTTCACCTACAAGCCCGAAGGTTTTGCGTAATCCCTCGGGTGAGGCATCCCAATCCTTAACACCAGGAATGCGGTCAAGCACCCACATCACCGGGATAGCGAAAAGGCTGGCCTGTACAGTCGTACCGCAGGGCACCCCGATGCCGGGCATATCATTGAACTCCTGGTAGCGCTTCGCCGTCAGGTCGCTCATCCAGGCACCGAGTGTCAGGTAAACTACTGCACCAACCACACCATAGGTCACATTGCCGGTCAGGCCCCAGATGATGCCGCCCAGCGCCGAGCCGTGCCAGTATGACCATACATCGGTCCAGATCGTCTTCTGCAGTTTGAGGATGACCAGGATGATATTGACGACGAGGATGCCAAGGATCACCCCGGCAACGCCAGGCCAGCCCCAGGCAATCCCGGCGTCAGCCCAGTTGACATCGACCAGGGCAAGCGACACGCCCATGCGGTCGGCGAGTGCCTGGGTGGCGGGCTGGAGAGCGGCGATAATCAGGTCGACAACCAGGAACAAGCCTGCCAGTCCAACGCCTGTAGTTACGCCGCCACGTACGATTTGGAAACTCCGGCTCGGAAGACCAGGCCCAGGACGATCAGGATAATCGGGACGATGACCGTGGAACCAAGGCCAAGGAACCACGCAACAGCATTACTAAGGAATTCCATCAGAATATCTCCTCACTCTTTTCGGATATGAAGTGCCTGAGCCCAGGTCTCTCAGCCAGGGCTCGTTTCAGGTCTGGCGCAAGGTAATTATCGGATCAGCTCGACGATTTCATCTAGCAGCTTTTGTTTTTCATCCTTTGTTCCGATAAGGAAAGGCATGCCTTTAACCTGGGGGACATCGAATTCGCGATAGATTTTCATCATCGAAACGATCAAGTTCATCTGGCCGACATAGCCATCGATATCAGCCATGAGGATGCGTTTTACCGACGTCCTGAAGGCCTTCAGCATCCAGTCGTTCACGAATTAAGTCCTCTGCGATCGTGGAAGTGTTGATTCCGGCCCCGCAAGCCACAACGATCAGTTTGCCCATAAACAACCTCTCCTGTCTGCCACCTTGCAGATTTGTTTTTCGCTTTATCTTCCTCGATACTTCCTCCTCTTCGGGTCAGGGATTGCATCCTTCTCAATATTGTGAGCAATCTGCTCGAACCAATGACAGCCGCCGCGAATTCGTCCGTCGTGCGAAGCTGGACCAGTTTTTCGTTGTCGCTGAAGATCAACGCTAGCCGCAAAGCCTGAACTTGTTCTTCAGGTTCTTTGTTGGCGAGCAGAAAGACGATTTCAACATCAAGCACTTCATCGGGGTCGCCCATGTTGAGGAAGGTCACCGGCTCTTTAAGGGTTGCCACTGCCAGGCTGGATTGAAGGACGCCTTCGGCTTCCGCATGCGGAAATGCGATGGCGAAGGGTTTGGTCGGCAGCCCGGTTGGATGGGCTCGGTCGCGCTTCTTGTCTCCTGGCCATATTCCTCGATACAGCACCATATGAAAGGCGGTGGTAGCGCAAAGATCACGGCTCGGCATCCGCGCCCCAAGCTCGAGCAAGATTAGGACGGATCAATCAAGAGAACTGTTCAGGCCTCCTTCATTTTTCGGCTGACCATAGCGTTGGCTGTAGTATTCGAAAGAAGAACGGGCCTCAGCCTCGCTGAAGACCCGGGGTTCACCGATCGTCTGCGGCGACGGTGTAGATCTTGGCGCCTTCTTCCAGCGTCACCGCACGTTCCAGCGCATCATGCAGCGTCGCGCCAATCGTGATCGGTCCATGCCGCCCCAGTAAAACTGCAAAGCCCTCACCGAGGACTTCAACCGGTTTGCATGGAAAGTCCGGATCTTCGACGTGTAAATAGGGGGCGACGGCAATCGAGCCGCCAAACCAGTCCGCCATCGTCTCGGTCACCATCGGGAGGCTCTGGCCTGTGACCGAAAAGGCGGTCGCATGGGTGGAATGCGTATGCACGATGGCATGCATCTCGGGGCGGTGCACGCAGTATACCGGTCCAAAGATTTAAGGCGACCGAAGGCCGGTAGGCTCCATCAATGACGTTCATCTCCATATCGGTCACGATCATGTCCCGGCAGCAAGCGGAGTAGTCCAGCCCGCTTGGGGTGACGACAACATGGCCGCTCTCAGGATCACGCGCATACCGTTCCGCCTGCCATCCACACCAGGCCATACGCCCGTAAGGCATGTGCGGTTTCGAGTACTCTTGGCGAAGATGGGCAGCAGCATTTGTCCTCTCCTCGCCCCGGGTTAGATCGGGTAACGCCCCAATTCCAACCCGGCTTTGAAAAAGGTCAGGATATTCTCAAGCGGAATGTCATTGCTCAAGTTATGGGTGGGGCCGAGGATGTAGCCCCCACCGGGCCCCATCTCTTCAATGCGTTTCGTACCTCCGCCCGAATCTCTTCCTCGGTGCCCTTCGGCAGTATTTCCTTCACGTTCACGCCGCCCTGGAACACCAACGCATCGCCGAAATCACGTTTAAGCCGGCCGGATCCATGCCCGGGAGATGCGATTCGATCGGGTTCAGGATGTCGAAGCCGGCCTCGATCAGGTCCGGGATGAACTCTCTGATGGCACCATCGTTATGCAGAAGCACCTTCACGTTCGGAGCCTTGGCCTTAATCTGCTCGATGAAATCGACGTGGATTGGCTTCATAACATCCCGGTAGAACTTGGGTGAAAACATCGGACCCAGATTGGTGCCCAGGTCTTCGGCCATTTCGACATACTCGATGTACGGACCGACGATGTTGAGCATGACCTCGTAGAATCCAAACTGCACTTCGGCGAGCTTCCAGAAGAGGCGCTCGAGCATTTCCGGTTCGAGCAGTGTGGCCATCAAGGCCTTTTCCATGCCCAGCAGAACGCGTCGCCATCTCCCACAGGTTGCCGTAGACCGGCCGGTGCAGGGCAAGGGCGTACTTCGTAGCCTCATAAAGGCTTACCTCTTCGGCCACTCCCTCTACACGAGCCGGATCGTACGCATCCGGCCATGGGAAGTTTTCAATGCCTTCCTTCGTGAACTGGTCTTTTAGGGGCTCCCGCGAGCTCGTAGTAGCCCGGTCGAAAACGGTGGGTCAGCCCCCACTCGTCGGTAAATTCCTGGAACTTGTTTTATCGAGCAGCGATCTGGAGGGAAATCCGGCGGGGGGTCGGATGTGGAGATAGCGGATATCGGTGCCAAGCTGATCAAGAACCGGGTTGTAATCTGGTGTTGTGTAAAAACCGACCAGGGTCCGGCGGGGAATGTCTGTACGTTGAAATGATCCCGCAGGATGACGTAGCGGAGTTCGGCCAGGTGTTGGGCGGAGCCTCCCAGCGCCACCGGCACTCGATCAGGTTCTTGATGGTTCAACGCCGCTCGCACCCGCTCTCTGGGGGTCATGGGGTCTACCAACCGCAGCCTCCAAGGCTGATTCACAAAAGTGAACCCAAATGCACAAGTGTGAGCAGCGTAGCATGAATTCGGACGGCAGGTCAAGCGTGATCAATTCGACAGTATTTGTCCGTAATGCCGGTAAATGTGCAGAATGGAGCGTGGCGTGCCGGTGGGGTGAGGTTGATGACAGGATAGAGAGCGGGATCGACAGCCACTTTGATCACCTCGCCACTCGCCATGCGCTCAAGCGCCTCTTCAACCTGATCCAGCCCGACGGTATCGGAGATCAGGTCCCGGTATTGATCGCACCGGAGGTAAACAACTCAAAGGCGCGCAAGGCATCCAGTGGCGTGCCGCCGTGCGTGCCTAATAATGTGAGCTCGCCATAATGGATCTTGTGGGCATCCAGGCTGATCGAAGTCCCGCCTGGCAGGCCTCCAAACCAGATCACCCGCCCCCCTTTGCGGGCGAGCTGGACAGCCTGCAGCCAGGTCTCGGCTGCCCCTGCGCATTCGATGGCTACGTCGACCCCACGCCCATCAGTTCGTGTGAGCACGCTCTCGGTCAGGGGCGGGTCGGGCACGAGGAGGTGGTGATGCGCCTATCAGGGAGGCGATCTTGAGCCGTGTTGCGCTTCGGTCGACGGCGATGACCTCTGCGGCACCTGAAAGGAGTGCCATCTGCAGGTGCATCAATCCGATCGGCCCGCCAGCGCCAAGGATGAGCACGCTCTCGCCGGGTTGGATGGCAGCCGCGCGTGCGCGTGGACGACCGATACCAGCGGTTCGAGGACGGCGGCCTGTGCGGACGGGAATGTCTGCGGGGAGCTCAAAGGTGTTCAAGCGCACGATCGGCGCTGGGATGAGCAGGTATTCGGCGTACGCGCCCAGGTTGTAAACCATGCTCTCGCACAGGTTGCCCTGGCCCATCTTGCAAAAGAAGCAGGTTCCACACGGTGCGAAGACGTTGGCTGTGACGCGCATCCCTTCCGAGAACCGAGTGACCCCCGCGCCGACCTGCACCACATCCCCGGCAAATTCATGGCCGAAGGGGGAGGGGGGTTGAAACTTCGGATGGCCGCGCAGGTAGGTTTTTACATCGGTGCCGCATGTCGTTGCAGCCCGCACTTGTACAACCAGTTCGCCTTCACCCGCCCTCGGAATCGCCACCCGGCGCATACCGAGCTCGCCTGGGGCCAGGTATTGGACGGTGTTCATTTGGCGTTCGGGCATTGGTTCTCCCCTGTGGTCACCTGCGAAACGTCACCTTGGTTAAGGCATGGCGTTCAGGATGATAGCCCCGCTTACCGTTCGGATGGTCAAAGCACCTGCCGCGTCCCCAAAGGGACCGCTGCATCGGTCGAACATCCCGCTCAAGCCGGGCAGCGAGCAGACGATCCGGCCTCCGGCGCTGGTGAGCTGGATGCCCGCGTGCTGCTCCCGGGGTGAAAGATTGGCGATCACGTTGCCATGATCCGTCTCGAAGCGCAGCGCGTCCCCTTCGCCGATGAAACCGCTGAACGTAATGCCACCGATGATATTCGTCGCTGTGATCTGTCCACGCAGATCGCTCAATTGGATGTCATGGCTTCAGCGACCGCATGAATTTCGCCTTCGCTGGAGGTGATCTCAATCTGGCCTCGCCTGCTCACGGCGTAAAGACTCCCTTTGAAGCGTTCGATATGGATCCCCGCGGAGGAACTCTGGACGGATAGCTCCCCATCCAGGTCCGAGATGTTAAGGACACCTTTTTCTTGAACGATGTGAACAGGGACTCCAGCGGGGATGCCAACTTCGAGCCAATCTCGAGTACCGGATGCAGCTGCGTTCGAAACCTCAAACCGGCTTTCGCCCTTGCCGGAGAGGTCAGCATGCTCGACGAGAGAACCCGGGAGGGAAAGACCAGCTGTGATCCTCAGATCTGGTTCTCCATGGCCGTATACCGTAAGGGTTCCTTGATCCACCTCGAGCACCAGATCGTTTCCAGCCGGGATCGGGAAACTTTGCTGTGGAAGTGGAGGAGGGGCTGGTGCCCGGCCACATCCTGAGCTCAACGAGCTGGCTGCACAGATACAGCCAACATATAGGAAGAACCGAAGGTTGTTGCGGGGGTACGCCATGGTTGTATGCATTGTGCGTCAGAACTGATAAGACTGCCATATAACGATGGAATTCACCATGGAAACTTGTGTGGTGGAGAGAGCAGCAATACGCTAGCTAGCTGGTTTAAACCGATTGAAATCCATTCGATGCCTGGTTTTTTGTATTTCTATAAAGCGCTGCTTCTCCTCTAAGACACGCTGTTCAGCATCCCAGCCAAGCGCGTGCATGCGATCACGGTACAAATTTCATCAAGACCGGCCGGCGTGAGACGGCCCAACTTGCCGAGCATGGACCGCCGGTGGATGAAGTCATCGAGGTGGATGACGTCTTCCTGAAGGGCAATATGCTGGATTTCATCGACGCTGAAATCCGGGTAGTTTTGAAGAAATCGACGCTCGCTCGGCATGGGGTTCCTCCAGCATCCCGCTGGCCTTGGTCCCATACCTTGAAAAACAAGAGCTGAGCTTGCTCCACCTTGATCCCGGCCTCGGTGGCAAGACCCTCGATATAGGCCTGTTCGGCTGCCTTTGTCTTCGGATAATCCTTTCCGCCCCCGATCTTGTACGCCCTGGTGCTGAGCCGGCGCGGCACCCCTAGTTTTTCCAGGACCTGGTCGCTGACATCTTCAGAGAAGGCCCGTGTACGTTGTCCACTTCCCTCCTACCAGTGAAAAAATCGGGAAGCGGAACCTGGCCCCTGGGCTCGATGATCTTGATCTGGTGATCGCGGCTGATCTGCCCCGTCAAATTCGCCTCGGAATAGGGTAGTGGGCGAACGCCAGAAAAGGTGAAGACGATCTGGTTCGGGATCTTACATGGATGGAAGGGAACACCCTGCTAACCATCTCGATAAAACCATGCACCTCTTCATCGGCGACGACGGCTCGATCAGGATCCTCGACACGAATGTCCGAGGTCCCGATAAGGACCTTGTCCGCCAGCGGAAAAATTAGCACGATGCGGCCGTCCTCGTTTTCGAACAGGAACTCGTTGTCACCCAGGGCAGCGCGCAGCCTGGGGTTGTCGATGATGATGTGCGAACCCTTCGTGCCCCCGATGTATTCTGTCTCATGGCCAATGGACTTGTTTATCTGGTCGATCCACGGACCAGCGGCATTAATCACGATTTTGGGGTTAACCATGATGCTGCGGTCTCCGATCACGTCGTGCAGGATGACCTGATCCCCGTCCACCGCAACCATGCGCATGTAATTGAGGGGTATGGCGTGCTCGTTTTCTTCCACGGCATCGGTGATTAACTCGATCGCAATCCGTTCCGGCGACTGCATCGACCCGTCATAGTACGTCCCGGTGGCGACGATTTCCGGGTTGATCTCCGGGAAGAGAGCAATGGACCGTTGCCTGGTCCTGAAAACATGGGTTGGGACCGTCCTCTGCTCGCGAACATAGAAATCGTAGAACAGCATGCCAATTTTAATGACCAGTGCGCGCGCTCTGCTGGTTTGTCCAGCAACCCAAGGAACTTAAAGGGCGCATTCAGCAGCCCGGAAAACCACTTGAAAATGGGGAAGGTGGTTGGCAGGGGTTTTACCAGGTGTGGCGCATTTTCCAACAAGCGGTTTCGCTCACGCACGGCCTCTCGGACCAAACGGAACTCGCCATTTTCAAGGTATCGAATGCCGCCATGCACCATGTGCGAGGAGGCGGAGACTTGCGCCACTGCAGTAGTCCCCCGGTCGGTCAGGAGGACGTCCACGCCCTGCAGCGCCAGGTCCAGGAAGGTCCCGATCCCGTTGATCCCCGCACCAGCAATCAGGACGCTGAAGTGGGGTTTGCTTCGAGAGCTTGGCTTGTTTCGCGGCGGCTTCGCATGCTCCGCCTATTCGACCCAATTGAAGGTTCGTGTCGACGGCTTTCTTCACTGGGCGTATGAATCTGATCCTGGCTTTGCTTTCCTCGTCGGGATACCAGGTCTTATCAACCCCCAATTCTTTCTTAATTCTGTCTTGTCTTTCCAGTACCCAACGGCATAGCCAGCCGCATACGCCGCTCCCAAGCGCGGTGGTTTCGGCTACCTTGGCCGTATGACCGGGACGCCAAGCACATCCGACTGAAATTGCATCAGCATCTCATTCTGGACCATGCCCCATCGACCTTGAGGATTTCAGGGCAACGCCCGAATCGGCGTTGATTGCATCCAGGACTTCACGGGTTTGATAGGCGGTGGCTTCTAAGACGGCCCGGGCAAGGTGACCGCGATTCACGTAGCGGGTCATCCCGACGATTGCGCCGCGTGCATCCGGCCGCCATAAGGCGCATACAACCGGAAAAGGCGGGCACGAAGTAGATGCCACCGTTGTCCTCGACTGAATTGGCCAGGTTCTCGATCTCGGGGCCGAATTTTGATCAACTTTAAGTTGTCCCGTAACCATTGCACCAGCGCCCCGGTTACGGCGATGGAGCCCTCCAGGGCATAGACAGGTTTTTCATCGCCAAACTGGTAGCAGACTGTGGAAAGCAATCCATTCTTGGAGTGGATGACTTTTTCCCCGTGTTAGGATCATGAAGCAGCCGGTGCCGTACGTGTTCTTCGCTTCGCCGGGTTCGAAACAGACCTGTCCGACCGTGCAGCCTGCTGATCGCCAAGATCACCGGCTACAGGCACGACACCGCCAAAGGGCCCGCTGGCTTCGGTGTGGCCATAAATTTCAGCCGAAGAGCAGATTTTCGGCAAGAGTGAAGGTGGGATCCCCATGATTTCGCACATCTGCTCATCCCATGACAATGTCTCCAGGTTCATGAGCATCGTGCGGCTGGCATTGGTGACATCCGTGATGTGCTTGCCGCCCGTCATCCACCGGTCAGGTTCCAGATTAACCAGGTATCGATATTCCCGAACAGCGCCCGCCCTTCGTCGGCTGCGGCCTTACGCCATCAATATTCCACAGCATCCAGGCGATTTTGGGCCGGAGAAATAGGTGGCTAAAGGCAGGCCGACCCGGCGGCGGAATCGGCGGTCCCCCGTCTTTATCCAGTTCTGCGATGAGTTCTTCTGTCCGCGTGTCCTGCCAGACGACTGCGTTGGGTAGGGACGGCCGGTCGTTTTATCCCAGACGACCGTTGTTTCTCGTTGATTGGTCACTCCAATTGTGGCCAGGTGCTCCGGACCAATTTCGGCCTTGTGCATTGCGCCCCTGATCACTTGCTGAGTGTTCTCCCAAATTTCCTTCGGATCATGCTCGACCCATCCCGGCCTGGGGAAGTGTTGCCTGTGTTCAAGCTGATGACGCCGACGGGTTCTCCATGGTGATTGAAGATCATGCAGCGCGTGCTGGTGCCCTGGTCGATCGAGGCAATGAATTCGCTCATGATTGAAGTCTGTTCGGAGGGGAGCCTTACAAGGATGCTAATAAGTGCACCGCCATTCTAGTCAAGAATATTAGGTTGCTGTAGCAAAAACATATTATCACTGCTCCCTGCAACCAGTGTGACCCGAACCCAGACGCTGGTGCGGGTCGGATGGCATTTCGCTCGAGGGTGGCGATGAATGGAGCCATGCGCAAAAGCAATGTACTGGTTCACGGCAATTCCTGATGAATTCTACAAGTAAAAAACCGCCAGGAGTTACCTGGCGGTCTTGGTCGGGGCGGGCGGATTTGAACCGCCGACCCCTGCACCCCATGCAAGTGCGCTACCGGACTGCGCTACGCCCCGAACGAGCGGATTATAGCCGATCCAAGGAAGGGCATCAAGCATCCCGCTCGCCGAAGGCTTTCAAGATGCGCGCCGTATGGCGCGTGCCCTGGACGAAGTTCTCGATCACCAGGTGCTCGTCCGGCGCGTGGACGTTCGCCCCGGGATACCCGACCCCGGCCGTGGCCACGGGCAGGTTCAGGTCGTGAATGAAGGGATGGTTGGGACCGGAACCGCCCGAGAAGGGCACCACCCGCTGCGGCTGCCCGTAGACCTCGCGCGCCGTTTCGACCACCAGCTGCAGGAATGGATCGTCGAGCTGGGTGCGGGCCGGCGGCTCACCCCCCAGGTAGGTGATCTCCACGTCCTCAAAGCCCTCCTGGTCGAGGTGGTTGCGGAGCAGGAGCAGGATCTCTTCCGGATCCTGGTTCGGGACGAGCCGGAAATCGACCTTGGCCATGGCCGTGCTCGGTTGCACCGTTTTCGTCCCCGGGCCTTCATACCCCGAACTTAGGCCGCAAATCGTGCAGGTCGGGGAGAAGATGGCTTCGCGCTCGAGCTCCAGGCCACCGTTCAGCCCCTTGATGAAGCCATCCAGGCCGTATTCTGTCCTTGTACCGTTCGGCCGGATCGGGCAGTTGGGAGAGCAGCTCGAGTTCATGTTCCGTCGGCGGCAGGACCCGGTCATAGAAGCCCGGGATGCGGATGCGCTCATCCGGCCCCTTCAAGCTGTTCAAAGCCCAGGTCAGGCGCCAGGCGGCGTTGGGGAAGATGGAACCCCCCAGGCCGGAATGAGCATCCTGGGTGGCCGTGCGCACGCTGAGCTCCACGTAGCAGATCCCGCGCAGCCCGGCGTACTGGATCGGGATGCCCTCATGATCGACACCGCCGAATTCCCAGATGCAGGCATCGGACTTGAGCAGGTCCTGGTGAGCCAGGATGAATTCATGCAGGTGTGTGCTGGCCGTTTCCTCCTCGCCCTCGATCACGAACTTGACGTTGCAGGGCAGTTCACCGTCCACCTCGAGCAAGGCATCGATCGCAGCCAGGCGGCAGATGATGTGTCCCTTATCATCGCTTGCGCCGCGCGCGAAGAGCTTCCCGTCTCGAATTTCTGGTTGGAAGGGTGGCGAGGTCCAAAGCTCGAGCGGTTCGGGTGGTTGGACATCGTAGTGGTTGTAAAAGAGCAGGGTGCGGTCGGCGCGGCCGCTGCGTTCGGCGAAGACGACCGGGGCGCCATGGGTGGCGACGACCTGGACCTCGAAACCGCGCGCTTCGAGCATGCGTCCGACCAGGGCTGCACATTCGCTCATGCCCAGGTTCTGAGCGGCGATGCTCGGTTGCGAGCATAGTTCGCTCAATTCCTTCAAGCGAATGATCGAGTCTGGCTGCGATGACCCGATCGAGTTCGGATGATGCTGCCATGCCACCTCCATCTGTGTGAGAGCGGGCTGATTATAGGTCGTTCGTGGGTGGGAAGATAGTTGCTCGGCCGAGAGGTTGATCTCATCTATAATACGCTCCGGAGGCGTTCAACATGCAGATCTTTGACATCTCTGTGGGAGTCCATCCCGGGCTGCCGGTCTGGCCCGGCGATCCGGCCATCGAGCTCGAGCGGGTGACCTACGATCGGGGACGATTCTCCAGCCAACGTCTCGCGCCTCGCGTGCGGCGTACACGTCGGAACCCACGTCGATGCGCCCCTGCATTTCGTGGAGGGTGGCGGCACGGTCGAGCAGCTTTCGCTCGAGGTGCTGGTAGGTGAGGCCTATGTTGCCGAGATCCATGCAGACGGTCATCTCGATCGAGACGTGCTGGAGCAGGCAGGCATTCCACCCGAGGCGCAGCAGGGTGCTCTTCAAAACGAGCAACTCGGCCCTCTGGCGCAGCTCCCCCGGGCAATTTGAAACGGGGTTCGTGGCTGTCAGCGAGAGCGGCGCCGATTGGTTGGTCGAGCGCGGCATCCAATTGGTTGGGGTCGATTACCTCTCGGTTGCCCCGTTCGACGCAGGCGTCCCGACCCACGTCCGGCTGCTCTCGGCCGGCGTGATCATCATCGAAGGGCTTGATCTCTCGGCCGTCGCGGCCGGGCTGGTACTCGCTTACGTGCCTGCCGCTTAAATTGCTGGGAAGCGAAGGTGCACCGGCACGGGCGATCCTCGTGCGCGAGCCTGCCTGAGAAGAGAAGGGAAAAGAATAATGGATTGGATATCGAACCCGACCCTGCTCGTCATCGTTGTGCTCGGAGCCCTGCTGCTCCTGCTCCTGGGTGCGTACGCCTCGAGCGTCCCGTCGCACGCAACCCACGATCGACAAGCCCCGGCGTGAGCGCCCCGGCGGATTGGATGGTGGGGCTGAAGGAAGGGGAGGAGATGGCCAGCCCGGCCGCGGAAGCCATCGAAGCCCTGGCCCAGGCCAAGCTCTCGCAGCACGCTGACCTGGCCGGGATCAGGCTCGACTTTCGGCACGGCGAAGAGCGGGGGATTGGAAATCTGGGTCGGAAGCGACCGGTACGGGGCGGTCGACGAGATCCCGGATGAACGCATCCGGGCGGCCATCGCTGCGGCGGTGGAGGAATTCAACCGCACCCAAACTGGACAAGAAGCTGGATGACGGACCGCACGCTGGATCTCTCCGGCATCTTCCCGCCAATCCCGACGTCCTTCACAGCCGCAGGCGAAGTCGATTTCGCCGCGCAGCAAGCGAACATGGAGCAGCTGGGAACAGGCACCGCTCTCCGGCTACGTCGTGGGAGGATCCAACGGCGAGGTCGTTTCGTTTGAGCTGGGAGGAGCGGGTTGAACTGGTGCGCTTTACCCGCCGGCATGCCAGTGATGACCGGCTCGTCATCGGCGGATCAGGCATGCACTCGACCCAGTCGACGATTGAGATGACCCGGGCCATGGCCGAGGCCGGAGCGGGGGCAGCGCTGGTCGTCACCCCCTCCTATTACAAATCCAGGATGGATGCGCCTGCGCTGACCGCCTACTACACGCAGGTTGCGGATGCCGCACCCATCCCAATCATCCTCTACAATGTCCCGGCCAACACCTCGATCGACATGCCGGCCGGAACGATCCTGGAGCTCAGCGCACACCCCAACATCATCGGGCTCAAGGATAGCTCGGGCAACGTCGCCAAGCTGGGTGAAATCTGCAACAGCGCCGGGGATTCCTTCCAGGTCCTTTCCGGTTCGGCGAGCAGTTTCCTGGGGGCGATGGCGATGGGGGCGGTTGGCGCAGTGTCAGCCCTGGCCAACATCGCGCCGGAGCCCTTGCACCGCATTTGGAGCGTTGGCCCAGGAGGGGGACTACCTGGCGGCCAGGCCGCTCCAGCTCTCGCTGATCGAAGCGAACAATGCCATCACATCCCGCTTCGGGGTTGCCGGGCTCAAGGCCGCCATGGATCTGGTTGGCCTGGCGGGAGGTGTGCCCCGGCCTCCCTTGCTGCCGCTCTCAGCGGCCGATTTATCGAACTTACGAACCAGCCTGGTGAAGGCGGGGTTGATCCAGTAGGGATCCTGGGGTCGAGTGCCAGCGGCATCAAAGCTGGCCGGTGCTGCCCCAATTCTCGAGCAAGCGCTTGATACGCAGGATCCTGGTAGCGATCGAGCAGGAACCAGGTGGCGTAGTCCGGGAGGCTGGCGCCGGCGATGTGGCTGGCGATGAGTTCACCGCAGGCCGGCGCGGCCATCAAACCGTAACCCGAGAGCGCTCCCAATACCCAGGCTCCCTCCACGGGCAGCGGTCCCACCAGCGGCCGGTTCTCACGCGTCTTGGTGTAATAGCCACCGTCAATGAAGGGACGTGGCGGCCGGTCGAAATAAGCCTCCAGGGAGGGCAGCATGCGGGCAAGCCCGCGCAGCGCAATCTCCGGGTAGTTCGGATCAACCTTGATCGGAAAGGTCGGCGCACACCGGCTCGGCATCGTATGTCCACAGGATGAGCACCACCGGGCTGTCATCCGGCCCTTCGGGCCGGGCATGGACCCCTTCCGGGAACGTGCCCAGCAGGTAGCCCAACTCGGGATCTTCCCGGATCGAATTCGAGCTTCCTCCTCGCGCCAGGCGAGCTTCTGCTCGTCGGTCCAGATCAGGAGCGGGGCGTTGCGCGGGAAGACACCGAGCGTGTCCTGGATCGAGATCTTCGCATGCAGTTCGTGCCGGATGGGCAGCTGCGAGATCGAGCAGCGCACCGACCTGGTGCAGGAAGGGCCCGGCCGCGTTCACGAAATTCCTGGTGCTCACTTGCTGCTCGCCCTGTGGGGTGGCGATGACGACCCCGGCCACACGCCCACCTTCGCGTTTTATCGCTTCGACCCGGCCTTCTACCAGGCGAACTCCGCTCGCCCGGGCCGCCTCGAGCATGTACATGCCGAGCTGCTGGGCGCTGAACCACCCGCAGCGCCGGGGGTGGATGACGGCGACCGTATCCCGGCTGAGGTAGGGGAAGTGTTCCCTGATCAAGTCCGGGTCGGTAATCAGGTCCGCCCCATCGAGACCATCCTGGAAGCCCTCGGCCTGGGCGGGCTGATAGGGTGCGGGCATGGCGGCGGCCGTCGTGGACGCGCAGCGGGCCGGCGCCGAAACGTGCGGCCTCTTCGCTTGCGCCACGAAGGATGAAACCCGGGTTGGATCCGCCGTGGCGAACAGGTAGCCGCGCCGGTTCATCCGGAAGACGTTCCCGCTTTCCTCCGCCAGTCGTTCCAGGATGTCGATGCTGCGGTTCATCATGCTCACCATCGCATCGCCCGGCCCGGGCCACCAGTTGCGGTAGCACTCGGTGGATTTGTCGCTCGTCAGGGATAGCGGCGGTCGCTCATCGACGAGCAGGACATCCTTCATACCGAACTGTGTTGCCAGGTGGTAGGCCGAGGCGATCCCTGCGATCCCCGCCCCGCAAATGACGACATCCGCAGTGTGTTCGCTCATGGATCAAGCTCCCTCGGTCACAGGTTTCGGCTCATGCATCGATCAAGCTTTTCAGGGTGCGGCTGACATCCTCCCTCAGCTTCGAGATTGGCATCCCGGCTCAAGTCGCTGGGCGATCGTCCACCAACGACTCGCTGCTGCCCGGATAGGTACAGCCCCGAGCTCGAGTTCGCTCAGGGTCAGCGCCAGGTGGGGGCGCTGCAGGATGTCTGGGTCGGGCAAGGTCAGCTCAGCGGTTGAGAGGATGAGATCACCATAGAGGCACAGATCAAGGTCGATCGTGCGCGCAGCGTAGCGGTCTGCCGTCCGCACCCGGCCCAGCTCGCGTTCGATCTTGCGCAGTTCCTGGCGCAGGTCGAGCGGCGCCAGTTCTGTTTCGAGCAAGAGCGCCGCGTTCAGATAGTCGGGCTGCTCAGCCCGGCCGATGGCCGGGTTCTGATACACGTTCGAGGCTGAGCGCAATCTCCCCAGATCCTTCAAAGCAGCAGCGGCACGGACCAGGTTCTGCTCCGGTTCGATGTTCGAGCCGAGCCCAATCGCGGCATGTTCAGGCAAAATCCGCCGCACTCCGTTCGATCTCGACCCCGACCGAGCGTGCGAACCGCAGCGCGCCGGGTTTTTCGACGCGCACCCTGGCACGCTCGACGCCAGCCGTTGCCACGCTCATCCGGGCGATCTCGGTCGCCAGCGCCTCGACGGTGAAGTGGGCGCTGCCCTCGACGTAGGCGATGATCTGCTTGGTCAAGGTGCGGTAGTTGGCCGTGTCCTCGATCTGGTCGCTCAGCCCCGGCTGGTATCAAGATCCAGCGTAAGCGTGAGGTTGATCAGGATATCCTGTTTCTGCTCACGCTCCCAATCATTGATGCCGATGATGCCCCGCAGCAGGAGGTCCTTGATGATGATTTGGTCTTCGGCCATGGCTCAGCTCCATTCCAGGGTTCTGGCGGATTACTCCAGCTTGTCTTCCCTGGAAATCGCAACGGCATGCCCAGCCAAGTATACCCAGAAGTGCAAGACAGAGATGAAGGGTAAGGTTTCATGGAGCGGGGACATCCTTGTATGTGGTACGATTTTTTCATTCGAAACCAAATTGGAGGCTGGCATGCATGATATCGAGGCTGCTGCTGAGCTGTTGAGTGGGGTCGGGGTAGCCAAACCGGAGATTGAAGAGGCGGTCGAAAGGCTGCTCGATGCGTTCGGGGAGGATGTAAACCGAGAAGGCCTGGAACGGACACCCGAACGTGTCGCACGCATGTATGATGAACTGCTCGCCGGCTACCGGGTCGACCCCTACGCGCTGATCAACGATGCGCTTTTTGATGTCGACTATGACGAGATGGTCATCGTGCGCGATATCGAGTTTTACAGCATGTGTGAACATCACATGCTGCCCTTCCTCGGCCAGGCACATGTCGCCTACCTGCCAAGGGGCAAAGTCATCGGTTTATCCAAGATCCCGCGCGTGGTGGATCTCTTCGCCCGCCGGCTGCAGGTGCAGGAGCGCATGACGCGCCAGATCCATGATTTCCTAAACGCCGCGCTGCATCCGCACGGCGTGGCGGTCGTGGTCGAGGGCGTGCACTTGTGCGCGAAGATACGCGGGGTGAAGAAAGCCAACGCCCGCATGGTGACGAGCTACATGTGCGGGAGTTTCAAGGAAAACGAATCAACACGCAATGAATTCCTCGAGCACATAGGACGCCAGGCATCGACCTTCTCCATCTGAGGTCAGGCGATGGGGTCCTGTGCTTCGATCGGTTCGGCCGGCAGGTGGAAGCCGCCATCGAGGATGATGGTCTGCCCGCAGATCATCTCGGCTTCCTTTGAGCACAGGAAGGCGACCAGGTTTGCGACGTCTTGCGGGGTGACCAACCGCCCGGCAGGGGTAGCGAGGCGAGCGCGCTCGATGATGTCCACGCCTTCCTGGATGACGTTGAAATGTTGGAGCGCCTCGGTCTCCACCAGCCCGGGTGAGACGGCGTTGACCCGGATCCCGAGCGGGGCGAATTCCACCCCCAGGTAGCGGGTGATCGCCTCGATCGCGGCCTTGCTCGCGCCGACGACGACGTACTCCGGGACCACCCGGACTGCGCCTGGGCTTGACAGGCTGACGATGGCACCGCCGCCGCGCGCCTTCATCATCGGAGCTGCATGCTGGGCGCCGAAAAGCAAGGCGCGGGCGTTGATGTTCATCGTCCAGTCCCAACCCTTCGGGCGCTGCTCCATCACCGGACGGTTGTAGCCGGAGGCCGCGTTGCTGATGAAGAAGTCAAGTCCGCCGAACCTGGTTTCGACCTCGCTGAAGAGCATTTCCAGGTCATCCAGCTCACCGACGTTGGCGCGAATAACCTCCGCCCGGCGCCCGAGCCGGCGAATTTCGTTGGCGGTCTCTTCAGCCGGTTCGCGGTTGCGGAAGAAATTGACGGCGATATCGGCACCCTCCCGCGCCAGGGAAATCGCGATCGTCCGGCCGATGCCGCGGCTGGAGCCGGTGACCAGGGCGACTTTATCTTGAAAACGCATGTATCCTCCACCGGGCGATTTAACCCATCCGAGCTGTCCATGATACCATCCCCGGGGCTGGATATCGCGGGTGAAGGCCCAAGTGGGAGGCAGCCGCAGGCTGCAATTGAGGAGGTTGGTCGCATGCACGCCGAAGCGCTGAACACGATCCTCGCTGGCGAGATGGAGCAGGGGGAGTCCTCCCGCGCACAGGGGAACGAAGGACGTGCCCGGGTTTGTTTCCGCCGGGCAGCGGGCTGGGCGATCGCCACGCTGATGCCCGGCTCATCAACCTGGCTCTGGCCTGGGGAATGCCCTGGATGCCCTGCGCTGGTTCCAGGATGAAACGAGCTATGACCCGGAATTGAGGGCATGCGCTCGTCGATTGACGACCAGGCTGCGGAGCGATCACTCGCTCCCGTTCGAGGAAGATCCCCAGGCTGATGCTGAGCGGCTGCTCGTGTTCGTGCTGGGGGATGGTTGGCGGACGAAGTGACAGAAGCAGAGCGGCGGGGAGCCTCGCACGCAGGAAATGGATCGCACCACGCGGATCGGTGGCTGAGCCCTCGACTGGATTCCGGCGCGACATGCGCAGATATGCGAGCCAGACAAACCTGCGGCTCGCAGCTGGGGATGTCCATCCTGCTGCTCACGGTCGGGAATGGGCTCGTGTACTGGATCTACGGGCCGGGTGCGCTGCTGACTTCGCTCAGCTGCATCTTGAGCTTTGTACTGCCCGTTGCCTTGATCGCCATCCTGCTGTGGGCTTTGAGCTGGGTCTCGAAACGAGCGCGGGATGAGTGACCCTGTTTTTCGATCTGGGCCGGCTGGCGGGGTTCCCTACCTGCTCAAGCGCGGACCAGCGGGAATAAGAACCACATATCTCGGTCATCATGCTCCATGGATGGAGTGGAGATGAGCAGGTGATGTGGGTGTTGGAGAGCGTGCTGCCCGAGACGAAGTTGATTGCATCCCTGCGAGGGCTGTACCCGATCCCGGGCTCGGGGTACCAGTGGGCTGAAGCCCCCGCTTCTTCGCTCGGGCCCATGGACAATTACCGGGCAGGGGGCGGGGCGATCCTCTCCGTGATCGATGAGCTCGTCTCACAAGAGGGCATGGATCGTGATGAGGTCATCCTGATGGGCTTCAGCCAGGGTGCAGGCATCGCATTCTCGCTGGCTGGGTTGGGGATGCTGGCACCGGTCGCCATCATCTGCCTGGCCGGGTTCCTGCCGGCGGGGGACCTGCGAGCGTTCTCAGGGCTCCCGGTATTCTGGGGCCACGGTACACGGGATGAACTCGTGCCGGTCGAGCGAGCGCGGGTGGATGTGGACCGGCTGCATGCAGCCGGCGCCGAGGTCACGTATTGCGAAGCGGATGTCGGCCACCGGCTGGGGATCGAATGCACTCGCGGGTTGAAAGGCTGGTTTAAAAACCTGCCGAACGGGCAGCCCGGCTCGTGATCCCTGACGGATTCCAGGCTGCCCGCACAGCGGTCATGTTATCATCCAGCCCGGAGTCTCGGCCGATGGGACAAGGCGATCCGGCGGTGAGAAGCCGCACTTGAATCGAATGACAGGTGAAACATGGAAATGACAGATCTCCAGGCCAGGTCGATCAACACCATTCGCTTCCTCGCTGCCGACGGCGTGCAGCAGGCTAACTCCGGCCACCCGGGGCTGCCGATGGCGATGGCCCCGGTCGCATATGCGCTTTGGACAGAGCATATGAAGTTCAACCCACAGGATCCAGGTTGGCCCGACAGGGATCGCTTCATCCTCTCCGCTGGCCATGGTTCGATGCTCTTGTATGCCATGCTGCACCTGACTGGCTACGACCTGGGTCTGGATGAACTGAAGCGCTTCCGCCAGCTCGGGAGCAAGACGCCCGGCCATCCGGAGTACGGTATCGCCCCCGGGATCGAGACGACGACCGGCCCGCTGGGCCAGGGCTTCGCCACCGGGGTGGGGATGGCCATCGCTGCTGATCATCTGGCAGCGACCTACAACAAGGAAGGTTTCCCCCTGGTCGACCATCATATCTTCGCCATCGTATCCGATGGCGATCTCATGGAAGGGGTTGCCTCAGAAGCAGCTTCCCTGGCCGGGCATCTCAAGCTGGGCCGCTTGATTTACATCTATGATGACAACCACATCAGCATCGACGGGAGCACAGCGCTGAGCTTCACCGAGGACCGGGCTGCTCGCTTCCAGGCCTATGGATGGCACACCGTCCACGTCGCAGATGCGAATGACCTGCAAGCCCTGAATGTGGCTGTGCAGCAAGCCAGGCTCGATCCACGCCCCTCGCTGATCCTGGTCCGGTCCATCATCGGCTACGGTCTGCCGACCAAGCAGGGTACCGCTGCTGCCCACGGTGAACCGCCCGGTGAAGAGGAGCTGGCAGCGGCCAAACGAAACCTGGGCTGGCCGGTGGAACCCGCCTTCCTCATCCCGGAGGATGTGCGTGAGCACCTGCTCGGCGCTGGCCAGCGCTCCGCGCAGGCGTATGCGGCGTGGCAGGCAGCTGCGGGCAGCTTACGCACGCGAGTTCCCGGAGTTGAGCGAACGTTTCGATCGCACCCAGCGCGGGGATCTGCCGGCCGGATTGGAACTGGCGCTGCCCAGCTTCGAGGCTGATGCCAAGGGCATGGCCACGCGTGCCTCATCGGGAAAGGTGTTGAACGCGCTGGCGCGTGAGCTGCCTGAATTGATCGGTGGCTCGGCCGATCTCACCGGTTCGAACAAGACGGATATTAAAGGAGAACCAGCTTACGAGCAGGGCAGGGAGGAAGCTCGCTACCTCCATTTCGGCGTGCGCGAGCATGGTATGGGCGCCATCCTGAATGGACTGGCGCTGCACGGTGGGCTCATTCCTTACGGGGGGACATTCCTGGTCTTCTCCGATTACATGCGCGGCGCCATCCGGTTGGCGGCGCTCATGGGCATACGCGTGATTTACGTGTTCACCCATGATTCGATCGGGTTGGGCGAAGATGGTCCCACCCACCAACCCATCGAGCACCTGGCCGCCTTGCGCGCAATCCCGAAGATGGTCACGCTGAGGCCGGCCGATGCCAACGAAGTGTCACAAGCCTGGTTGTCGGCCTTGAAGCACGTGGACGGTCCAACCGCGCTTGCGCTCACCCGACAGTCTGTCCCCACGCTGGACCGCACACGCTTTGCCCCGGCGGCGAACCTGGCGCAGGGAGCCTACGTGCTGGCCGACCTCGGCCAGGGCGCCCCCCAGCTCATCTTGATGGCCTCCGGCTCAGAGGTGAGCTTGATTGTCGAGGCCGGCGAAATCCTCGCCAGCGATGGGACGCCAACCAGGTTGGTGAGCTTCCCGTCCTGGGAGTTGTTCAAGCGGCAGGATCAAGCCTACCAGGAGAGCGTTCTGCCACCGTCTGTAACCGCGCGCGTGGCCGTCGAGGCTGGCGTCTCGCTTGGCTGGGAGCGTTGGGTTGGTCCGCGTGGCGAGGTGCTCGGCATCGATCGTTTTGGCGAATCGGCCCCGTACGAAGAGATCTATCGTGAGCTCGGTTTGACGGCCGGAAATGTTGTCGAGGCAGCCAGGCGAGTGCTGGGAAAGTAGCTGCTGCGAGCACGGGCTAGGCCAGCGCGGCAGCCGTGGAGACGCAGATTGGAAGCAACGCGCATCGCCAGGATTGACGTTCGACCGCCCATGCTGACTCTGGCTGCGGTATGACCCGCATGGTAAAGGGACCGGCCAGCTTCACGCCAGCGTGGTCAAGGATGTTTCCTTCTTAAGGGACGCGTGCCTGCCGGCAGGCGAAAATGACGGGCAGGGGAGAGCGGCCGCTTGCACGGCGCATCTTGCATGGGGAGCAAGAGCGCATCTTCCAGGTGCTGCCCCAAACCATCATCTCCAACTTCACCCGACCGCGTTCCGAGAACGCACTGCTCTGGAACCGAATCTACCCCCTGGCCTCCCCGACCATCTCATGGCAACGCCTGGCGGGGGTCAAACCCGCCTGGGGTTCAGCCGGTCAGGACTCAAGGGCAGGAAGACGACGCGCTCTTGCCTTACTTCTGGGGCTTTGACGTGGATGGTGAGCGCTTGCCGGAGCTCGACCCTGTCCTGGTAGAGGTAGACGGGCCGGGCAACAAGACCGAGATCGATCTCGATCCTGGTGGGAACGCAGCATCTGGTCGCGGTCGAGGTGAAGCATCTATCCACATCCAGGCCGCTGCGCCCGGTATCAATCAGGCCGCTGCCCAGAAATTCACCCCGACGAAACACAACCAGGATCTTCCTGTCGTTATTGGGAACCCGGGGAGGGGGAGATGTCGGTCATGCTGGAATTGGGTGAGCGCCCCACGCCTGGATCCAATTCACCACCTTGCAACCAGCACTACCAGCTGGCAAGGACGCTGCTGGTGGGGAGCGCGTTGGCCAGCATGCTGCACCTCGACCTGCATATGTGGGTGATCACAACCCGGCGTGGCTGGCGGTCGCTCGAACGTTCCTGGCTCGACTTCGTGGGGCGCATCCGGGACGATAAGCTGTGGCGAAACATGCGCGTCCTCACCTGGGAAGAGCTTGGCCGCTCGAACGGAGGGAAAAGTGGCTGAGCCGGCGACAGACTGATCGAATGCCCGTCCAAACTGCTGGGTGCCGCCCAGCATCAGGAAGGCGATCGTGCTCAACGTGAAGAACAGGGTGCTCGATCCAAGCTGGCGCAGCCCGATGCGAGTCGGTCGGCTCCCAATCGCGGGGCGAAGCACCCCATCCAGGGCATCCAGGAGCATCAGGCCAAATGCCACGGTCATCAGCCATGGTGTCGATCCCAGCGCGCTCAAGCTCCCTGCATAGACCAGGTTGACGGTGTGATAGCCAAGCGTTCTCGCGCCCAGGCGCAGCCTTCCGGCAAGCGGGGGCACCTCGGGCCATCTGCGCTGCTCGAGGCGCAGGTAGACCAGCACGATCGAAGCCGCCGATTGCAGCCAGGCCAGGGACCACAGGATCCAGGGCAGGGTGGTCTCGGATCCCGCACCCACCCAGTAGGCAGCTGGTGCGGCCAGGGCGAGCACCCCTGAGCCCACGATTTCAATCCCACGCTGGCCGCGCTCTTCGCGCCGGGTGACCAGCCACAAGTGCCATCCGAAGACGGGCAGGCCAGGCAGGAGCAGCAGGAACAGGCGCGTTTGTCCCGCATGGGCGAGCGCAAACGTCGTGACCGCCAGGATCGCTCCGTAAACAAGCAGCCAGAACGTAATCGGGGGAAGATCCTCGAGCGGACGTCTGCCGCTCTTAACCTTGACGAACAAGATGATCGGCTGGCGAATGAGGAACGCGGTGAGCATCGTCGATCGTGAGCAGGAGCAGATCGAGCGTGAGAGCTGTCCCGCAGCCGCGGTTCCGAGGATCAGCGGGCCGATCCACCAGATCCATGAGCCATGTTCGGAAGGCACGGCATACACTTTACGGAAGGGCGAACGTTTGAAGGGGGGCAACAGGCTCATTTGCTGATTATAATTCGCCTGGTGCATTTGGCGGGTGCGGATGGAAGTGATATACATGTCACGCAGCGATGCTGGATGGTTCAAAGGAAGCCAGGGTAGATGCCGACAACAGGGAGTGAAGCCGTATCGGTCGACGTAGGGGCACGTTTGCGCCAACTGCGGGAGGCGCGCGGGCATTCGATCCGGGAGCTGGCCCGGCGGAGTGGGATCTCGGCCAACGCCTTGAGTTTGATCGAGCGCGGCCGGTCCTCACCATCGGTGAGCACGCTGTACAAGGTCTCAGATGCACTTGAGATCCCCATCACGACCCTGTTCCACGTCGGGGATGACGAGGTCGCGGAGGTCGTGTACATCCGGGCCGGGGAACGGACACGGGTGCCCTTCACCCGCGGGCCTGTGGGAAGGGCTCGGTGGGGAGCTGTTCTCGGGACGGTTTGAGCCCTTTGCGCTCACGCTCGAGAATGGCGCCAACAGCGGACCGGCGCTGATAGAGCACTCCGGTCATGAATTCGTCCTGTGCTTGCGCGGCCAGCTCGAGTACCAGGTAGCCAGCCAATACTACACGCTGTCAGCTGGAGACACCTTGCTCTTTGCCGCCCATCTGCGGCACCGCTGGCGCAACCCCGGACCGCTGGTCACAAGCGCGGTGTTCGTCCTCTCTGGTTTCGAGGAGGGGGACACACGGCAGCATCACGTGGCGGGGATTAGAGTCGACAAGGCGCGGAGGCGACATCCTGCTTGAGTGGGAGCTCGCAGGCCTACAACAGTCCGCTGTTGCCGTGGCGATGTTCAATCTTGCCAGCAGGGTCACCCGCCCATCAACGAGATGGGGAGGGGGATGTCCTAGGAAACGAGGAGCACGCCTGGCGAAGGCCGGAAGCAGTGGGACGTGCTAAAGCAAGTGATATGCAGCGTGCTAGCCGGCGGTGGAGAATCCCAGGTAGGGGCACGACATGTCGTGCCCCTACAGTCTAATTATGGGGTTGGTCAAACGCTATATGAATACGATCTGGGCGCCTTCGGTCATGTCCATGAAATCGCCGGCCGTGACGATGTCGATCACGCCATCGACGAAGTCGTCCATGCTCAAGCCGTTCATGTCGACCGACATCTTGCAGCCATAGAGCTTGGCGCCGCCGTCGACGAGCATCTGCAAATACTCCCCGACCGGAGGCGCACCGACCTCGGCGATCTTCTTCTTCATGAACCAGCTCGTGAAGGCCGTCATCCCGGGCAGGATCCCCATCCAATTGGGAATGCCCAGGTTGCCCGTCGGGAGGCCCATCATCTTCATCTTCATGCTGGTGTTCGCCACGGGGGCGAGTTCGAGTCGATCCTGGCGGGACTTGGTGATGAGATCCAGCCCCCAGAAGGTGAAGAAGATGGTGACATCGATGCCGTTGCCCAGGGCAGCCCACCCCATGACCAGCGCTGGATAGGCCATGTCCAGGTTCCCCTTGGAGCAGATAAACGCGATCTTGCGGTTCCCGTTTTCCATCATTGCACATCCTTTCTTAGGAAGGGGCAGCAGGCTGCCCGTGTTCGATTAGACGCAGCCTTCGGGTTTGCCCAGGCCGGAAATCCTGGCTACCTTCTTCGCCGGACCTTTCGGGTAGAGCGCAAAGAGCTCCTTGGTCGAGATCCCGGTTCCCGTGGTGATCTGCCGCAGCGTTGGCGCGTTGCCGGACTCGGTTGCCGCCTGGCGGCAAAACTCGATGATCTTCCAGTGCGCCTCGCTCAGCTGGTCGATGCCCTCCTCCTTGGCCAGCTCGATCGCGATCTCGCGTGACCATTCCTCGGGGGCGACCATGAACCCCTCTTCGTTGAGCTGTAACATTCTGTCCTGCAATCGTGCGGGTTGCCATGATTTTCCTCCATGCTCCTATGTGGGCTTCGATTCTCGAAGTGCCCCTGATTTGCGGATCTGATCTCGGGCCAGCATTGCTGCCGCGATTGGACGACATCATTCTTCCGCTTGCGAGCCTGCATCGGGGGTTTCGGCGAGCGCTTTGACGAGGTTCAGCATTCGGGCCATCCCTCGCCGGACCTGCGGGTTGGAGAGCTCACGCAGCAAGCTCAAGGTGGAGATCGGTTTCTCCTCCACGGGTGCGGCACCGACCGCGCTGATGGCGTTGTTGGCCAGCGAAAGGATATCGGGCTGGGTCATATTGCGAACGGTGGTTAGGATGGTGACGATGTTGTCGCCCAGCGCCCGCACATCCTCTTCGTTGAACTCGGTCACAATTTTCTCGACCACCTGCCAGCCTTCGCGAGCGAAGGAGAAGTACCCGCCCCGTTCGAGCCGGTCGAGTGTCTCTGTCGTGTAAGTGAAGACCTGCCTGCCGAGCAGCTGCGCCTCCTCGGAAAGGCCGATGCCGGCTTCCATGAAGTCCATCAGGCGCAGCAGGGTGTCGGTGTTGCGCAGCAGCCGCTTCAGCAGGAAGAGCAGGTCTTCCCCTTCGAACTCGGTGCCGATCTCGGCCAACTCCTCGATCGAGAGCTTGACCATGTGGTTGACGATCGGGATGATGTCGTCCTTAAGCTCGGTCAGCGCCTGCTGCTGCCGCTTCTGCGACTTCGAATTGTTCGGTCAGGTAGTCGATCTTGCTGTGGAGCAGCTCGAGATCATCTACGGACAATGCGGTTGCCATGCTGCGCCTCTCAATTCCATTTCCCGGCCATCGTCATCTGCGATTCGAAGGGCATCTCGCCGCCGCGCAGAAGGACGTTCCAATAGATCCAGCGGAAGCTCATCTTGCCCCAGTGGTTGACCGCCGATTCCTTGAGCAGGGAGAACGGGCCAAAGCCGGGCAGGGGATACTTGCCGGGCAGGGGCTCGACGTCGTAGTTGAAGTCGATCAGGATGCCCTTTTCGAAGCCCGATTCGATGAAGCAGTTGGCGTGCCCGTCGAACTTCGGGCAGCGGCTCCAGCCCTTCCATATGGCGCAGCATGTTCTCGATCAGGACCTCGAGCATGAAGTGCGCCACCGAGCCGGCCTTGGAGGTGGGCAGGTTGCCGGCGTCCCCGATGACCCAGACGTTTTCCCATTCTTCGGACTGCAGGGTGTGCTTATGCGTCGGGACGAAGTTGAGCTCATCGCCCATGCCCGAGCGGCCGATGACCTCCGCCCCCATATTGGTGGGGATCGTCACCAGCAGGTCGAACGGGCACCTCGCGCTCATCGTAGGAAACGATGGCCTGCTTCTCGTGGTCGACGCTCATGATGTTGAAATCGGCCTCGAGCTTGATATCCTTCGTTTCGAGCATGCCGCCCAGCACGGCGGAGGCCTTGGGCTTGGTGAAGGCGCCCGGCAGCGGGGTGGCGAAGACGAGCTCGACCTGGTCGCGCATGCCGCGTTCATGGAAGAACCAATCCGCCAGGAAGAGGAATTCGAGCGGGGCGACCGGGCATTTGATGGGCATCTCGGTCACATTCAAGACCAGGCGCCCACCCTTCCAGAATTTCAGGAAGCGGCTGAGCGCCGTGGCGCCCTCCAGTGTGTAGAAGTCGAAGACGTTCTCATGCCAGCCGTTTTCGAGCAGGCCTTCGGTCTCTGAGGGCTGGATGTGGCTGCCGGTGGCAATGACCAGGTAGTCGTAGCGGATGACGCGGTCGTCCTTGGCCAGCTTGACGCGGTTCTTGTCCGGTTCGATCAGCTCGATCGTGGAATGAATGAACTCCACGCCCTGGGGGTAGAAGTCTCGTTTGGGCTTGATGACGTCATTGGGACCATAGATCCCAAAGGGGATGAACAGCAAGCCGGGCTGGTAGAAATGGTTTTCGTTCTCGTCGACGACGATAATCTCCCACTCATGCGGGTCGAGATGCTGGCTCATCTTGTTGGCGACCATCGTCCCGCCCGTGCCGCCTCCAAGGATAAGTAAAGTTTTCATCGCTTTGATCTCCTTTTCAGGCAGCCGTCAGCCCAGTTCACTGCTGACGGTTTCTGCCAGGTCTGCCTGCGAGCGCAGCTGGTCGGCGAGGACGGCCCGCAGCAAATCGAGGGCCTGGATGACGCGCATGTCTTCGATCGTGTAGAAGACAGCCGTCCCCTGGCGGGAGGCGCGCACCAGGCCGCGTTCGCGGAGCTGTTTCAGGTGGCGGGACACGGTGGGTTGGGGCAGGTGGAGCTGTTCGGAGAGCTCGCCCACGTTTAGCGCACCCTCGGCCAGTGCATACAGCAGGAGGATGCGTTTCGGGTCCGCCAGGCCGGCACACAGCCTCGAATGGAGCTGATCGACTTCGCGTTCGAGAGAGGACATCGGTTTCTCGCTTCCTATATGCTTAACGCTCGAATATTCGGATATATGCATGTTTCATCAGAAAGAACTATACCGGCGGCGAACCGGGGGATATAGTGATACGCGTCACAAACCAACCGTGAAAGTTGTCACATATGTAATTCAGATGATTCAGGTCGGGTTACAGGCGTCGAGGAGTGCCGGCATGAGAGAAAGGCGCCGGCCACTGGCCGGCGCCTTCGGGATGCAACAGGGGTTGCGGTGCGCTTAGATGCCCAGGTACGCCTTCTGGACCATCTTGTCCTTGGAGACCTGTTCGGCTGGGCCTTCGAGCGTCACGCGGCCCTCGCTGAGCACATAGGCGTAATCGCTGATCGAGAGCGCCAGGTGGACGTTCTGCTCGACCAGCAGCATCGTCAGGCCTTCGTCCTTCAAGCGGCGCAGCGTTTGGAAGAGGTTCAGGACCAGGACCGGGGCCAGGCCGAGCGAGAGCTCATCGAACATCAGCACCTTGGGTTCCGCCATCAAGCCGCGGGCGACGGCGAGCATCTGCTGCTCACCGCCGGAGAGCGTCCCGGCCTGCTGGTTCTGCCGCTCCTTCAAGCGTGGAAAGAGCGCATAGACTTTTTCGATATTCTGTTTGACGTTCACACGGGCATGGCTGTTCGTGGCGCCCATCTCCAGGTTCTCGTCGACGCTCATGCTTGTGAAGAGCTGGCGGCCCTCCGGCACAAGCGCCAGACCGAGATCGGGTTTGCGATGGGCAGGGAGATGGCTGATCTCCGCCCCCTCGAACTTGACCGAACCCCGCCAGGGTTTGATCGAGCCCATCACGGTGCGCAGCATGGTGGTCTTCCCAGCGCCATTCCCGCCCACGAGCGAGGTCAGGCGGCCTGGTTCCAGTTTGAGGTCGATCCCCCACAGGATCTGGACCTCGCCGTACCCTGATTCAAGTTCACTAATCTCAAGAATCGGCATCTCACAACACCTCAATTCGAGCGGGTGGCAATTTCCTCAGCCAGCTTCGGGTCGCCAAGGTAGGCTTCGATCACCTTCGGATCCTGGGATACGGAATCAGGCGTGCCTTCGGCAATCTGCTGCCCGTAGTCGAGCACGAAGATGCGGTCAGAGACCTTCATCACGGCATGCATCACATGTTCGATCATGATGATGGTCACCCCACGCTCGCGTATGGACGATACGGTCTGCACCATCCCGGCGATCTCGGATGGGTTCAGGCCTGCCAGCACTTCATCCAGCAGGAGTAGTTTTGGCCTTGCAGCCAGGGCTCGCGCCAACTCGAGACGTTTCTTCTGGGCCACGTTCAAGCTACCTGCGAGCTGGTCCTTGCGCGCACCCAGGCCGACGAAGTCGAGCACTTCATCGGCAATTTCGGCCGCACGTGCCATGCCGTGGTTCTCTTCCCCGAAGCATGCGCCCACCATCACGTTCTCGCGCACGCTGAGTTCGTTCAAAGGCTGGACGATTTGGTGTGTGCGGGCCATGCCCATCTTGGCCACGCGGTAGGGCTTTTTGGCGGTGATGTCCACCCCCAGGAAGATCACCCGGCCTTCGCTGGGATGGTAGATCCCGTTGATGACGTTGAAGAGGGTCGTCTTCCCAGCGCCGTTCGGGCCGATCAAGCCCAGGATCTGGCCTTCAGGCACATCGATCGTCACGTGGCTGAGGGCTTGCAGCCCGCCGAAGTTCTTGCTCACGTTCTGGATTTGAAGGATCATTCGAGCACCCTCCGCAGGGCTGGGAACCTTAAGCGGAGCCAACCGACTGCCCCCGCCGGAATGAAGAGCACGATCAAGAGCAGCAGCACGCCAGAGACCGAGAGCTGGATATCCTTGAAGAAATCGCTGGTGACCAGGTAGCCGCGCATGCCCTGGTATGCGACAGCACCCAGGATGGGTCCAAGCACGGTACCCTGGCCGCCCAGCATCACCATGACCAGCAGCTCGATCGAGGCGTGCAGCGGGAAGGCGACGTGAGGTTCGACATTGCCGTTTTTGAAGAAGAACAGCACCCCGACCATGCCGGGGATGATGGCGGATAGCACATATGCCCAGGTCTTGGCATCCGGAGCGACGACGCCCATGACTTCCGCGGCGTCCTCGTTCTCACGTATGGCCAGCAGGCTCAGGCCGAACTTGGAGGTCCGGACAAAGTGGCTCCCAATCAAGGTCACAATCACCAGGCCGGCCATGATGTAAAACGACAGGCTCAAAGCCTGGGCTGCACCGCCATAGGCCTTATAGACCGAGAAGTTCAGGGTCATGCCGATCGGCCCACCGAACAGGTCCAAATTATTGATTAATGCCCGCATGGCTTCGTTGATGCCGATCGTCGCCAGCGCAAAGTAGGCGCCGCGCAATCGCAGGATGGCTTTCCCCAGGCCGAAGGCGAGCAATCCGGCTGCAATTCCCCCTGCCAGGATCCCCAACCAGATCGACCACCCTTGTGCATTGACCAGGTAGAGGCCCACATACCCGCCAAACCCATAGAAGACGATATGGCCAAAACTGACGTACCCGGTGTACCCAAGCAGGATGTTAAGGCTGGAGGCCAAGGCGATGGCCTTAAGGATCGTAAAGACGACTTCCCGGTTTGAGACGTTGTCCGTGATGATCGGCCAGAGGATGATCGCCGTGACAGAAACCAGCGGCAAGATGAGCCCGAGATGAGTCCGCCAGTTTTTCATTGCTTTGCTCCAAACAGACCGTTTGGCCTCACCAGCAGGATGACAACGAACAAGCCAAACTCAATCACCGGGACCCAGGAGGTGTTCAAAAAAGCCGGGATGATCCCTTCCAGGATCCCCAGGATCAAGCCTCCTGCCAGGGCGCCGATCGGGTTGCCGAGGCCGCCTAACACGCCGATTACGAAACTCTTCAACTCATAGCCGCCGCCGGAGAGGATGCTGAAGGGGAAGAAGGTGGCGATTAAGGCGCCGGAAACGGCCGCCAGCATGGTGCCCAACCCGAAGCTCAGCGCCAGGATGCGCGTCGAGGGAATGCCCATCAGTTCCGCCGCAGACCGGTTGTTCGCCACCGCCCGGATGAATTTTCCAGGCCGGGTGCGATAAAGGAACAGATACAGTCCGCCGGAGAACAGGATGGCGATCAGCGCCGCGATCAGCCGGGTGCCCAAGATCGACGTATTGCCAATTTTGATGGCGCCCATGTTGAAATCGACGTTATAGGGCGAGGTTGTCAGGGCTGCTGTACCAAGACCGATGATAATCATGTTGACGGAGAACGTCGCCAGGAGCGAGGAGAGATGCGGGGCATCGATCACGCGGTGAACTGCAGAGAAATAGATGAGTACCCCCAGCAACAAACCTAGCGCAGCGACCGGTATCAGCCCCAGGTAAGGGTTGATATCCAGCCTGATGAAGATAAAGAACGTCCCGAACATCCCCAGCGCGATAATTGGCCCGTGGGATAAATTGATGACGTTCATCACGCCCCAGATTAAGGTCAGGCCCATGGCAGCTACGCCATAAACAAAACCAAGCAGGATGCCATCCGGCAGTGATGTCAGAAGCAGAGATAATTGCTGCATATTTCCTACTCCCGTTTTATCGGAGCGAGCGAGCATCCTCCCAGGTTTTCTGGGAGGATGCTCGTTTTTTGTTACTCTATGGGATCGGGTAAAGCGGCGCAGCTGTAGCTACGTCCGCCGGGGCAATGATCACCCGCTCCAGCTCGCCAGCGGCATTCTTCTGCCACTGGGCGACAACCATGGCATGCGCGATTTGCAGGCCGTGGGCTGCCTCAGAGGTGTCGAATTTCGTGCCGCCGAAGAACGTCATCAGGTTCATCGCGTTCAAAGCGGCTTTCACAGCTTCAGAATCCACCGAATCCGCGTCGATGATCGCTTTTTGCAGGACCAAGCCGGCGGTGTACCCACCAGCGACGTGGTAGGTGGGAGGATCGCCATATGCGGCTTCGTAGGCTGCGGCAAACTCTTCACCCGTGGGTCCGAACCAATCCATGCCCATGCCCATAGCTTCTTCTTCCGTATGGGTGGCGGCAAGTTCCCATTGACTGGATACCGCGATACCTAGCGCAGCATCACCCAGCTCGGGGAATTTGGAATCCGCAGGGGCGACCAGCAGGTATACGAAGTTCAGTTCGATCTGCCGGTCGTAGAGGGCGCGGGCCAGGGCAGTGCCATCATTATAGTGACCCCCGCCGAGCAGGACGGTGGCGCCAGAAGCCGCGATTTTGTTCACGATCGGACCAAAGTCGGCAGTATCGGATGCATAGCTTTCTTCGAGGACGATTTCAAATCCCTTGTCGGCGAGATAAGGCTTAATGCCTTCCGCCACACTGGTGGAGAACTTATCCGCCTCATAAACCAGGGCTATGGTTGCCTCGGGATCCAGCTCTTTCAGCATATCCACCGTGCTCGACATGTACAGGCTGCCGGGCGTGTACAACTGGAACAAGCTCGTGTTCCCGGTTTTGTAGGCCGCGTCATCGGCGGCACCGGTCGTAATCATCGGCTTGCCATTCTGTTCAGCGACGATGGAGGCGGCTGAGGTGAGGCCGGAGGAATACGGGCTGATCAGGAAATCTGCATTATCTTCGGTGATCAGGCGGGTATACAGCTCCTGCACGCGCTCGGAATTCGATTCGTCGTCATACGTGCTCGAGGCGAACTTGACGACGGTCCCGTCGCTGAGGGTGATGCCGCCTGCGGCATTGACCTGCTCCAACCACAGGTTGAACCCGTTCACCTGGCGCTTGGAGGAAACTTCCTGGGCACCTGTCAGCGAAGACGTGAAGCCAATCACCACGGTGATTTCCTCAGCCATTGGGGCTTCGGGCTCCTCCGCCATGGGTTCTTCGGACATCTCCTCCGTCGCGGGAGGGGGCGCTTCCGGCGCTGGGGTTTCAGCGGCCGGCGCGCACGCTCCAAGGACCAGGGCCAGCATTGCGAACAAAGTGATCAATCGGAACGTCTTGCTTTTCATCTCTTTCTTCTCCTCTGTGATGGGTTTTGAGAGATAAAGCCGGTTGGTACCTTCGACCAAACCACCTCCTCTCCGCTCTCACGCCATAGACGATTCATGGCTACTTCAACCTTATCTTTTCATCCAAGGATGAAAATGAGATAAACACGCTGGAGAAAGTGTAAATATTGCGAAAACAGGGGGGGTGCTTACTCGCGAGTGAAGCGGTAGCCGACGCCGCGTTCGGTCAGCAGCAGTTCGGGTTTGAGCGGATCACGCTCGAGTTTCCGGCGTAGCCGGCCGATGTACACGCGGACGTACTCGACTTCGTCCTGGTATTCCGGCCCCCAGACCCTGTTCAGCAGATCCCGGTGGCTGAGGACGATCCCCGCGTTGCGCATCAGCACGTTAAGCAACTCGAACTCGGTCGGGGTCAGGTCGATCTCCTGGCCGCGGCTGGTCACCAGCCGCTGGTCCAGGTCAAGCGAGACGCCTGCCCGCTGCAGGACTTGCCTTTCCTTGCCGCTGGGCATTTCGCGCCACGAAGATCGACGCAACACGGCGCGCACCCGCGCCAGCAGCTCTTCGACCCCAAAAGGTTTTGTCAGGTAATCATCGGCTCCGAGGTCGAACGCCCTGATCTTGTCGTTCTCCTCCCCCAGGGCGGTGAGGATGATGATGGGCACAACTGAGTTTTCCCTCACGCGGCGCGTGGTTTCCAGCCCATCCATGTGCGGCATCATCAGGTCCAGGATGATGAGGTCGAAGTTCTCGGTCTTGATCAGCGCCAGGGCTTCCAGCCCGTTGGCCGCTGTCTGGACACGATACCCGCGCACGTCGAGGTTGCGGCGGATGAAATCCCGCAGGGATTTCTCGTCGTCCACGACCAGCACATGCGATTCAGACATGATCACCTTCAGGGTCAAGGGGCAGCGAAAACGCGATGCAGGTCCCACGCTCGCGGGGTTCGAGCCAGATCTCGCCCCCATGCGCCCGGATGAAGCCGCGGCAGATGGATAGTCCAAGACCCGCGCCCGATTGTTCGCGCTTCAAGCCATCCACGCCCCGGAAGAATGGGGTGAAGAGGTTGTCGGCAAATTCGGCTGGGATGCCGGGACCGTCATCGGCGACGCGCACTTCGACCCTCGAATCCTTACGCAGGCCTGATATCTGCAGCGGGGTGCCGGTCTGGGCATATTTCGCTGCGTTCTCGATCAAGTTCCGCAGCACACCTTCGATCTTGCGGGCATCGATATTCAGTGCGGGGAGGTCGCTTTCAAAGTCGAACACCGGTGGGGAGGCCGGCTTTGGATGGGCGCTCTGGAGCGCGCGCTGGACCAGGTTGGGGAGCAGACAGGTGGTTCGCTGCACATTCAGGCTTCCGCTCTCTATGCGGGAGAGGTCGAGCAGGTCGTCCACCAGGTTGCTCAGGCGGTCCGTCTCCTGGCTGATGACTTGGAGGAACTCATCCTGGGCGGCTTCATCCCAGTGGACGTCCTTGGCCAACAGCGTGGTGGCATACCCTTTGATCGCGGCCAGCGGGGTGCGCAGTTCGTGTGAAACGGTCGCGATCAGGCTGTCTTTCATCCGGTCGAGCTCGCGGTCGCGGGTGATGTCCTGGAAGAATTGGCCGCGCCCGATGCGCTTGCCGTTGGAATCGGTCACCTCGAACGTCTGCAGGCGCAGGTTTATCCTTTTCCCCTCGCGGAGCATCTCCCATTCCACGCTTTGTGATCCCGTGGCGAGCAGCGCCGCTTCGATGGCCGTGCGCGTCGCATCACGGTCAGGGACAGCCTGCAGCAGCTGCTCCCGGATCGCTCTCGCATCGAGCCCAGCGCTTTGGTCAGCCCGAAGGCCGGTTAGATCCCACATGCTCTGGTTGCAGAACAGCACACCGCCCGCCATGTCCTCGAGGATGACGCCGTCCGACATGCTTTCGTACAGCGATTCGAGCCGCCGGCTCTGACGCTGCAATTGCTCGTCGCTGCGGGAGTAGAGTTCGGCGTTCTCGATCGCCATCGCCGCGTGGTTGGCGAAGTTCCAGACCAGGCTGATCTCGCGCTCGCTGAAACTATGGGGGTGCTTGTAGTAAACCAGGAGCACGGCCGAGGCTGCGTGCTGCGTGAGCAGCGGGACGGCGAGCAGCGCACGGTAGCCTTCGCCGCGTGCCCGCTGGCGCAGGAGACGGAAAGTAGGATCCTGTTCGGTGTCTTCAACCTGGATCGGTTGGCGGCTGCGGATGGCGCGCATGGAGGGGGAGTTGGGTTCGCTCGGGTCGATGCGCAGCCTCTCAATGTAAGTCTTGGAAAGTCCGCGGCTGGCCCGGATGCGGAATTCGTTCAACTTCTCATCGAGGGCCACGATGGCGCAGGTGTCGGCGTTGGTCAGGCGGGTGGTCTGATCCACGATGCGGTTGAGGACGGTATCCGGTTCAAGGGAGGAGACAACCGCCTTGCTGGTCTCGAGCAGCATGGAAAGCTCGGTAAGCCTTTCTTCAATCGTTTGCTCCATGCGCTGCAGGCTGCGGACGAGATAACCCATCTGGTCCGGCCGCTCGGCGAGCCGGGTTAGATCAAGCTCGTCGGCGGCGCTCAACTCCGCCGAACCGGCGATGGTGCGGCTGTAGGTTGCAAGCCTCTCCAGGGGCTGGATCACCCGCCGCGAAAGCAGCAGCCAGAAGGACACCCCACCGATGAAAATGATCCCAATGGCGATGAGCAATCCGCGGTGAAAGGCGTTGGCTGTGGCGAAGGCAATCGACACCGGCCGGCTGACGATGACCCCCCATCCGCCGCTGGGAATGGGCACAAATGAGCTCAACCACTCGACCCCGTCCGCGTCCTGCACGACGAGGCTCCCTTCCACCCCGAGCAGGACATCGTTGACCACGCTGGGTGACTCCTCGTTCAGCAGCTTGAGCAATCGCTGAGGGTCGCGATCGGCGATGATCTGGCCGGCCGAATCGATGATGCTGACCTGGTAGCTCTGGGCAGCCGGGTTCTCTGCGGCGATGGCGCTGAGCGTGTTGGAGAGGCTTTGCAGACGGATGTTGGTGGCCACGACCCCGAGGAAACTGCCGTCCTCGGAGTGAAGCGGCATGACGGTCGTGGTTACTGGCTCTTCCGTCGTGGGCGAGATGCGGCCTTTCGAAATAACCGCCCCGCTGGCGCGCCGGGCATCCTGGTAGTAATCGCGGAAGGAAAAATCCACGCCTACGGTCGAACCCGGCCCGACCGGGTAGTGAAAGAGCATGATCCCATCCGGGCCGAGACGGTAGATCAAGTTGACATCGGGACGGGCGCGGGCGATGTTCTCAAACAACTGCAGCATGCCGGCCTCATCCGCCTCCAGGACGGCTGGGTGCAGTGCCATCTGTTCGACCGTGAAGAGAGCATCGGCTAGTTTTGCCTCGGTTTCCAGGGCAAGGGCCCGGGCAAGGGCCAGGTCTGCGGCGCGGACATCCGCCTGCAGCCGGCGGCTTCCCGCCAGGTCAAAGCCAGCGGCTGCGATGATGATCGGCAGGACAAACAGCAGGTAAATTGCAAGGAGCTGCAATCCCAGGTTCCGCCTGCCAATCGGTCGTGCCGCTGCTCGGGGATCCGGTCCATTTCCTGCCATGGCCAACCCATTATATCGATAATCCCCTCCCCCAACTGTTCGAGGACAGGACTTGACGACTAGAACAACCGTGCTATACTAGACTCAATACCCAGAACAAATGGTCTAGCTGAATATTGGAGGCTTATGATGGCCAAGCGGGAAACCAACAAAATCAGGATCGAGGATGACAGCCAACGGCAAGAAGTGCTCTCGACGACAATTCAGGAGATCCGCAAGCGGTTTGGCGAAGGATCCGTCATGCGTTGGGGGGAAGCCGAGAACCTGGAAGTCGAGGCCATCCCCACCGGTTCGCTGGCGCTCGACCTGGCGCTGGGCGTGGGCGGGCTGCCGCGCGGCCGGGTGACCGAGATCTTCGGTCCGGAAGCTTCGGGCAAGACGACGCTCTGCCAGCACCTGGTGGCCGAAGCGCAGCGCATGGGCGGGGTGTGCGCCTACATCGACATGGAACACGCGCTCGACCCGGCCTACGCCGCACGCTGCGGGGTGAACGTGGAAGAGCTGTACATCTCGCAGCCAGACACAGGCGAGCAGGCGCTGGAGATCGCCGAGACGCTGGTGCGCAGCGGAGCGGTGGATGTGGTGGTGATCGACAGCGTGGCGGCGCTGGTGCCGCGGGCGGAGATCGAGGGCGACATGGGGGATGCGACGATGGGGATGCAGGCCCGGCTGATGAGCCAGGCGCTGCGCAAGCTGAGCGGGGCGATCAAGCAGACGAACACGGCCGTGGTGTTCACGAACCAGCTGCGGATGAAGATCGGCGTGATGTTTGGCAACCCGGAGACGACGACCGGCGGGCGGGCTTTGAAGTTCTACGCCTCGGTGCGGCTGGATGTGCGCCGGATCGAGAGCATCAAGGTCGGGCAGGAGGTGGTCGGGAACCGGGTGCGGGTGCGGGTGGTGAAGAACAAGGTCGCCCCGCCATTCAAGGTCGCCGAATTTGATGTGATGTACAACGAGGGCGTTTCACGCAGCGGCGACATCCTCGACCTGGGCGTGGAACTTGAGCTTATCGATAAGCGTGGTTCGTTCTACAACTACGGGGAGACCCGGCTCGGGCAGGGGCGTGAGAACGCCAAGGCGTTCTTGAGAGAGAACCCGGGCATGGCGATGGAGATCGATATGGCCATCCGCCACCATGCTGGGCTGCTTGCCAGCCAGGCAGCTGGCGACGAGGAACCGCTCGACATCGATGAGATGGAGCCGGAAATCCTGAGCGACGAGGTGTAGGGCTGTGCCTGGGGTGGTGTTGAACCTGCCATCTCGTGTGAAACAGATGGCTTGACCATCATGCAAAAACCGTAGGGGCACGGCGCCGCCGTGCCCCTACGTCCAATGCTAAGGGAGCGTCGTCACGCCCGCTGAATATGGCTATGTCGGAAACCTTCGCAAGGCTATAATCGGGTTGTGAACGGCCACCTGAGACGACGTCTTCTACTGCACTTCACGCTTGCTGCAAGCATCGTCGCTGGGTGCGTGTTCGTCCGCGCCCACGCCAACCCCAGAAGCGACCCTGGCCTGGACCCCACTCCCGACGCAGGTACGGGCCCAGCCTGGAGAGCCGCCAGGTTTGGCGGGTACAGCCGGGGAAGCGCCGTCCCAGGTTAAACTGCACCAACGACGCTGAATTTGTGGAGGACCTGACCATCCCCGACCTGACCGTGGTCGAGCCCGGAAGTGAGCTTGACAAACGCTGGCTGGTGCGCAACAGCGGCAGCTGCGACTGGACGCTGGGTTACCGCCTGGTTAATGTCGGGGGAGAGGGATTCGGAGGGGCGGAGGAGATCGCGCTCTTCCCGGCTCGGGCTGGGGCATCGGCCGAGTTACGGGTGGTCATGCTCGCACCACAAGACCCCGGCGAGCATATCAGCCGCTGGCAGGCACGCAGCCCAGATGGCGAACCCTTTGGGGACGAGGTTTTCCTCTATGTCGTCGTCCCCACGCCTACTCCTGCACCGAGCCCGACCTCGAACTGATCGCTCAGATTACATACCTGCTACCTGTCCAAGATGGTGAACCATGAAAAAAGGGATGCCGAGCGGCATCCCTTCTGGTATCCACGGCGTCTGCCGGGAAACGGGTTATGTCCCCTCTTCCCAGGATGCGAGGTACTTCGACTGTTCAGGGGTCAGGGTATCGATGTTGATGCCCATCTGTTCGAGCTTGAGGCGGGCGATCTCACGGTCGATCTCCTCCGGGATGGTGTAGACCTTGTTCTCGAGCTCGCTGCCATGCTGCTGCAGGTACTCCAGCGAGAGAGCCTGGTTGGCGAAGGACATGTCCATCACGCTGGCCGGGTGGCCCTCGGCGGCAGCGAGGTTGATCAAACGGCCTTCCCCGAGCAAATTTATTCGCCGGCCATCTTTGAGGATGTATTGTTCGACGAACTCACGCGGCCTGCGGGTCTCGACCGCCATCTCCTGCAGGGAGGGGATGTTGATCTCGACGTTGAAGTGGCCGGAGTTGGAGATGATGGCGCCGTCCTTCATCTCGCGGATGTGGTGGGCGTCGATGACATTGATATCACCGGTCAGGGTGCAGAAGATGTCGCCCAGCGCCGCAGCTTCCTGCATCGGCATGACCCGGTAGCCGTCCATGACAGCCTCCAGGGCAGCCAGGGGTTCGACCTCGGTCACGATGACGTTGGCCCCCAGTCCGCGGGCGCGCATCGCCAAGCCCTCGGCCGCACCAACCGTAACCGGCGACAACGAAAGTCTTCCCTGCGAGCAGGATGTTCGTCGCCCGGACGATGCCGTCGATCGTCGACTGGCCCGTCCCGTAGCGGTTGTCAAAGAAATGCTTGGTCATGGCGTCGTTGACGGCGATCACCGGGTAAGCCAGGGCGCCGTCTTTGGCCATCGCCCGCAGCCGGATGACGCCCGTCGTCGTTTCTTCCGTTCCACCAAGCGCATCCTCGAGCAGCTCGCGGCGGTCCTTATGCAGCGTGCTGAGCAGGTCTGCACCGTCATCCATCGTGTAGTGCGGCTTCACATCCAGCGCAGCATGGATATGTTTGTAGTAAGTCTCGTTGTCCTCGCCCTTGATCGCATGGACCGGGATCTCATCGTGGCTGACGAGCGAGGCCGCGACGTCATCCTGCGTGGACAGCGGGTTCGAGGCACAAAGGACGACCTCAGCGCCACCCGATTGCAGCGTCCGCATCAAGTTCGCTGTCTCGGTCGTAACGTGCAGGCAGGCTGAAACGCGGGCACCCTTGAGCGGCTGCTCCTTGGCGAAGCGCTCCATGATCCCGCGCAGTACGGGCATCTCGCCCTCCGCCCACTGGATTCGCCTTCGCCCACTTTCGGCCAGGCTCATATCTTTCACATCGTAGTCTTTGCTCATCCTCATCTCCCAACATTCGAATTCGGCTCAATCATACCCGTTCTTGGTTGCATTCTCTACTTGCCGGCGTCGTGGTCAACTTGCGCCTACCCCAAGCGCTGTTTCCAGCGTCCCACACCCTCACGGTACCGGCAGTGTTCGACGAAACCCAGCTCCTGGTACAGGCGCAGGGCGGTCTTGTTTTCAGGGTTCACGTTCAGCACGATGGTCGAGATCCCGCGCTTCAGCAGTTCATGGACGACCGCCGCGCTGACCCTGCGGCCGTAACCTTGACCGCGATGTCCGGGTTCGGTGAACACATTCCCAACAGCTGCCACCCCGTACATTCCAGACACGACATGGGTTCCAGCGATGCTGACCAGCTCGCCGTCCGTCCATACCCCGAAGAAAGCACCATTTTCCAGTTGACCGGGATGGAAGGCATCCGGGGCATCATGCTGCCCGGCGATGAGCCGCTCAAGGGCCGGCGCATCGGCTGCCATCCAGCCGGCGGACACCACGGGGTTTTCGCTGGCGCGGCGACCGGATCGGATAGGACCATGCGCAGCATCCCGACCTCGTGTTCGACTTTAAGCCCCTCATCGAGCAGGGACCGGTGTTCGTCGAGCAATGTGTATTGGTAGCGCCCGCTCGTGAGGGAACCGAAAAGGCGATCGACTTGCTCGGGATGCCCCATGGCGAATAACACAGGCGGGAGCAAGCCTGCGTAGCGGAGCACGAGCGCACCCTCGGTGACCCAGACCTCAGTTTGCGACCGGTATGCAGGGTCCAAATCGGCCATGGCGTACGCACCCCAGGCTCGATCTTGTTCCAGCAAGTGTTGAGCTTGCTCCCACTTGGTCATAAAACCAGGAGGTTGTTCAAGTCCGGGGCATCCGGGAAGGTTTCACGGTAACGCTGGGTGAACTTGGCCAGATCGAAGGTGTGGCCCTGGGGACCGGATCCTTCTATGCAGAACGTTGCAGCCAGGACGCCCATCCGGGCGCACGCCTCGAGGTCCAGGTTGCTCATGTAGCCCTTCAGAAAGCCCCCGCGGAAGGCATCACCGACGCCGGTTGGTTCCACCATGACCTGGGGCTTAACCGCATCAACGTGATACATGCCGTCAGCCCGGTATAGGTCGGCGCCATCCTCACCGCGTGTGATGACGAGGAAGTCAGTCGTCCGCAGGATGTCCTCGATGCCGAGCTGGGTCTTTTCCTCAATCAAGCTGAACTCATAATCGTTGCAGAAGAGCGCCCGGGCGTCGTTGATCCCCTGGGCCAGGTCCTGGCTCGATAACCGCACGATCTGCTGCGATGGATCATAGAAGATAGGGGATTCCGAGCTCGTGGCACTCGAGGGTGTAGGCGACCATCGCCTGGGGATCATTGGGGGAGATCATCACCAGGTCGGGTTTGGGGGAGAACTCTTTAAAGGAAAGCTCAGCTGCCCTGGACATCGCACCTGGGTAAAAACTGGCGATCTGGGCATTGCCCTGATCCGTGTTTACGAAGAACGAGGCGGTCAGCAGATCGGGGATGACCCTGATTGCAGATGTATCGACGCCAACATCGGCGAGCCAGCGGCGGTGTTCCTCAAAGTCGGGGCCGACCGTGGCCATGACCTTTGGATGTTCGCCAAGCAGCGCCAGCGAGTATGCGATGTTCGCGGCAATCCCGCCCGGCTGCCGGATGAGTAAATCGACGAGGAAGGAGAGGCTGATCCGATCAATCTTGTCGGGAAGGATGTGTTCGCTGAACCGTCCTGGGAAGGACATCAAGTAATCAAATGCAATCGAGCCAGTAATCACCAAATTCATCGGGCACCTACGGTTCGCGGTCGGAGCACCCAGGCCTGGCTGGACGGTTCCTGCCCGTGGGCAAGTCATCGATAGAGGCCGGCTGCTCGAGTTTTCTCAGGAACACAGGGCACTTGCTCACCGCACAATAAAAACGCGCACCGGGGCGCGTGTTCGCAGATCGGCCGGAAGTGTAGCATGGAGGCGCGGGTGGGGCAAGATTGACCGGGCAAACAAGCTCCTTTATCATGACGCCCATGAGCCGTCGTGGAGCACTGCCGCTTCTCCTTGGCGTGGGATGGGTCGGGCTGCTTTTGGCATGCTCCTTACCCAGCCAGCTTCCATTTCTATCCACGCCCACGAGCACACCCAGCCCGACCGCTACCAGCACGCCTACGCCCACGCCGACACCCACGCCTGATCCGGCCGCGCTCCTGGCCGAGGCGGAGCGGGCAAACTTCAACGGGGATTGGGAGAGGGCGCTCACACTCTATGACACCTTGCCGGCTTTCAGCCCGGATCCGGATTTCCTATCCGAGGTTCGTTATGGCAAGGCACGCACCCAGTTCGAGTCGGGTGATGCAACAGGGGCGCTGGCGACGCTCGATTCAATCATAAGCGGCTATCCCGACCTTGAGATCACACTCCAGGCGCGTTACCTGCGCGGCCTGGTCTACAACGCACTCGGCCAGCCTCTCCAGGCGGCACAGGATTTCCGCGCCTACAGGGAGGATTCGCGGGCGATCCTGATCGAGCAAGCACTCGTTGCAGAAGGTGATGCCTGGAACGCCGCCGGTGATCTCCCCCAGGCGGAAGCCCTCTACCAGGAAGCGCTAGCGCAAGCCGACGGCCAGCTGCTGCTCGACTTGCGAGTCAAACTCGGGAATGTCCTCCAGGGCCAGGGGAAGACAAACGAAGCGATCGAGCAGTACCTGGCGCTGTACGATTCCACGAACAGCGATTTCGTCAAGGCGCAGATGGATCTCGTCATCGGAAGGCTCTACCTGGGGCAAGGGCTTTCCGAGCAGGGATACGCTCGTTTCCTCGATGCGGTTGAGAACTATCCACTATCCTATGACTCGTATTCGGCACTCGTGGACCTCGTGGCTGCCGGGGTCCCGGTCAGCGATCTCGATCGTGGGATCGTGGATTACTTCGCCGGCCAATATGCGGTTGCCCTGGCAGCCTTCGATCGCTACCTGCTCGCACCCCCAGAGGACCATTCAGGCGCCGTTCATCATTACCGTGCCCTGACCCTGAGAGCCCTGGGAGAGTACGCCGCAGCAATCGAGGAGTGGGGGGTATTGATCGAGACCCACCCGGTCGAGGACGCATATTACGCCAGTGGGTGGGAGGAGCGGGTTGACACCCTTTGGGCTTACATGGATCAGTACGGCACTGCCGTGGATGAGAGCCTGGCCTTCGCCCAGAGTTTACCCTGATCACCCCCGGGCACCAGAATTCATCTTCTTCGGATCCAGGATCGCCGAACGGGCAAACCTGCTGCAGCAGGCTGCCCGCGGGTGGGAGCTCGTCGCGTCTACGTATCCGGCGGATGAGCTCGCGGACCAAGCGTTGTTCCTGGCTGGCATCACACGCTACCGGCTGGGGGAGTGGAGCGCGTCGCTTGCAGATTTCGAGGCAGCACGCGAGGCGGCGTCTGATCCTGCGCGGCAGGCTGCCGCGTACCTGTGGGTGGGAAAGGTCAGGTCGGTCCTCGGCGAGCAAGCGGCAGCCGAACAATCCTTCCGTGCGGCCCAATTAAGCGATCCAGGCGGCTACTATGGCCTGCGGGCAGGGGAAATTCTGGCCGGCGGAACGCCGTTCCAGCCGGTCGAGGGGATACGCTTTCCGGATGAGCAAGCCCTGTCCCAGGCACGCCTGGAGACAGAGGCCTGGATGAGAACGGCGTTTGGGATTGAGGAGTCCATCCCCCTCCGGCCGATCAACTCGAGCCTCGAAGCTGATCCACGTTTCCGCCATGGGCAAGCGTATTGGGACCTGGGAGAGTATGAGCTGGCGAAGGCTGAATTCGAAGCCCTGCGTGTCGCAAACCAGAACGATCCGTTGAGCATGTACCAACTCATGCTGCATTTTATTGAGATCGGGCTGTTCCAGCCGGGGATCCGCTGTGCCCATCAACTTCTGTACCTGGCCGGGTTGGACCAGGCGCCAGCTTCGGTCGCCCCGGCGTACATCAGCTTTCAGCGCTTCGGCCCCTACTTTTCCGACATCATCTTCCCCGCTGCCGAAGAAGCAGGATTCGACCCGCTCTTCATCCTTTCGGTGGCGCGCCAGGAGAGCCTGTTCGAAGGTTTCGCCATCTCCTATGCCGCCGCTCGCGGCTTGATGCAGATTATCCCCAGCACCGGCGCTTCCCTGGCTGAAAGTGAGGGCTGGCCGCCAGGCTACCAGGAGGACGATCTCTATCGTCCCATGGTGAGCGTCCGGCTCGGGGTTCGCTATCTCGCCGACCAGCGCTTCCTGTTCGACGGGGACCTGTTTGCGACCCTGGCCGCCTACAACGCCGGCCCCGGAAACGCGCTCGCCTGGGATGCACTCGCAGCCGGCGATCCGGACCTTTTCCTGGAGGTCATCCGCCTCGACCAGCCGCAGGATTACATCCGCAGCATCTACTGGGCTTACCAGCAGTATCAGGATCTGTACAGCACCCCCTGATCGACCGGGTCGACCTGCCGGATCCCCACCGTTTCTTCCCCATGGTAGGACACCAGCCAGGAACCTGCCTGTACTATGTTCCATCCTTGTGAGGCGCACGGTTGACCGCCCTGATCCCTGCGGGCATCTGCCTTGGTCTATCGAAAAAGCGTTGAAACTCAAGTAGACAGGCCGCATTATCTATGATAGGATGTGGGATTGCACAAAGGGGTTCAACAAGCTTGGCGAAGGGCGTTTTCTCTGAGAAGTGACAAAGCGAAGGTAAGCGGGAACCGACCTAGAAACAGGTCGGTTAAGACCCGCTTTTTGTTCTTTCCAGGCCAAGACGTTCCTTCACCTCATCCATCGGGAGTGTATGCATGACATTCTACCCGGGACAGAAATGGTACTCACGCATTCCGGAAGTTTTCGGTCTTCCCAATCTGATCGACGTTCAGCTTGATTCCTTCCAATGGCTGCAGGAGGAAGGGCTATCCGAGCTGTTTGATGAGATATCACCGATCGTTTCCTACAACGAAGGGATGAAGCTCTTCTTCCCGGGGAATACCCCCGAGTCGAAGGAATTCAACCTGAAATACTGGTTTGAGGATCCCAAGCACGGGATCGATGAATGCGTCGAGCGTGACCTGACGTACGCTGCCCCTCTGCATGTCTCCGTCTTGCTGGCCGGATCCGAAGTGCCTGAACCGATTAAGCAGGACATCTTCCTGGGTGATTTCCCTCTCATGACTGAGAAGGGGACCTTCATTATTAATGGAACAGAGCGGGTGGTGGTTTCCCAGCTCATCCGGAGCCCGGGCGTTTACTTCGAAGCTCCTGAGGACCGTACGACGGGCCGGCGCCTGGCTGCGGCCAAGCTCATCCCGGACCGGGGCGCGTGGATGGAGTTCGAAACACGCAAGAGCGATTACCTGACTCTGAAGTTCAACCGCAAGCGCACGGTACCTGTCACCATCCTGCTCAGGGCGCTTTCGGCGATCGATGACGGCCTCGGTTCATCACCCTTGAAGGAGGGTTCGGATGAGGAGCTGATTGCGCTCTTCGCGGACGCCGATTCAAATCCCGACCATCCCTTCATCGCCACGACGATCCGCCAGGAACCGAACTGGGAAATTAAAGAGCCGCGCACGCTGGCAGAAGAGGCTTTGATTGAGTTCTACCGCCGCATGCGACCGGGAGATCCGGCTACGCTAGATAATGCGCGCGAGTATCTGCAGGACCAACTCTTTGATCAGCGCCGCTACGACCTGGAGCGGGTGGGCCGCTACAAGCTAAACCAGAAACTCGACCTGCATGACATCGTTCCCCTCAAGCACCGCCGGGTTTCAACCTGGGATATCGTGCGCCTGGTGGAACGCCTCATCCTCATCAACAATGGCGCCGTCGAACCTGATGACATCGACCACCTGGGCAACCGGCGGGTAAAAACCGTTGGTGAGCTGATCCAGGGCAAGCTGCGAGTCGGGCTGCGGCGCATGGAGCGCGTCATCCTCGAGCGCATGTCGATTCGAGACCAGGATCAAATATCGCCGGTGTCCTTGATCAACATCCGGCCTGTCGTCGCCGCGCTGCGGGAGTTCTTTGGCTCGAGCCAGCTCTCGCAGTTCATGGACCAGACCAACCCACTGGCTGAGCTGCGCCACAAGCGGACGCTCTCTGCATTGGGCCCCGGCGGTCTGCGCCGGGAGCGAGCAGGGTTCGATGTCCGCGACGTGCATCACTCGCACTATGGACGCATCTGCCCGATTGAAACACCGGAAGGTCCCAACATCGGCTTGATCGGCCGCCTGGCCTCCTACGCCCGGGTGAACAGCTTCGGGTTCATCGAGACCCCCTACCGCAAGGTCGTCCGTGAACTGAGCCCGAAGGACAAGTCCCTGCCCGGCCGCCGGGCGCGGGGTGACCTGATGCTCCCCAATGGCAAGAAACCCGTCGTCGCCGATGGAGAGATCATCACCGAGGACGCAGCCGAAGAAGCTGAAGGATTTCGATGGTCTTGTACCCATCGTGCCCTTCGTCTCCGACGAGATCGCCTATCTAACTGCGGATGATGAAGACCGCTACGTGATTGCCCAGGCCAACGCACCGCTGAACGAGCGCTATGAGTTCATCCGGCCACGCGCCTCCTGCCGCAACCACGGTGAGTTCCAATTCTACGCGCCCGAGCGGGTGGACTACATGGATGTCGCCCCGCGCCAGATCGTGGGCGTGAGCGCCGCGCTGATCCCCTTCCTGGAGCACGATGACGCCAACCGTGCGCTCATGGGTTCCAACATGCAGACCCAGGCAGTCCCGCTGATCCGGCCTGAGGTTCCGCTCGTGTCGACCGGGATGGAGCGCTTCGCCGCGCTGGATTCGGGTCAGGTCATCCTGGCCGAGGAAGATGGCGAAGTTGAATCGGTCACCGGGAGCGAGGTCACGATTCGCTCCGGGAAGAACCAACGCACTTACCGCTTGCGAAAGTACAACCGTTCGAATCAGAGCACGTGCATCGATCAGCGCCCGGCGGTGATCAAAGGCCAGCGCATCCACAAGGGTGACGTCATCGCCGACTCCTCCTCCACCGAGCATGGCGAGTTGGCACTCGGCCAGAATATCTTGTGCGGGTTCATGTCCTGGGAGGGCGGCGATTTCGAAGACGCCATCCTGATTTCCGAGCGCCTGGTTCAACAAGACCTGTTCACGTCGGTGCATATCGAAAAGCACGAGGTCGAGGCGCGTGATACGAAACTCGGCCCAGAAGAGATTACCTACGATATCCCCAATGTCGGTGATGATGCCCTGCGTGATCTGAACGAAGACGGCATCATCCGGGTCGGGGCAGAGGTAGGCCCGAACGACATCCTGGTCGGGAAGATCACGCCCAAGGGTGAGAAAGAACTCACCCCGGAAGAGAAGCTGCTCAGGGCGATCTTCGGCGAAAAGGCACGTGAGGTGAAGGATACGTCGCTGCGGATGCCGCATGGTGAACGCGGCAAGGTCGTGGATGTCAAGGTCTTCACCCGTGAAGAGCACCGCGATCTGCCGGCGGGCGTTGAGAAGATGGTGCGCGTGTCGGTGGCGCAGAAGCGAAAAGCCACCGAGGGCGACAAGATGGCGGGCCGGCACGGAAACAAGGGCGTCATCTCGAAAGTCGTCCCGGTCGCGGACATGCCCTTCCTTAAAGATGGGACGCCGATCGACCTGATCCTCAACCCGCTGGGTGTGCCCGGGCGTATGAACATCGGGCAGATCCTGGAAGCACATCTCGGATGGGCTGCGGACAGGCTTGGTTTTAGAGCCGTCACGCCGGCCTTCGATGGCGCGCTGGAAGAGGAGATCGAAGCTGAACTCGCCCGCGCGTGGTTGATCGACCGCAGCTGGCAGCAAATCGGCGAGCGGGCCTGGACCTGGGCTAAGGAAGAAGGCTACTACGAAGAGGAAGCCTTCCAGGATGACGACGAAATCCGCCGTATCTACCTCGAGAGCTGGCTGGACGAAAAGGACTACGACATCGATCTGCTTGCCACGGATGAAGGGTACACCAAGCGAGTGGCCCTGAAAGCATGGCTCGCCGAAAACGAGTTCAATCCGGACATCGTCATGAGCTACGAGGACGCCGGGCTCGACAGCACCGTGCGCGATGAACACGACGTGGCCGCGATCGAGGCCTGCCTGCGGTTATGGTGTGAAGCGCAGGGGCGGAAGACCGGTAACTTGAAAAACATGGAAACCCTGCGCACCTTCGCCGACGAGCTCATGGTCGAGACCGGCGTGCCAATCCCGATCCTCGGGAAGCAAACCCTGTTCGATGGGAAGAGCGGCATCGCCTACGACCAACCCGTCACGGTGGGCAAGGTGCTCATGATGAAGCTCCACCACCTGGTTGAGGATAAGGTCCACGCCCGGTCGACCGGTCCCTACTCCCTCGTGACCCAGCAGCCGCTCGGCGGCAAGGCGCAGTTTGGCGGGCAGCGCTTCGGCGAGATGGAGGTGTGGGCCCTGGAAGCATACGGCGCAGCCCATACGCTGCAGGAAATGCTCACCGTCAAGTCTGACGATGTCCAGGGACGAGTTAAGACCTACGAGGCGATCGTCAAGGGCGAAGCTGTAGAGGAGCCCGGCATACCGGCTTCGTTCCGGGTGCTGGTGAAAGAGCTGCAGAGCCTTGGGCTTTCGGTCGAGGCCATCTCCGATGATGGCGAGACCATCCGCTTCGGCAAGGAAGAAGAACGCGCCCGACCGCCGCGGCTCGGCCTGGGATTGCTCGATATGGAACCGCGCCTCTAACATGGGGATACCCAGCTGACTGTCTCGAGGGTTTTATTTCTTGACGGTCTAATTTGAAGCTGGTAAAATAACGCTTCACTGTCCGGTCTGGACGGGTGGGCGGTGTGTGCCTGCCCGAATTTCATAGCGAGATTGACAGGCGAGGCCATCGCGCACGTCCGATGGCCTCCCTTACTGGCAAGGGAACGGGGCTCCGGCCCCATCGTGTTCTGGAGGGTCATAGTGCCAACGATCAACCAGCTGGTTCGTAAGGGCCGCAAAGAGAAGCGCTCGAAGAGCAAGGCGCCAGCGCTGCAGTACATCTTTAATTCGATGAACCAGCGCCGGATCCAGCAGCCCAAGGGTGCGCCTCAGAAGCGCGGCGTATGCACGCAGGTCCGCACGCAGACGCCGAAGAAACCAAACTCGGCCTTGCGCAAGGTCGCCCGTGTCCGGCTTTCGAACGGGATCGAGGTCACGGCATACATTCCGGGTGAGGGGCATTCGCTGCAGGAGCACTCCGTGGTCCTCGTGCGCGGCGGCAGGGTGAAAGACCTGCCGGGTGTTCGCTACCATATCGTGCGTGGCACGCTCGACAGCACCGGGGTTGATGATCGCCGGCAGGGACGCTCCAAGTACGGCGGCAAAAAGCCCAGCTAAAGAAGTTGACGTTCATCGGTCGCCGGCGAAAGGCGACCGATACCTTGAAGGCAGTCTGGAGCAGGGAATATGAGAAGGACAAAACCAGAGAAGCGAAAGATCGAACCCGATGTGCGTTACCAGAGCAAGCAGGTGACCGGGTTGATCAACCGTCTCATGACCCAGGGCAAGAAAAGCACCGCGCAGGGGATCGTCTACGACGCGTTCGCCATGATGGAAGAACGCGGCAAACGACCGGCGCTGGAGCTTTATGAGGAAGCACTACGCAACGCTTCGCCCGTCCTGGAAGTCAAGCCGAGGCGAGTCGGCGGCGCCACCTACCAGGTACCGGTGGAGGTTGCACCCAACCGCCGCTTTGCGCTGGCGATCCGCTGGCTGCTGCAGGCGGCCAATTCTCGCCCAGGAAAATCCATGGCTGAAAAACTGGCCGGTGAGCTGCTCGATGCAGCCAACAACCAGGGTAACGCAATCAAGAAACGTGAAGACACGCACCGCATGGCCGAAGCCAACCGGGCTTTCGCTCACTATCGCTGGTAAGCACTGCTTCGTAGCAGAGAGTCGGACGGATTTCTGAAATGGCACGTGAGTTTCCACTAGAGCGCTACCGCAACATCGGGATCATCGCTCACATCGACGCAGGCAAGACGACGACGACCGAGCGGGTGTTGTTCTACACCGGTCGGACGCATCGCATTGGTTCCGTCGATGATGGGACAACCGTGACCGATTGGATGGAGCAGGAACGCGAGCGCGGGATCACGATCGTCTCGGCCGCCGTGACGGCCATGTGGCGTGATTACGTGGTCAACATCATCGATACCCCCGGCCATATCGATTTCACGGCCGAAGTCCAGCGTTCGCTGCGTGTGCTCGATGGCGGCATCGTCATCTTCGACGCTGTCCAGGGCGTGGAGCCGCAATCCGAGACGGTCTGGCGCCAGGCAGACCTGTACAAGGTCCCCCGCATTTGCTTTGTGAACAAGATGGATCGTGTCGGCGCTTCCTTCGAACGTACGCTCGAAATGATCCGGGAACGATTAGGGGCAAACCCGATCGCAGTGCAGATGCCGATCGGATTCGAGGCGAAATTCAAGGGCATGGTCGACCTCATGGAAGAGACCATGATCCTCTTCGAAGATGAGCTTGGTGCGGCACCGATCAAGAGCGACGTTCCTGCAGAAATGCAGGAGGAAGTCGCCAACCGGCGTGCGCAGATGATCGAGCAGATTGCCGAGACCGATGATGCGCTGACCGAGAAATACCTCGAAGGTGAGGCGATCTCGGTTGAGGAATTGAAAGCTGCTTTGCGCACGGCGGTCCTGGCCGGCAAGGCTACGCCCGTCTTCTGCGGCTCGTCACTGCGCAACAAGGGCGTTCAGCCATTGCTTGATGCGGTCATCGATTACCTGCCGTCCCCGGAAGATATTCCTGATGTCGTCGGGCTTAAGCCGGGCACGGATGAGGAAGTAAGCCGCCCGCCGGACGAGAACGCGCCGCTCAGTGCGCTGGTGTTCAAAATCGTCACGGATCCCTACGTGGGCCGCCTGGCCTACTTCCGGGTGTACTCGGGCAAGCTCACCAAGGGCTCGACGGTTTACAACTCCAGCAGCGACAAGCGTGAACGTATTGGCCGTTTGCTGCGCATGTACGCGGACCGCCGGGAAGATATCGACGAAGTGGTGGCGGGGGATATCGGCGCCGTGCTGGGCATGAAGAGCACCTTCACCGGCGATACGCTGTGCGATGCAACCAACCAGATCGTGCTTGAGAAGATTACCTTCCCCGAGCCAGTCATCTTCGTCGCCATCGAACCCAAGACCGCCGTCGACCAGGATCGCATGAGCGAGGCGCTCCATAAGCTGTCCGAAGAGGATCCGACGTTCCGCGTCGGCACGGATGAGAACACGGGCCAGACCCTGATCCGGGGGATGGGGGAGCTTCACCTGGAAGTCCTGCTCGATCGCATGATGCGCGAGTTCAAGGTGCAGGCCAATATCGGACGTCCACGCGTTGCCTATCGCGAATCGATCCGGCGCAGCGTGAACGACGTCGATTTCCGCTTCGTGAAGCAGACCGGCGGCCGTGGGCAATTCGCCCACGTTGTGCTTGAGCTGGAACCGGCCGAGGCTGGTGCCGGCATTGAATTTGAGAACAAGATCCGCGGCGGCTCCATCCCGAACGAGTACATCCCTGCCGTTGAGCAGGGCGTCCGGGAGGCGGCGGAAGGCGGCGTCCTCGCCGGGTATCCCATCATCGATGTGAAGGTGCGGCTGGTCGACGGATCCTTCCACGAGGTCGATTCGAGCGATATGGCCTTCAAGATGGCAGGATCGATGGCATTCAAAGAAGGCGTCCAGCGCGGCAGCCCTGTCCTGCTCGAGCCGGTCATGGACGCTGAAGTTGTCGTCCCCGAAGCTCACGTCGGCGATGTCACCGGCGATCTGGCCTCCCGCCGAGCCCAGATCGAGGGCATCGAACATCGGCCGGGCGGTATCCAGGCGGTGACGGCGATGGTCCCGCTGGCCGAGATGTTCGGCTACGCCACCGAGCTGCGCTCGATGACCCAGGGCCGTGGGGCTTTCACCATGGAATTCCATCATTACGCACAGGTGGCCGATACGGTCACCGAGAAGCTCCTGGTCGGCGTCCGCTAGGCGGGCAGACCAGCGCCCAATTCGCTGATAAGGGAGTAGGAGAAGAGAGATGGCCAAGGAGAAATTCGAACGAACGAAGCCGCATATGAACGTGGGGACGATGGGGCACATCGACCACGGGAAGACGACGCTGACGGCGGCGATCACGAAGTATTGTTCGTTCACGGGGAACGCCGATTTCCGGCCGTTCGATTCGATCGACAATGCGCCGGAGGAGAAAGAGCGCGGCATCACGATCGCGATTGCGCACGTGGAGTACGAGACGGAGAAACGGCACTATGCGCACGTGGACATGCCGGGGCACCGCGACTACATCAAGAACATGATCACGGGTGCGGCGCAGGTGGACGGGGCGATCCTGGTGGTAGCGGCGCCGGACGGGCCGATGCCGCAGACGCGCGAGCACGTGCTGCTGGCGCGCCAGGTGGACGTGCCGTCGATCGTGGTGTATTTGAACAAGGTCGACATGATGGACGACCCGGAGCTGCTGGAGCTGGTGGAGCTTGAGCTGCGCGAGCTGTTGAACGAGTACGAGTTTCCGGGGGACGAGACGCCGATCGTGCGCGGGAGTGCGCTGGCGGCGTTGGAGAGCGAGAGCACGGATCCGGATGCGCCGGAGTACGCTTCGATCAAGGAGCTGCTGCGGGTGGTGGACGAGTACATACCGGAGCCGAAGCGCGAGCTGGACAAGCCGTTCATGATGTCGGTGGAGGACGTATTCTCGATCAAGGGCCGGGGGACGGTGGTTACGGGCCGGGTGGATCGAGGGGTGGTGAAGACGGGTGAGAACGTGGACATCGTCGGGCTGAGAGAGAAGACGGTGAGCACGGTGGTGACGGGCGTGGAGATGTTCCACAAGACGCTGGACACGGGGCAGGCGGGGGACAACCTGGGGCTGCTGCTGCGGGGGATCGACCGCGAGGACGTGGAGCGGGGGATGGTGATAGCCGCGCCGGGATCGATCACGCCGCACAAGAAGTTCATGAGCGAAGTGTACGTGCTGACGAAGGACGAGGGAGGGCGGCACAAGGCGTTCTTCACGGGCTACCGGCCGCAGTTCTTCGTGCGGACGATGGATGTGACGGGGACGATCGAGCTGCCGGAGGGCGTCGAGATGGTGATGCCCGGGGACAGCGTGAACCTGCAGGTGGAGCTGATCGTCCCGGTGGCACTTGAGAAGGGTTCGACATTTGCGATCCGCGAGGGCGGCCTGACCGTCGGCGCGGGCGTGATCACAGAGATCCTGGAATAGGCTGACTATGGCAAAACAGAAAATTCGTATCCGGCTCAAGGCATATGACCACCGCGTCCTGGACCAATCCGCCGCACGCATCGTAGAGACTGCGGAACGGACCGGGGCCAAGGTTGTTGGGCCTGTCCCTTTGCCGACCAGGATCGAGCGTTTCACCGTTCGTCGCTCGCCCTTCATCGACAAGGATTCACACGAGCATTTTGAAATCCGAACCCACAAACGGTTGATCGATGTTGTAGATCCGGATACGAAGACGATCGACACGCTGATGCGGCTCAACCTGCCGGCCGGTGTGGACATCGAGATAAAAATCTAACGACCGAACGTCAGCTCCTGGCGAGCTCATAAGCCAGGAGCGGGGGCTGGGTAAGCACCGGCCTGGACCGCGAACCGGGATGAGAAACGCTTCGCGGCCGGCCCTTGGACTGCCCGGCGCTCGGGGATGATGCAGCCGAAGCCCTGGTTGACAGTCCCGTCAAATTTGAGAGCAGGAGACAAGTTATGAAAGGGCTACTTGGCAAGAAAGTCGGCATGTCCCAGTTGTTCGACGAATCCGGGAATCTCATCCCGGTGACGTTGATCGAAGCTGGGCCTTGTTATGTGACCCAGATCCGCAAACCGAAGCGAGATCATTACAGCGCCATTCAACTCGGCTTCGGGGAAGCAAAGCCCAAGCGGCTAACAGGCGGCCAGCTAGGTCATCTCAAGCGGAATGACATGCCTCCGGTGCGCTACCTGCGTGAATTCCGGGTTAAATCGGCTGAAGACCTGAAGGAAGGCGACAAGCTGACCGTCGACGTTTTCAGCATCGGCGACCACGTCGATATCATCGGCGTGAGCAAGGGCAAGGGCTTCGCCGGCGGTATCAAGCGCCACGGGTTCAACCGGCAGCCGAAAACCCACGGTCAGTCAGACCGTGAACGTGCGCCCGGATCACATGGGTCGACGACGACGCCAGGACGCGTATTCAAGGGCTCCCGGGGGCCGGGACACATGGGCTCCGCCCGCGTCACCGCGCAGAACCTGCGCATCGAATTGGTTGATGCTGAACGCAACATCCTCGCCGTGCGCGGCAGCGTCCCTGGTGCGCGCGGCGGCCTGGTCATGATTAAAGAGGCTCGCAAACAGTAGGCGTGTTTCGGAGTGTGAAGGCGATGAAAGTAGACGTAAAGAATTCCAAAGGCGATAAGATCGACACGACGGAGCTGCCATCGCAGATCTTCGAAGCGCCTATCCTGGAAGACCTGATGCACCAGGCCCTGGTGCGCCAGCTGGCCAATGCCCGGCTGGGTACGCATAAGACCAAGTCGAGGGGCGAAGTGCGTGGCGGCGGGCGCAAACCATGGCGGCAGAAGGGCACCGGCCGCGCAAGACAGGGTTCCCGCCGGGCGCCCAACTGGGTCGGCGGCGGCAAAGTCCATACGCCCCGGCCGCGCGATTACAGCGTGAAAATGCCGCGCAAGATGCGGCGCGCAGCCCTGCGATCTGCCCTGTCGGTCAAAGCCTCCCAGAAAGCGATCGTCGTCGTGGACAAGTTCGAGATGACCACCGCGAAGACGGCGGAGATGGCGACAATGCTCGAGTCGCTGGTTGGAACCTCAAGCGCGTTGATCCTGCTCTCGGCAAAAGACGAGAACGTCGAGCGCTCGTTGAACAACCTGACCTCAGCCAAATCGCTGCGGGCCAATTATCTAAACGTGCGTGACCTGCTGGGTTATGAACTGCTGGTCATGCCGCTGGACGCGCTGACCGTGCTCCAGTCCTACCTGGGAAAGTGAGGAGGCTGACATGACAAGCGTCTACGATATCCTGCGCCGTCCGCTCGTAACTGAAAAATCCAGCTTCCAGAGTTCGAAGCTGAACCAGTATGTATTCGAGGTTCATCCGAAAGCGACCAAGCAGCAGATAAAAGAAGCCGTGGAGGTGCTGTTCGATGTCAGCGTCACACGCGTAAACGTGATGACGCAGCCTCCCAAGATTGCGAAGAGTTTGCGCAATCGTCGGCGCCAGATCCGCCGGTCCGCGTACAAGAAGGCGATTATTACGCTGACGCCCGGTGACCGGATCGATGTATTTGAAGGGGTTTCCTGATGCCGGTTAAGAAATATAAACCTACCTCTCCCGGCCGGCGTGGCATGAGCGGCCACACGTTCGAGGAGATCACCAAAACCACACCCGAGCGTTCTCTGCTCATCTCGAAGCATAATCGCGGCGGGCGAAACAACCATGGCCGGATCACGGTCAGGCATCGTGGTGGAGGGTCCCGCTCGCATTACCGCATGGTCGATTTCAAGCGCGACAAGCATGGAATCCCGGCCACGGTGGCGGCGATCGAATACGACCCCAACCGCTCAGCCCGGCTGGCGTTGCTGCACTACGCGGATGGCGAGAAGCGCTACATCCTTGCGCCGCTCGGCGTCACCGTCGGTGACCGGGTCCTGGCGGGCCCGCAGGCGGAGATCCGCCCAGGTAACAGCCTGCCCCTGGCGAGCATTCCCCTTGGGACCACGGTTCATAACATCGAACTGCGCGAGGGGAAGGGCGGGCAGCTCGTGCGCTCGGCGGGCACTTCAGCCCAATTGCTTGGCAAGGAAGGCGCATACGCCGCCATCCGCCTGCCTTCGGGTGAAGTCCGCCGCGTCCGGCAGACCTGCTACGCCACCATCGGTGAGGTCGGAAATCCGGATCACGGCAACATCAAGCTCGGGAAGGCGGGCCGCAAACGACACAAGGGCATCCGCCCCACCGTGCGTGGATCGGCCATGTCCCCGCGTGATCACCCGCACGGCGGCGGCGAAGGGCGCCAACCGATCGGCTTGCCCGGGCCGAAGAGCCCATGGGGGAAGCCAACCCTGGGCAAGAAGACACGCCGCAACAAGGATACCGACAAGTACATCATCCGCCGCCGATCAAAGCGGCGACGCTAGGCAAATGCGCGTTAGGAGCGTGGAGGCGTAATCATGTCTCGATCATTGAAAAAAGGCCCGTTCATCAGCGCCAAACTCCTCAAGAAGATCGAGGAGATGAACGAGCGCGGAGATAAGAAGGTCATCCGGACCTGGAGCCGGGCGAGCACCATCTTCCCACAGATGGTGGGACATACGCTGGCCGTGCACGACGGTCGCCGGCATGTGCCGATCTACATCACCGAGAACATGGTCGGTCATAAGCTGGGCGAGTTCGCCCCCACGCGCACCTTCCGGGGTCATGTGGGTCGCGACCGGACGACCAGGACGAGGGAAGAGGCATGAGCGTCGAAGCCCTAGAAGTCAAGGCCAGCACGAAGTATGTCTCGATGTCGCCTCAGAAGGTCCGGCTCGTCGTGGACCTGGTGCGTGGGCTGCCGGTAAACGAAGCGCTGGAAACCCTGCGCTTCGTGCCGAAGGCGGCCGCGCAGCCGGTCTACAAGGTCATCCATTCCGCGATGGCCAACGCCGAGGAAAACCTTGGCCTGAACAGGGATGATCTCGTGGTCCATTCCATCTTCGCCGATGAAGGACCCACACGTAAGTGGCGGCGTTTTGGCGCGCGTGGACGCTTCAAACCGCTGAACCGTCGATATTCGCATATCACCGCCGTTCTACGCGAACGGGAAGCCGCCGGGGGATAACCCCGGTGGATTGGGCGCAGCCGCTTGAGGCGCGCCGCTGGGTAGGTCGAAAGGAGCAAGCATGGGCCGAAAAGTCCATCCAAAGGGATTTCGCCTGGGGATCAACAAGACCTGGGATTCACGCTGGTTCGCCAGCGCAGACTCCTATGCAGACCAACTGCATGAGGATCGCGCCATCCGTGAGCTGATCGAGAAAACGACGCCGCGGGCTGGCATCTCGAAAGTCGAGATCGAGCGCTTCCCGAATAACGTCCACGTAACCGTCCACACGGCCAAGCCGGGCATCGTCATCGGCCGCAAGGGCGCCAACGTGAAGGAACTGCGCCGACTGCTCCAGGAGCTGACCGGGACGAGCGTCAAGCTGGATATTTCCGAGATTAAGGAGCCAGACCTGGATGCGTACCTGGTGGCGGAGAACATCGCCAACCAGCTCGAGCGCCGGATAAGCCATCGCCGGGCGATGCAGCGGGCGATTGGGCAAACCATGCGCCAGGGCGCGGAAGGCATCAAGGTCATGTGCGCCGGGCGACTGTCCGGTGTCGAGATGGCCCGCCGGGAGTGGATGCGCGAGGGGCGAGTTCCCGCCCAGACCCTGCGGGCAGATATCGATTTCGCCCGGGTTGAAGCGCTGACGACGTTTGGACGGATCGGTGTGAAAGTCTGGATTTATAAGGGCAACATCCTGCCGGAGAGCGAGCAGGAACAAGAAGCCATGGATGTTTACGTCAGCGAATAGGCTGATAGCCGGGAAAGTTGTGAGGTGTTCGAATGTTGATGCCGAAGCGAGTTAAATACCGCAAGCAGATGCGGGGTCGCATGCGCGGGCTGGCGAGCCGCGGGGTCGACGTCACCTTTGGTGAGTTCGGCTTGCAGGCGCTTGAGCCGGGATGGGTGACCGCCCGCCAGATCGAAGCTGCCCGCCGAGCGTTGGTCCGCTTCATGCGCCGGCGTGGGAAGGTGTGGATCCGCATCTTCCCGGATAAGCCGGTAACCCAGAAGCCAGCCGAAACCCGCATGGGCAAGGGCAAGGGCGCGGTCGATCACTGGGTCGCCGTCGTAAAACCGGGGCGGATCCTGTTTGAGCTTTCTGGCCTGAGCGAGCCCGCGGCACGCGAGGCAATGCGCCTCGCCTCCCACAAACTTTCCATTAAGACCAAGTTCCTTTCCAAGGAAGGGATGGGTGGGGAGTAAGTCATGAAGGCAGCTGAAATTCATAAGCTCAACACGGATCAGATTCGCAAGGAACTGGATGCAGCCCGCGAGAATTATTTCAAGCTGCGGTTCCAGTACTCGACCGGTCAGCTAACCGACCATTCGCAGTTAAACATCGCCCGCCGTGGGATTGCCCGGCTCGCGGGCATGCTGCACGAACGTGAATTAGCTGCCGAAAGTGAAGGAAGTGACGCATGACCCAAAACCGACGCCGGTTGGAAGGTGTGGTGACCAGGACAAAGTCTGAGAAGACCATCATGGTCCAGGTCGACAGCACCACCCGCCATCCTTTATACGGAAAAGTCCTTCGAAACCGGAAGGATTACATGGTCCATGATGAGCTGGGCTGCCAGCTTGGCGATCTTGTGCGCATGGTCGAAAGCCGGCCAATCTCGAAGCGCAAGCATTGGGTCGTCGAAGAAATCCTCGAGCGACAGACTGAGGCCGAAGTTATTGCGGCCCATGTTGAAACCCAGGATGTCGTTGATTTGGAGGCGGAGGAATGATCCAGCAAGAAACCCGCCTGAAAGTGGCTGACAACACCGGCGGCAGGGAACTGCTCGTCATCCGTGTTCTGGGTGGATCTCGCCGTCGCTACGGCCGCATCGGGGATATCGTGGTTGGGGCGATCAAGACCGCCACGCCGCATGGTGCGGTGAGCAAGAGCGATGTCGTTCGGGCTGTGATCGTTCGTACGAGCAAGGAATACAGGCGCCCAGATGGCTCCTACATCCGCTTCGACGACAACGCGGCTGTGATACTCGATGCGGACGGCCGCAATCCGAAGGGCACCCGCATTTTTGGACCGGTGGCGAGGGAACTGCGTGAGATGGGCTTCACCAAGATTGTCTCGCTGGCACCGGAAGTTCTGTAGGAGGTAGACGTGGCTACGAGGCTCAGATTGAAGCGTGGCGATACGGTTCGCATCATCAGCGGGCACGATAAGGGCTCGCAGGGTGAGATCATCCGGGTCCTGCCGCGTCGTGATAAGGTCGTCGTTCAGGGCGCTAATATTCGCAAGAAGCACCAGCGGCAGATCCAGACCGGGGGCAGGACGATGAACCCGGGCATCATTCAGTTCGAGGCTCCCATGGATGTCTCAAACGTGATGCTGGTTTGTCCCAAATGCAGCAAACCGACGAGGGTTGGTGTACGCCGGGAAGACGGCAAGGCCATCCGCTTCTGCAAACAGTGTGAAGCTGAGATCGACGCGTGAGACCGGTCGGGAGTAAGGATTGAATGGCACATCATCTGAAAGAACACTACGAGAAGGAAATCCAGCCGATCCTGATGAAGGAATTTGGCTTGACCAATCCGATGCAAGCACCACGCCTGGTCAAAATCGTGGTGAATGTAGGTGTCGGCGAGGCTCTGGATAACGCCAAGGCGCTTGATTCCGCTTTAGCAGACATGGTGACGATCACCGGCCAACAGCCGGTCATCACCAAGGCGCGTAAGAGCATCGCCAATTTCAAGCTTCGTGAAGGCCGCTCGATCGGCGTCAAGGTGACGCTGCGTGGTTACCGCATGTGGTCCTTCCTGGATCGCCTGGTGAACGTAGCCCTGCCCCGGACGCGCGATTTCCGCGGCGTGTCACCTGACAGCTTTGACGGACGAGGGAACTATACGCTCGGGATACGTGAGCAACTGAACTTTCCCGAGATTGTTTACGACAAGATTGACAAGGTGCGTGGGTTCGAGGTCTCGATCGTGACCTCCGCTCACGATGATGAGCAGGGACGTCGCCTGCTTCAACTGCTGGGTATGCCGTTTGGGAAAGGCGAGATTTATGGCTAAGACATGCATGCCAATTCGGGAAACACGCAGGAAGTACAGCGTTCGGGTTCGTAATCGCTGCCGAATTTGTGGTCGACCCCGTGGCTACTACCGGCGCTTCCAGCTCTGTCGGATCTGCTTGCGCGAACAAGCGCTTGAAGGAAAGATCCCCGGACTGGTGAAATCATCCTGGTAGGCTGCTCGCCGGAGAGGTTTTAATGAGTATTTCAGATCCCATTGCCGATTTATTGACCCGGATCCGCAACGCACTGATGGCTGGGCAAACTGTGGTCGCGATACCCAGTTCGAAGGTCAAGCTTGCGATCTGCAAGATCTTCGAAGAAGAGGGCTTCATCGAGGGTTTCGACGAAGTTCAGCTTCAAGGGAAGGCGCATAAGACCATCAGGATCAAGCTCAAGTACGTGGGCGAGCGGCGAGATCGCCGTTCGGTGATCTCGGGTCTCAAGCGTGTCAGCAAACCCGGCCGGACGGGTGTACGTGGGCCGCGGCGAGATTCCCTGGGTTCAGTCCGGGCTGGGGGTTGCCATCCTGACGACACCCAAGGGAGTCATGACCGGTGTGCGAGCTCGCCAGCTGGGTGTAGGTGGTGAGGTATTGTGTGAAGTCTGGTAGGTCGCGGCACTGCGCTGCAGTGCCCCTGGCCAGACAATCACACTTGGATGGAGGATGACGTGTCAAGAATTGGTCGAATGCCAGTGCCCATCCCGGACGGCGTCAAGGTCGAAATCAAGGACCAGGACGTGCATGTCAAGGGACCCAAGGGCGAGCTAAAAAGGTCCTTCCGGCCTGAGATGATCTTGAAGCTGGATGAGGGCGTGCTGACGGTAGAACGTCCCTCCGATGCTCCCAAGATCAGGGCCCTGCACGGGTTGACCCGCTCCTTGATCAACAACATGGTCCTCGGGGTGAGCGAAGGATTCCAGAAGATCCTCCAGGTGGAAGGCGTCGGGTATCGTCCCGAGTTGGAAGGTTCCAACTTGATCCTGCATGTGGGGTTCTCACACCCGGTGCGGGTTGAGCCTGAAGAGCATATTGAGTTCGAAGTGGATACCCGGGCCAGGTTGATCACAATCAAAGGAATCGACAAGGAACAGGTCGGCCGGATCGCGGCTGATATTCGGAAGATCCGCCCACCGGAGCCCTATAAGGGGAAGGGCATCCGTTATCAAGGTGAATATGTCCGGCGTAAGGCAGGCAAGGCCGGCAAGGTGATGGCATAACTATGGCGAAGAAAACCAGGAACAGCATGCGTCTGCGCAGACACCAGCGGGTCCGCAAAAAGGTCGCGGGCACACCCGAGCGGCCGCGCCTGAACGTCTATCGGAGTTTGAACCAGATCTATGCCCAGCTGATCGATGACCAGAACGGCAATACGCTTGCCTCGGCCTCGACGCTCGAAGAGAGCCTGAAATCGAAACTGAAGGGTTTGAGCAAGACCCAACAGGCTGAGCAGGTCGGGGAAGCGATCGCCAACGCTGCGAAAAAGGTCGGGGTCAAGCAGGTCATCTTTGACCGAGGCGGGTATCGCTATCATGGCCGGGTGCGTGCGCTGGCGGAAGCCGCGCGCAAAGCCGGGCTGGAATTTTAGGTGAAGGGAGCCTGACCGGTGAGAAGAAATTTTCGTGATCGTACAGATGAGCGCGAAGAGCTCGATGAACGGGTGATCGATATCGCCCGCGTGGCGAAGGTTGTCAAGGGTGGGCGGCGCTTTGCCTTCCGTGTGACGGTCGTCGTCGGCGATAACCACGGCAAGGTAGGCATGGGCATCGGCAAAGCGCGTGGCGTCCCGGACGCCATCCGCAAGGCCGCCGATAAGGCCCGCAAGGACATGCAGCCCGTTGAGCTGGTCGGGACGACCATTCCGCATGAGATCATCTCGAAGCACAGCGGCGCCAAGGTGCTCTTGAAGCCGGCTTCTCCCGGCACCGGTGTTATCGCCGGCGGAGCCGTGCGGGCCGTGCTTGAGGCGGCGGGTGTGCGTGATATTCTGACCAAGTCCCTGGGGAGCGCCAATGTACTCAATGTCACGCATGCGACGCTCGAAGGCTTGCGTTCGCTCAGGTCATACAAGCACGAAGCTTCCCGGCGGGGCAAGGACAGCAGCGCGCTCAAGCCATTCTGGGAGCGTGATCGTCATGGCTAAGAAGGCGAGCTCGAAAGCGAAGGAATTGCGCATCACACTGGTGAAGAGCCCGATTGGGTACCCGGAGCGACAGAAGCGCACGGTGCGTGCGCTTGGATTGCGGCGCATCAACCAGACCGTTGAACATGCCGATGCGCCCGAAATCCGGGGCATGATCACGAAGGTTCGTCACCTGGTGCAGGTCGAGGAGTAAGCGAGCATGAAATTGCATGAACTTAAACCCAGGCCGGGAGCGAAGAAATCACGCAAGCGCGTGGGGCGCGGCATTTCTGCCGGCCAGGGGAAGACGGCCGGACGGGGCACGAAGGGTGAAGGCGCCCGGGCGGGATCCGGCGGGCAGCTGTACCGGCAGGGCGGCAATCTGCCCTTCTACCGCCGGCTGCCGTTCAAACGCGGCTTTACCAACCCGAACCGCATCAGCTGGGCCGAGGTGAACCTCGAACGCCTGGCAGACTTCAAGGCCGAGACCGAAGTCACACCTGAAGCGCTGGTCGAAGCAGGCATCCTGCGCGATCTGCGCGCTCCGGTCGTGGTCCTGGGCCGGGGTGAGCTGAAGGTCGCACTCAAGGTGCGTGCTCACCGCGTCACAAAGTCAGCCCAGGCCAAGATCGAGGCCGCCGGGGGACAGGTCGAAATCCTTGAACGTTAGCCTGCGGCAAGCTCGAAGGAGTCACGCATGAGACGCTCCACCTTGAGATTCCTCTTCATATCCTCGGATATCCGCAACCGGATCTTGATCACGATCGGGTTGCTGATCCTGTACCGCTTCGTCGCGAACATCCCGGTACCGGGCGTCAACCGCGCCGCCATTGCAGGCGTCTTGAGCGGTTCCGGGCAGGGACAAACGCTGATCGGCCTGCTCGATCTGCTCTCCGGGGGTACGGTCTCCAATTTCGGCGTGATGGCGATGGGCGTTTACCCGTACATCACGGCGCAGATTATCCTGCAGCTGCTCGTCCCCATCATCCCAGCCCTCCAGGCTCGCATGGATGATGATCCGCGCGAAGGCCGCAAGTGGATGGAGAAGTGGACCTATTACCTGGCCATCCCCATGTCGCTGCTTGCAAGCCGTTGGGCAGATCCGCATCTTCCAGCAATATTCCACCCAGCAGGCAGGGAGCATCCTGAATTTCCCATTGGGGTTGAACCTGCCCACGACGACCATGCTCGTGACGATGACGGCCGGGACGATGTTTGCCATCTGGCTGGGTGAGCAGATCTCAGAATCAGGTATTCGCAACCAGGGTTTGTCGCTGATCATCTTCGCCGGGATCGTCTCACAGATCCCGAGCAACCTTGGCCAGCTTATCTTCAACCAGACTTCGGGCACGTTGATCCCGCTCCTGATCTTCCTCATCTTCCTGCTCGTGATGACGATTTTCGCCATCGTCTATGTCCAGGAAGGCCGGCGCAACGTCCCGGTCATGTACCCTGGCCGCCGTGTGGGCAACCGCATGTCGATGCCGGTGAAAGGGACGCTGCCCTTGATGGTGAACATGGCCGGCATGATCCCGATCATCTTCGGCCAGTCCCTGCTGACCTTTCCGGCCGTCCTGGCCCAATTTTTCCTGAACTCCACCAATGCCACCGTGGTGAGCATCGCATCCTTCTTCTCCAACACCTTCGGTGGGTTCAGCGATGCCTACTGGATCCTGTTCTTCCTGATGGTCGTCGGCTTCACCTTCTTCTACACCGACGTCCTCTTCGCACAGCAGAATTACGGCGAAAACCTGAAACGCTCGGGCGCCCAGGTGCCCGGGCGTGACGAAAGGCGTCGCCACCCAGCGCTACCTGACGCGTGTGCTGCGCCGGATCACCCTGCCGGGCGCACTCTTCCTGGGCCTGGTGGCCATCATGCCCTTCCTGGTCGGTCTTATCTGGCCGATCGGTGGGTCGAACACAGGTCTGCTCCTGGTTTCGTCCTCCGGCTTGCTGATCGTCGTCGGCGTCGTGCGAGACCTCTATCGCTCGATCGAGGCAGAACTCAAGCTTCGTGGGTACGATCAGGCGGTGCTGGTGCGCTAATTGGAGAAGTCGGTCCGTGTCGATGTTCGTCGTGCTGCTCGGCCCGCCCGGTGCGGGTAAAGGGACCCAGGCTGCCCGCCTGGCTAGCGCCCTGGAGGTCCCCCATATCTCCAGTGGAGATTTGTTCCGGGAGCACCTGCAGGGGGAGAGCGCGCTCGGGCGCGAGGCGAGGGTCTACATCAACAAAGGCGAACTCGTCCCCGACGATGTCACCATCGGCATGGTCGAAGAACGCCTGATGCGGCCGGATTGCAAGGGTGGAGCCATCCTGGATGGTTTTCCGCGAACACCACCCCAGGCCCAGGCCCTGGATGAAATCCTGGCCAACCTGGGTGAGCAGCTTGCGAGCCGTCCTTTACATGCGGGTCTCCGAAGGGGAGTTAATCGGCCGCCTCACGGACCGCTGGACGTGCAGCCGGGGCATATTTACCACCTGCGCTTCAATCCACCGAAGGAGGCGGGGATCTGTGACCTGGACGGGTTGCCCTTGCGCCAGCGGGATGACGACCAGGAGGAAACGGTCAAGCAGCGCATTCACGTGTACCAGGTGCAGACGATGCCGCTGGTTGAGTATTACACGGAGCGAGGCTTGTTGGTCGAGATTGATGGTGAACAGCCGATCGCAGATGTCACCACGGCATTGATGCGGGCAGTCGATGAAAGTGCTGAAGTATGAACGGACGCAGAGGTATCAACCTGAAGAGTGAACGCGAGCTGGGTTTGATGCGGCAGGCGGGAAGAATAAACGCCGAGGCGCTTGCCGCAGCGGTGGAAGCCGTGCAGCCAGGCGTCACGACAGACGCGATCAACCAGGCCGCAGCCGGAGTGCTGCAGGCGCATGGCGCCCGCCCGGCCTTTGTCGGTGTGCCCGGGGCTTATCCGTACCCGGCTGAGACGACGATTTCGGTCAATGACGAGCTCGTTCACGGCATCCCCGGGCCGCGTGTGCTGAAGGAGGGCGATATCGTCAGCATCGACTGCGGGACGATTTATGAGGGCTTCGTTGGGGATTCGGCGCTCACCGTCGGGGTCGGACAGATCAGCGGACGAAGCGCAGCGCCTGCTGGACGTGACCCGCACAATCGCTTTTCGTCGGGATCGCCGAAATGCAGCCCGGAAAGCGCACCGGCGATGTATCGGCGGCGATCCAGGCCTATGTCGAAGGGCATGGGTTCCAGGTCGTGCGTGAGTACACCGGTCATGGCGTCGGCCGGAGCATGCACGAAGATCCGCAGGTTCCGAATTATGGGCAGCCCGGGCGCGGGGTTCCCCTGCGGACCGGGATGACGATCGCCCTGGAACCGATGGTGCTTGCGGGAAGCATGGAAACGCGCATCTTGAAAGATGAATGGACCGTCGCATCGAAGGATGGGAAGCTCACCGCTCATTTCGAGCACACGGTCGCAGTCACGGATGATGGACCCCGCATCCTGACTTTGGTCGATGAAAATCTGGACGAAGGGGTCTGGATTCAGTATAATGATTACTTTGCTGGCCGACTGTTGTCGGCGGCTCAGTGAGGAGTTATCGAGGATGAAAGTATCATCTTCCGTTCGCAAACGCTGCCCGAAATGCAAGATTGTCCGGCGGCGTGGAAAAGTATACGTGATTTGTGAGAACCCGCGTCACAAGCAGCGACAAGGATAAGCTATGGCTCGTATAGAAGGCATTGACCTACCACGTGATAAGCGGGTTGAAGTCGGACTGACCTATATCTACGGCATCGGTCCCAGCACCGCACGCAGCGCGCTTACGGCAACCGAAGTCGATCCGGACAGCCGTGTGCGTGATTTGACGGAGGATGAGATCACACGCTCTGCGTGATTACATCTCCCAGAACCTGATCGTTGAAGGTGATCTGCGGCGCGATGTCCAGATGAACATTAAGCGCCTGATGGAGATCGGCTGCTACCGCGGCCTGCGCCACCGGCGCTCGCTTGCCAGTGCGCGGTCAGCGCACACGCACGAACGCCCGCACCCGCAAAGGTCCCAAGAAGACCGTGGCCGGGCGCGGGCGCAGGCGTGGAGCGAAGAAGAAGTAACCATCTACCGTGTTGAGCAAGCCGGGGACCGGTGTTGGGTGACCTTCCGCCCATCGCGGCAGCTGGTCCGGCCGGAGTGCTCGTACGGTGCATGCAGCAGGGTTAAATCTAGAGAGGAATGAGAAGAGCGTATGGCCAAGAGACCACAGGGATCCAGGCGGGCAGCAGCCCGAAAAACAAAACGGACGCTGTCCCATGGCATGGCATTCGTCCATGCGACGTTCAACAATACGATTATCACCATCACCGACCTGCAGGGTAATGCAGTCGTGTGGGCCAGCGCGGGTTCCTCCGGGTTCAAAGGTTCACGCAAGAGCACGCCCTATGCAGCCCGCCTGGCTGCCCAGGAAGCCATGAAGGCCGCCAAGGATTTGGGGCTGCAGGAAGTGGATGTCCTGGTCAAAGGCCCAGGCCCTGGACGGGAAGCGGCCATCCGGGCCGTGATCGCTGCCGAGGTAAAGGTCCGTTCGATCAGCGATATGACGCCCGTTCCGCACAACGGCTGCCGTCCACCGAAGAAACGCCGCGTATAACATACGCCCGCTATGGAAGGATAACCAGAAGCTATGTCGAGGTACACCGGTCCAGTTTGCAAGCTTTGTCGCCGTGAGGGCGAGAAGCTGTTTCTTGAAAGGTCAGCGCTGCTTCACGCCGAAGTGCGCTTTTGAACGCCGCGGCTACCCACCGGGTGAGCACGGCCGTGATGCCCAATTCCGCCGCCGGCGGGTGTCAGACTACAGCCGGCAGCTGCGCGAGAAGCAGAAGACGCGCCGGGTTTACGGGGTAACCGAACGCCAGTTCCGACGCTACTACCGGGATGCGGTCGCCCAGCGCGGGCTTACCGGGGTGAACCTGCTCACGCATGCTCGAGCAGCGGTTGGACAACGTCGTCTTTCGCCTCGGTTTCGCAGAGAGCCGCACACAGGCTCGATTGCTGGTTACCCATGGCCACTTCAATGTCAATGGCCGTCGAACCGATGTGCCGTCGATGATCGTGCGTCCAGGGGACAAGGTCGAAGTGCGTGAAGGTTCACGCTCGCGGACCTATTTTAAGGACTTGAACGCAGTCGCCGAAGCGAAAACACCGCCGACGTGGCTTGAACGAAACCTGGGTTCGCTTTCGGGCAAGATGTTGAAAATGCCCGAGCGTCACGATATCGATGCCAACCTGAACGAACAATTGATCGTCGAGTACTACTCACGATAGTTTAGTACCCAGCGAACACGTTCCGATGATTGTGGATCGTGGAGGGATAAAGTGGTCGTAACCACGAATTTCGTAATGCCGAAGATAGAGCGTGAAGCCGTTGCCCGCAACTACGGTAAATTTGTCATCAGCCCGCTTGAGGCCGGTTACGGGATTACCATTGGAAATGCGATGCGGCGGGTGCTCCTGAGCTCGCTGGAAGGGGCAGCCGTAAGCTCCGTGCGCATCACCGACGTGCCACACGAGTTCTCCGACATCCCCGGGGTCCGGGAAGATGTCTTGCAGCTCATGCTGAACTTGAAGAAGCTGCGGCTGATCCTGCACGAAGGGGATTCGGCCCGCCTGCGACTGGAAGTCAAGGGCGAGGGCGTCGTCACGGCAGCCGACATCATCGCTCCTGGTGAGGTCGAGATCGTCAATCCTGATCTCTACCTGATGACGGTCGATGATGATAAGGCCCATCTCGAGGTCGAGATGAGCGTCGAACGCGGGCGCGGGTATTCCCCGTCCGACGAGCGCGGCCGTTTGCCCATCGGCGAGCTGCCTACCGATGCCATCTTCAGCCCGGTGCGCCGGGTGAACTACGAAGTGGGCCGGGCACGCGTCGGACAGGATACCAGTTTTGACCGGCTCATCCTCGAGATTTGGACCGACGGGACCCTGAAACCGGAGGAAGCCCTCAGCCAGAGCGCCCAGATCTTGATGGCTCACCTGCGCGACATCGGCGGCGTGACCGAAGAAAGCCTGATGGTGGCCGCCACGGAAGAGGAAGAGCCCAAGCTCACGAGCGAGATCTATGAAATTCCGATTGAAAATCTTGACCTGACCGTCCGAGTCTTCAACTCGCTCAAGCGAACCGGGATTACGAGCGTTGGTGAAGTCCTTGATATGCTTGAGAAGGGCGAAGAAGCCATGCTTTCCATCCGCAACTTTGGTGAGAAAAGCCTGGATGAATTGAAAGAACGCCTGACGGAGAAGGGCTACATGGAAGACGGCACCGAAGAGGCGGCCGAGAGCGAGTGAGGTTTGCATGAGACATCGAGTTAGCGGCCGCAAGCTGAGCCGGAGCAAAGATCAGCGCAGGGCTTTGAAGCGCAACCTGGTGAAGGATTTGCTGCGACACGAACGAATCCGCACGACAAAAGCCAAGGCGAGCTTCGCCCGCAGCACGGCAGAACGCATGATCACCCTCGCCAAGCGCGGCAACGCGTCCGGCGATGACGCCAGGATGGTGCACGCCCGGCGTCTGGCTGCAGCGCGGCTTGAGCGACCCGCTCATCGTGAAGAAGTTGTTTGATGACATCGCCCCGCGCTATGCAGAGCGTGCGGGCGGGTACACGCGCATGATCAAGCTCGGCCCACGCAAAGGCGATGCGGCCGAGATGGTGCTGCTCGAACTGGTGGAAGAATAGGCTGGAATGGCTCCAGCCGGGACGGGTAGAATGCAAGCCCCGTCTTCTGCAACTTACAAATCGATCGTAGCCTATGATGGAACGCATTTCTCAGGTTCCCAACGCCAGGCGAAAGACCGCCGGACGGTCCAGGGTGAGCTAGAGCGGGCGCTGCAGTCGATCGGCTGGCAGGGAGAGTCAATCCTGCTTGCTGGACGCACCGATAAAGGCGTGCATGCCTCCGGGCAGGTTATCAGCTTCCAGTTGGATTGGAAGCATGAACTCCCGCGATCTTAACGGCCGCGTTGAATGCGAACCTGCCGCCTGACGTCGCCGTTCGGAACAGCGAACCGGTTGCACAGGACTTTCACCCCCGTTTCTCGGCAAGGAGCAGGCGGTACCGCTACACCCTCCTGATCGATGAGGTCCGGGATCCACTGCAGGAACGGTATGCCTGGCGGATCGAGAACAGAGCCGGATCTCGACCTGCTCAGGTCCACCGCAGAGCTCATCCTCGGTGAACACGATTTCGGGGGGTTTGGGAGCGCACCGGTCAAAGCCGGGCACACAAGGCGCAACGTGCTCGATGCCCGCTGGGTGAAAGTGGAGCACCAACTCTGGTTTGAGATCGAGGCGGATGCCTTCCTCTACCACATGGTTCGCAGGTTGGTATCGGCCGGGGTAGAGATTGGGCCGGGGATGAAGCGCCTCGGAGGATTTGAGTGAAGATGCTGAAGCAGATCCCGAGCCGGCAATGGCAGGGCCTGGCTCCGGCTCAACGGCTTGTGCTTGACGGATGTTCGCTACGATTGAAATTGGCGGAAGAAGAGCGCGCTCGGATCGTGCGCAGGAGAACTTATCGTGCAGAAAACGTTTTATCCAACAAAGGACGACATCACCCGGGAGTGGTACGTGGTCGATGCCCGTGGGGTAACCCTGGGGCGGCTGGCGACACGCATCGCCCGGGTATTGATCGGCAAGAACAAACCAGAATTCACTCCCGGTGTTGATGTCGGCGATTTCGTGATCGTCATCAATGCCGGGGAGATCGCGGTGACCGGCAACAAGCTGGATGACAAGATGTATTACCGACACTCCGGATACCCGGGGGGGTTGAAGAAAATCAATTTGCGCAACCAGCTGGCCCGCTTCCCGGAACGTGTCGTGGAAGCAGCCGTCTGGGGCATGCTGCCCCACAACCGTCACGGACGCAAGCTGATGTCGAAGTTGAAGGTTTATGCTGCGGCCGAACACCCGCACCAGGCACAGAAACCAAAGGTGCTTGAGCTGACGTAACAAAATATGCGTCCGCGTTCGCTTGAGAACCGGTGATGCAAGAAGAGAGGAAGTCGAGAGAGCATGGCCTATTTTGAAGGCATCGGAAGACGAAAGACCAGCTCGGCCCGGGTGCGCATCTCGTCCGGCAGCGGGAGTTTCGTCGTTAACGGTAAACCAGCAGAGGAATATTTCACCCGCACCGGTGACATGGAAGCCATCCTGGAACCGCTCCATGTAATCGAGATGGTGGGTAAGTTGGATATCTCGGTGGTCGTCCAGGGCGGTGGCGTCACCGGGCAGACCGGTGCGGTACGCCATGGCGTCGCCCGGGCACTGCTTAGAGATGGATCCAGAGCTGCGACCGGTCATGCGCAGCGGCGGTTTTCTGACGCGTGACGCACGCATGAAGGAGCGGAAGAAGCCCGGTCTCAAGCGTGCTCGCAAGGCTCCAACCTATACCAAGCGCTAAGCACGAACGATCGGGGCTGGCGCAAGTCCGACAGAATAAAAAAGGCCGGGACGCATTGCTGCCCGGCCTTCTCGCGTACAGGCGGAGGTGCGTGTGAACGCTCGTTTGACGATTGTTGGCCTGGGGCCGGGTACTCCCGAACTCGTGAGCCGGGCTGCCTGGCAGGTGTTGGAAAATGCCAGCGGATGTCTACCTGCGGACGACGCGACCACCCGCTGGCGGAGGTCCTTTCGGATTTCACCCGGGTGCATGCTTTCGATGACCTGTATCTTGAACAGGATGATTTTCAAGCCGTGTACCATGCGATCGTAGCCAGGCTCATCGAGCTGGCACAGCAGCCAGGAGGGGCGGTATATGCTGTTCCGGGCGATCCCATGGTCGGGGAAGCGACGGTCCAGGCATTGATCACCGACTGCCGAAGAAGGCTCGCTCGAGCTTGAGATTCACCACGGCATCAGCTTCATCGAGCCGTGCCTGGCGCTGGTTGGTTATGATGCGCTTGACGGCCTCACCATTTGCGATGCACTCGACCTTGCACAAGGCCACCATCCCCCTTTCCCGCCGGATACGCCCGTTTTGATCAGCCAGGTACATTCCAGGTATGTGGCGGGTGAGGCCAAGCTAACCCTGCTGAACCAGTACCCGCCGGAGCACGAGGTGTTTCTGCTCCAACAGGCGGGCACCGACCGTGCGACACAGCTACAGGTGCCACTTCATGCGGTAGACCAGATCGAGCAATTCGGGAATCAAGCTGCGCTCTTTGTGCCGGCGCTCCCACAGGCCTCGGCCTTTGAAAGTTTCCAGGAGACCGTGGCCCACCTGCGTGCGCCGGAAGGTTGTCCATGGGATCGTGAGCAGACCCACCAATCGCTGCGCATGCACCTGATGGAGGAGGCCTACGAAGCCCTGCATGCGCTTGATGCGGACGATATGCATGCGCTGCGGGAGGAGCTCGGTGACCTGCTGCTCCAGATCGTGCTGCAAGCCCAGATTGCGACCGAGGGCGGTGATTTCAGCATGGCGGATGTGATCGCTTCGATCCAATCGAAGATCATCCGCCGCCATCCACATGTCTTCGAAGGCGCAAGCCTGCAGGACGTCGACCAGGTCCTGCATAACTGGGAATCGCTTAAAGCCGAGGAGCGGCGGGAGCAAGGCCAGGACAAAGGCGCGTTGGATGGTGTCCCGGTCGGCTTTCCTGCGCTGGCGCAGGCGGACGAAATTCAGAGCCGGGCAGCCAGGGTGGGCTTTGATTGGCGTAAGATAGAGGGGGTCGTCGCCAAGGTGCAGGAGGAATTTTCCGAGGTCGAACACGCACTCACCCCGATGGAGACCGAGGCCGAAATCGGCGATCTTCTGTTCGCAATCGTGAACTTCGCCCGCTGGCGGGGCGTGGAAGCCGAGTCGGCCCTTCGGGGTGCAAACCTGCGCTTCCGTTCCCGCTTCAATCACATGGAGCAAGCTGCAACTGCCCAGGGAAAGGCGCTGGACCAGTTGGACCTGGACGAATTGGAGGCATTATGGCAGGCAGCCAAACAAGCGGGGTAAAGGGTATGAAGCGCCTCACGCTTCTGTCTCGCGACCGGCGCTGGTCCTGGCATGTTCGGCCTGCCAACCAGGGACTTCCCTGCCGCCAACTTCCGTACCAGGCTTGCCAGTGAAGGCCAGCCCGGTGGTCTCCCCCACGCCGGGGGTGGTTGAACCGACCGTCGTACCGACAGTGACGAGCCAGGCACCGCTCGCGACGGATACGCCTGCTCCGCTCGAGTTCATCACCGGTACTGGCAGGTACATTCTCCCGCCGACGGTTCACTTTGTCAGCGCCGACCAGGCCGTGGTCGTCTTCGAGGTCGATACTGTGGAGCCAATGGGCATGCTGCTCTGGGAACTGGGTGCCGATCCACGCTCCGGGAGATGGCTGCCTGTTCCCGCAGGCGGTGGGGTGCACGCGATCGAGATCGCGGACCTCAAGCCGGCAACGGAGTATCGAGCAGCCATCCTGAGCGCGCCACCGGAAATTACGGCCGAAGTCCCTGCATTCATGGGTGAGGCCTGGGATCCCGTACGGATCCGCACGCTGCCCGAGGCTGGTTCCCCGGTGCGCATCGTCGTGATGGGAGATTCTGGCTTTGGCCAGGCCATCACGCAGACGATGGCCCAGGCGATGGCGGATCTGCAGCCGGACATCTTCATCCATACCGGTGACCTCGTTTACAACGCGCACCAGGAGGGCTCGCCTGCCGCCGCATACCAGTTGAAATGGTTCCAGACGCTCGCACCGCTGCTGCGGACGGCGGCCGTCTTCCCGGTCGTCGGGAATCACGAGATGTACGAGGATGCACTCTGGGAGGGGCAATCCTACTACTTCCATGCCTTCCCAGTTCTCGATCAACTCGATGCCGCATCCGGGGAAACAGGAGACTCAGGCAACCGGGATTGGTACCAGATTGCAGTGGGCGATCTCCAGCTGTTGTTTTTGAACACCCAGCAGTTGTTCGGTGGACAGAAGCGGGGCGAGCAGGATCAATGGTTGGAGGCTCGCCTCAGGGATGAGGCGTTCAAGGCGAGCATCGTCGTCTTCCATGTCCCGCCTTACACCAGCGGCCGCCATAAGCTTGATGGCACAGCAGTCGTCCGTTCATGGGTTCCGCTCTTTGAGAGTACGGGGTGCCGCTCGTCCTGTCAGGTCATGATCATAACTATGAGCACCTCTTTCAAAATGGGGTTAACTACGTCGTCAGCGGCGGAGGGTCAACCGTTCTGTACGAACAGGGAATTCCCCTGCCGATCTCTGAACGTTTCATCGAGCGGTCACATTACCTCGTCATCGACCTGCTGCCTGGCACGCTGCGCCTGACGGCATATGCGAGCGATGGCGCTCAACTGGATGGGTTTGAGATCGCACTGAATTGATCAGAGATCTCGGTCAATCCACGGGTTCGCTATGCGGCCAACCGTCATATTCCGTGTGATACACTTCCCAACATAATCTGGGGACGGTGGCCAGCAATCCCTCTTCAAGAACCTTCCCTTGTGTATTTTCATAACCTTGCAAAACTTCACCCACTTAAGGTCGGACCATGGACGCCAATCCTAGAGAAGATTCCGGGCTTATCCGGATCTTCAACCTCGAGAAGTCATACCGTCAGGCTGACGGTGAGCGAAAAGTCCTCACCGGGATCTCTGCCAGCTTTGCCCCGGTGAGTTTGTCGCGATTCGGGGACGCAGTGGGAGCGGAAAGACGACGCTGCTGAACATGATTGCAGGCATAGACACGCCCGATTCCGGGGAAATATACTTTGGCGACACCCTGCTCAACCAGCTTGTCCCGCGACCAGCTCACCCACTTTCGCCGGGATCACGTCGGATTTGTGTTTCAATTCTTCAACCTCATCCCCACCCTTACCGTCCTTGAAAACATCCTCCTTCCTGGCGAGTTGGCCGGCAAGACCAACGGCGGGTTCAGGGCGCAGGCCCAGGAATTCCTCTCCCGGGTCGGTCTTCCAGGTCGTGGATCTGACTTCCCTGATCGCCTTTCAGGCGGTGAACAGCAGCGGGTCGCCCTGGCGCGTGCCCTGGCGCTGCATCCCCCGATTGTCCTGGCGGATGAGCCCACCGGGAACCTGGACCGGACGACTGGAGACGAGGTCCTGGCTCTCTTGAATGAGCTGCGCGGTGAGCTGGGAACGCTCGTAATCATGGTGACACACAGTCACAAAATCGCCGGCGAGGCAGATCGAATCCTGAACCTGGAAGACGGCAGGTTCGTTGCGAGCGTTAAACCGTGATGAGCAGCCCTGCTGCACCCCGCCATGCCCTTGCAGAAGCGAGGTAGCGATCGTGCTCATTCCCACGGGCCTGCTCAAGACTGGGTTTCGGGATTTACTACGCCGTCCGCTCCAGGCGGGGTTAATGCTGCTTGGCGTCGCGCTGGGTGTGGGGGTGATCATCGCCATCGACATCGCCAACCAGAGTGCAAACCGGGCATTCGAACTCAGCTCCGAGTCGCTAACCGGGCGGACGACGCATGTCGTCAGAGGCGGGCCGGCAGGGTTTCCAGAACAAATCTACCTGGATTTGCGTGCCGCCTACCCGAACATCCCGATGGCTCCGATTGTGGAGGGTCTGGCAACGGCCGTCGAAGCTGACTTCCAACCCTTGCGGCTCTTCGGGATCGATATCTTCGCCGAAACGCCATTTCAGAGACCTGGTCCCACCCGGGATCACTTCCGAATCGCGCTTCGAGGCCTTCTTGCTCGAGCCGCGGACGGTCGTCATCGACCAGAGCCTGGCAGAGTCCCAGGGGCTGGCAACCGGGGGACTCACTGCAGGTACAGGTGGCTGGAGGGTTGGAGTCCTTAGAGGTGCTTGGGGTGATCAGCTTCCCAAATGGCGAGAGACGGGAAGGGGTCTCGGACGTACTCTTCATGGACGTCTCCGCAGCCCAGGAGCTGCTTGGCATGGAGGGGAGTCTCACCCGCCTTGATCTCATCGCGACCGATGAACAAGCCGCTGAGATCGCGAAGGTCCTACCTGCCGGCTTGAGGCTTGAGCCTGCGGCCGCCCAGCGTGAAACCCTGAACCAGCTTACCGGGGCATTTCAACTGAATCTGCAGGCATTAAGCCTGCTGGCGCTCGTGGTAGGCATGTTCCTGATTTACAACACCACCATGTTCTCCGTGATCCAACGCCGGCAGGTGTTTGGGATCCTGCGCGCGCTTGGGGCCACCGGTCGCCAGATTGCCGCCATGATCCTTCTGGAGGCACTTGGCGTCGCGGTACTGGGTGCCATCCTGGGCATCGGGTTGGGCTGGTTGCTGGGAAGGGGCGCGGTTGGACTTACAAGCCAGACCATCAACGATCTCTATTATGCTGTCCAGGTCCGGCAGGTGGAGTTGCCGCTTGGCAGCGTATTCAAAGGGCTCCTGGCAGGTCTAGGGGCAAGCGCGCTCGCGGCGGGAATACCCGCGTGGGAAGCGGCGAACGTTCCACCGGTGGTCATCCTGCAGCGGAGCCAGCTCGAATCGGGAGCGCAGCGCTGGTCGCTGCGTGCGGTATGGGCTGGCCTGGCCATGCTCCTTGCGGGAACCGGTTTGCTCTACCTGCTGCCAGGCTCGCTGATCGCGAGTTTCGCCGCACTATTCTTCATCTTGCTTGGGTTGGCCCTGCTTGTCCCGGGCAGCACAGTCCTTCTCATGCGATGGATACAACCGCCGCTCACACGCATCTTCGGTCCAGCCGGGAAGATCGCCACTGGGACCGTGATCCGGTCGTTGAGCAGGACGAGCATCGCGATCGCAGCCTTGATGGTCTCCTTGAGCGTCGCAATCGGTGTTGGGATCATGATTAACAGTTTTCGATCAACCGTGAACGAGTGGCTCGATCTGACGCTGCGGGCTGACCTCTTTATCTCGGCCCCTACCATCGGAGGCGCCCGCCCATTTGCCTCGTTTCCGGCCTCAACAAAAGCCCGGCTGATCGACCTGCCCGGGGTGGAGATGGTCGAGGCGGTCCGGGCCGTTACTGTGCAGAGTACGCAAGGCGAGGTGGTGCTTCTGGCGGTCGACGCCAGCCGGGCGCGTGATGAATCCTTGTACCGCTTCGCGTCAGGGAATGCCACGCAGGTTTGGGAGCAAGTTCAAAGCGGCGCAGTCATCGTCAGCGAGCCGTTCGCATATCGATATGACCTTCCACCCCAGGGCGGCCAGGTTACGCTGCTTACGGACACTGGGCAGGAGACCTTCCCGGTGGTGGGTATTTTCTATGACTACACCTCTGATCGAGGGACAGTCCTGATGGCGGAGAGGACCTACCGCGAGTTCTGGCGAGACGAGACGATATCCTCCCTGGCGGTGTTCCTGGAGCCAGGTTCTGACCTGGCCGCTTCTGCTAGCAGTGTCCGCTCAGCCTTGTCAGGGAGCGGGCTGCAGGTTCAGGAAAATCGCAGCCTGCGTGACCAGGCGCTGCAGATCTTCGACCGGACGTTCCTCATCACCTCAGCCTTGCGCCTGCTCGCCGTCATCGTGGCCTTCATCGGCGTTTTAAGTGCCACCCTGGCGTTGATGCTCGATCGCAGGCGTGAGTTCGCAACGATGCAGGCGCTTGGATTGGACCGGCCTGGGATGTGGAAGCTGACCCTGCTTGAGACTGGCCTGATGGGGACGGCAGCCGGGCTTTTCTCGCTGCCAACTGGGCTGGTGCTGGCCCTGATCCTGACCTACGTCATCAACCTGCGGTCTTTCGGATGGACGATCCGGTTTGAAGTTGAGCCTGCGATCTTCCTTGGAGCTCTGGTGACAGCCCTGGCCGCAGCCCTGCTTGCGGGAATTTACCCTGGCATCCAGTTGCAGCGCCTCTCGATCGCGGAAAGCTTGACCCAGGAGTAAGCATGACATCGAAGGTTTCCATTCCCCGGGTATTCCTTCTCGCGCTCCTGGCAGCGCTCATCGCAGGGTGTGGGTTGGCAGGAACCCAAAACACAAGCAGCCCCCAGATTGTTTTTTCAGACCAGGCTGCAGTTCAACAGGATTTCGAGCGCGCGGAAATGCCGCTCGACCTCGTGCTCCCCAGGGATCACGGCCCACATTTGAACTTCCAAACGGAATGGTGGTATTTCACCGGGAACCTGGAAGCCGTGGACGGGGGTCACTTCGGGTACCAGTTCACCCTATTCCGCCGTGGTCTCGCACCGGGTGAAAGCACGCGCAGCTCAACCTTTGCCACGAACCAGGTGTATTTCGCGCATCTCGCACTCACGGATGTCGAGGCCGGGGAGCACCGTTCGACGGAGCGCTTCAGCCGGGGCGCGGCGGGATTGGCTGGAAGCACAGCGGATCCCCTTCGCATCTGGCTGGATGATTGGGGTGTGGATGGCCTTGCAGCAGACGGCAGCCGGCTCCGGCTCCAGGCAAGGGACGGGGATTTGCGCCTCGATCTGGTGCTGGAAGCGGATAAACCGATCGTCGCGCATGGCAACTCGGGGTTGAGTGAGAAGACCAGTGAGCCGGGCAACGCCTCCTACTACCTGAGTTACACGCGCATGAAAACTTCCGGGACGATCGAGGTGGGAGGTGACCAACACGAGGTTTCCGGCAGCAGCTGGTTCGATCATGAATGGAGCACGAGCGCCCTTGGAGCCGATGACGTTGGCTGGGATTGGTTTGGTCTTCAATTGGAGGATGGCAGGGAGCTGATGCTGTACCGGATCCGGCAGGCAGACGGGAGTGTCGAACCGGTCTCGGGCGGCACCCTGGTCGAAGCCGATGGAACCCAGGTCGCCCTGCAGGTCGAGGATGTGCACGTGGAAGTCCTGGGCGTGTGGGAATCCCCAAACACTGCTGCGATATACCCTGCAGCCTGGCGGATCGAGATCCCCAGTGCCGGGATTGTGTTAGAAGTCGAACCTTACCTGGCAGATCAGGAGATGAGGCTCAGTTTCGTTTATTGGGAAGGCGCGGTATCGGTGCGCGGCACGAGCGGGGGCGAAGGGATATCCGGATGGGGGTACGTAGAGCTGACGGGCTATTTCGAGAGCATGGCCGGGGTCTTTTAGCAGCGATGGCTCCGGATGAGCAGGCAGCCTGGTCCGAAGCCGGTTGCTTGGCCTGCGCCCGGAAAACGCGCTTGCAGCAGCGGCGCAGCAATCGAAATTGGGGTTCCTGAGCGCACATGCTCGAGGAGGCAACACATGGAAGACCTTTTACCTGCAGATACCCGCCTGGGATCTGTGTCCCTGACGACCAACGACCTGGAAGAACTGGAAGCCTTCTACGTTGAGGGCCTCGGCTTTCAAGTCCTGGAGCGAGTGCCGCATTTCCTGGCGCTCGGCGTCGGGGGTGATGCCCCCATCCTAAATCTGGTAGAAGCCTTGGACGCCACACCGGCGCCTGAGAGGAGCGCCGGCCTGTACCACTTCGCAGTGCTCCTGCCCAGTCGAAGAGCCCTGGCAGGGATGTTACGTCGTTTGATTGAGCAGAAAATCCAGCTGGAGGGGGCGGCCGATCACCTGGTGAGTGAAGCCCTCTACCTCTCCGATCCCCAGGGGAATGGGATCGAACTCTACGCGGACAGGCCACCCGAGACCTGGCGATCTGGGCAGGGGCAACTCAAGATGGCCACGCTGCCCCTGGATGCCGACGGTCTCCTGGCGATGGAGCAAGATCCGATCTCGCAGCTCCCGGCCGGCACGCGCCTGGGGCACATCCACCTGCATGTTAGCAATCTCGACGAAGCCGTATTTTTCTATGAGCGTGTGCTGGGGTTCGAACTCATGCTGCGCTACGGCCCGTCGGCGGCGTTCCTTTCGTGGGGGGGATATCACCACCATGTTGGCCTGAACACCTGGCAGGGTGAGGGTGCTCCGCCCCCGCCGGCAAACGCGCTCGGCTTGCGTGAATTCTCTATCATCCTGGACGACGCAGATGCCTGGGCTGAACTTCGCCGAAGGCTCGAGGTGCCGGAGGGCGCTGCCCCGGCCCGCTTCTCGGCCGTCGATCCCAGCGGACATGCCATCGTGTTCGAAGCGGGGTGGAGTTAAGGCAGGGAGAATCGCAGCGTTATTCCCTTGGCGGAGCCTGGTTAAAAGAAGCACCCCCGGACCTGAGGGGGACAAGCCCGGGGGCGGTCGCGACATTGGCGAATGCCACGTGACGACGGTCGCATTATAAATTAGCTGGTCTGCTGGATTCCATAGCTCATAAGTAATGTCACGTCCCCACCGGGGAACAAAACAGGTCAAGGCGCTGCATTTCTTGCCCTCCAGACCGCAATCTTAACGCTCACCCTTCATGATTATTGGAAGGCAGCCAGGATCTCCTGGCTGTGTTCAGCCGGCTTGACCTTTTCAAAAACGGCCTTGATTTTCCCGTCAGGATCGATGAGGAATGTCGTCCGGTGGACACCCTCGTACTCACGCCCCATGAACTTCTTAGGCCCCCACACCCCGTATTTTTCACTTATCGAATGGTCTTCGTCGGCGACGAGGGTGAAGGGCAGGGAAAACTTTTTCTTGAACTTCGCCTGGTCTTTAACCGAATCCGGGCTCACCCCAAGGATCGTCATGCCTCGTTCCTCGTAGGCTGAATAGTCATCCCGGAATGCGCAAGCTTCTTTTGTACATCCCGGTGTATCAGCATGGGGATAAAAATACAGCACCAGCTCCTGGCCACGGAAATCGGACAGGCTGATCGGGTTGCCTTGATCGTCCAGGCCATCGAAGTCAGGCGCGTCTTCCCCAATTCCAGGCAGTTTCATTGTTATGCTCCTTTTCCCAGGTCCATGTCTTTACTGGCGCCATGCATCCGCGGAGGGTGCGTCACCCGTCAAACTCGCCAAAAATCACCCCCATCGGTTCGACGTCATATCCCGGCATGGCTCCAACAGCCTCGCGGAAGTCACTGTTCTCGAGGACCTCAAGCAGAGGCGCAAGCAGGCTGCTTGCATAATAGCTGCGTGGGATGACGAGGTCGTAGCGCTCTTTGAAAAGCGGGATGAAATCGAGGTTTAAGGCGACGGCGGCAGCATGGATCCCCAGCCCGCAATCTGCGGCACCGGAGGCAACCGCAGCGGCGACCATCAGGTGGGTGTACTCCTCATGCCCGTACCCATCGATCTGAGCCGGTTCGACAGCAATCTTATGGAGATGGTAATCGAGCAGGATGCGCGTGCCAGCGCCGCGCTGGCGGTTTACGAATCGAACGCCCGGCCTGGCAAGATCCTGCAGGCCATGAATGGATTTGGGATTTCCGGATGGAACGAGCAGCCCCTGCTGCCTCCCTACCAACCCGACGATGATAACCGGCAGGCCGGGCAGGTACTGGCGGACGTAGCTCAGGTTGTAGTCGCCGCTCTCGGGATCCAGCAGGTGCGATCCCGCCAGGTGCGCTTCCCCGCGGCCGAGCGCGATGAGACCTCCCAGGCTTCCCAGGTTGGCGGAGGTGAGGCGCCGGTTTCGTCCGGCAAGTTCCTGAGCAAGCAGGTCAAGCGAAAGATCATGGGAGCCCAGCACCAGGATGGTGTTTTCCAGGACGTGCAGCGGCTGGTATAGATGCACCCGAACCGAATCGCCAGCAGAAATCCCCTGCACGCCGGCTGGTATTTGGACGATCCCGTCCGCCCTGACCAGGGATGTAATGACACCAGCCCCCCGGGCAAGCGGGGCTGCCACCCAGCGTTCCCCCACTCGTCCAACGGCCACCCGCAGATACTCAACATCCCCGGCGCTCGAATGGACCTTGCGGGCCATCTGTGCAGTCAGGATTGTGGCCGGCGGGAGGCTTGCGCCGCACCATTGCTCAAGGAGCGGGGCGACGAATATTTCACCTGTTAATGCGGCGGAAACCGGGTAGCCTGGCACGCCGATGACCGGCACTTTTCGATCCCCCTTCGGGTCCCTGCAGGATGCCGAGGATGACGGGGTGTCCAGGCCGCACCGCTACGCCATGCACGAGGAGTTCGCCAAGCGCCTCGACGGCAGCTGCAGTGAAATCCTTCGAGCCGGCCGATGATCCAGCATTGACGAGGACCAGGTCATTGGCCTGCACAGCATGCAGCAGGCCCGCCTTGATGGCTTCCAGATCATCGGCGATGATGGGATAGCGATGTGGCAGGCCGCCCCACTGCTCAACCTGGGCGGCGAGCATGATGGAGTTGAACTCTAATATGCGTCCGGGTGCCGGGTCCTCACCCGCGGGCAGCAGCTCAGAGCCGGTCGGGATGATGCCCACACGCGGTTTTCGAATGACGTTGATGTGGCGATGCCCACTGGCTGTAATCGCCCCGAGATCGACCGGGCGCAGCCGCTGCCCCGCCGGAAGGACAAGCTCCGTGGCGACCATATCCTCCCCCATGGAGCGAACATGGCTCCATGGCGTGACTGGGCCCATGACCTTGATCGCCTCCTGGGCTCTACCATCCTCGGACGGGACCGATGGGTTCGACTGCTTCAATCGGGATGACGGCGTCTGTCCCTGGCGGAAGGATGCCCCCGGTATCGACATACCAGGCTTGCTCCCCGAGTTCCAGCTTGACAGGCGCCCGATCGCTCGCCCCCTGCGTGGCTGCCGAAAGCACCGCATATCCATCCATGGCAGCGGCGTGGTAATGGGGAGAAGAGAGCCGGGCCCAGATCGGTTCCGCTGTCACCCGGCCCAGCCCTGCCTCGACCGGTATGGTTTCTGCCGGCAAAGCCGCACCAAGACCAGCCGTGGCAAGCGCAAATCGGAAACGATCCTGCGCTTCCTCGAGCGGCACATCGTGCAGGTAGTAGGACCGCTCGACATTTCCGCTCATGACCGTAGCACCGTATGGGTCGGATCGAACAGCATGACCTCAACTGGAGCGCCCTGCGGCAGCCCGGTCGCCTGGGATGGGATGTGGATCAAACCATCGGCGCGGATGAGGGTGAAGATCAGGTTTGAGCGCCCGTAGACCGGCTCGGCGATCCAACCTGCTCCAGAGCGCTGAAGCCGCACGGGAATGAAGTCCTCCCGTCCGGTTGAAGAGGCGACGTTCACCGCCAACGTCGCTGGACACATCGGTGTGATGGACTTCAAGGTTACGCCGAGCAGCTTGGCCATAAGCGGGGGGATCATGATCCCGGCGACGATGAATGCGCTCACCGGATTCCCGGGCAAACCCAGGATGGGTTTCCCCCCGGCGACTGCCAGGATGGTGGGTTTTCCGGGTTTGATGTTGATGCCGTGCACGAGCACCCCTGGTTCGCCCAATTCGTCGATGGCGGCTGCGGTGAGATCGCGGTCGCTCACGGAGGAACCAGCCGTGATAATGACCAGGTCGTTGTCAAGAAAAACGCTGGCCAGTTTTTTGCGGAGCAAATCAGCATCATCCGGCAGGAGCGCATGCTCTACGACCTGCCCACCCGCGGTGGAGACCAGCGCTGCGAGCGTATAGGAATTGATGTCACGCACCTGTCCTGGCGCGAGCCTGGCTTCCGGCGGGACGAGCTCGTCGCCTGTGGATAGGATCCCAACCCTCGGTTTCCGGATGACTTCGACCTGTTCGAAACCAAGTGCCATCAAACCGCCAATCTCCTGGGCCCGGATTGGGTAACCCCGGTGGAGGACGATTTGGCCGGCTTCGACATCTTCACCCTCGACCAGGATGTTCTGTCCGACAGCGGCGGGCTTGAGGATTTCGATCTCATCCGTGCGCGAAACTTGTGTGTCCTCCAGCATGACGACGGCATCCGCACCCGATGGGATCATGCCGCCGGTGTGGATTAAGACGGCTTGCCCAGCATCAAGCACCAGGTCAGTCCCGCTTCCCATCAAGACTTCACCGGTGAGCCTGAGGTAGGCGGGCAGGGAGGGGGAAGCGCCGAAGCTGTCCCCAGCCCTGATCGCATATCCGTCGACAGTTGAACGGGGGAACGGAGGCAGCGATTCGGGAGCCTGGATATCGGCGGCGAGAATGCGGTGCAGGGATTCGCCGGTTGGGCAGGTTTCGATGTCTGGGTCTTCGTTCGTGGGCAATGCCCCCAGCCAGCGCTCAAGTGCAGCATACGGGGGGAGCAGATTCAGAAATTCTGGCATCTCAGCTCAGCAGGTATCCCAGCATCTGCAGGTAGGCGGTCAACCCGAATAGACCGGTTGCGCTGAACGTGAACAGCTGCCAGCGCGGCGGATACCCCTCCCGGATCCTGCCCATATGCCAAATCTGGGCCAGGGCCAGCGGAAGAGCGATCAACCCTCCCAGCGCAACCCGGAGAGGCAGCCCGGCGAAGACAGCGAGGATGTAGCTCAAGACCGCGAAGAAGATGGCGTAATCGTGGATTCTCATGCCCGCCTGCCAGCCGAGGCGGACCATCAAGGTGCGCTTGCCGTATTTCAGGTCGGTTGCGTAGTCTGGCAGTTCGAAGACAAGGACCATTGCGAAATGGAGTGCGATGAGTGGTGTGGTGCTCATGAGCAGCAGGCGGTGCAGTTCGCCGGTTTGAAGCGAGAAGGCCAGCGCCGGAACGATGCCCGCCACGATGATCGAAGCTGCCAGTTCACCATAACCGCTGCTGATTAAGCGCAGCGGCGGTGCGTTGTACATGTAGGCTCCCAGGAAACCCAGCACAAGGCATAACCAGGCCAGGAGAGGAATCCCCCCACGAATGAGCAGCATGCTGGCAACGATTGCCAGTATCGAAAGCGAGACGATCGCCCCGTACAGGGCAGTTTTCCTGGGTAAGCCATCCTCCCCAAGCTCCCCGCTGCCGCCATTCATCCAGGTCCGGTTTGGGTTGGCCCTGTCCGCGCCACCGTCATAAAACTCATTCAAGTAGTGCGTTGATAACTGGATGGCTGTAACCATCAACTGGCCGACGACATACAATCCGCGATCGATCGGCTGGCCCAGGTAGGAAGCGATCGAGGCGCCCAGCCCATAGAGCAGGAAGCCACCTACGAGGAAATGAGGCCGTGAGAGCCGGATGAAGGCCAGCAGCTTGCGTGGTTCAATCTTCAAAGAGTTCTTCCCATCCTGGATTTGTTTCGAGGGAGTCGGGTCCGGGCTGATGGGTCGCAACGCGGAGCAGGAAAGCGCCCGAATCTCCCGCTGACAATCCGATAGCAACCCCGAAGGGGAGAAACACCCGGCTCGGCTGGGTTAAGGTCCGTTCGAACCCCCTGCCTGATGTGGGTGAACCTTCCCGGAGATCGCGGAAGACGCAATCGGCACTGCCTTCGACCAGCACCCAGACTTCATCCGCCTCCTCGCGCAGGATGGGTTCAAGCCTCGCTCCAGGGGTTAAGCGGACGACCTCCAGCGACCCGAAACGGCGCAGCAGGTGATCCTTATAGGCAAGGGCCGTGAATCGCGCTCCCTGTTCTGATTTTTTCGGGAGCGATGTCGTGGATCCAAACATCAGGAATAATCTCGGTCATAATCGAATCAACCTTCCAGGACGGCAGGCAAGGCAGGAATCCTGGACACCGCGTCCATGCTGCATTTTACCCGCCCGGTTGCAATCTGTGAAACCGTATGAAGGAAGGAGGGTTGATCGTGCTCAGCTGCCAGAGGAGGACAGCACGTCCTGGATCTCACGTCGGTGAGTCTGGTCATGCCGGTAGATCCATTTAAACATCTTGTGGACGGTGATTTCGCCGAAGTAGGGGTGGCGACCCTCAGCAGCAAGGCTTTCAGGCTGCAGGCCAGCAAGCAAAGTGAGCGTCAGCCCGCGCTCCTCCGCCAGGGTTTGCAGGGGGTCTTCGGGTGGGTCGGCCTCGAGCTTACGCAGCTGAGATTCATTGAAGCGGTCGATGTCAAAGTCCTCCGGTGCCCCACTCCCGCCCTCCAGGATGACCTCGATCAGCTTCCGCAGCGAGCGCTCGCTGGTGATCATGTGACCTAAAACCTGCGCCACGCTCCAGTTGGAGCCCTCCGTGTAAACCTGGACCTGCCACTGCTCTTCAGTAAGACCCTTGAAAAAACGAATTATCTCCTGCAGCTCGGTCTCAAGCCGCCGGCGGAGGTGATGTATCGGGTTGTCCTTAATCGATTTAGACAAGTTGTGCACCTCCATCCACGACCAGGGTTTCCCCGGTAATCCAGGGGCTCTGGATGAGGAACAAGATGGCTTCAACCACGTCACCCGGGCTCCCGGCCCGGCGGAGTGGAAGATCTTCTCCGATCTCAGCCCACCTGGCATCCGTCATCTTGCCAGGTTTGAGCACCGGGCCTGGTGCGACGGCGTTTACCCGGATCTGCGGTCCAAGGGCTAGCGCGGCTACGCGGGTTAGCATTTCGAGGCCGGCCTTGCTGATTGAGTGAACCGGGTAGCGGCTCCAGGGGCGCAGTCCGGCGATATCTGAAATATTGATGATGCTGCCCCCGTCGTGCCGGCGCATCAGCTGCGCGGCCCGCTGGATGCAGAGGTAAGGTGCCCGCAGGTTAAGGTTGATCGTGTTCTCCCAATCTTCTAGCTGGACGTCCTCAAAGTCGATCCTGTGCATGATTGCCGCTGAATTGACGAGTACATCCAGCCGCCCGAAACGCCCCTCGACCTGCTGGAACAAGCGATCGATCTCCGCCGGCATGCGTAAATCCGCCGCCTGAGATTGAACCGCTACACCGAATCCGGCAGCTTCTTGGGTTGTGTCCTGGACGGCCTCGCTCGAAGCATGGTAGTGGAGCATGAGGTCGTAACCCCGGGCAGCCAGGCCAAGGGCGATCGCCCGCCCGACGCGGTGGGCAGCGCCCGTCACAAGTGCAACAGCAGGCCGTTCGCTCATCCCAGGCTCGGTCTCAGCGCCGGAAGAATGCACTCAGGAAGAACCATAGATTGGCCGGACGTTCGGCCAGCCGGCGCATGAAGTAGGGGTACCACTGCGTCCCGTATGGGACGTAAACACGCACTGGATAACCTGCCTCGACCAGCTCAGCCTGGAGGTCATTCCGGATTCCGTGCAGCATTTGAAACTCGAGTGCGGATTTCGGGAGCCCGACCCGCTCGGCATGCTCGCGGGCAATAACGATGCGTGCTTCGTCATGCGTGGCGATCGCGGCCAGCGCGGGTTGGTGGCCATCCTCGCTGGAAGCCGTGCCCCCCTGGGCCAATGCAGCCTCAATCATCTTCGCGCCCAGCCTATCAAAGTTCTCATCCACGCTGCTCTTCTTGGGGAAGGCGACGGAAGCAGGCTCGTTGTATGCCCCTTTGCATAGCCGGATCTTGCTCCCAACCGCGAGCAAGTCCTGGACATCCTTTTCGCTGCGGTAGAGGTAGGCCTGGATTACGAGACCGATGTTGACCAGGCCCTCGTCATGCAGCTGCCGCTGCAGGCGCAGCGTGTCTTCGACGGTGGATGAATCTTCCATGTCGATGCGGACCAGGATCCCGAACTCGCGGGCTCGCGTAGCGATACAGCGCATATTGCTGAGCGCCAGGTCATAGTCGACGGCGAGCCCAAGCTGGCTGAGTTTAAGCGAGCAGTTGGAGCGAACCCGGGTTTCATCCAGTTTCTCTAGGATTTCGATGTAGGCGTCCGTTGCCTGGAGCGCCTCTTCGGCGTTGCTGACATGCTCGCCAAGGTGATCCAGCGTGGCCATCATGCCGGAGTCGTTCAGGCGGATGACCGCCTGGAGCGCCTGATCAAGGGTGTCACCGGCTACAAAGCGGTGGGACATCCTGCGGGCAAGTCCCCAGCCGGTCACAATCCTACGAGCCCACGCAGCGTTCGAGAGGTAGATGAGGATGGCACGCAGCACGTCAGGACTCCTGTTCTCGCGACTATCTTCCAGCGATTTCCAGATGCATGCTGAAGATAGCCTGAATGCCCCTTTTGGGCAATTCTAACAATAGGGGCGGCTGTCGTCCTAGTGTCGAACGGACGCATCAGCCAGGGAAATCTTCACGCTGTGTGATTGACGCAAGACGTGGCGCTGGTATAATTTTGCGCGCGGCCCGCTAGCTCAATTGGCAGAGCAGCTGACTCTTAATCAGTAGGTTACAGGTTCGAGTCCTGTGCGGGTCACCAATCCGACCGCTGCGAGCTTGCTCGAAGCGGTCGGATTGATTCTGTGTGCAATTGGATAGCAGGCCGGCCTTTGGCAGAAGGCTAAGCCATCAAAGGTTTGGTCCCATCTGTGAGTACTTGAAGGATTGAGCTCCGCAGGTCCTGGGCCGAGAAGGGCTTTGTAAGGTACTGGTTCGCCCCGGCGTCCACGGCTGCCTTCTGGTCCTCGGCTTGAAACTTAGCGCTCGAAACGATGATTGGCAGGTGCGCGTAACGCGGCAGTGCACGCAGCCGGCGGACCATGGTGAGACCGTCGATATCAGGCATCATGATGTCAAGGATGATGAGGGTGGGTTCGAAATGTTCCAGGATCGATAGCGCCTGGCTGGCGCTGAATGCCTTTTGAACCTGGTATCCGTCGTTGAGGAGGATTTCGGCGACGACCTCGCAGAAGGATTTCTCGTCGTCGATGACGAGGATATTTTGATCGCTGGGTTTCAACAATGCGGTTTATCCACTCCTGTGGGCTCGGTTACATCGCCGAGCCTCAAGCGAGTTCGTCAGCCCCGGATGCGCGCCGGTAACATTCCTGTTTTGCATCATCGTCGGGGGCGCAACATGCTAACCAGAACCAGGCGATCTGGTTTCCGGGGTCATGCTTGAGCACCCAACTTAACGCTTGTTCTCCATTGTTCAAATCGCCACGTTCAACGGCCTCGACGCCCAAATCAAGCGCCTGTTCGACGGACTGGTAGACGTCCCGTGCTGTCATACAAGTACACTCCTGGATGATTTCGCGCCGGTCAACTGCCGGACGATCACATCCTATCATGCCCACAGCTGCGCCGTGTTTACAGCCACCTTACAACTGGTTCCTACTTGGCGAAGGTCGGCCAGCGGGGTAGACTCAGCCCGCGCGAGGAAGGATCCGCCCATCTTGAACCCCTCCTGGATTATCCTGGTCATCATTCAGCTTCTCGCTGGCCCACCTCTGGACGTCCGGATTGACCAGGCACATGGGCTCCCATCCTGGTACGATCCCGGCTTGTTGCCTGAAGCAGCCCAGGCGCTGGAGGCGATGGAGGACGCTGCGTATGGTGATGGGGTCCGGCTCCTCGTGTACTCCGGATACCGCAGTTACCAGGATCAGGAGCGTGCGCTCGAGCGTGAAGCCAGGGGAAGCGGGGATCAGGCGCTGAACTACCTGGCTCTGCCTGGACACAGCGAGCATCAGCTTGGAACGGCGTTCGATGTCGTATGGCCTGGACTGGCGGTTGAAATGCTCGAACCCCGAAATCTCACGCTGTATGCCTGGCTGGAAGCTAACGCTCACCGGTTCGGTTTCGTCATCAGCTATCCGATGAAGCACAGCAGCCAATGGCCGTTTTCCAACCGATGGATGCCGGTTGCCACGGAATTTATTTACGAGCCCTGGCATCTGCGCTATATCGGGCCTGGGTTAGCGCAAGCCATGCTGAACCAGGGCTACCTCGATCCGGATTCCAGCACCCTGCCACAGGATTTCTACCGTCCCTGGCCCTGATTGCTAACACGCTTCTAACGATTTGTCGAAGCCCGGCCTGTTACAATTCAGCTATGCGTACCCAGGAGCACGAAGCATGGATCAATCCCTAAAGATTTTCTCCATACGCGGCATTGCGGTTCGCGTGCATCTTACCTTTCCCCTGATCCTCATCTGGGCGGCCCTGCAGTTCGGGGTCCTGGCCCAGGGTGGTTGGGGTGGGGCGCTTTTCGGCGTCGTAACAACGCTCTTGCTGTTTGCGATTGTCGTCTTGCACGAATTAGGGCACAGCGTTGCGGCCCAGCGCTACGGCGTGGAAGTCAAGCAGATCGTGCTCCTGCCGATCGGCGGCGTAGCGCAGCTAGCCGAGATCCCCGAAAATCCGAAACAGGAGCTGGTCATCGCGATTGCGGGGCCGGCGGTGAATTTTGCGCTTGCGCTTGTTTTCGGTCTTCTCCTTTTCCTGGCCGGTATCAGGGTGAACACCTCCGATGTGCCCGGAATGCTTTTTCAAATCAGCCGCATCAGCCTCAGTGGCGTGGCAGTCTATCTCTTCGCGGCCAATCTGCTGCTTGGCGTTTTCAACCTGCTCCCTGCCTTTCCGATGGACGGCGGCCGGGTCTTGAGGGCGCTGCTTGCCACCAGGCTTACCTATCCCCGGGCGACGGCTATCGCCGCTTCGGTGGGCCAGGGCCTTGCGCTGTTGATGGGTCTCTGGGCGTTCATGCGCGGCGATTTCTTCCTGGTCCTGGTCGGAATCTTCATCTACACCGGGGCGAGCCAGGAGCGCAATCTTGTGCTCTCACGCAGCACGCTGGCCGGGTTCAAGGTGCGCCAGGCGTTCTCCCGCCAGGCGCGAGCATTATCGCCGCAGGATGAGTTGGCAAAGGCCGTCGAGCTGACGCTGCAGGGCTTTCAAGCGGATTTCCCGGTCTGCGATGGGGATCAGGTCGTTGGGCTCCTGACCCACGGCCAGTTGGTGCAGTCGTTGACGCGACATGGTGCGAGCGTCAAGGTCGGGGAAGTGATGGATGAGGCGTTCACACCCTTGTCGCCTGAACAGTCCCTGGTTGAGGCTCAACGACAGTTTGCCGAAAGCCGCACGGATGCTTTGCCCGTGATCGAGGACGGTCGTTTCCTCGGCCTGCTGACGGCGCGTGACCTGCTGGAAATCCTCCAGCTTGCCGCGATCCCGAATGCACTCCAGAACGTGCCGGCTGCGCCAGGCATAGCCGGCGAATAAACCCCATTCCCGCAGCAGCGTTCCGAATCAGGGCATCACCCTCTGGGCTCTGCCGGACCGGACCATCCGGCCTGATTCCGCCCTGGTAGCGGGAAAACCCTGCGCGAACGTTCACAGGTGGTAGGAGCAAGGTTTCGTTGCGCCGCACCTTGGTTGTGATACACTACGGGGGCAATTTTGCCGTACCTGGAGGATTCCATGGCTGCCGAAGCCAAGCGGGTCGTTTGTATAGAGGATGAACCAGAGATGATCGACCTGGTCCGATTAATCCTCGGTCGCAAGGGCTTCCAGGTGATCGGTGCCAACGGGGGGATCGAGGGGCTTGAAACCGTCCGCAAGGAACTGCCCGACCTCGTGTTGCTGGATTTGATGATGCCTGACATGGATGGCTGGGAGGTTTACCAGCAAATGAAGGCGGACGATGTGCTCAAGGCCATCCCCGTCGTCGTGGTGACGGCGAAGGCGCAATCGATCGACAAGGTGCTGGGGCTGCATATCGCCAAAGTCGATGATTACATCACCAAACCGTTTGGCCCGCAAGAACTGCTTGAGAGCGTCGAGAAAATCATCGGGGAGTAAGAGAACCCCACCTGATTCCCTTGAACAGGCGGCTGCGGTCGCTTATTTTTTTGTCAAATGACCAGCATGAACTCAATCCTCATCCGTAATCGATCCCATCCCTCGGACGTCCTCGTGCAGGCGCGCTGGTGCAGCTCCTACCTGTGTCGTTTGCGCGGGCTTACATTCAGACGATCGCTCCCGGATGGGGAAGGTTTGCTGCTCGTTAATCGAACGCAGGACAGGTTCAACGCTTCGATCCATATGTGGATGGTGTTCTTCCCCCTGGGTGTCCTGTGGCTCGACGACCAAAGAAGGGTTGTGGATAAAATCGAGGCGCTGCCGTGGAAAATATACTTTCCAAAGCAGGCCGCACGCTACATTCTCGAAGCATCTCCAGCCATCCTGGACAGGGTCGAGCTTGGAGATGAATTGGTGTGGACCGATGTGGCTGAAGCGTAGCTGGGTAATCCTGCTCCTGTTCATCCTCCTGTTCGCGCCGGGAGTTTCCCATGCCCAGGAGGGGGGGCCAATCTATATCGTGCAGGCTGGAGATACGCTATCCAGCATCGCCAGGAGGTTTGGGACCACCCTCGATGAAATCATCCGCGTGAATGGCATCAGCGACCCCTCGCGCATCTTTCCTGGCAGCGAGCTCGTCATCCCCGGCTTCCCGGGCGTAGAAGGCACGCTTGCGTTCCAGACCGTAAAGCTGGGTGAGACGATTACGAGCATTGGGCGGGAATCGGGAACCTCTGCGGAGGCACTGCTCCGCCTGAACCACATTGTGCGCCAGGATCGGGTGTTCGTCGGCCAGGCGCTGATTGTCCCCACCGATTTGGATACCGCATCAGATGTTCCCGGCTATGAGCTGTATGCTGCCCGGCCGGGGGAAACGGCGCTGGAACTGGCTGCCCAAGCGCGGGCATCGCACTGGGCCCTTGAAGGCGCAAGCCCGGGCTCACCGCAGCTGTGGCTCATTCCCGGCAGGCTTTACGCACTTCCATCCCAGGCACAGGAGGCTCATTCGCCCGGTTTGCCACGCGAGATCGAGCACCTTGAGGTAAATCCATACCCGCTCAGCCAGGGACATACACTTGAAATCGATCTGAATCTCCAGGATGGGCTGCACCCGGCGGGTACGCTTGGCCCTTACTCGCTCTCCTTCTTCCTGGACCGGCCTGGTCATTGGATCAATCTGCAAGGCATTCACGCGATGACCGATCCCGGATTGTTCGAATTCGAACTCGACCTTGTCGATGAAGAGACCGGTGAAACATTCTTCCGGATGATGCAGCCGGTGCAGGTCGTGGATGGTGATTATGGTTTCCAGGTGCTTAACGGGGTTCCGCCGGAAACAATTGATCCAACCGTGACCGGCCCGGAGGATGCGCTCATCGGCGCCTTGATGCGTGAGTCCACCCCCGACCGCTATTGGGACGGCCCCTTCGAGTATCCGTCACGCTATTACACCGCTGAATTCGTATCCTTCTTCGGAACCCGGCGGAGTTATAACAACGGCAGCCTGCTGTACTATCACACCGGCCTCGATTTCTACGGCCAGGATGTCCCCATCTACGCGCCGGCAGGGGGCAGGGTGGTCTTTGCAGGTCCACTCACGGTGAGGGGCAATGCGACCTACATCGACCATGGTTGGGGGGTGTTCTCTGGCTACCTGCACCAATCGGAAATCTTTGTTGAAGAGGGCGAGCTGGTCGAGCGGGGTCAGGTCATCGGCAAGGTAGGCGCCACCGGGCGTGTAACCGGGCCGCACCTGCATTGGGAGATCTGGGTAGGAGGCGTCCCGGTCCAACCGTTGGACTGGGTGGATCCCGGATTTCCGCTGACGCTCGAACAGCCTTCAACGCCCTAGGACACTGGCTAGCGGACCCTTGGCTGTTGCTCGAGACCCTTACTCGCCCTCGCTTTCATCTTCAAGCGTCCCCCGGTGGTAGCGATCCAGCAGCGATTCAGCCTCGGCGCGCTGGCTTGTCGCGGACGAAAATCTCAACCTCTGCCATCGGACCAACGCCGAGGCCATAGATCGCAGCACTGGCCTCCTGGCTCAGCCGTACCTCGATTTCCTGCGCTTCCAACATGCCCCGGACGATCTCCGCCTCAAGCCGGCCCTGCACCGTGTCCACGCTCACCCATTCGTCACTCATCTCCGCTGCCTCCTGCGCATATAGTATAATGGCCGAGGAATCCCCAAGAATGGTAGCCGCAATTTCATGGTCATTGCTCAACCATCAACACTTGAATCATACTGGACCTCCTTCGAAGTTAGCAACGAAGACGTCGACTTCATCATCAACCTGCTCCTCGAGCGGGAGACGCCGCTTACCTCGATGGAGATGGCGAGCCCCCTGATCATCGCCAGGCTCGAGCGTCTGGCGCGTGAAGCAGCGCAAGCCAAGTCTCCAACCCATCGCCCCTATTTGCCCGCCGAACACTACGCTGTGGGGGATAAGTTAAGCTTCCCAGCCCTGGGCAACCTGAAGGGTTCCGTGACAGCGGTCAGGCCGGGTCAGAACCCTGACCTCGGTCCATTTGATGTCATCACCGTCGATTTCAACGGCGAAGGTGGTACCCGCGATTTCGCCTCCGGGTTCGAGGATCACATCCTGAACCACGCGCCTGAGCTCGATGCGCAGGAGATCGACCTGGAGAACCCTGAAGTCGGTCCTGGCCGAGTATGGGGCAATGATCGCCGGCCGGCTCGAGGTCCGCCTGGAAGAGAATCCGGATATCGTCCGCATCGCTGGGAAATGGTTCCCACGGGCCCTGGTCGCGGATATCAACGAAGGTCATCTAAATATCGCCGAAGCAGTGCTCGACGTTTCCAACGGGGGACCGCTGCCCACGGTTGAATTGCTCCAGCATCTTGAACTGCCCCCATCGCTCTCCCCTCAGCTGGCGGAGTTTTCGCTTGACTACGCCCTGCAAGAAGACGAACGCTTTGATGAAGTCGGACCTGCCGGGCAGGTGCTCTGGTTCCTGCAGCGCGGGGAACCCCCGGAAGTGCTGTTCGTGCCTCCACGCCTGGAAGCGGACATCGGTCCGATTGACCGCTCCTTGTTTACGCCAGAGCTGCTCCAGCTCGAGACACAGCTCGACGATGAACTCAGCACGGGCGATGCCCAGGTAGAGGTCAAGGATGAGGTTACGATTGCCCTGCTCTTCCCGCACTGGCGGGTAGGCGCGCTGCCGCTATCGAACCGCCTGAAAGGACTGTTCCCGACCGCCTATGAAACGCCGCGTATCCGCTTCGTGCTCGTGGATGGACACAGCGGTGAGAAATTTCCAGGGTGGGTGGTCCGCCACGACGGTTACGTCTTCGGGCTGTGGGATTGGTACAAACAGTATGAGGTCCCCGCCGGTGGGTTGATCACGGTCCGCAAAGGCGAAGAGCCGGGCGAGGTGATCGTCGAGACGAAGGACCGGCGCATGCGCAATGATTGGATCCGGACCGTGACCCTGGACACGGATGGCCAGATCGGGTTCACGATGCTCAAGCAGCCAGTGGGCACCGCCTACGATGACCTGATGGTGATAGGGATCATCGATCCACAGTCGATCGATGAAGCCTGGGCGAAGCGCACGCGCAGCAAGATGCCGCTCGAGAAGACGGTGGTGCACATGTTCCGCGAACTGGCCAGGCTCACCCCGCAGAGCGCCGTGCATGCACAGACGTTGTACGCAGCGGTGAACGTCATCCAGCGACAGCCCCCGGCGGCGGTTTTCACCGAGCTGTTATCCAAGCCCTATTATGCGCACGTCGGGGATCTCTACTGGCGCTTTGACGCGGCTGCCTGGGAGTCGGCATGACCCCGGCCAAGGCGCCACCCTCCAGGCTGTTCGTCCGTCCGACGCTGGATACCCGCTTCCACATCGATTTCGATTGGTGGGAGCGCGCCGACCGCGATCTCGGGGTTTACCTGCGCAGCCACCTTTGCGAGGAACACCAGGAATCATTTGCGTCGATCGAGGCGGATGCACTTGTCGATAGCGTTGATCCAAAGACTGCGGAGGTCACACGTGTGCTTGGCATCCAGCACACCTTGATCGCCCACTGCGCCCACCAGCCCGACTACCTTACACCGCAAACGACCCTGGTCAATGCCATCTTTCGCGTCTTCCTGGCGAATGGCAACCAACCGCTGAGCCCGGCCGAACTCGGCGAGAAGCTGGAACGCTCAGGGCAGATGATCCTGCGCACGCTCTCCGGCGGACGGGTTTACAAAGGCATCCGCCCGGTCCACGAAGATTGATGCCGTCCCCCCTTTCCACTACAATGTACCCACGCCCCTGTAGCTCAATGGACAGAGCACCGGACTTCTAATCCGACGGTTGTGCGTTCGAGTCGCACCAGGGGCGCCTCCGTCTAGCTTATCCAGCCACAGTTCTCCCCACTGCCTTCGATTGTCATCTCCAGGCTTGGATGCGATACCTGTGAGAGGTGACATTCTTCAGATTGCGACGGGCAAATCCCTCAGGCTACAATCAATACAGACTATTGATCGGTTTTTCACGATCTCTCCTTTCCGATTCACTGGAGGCACACATGGCAGATCTTCGGACAACCTACATGGGTTTGGAGCTCAAGCACCCGATCGTCCCTTCCGCTTCCCCGTTATCGCGGGAACTGGAATCGTTAAAGCAATTGGAGGACGCCGGCGCGCCGGCCGTGGTCCTCTACTCGCTCTTCGAAGAGCAGGTCGCCATCGAATCAGGTGAATTCTCGGAGCTGTTCCAGAGCGGGAGGCTGAGCACGGCCGAAATCAGCGCCTACTTCCCTGAGAAAAATGATTACCCGCGCGATCCAGATGCCTACGTCGAACACGTGCGCAAGGCCAAGGAAGCGCTGGATATCCCGATCATCGCCAGCATGAACGGGACGAGCAAAGGGGGTTGGTTGAAGTACGCCAGGATGATCGCCGAGGCAGGCGCGGACGGCCTGGAGCTCAACCTGTACTTCCTGCCCGCCTCGGATACCTTCATGGGCATGGATATCGAGAACCTGTATTTCGATGTCCTGAAGACGGTCAAGGACTCGGTGGACATCCCGATCGCGGTCAAACTCAGCCCGTTCTTCAGCGCGCTGCCCGAGTTCGCCAGCCGGCTCGTCGATACGGGCGCAGACGGCCTGGTGCTCTTCAACCGGTTCTATCAACCGGACATCGACATCAAGTCGCGCCAGCTGATCCCTCGCCTCAGCCTGAGCCGGGAGGAGGAGATCCTGCTTCCGCTGCGTTGGATCGCCATCCTCTACGGTCAACTTGATGTGTCGCTCGCCCTTACAACCGGCGTTCACTCCCCAGCCAATGCTTTGAAGGCCATCATGGCCGGCGCCGATATCGCCCAGGTTTGCTCCGTCCTGCTCTCGAAGGGGATCCCGTACCTGACCGAAATCATTCGTGGTTTTGAGCAGGAGCTGGATGCGCAGGGCGTCACAACGCTGGCTGATGTTCGCGGGAGCATGAGCTTGCTCGAGCAGGTCGAACCTACCGCCTATGAGCGTGCCGGATACGTGAAACTCCTGCAGAGTTACGGCCGCATCTAGGCTTCCTCAACAACATAGGGTGGAGGCTGTTCCGGCCTCCACCCTCTGAAATTCAAACCGATTTCCTGTCCTTTCCTCCACCTTACAGCCACCTTTCAAGTTCCCCACGCATCCCGAGTCGCATGGCATAATGCGGGCGTACCTTAACACGGGCGACCTCCGCCCGTACATCCCTCCGCCTTGGTCGCCTTCGGGCGGCCATGTGCGTTTAAAAGCCCGTGCGCATTTTCTCCGCTTCCACAGATCCCTTTCATATCTTCTTCACACCCAGGCTCTATCCTGCTAGCAGTGTATGGATCGAAGCGTTCGATCTCAAAAACCTACAGGAGGTAGCAAGATGAAAGTATCGAAGCTCGTTCTCACGGTTCTCGTCGTAAGCATGGTGATCGGGACAGGGTTGGTCGCTGGGACGGCGTACGCCCAGGATGACGACCCGCCGAGTGGAACCCCGACCGCCCCTGAGCGCCCGTTCTTCGGGCGAGGACCTGGTCCACGCATGCAAAATGGGATGCAGCTCGCGGAAGGCGATCACCCGCTTCACGACTACATCCTCGCAGCCTATGCTGAAGCGTTCGGCATAAGCGTCTCCGACCTGGAAAGCAAGCTCGACGCCGGCGACACGATGATGGACATCGCGCTCGCCGCCGGCTTGAGCCAGGAAGAGGCCTGGACCTTGATGCGTGACGCCCGCCAGTCCGCGCTGGAAGCCGCCCAGGCGGATGGGATAGAACTCCCGGCGTTTGGGCCACGCGGCGAATCGTTCCCGGGCGTTGGGAACGGAGACTGCCTGATGGATGGCAGCGGGGCTGCCGCACGCGGCATGTTCGGACGGCACGGCTTCGCTCCTGGTGGCGAGGCACAGTAAGCTCCCGGCAGCGGGCAGCTTGAACACAGTCGACCACCGGCAGGTTTCTGCCGGTGGTCGACCCGTCTGACCGGCAACACGCACCGGGTGGGAAGGGGAAGGTTAGGGCTATAATCACAATCATGGGGCAGATGATCTTGATCGTGGAAGATGAGCTGGACCTGGTCCAGGTGCTGCGCGACTACCTCGAGCAAGCCGGTTTCCAGGTCGAAGCCGTCAGCAATGGGACGGCAGCCATCTCAACCATCCAGCATCGCAACCCGGACCTGGTCCTGCTTGATTTGAACTTGCCGGGGATGGATGGCCTGGATGTCGCCCGCGAGCTGCGCCGGTCTTCGCAGGTGCCGGTGATCATGGTCACGGCTCGAGTGGATGAGACGGACAAGCTCATCGGCCTCGAACTCGGGGCTGATGATTACATCACCAAGCCCTTCAGCCCGCGCGAGGTCGTGGCCCGTGTGCGGGCTGTGCTGCGCCGGAGCCAGATTGCACCAACCCAGCCAGAAACGATCCGCACAAGCCTGATCACGATCGACCGGTCCCGGCATTCGGTGGAGGTTGCAGGCGAACGAATCGACCTGACACCGACCGAATTCGAGTTGCTGGCCGTGCTGGCCAGTCAACCAGGCCGGGCGTTCACCCGCATGCAGCTGCTTGAAGCTACGCAAGGTGAAGCCTACGAAGGTTACGAACGGACGATCGATGCGCACATTAAGAACCTCCGGGCAAAGATCGAACCGGAGCCCAGGGATCCAACGTACATTGAAACCGTTTTCGGTGTCGGCTACCGCTTGAATGACTCCTGACCGCCGCAAGCTCCCCGGGATGAGCCTGGTCTTGAAGCTGTTCCTGGCCTTGCTCCTGGTTTCTCTCATCGGCATCGGGACCATGGCCGTCGTCACCCTGCAGCGGGCGCAGTTTGAAGTGCGTGGATTGATGATGCGCGGTGGGATCAGCGGCCTCGACAGCCTGGCGCAGGAGCTGGCGGGCTTTTACCGGGGACGCGGCAGCTGGGAAGGCGTGGCCGATGTGCTCCCGCCTCTGGTCGCCCGCCATATGGATCCGAACCTGTTTCCTGGCTCCGGAAGGCGGGGCGGCATGATGGGGAGCGCAGGGCTCATGCTTGCCACGGCTGGCGGTGAGATCATCGTCGGCCCTCCCAACCGCCTGGGAACCAGCATGCAGGACGCAGAGCTTGAAGCGGCTACTCCCATCACGTTCGAAAACGAAATCGTCGGGTATCTCGCTGACCCGGCCCGCACGTTCTACACCCCGGCCGCGGAGCTCACGGATAGGATCACGCGCAGCTTCCTGCTCGCAGCCGGGCTGGCGATGCTGGCCGCGCTCCTGGTAGGAGGTTTGCTCCTGCTGGGCATCCTGCGCCCGGTTCGCGAGCTGACCTCAGCCGCGCAGGCCGTCGCACAAGGTGACTGGGACCAGCGGGTCCAGGTTCACACCGGGGACGAGGTGGGCGAGCTCTCTCGTGCTTTCAATCTCATGGCCGAATCGCTGCAGGATTTGGAGCAGCGGCGGCGCGAGACCTCGGCCGATATCGCTCACGAACTGCGAACACCGCTCTCCGTCATCCAGGCGAGATTGGAGGCGATCCTGGACGGCGTCCATCCTGCTTCGGAGGAGCACCTGAGCGCGATCCTCAACCAGACTCATTTGATGAACCGGCTTGTGGAAGATTTGAACACGTTAAGCATGGCAGACTCGGGTGGCCTCTCCCTGATCAAGACGAGGACGGATCTGGCGTTGACCGGGCAGAAAATGCTGCAGTCCTTCGGCAGCGCGGCTGAACGGCAAGGCGTGGTGTTGGTTGGTGAAGGCCTGGACCATGACGCTCGAAGCCCAGGTCGATGCCGCCAGGATCGAGCAAGTCCTGGGCAATCTGCTCAACAACGCGCTGCGTCACACGCCTGCAGGGGGCAGGATCGTTCTGCGGATGGAGGACGATTACAGAGAAGCAGCTGATCCTGATCGATGTCGAGGACACCGGGGAAGGCATCCCCGAGCACGCCCGCGAGCGGGTTTTCGAGCGCTTCTACCGCGTGGATGATTCCCGCTCACGCGGCAAGGGCGGGTCTGGACTGGGCCTGGCAGTCGCCAGGAAGTTAGTGCAGGCTCATGGGGGCAGGATCTGGGTCGAAGCTGGATCCGAAGGGGGAGCCTGTTTTCGGATTGAGATTCCCCAGCACGAGAGATCCGAGGGCGCTGGGGGCAGTGCGGCCGGGGCTTAGCCCCCGTTCTCGCCCGCCAGCAGCCGGGCACGTTTCCAGGGCGGCAGGTCTTCCTTCTCCGCCAGCGTCTCGCGTGCTTCGAAGATTTGATCCCGCAAGGCTGCCGCCATCTCGAACTCCAGTCCAGCGGCTGCGGCGCGCATTTGTTTTTCCAGCTCCTTGATCAAGCGGTGGAGCTCATCCTTGGGCAGGTCCATGAAGGAAAGCGGCCGGTACTCACCTTGCTCCTCAGCCACGGCACGCGAGGCAACCTGGTCGGTCAGATCCCGCACCCCCTTGATGATGCTCATCGGCTCGATGCCGTGCTCGGTATTGTAGGCAATCTGCTTCAACCGCCGGCGCTCCGTCTCATCGAGCGCCCGCTGCATCGAATCGGTGATCTTGTCGGCATACATGATGACGCGCCCATTGACGTGGCGGGCGGCCCGGCCGATGGTCTGGATGAGCGCGGTGCGCAGAGCGCAGGAAGCCTTCCTTGTCGGCATCGAGGATGGCAACCAGCGAGACCTCGGGCAGGTCGAGGCCTTCCCGGAGCAGGTTAATGCCGACGACCACATCGTAGACACCCAGCCGCAAATCACGCAGGATTTCGACCCGCTCGATGGTGTCAATCTCGGAATGCAGGTAGTGGACTTTGATCCCCAGCTCGCGGATATATTCCGAAAGGTCTTCAGCCATGCGCTTGGTCAGGGTCGTGACGAGCGTGCGTTCACCCCGGCTCGATGCGGCTGTTGATCTCCCCGACCAGGTCGTCGACCTGGCCTTCCACGGGCCGCACCTCGACCTGCGGATCAACGAGCCCAGTGGGCCGGATGATCTGATCTACGACCTGCGTGGCCTTTTCCAACTCGTACGGCCCGGGCGTGGCAGAGGTGTAGATGACCTGCCCGATGCGGCTCTCGAACTCATCGAACGAGAGCGGGCGGTTGTCGAGCGCGGACGGGAGGCGGAAGCCGAAATCAACCAGGACGGTCTTGCGTGACTTGTCGCCGGCAAACATCCCCCGCACCTGGGGGATCGTCATATGGCTCTCGTCGACCACGAGCAGGAAATCGGGCGGGAAGTAATCCACCAGCGTCCAGGGGGCTGAGCCCGCCGGGCGTTGATCGAGATGGCGTGAGTAGTTCTCGATGCCAGAGCAGTAGCCGACCTCACGCAGCATTTCGAGATCGTAGAGCGTGCGCTGTTCGAGCCGCTGAGCCTCGAGCAATTTCCCGTTGGCCTTCAGGAAGGCCAGGCGTTCCTGGAGCTCCTGCTCGATGTCTGCGATCGCAGCCCGCAGTTTCTCCTCCTCGGTGATGAAGTGCTTGGCAGGAAAAAAGCTGACCTCCTGGCGATCGGCCAGGATTTCACCGGTTATCGGGTCAAATTGCACGATCCGCTCGAGCTCATCACCAAAGAACCCCAGGCGGTAGCCCTGCTCTTCATAGGCCGGCATGACCTCGAGCGAGTCGCCCCGCACCCGGAAGACGCCCGGCCGCAGCTCCATATCATTCCGTTCATAATGGCTCTCGACCAGCTGGCGCAGCAGCGCATTGCGCCTGTAGTTCCCCCCGACCTCCAGGTTGATTACCACCCGGCCATAGGCTTCAGGATTGCCGATGCCGTAGATGCACGACACCGAGGCGACGACGATCACATCACGCCGGGCGAGCACGGAGGCCGTCGTGGAAAGCCGGAGGCGGTCGATCTCCTCGTTGATTTGGGTTTCCTTCTCGATGTAGAGGTCGTGCTTGGGAACGTAGGCTTCAGGCTGGTAGTAATCGTAGTAGGAGACGAAGAATTCGACCGCATTTTCTGGAAAGAAGGATTTGAACTCGGCGTAAAGCTGGGCGGCAAGAGTCTTGTTGTGAGCGAGGATCAACGCCGGACGCTGCGTCTCCTGGATGAGATTTGCGATGGCAAACGTCTTCCCGGTCCCGGTTGCTCCAAGCAAGACCTGGTGTTTGTCACCCCGGGTGAGGCCGGCCAGCAGAGCCTGGATCGCCTCCGGCTGATCCCCCATGGGCTGGTAGGGTGCATCGAGTTTAAAGGGCTGCATCGCACATCCTGGATACCCGAACAAATGATCTTTTAGTATAACACCCGGCTCCACGGTCGAGGGTACGTGCCGGATCGAATTAGGCGGTCAGGTAGATGGGATTGCTGAAAATCCAGGCTCGCAGCCGGCCGCGGAAGTTGAGATACGCCTCAACCCGGTAAACCCCTGGCTCGCGAACCGTGTGCACAGCGGTGCGCACGTCATGCCAACGCTTGATCTCTGCCCCTGCGTGCCGCAGGCGAATTTGTGCAGGGCGAGGCACCCGGATTTGGAGCGTGACGCCGAGCTTGACCGGCATCTCCTGCCCCATGCCAATTTCCTGCTCGACACCCTGGGCCTTGAACCGGAATCCGGCCGTCGGGGCAGGCAGATCATAGCCGATGAAAGCGCTCCCGCTGCCGCAAGGCGGTGAAGATTAACGTCCGATCCCGTGAAGTTTCTCCGGTAAGCTTCTCCCCCAGGATGACGTGGGTGTTGATGCAGCGGAAGAGGTACGCGTAGGGGAAGATCACCCGCTTGAGAGGTCCCATGCTGACCGGGGTTGCGTGGGCATCTGAACCACCGATGGCGACGGGTTTTTGCCCGAGCGAGAGCATGTGATCCCAGCGTTCCAGCACCTCTGGGAAGGGACCCTGGGCGATGGCTCCCGGGTTGTAGGCATGGTAAATGGCGCTGGGGAGGGAGGAGAGCCGGGATTTAAACTCGCTCATGAAATTCCAGAGTTCAATCCCGGTCAACCCCTGGACATCCCAGGCTTCCCAGGATAAATCATCCTCACCAAAGCGCGGCGCAGGTGGGTCGCTGGGATGGGCGATGAAGGTAAGCCCGCCGTGTCCGGCCGCCTCCTGCACCAGGCCCTGTGGATCCGTTGCATACGGGGCTAACTCGGTTCGAGCTTCATAAACCAGGAGGTGGTTTTTCTGCGGCTCCCGCGCCTGGTCGTGGAGTTCCTCTCCCGTGAGCAGGAGCACACGCTTGCCTTCCAGGTAACGGTAGCCATCCATGCCCTGGACCCAGACATTGTGATCCGTGACAACCACGAAGTCCAGGCCGGCATCGATTGCCGCCCGGGCGATGTCTACGTGGGATCCATGCCCATCGGAGTAATGGGTATGCGTGTGAAGATTCCCGATAACTTCAAATTCCATGCATGGTTCCGTCTGAGCGTGAGCCTGGCTACTTGTGCAGCAAGCTCACGAATCGGGTTCGTCGCGCCGGTTGCGACCGGCATCGCCCGGTGTGATTAACTGCGTCCCGACTTCGGCGCACAGCCCGATAAGTTGATGTCGTTGTGCAGGGGTTAGCGGTGCCAGGTGTGTAATCACCTGGCGCAAATTGCGGTCGAGCAAGTTTTCAAGCAACAGCTTCCAGGCTTCGCCGCCCGGGGAATCATCCACGATCACGCTCAGGTCATCGGGCTGAAATTCACCGATTAACCCCTTTAACTCACGCCTGTAATCATTATTCAGGTGAAGCCAGCTGAAGAGCGGCCCGGTCCCCGGTATTTCAAGCGGGTGCCGCTCTACAAGGTAAACGACGATCGGTTGTAGGACGCGTTCAGTCGACATGGCTTTCCCACCCCGTTGTGACGGGTAAGCTTAACATACACGAGGGCCGGCGGCAACGAACCCTTCAGTGCGCGGAGCGGCCCAGCTTGGAAGGGGGTCGGATGGGGGCTATAATCACACCTTCGAACTCTAAATAGGGTTGTGGAAGATGCGAATTGGAAGCAGGATCCTCATCCTTATCCTGCTCGCGGCATGCAGTCCGGGCAGAGACACAAAGCTTGAACCAGGTAACCGATCGGCGGAAATCACCCAGGCTGAAAGCGTTCAAGCTCAGGTTAGCGAACCGTCCGACCTCTCGGCCGCGGTCACAACAACATCGGAGGCGCTGCTGACCTCGGTAAACCTCAAGCGGGCGCTTTCCGGGGTTCCGCCGCTCATCCAGCAGCCGGGATTGACCGGGCTGGCCGGCGAGCGGGCGGCCGAAATGGCCACTTCAGGCTTCCTGGGGCACGTAGACCCCCAATCCGGGGTGGTCGTCGTCGAGCAGCGCCTGCTGCAGGCCGGGTATCATGGACAGGCGGCTGAGCTGCTCTTCGACAGCCAAGGTCCACTCTCTGAGCTGGCTGCGACAACCGTCCAGACCTGGTTTGCCGATGCCGATCATGAACTGATCCTGCTGGGTCCAGAGTTCCGGTATGCGGGGATCGGGGTTATGGGGGATGGTCAGCGCTGGATCGTCGTCGCCGTATTAACCGGGGATCTTCCCTGAGGAGGGCGCGTGAACAATCGCCAGGTTGCGGAAATCTTTCTCGCCATCGCCGATCTGCTCGAGATCAAAGGCGAGAGCGTTTACAAGGTCCTGGCTTACCGCAAGGCAGGCGAGGCTATCCAGGAACTGGGCACCGATTTGCGTCAAATTTGGCAGGAGGGCGAGTTGCAATCGATCCCGGGGGTGGGCAAGGCCATCGCCGAGAAGATCGACGAGCTCTACCAAACCGGCAAGCTCGATTTCTACGAGACTCTCGTGGCCGAGGTACCGCTCGGCTTGGTCGAGGTGCTTGCCGTTGGGGATGTCGGACCTAAAAAAGCGGCCCGCTTCTGGCGCGAACTTGGAATCGAGACGATCGCGGATCTGGAACGCGCAGCTCGTGCTGGTGAACTGCAAAAACTGAGCGGCATGGGCGCAAAATCAGAAGCCCGCATCCTGGAGAACATCAAGGCCCTCCAGGCTCGCGAAACTGAGCGCATGCTCCTTGATAAGGCCTGGAGGACCTCGGAGGAACTGCTGGAGCGATTGCGACTGTTGCCTGGGGTAGCGCGTGCGGAAGCCGCCGGCAGCTTGCGGCGGTACCGGGAGACCATCGGCGATCTGGATCTCATCGTGGCCTCAAGCGTTTCAGCCGAAGTCATACAGGCTTTTACCAGCTTTCCACAGGTAGCGCGCACCCTGGGGAAGGGGGAGACCAAGGCCAGCGTCGAGCTGCACGATGGAACCAGGGTCCAGGTCTGGGTGCATCCCCCGGAACGGTTCGGGAGCGCGTTCCAGTATGCTAGCGGCTCCCAGGCGCACAATGTCCGGCTGCGCGAACGAGCGCTGCGCTCGGGTCTATCCCTCTCCGAGCATGGGTATAAAAAGGAAGATGGGTCCGAGATTACCTGTTCAGAGGAGTCGCAAGTCTATGCCGAGCTTGGTTTGCCGTGGATTCCACCCGAGCTGCGGGAAGACCGGGGTGAGATCGACGCCGCGGAAGCTGGCGAGCTGCCTGTCCTCGTTGACCTGAGCGAAATTCAAGGCGAACTCCATGCGCACTCCGATTGGAGCGATGGCGCTGTCAGCATGGAGGAGATGCTCCAAGCGGGTGTGGACTCAGGCCTTTCTTACTTTGTCATCTCCGATCACTCCCGCAGCCTCGGCATCGCCAATGGTCTGTCCCTGGAGCGGCTTGAAGATCAACGCAAGCAGCTCGCCCCCCTTAGACGGAAATTCGGAGAAAAGATCTTGATCCTGCACGGTGCCGAGGTTGAGATCCTGGCTGATGGTTCGCTCGATTATCCGGATGAGGTGCTCGCCGAGCTGGACATCGTCATTGCCTCGCTGCACACATCTTTGAAGCAGCCCCGGGAGGTCGTTACGGAACGCCTGCTCAAGGTGATATCCAACCCGCATGTAGACATCATTGGGCATCCTACCGGGCGGCTGCTGAACAGCCGTGCACCAGCAGACCTGGAGATGGAACCTATCATCGAAGCGGCCAGCGCGCACCAGGTCGCACTCGAAATAAATTCGAACCCCGAACGACTCGATCTGCGCGACGTCCATGCGAGGATGGCAGTGGAGGCGGGCTGTCTTCTGGCGATCGACACGGATGCCCATCATCCCGATCACCTCGGGTTCCGGCACTTTGGCGTGGGGACTGCCCGACGGGCGTGGGTCACCCGTGACTCGGTCATCAACACCTGGCCAGCCGAACGCCTGATGGCCTGGCTGACGGAGCGTCCCGGCAGGTAGTCCGGCACACCGCAACCCTCCTGCACCGGGGGGGTTTTAGCACGTGGAACCTTTGTTCCCTCGAGTGCAGAAGGAGAAACTTGCATGCCGGACATCGCCGTCGTTACGGACAGCACCGCGTATATCCCTACAGAGCTTGTCGAGAAGTACCAAATCCACGTCGCGCCTCAGATCTCAATCTGGGGGGAGGAGTCATACCTGGACGGCGTGGATATGTTTCCCACGGAATTTTATGAACGTTTACAGGCGAGCAAGGAGATCCCCACGACTTCTCAAGCGACGGTTGCCTCCTTCCACAAGATATTTGAACCGCTGGTGGCGGAGGGCAAGCAAATCGTGGCCGTGCTTATTTCTGAGAAATTGTCCGGGACGCTGCAATCGGCGCAGCAGGCCAAGGCCATGTTTCCTGAGGCAACCATCGCCCTGGTCGACTCGCAGTCGGCAGCAATGGAGCTTGGCTTCCAGGCTCTTGCCGCTGCACGAGCCGTTGAGGCAGGAAAATCCTTCGAGGAAGTCGTGGATTTGGCGGAACGGGCAAAACAGCACACGGGGGTATTCTTCGTCGTCGACACGCTGGAGTACCTGCACCGCGGCGGCAGGATCGGTGGCGCGGCCAGGCTGTTCGGAACGGCGATAAACCTAAAACCGATCTTGCATGTCCAGGACGGGAGGGTGGAATCATTCGAGCGCGTGCGCACAAAATCCAAGGCTTACGCCCGTTTGCTTGACATCATCCAGGAACGAGTTGAGGGCAAACCAAACATCCGCCTGGCAACGCTCCACGCTGCGGCTGAAGCGGATGCTCGTGGCTTGCTCGAAGAGGCAAGCCGGCGCATGAACCCGATCGAAACACTCGTATCTGAAGTGAGCCCCGCGGTCGGGACACATGTTGGGCCTGGGACGGTCGGACTGGCCTATTGCACCGACTTATGAGCTAAGAACCCACCGCGCCAGGATCGGAGGGTCTCTCCCCCGGGGGGTTGCCGGCCTGGCCAATGCGGAGTATTCTCATCGATATTGGCAGTGAGTGGTGGCAGTGGTAAAATCCACGGGAAAGCACCTTGTGTGCTTTTCCGCGTAGAGCGAAGCCTGCACGGCAAGCAGCGAGCATGGTGGGGGAGGGCTTCGTCCTTCTGGTGTATGATCGATCTGAACAATCGGGATCCCGCTCAACTTGAGCGGGTATGATGGAGGGGCTTCACCTGTGAAAGAGCGCACCCTTTTTACCGTCATTATCATCAGTCTCTTTCTGGTCGCGGCCGGTTTCCTGGTTGCGACCCGCGTCGACTTGAGCTGGCTGATGCCAGAACAAGCCTCGAGCCGTGCCGTTCTGGTTGACCAGCTGTTCCGGGTTTTGACCGGCGTGGCGACCGTCATCTTCCTGCTCGTCGAGGGTGCACTGCTCTATGCCGTCATCCGCTTCAGGCGCAAACCCGGAGATGATCAAGACGGCCTGCCCATCCACGGAAACAACACCCTGGAAATCGTGTGGACCATCATCCCGGCGATCATCGTCGCCGTGATCGGGATTTATTCCTACCAGGTCCTCGTCCGCGTCGAGGAGAAGCCTGCTTCACCGCTCGTGGTCCGGGTCATCGGCCAGCAGTTTGCATGGTCTTTCGAATACCCGGAGGCGGGCGTACAGAGCAGCGTCCTGCATTTGCCGGTAAATCAAACCGTGCAGTTTCAAATCGAGGCCAGGGATGTCATCCATTCCTTCTGGGTGCCGGCGTTCCGGGTCAAGCATGACGCCACGCCGGGTCAAATTGACGAACTCATCCTCACCCCAACCGAGATCGGCCGCTATCCCATCCGGTGTGCGGAACTGTGCGGCGCTGGCCACGCCGTGATGGTCTCGGAAGTCGTCGTCGAGACACAGCAAGATTTCGACGCCTGGCTCGCCTCCGGCGGAATGGCCTCGAGCTCGGGTGGACCGGGCGCGGAGCCCCAGTCTGATGGAGCAGCACTCTTCGTGCGCTTCGGCTGTGGTGCATGCCATACGTCGAATGGCGCGGGGACAGCTGGCAACGTCGGCCCAAGCCTGGTCGGGATTGGCCAGGCTGCCGGAACCCGGGTGGAGGGGATGGACGCGGCCACCTACTTGCGCACCTCCATCCTGGCGCCCAATGATTACGTAAACCAGGGCTATGCTCCCGGCATCATGCCGCAGAATTTCGCGGTCCAAATGACCGATACAGAAGTTGAGACGCTGGTCAACTTCTTGCTTTCAGAGTAAGCAGCAACCCACGGGTAGGAGAAGCGTGCGCGATGACTCTTGAGGCTCAACCTGCTAACCGATCGACCAATTTGCGCCGATATTTCACCTGGAATACAGATCACAAGGTGATCGGCATTCAGTACCTGGTGACAACCTTCGTATTCTTCCTCATCGGCGGGGCGTTGGCCATGCTGATCCGCACGGAACTGGCAGAACCAGGCGCCGCTGTGCTCAACGGGGTGGAGTACAACAGGTTTTTGACCAACCACGGCTCGGTCATGATTTTCCTGTGGATCATCCCGGTCCTGGCCGGGTTCGGCAATTACTTCGTGCCCTTGATGATCGGGGCGCGGGATATGGCCTTCCCCAACATGAACGCCCTCTCGTTCTGGCTCATCCCACCAGCGGGTCTTGTGATGTTGTCCAGCTTTTTCGTTGGGGCGGCCGAGAGCGGGTGGACAGCCTACGTCCCCTTATCTGTTACGGCTCCCGTTGGCCAGACTCTGTGGGCGGTGAGCGTCATCCTGCTCGGGTTCTCATCACTCATGGGCGCAATAAATTTCGTCACAACCGTTATCACGATGCGTGCGCCTGGGATGGGGTTCTGGGATCTGCCGCTCTTTGTCTGGGGCATGCTGGCCACAGCCCTGATGATCCTGGTCGCGACGCCGATGTTGACGGCCGGGCTAATCTTGATCGCGCTCGATCGAATAGCCGGCACGCTGTTCTTCAATGTCCCCGCCGGGGGGGACCCAATCTTCTGGCAGAACGTATTTTGGTTCTACTCCCATCCAGCGGTCTACATCATGATCCTGCCAGGGATGGGGATCATCTCCGAGATTTTCCCGGTGTTCTCGCGCAAACCCATCTTCGGCTACAAGGCGATTGCGCTCTCCAGCATGGCGATCAGCGTCCTCGGCCTCACCGTCTGGGCGCATCACATGTTCACAAGCGGGATGAACCCAGCCCTGCGTGTGCCCTACATGATCACCTCCATGATCATCGCTGTCCCGACCGGCGTGAAGATATTCTCATGGCTGGCGACGATGTGGGAGGGAAAACTGAGCTTTACAACGCCGATGCTCTTTGCCATCGGATTTATCTCGATGTTCCTCATCGGCGGCATCACCGGCATCTTCCTGGCCTCGATCCCGATCGACCTGCACGTGCATGACACCTACTTCGTCGTCGCTCACCTGCATTTCGTCCTGTTCGGGGGCTCGGTCTCCGCGGTATACGCCGGGCTTTATTACTGGTACCCAAAGATCACCGGGAGGATGTACGACGAGAAGCTGGGTCGGGCGCATTTCTGGATGAACTTCCTCGGCACCAACCTGAGCTACCTGCCGATGTTCCTGGCGGGGCTGCTGGGCATGCCGCGGCGGGTGGTCGATTATGCCCCCGAGTTCGCTGGCCTAAACATGCTTGCTACGATCGGTGCCTTCCTGCTGGGCATCTCCACGCTGCCCTTCCTGTACAACGCCATCGTGAGCTGGGTGCGTGGCCCCAAGGCGGGACCCAACCCGTGGAATGCCCTGACGCTCGAATGGCAGACCAGTTCTCCACCCCCCGAACACAATTTCGATCAGCCCCCGACGATGACGCGCTGGCCGTACGACTACGGTGAGCAAGCGCACCCGATGAAGCCTGAAGCCGCCGCCGCGCAAGGGGATTGAGAGGCAATCGATGTCGAGTGAGATGACACAAGTGCATGATGAATTCGCCGCCGGGCATGCGATGAAGATCGACCATCGCAAACTGGGCATGTGGCTGTTCCTGTCCTCCGAAGTCATGTTCTTCGGGGGATTGCTGGCAGCCTTCCTGCATTACAAGGTGAACAACCCTTCACCTTATGAATCAGCACTGCTTGATGTGACGCTGGTAGGCATCAATACCTTCGTCCTGCTCACGTCTAGTTTTACCGTCGTCCTCGCCCTGGATGCGGTCCAGTCCGGCCGAGCTCGCCGGGCCGCTCTTTTCATCGGTGCGACGATCTTGCTGGGCGCTGCATTCCTCGCCGGCCAGGGTTTCGAATTTGTGACCCTCTTCCGGGAGGGCATGACCTGGAGCAGCAGCGTCTATGGTTCGAGTTTCTTCACCCTTACCGGCTTCCATGGGCTGCATGTCCTGATCGGAGTCATATGGGCCCTGGTTACGCTGCGCAAGCTGCTGGCCGGTCGCTACACGGCCCAGGATTCCATCGGCGTGGAAGCTTTCGGCCTGTACTGGCACTTCGTCGACATCGTCTGGATCGTGCTTTTCACACTCATTTACTTGACCTGATAGGGGTTTCACATGGAAGAGCGTGCTAGACCTGCATCCCACCTGCGAACCTATGCCATGGTGTTCTTCGCACTGGCCGTCATCACGATCCTGGAGATTTTCCTTTCCCAGCCGGGGATTACGGCAGGCCAGGGGATCCTCACCCCGACCTTCCTTGCTTTTTCGCTCGCCAAGGCAGGCCTGGTAGCGGCGTTTTTCATGCACTTGAAGAACGACTCGAAACTGTACACCGCGATATTCGTCCTCCCAGCGGCACTGCTGCTTATCTTTGCGCTACTGGCCACGGTGAGCTAGCATTTTGACCCAGCCAGCGCTCCATCGGGGACAATTCATCCGCCGATTTTCGTCGCTTTTCGGGGCGCTCTTTCTAATCAGCGCGCCGTTCCTCATACCCCTCTCGGCCACCGGCAAGGTGAGCGCGCCTGGCGCACCAGCCCTCCTTGGAGTCCTGGCGGGGACGATCACGCTGGTTGTCGCGGTTTATTGCTGGCCAGTCACCTGGGGCAATATCCGGACGACGAAGGCCAGGGATGTATTGCCAGCTTTCTTGCCGCTGTGGCTCGCGCTTTCTCTTGCGCTCCTTGGGCTTCGATTTGCCCATCCCGGCTCCACCGGACTTCGCCTCTACCATTTCCTCATCCTGGTCCCAGGCCTGGTCAGCGCATACCTGGCCATGCCCATCTGGGCAGAGGGGGAAACATCAGCTCCAACGCCTGGGGTGCGAGCAAGCTGGCGAGATTACCTGATGTTGACCAAGCCGGTCGTGATTTCGCTGCTCCTGGTGACGACTTTGGCCGCGATGATTGTCGGGGCCGGCCGCTTCCCACCCCTGGAGACATTCCTTTGGACAGCCCTGGGGGGGCTGCTTTCAGCCGGGGGCGCCAGCGCGCTCAACCAGTATATCGACCGCGTGCGGGATGGCGAGATGCAGCGCACGAACCGCCGCCCGCTGCCGGCCGGCAAGATCTCGGGTCCGAAAGCGGTCGCGTTTGGCTTGCTCCTGTGCTTGGCTGGGCTCAACGTCCTCGCGCTGGGGGTGAACGTGCTCAGCGCTGTCATGGCCTTTATCGGCATGCTCTACTACGTCCTGCTCTACAGCATCCTCCTGAAGCCAACGACTCCGCAGAACATCGTCATCGGGGGTGGGGCCGGCGCCATCCCGCCGCTCGTGGGTTGGGCAGCGGCGACGAACAACCTCTCGATGCCCGCCTTCTTCTTGTTCGCGCTTATCTTCTTCTGGACCCCGCCGCATTTCTGGGCGCTGGCCTTGCTGAAGAACAAAGAATATGCCCGTGCCGGTGTGCCGATGTTTCCAGTCGTGTACGGCGAGCAGGAGACCCGGGTCCACATCCTGCTGTACGCGCTCCAACTGGTGGCATTCACCGTCTTGATGCCCCTCGCCGACCTGGGAAGCAGCCTGTTCCTCGCGGTGGCTTTGCTGCTCGGAGCGGGGTTCCTGGGATATGCCTGGCGGCTGTGGCGCTTCGGCACGAACAAGCTGGCCTGGAGCATGTACCGCTACTCAAGCACCTACCTGGCGCTGATGTTCATCGCGCTGGTCGTCGACACCCTCCTCACCGCATAGTTACCTCCGTCTATTTTGCTCATAGGTGCTCCAAGCCAACCTGCGCGCTTAGGACAGGAGGCGCTCCAGGTGCTGGGGCTCGCCTCCTCAAACTGCCATGGGCCATGAAGTGGCCGGCTGTCGAGGCGGTGAGCGTCCAGCTTGCGTGAAGGACGATCCTCATATCTCGGCCTCAGTTAGGCTTGGCTTGCGCCGCCTGCCGCTCTTAGGCATAATGGTTTGTGCCATCCATCACAGCCCCAAGCTGGCCAACACGCCGCGGAGGTTCCCATGTCCGAGAGCAGCCCAAACAGGAGACAGGTAACACCGAGGGTCCTGGTCTTCTCGCTCGTCGCCACCCTGACGGTGATTGGCCTGGCGTTCGTCATCCTGGTCATTGGTGGATCGCGTTCGGAGACGGGTGTCGCACGGGTTGATCCGCTCGCTCGCAGCCAGGATGACTGTGTCGTGTGCCATCGCAAGACGACACCTGGGATTGTTGAGCAGTATTCCCTGAGCAGCATGGCCGCCGCGGAGGTTAGCTGCCGGAGCTGCCATGAAGTGGAAGCCGGCTATCCGGGCGCGGGTGAGCATGAGGGCACCTTTGTCCTCAGTTCACCTACCCCGGCGATGTGCGAACGCTGCCACACACAGGAAGTCGCCCAGTTTAACCAAAGTCGGCACAGCCTTCCAGCCTACGTCGCGTACGCGGGTACGGCCGCCCTCGATCAGGACTTCCTCTCCATGTACGAAGCCATCCCGGAAGGCAGTTATGCGCCGGACAAGATGCGGAATGCGCTGTTTGCCCTCGAAGGGCCCGAGATCACGCGCTTTGCCTGCGAGGTTTGCCATAACATCGGGCTGCCGCAGGTGGATGGATCGGTTGGCGACTGCACGAAGTGCCACCTGCGCCACATGTTCAGCCTGGAACAAGTCCGCAAGCCGGAAACCTGCAATGCCTGCCATATCGGCCCAGATCATCCCCAATGGGAGATTTACCAGGAATCACCCCACGGCATCGCCTACCACACCGTCGGTGATGATTGGCACTGGGAGGCGGAGGCGGGAACCCTGACCGTGAGCGATTTTCCAGCGCCAACATGCGCCATCTGCCATATGAGCGGATTCGGCGGGAGCAGCACGACCCACGATGTCGGGGATCGTTTGTCATGGTACCTGTTCGCGCCGATAAGCTCCCGTCGTCCAGCCTGGCAGGACAACCTGGTCCGAATGCAATCCGTGTGCCTGGAGTGCCACAACGAAACATTTGTGACTGCTTTCTACAGCGCGGCCGATGCAGCCACCGAGGCTGTGAACGATTGGGTAGCGCTGAGTGACGAGATGATGGCTCCGCTCAAGGCGCAGGGGCTGCTGACCGATGAGCCATTCGATGAACCCATCGACTTCGTCTACTTCGAGCTCTGGCATCACTGGGGTCGGACAGCCAAGTTCGGCACCTGGATGCAGGGGCCGGATTACACTCAATGGCATGGCGCCTATGAAGTGCTCAGCGATCTTGCCGAACTGAATGAGTTAATCGGGGAGAAGCTGGCAGGCGCGGAGCGCTGACCATGAATTACCTGGGCATTGCACTCCCAGCGGCTGTCCGCCATCGGCTCCCGATCTCACGCGATCAGCTGATGCTGTTAATCGCGGCAGTCAACGAGATTTTTCTAGGGATCGACATCTACCTCGCGCACAGCATAAGCGGGACGATCGTGCCGAACGAATGGATCCCAATCATCTTTGGCCCCATTGCCGGGGTTTTCTTGCTCCTGGCGGGTGTGATGGCCAACCGCCGCCGGCAGCTGGCAACGATGTTTGCGAACGTGATCTTCGTTGCCAGCGTTGGGGTCGGCTTGCTGGGAGCCTATTTCCACCTCGTGCGCGCCATCCTCCCGGACGCACCTTTTGGGCAGCAAATCAGCACGCAGCTTCTCATCTGGGCGCCCCCGGTTTTGGGCCCCCTCACTTTCTCGCTGGTTGGCTTGATCGGTATCAGCGCAGCGTGGGTTGAAAACCCCCCTGATAGCGGGAACCTGGTGCTCCTCCGTGGTCGGCAGCTCCAACTACCTTATAGCAAAACCCGGGCTTTCCTGTTCATGGTGGGGATGGGGTCCTTGGCCACGCTCATCAGCAGCGTCCTTGATCATGCCCGCACAGGTTTTACCAACCCCTGGCTCTGGATCCCCACGGCCGCCGGGGTAGCCGGCACCGTGGCAGCCAATGCCCTGGGGACGATCGAGAACCCGCGCAAGGTCGATATTTGGACGTTTATCGCAGCCATGTCCTTCATGCTCGTGACCGGTGTAGTCGGGTTGCTCTTGCACATCGACGCCAACCTGGTACGGGAGGGGACGATCGTCGGGGAGCGATTCCTCAGGGGCGCACCCTTCCTGGCACCGCTGCTTTTCTGCAATATGGGGATGCTCGGCCTGGTGGCGATCCTGGATCCAACCGAATAGACGGGCGCCAGGCGCGGGTGACTCGTTCTCGAGAGCTGAAGCCTGAGCACGCTGGCTGCAAGCGGAGCAGCCTGATCTAGGTCTCGGGATGCGTGCGGCCGCTGTTCCGCTGCAGCCAGAAGAAGAACAACACCAGCAAGAGCAAACCGGCAAAAGGCGCCCCGACCGAGAGCACGGCACCTAGTGCTGTCGTGTTGGCAACCTGCTGGTAGAAGGCCGCCTGCCCTGTGCCAAGCGGGCTGACGATCGTAATCTGCACATCCCATAGACCGCTTGTCTCGACCGGGAGATGGGCGGCGTATTCCTCGGGCAGCGGGGCATAGGCATGCGTGGCCACTTCCTCGATCGGTTCCCCATCATGTTCCACCGGCTCGACGCGGATCGTGACCTCGGCGCCGGTTATGACATCTCCGGTGACCTTATCCAAAGCACGGACCTCGACGTTGAAATCCCGCACGCGTGGTGGGGTGGGTGAGGTTACGGCCCTGATCAAGTACGGCCCGGCAGGGTAATCATCCAGGCGCACCCTGCGGCCGCCTGTGCCTGGCCCAGAGGCATGTCCTGATGCGGCTGCCATGAAGATGGCCAGGCCGAGCAGCAATCCGCTTCGAAGAAGTTTTTTCATCCTTTATATCCCCAGGAGCCGGGTGCCTCGCATCTCCATCGGCAGATTGAAGACGGCCAGCGATAGATACACGAGCAGGGTGATGATGAGCGCCCAGGGGAGCAGCTCCCCCAGGGCTTTCATGGGCGCCCTGATTTCCCGCAGCGCGATGCGGGCGAGTGAATACAGGGATCCAGCGAATCCAGCCAGGATGGCGGTTACCTGCAGGGGGAAAATCCACGCAGTGGGCAGGACCATGCTTAACTCCCAGTTCGGCTGTCCACCAAGCGCCAGGCCGTGATCGAGTAAAAACGATTGAAAGACCGGGATGATCGAGAGACCGCCAATCGTAAAATGGAAACCATAGTGGGCTAGCCAAATGCCAAAGCCAAGAGGGATGAAGGCCGGGGCGTACCTGGCCGCGAACTCCTTCAAGGCCCCCGGGCCAGTCTCGCCGGAGATGCGTGAGCTGATCCAGGCGGCGGCGAGCAGGCTCAAGACTGGGATCAGCAGGTCGCCGAGGGAGAAGATGATCCCCAGCAAACTGGCTTCTGATGAGATCGCCAACTTGGCTTGGAGCCATTCGAGCAGCGCGTAAACAGGGGGAACCATGCCGAATGCGTTCATCAAACCCATGTAGGTTAGGCTTACAACCATGATGCTCAAGGACCAGCTGCGCGGCCAGCGGATTTGACTGCTCTCCTTCATGGGGGATCGAAGGACAAGCCCTACATTGTCGTAAGGACAAGCCCGGGCGCAATCCAAACAGAAGGTGCAGTCCATGTTGGATTGGATGACCGGTACATACAATTCTGTGCCGCAGCCTAACACCTTTGCGCTCCCGTTCACGCACTCCTTCCCGGCACATGTCCGGCAGACTTCTGTCTCTCTAGCGGTAATCTGGAATGGGGAGATGGCTGAATACGTGAAGTTAAATGCACCAAGTGGACAAACGTACTTGCAGAATGCGGATTCAGTGAAGACCGCCTCCAGCACGAACGCCAGCACGAGGTAGGTGATTGCAAGCCAGGCTGTAAGCCAGGGGCTGGCCCAGATGTCGAGCCATTCGTAGAGCCAGAAGATAAGCAGCAAACCCAGGATCGAGAGCCACTTGTTCCGCAAGGCCTTTGGCCATCTGTGCCCCCAGCGGCTCAGGCGATGGGCGAGCGTCCGGGGCAGCGTGAATGGGCATCCCATGCAAAAGACGTTGCCAAGCGCAAGCAGTCCGATGATGATGAAACCCCGGTAATGCACCCAGGCCAGCACGGTGGCGTTGTTCGCCGGCGCGAGCTGCGGGCCGGTCAATCCGTCGTAAATCACCAGGACGAGAGCCAGGAGGAGTGGAACCTGGAAGACGAGCCGGCCATAGCGATGACGCAGGACCCTGAGCAAAGGTAGTTTGAGCAGGTCGAAGCTTCGCTGAGCAGGCTGCGTGCTGGGTGGGTCCTTGGGTGAAAGGGCCAGGGATTCACTCATCTGAAACGCGAAACTCGAACTGCCGGCTGAAGGAGGTGCCGTCTGCCAGGGTTCCGTCGACGGTCAGCACCCAATCCCCTGCCATCGACCACGCCATCATAGCTACGTAGACTCCTGGTTCTGCTTCCTCGAGCCTCTACCAGCACCGGCTGCATCCCGGCGTGGGTCATATCCCCGCGCAGGCCAAGTTGAGCGCCAGTTATCGCCTCGCCTGCTGGCCCCTCCAACCGGATCTGCACTTCTGCCGGGCCAACCCGGGCAGGCTCAGGAGATATCATGATGGAGAGAGCGATCGGATCATCCCCTGGCGGAAGCGCGCTTCGCCGCGTACAGCCGCAAAGTGACAGCCCAATCAGGAGCCCGAGCAGGAGAAGGCTAGCGGTCTTCCACGGCAACCTGGACATGGATCTCTCCTTGTTCGAGAAACTAGCAGCGCAAGGTCAAAGGTGTCGCCAGGCGCCAGCGGTCTTCGGAGACGGATCAGCATGACGTGCAGGCCGCCGGGCTCGAAGTCAAGCCGTTGGTTTGCGCCTATCTGGACCTGTTCCTGGTGCGCCATGCTCGCCGTCCCTGTCGAGTCGATGATGGTTTCGTGCAGCTGGATTTCCTCCGCCACCGTTCCCCGGGCTTCGAGCAGGATGTCCTCCTGCGCTGTGTTCTGGAGGGAGAAGTAGACCGCGCTATTCATGCCCGTGTCGCCGGGGCGAGCCCAGGCGCCGCTCACCTCCGGCGCCCGAGGCGCTCCTGCACAGCCGGTGATCAGGTACGCGGTGATGAACGCGGCCAGCGCGACACGTGCCTTAGTATTCATCCTTCGGTCTCCATGAGAGCGAGCAGATCGGCCTTGATATCATCGATCGGGGTGCCAAACGGGTAACTGGTGCGCAGCAAGCCCTGGCTGTCGATGAGGAATAACCTCGCCGTATGAGTGACCAGGTAATATTCTGGATCGGACTCGGGATCCCGTTCCGCGAAAACGCCGTAGGCGGCAAGGAGCGAGTCGAGCTCATCCCCCACAGCCCTCAAGCCGAGGAACTCGGGATTGAAGCGCGCAAGGTACGCATCGAGGTGTGGGAGGGTATCCCTTTCGGGATCGACGGTGACCATGGCCACGAGGGCAGCGTCCATCAAGCTGGGTTCTTGCTCGAACAGCAGGCGCAGTTCTCCAAGGGTCGCGGGACAAACATCAGGGCAGAACGTGTATCCGAAATAGAGCAGCACGATGCGGCCGCGTTCGTCTGCGAGATCGAATGTAGAGCCCGCGCTGGAAGGGATCGCGAAGCCAGGGGCTTGGGCAGGGGTCTGGTAAGGGCTGCCATGTAATTCTACATGGCTCGGACTGCACGCTGCCGACAAGATCAAACCGAGCAGGAGGAGGGTGATTTTGGTGCACGTCGCACGAGCCATGGAGGATGCCATCATGTTTTTTCTTGAGACATGGCCATTCTATCACAGCGTGCATTGTGCCCGATTCCAGCGAAAACCATCCCAGAACAGCCACTCAGGCCAGGATGCTGCGCATGTCAGTTATGGAAAGTAAATCGCCTGCGATGGTATAATCGCCACGACCCAGCCTCTGGATGAAGGATTGCAGGTGGAGAGTTCGATCAAACGCTTCCTGGCGCATATGCGTGAACAGCGTGCGGCCTCGGAAAATACCTTGCTGGCCTACAACACGGACCTCGAGCAGTTCCGGAAAGTACTCGAAGTGCACCGGCCAGCTGGCATAGAGGTAGGGTTCATCAAGGCAGAATGGATCCAGGCCTATGTGGCCTGGCTGGACCTTCAAGGGTACCGGCCAGCGACGATCTCACGCAAAGTGGCCTCTTGCCGTTCTTTCCTCGATTACATGGAAGCAGAGGAAGGGGTGCGTACTCAGCATCTCGCCAACCTGCTCTCTGCCCCGCCAGCAGAGCGGCATGAACCGCTCACCCTGCTGGCCGGGGAAGTTGAAACACTCTTGAATGCACCCCTGCGCCGGTCAAGCGCCGGTGCGCTGCGCGACGCGGCCATCCTGGCTGTGCTCTATGAAACCGGGTTCCGGGCGGCTGAGGTCGTGGGTCTCTCGATCACGGACCTCGACCTGCAGGGACGTCGAGTTTGGCGGCCTCCGGATCGTAGCGATTGGCGGCCGATACCTGAATCAGAGGGGACGATCCGGCGCTACCTGGTCGAGGCCCGGCCGCATCTGCTCCGTCATCCCGGTGAGCTGACCCTTTTCCTCAACCAGCGGGGAAACGCGCTCAGCCGCCAGGGGTTGTGGCTGGTGGTAAAACGTTGGGCAGCTGAGGTGGGGCTCGACCCTGGCTTCTCACCGCATACGCTCCGGCACACACGCGCCCGCGATTTGCTCAACCTGGGCCACAGCCGGAGGGAGGTCCAGGAGTTCCTGGCTCTTTCAAGCCCGAACGGCGTCCGCGTGCGCAGATCACGCAATCTCGAGCAGCAGGAGGCATAGCACATGGAATTCATCACCGAAAAACAGATAGACGAGACCCTGGCTGCCATCCAGGAACGAACCCAACGGACCCCTCAGATCGGGATGATTCTCGGGTCAGGCCTGGGACCCTTGGCCGAGTCATTCCTGGAGCAGGAAGTGATCCCTGTCGCGGATCTCCCTCATTGGCCGGTATCGACTGTGGCAGGGCATTCTGGCCGCCTCGTTTTCGGTGAACTGGAAGGCAAGTCTGTCTTCGCACTGCAGGGGCGTGTCCACTACTACGAAGGCTATTCCATGTCGCTGATTGGCTTGCCGGTGCGCGTCATGCAGCGGCTTGGCATCGAGATGCTTTTTGTGACGAACGCCGCTGGTGCGGTCCATCCAGAATACGAGCCGGGTGAGCTGATGCTCATCACGGATCACATTAACTTGATTGGGATGGCAGGCCAAACGCCCTTACGCGGACCCAACCTGGATTCGTACGGGCCTCGTTTTCCCGATATGAGCCAGGCTTATGACCCGGAATTGAAGGATCTTGCGAGGAAGGTTGCCAAGGAGAACGGGATCCCCATGCGCGAAGGGATCTACATCTGCCTGGCAGGCCCGTCCTTTGAAACGCCGGCGGATTTGCGCTTTCTGCGTGGCATCGGGGTTGACGCAGTCGGCATGTCGACTGTGCCCGAGGTCAATGTCGCCCGGCATGGGGGCACGCGGGTGCTAGGGGTTTCGGGTATCAGCAACAAGGCCAATCTCGATGGGAAGACAGTGACCACCCATGAGGAAGTGCTGGAGGCCGGTAAGGTGATCGTCCCCCGGCTGACGGAGCTCATCAAGGGGGTTTTACGCGGGATCTAAGCCCGTGCCCGTGATGGAAGAGATCATTCTCAGCATCGAGGCCAATCAAAACTGGATTTACTTCTTGCTCGCATTGGCAGGCATGGTGTACCTGCTGCTCCTCCTGCGCGCCTACCGCGATGTTCGTGCGGCCGTCTTTGGTCTCGAACGTGAAAGGTCTATCCGGCGGATAAGACGCTCAGCCGCGATGTTGGTGCTGGTCCTCGCTGGTTTGACTGCTACGTTCGTGCTCTCGACGTTTGCAAGCCCTGCGTTGCCGGCGTCTGTGCGGCCAACCCTGCTCCCGACGGTTTCATTGCTCGCGACAGCGGTGCCAAAACCGGGAACAGCGGATGCCGCGTTCGTGACGGCAACACCCCTCCAGGCTGCCGGTATCGATGGTGCGGGCTGTGTAAATGAGATGGCCACCATCAGCTCGCCGCTCTCAAATACGAGCGTCAGGGGGGAGGTCGAATTCCTGGGAGCTGCAAGCATCGAGAACTTTGCTTTTTACAAGCTCGAGTACCATGACCTCAATTCGGAGAGCACCTGGTTGACGATCTCTGCCAGCAACCAGCCAGTATGTCCCGAAGGGTGCGCTGGCGGGGAGGAAACGCTTGGGACGTGGGACACGACCCTTGTACGGCCGGGCCAGTACGCCGTCCAGCTCGTGGTCACCGATACCCAGAGCAATGCCCCGCTCCCATGCCAGATCGTGCTTCAGATCGTGCCCTAACCAACCCTGGAGGCTTGATTGCAACTCATGCTAGGCGATACCGTCATCCGGCAGGCAATTTCGAGCGACATTCCAAAGCTGATCAAGATGGATCATGGCGTGAACACCGACCACGTCTGGCAGCTTTCGCTGCAAAAAAGCGCCGAGGAGATCAGCGCTAGTTTTCCGGGTTGTGCGGCTGCCGCGGCCGATGCGAGTGCCGTACCCTCGTGAACCAGAGGGGTTGGCCGATATCTGGACCCAGCATGCGGCGATCCTGATCGCCGAACGAGATGAGGAAGCCCTGGGCTACCTATGCTTGACGAACGGATCGGCCCACGAATCGGGGTGGGTGGTCGACCTGGTCGTCGACTTGCGCTACCGCCGGCAGGGTGTCGCAACCTCGCTTCTTCAAAATGCGCTGCAGTGGTGTGCCGAACGTGATCGGGAGCAGCTCTTCATTGAGATGCAAAGCAAGAACTACCCAGCCATCAGCCTGGCGCGCAAGCTCGGGTTTGACTATGCCGGCTACAGCGATCGCTATTTCGCCGATCAAGATATCGTGCTCTTCTTTTCCCGCGAGCTGAAGTAGGGCCCAGCGAGTTAGGTTGTCCGAATGATCGCACCGCTGCTCGTCTTGAACCAGATTCTCACCGCAGGGAACACCATCACGGCGTTCTCACTGCTGCTCTACGCCCTGACTTTTAACATGCGGGAGCGGGTCGCCCGCTCGCTGGCCGTCCTCTTGGTCTGCGTGACATTGGTGTATTTCGGTGATGTGCTAGTCGCGACCACCCGTTTCTCGGCTGAAACCGAGGTCTGGCTCCGGCTGCAGTGGGTAGGCATCAGTTTTGTCCCGGCAGCATACCTGCAGCTCTCGGACGCCTTGTTGGCGGCAACAGGCAGGCCTTCGCGGGGCCGCAGATCGCAAATCGTGCTCGTCAGCTACGTGCTCGGAACCGTAGCCCTGGCGATGGTTGCGTTTTCCTCCCGCCTGGCCGGCCCGGTCCAGTTCTCTGATTCTGCGGCATACCTCCTCCCTGGCCCCTACTTCTTCGTGTTTACGCTCTTCTTGTTGACTGTGCTCGCCTTCGCCGGGGTAAATTTCTGGCGGGCGTACCAGCGCTGCCTGACCCGTTCGAGCCGGCGGCGGATGCGCTACCTCATGGCTGGTTCGCTGGGACCGCTGCTCGGAGCCTATCCTTTTTTGATGCTCGGCGGCAGCAGCCTGGTCAGTGGCGGCGTCTTTTTCTGGGGCTTGCTCATCATCATCAATGCCTTTGTCGGATTCCAGCTGATCTTGATGTCCTATGCGGTGGCCTACTTCGGCGTGGATTACCCGGATCGGGTCGTGAAAAGCAGGCTGTTCCAATGGATCCTGCGTGGACCGGTCGTAGCTTCAACCGTGCTGGCCATAACCGTCGTTGTCAACCGGCTGGCAGTCTTGCTTGGGTATGAGAACAGCAGGACGGTTCCCTTTGCCATGGTGGCTTCACTGCTCCTGATGCAGTACCTTTTCACTTTCATCCGCCGGCCCATCGAACGCTGGTTCTTCTACGGGGAGGACCGGGATGACGTTGCCCGGCTCCAATTGTTGGAGGAACGGCTGCTTACAACCGGCGACCTGCGACAGTTCCTCGAATCGGTCTTGAACGCAATGTGCGATCTGCTCGGGATTAACTCGGCCTTTGCCGCGGTTGTAGGTCCAGACGGTTTGGAGCTGGAAGTGGCGGTGGGTCCGGATGACCCATTGCGCGGCTCGAAAGAACTGCCTCCATTGCTCGTCACGGATGAAAAAGTCGAATTTGAACGCCTGGGGACCGTCTTCCTGTGGGATATCTACTGGCTGCTGCCGCTGCGCCTGGCGAACCCGACCGAGGTCATCGGGTTCCTGGGCCTCAAAGCCCGAGACGAACTGCCTGACTTCTCATCAGGCGAGGAAGAGCAGCTCGTAATGCTCATCGACCGGGCGACCGTGGCGCTGGCGGAGAAGAAGCTCCAACGCGAGGTGTTCGCCATCGTCGATAGGATGGTTCCCCAGGTGGAGACGATCCAGAGAATCCGTGCCGACGCACGCTACGGCGGGGCAGAGGTGATGACCGCACCGCTGGAGGGGATCGGGACCGAGGATGAACTCACCGAGCTGGTGCGTGATGCCCTCGGGCACTACTGGGGAGGACCGAGGCTCACGCGCAGCCCTTTGCTGGGGCTGCGTGTCGTGCGCCAGGCGATCGCCGAGAACGAGGGCAACCCGGTCAATGCGCTGCGCTCTATCCTGCGCCGTGCAATTGAGCAAACTCGCCCGGAAGGCGAACGGCGTTTTACAGCAGAATGGATGCTGTACAATATTTTGGAGCTTAAGTTCCTGCAAGGTCGCAAAGTGCGCGATATTGCTGTAAAACTGGCGATGTCTGAAGCGGACCTCTATCGAAAACAGCGTGTAGCCATAGAGGCTGTGTCGGAGGGGATCGCTCTTATGGAACGAGAGGTCGTGAACTCGAAGGAGGGCAGCGAGGCATAACCTGTGAATGCGTGGATGGGGTGGTTGCTGATTGACTTCTGTTATGAGAAGAAAGACGGCAGTCTGGGCGTTCTGGCAATCCAATCGAGGTAGTGATCATGATGATGGAAGATGGTTTAAATCAAGCGCGGGGGGGTGACCGTCCACCATCCATGGATGAATCATGGTGGACAGCGATCATGGAGGATGCAGAAAGTGAGCAGGTCGATCGGCCACCGGAACATGGTCCGGAGTACGAGCCACGACCATTCCAACAGGGCAATCCGGAGGACTGGGTCTGGGCTCGAAGCCTGTACGAGTCAGACGACGTCATCAAGCTCCCGGTCATTGGATACAACCGGGGAGGGGTGTTGGTCCAGGCCGAGAGCTTGCGTGGGTTCGTCCCGGTTTCACATTTGCTCACCGTCGAACCCACTTCAAGCGAGAGCGAGCGGGACGCCATCATGGAAAGCCTGGTCGGCTGCTCGTTAAACTTGAAGGTAATTGAATTCGATCCAGATCGCGGGCGCCTCGTCTTCTCCGAACGGGCAGCCCAGGCCGGTCCTGGACGCAGGGTTGAGCTCCTGGCTACCCTTAAACAAGGTGATCATGTCAACGGCAAGGTCACCAATATCACCCGCTTCGGGGTGTTCATAGACCTGGGAGGGGTGGAGGGGCTGATCCATGTATCCGAGCTGTCCTGGGGCCGCGTCAGGCACCCGTCCGATGTAGTGAGCTGCGGCGAGGAACTGGAGGTAGAAATCCTATCGGTAGATCGCGAGCAGGACCGCATCGCCTTGAGCCTGAAAGAGCTGCTCCCGGATCCCTGGGAACAGGTTGAGATGCGTTACAGGGTGGGCGAGGTCGTCGAAGGCGTCGTGACGAATGTGGTCAAGTTCGGAGCCTTCGTCGGTATTGAGGATGGACTGGAAGGCCTCATCCATATCTCCGAGCTGGGCGATGGGAATTTCATGCATCCGCGCAACGTGATCGAGGAGGGGGATGCAGTGCGCGTGCGCATCATCCACATCGATGCTGCTGACCGCAGGCTGGGTTTGAGCCTGCGCAATGTCCCGCAGCCCGGCGATCACCCCGAGGGGGTTGACGACCCCGATCAACATTCCGAGGCTTACCCTGCCGGCTGACCGGCAGGGTTGTTGCGCCGGGCGTGATTTCCTGCGCCCGGCGGTTCTTTTTGAGGAGAAGTTGAAGCAGCAATGAGCTCTAAAAGGGCTGAAAACGGCGAAGCAGGGACCGACCGGAAGCTGGTTGAAGATGCTGGGGTAAGCTTGTTTGAGCGCATCCTCGCATACCTGGACGATCTTGCCGTAATCGTATTGGTATCGCTCGGCCTCATCTTGAGTCTGGGGTTGCTCGCGCTGACCCGGGGAAGCGTGGTTGATGCGCTCGTAAACCTGCTCTTCCGCTGGTTCGGGTGGGGGGCATACCTGTTCCCCCTGGTGTTTTTCTACCCTGCCTGGAGCTTGATCCGCAATCGATTTCAAGCCAGGAAAATGCAGGTCCACTGGCTGCGCCTCATCAGCCTGGAAATCGGGATTGCGGCGGTGCTCGCTTTCCTGGGGGTGTTGGATGGCAGGGACCTCCCACGCGCCGAACTCGGCAACGGGGGTGGGATCGTTGGTTGGGGGTTGGCGACGGTGGTCTCGAGCTTGATCGGAGATCTTGGTGCGGCCTTCTTTTACAGTTTCTTGGCCGGGGCAGGGTTTCTTTTCGCCCTTGGTGGCGTCATTGAGGCGTTGCTGCGAGCACCGGCCAGGCCCGATGGAGTTCGAGCGCATCGCCACAGCCCAGCGGCTGCTGGAGCGGTGACCAGCCCGCCAGAGCCAGGTGTGGTCAAGACCGGACAGGCTATTCGCTCCCTGCGCAAGCTGCCGCGGGAGTACCGTAAAAATTTCCAGGTTGAAGCTCATGTCGATCCACAACCGGTGAAACAAAAGCGTGACCCGCGCTTGCCGCCGCTGGAAATCCTGGAGACTGGCCGCATGGCAACGGTGAGCGCCAAGGAAATCAACCTCGCTGCCGGCCTGATCGAAAAAACCCTGGCTGACTTCGGCCTCCCGGCCCGCGTCGTCGATTTCCGTACCGGACCCGCCGTAACCCAATTCGCAGTTGAGCCAGGGTACATCGAGCAGCGGAGCCTGGATGGCGAATCGCGCCGGCAGAAAATCCGCGTCTCGCAGATCTCGGGACTGGCGAACGATCTGGCCCTGGCCCTATCCGCACCTCGTTTGCGGATCGAAGCTCCTGTTCCCGGCCAGGCATACGTCGGGATCGAAGTCCCCAACCGCCAGCCGGCCGTCGTCCGCTTGCGGCCGCTCCTAGAAACAGAGGCTTTCCATGCCATCGGCTCGCCGCTTGCGATTGGCCTGGGACGGGATGTCGCTGGAAAGGCGATCGCCGCTGATCTTGGCAGCATGCCCCATTTGCTCATCGCCGGCACGACTGGATCGGGCAAGTCGGTCGCCATCGCCTCCATTGCCTGCTGCTTCGCCATGAACAACACGCCCGATGATCTGAAGATCGTCATGATCGATCCGAAGATGGTCGAGCTCATCCGCTTCAACGGGCTGCCGCACCTGCTGGGCAAGGTTGAGACGGAACTTGAACGGATCGTGGGAGTCCTGCGCTGGTGCACCGTCGAGATGGACCGCAGGTACCGCATCCTGGAATCGGCCAAAGCGCGGGACATCGAGATGTACAACCAGCGCGCCCGGCGGCGGTCAGATCTCGAACGTTTGCCACGCCTGGTCATCCTGATTGATGAACTGGCTGACTTGATGATGATGGCACCAGACCAGACGGAACACACCCTGGTCCGCCTTGCCCAGATGGCACGGGCGGTTGGGATCCACCTCGTGGTCGCAACCCAACGCCCGAGTACCGATATCGTGACGGGGTTGATCAAGGCCAACTTCCCGGCCCGGATCTCGTTCGCGGTCGCCTCGAGCGTCGACTCGCGCGTCATCCTCGACTTACCCGGGGCGGATACGCTGCTAGGCAAAGGGGACATGCTTTACCTGGCAGCCGAGGCCGGGGTCCCGGTCCGGCTGCAGGGGGCTTTGGTGACCGACCAGGAGATCGAACGCCTGATCAAGTACTGGGAGCGGGAGATGCAGGACCAGGAACCGGCCCCCGAAACCCCACCCTGGGAAGACTTGCTCGCACGCCAGGCTGCGGTCGGCGATCGGGATGAAATCCTGGAGGCTGCGATCGAGTTGGTGAAGGAACGCGGCGAGGCCTCGGCCTCGCTGCTGCAGCGCGCACTGCGCGTCGGGTATCCGCGTGCAGCGAGGTTGATGGATGAATTGGAGGAATTGGGTGTTGTCGGCCGGGCCCAGAGCGGGGGCCGCACACGCGAGGTGCTCATCGATGGGGAAGATGATCCGCTCGATCACATCCAGGATGAAGCGGACGACGAAAACGATGCTTGACCTGCCCTCCTTGCAGGGGTAGCATTCGAGACTATCCGGGATAGGGAGCGCCGAACGAGTGAACGAAACCATCCGACCAAAACGTCAAACCTTAACCGATCTGCTACGAGCGCGTTTCAAGAACTGGCTTGACCCGGTAGGGGCAGGACTGATCCGCCTAGGGATTGCGCCGAACACCCTTACCCTGGCTGGCCTGGCGGGCAACATCGTAGGCTCAATCTTCCTGGCGAGGGGCGATTTCCTCCTGGGGGGTGTAGTCATCCTGCTCATGGGACCGCTGGATGCGCTGGATGGCACGATGGCCCGCTTGAAGGGTGAACCCAGCGACTTCGGCGCATTCATCGATTCGGTGACCGACCGCTACTCGGAACTCCTCATCTACGGCGGCTTGCTGCTGTTCTACCTGCAGCGCGCTGACGTTGCCCTGGGGATGGTAACCTTCGCAGCCGGCGCCGGATCCGTGCTCGTTTCATACACACGCGCAAGGGCGCAGAGCCTCGGGTATGAGGCCAAGGGCGGGATCCTGACGCGCGCGGAGCGCTTCATCGTGCTCGTCCCGGGCCTAATCCTGGGATATCCGCATATCGCCCTGGGCATCATCGCAGTCCTGGCAAATATCACCGCCATTCAACGGATCATCTCGGTCCGTAACCAGGTGCTTGAGTAGAGGAGTAGGTATGGGACTTGATTGTTGGCCGGGGACTTCACTCTGCTATGGGTTTCATCTTGGCCCTTTGAACCTGCGTTTCTACGGGCTCATCTTGATGTTTGGGGCCTTGATGGCGGCGGTGCTCGCGCAACGCCTGCTGAAGCGGCAGGGTAAAGATCCCGAACTCGTTTGGGATGCCCTCATCTGGGTCCTCATCTTCGGCGTGATCGGCGCCCGCCTTTATCATGTCTTAACGCCGTCAAAGTTCTCCGGGATCACGACGGCTGATTACCTGCGCAACCCTATATCCATTCTCACCACCTGGGAGGGGGATTGGGGATGCCGGGGGCCATCATCGGGGGCGTGTTCGGCTTGTACCTGTTCGCCCGCCGGAACAAACTCGTCCTGGCCGATCTGCTCGACGTGACCGCACCTGGGGTAGCCCTGGCACAGGCGATAGGCCGCTGGGGCAACTTCGTCAACCAGGAACTCTACGGCCCACCGACAGATCTCCCGTGGGGGATCCGGATCCTGCCGCAGAACCGGCCGGCCGACATGATGGAGTTTGAACGATTCCACCCACTCTTCCTCTATGAGTCGCTCTGGAACCTGTTCAGCATGTTCGTCCTTCTCTGGATCTGGCGGCGATACAAGGAGCGGCTTTTCCCGGGAGAGGTTTTCCTCTTCTATTTAATCCTTTACCCGCTCGGCCGCTTCCTGCTTGAGTTCATCCGCCTGGATTACGTGCCGCTGCTGGGGATCAACTTCAACCAGGCCTTTATGCTGGTGGTCGCAGTGCTGAGCGCTGCGGCCATCATCTTGCGTCACCGCCGCGCCGCCAGCCGTTAATCAATTTCGAGCTCGACGAACTGCCGCCAACAAGGCGGCAGTTTTTTTGCTGGGAAGGATGGATGATTGTTGGCCTCCTTCTCGGCTTGCTATAATGCCCCGAATGGAGAGCCATGAGCCGTATCCAATGTGAGCATCTCAGCAAGCAGTTCGGCGAGTTCACCGCCGTGCAGGACGTCAGCCTGACCGTTGAACCAGGGGAAGTGCTGGCCTTGCTTGGGCCGAATGGGGCCGGCAAGACGACAACCATCCGCATGATCGCCTCCATCCTGCGACCAACCCGCGGCACGGCCACGGTAGCTGGCTTCGACGTGGTCAGCCAGGCCAGCCAGGTCCGGGGTTCGGTAGGCTTGTTGACAGAGCACCATGGGCTCTACACCCGCATGCGTTCCCTGGAATACCTGTCCTTCTTCGGCCAGGTCTACGGGTTGAGCGCCGAACGTGTTGAGGCGAGGGCTCGCGCACTGCTGTCCTTGTACGGCCTGGACCAAGCGATGAATTTACGCCTGGGCCAGTACTCGAAGGGCATGCGCCAGAAGCTCGCGCTCGTGCGGGCGCTCCTGCACGAGCCAAGCGTCCTGCTTCTCGACGAACCGACCTCAGCCATGGATCCGGCCAGCGCCCACCTCGTCCGGAGCAGCATCGAAGGGATGCGGAATTCGCAGCGGGCGATCGTGGTGTGCACGCACAACCTGCACGAAGCCGAAGCGCTGGCAGACCGGATTGCCATTATCAGCCAAGGGAGGATCGTGGCGCATGACACCCCTGGAAATCTCAAGAAGGTCCTGATCGGCGACCCGGTCATGGAGCTTCGCCTTGGCGCCAAACTGGACGGGGCGAAGGAATACCTGCCGGATGGACTCGAAGTGCTTGCCGTGGGGGAAACCTGGGTCCGGTACCGGACGCCAGATCCGGATGCAACCAACCCGCGCCTGCTGCATGCACTACACGGTGCTGGGATCCCGGTAATTACGCTAACCGAGCTCGAACGCAGCCTGGAAGAAGTCTACCTGCAGGTAGTGCGCGCCGGCCAGGCAGGGGAAGCCTGATGAGCCTGGTTGCCCCTGCACTGACACGGGACTGGACCGGTGCGTGGTCCATCGCGCGCCGCGAGATTCGCGATCAACTGCGGGATTGGCGGATCTTGACCCCGATCGCCATCCTCACGCTCTTCTTCCCGCTCTTAATGAATTTCACGGCTCGCCAGGCTGTCGACTTTGTCACCCGCTATGGCGCACCCGTCATCGGGGACCGGTTGATCCCGTTTTTGTTGATGGTGGTTGGTTTCTTCCCCATCTCGATCTCGCTCGTGATCGCGTTGGAGAGCTTTGCGGGAGAACGGGAACGGCTGTCGCTCGAGCCGCTCCTCGCAACTCCCTTGACCGATAGGCAGCTCTATCTCGGCAAGATGATCGCCTCGCTGGTTCCGCCCCTCGGCGCATCCTACCTGGGGATAAGCGTCTACCTGGTGGGGTTGGTGTTCCGCCTTGGCTGGCTGCCGCCTACGCAGCTTTTAATCCAGATCCTGACCCTGACAACCGTTCAGGCCATCGTCATGGTGAGCGGTGCCGTGGTGATTTCCTCCCAGACGACTTCGGTCCGTGCCGCCAACTTATTGGCATCTTTCATCATCATCCCCGTCGCGGAATTGATCATCGGGGAGAGCCTGATCATGTTCTGGGGCCGATACCACATCCTGTGGTGGATCGTGATCGCGCTCGTCCTGGTGGCTGTTGTTTTGGTGCGCATGGGTTTGCGCTTGTTCAACCGCGAAGAATTGCTCGGTCGTGAACTTGATGTGTTCGATGTGAAGTGGGCTTGGAAGGTATTCAAGCAGGGTTTTCGCTCGGATGCACGCTCTATCGGAGAGTGGTACCGGGGGCTGCTGCGGCAGGTATTCCGCCGCATGGCCATCCCTATCATCATTATGGCCGGTGCGCTCGGGTTAGCGTATTTCCTCGGGGTGAGGTTTTCCGGGATCTACACGCTGCCAGGCGAGTTGTTGCAGGGTCAAGCCTACAATCAGGATTGGCTTGAGGTGCTGACCACCTTCGGCCTGCTTACCCCGGCGGGCGCGGCCAGGATCCTTTTTATCAACGTAAGGGCGCTGCTGCTTGCCTCGGTGCTGGGCATTTTTACTTTTGGCGTGTTGGCGGTCATCCTGCTCATGGTCCCGGTCGGATTGATCGGTTATTTTGCCGGCAACATGGCTCTTGCCGGTCAGAATGCCCTGCTCTTCCTGAGAGCGCTTGTCCTGCCGCACGCCATCCTGGAAGTGCCGGCCGCCATCATCGCCGGGGCTGCGATTCTTCAGCTGGGGATGGCGGTCATCAGCATGCCCCAGGGGAGCTCACTGGGGGAGGGCTGGATAAGAGCGCTGGCTGAATGGGTGCGGGTGGGCATCGGCATCGTACTTCCGCTCCTGATCGGCGCAGCCCTGTTGGAGACTTTCTTGACCCCGATCATTGCCGTCAGGCTGCTCGGAGGGGGTTGATGTGCCCGTCCTGAGCTTTCTCGGCACAGCCGCGGCAGTTCCTGATGAGCATCATGAGAACACCATGCTCGCGCTCCGTGATGGCGAGAACGTGATCCTCATCGACTGCAGCGGCTCACCTCTGCCCCGCTTGACGCGGGCAGGGATCGATCAATCCGAGGTGAGCGACATCATCCTGACGCACTTCCACCCCGATCACGTCGGCGGCATGCCGCTGCTCCTGATGAACATGTGGCTGCTCGGGCGGTCCCTGCCGCTGCGCATCTACGGTTTGCACCACTGCTTGGAGCGGGTGGAGGGCATGATGGGTTTCTTCCACTGGGAAAACTGGCCAGGTTTCTTCCCGGTATCCTTCCACCGCCTGCCAGAACAAGAGGGCAGCGAGGTGTTGCGCAGGGCGGGCCTGGAAATCGTATCCTCGCCGGTAAAACACGTCATCCCCACGCTGGGGCTGCGTGTGATGAAGCACGCGGAGCCACTCCTGGCGTATTCCTGTGATACTGAACCTTCCTCGGCCGTTGTACGGCTTGCAGCGGGTGCCCGCGTGCTCATTCACGAGGCGACCGGCGAGGGGGTCGGCCATTCCTCCGCTGAACAAGCCGGAGAGATCGCCCATGAAGCCGGCGTGAAGACGCTGTACCTCGTGCACTATACGGTTGGGGTGGAGGAAGCGAGCCTTCTCGAAGGTGCCCGGGCAGCCTTTGCCGGGGAGGTCATCGTTGCCCGGGATGGCATGACCGTCGACCTCTAGAACTCAGGCGGCCCCGTTCGAATCTGCTGGTTTTACCGTCGCATGGAGATAACGGAATTCACCGCGCGGGGGGATCAGGTCGATGACTTCGACGACCTGGTACGGCCGCGTCCCCAGGGTGACGAGGTCGCCTTTCTTCGGCCTGCGCCCGGTATTGAGGATGGCGCCTGGGTGAGCCGCCCCGCTGACAACGTAGCTGACTTTGTAGATAGCGGCCATGATTCGCCTCTCAACGACCCGTCAGGTTGCGGTGGCGGAGTTTGAACGACAGGTCAGCCGCGATGTTGCGCATGACGGTGAATCCGAGGTGATAATTCTGCTCGCACACACGCTCAAAGTCCTCACGCGTGATCACAAGCACGGAGGTTGGATCGGAGGCCGCCTTGATCGTCGCTGAGCGGGGGCCATGATCAACAAGTGCCATCTCGCCGAAAATCTGGCCCTGACCCAGATTGACGACCGTGCGCGGCCCAGCTCCTGGAGTGATCTCACTGCGGATGACCTCGACGAAGCCCTCCTGGACGATGAAAATCTCATCCCCAGTCTCACCTTGCGAAGTGATGACTTCACCCGGTGGGTAGTTCTGGGTCCGGCAGATGCCGGCGAGCAGTTCCAATTCTTCCTGGGTAACGCCCTCAAAAAGCTCGACCGATTGAAGTAGATCGAGGTGATCCATGGGCTCCTCCCGGCATGCGCGCCCCTTTCGCTCAAGCGAGGCGCGCTACCTTTCGACATTGTACAGCAGGATGGATGATGCGCCAAATATACTTTATGTCAAGCTGTTCCACACCCTGAGCCCGCTATCAGGGCAATTCCCCCTGTGGTAGAATGCATCAAGTTCCCAAATTACATCGATTGAAGGTCAAAGGCATGACCCCCGAACACGAAAACCGGCTTACGCTTACTTTTAAATCTATGGGGGATGATGATTCCTGGATCCGTGATCCGCTGCGGTCACTTGGATGGGAGTCCGACCGCCGTTCAAACACCTGGCGGCCGCCGACCGACCTGATGGAACGCGAAGATGCATTCCTGATCCTGGTCGAGATCGCCGGGATGCGTGGTGCGGAGTTCAGCGTCACATATGATGAGCAGATTATCACCATCCAGGGGCTGAGGGCAGGGAGCCAGCAGCACCAAGCGTACCACCGGATGGAAATCGATTACGGGGAGTTTGTGACCCAGGTCCGGCTTCCCTCACCGGTGGACTCCTCCCGGATTGAGGCTGTGTACAGCGATGGCTTCCTGCGGGTCGTCCTTCCGAAGGCAGGACCACGCTCAATCAAGATCGAGGAATAGCGGATCGGGCTTCCTGCCTGGTTGATGATGTGGGGACGAGAGAATGGCCAACATAACGGGCATGAAGCATGCAACGAGTAGAATTCTAGGTAGAGTATGGACGATCTTTCGTCGACGATATATGTGCAAGATGACAGCAACGAGGGGGAAGACGACGTATCGCTGCTTGAGACAGGCGAACATTTCGAAATCCCCGATGAACTCCCCATCCTGCCCCTGCGCGGGATCATTGTCTACCCCCATACAGCAACTCCGCTGAACATCGGCCAGGCACGCTCGATCAAACTGGTCGATGACGTCGTCTCTGGGCACCGCCTGATCGGCCTGGTAGCCGCAAAGAACCCAGAGCTTGAACTTCCCGGACCGGAAGACTTGTTTGGATACGGCACGGTAGCTTCCGTGCAGCGCCTGTTTCGCGCGCCAGATGGGACGATCCGGCTCATCGCCCGTGGGCTGGCCCGCTTCAAGCTGGGTAAGTTCCACAGCCTGGAGCCTTACCTCACCGCTTCGATCCATCTCACCCCGGAAACAGTTGAAGAGGGAGTCGAGATCGAAGCGCAGGTGCGGGCTGCGAAAGACCTATTCCAGCAAATTGCAGAATTGGGTCCTACGCTGCCACGTGAGATTGTGGGCGGGATCCTGCTGCTGGAAGACCCGCTCTACGTGGCTTATACGCTGGCGAACTACCAGCGGATGGACCTTGTGGACGGGCAGCGGATCCTGGAGATCAACTCGGCCATCGAAAAATTGAAAGTGCTGAACGGGCTGCTGAGCCGGGAGGTCGAGGTGCTCTCGCTCGGCCAGCAGATCCAACAGGAAGCTCGGACCGAAATTGAAAAAGTTCAACGGGACTACTTCCTGCGTGAGCAGCTGAAAGCGATCCAGCGTGAGCTGGGTGAGTCGGATGAGCAAACGCTTGAAATTGAGGAGTTCCGCAAGCGCATTGATGCGGCCAACATGCCGCAGGAAGCGGAAAAGCAGGCCCGGCGAGAACTGGACCGCCTGGCCAAGCTTCCCACGGCCGCGGCCGAATACGGCGTCATTCGTACGTACCTCGATTGGTTGGCTTCGCTGCCCTGGGACAAGGTAAGCCCGGACAACCTGGACCTCGCCCATGCCCGCCAGGTGCTGGACGAGGATCACTATGGATTGGAGGATATCAAGGAACGCATACTCGAATACCTGGCTGTACGAAAGCTGCGCATTGAGCGTGGCTCAAATCAGCAGGATGGAGAAGCAGCACAGGTCGACTTCATCCGCCGTGAACGCGAAGGCGTCATCCTGTGCTTCATCGGACCGCCCGGCGTGGGCAAGACCTCGCTCGGCCGGTCCATCGCCCGCGCCACGGGACGCGAGTTCATCCGAATTTCCCTGGGTGGGGTGCACGACGAAGCCGAGATCCGCGGGCATCGCCGGACCTACATCGGCGCCATGCCTGGCCGCATCCTGCAAGCGCTGCGCCGGGTGGAAACCCGCAATCCGGTCTTCATGCTCGACGAAGTTGACAAGATGGGCCAGGACTTCCGTGGCGACCCAGCTTCAGCACTGCTGGAAGTGCTGGACCCGGAGCAGAACCGGGAATTCCGGGATCACTATATGGAAGTTGCCTTCGATTTGTCTCAGGTCATGTTCATCACCACCGCCAATTGGCTCGAGACGATCCCCGCCCCATTGCTGGACCGCATGGAAGTCATCCGTTTGGCTGGCTACACGGAAAGCGAGAAGATCGCCATCGCCCGAGGCTACCTCCTGCCGCGCCAGATTCGAGAGAATGGGTTAAAGGACAGCGAGGTCAGTTTCACCGACAAGGCGATCCAGGTGGTCATTCGTTCCTATACTCGCGAGGCCGGTGTCCGCAACCTCGAACGTGAACTTGGCAGCATCTGCCGGAAAGTTGCGACGCTCATCGCCGAGGGAAAATCGAAGAAGGTAAAGGTAACCGAGGCGAAAGTCCGGGAATATCTCAAGAAGCCGAGGTATTTCGGCCAGGACGAGCTAAACGAACGCACCTCGATCCCTGGCGTCGCCACAGGTTTGGCATACACGGCGGCGGGTGGGGATGTGCTCTTCATCGAGGCGACCGCCATGCCGGGGAAAAGCAACTTCCAGCTTACCGGCTCCCTGGGGCAGGTCATGCAGGAATCTGCCCAGGCAGCACTTTCTTTCGTTCGAGCTGGATCGAAGAAGCTCGGCGTGGAGGATGAATACTGGGAGAAGCACGACCTCCATCTGCATGTCCCAGCCGGCGCGCAGCCGAAGGATGGTCCCTCGGCAGGGGTAACAATGGCAACTGCGCTGGCATCCCTCGCAACCGGCCGGCCTGTTCGATCCGACCTGGCGATGACGGGGGAGATCACCTTGCGTGGGAAGGTATTGCCGATCGGTGGCGTAAAGGAAAAAGTGCTCGCCGCACACCGTGCCCGTTTGAAAACTGTCATCCTGCCGAAGAGGAACGAAATCGACCTTGTTGATGTACCCGAAGAAGTCCAGAAGGACATTCACTTCGTATTCGTCGACACCATTGACGACGTTTTCGAAGCTGCGCTGCAGCCGAAAAAGAACGGGGGTAAGCCCAAGCCTGGGGCTCCCAAGAAAGGACCTGGCCGGCGCCAGCAGCCCAAACCGCAAAAAGTAGCCAGTTCAAAAAACAAACCCCGTTCGAAAAAATCCGCCACATGACCCCAATTTGTGACCGGATCACCTCGCGCACGAAGGAAACCCCGTTATCATGGCACGCGTGATGCTCGTCGATGATGACCGCACGATGCTCTCCCTCTTGCGGACGCTGCTCGAGCTGGATGGGTTCGAGGTCATCGAAGCTCCCACGCTGGGCGATATCCTGGACGTTGCCCGGCGCGAATCGCCGGATGTGCTCTTGATGGACTGCATCCTGCCTGAGGTCGATGGATTGGATCTGCTCCAGGATATCCGCAGAGACGAGCAAACACGGGAGATGGTGGTCGTCATGACCTCCGGGATGGATTACGAAGAACGCTCCATGGCGCGCGGGGCGAACGCATTCCTGCAAAAACCATATTCGCCCGACCGTCTATTTGAAATACTTCGACAACAGATAAACCAAGCAGGGGATAACCAACCCCCTGCATAAATACTAGAGAGGAGACTTTTGTCTCGTGGCAAGAAACAGAGGACGCACCGGCGGATCACGTCAATGGAAATTGATGGATCTGCACTTACATACCCCCGCTTCGAGCGATTATCAGGAGCCGGACGCAACCTACCTTGACCTGCTTCACCGCAGCGAAGCCAGGGGGTTGGATATCATCGCTTTCACCGATCACAACACCGTCGCCGGGTACCGGCAGATGATGGAGGACGTAGAACAACTCAAACTGCTCGAGGGCCTTAAACGGCTGACCGAGGAAGAAAAGAGCCGGCTGGCAACCTACCGCCGCCTTTTCGAAAAAATTCTGGTCCTGCCAGGATTTGAATTCACCGCGACGCTCGGTTTCCACATCCTGGGGATTTTCTCCCAGGACAAATCCATTCGCGAGATCGAGCACCTGCTGCTCAACCTGAATATTCCTGCCGAGAGCCTTGATCTGGGGTCATCTACCGTGGGCGCGACCGCTGACGTGCTCACGGCATACCGCATGATCCACGATGCAGGCGGTATGGCAATTGCTGCACACGCCAATTCAACGAACGGCGTCGCGATGCGCGGCTACGGATTTGGTGGGCAAACGAAGATTGCCTACACACAGGATCAGCACCTGCATGCATTAGAAGTCACCGACCTGGGTACAAGCGGGCGGCGCTCCACCGCGGCATTCTTTTATGGCACGAAACCGGAATACCCACGCCGCATGCACTGCATCCAGGGTTCCGATGCACATCGCCTGCGGCCGGATCCTCGTAACAAGAAGAACCTCGGCATCGGTGATCGCGCGACGCGGGTGTTACTCGACGACGTTTCGTTCGAAGCCTTGCTCAACCTTTTCGAGAGCAACGACTTCGCACGGACGCAGCCCTACTGGCCGGCAGCCGAAGCCGAGACGCGCTTCGACTTCATCCAGCAGGCAAGAGAAGATGGCCCAACCATCAACCAGGATTTTCACGAGAGCATGACCGTGCGCGGTGGTCGGCTGTACGCAATCATCGCCGACGTGTGCGCCTTCGCCAATACCAACGGCGGGACGCTTTACATTGGTCATCTCGGAGGATATGAAGAAGGACCCCGATGGTGTGGCGAAACCTCAAGCTGCCGTCAAGCAGCTCCAGAAGGAGCTGAGCAAACGCATCAGCCCGCCGCTCGATGTCCAGGTGGACTCGACCGAGACCCACGGGAAAACCATCCTGCGCGTGATCGTCCCGCGTGGCGATGACCCGCCCTACGCGGTGGATGACAACAAGGTCTACGTCCGGGACGAGGGAGATACCGGCCTGGCGGTCCGGGATGAGATCGTGGCTCTTGTCCAGCGCGCCCGCCAGCCGGCAATCAAGGAAGAGCCGACGAAAGCTGAGCCCCATGCCGATGGGCGGGCTGGCATACAACCGCCCCGGACCGGAGTCGAGATCGCAGATGTCGTCGAACGCGACGGGGTCGCTTATTACACGATGCGTGACCTGCGCAATGGCAACATGGTCAAGAATGTGACGCAGACCTCGGCCCGCAGGCTCTGGCATTACGCCATCTCTGAGCACCGCAAGCTGCCCGCCGATCTCACCAAGGCAAAGATCGCCTGGGTTGGGAGACCTGGGGGTGGTTTCGGAGCAAAAGCGGGGGAAGCGTGCCCGGTATGACCTGGCGCAGCGAACGCCGGAGGGCATCCGCGTGTACTTCGGGGTCACCGAAGACGGGATACATGGGGAGTGGAAACCGTTGGTCGGCAACGACAGCGAGTGAGATCTGCTGCTTCGTGAAGTCGTGGCCTTACTCCTGGTAACGAAACTGCGCTGCGCGAACAACCATGTTCGCGCAGCGTTCTGCTAGGGGAGGGAGGACAAAGTGAACATCCGAACCTTTGCGTTCGAGGCTGATTATGCTGCGGTGCGCAAATTGTGGGAGACCGCCGGCCCTGGGATCAATCTTTCACCCTCGGATGAGCCGCAGGAAATTCTTAAGAAGCTGGAACGGGATCCTGATTTGTTCCTGGTTGCCGAACAGGATGGACAACTGCTCGGCACCGTCCTGGGTGGATTCGATGGCAGGCGCGGCATGGTTTACCACCTGGCCGTGGCTCCTGCCTACCGCCAGCAAGGCCTGGGCCGAGCCTTAATGGATGAGTTGGAGCTCCGATTGCAGGCGAAGGGCTGCCTGAAGTACTATCTTCTCGTAACGCATGACAACTCGGATGCGCTGGACTTCTACGAGAAGCTCAATTGTGAGAAGATGGCGCTCTTCGTGCTTGGAAAGGTGATTGGATGAGGGTCTGCCTGCTAACGGCCTCCGACCGGTCTGCTCGGGGTGAGCGGCCTGACCTCTCCGGCCCGGTGCTCAAGGAGATCATTGAGGAGCAGGGCTGGGTTGTCAGGGATGAAGCGCTCCTCTCGGATGACCAGGCGAGTATCGAGCAGCAATTAATCGAAGTGGTGTGACGCGGGTGATGTCGACCTGATCCTTACGACGGGCGGCACAGGTTTTGCGCCGCGCGACATGGTTCCTGAAGCGACGCTGGCGGTGATAGACCGCCTGGCGCCCGGGATCCCCGAAGCTATGCGGTATGCAAGTTTGCGCAAAACGCCTCACGCCATGCTCTCCAGGGCACAGGCCGGCATGCGGGGAAAGACCTTGATCGTCAACCTGCCTGGATCGCCCCGGGCGGCAAAAGAGAACCTCGAATCCATCCTGCCTGTCCTGCCCCATGCCATAGAGCTGCTGCGAGACGAACCTCAAGCAGAGGAGGGCCATCACTTCCAGCCTCCCCAGCCTTCAACCTGACTCACTGGAGGGCGTACATGCAAGAACGCAAACGTCATCGCTGGTTTGTCCTGAGCGTCTTTTTTCTTTTCATGCTCCTGCACCAATCCGACCGGCTGCTCATCGCGCCTCTGACGAGCCCGATTATGGCCACCTTCAACATCGATGAGGCCGCGATGGGTGCAATTGTGACCGGAGCACTGCTGGTGGGGGCTTTTCTGTACCCCATCTGGGGATACCTCTACGACCGCTATTCACGCGCCAAGCTGCTGGCACTCGCTTCCGCCATCTGGGGATCGACCACCTGGTTAAGTGCCATCGCACCCACATTCCCGCTCTTTGCTGCTTCACGCGCCTCCACCGGGATCGATGACTCAAGTTATCCCGGGCTGTACAGCTTGATGTCCGACTATTTTGGACCCCAGGTGCGCGGGAAGGTCTACGGCTTTCTGCAGCTTGCCCAGCCGCTTGGTTACCTGATCGGCCTGGTCGCTGCCACGTTTTTATCCGGGAGCATTGGCTGGCGGGCAATTTTCTACATCACCGGTTCGCTAGGCCTGGTGCTGGCCCTGGTCATCTTGCTTGGCATCCGGGATGCGCCGCGTGGCGCGAGCGAGCCGGAATTGGAAGGCCTGGTGGAGGTCGGAGTTTTCAAATTTGACCGGCGGGTTGCCTTGGATCTCTTCAAGAAGCGGACGATGCTGCTGGTCTTCTTGCAGGGCTTTATCGGTGTATTTCCCTGGAACGTCATCACATTCTGGTTCTTTCGCTACCTTGAGGTCGAGCGTGGCTTCGAGGAGAGCGAAATCTTGCTCACCCTTGGACCAGCCGTGCTCGTGCTTGCGGCGGGGTATTTCATCGGAGGCTCGCTTGGCGATGCCGCGTTCAAGCGGACGCCGCGCGGCAGGCTGCTTGTATCCATGGGTGCCGTGCTCCTGGGTGCAGTGTTGATGACGATGACGATGAATGTGCCGATCGAAAACAGGGGATTGTTCATGGCCATGATGATCCTGACCGCGCTCTTTATCCCCTTCGCTTCAGCCAATGTCATTTCTACGGTGTATGACATCACCCTGCCCGAGGTGCGCAGCACAGCGCTGGCGGTGGAGCAGTTCATTGAGAACGCGGGTGCAGCGCTCGCTCCATGGCTGGCAGGCTTGATCGCAGTGCGGGCTTCCCTCCACACCGCCATCATCAGTATCTGCGTCATCGCGTGGGTGCTGGGGGCGATCGTTCTTGGACTGGCAGCGGTTGGGGTTCCAGCCGATGTCGACACCCTGAGAGGTCAGCTCCGGGAGCGGGCCGATCAGCTCAAAGCAGGCGGCCATGCGTCCTGAGCGACCACTCCTGGCGGCCCGACGAACGTGACAGACGCATTTCCCGCGATGGAAAGTTCGGAATCCGCCTCACCAACCATAACCAGGCTGCTCGGCGCGTGGATCAGGGGAGAGCCGGAGCAGGTATTCCCGCTCAACCCATTTGAGCGGATTGCGGATGCATGCCCTCGAGGCTCTGCCGCTTCCCGTGATTCGACGGTTGGCGGCCTGGAGGGTGGCACGTGGCGCGCTCAAACCCGGAAGCCTGGCAGGGTCTGCAGACAGACCAGCTCATATCAGAGCGCCTGCTGGATTACACGGGACTTCAGCATCAATTTGATGCGGTCATCATTGGATCTGCCCTGGGAGGTGCGGCGGCACACCTGGCTGCGCTGCTCGGAGCGCCGTTCCTCCCACAGCCCTTCATCCTCGGTGTCGCCGGTGGTACGCCCGACGACGAGCTTTCAAGCTACCTGGATCGGGTCGCACCCCTTGCACAGGCCATCCTGATACGGAACGATGACCTGGCTGCTGTCGCCCATTTTGACCCCGTCCACGACGGTTGGTTGACCCCATACCTGGCACACCTGCGCCTGAAGTTAATCAGCCTGCCGGAGGGGTACCGGCGCTTCATCCGCAACCACCTCAAGCCGGGTGGGACGATTATCTATCTTGACTGCCAGGCCCGCTGGCTGCAGTACGACCTCGGGGATCGTTTGAACCTGCAGGTCGGAGGCTGGGGAGGAATTCCAGCCGAGGAGTTCATTTCGGGCAGTGAGCGCATCGATCGTTTCCTGGCTGCGCGCGGCTCATCCCATCGTGGGGGGTGGCGGTTGGTGGGTCAAAGCCCAGCCAGGGCGCCCGAGTCGGAATGGGGGAGCGTGGACGGGCTCGGCAGTGCATTGGTGGCGTTTGCACGGGATGCAGGTTTTGGATTCGAGGCACTGCGATTCGATCATCCACATGATTATTCGACGCTTGCCTACCACGCGCACCTGCAGCAACTGGAGCGGCATGGCGTGGAACCAAAGGGCGTGTTAATCGAGATGTTCACCCAGTACGCACCGGGGACGGTCCTGCGCCACGACCTGCTTCCGCTCTGGCTTGTGTTCAATACACAGGACAGCAAAGCGTATCTTAAGCAGGCACGTGCCTGGTTTCCGCCGGGCTTGCCCGTGTACCTCAGCGCGCTCGTCACGCTCTCAAGGACTCCTGACATGGTTCCCTATCGTGAATGGGCGCACACGCTGGACGGGTTTGCATGGCAGAGCGTCGGCGCCCGTCCCGAGCGCTACCCGGAGGACCTGCGCGCGCTCGGGGCGCTGGTTGGCCACGCTTGAACATGCGCTTCCACCCCCGAGTGTGAATGCGCCCCCTTCGATGAAGGTTGAGGACCTGGTTGAGCTCGCCAGGGGCATGGAGACCACCGGCCACCTCATCCACGGAACGTGAAGCCCCCTTGACCACAGCCTGAAGGTTCAGGTATCATTCCTATACCCACCCCCCTGGGGGGGGGATAAAGGAATGAAGCCGATGGACCGCGAGGATACGTTACGCCGATTGAAGAGCATTGAAGGTCACGTGCGGGGTGTTACCCGGATGGTTGAAAATGATGCCTACTGCATCGATATGCTGCGTCAAATCCAGGCCATCCAGGCTGCGCTCAACAAGGTCAGCACCCGGGTGCTCGACGACCATCTCCACTCATGCTTGATCACGGCAGTGCGCGGGGAGGATCAGAAAGAACGTGAGCGCGTTCTCAAGGAAATCATGGAAGTCTATGAAATGGCGACCAAAGTCTAGCCGTCAACCAAGGAGGCATTAGCCATGACGACGATAACCTACAGCGTTCCCAATATCTCGTGCGGTCACTGTGTTCACACCATCCAGATGGAACTGTCCGACTTGCAGGGCGTACAGCGTGTCGAAGCGTTCCAGGATAAACGTGAGGTCACCGTTGAATTCGAACCGCCGGCTGATGAGTCGCAAATCGTCTCCCTTCTGAAGGAGATCAACTATCCACCAGTCCTGGCTTAACAGGAAGGAACTTTGAGCAGCGTGGCAGCAACTACGAAGGACCTCACCCTCCCGATCACGGGGATGACCTGCGCAAACTGTGTCTCGACCGTCGAACGAACCTTAAAGAAACTGGACGGCGTGAGTTTTGCCAGCGTCAACCTCGCCTCTGAGCGAGCCAGCGTCTCCTACGACCCTGAAAGGGTTAATCAGGGTGCGCTGATCGAACGCGTCCGGCGAGCTGGATATGACGTCGCACTCGGTGAAGCCGAGCTGAACCTGCGGCGCCTGGCCGATTCCAATGACGCAGCACGACTCGAAACAACCCTGCTGGAGCAGACAGGCGTTGTGGAAGTATCCGTGAACCTCGCTTCAGAAAAAGCGCGCGTCCGTTACCTGCCCACCGCGATCAGCCAGAATGACCTCCGGCGGGTCGTGGAGCAGGCCGGGTTTGAGTTGTTTGCGGCCGATGCAGGGCAGGAGGATGTCGAACGCCTTGCACGGGAGGCCGAGATCAATCATCAGCGCCGCTTGCTGATCATCGGCGTGCTCTTCACGCTCCCGCTTTTCACGCTGTCCATGCTCCGCGATCTCGGGCTGCTGCCGGCAGCCATGCAGCACGCAGGGTGGTTGAACTGGCTCATGCTCGTGTTGGCCACGCCGGTGCAGTTCCTCGTGGGTGGCCAGTACTACGATGGCGCTTTCAAAGCGCTCAGGAATCGGGCCGCCAACATGGATGTGTTGATCGCCATGGGGTCGTCGGCGGCTTATTTCTACTCCATCCCGGTCCTCTTGGGGTGGATCCCGGGCCACGTCTACTTCGAGACTGCTGCGGTCATCATCACCCTGATCGTCCTCGGTAAATTCCTGGAGGCACGCGCCAAGGGCAGGACGAGCGAGGCGATCAAGAAACTTCTCAGTTTGCGTCCGAAAACGGCACGCGTGTTCCGGGATGGGGAAGAACAGGATATCCCTGCTGACGCCGTCCAGGTCGGCGACCTGGTCATCGTCCGGCCTGGGGAGCGGATCCCGGTCGATGGGGTTGTGGTCGAAGGTCGCAGCTCGATCGATGAATCGATGTTGACCGGCGAATCGATGCCTGTCGCGAAAGGTCCCGGGGATGCGGTGGTTGGAGCGACTGTTAACAAGCTCGGCCGGCTGAAATTTGAAGCGCTCAAGATCGGCAAGGATACGGCCCTGGCGCAGATCATCCGCCTCGTCGAGGAAGCGCAGGGGAGCAAGGCGCCCATCCAGCGGCTGGCTGACAAGGTCTCAGAGGTCTTCGTCCCGGTCGTAATCGGGATCGCCCTGCTAACTTTTCTCGGTTGGTACTTCCTGGCGCCGCCGCCAACCGGGGAGATCTCGGCCTTCACGCGCGCCCTGATCAACATGGTTGCGGTCCTGGTCATCGCCTGTCCATGTGCCATGGGCCTGGCGACACCTACCGCGGTGATGGTGGGCACTGGCCGAGGAGCAAACAGCGGCATCCTGTTCAAGTCATCGGAAGCGCTCGAGCGGGCGGGCAGCCTGACGACCGTCGTGCTTGATAAAACCGGCACCATCACGCGCGGCCAGCCGACGGTGACCGATGTCATCATCCTGGACGATCGCTTTGAGGCCGATGTGGTCCTTGCGCTCGCCGCTGGCGCGGAACGTGGGTCGGAACACCCCCTGGGAGATGCGATCGTTGCCGCAGCCACCGAGCGTGATCTCCAGTTGTCGGAGCCGGTCGGCTTCCAGGCCATCGAAGGCCAGGGAATTAAGGCCCAGGTGGACGGGCATGGGGTCATGGTAGGCTCGCTCAAGATGCTCGCATCGGAAGGCATCCCGGCGGCCTCGATCGGTGAGAGCGTGGCCAAGATCCAATCCCAGGCCAGGACAGCCGTGATCGCCGTCATCGACGGTGTCCCAGCGGCAGTGCTTGGGATTGCCGATTCGTTGAAGGAGGGTTCGAAGGAGGCGATCGAATCCTTGAAATCGCTCGGGTTGGAAGTTGGGATGATTACCGGGGATAACCTGGCGACGGCCGAGGCAATTGCCGCGAGCGTTGGGATCCAGGACCCAGGTGGAAGCCGCAATTCCCTGGTGCGGGCCGAGGTTCTGCCCGGAGATAAGGTGAACGTCATCAAAGAGCTCGAAGAGGCGGGTAAGATCGTGGCCATGGTTGGGGATGGGATCAACGACGCCCCGGCGTTAGCCCAGGCAGATGTTGGCATCGCCATCGGAACGGGAACGGATGTCGCCATCGCCGCCGCACCGATCACGCTTCTGAGCGGGGATCTGCGCGGCGTAGAGCGGGCGATCAAGCTATCACGCGCAACGCTGCGGACGATCCGCCAGAACCTGTTCTGGGCCTTGATCTACAACGTGCTGCTCATCCCCAGTGCCGCACTGGGCTTGCTCAACCCGATGCTGGCAGCAGGCGCGATGTCCTTCAGTTCGATCTTCGTCGTCAGCAACAGTTTGCGCCTTCGCCGCTTGCGCTTGTGACTCGATTTCCTCGCGGCCAACTGTAAGCTCGCACACTTGATGCTCCCGGGGGGTTGGGTTATGCTTCATGGATCTGGCTGAGCATTAAAGCCAGGTACATCCGGTCTGCTCCTGGAGGACGGTAATCGATGGACATCAGCAACCTCGGAATCAATCCATACAGCATCGGGATCTCTGCGCTGGCCGGTTTGCTGTCCTTCCTTTCCCCGTGCGTGCTGGCGCTTGTCCCCGCATACATCGGTTACCTGGGTGGCCGGTCGGTGAGCCCGTCCGGTGAGGTGGTTGACAACCGCTGGGTTACCTTCAGCCACGGTGTGGCCTTCGTGATTGGTTTCAGCATCATTTTTATCCTGCTCGGTGCGGCTGCTTCGGCGTTAGGTGCGCTGCTTTATGATGTGCGGACGTGGCTGGCGCGTATCGGCGGCTTGGTGGTGATCGTGTTTGGATTGCACACGATGGGTTTGATCACCATCCCCTTCCTGGATTACGACACCCGGCGGCAGGTCGAGCCAAACCCGGGGCTTGGTTATCTTTCGTCAGCGTTGATGGGCGTTTTCTTCTCAGCCGGTTGGGCGCCTTGCGTTGGACCAGTGCTGGGCGCCGTACTCACCATGGCATTAAACAGCGCCAGGATTACAGAAGGGGTGGTGCTGCTCTCCGCTTATTCGGTTGGCCTGGCCGTCCCCTTCCTGCTCGCTGCCCTTGGCATTGGCCGGGTGGCGGAACTCATGCGCCGGTATGGCAAGGCTGTACGTATCCTCTCCTACGTCACCGGCGTCATCCTGGTCATCGTCGGCGTGATGCTCCTGACCGGAACGCTCGAACGACTCGCGCAGTTCGGGTTCTTTGTCGACTTCGGCCTCTAGCTCACGCGCATGACCGCTCGCCCGACCGTCCGCAAGCAGCTGTACCTGCTCACCATCGGCTTGCTCGTTGGGGCAGCCTTCACGCTGATTATCCTTTTTGGATTTCCTGAGAAAGATGCCACACCCGCACCAACGGCAACTGGAAGCTCGAGTTCGAGCGGTTTATCCGTAGCTCCGGAGGTCGGATCGCTTGCCCCGGCCTGGACGCTTGAGTCGGTGGACGCCGGCAAAGTTAGCCTGCAGGATTATCAAGGCCAGACGGTCCTGCTCAACTTTTGGGCGGTATGGTGCGGTCCATGCGTAGTAGAGATGCCCTTGCTGCAGGCACGCTTTGAGGACTACGGCACCCGGGGCCTGGCTGTATTGGGGATTAACTTCGATGACCCGGTCGAGGATGTAGAAATTTTTAAAGAAAGCCTGGGGCTGACCTTTCCAATCTTGCTTGATCCGGGTGGCAGGATCCAGGATTTGTACCGCATTCGGGGCTACCCCTCCTCGATTTTTGTCGATCCAGAGGGCGTCATCCGTGTCGTGCACATCGGCATCATGACCGAGGGGCAGTTGGATGGCTACCTGGAGGATTTAGGCCTGTGAGCACCGTCCGTATCAAACTTTACACGCGCCAGGGCTGTGAGCTGTGCGAGCAAGCGAAGGAAATGCTTGGAAAGCTGGCCGGGGAACACCCGCACGAATTGGTCGAAGTTGATATCGAGCGAGATCCCGCCTTATTGGCTCGCTACTTTGAACGCATTCCCGTCCTGGAGGTAGGCCCGTACACCCTGGAAGCCCCAATCGAAGAGCTCAACCTGAAAGTTGCGCTCAAGGCTGCAGCGGATTCCTCCTCCCAACTCAAGCCGCAGTCCTCTACCGTGTCTCGCGACAGTGCTGTCTTCCTCAACAAGCTCCTGTACGCGATCTCCCGTCGTTGGCTCAGCATTTTTAACCTTCTAGTGCTGCTCTACGTTGGTCTACCTTTCCTTGCCCCGGTGCTGTTGCGAGCAGGCGTTGAACGGCCTGCGCGCTGGATATATACGATCTATTCGCCACTTTGCCACCAGCTGCCCTACCGCTCCTGGTTCCTGTTCGGCGAGCAGCCTGCATACCCGCTCGAACTAGCAGGGGTGGAGGGGATCACCTTCGAGCAGGTTTCCGCCATACCCCCCGGCGACCTGCGCGTCGCGCGGACATATACCGGGGATGCCGAGGTCGGGTATAAAGTCGCCCTCTGCGAGCGAGATGTCGCCATATACGGCTCGATCCTGCTCGGTGGGCTGTTGTTCGGCTTGGTCCGCCGCCGGCTGAGACCCATGTCGATCTGGCTGTGGTTCGTGGTGGGAATCGTTCCAATCGCGCTGAGACGGGACCTCACAATTGCTTTCCATCTTTCCCCTGTTTAGCTTCGGGATGCGTGAGAGCACACCCCTTCTCCGTACATTGACCGGCATGCTCTTCGGTTTATCCAACGTCTGGTTGGCGTATCCATACGTCGAGGAAGCGATGCAGGAAACCCGCACGCTCGTGGCTGCAAAGCTGGCCGCGAGCGAGGAGCTGGGTTAGCCAGGTCGATCACCCACCAGCGTGATAAACTGGGCACATGCAGCCTGGTGTTTCCGGCTCCCTGAAATACTATCAATTTGACCTCCTCCGTGGAGCGCCACTGCGGCACGGGATCTTCACCCGCCAGGGAGGCGTAAGCCCCGATCCGTGGCGTTCCCTGAATGTGGGTGGCACGGTTGGGGATGCGGCTGCCCGCGTGCAGGAGAATCAGCGGCGCATCATCGAAGCCCTCTCCCTCAATCCAAGCGAGCTATACGAAGTGTGGCAGGTTCATTCTGCACAGGTCGCGATCGCCGAAGCGCCGCGGGGTGGCCAGGCGTATACGAAGGCGGATGTCATCCTGACCAACCGCCCTGGGCTCACCCTGCTGATGCGCTTTGCGGACTGCGTCCCGATCATGCTCTACGACCCCGTCCAGCATGCAATCGGCCTGGCTCACGCAGGGTGGTTGGGTACGGTTCGCGCGGGCTGCGCGGGCCGCGGTCCAGGGCATGGTTGATGCATTTGGGACCGATCCGGGGGATATCGTGGCCGGCATTGGACCCTCCATCGGTCCTGATCATTATGAAGTCGGGGATGACGTTTACGCTTCCTTCAAGCAGGCCCTTGGCGAAAGGGCAGATGCTCACTTTCACGGGGACGGGCACAAAACCCTCGACCTATGGTCAGCAAATCTGAGCCAGCTTGAAGACACGGGCGTGAACCGGGTTGAAGTCGCAGGCATCTGCACCGCCTGCACGACCGGGGAATGGTTCTCTCATCGTGCAGAACGTGGCCGGACTGGCCGTTTTGCGGCCGTGCTCAGCCTGCTTCCTGTCTAAGAGCAGTGATGAATATCGATCCTGCAGCAATCGAGGTCAATTATCGTTCGGTCCTGGAGCGCATCGCCGAGGCGGCCCTGCGCAGCGACAGGAAACCCGAGTCGGTTCGGTTGGTGGCAATCACAAAGTCGCATCCGGCCCAGGTCGTTCGCACCGCCTATGAGTGCGGGCAGCGCGATTTCGGTGAGAACCGTGTCGAAGAAGCGCTCCCAAAGCAGTCAGCGCTCAAAGACCTTGTTGATGCTCAGTGGCACATGGTGGGAAAGATACAAAGCCGCAAGGCGCGTGACGTCGCCGGCCAATTTGCCTGGGTGCATTCGGTCGATCGGCTGAAGATCGCCAGCCGTCTTGACCGGTACCAGGCCGAGGGTGGTGGTCCATTACGCGTCCTGCTTGAGCTCAACACCTCCGGAGAGGGGACCAAGGCGGGGTGGAACTTCCCAGAAGGTTCGAACCGGGATGAGTTTCTCGGCGAGTTCCAACAAATTCTCGACCTTCCCAATCTACACGTCGGGGGCTTGATGACCATGGCAGCGCTGGGTGCCTCCGACCAGGAAGTTCGGGGGTCGTTCGCCCGGCTGCGCCAACTCCGAGATCGGCTGGAGCTTCAGTTCAACTGCAAACTGCCTGAACTTTCTATGGGGATGTCGGATGATTTTGAGATTGCCATCGAGCAAGGGGCGACGATGGTGCGGCTTGGGCGGGCTATCTTCGCGCCCGAGGTGTAGAAGCACGGTCATGCTTGCGGTACAATGGTTGCTGGTTCTTGAAAGGCAGGCAAACTTTGTCCACGCTTGGAAACGCGATCACCATCGTAACTGCAGCGCTCTCGCTCTTGATCATCGCCGATGTCATCTTGAGCTACATCCTCGACCCTTTCCACCCGGTGCGCAGCTTCCTGGACGGGATCGTACAACCTCTTCTAGCACCGATCCAGCGCATCCTGCCCCCGGTGGGTGGTTTGGATTTCAGCCCGCTGGTGCTGTTGATCTTGCTTGACATCGTAAGCAGGCTGCTCCGAGGGATCCTGTCATGAAGCAGACCCAGGTGAAACGAGCTTTCAAACTTTCCGCCGGGGAGCAGGGCGCGGCATTGACCATCCGGGTTACCCCGCGGGCGCGGAAGACCGAATTCGGCGGGGTCCTGGACGATGGAACCATCCGGATCCGAGTTGCCGCCCCGCCGGTGGACGGGAAAGCGAACAAGGCTTTAATCGCATTCCTGGCCAAGGCGCTCTCCGTACGTAAGAATGCGATCGAGATCGTTGCCGGCGAACGAGGGCTGGATAAAATCGTTTCAGTCGTTGGGCTCCCAGCCCACACGGCTGAGGAGCGTCTGAAAACCCACTTGCAGGCATTCATTCCTGAAGCTTAGACCCATCCTGCACGCGAAAATATAAACGGCCGGCTCATGTGCCGGCCGTTTTGTTTCGATTGAGAGGCGAGCCTTCCATCCAGCACGTTCAACCCCGATCGTAAGGGTTGGTGTTCAATTCAGCAATTCGACCCCTGAAGCCCGCATCTGGCTCAAAGCTTCAAACGCGGCATCCCTTAGATGGGGTTGGGTAGACTTCAAAGCCTGGTTTAATTCTAACGATAGGTCATTGGCGCCGGCCCAGACAATGGCCTCCAGCGCTGCAATTTGCTCTTCCTGCGAACCTTTGGTTAGCGCCCGGCGCAGCAGGTCCAGCGCAGCTCGTTCTGAGGCAATTGCCATGCCTTCCTTGCTGGCGAAGGTTTTAAGCCACCCGAGCTGGGTCAGATCCCGCACAGGGGGTACGACCCGCCAGGGCGGGTTCCGGCGTTGCTTCAGGATTTCGGCCGCAGCCCCGCGGACGACCCACTGGTCATCCTCGGTTTGGATGGTCTCGAGCATTTCCAGCGCCCAGGCTTCTGGGATCCGGCCGAGGCCAAAAACGGCAGCACGTCGGGTGAGCAGGTTCTTCATCTCAATTGCATCCCGCAGCATGGTGAAGCCCTCGGTCGGGTTGCATGCCAGGGCTTCGGCAGCAGCGATTTGAACGCCTTCGTCGCTCTCCAGCAGGATATGCCCCAGGCCCTCCAGGGCTTCATCGGTTCCGATCGCTGCCAGGGCCAAGCACGCCGCGCGCCGCGTGTGCAGGTTGCGGTTGGTCTTGATCGTATTGATGAGATCTTGGACGCTTTCCTCGTCGCGCAGGCCGCCCAGTCCAAGCCCTCCCAGGACCCGGCTGGTGGCATTGTCCGAGTTGAGCAAGCGGCGGAAGAGGATCGCGACAGAAGGCTCGTGCGAGGCGGCCAGGGCGTGGACGCAGCGCAATCTCAACCCATACGGACGGGTACCATCGGCGGCAATTTGGGCAAGCTGGCGCAGGACCTCGCCCCGCCAGGGCTGCTTGCGCGGGGCGTCCGGCAGCCAGGATGCCAGGGTGAGCAATCCACTTTGCAGTGGATCCGATTCTCCTTTTAACAATTGTTCGCTCAGCTGGGTGGCGTCACTGATGGCCGCGTAGTAACGCAGCATGAGCTCGCCCGGGGCCCAGCCGAGCGGGAGTTTGTCGAGCGGGAGGTTTTCGTCAGCGAGGGCGCGCGCGGCCAGGTAGGCCCCGAGGTTAACGGATGAGATGGTCAGCCGGCCCTGAACGTGGCGTTGGAAAATTCCAGCAGCCTCCATCTCGGCCAGGGGGGTCCCGCGCTTGAGGTGACGTTCGGAGGTGATTCCTGATCCGTTGTGGATCCAGGCCAACGCTGACGATTGGGCAGCCTTCCGTTCGCCGGAGGACATGAAGCGGTTCAGATAAGACTCGAGCGCATCGATGCTGCGGTTACCGCGAATATCACCGATGTACGCCGCCCAGGCATGCATGGTGATCTCGAGCGGGCTGAGGCCGCGCATCGAGCCCACCATCCAGCCCATCAGCAGGGCAGGATCGATCTCGGATATGCGGCTCTTGGGAAGCTGGGGAAGAACATGGTCCTGCCACGCAGTTGACCAGCGCTCCTGGAACAGGATCTGGTCGTGGTCGCTCCAAGGTGCAATCGGGATGGGGGTGAGTCCGATCCCGGGCAACCCGTTATAACCGTCTACATGGGCCGTTACGATGAGGCGCAGCCCTGGATACTTCCCAAGCAGGTTCTTCAACCAGGCTGCAATGGGCGGAATTTCGTGTGGGTTGAATTCATCCAGGCCATCCAGGAGGAGTATGGACTGGCCGCGTTTAAACATGGATTGGATCTGGTTTGAAAGCTTGGATGAACCCGCGCTGCCCGCCTGGGCCAGGATCACCCCTTCGATGGGTTTGAAGGGATCCTTCTCTGCTGCGCGGTCTAGGACGAGGTCCCCCACATGGAGCAGAACAGGCATCAGGTCGACGAGATCCCCCAGTGCCGGATCACGTAAAGCCAGCCGCGTGGCCAGGTAGGCGAGTGCGGTTGTCTTGCCAGATCCCGGCCAGCCTGTGATGAGCAGGTTGGCTCCGTCTCGCAGCGCAGCCTCGATCCCGATGGTTGGGGCCTGGTACACGCTGGAAAGAAACTGCCAATCTGGCAGGTTTGGCAGGACCGATAGCGTATCCTCGGGAGATCGTTCTTTCTCCCCCTCACCATCCGGCAGCGGTGGAGCGAGCAGCTTGGGTGGGATGACTATTTCTTCCAGCGTGAAGATCTGGCTTGCCAGGTGCATTTGCTGGGCACGCGCGAGGACATCTGTCAGGTAGCGCTCGATCAGGCTTCTCTGTTGACGCCGGTTGGCGAGCTGCACCCGAGAAGAAGACCACTCCGAGATGGCATTCCTGATCGGCTCCATCCGGCCATAAAGCCAGGTGGCAAATACGCCAAGCAAGATGCCTAGCAGGAACTCGCCAGGATCGAAGAAGTTCCCGAACAGGCTGATCCAGATATTTCGGAAGAAGTTAATCATCGCTGCTTATCCAGCATATAAGATCCTGCCGCACTGCGGGCAGGGGAATGGGATTTCGTTGTTCCGGACTTCCTGCTGCTGAGAATGTGCAAGGTCTACGCCACAGGCAGAGCAGCTCCCGGATCGCATCAGGACGACGGCATGGTCGCCGACGTGCTGGCGCAGGCTCTCATAGTGCATCAAGTCTTCCTGCTCGACATCGCCAAACGCAACGTCTCGTTCGACGTTCATACGCGCCACGTTCTCCTTCAAGGTGGACAGCTCTCCGCGCAATTGCGCGGTCTCTTCAATCCGGCGGGCCTCGATCCGGCTTACAGCCTGGGCTGCGTGATCGACTGCCTCCTGCGCTTCTTCCAGCGCAAGCATGGCCTCAAGCAGGCGTTCTTCCAGCGTCTCGAGGTAGCGTTTTAGCGCCTCCGATTCGAGCTGTAAATCCTGAAGCTCCTTCGGGTTGCCCACCGAGCCACCGTAGAGTTTGCCCTCCGTTTCCTTAATTTTCTCCTGCTGGGAAGCAACGGCATGTTCGGCAGCGAGGTTGGCTGCCCGGGCTTCCGTCAGAACCTGCTCCTTCGACTCCAACGTCTCCTTCGCAGCCTGTACGGCTTCATCATCCGCCAGCTGCGACTTCGATTTCGAGGATTCGGGCCTCACTTATCCCGAGTTCGAGGTCCAACTCTTGCAAACGAAAGAGGCTTGATGCACGGCTCATGCATCGATTATAGGGGTTTGAAAGGTCCGAGAGCAAGGTACGCATGGCACATACAACACCCTCGACGTACAATGGGCGAACGATGACCAACGGGCGTGAATCTCGAATTGTTCTCCTCGACCTCGGCTGGGGCTGCGCTCGCGATGCTGCTCCCATACTTGCTGGCGTCATGGCTCGCGCCGCCCGGGACTGAATTCTCAGGCTTCATCCTTAACCCCATTGATGGTTTCAGCTACCTGGCGAAGATGCGGCAGGGGGCTCAGGGAAGCTGGAGCTTTACGCTTCCTTACGCTGCCGATCCAGGACCTGGCGTCTTCCTCTACGCGTACCATCTCCTGCTTAGGACACATCGCGCAAGCATTGAGGCTGCCGCTGCTAACCGTTTACCACGGCGCTCGAACCATTGCCGCGTTCTTCCTTTTTTGGACCGCCTTCCGCTTTCTGCGTTGGGCGCTGGGGGGCAAGGACGGGGTGTGGTTGAGCTGGTTGGCGGTGGTGTTCGGTTCAGGTTTAGGCTGGTTCAGCACGCTCTTTTTCGGTCACCCTGCCAGTGATATGCTCATCCCCGAATCCATCCCATCCCTGGCCAGCCTGATCAATGCACACTTCCCGCTCACGCTCCTGGCCATCTTGTTGGGGGTACTCGCCGCAGCCAATCAGGGCTGGCCGCAGAGAAAGCGGATCGCTGCAGCGTTTTTCAGCGGGACCACCCTCGGGGTTGTGCTCCCGTTCGCTGCAGTCAGCGTGGTGATCGTCCTCATCTCCTGGAACCTCTTGGAATGGGGTATCCATGTGCGGTCCAACGTGGGAGGACAAGCACGAGCATGGTTTATGGATCACCTCCTTCCTTTGGCGGTGCTCAGCGCGGCGCTGCTGCCCTGGCTCATTTATGACGCGTGGTTGAGCCAAACCCATCCTGCTCTGCGGCTCTGGAACACTCAGAACCAAACTCCGTCACCCCCTGCCTGGGATTACTTGCTGGGCTTCAGCCCCCTCCTGGTGCTGGCAGGTTTCGGATGGATTGCAAGGCGCAAATTAGCAAGGGAACGTGTGCGCCTGCTGGGGGTTTGGTTAGGCGCGGGCTGCCTGCTGCTGTACGCCCCCGTGGCATTTCAGCGGCGCATGTCGATGGGCTTGTTTTTTCCGATGGCAGCACTGGCAGGTCTTGGCCTGACCTGGATCGAATCGCACGGCGTGTCGCGGAAAAAAGCCGCGCTGCTCGCCCTGACCCTGATGCTTCCGACAAACATGCTGCTCACCGGGGCGAGCCTGCTAAGCGTTGCCGGCGGGGAGGCCGAGCTTGTTCACAGCAGGGGAGAGCTGGGGGCCTACGCATGGTTGGAGGCGCACGCCTCCCCGGGCGATCTGGTCCTCGCCTCCGAGACCATCGGGAACCGGCTGCCCGCATTGACCTCAACCCGGGTGCTCTACGGGCATCCCTTCGAAACCCCAAATGCAGATCTCGCCATCGACGAGGTGCACGCGTTGTTCCAGGCGCGAGATGGTGTTGCGGGGTTGAACATGCTCCAGGATTTGGGAATTGTGTATGTGTTTTACGGGTTTAGGGAACAGTTGCTTGGCAATCCGGCCTGGCTGGGCATGCTGGAGGAAGCGGCATCCTTCGAAGGTGTAGAGCTCTACAAGGTCCCGGGATCATGATCCAAGCCATGCGTGACCACCCCCGATTATCATTGCTCATCCCTGGATTCATATTCATCTGCACTGCTCCCATCCTCACCCATCCCGGGTGGGTCGCGTATTGGCCAACCGCCCTCTACAACGATCTGCTCATCTCCCACCTTCCCCTTTCCCAGATTGTGCACGACAGCCTGTTTAAATGGCAGCAGGCGCCATTGTGGAACCCCTACTTGCTTTCAGGCATGCCGCTTGCGGCAGATCCGCTGGCCGGGATCACCTATCCTCCGAACTGGCTCGCTGTGCTGTGGCCGACCGGCTACTCCGTGAACCTGATCATGATCGGTCACCTCGTTTGGGCTGGGATCGGGGCATGGCTGCTGTCCAGGTCGGAGGGCGCTAAGCCCACTTCATGCGCTGGCCTCTGCGATGCTCTTCGGCGGAGCCGCGAAACTCATCACGCACCTCAGCCTGGGACACCTGGGACTTGTCAGCGCCATAAGCTGGACACCGTGGCTTTTGCTCAGTCTTCGTAGACCTCCTTCAGGCACCGGCTGGTTTCGCCTGGCGCGCGGCTGGATGGGCGGGTCTCGTCCTTGGCCTGCTCTTTTTAGCGGACCCTCGTTGGTTAATCCCGGCCGGCTTGCTGGCGGCATGCTACCTTCTGGTGCTGTCACGGGAAACGCCCCCTGGAGTTGGATACCGCAGCGCACTCAAGAAAGGTCTGCAGCTCGCTCTTATTGCTGTGGGGATCAGCGCCTGTTTAAGCTTGCCGTTGCTGGAGCTGGTTGGGTTGAGCACCCGCACGGGGATAAACCTTGGTGAGCAGAGCATCTTTTCGCTGAACGCCATCGATCTGATCGGCACCGTCGTCTACTTGCCTGCCCAACCGGAGCAGTTCGTTTTTCTTGGAAGCACCGCACTCTTTCTTTCACTCCTGGCATTCTTGAAACCCAACCGAATGACCTGGTTCTGGGGCGCGACCGCGCTTGTGGCTGCGCTGCTGGCGATCGGACCTGCCACACCGGCCTATCCGCTCTTGACCAGGGTCATCCCCGGGGCGAACCTGCTGCGCGTGCCGGCCAGGTTCTTCATCGTGGCCAGCCTGGCCGTCTCGATGCTGGCTGGCAAAGGGGTCAGACTCCTGGGCCAACCGGCTGATGACGTCCTGTCTGGACGGGTGCGGCTGCTGGGCGCAGGTTTCTTCCTGTTCGTGATTCTCATCAATGGCGCGATTTGGGTGCTGCGCGGACTTCCCGCGCTTGCCTGGTCTGCTGCCGGCGCTTGCCTGCAGCCTGCGGCATCGTGCTGCTTATTCCCAAAGGTTTTGGGCCATCAGGAAGCGAGTGTTTCTCACGGCCTGGCTCCTGCTCCTTGCGCTCGAGATTGCATGGGCCGATGTCTCACTGCTCGAAATGCGTCCAATCCAGGAAGGGCAGTCCAATGCGATCGCTGAGGCGATCGCGTGTCAGCCGGTAGTGAGCGGGTTTTCTCACCAACCTTTAGCCTTTCCCCGCTCGCAGCAGCCGAGCGTGGCATCGAAATCCGTCGAGGGGATCTCGCCGCTGCAGCTCGCCGCCTATCGCGAGTACCTGGCTGCAGCGGTTGGATTTAATCCCGGTGAATATTCGATCCCAATTCCGCCACTCGCCGGAGCAATCAACCTGGATGCTTATGACTTCAATCGATTGGCAGACCTGAATGTGGCCTGGATGCTCTCGGATGCAGCCGCTCGAGCACGACAGTCTTTCCGAGGTCGAGGTGCTCGAGGGGGTGTACATTTACCGGCTCTCGGATGTGCGGCAGGCGCGTTGAATTCATCCCATGGCAGGCAGGAACTTCCGCCCAAATCACGGACTGGACACCTAACCGCATCACCATCCAGGCCAGCGGGGGCGGACGGCTTGTGCTGCACGATGTGCTGTATCCCGGGTGGGTTGGCCGCATCGATGGCCAGGTGGCAGAAATCACCTCGCAGGAGGGCATCTACCGGGCGCTTGACGTCCCCCAAGGGGAGCATGAAGTTGTGTTCGTATTTGAGCCATGGAGCGTGTACCTGGGGTGGGGGGTAACGATCCTGACCATTGCGGCATTCTGGATAAGCGCGAGGCGGAAATGACGACCCCCGAGCGGCGATGGGTCCTGACCTACAGCCTGATCCTGATCGTGCTGACCACTATTCCAACCTGGATTGGGTTCGGGATGGAGGGGAGCCGAATGGCAGTTCAGCGGGTTCGTCGTTGGCGTCGAGGATGGGAACTCTTATATCGCCAAGATGCTGCTCGGACAGGGTGGGGCGTGGATCTTCAAAACGCCCTACACCGGCATGGATCAGCGGGGGGTCGTGGCCTTCTTACCCTTCTTACTGCTCGGGAAGTTAGCCTCAGGCCCGGGTCTTCACCTGCAGCTGGTGCTCCTCTACCATTTCTTCCGCATGGCGATGATCCCACTCGTCGTCCTGGCGACCTATCAATTTGCCGCCGTTTTCCTTGCAGGTGACCGCTGGCGTCGATGGGCGACCATCCTGGCGACCGCAGGAGGCGGCCTGGGGTGGGTTGTGCTGCTGTCAGGTGGTTTGGGGGAGGCGCCCAGCCTGCCGCTGGAGTACATATCCCCTGAGAGCTTTGGCTTCCTTGCACTCTTCACGCTCCCGCACCTGGCGCTCACCCGGGCCCTGGTCCTCATCGCCCTGACGACCTACTTGAAGTCCGCAGACCAAGGTCGAGCAGGGTGGACAGCAGGCTTGATCCTAGCGCTTTCGGTCCTGGTACAACCGCTGCCCGCGGTCACCGGCTTGATCCTCATCGGAGCGCACCAGCTCTTGCTCTTCCTGCGAGGCGGGTCGACTTTCCTGCAAACATGGCGAAGAGCGTGGTGGCCGGCCCTATGGCGGCTGGCGCTGCCGGTGCTCCCCCTGCTCGCGTACTACGTCGTCGTATTCTCGACCGACCCCTACTTGAAGCTCTGGTCGGCGCAGAACCAGCTGCCATCGCCACCACCGAGCTATTACCTGCTCGCCTATGGATTGCTCCTTCCCTTTTCACTGGTGGGGATGGCTAGAATTTGGCGGGACCGTGAACCAAACCTGCTGCTGCTGGTGGCATGGGTCTTTGTTTTCCCGTTCCTGGCGTACTTCCCCTACCCGGTCCAGCGACGCCTGCCCGAAGGAGTGTGGGTTGCAATCTCCATCCTGGCTGCGATGGGATTTGCAGAACTGGGAAAACGGTCAGGTTGGTTCAAGAGGGTGCAGCCGTTGATCCTCGTGATTTCATTGGTGAGTTCGGTCACGCTGCTTGTTGGAGGGGTCAGCGTGGCCGCCAAGCCAGCGCAACCCGCATTCCTTCCGGAAGATGTTTCAGAGACCTACACCTGGATCGCCAGCCAGGCGCAGCCCGGTGAGCTCGTGCTGGCCTCCTATGCCACCGGCAACGTGCTGCCTGCATGGGCCGAGGTGAGGGTGCTCATCGGCCTGGGGCCGGAGAGCGCCGGATTACCCAGGCTCGAGGCAGAGATCGAGCAGTTCTACAACGGGTCGTGGACGGTTGCAGAGCAGTCTGCATTCCTGTCACGCAATACGATCCGGTGGATCATCCTTGGCCCGGCTGAGAGAGCGATGGGAGGATCGGAAACACGGATCTTCCACCCGGGTGGGTGTTGGCCTACGATTCAGGCTCTTCCCATGTTTACCACAGGGAGGGAGAGCGATGAAGGCGACGCGGCCGCCTGATCACCTACCTTGCCCTTTGCCTGGGCCCAGTCCTTCTGTTCGGACCGATGCTCCTGCAGGGAAAGACCCTTTTCTGGGGAACACCGATGCTTCAATTCGTACCGTGGCACCGGTTTGCGCTCGACCTGCTGCGGCATGGCCAGATCCCGCTATGGAACCCATGGGTCGGCATGGGGGCGCCTTTGCTTGCCAACTACCAATCAGCCGTCTTCTACCCCCCTAACGTCTTGCTGCTGCTATTTGGTGCCGAGATGGGACATCCTGTGCTTGTGATGCTTCATCTCATCTGGGCTGCCCTGGGGATGCGGGCGCTTGCCGCACGCCTGGGGCTGAGCGAATCTGGGCAGATGATCTCCGGGCTTGCCTACAGCCTGTCGGGCTATTTGATAGCGCGCAGCGGTTTCATCAGCATCAACCACACCGCGGCCTGGCTGCCGTGGGTGGTGTTGTGCGCGGACCGCTTGATCGAGGCGGCAGGCAGCAGGCAGCTCGACCGCGGGCTTTACAAACCGTTCCTGCTGCTCTCGCTGGCGTTTGCGATGCAATGGCTGGCCGGGCATGCCCAGACAGCCTGGTACTCACTGGTCATGGTCCTGGCCTGGACGATTTGGCGGCTGTCTGCGGCAGCCAGGCCGACGGAACAAGGATTCGGGTTATCGCCGTACTCGTTGGCTCAGGCATGTTCGCCTTCATCCTTTCGGCAGTGCAGCTGCTCCCGACGGCTGAGTACTTGCTGCAATCTTCCCGGGGCGATGTGCTTGATGCCGAATTTGCCATGACATATTCCTTCTGGCCGTGGCGGCTGCTGGGTCTGCTCATGCCGGACTTGTTTGGTTCGCCGGTCAGGGGAGATTTCTGGGGGTATGGCAATTACTGGGAAGATGCCATCTATATCGGCGTCTTGCCCCTGTTGCTTGCATTGGCCGGAATGGTCGCAAGCTTGCGGAGTGCAAGGAAGAGGGAATCCCCAGCGATACTCCTGCTCACAGTCTCGCTGATTGCCCTGTTGTTGGCCCTTGGAAAAAATACACCGATCTTTCCCTTCCTTTTCCGCTACATCCCGACCTTCGATCTGTTCCAGGCTCCGGCGCGGTGGAACCTGTTGCTGGTCTTCAGCCTGGCCTTGATGGCCGGCTTTGGACTCGACCTGTGGCGAACTCCGACTGGCCGAGGCCTGTACTGGACGAGATTGGGAACTGCAGGTGCCGCGTTCATCGGCCTTGCGGGATATCTTGGTGCGCAGCTTCTCGGGGGAGTCGAGCCTACCTTTGTGCGTGGCTTCGCCATCGCCGGGATCTGGCTCGCGGTTTCGGGGCTGTTCTCACTCTTCCTGCCGAAGGACTTCTCCCCCGCTGTCCAACTCACCCTGGCGGCATTCGTACTCGTGGACCTCGTCATCGCCGGCAGCGGCTTGAACCCATCTCAGCCCTCCTCCGTATATCAAGGAGGGAGCGCACTTCAACAGCTCGAGCGGGAAGGTGGGACGAGGCTCTTCATGCCGGCCGACGTGGAGTACACCGTGACCTTTGAACGCAGCCATCGCTTCGATACGTTCAACCCTGGCATTGCGTGGTCCGAAGTGCGGGATGCTGGCATCCCGAACACCCCCATGCTGGATGAGATCCCATCAGCCAATAACTTTGATCCGCTCACGACGAGGCGCTTCCGGATGCTCCTCGACGCGTTGCCAGCCCTGCAGCAGGAGAGCCAGGACGCAATCCTGTCCCTAATGAACGTCGGCTGGGTGGCTCAGGATAGCGGGGCTCGGGCCCACTCGGCGTGACATATACGAGGGTCGAGGGTCCCCAACGGATTTGGTTCTTCACTCAAGCGATCACCTTCGGATCACCGGAAGGTGTCCTGGAAGCGATTTCCACAGCCAACATTCCCGGTGAGGATGTCGGCCATCCTGGAAGCGCCGGGTGAGCTGGGTGCTCTTCGTGGGGGGCCGGCAAGCACACCCGGGATTTGACTTGGATTTGCCGACGGAATTGGCGTTCAAGGTATACGCCCCCAAGGGAAGCTGGGTCGTTGTCAGCGACAGCTACTATCCTGGTTGGCAGGCACAGATCGATGGAGAGCCGACCGAAATCTTCCCGGCTTTCATCAACCTGCGCGGGATATGGGTGCCTCCTGGCGAACATATGATCCGCATGTTCTATCGGCCACGGGTGTTCAGCCTAGGAGCCTTCCTCAGCGTCCTGGGTTGGTTCGTGTGCGCAGGCTTGTATGCTACGATGGCGAGAAGATTGAAAGCCTGGTGGCCGGCGCTCGTCGCCCTCATCATCGCTTCAGGCTATGCCGTCTGGCGCATGGCGCCGGCCGGCTACGATCCGAGTCGCGCTGGCCGAGGTTGGAGAGCGCTTCAGCCTGCCAGAACCTGGCGCGGAGCCGGGCTATGACGGACAGTTCACACTTTACATCGCGCTTGATCCTGACCCAAGCTCGGTTGCTGCCCACCTCGATGTTCCAGCCTATCGCTTCCAGCGCATCCTGCTCCCGTTGCTTGCACGCGTCCTGGCATTCTCACGTCCAGCGCTCATCCCCTGGATGATCCTGGTCATCAACCTGAGCGCCCTGGTCCTGGGCACACGGCTGCTGACCGGGCTCTTGATCAATCGTGGCCTGGCCTCTGGATACGCCTTGATCTACGGTCTGTGGGTGGGGATTATCGCCCCTGTTGGGTTGGACCTGCACGAACCGCTTGCCTACGCTTTGGTCATCCTCGGTTGGATGCCTGGCCGAAGGCGGCCAGGACCGCGCGGCCGGCCTCGCACTGGGTGCGGCGCTCTTTGCCAAGGAGACGACGATCTTGTTCTGGCTGGCGATGCTGCTCGCCTTCCCGTCCAGGGGGTGGACTCGAGGCCGAAGCTGGCTGCTGGTGGGTGGGGCAGCCTTCCTGGGATGGCAGTTGTGGCTTTGGGCGACCTTCGGCGAGCCCGGGCTTGGCAGTGGTGGTGATATGGCGACGAGTTTTGAACTGATCCCCTACATGGGTTTATGGAGGATAGGGGAGTTTGGATGGAAGGTTTTGCTCCTCTTCGGTGTCCTGCTCATTCCAACCATCGTGGTCCCCTCGCTCTGGGGATCCTTTGCATGCTGCCGCGATCCTGGCTGATCGAGAAGAGCCGAGATTACGACACGCTCGCACTCGGATTAAACAGCGCCATCCTGATGTTCACGCCGCATTCGACCTTTCGCGAGCCGCTTGGGATCGTCCGGTTGGCGACAGGCATGGTGCTCGCAGTCGTCCTGGAGGGCTCGCGTACCCGCCGGCACGCGGGCCATGAACCTGGCATTGTTCTGGATTGCCTTCTTGTTCTTGCTCGTCCGGCAATCCTGACGACATGCCGCGTGCCAACCAAGGTACAATTCGAACCCGACCTCTGAAGGTGCATCAGGAGTCATCATGCAGGAAATTCGAAATCTTGCCGAACGCATAACATTCGAACGTGGGGAAGGTTATCGTCGGTAAGCAAGAGGCAATCCAGCTTACCGTGACGAGCCTGCTTTGCCAGGGCCACCTGCTTATCGAGGACGTGCCCGGTACCGGGTAAGACCATGCTGGCCAAAAGCCTCGCCCGATCGCTGGGCTGCAGCTTTAACCGCATCCAATTTACACCGGACATGCTCCCCAGCGATGTGACCGGAGTATCGATATTTAATCAAAAGACAAACGAATTTGAGTTTCGAGCCGGACCGGTCATGGCGCAGGTCGTGCTGACCGATGAAATCAACCGGGCGACTCCCAAGACCCAGGCAGCGCTGCTGGAAGCGATGGAGGAACGCCAGGTGACGGTGGATGGTACGACACATCCACTCCCACAGCCATTTCTCGTCCTTGCGACCCAGAACCCGATCGAGTACGAAGGCACCTTTCCGCTGCCCGAAGCTCAGATGGACCGCTTTCTTATGCGCATCAACCTGGGTTATCCGAGCATAAAGGATGAAATCCAGATGCTGCGTGACCAGCAGTTAATCCACCCCATCGTCGATCTGGACCAGGTCGTCGGCGTCGATGAGCTCCTGTCAGCTCAGCAGGGGATCAAGGAGGTACGGATCTCGCCTGATCTGGAACAGTACATCGTCGACCTGGTTGACGCGACCCGGAACCACAGCGATGTATATCTGGGGGCAAGCCCGCGCGGCAGCCTGGCTCTGTACCGCAGCGCACAGGCCCGGGCCGCGATGGAAGCCCGGAATTATGTCTTGCCGGATGACATCAAGGTGCAGGCCGTACCCACGCTTGCACACCGGCTGATCGTTGGATCTGCGGCGAGGATCCGGGAAGTTGATGCCCGTGACATCATCCAGGAACTCATCGAGAAGATGCCCATCCCGGGAGGCGAACTCGGCTGATGACTTACCGTGCCCGGGGTGTCCTCATCCTGTTCCTGTTGAGCGTCGCCGCTGGACTGGTGAGCGGCCGGGATATCTTCGCCAATCTGAGCTACTTCTGGGGTGCTTTACTGGCGATGTCGTACGCATGGTCGCGCTTGTCGCTGCGCGGGGTTGAGATCTCCCGAAACCCACGCTCCACCCGGGCTCAGGTTGGCCAGTTGTTCGTGGAACGGTTTGAGCTCAGAGAATCGCAGCAAAGTACCCAAGCTCTGGCTCGAGACGCGCGACGAATCGGATTTGCCCGGCTACCGCGTCACTGCGATCGCGATCGGGCTAGGGCTGCGCGGTCCTGCCCAGCGCGGGGCTCATCAAGCTGTAAATGTCGCCGCTGGCCTCGGTGCATCTCAAATCCGGACCTGGATCCTGCGCACGTTGTGCACGATGCGTGGCCGCTATGGCCTGGGGCCGATGATCCTCGTCTCCGGGGATCCGTTCGGTTTATTCCCGGTCGAAACACGCATCCCGGTCCAGCAGCATGTCGTCGTATTGCCCATGATCGTCCCATTGCAGTCCTTCCCGCTCCCCAGCGGTCGGCTGCCAGGTGGTGAGGCGCTGCGCCGTCGCACCCATCACATCACCCCGAATGCATCCGGGGTCCGGGAGTACGCCCCTGGCGACAGCTACAGCCGCATTCACTGGCGGTCGACGGCACGTTTAGGCCAAATGATGGTAAAGGAGTTCGAGCTCGATCCGCTAGCTGAAATCTGGATCGTGCTCGACGCACAACGCAATGTCCAGTTTGAGGCAACTCCTCCCGAGGAAGCACAGCAAGTTGGGATAGGTGATGCATTCCAGCTCCCCTATTCGAGCTTTGAGTACTGCGTGACCGCGGCTGCCTCCCTGGCGGTTCATTTTTTGCTGCGGGATCGTTCAGTCGGTCTCATCACCTATGCTGATCAGCGTGAAGTCATCCAGCCCGAATTTGGAGAAGCGCAGCAATGGCGGCTGCTCGAGTCTTTGGCGGTCGTCAATGCGGCCGGGGATCAAACCCTGCCAGAGGTTTTGAAGATCGAGACGCCTCGCATCCCACAGGGGGCGACGGTCATTGTCATTACGCCATCGGCAGATCCGGGCATCGCAGATGGCTTGCGATGGTTGGCGCATGCGGGCCGGGAGCCAGTCCTGGTGCACGTGGAGCGGGATGGAGTGGGGGGGCAGGGCGAGGCTGCGGACCTGCTCGCGGCTGTGCGAGTATTCCAGGATCCCGGCTCGTCGACTGCGGTTTGGGGAGGATGTTGGTGCCAGCCTCAGCAGCGGGACACCCATCGTGACCCGTCGAAGGGTAGCCTAAGTGATGTCCACCATTCAGGAAGGAAAAACCACGCAGCGCTATCTCCTGCTGGTCGTCTTCTTCAGCGGCATGACGACGCTTGCCATCGAGCTCTCAGCCTCCCGCTTGCTGGGGACCGTCTTCGGCACGAGCAACATCGTTTGGGCAAACATCATCGGTCTCATCCTGGTTTACTTAGCAGCCGGGTACTTCCTGGGTGGGCGATGGGCTGATCGCCGGCCATATTTCCCTGACTTCTACCGGGTCGTCGCCTGGGGTGCGTTTACGGCCGGGCTGGTCCCGATCATCGCCAGGCCTGTCCTGCTCCGGGCAGCGCTGGCTGTCGAAGAGCTTCAGTTGGCGTTGATGGTGGGTTCTTTCATCTCGGTCCTTGTGCTGTTCAGCGTCCCGGTCACGCTCCTGGGGTGTGTCTCACCCTATGCCATCCGGCTTGCCATCACCGACCCCGAGCACGCCGGCCGGGTATCCGGGAGGATCTACGCGCTCTCCACTCTGGGATCCATCCTGGGGACCTTTGTGCCCGTACTCGTCCTCATCCCAACGATTGGCACGAGCAGCACGTTCCTGGCTTACAGCATGGCGTTGTTGGTCATCGCGCTGGTCGGCTGGGCCATGCACGACCGCCGGGGTGCGCTGGTCCATAGCTGGATGCCTTTCGTGTTGCTGGCCTTGGCCTGGCTGACGCTGCGTGGGCCGATAAAGGCCAACACGGGCCAGGTTTTCGAACGAGAATCCGCGTACAACTATATCCAGGTTATCGAGCGTGATGGCATCCGCCAGTTGATGTTGAATGAGGGCCAGGGTATTCACTCGGTCTATGCGCCGGAGATGGAAGCGACCTTCGGAACCTGGGATTACTTCTTGAGCGCGCCCTTCTTTAACCCGCCCGGTGCAGGGACGACGCCCACCAGGATTGGAATCGTCGGTCTGGCGGCAGGGACGATCGCCAAACAGTACACCAGGGTGTTTGGGTCGATTCCCATCGACGGGTGGGAAATCGACCAGGCCATCATCGAGGTCGGTCGAAAATGGTTTGACATGAACGAACCCAATTTGAATGCCATCGCTCAGGATGGGCGCTGGGGGCTTGAGCACAGCCAGGATGTCTACAGCGTTATCGGCGTCGATGCATACCGGCTGCCCTACATCCCCTGGCACCTCACGACGCGTGAATTCTTCCAGGTCGTCTTCGATCACCTTGAGCCGCAGGGTGTCCTGGTCATCAACGTCGGTCGGACGCCCACCGATCGGACCTTGATCGAGTCGATGGTTAGCACTATCGGATCGGTGTTCCCGAGCGTGTATGTGCTCGATGTCCCCTATACCTTCAACTCGATTATCTATGCGACGGTACAGCCGACCTCTGCGGGGAACCTGGTTTCAAATGAGCTAAGCCTGATCGCAGATCAAGCTTCCCCATTTCTGCTGGACGTGATCCACCGTACCATCCAGAATCTGCAGCCAACCCCGACCTCATCCATCGTATTCACGGATGATTGGGCGCCCATTGAACTCCTGACGAACAGGATTGCGTTGAGTTTTATCTTCTCCGGCGGGGTCGAAAGCATTCGCTGAGAGGGAGGCATACTTGAAAACTGCTGCACTAGGCAAGAGAGGGGCAAGGGCATTGCTGATGCTCGTCGTACCGCTGTTGATCCTGCTCAGCAGCGTATGGATCATCTTGCTGGGGGCTGGCATCTGGGTTCCGATCGAATACCGCATGCCAGGGTTTCCCCCGGATTCCTACGGCTTCTCGCTGGAAGATCGGATTTACTGGTCGGCCGTCGACATCGATTTCCTGCTGGGGGATGAGCCGATTTCATACTTCGACGACTTTCGGCTCGAGAGCGGTGCGCCGATGCACAACGAGCGTGAGCTCGTCCACATGCAGGATGTGAAAAAGCTGATCGATCTCACTCGCTGGGTCTGGGCGGCTGCGCTGCTGCTGAGCTTGTTCCTGACCTACATCCTTGCCCGCGCCGACGGACAGCCCGCTGCGGGAGCTGCCTGGCGTTCCGCGGCCCGTTTGACAGCTATCCTGCTGCTCCTGATCGGGGTAGGCCTGGTTGTAGGTTTTGGCGTCCTTTTCGTAGGTTTTCACCGCCTGTTTTTCGAAGGCAGTACCTGGATTTTTCCCTTATCGGATACTTTCATCCGGCTTTATCCCGAGCGATTCTGGCGGGACACATTCGCCCTGGTAGCTATCATCTCACTGGGCGTGACCGGGATCACCTACGCACTGGGCCGGATGATCGAACGCCGGTCCTAGGACCACCGCGATTGTTGCGAATCGAACGGCGGGCTCATTGCCCGCCGTCGTGGTTTCGAACCTGGATTGGCTACGGGCTGATGCTGCGCACAGCGGATCAAGCCCCAAACTTCTGCAGCCTTCCAGCATGTGCCATCATGAGCGGTAGGAGGTCCGTGGCGGGAAGCGTGCCCAACCCGCCGGATTCGCACATACGCTCGCCGAACTTCGTTTGAAGATCCGGGCGCATGTTCTTCTTTGACCAGAGCAGGAGCGGGACCGGGTGCCAGGAGTGCGTTCGCATGCTGGCTGGTGTCGAGTGATCCCCGGTCACGGCAATCACATCTGGATCAAGCTTGAGCAGGACATCCAGGGCTGCATCGACGCTCTCGATGACCTGGGCCTTGGCCTCGAAATCACCATCTTCACCGCGGCTGTCGGTTTTCTTGATGTGAATAAAGAAGAAATCGAACTCTCCCCAATGTTCAGCGACTGTTGAGAATTGGTCGCTGTGGCGAGTCACCCTTGAAGTTGACCACCTGCATGCCGACCAGGCGGGAAACGCCCCGGTACATCGGGTACACGGCGACACACCCTGCCCGCAGGCCGTAAATCTCGGGGAACTTCGGCAGCCGTGGATCGGTGGAAAACCCCCGCAAGGTAACACCGTTGGCTTTGGCTTCACCTTTCAGGAGTTCATTCGCTGCAGCAACCCAGGACTGAACGAGGTCCGCAGCACGTTCTGAGCCCTTGCTCAGCGCCCGGACGGGGAGTGGGGGGACGCCGGTTTTTTGTGGATCTGTGTCCGCGATCTCGTGTTCAAGGTCAGCCCCGCTCATGACGAGTGCGAAGCGGTACTCCTTGACGTGGCGGATTTTCACCTCCAGGCCGGGGATGCGAATCGAGGCGAGACGCTCCACGATGGGTTTCGCCTGCTCGGTTGGAATCCGGCCGGCACGGCGGTCGGTGATGTTGCCCTCCGCGTCGAGCGTACAGAAATTACCCCTTGCGGCCAGATCTCCCTCCGCGACTTCCAGGCCAACCCCAGTCGCCTCGAGCACGCCCCGGCCGACTTCGAACTCGAGCGGGTCGTATCCAAAGAGAGCCAGGTGGGCTGGCCCGGAGCCAGGTGTGATGCCGCGCCGGATGGGAATGGTTTGCCCAAGCACCCCGTTGCGCGCCAGGAGGTCGAGCGCAGGGGTTGAGGCTGCCTCCAACTCCGTCGGTCCGCCGGGTTGCATCGGGGCTCCGCCAAGGCCGTCCATGACCAGCAGCACGAGCTTGCTGCCGTTCTCGGTTTGCAATTCACGCATCAGGTCAAAATTCGCCATCGTGCTCCCTTTTCTTGACATGGCAAAGCCCCACACCGAGCCGGCGGGGGCTTTGGTGGATCGGGTCCGGGCTTACTCGATGCGCAGCTGTGCGCCGTCTTTCTCAAAGATGTGCATGTTATCCATGTTGAACACAACCTGAGCTTGCTGACCGACCCGCAAAGCGGTTCGTGGATCCAGCCGGCCGACGAAGGTATTCGCCCCGGAGAGCATGTACATGAAAACCTCATTGCCCATGAGCTCGGTCACATCCACCGTAATCCCGACCGGCGCCGCCTGGATGCTGGGCGGCGCGAAGTCCGGGTCATGGATATCGTCGGGTCGGATGCCGAAAATGACCTGCTGCCCCGCAATCTTGTCGTAGGTGCTCGTCTTGTCTGCCGGGATCGGGACCTGGAACGAGTCGGCGTCGACAATGAGTTTGCCGTCATCCCTGACGACCTTGGCCGGGAAGAAATTCATCGCCGGCGAGCCGATGAAGCCGGCTACGAAGGCATTCGCCGGCGTATCATAGAGATGTTGGGGCGTGTCAATCTGCTGCAGGATGCCATCCTTCATGACCGCGATGCGGGTGGCCATCGTCATCGCCTCGACCTGATCGTGGGTGACGTACATGAAGGTTGTTGCCAGGCGCTGGTGCAGCTTGGTGATCTCGGCCCGGGTCTGGACGCGTAGTTTCGCGTCAAGGTTCGAAAGAGGTTCGTCGAACAGGAAAACCTTTGGTTCGCGTACGATTGCCCGGCCGACAGCGACCCGCTGGCGCTGCCCGCCTGATAACTGGCGCGGCTTTCGGTCAAGCAGCGCCTGAATGCCCAGGATGTCGGCCGCTTCCTCGACGCGCCGCTTGATCTCGTCCTTGGGCATTTTTCTCAGCTTCAAGCCGAAGGCCATATTGTCGAAGACCGACATATGGGGATACAGCGCGTAGGATTGAAATACCATGGCGATATCGCGGTCCTTCGGCGCGACGTCGTTCACGACGCGCTCACCAATTTTGATTTCGCCATCCGAGATTTCTTCGAGGCCCGCAAGCAACCTCAGGGCAGTGGTTTTTCCGCACCCGGACGGGCCGACGAGGACGAGGAATTCTTTGTCCTCGATCTGAATGTTCATATCATTTACTGCAGTCACATCTCCGAATCGTTTGTAAACGTGCTCGTACGTTACGCCGGCCATGGGGCCTCCTCCTCTCGTTTTGGTATCGTGGCTCAAGTATACCCTCGGGTCGAGCACACGTGCAATCCCGCGTTGACCCGCCCAAGCGCCGATGGTATAGTCGACTGCGTGGCATCCAAAGATAGTTCCGAGCATGCTCCAGGTAGGTTCTCCAAAATCTGGCAGGTGCTAACACGCTGGCTTTCGCCAGGATTGGGCATCAAACGCTGGCTGCTCATGCTCATTGCAGGGACAGCCTTGATCGGCCTCGGCCTGGCGGTCCTGCTGTTGGATTACTATCGCTCCCATCCGGATTCGTCCTTCCTGGCCCTCATGAGCCTCAGCACGCTTCCCCGTCTTGCCCGGGCAGTGGTGCTGGGTTCCATCGGAACAGCCCTGCTCATTTTCGGCTTGGTGAAGATCAACAGCGTCCTTCTGGCGCCCTATGTTCAGCCCGGTGAGGGTGTGATCGAGGCCGTCGTACGTCACAGGCGGCTTGGACGAGGGCCAAAAATTGTCGCGATCGGAGGGGGCACCGGCCTCTCCACGCTTCTGCGCGGCCTGAAACTGCATTCGGGCAACCTGACGGCCATCGTGACCGTCGCAGATGACGGTGGGTCATCCGGACGCCTGCGGCAGGCACTGGGCCTGCCACCGCCTGGGGATATCCGGGCGTGCCTGGCTGCATTGTCCGCAGACGAAGATTTGCTCACACAGCTTTTCCAGTATCGGTTTCGCCAGGGGGAGGAGCTGCTCGGCCATTCCTTCGGAAACCTGTTCATCGCCGCGCTCGCTTCGGTCACCGGAAGCTTCGAAGATGGGGTTCGCGAAGCTGGCCGGGTCCTGAACATCGCTGGACAGGTCCTTCCTTCCACTTCAGCCAGCATTGCGCTAATCGCCGACAAGGCGCTCGTTGCGGCCGGTGAAGCAGTCAGGGTTGAGGGCGAGAGCCGTATCCCCGACGCCCCAGGCCATATCCGGCGCATCCAGCTGGAGCCGATCGATCCCCCCGCGTATCCCGGGGCGATACAGGCCGTCCTTGGCGCGGATATGATCGTCATTGGTCCTGGCAGCCTTTACACGAGCATCCTGCCTAACCTGCTCGTACCCCGCCTGGCGGAGGCGATTGAAGCGAGCCGTGCTTTCCGGGTGTTCGTTTGCAACGTGGCTACCCAAGCCGGGGAGACCGAGCATCTTGACTGCCAGCAGCATCTGGAAGCCATTCGAGCTCATACGGGCCGGATGTTGGTGGACATGGTCGTCGCCAACGATAGGCTCGATTGTGCCCTCCCCGAAGGATTGGAGTTGGTCCAGGCTTCCGCAGATCAAGCGCTGTCTGTGCCGCTGTACACGAATGATTTAATTGATGAACGCATGCCTTCACGGCATGATGCCGAAAAACTCGCGACCACGCTGATCGCCCTGCTCGAGGAACGCACAGGTCCGCTGGATCTGACGCCAGTCGGCAGCGATCCAGAGGGCAAACGGCAATTAGCTCATATACCTAAGGAGAAATCGCATGCCAACAAAAGTAGGAATTAACGGATTTGGCCGCATCGGCCGGCAAGTCATGAAAATCATGAAGGAGAACTATCCCGACACCTTCGACGTGGTCGCGTTCAACGACCTGGGTGATCTGCCGACGATGGCCCACCTCTTTTCCTATGACTCGAATTATGGGAAGTTCGAAGGCGATCTGGAGATCAAGGAAGATGGCCTGGTCATTAACGGTGACTTCGTTAAGGCGCTTTCCGAGCCCGATCCAGCAAAGCTGGGCTGGGGCGACCTTGGCGTGGAGATCGTTATCGAGGGCACAGGTGTTTTTCGCGACCGGGAGGGGGCTGGGAAGCACCTGGCCGCCGGGGCGAAGAAGGTCATCATTACCGCCCCAGGCAAGAAGCCAGACTTGACGATCGTGCTGGGCGTCAACGACGAGATGTATGATCCTGGGCAGCATCACATCATCTCGAACGCATCCTGCACGACAAACTGTCTTGCGCCAGCAGCCAAGGTCATCCAGGATGCCTTCGGCATCGAGCACGGCTTGATGACGACCATCCACTCTTACACGAACGATCAGCGCATCCTGGATCTCCCGCACAAGGATCTCAGGCGCGCCAGGGCTGCAGCCCTGAACATCATCCCGACCACGACTGGTGCTGCCCGGGCAGTGGCGCTCGTCATCCCCGAACTTGAAGGGAAGTTTGACGGTTATGCGCTGCGGGTGCCCACACCCACCGTTTCGGTCGTGGATCTGGTTGTGACGCTCGAACAGGAGACGACGACCGAGAAGCTGCACGAAGCATTCCGCAGCGCGGCCAATGGTCCAATGAAGGGCATCCTTGGCTTCGCCGAAACACCGCTCGTGAGCATGGATTACAAGATGGACCCGCGCTCGAGCATCGTCGATGCCGAGTTCACCTTCGTCCTGGATGGCAGGATGGCCAAGGTCGTGGCCTGGTACGACAACGAGTGGGGATACTCTGTGCGGACGGTCGACCTGGCGGCGATGGTCGCTTCCAAGCTCTAGCGGATCGCCTCCCCAGGCCATAAACAGGTTCATTAAACAGGCGGAGCGCATGTTTACAAAGAAGACTGTTCGCGATGTCGATGTTCGTGGCAAGCGCGTCTTGGTGCGCGTGGATTTCAATGTACCGCTCAAGGATGGGAAGGTGAGCGATGATACTCGTATCAGAGCGGCCATCCCGACGCTTCAATTCCTTATCAAGAATGGAGCCAGGGTCATCCTCTGCTCCCATCTAGGGCGGCCGAAGGGCGAGATCGTCCCGGAGATGTCGCTCAAGCCGGTCGTTGAGCCGCTTTCAAGCTTGCTAGGCGTGGATGTTGCCTTTGTTGGAGACTGCATCGGCGCAGAAGCGGAGCGGGCTGCCCACAACCTGGAGGATGGCCAGGTCCTGCTCCTCGAAAACACGCGCTTCCATGCCGAGGAAAAAGCGAACGATCCTGAGTTCGCCTCCCGGTTGGCCTCGCTGGCGGAAATCTACGTCAACGATGCCTTCGGCTCGGCACACAGGGCGCATGCATCGACGACCGGTGTTGCGGCGTACCTGCCGGCCGTTGCCGGCCTCCTGATGGAACGTGAGCTCGTCTACCTGGGGCAGGCGCTAACCGATCCGGAGCATCCTTTCGTGGCCATCCTGGGTGGCGCTAAGATCTCGGATAAGATCGGGGTGATCGAGCGTCTGCTGACCATCGCTGACTCCCTGCTCATTGGGGGCGGGATGGCAAACACCTTCTTCGCCGCGCAAGGAATTGAAATGGGGGCTTCGCTGGTTGAGACTGATGTCCTCGATCAGGCTCGCCAATTTCTGAGCGCTGGTGGGGATAAGCTGCACCTGCCGGTTGATTTGGTTGTGGCCGATCGATTCGCCGCGGACGCCGTTCATAAAGTCGTGCCCGTAGATGGGATCGATGCCCCCTGGCAAGCACTCGATATTGGACCAGAGACGGTCAAGCGCTTCACCTCCGTTATCAAGGAATCGCGCCTCGTGGTCTGGAATGGACCCATGGGCGTCTTCGAATTTGATGCTTTCGCCATGGGTACCAGGGAAATTGCCTCGGCGTTGGCCGAGAGCAGCGCGACGACAATCGTCGGCGGTGGGGATTCGGCCGCTGCCGTGAGACAGGCCGGTCTAACCGAATCGATGTCGCATGTATCCACCGGGGGTGGTGCCTCCCTTGAGTTTCTTGAGGGCAAAACGCTGCCCGGGGTCGCTGCACTGGAAGACAAATCAGCCTGAATCCAAGCCTACGCAGCATCGAGCAGGCTCTCCGGTAGATGGAGAGCCTGCTTGTTTTTCCACGACCACTTCACAGTTTACTTACATTTAACCCGGCGTTATTGTGGGGCTATCGCGGGTCGTCTATAATGAATCCGTTCTGGGAAAGGAGACTGGATGAGTTTCAGCGCCGGCGAAAACGTTGGCCCTTACCGCATCATAGAACAGCTAGGGCAGGGTGGGATGGCTTCCGTATTCAAGGCCTACCATCCCGCACTCGATCGCTATGTGGCCATTAAAGTCCTGCACCCGGCCTTCAAAGAAGATCCGAGTTTCCTGTCCAGGTTCCAGCGCGAAGCACGCGTCGTGGCCAGGCTGGAGCACCCCCATATCGTCCCGATTTACGATTTTGCAGAACACCAGGGCCAGCCGTATCTGGTTATGAAATTCATCGAGGGGCAGACCTTGAAAGCCCGCCTCTTCGAACGACCGCTGACAAAAACGGAAGCCGTAGAAATCGTCCTTGCCATCGGGCAGGCCCTGGCGTACGCCCATGCACAGGGTGTACTTCACCGGGATATCAAACCGTCCAACGTCTTGCTTGGACCAGATGGTGGCATCTTCCTGGCGGATTTTGGACTCGCACGGATTGCACAATCGGGAGCTTCCACCCTCTCCAAGGACGTGATGCTGGGAACGCCCCAGTACATATCACCGGAACAAGCGAAGGGAACTGGCGAACTGGATGAGGGCACCGATATCTACTCGCTTGGAGTCCTGCTTTACGAAATCGTCGTCGGTCGAGTGCCGTTCAACGCGGACACACCTTTTTCAATCATCCATGACCACATCTATACGCCCTTGCCCCCGCCAACGGTGATAAACCCACATGTACCACCTGCGGTCGAACAGGTTCTGATGAAGGCGCTGGAGAAATCAAGGGCGGACCGCTTTGAAAGCGTTGACCAACTGCTGCAGGCCTTTCAGGATGCAGTCCTTGGTGGGGGAGTGTCGCAGGAAGCGGCTTTGCCAGACGCAAGTCCACCCGACCGTCAAACGACCCGGGTGAGCGATCCAGCACCGACACCGCCAGGCAGTGATATCGAACTCGAAGCCCCGCCGGATACGCCCCTCGACGACGGGAAGAAACAGCGCCGCTGGCCGTGGGTCGTGGCGGGTATCGCCATCAGCCTGATCTGCTTGTTCATGTTTATCGTGAGCGCATCCAATAGGAACAAGGCACAGCCCGATCCCGGGGCACCTCCTGATCCTTCTGCCACCGAGGCGTTGAGTGTACCGACGCTGGAACCCGCCGCGGTCGACAACCCGGACCGGCATTTTGAGCGGGCTGAGCTACTCATGCGGATGGACAGGCCTTTGCTGGCTGCTGAAGAATACATGAACGCAGCCGACCTCTTTACGAAGCAGGGAAGGTTCGTCGAGGCCGTCGAGGGTTACGCCCGCGCCATCGCCATCAGCCCGCTGCTCGTCCAACGCAATCGCGAGTCGGCAGATCTTAATCACCCAGGCATTCTTTCTGGCAGCGCCAGATGAGGGTGTGGCCGCGCAGCTGGAACAGCTCGACAGGGCCAGATTGGAATGGAAGGCACTCCCCGCGATTGTGGCCAGGGCGGAGCTGCACCACGGAACCCCGGATGGCGCGCGCGCCAGGGTAGAAGCCGCACTCGAGACCGATCCTGCCAATCCATATGCCCTGGCTGTCCTGGCGGAGATCAACCTCATGTCCGGAGACCCGGCCGCTGCCCAGCGCATCCTGGAGAAAGAGCTCCGCAGGGGTGACCAGCTGCCGCAGTGGCTGCTGGATCATGATGCAGGACTCCTAGAGCAGCTCTAGCCCATCCTCCCACACGCAACTATTGGGAACGATTACCTGTGTATAAGCTAGATGCCTGATCATGTTCAGGCATCTACGCCCTACCTGGTCCACTTAAGCAACAGGCCGCCTGCTGGCGGCCTGTTGTGTGACATGCCCTCAGGGAAAGCTCACCCTGTGCCGAACTGCCGGTCGCCGGCGTCGCCCAGCCCCGGCAGAATGTAACCGTGCTCGTTCAGCTGACGATCGATTTCGGCGATATGGATTGGCACGTCCGGGTGGCTGGTGTGAAGCGCCTCGATCCCTTCCGGCGCTGCGATCAAGCCAACGAACTTAATCTTAGCTACCCCCCACTGTTTGAGAATGCCGACGGTGGCGACGGCGGATCCGCCTGTCGCGAGCATTGGGTCCAGGATCAGACAGACAGATACGGTCGGTTCAATGGGGAGCTTGTTATAGTACTCAACCGGCTGGAGGGTGGCTTCGTCCCGGTAGAGGCCGATATGCCAGACCTCGGCGGTCGGCATCAGCTCCCAGATTCCCTCGACCATCCCCAAACCTGCGCGTAAGATAGGAACAAGCCCGATCTTTTCCCGCAGGATATTCCCGGGCATGCTCTCCAGCGGGGTCTCGACCTCCACCGGATCCACGATCAAATCGAGGGTCGCCTCGTAAGCGATCAACGCGGAAATCTCCCGGATCAACTCACGGAACTTCTTCGGGTCGGTCGTCTTATCCCGCAGCTTGGTAAGCTTATGTGCGACGAGGGGGTGTTCGGACTCAAATACATTTTTCATTCTGTTCGCTCCTGAAGGGAAGTCGACCCTAATTCACGCAGTTCGCCTCAATGTGAGTACGGTCAGATCATCGGATAAATCACGCTGGCCTTGATGAGCAAAGACACGTTCGGTGATGATATCCGCCAACTCCTGGGCGGGCAAATCTGCTTCACCCATCAAGCAGCTTTCCAGGCGGGCAAGGCCGAAGGGTTGATCATCGGGATCGAAAGCTTCCGTCACGCCGTCCGTGTAGAGCACGAAGGTATCTCCAGGTGAAAGTTCAACCTCATGATTGGCATAGCTCAAGTGTGGGTCGACGCCCAGCACCATGCCGTGCGGCCGGATGATTTGAGTCTGCAGACCCGGGGTGTGCAGGATCGGAGGGTTGTGACCGGCGTTTGCAAACTGTATGCGACCAGCTTCAGGCTCCCAGACCCCATAGAAAACGCTGACGAATAAGTCCGCCCGGGTGTCCGAGATGAGCAGCCGGTTAACCCGCTCGAGCGTAGCAGCGGGATCGATGAGCGCCGTGGCAATGCTTCGCACGAGCGTCCTGGATAGCGCCATGTAGAGTGCGGCCGGGATGCCCTTGTCGGCGACGTCGGCCATCACCAATCCCAGGCGTTGTCCAGCGTCCCCGGCCGGGAGAGGAATGAAATCATAAAAATCACCGCCGACAACCCGGGCGACGTGCCAGGCAATCCCAAGCTCCCAACCTTCAACCAGCGGGACGGTTTCGGGCAGGAAACTGGCCTGTATGTCATGCGCCATGGCCAGTTCGCGCTCCATGGACCTCCGGGCGGCGGCCACTTCGATGAGGCGTGAGTTCTCCAATCGGAGGGATACCTGATGCCCGATCCCTGCCAGCAGGGACATACGCTTGGCGGAGAGCTGTTCGCCCTGCAGCAGGAGCAGTCCCAGCAGATCCTGGCCGTCGCTCATGGTCAAAGCGAGCGCCAAATCACTTTGCAGGATTTCACGCAGCGAGCCGGGCAGGTCAATCCGTACCGGCAAATTGCTCTCGGCATAAGGGGGCATGAGTCCGAAAGCTCCAGCATCCAAAACGGTTGATTCGAGCGCAAAAGTCTCGGGTTTGCGCAACCCAGCCGATGGACCCACGACCAGGTTAGCCTGGTTTTCCGCGGGAAGCAGCAGCACGGCCCAATCCGTGCCCGCAAGAAGTGTTGCGAGTTGGAGGACTGCCTGGAGCGCGGTAAGCGCATCTCCTGGTTGGGCGGCATGCCGTGCAACCTCGAGCAGTACGGTGGTAATCCAGGCCTCCTCCTGGTGCTGGGTGTAGTTGCGGTCTTCAAGCAGGGCGATCCCAAGCTGGGTCACGATCATCTCGATCAACGCGTGCTGCTCTTCGGACGGAACCTGCCCGGCGGGGGACAGCAAGCATAGCACTCCCAGGCGATGCTCCCCGGCCAGGAGCGGTACTGCGACCCGCATGCTGGTGCTGGCCGGATCGCTCTCCTGATCGGAGCCTGCCTGTGCTTGTCTTTCGAACTGGACCTGGCGGCTGTCTAACGCCTCCAGCACACAGGCCGGGGGTGTCACCAACGGGTCGGCACTCTGCGGATTGGAGGAAGCCAGCAAGAGGATTTCTTCATCTATCTCCTGGTAGAGCTCGATGAGCTCGTACCCCAAACCCTGCTTGAGCAAATTACATATTTGCAGCATGCGATGATGGATCGGAGCGAGAGAGATTAACTGACGAGAGATTTCCTCCAGCAGGTAGAGCCGCGTCGCGAGCACCTCTGCATCCGCGCTGAGGGACGTGGCGACAAGGCTTGGGGCGATTGTCAGGGCGATGAGCTGCAGGAGCTGCAGGTCGGTTTCATCAAAAGCTGCCGGCATTCGACTCTGGACTGCGAGGATTCCTAGCGTGCGGTTGGCAAACTGCAGCGGGACGAAGATGGCCGAGGAGGGTGGATCTGGAGAATCATAACTAGGAAAGGCGGGTAAATCTTCGGCTTCGAGCCCGTAATCACGGACGAGCAGGGGTTGGCCGGTGCGGCGGATCCAACCGATAAGGCCTTCACGCTCCGGGTCGATTGGAAAGATCGGGTTTGGCTCCCGGTTCCCGTCACGGACCCAGATCAATGGCTGGTATTCAGCTTCGCGGAACACCCCGAGCTGGAAAAAATCAGCCTCGATCAGTCGGGCGGTTTCGAGGAATGCAACTTCGGCGAGTTCTTCGACATCGGTCGAGGCCCGTAAGATTGACCGCCCAATCTCGGAGAGGATCTGTAGATCTTGCTTGAGATCAGCGTTCATCTAATCAGGGATGCTCACGCTCTCTCCCTGGCTTGTACAGGGACTCCGCGCAGGGCTCTGGCTTGGCCAGGCCGGCGCATCACCCAGGTTGGGTGTTCCGCGTCAATCCCGCTCGCGGCCGCCGGCCAACTTTCTCATGCGCAGGTGATTTCGGCCTTCCTCACGAGTGTACTGCACCTCGCTCATGACCCGGTGTATGATGATCAACCCGAGGCCACCGACTGGTGGGTCATCCAGGGACCAATCTGGCTCTTGAGGGCGCTGCGCAGGATTGAACGTATTCGCTTCATCCCACAAGTCGATTTGAATCGATGCCTGGTTCGGAGCTGACGAGCATTTCAATCGGGCTCGTGTTTTCACCTCCGTAACCGTGGATGATGATGTTCTCACAGGCTTCGCTCACGGCAAGCTGAGTTGCGTATTGTTCATCTTCTGGGAAACCAGCTTCTTCCGCAGCCTGGTTGACAAGCGTGCGGAGGATCTGAATTTGATCCAGGAAGGCTTGGATCGTGAGGCGGCGGCCTTCCATGAGGCTAGAATGCAGCAACAGCGGCTTCGCGGGTAGGATATTTCTCGAAGAGTACGTCAAGGCCGGCGATCTCCAGGGTTTCGACAACCTGGGAAGAGGGCTGGGCAAGTACGATCTCTCCCCCCGCTCCTTTGACTGCCTTGCGCGTGGTTACGAGCACCCGCAATCCAGCCGAAGAAATGAATTCCACCGCACCCAGATCCAGCACGAGGTTGACTCGACCTGACTCCGCCAGCGTGCTGAGCTCATTCTCGAAATCGCCCGACGTCGAGCCGTCAATCCTTCCATCAACAGTTACGACTGACACACGCTTGTACTCCGTGGTTTCGATGTTCATCCCAGCCTCCTAAGCATCAAAGTGTTCGGTCGGTGACGTAATGTGCGAGTTCATACAGTGCTTCTCGTTCAGGAGCAGAGGGCATGCCCGCCAGGTGCTGCTCACCCTGCTGAGACGAGCTGCTTAGCCCTTTCCAGTGATAACTCGATCGCCCCAGAAGATTTGATTTTCTCGATCAGTTCATCCAGGGTTTCATCATCAACCATTTGGCGTGAGAGCGGGCTGAGCAATTCCACATCCCCTGGCTGCGTTTCTAGGTGCAGAATCGTGGGCAGGGTGATCAATCCTTGCCGCAGGTCATTGGCTACGGGCTTGCCCACGGCAAGTTGGTCGGCGGTGAAGTCAAGCACATCATCCACGATCTGAAATGCCTGGCCAAGATGATAGCCAAAGGAGCGCATCGATTCAACGGTTTTCAAGTCCGAGTCAGCCAGGATGGCGGCACCCTCGCAAGCCACTTCGAACAGGGAGGCTGTCTTGGCGTAAATGCGATCGTAGTAAGCACGGATGGGATCGTCGGTCTCCTGATCGAATAGCTGGGTTATCTCACCATTGACGATGGTCATCAGCGCGCGGGCAAAGGACTGCATCAGGCTGAGCTTGCCGGTGGAGGCTGCCAGCCGTGCAGCGCGTGCGAAGAGATAGTCACCCGTGAGCACGGTAGCCCCCGGGCTCCACTGAGCATTCAAGGTCGGGATGCCGCGCCGCAGAAAGGATCCATCGATCAGGTCATCGTGCACGAGCGTAGCGGTGTGGAGCATCTCGATCGCGGCTGCGTGGGCGATCAAACTCTCCCGTTCGGTCCCGAGCATGTTACCGATGAGAATGACCATCGTCGGTCGGATCCGTTTCCCGCCTGAGTTCAACAAATGATCGATCGCTTCGCTCAGCGCAGGGTGCACTTCGGAAGGATCAGGCCGCATGCGCGCCTCAACTTCGGCAAGCATCGGTCTGGCTAGATCAAGAAAGGTCACTGTCTGAGCTTTCATTGCACCATCGGAAGATGTTCTCCGCGTTCTTCGAAGTCACCTGCAGGAGATCCCCAGGATCGGTCCCGCAAAGAATCTGTGAGTTGGTCAACGATATGTCTGACGTTCGCGGGTTCATTCCGTCTTCCCCGCACAGGCTCGGGCGAGAGATAGGGCGAGTCGGTTTCGGTAAGCAACCGTTCGAGTGGCGTATCGCCTATCGTTGCTCGCAACGCGTCGGCCTTTCGATACGTGATCGGCCCGGCTACCCCTAAGTAAAAACCCTTCTCGACGGCGATGGATGCGAACTCGGCGTCGCCAGAAAAAGCATGCAGGACCCCTCGCCGGCCCTGCAAATCCGGTGGGGTTTCCCCATCGTATTGTAGTAGTGTATCAAGGATTTCTGCCATTGATTCACGCTGGTGAACAATCACCGGCAGGCATAACTCGAGCGCGAGCTCCAGCTGTGCTTGGAAGACCTCGCGTTGTTCTTGCCTGGGGGCATGATCCCGGTAGAAATCAAGGCCGATCTCGCCGATGGCGAGGACCTGCGCCGATTGGGCCAGGTCACGCAGTTCGCGAATATCCTGAGGATCCCAACCGCTGGCGTAATGCGGGTGGATGCCGACCGCTGCGTGGACATCCCCGTTTTTGCTGGCCAGCTCAACCGCAATCCTGCTCGTCTCGAGGTCGACCCCAGGGACGACGATGTGCGATACACCCGCAGCCCGGGCGCGCGCCAGGACCGCCTCCAAGTCTCCAGAATATTCGGGCAGGTTGAGATGGCAGTGCGTATCGGTCAATCCTGAAAGCATCCGTTTCAGGCCACTCCAACCATCTCGAGACCTTCTTCGAGCAGCGGTTGTACCCGGCCTTTGTCGGTCGTTTCGCAGTAGACCCGAACGATTGGCTCCGTCCCGGAGAAGCGCACCAGGAGCCAGCCACCATCCTCGAGTTGGAATTTGTATCCATCAACGGTGAGGATGTCGGTGACTTTCATGCCGGCCAAGGTGGTGGGTTTTGCAGCCGCGATGACGCGCACGGTGTTCATCCCGTTTTTCAGGTGCGAGCGGGGTATCGATACGGTCGTAGTAGTGCGGCCCAACCTTGGAGAAGAGCAGTTCGACAAGCTCACTGGGTTTCTTCCCGAGCTTGACCATCATGTCCAGCAGGTAGAGTCCCGCCAGGATGCCGTCCCTTTCAGGGACGTGACCTTTGAAGGCATACCCCCCGGATTCTTCTCCTCCAATCATCGCGTCGACTTCCAGCATTTTCGGGGCAACGTATTTGAACCCAACCCCGGTCTGGATGACGGGGACATCGTACAGCTTCCCCAATTTTTCAAGCATCGAAGTGGTGGAGAGCGTCTTAACGATCGGGCCGCGTTCGCCGCGGACCTCCAGCATGTAGAAGGCGAGCAAACCAAACACACGCAATTGGTCGACGAAATTTCCGTTTTCATCGCCGAGACCGACTCGGTCGGCATCCCCATCAGTAATGATCAGGGCATCCGCAGCGATCTTGATAGATTCGGCCAGGCCAGCGTCAATGTTGGGCGGGATGGGTTCCGGCCTGGACATCTCGGGAAAGATGGGGTTGCGCCGCGATCGTGCATTTCACTGACGGTGGTCTGCCCCCCATTGAGCAGGTTGGAGAACCAACCGGCGCCGTTCCCCCACATGGCGTCGACCAGGATGGAGAGCCCGGCCTTGCGCAAGGCCTCCAGATCGACGAGGCCTTTCTATCTGGCGAATGTAGGCTGGTGCCGGGTCGAAAATCTCGATTGCCCCTGATTTCAGTCCCTGGTCGAAGTCCAGCCGAGGGATGTCCGCCTCGCTATCGGGAATATTATTTTCAATTGCCTTGAGGCCTTGCGGGTTAACCGCCCCACCGTTCCGATCTCGAACCTTGAAACCATTATCGCCGGGGGGATTGTGCGAGGCAGTGATGTTGATCGCCCCTGCCGCGTGGCGGTCGACAACTGAGTAAGAAATGGTTGGGGTGGGGGTAGGACCCGATGTCAGCAATACCTTCAGGCCATTCCCGGCGGCTACCTCCGCGGCAGCAGCCGCGAAGTCCTCGGAGGCGAAACGTTTATCGTAGCCAATGACGAGCGGCTGGGTGCCGCCCTCTTCCTCCAGCAAGTAGCGCGAGAAACCATGTGCGCAGCGCCGTACAGCTGTAAAGGTGTATGCATCTGCGATACGTCCGCGCCACCCATCGGTCCCGAATTTGATCGGTTCTCCTGACATTGACAGCCTCCCGCATTCCGAACATCTTCAACTTGGGCTAACGAAATTCGAGCCAGGTGCAGATAGACCTGGCATCGAAATCGTTGATCTGAGAGACCAAGATGAATTGTTTCTCCAGACGTGGATCCGGTGCTCGAACCCAATGCAGATCAAACTGTAAAAATTATACCGTGAAAGAATGTGCGGGACTAGGCGAGGTTGCCAGAACAAGGCATTCATGTTAGACTCCCAATCGTTGCGGCGCCTGATCCCAGGCGCTCTTTCCGCTCTCAGGCAACCACGCTCGTGGCTGGACTGGGGGTAATCCCGAGGAAAGGAGGAAAAACATGCGCAACTACGAAATTGCTTATATCGCCGACCCTGATCTCGACGAGAAAAGCCTCGAAGAACTCCAGGCCAAGATCATTGGATGGATCGAGGCCGCCGGAGGAAAAGCTGGCCAGGTCGAGTCCTGGGGCCGTCGCCGATTGGCATATCCCATCAAGAAGAAGACCGACGGATACTATGTCTTCCTAAAGGCAGAGATGCCGGCTGATGGGCCGCTTCAGGTCGAGCGAGACATCCGCTTGAATGAGCAGGTCATCCGCTACATGCTGGTCGCACTGGAAACAGCCCCAGCCTGATCGCCACACAGCCTGCTGCTGGAAGGATTGAGGCATCATGCGCGGATTAAACAAACTGATGATCATCGGCCACCTCGGTAGGGATCCTGAGATGCGCTACACGCCTTCTGGGCGGCCGGTTACGACCTTCAGCGTGGCGACTTCACGGAGTTGGACTTCAGGCGATGGCGCCCGGCACGATGAGACCGAGTGGTTCAACGTCGTAGCTTGGGGAAATCTTGCCGAGATTTGCAACCAGCATCTCCATAAGGGGCAGCAGGTGTACGTAGAAGGCCGCTTGCAGACTCGCCGCTGGGAAGATGCAGAGGGAAACAAGCATTTCACCACCGAGCTGGTCGCCCAGGAGATGATCATGCTCGGTGACAGGCGGGATCCACTTCCCGATGGGGAAGCGTCGAACGAAGAAGAAGCGCTTCCGTTCTAGGAGTAGGACAGGCTGACGAATTTAATTGCTTCCGGTTCGTTCGGAAGAGGAGAGCATACCTTGGCATACGAGAGAAGAGATTCACGAGATTCTGATGACAATGAACAGGAGAGCAGCGACCAGGGCGGTGGGCGGCGTCGTTTTCGGCGCCGGCCGCGGGTCTGCCAGTTCTGCGCCGACAAAACAATCGTCATCGATTACAAGCAGGTCGACATGGTGAGGCGATTTGTGACGGAGGCTGGAAAGATACGCTCCCGCCGTGACACAGGGAACTGCGCCAAGCATCAACGGCAGGTTGCAAATGCGGTAAAGCGAGCTCGTCACCTGGCCCTGGTACCATTTGCTGCAGATCGGATGCGCTGACCCGACCCAGGGCGGTGTGGGAGCAAACTTGTTCGCCCGAGGCTCTTGGCAGCCTTCCTGGTGATCGGTTTGGCGGGTGGCAAAGGTAGGATTCGACACCGGTTCATCCTCAGCACAGGAGTTCACCGTACATGGCAAAGAATCGGCCCGTAACTCGGGTGTCTCGCAAGCATATGGCCAGGGCTGAGCGGGAGCGATTGCAGCGGCGCTGGATTTTGACGGCAGTCATCAGCACGATCGTCATCGTCATCGGGGTTATCGGATACGGTTTGTACGACAGCATGGTCGTACAGCCGCGCCTGACCGTTGCAAGCGTGAATGGGGAGGAAATTACCAAAGCCCAATTTCGCGGCCGGATGCGCATCATCCAGCGCGAACTTGCCGCACAGCTAAGCCAGTACATCCAGATGGAATCGTTTTTCGGAAGCGATCCTTCCGTCCTGCAAAGCTTGCGTTCCGTAGAGGCACAGATCGAAACCCAGCTTGCGAACCCCGAAGTGCTGGGCAGGGATGTGCTCGATACGATGATCGTGGAAGCCATCATCCGCCAGGAAGCAGATGCGCGGGGGATCTCGGTCACCGAGGAAGAAGTCGCTCAGGATATCGAGCTGAGCTTCAACTATTTCGCCAACGGAACCCCAACACCGATCCCCACCACCGCACTCGCTTCTACCGCGACAATCGACCCAACCGCCGTTGCGGAAATTACGCCAACCTCAACTTCTACCGTCGCTCCATACGCCAGCGGAGAGTCCAACCCCGTTGCCAACCGCCACGCCATACACCCGTGAGCTCTTTGACCAGGACTACCGGTCGTTCTTGAATTCGCTCTCCGATTGGGATGTGCGTGAGGCCGATTACCTGGCGTTCGTGACGGCCCGGCTGCTGCGTGAGAAGCTGCGCGCCGATTTCGATCCGGAGATTGAACGCGAACAGGAACATGTCCATCTCCAGCACATCGTCGTCGAAGATGAAGCGACTGCTGAGGAAGTCCGTCAACTGCTCGATGAAGGTTCCAGCTGGGAAGACATGGTCGCAGAATACAGCGTGGATCTCGCCAGCGCCGATGCTTCCGGAGATCTCGGTTGGATGGCGCTTGGGGAAGTCGTCCGGAGCTTTGGCCAGGCGGGGTTAGCCGCTTTCGTCTCGGAGGATGGCAGCATCACCCCACCGCTCGAGACGACAGATGGCTGGCAGCTCTTCCGGGTGGTTGCCCACGAGCAGCGCCCGCTCTCCGATGAGGCATTCCAGATTGCCGCGGATGAAGCCTTTGATACCTGGTTGACCCAATTGAAAGACGAGGCGGACGTTGAGATGGTTGAGGACCTGGCCGCCCATGTGATCAACGCTCCCGGATACGGTTTCTAACCAAAGCTCAGGAGCAGATTCGTCGTTACCCAGGCCGAGCGAAGCATGCTCGGCCTGGCTGATTCAAGGCGAGCGGTCTTGAAGGGCAGTGGGCCACAAGCTATACTTCCGATAGGTTGAACGTATGAACATCGAGAGCCTCATCAAGGAACTCCCCCCGGAGACCAGCGCCAACGGATGTTGAGCTGCTCAAACGCGCTTACCGCGTGGCCGAGAAGGCCCATCGCCGGCAAAAGCGCGCCTCGGGTGAACCCTACATTAACCACTGCCTGGCGGTTGCTTCCATCCTGTTGGAACTGGGCGCACCCATACCTGCAGTCGCCGCAGGCTTGCTGCACGATACGGTCGAGGATACGGATGTAAGCATCGAAGACCTGGAACGTGATTTCGGGGATGAGATTGCCGGATTGGTGTACGGCGTCACCAAACTCACACAGCTCCCCGCGTCAGCCATAGCGGAAAACGATCCAAGGATCCGCTCGCCACCAAGGGCGATCTGGCCAAAGAGACCTTGCGCAAGACGTTCCTGGCCATGGGTGATGACGTCCGCGTGGTGGTTATCAAGCTGGCTGACCGCCTGCACAACATGCGTACCCTGTCGCATCTGCCAGCGGATAAACAAAAACGAATCGCGCAGGAGACACTCGAGATCTTCGCCCCCCTGGCCAACCGGTTGGGCATCTGGCAGATGAAATGGGACCTGGAGGATCTCGCCTTCCGCTATGTTTATCCTGAAAAGTACAAGGAGATCGCGACCAGCATATCCCAGCGACGAATCGATCGAGAGCAGGCGCTCGACGAGATCTCCAAGCACCTGGTAGAGGTGCTCTCCAAGGGTGGCATACAGGCCGAGGTGACCGGCCGTCCCAAGCATCTCTACTCAATCTACAAGAAGATGGAGCGCAAAGGGGTTCCGTTCGATCGAGTGTACGATGTGCGTGGCGTTCGGATCCTCGTGGCCAATGAATCCGAGTGCTACCTGGCGCTTGGCCTCATCCACAGCCAGTGGACGCCAGTGCCCGGGACCTTTGATGATTACATCGCCACGCCGAAGGATAACTTTTACCAATCTCTTGCACACCGCCGTCATCTACGATGATGGGAAAACACTCGAAGTCCAAATCCGAACCCAGCATATGCATGAGAACGCCGAGTACGGGATTGCAGCCCACTGGCGCTACAAGGAAGGCCGCCCGCGCGATGGCGCTTTCGAGCAGCGTGTCCTCTGGCTGCGCCGGTTGATGGAGTGGCGCCAGGACGTCGACGATGCCGGTGATTTCGTGGCGGCGATGAAATCGGATGTCTTCGATGACCGTGTTTTCGTTTTTACCCCCAAGGGCGACATTATCGATCTGCCCGCAGGCTCGACACCGATTGACTTCGCCTACCACATCCACACCACGATCGGCCATCGCTGCCGGGGAGCGAAGGTCAACGGCAAACTGGTCTCACTCGACACCAAGATCCAGACGGGTGATTCGGTTGAGATCCTGACTGCGAAACGAGGCGGCCCGAGCCGCGATTGGCTCAACTCGAGCCTTGAGATGGTGAAGAGCCAGCGGGCGAGGAGCAAAATCCGCCAATGGTTCCGGAAACAGGATCGCGAGCAGAACATCTCCCATGGCCGGCTCTTGCTTGAACGTGAACTCCGCAGGCTTGGGTTGGAAGGCATCTCCTATGACAAAGTTGGAAAGGAGCTCGGCTTTCCGAACGTAGAAGAACTCCTGGCGTCGATCGGCTGCGGCGATCTCAACCTGGGAAAGATTGTTACGGCTGTCGTCCCCGAAGAGGAACAGGAATTTGAATCCTTCGTGGAAGCGGACGCCCCAAGCCGTGAGCTCCAGGGTGACGAGATCAGCATCCTCGGCTTGTCGGGTCTGCTCACACGGCTGGCCCAGTGCTGCAAACCTGCCCCGGGCGATCCCATCGTTGGCTACATCACCCGCGGCCGCGGTGCGACCATTCACCGCCAGGATTGCCCGAACGTGCTGCGCATCAAGGACAGGGAACGCCTGGTCCAGGTGAGCTGGGGACGACCCGAGCACACGTACCCTGTTTCGGTGCGCATCCGGGCATACGATCGCGATGGTTTGATGCGGGATGTATCCACGCTGGTGTCGAACGAGGGCATCAACATGTCGTCGATCAACGTTTCTACCAAGAACAGCCTGGCAACTTTTGACCTCATCATGGGGATCAAGGATGTGACACAACTGAGCCGGATCCTGAACCGGTTGGAAGCCCTGCCGAACGTCCTGGAGGCGCGTCGGCTGCGACCGGGATAGCTCACGCCCCGGTGTTATAATCTCGCCCCAAGCGATTTCCGAGGACAAATCCGATCTGTGCCTAGCAATCTGCTCAGCGTCGAAGAAGCACAATCCCTCATCTTGAGCGGCCTGAAGCCGGTCGAGGTCGAGACGATTCCCTTCTCTGAAGAGCTCAGGCCGTGTGCTCGCTGAAGATGTCATCGCGGATTTGACGCTGCCCCCGTTCCCGAACTCTGCCATGGATGGTTATGCCGTCCGATCGCTCGACCTGGTGCATGCGATCACCCGCCGCACCAGTCAGGCTTGAAGTTTCGTGGGGAGGTGGCTGCCGGCCAACTGCCACAGGTGGAGCTTGGCGCAGGCGATGCGGTGAAGATTTCCACCGGCGCCCAGATCCCAGACCGGGGCTGATGCAGTTATCCCGGTTGAACGGATCGTGGTCGACCTGGAAGTCGAAGTCGAACCAGTATTGCGGTCGCCGCTCCCGTCCGATCCGGCGAGTATATTCGACCGGCCGGTCAGGACGTCAAGCCGGGCGACCACCTGCTGGGGATCGGACATCGACTACGCCCGCAGGATCTCGGCATGCTGGCCTCGGTTGGCAAGGTGAGCATCCAGGTCTACCGCCAGCCACGGGTGGCTTTGTTCTCCAGTGGGGACGAATTGCTCGAACCGGATCAACCGCTTCTCTCCGGGAAAAATCCATGATTCCAACCGCTACGCGCTCTCCGCAGCGATCGAGCAGTTAGGCGGCGTGGCTGACAGATTGCCCATCGCGACCGATACATTGGAGGAAGTTAGCGCCAGGTTGGATCAGGCAGCTTCAAAGCAGCCCGATCTCATCCTGTCCTCGGCTGGGGTCAGCGTCGGGGAGCACGACTCATGTTCGCTCGGCCGTCGAACGTTCGGGTGAACTCACGTTCTGGCGGGTGAACATCCGTCCGGGAAAGCCGCTCGCCTTCGGCCACTTCAAGGGCATCCCCTTTCTAGGACTTCCGGGCAATCCCGTGTCATCGTTGATCACCTTCGAGGTCTTTGCCCGCCCGGCCATTGCCCGCCTTGGCGGACTGCAAGCCTGGCAGCGGGTGAGGTTTCCGGTTTCAATGGCGGAGGAGAAGTCAAATCCGATGGCCGGGAGACCTACCTGCGTGCGATCGTATTGCGCACACCGGGAGGGCTACCATGCCCGGCCGACAGGCAGCCAGGATTCCGGCATGCTAAGCTCTCTGGTCCGGGCCAATGCAATCGTCATCATCCCAGCCGGCCGTGAGCGGGTGGGTTCGGGAGAAATACTCGACGCATGGTTGATCGGACCGGTCTTATCGACTGAAAAGGAGTAGTCGTGGCAGTGGACAATCATTTAGAGAACAAGGATGTATCAAATCGCAGTCGTTCTTGGTGGGTGGGGGTGGTACTTGCGTTGATTGGTATCGTCGATTCGGCCTACCTGGGTGGATCAAGTTGACAGGTGCCTATGCAGCCTGCGTGAACATCGGTGATTGTGAATCCGTAAACAGCAGCCGCTTCGCCGAAATCGGTGGTGTTCCGATTGCCCTGATCGGTCTGATTGGTTATCATGTTTATTTTGATCGTCCTCTTGCTTGAGCTTCGATTGCCCGAGAGGATTGACTTCTTGCGTTTGATCATTTTTGGGGTTACTCTGGCAGGAAGCCTGTACTCGCTGTACCTTACCTATCTGGAGGTGTACGTGCTCCATGCGGTGTGTCCATACTGCGTGGTCTCGGCTGTGGTCATGCTGGGGCTTTTCGGAGTGAGCATCTCCCGATTGAAGGCAGCGTTTCAAACTGAAGGTTAGAGGAGGACCAGATTATATGCCTCGAATCCGTTGCCGGTATGTGGATTGTGTTTACCTGGAAGCAGGGTACTGCAGCGCACCGGCGATCGAACTCGATCCAGATGAGGGCTGCCTCACCTATACCCACATCAGTGATGTCGCTGAGGATGATACCTGGGAAGATGAGGACCTGGAAGAGATATGGGAAGAAGACGATGATGAGCTGTTCCTCGAAGAAGACGAGGATGAGGACTGGGTCGACGAGGAAGATGTCTGACGGATGACTTTATGAGCCGGCGTAGGAACTGCTCGATAGGAAAAGGACGCTGCTGAGCAGCGTCCTTTTTGGTTTCAATGTTTCAGCTAATTAGCTTTTGAGCTGGTGCTTACCTTTCGCTCCAGCGTGCGGGCCAGGATGTCCTCCATGACCTCACGCTCGTTCGCCTTTTTGGTTTGTTTCGTTTCAGGCTCTGCATCCTGCGAGTTTTCCCCATCCAGGGCCTGGCGCAGTGCGACCTCCATTGCCGTCGGGATGACTTCCTCCGGCTCATCCGAAGTGAGTTCCTCCGGGATTTCAGACTCCTTCATGGTCAGACGAATTTGCTTCTTTTTTGAATCGACTTCGAGGACGGTCACGTCAACTTTATCGCCGGGGGAAACCAGCTGGTTGGGATCAGGCGACGTACTCATCCCGCATTTCGCTGACGTGGACCAAGCCCGGGCGACCTGCACCGATATCGACGAATGCGCCGAATTTCTCGATGCGGACAACCTCTCCTTGCAGGCTCATCCCGGGGCGGATATCCTTCCACTGCAAGGATTGCGGTTTGACCATGGTCAATTCAAGTCTTCCGCTGGCGGGGTCGACTTTCTCCACCCACACCTCGACTTGTTGGCCTTCCTTGACCTGGTCTTCAACCCGGTTGACTTTGCCGCGCTGCAGTTTGGAGATGTGCACCAGCCCAGGCTGCCCGACCCCGACATCTACAAATGCACCGAAGAGCTCCACTTTGGAGACCTGGCCTGTGAGCTTCTGGCCCGGATTAAGGTCTGCCAGTGAAGCTGGCGCAGGCGTACTCTCGGTCTTGTCCACGTTCTCACCTTCCTAAAAAAGTATTTTCCATGATCTCGGGAGCGCAAATTATACCATGCGCCGTACAAACCCTGGCGACCTGGTCGCTTATGGCGCCGCTGTGGGTTCGCTGGCGACGGCGCGCCGGGCGAGGAGATGCCAATTCGTGATGTTGTTAAACCGGTCGCTGGGGTTGAAGACCGGGCCGACCCTGACGCCTTGAATCTGTGCATCGAGCGCGAAATTGTAGACCGGGTAATAAAGCAGCAGCGCAGGAAGCTGGTCTTGAAAACGGAACTGAAAACTTGCATAGAGTTCTTTTCGACGGCCGGCGTCGGGGGTCGTCCGTGCTTGCTCCAGCCAGATGCTCGAGTTGCGGTCAACAAAACCGCTGTAATTCTGCCCGGTTTCAGTCTGGGAATCGTGCCAGAAGGGGTATGGATCGGGATCGGGGCTATCGCTGAAATTGATCTCGGTGAGCACGGCCTGGTAGGTGCGGGGGGTCAGGTACTCTTCGAGGATCTCGGCAGGATCAGCAGCAACGAGCTCGACCTCGATGCCCACTGCTTCCCACTCGGCGGCGATGATTTCAGCGATCTGGGCTTGCTGGCCGTTGGACGCGTAGACGAGTTCCAGGGTCAGTCGTTCCCCGTCCTCATTCGTCCGCACATATTCGCTGCTGCCCGGTGTGGCTCCAGCCGGTAGTTCCCATCCCCTGGCGACCAGGGTGCGAGCTGCCTGGGTCGGATCAAATGCGTATTCAGGTAAATTATCAGAATAGGCCCATGTTCCAGGCATGAATGGACCTTCGGCCACGACGCCCTGTCCCATGAACGCCCGATCAACGATCCACTGGCGGTTGATCGCAAGCAAAAGGGCATGGCGGATAGCCTTATCCTGCAAGAACGTCTTCTCGGGATGGTTAAGGTTGAGGAAGACGATCCCCAGGCGCGGCAGGCGGGTGCTGTAAAGATTGAGCCCTGGATCGGCAAGGACTTCGTCCAACACGGGCGGATCGACCTGCTGGATGCCGAGCACCTCGCCATCGAGATAGGCCTTGTAAGCGGAGTCCTGGTCCGGGAACAGCAGGATTTCAACCCGGTCCAGGAAAGCCCGGGCATCAGGGTAATCCTCAAATGCGACCAGGCTGACCCCGACGATCTCCTCCCCCTCGAGCAAGAACTGGCTGAACTTGAACGGTCCACTGCCCACTGGTTCAAGGTTGAAGGGATGATCGATTAACTCGCCGGCTGAGACACCGCGCAGCAGGTGGTCGGGCAGCAGGGGTTGGCTCAAGTAATCCAGGAATGGGGCGAAAGATTCAGGGAGCTGGAACTGGACCCGGCGCTCGTCGAGCCGGATGATGCTGATTTCTGACCAGAGCGCGTGCAGCTCGGCCGGGCCGGGATAATCCTCATCCTGGATTTTTGAGAAGGTGTAAATGACGTCATCCGTGGTAACAGGAACGCCGTCGTGCCACACTGCGTCCTCGCGCAGGATGAACGTGTAAAGCGAGGCATCGGCCGAGATGCTCCAGCTTTCCGCCAGGTCAGGGACGGGGTTCCCGCGTGGATCAAACCGCAGCAGTCCGCTGAACAGCAAACGATCGATGTCATGGTCGACCTGGTTGTAGCTGTCGAGGATCGGGTTGAGACGCATGATCTCACCGATCATGGCTTCCGCATATGCGCCGCCGGCAACGGGTTCCGGAGAGATCGTGTTCGGCGTCGTAGATTGACCGATGAGCAGACCGATCACAAGGATCAGCCCACCGACTGCGATCAGGAGTTGCCAGCGAAGGTTGCGCATCAAGTTGAGCTTGAATGGGGGAGATCGGAGAGAACTGGCGCTACCCCACCAGTGTGACCGTGACGAGGGCCAGGATGAAGAAGATTGCGCTTAGGACGATTGTGACGTTGTAAAGCAGGCGCTCGATACCCCTGCGGACGTGAAAGCCCGCCCCGCCCATGTCGGCCCCGCCGCCGAGCCCACCCAGACCCGCTTGGCGGCTCTGGAGCAAGATGACAGCGATGAGTGCGATTGAAACGATTACAAGTGCTATGTTCAGGTATGTCGCCACGTAAAAGCCTCCTCGAAAAGTCAAGCCGCCGGATTATAGCAGACGGGTCCGGGGGCGACAAGGTAAGCGGCCCCAGCGGTTCAGAGATTTGCAGACAAGCTCACGCTTTTGCTTCAGAAGCGCGCGTCGACCGCAAATAGCTCTCCATGAACCCGTCCAGATCCCCGTTCAAGACCGCCTGGGTGTTGCCGACCTCATAGTCGGTCCGGTGGTCCTTCACCATCTGGTAGGGGTGCAGGACGTAGGAGCGAATCTGGCTGCCCCACTCGGCCTTGACGTAATCGCCCTTGATTTCCGCCAGCTCCGCTTCCTGCTCATGGCGGCGCAGATCGAGCAGGCGTGCACGCAGCACCCGCATCGCGTTTTCCTTGTTCTGCATCTGCGATCGCTCGTTCTGGCATGTGACCACGATCCCGGTGGGGAGGTGGGTGATGCGGATGGCGGTCTCGTTTTTCTGGACGTTCTGCCCACCTGCTCCGGCAGAGCGGTAGGTATCCACGCGCAGGTCTGCCGCGTTGATCTCGATCTCGTCATCTGTCTCGACCTGCGGCAGGATCTCGACCAAGGCGAAGGAAGTATGCCTGCGGTTTGCCGAATCGAATGGGGAGAGGCGGACGAGGCGATGGACGCCTTTTTCGGATCGCAGATACCCATAGGCGAAATCACCTTCGATGCCGATGGTGACGCTTTTAATCCCCGCTTCCTCCCCTTCACTGTAATCCAGGACTTCGGCCTTGAAACCGCGCGTCTCGGCCCAGCGCAGATACATCCGCTGGAGCATTTCAGCCCAATCCTGTGAATCCGTGCCGCCGGCGCCGGCGTGGATTGCCAGGATCGCGTCCTCTCCGTCGTATGGACCGGATAGCATGGCCTGCGTGTCGCGCTGATCCAGCTCAGATTCGATGCCGGCGATTTCGTCCGCCAGTTCACGCTTGATCTCGGCATCCTCCAGGCCGGCCAGCTCCACGGCGTCCTTGACACGCCCCTCGAGGGCATGCCAGCTATCCAGTTCGTCCTGGTACCTTGCCAGCAGGCGCATCGTGCGTTGTGCCCGTTTCTGGTCATCCCAGAGATCCGGTGCTTCGGCCGCCTTCTGGAGTTGAATCAGCTGGGTCTCCTTTTGAGCTAAGTCAAAGACGCTCCATCAGGTCTTGCATGCGTTCGTTGATTGCTTGTAATCGACCTTCGAAATCTTCCATACCCTGTGATCTCCTTTGGCAAGAACCTCAGCTGGCTGCCGGGCCCTTCCCGCCTTACGCCGACGTCGTGGGGAGCAATCCTTCGACATAGGCTTGCGCGTCAAACTCGTGCAGGTCATGGATGTCCTCGCCCATGCCGACGTACGATACGGGCAGGCCAAGCTGGTCCTGAACACCCACGGCAATGCCCCCTCTGGCGGACGTGTCCAGTTTTGTGAGGACAACGCCACTGATCGGGATTGCGGCCTGGAAGGCTTTCGCCTGGGCGATTGCGTTCTGCCCTGTCGTCGCATCCAGCACGAGCAGAGTGCACTGCGGGGCGCCCGGGATAACTTTTGCTGCGACCCGCGCGATCTTCTCGAGCTCCGCCATCAGGTTATGTTCCGTATGCATCCGGCCGGAGGTATCGACGATGAGGACGTGCACCCCGCGCGCTGTGGCAGCCTGCGCGGCGGCATAGACGACAGCACCGGGGTCACTGCCCTGCGCGCCTGATATCAGTTCTACCTCCAGCCGGTTGGCCCAAATCCCAAGCTGCTCTTGGGCAGCTGCCCTGTAAGTATCGGCTGCGGCAAGCATGACCCGGAAACCAGCCCGCTTCCAATGGTTGGCCAGCTTGGCGGCGGTCGTCGTCTTTCCCGACCCGTTTACCCCGGCCAGCAGGACCACCCAGGGGAAATCCCCTTCCGGCCCTGGCGGTGTATGTAAGGGAAAACGGCTGGTGAGCGCTTCCTTGAGCGCCCCCCTGACGGGTTCGTCGCTGATCCAGCCCCCATCCCGTGCGGAGGTTTTCAGTTCATCCAGGAGTGCGCTTGCCGTCATGCTGCCGATATCAGCCTGGATGAGGGCTGCCTCCATGTCATCCCAGAATTCCGGGGTGAGCGTGCTTGCGCCGAGCAACGTAGCGACGCGCCCAAATGCGGCGCGTCGAGTTCGACTCAGGGCTTGCTGCCAGGAGGGATCAGGCACGCGTCGATTATACCACCGGGGATCACCCGAAATGTGCTTGACGGCCAGGTGTGTCTGCGCATAGCCGAACAAAGATGTGGCGCTGTCAGAGGGGGATAGAGAAAGCCCGAGCCGGGGGCACGGGCTTTTCAGGCTGGGGGTCGAGGATTCGAACCTCGGCTGACGGATTCAGAGTCCGCTGTCCTACCACTAGACGAACCCCCATCGCAGCCCGAATTCTAACACAAGCACCTGCGGCAGTCCACGCAATCAACCCTTCAGGCCATGCTCAGGCTGTTGGCAGCGGCCTCGATGCGCTGGGAGACGGTATCCAGCCCGAGGATGGCCATGGTTTCGATCAACGGCGGGCTCACGGTCTGACCCGTGACGGCCATGCGCAGGATTCCAAACAGCTGGCCGGCTTTCAGGCCCAGCTCGTCTGCCAGGCTGCGAAGCGCAGCTTCGAGTTCCTCGTGCTCGAGGTCCGGATGCTCAGCGATGACGGCGAGAGAACGTTTGGCAGCCTCGGCCGAGGCAGCCCTCGTCATCCCTTTCCCAACCAGGTCATCCACCGGTGGGGATTGAAATGTTTTGAAGAAGAAACCGGCCATGTCGACTGCTTCATCGAGCGTGCGGATGCGCTCCTGCACGATTGGAGTGACCCGGGCGAGGGTCTCCTCGTCCACTGCCAGGCCAGCGCGCAGGAAGACTTCCTGCAGCCGACCGGTGAGTGCATCAGGGGTCAGATTGCGGATGTGCAGGCCGTTGAAGTGATCCAGCTTGGTGAAGTTGACAGCTGCCGGGCTGGGGTTGAGCTTCTCGAGCGAGAACGCCTGAATCAGGTCAGGCAAGGTGAAGAATTCCGTATGGTCATCGAAGGACCAGCCCATCAAACAGACCCAGTTGACGACCGCCTCCGGCAGGTACCCAAGCTCCCGCAGATCGAGCGTAAAAACGGCATTTGCGCCACTCTTTGGATCCACGGCGGCTCGCTTGCTCAGTTTGCCCTTCCCGCTTGGGTTCAGAAGCACCGAGAGATGCACCCAAACAGGTTGGTGCCAGCCAAAAGCCTCGTAGATCATGACGTGCAGGGGGAATGTGGGCAGCCACTCCGATCCACGTGTCACGTGGGTGATGTCCATCAGGTGATCATCCACCATGGCGGCGAGGTGGTAGACGGGCACGCCGCTTGATTTAACCAGGATGTAATCGTCGATGGTCGCATTCTCGACTTCGATCGCGCCCCGCAGCAGGTCGATCGCCGTCGTCTTGCCCTCGCTGGGCGTCTTGAAGCGGATGACGTAAGGTTCTCCTAAGTCAATGCGGTCCTGTGCCGTGCGGGGCGAGATGCCGCGGCACAAGCCATCGTAGCGGGGTGGTTCCTTGCGCTGCTGCTGCAGCTTGCGTACTTCAGCCAGGCGTTCCGCTGAGCAAAAACATGGATACGCATGGCCCAGGTCAACCAGCTGCGTGGCGTACGCCTGGTAGATGTCTGTTCGCTCCGATTGACGGTAGGGTGCGCTTGGCCCTCCCCGGTCAGGGCCTTCATCCCACTCCAGCCCAAGCCAGCGCAGTGATTCGAAGATTTCGGCTTCCGCTCCAGGGTCGAAACGCTTCTGATCGGTATCCTCGAGCCGCAGGATGAACGTGCCACCGGTCTTGCGAGCGTAGAGATACGTGTAGAGCGCGGTGCGCGCACCCCCGATATGGAACCGGCCGGTAGGGGAGGGTGCAAAGCGCATGCGTGCGGGCTTGATCGAATCCATTCGAAATCCTCTCGAAGTTGAAACTAGAGCTCAATCTGCTTATGGCGGAGCACGACGCTCTCAACAAGACCGATCGCCAGCAGGCTCGTGAAGAGCGAGGAACCCCCGTAGCTGAAGAAAGGGAGCGGCAGCCCGGAAACCGGGAAGAGTTTCAAGTTCATGCCGATATTGAAAAAACCCTGGAAAAGCATCAGGATGGCGACCCCGTAGCATGTCAGTGCGCCGAAGGTGTCACGCGCCATCCGGGCCGCACGCAGGCAGCGGTAGATGATGAAGGAAAAGAGCAGCAGCAGTAGCAGGGCGCCGATGAAGCCAAATTCCTCAGACATGGCGCTGAAGATGAAATCCGTGTGGCGGACCTTCAGGAAGCGCAGCTGCACCTGCGTCCCGCTGCCATACCCCTTTCCAAAGAGGCCGCCCGACCCAATGGCGATCAAGGCCTGGTTCACGTTGTAGGTTGCCCCAAAGCCAGCGTCTGGATCGGGGAATAAGAACGTGATCACCCGCGCCTGCTGGTAATCCTGCAGCAACGGCCAGGCGAGGATTGGTGCAAGGAGTGCGATCCCGGCCAGTATGGCCAGGTGTTTCGGTTGGGCGCCGGCCGCCCACACCTGCGCGATCCAGATCACGCCCAGCACGATCGCCGTGCTCAAGTCGGGCTGAATAAACACCAGCAGCGCTGGGACTGCGACAAGCAGCAGGCTGCGGATGACTGTCCCGGCCTCATGCAGGCGGTACTGGTTTCGGGACAAATAGTTGGCCAGCACCAGGGTCATGATGATCTTGGCCAGCTCGGAGGGTTGGACGGTGATGATGCCTACCTGGAACCAGCGCGCTGAACCGAAGCCAGCGATCCCGGCGATAGGGATCAGAGCCAGGAAGGCCAGGATCAAGAAATACATCGGCCGGGAGAGGGCTGACCACAGGCGGTAATCAATAGCCGTGAAAAGGACAAGGACGATGAGGCCTGCCAGGCCAAAAATGACCTGCCGCACGACCGTGTCCTGATCGACCAGGAACTCATTCCCGGCGATGGCGGATTGGATCATCGCCACCCCGGCGATCGTGAGCAGGGCTACGCCCGCAAATAGCCAGACGTCAAAATGACGCCACGCACGAGAGGCCTGCATGGATCAGGGGGCGACCCGGCGTCGACGGTGGGTGGGGGCCAGCGGGATGTCGGCGACCAGGCGCTGCTGCTCGCGCTCTCGCGAGAAGGTGATTTCGACGTTGTCAGTGTCTATTTCAAGGTGGCGCGAGATGACATCGATCAGGTCGTCTTTGAGCGCAGACAACTTGCCCGGCGAGATGCCAGCCCGATCATGAACGAGGACGAGCTGGAGCCGTTCTTTCGCAGACTCGGCGCTGCGGGATCGGCGGAGGCCTACTTTTTCAAAGAAGCTCATCCCTCGCCTCCTGCACGCATCAAGCGTGAAATCCGTCCAAAGAAGCCGTTGCGGTCATCCATGCTTTCAAAAGGCACGTCCTCGCCCGTCAGCCGGCGGGCGATGTCGCGGAAGGCTGCTCCTGCCCGTGTGCTGGCATCGAGCGCGATCGGAACACCCTGGTTGGTGGCGACGGTGACCCGCTCATCCTCCGGGACGATGCCAATCAGGTCGATCGCCAGCACATCCAGGATGTCGTCCGTGCCGAGCATGTCCCCACGTTTAACCATCTCGGGCTTGACCCGGTTGAGGATCAACCGTCCCGGACCTTTCTCCTCGGCCTCGATCAGCCCGATGATTCGATCGGCGTCACGGACCGCTGAGACCTCTGGATTGGTCACGATCAAGACGGCATCGGCCGGAGCGATGGCATTGCGGAACCCGCGCTCGATGCCGGCCGGGGAATCGACCAGGACCCAATCGAAATCCTCCCGCAGCTCATCTCCCAATCGAATCATGTCCTTGGGGGAGACGGCGGTCTTATCTCGGGTTTGCGCCGCGGGGATCAGGTAGAGGTCTTCGAGCCGCTTGTCGCGGATCATGGCTTGCCGCAGCTTGCAGCGGCCTTCGACGACGTCTACAAAATCATACACGATGCGGTTCTCGAGCCCCATCACGACGTCGAGGTTGCGGAGGCCGATGTCAGCATCGATGCAGACAACACGCAATCCCATCGAAGCCAGGGCGACCCCAAGGTTGGCGGTGGCGGTGGTCTTGCCCACGCCACCCTTTCCGGACGTGATTGTTACGATTGTTGCAGTCATGCTTCTCTCCACCCGCAGCCTTCGTTAACCGCGTTTTCCATCCCAAGCTTCTGCTGTGAATTGTCCCTCGCGGATCATGGCCATCTCCGGCTTCGGCTTGCCCTTGCGCGAGGGGGAGACCGAGACATGCCCGGCGATGCGTAATTGGGTCGGCGCCAGGTCGAGCGCGCAGACGACGGCCTGCTCGTCCCCGGCCGCCCCGGCATGCGCCACCCCGCGCAGCCGGCCCCAGACGAGGATGTTGCCTCCAGCGATGATCTCTGCCCCCGGATTTACATCGCCCAGTACGAACACGTGACCAGGGTAGCGGACGCTGTGCCCGGAGCGCATCGTGCGCTGGATCAGGATGGCTTCCTCGCCGGGGAGGGCAGCGTCGTGGGGGGCAGAAGCGAGTTCGGCCGCCTCAGGCACGGGGTCAAGCTGATAAGCCAGGCCGAGATCGGCCGCTGCGTCTCGCGTTGATTTGGCGCTGGAGAGCACGGCCCACAGGGTGACTTCGTGACTCGATAGCTCATCTCTCAGCGCCCCAAGCTCGGCTGCGCCCAGGACGCGGTCCACGACCTGCAGCGCGACCTTCGCCCCACGAAAAAAATCACTCTGGGAAGTGACGGTCTGCAACAGCTGCGCACGCGCGGCTTGCCATTCACCCCCGGGCAGCGTCACCAGCAATCCGTCCCGGACACCCTTGATTTCGATCATCGCATCCATCAAGCTCTCGATGGGCGATTATAGCACTTCAAAAACGCTGCGGCGAGCCGTGGGAACACGAGAAAAAGTTATGTCAACTTGTTTGCTGTTTATGCGTCATTCGAGGCGATTCCGCTTCGCATAGCCAAAGGCAGGGCGCAGGTCGAAGCAAGGAAAACTGCGGGGTCTACCTACTCCGCCCGGGCAGCGTCGATGGCTTTGATCTCGAAATAGGCTTCAAGGACCTGCCGAACAACCGGGCCAGAGGTGACGGCGCCCTCACCCCCGTAGTAGACGAAGGCGACGACGACGATCTCCGGGTTTTCGTACGGGGCATAGGCAGCATACCAGGCATGCGTTGGAAATTCACCCGGGATGCAAAGGCCGCGCTCAAACAACACCGCATCGCAGAACTCGCCCGTTCCAGTTTTTCCCGCGGAGGAGATGGTTTCGATGTCGGAAGGATTCGTGGCGCCGATCCGCGCATATTCATAGGCGGTTCCACTGCCCAGATCCCCGTTAAAGGGCAGGCTGACCACCAGTCGCATGCCCTGCTGGACCCAATTGATCACCGCTGGATCGACCAGGACATCGGGGGTCGTCAAGCCCTGGTCGAGGCGGCTGGAGCGCACCAGCTCGCGCAGCTCATCCGGCATCGTCGGACAGTCCGCACCAATTTCTGCGGAGGGCGTGAGCACGTCGTCGGCGATATCCCAAAGCACGCAAGGCTCGTAGCGCTGGACGAGGTTGCCCTCGCCATCGCGCACTTCTCGCACGAGGTGCGGCCACATGACCTTTCCCCCGTTTGCGATCGTGGATACAGAGCTGAGGACCTGGAGCGGGGTGGCGCCTACAAAACCCTGGCCGACGACGGTGTTGTAGGTATCGCCGGTGGACCAGTTCTCGCCCAGGTTGATGCGCTTCCAATCCTCATCCGGGATCAAACCATTTTCTTCCCCGGGCAGGTCGATCCCGAGCGGTGCCCCGTAGCCAAGCGCCGGTGCGTAAGTGTTCACGCCGCCCACCCCCAGGCCGCCGCCCTCGACCTCGCCCGCATATCCACCGCCAATCTTGTAGAAATAGACATTGCAGGACCAGGCGATGCCGTGCACGAAGTCCACTTCACCATGCCCATCTTCCTTCCAGCAAACGAAATCCTTCGCCTTGCCGGGATCGGTGGGGAAGTATTTGTTCGTGATGGTGATTTTGCCCGGATCAAACAACTGCTCCTCGGGTGTGATGACCCCTTCGTTCAGGGCACCGATGGCGGTGACGAGCTTGAAGGTCGAACCGGGAGCAAATTCGCTCGAGATGGCGTGGTTGGTCAGGGGGCTGCCGCGCGTGTTCTCGACGAGTTGTTCGTAATAATCTTGCGGAATGAAACGTGCGAAGCGATTGTTCTCGTAGGTGGGGAGCGAGACCATGGCCAGGATTTCACCGGTCTGCGGGTTCATGGCGATCACGACGCCCAGCGGGCTGCGTTCTTCGCCAGCCGCCCGGTTGATAAACTCGAGCCGGTTGGCGAGTGCGGTCTCGGCTGCCGCCTGGAGCCGGGTGTCGATGCTCAGCTGCAAGCTGTTGCCAGGGACAGGTTGGGTGAACGTGCCGACGTCGCGCAGCTCCTGGCCGGCGACGTCGCGTTCGACCTCCTTCAACCCATTCCGTCCAGCCAGGATATCCTGGTAGATGCCCTGGTACCCCACTTCGATGCCAGCGTAGCCGACCTTATCGCGGGCCGGGATAAACCCCAAATCGCGGTAGAACTCCTCGTCCCTCTCAGGGATGGGCCCAAGATACCCGATCATCGCTGCGGTCAAGGCGCCGGTCGTGTAGTCTCGCACCGGGATGGCTTCGACCCGCACACCAGGCATGTCGACCTGTTCCTCGCGCAGGATCCTGGCGACGGTTTCATCCACGTCGCAGGCGATCGGCCATGCATCGTACGGGGAGTTGGTCAAACCCTCCTCCACGAGCTGGACGATACCCCGGCCAGGAACGCAGGGCGCAGCGAGCGGTCCTTCCTGGTCCAGCGGCACACCTGTCAGATCGGCCAGGCGGGCATAGATGGCGTCAACTTCCGCCTGGCTATCCGGCAGGAGGGCCGGGATGATGGTCACCCGGAAGGAGGGGATGTTGCTCACGAGCTGGAAGCCATTCCGGTCATAGATCACGCCGCGTGGGGCGGGGATGTTGACATCGTCCAGGCGGTTTGCGTTTGCCTGGGCCAGGTAGTCATCGCCCTGCAGGATTTGGAGGCTGAAGAGGCGGATGACGTATATGAAAACAATCATCCCGAGGATGGCATAGGTCAGGGAAAGCCGCTGGGGCGGAATCTTGCTGGTTTTGTCGCTTTGCATATGGCTCCCGCTTTAGATCTCGATCTCAGCAGGATAAAGGCGACCCCTGAGGTTGGTCAAGAGTTGGACTGCGGGCAGCGCCAGGATGAGATTGAGGAAGATGGAGGGCATGACCACCCGCGACAGGGCGTAGCTCAGCTCGAACGGCCGGCCCATGAATAGGATAACCGATGATGTTCCAGGCGTGGTATGCGAGGGAGGCTACAAGCACGACGCCCGAGCGGCATCAGCAAGTTTGCCTCCCACACCCGACCTTCGAAGAGGGTGACCAGGTAGCCCACCGAAACCAGGGCAATCGAGCTTGTCCCGAACGGCAGCCCGGAGAGCAGATCGATGAGGAACCCGGCCCACAATCCCCAGACCTGGGCCTCCGTCTTTCCACCCGCCAATCCCCAACCAACGACGGCCAGCAGGAGCAGGTCGGGGCGGCCATCGAGGAAGCTGAAATTACCCAGGAAGGTCGATTGAACGATTGCCAGGAGGATGAGCAGCGGAAACCCGACGATGTAGGCCATCGGATTACGGCTGGCTCGAATCGAGCCTGAATGCTGTGAAGTTGGTGATAATGAGGACGATGTCCAGGCCATCGAAATCCACGCTGGGTTGGATCGTCGCAGTCTGGAACAGGTCGAAATCCCGACGCCGGATGCTCACGACCTGACCGACCGGGATGTTGGCCGGATATTTCCCACCCAGGCCGGAGGTCAGGACGAGCTCGTTTTGAGATAGATCGGCATTGAGGTCGATCAAATCCACGATCAAGTCCCCGTTCAATTCGGCCGTGAGGATGCCCTCCGTGCGTGAATTCTGGAAGCGGACGTTCACGGCCGTGCTGGGGTCCGTGATCAACTCGACCCTGGAGAAACTGGCGAACACCTCGACCACACGCCCGACAAGGCCACGCGCGGTGACGACCGGCATGCCGGTGGCGACGCCTGCGTCCGAGCCCTGGCCGATGAGCACCGAGCGTATGAACGGGCTGATATCCCGCCCGATGACATTCGCCGCCAGGTAACGGTTATCCGGCTGTGCCCGAGCGTAGTTAAGCAGCGCAGAGCAGGACGGCTGCCTCGGCAGCTTGCTCCCGCAAGCTGATGATGTCCTGCTCGAGCTGGGCATTTTCCGCCTCGAGGCGGTTGATCTCGGCCTGCAACGCGGCGACATCTCGTGGGGAAGCCAGCAAATCGCGCAGCGCAGAGTAGCGTACCGCAAACCAGGATTGGATGGCAGTTACCGGGCGCATGCCCAGGTCCTGAACGGGCTGAAGGAACCCGCTGGCGTTGAGGATGAGCAGCCCACCGGCGAGGATGACCAGCGCTGCGGCGAGGATGAAGCGGGAATTGAGACGTCTCATGGACAGTTACCCGGGGACTTCCGGGTGGGGGCGCTTACCCCGGGGTTCGTTCTAGACCGACCAGGAAGCGGCCGTAGATGTCGAAATCGTCCAGGATCATCCCGGCGCCCCGTGGCCACACAGGTCATCGGGTCTTCAGCTTGCCAGACCCGCATGCGCAGTTCGTTTGATAATCGTTCCGTCAACCCCTGGAGCTGCGAGCCGCCGCCTGCGAGGCAAATGCCTTCCTCCATCAAATCGGCGATCAGCTCGGGCGGGGTTTCATCGATCGCGTCGCGAATGGTGTCGACGATGATTTTCACCGAGCCCGAGACCGCCTCGCGGATTTCAACCGAAGAGACCTCGATCGCTTCCGGGCAGTCCGCTCACCAGGTTGCGCCCGCGTACGCCAATCGTGTGTTCTTCCTTCAAAGGGTAGGCTGAACCGATGGTAATTTTGACCTTCTCGGCCATCCGCTCGCCGATCAGGAGGTTGTACTTGTTGCGGATGTAGTTAATGATGTCCTGGTCCATCTCGTCACCGGCGACCCGCAGCGACCGGGAGACGACGATGCCGCCCATGGAGTAGACGGCCATCTCGGTCGTACCGCCTCCGATATCGACGATCATCGACCCGCGTACCTCGCCGATGGGGAGGTTTGCGCCCAGCGCGGCTGCAGTCGGCTCCTCGATCAGAGTGGGCTTCGCGTGCTCCGGCCGCCATGGCGGCATCGTAGACGGCTCGTTTTTCAACCTCGGTTGCACCGCTGGGGATGCCGATGACGACCCGCGGGCGCGGCACCGGGACGATGCTCTGCTCGTGAGCCTTGGCGATGAAGTACTCCAGCATGCTTTCGGTGATGTCGAATTCGGAGATTACGCCGTCCCGCAGCGGGCGGATGGCGACGACGTTTGCCGGTGTCCGTCCGACCATCTGCTTGGCTTCTGCACCTACGGCCAGCGTTCGCTTGGATTTCTTCTCGATCGCCACCCAGGAGGGTTCGTTGATGACGATCCCTTTCCCGCGCACGTTGACCAGGGTGTTGGCCGTACCCAGGTCGATGCCGATATCGAGCGAGAATAGGCCGAGAAGCCAGTTGAGCGGGTTGAACGCCAAAGTGGAAACCCCTCCGTCATGGGCAGAGCGGGATTATACCATGCAGGGTGTATTATGGCCCCTTTGCCAGGGCCAGGTGGGATGCGAGCCGATGCTATAATCCGCCAGCATGACAATGTATGAACAAGTCGCCGAATATATTGAGCGCTTCGAGCTGCTCGTACCCCGCCAGGCCCTGGTGGTGGCGGTCTCGGGCGGGGCCGATAGTGTGTGCTTGCTGGATTGTCTCGCCCAGCTCGGGTACCGCCCGCTCGTCGCACATCTCGATCATGCCCTGCGCCCCGACCAGCCCGCAGGAGGCGGAAGCCGTCGCGGCTCTCGCCGCTCGGATGGGGGTTCCCTTCGTCGCCAAGCGTCTTGCCCCGGGTGAGCTCGAAGCGGGTTCGCTCTCGCTTGAGCACGCCGCCCGGCTTGCCCGTTACCGGTTTCTTGCAGCAGTCGCCGCCGAGCACAACCTGCGCGAGATCGCAACCGGGCATACGGCGGATGACCAGGTCGAGACCATCCTGCTGCACTTGCTGCGGGGAACGGGACCCAGCGGCTTGCGCGGGATGCTGCCCGCGACCTCACTCGAAGCATGGGACGATCTGCCCGTCAGCCGGTGGGCTGGCGCTCATCAGGCCGCTGCTGGGTCGTGACCCATGACCAGGCGGTTGCGCATTGCGCGGAGGCAGGCCTTGCCGTGGTGCAGGATGAGAGCAATTTCGACCGGGACATCACCCGAAACCGGCTCCGCCACGAACTTATCCCCTCCTTGGAGACCTACAATCCGGCGGTCCGGGAAGCGCTGCTCCGCCTGGCCGAGATCACGCGTGCCGATGTCGACTGGCAGGAACAGCAGCTTGTGGACGCTCTGGCCGCAGCTCGTCTCGACGGATTCGAGACGGTTTGCTCACCGTCCAGCTCCCTCAATTTGCCGCTCAGCACGCGGCCCTCCAACGGGTGATCGCGCGGACGCTCCTGCTCAAGTTTGGCGATGCGGATATGGCTGCCACTGAACGCTTGAGGTTGTTTTTGAGTCGAACCCGGATCCCCGCGTGCGATCGACTTCCCAGGCGGGCTGCGGGCAGCACGCGAAGCCGAACAGGGAAAGCTCTATCTCCCTGAGGCACTCCCGAGCAGCGGCAAGTATCCCCAGGTGGAGGGGGAGGGGACGCAATGCTCTCTCGATTCCAGGTGAACTGCAGCTCAGAGCTGGCTGGCGGATCTCTGCTCACGAGCATGCAATGCCTGCTGGGCATCGTACGTTCGAGGATTTCCAGGATAAGCGGCGGGTGGCGCTCAACGCCGAGCTCATCGGCAGCAGCGTCGATATCCGCACCCGGCGGCCAGGCGATCACCTGCAGCCACTGGGGCTGGGTGGCACCCAGAAGCTCTCTGACCTCATGATCAACCATAAGCTTCCTCGGCCGGTTCGCGCCCGCTGGCCGCTCGTGGTCGAGGGAGAGGAAATCCTGTGGGTGGCCGGCCTGGCACAGGCAGAGCGAACAAGGGTCCCCGCTGGTGCAGACCGTGCGATCGTGCTTGAGCTGATCCCGCCGGAAAGCCACGCACTGGACGGATGAGATTCCGTCGGTTGACCCGCATCAGCCTCTTTGCTAAAATCAGCGGCAATACAATCGAATATTGGGAGATCAGCGTATGGGTCTCGTCTAGGATTGCGAGATCACGAGGTGGAGGTTCCCCTGCTTCCCCAGGGGCTAACCCGGATAATGCTAGCCGGGGAAAATCGAACCATCAGCGGATGCCTCCGAAGCCAGCCACAGGCTTCCCTCTCCCTTCCAGGGTAAGTTAGCGTCGGAAAACTGCACGGCGACGTGCAGGACAGCGGTGCTGGCGGTGGCCGGATGCGCAGGCAATGCTTGACGCAATCTGGATTTTGATGGAAGGGCGATTCTCCCACACCTGGCACGCCCTGCGTGCCTTTTTGTTTTTGAAGAGGGAGGAGGGCAGGATAAAGCATGGATTTTGCACGAGCGGCACCAACCAATCCGGGTAATCCACTGGAGATAGCCAAACAGGATGGAGGCATGAGATGAGTCGCGAAATCATTGAACGCGCCAGGGAAGACGATGTGAAGTTCATCAGTCTGCAATTCACCGACGTAACGGGAACAGTGAAGAGCGTCGATATCCCGGTCGGACGGTTGGCAAGCGCCCTCGAGGACGGCATCTGGTTCGATGGTTCGTCGGTGGAGGGCTTCGCCCGCATCCAGGAAAGTGACATGCGACTGGTCCCGGAAGCGGATACATACGCTGTGCTGCCGTGGTCTCAGCCCGAACGCCGGCGGGCGCGCATCTTCTGCGACATCTACACGCCGGAGGGGGTTCCCTTCCCAGGTGACCCACGCGGGGCGCTGAAGAGGGTTTTGGCGCGGATCGAGGAGCGCGGTTGGAAGTTCAACGTTGGCGCAGAGCCGGAGTTCTTCCTTCTGCGCCGGAACGGGCCCGATCAAATTCACCCCGTGCCCCACGACGTGGGCGGTTACTTTGACTTCTCGGCCAGTGATGAAGCGCAGCGAGTACGGGGGCAGTTGATGCTTGCCCTGGACGGGATGGGGCTCGAGGTCGAGATGGGGCACCATGAGGTTGCGCTGGGGCAGCATGAGATCGATTTCCGCTTCGCTGACGCCCTGCGAGCGGCGGATAACGTTGCCACGTTGAAGTACACGATCAAGGCGCTTGCCGCCCAGAACGGCCTGCTGGCCACATTCATGCCCAAACCCATCTTTGGCATCAATGGGTCTGGGATGCACACGCACCAGTCGATTTTCGACAAGGATGGGGGAAACCTGTTCTTCTCGGAGGATGATCCCTACCGCCTGTCAAAAATCGCCTACGGATTTATCGCCGGTCAACTGCATCACGCCAGCGCCATGGCTGCCGTCGTTGCGCCCACCGTGAATTCCTACAAGCGCATCGTGCCGGGCTATGAAGCCCCGGTTTACATCTGCTGGGCGCAGTTGAACCGCTCGGCGATGATCCGCATCCCCAGCCATACGCAGGGCCGCGACGCCTCGATCCGTGCGGAACTCAGGTTCCCCGATCCATCCTGCAACCCGTACCTGGCGTTTGCTGCGATGCTGGCGGCCGGGCTGGATGGCATCGAGCGTGAGTTGGCATGCCCGGCACCGGTGAACAACATGAACATTTATGAAATGGCAGACGCCGACCTGGCTGAGGAAGGGATTCGCCAATTGCCGGGATCGCTGGCGGAAGCGCTCCGGGAGCTCGAGGGGAACGAGGTCATCAAGCAAGCCCTGGGACCGGAACTATACGAGGCCTTCACCCGCGCGAAATGGGCAGAGTGGGAAGCCTACCGCACACGGGTGACGGACTGGGAAATCGAGTACTACCTGGAAACCGCCTGAACGGGGAGGTTGGTTTAATGGATGAAGGGCTCCTGCGAGGGAGCCCTTTTGATTCACGGTCCCAGGTCTATGGGGTTGAACCGGGTTCCGGAATCGAACACGTCGACCCCCTCTACCCTTTTCAGATGGTTCACGACCAGGTAGGTCAGCGGGGTGGCGAGGATCTCGTAGGTGGTCTTAACCGCCCACTGCGCAAGGATGGCGGAGATCAGGACGGCGCCCGGGAGCACCCCGATAAATGCCAGGCTGATGAAGAGTGCCGAATCGATCCCCTGGCCGAGGATGGTTGACCCAATCGTGCGCACCCACAGGTAACGACCAGCGGTGGCGATTTTCAACTTGGCCAGGACAAAGGCGTTCAGGAACTCACCAGCCAGATAGGCCGCAAAGGAGGCAGCCAGCAGCCGCGGGGCGAAACCCAGGATGGCCTGGTAGGCCTGTCCTGCCGACTGCGGATCGGCAAAGGCGCCGGCGGTCCAGTTCGGATCCGCCGGTAAGCGGCCCGACAACCATATGGCCAGCACAGCCAGCAAGTTGCATCCGAACCCAATCCAGATGGAACGCCGGGCGAGGCTGTACCCGTAAACCTCGGTGAGCACATCCCCGATGATGTACGCGATCGGGAAGAGGATTACCGCTGCCGGGAGGGTCAAGCCGAAAAGCGAGACGACCTTCACGGCGATGATGTTCGATACGACCAGGCTGGTCACGAAATAGGCCAGGATGACCGGGTAGAGGCGGGGTGCAGCGTGATCGGTCAACGATCCAGGGTCCCGTGCTCGGCCTCAACCGTGATGCTGATGCCGCCACGGATGTTGAAATCCCCGACGACACGGCACCAGCGCGGGGCAAGGGCCGCTACGAGATCATCGAGGATCATGTTTGAGACATGTTCGTGGAAGACGCCTTCATTGCGGAATGACCACAGGTAAAGTTTGAAGGACTTCGATTCGAGCACCGATTTATCCGGGATGTACTCGACCAGGATGTGCGCAAAATCAGGCTGACCGGTGGCAGGGCAGAGGCAGGTGAACTCATCGCTCTCGAGGCGCACCAGGTAATCCCGCTCGGGATGATGGTTAGGGAAGACCTCCAGTTGCCGGGTCGGCTTGGTGTTCCCTCCCAGCAGGGAGAGCCCCTCAAGATCGGACGGTTCCGTCATCTCTGGCTGCCTTTCCTAGCTTCAAGCCACGCCGCTCCTGGCTTGAATTTCTGCCATCCCCCCTGTGCCAAGCGTGGGAAGGGTCGAAACATCCGCCTGGCTCCGAAGGGGGGGTGGGCCACTGGGCTGCTTTGGTAGATGGATTGTACTCAGCGCCGGGAGGGGCGTCAACGATCGGAGAAATTGGATAAGTATGGTATGATTAATAGAGAAAGAATTCACAAATCGGAGGTGGTCATGGCCGGCGCACGGATCGTCATCGTTGGGGCGGGATTTGGTGGGCTCCAGGTCGCTCGGAAGCTCAGCGGCCGAGGTTTCGAGCTACTGCTGATCGATCGGCACAACTATCACCTGTTTCAGCCCCTGCTTTACCAGGTGGCAACCGCCGGCCTAGAACAGGAGCACGTGGCGAAATCCGTGCGCGGCCTGCTGCGCGGGCACGACGATCTGCGCTTCCTCATGGCAGAGGTGGAAGCGATTGACCTTGCTGCGCATCGGGTACTCACCAGCAGCGGCGCATTCGAATACAACTATCTCGTCCTCGCAGCCGGCGCTGAAAACCAGACCTATTCTCTCCCCGGCATCGAAGCCAATGCACTGCCGCTCAAAAACCTGGATGACGCCGTTGGTTTGCGAAACCATCTGCTCAGGGCTTTTGAACAAGCAAGCCGGACGCCTGATCCGGTGCAGCGTCGGGCACTGCTGCATTTCCTGGTCATCGGAGGTGGGGCGACCGGGGTGGAGATGGCGGGAGCGCTCACGGAGTTAATCGACCACGTGATGCGGCGTGATTTCCCCGAGCTTGATTTCGAGCAGGTCCAGGTGAGCCTGCTGGAGGCGAGGGATCGATTGCTCCCAGGCATGGATCCTCGTCTTTCTGAAGCTGCGCGCAGGATGCTGGAGCATAAAGGCGTGCAGGTTCACCTGGAGAGGCGGGTGCTTTCCTACGATGGGGTGGCTTTGGAGCTCGAAAGCGCTGACCCCATTCGGACCCACAACGTCATCTGGACCGCTGGCGTCCAGGCCTCACGGCTGGTGCGGGAATTGGGAGTTGAGCAGGGTCCTGGGGGAAGAGCTCTGGTGAGTCAGACTCTGCAGCTCAGAGACCATCCTGAGGTCTTCGTCATTGGGGATGCCGCCTACCCCGAACACTCCGGTGAGTCTCTCCCGATGATGGCCCCGGTCGCAATCCAGATGGCGGACCTGGCAGCGGCCAACCTCGTGCGGCTCGAGCAGGGCCAGGCGCTGCTTCCGTTCAAATACGCCGATCCGGGCCGGCTGGCGACCATCGGACGCAATGCCGCGGTTGCCCAGATCGGTGGCTTGAAATTCACTGGGTTTCCAGCCTGGCTTGTCTGGCTGGCGGTGCACCTGCTGCGCTTGATCGGTTTCCGGAACAAGCTGATGGTTTTCCTGAGCTGGGCGTGGGAGTACATCCTTTATGATCGAGCGGTTCGAATCATCCACGGGGAGATGCCTCGGCCCGGACCGGCCTTGAGGCAGCCCGGTGGACAATGAGCAGCACGAACCGGTTTCGTCCTCGCTAGGCCTCCCTGGCCACGCGAGCGTGTGCGTTGACAAACCGCCGCCTGAGGAAGGGTTGTCCTTTGAACGACGAATGGGGATGGGCTATGAGCTCTGGATTTGGACTTCGCCAGCCCGCATGCGGTTGAACGCGGCGATGGCCACCTCGAGCATCGATTCATCTGGCTCGCGCGTTGTAAGGCGCTGCAGCCAGAGGTTGGGTGCGACGAGCGGCCTTGCCCAGCGATACTTCAGCAAGCGCGCAGTCAGCCGGATGTACTCGTAAGCCAATCCTGCGAGCAGCGGGAGCATGATCAAGCGGCTGAGGAGTTTGGCCAGCAGCGGCAGGGGTCCGAGCAAGCTGAAGAGCACGATCGAAAAGACGACCACGGTAAGCAGGAAGGCTGTGCCACAGCGAGGATGTTCGCGCGGGAAACTGCTCACACTCTGGGGTGTGAGCGAAGCCCCAGCTTCGAAGGCGTTGATCGTCTTATGTTCGGCTCCGTGATACCCATAGACACGACGGATATCGCCGACAAAGCCGATCGCCCAGATGTAGCCCACCAGCAAAAGCAGCCGGAATAGCCCTTCTGCCAGGTTGGCCCAAGCGCTAGGCCAGTTGAGCACGGTTTCGAGCAGGTAGGAGACGCCCGCAGGGAGCAGGAAGAAGAACGCAATCCCGAGCGAGAGCGAAAAGAGCAGGGTGAGCGTCATCGATTTCGGATCAATCGGTTGCTCCTCTTCGGCCAGCGTGTTGGCCGAAAAGGTGAGGGCTGAGACGCCGAGCACGAGGGCATCCCATAGGATAAACAAACCCCGCACGAATGGAATCCGCGTGAGGCGGCTTCGATAGAGTGAACCGAGCGGCTGCTCGCGAAATACGATTTCCCCATCCGTCCCCCGCACGGCGACGGCGCAGGTTTGCGAGCCGCGCATCATCACGCCCTCCAGGACCGCCTGGCCGCCGTAGATGGGCAGCCGCTCGCCAGTCAGCGCTTCCCGCTCGATCGCTGTCATACCGCCAACTCGCTCAGGAAGTGGATCACTGTATCGATGCCCTTGTAGTAGGTTGGGAGATGCTGCTTCTCGTTCGGACCGTGGATGTTGTCGTTGGGCAGGCCAAACCCGAGCATCAAGGTGTCCACGCCCAGCTGGCGCTGCAGCAAATCCACAACCGGAACTGTTCCACCAACGCGGTCGAACACCGGCGGCGTCTCCCAGACCTTCTCGAAGGCGCGCACGCCAGCCTGCACGGCGGGAGATTGGGTATCGATGACGCCCGGGTTGGCGTGGCTGTGGTCCAGCAGTTCCCAGGTCACCGTGTTTGGCACGTGTTTTTCGAGGTACTCCACGAGCTGTGCCCTGACCCGCTCCGGCGTTTGATCGGGCACAAGCCGCATGGAGACCTTGGCCATGGCGCGAGCGGGCAGCACCGTCTTCGACCCCTCCCCGGTGAAACCGCTCAGCAGGCCGTTCACATCCAGCGTCGGACGAGCCTTCGCTCGCTCCGTCGTGCTGTAGCCAGGTTCACCGAACAGCACTTTCGCGCCGGCTGTTTCCTTCCACCACGCATCCGACAGGTCGGGCAGCATCTCTCGATCCGATTGGGAGAGCTCGCGTACATCATCGTAGAAGCCGGGGAGCAGGATCCTCCCCTCATCATCTTTCATGCCCGCCAGGAGTTTGGCCAAAACCATGGCCGGGTTATCGATCACGCCGCCGAAGGAACCAGAATGCTGGTCCGTTTGCTGCCCAACCAGCCGTATCTCGTGGTAGGTCAGCCCGCGCAAGGCCACGACCAGGGAAGGCCGGTCAGGTGCGAGGATGCCCGAGTCCCCATTCAGGCATAGATCGCAGCGCAGGAGCTCCTTGTTGGCATCGATAAATGCCTCCAGGCTGGGGGATCCGATTTCCTCTTCACCCTCGATCATCATCTTCACGTTAACCGGCAGACCGCTCGTCTTCTGCAGCGCTTCAATCGCCCGCAGATGTGCAATGACCTGGCCCTTCATATCGGATGCGCCGCGCGCATACAGGTTTTCGCCTCGGACCGTCGGGTCGAACGGGTCCGATTCCCACTCGTCGATTGGGTCGACGGGCTGCACGTCGTAATGCCCGTAGAACAGCAAGGTCGGGGCATCTTTGCCAGCCTTTAACCATTCCCCGTACACGACCGGGTGACGTGCGGTCGGCATGACCGCCACCTGCTCGAAGTCCATCTCCTTCAACTTTTTTGCCACCCAGTTGGCGGCCAGTGTGATATCCTGTTCGTGTTCTGGGAGCGTGGATACAGATGCGATCCGGAGCAAGGCTATAAGGTCATTGAGCGCCTGCTCCTGATGGTCGAGCGCATAGCGGATGGCGGCGGATGGATCGGGCATGTAACGGCTCCTCGGATGAAGGGAGATCTGCGCCGGGTGCGCTCAGCATAGAAACGAGCGTGCGGCATCGATCTTCGCTGGACGAGTGCAGGCGACCTGCTGCCGGTGAGGGCAGCGTGGTGTCCTGATCACCTTCAAATTCAAGCCAATTCTACCACCGCACCCGGGGCCTATTCCGGCGTCTCCAGTCTTTGGACGAGGAGAGGTCTGCGGGTAATTCTGAATGGAGAACGGCAATGAGCCTAAAACCCTCGAGTGAACGGCGGGTCTTCGACAGCCTCGTCGGCGCGATCGGCAACACGCCTCTCGTACGACTCTCCCATGTCACGGATGGCCTCGCCTGCAGCCTGTACGCCAAGCTTGAGATGCTCAACCCTGGTGGATCCGTCAAGGACCGGATCGCTTTCGGGATCATCGAAGCCTATGAAGCCTCCGGTCAGCTCCAGCCAGGTGGGACCGTGATCGAAGCCACCTCGGGGAACACCGGCGTCGGCCTGGCCATCGCCTGTGCCCTCAAGGGGTACGAGGCTGTGTTCGTCATGCCGGACAAGATGAGCCAGGAGAAGATTGACATGCTGCGGGCTTACGGGGCGCGCGTGGTCATCGCCCCGACAGCCGTCGCCCCTGAGGATCCGAGGTCCTACTATTCCGTCGCCCGGCGCCTCGTGGAGGAGACCCCGGGGGCAGTCCTGGCCAACCAGTATCACAACCCTGCCAACCCGGCCAGCCATGAGCAGGTCACCGGCCCAGAGATCTGGGCGCAGACAGAAGGCCAGGTTACGGATATCGTGATCGGGATGGGGACAGGCGGGACCATCACCGGCATCGCGCGCTTCATGCGGGCACAGGACGCGGGGGTAAAAATCATCGGCGTTGATCCTATCGGCTCCATTCTCTATGACACCTGGCGTGCAGGTGGCGATACAACCGGATTGGAAGCGCGCGGCTACCTGGTGGAAGGCATCGGTGAGGACTTCGTGCCGACCACGCTGGATCTGAGCCTGGTGGACGAGGTCATCCAGGTAACGGATGCCGAATCCTTCACGTGGGCGAGAAGGCTGGTCCGTGAAGAAGGGATCTTTGCCGGTGGGTCCTGTGGTGCTGCACTCGCAGGGGCGATGAAATACGCCAAGCCGCTCCCGGCGGACAGGAATGTAGTCGTCATCCTGCCTGACTCGGGCTCGCGCTATCTTTCAAAATTGTTCGATGACCACTGGATGCGGGAGCATGGTTTCGACATCGGCGATGACCGCCGTCCCACGGTCTCGGAGGTGGCAAGGAGCAGGGGGCTGCCGAAGTTGATCACAGCGCAAGAAACCGATCCGCTTGAGCAGGTCATCGCTCAGATGCGTGAGTTCGCCGTCTCGCAGCTGCCGGTGGTTGGCAAGGAGGGCGGTCTGGTGGGGCTGGTGAGTGAGGTGGAGCTCTTGAACCACCTGCTCTCAGCGGAGCACAGTGAGCTCTCAATCAAGTCGCTCATCGAAAGCGATGTCCCCTCCATCCGGGAGAACAGTGACTTCCGGGACGTACTCCCCGACTTGCTCGAAAGAAAGGTCATCGTCCTCACCGATGAAGAGAACCGTCCGACGGGGATCCTGACGATGATCGACGCGTTGGAGTACATCAGCACCCAGGGGATAGGATGAACCCGCTTCCGGACCTCCCCGAGCTGCGGATCGTACCTTCTGACACCCTCCAACCGCACGAGCAGGTCGACCCGGTGCGCATTCGTCCCTTGATGGCTGCGCTCGAGGCGGAGGGCATTCTCCGAAATCCTCCCATCGTCCTGCCTCTTGGGAGTGGGGAGGAGCGCTACCTGGTCCTGGATGGCGCCAACCGGACGACCGCCTTGCGTGAGATGGAGATCCCCTATGCGCTGGTCCAGGTCGTCCACTTCGGCTCGGAGACGCTCACGCTGCGTACATGGAATCGTGCCCTGCTGGGCATGGACCCGGGGCAGGTGTTCGATGCACTTTCCACTGCGCTGGAGGTCACGCCTCTCCCCGTTGAACGGCGGGTCCGGCTCGAGACCATCATGCAAGGCGAGCGGCTGGCGTATTTATCCTTCCCCGGTGGGGATGCCTGGGGGCTAGGGAAGGGCCGGGAGCGGCTCGAGGCCAGGATAGCCCAACTGCAACAATTGCTGGACAAGGCGCATGGATTGGGTCGAACGGAGCGCAGCAGCGAGATCGAACCCGAGGCGCTGCTCCCGGTGTACCCTGACCTGGCAGGGCTGCTCATTTTTCCAGCATTGACGGTTGAAGAGGTGGTTGATGCCGCCAACAGCGACATCTGTCTGCCGGCAGGATTGACCCGCTTCATCGTCTCCCCCCGCGCACTTCGTGTGAACTACCCGCTGCGAGAGCTAACTTCTAATTCGCGCCTGGAGGAGAAGCAGGCTGGGTTGGATGCATGGGTTCAAGCCCGCATGCGTGAGCGCCGGGTGCGTTTTTACGCAGAATCGACCTTCCTCTTCGACGAGTGACCCTCGATTAAGTCGACTCGAATGCTTGCTTGAGATCGTCGAGCAAATCTGATGCCGCCTCGATGCCAACGGAAAGCCGGATCAAGCCCGGGTCGACGGCCAGCATGGACCCGCTTGTGGAAGCATGCGTCATCGCAGCCGGGATTTCGATCAGCGACTCAACGCCACCGAGCGATTCGGCCAGCGTGAAGAGCTGTGTGGCCTCTACGAACGCACGCGCCGCCTGCGGGCCGCCTGCATGCACGAAGGAGACCATCCCGCCGCCGTTTTTCATCTGTCGGGACGCCAGGTCCCCCTGCGGATGCCCTTCCCCGGGGTAGTACACATCTTTGACCTCGTTTCTGCCCCGCAGGAACTCCGCAATTGCGGCCGCGTTGCTGGCATGGCGATCCATCCTCACGGCAAGGGTCTTCAGCCCGCGCAGCACGAGGAAGCAATCCATTGGGCCGGGGACAGCGCCGATCGCGTTTTGGAGGTAGCCAAGCTGTTCGGCAAGTTCGTCGTTGTTCGTGATGACCGCACCACCCACGACGTCGGAATGCCCGCCCAGGTATTTGGTCGTCGAGTGCAGGACCAGGTCGGCGCCGAGGCGCAGTGGCTGCTGGAGGTAGGGCGTCGCAAAGGTGTTATCGACGCAGACCAGCGGCCTGGGTGCGAGCGACCTCGCCCAGTCACAGATGGCCTCGATATCGTACAGCCGCAGGAGCGGATTCGTAGGCGTTTCAATCCAGACCAGGCGCGGGGATAGCTCCAGCGGGTCAGGAGGAAGCGTATTGGCGTATGTGAAGTTCAGCCCATACTTTGCGTAAACACGTTCGAAGATGCGGAACGTCCCTCCATACAGGTCGCTGACCGAGACGACGGCGTCACCCGGTTCGAGCAGATGGAGCACGGCGTCGATCGCCGCCATCCCGGAGGCGAAGGCCAGCCCGTGCGCTCCACCCTCGAGCTGCGCCAGGTTGGCCTCCAGCGCGCTGCGGGTGGGATTCGCGGTCCGTCCATATTCATAGCCCAAATGTTCGCCTACACTTGGTTGACGGAATGTTGAACTCTGGTAAATTGGTGTCATCACCGCACCCGTGGAGGGATCCGGTTCGAGACCAGCATGGATGGCGAGTGTTTCAAATCTCCAGGTAGGCATCGGCATGACCTGCTCCTCTTGGCGATTCTTGAGAGGCGGGAGGGCTATATCTTCCGCGTTCATCATACCTTATACTCTAGCTATTGACCCATGTTTATCCAGATAGAGGACCCGGCTGAAGCCCCGCTCCCTCCGGAGCAGGTTCGCTTCCGAGATGTCGTCATTCAACCTTACCCGGACCGGGATCGGGTCAAGCTCACCTTTGAGGTGACCCCATTTCAGAGTGCTCCGAATCTTGCGCTCGAAATCGCCGATCAGGCAGGACATGTCGTGACTTCCCTGGTGGTCATCGGCGCGCATGCCAATACGCTTGAGCTCACAGCTCACCTGCGTAAAAGGGATCCATCCGAGCGCTATCAATTGAAGGCGAAGCTCAGCTACGAGGAAATCGGGCAGGTGGACCTGCTCGAGCAGGGTTTCACCACCCGCGCTGAAGGGGAGCCCGGTGATGGCTAAGCTGGATTCCGTCGTCCGCCACGCGATTACCGCGCCGGCCTTCGATCAGACGAAGCTTCACCGTGAACGGCTGGTGGATGAGATCCATGCCAACGTCCCCCGCAAGCTGGTCGCGCTCGTCGCGCCCCCCGGCTATGGCAAGACGACCCTGCTGGCAGATTTCACCGAGCATACCGAGCTGCCCGTGTGCTGGGTGCGGCTTGTCGGAGGCGGACAGGGATGTCTACCGGCTGGCGGGGATGCTCAGTGCCTCCCTGGGAAGGCGTTTCCGCCGGCTCCAGAAGGAGATTGAGCTCGAGAACCTGGCCGGCTCCACGCCGGAGGCGCTTGGCCGAATCTTCGCCGAGATCATCGATACCCGGGTGAGCGAGACCTTCGTCATCATCCTCGACGACGTGCACCTCATCAACAGCTCGGAACAAGCGCGTGCGTTCCTGGATGAGTTCCTGAGCCAGCTCCCCGAACAGGCTACCGTCATCGCTGCCGGGCGGGAGGTCGTCGACGTTTCGCTGGCGCGCCTTGATGGCGGATGGTGACCTGGGCGGCATCGGCCCGCCAGACCTGGCGATGACCCAGGAGGAAATCATCGCCCTCGCAGATCTGCAGGCAGGTTTCGATCTGAACGAGGACCAGGCCGGGCGTCTGCTGGAGGAGACCAAGGGCTGGATCACAGGCTTGCTGCTTTCTGCGGAATTGGCGAGCGGCGATTTGCCTTCGCTGGTTTTCGATGCCAGGCCGATGGTCTATGAATACCTGGCCTCGGTCGTGCTCAACCGGCAGCCGGAAGATTTGCGCAGATTCCTGCTAGATAGCGCGGTCTTCCCGGTCATGACGGTCGAGGGCTGCAACGAAGTGCTGAAGCGTGATGACAGCCAGCGCTTCCTGACGCGGCTGGTTCGTTCGGGGCTGTTCGTCTCGGCGACGAACGAATCGCCGCGGACCTATGAATACCATCCACAGTTCCGTGAATTCCTGCTCGAGTCGCTCGCCAGCGCAGACAGCAAGCATCTCCAGGCTTTGCGGAAGCGGGCCGCGGCCTACCTCGCCCGGCATGAGCTGCCCGAGCAAGCCGTGGATCTGTACCTCGAGGCGGATCAACCGGGGAAGGCCGCAAAGGTCGCTGAGGCAAAATGCGAACACCTCTTCTTCCAGGGACGGATTGGGACACTCGAGCACTGGTATGAAAAATTGGTCGGTGAAGAGATTCCACAAGGGTTATGCTTTTCCTCACACAAGACTACGTGACCAGGGGAGATGCAGCTCAGCCCAGGAAATGTATTCGCAAGAGTTTCGCGAAGGAAGCCCAACGCTAATGACGAAAACCCACGCGATCCGTTATGAAATTGTCGGTGGCATCATTGGGAAGCTCAAGAATGATCCAGAAACCGTATTAAAGGCCATCTCAAAAATTGAGAAGCTCATTTCGAATGCGAACGAACCGCAAGTCTTAGGGCAGCTCTTCTCGGCTGAAGGGCTGGATTGCACTTTCTGTGGATAAGGATTACATGAAGGCGGAAGAACATTATCAGAAGGCGATCGAGATCCTTCAGGCGAGTGCGAAAGCAAGTATCCACTGGTCGCCGCGCTGCAAGATCTCTTTCATGTTCAAATCACTCAAGGTCGAGTGCTTGACGCAAATGCCACAGGTCAACTCGGCACATTCAATCCTGAGTTGTCCCTCGGTGCTCCTTTACCATTGGCGATCTCTTTCAACAACCTGGGTTATCAATCCCACCTTGGCAGCCGCTTCCAGGAATTGCTTGAATTCTTTAACGAAGGCTTGATGAACGCCCGCCGGGCGGCGAGCAAATTCCACGAAGCCCTGATTTTGCTCGGCCAGGCGGATGTGTTTTCCGACTTGAACCTCGCCCTGCAGGCCGCCGAGCTGTACGGACAGGGCTTGATGCTCGCGACCGAGATCGACAACGTCTGGCTTGATCCGCTACGGCTGCCTGCAGACGAGCGTGCTCCACCGGCGGCGCGGGAGCCGGGCCCTGGCCAAGGATTGGCTCGCCCGTGCGATTTCTGTGGGCGGGGCGGAGACCCCCCCGCCAGAGGTTCAAATCCAACTGAGCGCGCTCGAGATCCCCTCTCGCCCTGAACATGCGGCCAGAATGCTGCGGGATACTCTTAATTCGGCAGGACTCGAGGCTAACCAGGCAGCGCTTGCCAACTGTTGCTCGGGAAAGCATCACTATGCAAGCTGGTGATTTGGAAGCCGCTCAAGCGGAGCTGGAGGATGCCCTGGCCTATGCAGGCGCCAACGGCATGGAGCAGGTCCTGGCCGGCGAGCTGGCCTTCGATGAGGACTTGCGCGAGTTCATGCGCAAGTCAGCTGCAAGGAAACCCGACACTCTCGGTGATCCTGCGCAGGATCGATTCGATGCGGGCGATCGCGCAGCAGTACCAGATGGCCGAGGAGAGACGAGGGTTCACCCGACATCATTCGCTTCCTGGCTCTGGGGAAGGCGGAGGTCCTCAACGCCCTCGCCGACAGCAACGAGCTCAAGCCGCTTGCGCGCGAGGTGTTGTTCTTCATGGTCGACCGCGGCTCGGTGGAGCGGGATGTGCTCCTGGAGACCTTCTGGCCGCACTATCCGCCCGGCCGGCAGGTGGCCAACCTGCACACCGCCATCTACAGCCTGCGGCGGCTCCTGGGCAAGGAGACGATCGAGCACGAAAGCTCTGTCTATTCGCTCACCAGCGAATCGAAGGTTGAATACGATGTACAGCGTTTCGAGCGGGCCGCCCAGGTCGCCAGTGGTTTGCCGCCGGGGGATCCCCGCCGGATGTTCGCCCTGACCGAGGCGATTAATTCCTACGCCGGTCCTTTCCTGCCCGAGTTCGATTCGGAGTGGGTGGTCGAACGCCGCCGGGAGCTCGAGCTTCGCTACCTGGACCTGCTCGGGGAGCACGCCCAGGAGGCGCTCGTGCGCGACCAGCCCGACCGGGCGCTGCGCACGCTGCGCCAGGCGCTCGACCTCGACCCGCTGCGCGATGACACGAACCTGCGCTACCTGGAGGCGCTCGGCCGCCTGGGCCGGCGCAGCGAGCTGGTCGAACACTATCAGAGCTACTCGCGCTTGCTCTCGAACGGAACTCGGCCTCGACCCCCCCGAACCCATGCGCGAGCTGTACGCCCGTCTGATCGGCTGATCCCCGGGTTTCCCGACGCAGCCGAGCCCTTCAAAGCTGGAGTACTTGCTTGAATTCACCGAGCCTATGTTGATTCAGTGATTTTTTCGTTTAGAATCCGTTGAGAGGGGTCCAGTAAGGTACATCTGAGGGAAGTACAAACCAAATTCTTTAGGAGGTTGCCGCTATGACGGCTCGCTGCCCATCATGTGGTGGTGGAACAGGTGGCGTTTAGTAGTAGACGCTAACTGAAGACACACCACATCTCAATAGAATTATTTGAACCAGGCAGCGAGGCTCTGGGCCTCCTGTTTTTAATTAAAGTCCTGAAGAGGATTTGGCACACACATTCTGGAGCAGAAGGAGAACATCATGAGCATGCAGGCACTGAACCAACTGGTAGCACGATCGATCGTAGAACCCAATATCGTCAAGGCCTTCGCCAGCGGACAGATTGGCGAGATGATCGGTGACCTTGAATTTTCGCCTGAGCTGCGCAAGCGGTTGGCCGGGCTCGAGGCAGGCACTTTCGCCGAATTCGCCATGCTGGCCTACCGCGTCGTGAAAGCGGCCGAGGTTCCGGTCCGCCGCATCGAACTGCCTTCGCCCGTCGAAGGTCTGCTGGATGATCAAACCCGGTCAGATAGCGAGCAGGTTGCATGATCCCCTTTTCCCGCGAAGAACGCGAGTGGTTCCTGCGCAACCTGGCGCGGGGGCTCATCGAATACTTCGGCAGGGCTGAGCCTCCGGTTCAGGTTGAGGAAATGCTCAAGCAGCCTCCTCCCCTGTATGATGCTGACTTCGGTCTGGTCGAGATGTATTCCAACCTGTGGGATGCTACCTTCGCCCGGCCGCCAAGCCAGCGCGGGAGCATTTTCGTCCGATCTGACCTACCTGCTGCTGAGCGCCGTTTTGCGCTTGCGCGCGAGATGCTCAGCGCGCTCATCACGAGCAAGCACGGCCGGGCTATGGGTCTACCAGAACTCCTTCTGCCCCATTTACGAGAATCTGCTGAGTACTTCGCCCGCTACCTGCTTGTGCCTGAATTGATGCTTGAAGCCTACCGGAACCAGGGAGGCAAGAAGCTTGGCTTTGCCGAAACCTTCATGATCCCGGCCCAGATTGCCGCTGTACGCTGGGCGGATTAACCTGCAGCGCTCCTAGAGATCCATTCAAGGGGGTCAGCACGCAGAGCCGGCAACTTGCCGGCTCTGGTGCTTTTAATGCGGGCATCGCCTCCATCGTGCTCATCCCGGCATATCATCAAGATTCAACACATGGCACCCGCCTTGCACTTCCATATGGGGGGTATAATCCCGGCGGGTGCAGGATGGAATGCCATGCAGGGCAATGACAAGCAAGTCCTTCCGACCAAAGATCGGCCTAGCGGATCCCGGATCTGGGTTTTCCGCACGTTGGCCGTCGGGGCAACGCTCATCGTGCTTGCGCTCGCGTGGATCGGCCTGGAGCTCGGCCCGGCACGACCAGCTGTCATCGATCCCACGCTGGCCGCGCTGTCAACCTTGTATTCTTCGTCCCCCGCAACTCCCAGCCTGCAGCCGACCGGAACTGCGTTGATTGAAAGCGCCACCCCCCAACCGACGCATGTCTCAACCACAGGAACGCTCATCTTTGGCGCCCGCGTGGGTGGGCGCTCCCATATTTGGGCTTTCTCAGCCGGAGACCCTGCGCCGATCGCGTTGACAGCTGGTCCGTGGGACGACCGTGATCCTGCCCTCAGCCCGGATGGAACCGCGCTCGCCTTTTCCTCCCGCCGGAACGGATTCTGGGATCTTTACGTGTTGAACTTGCAGGATGGTAGTTTGCGCCAGCTGACAGACACGAAGGACTATGAAGGTCATCCTACCTGGTCGCCAGATGGTCAGTGGGTGGCCTTCGAGGCCTACTATGATGGTGACTTTGACATCTGGATCGCACCCATGGATCCAACCCAGGGGGTGATCCAGCTCACAAACCATCCTGCCAGTGACACTGCCCCCGCCTGGGACCGGGGTGGCAGGCGGATCGCATTTGTGTCTGATCGGGAGGGTGCTGCAGATATCTTCCTGGCTTCGTTGGATTTGCTTGACCCGATCACCGGTGAACCCATCCTGGCCGAAAACCGTTTTCGCAACCTCACGCAGACAGAGGAAATCATCGAAAGTTTCCCGGTTTTCAACGCCGCCGGCGATCGATTGGCTTATTCGGTTCATGACGAGGGCATCGATCAACTCTTCTGGGTCGATCTCGGAAACGCAGAACTCAACCCGCAGCCGGTAGGCCAGGGGCGAAGCCCGGCCTGGTCCCCCGATGGGCAGCTGCTCGCAGCGATCCTTGAAGGCGGCCAGGGCAATTATCTGGTCGGATACGCGGTTTCGTCGACGGCAGACCAGACGATTGGCTTCCCCATCACCCACCAGGTCGAAAGCTTGGACTGGGGTGAACACGGCTTGCCCGGGGAAACCTATCCTCGTGCGGTAGAGTTTCCCCCAGATCCCGCGTTGTTCGCCACGAACATTAACCCGGATCCATTCGGGCGGATCACCATGGTGCCCCTGCCGCTCGTCTCTGCCCCTGACCCCAAGCTCTCGGATGCAGTCGATGAAGCGTTCAATGCCCTGCGTGAGCGCATCGAGCGTGAGGCTGGATGGGATTTTCTTAAGAACCTGGAGAACGCTTTTGTCGGTGTTAATGACCCGCTCACACCCGGTCGGCCACACGATGACTGGTTGTACACCGGCCGGGCGTTCGCCTTCGATCCATCGATCCTGCAAGCCGGCTGGGTTGAGATCATGCGCGAGGACATCCAGGGCAGCACCTTCTGGCGGGTCTATGTGCGCGCTGCAGTTCAGGATGGGTCGCTTGGACAGCCCTTGCGCGATCATCCATGGAACCTCGACGCGCGCTTCAATGGCCAACCTCAAACCTACGACGAGGGTGGGGAGCTGAAGGCCCGGATCCCGGATGGGTACTACATCGATTTCACCGCCCTGGCGCGGGATTATGGCTTTGAACGCTCTCCTGCGCTCCCGAACTGGCGAAGCTTTTACCAGGGAGCCTATTACAACCAGTTTGCGTTCCGGGAAGGCCTATCCTGGGAGCAGGCGATGCTGCAGATCTACCCGGCGAGCGCGTTGATAACCCCGACGCCCTTCATGACCCCCACCCGCACCCCTACGAAGACCGTCCGCCCGACCAACACACCCTGGTGGTACCGCACCCCAACGCCGAGCCCTACCTTTACCCCGCCCACCGTCACGCCGAGCCCGACCGGCACCTAGTCCGCCCCCCGATTTCAGTCTCCCTGCTTAAGTGAGTAGCTGCTGGAAACACTCGTTATGTAAAGTATTCTTGACAGCGTTCAAGCCGATATGCTATTCTTTCTCGCCTGCGTCATCCTGGAGGCGGAATGATCCGTGAAAGAGTAGCGGAAGATGTTTATGTCTTCACGAGCGAACTGTACGCGCAGGTAAACGCGGGTGCGGTGATTGGACCCGAGTGGTCGGTTCTCATCGACACGCTCGCTTACCCTGAGGAAACGCTTGAAATCCGCGATTTTCTCGAAGGCCGGCTTGGTCGACCTGTTCGCTACCTGGTCAACACGCACTACCACTCCGATCACACCCTGGGCAACTGCTGGTTCCCCAACGCGGTCATCCTCAGCCACACGCTCTGCCGGGAGCTTCTTGACCGGTGGGGGCGAGAGAGCCTGGATGAACTCAAGCACCAAAATCGAGAACTCCGGGACCTGCGGCTCATGCTGCCGGAGGTCACCTTTCAGGCAGGCGGGTTGGGATTACGTGTAGGCCGGCGGACCCTGCGGCTGATTCATCTGCCGGGTCATAGCCCGGATGGGATCGGGGTCTTGATCGTCGAGGATCGGGTCCTCTTTTCGGGTGACATCATGATGCCCTTGCCCTACCTCGTTGATGGCAATTACGAGGTCATGCAGGAGAGCATGAAACGCATTCCACGCATGAAGCTTGAAAACCTCGTGCAGGGGCATGGCGAGGTCATCCTGCGCGGGGAGGTCCAGGGCTCGGTTAAGCGCAACTTGAAGTACCTGAACACCATCCGCAGGGAGGTCCGCCAGGCTGGAAGGCGCAAGGATTGGCTGGGCTACCTGGAGGGCGTCGACATTGAATCATGCGGCAAGAGCCGCATCCTGCTGGGGGGTGTCGCTGAGCAGCTACACAAACGCAACTTGCTCGCGCTCTTCAAGTACTGGTACCCGGATAAAGCCGCGAAAGGCCGTTAATCCTTCATCATGCCGGCAGAACACAACAAGATCGAGTTGATTTTCGACGGGGGGAGTATCGGCAACCCGGGTCCAAGCTACGGCTCGTACCTGATTCGCGGCATGCCAGGGGGCGGGCAGCAACCCGCCCGCTTGAAATTCCAGGATGGCACCAATAACGAGGCAGAATACCGGACCTTGATCGCCGGGATCGAGGCCGTCCTTAAACAAGCTGAAGAATTCGACCTACAACCTTCCAGGATGGATCTCCTTCTGCGCGGTGATTCAAAACTGGTCCTGAAACAGATGGAGGGCGTCTGGAAGGCGAAGGATGCCCGCATGCAGGCCCTGCGGGACCAGGCACGCTCCTTGCTCAGGCCTTTTGCCCGGGTCCGCTACCAGCACCAACCACGCTCGAAGAGCGTGCGCGTGCTCGGTCATTGACCCGGGTCCCCCCTTGTGGCATAATCCGCCAATACAATCCAAGATGCGAAAAGCTATGATGGAGACGAGTATTCCCGTCGAACCCTGACAGCGAACCCGGGAGCGTGTGAGCCGGGGCTGGGTGGCAGGATGAAAATCCCTCCGGAGCTGCAACCTGAAAGCACCCAAGCGTGCGAGTAAGGAAGCCGATTTCAGCCCGCGTTACCCGGCTGCCGGTATAAACCTATTGGTCGTACCGGGTTGAGCGCCTGCCGAAGGCAGGAATTCGGGTGGTACCGCGGGAGATGCAACCTCTCGTCCCAATCGGGCGAGAGGTTTTCTTTTTCCTGCGAGGGCCGGCAGCAGGTTCGCGCCGGCAGGAGGTTTTTCATATGACAGCCGAAATCTTTCATCAAGACTCTTACACGAAAACGTTTCAAGCGCACCTGGTTGGGGTTTCCGAGCATGGCATCGCTTTAGATCAAACCGCTTTTTATCCAGGGGGCGGGGGACAGCCCCACGACCTCGGAAACCTGCGATTCATGGAGCGGGATTGGCCGGTCGAGAAGGTTCGCAGGGTTGAGGGGGAAATCTGGCATCAAGCACCTGGTTTTTCCGCGCCGGCTGGCTCGCAGGTGGAGGGCGAGCTCGATTGGGAGAGGCGCTACCAGCTGATGCGAGTGCATACGGCGATGCATATCTTGTGCGGGGTCATCTGGCGCGATTACGGCGCCAGCGTCACTGGCGGCAACATGGAGCCGCTCCACGGCCGGATGGACTTCGAATTCGAGTCCATGACGAAGGAGTTGGTGGCGGATATCGAAGAACGGATCAACCGGGAGGTTGACGCTGCCCGGGATGTGTTGACCCGCATCCTGCCCAGGGAGGAAGCCTTCCAAATTCCAGATTTGATCAGGACCAAAATTAACTTGCTTCCGGAGGGGATTCAAGAGGTACGCGTCGTTGAGATTGTAGGCCTCGATCTCCAGGCAGATGGCGGGACACATGTCGCCAACACACGCGAAGTCGGCCCCATCAGGATTACCGATTACAAGAGCAAGGGTGCGATTAACAAACGTCTGGTCGTCGAGCTCGAGGGTTGAGGTGCATGATGTTTAAAGAGGTCCCGCCACAGGTCGATTTCGTGCAGCAAGAACATGAAGTGCTTAAATTCTGGGAAGATTCCCAGGCTTTCAGGAAGCTGATCGAGCTGCGGGCAGATGGTCCGCGCTGGTCCTTCGTGGATGGGCCGATCACCGCCAACAACCCGATGGGCGTCCACCACGGGTGGGGTCGGACCTACAAGGATTTGTTCCACCGCTTCGCCGCCATGCGTGGATTCCAAACCCGTTATCAAAACGGTTTTGACTGCCAGGGCCTGTGGGTCGAGGTCAACGTCGAGCGCGAGCTGGGGTTTAAAAACAAGCGCGATATCGAGGCTTACGGCCTGGACCGTTTCGTGAACATCTGCAAGCAGCAGGTGCTCAAGTACGCGGCTGTCCAGACCCAGCAGAGCATAAGGCTTGGGTACTGGATGGATTGGAACGACATCTCAGTCCTGGAGATGCTGCAGGAGAAGCTGGCGGAGGACCCATCCCAGGAGGTCACGCTGGATGGCCCAATGGGGGAGGTTACCGGCAGCGTGGAGTGGCTCGTGGGCCAGCTGGGCATGCCGGAGCTCGGCGGTTCGTACTTCACGTTTTCGGACGAGAACAATTACACCATCTGGTCCGCGTTGAAATCGTGTTTCGACCGGGGCTGGATCTACAAGGGCAGAGATGTCATGCCCTGGTGCATCCGCTGCGGAACCGGCCTCAGCCAGCACGAGATTGTGACCGAGGGCTACCAGGAAATCACCCACCCGAGCATCACGCTCCGTTTCCCCCTGCTAGGACGAGAGCGCGCAAGCCTGCTCGTGTGGACGACCACCCCGTGGACCCTCACAAGCAACATCGCCGCTGCAGTCGGGCCTGACCTCACGTACGTTCACGTGAGGCAAGGCGAAGAAACCTTCTACTTAAGCAAAGGGACGCTTGGCATGCTCAAGGGGGAATACGAAATCCTCTCAGAACTGCCCGGCCGCGAGCTGGAAGGTTGGCGCTACACCGGCCCCTTCGATGATCTGCCGGTGCAGATTGAGAAAGGCGGACCCGAAGCCCATCGCGTGCTGCTCTGGGAGGAGGTAGGAGAGGATGAGGGCACTGGAATCGTCCACCTCGCCCCAGGCTGTGGCGCTGAAGACTTTGCGCTGAGCAAAGAACATGATCTCCCGGTCATCGCACCCCTGAACGGCGATGGCATCTTCCTCCAGGGGTTTGGCTGGTTGAGCGGGATGAGCGTGCGGGATGTTGCCCAACCCATCTTCGACCACCTGCAGGAGAAGGGACTGGTCTATCGCGTCCAGGATTACAAGCACCGCTACCCGGTCTGCTGGCGCTGCAGCGAGGAGCTGGTCTTTCACCTGGTGGATGAGTGGTTCATCTTCATGGGGGAGCAGCTGGATCGACCGCTGAGCGAGATCAGCGAAGGGGAAAAGGATGCCAACCTGCGCTACCAGATCATGGAGGTCGTCAGCCAGGATACGAACTGGTATCCCTCTTTCGGCATGGAGCGCGAGCTGGATTGGCTCCGCAACATGCATGACTGGATGATTTCGAAAAAACGCTACTATGGCCTGGCGCTGCCCGATCTGGGAATGCCGCGAATGTGGACACTTCGATGTCATTGGCAGCCGGGAGGAATTGAAGGAGCGCGCGATCGAGGGTTGGGAGATTTTTGATGGGCATTCTCCCCACCGGCCCTTCATCGATGCGGTCAAGATTGCTTGCAGCCAGTGCGGGAGCACCACCAGCCGCATCCCTGATGTCGGGAACCCATGGCTCGACGCAGGCGTGGTCGGGATGAGCACGCTGCGCTACAAGAGCGATCCGGCCTACTGGGAGCGCTGGTTTCCCGCTGATTTCATCAGCGAGTCGTTTCCCGGCCAGTTTCGAAACTGGTTCTACAGTTTGCTGGCAATGAGCACGATCCTTGTCCGCCGGGCGCCGTTCAAGAACGTCTTCACCTACGCTACGCTGCTGGCCGAAGACGGGCGTGCCATGCACAAATCCTGGGGCAACATGATCGAGTTCAACGAAGCCGCCGACGAGATGGGTGTCGATGTCATGCGCTGGCTGTTCTGCAACCATAAACCCGAGAAGGATTTGATTTTCGGCTACCACCGGGCGAACGAGGCCCGCCGGCAGTTCCTGCTGCCGCTCTACAACGTGTATGCATTCTTCGTCACCTACGCCAACATCGACGGCTGGTCGCCGGATGAGGATCGACCCCTCCAGCTCAGCCCGCTCGATCGCTGGATCCGGGCCCGTTTGCAGGAAACCATCGAGCAGGTGACCAATGACCTCGAGGTCTACGATCCGCAAAAGGCCACCGAGCGCCTGGGCACGTTCCTGGACGATCTGAGCAACTGGTACCTGCGTAGAAGCCGCCGGCGATTCTGGGCAAAGGCCGGACTCGACGAGGCCTCCGACCAGGATAAGCACGCTGCCTACGCCACGCTGTACGAGATGCTGGTTACGCTGACGCGGCTGCTTGCCCCGTTTACGCCGTTCCTGGTGGAGACGATGCATCAAAACCTTGTCCGCCAGGTCGATCCGCACGCGGAAGAAAGCGTTCACCACACGCGTTGGCCGGAACGCTCGGCGGAGGATGTGGATGCCGAGCTGATCGCGGAGATGGCGCTCATCCAGAAGCTGGTTTCGCTCGGGCATGCTGCCCGCAACCAGGCCAACCGAAAACTCCGCCAGCCGCTGGCGGAGGCCGCATTTGCCGTCAGCACCCACGCTGAGCGAGCCATTGTCGAAGCCTACCAGGACCTGTTGGCTGATGAACTGAATGTTAAAAATGTCAGGCTGCTTGATACGGCGACGGAGGCCGTACACTACACATTGAAAGCGCTCCCCAAGCAGCTGGGGCAGAAATATGGATCCCGCTTCCCGAAGGTGCGGGCTGCGATTGGGACGCTCGACGCGGAAACGTCGGCGACAAGCCTCCTCCGGGGAGAATCGCTCAGCATCGAAGTCGAGGGTGAACAGCTCGAGCTGCTGCCGGAGGAGGTCGAGGTGCGGGTCGAAGCCCAGGCAGGTTTCTCCGCTGCAGCGGAGGGTGGCTACCTGGCAGCCCTTGTGACAGACTTGACGGATGAACTCGAGCTGGAAGGCATGGCGCGCGAGGTCGTCCGCCGCGTCCAGGATCTGCGGAAGCAAGCCGGTTACAATGTCGATGACCCCATCCAAATCGCGTACCACGCCTCACCAAGGCTGGCCATGGCCATCGATCAGTTCTCGGCTTACATCAAGGGCGAAACGCTCGCTGAGGGCTTGAGCGAGGCTGCACAGGTGAGCGGTGACGAAGCAGGAGATTTCGAGTTTGAGGGCGAGAGATTGCGCCTTGCGGTAAGCCGGGGGTGAAACACCGCTTGCATGCTCATGCGTATGGCCTTTCACCGGCGGTGTGCGTTATGATAGGTGTCTCCGGAGGATAATTTGTCGAAGTTGAAGGACTATCTCGGGCTGTTCGGGGTCGCGGCCGCAATCCTGGCTTTTGACCAATGGACGAAGTACATCGTCCGCGCCAACCTGGCGGTGGGTGAGTACTGGTCGCCGTTCCCCTGGCTCACGCCCTTTGCCCGCATCCTGCACAGCAACAACACGGGTGCGGCCTTCGGCCTGTTCCCATCAGGAGGCACGCTTTTCACGATCGTCGCCATCATCGTCTCGATCGGGATTATCTACTACTATCCCAGCGTTCCCCGTGAGCAGCGGGCGCTGCGCCTGGCGTTAAGCCTGCAGCTTGCAGGGGCGCTCGGGAATCTCATCTCGCGCTTGTTGAATGGGACGGTCACCGACTTCATCTCCATCGGTCGTTTTGCCGTCTTCAATATTGCCGATTCGAGCATCTCGATCGGAACGGCCATCTTAATCGCCGTCATGTGGATGGAGGAGCGCCAGTCAAGGCGATCAAGTGCCGAGCAAGCTCCCGCGGTAGATCCTGCCGAGCATGAACTACCGGGCACGGACATGGGGTGAACGAACGACGGCTCACCTTCTCCGCCCCGTCCCCTGGAGGGCGGTTGGACCAGGTCCTGGTCTCGCTGGCCGATGAATTCTCTCGAAACCGGGTTCAGAATTTCATCCGGGAAGGCCGGGTGCGGGTGGCAGGGCAGATTATCACCAAGACCGGCTTCCGGCTTGAGGGGGGTGAGGTCCTGCAAGTCAGCGTCCCGGAGACGGCTCCAGCCGAACTGATCCCGGAATCAGTCCCGCTCGATATCATCTACGAAGATGCGGATGTCCTCCTGCTCAACAAACCTGCTGGCGTCGTGGTCCACCCCTCCTTCGGTCACGACCACGGAACCCTGGTGCAAGCCGTTCTCGGTCACGCCAAGGATTTGCGAGGGGTCGGCGGCACACAGCGCCCAGGGGTGGTCCACCGGCTCGACAAGGACACCTCGGGGCTGATCCTGTTCGCCAAGGACGACCACTCGCATCAATGGTTCCAGGCGCAGTTCAAAGACCGCAAGGTTCACAAAACCTACCTGGCGCTCACGGACGGGCTGCCGCCGACATCGAAAGGTCGCGTGGAAGCGGCGATAGGGCGCGATGTGCGCAACCGCAAGCGGATGGCTGTGGTACCCGATGGACGCGGCCGGAGCGCGATTACGTCTTACACGGTCGTGGAAAAGTTCCTGGACCATGCGCTGTTGGAAGTCAATCCGCTTACCGGGCGGACCCACCAGATCAGGGTGCACCTGGCTTTTCTAGGCTGTCCTGTCGCCGGCGACGTTGTCTATGGCCGGAGAAAATCGCAGGCTCGCTTCCCACGCCAGATGCTTCACGCCCAGGGGCTCGACATATGCCTGCCCGGCAAGACGGAACCCCGGCATTTCACAGCACCGCTCCCCGCTGATTTTGAAGAAGCCCTTTCCCAGCTTAGGGGGGATGGCCTGCTGCCCTGAGTCTGGACTTTCTCACACCTGCAAATTGGAGGTCTCGTGGAGCCACTGATCGACCTGCGTTCTGATACGGTGACCCGGCCGACGGATGAAATGCGAGCCGCCATGGCCCAGGCCGTGGTCGGGGATGATGTCTACAAGGAAGATCCGACGGTCAACGAATTGGAGGCGCGCGCCGCCGAGATGATCGGCATGCAGGCCAGTCTCTTCGTGCCCTCCGGCACGATGGGCAACCTGATCGCCGTCCTCGCCCACTGCGGCCGCGGGGCTGAAGTCATCGTCGGGGATCGATCCCACACGTACATCAATGAGGCGGGAGGCGTCTCGGTGCTGGGTGGGGTGCATACGCATGGCCGTGCCGAACCAGCCAGATGGTTCGATCAATCTCGAAGCGCTGCAAGCTGCCATCCGCTCCAATGATATTCACTATCCCATAACGAAGCTGATCTGCCTCGAGAATACCCACAACGCGTGCGGGGGAACGGTCCTCTCGCAGGCCTACACGCGTGCGGTGGCGGATTTGGCGCATGAGCGGGATATCCGGCTTCACATCGATGGCGCGAGGATCTTCAACGCGGCCGTTGCGCTGGGGGTGCCGGCAGCCACACTCGCCGCTCCGGCCAACTCGCTCACCTTCTGCCTATCGAAGGGGTTAAGCGCCCCGGTCGGGTCATTGCTTTGCGGTGATGAGCAGTTCATCGAACAGGCGCTCCGGCTCAGGAAGCTGCTCGGTGGGGGGATGCGCCAGGCGGGCATCCTGGCCGCAGCAGGCCTGGTCGCGCTGGAGACAATGATCGAGCGCATCGCTGAGGACCATGCCCGGACCAGGTCCTTGGCAGAGGTGATCTGCCAACCTGCCCGGTCTTGAATTGGATCCTCCCGAACCACCCACCAACATGCTCTTCTTCCGCATCCGTGATGACAGCCCGGTTGATGGAGCGGGCCTTATCCCCCAGCTGCGAGAACGAAATGTGCTGGCTTCACCGTCCCGGTCAGGCCGCTTCCGGCTCGTCCTGCACGCCGACATTGGGGACGCGGCCCTGGCGCACGTGGTAAAGAGCTTCCAGGAAATTTTCCTGGGGGCGGCCTAAAGCAGGCGAGGACACAGATGGCGAACGAACTTCAGCGAGGAGAATCACCGCCCGCTTGGCTTGTGGACGCCCGCGTACTCCGCTCGCTGGAAGGCTATTCACCCCTGGTGATCGATAGGCAGGGTGAACGCATGGCCTGGTCACTCGCCGTCGCCGTCCTGGCGCTGCTCCTCTTCCTGCGCTGGCGGATGCAGACCTGGGTCCTGGCGCTGCTCGTCCTTTTCGGACTGCTCCTGCTTGCGGGGGTCATGATTAGCTTTGGGGGATGGATGGAGAGGAATACCCGCATCGAGGCTGACCCGAAAGAAATCCGATACCGGAATCCACTGCGCGAGCGTAGGCTTCCCTGGCCCGAGGTGCGCAGGGTGTCTGTGTACCCACGCGGCAGCGGCTGGCGGGTGCACGTCGAGAGCGAGCGAGAGCTTTTTACTTTCCAGTCGCGCACCGTCATCGGGACTGGACTGGGGAGGCCGGTCGAGACAGGGGTCGAGGGGGGCATGGCGCTCGTCTCCGCGATCGTGGGCATGGCGCATCTGACGGAAGTTAGCCGGGATGGTGAAGGTTGGGTTTGCACTCGCAGCGAAAAATGACCAGCTTCCATCGCTGTGCTATCATCACGGACGAAGGATTCAAACCGGTATTGAGGTTAGTCGATGAAGACTGAACACACGATCGACGAGCAGCTCTCTATTTTGATGCGTGGCGCTGAATACGGGGATGATCAGATCAAGGAGTCGATGACAGCTGAACTCCGCGAGCGCCTGATTCAATCCGAACGCAGCGGAGCTCCCCTGCGGGTTTACTGTGGGTATGACCCAACCTCACCTGACCTGCACCTGGGTCATACGGTCACGATGCGCAAACTGCGCCAGTTCCAGGAGCTCGGCCACCACGTCATGTTCGTCGTGGGTTCGTTCACCGCCCTGGTCGGCGATCCCTCCGACAAAGACTCTGCCCGACCCCGGCTCACGACCGAACAGGTGATGGCGAACGCCCGAACCTACACCGAGCAGGCGTTCATCGTGCTCGACCGTGAGAAGACGGAAGTGGTTTTCAACCATGAGTGGTTATCGACGATCACGATGGAGCAGTTCACCGAGATGGCCTCCCGCTTTACGGTCCAGCAGTTCCTGGCGCGCGACAACTTCTCCAAGCGATACGAGAGCGGAACCCCGATCTGGCTGCACGAACTCTTCTATTCGCTGCTCCAGGGCTACGATGCGGTCCAGCTCAGGGCGGATGTGCAGCTAGGGGCAACGGAGCAGCTGTTCAACTTGCTTGCGGGCCGGAAACTGCAGGAATCGTTCGGCCTAGCCCCCCAGATCGCCTTGACGTTGCCGGTGCTCGTGGGAACGGATGGGACGCTGCGCATGGCGAAATCCACCGGAAACACCATCAACCTCACCGATCCGCCGGAGGAGATGTACGGCAAGGTCATGTCGATCCCGGACTCCGCCATGCCCAATTATTTCAACCTGGTCACCCGCTGGGATCCTGCCGAGATTGACCGCCTCGAGCACGGACTGGAGCGCGGGGAGACGCACCCAATGCAGGTGAAGCAGAAGCTGGCGCGCGAGATCGTCGAGATCTATCACGGCCAGGCGGCAGTCGAGCCCGCCGAACAGGCGTTCAAGACCGTGTTTCAGCAGGGGGACGTGCCGGAGGACATGCCTGAGTGCCAGGTGGCTGCTGGCAGCGCGCTTGTAGATGTGCTGGTTTCAAATGGATTGGCAAAGAGCAGGGGGGAAGCACGGCGGCTTATCGCGCAGAAGGGCGTGCGCCTGGATGATGAAACTGTCGACGACACGGAGCTGGTCCTGGAAATAACCTCCCCGGTCGTACTGCGTGTAGGCAAACGCCGCTTCCTGCGCTTGACCCCGTAATTCGCTGAACCAGCCCCACCCGCAGCATGCAGACCGGGTGGGGGTGCCCCCGCCGGCTGTCAGCCCTTGATGACGATGACGGGTTTGAGGCGGGCCACTTTACGAGCGATCCCCGCTTGGGAAACGACCTCAACGACCCGGTCGACATCCTTGTATGCCTTGGGGGCTTCTTCCGCCAAACCGGGCAGCGATCCCGCCCGGATATGTATGCCCTGCGCCTCAAGCGACATCCTGAGATCGCCACCTCGAATCTCGCGCTTGGCTTGTTTGCGGCTCATGACCCTGCCGGCGCCATGGCAGGTTGAGCCGAAAGATTGCTGCATGCTGCCTTCCGTCCCCAGCAAAACCCACGAAGCAGTCCCCATCGAACCGGGTACCAGCACCGGTTGTCCCAGGTCCTGGTATTCCAGGGGAAGGCCTTCGAACCCGGGTCCAAAGGCCCGGGTAGCGCCCTTGCGATGGACGCACACCTTCACCGGCTTGCCGTCGATCCTGTGGGTTTCGATCTTGCCCATGTTGTGGGCGATGTCATAGACCTGCCGCAAGCGCCAATCCGGCACCCTGCCGGCGAGCGCTTGCTCGAAGGACTGGCGAGCGAGATGCGCCAGAATCTGCCGGTTGCAGAAAGCGTAATTCGCAGCGCTTGCCATGGCTTGCAGGTAGCGCACACCTTCGGGTGAGTTGAGAGGCGCGCAGACCAGCTCCCGGTCCGGGAGCGTGATCGCGTAGCGTTGGAGCGTAGCCTGGAATTCGCGGACATAGTCGGAGCAGATCTGGTGGCCGAAGCCGCGCGAACCACAGTGAATCTGAAGAGCCAGGCAGCCCGGATCGAGTCCAAGCACGCGGGCGGCCTCCGGGTAATAGATTTCATCGACGATATCGACCTCGATGAAATGGTTTCCAGCGCCCAGTGTCCCGAGCTGGCTTCTGCCACGCTGCATCGCCCGATCGCTTACGGCACGCGGGCTGGCACCTGGAATGGTGCCCTGCTCCTCGGTCCTGTCCAGATCTTCTGGTTGAGCAAATCCGTGCTCAAGCGCCCAGAGCGAGCCTTTGCGGCACACCGCCTCCAGCTCCTTCCGTGTGACCCGGATCTGACCGCTGACGCCAACCCCGCTGGGGCAATTGGCGTAAAGTGCGTCCGCGAGATCCTCCAGCTCGCGTTGAACCTCTTCATAGCGAATCCTGCTGCTGAGCAGGCGAACACCGCAGTTGATGTCGTACCCGATCGCACCAGGAGAGACGACCCCGTCTGGATGCCGGGATGCGGCTACGCCACCGATCGGGAACCCATATCCCTGGTGCACATCCGGCATGACCGATACCCAGCCGACAAGGCCCGGCAGACAGGCTGCATTGACTGCTTGAAGCAGAGAGCGGTCATCCAGCGCTTCCTCCAGCAAACTTTCGTCCGAGAAGAGGTGTACCGGGACACGCATATCCTCCCGGTAGCTAACGGGGATCTCCCAGAGGTAATCGGATAGCTTATTCAGGTCCTTCTTGCGGATCATAGTCGCACCTCCCCGCCCTCACACATCGAACACGAGGACCGTCTCATACCCGGAAGGAAGCGCATGGATTTCGAGCTGGTGAAAGGTGACCGCTTTAATCTCCTTCTCGATCGAGTGCACACGTTGGCAAACGAGCCGGGCACGCAGGTGCGTTTCGTGGATATCCTCAAACGTGATGCCTGAAACCCGGCAGCTTTCAGACTCCAGCAAGTACAGGATCTCTTCCAGGAATTTGACGAGCAGGGTCTCGACATCCTCACCCGCTGCCGTGAAAACCTTTGTCGTGCCACGTTCCTCGATCGTACTGATCCCCATCATCGCCTGCATGCCCAACGCTGCCTGCTCAAACAACCCGCCAAGGGTTGTGCTCTGCACGCGCAAGGCCCAGTCGGCAGTGTGAGGAAGCTCCTCGTATCCAGGTGGCGTCATAGAACTCAGTATAGTACAGATGGGTCTTACACCCGTCCTGCGTAGCTGTGTATAATCGGGGCATGACGGAGCAACCCCAGCGCCTCCAGCAGGCGCTTAACGACTCGCTTGCCGAGCCATTCTTGAAATTCCCGTTACAAAACCTCAGCCTGGGACCTCTTATCGAAAAACTGGCGCTTGAGGCAGCAGGTGCATCCCGCGTTGCGCCTGACCAGCGGCGTTTTGCGCCTGACCAGTTCACGCTCAGCGTCAACGCCGCGGATGTGACCGACATTAACAAGTGGAACGAGTCCCTGCAGCGGGAGGTCAGCCGTGCGCTGCAAGGTGCGCTCGTGGCGGGCGGGTTCATGCTCGCCCGTGAACCCCATCTGACGCTGGCCACCGATCCAACGCTCGCGCAAGGTGAACTGAGGATCATCGCCTGGCACAGCAGCGACCCACTCCACCTGACGGAGATGATGGAGAGCGATTACGAGGAGCTGGACACGGATCTGCCTCCCACCGGCGCCTTCCTCATGGTCGATGGCAAACAGCATTTCAGGTTGAAGATGCCGCTTATCAAGGTCGGAAGACGGTTGGATAACGACCTTATCCTCGACGATCCGCATGTCTCGCGTCAGCACCTGCACCTGAAAGCCAAACGCGGCCGGTACCTGCTGGTCGATCTGGATACAACCTCCGGAACGCGGGTGAACGGCCGGCAGGTCCAGGAGCACTGGTTGAAGCCAGGCGATGTCATCAACATCGCCGCCATCGAGATGGTCTACGGCGAAGACCGGGGCGGGCCGCCCTCCGAAGCCACACCGTATTTCCCGGACCAATCCTCGGAGCGCGACCACGACACCCCACTCGATCTCAAGGCAATCCGGGATATCAAGACGCAGCGCTTCTCCCCAAACAGTCTTTCGTAGGCTCGTCCTCCCATCCGGCACCCTTCGATGTACAATGGTCCCCGGCCAGCTTTCATCGGAAGTGAACATTCATGGCAAATGCATTTGACCGTGTGGAACAACGCATATCGGACGTAGTTGAAGGCGCGCTGCGGAAACTCATGGGGATGGAGTTCTCGCCGGCCGACGTGGCCTCAAAGCTCGCCAGGGCCATGGCCGAGGGCGTCCGTCACACGGCAGAGGGCAAGCCTTTCGCCCCGGACAAGTACGCCTTGACCTTCAGCCCGGAAGATGCACGGACCCTGCTCGAAGGCACCCCCGATTTAAACCAGGAGCTCGCGCGCGGGATGCTGGAGGTTGCACGAGCATGCGATTACCTCGTCTTCCGCGAACCGGTCGTCACGATCGCAGTCGACCCGACCATACAAAAACGGGAGATGCGGGTTGTCGCCTGGCACAGCACCGCACCCCTGGAGTACACGCAGGATCTCACGGACGCTGGCCCGGCGACGGAACCAGGCATCCTGCCCAAAGGTGCCTACCTCATCGTTAACGGAAACCGACATTTTGGACTTGACCGTCCAGTCATCAACATCGGGCGGCGGCTGGATAACCAGCTGATCCTGGATGACCTCAAGGTGTCGCGCACGCACGCTCAGATCCGGGTGCGCCGGGGACGGTTTGAGCTCTTCGACCTGGGATCCTCTGCCGGTACGATCATCAATGGCCGCAGCGTGAAGCACCACATCCTGCAAGAAGGCGATGTAATCGAATTGGCCGGGATCCGCCTGGTCTACGGCGAAGATCCCGGCGGTCCACCTGACGAAACCCCGGCGTATGCGCCCCCCTTTCCTCCCCGGCCAGCCGGAGACCAAAGAACCCGGGTCATTAAAAAAGACAGCAAGAAATGAACCCCCAAAACGTGCTGCTCGTGCTCAGGCTCCTGCTGGGGCTGGTCCTGTACCTTTTCCTGGGATCTTTTTTGCTCGCTCTATGGCGGGATCAGCGCCGCCAGCAGGAAGAGGCCTATGTGCCGCAGGACATCCAACTCCTTGGGCAAGATGGACAAAGCTTTCAACTGCAGGGAGCGAACCTCATCGGCCGGGCGGCGGATAACAGCATCCTGCTCTCCGATGACTCCGTCTCCGCACACCACGCACGCCTGACCTACATCTCGGGCCAGTGGATCCTGGAAGACCTGGGCTCGAAGAACGGGACATTCGTGAATGATTTACCCGTCGATCAAGCACTCGTGGTTACTTATGGAGATCAGGTTCGATTCGGCGCCTTGATCTACTTGCTTGAGGGGGAGGCCACGGAGACAGGCAGTGGGGCTGATCCTCGATGAGCCAGGCATGGTACGATGGATGTTGGTCCGACCACACGAGGTGCAACCGTGAGTGACGCACCAGTTCTCGGGATCATCGGCGGCTCTGGACTTTATGGCATGCAGGGCCTCGCCGATGTCGAAGAACACCTGCTGGATACGCCCTTTGGCAAACCGAGCTCACCGATCATGCTCGGCAGGTTGAATGACCGGCCGGTGGCGTTCCTGGCGCGGCATGGCCCAGGCCACACATTCTCCCCTGGTGAAGTGAACTACCGGGCGAATATTTACGCCATGAAGATGCTCGGGGTACGGCGGCTGCTCTCCGTCAGCGCCTGCGGTTCGCTGCGCGATGACTTTCCACCGGGTGATATCGTGATACCCGAACAGCTATTCGATCACACCCAATCACGGGCGAAGACGTTCTTCTCGGACGGCATCGTCGTGCATCTCAGCATCCCGGATCCCTTCTGTCCCGAGCTTTCCACGCTGCTTGAGGCGAGCTCACGCGCCGTCGGGGGCAAAGTTCACCGTGGGGGGAGCTACATCACGATTGACGGCCCCCGTTTTTCAACCCGGGCCGAATCCAACACGTTCCGGGCCTGGGGGATGTCGATCATCGGCATGACCACCTCACCCGAAGCCTTCCTGGCGCGTGAGGCGGAGATGTGCTACACGGTGATGGCGCACGTAACCGATTTCGACGTCTGGCACCTGACCGAGGAAGCGGTGACGGCAGAGATGGTGTTCAAGACCGTCGTCGCCAACACCTCCCTCGCCCAACAGGCGATTGCGGACTTCGTTCAACAGCTCCCCGACAGCCCGACATGCCATTGCCAGGAAGCACTCAAAGGTGCGATCTCGACCCGGGCGGACGCCATCCCTCCCAAGCTGCGTGAGAAGTATGACCTCCTCTTGGGCCACTATCTTCCCTAAACTCGATCGCAAGACGGACAGGCGCGAGGTGCGCTCCATCGCCCTCGCGCTTCTGTTTCTCATCCTCGCTGCTGGATCCCTGACCCTTTCCACGGCAGCCAGGTTGGGGGCGTGGTCCAGCGATTCGCTGCGATGGACGCACTGGGTGGTCCTTCCCACCTGGGCGCTCATGGGCTGGGTCCTGCACCTACAGCTTCGGCGGCGCCTGCCCGACCGGAACCCTGATCTGCTGCCCCTGTTCCTGCTCCTGACGGGCTGGGGTACGCTGGCAATCTGGCGGCTCTCAGCCGGAAATGGGCTGCGGCAGACCGGCTGGTTCGTCCTGGCATCCCTGACCATCCTGCTCATCATGCGACAGGATCGCCGCCTGGGCTGGCTGCGGAGGTACCGCTACCTGTGGCTTGCGGCGGGATTAGGCCTCATGATCCTGACGCTGGTTGCTGGGACCAATCCTTCCGGCGGTGATCAAAGGCTATGGTTGGGATGTTGTGGAATTTATCTTCAGCCGTCTGAGCCGCTGCGGCTGCTGCTGCTTGCGTTCCTGGCAGCCTTCCTGGCCGATCGTCTCCCCTTTTCCACCCAGGCACAGGCGCAAGCGCTACCCAACACGCTGCCCCTGCTCGCGGTCTCCGGATTTTCACTGCTGCTGCTGCTAGCACAGCGTGACCTTGGCACCGGGCTGCTTTTCCTGGGACTGATCGTCAGCTTGCTCATCGTCGGGACTGGACAGTGGCGCTATCTCCTGTTTGGGACCGCGCTCACCGCGATCGGGGGGCTGGTTGGCTACTCCCTATTCGATGTCGTCCGCCTGCGGATCGACGCGTGGGTCAACCCGTGGCTCGACCCGAGCGGCCGTTCGTACCAGATTGTGCAGTCCTTGATCTCGATTGCCTCCGGCGGGGTGCTCGGACGAGGCCCCGGCCTTGGCTCACCGGGCTTCATCCCCGCCGCCCATACCGATTTTATCTATGCCTCCATCGTCGAGGAGTACGGCTTGCTGGGCGGGATCGGGATCATCCTGTGTTTCGCCTATTTGCTGGGGGTTGGCTTGCGAATTGCGATCCGGCACCGTGACCCCTTTGCCCGTTTGTTTGCGGCGGGGATCACGCTCTCACTCACCCTGCAATCCCTGATGATTATCGGGGGAAACTTGCGCGCGCTGCCGCTGGTGGGGATCACATTGCCCTTCATCTCCTACGGGGGATCCTCCTTGATGACCAGCGCAGTCGCAGTCGGTTTCCTCCTGGTGCTGTCGAACCGCAAGTCAGAGGGCACACGGTCCACGCGAACCATTTCGACGCTTCACACACTGGGGCTGGCAGCCTGGGCGGGGATGGCCTTCATCCTGGGTTGGTGGATCCTTTACCGGGGTCCAGCGCTCACCGAACGCGGGGATAACCCGCGCCGATCGGTCGATGCTTTCTATGCCCTGCGCGGGCGCATCAGCGACCGCTTCGATGAGACCCTTGCGGTTTCCACTGGGGTGCCGGGTGAATATTCGCGCCATTATCCGCAGGTTGAGGCAGTCCCGGTCGTCGGTTTCGACTCGTTTGCCTTTGGACAGGCGGGGATTGAAGCGAGCATGGACGCGACCCTGCGCGGGCTGGATTGGCCCGATGCCTATCACGTAGCCTGGACCCAACTGACCCAGGGGCACCCTCCAGGGGGGCAGGACATCCGTTTGACGCTAGATGCCGGGCTGCAAGGCAAGGCCATGGCACTTCTCGCAGGGAGGCAGGGATCGCTCGTGCTGCTCGAGGCGGGCAGCGGCGACGTCCTGGCGATGGCTTCACAACCTGCCTTCGATCCTAACACCCTGCAGGAGACATGGCGCGCCTTGATCCAGGACCCGGGTTCCCCCCTGCTGAACAGGGCATCGCAAGCGAGTTATCAACCGGGCACACTGTTTCTGCCTTTCGAGCTGGCCGGCGCCATCCAGCTTGACCTGTTGCAGCCCGACCTGCCGGCGGCTTCGGCTGACGCGGCCTACCCGGTGGGTTCGACCTGGTTGGATTGCTCGATCCCCGCGCCTTTCGCGGGGTTCAATTCGCTTGGACAGGCTGCCAGGTATGCTTGCCCCGGCCCCTTCGCTGGGGTTCAAGCGTTGGGCTGGGATCAGCTGCTCGCGATCTACACCTTGTTTGGATTCGACATCGAACCCGCCATCCGGCTCCCGGTCTCCGGTCCGACCGGTGAGCTGGGTGCGGCGCCTGGGCGGAGCGTGGGGGATGCCCGGGTAGGGCAGGGGGCGCTCACCATCAGCCCGCTCCAGGCGGCACAGGCCTTTGCCGGCCTGGTTTCCCCGGGCGGCATGCCCGGATTGCGGATCGTGGATGCTGTTCGAACTATGGACGGAAGCTGGGAACGGGTGCCTTCCCAGGGGCACACGCGCAGCGTGCTTGCGAGCGGGGTCCAGATCCAGGCGCTGGATTGGTTGCAGTCCGGCCCGGGAAATTGGCTCGGCTATCGGGCGCAGGCGGTCAGCAGCGCATCCGGGGGAAAGATTACCTGGTTCCTGGGGGTCATCAGCCTGGACCAGGCCCCGGCCATCGTCGCGGTTGCACTGGAGGATGGCCAATCGATCGAGGCGCAGGCGATCGGGGTTGAGCTGCTGTCGGCCTATCGTGCGGCTCTCCCTTGACCTGGCATAACCTGCAGGCTACAATGCACCTGCATTCCAGGCCATACACGGCATTCATCCCGCCGGCCGGCCGCTGCCTTGTGGCAGCCCGTTCGGCGGCTTGTATGTCCGAGGTGAGTTGAGCCGGTGTTCGAAAACCTTTCTCTCAGGCTGCAGAACGCCTTCAATGACTTACGAAGGCGGGGGACATTACGCCCGGAGGATGTGGATCACGCCTTGCGCGAGATCCGCCTTGCACTGCTCGAGGCCGATGTACATTACCAGGTAGTGAAGGATATGCTGGCCGAGGTAAGGGAGCAGGCGCTCAGTGAAGAAGTTTCACGAGCCCTGAACCCGGCCCAGCAAGTCATCCAGATCGTCCATCGGGCGCTCATCAACCAGCTCGGGGAGGCAGCGGAGCTCAACCTGCGCGGTGAAAAACCGCGCGTTGTGCTCATGATCGGCCTTCAAGGCTCAGGCAAGACGACGACGAGCGCAAAGCTGGCCCGTCTCCTGAAGGGCCAGGGCGAGCGGGTCTGGATGATCGCCGCAGATCCCTATCGCCCTGCCGCCAGCGAGCAGCTCCGCGTCCTCGGCGAGCAGCTTGATGTCGCCGTGTTTGGCGCAGAGAGCAAGGATGCGGTCGAGCTTTCCCGTCTGGGAGTTGAAGCGGCAAGCCGGAATGGGGCGACGGTGGCGCTGATCGACAGCGCTGGCCGGACCCAGATCGATCCGGAGATGATGGCCGAACTGCAGGCGATCCAGCGTGCCCTCTCGCCGGTTGAGACACTTCTCGTGGCCGACGCGATGACCGGCCAGGAAGCGATCCACATCGCGCAGGGCTTTGCCGGGACGCTGGATGTGACCGGGATCATCCTGACCAAGATGGATGGTGACGCCCGTGGCGGGGCGGCGATTTCGATGCGGGCCATCAGCGGGTTACCGATTAAATTCGTCGGCAGCGGTGAGGCCCTCGATGCTCTTGACCGCTTTGAGCCGGAGCGCATGGCATCCCGCATCCTGGGTATGGGCGATGTGCTCAGCATGATCGAGAAAGCACAGGATGCGCTCGATCTTGATCAGGCCCAGGATTCGGCCGAGCGCATGCTCAAGGGGGATTTCACGCTGGATGATTTCGCCGAGCAGATCGCAGCCGTCCGTCGCATGGGACCGCTCGGCAAGTTGATGGATATGCTTCCCGGCGGCATGCTGAAAGGCGCGGCGGACGTGGATCCACAGCAGGCTGAGAAGAAACTGGACTATACTCAGGCCATCCTGCAGTCGATGACGAAGGCCGAGCGGCGCAATCCAGATTTGCTGAACGCCAGCCGGAAGCGCCGTATTGCGGCTGGTTCTGGCACGAGCGTTCAAGAGGTCAATCTGCTCATCCGGCAGTACCGCCAGATGCGCAGGATGTTTAAACAGATAGGCAAGCGCGGTCTGCCCAATTTGGGCAATCTGCGATAAACCGAACATTTCGACGGGAACCCCCGGTAGAAAAAGCCTTCCGTCCAAGGCTGCCCTCTCAACCTGGGACATCCCGCGAATGAAAAACTTTTACGTATGGAGAGGGAAACATGGTTCGAATTCGATTTCGACGAGTAGGCTCAAAGAATCAAGCGACGTTCCGCATCGTCGCTGCAGATCGGGAAAGCCCGCGCGATGGTCGCTTCCTGGAAGTGCTCGGCCACTACAATCCGCGGACTGAGCCGTCGACGATCAAGGTAGACGAAGCGCGCCTTTTTCACTGGATGAAGAACGGCGCGCAACCCAGCGAATCGGTCCACCAGGCGCTGCGCGCACTGGGCACCTGGGATCGCTGGGAGCGGTACAAGAACGGTGAAGATATCGAAGGCTTGCTGAAGGAAGCCGAGGAAGCCGTAACCGAGGTCGATCCCCGCACCCGGCGTGATGATCTCGTCGGGGAGCGGAAGATGAAGGGCAAGGCCCGGAAGAAGGCTGCTGAAGCTGAGGCGGTCGCGGCCGAGCCGCAGGCTGAAGCCGAGGAACCCGCACCGGCCGAGGAACCCGCAGCCGAAGCGGAAATCCAGGCTGAAGAAGCTCCAGTCGAAGAAGCTCCAGACGCAGCCGGTGAAATGGAAGCTGCGGACGAGGCCGGCGAAGCTGAAGTCGGTGGAAGAAGCTGCCGCGGAAGCAGAAGAGCCCGAAGCGGAAGAGCCAACTGAAGCCGTTGAGGCCGAGACAGCAGCGGAAGAAGACCCAACTGATGGGGAAGCCGAGGCGGAGCAGGATCCGGCCGAGGATGCGGAATCCGAGTAGCTTCCCCCAAGGCCTGCAATGAGCCCAAGCTCAGGCAAGGATGGGTAGCATGAAAGCATTAATCGAGTTCATCGCGAAATCGATCGTGGATGATCCGACCGAAGTTTGGGTTTCCGAAGAGGACAACGGGCGTGACGTGCGTCTTGAGCTCAGCGTGGCTGAGGAGGACATGGGTCGCGTGATCGGCCGACAGGGCCGGGTGGCGAACGCGATGCGGACGTTGCTGCGCGTCGCCGCTGCACGCAAGGGGGTCCGAGCCACGCTCGACATCGATTGACCCAGCATGCCTGACAAGAACGAACTACCGCAATCCGAACGCGCCCGGCAGCGAACAGACCACCTTGTTGTCGGGCGCGTTGTGCGTCCCCACGGCGTGCGAGGCGTGGTCCTCGTAGAGCCCCTCTCGAAAATCATGGATTCCCTGGCGCCGCGTTCCACGGTCTTCCTAGGGGATGACTTGCTTGAATTCGAACTCGAGTCGAGCAGGCTGCACCAGGGGCGTTGGATGTTGACCTTGCGGGGGGTATCCGACCGGGACCAGGCAGAAGGCCTGCGGGGGATGCAGGTGCGCGTTATCTTCCAGGAGGCAGCACCGCTCGGAGAACACGAATACTACCACTGGCAGATCCTGGAGCTGCCCGTATACCTGGAGTCGGGCGAGCGGCTGGGCAAGGTGGTCCAAATTCTCGAGACGGGCGCGAACGACGTCTACGTCGTCCAGCAGGAGGACGGTGCAGAGCTCCTGCTGCCTGCCATCGCGTCGGTCATCCTGGATGTAGATCTGGATGGGAAGCGGATGACTGTCCACCTGCTGCCTGGTCTCTAATGCTGTTCCCACCCTACGGCCCTAGCCTGCCGATCAAATAAGATCTGGCACGGTCCTGAGCGGATCCGGCATCCCCGGGTCGAGCCCCAGCACGCCGGCCATATTTTCCTCGCTCGTATCCAGGATGAACTCCGCCCACAAGGGCAAGTGATCCGATACCCGGTACGAGACCTGGCGGCGGGTGAGCTCCGGGAAGAGCGCGTCTGAAAAATCGATCGTCCCGGCCCGCCCATCATAGCCCAGATTGAATGCTTCCATGAACCAGGCTACCTGGTCGTAGAATTTAGGGACGCTCCCAAAAGTCGTCCGCAGATGGACGAGCGGGTCGGGCACGACCAGGCCGGTGGAGGTGAAAGCTTCAAAAAGCGGGTCGTCAATCCGGGTCTCGATGTTGAAATCGCCAAGGACGATGATGTTTTCCTCCTCCGTCCTCGCCTGGAGGGCGCGATCGCGCATCTCGTGCGCAACATGCTCGGCCAGCGCCAGGATCTCGGGCGTGCGCTCTTCCGGGCCGGAACCGTATTTCACATGCGCGGTGAGAAGAACGAGACGCTGCGACCCGGATGTGAATCCGACCGCATAGGGCGTACGGGCGAATTGTTCGGACGGGTCCCCGGCAGGCGATGGGGGCAGGACGAGTTCACCCGCCAGGCCGGAGGGCTGGACGCGCCGGCGATCGAAGATGAACCCGAGCCGTTCGGCATTGCCGGCCGTCCCGGCGGTCACATCCGTCATGATGGCTCCCCAATCCGGACCAAGCCAATTGAGCAAAAGCCGCATCCCGCTCAGGTCGCGTTTGAGCTCCTGGATGGCCATGATGTCCAGGTGGCGGATGACCTCGACGATATACGCCAGTGCACGGAAATTCCGCTTGGGCGACCCCGGGTTTTCGCCCCAGCCGGGATGGATCTCACCAAAATGGCGTATGTTCCACGTGCCAACGAGCAGGTTGCGATCGCTGATCTTGCCCGGGATCCCGGAACGCTGGATGCGCCGTCGCAAGCGTGCGATATCTTCCACGACCTCAACAGGATAATCCCGATACTCCATGCTTACCTCCGCAAGAATTCACTGCATTGCAGTATACCTTTCACCCCCAGCGTCAACAATTTTGCTTGCCCGGCTTTTTCCGCTGTGGTAGACTGGCCGGGTTCTCCTGCACCTTGAGGCTGCCCTTGATGGATAAAGCAACCGTCGACAGCATGGTCACCCGCTTGCGCGAGCTCCAGGCCAACACGCCCGATGTGGAAGCCTCGGCCGTGGTCAGTGTGGACGGGCTTACCATCGCAGCCTCTCTGCCGGCGATGGTGGAGGAGGATCGCGTGTCGGCCATGTCGGCTGCCATGCTCAGCCTTGGTGATCGCATCGCCGGGGAGCTGGGGCGGGGCGGACTTGACCAGGTTTACATCCACGGTGATGATGGATATGTGCTCCTCACCGCCGTTGGCCGGGACGCGGTGCTGACCGTGCTCGCCCGGAAGGAAGCCAAGCTGGGACTGGTTTTCCTTGAAATGAGCAGGGCCGCCGCCGACCTGGAGGCATTGTTGTAGCGATGGGCGCGAATCCGAGCGCTACGAACGCAACCCGGAACACAGGGTGGGGAGGCAGCCAAAAAGGCGAACCTCCCCACCGCTCATTTAAAGCTGCTTTTATCGATGATGGAGGTATGCCATGAAGAAGTACATATTCCTGACGGGTGGCGTGGTAAGTTCTGTAGGCAAAGGCGTCACCGCGGCTGCCCTGGGCAAGGTGCTCAAGGAGCGCGGCTTCACCGTCTCGATCCAAAAGCTTGACCCCTATATTAACGTCGACCCGGGCACCATGAGCCCTTACCAACACGGCGAGGTCTATGTCCTGGATGATGGCGCGGAAACGGACCTCGACCTGGGGCATTACGAACGCTTCATCGACACCAGCCTGAGCTCGGTGTGCAACATCACCACCGGCCAGATTTACTCCGAGGTCATCGCCAGGGAGCGCAGGGGCGATTTCCTGGGCGGCACGATCCAGGTCATCCCCCACATCACGAATGAGATCAAACGCCGGATCAGCCTCGTCCCGCGTGCGACTGGCGTAGAGATCGTGCTGGTCGAGGTGGGCGGCACGGTGGGCGATATCGAATCGCTGCCCTTCATGGAAGCGCTGCGGCAGATGCGGACCGACGTCGGGCGTGAGAATTCGCTCTACATCCACGTGACCTGGCTGCCGCATATCGGCGCGACCGACGAGTTAAAGACGAAACCCACCCAGCATTCCGTCCGCGAGCTGCGCTCGATCGGCATCCAGCCCGACGTCATCATCGCCCGGTCAGATCACCCGGTCGACCAGGATATTTGCTCGAAAATCGCGCTGTTCTGCGACGTGGAAACCAGGGCGGTGATCCCGCTCGCCACGACAAGCGTGCTCTACGAGGTCCCGCTCCTGCTGGAACAGGCTGGCCTGGGGGAGTACATCTTGACCCGGCTCGGGATCGAGTCGCGTCAGAAGCCGGATTGGTCAGACTGGGAGCAAATCGTGGCGGCCGAGCGCACGCAGCGTCCCAAACTCAAGATCGCGCTGGTCGGCAAGTACGTCGAGCTGCAGGATGCCTACATGAGCGTGCGCGAATCGGTCCGGCATGCGGCGCTTGCGGCCGGCGTCGATGCGGAAATCCTGTGGCTGCATTCGGCCGAATTGGAGAAGGGCAAGGGTTGGGAAGAACTGCGCCGCGCGGACGGAATAATCGTACCGGGGGGTTTCGGTTCGCGCGGGATCGAAGGCAAGATCCAGGCGGCGCGCTACGCCCGTGAAGCCAAGGTGCCCTACCTTGGGCTCTGCCTGGGGATGCAGGTGATGGTGATTGAATTCGGCCGCAACGTGCTGGGCACGGAAGACGTCAACTCGACCGAGTTCGACCGCAACACGCCGCACCCGGTGATCGACCTGCTCCCCGAGCAGCGCGGCATCGGTGAGCTGGGCGGAACGATGCGTTTAGGCCTCTACCCGTGCCACCTGCAGCCCGGGACCAAGGCCGCGATGGCTTACGGGAAGACGCTGGTCGAGGAACGTCACCGGCATCGTTTCGAGTTCAACAACACCTACCGTGAACTCTTCAGCGAGCACGGCATGCGCTTCTCGGGGCAGTCGCCCGACGGCCGCCTGGTGGAGATCGCAGAACTCGCCGACCATCCCTTCATGCTCGGGAGCCAGTTCCATCCGGAGTTCCTTTCCCGGCCCAACCGGCCTCACCCCCTGTTCCAGAGTTTCCTGCTTGCGGCGAAGGAGCGGTCGTCGCTGGAGGCGCAAGCCGGGTCGGAGGGGGACGCCGTACGCCGCACGGAGGCCAACCAGCTGCCGCAAGCTTCTTGAATTCGGGCTGCCAGCAAAAAAAAACCGCCGGCTGCCTGCCGACGGGGGTAAGGGCGGTTCTAGAGACGTGTCAGCTGTTCTCCTCGGCCTGGGCTTCGATTGGATCCGCCTGCTCCCGCGGCCGGAACGCGTTCCGCTCAGCCGATAGCTTTGCAATCCCGTTGCGCGCCTGGCCGATGAGCCGGTCTAGTTCAGATTCGAGTGCTGCCAGCGATTCGATGACATACTCATCCGCCTCGAGCCGGATGGCCTCTGCCTCGGCGCGAGCCTGGGCGATAATCTGCTCTCCCCGTTCCTGGGCACCTTCCACGATCGCATCACGTGAGATGATGTCTTCGCCCTTGTCCTTGGCCAGCTTCACGGTCCGGTTAGCCTCTTCTTGGGCCTGGGCCAGGACGCGATCACGCTGCGCTAGGATTTGCTGCGCCTTCTTGACCTCGTCCGGGATGGCGATGCGCATTTGATCGATGATTTCGAGCATGCGATCCTCATCGACAAGGACGGTATGGGTTAACGGGATGGGTCGGCTGTCATTGAACAGTTCCTCCAGCCGATCCACAAGATGCAGAATGTCCATGAAACCCTCCGGTCCGTATATGGATCTATCGGACCCACTCAACAGGGTGCAAGGATTGGGCCGAAGCGTACACTAAAGCCCATCCAGCGTCAACTGCCCTCAATCACGCAGGGAGGTCATCGGCACTTTGTTAGGCCCATCTTCCCCGAGCTCGGCAAATCGCTTGACCAGGGCGGCCTCCACGATGGGTGGGACCAGGCTGCTCACGTCCCCGCCAAGCGAGGCGATCTCACGCACCGTCGTCCCGGTGAGGAAGGTGTGCTCTTCGCTGGTGATGAAGGCTACCACATCAACCTCCGGTTTCAAGCGGTGGTTGGCGAGGGCCATGCGGAATTCATGCTCAAAATCGGAGAAGACACGCAGCCCGCGTACGATGAGCTGGGCATCAACCTTGTCGCAGTATTCAACAATCAGCCCGCTGAACAGGGTAACCCTGATGCGCGGGTCATCGGCGAAAACCTGGCTGACCAGGTTACGCCGTTCATCCGGCGTGAAGAGCACATCCTTGGGCGGGTGCTCATAGACTGCCACGATGAGCTCATCGAACAAGCGAACCGCACGGCGGGCGATGTCGATGTGCCCGAAATGGATTGGATCGAAGGTGCCGGGAAAAACTGCTCGTACCATCAGCTCACTTCTCCCTTCTCGGGCGTCCAGAATTGCTCGAGAGACTTCGCTCAGGAGGCGATGCGCAGGTTTGCTCAAATCCGGGTCTTGTTCGAAAAGCCGGGTAGCCTCGCGCCGTGCGCTCTCGATGAGACGCACATCCGTCAGCTGCGCGGTTCGAAGCTCGGCGAAACCGGATTGGCGTGTGCCGAGGAATTCGCCCGGCCCGCGCTGCTCGAGATCACGTTCGGCAAGCACAAATCCATCGTTCGTCTCCTGCATAGCCTTCAGCCGCTCATTGGTGGCATCGTCGGCCTCGGTCGGGATGAGCAGGCAGTAAGCTTGCTCTGACCCACGGCCGACGCGCCCTCGAAATTGGTGGAGCTGGGCCAGGCCGAAGCGGTTGGCCCCCTCGATCAGCATGACGGTGGCGTTGGGCACATCTACCCCAACTTCAACGACCGAAGTCGAGACGAGGATGTCGATTTCGCCGGCGTGGAACTTGCCCATCACTTCATCCTTCTCGTCCGGTTTCATTCGCCCGTGCAGCAAACCGAGCCGGACATCCGGGAAGACGTCCTTCTGCAGCTGCTCAAACTCGTCGACCGCCGCTTTCGCCTGCACCTTCTCAGAACCCTCGACCAGTGGATAGATCATGAAGACCTGGTTGCCCTGTTCGACTTGAGTCCGGATGAAGGAATAGGCGCGACCTCGCTCAGCAGGCAGGAAAATGTGGGTCTGGACTTCGTGCCGGCCGGGCGGCATCTCATCCAGCAAGGTAAGGTCCAGGTCCCCAAAAACCGTCAGGGCCAGCGAGCGGGGGATCGGGGTCGCGGTCATGACGAGCAGGTTCGGGCTATCGCCCTTGGAGCGCAGCGCTGAGCGCTGCTCGACTCCGAAGCGGTGCTGCTCATCGATGATGACCAATCCCAGCTCTTTGAATTGAACCGGGCCTTCAATCAGGGCATGGGTGCCGACGACCAGCTTGACTTCACCTTGCGCCAGCGCTGATCGAATCTCTTCCTTCTCTGCCTCGCTGGTCGCGCCGACTAACAGGCGTATCTCCCTGGCGGGGATGCCCGCCGCTTCCGGCAGGAGCGAGGTCAGCGTTCGGTAGTGCTGTTCCGCCAGGATGCTCGTCGGAGCCATCAAGGCTGATTGCGAACCATGGCTCGCGGCCATCCCGACGGCGGCTGCGGCAACAACCGTTTTGCCCGATCCGACGTCACCCTGGAGCAGGCGGTTCATCGGGCGCGGTGCGGCCATGTCCCGGCGGATATCTTCCACGGCAGTCAACTGGGCGTTCGTCAGCTGGTAAGGCAATCCAGCCTTGAAGCGATCCACCCAGCCCTGGTCGGCGGGCAGCGGGCGTGTTTCAACGGCCTCCCACTCTTGCTTCTGGCGCAGGACGCCGAGCTGCAGCAGGAACATCTCATCGAATGCCAGGCGGTGCTGGGCAGCCTGCAGGGCTTCCTGCGAATCAGGGAAGTGGACCTGCTGGAGCGCAGTGCTGAGCGGGATGAGCTTGGATGAGCTCCGAATTTCCTCCGGCAGCGGGTCAGGGATGCGAGCAGCCAGTCGCTGAACGATGGCGTGGATGACTTTCCGCAGCCACTTGCCCGAGACGCCGGCTGTGAGCGGATACACAGGTACGATGCGGTTGGTGTGCAGCTGCTTCCGTTCGAGCGGTTCCCACTCGGGGCTGTTCATCGTCAGCCGGCCAAGATACTGGTCCACCTTGCCGGAGAGGACAACCGGGCGGCCTGGTTGGAGCTTGTTTCCGATCCACGGCTGGTTGAACCACGATATCTTCAGCGAGCCGGTCCCATCGCTGACGATGGCTTCGGTCAGCTTCATCTTGCCCCGGCGAACCTCACGCACCTCGATCTTTTCGACGGTGGCGATGATCGTGACCTCCTGGCCGTACCACAGGCGGTTGATCGTCTCGAGCTGAGAATAATCGTCGTAGCGGCGTGGCAGATGCCAGAGCAAATCCCCCAGCGTGTGCAGACCGAGCTTTGCCAGCGTCTTGGCGGATTTCGGTCCGATACCCTGGACGGTGGTCAGCGGGGCGGTCATCGCCGCAGGCGGACCTTCCGCGGGTTTCGGGGCTTTCGCCTCAGCCGTGACCTTGGGTGGAGGCTGCTCAGCCGGCGCCTGGGGCGGGTCGCCTTCGGTTTGAGTATGCGTTGGACTGCTGGTGCCAGCCGCGGTCGAGTTGGGAGCGGGGGGCTCGATTGGTGGGGTGGCGTCCTCAGGCAACGCGGCAGGGGTGTCCGCTTCGGCCGGGCCGCCTCCCTCGTCCTGTGCGTCGAAGGGCCCAAGCTCGGGCTCCACCTGCTGCAGCCTGCGCCAGAGTCCGAGCAAGACCTCGCGCCGTGCGCCGGGGGAGAGCCCGCCGTAATCTCGCAAGCGGCTGACGACAGCTTCAACCAGGGGTGCGGGGAGCTCGGCTGCCTCGCCTTCGGCCTGCCAGGGTTCCAACATCCGGCCCAGGCCACCGACGACGGCGCGGTCATCAAACCCGCGATCGACCTCCAGCCGGATAAACTTCGTGAGCTTTGTGAGTACAGGATTCATAGCGCTAACTATAAAGGGGATGGGTGATTTCTGCCAGAACGGATCCCGGCCAGGCCGATCGAAGCGGGACCAACATGGGCGCCGATGACCGTCGTCACCTGGACGATGGACGGCAGGGCCGGGCATAAGCTGGAGAACCAGTCTGCCAGCTCGGCCGCTTCCGCGGGTATCCCCGAGTGCAGGATGGCCACTCGCTGGAACGGCCCTTCTTTTTGTGCGTAGGCTTTCAACGCCTCAAGACCGCGCGACCAGGTTCTGGCGCGACCGAGCGCTTCCACCAGCCCGTCCTGCACGGAGAGCAGCATCTTGATTTGGAGCAGATCGCCGAGGCTGGCCTGGAGCCAATTCACCCGTCCGCTGCGGCGGAGGTACTCCAGGGAGCGGATGAGCGCGGCCACGCGAACCCTGGCGCGCACGGCGGCAACCGCTTCGAGGATCTCGGCGAGCGGCAGCCCCCGCAGGGCGGCGCGAGCCGCCTCCATGGCCTGGAAGCCCAAACCCATCGAAACCTGCCCGCTGTCGAGGAGGTGGACACGATCCCCGAAGGATTTGGCCGCTTGAGCGGCTGAGTTCAACATCCCGCTCAAGCTCGCCGCGACATGCAGGGAGAGGATCTGTTCGACGCCTTGATCGAAGAGGCGCGCGAAGACCTCTTCGAATGCAAGCGGGGAGGGCGCAGCCGTCGTTGCCGGCTGTTCGTACGTTGACATGCTTTCGTAGAACTCCGAGCGGGAGAGGTCCTGGCCATCCCTGTAGCTGCGGCCCTGGACGACGAGCACGGCTGGTATGACCTCGATTTGGAGGGGTTCGCGTTCTGCAGTTGGGATGTCAGAGGTGCTATCGGTAACGATCCCTACGCGCCGGCGGGCCATCAGAGGGAGGTGCCCTTGGCTTCCAATACGATCGCCCCCAGGCTGTTGAACCCAATAAATGCCGCCAACGTCGGCCCATAGCACACGGTGCTTATCGGGGCGGAGGGGTATAGCGCATGCAGCCGTTCCTGGACCAGCAGCGTCTCTTCGGTAAGTTCGAGACCACCCTGGAACAATCCGAGCTGTTCCAGTTCTGAGAACTCGCAGACGAACTCGATCAGTTTTTCAACCGCGCGTGGCCGGGAACGAACCTTCTCCATCGGCAGCATCTGGCCCTCCTCCATCGTCAGGAAGGGAATGATGCCGAGCATGTTCCCAAGGATGGCCTGGGAGCGGCTGACGAGTTGGTTGTGCTCAAGGAAGAACAGGTCATCCAGGAAGAGAACCATGTAGAGGCGGGCGATGAGGCCGCGCGACCATGCGCACAAGCGAATCAAGGTTTGCGCCACGCTCGGCCGCGCGCACGCTCTCTTCGACCAGGAAGCCGAGCCCGATGGAAAAGCTCTCCGAGTTCGATGACCTGGATGTCGAGCCTCCCCCGGTGAAGCTGGCTTGCCTGGAGCGCGCTGTGGTATGTGCCGGTCAGCGAGGAGGAAGTATGGATCGAGAGGATCTGGTTCGTCTCTCGACCCAGGCGAGTATAAATCTCGTCCATTTCCTCTACGCTCGGGCTTTCCACATACAGGTCGGGGGTACAGCTCTCGAGGTAGGGCCGGATTTCGACCAGGTCCTGGTCGGGATGATCGGATACCTGGACGCTCCCGCACCGGACAGAAAGCGGCGAAATCGTGACGCCCCGCCGCCGGATGAACTCAGGATTGGGGAAACGGACTGAAGCGTCAGTAACAATTTTGACCATTGGGGTGGTTACTCGATGGAGAGGATGAGCAAGTAGTGGGGTTGGCCGCCCTCGAGCACTTCGACTTCGTGCTGAGGGAACCGTTCCCGGATTTGATCGGCAAGCTTGTGCGCCGTGGCGGCAGGCAGATCTGCTCCGTAGTAGAGCGTGATGAGTTCGCCTGCCGCGGCCTCCCCCGCCTCGAGCGTCGCCCAAAGGACTTCTTCCAAGCTGTCATCGGAACAAGCGAGCTTCCCATTCAGCAAGCCGATGGTCTGGCCTTCCTCGACCGCAACGCCATCGATCTCGACCGAACGTGTAGCGACCGTAATCTCCGCAAAAGTCACATCCTTCAGCGCGTCCGTCATGGCCTCTACCACCGCCTCAAATTCGCCGGCTGGATCGCAGGCGAAGAGGGCGGCGATGCCCTGTGGGACGGATACAGAGGGCAGGACAGCGACTTGTTTTACGGTGAGTTCAGCGGCTTGTTTTGCGGCGAGGATGATGTTCTTGTTGTTCGGAAGCAGGACGATCTTATCGGTGGGGAGGTCTTCGAAAGCGGCGAGGATTTCCTGTGTGCTGGGGTTCATCGTCTGCCCGCCCTCGATGATGGCTGCCACCCCCAGGCTGGCGAAAACGCGGGCAATGCCCAGGCCAGGCGCCACGGCAACCGCCGCAATTTGCCCGGGCTCAATGACGGGCAGCCGGATGTCGGAGATGCCGGCTTTGGCGTTGCGCGCTTCCATCTGGGCCATCAAATTCTCGATGGCGACGTTGGAAATTGTGCCCAGCGACTTGATGTAGTCGATGGGCTCGTACTCACGCTTGTCCGCGACGTGAATGTGCATTCGAAAGATGCCATCGCCCTCACCGACCTGGATCGAGGTCCCGATTCCTTCCAGGTCGCTGTAAAAGCGCTGCAGGTCCAGGGGGGTTGCTGGTTTGAAATCGACGACGACTTCCCAATCCTGGCCGGGTTCGATCTCCGTCCATAGCACCTTCCAGGTTGAGCGCGCTGAGCGGCTGCACCGAGACCAACGCCTGGTCGAGCGGCTGCCGATAGGCTGCGCGCAGCATGCCTTCCAGGATGAAGAACAAGCCCTTGCCGCCGCTGTCTACGACCCCGGCCTCCTTCAAGACCGGGAGCAGCTCAGGCGTGGTTCTCAACGGACCGGTCAGCGGCTTCGACAACCTGTTCCAGGATTTCGAAGGTCGAGGAGTGCCCATTCTCTACGGCCTGGCGTGCGGCGCCGGCGACATCCTTGGAAACGGTCAGGATCGTGCCCTCCACCGGACGGACGACACCCTTGTAAGCGGTCTCGCGGGCTTCCTCCAGGGCTTCGGCCAGCGCCGGGGCATCCATCACTTCCCGGCCATCAAGCGCGCGGGCGAATCCACGCCAGAGCTGGGAGAGAATGACCCCGGAGTTTCCCCGCGCACCCATGAGCGCACCGTGGGCGACGGCATGTGCGACCTGCGAGACAGGCCGCTCTCCAAGGGCTTCGATCTCATCCACTGCGGCCTGCATCGTGAGGACCATGTTCGTCCCCGTATCCCCGTCCGGGACGGGAAAGACATTGAGTGCGTTGACGACCTGCTGGTTTGTGCGCAGCCAATCGAGGCTGTTGTTGACCAGGCTGCGCAGCATGGTCCCATCAATCGTGCGGTAACGCTCGACGAGGCGATGCCTGATCTTGCTCTCCAGTTCACGCGTGCTGCGGTTCCGCTTTTCGATCACGTCTCTCAATCCGTATCGCTAACCCGCAAGCCCTGGACGTGTACGTTCACTGCGCTGACCGGCATGCCGATCGCACGCTCCACCTGGTAGCGGACAGCGTTTGCGACGCTCGTGGCGACGGATGAGATCCGGGTTCCATACTCCACGATGATGTACATATTTATCCGGATCTCGTCATCCAGGGCCTGGACTTCGACGCCATGGGTCGGATCATAAGCCAGGGCATGGGCGATACCGTCCATCAAGTTCTTCGCAGCCATGCCAACGACGCCGTAGGACTGTACGGCGGCATGGGCTGCAATCGTGGCGATGGCATCCGGAGAGATGGTAATCTTCCCGTGTATGGTTGTTTCTCCCGTCATCGGCGCTCCCCTTCGTATCTTTCCATTGATGGCCCGCTGCAGATGTGGTACCATCTTCGATTGTGCAAGAGCATATTCCCTGATCGGCAAGGAAGGATTTCAACATGGCCAAGTGTGCAAATTGCGGCAAGACCACAACCTTCGGTCAAAACCGCAGCTTCTCGATGAAGGCAACCAAGCGCAAGTTCAAGCCAAACTTGCAGAAGGTCCAGGTTATGGAAGGCGGGCGCATGGTTCAGAAGACTTTATGCGCCAAGTGCATTAAACGCCTCGCCCGTGTCTAGCCCAATTTCGTCCTGATACGAATTTGCGAACCTCGTGGCCGCCTCTCAGGCGGCCTTTTTTTTAGGCTATGCAGTCTGGATCGAAAGCGCTGAACTCAGCGCCTGGATGCCTGCTTTGATCCCCTCGGGATGGTTAAAAATGGCGCTGGCGGAGACGAATACGTCCGCGCCGGCATCATAGCAGAGGCGCGCCGTCTCCGGCGTGATCCCCCCGTCGACCTGGAGATATGCCGGGGACCCGTGGCGCTGGAGGATAGCGCCGTGCCCGGCGAACCTTGTCAGGCGTTGTCGGGATGAACGCTTGACCTGCGAACCCGGGGTCCACCGACATGATGAGCACCAGGTCAAGCAGCGGCAGGATTTCCTCCAGCCCATCCAGCGGGGTACCCGGGTTAAGGGCTACACCCGCAAGCTTTCCAAGCTCATGGATGTGGGTAAGCGTACGGTGGATATGCGGGCAAGTCTCCAGATGAACCGTCAGGGAATCCGCCCCTGCCTCCGCGAAGCTTTGCAGATAACGATCGGGATCACTGATCATCAGATGAATATCGAGGTGGAGGTCTGTTGCCCTGCGGCAGGCTTCGACAATATAAGGCCCAAAGCTGATATTGGGGACGAAATGACCGTCCATGATGTCCAGTTGAAGCCACCTGGCACCCGCTTCTCCGCACCGGCGGATCGCCGATCCCAGCTCCAGGAAGTCGGCTGACAGGATGGACGGCGCCAGGATAAATGGCTTGGGCATGGCGCAATCATACCGTCCCGACTCCCAATTTACAAGGTGAGAGATCCCGGACCCATGTGCTGGTCTAACTGTGCGGTTGGGGGGGTGCCGCTGTAAGAAATCAGGCTGGGGGAGATCAGGAATCAACCTGCGTAGCCAGCTGGCCGCATCCGGCCTGGATATCGATCCCGCGGCGGACGCGGACCGTCGCCGAAAGTCCTTTTTCATGCAGCATGGCCAGGAACGCATCCACGCGGTCATGCCGGGTGGCCTGTCCCTGATACCCATCGGTGGGGTTAAGCGGGATCAGGTTAATGTGGCAATTTAATCCCCGCAGCCACCCGGCAAGGGCGTCAGCCTGCGCAGGTGTGTCATTGACGCCCTCGATCAGCGCCCATTCAAACGTGATCCTGCGGTGGGTATGGTCGACATACTCACGGCAAGCGCGCATCAAGTCGGCCAGTGGGTAGCGCCGGTTGATGGGCAGCAGGCTCTCGCGCAACTCGTCGGTGGCAGCATGGAGCGAGATCGCGAGGTTGATCTGCCGGCTTTCCTGCGTGAAGCGTTCGATCATGGGGATGAGACCAACGGTTGAAATTGTGAAGCGGCGCGCACCCATATTCATCCCGCGCTCGTCGCCAAGGATGTCGATCGCGCACAGTGTGGCGTCATAGTTATGGAATGGCTCACCCATCCCCATCACGACGACGTTGGTCAGATGCGATCCACGCTGCCGCAGGCGGCGATCCAGGTAGAGGACCTGTTCGACGATCTCCCCGGCAGACAGGTTGCGCAGAAAGCCCATCTGCCCCGTCGCGCAGAAGACACACCCCATCCCGCAGCCTGCCTGGGTCGAGATGCACGCCGTCCGCCTGCGGTCATAGCGCATCAGCACGGTCTCGATGGCATATTGATCTGGCAGCCTGAACACATACTTTTCGGTCCCGCCATCTGTGGAGCGGAACACCCTGCCTTCCGTGAGCGACTGGAATCGAAAGTGTTCCTGCAAGCTCGAACGCAGGGGAGCCGGCAAGGTATTCATTTTTGCCGGATCATCGATCCCGTGCCGGTAGAGGTCAACCCACACCTGGCTGGTGCGGTAAGGCTCGGCAGCGAGCATTCCAAGGCGTTCAGCGAGCGCCTCGAATGTGAAATCATAGATCAGCGGACGCCGTGCCGGCTGCTCAAGCATGCTCGAGCGCCTGGGTGAGGGCGGGAAGGTCATCGAATATCCAGCTGGCCTGGATCTCATCGGCTTCAGCCTGGACAGCTGTGGTCACGCCCGTCAGCAGCAGGGCGCTGTCCATCCCGGCCCGGATCGCGCCCAGGATATCCGTGCCGAGCCGGTCGCCGATAACCAGGATCTGGGCCGGGGTGAGCTCCATGGCCGATGCCGCTTGCTGGTAGAGCAGTGGCTCCGGTTTGCCGACGATCGTGGCCTCGACGCCGGTCGTCAGCTGCAGCGCGCCGACGAAGGCGCCGTTACCAGGCGCCAAGCCCTCCGGAACCGGGAAACTCGGATCGGGGTTTGTCCCGATGAACCGAGCGCCGCGTTCGAGGGCGATCGCCGCCTCCTTCAACTTGTACCAACTGATTTCACGATCAAACCCAACCACGACAGCCTGCGCTCCATCGGCGGCATCGAGCAAGGTGAAGCCGGCCTCGGTCAGTGCGCTGCGCAGACTGGCTTCGCCAATGGGGTAGATCTTCGCCACCTCCGGGCAATGGTCCCGCAGGTACTGCGCAGTAGCCATAGAAGAGGTCAGCACTTCCTCGAGCTGCAGCTCCACATCAAGCTCGGCCAGGCGCGAGGCGGCGGCAGCAGCACTGGCCGAGGCGTTGTTCGTGACGAGCATGAGCTTCCGCCCCAACCGCCGCTGCTGGTCGAAGAAGGCCTTGACGCCGGGCAGCCATTCCGGACCGCGCCACAGGACGCCGTCCATGTCGATGATGAGACCTGCTGCTTGCGCGGGGTGCTTCATAGGGGCAGTCCTCCCGGGTGCTTCCCGGCGTTGAGCATGATTTTCAGGCAATGATACCAGTCAGAGGGGAGGAAGTTCAAGAATCAGGAAGTGGGCAGATGCTTGCGCAGCAGGTACTCGTATACCGGTTGATCGATCCAGCCCGCAGCAGGGTCGGTTCGTTCCTCGAAGTTTTCATTCCCGATGAATGCATCGAGCGCGGTACGAAACGATGGATCGGGGCTCTCAAGCTCATCTTGCAGGTATCCCAGCGAGCGCAGGATCTGCTGCAAGCGAAGAAACACCTCGCCCTCGATTGCGAGCCGCTCCGCCACCTCGCTGGTGCCGAAATACAGCTCATGCAGCTCGAGCAGGTCTCCCAGCCTGGGTACGGGGTCAGGGTGGTCATCGACCCGGTAATCGATCCAGCGGTCGTTAAAACCTGCGTAGCCGGCGGATTCCCTGGCGACGTAGATTGCCGCCGATTGCCGTCCACGCCGGTCCCCGCCAGCACGATCGCCGGCGAGCAACGCCGCGTGCAGGCGAGCAGGGAAGGGGGCGTGCGTTTCTTCGTATACAGCTGCCATGGCCGCGATGACCGCTTCGCCAGCCAGGATGTTGCCCTGGACACAGTAGCCCTCTCCGGTCCGACCCCCCGCCCAGGCCTGGCAGTCCTCGCCGGTGAAAGTGGCCGCATGGCCCAGGCGATCGATGAGCCCGACCTGGCGTTGTGACCGGCCGGGGTCTGCCGTGAGCAGCTTCTCGAGGGTTTCCTGGGCGGGCAATCCGGACTCCATCAAGTCCAGGCCATCCGGGCCGAAGGATGTGTTTGCGTAGGATTGCGTGGCCACAGCCCCGGCGCCCGCCCGAACCCAGGGGACGACCGCGCCAACCGCGGGGAATTTTGAGGCGACGGCGATGCCCCAGGCGGGTCCTTCCGGGTCGAAGGCTGCGATGGAAAAAGTAGAAGGGTGGGGCATGGGGGGGTGGTGGGGTGGAGCCTTACGCCGCGTCCGGCAGGGACTCCTCACCGAGGTCCACCTGCTGGTCGCGCTCATCGAAGAGGAGCGGGCGGCTTGTGCGCATGATGGCCGCTTCGTTGACGACCACCCGCCGGATCTCGGGACGTGAGGGGATGTCGTACATGACATCGAGCAGTGCGCCTTCAATCGAAGAGCGCAGGCCACGGGCGCCGGTCTCACGCTGGAGCGCCAGCTTAGCCGCCGCTGCCAGGGCTTCCTCCTCGAACACGAGTTCAACCTGGTCCATCTCGAACAGGCGCTGGTACTGCTTGACGAGCGCGTTGCGCGGTTCGGTCAGGATGGCGCGCAGCGCCTGCTGGTCGAGCGCATCCACGCTGGTCACGACCGGCAGACGTCCGACGATCTCGGGGATCATGCCGAAGCGCATCAGGTCATCTGGTGTGAGCAGGCGCATGAGGGCGCTCTCGTCGACGCCCCGGGCGGCTGGATCGAGGACGGTGCCGCTGAAGCCAAGCCGGCCCCGTCGGCCGACGCGTTCGGCGACGATCTCGGATAGCCCGCTGAAGGTGCCGCCGCAGATGAAGAGCACATCCGTCGTATCGAGCTGGATGAACTCCTGCTGGGGGTGCTTGCGGCCGCCCTGGGGCGGCACGTTTACGACCGCCCCTTCGATGATTTTCAGCAGCGCTTGCTGGACACCTTCGCCGGATACATCGCGCGTGATGCTCGGGTTGTCACCCGATTTGCGGGCGGTCTTGTCGATCTCATCGATGTAGACAATGCCTCGCTCGGCACGCCCGACGTTGAACTCGGATGCTTGAAGCAGACGCAGGAGGATGTTCTCGACGTCCTCCCCGACATAGCCCGCCTCGGTCAACGCGGTTGCATCGGCGATGCAGAAGGGCACATCCAGGCTGCGGGCGAGCGTTTGCGCGAGCAGGGTCTTGCCGCTGCCGGTTGGGCCCACGAGCAGGATGTTGGCTTTCTCCAGCTCGACTTCCGCATGCCCGCGGTTGGCGATGCGTTTGTAGTGGTTGTAGACGGCCACCGAGAGCACGCGTTTGGCGTGTTCCTGGCTGACGACGTACTCTTCCAGGTTTTCGAAAATTTCTTGCGGCGAAAGGGCAGGCTTGCCAGAGGAGGTCAGTCCGGCATTGGGATGCGCGCCTTCGCCGTCCAGGATATCCGCGCATAGAGTCGACGCACTCATTGCAAATGAAGACACCCTCCGGTCCTGCGATCAGGCGCCGGATGGTGTCTTCATCTCGGTTGCAGAAGGAACATCGCCGCCCTTCCTCGGGCGGGGGTTCCTGCCGTTTTGCCATAGGCTAGCTACTCGGCTTTCTTGGACTTCTTCTTCGACTTACCTTCATCTTCGAATGGATCGAGGACGTGGTCAATGATGCCATAGTCCTTGGCGGCAAGGCCATCCATGTAGAAGTCTCGTTCGGTGTCGTGCTCGATCTGCTCGATGTCACGACCCGTGTGGCGTACGAGTATCTTATTGATTTTCTCTTTCAAACGCAAGATTTCCTTGGCCTGGATCTCGATGTCGCTGGCTTGCCCCTGCGCGCCGCCCAAAGGTTGGTGTAGGTGGATGGTTGCATGGGGCAGGGCGTAGCGCTTGCCCTTCGTCCCGGCTGCCAGCAGGATCGTCCCGAATGAGGCGGTCACGCCGACGGCGACGGTGGAGATGGGGGCGCGCACCTGCTGCATCGTGTCGTAGATTGCCAGGCCGGAGTAAATCTGCCCGCCGGGGCTGTTGATGTACATGTTGATCTGGCGGTCCTGGTCCTCGCGATCGAGGAAGAGCAGCTGGGCCACCATCAGGTTCGACACCTGGTCGTTGATCGGTGTGCCCAGGAAGATAATCCGCTCACGCAGCAGCAGCGAATAGATGTCGTAGGCGCGCTCGCCTCGTCCGGATGATTCGATCACCATCGGGATGAGTGCACGTGGGTCTTGAATGCTCATTGTTTCTCCCTCACTCAGATTGGTTGGGATCCTACCACGGCTTCGCCTTCAGGTTCGGCGGGCGCGGCATCGGTCTCGTCGGATGGTTTGGCATCGGGTTCGGCTTCAGCTTAGCTTGTCTCGGCCAAACCGTCTGCTTCTGGAATGGTATCACCTCTGGCAATGGCCAGGAGGCGGTCGATCCCTTTTTCGGTCAGCAAATCTATCGCAATGCGGCGCCGGCCGTTTGGCGAGCCAAACGCTTTGCGCAGCTCCGGGCTGGCCTCCTCGCCCAGGGGTTCCATCATGCGCTCGATTTCAGCGTCGATTTCATCCTCTGCGACCTCCAGGCCTTCGAGTTCGACCACTTCTCCCAGGATCAAGCCGCGCGTGATGCGCTCGCGGGCGTCCGGGGACAGCTCCTCCCGGAGATCCTCAAGCGTCTTGCCCTCCACCTTGAGGTAATCCTGCAGGGTGAGGTTCTGCCCCTGCAGGCGCAGGCTCAACTCACGCAGGAGCCGCTCCAACTCCTCCTCCAGGGCGGCGGGAGGGAAGTGAACGGTCGCCTGCTCGACCAAAGCCTGCATGCACCTCTTCGGTGTACGCCTGCCTGGCGTTCTGCTCGGCCTGGGTTTGCAGAGTTCTCACGAACCTTCACCCGCAGATCTAGCAAGCTCTCGAAATCGCCCATGTTCTGCGCCAGGTCATCCGACCACTCGGGGACGAGGCGGGATTTGACTTCGAGGCATGTGAGATCGAAGCGGGCTGACTTGCCGCGCAGGTCCTCGGCCGGGTATTCGTCATCGAAGGTGTGTTCGAAAGATACTTCAGCTTCCGGCACCAAGCCCAGGAGATGTTGGTAAACGCCGGCGACGGGAAAATCGGTATCCTCACCGACGAGTACCGAAACGCCTTTCGTCTCCAGCAAGCGGGCGTCCTCGCCTTCCGCAGGTTCCGTGAGCTCGCCATAGGCGTCCAGGATGACCACGTCCCCGTCGGCTGCCGGCCGGTCCACAGGTTCGATCAGCGCCTGCCGCTGGCGGAGGTCCTCCATCGCCTCTTCGAGCGCTTCATCGGTCACCGCCGGCTGCTCAAAGGGGATGCGAAGGGAGCGGTAATCGCCGAGGTCGACCTCCGGCAGGAGGGGAACGGTGAATTTCAGAGTCAGGGGATCCCGGCTGACGATGTCGTTAAAGATGCCCGGCGCATAGGGTTCGAGCGCCGTCTCTTCCAGCGAGGTGCGGTAAACCTCCTGCCCGAGTGCGTCGAGCGCCTCCTCAAAGATGGTCTCCTCACCGAATTTGCTCAGGATGACTTCATAAGGCGCTTTTCCTGGCCGGAAACCGGCAATCTTGGTTTCCTTGCTCATCCGGCGAGCCGCCGCGCGCAGCGCACGCTGAAGCTGTTCGTCAGGCACCTCGACGGTGAGCTCGACCTGGCGATCCTCAAGTTCTTTCGTTTCAATCTTCAAGGAGTAATCCTTCCAGTCACAAATCGGGTTCAAGATGATGAAAGGGGCTTGATCACTCGTCTGGACCAAGCCCGCACCGCTTTTCACATGGGGAAGGAGGGACTTGAACCCTCACGCCCGAGGGCACGTGATCCTAAGTCACGCCTGTCTGCCAATTCCAGCACTTCCCCCGCAGGTGAAATTATATCGTCCGCCGGAGGGGGTGTAAAGGAACCAGCCGACCAGGCAGGTCCTCAAGCAGACTTGAGGGCAGCCACGAGCTGGCGGCAGAAGGCTGGGATGTCTTCTACGACACGCCCCCACACCTGGTTCCCGTCGCGAAAGGCGGGTTCATCCACCCAGGTAGCCCCGGCATTCTCCAGGTCATCCTTGATCCCGAGCGATCCGGTTGCCCTATGCCCAGCGACGATGCCGGCGGAAATTCCCACCAGGCCGGCGTGGCAAATCATCGCCACCGTCTTTCCTGCCTCGTCCAGCGCCCTGACCAGGCTGGTGATCTCCTCATAGCGGCGCAGCTTGTCTGGCGCCCACCCGCCGGGGATGACGATGCCGTCCAGCGTAGCTTCAGAGAGTGAACCCGCTTCAACCTCGATCTCAGCCATCAGGCCACCGGATTTGCTCAGAACCTGGCGGCCCGCGCCATGCCCGGCGACGAGCACCTCGGCCCCTTCCTCGACGAGCCGCATGTAAGGGACCCAGAATTCCAGATCCTCGAAGCCTGACTCGACCAGCACGACGACACGTTTTCCAACCAGATCCATAACGGACTCCTTTCAAGTTTCATGGACTCTCGTCCGCATTGTACCGCCCGTGCATGCAACGCATGAGTACGAGCAGTCAAAAGCGTGCGGCAATTGGGGGTCAGGAGGGGAGGATCTGGGTTGGAATGCGTGAGGGAGGCGATCGCCTGGCGCAGCTGGGCGAGGTGCAGCCAATCATGTTCACTGGTGATCTTCATCAACTCGCGCAGGCCTGTTGGTCCAAGCAAGCTGTGCCGGCCGGTCCGCTCCCAATCCTGCGGTTTGATCTCGGCCAGGATGCCGATGAGCTGCAGGCGAGCCTGGCAGAAATCATCCCTGGCTTCAGCGCCATCCTGATGGAGATAATCCCGTTCCCCGGCCCATCGGTCGGTATCGAAAGCCGGCAGGTGGGGGTTGGATTGCTCGAGCAGGGCTGTCAGGCGGGGGAGGTTCACTTCCATCTCAACATCTCGCAGATGACACAGGATCTCCGCCGGCGCCCACTCGCCCTCTTCCGGCCGCTGCTTCCAGCCGTCTGCTCTCAAGGCCGGCGGTCATCACGCGGAAAGCCGCGGGGACGACACGCAGCCGGGCCAGGATGATGCGCGGGTCCTGCAGCGGATCGTTACCCGGGAGCCGGGGTGTAGCCAGCAGCTCGAGCGGGAAATCCTTCAAGCGGCCAGATGGGAAACTACCTGTTTCCCGGGGTTTATCGAGAAGGACCGGGGGAATGCCCTCCGTCTCACCAGGGGGGAACGATCGGCCCTGGCAGGTTGACGACATGGAAGACGGACATGCCCAGCCGGTGCGCTGGCAGGATTTCATTTTCGAGGCTGTCGCCGATCATGAGCGCCTCTTCCGGCTGACGTCCCAGGCGGGCCAGGATTTCAGCAAAGTATTCTGGCTGCGGCTTGGCAAAATGGAGGTGTTCGTAGGAGGTGATCAAGGAATAATCCCCGCCAGTTCGGCGCCAGGCCAGCCCAGGCGAGGCGTTCCTCGATGGCAATCCGCGGGAAGAGCGGGTTGGTGGCGATGACAAGCTCCAGGCCTCGTGCGCGGAAATCGCATCCAGCAAGGATCGAGCACCCTGAATGCTGGAGGTGAGGCGCCTGCAATGCTTTGTAGGGGCCGCGGTAAAAGGCCTCGATCATAGGTTTGGCTTCTGCCTCGTTCAAGCCCAGGGCGGGATAGAAATGCTGCGAGAAAGCCTGTTCAAGGGTGATGCAGGGATCGAGATTGGCCAGCATGGATCTGGGTGCCGGCGATGAGTTCGTTCAGCATCTCGCCCTGATCGACGATCCCGGCCAGGTGCGATCCCAGCGCCTGGAAGTACGCCGGCAGGAAGGTGTCCATGCTGTTGGCCAGCAGGGTGTCATCCAGATCGAGCAAGATGGTGCGGATCATGCGCCTTCCGGAGGGAGCGTGATATCAGGCAGATCCACGTGGCACATCGGGCACCCGACTTCGGGCACCTCGACGTCTTGCATTGAGCGAGTACAGAATGCGCTCACCTCAACCCGCCGGCGAAATCCAAGGAAGCCGGCAGCGGACACGCGCCCTCGAGGACCATATGCTCGCAGGCGTTGGCCTGCAGGATGCGCGGGACCCTGCAGCGGGCGCAGAGGTCCGGGGTGTACTTCCCACCATCGGGGGTGCGCTCGATGAGGCGGCACTCCTGGTGCTCACGGCCTCGGTGGAAATCCTCATAATAAAAGGGGCATTCGGTTCCGGCTGGGGTCCTCATGCGGAACTCGATCCAGCCTCAAACCCGGGTGAGGTACGCGCCGTTGCGTGTATCCACACGGATCTTATCCTCGACGCTGATGAAGAGCGGCACCTGGACCTTCAGCCCGGTCTCCGTCGTGACCCACTTGTTTGCGCCGGTCGCCGTATCGCCCTTTACTGCCATCTCCGCTTCAACGACCTGCAGGTCAACCGCCGTTGGTAGTTCGACGTCGATGGGTTCTTCCTCATAAAACGTCAGTTTAACTTCCATGCCTTCCGTCAGGTAATCGACGACATCGCCGAGGGTATCCGCTCCCAGGGCTGGCTGCTCATAGGTCTCGGTGTCCATGAAGTGGTAAATGTCCCCATCCCGGTAGAGGAACGAGGCGATGCGGTAATCGAGGCGGACGTCCTGCACGCGATCGCCTGAGATGAAGGACTTGTCCAGCATTGCGCCCGTGCGCAAATCGCGGACCCGGGTGCGGATGGTGGCCTTGCCCCGGCCTGGTTTGTTGTGGGAATACTCGATGACCTTGTACAGGTTGCCATCGTGTTCGAAGGTTACCCCGTTGCGGAGTTCGTTGACATCAATCACAGCCTGCATTCCTTCCAAGTTTTGGCATCGCCAGAATGAGTGGATTATATTCCGCCAGCCTCATGAGCGTCAATGAGCGGTCGGGCGGATTAGATGTTCAGCCAGCGGGCGGCAGCCCGGGGAAGATCGGACAGGCTGGCGGTACGGACAGTGCAGCGCGGCAGGGAGTCGACAAAAGCCCGTCCGTAGCTCTTGCTCAGGATGCGCCGGTCGAAGACGACCACGACGCCCCGATCGGAGCGGGTCCTGATCAGGCGGCCGAAACCCTGCCGGAAGCGCAGGATGGCTTCCGGGACCGTATACTCCACGAAGGGTTGTTCGTACGTCTCGGACCGCGCGGCGATGATGGGGTCGTTGGGGACATCGAACGGCAGCCGGACGATCCCCAACACGGAGAGCGCCTCGCCGGGGACATCCACCCCTTCCCAGAATGAACGGGTCCCCATCAAGACCGATCGCTCGGTCGTTTTGAACCCCTCCAGCAGGGCATGGCGGGAGACGCCGCTGCTCTGTTCATACAGCTGGATGCCGGCCCGCGCCAGGGGTTCGGCGATGGCGTTGGCGGTCGTGCGCAGATGAGCATTGGAGGTGAAGAGGATGAGCCCACGGCCGTCGGTCGCCGTTAACAGCCGCAGCAGCCCAGCTTCCAGCGCACGCTGGTATGCTTGCCGTTCGACGGGTTCGGGGATGTCGTTGACCAGGTAGAGCAGGGTAGACTCTTCGTGGTTGAAGGGTGAACCGACGGCCAGTTCATCCGCATCGTGGGCAAAAAGCCGGCGGCGCAGGTAATCAAACTCCCCGGCCGTCGTCAACGTGGCGGAGGTCATGATCACGGCTTCCTTCTCGTGCCACAGATATTTCTCGACCAGCGGGCCAATTTCGAGCGGTGCGGCGTGCATGGACAGCCGCTCGTTCTGCGAGCTCAATTCGATCCAATAAATCATCCCGGTATCGGGTTCAAAAATCATCTGCTCGAGCTGCTGGTAGACCTCGCCCAGGCTCCGGCGGGCGATGCGGGCGGCGACGGCCAGGTTCACGGCAGGCTCCACGCCGCCTTCCGCCAGGCTTTCCAGGGCATCACTCATCGAGCCCAGCATCTCGACCGTTGTGCCGAGAGGTCCACGCAGCGCTTCCCAGGCCAACTCGACCTTCTCCCAATCCGGCAGCGTGCGAGTGGCGGGCACGACGCGCGTCTGCTGCCCATAGGGCCCGACCGGCTTGCCTTCACGCTGCGCTTCAAGCATCGACGGCGAAGGCTTGAAAGAGGCCCCGGCTCTCATCGAGGCAGATCGAAATCCGGTCGATCACGGCGGCGACGGCCGCGTCGATCTCGGCCACGCCTGCCGGTGCGAGGTTAGCCCGGGCAACTTCCTGGATTTGGTGAAGCAGGCCGCGCCCGGAACCGCCGAGATCGCGCAGCACACGCTGGACCTCGGCCTCCGTCACCCTCAGGCTCATGCCGTTGGTCGTGGCGGACTCGAGATGGTGGGCTTCATCGACGATGAGGTAGGCAGTACTCTGGCACGACCCGGTTGCCGGTGGCGATATCCGCCAGGAGCAGGGCATGGTTCACGATGACGACGTGGGCGCCCTCCGCCTGCAAGCGGGCTTTGTAATATGGGCAAGTGCCGCCGGCCTTGGTGGCGCAGGTCTCCATGCCGCAGTCTTCGCCCTCGGCCGAGAGCCGGGACCAGACGATCGCTTCCCCGGGCGGCAGGTTGAGTTCGCTCCGTTCACCGCTTCCCCCGTCTGACAACCAGAGCAGCAGCTTGGTCGAGCACGCGCATCTCGTCCGGTTGGCGCGGGCCGAGCGTTCGCAGCGCGGTGAAACGGCGTGGGCAGAGGTAGTTGCCGCGCCCCTTGAGGACCGCGGCCCGGAACTCCTCACCGAGCGCGGCCTGCAGGTCGGGGATGTCCTTGTGGATCAGCTGGTCCTGCAGGTTGAGGGTGTTGGTGGAGATGACGACCCGCTGGCCGTTTTGCTTCGCCCAGGTGAAGGCCGGGACGAGGTAAGCCATCGACTTGCCGGTGCCCGTGCCAGCCTCAACCAGCAGGTGTTTGCTCTCTGAAAGCGCATCGGCAACCGCCCGCACCATGCTTACCTGCTGGGGGCGGTTCTCGTACCCGTCGAAGGCGCGCGCCAGCACGCCGCCAGGCTCGAAAATGGCAGCCAGCTCCTCGATGTCGAGCGGTTCGACCTCCTCGCCGATCTCGAGCTCACCTGGATCGCGATCGAGGGGGAAGAACAGTTCTGCGGGGGGCGCTCCGCCCTGTGCGCCGCCTTCCAGCTTCGCCCGGTATGCCTGGTCGAAGACCCAGCCGGCGCCCCATTCGATTTCTTCTCCGAGACGGGCAATCTCCTCGATCAGGGGGAAGGGCAGTTCGAGCAATTCTTCGTATAGCCGAAGAAACACGGCGCGCGTCGTATGTGCATCATCCAGCGCGCGGTGGGTCTCACGCACAGGGACATTCAAGGCGGCTGCTAGCGCCTGGAGCCCGTAGCGGCCGGCATTGGGTCGCATGATGGAGGCCAGGTCGTAGGTGTCGAGCGAGGCGTTGTACTGGAAGAGGCCGCGCACGTTCATGAAGGAAAGGTCGAACCCAATGTTGTGTCCCAGGATGGGTTCATCCCCGACGAAGGCCTCCAGGTCCGGCAGCACCTCGGTAATTCGTGGCGCGCTGGCCAGCATCGCGTCCGTGATCCCGGTCAGTTCGGTGATGAAGGGCGTCAGCGGACGGCCAGGGTTGACCAGGCTCGACCACTCGCCATCGACCCGGTCGCCGCGGAAACGCACCGCACCGATCTCGATGATGGCATCCAGCGATGGATCGAGGCCGGAGGTTTCCAGGTCAAATGCAATCAAAGTTTTCATGGAAGGTTTGCATTATAGCATCCGGCGGGAGGGCCGATCCCCAACCGTGCTATACTGCGGACGCTGGCAGCCAAGGGCCAGACCCAGAAAAACGTGATCTCACACCTGAAACGAATGAATCCGGCATGGGGTTATCTATGAAGAGAATTCGCGTGCTCAGGATTGGCTAAGATCGATGCCTGAGCAGCTGGATGACATGACGCTGGCCAAGCTCGCCGGCGAGGATATGCAAGCCTTTGGCGAACTCTACGAGCGTCATGTCCGCCGGATTTACAACTACATCTATTACCGGACCGGGAACCATCACGATGCGGAGGACCTAACGGCGAGGGTTTTCCAGCGGGCGCTGCGGCATGTGGCCAATTTTGAAGACAAGGGCGTCCCCTTCACGGCCTGGCTTGTACCGCATCGCCCACAACCTGGTTGCAAACTGGCATCGGGATCGAAGCCGCAGGCCGGTTGTGCCGCTCGATCGCCATGTCGCGGTCAGCGAGGTCGGCGACCATCCCGAAGTGGAGGCGATCGCCGGCGAGGAACAGATCGCTGTTACTGGAAGCGGTCCAGCAGCTTCCTGATGACCGGCAGCAGCTGCTGATCTTGAAATTTGTTGAGCGAATGTCGAATGCCGAGATCGGCCAGGTGATGGGCAGGACGGAAGGCGCGATCAAGAGCCTTTACCACCGGACATTGAATGTGCTGCGGGAAGATGTCAACAAACTTGAGCAGGGGAATTCTGCGAAATCAAAGTGAGTTGGTATAATTCCCAGAACTGTGTGTGTGAGAAATGGGAACAAAAGAGACGAGCCGAAAGCAAATTGAAAGCCTACTGTCCCAGGTATTGACGCCAGTCGAACCGAGCTCAAGGTTTGTCACAAGCCTGCGAGCCCGGCTGGTCACGTACCGGGGCAATAACCCGGTCTCGTCGTGGATGATCCTGGCAGCCGCCGCCACGGTCGTGTTGATGGCAGCTTCTGCGATGAGCGTCCTGCTGCGGCTCGTCGTGGGCGGGGTAGGGATCCTGGGCTTGCTGAAGGATCGCCGCAGTTCGAGGTCAGATTCGAATCAAATCTCGATCTAACCCAGCAGCTAGCAATGCGTGATCTGAAGGCACTGCATAATACGGAAAACGCCCCATTGAAGGGGCGTTTTGATGTGCTAGAGGTAGGATCGGCTCAGAACAAACCCCATTCCGCCCCGGTACCTTCTTCCATCATGCTCGGATCCCACATCTCCATCCCGATTTCAACGGCTGCCATCAGTGCCGGTCACATCGGAGGCCTTCTTGCGGGTCATATCGAGCAGAGCGGGTCCATACGGGCAGAAGGGGGTGGTCAGGATCATGTTGATCTTGAGGTCATTCTCCGGGCTGATGGATAGCCTCCCGGATCAAGCCCAGTTCAATGATGTTCAAACCGAGCTCAGGATCGACGACCTGCACGCAGGCCTTCGCGCAGCGTTTCGGCGACGCTCGGGATGCGTCGAGTCCGCCTCCCAGATGGTCTTCGGGGTTCTCGTTTTCGGTCATCTCAGGCATTCCCTCCAGCGGGACGCTGAACGCGCAGTGGGCATCCCCTTCCAGCAGGCAGCGGACGCGTTCGACAGGGAGCGAGAGCGCCCGCGCGATAAAGGACTGGTCTATCAGACAGACTTCAGGGTGTTGTTGTCCAATTTGAAAATAGGGGCAGCTCAGCTCACGGATGATGACTTCATCGCCGCGCCGTTCCACTTCGGCGTTGAACCCCTCTTCATCGAGCAGTTCCGACAAGCGCTCCAGGCGACGCGCGAAAGGGCAGGCCTTCCAGCTGGGCAGCATAATCTTCGGCCATGCTCTCGGCCACGCCGGAGAGCAAGCCCTCGATCGAGCCGACCGGGAGCACATCCTTGATCTCACCCAGCAGGCGATTCGTCAGCCGGAAGTAACGGGTGGGAAACAATTCGTGCGCCTGGTCAGTGAGCGTGAAGAGGTGATGCGGCCGTCCAACACCGTGGCGGACCTCTTCTTGCTGGATCAGAGTCCTCGGCGAGCAGGTTTGAAAGATGGTGGCGGACCGAAATCGGCGAAATCCCGGCCGCTTCTGCCAGCTCTTTCACCGTGCATCCGCCGCGCGAGCGCAGCGTTCGCAGGATAGAATCACGCGTTTCGGAGGCCATTTGCAGGCAGTATAGCATCCAAACCATGCGCTGTCAATATTTAAGATATTTATGAACAGTATTCATGATCTTTGATAGAAATACACAGGGATATTTTTGTTATATTTCGTTAGAATTATTGACGGGAAGGAGCCGGCATGCTATAATCCCGACCACGTGCGGAGAGCTTGAATGGCCGCAAGAACCCTGTTGGAGGTACGTGCATGACCGATGCGCTCGAAATTCGAAATCTGCATTCATCGATCGATGGTCAACCCATCTTAAAAGGGGTCGACCTGGTCGTTAAACAAGGCGAAGTGCACGCCTTGATGGGGCCGAATGGGACGGGGAAATCGACCCTGGCGAACGTGTTGATGGGTCACCCGGCCTATGAAGTCACCGAGGGCGAGATCCTCTTCAAAGGTCAGGACCTGCGCGAGCTCGCCCCCGATGAGCGCTCCAGGCTGGGGTTGTTCCTGGCGTTCCAGTATCCGGTGGCGATCCCAGGTGTTTCGGTGGCCAATTTCCTGCGCACGGCGATCAACGCCCGCCGGCGGGCGTCCGACCCAGAGGATAAGGGCATCTCCATCCCGGAGTTCCGCAAGCTGCTCAAATCGAAGATGGATGCGCTCGAGATGGACCACGAGTTCGCCGGCCGCTATCTGAATGATGGCTTCTCGGGCGGCGAGAAGAAGCGGGCGGAAATCCTGCAGATGGCAACGCTTGGAACCGTCGATCGCCGTCCTGGATGAGACCGATTCCGGCCTCGACATCGATGCCCTGCGGATCGTGGCCAGCGGCGTGAACACGCTCGCCGGACCCGACCTGGGGGTTCTAATCATCACCCATTACCAGCGCATCCTGAACTACATCAAACCCGATGTGGTCCACATCATGCTGGACGGGCGCATCGTCGAATCCGGCGGGCCGGAATTGGCCGAGCATCTCGAGGAGCATGGCTACGACTGGCTGCGAGAGAAGAGCAACGGCAAACCCGCGAATTGAGTTGGTAGTTGAGGAGGTAGCTGGATGGCAACACCGTCTGATCTCGAGCATTTGAAAGGCATCGACCAATACAAATACGGGTTCAGCGACCCGGATGTTTCGGTCTTTAAGTCACGCCAGGGTTTGAACGAAGAGGTCGTGCGCGAGATCTCCGCCATGAAGGGCGAACCAGAATGGATGCTGGAATTCCGCTTGAAGGCCTTGAAGCACTTCCTCGAGCGGCCCCTTCCGACCTGGGGTGGAGACCTGAGCACGCTCGACCTGGACAAGATTTACTACTATGTGAAGCCGTCCGAGATGGAGGGCAAAAGCTGGGACGATGTCCCGGAAACGATTAAAGACACCTTCGACAAATTGGGCATCCCGGAAGCCGAGCAGAAGTTCCTGGCAGGTGTGGGAGCCCAGTACGAATCGGAGATGGTCTACCACAGCGTGCAGAAGCACCTCGAGGAGCAGGGCGTCATCTTCCTCAGCATCGAGGAAGGCCTGCGGCAGCATCCGGAGCTCTTCCGCGAGTACTTCGGCACCGTGATCCCCATCACGGACAACAAGTTTGCAGCGCTGAATTCAGCCGTATGGTCCGGAGGTTCATTCGTCTACGTCCCGCCCGGGGTCAAGGTTGAGCTTCCGCTCCAGGCCTATTTCCGCTTGAACATGGCCAGCATCGGCCAGTTCGAACGGACGTTGATCATCGTCGACGAGGGCGCGGATGTTCACTATGTCGAAGGCTGCACGGCGCCGACCTACACGACGGATTCGTTCCACAGCGGTGTGATCGAGATCATCGTCAAGGCCGGCGCACGCAGCCGCTACACGACGATCCAGAACTGGTCGGTCAACGTCTACAACCTGGTCACACAGCGCGCCATGGTCTACGAAAACGCCTCCCACGAGTGGGTGGATGCGAACATCGGCAGCAAGCTGACGATGAAGTATCCATCGGTCTACTTGATGGGCGAGGGCGCGCGCGGTGAAATCCTCTCGATGGCCTTCGCCGCCGACGGCCAGCACCAGGATACGGGCGGCAAGGTCATCCATGTCGCGCCGAACACCACCAGCAAGATTACGTCGAAATCGATCAGCCAGGGCGGCGGCCGGGCGTCCTACCGCGGCTTGTTAAAAGTCCATCCAGGCGCCCACCATTCCAGGTCGAACGTGGTCTGCGATGCGCTCCTGCTGGATGAGAGCTCACGTTCCGACACCTATCCGTATATCGAAATCGACGAAGACAATGTGACCATCGGGCACGAGGCTTCGGTGAGCAAGGTCGGAGAAGAACAGCTCTTCTACCTCATGAGCCGCGGCCTGACGGAAGAACAGGCCATCACGATGGTCGTCTCGGGGTTCATCGAGCCGCTGGTGAAAGAACTGCCCATGGAGTACGCGGTGGAGATGAACCGGTTGATCCAGCTCCAGATGGAAGGCTCGATCGGTTAGTTCGAGCCCGCTATCGAGATGAAAGGGAATTGCATTTGATGAGCTCCCCACGCGTTTCCCAGCCCAGGCGGGTTGTACGGCACAGCGGCGCGCCGGCGTTCAAGTTCAGCGAAGCGGATGTGATCCAGCGATCGCAAGCTGCCGGAGAGCCAGCCTGGCTGCTTGAGCGCCGCAAGGCGGCATGGCAAATCTTCGAGGCGACGCCCATGCCCACGACGACGGATGAGCCCTGGAGGCGAACGGATATTCGCGCGTTGCCGGCGGGCGATTTCACACCTGCAAGCGGCGGATGACCGTCCGGTGGACGAAGAACTCCTGGCGCCCCTGGTCGGCGAGGCACACGGCGCCCTGCTCGTGCTCAGGCCCGGGCACGAACCCGAGCTGAGCAGCAGCACCGATCTGGCCGCACAGGGCGTGGTCTTCATGGATTGGTCGCGGGCGGTTTTGGAACACCCCGACCTGGTCCAGAAGCACATGGACACCATCGTTCCTGTAAAAGATGGGAAATTCGCGGCCTTGACCGCGGCAATGGCCAACGACGGCGTTGTGCTCTATGTCCCCAAGGGGGTGCAGCTGCAGGAACCACTGCACGCGATCTTCTGGGCTTCCGGCGTGGGAGGCGCCTTCTTCAGCCGGGTGCTCGTGGTGCTGGAGGAAGGCGCACAGGCGACGCTGGTTTATGAAGCCGCATCCCAGACGGAGCCGCAGGGAAGCGCGCTGCATGCTGCCACACTCGAGGTGAGCGTCGCCCAGGGCGCCCAGCTCACGCTGGTGGAGCTCCAGAACCTGGGCGAGCACACCTGGAATTTCACCCACGAGCGCGCGCAGGTCGGGCGGGATGCCCGCCTGAACTGGATCTTCGGCGCCGTGGGCAGCCAGCTGACGAAGACCTTCAGCGACCTCGATTTGATCGGGCAGGGAGCAGAGGGGCGCATCTCGGGTTTTTACTTCGCCGATGGCCGGCAGCACCTGGATCACGACACCCAGCAGAACCACCTGGCGCCGGACACAACGAGCGACCTGCTCTACAAGGGCGCGCTGCTCGAGCGGGGCCGCTCGGTCTGGCAGGGCATGATCTACGTCGCCCCGCAGGCACAGCGCACGGATGGGTACCAGGCCAATCGCAACCTCATCCTGAGCAAAGAAGCCCGTGCAGATTCGATCCCCGGCCTGGAGATCCTGGCGGATGATGTGCGCTGCACGCATGGCGCGACCGTGGGCCAGCTCGAAGAAGAGCCGGTCTTCTACTTGATGTCGCGTGGCCTGCCGCGCCGGGAAGCGGAACGCCTGGTCATCGATGGCTTCTTCGCGCAAATCATGGACCGCATCCCGTTTGAACGGGTCCGGGACCGGCTGACCGCGATGATGGACGCCAAGCTTGGCGTTTGAACTCAACCGACATACAATGGCCTGGTTACGTCGCAAACGGGACCAGGCGGGCGAGATTGCATGGCAAAGAAAATGAGCACACCCACAACAACGGTTGACCCCACCCGCCGGAAAATCTATTCGGTCGGCGATCGGGTAGAAATCTATTGTGATCACAATCGCGAGAAGAACCGCGTGCGTGATTGGCTGCAGGGCGTCGTCGTCCAGGCGGACGAAAAGATGGTGGCCGTCCAGTTCACCGAGGATGTGTACCTGACCGATGGCTGGATGGTGCCGGACCGCGTGCTCTGGACCCAGCAGGCCAGCGATACGATCCGCCGAGCGGACCGCAAGCGGCGTAAGTCCTGAGTTCAGCCATCCTCGCTGGAGAACCGATGAAGCCAGGCCAGCTGTCTGAGAGCATCGATACGCGGCTCATTCGAGCGGATTTCCCCATTTTGCAGCGTGAGACAAGCCCAGGCATTCCCCTGGTCTACCTGGACAATGCGGCCACATCGCAGAAACCATCGTCCGTCATCGAGGCGATGAACACGTATTACCGCCAGTACAACGCCAACGTTCATCGCGGCATCCACACCTTATCTGAAGAGGCGACCATCGCCTACGAGGAGGCACGCGCCAGGATCGCTTCGTTCATCGGCGCGTCTTCCTGGTCGGAGATCATCTTCACCCGCAACGCTACCGAGGCCTTCAACCTGCTCGCTCACAGCTGGGGGCGCACCTATTTATCCCCCGGCGACCGGGTGCTGCTGACGGAGATGGAGCATCACGCCAACCTCGTCCCATGGCAGATCCTCGCCGCCGAGCGGGAGATCATCCTCGATTTTGTGCCCGTGACCGAGGACGGCAGGCTCAACCTGGATCAATACCGCTTGTTGCTGGAACGCAAGCCCAAGTTGGTCAGCTTCACGCACATGTCTAACGTGCTGGGGACGATCAACCCGGTGAAAGAAATGACCTCGCTGGCGCACGAAGCGGGTGCGATCGTTGTCATCGACGGCGCACAATCCGCGCCGCACATGCCGGTCAATGTCATGGAAGACGACGTCGATTTCTTCACCTTCTCGAGCCACAAGATGCTCGGTCCGACCGGCATCGGCGTCCTGTATGGGAAGAAGGAACTGCTCGAGAGCATGCCGCCTTTCCTGGGCGGGGGGGACATGATCCTGCGGGTCGAATTATCCGGCTTCACGGCAAATGAGGTGCCCTATAAATTCGAGGCGGGTACGCCGGCCATCGCCGAGGCGATCGGGTTGGCGGCGGCGATCGAGTACCTGGATGCCCTGGGCATGGAGAACGTCCGGGCACATGAGCGCGAGATGGTGACCTACGCCATGGAGCGGCTCGAGGAAGTCCCGGGTGTGGTCGTACTCGGCCCGGAGGCCGAGGCACGCGGCGGAGTGACTTCATTTACCTTCAAGGGTGCGCACCCGCATGACGTGGCGCAAGTCCTGGACGAGTACGGCATCGCCGTGCGCGCCGGGCATCATTGTGCGATGCCGATCCACCAGCGCTTCGGCGTACCGGCGACGACGCGCGCCTCCTACTATGTGTACAACACCACGGATGAGGTGGACAAGCTCATCGAAGCGCTTTACAAGGTCGGGGAACTATTCGGATAGCCAAGCATCGGTACGCTGGAAGGGAATGGCATGGACGACCTTTATCGTGAGGTCATCATCGATCGCTACAAAAACCCTCGCCTGCGGGGCGAGCTGGATCCGCACGACTACACATATAAAGACGACAACCCGCTCTGCGGGGACGAGATCCGCATCGACCTTCGTGTCGACGGAGACGACAAGGTGACGGAAGCCATGTTCAGCGGCCAGGGCTGCGCCATCTCGATCGCCTCGGCCGACCTGCTGGTCGAATCCATCGTCGGCAAGCAGCTGGACGAGATCAAGGCGCTGGAGAAGGAAGATATCCTCGAGCTGCTCGGGATCGAGCTTGGGCCGGTGCGGCTGAAGTGCGCGCTGCTGTCGTTGAAAGTGCTCAAAGCCGGTGTGTACGGGATGGAAACCATCGAGGAAGAACTGAAATAGCCGGCTGGAACCCGGCCGGAGGCCCCCTAGCTGCGATGTACAACTATCAGACTTACACAGAGGACCAGGTCGAGTACGTCAGCGTGGCCTCCGTCCAGGATCTGGAGGCGGGTGGACCGCTCATCTTCGAGATCGATGGTTTCCCGATCGCTGTCTTCCAGATTGCCGGTGAGTATTTCGCCATCGCCGATGTTTGTTCCCACGACGATGGTCCGGTAGCTGAGGGTGAGCTCGACGATCATGTGATCGAGTGTCCCCGCCACGGTGCCCGGTTTGACATGCGCACCGGCAGGGCGCTGACGTTGCCGGCGGTGGTGGACATCCCGGCGTACCCCGTGCGGGTCGAGGGCGACCAGATCCTGGTTGGAATACCCCGCGAAGGTCAGTAGTACGTCTTCCGCTCCACAGCCAGCTTAACCACAGCAAGTTCCTGCTTGATCAGGTGTCCCCTCGGCTGCGCTCGGGGAGGCACATCCGTAATGTGTCTTCCCGAGGCGTCCTTTGCCGAGGGATCCCCATGATGCCGAGAGCTAGCGATGGTTCAGCGTTTGAGCCCTGCCCTCACGCGATGCTTCAGGGACCCTCGGCTGCGCTCGGGAGGCGACGATCACACTGTCATGCGCGCAGCGAAGCCCCTCGGCTGCGCTCGGGGAGATTGCCACCGTTCAAGACCCAGGGTAGTCGTTGCCCTGCAGGCTGCTCGCAATGACGGGGTTGCCGGCAAGGGATCCCCATGATGACGAAGAGCGAGGCGGGTTCGCTGCTTGTGCCAGGCCCGCTCACGCGATGTACCGGGGACCCCTCGGCTGCGCTCGGGGAGGCACATCAAGTGGGTGTCTTCCCGAGGCGTCCTTTGCCGAGGGATCCCCATGATGACGAAGAGCGAGGCGGGTTCGCTGCTTGTGCCAGGCCCGCTCGCGCGATGTCTCGGGGACCCCTCGGCTGCGCTCGGGGAGGCACGTCACGTGGGTGTCTTCCCGAGGCGTCCTTTGCCGAGGGATCCCCATGATGCCGAAGAGCGAGGGCGGGTTCGCTGCTTGTGCCAGGCCCGCTCACGCGATGTATCGGGGACCCCTCGGCTGCGCTCGGGGAGGCACATCCGTAATGTGTCTTCCCGAGGCGTCCTTTGCCGAGGGATCCCCATGATGCCGAAGAGCGAGGCGAGTTCGCTGCTTGCGCCAGGCCCGCTCGCGCGATGTATCGGGGACCCCTCGGCTGCGCTCGGGGAGGCACATCCGTAATGTGTCTTCCCGAGGCGTCCTTTGCCGAGGGATCCCCATGATGACGAAGAGCGAGGCGGGTTCGCTGCTTGTGCCAGGCTCGCTCGCGCGATGTATCGGGGACCCCTCGGCTGCGCTCGGGGAGGCACATCCGTAATGTGTCTTCCCGAGGCGTCTTTGCCGAGGGATCCCCATGATGATGAAGAGCGAGGCGAGTTCGCTGCTTGCGCCAGGCCCGCTCACGCGATGTATCGGGGACCCCTCGGCTGCGCTCGGGGAGGCACGTTCAAGTAGGGTGTCTTCCCGAGGCGTCCTTTGCCGAGGGATCCCCATGATGACGAAGAGCGAGGCGGGTTCGCTGCTTGCGCCAGGCCCGCTCGCGCGATGTATCGGGGACCCCTCGGCTGCGCTCGGGGAGGCACGCCAGCGAGGCGGGTGTCTTCCCGAGCGCAGAAGAGTAAGACAGCTTCCCAAACCAGCGGCAGGTTATGCACGTTGGATGAAGATGGGTTATCATTACTTCTTGGGTGAGGCGCCGTGACCGCGGAAGGTGCGGACGCGGCGCGATCCTTGTCTTCCTACCTAATAGAGAATGGGGAAACGAACCATGACAACGAAATACGTCTATCTTTTTGATGAGGTCGATCAAGCCGAAAAGGCGGCTGGATCGTGGAACGGTGTGCGCGCCCTGCTCGGGGGAAAAGGCGCCAACCTGGCGGAGATGACGCGCATCGGCGTGCCGGTGCCGCCCGGTTTTACCGTGACGACCGAAGCCTGCAACACCTTCCTGGCCAACGATTCGAATTTCCCGGAAGGGATGTGGGACCAGGTGCTGGCTGCGATGAAGGCGGTGGAGAAGAAGACGGGAAAGGTTTTTGGTTCTGCCGACAAGCCCTTGCTCGTCTCCTCCCGCTCGGGGGCGAAATTCTCCATGCCAGGCATGATGGACACCGTGCTCAACCTGGGCATGAACGACGACTTCGGTCGAGGGCATGATCAAGCTCACCGAGGATCCACGTTTCGTTTACGATTCGTACCGTCGGCTGGTCCAGATGTTTGGCTCGGTCGTGCTCGGGATATCGGATGAGGCCTTCGAAGAACCGCTCGAGGCATACAAGAAGAAGCACGGCTTACAAGCTCGACACGGAGCTTTCGGCCGAGGATTGGCAGTCCATCACAGAAGCCTATAAAGCTGTCATTCAGAAGCACAAGGGTTTCCCCTTCCCGCAGGATCCCTACGAGCAGCTGCGGCGTTCGATCGAAGCCGTCTTTGACTCGTGGAACGGCAAGCGCGCGGTGGATTACCGCAACGCAGCCGGCATCAGTCATGACCTCGGCACCGGTGTGAATATCCAGACGATGGTCTTCGGCAACATGGGGGATAGCTCGGGGACAGGGGTGGCCTTCACCCGCGATCCGGCCACAGGCGAGAAGGTACTCTTCGGGGACTACCTGACCAACGCCCAGGGCGAGGACGTCGTCGCCGGCATCCGCAATACCAAGCCGATCGCTAAGATGAAGGACGAGATGCCCAAAGGCCTATGAGACCTTCGTCGAGATTGTCAACAAGCTCGAGCAGCATTATAGGGAGATGCAGGATGTCGAGTTCACCATCGAGCGCGGCAAGCTGTGGATGCTGCAAACGCGTGACGGAAAACGGACGGCGCAAGCTGCGGTGAAGATCGCCGTCGACTTCGTCGAGGAAGGGCTCGATCACACAGGACGAGGCGATCGTCCGCGTGAAGGCAGATGACGTGAACGCGATGCTGCATCCGCAGTTCAACCTGGAATCGCTCAGCCAGGCGCGTGAGGACGGGAAGCGCTTCGCGAGCGGGGTGAACGCATCACCGGGCGCGGCCGTCGGGCGGGTTTACTTCGACGCAGATACCGCCGAGCAAAAAGCGAAGGAGGAAGGCCAGGACGTCATCATGGTCCGGCCCTTCACCAAGCCAGATGACGTCCACGGCATGCTGGCGTCCAAGGGCATCCTCACCTCCGAGGGTGGGGCGACCAGCCACGCGGCGGTCGTCGCCAGGCAGTTCGGCATCCCGTGCGTCGTCGGCGCCTCGGAATTGAAGCTGGACCTCGGCAGAACGGAAGCTGATGGCCGGCGATACGACGATCGAAGAAGGCGATTGGATTTCGGTCGATGGGACGACGGGCGAGGTCTTCCTCGGCCAGATCCCGACCAGCCTGCCCTCCTTCGAGGAACAGGTCGACCTGCTGAAGCTGCTCGGTTGGGCGGATGAGGTCGCCGCACGCGAGGGCGTCCGGCAGGGGCCGGCAGGCTTCCCAACCCGGGGCTTGCAGGTCTGGGCGAACGCAGATTACCCGGCGGATGCGCGCCGGGCGCGCGAGTACGGCGCCAGGGGATCGGCCTGTGCCGCACGGAGCACATGTTCTTCGAACAGGAGCGGCTGCCTATCGTGCAGCGCATGATCCTGGCGGAAGAGCCGAAGGCACGCGTGGCTGCGTTGGATGAGCTGCTGCCCTTCCAGCGAAGCGATTTTGACGGCTTGTTCGAGGCGATGACCGGCCTGCCGGTCATCATCCGGCTGATCGATCCGCCGCTGCATGAGTTCCTGCCCGGCCTGGAGGAGCTCGTCGAAGAAGTGGCCACGATGAAGGCCAAGGGCGAGAAGGCTGGATTGGCCGAGAAAGAATCCCTGCTGGCGAACGTGCGCAACCTGCACGAGAGCAACCCGATGATGGGGCTGCGCGGCGTGCGGTTGAGCATCGTCATGCCGGAGATCGTCGAGATGCAGGTTCGGGCAATCTTCGAGGCTGCGGCGGATGTCAAGTTGCGCGGCTTCGAACCCATGCCGGAGGTGATGATCCCGCTCACCGGGCACGTCAACGAATTGAAGGTCATCCAGCCGCGGCTGGTGGAAATCGCTCGCCAGGTGATGGAAGAAAAGGGGGTCGAGTTCGAATACAAGTTCGGTACGATGATCGAGATCCCGCGCGCAGCCCTGACGGCTGCCGAGATCGCCAGCGTGGCCGAGTTCTTCTCCTACGGCACGAACGACCTGACCCAGATGACATTCGGCTTCAGCCGCGATGACGCCGAACGCAATTTCCTGCTCGAGTACGTCGAGCAGGGGATCCTGCCGGTGAACCCGTTCCAGAGCATCGATGAGGACGGGGTCGGGAGGCTGATGGAGCTCTGCACCCGCGAAGGGCGCCAGGCGAGGATCGAACTCGAGGTCGGCATCTGCGGCGAACATGGCGGCGACCCGGATTCGATCCAGCTCTGCCATAAGTACGGCTTGAACTACGTCAGCTGCTCGCCCTTCCGGGTCCCGGTCGCCAGGTTGGCGGCGGCGCAGGCTGCGTTGGGGAAGTAACCCCCTTCACACGCCACGCAAGTGTTTTCACGGAGAGGCTGGCGACAGCCTCTCCGTTTTTCTTTCCTCCAGAGCTTGCCCGGACGGGGGAAATACGCTAATCTCCTTTAATCAGATAAAGGAGGTCTGAAATGATTTCATTTGCATCGGTGAACTGGCTCGGCGTGGTCGTGGGCATGGTGGTGTCCATGATCCTGGGGACTTTGTGGTATGGGCCATTGTTCGGCAAGGCCTGGATGGCGATGATCGGCAAGCGGGCGGAAGAGATTGAATCCGACCCAATGGACTATTTAAAGACAGCCATCGCGGCCTTCGTGGCGATGATCTTCCTCAACCTGGCGGTGAACGCCTTTGGCGCGGCCAGCCTGGTGGAAGGCGCCATCCAGGGGGCGCTGGTGTTTATCGGTTTCGGGGCGACGGCGACCTTCGTCTACACCACCTTTGAAGGCCCGCCCCAGAAAGTCTGGCTGCTGTACTCGGCTTACCAGGTCGTGGTCTTCATCATCATGGGCGCCGTCTTCGCCATCTGGCGCTAAGGCTGCTTATCTCCATGAACACAGGTGCGCACCTCGGGTGCGCACCGATTCGTTAATGGGGTAGTATTGACCTCGTGAAGTTCGCCTCTGCTTTTCATCCCCTCGGTCGGCTCCTGCTTGCAAGTATCCTTCTCGCTGGAGCAGCTTGCACGCCACGCGGTGGCGCCTCCCCGTCATCCACGCCTGCTGAGATTCCCGCGAGCATCGAGGACGAGCCAAATGAACCACGTGCCTCCGCGCTCGACCCGTTTGCCGGTTCGCCAGGTGGGGTGACGTATGAAGACCTCGCCGCGGGGTTCCGCCTGCAGCACCCGCCCGACTGGACGGTGGTGGGTTCCCCGGGCTCGGAGGTGGCGATCGAGTTCCCGGTCTCGATCGGTGAGCCCCTCGGGCTGCGGGCGGGCATGTACATGGTGGGATTTCGCCTGGAGGATGTCGGGCTGTTTACCCTGGATGAGCTGTTCGACTCATTTGGCGCTTCGCTCACCGAGCAGGTGCTGGTCGATCCGCCGGCGGAGTTCGAGCTGGACGGGGTAACAGGATACCAGGCGGCGTTCCTGGACTTGAGCATCCAGGGGCAGGGGCGTCTGCTGACCTTCATCAAGGGCGATCAAGGCTATGTCATCATCGCGCTCGTCCAGCCGGCAGTACACTACGAGACCTTCCAGCCGGTGTTTGACCTGATGCTGGACTCGCTTGAATTCCTGCCACCGGCACCCTCACCGGCGCCTTGACTATGCGCCTGGCATCCTTCGTGCCGCCTGGAATCCCACGTGTCGCGACGATTGACCAGGGATAAGCAACCGGACAGGAGATTGATCACGGTATACAATAGCGTGGAATTGCCAGTCGTCTTCACACTTGATGGAGAAAGAACATGACGCAACCCTGTGTCACCGTCGTTACCAGTCCATCGAAAACGGTTGAAATATCGCGCGATCATCCGACGGTTATCATCGGTGAGCGCATCAACCCCACGGGTCGCAAGAAAGTGCTTGCTGCACTGCAGGCGGGTGAGTTCGACATGATCCGGCAGGAGGCGCTGGCCCAGGTCGAGGCGGGGGCTGGGATCCTGGATGTAAACGCAGGTGTTCCGGGCGCTGACGAGCCGAGGCTGATGGGAAATCTTGTTGCGGCGATCCGGGAAGTTACGGATGTGCCCCTGTGTATCGACAGTGCCAACCCACTGACCCTGGAGGCTGCGTTGAGCAGCTATGAGGGGAAAGCCCTGGTCAATTCGGTAAATGGTGAACAGAAATCGCTCGAGGCCATCCTTCCACTGGTGAGGACTCACCACGCGGCTGTGATCGGGCTGTGCATGGATGATGACGGAATCCCACCCAGCGCCGAAGCACGATTGAGAGTCGCCGGACATATCCTGGAGGCCGCAGCCAAGCTGGGCATTCCCGCCGAAGACGTGATCATCGATCCACTGACCTTAACGATGGGTTCGGATCATCGCGCCGGGGCAGTTACCCTGGAAACGATCAGGTTGATCGTCGATGAATTGGGGGTCAACGTCGGGCTGGGGGCGAGCAACGTCTCCTTTGGGCTCCCTGACCGACCGCTGCTGAACATGACCTTCCTGGCGATGGCAATCCAGGCCGGTGCAAGCTGTCCGATCACTAACCCGCTGGCCGAAGGGATCCAAAATACCGTGCTCGCAGCGGACCTGGCGCTTGGGCGGGATGAATACGGCATGCGCTGGATCAAGGCTTACCGGGAGAGAAAAGCAGCAGCCGAGTCGTAATCAGCAGCTGCGAGAGGCTCGCATACCAGCCAACCGATCACGATTCCAGGAAGATTCTTATCAGCAGAAGGCAAGCATCCGCGAGATGGTGAAGGAGGCACCCCTGATGGGCAATCTTTTAGAGCAGATTTCAGCTTTGGTAATCGAAGGTGAAGTCGGGGGCATTGAATCGCTTACGCGGGAGGCGCTTGATGCAGGGCATGGGGCATCCGAAATCCTGAACCTGGGGCTCATGCCAGGGATGCAGCACGTCGGTGAGGAATTCAAGGCCGGGAACATGTTTGTGCCCGAGGTGCTTCGCTCGGCGCGGGTGATGCAGACCGCCATGAACCAGCTCAAGCCACTCCTGGCGCAAAGCGGCTCAGAAATGACCGGGAAGATCCTGATTGGCACGGTAAAGGGCGATTTGCACGACATCGGTAAAAACCTGGTGGCGATGATGTGCGAAGGGGCGGGTTTCGAGGTCAAGGACCTCGGGCGTGATATCGACTCCGAGACCTTCGTGGAGGAAGTTAGAAATTTCGCGCCGGACGTGCTCGGCATGTCGGCGCTGCTTACCACGACGATGCGCTCCATGGAACAAACGATCCAGATGTTGGAAGCCGCTGGCCTGCGGGACAAGGTCAAGGTGATCGTGGGCGGCGCGCCGATCACAGCAGAATTCGCGGCCAAGATCGGGGCTGATGGTTACGCCTCGAATGCTGCTGCGGCAGCGGACCTGGCCCGTGACCTGGTTTTGGGTAGCTAACGATTGGTTGTGCGTGCTGCGATGGATCGATCCGGGATGGTTGCTGCGAATCTTCCGGTGGTCGTGATTGCCTGCAGGGTCTTTCAGCATCTTCTGGATACCTACCTGGCCGAAGATCAACGAGCGAATATTTCCTTCCTCGAATACGGCTTGCATCGCGTGCCGGGCAAGCTCACCGAAGCTGTCCAGGAACAAATCGATGCGATACAGGAACCGAGCCTGGTCTTGATTGGCTACGGGCTTTGTGGGAATGGGCTGCATGGCATCCAGGCGCGGGCGCATACCCTGTTAATTCCGCGCGCAGACGACTGCATCGCGATCCTGCTGGGTTCACGGGCGGAATACCTGCGCGAATTCGAGCGCGAACCTGGGACGTACTACCTGACCAAGGGCTGGTTAGAGTCCGGGAGCGATCCGTTAAAGGAATACGGGGAGTACGTAGAAAAATATGGCGTTGAGCAGGCGGCGTGGTTGATGGATCAGCAATACCAGCATTATCGGCGGCTCGTATTCGTTGCGCATAGCCCTGAAGATCTTGAGCAGTACCGCCCGCGTGCACTCAAAGTGGCCCAATTCTGCGAGCGCTGGGGAATGCACTACGAAGAAAGGTTGGGTTCCGATCGCATGATCAGACGCCTCGCCCGCTTTGCGGCCGACCCCGCCAGCGCAGATGGAGAGTTCCTGGTCATCCCTCCCGGGGGGTCAATCCAACAAAGGGATTTCCTCGATGTCTAGGTATCCGGTGCTGTCTATGGCTGGCCACCTTCAGGTGCTCGAGTTCAAACCAATGCCCAATGTAACCGTGATTTATGGTGAGAAGGAACAAACCGTCAGCGCCGAAGCCGGTACGGTATTAGGGGACGTGATTGCATTGACCGGTCTTCCGATCGAGCAGCCTTGTGCCGGTCGGGGCACATGCGGGAAGTGCAAGGTCCTGGTCGAAGAAGGCCTGGAACCACCGGACGAGCTCGAACGGGAACATCTGACAGCTGGCGAACTGGTCCTGAACAACCGTCTCGCTTGCCGGGCAAAAATTGCGGGCGAAGTGCGGGTGATCCTGACCCCGATCGTGGTCTACTCGAACAAGATCTTCCGCGGCAGCAATCGCTATCGAACGAGCGAGGACGCGCTCGGGTTGGCGATCGACCTGGGGTCGACGACTGTCGCCGCATTCTTGACCATCCTGGACGATGGCGAGGTCTGCCGCGGAGCAGCTGGGCTCAACCAGCAGACTGTCTATGGTGCCGATGTCATCTCGCGCTTGAGGGCGGCTGGGGATGACCCACGAGCGGCAGGAAGACTGCAGCGGCTGGCGCTGGCGTCGATCAACCAGGCCGTCGATGCGTTGAACCTCTCCCCAAAGGTCATCGCACGTGTTGAACGGGTAACGATCGTTGGCAACACTGCCATGCATCACTTGCTGGCGGGTCTACCGATTGATAGCCTGGCGCGCCTTCCCTTTCAACCGTACCGCAAAGAAGCGATCCATCATGCTGAAGAACTGATGGGCGGCATATTCAAGGAGGGGGTGAGCGTCTCTCTGCCGCCGCTCATCGGCGGTTTTGTGGGTTCGGACGCGCTCGCCTGCCTGGCCTATTTTGGGTTCGACGATGCGGATACCCCGCAGGCGGCGATCGACCTGGGCACAAACGGCGAGGTGATGGTCACCGACGGAAAACGCATCCTGGCGGCTTCCACCGCGGCCGGGCCGGCTTTTGAAGGGGTGAATATCTCCTGCGGCACACGCGCCATCGATGGCGCAGTTACAAAGGTCGTCATTGCAAATGGAAGCGTTCGGCTCGAGACGATTGCCGGTGAACCGCCGATCGGACTGACAGGGTCAGGCTTGCTGAGCCTGGTGCGAGCGATGCAGAAAGCTGGATGGGTGGAGGATAACGGGCGTTTCACCAGGGATCATCCTGAATTCGAAGCGCGGCGTGGACCGGATCTGCATGGGGCGCGGTCGTTCCACCTGGATGAGGGGGGAAGACTGCTGTTCTCGCAGTGGGATGTGCGTGAGCTCCAGAAAGCGAAAGGCGCCATCCGGGCGGCGATCGATATCCTCATGGACCGTTTGAACCTTGCCCCGGGCGACCTGGGCCGGGTGGTCCTGACCGGTTCGTTTGGAGGGCAAGTGGAGATTGATTCCGCGCTGGGCCTGGGCATGCTGCCCCCGGTTCGTGAATCCGTCGTTGAAACGATCGCCAACGGGGCTGGTTTCGGAGCGGCTTCGTTTCTTTCCGACGAAGGTTTCACCCGGGGGGAGGCAATCGCTGCCAAAACCGAGCAAATCGACCTCGACAAAGATCCGGATTTCGAAACGCGCTATATCCGGTCGATGGCCTTCAGCCCCGAGTTATCATGACCCAAGACATGCCTTTTGATCAGTGCGGCCCGGGCGTGGATTACCTGGCTGCCAGGGGAGGAATGCGATGATCCAGAGCAAGCACACAACTCACCGGACCCCGCATGTGGCATTGCTAGCTGAAGACCAGAAAGCGGAGATCCACCGGGCGACGCTGGAGGTGCTCCGCCGCACCGGCGTCGAGGTGCTCGATGGCACGGTGCGCGACCTGCTCAAGAAAGCGGGCTGCTGGCTTGATGGGAGCCGTGTTCGCATCCCGCCCCACCTGGTGGAATGGGCGATCCGCACAGCGCCCAAGCGGGTGGTGCTCTGTGATCGCACCGGTCAAGTGCGCATGGAACTGCAGGGCCGGCAGGGTTATTACGGCACCGGTTCTGACACGCCGTTCGTGGTAGATGCCTACACGGGTGAGCGCCGGTCGGCCGTATTGAAAGATATCGAGAACGTGGCCACGTTGGTGGACGGGCTCGAGCACATTGATTTCCTGATGTGCATGGGGATCGCCTCCGATGTGACCGAATCCATCTCCGACATCCATCATTTCCGCGCGATGCTCACGCATACGGTCAAACCGCTGATCTACACGGCCTGGAACCGGGCAAACCTGGAAACGATCATTTCCATGGCAGAAGCGGTCGCCGGCGGCGAGGAAGTGCTGCGTCGAAGCCCGACCTGCGCGCTTTACAGCGAGCCGATCTCACCGCTGACCCATGCCGAAGAGAGCTGCACCAAGCTGCTCTATATTTCAGGGAAAGGCTTGCCGGTCGTCTATACACCCGGGATGCAGATCGGTGGGACCGCGCCGGTGACTGTAGCGGGCGCGCTTGTCCAGGCGAACGCCGAGCAGTTGAGCGGGCTGCTCATCTGCCAGCTGATCCGTGAAGGCGCACCGGTCATTTGCGGCGGAGGCATCCTGTTCATGGACATGGCGAAAGGCTTGATCTCCTATGCTGCACCAGAGTTCATGCTCGCCATGACTGCGCTGTCCGAAATGTGCCATTACTACGATTTGCCCATCTTCAGCTTCGCCGGCTGTTCGGATGCGAAGATTTTCGATGAGCAGGCGGCGGCGGAAGGCGCCATGTGGGTGCTCCTGACCGCGCTGAACGGCGGCAACCTCATTCACGACATCGGCTACCTTGAGAGCGGGCTGGCTGCTTCCTATGAAATGATCGTGGGCATGAACGAAATTATTGGCCATGTCAAACGATTCATGGGCGGCTTCGAAGTCACCAGGGAAAGCATGGCCGTGGAGGTCATCGACCGGGTGGGTCCGATGGGCCACTACCTGGGCGATGATCACACCTACAACCATTTCCGTGAGAACTGGGTTCCGGAGCTGTTCGACCGGTCAATCTACGCGGACTGGCAGGCGCAGGGAGGTTTGAGCATGCGCGAGCGTGCGCGTAAGCAGGCACAGTCGATCATCGAGAACTCATCAGGCGCAGCCGCTTGGAGAGGACACGCAGCAGGCGATCGATGCCCTGGTGGAACTGGCTGAGAAGCGGGTGGGGGGCTGATCACAGAGTAGCTGGGGATTCGGGTGGGACTTTGGGAGCGCCAGGAGAGTGTCATTAATCCGTGGGTGAGCTCTTATTCCCCGGCGTTTCAGCTTCAGGCGGGACCGCGAGGACTCTGAAAACTGATGTTATCATTCCCACCACGATCTCTTTCAGGGCTGCATCCCCCAGGTGTTGGATTTTGAAGATGAAGATTGCACTCAGGACGTTGCTGGTGACGCTCGCGCTGTGTCTTGTGCTGGCGTCCTTCGGTTGTAAGGCTGGTACACCGGCTCCCCCAATGGAACCGCCGCCCGGGATTGACGAAGTGGTTGTGGCGGCTTCAGATACGCCTTTGCCCCCTTCGCCAAGCCCTGTCCCGTCTTCGACCTCGACCCACACCCCGGAGCCTTCGATGACCCCGACCACGCCACCCGTGATCCGGGTTTCGGAGAACACGAACTGCCGCACCGGCCCCGGCGCGAGCTTCGCATTCTCAGGGGTCCTGCAGGTGGGGGCTAGTGCAAACGTGCTGGCGAAGAGCACGGAGCCCGATTACTGGTTCGTGAACGGCGGCAGCTTGCCGGAGCAGGGCTGCTGGCTGTGGGGAGCCTACGCCGAGTTGGAGGGGGATGCCGAGGCGCTTCCGGTGTTTACGCCGGCGCCCAGCCCTACGCCGGCCGTGGGCTTCGACGTGTTTTTGAAACGTATCACCAACTGCAGCTTTGCGACGATGATCGTCTTCGCCGTGCAGAACACCGGCGGGGAGCGGATCTGGTCGGGGTACGTCACGGTGGAGGATCTGTATTCAGGCGAGATGCTCTACAAGGCAAGTGAGCGCCACCCGTTCTCGGGATTGGATTATCCCGATTGTCCACCGGACCACAGCAACGAGCTGTGGCCGGGGCAGATGAAGTACATCCACGTCCCCGTGGATGCCTCTTTCACGGGCATCACCGCGCTTGGGACCATCACACTCTGCACCGCCGATCACCAGGGCGGGACGTGCCTGACGAAGTACAGCTACTTTAACCTGCCCTGACAAGGGGGAGGGGCGGTCCATCATGTCATTGCGAGGAGCCTGAAGGGCGACGAAGCAATCCCCCCGGCCAATAGGGAGATTGCTTCGCTGCGCTCGCAATGACAGGGTGGGAGGCCACTCTTAAATGTCATTGCGAGGAGCCCGAAGGGCGACGTGGCAATCTCCCTTGCCAACAGGGAGATGGCTTCGCTTCGCTCGCAATGACAGGGTTGGAGGGGAGTTCTATTTGGTCGTGCCTCCCCGAGCGCAGCCGAGGGGTCCCTGGGGCGCCACGCGGGGAGCTTGGCACAAGCCGCGAACCCCCCTCGTTCTTCAGCATCCTGGGGATCCCACGACACCTTAAATGTCATTGCGAGGAGCCCGAAGGGCGACGAAGCAATCTCCCTCGCCAACAGGGAGATTGCTTCGCTTCGCTCGCAATGACAGGTGAGGGGACCCCACTACTTAATGTCATTGCGAGGAGCCCGTAGGGCGACGTGGCAATCTCCCTGGCCGACAGGGAGATTGCTTCGCTTCGCTCGCAATGACAGGGAGGGAGGCAGCCCGGCACAAGCAGCGGAACCCTCTCGCTCTTCAGCATCCTGGGATCCCTCGGCAAAGGACGCCTCGGGAAGACACCCTACCTTATCGTGCCTCCCCGAGCGCAGTCGAGGGGTCCCCGGGGCGTCGCGGAGAGTAGCTTGGCACAAGTAGCGAATTCACCTCGCTCTTCGTCATCATGGGGATTGCCCTCCGGGCTCGGAATTACATGGGGACGCCTCGGGAAGACACCTTATCGATGTGCCTCCCCGAGCGCAGTCGAGGGGTCCCCGGGGCGTCGCGCGAGAGGACTGGGTACAAGTGGTGAACCTACCTCGCTCTTCGGCATCATGGGGATCCCACTACACCTTAAATGTCATTGCGAGGAGCCCGTAGGGCGACGTGGCAATCTCCCTAGCCGACAGGGAGATTGCTTCGCTTCGCTCGCAATGACAGGGAGGGGCAAGCACGAAGGGCCCCTAGGGCGTCACGCGGGGGAGCTTGGCACGAGTAGCGATTTCGCCTTCCTCTTCGTCATCCTAGGGGTCCCTCGGCAAAGGACGCCTCGGGAGACACAGTGTTGAAGGGTCTCCCCGAGACGCTGCCCTCGACGGCAAGGTGCAAGCTCGCGTGGATGCGGCATCCATTCCCGGGTGACGTCATGGGGATTCCTCGCCCTCCGGGCTCGGAATGACAGGTGAGGGGACGCCTCGGGAAGACACGCGAGGTTAGCGCGCCTGCGGCCCCCTACCGGGTTAAGGAATCTTAATCGCCGCTTAAGGTGTATAACATCATCATGCCCCATCATGGGGATGATGATTAAAACTTGTTCAACCAAAACTCGATTTGAGGAGGCTATCCATGTCTGATTTCTTCACCTTTGGAAGCTGCTTGTTCGTAGCCGTGATCCTGTTCGCCGGGCTGCTCGTCTTGCGCTCGGTCCGGCTGCTCTATGAGTACGAGCGGGGGGTCATCTTCACCCTCGGCCGCTACACGAGCACGCGCACGCCCGGCCTGACGCTCGTCTTCCCCATCATCCAGAGCATGCGCAAAGTGAACATGCGGCTGCAGACGGCCGAGATCCCTCGCCAGGAAGTGATGACGAAAGACAACATCCCGCTGCTCATCAACGCCGTGGTGTATTTCCGGGTCATCAGCCCGGAGGACGTCATCATCAAGATCGAAGATCACGTCTTCGCCGTGCGGCAGTACACACAGGCCGCGCTGCGGGACGTCATCGGCAACGAGGAGATGGACACGGTCCTGACCGAGCGTGAGGCCATCGCCGAGAACATCAAGAAGATCGTCGACGCCGAGACGACCGGCTGGGGCGTGGACGTCGAATCGATCAAAATCCAGGAGGTCGAGCTGCCGGCGGAGATGAAACGGGCCATGGCCAAGCAGGCCGAGGCCGAGCGCGAGCGGCGGGCGATGATCATCGCCTCCAACGGTGAGCTCACGGCCTCCGAGAACCTGCGCCAGGCAGCCGAGAACATGGCCAAGACACCGGGTGCACTGCACCTGCGCACGCTGCAGACCATCCGCGACATCGCCGCGGATCCCTCGGAAAAGATCGTGCTCTTCCTGCCCTCCGACATCTCCGGCTCGCTGAGCAGCGTGCTCACCGGTGAGAAGAAGGGATAGGCCGTGGTTCTCGATAAGCGGACGCGCTACCTGCAGATCGCTTTTAACTACGATCGAGCACTTGTCCGGCGCGTGCTGCCATCCATCCCGCATTCCGAGCGCATTTTGATCGAAGCCGGGACGCCCTTCATCAAGCGTGAAGGCGAGGACGGAATCCGTGAGATTGCCAGAATCTGGCCGGGCGTGGTCGTGGCTGACCTGAAGGTCGCCGACGGCGCCGAGGGCGAGGTGGCAATGGCCAGGCAAGCCGGTGCACGTGCGGCGACGGTGTTGGGCAATTCCCCGGTCGAGACGCTCGACCTGTTCGTAGACGATTGCGAGCGGACAGGGATGGCCTCGATGATCGACATGATCGGGGTCAAGGATCCGCTCAAAGTCGTGACGCAGATGAGGGTCCCGCCGGAGGTGATCGTGCTGCACCGCGGTCGTGATGAAGAGGGTACGCGCGGCAAGGTCATCCAGTACCGGCACGTGAACCGGGTGCGGAGCAAGTATGATGTGCTCATCTCGGCTGCGGGCGGGGTGGATTTGAAGGAAGCGCGCAGCGCCATCTTCAACGGGGCGAGCATCGTCGTCGTCAACCTGGTCGAGCCGGGTGATCCATGGCAGGGGATCAGCACGCGCGAAGATGTGGCTGGTATCGCCCGGACCTTCCTGGAGACGATCGAGTAAGGGCTAGGCCACTCGTGGAATGTATCGCCGCCGGCGCCCGTCAGGGCGTCGGCTTGGCTTTTGGCGAGGTCAGGTCGGTGCTATTCCTGGTTGAGCGCCCGTTCAGACCTTCAAGCGGGGCTGAGGGGCAGCTGCGGACCTCGAAACTCGACATTCGGGCCGGCCTGTCACAAGCTGAGGCGTGAAGCGTTATGCAGAATTGTGGCAAGCTTTCCATTGTTAGGTCGTTGCGCCACAGCGCTGGGAGAAGCGATCCCGTGAAGGTCGTCGAAGCTTGTGAGGCAGTAGAATTCGTGACTATTATTCTCAACATCATCCATATCGTTGGAATCCATGGGAAACCAGGAGGAGGGTCATGAATCGTCCAAGAAAGCCGAGCCATATCTTCTCGTCCTGTTCGTCCTGTTGGCGGCCAGCCTGGCCTGCAGCCTGACGGGGATCGACGAGGTACCAGTCGACCGAGGCCCCGACCCCAGAGCAGAACGCAGATGAACCGTTGCCGACCGCAGAGTTCCCACCGAGCCATTGACGATCAGCGAGCCAGGTGGGGCGGAGCTGTCGATCGCGCCGGGTGCGCTGAGCGGGCCAGGCGAGGTGAGCCTCGAGGAAACTGGGTGAGGGTTGCCGTTCGCCTCGGGCAGTCCGCTCTCGCCGGCCAGCGCAGAATACGAGGTGGATTTCGGCGGAGGCCGATCAAATCGGTCAAATCCAGATGACCATCCCCCTTGGCGGCGAGGAAGGAAGCTCTCAGCCAGCGGGCCTGAACAAGTCTACGCTTGCTGGGCTGAAGCCGCTGATGGCAACGCCTTCCGTGGTGGGTGCGCGGGTCGAGGGGAATGGTCAACGACTTTCCGATTGTTGGTGCAGGCAAGTACCAGGTCTTCAAGATGCATCTCACATCGACGGCTTGCTGCAACTCCTGGGCGATCTTTGATCCGCTGGCAGTCCCCACCTACCAGCAGCGAACGCCGGCCTGGTGCAGCCCGACGGCGATGACCGACCTGGCGAATTACCACCAGGGCATCTGGCCTGCAGGTGATTTGGCGTCCAATTGGGGCGAATCGAGCAACTATTACCTGGCCGGCAAGGCTGGGCAGCCCTTCAACTCAGGCTATTTCTTCCACTGGCTGCTGGGCGCTGGCGGCTATACGGTGCCGTCGAATGTGAAGCAGAGCTTCTCGAATGGCAATGCCGAGGTCATCATCTGGAACTGGAATGCGGCGATATTCTAAGCCCGGAATGGATGGAGGGAGATTTCGTATACGAATCTCGAGCTTCGCAGACAACCTGTTTGACGCCTTCCAGGCTTATGTCGAATACCTATGTGTGGGGATTGAATGGTCCACGGCGCCCGGTTGCCTGGGGATCGAGCCTGGCCGGACACAGCCGGGTCATCACCGGCAGCAACGGTACGGAATACTACTTCAACAACCCGAGCAACGGTTCGCTGAATGATTCGAAGACCTGGGCGGCCTACCGCCAGGAAGTGATGGACAGCTTCAGCGGGCCGAAAATCGAGGTAATCGACACGGTATTTTTCGCCGAGCCGCGGCCGAACGCTACCGGCGCGGCGTGCTCTGGCTGTCTCCCGAAACAGGACGACGGATTTCCGGCTCGGTCGCATTGATCGATGGGACGAACTGGTGCATTCCGGCGACGAACTGGGTCTGGGACGGCGCCATCGGGCATGAAAAGGGCTACTATCATCGAGGACCTGCGAGGGGTGCTTCCGTCGGATCCGGTATTGGGGTCGCAGTTCGAAGCGCTCGATTACCAGTGATGAGATCGAGTACGTCTTCGGCGTTGTTCAACATCAGTGACAAGACCTACGACTACCACGTAGATGTCACTCCTGCTCGACGAGAACTGGAGCGCTTGCAGAAAACGTGGGCGGATTTGACGCGACCGTCAACCCTGAGGGCCGGGTAGATTTCAATCCTGCCGACGCGCTTCGATCTTTTCGGACTATCCCGGGTTGTACACGTTGAGATTTACCCTAATGCAGAGGTGCCTGGCAGCAGGACGTGAAGTACGTTCAGTTCCGAGTGGCAGAATCGAATTTGCTGCAAGTCGACATTCACGCCATCCTGGTACAGCACGCCTTCTGCCGGAAGGGGCCCGATCCGGTCTTTGATGACGTGACTGCCTTCGAGGCCGGCACCGAGCTGACGCTCCTCGGATTCAACCCGGAGCGGACGTGGGGCAAGTTCGAGAAGCTGATCGGCGATATCGCCGTCCAGTGCTGGATCTCGCTGCCGGCGGTGCAAATCACGGGCGGCGGAGAATGCGCCTATCCTGGTCGTTCCTATAAGGCCGCTGCCCACGGCGACGGGTCCGGTTTGCGCGAACACGCTCGACCGAACGGCGTGCAACGCGGCCGGCGGCACGTTCATCGTGGGAGCAGCACCGTACTGCCAGTGCCCATAGCGCAAGCCTAAATTCGTACAAATGGTCGACAGCCCCGGGCTAGCCGGGGCTGTTTTCTACTCCGATCGAACCGAGATCGAGCGGGCTGCGCACGGCCAATGGTCCACGTTTGAGGACGTGCGTGTAGATCATTGTGGTTTTCACATCCTTGTGACCGAGCAGGTCCTGCACGGTGCGGATATCGTAGCCCGACTCGAGCAGGTGGGTGGCGAAGGAATGGCGGAGTGTGTGGCAGGTCACACGCTTCTCGATTTCTGCGAGTTTGGCTGCGCAGCGGACAGCCTTCTGGACGGCGCTGGGGCTGAGGTGGTGGCGGGTGACGGCCGGGCGCGGGTCGAGCGACAGGTGGGTGGAGGGGAAGGCATGCTGCTAGATCCATTCACGCTTAGGGGTCCCATCTAGCTGGGAGGGCGTTTGCGGGTGGACGTGAACTGCAGCAGCGAGCAAGATTCCGGCAATCTTTCCTGACTGTGCCCGCGCCTGGATGCTGGGAATGAAACGCTGAATATCCGAACGAAAGGGATGAAGAAAGGAAGCGCCTACAAGACAGAGCGCTGCCTGGTGTGATTCCCTATGGAACGTAGCTCATGAAGCAATGGGCTGGCCTCGCGCATCCTCGAGGAGCTGGCGCGCAAGCTCATACAGATCCGAGTAATCGATATTCTTCCCCGTGATTTCTAGGGCAGGGCCAACCGGTTCCGAGGATTTCTCAACGGCGAGATGAGCAGGCTCAAACCAGCGCACGGCGAGATCGAGGTAGATTCTCGGCGTTTGAGTGTTTGCCGCGACTGCATGGTGCAATTCCGCGGCCCGGACTTCCTTGCCCTCACACTGAAAGATGCAGGCGAGCCCCAGGATCGAATAAAGCGCAAGCGGCGCCAGCTTATGTTCATGGGCCTGGGTGAGGGCAGACAGGAAATGCTCCCTGGCGGGTTCGAACCGCCCGCAGCCGACCTCCGCAAACCCGAGGCGACAGAGGGAAATGCATATACCCCAGCGATGGCCGAGCGACCGGAAGCGGGTGAGCCCGTCCTGAGCCCACCCGGCCGCCTGCGGGTAATCACCCATTCCGTATGCGTCCACGCTCATCCGACTGTAGGTATAAGCCTGGCCGGAGCGATGGTCCGTGGCACGGAAGGTATCGAGCGCCCTTCGGTGGTATGCCAGACCCTGCTCATACAAGCCCATTCCATCCGCGCTCAATCCCATCTTGCTCAAGGCGAATGCCATGCCAGGCTGATTTCCCTGGCGTTCGAAGAGTTCATAGCATACCTCGTAGTCCGCCATACTCTCCGGGTAGAGACCCTGGAAGAAACGAAGGTAGCCCAGCCAGAGATGGTAGGAGGGAAACACGGATTCGGCATAGCCCTGCCCAAGTTCGATAGCCCGCTCCAGGCAGTCGATTCCTTGCTTGAAATCCCCTTCGAGACCGGCGCTGATCCCGAGGTTATTGAAGCAGATCGAGCGATCCTCGGGGGAGGGATCCATCTCTGTCCATCCCAGGCAGCGATTGGAAAGAGAGATACATTCCTTGGTCTGACCGAGGTGGGCTAAAAACCAAGCCTGCCGTGCAGCCGTGTACCGATAGAGCGGGTCAGCGTATGGCTGCTCCTGGTCGAGATCCGGGCGAGAGTTGAGGATGATGCTTGCCAGGCGTTCCAGGGCAAGAGCGCCTTCGTGCCACCCGAAGACGACATAAAATGAGAACAGGTCGTCGAGAGCTGTGCGGACTTCCTCTCGCTCGAAGTGCTGGACGGCCCACTCCAGGGCGAGCCAGATATTGGTAAGCTCCTGGTCTACGGACTCTCTGGCGGCCGGCATACCGGTCGAGATCAGGTCCGGCGCGACCCGGTGCAGATGGCCGAGATAGTGGCGAGCGTGCCGGTTTCGCACACCATTAGCAACGGCCGGATCTTGTTCCAACTTCTCGCGCGCGTACTCATTCAAGAGGGCATGAAGCTGATAGCGCCCGAGGGCGTTTCGGCGCACCAGGCTTTTATCGCACAGTGCGGAAAGCTCCACCCATCCAGCACGGGCCACCTCCTCGGCCGCGCTCCGTCCGAAGGAGCCTCGAAACACTGAGAGGGCGCAAAAAACATCCTTCAGTCGAGCAGGCAGCAGATTCCATGAATGTTCAAAGACGGCTCGCAGGCTGCGGTGCTGGCCGGGCACGTCGCGCATGCGCGAGGCGAGAAAGTCCATGCTGGCTTGCATTTCGGTCAAGATTTCCTGGACGGTCAGGGTGCCGCTCCATGCGGCGGCAAGCTCGAGCGCCAGAGGATTGCCCTCGACGAGGGTGCATATGATTTCCGCGGCATTGCGTTCGGCGCTCTCGAGCGGCCGGTTGCCGCGCGCTTGCGCCAGGCGCTGCTTGAACAAATCCATGGCCGGTGATTCCGCACCATTCACCGGATGGACTGACAGCCCATCTAAAGGGAGAACCCACTCCTCGCTCAAATTGAGCCGCTCGCGGCTGGTGACAACCAGCATCAAGCCGGGCGTGCTGGCCAGCATATCCACCACAATATCTGCAGAAGCGATGAGATGCTCAAAGCCGTCGAGCACGAGCAGGATCCGGCGATTGGAGAGGTAATCCAACAACTGGGACTTTGGATCGAGCATCGTCATTAGCGAATCAAAAGAAAAATCAAGCGCCTGTGCCATGGTGGGAAGAATCATTTCGCCTGAGGGTACCTGGCCGAGGGGGCAGAAAAAGCCGCCATCCTGGAACCCGCCGGCCCCCGCTCGCAAGGCTTCGATCACCAGGCGGCTTTTACCGATTCCGCCTGGCCCGATCACGGTCACCAGGCGGCACTCCTCGGATTGAATGCGTGCAAGCAGGTTGCCCAGTTCTTCCTGGCGGCCAACGAGCGGTGATCCAGGGGGAAGTACAACAGGCATGGCTGCAGCCGAATATTCGAGAGCAACGGCTTCTCCACCCTGGATGCGCTCTAGCAGCAAGCGGGTTTGCTCGGATGGCTCCACCCCAAGCTCGGTCTTCAATGCATCAGCGCAACGGCCATACTGCTCGATGGCTCCGGCGCGGTTCCCCCCTCGTGCGTGGGTGATCATGATGGCGCGGTGAGCCGTTTCGTCCAAGGGGTCTAGCTTGAGCAGCTGCTGCGCAAGCAAGCTCGGGTCGCCGCCCGAATCATCCTGTAAGGCATTTTGGATCGCTTGATGAAACCGTTCGGTGATCGAACGCAGGAGCCGCTCTTGCTGCCAGGAGCGCCAGGTTTCGAAGGGTTCTGAATCAGCGATATGAAAACCAGACAGGAAAGGACCCTGATACAACTCCGTAAGCTCGCAATCGAGGGTTAGATCGGCTGATTGCAGGAGTGTGTGTGCATCGAGGCGGATGTCTTTGCTCCAGTCAAGCGCCACGTGCTCACGCGAAATGATGAGGAAAGGCTCGCAAGCTTTATTGAGGGCGGAGAGCGCGACCCGCAGGCTTGTATCCGCATGCCGCTGATCGCTCTCAGGCCAGAGAAGGGCCGCCAGCGAGGCACGCGGCTGTTCGTTTCTTTCCACAGCGAGGTAGACCAGCAGCGCTTTCGCTTTCTTCGAGCGAAGCGAAGGTGGCTGGCCATCGACCCTGATTCTGAGATTACCGAGTGTTTGCAGCTCCAGCATGACAGGCGTTCCCTTGTCCTACTGAAAACGAGCTGGACGGAATGAGCCCGAAGGGTTAACGATGTTTTAGCGATATGTTCGCGGCAGTTCCCTATCATAGCCCCAGACCGATGAAATTGCATCTTCAAAACCTGTGAGGAGGACTATCATGTCGTTCAAGAACCTGTTAGTGATCAAAGCCATCGTTTGCCTGTCGTTCGGAATCCTGCTCGTCTTCTTCCCGACGTTCTTGCTGGGAGTACTCGGCGCGAGCTTGATGCCTGCGGGTATCTTCCTCGGTCGCGAGTACGGTGCCAATATGCTCGGTACGCTGACCCTGATGTGGTTCGCCAAGGACCTGGGAGATTTGCGCGCTCGCAATCCGATCCTGCTTTACCTGCTCGTCTATGACGCCATCGGATTTGTGATCACCACGATCAACACCGCCACCGGCGTTCTGAACTTCCTCGGGTGGGGCATCGTAGCCGTCTACCTGTTCATCTCGCTCGGATCGGCCTATCTGCTCCTCTCGAAACGGGAAGCTGCCGGGCAGCCAGCGAAAATGGGAATGTAGGTAAAAGCATGGCGAGCGAAACCGGTTTGCGCTTCGGGGTTTTCCTGCCGCCGCTGCCGAGCTGGCCGGCCATCCGGGACCGCGCCCGTCTGATCGAAGCTCTCGGGTTCGATTCGATCTGGATGCCGGACCACTTCGCAAATCCCTTCGACACGAGCGTCGATTGGATGGAAACCTGGACGCTGCTGGCCGGGATCGCCGCCTGCACCCAGCGTGTGCAAGTGGGCACGTTGGTGAGCACGTTCATGCACCGCCACCCAGCGATGCTGGCCAAGCAAGTGGTGACGCTGGACCATCTATCCAATGGGCGAGCGGTCCTTGGGCTGGGGGCCGGATCGAAAAATGATCCGGCCCATTGGATGGGTGGCGTCCCGGCCTGGTCCACGACTGAGCGGATGAAGCGCTTCGAGGAGGGCCTGCAGCTCGCCGAACAGATGATGCGGCATGAAGAGAGCAGCTTCCAGGGGGAGTATTACCAGGTGGATAAAGCCGTAGTGCGGCCGGGGTCAGTGCAAAAGCCGCGACCGCCGCTGCTGGTTGGGGGGTCTGGACGGCGCCTGCTGGGGCTCGCGGCACGATATGCTGACAACTGGAACCGGATCGGCAGCCTGGCGCATACGCAGCAAGAGACCCTTGCCAGAGCGGCGGAGGACGCACAGCTGCTGGCCGTGGAAGCGCGGGCGGCCGGGCGGCATCCGGATGAGATCCGGCGCTCCTTCTGCATAGGTTGGACCACCGACGACATCTACCGCAGCCTGAGCGCCTTCCAGGACCACATCTATCCGCTCATCCAGGTGGGGGTGAGCGAGTTCATGCTGGGCTTTTGGAAAGAAGAAGATATCGGCAAACCTGCGCCGATTAGGCACGTGCGAGATGAGGCGATGCTGGAGCGGATTGCCAGCGTCGCTGTTCCCAGCCTGCGCAGCCTGGCGCAAGCCCCGGCATAGGGTGGCCGAAACGTATCAAGCGCGGGCTGTCAAGTCATACCGTCGAAATCGAGCGGGCTGCGCACGGCGAGTGGGCCGCGCTTGAGCACATGGGTGTAGATCATGGTGGTTTTGACGTCCTTGTGGCCCAGGAGATCCTGGACTGTCCGAATGTCGGAACCGTTCTCGAGCAGGTGGGTAGCGAAGGAGTGGCGCAGGGTGTGGCAGGTGACCCGTTTCTCGAGTTCGGCCAATTTGGCGGCTCGGCGGACCGCCTTCTGGACCGCGCTGGGGCTGAGGTGGTGGCGGCGGGTGATGGCCTGGCGCGGATCGAGCGATAGGTGGGGGGAGGGGAAGACGAACTGCCAGATCCACTCGCGGTCCGCGTTAGGGAATTTACGGGAGAGGGCATAGGGCAGGTGGACCGAGCCGAGCCCCTGGCGCAGGTCGGCGCGGTGGAGCTGGCGGGTGCGCTGCAGGTGTTCCTGGAGGGACGGGACGGCGGCCTCGGGCAGGAGCGTGACCCGATCGTGGTTGCCCTTGCCGTCGCGCACGACCAGGTGCTGCTGTTCGAAGTCGACATCCTTGACCCGCAGGCGGACGGCCTCCGAGACGCGCAGGCCGGAGCCGTAGAGCAGCTTACCAATTAGGCGGTAAGGTTCGGCCAGGCAGGGCAGCAGGCGAGCCACTTCGTCCCGCGAGAGCACAGTCGGGATGCGTTTTGGCCGACGGGCGCGAACCGAGTTCGAGCGGGAACTCGATCGGACGGTCGAGCACGGTGCGGTAGAGGAAGAGGATGGCATTTAGAGCCTGATTTTGGGTCGCGGCGGCGACCTGTTCCTTGACGGCCAGGTGGGTGAGGAAAGCCTCGATCTCGAGGCGGCCCATGTGTACCGGGTGACGTTTCCCGTGGAAGAGGATGAAGCGTTTGATCCAGGCCAGGTAGCGCTGTTCCGTGTTGTAGGCGTAGTGTTTGCGACGCAGGATGGCGCGGGCGCGGTCGAGCAGCTTCTCGTCTGGTGCGGGTTTCATGGTGTTTCCCCCTTGCTTGTGAGCGGTTCGATTCCGGTATATGCTGGAATGTGTTTCAAGAGTCCATCAAGGTTCACGTATGAACCAGATTCACCCCACATCGCGGACTTCCATCCTCATCGTACACCCAAGGGGGTACATTTCAGGATATTTATGCGTAAAAATCCCCCGCGCGGGGGATACACGAGACGATTGTCCACACAAGGTTACGTTAGCCTGCCTTGCTTTCTTGCAAGGCGGGCTTTTTGTAGTATCCTTGAGGGTAATACGATATTGATAACGATAGGAGAATGGTATGGAAAGAGCTACGGTTTCAACCAAGTATCAGGTGGTGATTCCGAAGAAGGTCCGGGACGAGTTAGGGGATTGAACCTGGGCAAAAGGTTCAGGTAATCCCCTATCTGGGTCGGATCGAGCTAATTCCTGTTACGGACATCAAGGAATTCGCGGGTTCTTAAAGCAGGCATCGATACATATATTGAAAGCGGAAGTCTGATCGCGCATGAATATTGTCAATTCATCGGGCTGGCTTGAATACTTTGCCGACGGGATCAAACGCCGCTTTTTTCAGGGAACCGATTGAAGATCCATCTGAATTACTCGTTCCGACGATCAGCCTGTATGAGCTGTCTAAACTGGTTCTGCAGCAGAGAGGTGAGGGAGAAGCGCTTAGGCAGTAGCCTATATGCAATCTGGTCGAGTCGTAGATCTTACGAGCACAATCGCACTCCATGCCGCGAAGCTGTCCGATGAATTGAAGATACCGATGGCCGATAGCATCATGCTTGCCACAGCGAGAGACGGAATCGGTCCTTTAGGACGCAGGATTCGTGATTTTGAAGGTACCACAGGTGTCCAATTATCGAAGCCCGAAATCTAGAGGTCAGGCTAACGTCTCGCAGGAGGCGACCGGGGATGCGGCGCGATTTGCAATCGATGGAGCGGGTAATGGGGTCGGGAATTCCAAGCCAGATGGACGAACCCCGGCGCCTCAGCTCGAGGCTGTTAGCGGGCGCCTAAGAGGTGATTATGGGAAGTTGGGGTGTGGGGATCAAGCAGGATGATCTTGTTCTCGACGTCATCAATTCATTTGATGATTCTTTGAAAAGCGGTTGCTCCCTCGAAGGAGCGACAAATGCTGTACTTAACGATTTTTCTGAATCTCTTGAAGATAAAGATGAGGGTCCCCTGGTATGGATCGCGATTGCAGAATCACAATGGTCCTACGGAGGCCTTGATGAAACTGTGTTATCACGAGTGAAAGATGACTTAGATAAAGGAAATGGGTTAGCTCTTTGGGAAGAATCCTCGGCTCGTATGTACGAGAAACGTAAACAAGCATTAACTCGCTTTGTTGCAAAAATAACTACTCCAAACACCAAGCCTAAGAAATTTCCCAAGATCGTCGTACGGCCTCCAAAATTCGCAGCTGGAGACTGCCTGGCGGTCAAGTTGTCCAATGGGCAGTATGGAGCCGCCCTCGTGCTTGAAGCGGACCATTCAAATATTGAGTATGGAAAGAATCTAATCGCCGTTCTAGATTACATGTCCAAGGATCGCCCCTCGTTAAAGGTATTCAAAAAGCGGAACTGGCTTGAACTCACTCATCATAGTTGGGATGGAAGAATTGATTGTTCGTGGTATATGCCATTCGGTTTTCGTCATGAAAAAGCTCGTTTCGAGATCATTGGAAAGGTCAAGATTCGCAGGAGAGATCCGAAGTCCCAGTTGTATTCGCCATGGAAAATACTCGGTGAAGGGGTAATCCAGCAGCGAGAGTGGGAATCGGGCGCCCGCTAACGTCTCGCAGGAGGCGACCGGGGATGCGGCGCCATTTTCTAGAGTTGGAGCGGGTGTGCGGTTCAGGAATTCCTGGCAAACAGGGTGGCCCCGGCGCCTCAGCTCGAGGCTGTTAGGCGGCATTCAGTTAGTGTGAATATATGAAGACAAAGCGCTATGTTATCGGGCTCTTTGCGGCAATCATTGCCGGCTGTGGTGTCATTCGAAATCAGACAAATCCTGAGCAAGATTCTTCCGTCGCCCGCCTCATTTGTAGTTCAGATAACCCCTGCTGCAGCAACTCTTGAAGCATACAAAACTCAGAGAGCAACATACTTCCCGATTTATACAGAGGCTGCTAACAAAACTCGGCATTATCAAGAAACGTTGACAGCCAATCTCAACCCCCCAAGTAAAACTCCAAATCCAAATCGAGCTACAGCCTCGCCTACTTATAATTCGCAGCTTTACTCAACGGTTGCAGCGTTAGTTCTCACGAGTACAGCCTTGCCATATCCAGAGTCTTGGGTCAATGAGTACTACCGATCGAATGCTGGATGTACTTTACCTTGTTGGTGGGGTGTTTCCCCAGGAGCAACTACTGTCCAGGAATTTCTCTATCTCCTTAGCCCTTTTGAGAATCAGTTCATCTTCGAAGATACTCCAATATCACGGGACACAGACGAAGGCGTGAAAGGATACGTGCTTTACTTTCCACCATTAACAGGATCTGGCTTAGATTACTGGCTTTCAACATTCATTCGTGTTAAGGATGATGTAATCATCGAGTTAAACATCGACCCTGAAGCTATGAGATTCGGTGGTTATGGAATCCTGAGAATGTTTAACGACTTCGGAATTCCAGACCGAGTGCTTTTCAAAGATCCATTTCTGTCTCTTGTTTATCATGACATTCTTGCAAGCTATATCGTAAGCGACCAAGCCGTTAGAGGTAGTTACTGTGAATATAGTAATGCGGGGCTAGTATTGTGGGCGGAAGGCTATGATTGGAGTGATGATCAGATAGCAGCTTTTCTCAGTTTTGACGAGATGCTTCCACTGAGCCCTCGGGGGAATGAATCTATCTATGATCAGGTCATCAGTTCAGGGAAACCATGTTTCGTTTTGAGCACAGATAGTATCAATAAATAGGATGCCGCCTAACGTCTCGCAGGAGGTGACCGGGGATGCTGCGCGATTTGCAGGCTAAGGAGCGAAAGCGGGGACGGGAATTCCTGGCCAGGTAGCGACCCCGGCAGCTCAGCTCGAGGCTGTTAGGCGATCTTGACACTATGCTTAGGTGGAAATTGAGATTTATAAAATATCTTGAAATGTTATTGATCCTTGCATGCCTAGTTGCCTCGTGCTCACACACAAATCGTCATCAAGAGTATTCTATTCCAAGTCCCACATCGAGAGAATCAATCATTCCCCTCCCTCACGCCAACTGATTTTGTGAGTGAAGCTGCCATACCAACTGATACACCTAATAAACCTACATTTACGCCCAGGCCAAATATTCAATCAACACTTGAGGCATCAAATCTTGATCATGTTGAAGAACTATCGAACAATGAAATGACAAGCCTACTTGAGCTAAATTTCGAGACTGAGGATCCCTTATGTTCATTGCCTTGTTGGAACGGCATTACTCCGGGAAATTCAAATATTCTTGATCTACCCGAATTCTATGGTCGCCTAGGCTTTAAGCAGTTTAAAATTGTTGAACATGACACTGATCGTGTAGCTTGGGCTGTATCAGATGATCTAAATCGTGCTCAATGGGGCAGGGATTATTACCTTGAGATCGGTGCGCAGTGGATTGAAGGATCTGATGAGGTTTCAGTTATTCGGCTAATCACACTTAGCTCTCCCAAGGGATTTGATCTAGGTATGTTGCTTCGGGAACTCGGCTTTCCCGAGATCGTCCTGATGGATGAAATCGGTCAAGGTACCGGAATACAAATGCTCTTAGCCTATCCTCAGCGAGGGATATCGATAACGCTATTAGTAGATATAGACAATTCTGGAACCATGCTTTGTGTCAAGTATCCATTCATTGAAGCGATCTATTTGGTATTTGCGGATCCAACAATCGATGTAATCGAAGAAAGTATTCCAATGGATTATCCAAATGATCCTTCATATTATACAAGCATGAACGAAGAGAGAATGTTTAAGTTTGTATTGCAATCCAAATGTATACCTCTTACATGGGCAAGTAACTAGTTCCTGTCCACCAAAAAGATCGCCTAACGTCTTCCATGAGAAGGCCTAAGTTGTCAAGGGTCGACGTGGCGACCATCCTCTCTGATCCTCCCTGGCCAACAACCTTTCACCTTGCTTCCATCCGCACTCTTTGTGGGCTCATTTTGTGAACCCGGTGCCCGTTGGTGTTCGATCCAGGTGGGTGCTGCCATCTCGCAGACGGCCTCTGGCATGTGCCGGGCCCAGACGTTAGCCGCAGTCACCCTCGCCGAACGAGGCGTTGGCTGAAGGGAGATTTCAAGCAGTCGTCCTGCCCTGCCTCCCCTTCCGATAATTTCTGTATTCCACCTCCAATCGCCGAGAAATCAAGACAGATCAAGATTAAGCTGCAGCAGGCATGGTCT
>CAVPZJ010000004.1:0-293198 GCA_963710255.1 uncultured Chloroflexia bacterium
GGACGATTTTGCAGACCCGGTCGGGGGCGACATCACGGTCTATCGGCGTGCTGCGGACGAGATCGAAGTCTCTCCTTGAACAAGGCTTCCCCAAGCTGCATTCTCACACTGGCAACTAACCCCAATTCAGCCTAAACCATTGCCGGAACGCCTGAACCCCCGTCCTTGCAGCGGCATGTTTATTGCAATAGCTCTAAACGACTAATGACGCTTTTTCCGGCGAATAGGTACAATGTCCCCTTAGAGGAGCAAATTCACCTGCTTCGGGGAGTACTCGAGGGAAGGGTACAAGCCACAGAAGCGCATAACTGAGAATGCGGGGCCATCACGTTTTGGAAGGCTGCTTTCATGCAACCTGGATGCCATGGATCCCATTAAGCAACCGGCAACGCCAAACCTAGAGGAAACGCAGCCGGTCCAACTGAAGCGACCCGGTGTAAAACCGTGGCTGCGTTGGATCATATTTGCTGTTTCCTGCCTGGTGTTCCTGGCCGTGGTTGTGGTGCTTGCCCTGCCCTCGCTCGCACGTCCTCCAGCCGTTGGAACAGAACCCTACGATTTCTTTTCCCTCAGCGATTCAAGCGAAATCTTGGATCCCACAACCGATCATCTCGTTCAAAGCACAGACGGGCGCGTCGCCGTGTACATCCCCGAGGGAGCTGACCTTGGTCCCGGGCAGTTCCTGATCCTCGAAAGAAGGTCCGAGTTCATCCCCTTCCGTCTGGAAGGAGCCGCGCAGCGCCTGAACGCGGTCGATCTGCTCATTCTACGGCCGGATGGTGAGCTGGACGGTGATCCTGTTTTCCAGGGATCCATCCTGCTGTGCTTTTTCCTCCTTGATGAACAGGTCATGGATATTAACGACGGATTGGCGAGCTTCATCGTCCAGAATTACATCGAATCAAGTGGCGGGGCAGCATGGTCGGATCTGGAGCCCTCACCGGGGTGGCAGGAGGGGCAAGTCTGTACGGCTCTGCAGCACCTATCGCTTTATGCGCTTACGCGAATTGCGGCGGAGGGTGAGACGCCTGTCCCGGTCCAAACCCCGGCAGACGCCCTGCCGAAAGAGCTTCCGCTGCCCGAACTTTACGGCTTCCCCTCACCAACGCCATGATAGGAATGCCTTGAGACACTACACGCGGGTCCTCCTGGATCGAATAAACGGAGCGCTGCTGGCCATCGCGGTACCGGCTGTCGTCGCCAGCTGGTTGTACGTTTCCACGCTGGCACCGGGTGTCGTCGGGCTGGACAGCGCCGAGCTGGTCACTGGCGCCTATACCCTCGGGATCGTCCATCCGACCGGATACCCGCTCTACCTGCTGCTCGGTAAGCTCTTTAGCAGCTTCCCGCTTGGCTCAATCGCTCTGCGTGTAAACCTGCTGTCGGCCTTCCTGGGCGTGTTGAGCGTGGCAGTCCTCGGAAAGCTTACCTATACACTCACGCGCTCAACGGTTGCTGCTGGCGTATCAGCACTCCTGCTCGCCTTGGGACACACCTTCTGGGGTATGGCGATCGTCGCCGAGGTCTATACCCTGCATACGTTGCTCCTGGGGTTGACCTTGCTTGCGCTGCTCGCGTGGCGGGAGAATCCCAGCCCGGGCAGGTTGTTCGTCGTAAGCCTGATTTTCGGATTAAGTTTGACAAACCACGTTACCAGTATCTTCATCTTCCCATTTATCCTATGGATCGTCCTGGCCAGGGTTGGATTCAGGCAGGCCCTGCGCTCTCTACCGTTTGCGATCCTGGGGGTGCTGCTCGGCCTGACCCCCTATCTCTACTTCCCCATCCGTTTCGCAGCCAATCCCGCTTTGAACTATGTCCGCACCTACTACGATGTGGACCTCACCACCTTGTCCGGGATGTGGTGGATGGTGAGCGGCCAGGCTTACCGGTTCTTCGCTTTTGGGTATGATTTCCCCCATTACCTGATGGAATTGGGGAAGAGCTTTGGCTTATTTGTCTCTAACTTTACCCTGGTAGGCTTCGTGCTTGGGGTTGTCGGGGTTGTCGTGTCCTTCCGAAGCAAGCGATCTTTGGCCCTTCCCATCCTCATGCTTCTCTCGATCAACATCCTCTTTTTCAGCGGATATGCGGTCGTCGATAAGGCGACGATGTTCCTGCCAGCCTTTTACCTCTGGGCGTTGTTTATCGCGATCGGGATCCAGGCGACGATGCAGTGGCTTGGTGACCTGGCGGTGTTCTCGAGCGCTGAACGGCGGATCGCTAGCAGCGTATATGTTCTTGGCCTGCTTGTCGTGCTTGGCTTGGCTGGATCCACGCATCACGGCTGGATAGACCAGAGTGAGAATTACGGCCCCGACGTGTTCGCAAGACGCGTGTTGGCGACCGTGCCTGAAGATTCGGTCATCATCGGCCGCTGGTCGACAGCGGTCATCCTCGAGTATTACCAACACGTCGAGGGGTTGCGCCCCGACCTGGTTATCTTCAACCGCTCACGGTATGAGGTAGCGAATTACTACAGCCAGTGGAAGCAGGGGATCCCCTACGAGGACGCGGTCGATCAAATCTTGCTGGCAGAACAAGGGCTGTTGGAAATTATCGGGGAGCAACGCAGCCTGTACGACGTCGAGTATGACCCGTACCTGGCCCGTATCTACGAGTACCAGCCGGTGGGAAACCTGTTCAAATTGATCCCAAGGACCGATCAAGTAAGAGACGGTTAACGAAATACAATCCAATCAGAGTTGGGATTCACGAATGGGCGCCGTTTTCCTGGCGTCTATTTTGGTTTAAGGGGTAAAGCCGACCGTGCCATGCCCACCGCCGGCCCAGTACATGGCGCGCTCGACGATGACGGGCTGGTCGGAGTCGAGGCGGGTGGCGAACGCCTGGTCGGGGCCGACCTCGGCCGGGTCATGGGCGGCGATGGTGTAGCGGCTGTTGGCGGGCACGGTGTGCAGGCGGGTGAGGTTGGTGCCGTCGTCGAGCATGTAGGTGACGGTGACGTCGGCCGGGGTGGGGTTGGGGTTCTGGACCAGGATGAAAGTGCTGAACCCGGCGCCGGTGAAGCCTTCGGCCAGGAACCAGGTGCTGCTGGCGCCGGTCAGGCCGATCGTGTCATGCCCACCGTCAGCCCAGTACATGGCGCGCTCGACGATGACAGGCTGGTCGGAGTCGAGGCGGGTGGCGAACGCCTGGTCGGGGCCGACCTCGGCCGGGTCATGGGCGGCGATGGTGTAGCGGCTGTTGGCGGGCACGGTGTGCAGGCGGGTGAGGTTGGTGCCGTCGTCGAGCATGTAGGTGACGGTGACGTCGGCCGGGGTGGGGTTGGGGTTCTGGACCAGGATGAAAGTGCTGAACCCGGCGCCGGTGAAGCCTTCGGCCAGGAACCAGGTATCGCTGGCAGAAGTCAGGCCGATCGTATCGTGCCCCCCGCCGGCCCAGTACATGGCGCGCTCGACGATGACAGGCTGGTCGGAGTCGAGGCGGGTGGCGAAAGCCTGGTCAGGGCCGACCTCGGCCGGGTCATGGGCGGCGATGGTGTAGCGGCTGTTGGCGGGCACGGTGTGCAGGCGGGTGAGGTTGGTGCCGTCGTCGAGCATGTAGGTGACGGTGACGTCGGCCGGGGTGGGGTTGGGGTTCTGGACCAGGATGAAGGTGCTGAACCCGGCGCCGGTGAAGCCTTCGGCCAGGAACCAGGTGTCGCTGGCGCCGGTCAGGCCGATCGTGTCATGGCCGTCGTCCGGCCAGTACATGGCGCGCTCGACGATGACGGGCTGGTCGGAGTCGAGGCGGGTGGCGAACGCCTGGTCGGGGCCGACCTCGGCCGGGTCATGGGCGGCGATGGTGTAGCGGCTGTTGGCGGGCACGGTGTGCAGGCGGGTGAGGTTGGTGCCGTCGTCGAGCATGTAGGTGACGGTGACGTCGGCCGGGGTGGGGTTGGGGTTCTGGACCAGGATGAAGGTGCTGAACCCGGCGCCGGTAAAGCCTTCCGCCAGGAACCAGGTGGTTCGCCCCTGTGCAGGTGGGGTGGCGGTCGGTGTCGGCGTGGGTGTGTTCGTCGGCGTTGGTGTGGGCGTTGGCCCGGTGGCGGTGGGTGTCGGCGTGCTCGTCGGGTTGATGACGCCGAATGGGTTCTCCGAGGACCACACTGGACCAGTCGGGGACCCGCCAAAGTAAAGCCAGCCGTTGCTGGTGCCGCCATCGTATCCGCCGGTATCAAAGGCGACGTTGCTGCTGCCGCTGTCCAACCTGTATAACGCGATGGTCAGGTTATCCTTTGCATGCGGGGCCGTCGGTGGCGTGAAACTGGCTAGGTAACGCAGCCAGGCGGAACCGCGGATGTCATCCAACCAGCCCTTGAACGCAAGACCCTGGTTGTTCTTCGCACCGCCGACGACCAGGTAGGAATCATCTTTGCAGGTCTGGTTTCCGGTTGCACCGCAGGTGGCTCCGGGAGGGGCTGAGTCGGGATAGCTGATGTCGCCGACCGGACCGACGATTGTCGCCTCGAGCACGCCGTCGACAAATAGCCACAGCTGACCATCCGCATACTCACCGGTCGTCGAGTCGAACCGGTTGCGCTGGACGGCGACATGATGCCACGCACCGTCATCGACTGCCGTGGTGCTGCAGATGGTCCGGCTTTGATTAGTGCTGTTGGTAACCCCGAATACAACTCGCCCGTTGGCGATGGATACGCCCCACTGCGTGCCGCCATTCGAGCGGCTGCGATCGAAGAGGATGTTGCCGGCCTTCCAATCCGTGTTCGCACCGCAGGTGACGATGGGCGCGGTGTTATCCCCCGGGTTGGCTTTCATCCACCATTCCAGGACGAAATCATGGAATCCGAGGTCCATGATTGGCCCAGGGTTGGAGCGCGCCGGGTCGTCAATGGGGATTTTCAAGCGGTCGACAGAGCTTTCGTCGTGGCCCTGGAAGTACAGGCTGCCGGAATTTCCACTGCCGTAATAGCTCAGGTAGTCGTTCAGGATCCAATTCCAGGGCGAGATGCTGACGCCATCGCGCTCGAGGCTGCCGGTGTTGTATGCATTTTCAGTGCGGGGTCCTTCATGGACGGTCCACCCCGATAATTTCAGCCCCTCCAGGTCATACGGGGCACCGTTGTAAAAAAGGGCGAAGTGGACATGCGGGCCAGTGGCAAAACCTCCGTTGCAGAGTTCGACGCCGATCCCGCCGATCAGCTGGTTCTGACTCTTGGGTCCAATTGGTCCGCTCGCGCCGATGTTGACGAGATGATAGTAATGGGTGGTCCATCCTCCCCCATGGTCGATTTCCACCCAGCAGGGCGCCCGCCCTGATGCCGGGACACGTACGACCGCATCACCGGGCGCAGCTGCAACGGTGTTCTTGTAGGGCGAATTGGGGTAATTCGACCACGGGGTGGAGAAATCCATCGACGAGCGATCCGGGTAGCTGCTGCCGCCTGACCAGCTGTGGGCGCCCGAGAAAGTCCAGGTGGCATCCAGCGGGAATGGGAATTGGAAAAAATCGTCTGGCGGGGGAGAATCAGGTTCGAGATCATTCGAAGCATCAAGCGGGTCCGTATCCGGGAAGAAATAGCCGAAGACGGTGTCGAAATCTTCCGACCCGCCCAGCGCTTGTATCGACGCCCCGGCTCCCTGGAGATGACCTTTTGCAGCCAGCGCCGCCACGGCGTAGGTGCCCGAGGTCGGGGTCCAGATGAGATCCGCTTTTACCCCATCTTCAAATTCGAACTCAGGAACCGCTTGCGCAAAGAGCTGGACTCCACGCTCCTGGCGCGATCCCACATTGTAAAGGTGCTGGTAGAACGCGAGCGAGAGGTCGGCGCTCGCTTCCTCGATCGTCTGCCGTACAACTGCGGGATCCAGGCTGGTGTCAAATCTGGTTATGTAGCCATAGTTCAACTCAAGCACGGCGAGCAAAACACGCGGGTTAATGGTGGCATAGCGGGCCCAGCTTTCGATATCTGCTGCATAAGGCGCGAGCAGTGAGCCGCGTTTCTCCAGGAAGCCCCGGATGTCGAAGTTTCCGACGTTGGGTCCCCAGACAAATTGTCCATCTGCCAGGGTGGGGGGAGAGGATTGGATCTCGACGGATATCCCCTCCGGGCTGCGGATAACCCCTTCAAGCGGGTAGACCAGCCGGGCCAGGGCGATCTGGGTGTTGAGGACGGCAAATGCTGCGGCCAACGCGACAACGACCACACCTGCTATGAAATAGCGCAGGTGCGATCGATTTTGCAGCCATTTTTTTATGCCTGATGCCCGTACCGTCCTGCATAAATTTTCCTTAGTCCCCAGCAGCGTGTCATGTGCAGATGGAGATCGACGTGCAAGCATTCCTGAACCCGACTGAAGGGCTCCCGGACACAATTGAAATGGTACCGAAAGCCGAATGGTTGAACAATGCGCCCGCAGTACCCCTGACATATATGCATAAATCGTGCCGAAAGAGCCCCGTCAGGGCGTGAAGCCGACCGTGCCATGCCCGCCGCCGGCCCAGTACATGGCGCGCTCGACGATGACGGGCTGGTCGGAGTCGAGGCGGGTGGCGAACGCCTGGTCGAGGCCGACCTCGGCCGGGTCATGGGCGGCGATGGTGTAGCGGCTGTTGGCGGGCACGGTGTGCAGGCGGGTGAGGTTGGTGCCGTCGTCGAGCATGTAGGTGACGGTGACGTCGGCCGGGGTGGGGTTGGGGTTCTGGACCAGGATGAAAGTGCTGAACCCGGCGCCGGTGAAGCCTTCGGCCAGGAACCAGGTGTTGCTGGCAGCTGGTCAGGCCGATCGTGTCGTGGCCGCCGCCGGCCCAGTACATGGCGCGCTCGACGATGACGGGCTGGTCGGAGTCGAGGCGGGTGGCGAACGCCTGGTCGGGGCCGACCTCGGCCGGGTCATGGGCGGCGATGGTGTAGCGGCTGTTGGCGGGCACGGTGTGCAGGCGGGTGAGGTTGGTGCCGTCGTCGAGCATGTAGGTGACGGTGACGTCGGCCGGGGTGGGGTTGGGGTTCTGGACCAGGATGAAAGTGCTGAACCCGGCGCCGGTGAAGCCTTCGGCCAGGAACCAGGTATCGCTGGCAGAACGTCAGGCCGATCGTGTCGTGCCCGCCGCCGGCCCAGTACATGGCGCGCTCGACGATGACGGGCTGGTCGGAGTCGAGGCGGGTGGCGAAAGCCTGGTCGGGACCGACCTCGGCCGGGTCATGGGCGGCGATGGTGTAGCGGCTGTTGGCGGGCACGGTGTGCAGGCGGGTGAGGTTGGTGCCGTCGTCGAGCATGTAGGTGACGGTGACGTCGGCCGGGGTGGGGTTGGGGTTCTGGACCAGGATGAAGGTGCTGAACCCGGCGCCGGTGAAGCCTTCGGCCAGGAACCAGGTGCTGCTGGCGCCGGTCAGGCCGATCGTGTCGTGGCCGTCGTCGGGCCAGTACATGGCGCGCTCGACGATGACGGGCTGGTCGGAGTCGAGGCGGGTGGCGAAAGCCTGGTCGGGGCCGACCTCGGCCGGGTCATGGGCGGCGATGGTGTAGCGGCTGTTGGCGGGCACGGTGTGCAGGCGGGTGAGGTTGGTGCCGTCGTCGAGCATGTAGGTGACGGTGACGTCGGCCGGGGTGGGGTTGGGGTTCTGGACCAGGATGAAGGTGCTGAACCCGGCGCCGGTAAAGCCTTCCGCGAGGAACCAGGTGGTTCGCCCCTGTGCAGGCGGAGTGGCGGTCGGGGTCGGCGTGGGTGTGTTCGTCGGGGTAGGCGTGTTGGTCGGCGTCGGTGTGGGGGTGGGGGGCGGCACGTACCAGGCGGTGTCCAGGCTCCATTCGGGACCATTGATGGCGCCCCCGTAAATCCGGTCGCCATCGCTCGGACCACCGCTCGCTCCCGAGCTATCATGGATCAGGTTGCCGACGCCTTCGTCGAAATGGTAGAGGGCGGCTGTATCCGCATCGGCTGTGAACGGCAGGGCAGGCGGCGTGAAATCTGTGCTGTACCGCAAAACACTGGAGAAGCGGACCTCATCCAGCCAGCCGTTGAATGAAGGCGAGCCAGCGGACTGCCGGTGTTTCTCTGCCCCGAGCGCCAGGAAGGGATCAAAGGGGGTGCAGGGAGCCGTGCCAGAGGGACCACAGGTGCTGCCCGGGAGATAATCGTCGGGATAGGATACGTCCCCGTCCGGTCCATCCCCCTCCGCTTCGAGGTTGCCATCCACGAATAGCCACAGGTAGCCGTCAGAAAGACGGCGCTGGACGGCCAGGTGGTGCCACGCGCCATCGGCCAGGTTGCTGGATCCACAGATGCGTCAGATCGCCCGTCCCCTCGCCGGAGACGCCGAATACCGCCCGCCCATTGGCCAGGGACAGGCCGTAATCCCGGTCTGCGTCCATCCGGTCGCGGTCGAAGAGCAAATTGCCCTGCAGCCAGGCTGTATTTTCACCGCAGGCGGCGGCCGGCGCGTTGTTTTCACCCGGGCTGGCTTTGACCCAGAACTCAAGCGTGAAGTCCGCCGCACCAATATCCGCGGGAGGTCCAGGGTCATTGTCAGCCGGATCGTCGACGGCGATCAGCACCCGGTTTTCGTTGTCGTTGTAGATGCCGTCATAGCGGAGCGAATATCCGCCCGGTGGATCCCAGATTTCGGTAAGCTGGGTCCCTTCATAGAAGGAAAAGAGGATCTCATCCCAGGTCCAGCCGCTTAAAGCTAAATCGCGGGAATCCCACTGTCCCATGCAGTCGGCGCTGCCACATTGGTACTCGTAAGCCCGGTACTGGGTCTGGATGAGTTGGTCGGCGCGCGTCAGCCGCCAGTTCCACGTGTCGTCGACGGCCTGGTTGGTGCTGGCGTAGGAGACGGCCGGGTTGTAGACCTGGTCGCAGGTGCTGTCGTAGACATCGGCGTCGTTCCACTTTCCGCCCAGCGCGATCCAGTACCATGCGTACATCTTGGCCGCCATTGCCCCCGCCCGCAGCGATTCCCACGGCCAGCTCGGGATCCACTCGTTTGGCAGGACGTGCTTGACGTACTCCTTGAAATCGATCGTCTCCACCGTGTAGGGCAGCCCGGTATTGCAGTATGGGTTCCCGGTCACCCGCACACGAATGGTGTCCGGTATGGCAATGTCCTCGGCACCGCCCAGCATCTGCAGCAAGTGGGGGATGTCCGATTCGGCCGCGAAACCCGCCGGCCGGGAGCCGGGGAGGGGCGGGATGATGATCGTCTGGGGTTCCTGGGTGAGCTCGGCTTCGATGATGAGCGTCTCATCCCGCAATACACGGACATCCTGGAGCGTCCAATCACCGTACCCAGGCCGGGAGATGCGGATCGTGGCGGTCTGCAGGTCCGCTCTCGAGCGGGACGGCGCTCCAGCGGAAGCGGCCATCCGGGCCGGTGGTCGTCGAGAACCCAAACAGATCGAGCGTGACCTGCGCGTCCGGGATGGGAAGCCGGGTGCTTTTGTCGAGGACGCTGCCCTCGATCGCGGTTTGATCGGCGGCTTGAATACGCAGGACGACCAGGAGCGAGCGCCAGCATGATGAACGCCAAAACGCCCATCCCCGAAGCGGGGTTGAGGAATCTTTGAAGCCCTTGCGACGGGGCTGATGCGGGCGCCTCTTTCGATTTCAATTCGAGCTCGCCGGGGGTTGTTCGTCACGCTCTAAGTCTTCTCATGATTGAGGTTTCTGTCAAGGGGTCATGGGTCATACTCACCTAATATGGTCCAAATTGACAGCCGCCAGCGGCGATAGTATACTTTACGGCGACAAATCAATAGCCCCTGGGCACTTTTATCAAGAGAGGTGGAGGGACCGGCCCTGTGAAACCTCGGCAACCTACCGAATGTTGGGTGTGGTGCCAATTCCGCCAGGTGAGTGCTGGAAGATGAGAGGGAGGCCACGAGCGTCATGACGCCCCTTCTCACACCGGGAAGGGGCGATACTCTTTAAGGGAGGACGCAATGAGTATGACGTTCATGACTTCACCACGCGCTGTTTTCACCTCGGAATCCGTCACCGAGGGCCACCCCGACAAACTTTGCGATCAAATCTCCGATGCTGTCGTAGATGCCTGCCTGGAGCAGGACCCGGCCTCACGCGTCGCCTGCGAGGTGGCGACGAAGACGGGTTTCGTGATGCTGTTGGGCGAGATCACGACCGACGCACAGATCAATTTCGATGAACTCGCCCGCAAAGTCATCACTGGCATCGGCTACGATAACAGCGAAAAAGGCTTTGACGGCAATACCTGCGGTGTTCAAGCTCGCGATTTCCAAGCAAAGCGGTGACATCGCCCAGGGGGTCAACAAGGCGCTCGAGATCCGTGATGGTAATGTAAGCCAGGAGGAAGTCGAGACGCTCGGAGCCGGCGACCAGGGCATGATGTTCGGCTATGCCTGCAATGAAACCGAGACGCTGATGCCCATGCCGATCCATCTCGCGCACCTGCTCACCCGCCGCCTGGCGGCCGTGCGCAAGGAAAATATCCTGGATTGGATCAGGACGGATGGAAAATCACAGGTGACGATTGAGTACCAGTACGGCCGACCAGTACGGGTTGATACGGTGCTCGTAAGCACGCAGCACACGCCCGAGGTTTCCCATGAGGAGATCCAGGCAGGGATCATGGAACATGTGATCCTGCCGGTAATTCCTGAGAGCATGGTGGATGACAGGATGAAGATCTTCGTCAATCCGAGCGGGCGCTTTGTTATCGGTGGGCCTCAAGGCGATTCAGGCGTCACTGGCCGAAAAATCATCGTCGATACCTACGGCGGGATGGGTCGCCACGGCGGGGGTTGCTTCAGCGGCAAGGACCCGACGAAGGTCGACCGCTCCGGGGCCTACGCTGCCCGCTGGGTTGCCAAGCACATCGTGGCTGCCGGTCTGGCTGAAAAGTGCGAAATCCAGGTGGCCTACGCCATCGGGGTCGCCCATCCCATCTCGATCTTTACCGAGACTTTTGGAACAGGGGTCATCCCGGATACGGAAATCAGCGCGCTCATCGAACAGGTCTTCGATCTGCGTCCGGGTGCGATCATTCGTGACCTGAAGCTTCGTCGCCCGATCTACCAGCAAGTTGCGGCGTACGGGCATTTCGGACGTGACGATCTCGACCTGCCGTGGGAACGCTTGAGCAAGCTTGAAGAGCTGCAAGCCGCAGCTGGCGAAAGAAGCAGAGCCTAGAACTTGAAACGGGTCCAGATTAGCACGCCCGTGCAGCCTGCACGGGCGTGTTCGTTTTGCTGCCCTTCGAGCCAGGTTTTATAATCGTCCTAGATTCCAACCATCTGCGGGGGTTGCCGGCCAGGGCTTTCACCTGCATGCGGTACGAAGGAGGCTTCCACGATGGAGCTGCGAGAACTCACCGAGGAGATGAACCATTTCGTCGCTTCACAGGGTTGGTACGATGCGGACACGCCCAAGCTCCAGAGCCAACGCAACCTGGCCATTTCGCTGTCGATCGAAGCGGCAGAAGTCCTCGAGCTTTACCAGTGGCGAGAGGGTGATGTCGATCTGGACGCGCTGGGTGGTGAGCTGGCCGATGTCCTGCTTTATCTCCTGCAGCTGGCACATACCGCCGGGATCGATCTGGAAACCGCAGCCCTGACCAAGCTGAAACAGAATTACACCCGCACCTGGGGTGAGCCACAGGATGAGGGGCGGGGCTGAATGCGCTGGGGCATCCAGTGAAACGACGCGGAGTGGTACTCCAAATGGGAAGCCTGCATGTTGTCAACCAGCCAACCCGATAAGACGGCAAGAACCCTGGCCCTGGCCATTCTCGCTGGCGAACCTGACCGCCGGCCTGCGGCGGGAGTTGGAGGACACGACGGTTCACGTCGTCGAGCTGGAGTCGTTCCCGCTCCCGCAGCGCAGGCCCTCCATCGGGCGAATCCAGGGATTGCAGGTTGGCTACGCCGGAAAACGGGCGCGCGGAACGATCAAGCTCGTGTTGAAGGAGCCGCTTGGTACGACCCGGGCGGGTCTGGCAGGCGCAGGTCGCAGGGAGGTCGGGGTCTACCAATCCCTGGCCAGGCATCTCCCCTTACGGACGCCGGATTTGATTGCCGGCTCGCCCTTCGGCGACTGGCTCATCCTCGAGTTCATCGCAGACAGCATGGAGCCAGAGACCTGGGAGCAGGGCCACTACCTGGCCGCCATCGATGATTTGACCATCCTCCACGACCGCTTCTGGAACCTGGGGGCGGATCTCGATGCCTTCGCCTGGTTGAGCCACCCCCTGGAGGCGGATTACGACATCCATGTTACGGCCGCAACGCAAGCGCTCCAGAGGGTCATCCAGGAAGGGACCCCGCGTGCCCTGGTGGAAAACCCCGGCCGCATGCAGCTGCTGGCGACGCTGATCGAGAACGTGGACGAAATCACGGCCCCCCTGCGGCTGGAACCCATGACCCTGCTGCATGGAGATTACTGGCCGGGAAACATCGCCGTACAGTCAGGCGGGGAGAGCCTCGTGTTCGACTGGCAGCTCACCGGGGTCGGACCAGGGGTCATTGACTTGCTCACTTTCATCATCAAAAGCCGTTGGTGGTATGAGCAGCTTCCCCTGCCAGAAGACACGATTATCGCCCGCTATCGGCAAGGGTTGCAGGAGAGGAATGGACATGTCTGGGAGGCTGAGCGCTGGGAGATGGTCTGGGATCACGCTCTGATGTGGCGGTTTCTTCAAGAATGGCTCGACCTGATCGCCGCCACCCCGGGCCCATTGCTGGAAACACGCGCGCACCAGCTCGAGCATATCTGGCTGGAACCGCTCGCTGAGGCCGTAGCCCGGCGGTTGAAATGATCTACTTCACCCAGGAAGATATCCCGACTCCATCCTGTTGGGATTGTATAAAGCATGCCTGCCATCAATCCGACCCAGCTGGAGAAGCAGATTACAGGCGGCGCTTGCGGTAAAAGATGAGCCTCAGCTCTGTGTGCGCAGGCTGTTTGAGATCCTCGAATTCTATGCCGACCGGACCCGCCGTTCGGCAAAAGCTTCCGACACGCTGATCTTTGGCAAGGTTTTGCGCGTCCCTCGCCCGGTGCTTCAGGCGATCAAACGCTCGATCCAAACTGAGCCGGATTTTCCTGAAGGAATGCGCCTCGAGAGCAGCTCGATGCTGTGGGAGATGAACTATCGTGAAACCCGCATGGTGGCCGTAAGCCTGCTGTCAGGCGTGGCACCGTCTTTGGCCTCGATCCATCTTGAAGCGTGGGCAGCGGACTGCGACGACGAGGAAGTTTTGCATTGGATGGCTGCCGAGGGATTGAAGCTGTCAGCCCGCCCCGTTGAAGAAATCCCATGGAAGGGCTTGAACGCCTGGATGCGGCATCCCGCCGCCACGGTCCAACAGCTGGCGCTTTTTGGTTTGCTGGAGTTGGTAGAGGGATACGCGGGCGACGGGCATCTCCCGCGTGTCTTTCGCCTGCTGCGCGGTGCTCCAAGGCAGTATAAGCAAGGCCAGCCTCCCTGCTTTTCAAGACTTGCTGCGGGCGCTCGCCCGCCGATCTCCCCAGGAAAGCGCCCAATTCCTGCTGGACGAGCTCAAGCGTGACCCAGAGGCAAAGCGTTGGATCCGGAAGATCCTGGGCGTGTTCCCACCCGGAGTTCAGGAAGAGTTACTGCAGGCGCTCTAACCAACGGCTGGGAGCGCATCTGGTATAATCGGCCTGATCCGGATGACTTGACCGGTCCCTGGCTGTCGCGAATTTAGGCTGAGGACTGGGTGACCTGCAAAGGAGCAGATGTCGTGGCTTTGACAAAGCAAGAGAAAGATAAATTGATCGACGAGTTCCACCGGCACGATTCAGACACGGGTTCACCAGAAGTTCAGATTGCGATACTCACGACGCGCATTAACCAACTGACCGACCACTTGCGCGCGCATAAACATGATGAGTCATCACGCCGGGGTTTGCTCAAGTTGGTTGGGCAGCGCCGGAAGCTTCTGGCCTACTTGAAGCGCAAGGATGCACAAAGCTACCTGGCAGTTACAGACCGGCTAAGCATCCGGCGGAAGTAAGGACGTTGTTGGACGAGCAAGTGGTGGTTCTCTCACCCTGGCTCGTCCAATTTTTTAATCCGGGGCTTTCTACCAAAGCCCAAACATAGCAGTGCACCCGTACATGGCGGCGGGTTAGGTATTGGAGAACACCATTCAAGCATTTCTCGGATTGAATGTTGCCCTCCAGTCCCTGACCCACAACTGAAAACGGGTGCGGGAGGTAGTCATGAACGAGGAACATACGTTCCGCACCAGCCTGGATGGCAAGGAAATTACGATTGCCACGGGCAAGCTCGCCGGCCAGGCCGGCGGCGCCGTCACCGTTCGTCAGGGAGACAGCGTGCTCCTGGCAACGGCGACGATGAGCAAGGAAACAAGGGAGGGGATCGGTTTCTTCCCTCTCACGGTCGACTATGAGGAACGCCTGTACGCAGGCGGGCGCATCCCCGGGTCGTTCTTCCGGCGGGAAGGGCGGCCGACTGAAGAAGCAATCCTCATGGCGCGCCTCACGGATCGAGCGATCCGCCCCTTATTCCCCAAAGACATGCGCAATGATGTACAAATCATCCTTTACGCACTCTCCTCTGATGGGGAAACGCCGCTCGACATGCTCGGGCTGCTGGGCGCCTCAACCGCGCTCATGATCTCGGATATTCCCTTCGGAGGGCCCGTAGGCGCCGTCCGCATCGCGCGGGTCGAGGATCATTTCGTCTTCAATCCGACCTACCAGATAGCTGAAAAATCAGACCTTGATTTACGCGTCGCTGGGACGGCCGACGCGCTGCTCATGGTTGAATGCGGCGCAAATGAAGTCGAAGAGAAAATCGTGGTGGAGGCGCTCGAAGCCGCCCAGAACGCAATCAAGCCGATGATCGATCTCCAGCTTGAGATGAGCAAGTCGGTCGGCAAGGAGAAACGTGTCTACCCATCCTTCGCACTCGAGGCCAGCATCACCCAGCGGGTAGCTGAATGGCTCGGCGACCGGATGACGACCATGGTGGCAGGGGAGTACAACAAGGCTGAACAGGACGAAGCCCTGAATACCCTGCGCAGCGAAGCCCTCGAAGCGCTCGCCGGCGAGGACGGAGAGCTTCAGGCTGCTGACGTCCGCAATGCGTTTGATGAATTGCACAAGGCCGCAGTTCGCGAGCAAATCCTATCCGCCAACAAACGTCCTGATGGGCGCGGCATGAGTGACATCCGGGAAATCAGCGCCGAAGTCGGGTTCAGCCCGCGTGCACATGGGTCCGGCCTGTTCTCACGCGGTGAGACCCAGGTCCTGACCCTGGCTACGCTTGGCACACCCCGCGAACGCCAGGAACTCGACGGCCTGTCGCCGCGCGAGGAGAAGCGCTACATGCACCACTACAACTTCCCGCCGTTCTCGGTCGGGGAGACGCGTTTCTTGAGGGGCGCTTCACGGCGGGAGATCGGCCACGGCGCGCTGGCGGAACGGGCGCTGCTGCCCGTGCTGCCTGAACCCGATGAGTTTCCGTACACGATGCGCCTCGTCTCCGAAGTGCTCTCGTCGAATGGCTCGACCTCGATGGCTTCCGTCTGCGGTTCAACCCTCGCCTTGATGGATACCGGCGTGCCCATCCGCAAGCCTGTCGCCGGTATCGCCATGGGCTTGATCAAGGATGGTGAACGCTACGCCGTGCTCACCGACATCCAGGGGCTCGAAGACCATCTCGGTGACATGGATTTCAAGGTTGCCGGCACCCGGCAGGGGATCACCGCACTGCAGATGGACATCAAGACCAAGGGCATCACGTCGGAGATCATGTCCCAGGCGTTAGCGCAAGCCCGAGATGCACGCCTTTACATCCTCGATAAGATCGAGGCCGCCATCCCCGAACCCCGGGCTGATCTCAAACCGCATGCACCGCGTATGACGGTCATCAAGATCGATCCCGAGAAAATCGGCGCGATCATCGGACCGGGTGGGAAGGTCATCCGCAGCATCCAGGAAGAGACAAACACCCGCATCGACATCGAGGATGACGGCACAATCTTCATCTCGGCCGTCAACCAGGAAGGCGCCCAAATGGCGCGCGACATGGTTGAAAGCTTGACCGAGGAAGCCGTCCTGGGACGCATCTACACCGGTAAAGTCGTAAGGACGACCGATTTCGGCGCTTTCGTCGAGATCCTGCCCAGGATCGATGGCATGGTGCACATCTCCCAACTGGACAGCGAACACGTCGAGAAGGTCGAGAACGTGGCCCGTGTTGGCGACGAGATTACCGTGATGGTCACCAACATCGACCCGAGCGGAAAGATCCGCCTTTCCCGGCAAGCCGTCCTCGAGGGTTGGACGCCAGAGGAAGCCATGGCACGTGACCAGAAACCCAAGGGGCGCTCCAGCGGGGGCCGCAGTGGTGGCAGCCGGCGCGGCGGTGGATCACAAGACAGGAACCGCAGGTAGAAGATCCTGCCACTTCGCTTCTTTATCAGGCGCCCCCGCATCCCAGGGGGCGTCCTGCATTATGGATGCCCGGCTGATATTTGTACCTCGCACGTCGATTGGATAGAATAGCTTCATCGGTGATTTGCGGTACCCGGCAAGCATGAACCGCCGGTCCAAGTACGAATGGTGGGATATCGTATGTCGGACACGATCCAACCTTCAGACATCCATTCACCGCCCTGGCAGCCAGGAACCCGGCTGCTGATTGGGCGTCCTGGTCGCGCTCTTCGGGCTGCTCGTCCTCTACCTGCTGCGCAGCCTGGTGGTGAGTTTCACCATCGCCTTGCTCATCGCCTACATGCTTCACCCACTGGTCACAAAGATCGTTGCCAGGACCGGCATGCAGCGAGGACTCGTCGCGGTGCTGGTCATGCTTGCCTTCGTCCTCCTGGTGCTGGGCGCAACCACGGGACTCGGCTTCACCTTTTCTCAACGGATCGTCAGCCTGGCGCAGTACCTGGTCAGCATCGCCGAGCAGCTACCGGCCCAAATCGAGAGCCTGGCCAATCTAAAAGTTCAGCTCGGACCCTGGATGCTCGATTTCTCCACGATCAACCTCGCGCCGATCCTGAACAGCCTTGCTTCATCCCTCAGCCCACTGTTATCCCAGGCAGGGACCGTGCTCGGAAGCGTCGCCCTGGCTGCGGCTTCAGCCGTAACCGGCTTCTTGCTGGTCATGGTCATCGCCTTTTACTTGTTAATGGACTTCAACTTGATCCGGCCGACGCTTCTCGCCCTGGCGCCGGAGGCGTACCGCAAGGATGCGAACTTCCTTCTGGGGGAGACGAACCACATCTGGCGTGCGTTCCTGCGCGGCCAGGTGTTCCTGGGTCTTGTGATAGGCGTGATCGTCTCCATCGCCATGCTCATCGTAGGGATTGGACTTCCCGATTGTCCTGGGACTGATCGCAGGCTTGCTCGAGCTTGTCCCCATGTTTGGACCGGTGATCAGCGCGCTGGTCGCGGTCCTGGTTGCGCTTTTCCAGCCGAGCAATCCCTTCATGCTTGCGCCATTCGCCTACGCTCTTTTGATCGTCGCCATCTTCACCGTCATCCAGCAGATTGAGAACACGGTCTTGGTCCCTCGCATCCTGGGCGAAAGCCTGAACCTGCGGCCGCTGATCGTCTTCATGGCGGTGCTCGCAGGAGGGGCCCTGGCCGGCATCTTCGGCATCTTGCTCGCTTCTCCATTCGTGGCGACGCTTCGTCTCTACCTGTCGTATGTGTACAGCAAGGTCGTCGACATGCCTGCCAAGCCGGCGCCTGCGCTCGAGCGGCGTGTTCAAAGCAGTCGATTATCGAGGGCGAGCACGCAGCTTATCAAACATGGCCAAGCGGTTGCGGGAGCGCAGCGCCAGCAGGCCAGACAGCGATGAGTGAAGATCCAATTTCGCCGCGCTGGGGGACCACGACCAAGGCCATGGTCGCCCTCGCGCTGCTCATGCTTGCGGCCTTCGTGTTGTGGCGCCTGGGCCACCTTTTGCCGCTCATCCTGCTGGCCGCAATCCTCTCCTTCCTGGTTGTCCCCCTCGTCCAATTCCTGCACCTGCGGCTCAAGCTGACATGGGGTTTGGCGACGAACCTGGTCATGTTGGGGGTCGTCCTGGTGATCCTGGGCGCCTCGACCGCGACCGGCGTGACGGTCATCGCACAACTGCAGTCCCTGCTGCTCATCGTCGTGCGCTTCTTCGGGGATCTGCCTACCCTGCTCACTTCGATCGGCCCAGTTGGATTATGCAATCGGACCCTGGAGCATCGATTTCTCTCAGTTTGACCTGGCAGCCTTGGGCGATCAACTCCTGGCGACGATCCAACCCCTCCTGCGTGATGCCAGCGGGTCTGGTCGCTTCGTTTGCGACCGGGGCGATTGAAACGCTGACACGTCTCTTCTTCATCGTCGCCATTTCGTATTTCATGACATTCGATTACCGGCAAATCCGGAAGAGTGCTGCTTGGCGTTGCGATCCCTGGATACGAAGAGGATTTCCAGCGTCTGCGCCTCTCGCTTTCACGGATCTGGCGGGCATTTCTGCGCGGGCAGCTCCTGGTGGTGCTTTTTACCGGGATCCTGACGTGGATGCTCATGTCCATCCTGGGCTTGAGGTTTTCACTGGGCCTGGGTGTCCTGGGAGGGATCGCCAAATTTGCCCCGATCGTTGGCCCGACGACCGCCGGGCTCATCGCAGCGCTGGTAGCATTGTTCCAGCCAGGGAACTGGTTGGGGATGACGCCCTTTGGCCATGCGGTGCTGGTCGTGATCAGCGTCATCGTGCTCGACCAGGCGATCGATTACCTGCTCATCCCCCGCATCATGGGGACTTCGCTCCGCCTGCATCCCGTCATCATCCTGATTGGGCTGCTCATCGGGGCGACGCTGGCTGGCGTCTTGGGCTTGCTGCTTTCGTCACCCACCATGGCTTCCTTGATCCTGCTCGGGCGCTATGCCTATCGGAAGATGTTTGATCTCCCTCCTTGGGACCCTCCGCCTGACATCCTGCGGGAGGTCCCCATCCAGGATCCGATGCTCCTGCGAGCTCTGCGAGCCGTCCAGGCTCGCTTCAGGCGCCCTGACCGTTGACCAGCGAACAGGGTTCAGAGCGTGAGGTTGCCTTGGCCAGGGTTTCTCCCCGCATGCGCCGGGTGAACCGATCGAGACAGCAGTCTTTCTTGACTGCAGCCAGCTGTGCATTCTTGCACGCGGGTGCGTCTCGTGTATGGGTGGAGCGGCATGCTGGCTAAGCTGCAGGGGTTCTGGAACCGATTCATCCGCCGGCGAGCGCCGACCAGCCCATCACCGGGATTCTCATACCGCATATACTGGACCAAGATGACCTGGAACTGGCCGGGCGAGAAACGCGAGCGTGTCATGCGGCGGGTAAAGGAACTGATTTCCGCAGAGGGGTTTGTGCTGTCTCCCTACGAGCGGCTTTACCGCCTTGATGAGTTGGGGGAGGGGGAGTATTCTGGAGAGAGCTTGCACAACCTTGTTGAAGTGCTTGCAGCCTATGCAGATATCGAGCAAGAAGGAGAGCATCATGACTGACCAGGACGAGATCCCCACCCAAACGTTGGCCGAGACACCGCGTTACCTGATCTGGAAGGCAGAAGAACCGGACGGTGAGACCACCATCCACGTGGAACTTGGTACGGTAACGATGCATTTCTTCCAGGAGGAGTGGGAGGAATTCCTCGACTTGATGAAGGCGCTCTAGCCAGCAGGCCGCATCGGAACCAGGCAACCGCAATCCAGCAGCCTTTGGCAGGAGCCGCATGGCAGCAGGACTCGCGTCGTTTGTAGGCCTACTCAGGCGGTGCTATCATCTGCCTTCTATTCCTTGTGCATGATGAGGTGGAATGACTTCAAGACGGGAACTCATAAGCTGGGATGAAGTGAACCGGCTAATCGATCACCTGCTGCCCCAGTTTGTAACTGAATTTGACGCCATGGTCATTATCACCCGGGGCGGAATTGTGCCCGGTGGGATGTTGTGCGAGGCGCTCGACCTGGAGGATGTCCTCACCGCCGCAGTTGATTTTCCCTTCGAGATGGAGCGCCAGAGCGCAAAGCTGCTCGCCTGGCCGAAGTTCATCCAGTTCCCGGACGACGAACGGCTGCGCGGGCGTGAAATCTTGATCGTGGACGATGTCTGGGGTTCAGGCAGGACGATCACCGCCGTGCGGGGCAGGGTGGCAGCGGCCGGCGGCTACCCGCAGACCTGTGTCTTGCATTACAACCCCAACCGGAACTTATTCGGACAACTGCGTCCGGACTACTATGCTGCGGTGACGGATGCCTACATCGTTTACCCGTGGGAGATCGATGCCGGTGCGGACCGGATCCTGCTGGACGAACCCGGATAGCTGGGGCAAAGATCCCCGAGGTTTGACAACCCAAAATGGGCTGGGTATAATGAGCGTGCGTTCGCAGGCCAGCGGATTGGGTTTTCGCGAGTAGACCAAGAGGAGTGAGCAAGCACAGGCGACCACTCTCATTCGTAAAAATTCGGACAAGGTTGATGACCTGGCCGCCCGGAGAATGCGCAGGCCAGGATTTTTATTTCTACCCGGGGGGAATCGGGGATGACCGAAGCAGGGGATGACCTCGCCGCACTACTGGCCGAGGAGGACCTCCACGCCACCCCTGAGCGGGGAGACCTGCTCGAGGGGATCGTAATTGCCAAGGATGCGGGTGGGATCATCGTTGACCTGGGCATGAAACGCGATGGCGTGATCGCGCGCACGGAGCTCGAGAAGCTGAACCAGGACGAGTTCAGCTGCGAGCTGGGTGACACCATCTGCCGTCATGGTGATTGATCCGGTTGATGCTGATGGCAACCTGCTGGTGTCGATTTCCCAGGCGCGCGAGAGCGGGGATTGGCTCGAAGCGCGCCGCGTGATGGAAAATGACGACATCATTGAATCCAAGCCCAGCGGATTCAACAAAGGCGGGCTGCTGGTGCCTTTTGGTCACCTGGTAGCCTTCGTACCGGCGTCACATTTGAGCAGCCTGCCGCGTGGATTGGATGAGGATGCTCGCTTCACCCACTTGCAACAACTGGTCGGTGAGTGCCTGCCCTTCAAGATTATCGAAGTTGACCCACAGCGAAGGCGGCTGGTTTTTTCAGAACGGAAGGCGATCCGCCAGTGGCGTCAAACACAAAAGGCTGAAATCATCCGGACGCTCAGGGAAGGGGAGACCCGCACTGGCGTGGTCACCAGCCTGAGGGAGTTCGGCGCCTTTGTCGATATCGGCGGTGCGGATGGGTTGATCCACATCTCGGAACTCTCGTGGATGCGGATTGAAGATCCATCCAGCGTCGTCAAAGTCGGCGAGAAGGTCGAAGCGCTTGTCATCAGGCTCGACCCGGAGAGCAACCGCATCGGGTTGAGCTTGAAACGGCTTCAACCGAACCCATGGCAGGCCAACCGCGAGAGTTTTGAGGCTGGCCAGGTGTTGCCCGGTAAGGTTACGGTGATCTCCTCCAGCGGCGCTTTTATCCAGGTCGCAGATGAGTTGGAAGGATTGTTGAAAACCCCCGATGGCCAGGGAACGCTGGCCCAAGGACAGGAAATCGAGGTTCGGGTCGTCGAATTCGATCCTGTCAAAGAAAGGCTAGATCTCGAACTCGTCGGTGACGCGGCATAGGCCAGCCGGCAATCTGTCGATGGAAGGTGGTGAGTTTAATTGCCCACGGTTGTACTCAGACCCAATGAATCTCAAGAGCAACTGCTGAAGCGCTTCCGCAAGAAGGTGGCGAAGAGCGGTATCTTGAGCACCGTCCGTCGAAAACGATGGTTTGTATCGAGGAGCGAGCTGCGCCGCATCCAACGCAAGAAGGCGATTCGTCGCTTGAAGCGGCGCGAGAGGAAAGTAACGCCAGGTCGCTAGGCAGTGCAGGCTGGGTCGGAGATGCTGAATCCCCGCCCGGGACCTGCGGAGGTAATGTATGGGAAAGAAAGAAGAGAAAATCGTCATGGAGGGGACCATTGTCGAAGCCCTTCCCGGGACTCAGTTCCGGGTAAAGCTCGAGAATGATCACGAAGTGCTGGCTTATCTATCGGGCAAGATGAGAAGGTACTATATTCGCATTTTGCTCGGGGATAGGGTCCGGGTAGAACTCTCCCCTTATGACCTGACCCGCGGTCGTATCACGTACCGCTTCAGGAAGCAGACGACAGGTTCTCGAGAACAAGCCTAGCGAAGTCCACAGGTCGGTCACACAGCGCCCCAACACCCGGGGCGCTGTTTTTGTTAGGGTCTTTCTGTTTTCCTGAGCGCAACGGCCCGCCAATCGTCCTGTCCACGAATTTCCACCGAATCGAGGCCCTGCTCCCGGGCGACTTCGATCAAATGTGGGAGTTGATCGACCAGGATCCCGGAGAGGATGAGCAGACCTCCGTCGTGAACATAGTCTGCAAGTCCGCCAGAGAGCATATCCTCCAGGATGGGTGCGAGGATGTTGGCCATGAGCAGAGCAGGGGGTGAGGCGTCCTCAAAGCCTTTGAGGAGGTCGGGGATGGCCTCCAGGCTTCCGTGAGCCGCCCGTATCTGGCTGGCGACGCCATTCCGCTCGGCGTTCTTCAGGGTGATTTCGACGGATCCAGGGTCGATGTCAAGCGCGTACACTGCGCTCGAACCCAATCGGGCAGCCGCGATGCTCAGAATGCCGGACCCACAGCCGAGATCGATCACGACCTCCCCCGGCCGAAGGTACGTTTCCAGGAGCGTCAGGCAGAGCTGCGTGCTCGGATGCGTCCCGGTCCCGAACGCCATCCCGGGCTCGATGATGAGCGGATGACGGCCGGGCTCATCTTGCTCGAACCATGGCGGCAGGATCAGCAGGGAGTTCCCGATCGGGATTGGTTGGTACTTGGCGCGCCAGGCTTCTTCCCAATCTTGGGCGTCGAGCGCAGTGAACGAGGCTGGCGGCAGCGGCTGAATCTGGCCGAGATGCCAGAGGCCGGTTTCAATCGCCTTTCGTGCTGCGTTTAGGGATTCGTCCTGGGGCAGGTAGGCTTTTACGACGTGAAGTCCCGGATCCTCGTCCGCAGTTTCCGGGCGGGTCGCTTCGATGGCCACGCCGCCGGGCGCATGCCTGGCGAATAACTCGGCGATGGGTTCTGCGAGCTCACCATCGACCGCGATCGAGATTTCCAGCCATTTCAATCGGCCAGGCCTCCGAGAATATCCTTCAACCCGTCCAGGAAACTGCGCTCCTGGGGTTTTACCTCGGTGCCGAGGGATTCGGCGAGTTTCTCCAGGTGCTCCCGCTGTTCGGATGTAACCCGGCGTGGTATCTCAACTGAAATCACCACCAGTTCATCCCCGCGGCCGTTGCGGTTCAAGCGCGGGATCCCCTGGCCGCGCAGCTTCAAGACCTTTCCCGGCTGCGTGCCAGGCGGGATGCTCAGCTTTTCTTCCCCCTCAAGCGTGGGGACCTCTACATCAGCCCCCAGCGTAGCCTGGGCGATGTTAATCGCAAGGTCAAGCACGATGTCATCTCCCCTGCGGCGGAAGAAGCGGTGTTTCTTTACATGGATGACGACGTACATGTTCCCGACAGGTCCGCCGTTCGTGCCCGGCTCACCCTCGCCGGTCAGGCGGATCTGGGTGCCATCATCCACGCCGGCTGGAACCGGGATGACCTTGGAGACCTGCACCCTTTCCAGCCCGCCGCCGTTGCAGGTTTTGCAGGGCGTGCTCACGGTCTCGCCCCGGCCGCCGCAGGTTGGACAGGTGGCCACGTTGACCATGGAGCCAAGAAAGGTCTGTCGTACCTGGCGGACTTCACCCGTACCGTTGCAGGTCTGGCAGCGGACAGGCGTGGTCCCCGGTTCGGCGCCGGAGCCCTTGCAGTGTGAACACGCTTCGTGGCGGACGAATTCAATCTCGCGTTCTACGCCAAATGCGGCCTCTTCAAACTCCAGGGTGAGATCATAGCGCAAGTCGTTGCCGCGCCGTGGGGTGTTCCGGCGCCGCCGGCCACCCATGCCGAAACCAAAGAATTCCTCGAAGATGTCACCGAATCCAAAATCGAAGTCGATGTTCATCCCGCGCAGGCCTTCATGGCCGTAACGGTCGTAGGCAGATCTGCGGTCTTGGTCGCTCAGGACGGCATATGCTTCGTTGATTTCTTTAAAGCGATCCCCGGCGCCATCAGCCTTGTTCACATCAGGGTGGAGCTGTTTCGCAAGGTTGCGGTAGGCGCGGCGAATCTCATCAGCCGAGGCCTCCCGCTTCACACCCAGTGTCTCGTAGTAATCGCGTTTATCTGCCATCTTCGCTATACATGCGAAGACGCCCGTGGGCGCCTTCTACAGTCCTAAGTGGAACAGACGGACCTAAAGCTCTTTAAACTCGCCATCCACGACCCCGTCGTCCGCCGTTGGATCGACTGCATCTCCGCCGGCTTCGTGCAGGGTTCCGCCTGCGCGCTGCAGGGCTTCGAGCAAGCTGTCCGTGAGAGAACCAAGATTTGCTTGGGGTCGCCCTCTTGCCCGAGGGCTGCCTGGACCGCCGCCGATTTTTCTTTCAGGTCGGCAGTCGTCGCCTGTGGGAGTTTTTCACCGTAATCGCGCAGGAATTTATCCAGGGTGTAGATCGCCTGATCGGCCCGGTTCCGGGCTTCGGCGAACTCCCTGCGCTGGCGATCGAGGTCGGCGTGGGCTTCGGCTTCACCGCGCATGCGCTCGACCTCGTTGTCGGAGAGCCCAGAAGAAGCGTGGATCGTGATTTGATGGCTTTTGCTCGTTGCCTGGTCGGTCGCGCTGACCTTCAAGATGCCATCGGCATCGATGTCAAAGGTCACCTCGATCTGGGGGATGCCGCGCCGCGCAGGCGGGATGCCCTGCAAGGTGAAACGTCCCAACGATTTGTTATCAGCCGCCATGGGGCGTTCACCCTGGACGACGTGGATCTCGACCTCGGATTGGTTATCTGAAGCTGTTGAGAAAACCTGGCTTTTTCGGGTCGGGATGGTGGTGTTGCGCTCGATCAGCGCGGTGGCAACCCCGCCCAGGGTTTCGATCGATAGGGAGAGCGGGGTTACGTCCAGGAGCAGGATGTCCTTGACCTCGCCGCCGAGGACGCCGGCCTGGATCGCGGCCCCAATGGCGACCACCTCGTCCGGGTTGACGCCCTTGTGCGGATCCCGCTCGAAAATCCTGCGCACGGCTTCCTGGACGGCCGGCATGCGGGTCATGCCGCCGACGAGGATGACTTCATCAATGTCGGCGGGTTTCAAGCCTGCATCGGCCAGTGCCCGCTCACAGGGCCCGATCGAGCGGTCGATCAAATCTTCGGTCAGCTGCTCGAGCTTCGACCGGGTGAGCGTGATGTTGAGATGTTTCGGCCCACTGGCATCGGCCGTGATGAAGGGCAGGTTGATCTCCGTCTGGGCGACGGTGGAGAGCTCGATCTTCGCCTTTTCGGCAGCTTCTTTCAAGCGCTGCAGCGCCTGCCGGTCGTTGCGCAGGTCGATGCCCTGCTCGCGCTGGAACTCATCCGCAACGAAATCGATGATGCGTTGATCGAAGTCATCGCCGCCAAGATAAGTGTCTCCATTGGTCGATTTGACCTCGAAGACGCCATCGCCAACATCGAGAATGGAGATGTCGAAGGTGCCGCCGCCAAGGTCGTAGACGGCGATCGTCTTCTCCGTCTTCTTGTCCAGGCCGTAGGCGAGCGAGGAAGCGGTGGGTTCGTTGATGATGCGCAGGACTTCCAGGCCGGCGATCTTGCCGGCATCCTTGGTCGCGTTGCGCTGGGCGTCGTTGAAATAAGCCGGGACGGTGATGACGGCCTGCGTGATGCTCTCGCCTGTGAAGGCCTCGGCGTCAGCCTTGATCTTGGCCAGGATCATGGCCGAGACCTCGGGCGGCGCGTACTCCTTATCGCCCAGGGTTACCCGAATATCACCGTTCGTGCGCTTCATTGACCTTGTAGGGGACGAACTGCAGGGCGTGCTGCACTTCGGGATCCGAGTGTTTCCGCCCCATGAAACGCTTGATCGAAAAGACCGTGTTCTCCGGGTTAACGATGGCTTGCCGGCGTGCGACCTGGCCGACCATCCTTTCGCCGGACTTCGGGTTTTGGGCTACGACGGAGGGTATCAGCCGTCCGCCCTCTGAAGAGGGGATGACGGTCGGTTCGCCTCCCTCCATGATGGCGACGACGGAGTTCGTGGTGCCCAGGTCGATCCCGATGATTCTCCCCATCCGTGCTTCCTCCTAGCGGGCCACGCGCACCATGGCCGGGCGTAGAACGCGCTCGCCAAGCTTGTAGCCGCGTTGGGTAACTTCGATAACGGAGCCTTCTTCGTGGTCTTCACTATCCTCGTAGGAGATGGCTTCGTGGAGCATCGGGTCGAAGCGTTCGCCCTCGGCCACGATCGTTTCCACGCCTTCGGCATCGAGCAGTGCCACCAGTTTCTGGCGGATGAGCTCGATGCCCGAGACCCACTCCTGGCAAGCTTCTTCTTCCGGAGCCCTGGCCAGGGCGCGTTCCAGGTCATCCAGGACACCCAGGTAACGTGTAATCACCTCGCCCGAGATGCGGGCGCGTGCCTCCTCGGCTTCCTTGTCCATGCGCTTCTTATAATTCGCGAACTCAGCCCGCGCCCTCTGCCACCCATCGAGATACTCGGCAGCCTCGGATTGAGCCTGGGCGAGCATTTCCTGCGGGGATTGGGGCTGTTCTTCAGGAGGAGCGGCGCCGAGCTCTTCGGATGAAGCCTCGACCTGGCTCTCCTCCTGTTCGGAAAATTCGTCTTGCCGTCGTTCGTCGTCGTGCTCTTTTTTCTTCGGACTCACGACTCCTCCTTACGAGTGCAGGGTAGGGTGCCGGGCTTGAGAAGGGTGGTCATCCTGCATAGCTTTCGATGACCAGGTCGCTCAACAAGCCGGCGACATATCGGACTGCAGAAATCGTCCTGCCGTAGGCCATGCGCGTCGGTCCCAGCACGCCCAGGGCGCCCGTGGCGAAGCCTGGCGCACCGTAGCGGGTGACGACCATGGTGCATTCCCGTAAATCTTCCCAGGCGCCCTCGCCGCCGATGACGACTTGAACCCCGCCGATGTTCGGGCTGAGGACGTTCGCCAGGACCTCTTCCAGGAAGCTGCGCTCTTCAAGCACCCGCAGCGCCTGGCGCGCGATCCCGGGGTCGGCGAACTCGGGCTGGGCCAGGACATTGGTCAGTCCGTCACGGTAGATCTCACCCGTCCATACCGCGTCGGCCCGGGCCATCATCTCTGCCACCAGCCGGGCTACATCCTGGCCCAGATCGGTAAATTGTCCCACCATGGCTGCAACCCCGGCGCTGTTCTTCCTGGCGCAAGCCTGGATGATCTTTTCCGCCGTTGCCGTCAGTTGGTCCTGCGGGATGACTTCAGCCAGGGTCAGCATCTGCTGGCGCACTTCACCCCCGGCTAACACGAGCACGAGCAGCACCTGGCGACCCTGGGTCGAGATGAGTTCGAGATGCTTGAAAATAGCCCGCTCGGAGCGTGGCGTGGTCGCCAGCGAGGCGGCATGCGAATGCTGCGCCAGGATGGAGGCCGAGAGCCGCACCCACTCATCGATCTCGGCGGGAGCCTGGTGAAATTGGTGGCTGATAAGCCGTTTTTCTGCGTTGGGCAGCTCCGTGTCCCCCAGCAGCTGGCGTACGAAGTAGCGGTAGCCCTCCACGGTGGGCACACGGCCGGCGGAGGTGTATGGCTGCCCAAGCAAGCCTTGTTCGGTCAGGAAGGCCATCTCGTTCCGGATGGTGGCTGAACTCACGTTCAAGTTGTACCGGTCGACCAGGTTCTTTGACCCGACCGGCTCCGCCGTCTCGTTGTACTCACGTACAATCAACGCGAGGATGGTTTCCTGACGTTCGCTGATGGAGCTCATCTCGTTCCCTTTAGGGGGTTAGCACTCTCGATGGCAGAGTGCTAAAAACATGATGAAAGATGATACCATAGCCAACTTCTGACCGTCAAGCATACCTGCGAGCCATCGGCATCTGCGCGGAAGGGAAATGGATAATCGCCCGAAGACGTCGGAACTCCCATCAGGGTTGACATTTCTCCGTGAGCCAAGTAGTATGCCGCCTCAAGCCACTGCGAGGTGTCAACATGGCGCAAATACTGGACTTGACCGACGATACGTTTGAATCGGAGGTCATGCACGAGAATCGGCCGGTCCTGGTTGATTTCGGTGCGGAATGGTGCAAGCCCTGCAAGCAGCTGGATCCGATCGTGGAGGAGCTGGCTGAGGAATGGGGCAGCGCAGTCAAGGTCGTAAAACTGGATATCGATGAAAACATCAATACGACGATGAAGTACTCGGTGATGGGTGTCCCTACGCTCATGCTTTTCGTCGCGGGTGAACCCGTCGAGCGTTTGAAGGGATTTCTACCGAAAAAGAAGATCCTGGCCAAGCTGGCCCCGCACGTCGCGGGCTGAGCTCGTGCTTGACCCGGCATCTGAACAGACCTATACTTCGAGCACAATTTAGCGACGATAAGGCGTTGACGAGGACGAGTAAACGGGCTGGTGGTGTCCCAGAGAGCGGGGAGGCTGCGATCCCGTACACCACCGCCGTTGAATGGACCTCCGAGCCGCAGGGTGAACGAGCACAACCGCTTGAGTAGCCTGCGCCGGTCCGCCCCCGTTACCAGGCAGGCAGCAGCAGATTGGTGGCTGCAGCGAAGGTGAGGCCGCGTGCCAGCGGCCTAAGCTGGGTGGCACCGCGGGAGATAAGCGCCCGTCCCGGGAAGGGGCGGGCTTTTTTGATTAAGCGCTGGCCGATATACGTCTCGTCCAGCAGATACGGAGGCAGCACATGCCAGGGAAAAAGAAACGCATTCTTACCGGGGACCGTCCCACGGGACGCCTGCACCTGGGTCATTATGTTGGCTCGATTGCCAACCGGCTCCAGCTCCAAGATGAGTATGAGTGTTACTTCATCATCGCCGACCTGCATACGCTGACGACCAAGCCCGAGCGCGAATCGATCGCCGCGATCGAGCAGAATGTCCGCGAGATGCTGTTGGACTACTTCGCCGCGGGCATCGATCCGGAGAAAAGTACGGTCTTTTTGCAGTCGGCGATCCCTGAGACCTACGAATTGAACCTGATTTTCGAGATGCTGGTGACTGTCCCTCGTCTGGAACGCATCCCAAGCCTGAAGGATATGGCCAGCGCAGCCCACCTCGACCGGATGCCCTTTGGATTGCTTGGCTACCCGGTGCTCCAGGCTGCCGACATCCTCCTGCCGCGGGCACATCTCGTCCCGGTCGGGAAGGACAACGAGGCGCATGTCGAGGTTACGCGTGAGATCGCACGCCGCTTCAACTTCCTCTATGGCGAAGTCTTCCCGGTCCCGGACGTGATGATCGGGGAGGTGCCCACGCTGGTGGGCACAGACGGACAGGCAAAGATGAGCAAATCGCTGGATAACGCCATCTTCCTGGCCGATGATGCGAAGACTGTCGAGGAACCAAGGTCCGGGGGATGTACACCGATCCGAACCGGGTTCGGGCGGATATCCCCGGCCGGGTCGAGGGCAATCCGGTCTTCATCTACCACGACGCATTCAATCCGGACAAGGCCGAAGTCGAGGATCTCAAGACCCGCTACCGGGAGGGCAAGGTTGGGGACGTCGAGGTCAAGAGAAAGCTCGCTTCGGCAATCAACGCGTTCCTCGATCCCATCCGGACGCGGCGCGCCGAGCTTGGCCGTGATCCGGACCTGGTCGTCTCCTACATGCTCGAGGGCTCGCGCCGCATGCGCCGCGAAGCGATTGAAACGATGCGCCTGGTCCACGATGCGATGGGCATGTACCGGCCGATGGAGGACTGAGTTGCCCAGCCGGCAGGTCGCCCGACGATTGCGCCTTGATGTATAATCGCCTGCGCTTGCCGGAAACATAGTCCAGGGTGATCGATGACAAAGAAAATTCGCGTGTTAATGGCAAAACCAGGGCTGGACGGACATGACCGTGGCGCGATGGTCGTCGCCCGTGCACTGCGCGATGCGGGGATGGAAGTCATTTACACGGGGCTGAGACAGACGCCCGAGATGGTGGCCGAATTGGCGCTGCAGGAAGATGTCGACGTGGTCGGCCTATCGATCCTGTCTGGTGCCCACATGGCGCTCGTCCCGCGCGTCCTGGAGCTGCTGCACGGCCAGGGACAGGAACAGGTCGTCGTCCTTGTTGGCGGCATCATTCCGGATGAAGACGTGCCCCAATTGATCGAGTTGGGCGTCAGCGCAACTTTTGGCCCGGGGACGAGTACGGACGAGATTGTACGTTCCATCCAAGAGGCCGTTGGGCATGCCGCTGGCTGAGCGAATACTCCAGGGCGACCGCCTGGCCCTGGCGCGGCTGCTCTCCGAACTTGAAAACCAAACAACCCAGGGAGAAGATGCCCTGGGCGAACTCTACCCCCATACAGGCAGCGCACATATCATCGGCGTTACCGGCGCCCCGGGCACAGGAAAATCGACGCTCGTCAACCGGCTGGTCCAGTGGCTGCGCACAGCTCAACCCGGATCCAGCTCCAACCGTAGCCGTGATCGCAGTCGACCCCAGCAGCCCATACAGCGGGGGTGCCATCCTGGGTGACCGCATACGCATGCGTGACCTGGCAGGCGATGCGGGTGTTTTTATCCGCAGCATGGCGAGCCGCGGGAAACTCGGCGGTTTGGCCAGCGCTACGGGCGCACTTCACGCTGGCATTTGATGCAGCCGGCTATGACGTCATCTTGATCGAGACCGTGGGCGCCGGCCAGGCTGAAGTCGACGTGGCGAGCAGGGCGCATACCACGATCGTCATCGATGCCCCGGGACTGGGGGATGACGTCCAGGCGAACAAGGCCGGCATCCTCGAGATCGCCGATATCCTGGTCGTGAATAAATCCGACCTGCCGGGGGCAGAGCGAACCCTGCGGACGCTGGAGCTGGCGATGCACCTGGCCCAGCCAGCGAGCGGATCGAACGAAGGTTGGCACACCCCGGTCCTGGCCACCTCTGCCACGACCGGGATAGGGATCGAGGCCCTGGCGGAGGCCGTTGCGAGCCACCGCCAATTCCTGCGTGCGAGCGGCGGGTGGGATGAGCGTGAACGGCTGCGCACGCGGACCCAGCTGGAGCAGGACCTGGCTGCGAGCCTGATGGACCAATTCCTGGACCCAGATACCGCAGCGCGCTTCGACGCGCTGGTTCACTCCGTCGTGGAGCGAAAACTCACGCCGCGCGCAGCGCTCGACACGCTCCTGGGTGAGGAGCTCCCGGTTACGAAGCTAATCCACGTCTTGCGCTGCGACCGGGGGTCGGTCTAAACTCTGTTTCTAGGTGTTGGCCTTCGAACTCCTTGAGTGAAAATGGTGGCAAATCGATGAGCACACAGCATGGCTACGGAGACATCAAGCTCTTTGCGGGTTCGGGGTCGCCCGAGCTGGCGCAGGAAATCAGCGAATATTTGAACGTTCCCCTCGAAGAGTATGACCTGGTCGAATTCACGAATGAGAACCTGTTCATCAAGCTGCATGGCAGCATCCGGGGCCAGGATGTCTACCTGATCCAATCCATGGGACCCCCAGTCCACCGGAACCTCATGGAGATGTTGATCATGATCGACACGCTGAAGCGTGACTCGGCCGGGCGCATCACCGCCGTCTTCCCCTACATGGCCTACGCCCGTTCCGATAAGAAGGACCAGCCGCGTGTGCCGATCACGGCCCGGCTTGTCGCCGACATGATTGAAGTTGCCGGCGCTGATCGCTACATGACGATCGACCTGCATGCCGGGCAAATTCAAGGGTTCTTCTCCATCCCCGGTGATGTGCTGACGGCGTTCCACCTGCTGAGTGACTATTTTCTCGAGAAGAAACTCTCGAATGCGGTCGTCGCCACCGCCGATCTGGGTTTCGCGAAGAAGGGCCGCAACTTCGCTGTCAAGCTCGGGGTGCCGCTGGCGTTTGTGGAAAAACGCCGCAGTGGGGAGCACGCCCGCGCCCAGGCACATACCGTCATCGGGGACGTGAAGGGCAAGGACGTAATCCTCGTCGATGACGAAGTTCTGACCGGCGGGTCGGTCTCGGAGGCGGTGGATATTCTGCGCGACAACGGCGCGCAAGACATCTACCTCTCCTTCACGCACGCACTGCTCACCCCCGGGGCAATCGAACAATTGGCAGCAAAACCGATCAAGGAAATCGTCACGACCAATACGCTCCGCGTGACGGAAGACAAACGCCTCCCCAACCTGACCGTCCTGTCCGTGGCCTCGCTCCTGGGTGAGGTCATCTTGCGTGCCCACGAAGGCCGGTCGGTCGGGGAACTCTTCAACGAATAATCCCCCTCGCTGTACGCTGACGCAGCGCCAGCGCACGTTCATTTCAGCCTGGATAGGTGTCGATCACCTTGGCGATGAGTGAGGCCAGTTTAGGTTGCGCAGTGCTTCAGGAAGATGCCTGGAGAGGGAGTCCTGCCGCTCAGAAAATCTGGAACTGGAGCACGAAGGGGTCCCATGCGCTCGTATCCAACCCCTGGCGCAAGCGGAAATAGTAATGCCGGGCGATATCGCCTTGCTGCTCGCGATTGAAGTCGAGCAAGCTTTTTCCGCCGAGCGCCGCTTGCTTTAAACCCTCTTCCCAGCCGTATGCATAGGCATCTCCCCCGAGCTTAATCTGGGCCCAAAGCGCCTGGAACAGGTAGACCGGTCCGCTGTGCTGGTACTGCCAGACATGCGTGAGTTCGTGCACCAGCCAGGCCATGTCGCCAAGGAACGCGGGCTCCTCGACGGGGAGATCGGTCCGCAGATGAACGGGGAAGTAAACCCTGTTCCCGAGGGTGATGGCGTTGTGCGAAGGCGGGGGTGAATTCGAAAGCCGCGCCCCGATGCTGGCGATGGTGTCAGGCCACGCAGCGCCCTCGATAATCGTCGCCCGGTCGTAGTCGAGCGAGGCAGCGAAGACGCGCCGGGCTTCTTGCTCTTCGAACGCCGACAATTTGCGTTTGACAGCCACTCAACTCGCCTCCTGCTCCTGGATGGCTGGTGATCTGCCAGCTGGAAACGGACACTGGCGAACCAGCACCCCTGAGGTCGTCTATTCTAATCGGAGAATGGCTGGAAGCGAACCCGGTTGAAGCCTGCAAGCAGACGAGGAGGCGCCTGCTTACAACGAATTCAGCGTTGCGGTGCTTGCGCCTGAACTCGCCTGGTGGAGAGATAACACGGCCTCGAAGAGCGGATAGCCGTCCGGGCAATCACTGTCACACATACCGCAGCCGCTGCAGGTGCTCAACCAGCGGATCACATCCTGCTCGTCGCCCAATTGTTGGCCGGGCAGGTTGAAGGTCGGACAGTGGGTCTCCAGGGCATCCCAGCAAGAGGTACAGTGCTCGATGTGATCCAGGAATGCCGCCGGAGTTATGTGGGACGGATCCAGGCCATCCTGCCGGCGTTCGAAGCTCGTGTTCCTCCAGCGGGCCAGTTTGGACAGGACCCGTTCACGTCGGGCGCTGGCTTCAGGGTCGGTCTTGGACAGCACCAGCCGGGTTTCGAGCGGGGTCCTAAATTTCTCCGCGTGCCAGCCGAGAGCAAGCTGCCTCTGCGTCTCATACCCAAACAGGTGCAGGATGACGTCAGAGCCGTCAGGATAGGGGGCTTCACAAAGCTGGCAGCTCTGTTGGTAGCGGCTGGGGAGGATGCCGCCCTGTGCAGCGAAGTGCAGGGTGTCACGCGTCATTTCGGAGGGGTCCATCGTCAGGGTGAGATGCTGGTGGTAATCGTCAGGGGGCAGCGCGCCGAGGCAATCACTGCTGATGAGGAGCACATTGTCGTAGAGAGCGTCACCGATCTGGACCATCTGCCGCAGGCTGCGCAATTCGCAGGGCCGCAGGTAGATCCCCAGCACACCGGCTTGCTTTGCTTGCATCGCCTCCATGGCTTGCGCGGCTGCATTCCCGGGCATGACCGGGGCAAATGGATCCGCATGCGCCAGGGCTTGCGGGTCGCGGATTAAGGTGGGAACCGGGAGCTGGTGTTCTTCAGACCAGATGGGGATGAACATGGCATCGAGGCAGGCCGTCTCCCAGATGTCCTGCAGGAGCCTGCGGGTGGTGTTGAGCGGTTGGCCATCCTTGACCTCGATCGTTCGTGACATGCACATCGTAGGCTCCGAAATCTTCATCCATCCGGCGAGGTCATGATGACCTCGGCAAGATCGAGTGCTTTGACCTGGCTCTCACTGCCTTTGCTCGTGATGGCGTCTTCGAACATGATCAGGCAGTATGGGCATGCGGTCACGATGCAATCTGCATGGGTTTCATCCACAGCTTGTGCGAGCCGTTTCTGGTTGATGCGTGTGTTCGGGTCGGTTTCCATCCACATCTGACCGCCGCCGCCGCCGCAGCAGAACGCATCTTCCCGGCAGCGCTCCATCTCGACCCGCTCAAGCCCCGGCAGGGCATCGAGGGCCTGGCGCGGCGCTTCATAAATTTCGTTGTACCGTCCGAGATAACAGGAATCATGATAGGTGACACGACTCGAGCCGGCCTGCGCTGGAACCGCCAACGAGCCTTCACGCACGAGCTCCGCCAGAAGTTCCGTGTGGTGGATGACTTCGTATCCGGTGCCGAGGGCAGGGTACTCGTTGCTCAAGGTGTTGTAGCAGTGGGCGCAGGCGGTGAATAATCGCGAGAACTCAACCGATGCCAGGGCTGCGTGGTTCTGCTCGGCCATGACCTGAAAGAGGTATTCATGCCCGAGACGGCGGGCAGTTTCACCGCAGCATGCTTCGGCGCCCAGGACGGCGAAGTCTACACCAGCCTGTTGAAGAGCCCTGGCCAGGGCCCGGGCAGCGGCCTGGTTGCGGGAATCGTAGGCATACGCACACCCGACAAACCACAGTAAATCGGTCGCCTGGCCGGGCTGAAGCACCCGCACGCCAAGCTCTTTGATCCAGGGGGCGCGCTCTTCCAGCGGCAGCCCCCAGGGGTTCCCCCGGCGTTCGATCTGCACCAGGGTTTCGCCGACCGGCCCGGGTACCTGGCCGGTTGTCAGGGTCAGGTAGCGCCGCAGATCCATGGCGGCTGCCACTGGATCGATGAACATCGGACAGGCATCCACGCAGGCGCCGCAGGTTGTGCACAACCAGGCACTCTCGTTATGGATAAAGGCGTCGAACAGCTCCCCCGAGGCGCCGCCATTTTCGCCCATCAAGCTGGCGTGGCTGGCCTGCTGCAGCCGGTAGATGATGTCCCGCGGGGAGTAAGCCATCCCGCTCATGTTTGCCGGGCAGGCATCCTCGCAGCGCCCGCATTGGGTGCAGGCATCGAAGGAGAGCAGCTGGAGCGAGTGAAACTCGCGGATGGTCCCAACCCCGAGCGTTTCCGCGTTTTCGATGTCCTCGATCAGTTCGAGCGCCCCCTTCGGGTCCCTGCGGCGCAGGAGGATGTTCAAAGGCCCGCTCACCAGGTGGCGGAGCTTGGTGAATGGCAGGCTGACGACGAAAAGCGTGCCGGTGATTGCGTGGGCCCAAAAGAGCCAGGCATGGATGGGTGCCAGCGGATCGAGCCGCAGGCCGAGCCCCTGCAGGCCAAGTGCAATCAGGTTGCCGATGGGCGACCAGGCGCGCCAGGCGGGGTTGGCGGCCATCAAGCGCGCCGCCTCGGAGGCAAAACCCAACAGGGTAATCACCAGCAGCAGGCCGAGGACATACCAGTCATCCCAGCGGTTGATGAGATAGGGTGGCTTGAAGAAGGCGCGGCGGGCGAGCGCCATGAGCAAACCCACGATCAGCATCCCGCCGCCTACATCCATGATCAACTCGAACCACAGGTATGCGTCACCACGCGGGAAGGCCAGCTCGACAGGAAGGAACAACGGGTATTGGAGCAGGTTGATGACGGTCCCCAGGACCTGGATGGTCATGCCCCAGAAGATGAGCAGGTGCATCAAGCCCGGATAGACACGTTTGATCACCCGCACCTGCAGGAGGACGTGTTGGGTGAAGTCCCGCAGGGCCGCCTGCCAGGAACGCCTCGTTTTGGGTGTGTGTGTGGGGGTTACGGCGCTGCTCGTCAAGCTTCACCGCCTATCATGAGCGTGCCATCCTGCTCGAAAACACGGATGGGGGTGAGTGGGGTGGGGGGTGGGCCGCTAATCACCGAACCGTCATCGGCATCAAAGAAACCTTCGTGGCAAGGGCATTCAAGCATCCCGCTCTCGGGATTCCATTTCACCAGGCATGCGAAGTGCGTGCAAACAGCCGAGTAGGCCACAAGTCCGGCATTCGTTGTGTTGATCACGATCGCGGGATATCGCCCGAAGCGCACGGTTTTCGACGCTCCGGGAGGGATGCTGTCCACGGCGCCGACCGGGATGGGCTCCGATGGGACTTCCTCGAGCTTGGCCGGCCAGAAATAAGCGATCACCGGCCCGAGCAAGGCCATGATGCCGCCCAGGGCGAAGGCGCGGTTGAGCAGCTTGACGAATCCTCTCCGCTCTAATCCTGGTTCATGATCGGTCATGGGGTTCTCCACAGGTCAATCGCTTCGAGGCTACGCATCAAATCACCGCCATCAAGGTCAGTCCACCAACGACCAGCATGCCCACGATGGATATCGCCCAGCGCACCTTCTTCGCCCGCGCGGTATCTGCTTTGCGGTCGAAGAACGGCCAGAGGGCGATGGCGATCAAGGCGCCAATCGGGATGAGGACACCAAGCGTCTTCGGGACGTACTTCAGCATCTCGTATAGGAAGAGGAAGTACCACTCCGGCTGCGCATGGGCAGGGGTGTCCATCGGGTCAGCCTGGGCTTCGAGCCCAATTGGCCAGATGGATCCGAGCACGCCCACGATGACAACCAGGATGAGCAGCCCGAGCGCGACCCTGGCCTCGGTCAGGATGTGGTCTGGGTAAAAGGGGATGGTCTGTTTTTGTTTCTCTGCTTCGAGCTCAGACATCGATCCTTGACCTCCAGTTTAGAGCGGCCGGGCGATCCCCTGGCGGCGGACCATGATGAAATGCGCACCGAGGAAGAGGATGATCACGGCCGGCAGCGCGATGACATGCAGTGCATAGAACCGGCTGAGCGTGACTGCGGTGACATCCCAACCACCGCGGGCGAAGACGAGCACCAGGTCACCGATTTGCGGAATGCCGCCGGCAATCTCGCTGGCGACGGTCGTCGCCCAGTACGCCCGCTGGTCCCAGGGCAGGAGATACCCGGTCAGGCCAAATCCAAGGGTGACGACCAGCAGGACGACCCCGCTCACCCAGTTGAGCTCGCGCGGTGCCTTGTAGGCGCCGTGGATGAAGACCCGCAGCATGTGTGCCACGACCATCAGCACCATGCCGTTAGCCGACCAGTGGTGGATCGCCCGGATGGCAGCCCCAAAACGAACCTCGTTTTCGATGAAGAGGATGCTCTGGTACGCTGCTTCCGGCGTGGGCTTGTAGTAGAACATGAGCATCATGCCGGTGATGCCCTGGACCAGGAATAGGGTGAAAGTGATCCCACCCAGGCAGTACATCCAGCGGGTGGAGAACAATTCGACTGGTTTCTTGAGCACCTTGGTGAGCGGCTCGACGATCTTGTAGCGCTCATCGACCCATTCCAGCGCGCGCACACGGAGCGGTTTCCAGGGCTGTTTGCCAACCCATGCGCTCCCCGTCCGGTACACGCCAAAAACGAAAACCAGGCCGCCCAGGCTTGCCAGGCTCCAGCGAGCAAGCGGCGTCCACATGTTTTCGATCGATCCGCTCAGATGGCAGTGCTGGCAGGTATCCGTCTCGGCTGGGAGGGGGGGTTCGAGCCCGGCGTGTCCGATCGAAAGCCTCTCGGCAAGCGCAAGCGCACGGCCGCTCCCCGGCGCGACCGCTGCTTGCTCACCGCCTACGGGGGTTCCGAGGACGACCGCCGCGGCAAGAAAGAGCCCGATGAGTGCTAGGATGACAAGCGGATGGCGGAATCGCATCAACACCTCCAGCAGGTCGGTTGGCGAACACCGGCAAGGGTACGCATGAAAGGCGTGAGCCCAGCCTCACAATATGTGACAAATACCACAAAAGATAGTGAAAAAACTCACATATTGAAGGGAGAATCGTCCTTTGGGTGCCTGGGCTTGCGAAACGCCGTGGGAGGATTAAACGGCAAGAGCGGGCATCTCGCGCCCGCTCTTGAAATTCATCAGTGCAGTTCTCAGGTCTCGACCGGGGCGGGGAGCTCCTCGGCGCGCGCCTGCCAGGTCCCCATGGCCAGGTACATCCCGGTCGCAACGAGGCCGAGGATCCCGGCTGCGTACCAAACCCAGCGCGGATCGAAGTAGTCCATCACGATCCCGGCCAGGAGCGTGCCGACCACCCCCGGGATGGCGTAACTGAACCCGTAGAAGGCCATGTAGCGCCCACGCATGTCCTCGGGAGCGAGATTGGCGACCACGGCCTGTCCCACAGGTGCGGCGAGCATTTCTCCGAAGGTGATGATGACCATCGCCAGCAGGAACATCTCGTACGTGCCAACATAACCATACATGCTGAAGCCGATGGCATAGAGCAACGTACCCAAGGCCATGACCGTATAGGGAGAGTAGCGATCGCTGCGCTTCGTGACCGCAAACTGAAGCAGCACGACCATGGCCGCATTCAAGCTGACGATGTACCCGAATTGGACTTCCGAGATGTTGTGCAAATCACGCAGGTAGACGGCCAACGTGCCGTTCATCTGCATGTAGGTCAGCCAGGTGAAGACGGATGCAACCCAGAAGAAGATGAAGAGCTTGTCGCGGATCACGCGGCCGTACCCCTGGAACGACTGGACCATCGTTTCGGCTTTGGTCCGGGTGAGCCGGACGCGCGTCTCGGGCAGGAAGATGAACACGATCACGGCCACGAAGACGCTCAAGATGGCATCGGCGATGAAGAGCATCAGGAACGACCGGCCGGCGATGAACCCGCCGATGGCCGGCCCGATGGCGGCGGATAAATTCACGATGACCCGCCAGATGGCGAAGCCGCGGGTGCGCTGTTCCTCGGGGAGCAGGTCGGCAACCATCGCTTGCTGGGCTGGCCCGCCGGCATTGGAGAACAGGCCGACGAAGACTGCACCGGCGAAGAAGAGCGAGAGCTGGTCGACGAGCCCGAGCCATATCGATGACACGGCGCTCACGATCAGGCCAAAAAGCAGGAGGGGTTTGCGGCCCAACCTGTCGGCCAACGCACCGCCAATCGAGCTGCCGACGATCCCGGTGAGCGAGAACACCCCGAAGATGAGGCCGACGGTCGTCATGCCTACCCCAAACTTCCGGGTAATGTAGAGCGTGAAGAAAGGGTAGAGCATGAAGCCCCCGATGCGGTCGATAAAGGATGCCCCCATCAGGGTCCAGAAATGGCGCGGGTATTCGTTAAATTGCGCTCGTATTCGCCACCATCTACGCTTGATCTATCATGTACCTGTCCTGGTCTCCAACGCTAGGTGAAACGCAGCCTGTACACTCTGGCCCTCGATCGGGAAGCGCTCACTGGGTCGAGCGCCATCCTGGGCCGGCCAGCTGCCAGGGCAAAGATGGCATACGGCGCTGGCCGGCCCCATTGGAAGGATGGAGTGCAGGAGGCTCGCTCTGGGCTGCTTGCGAACTGCCTTGATCAGCAACCCTGGAACCCACCTTCTGCTGCACCCGGGAAGATCGGCTGCGGCTTGGGTGCCGCGTAGCGGGCTTTGATCCGGCAGCCGGTTTCTTCCAGCCATGAGCCAAGCTGGAGCATTACGGACCTGTGCATGCCTGGGAGCAGGTGCCCGTCTCGTGCCTGCCCGCAGGATGTGCCAGGGTTCCGCCTGGCGGAGCAGTTCTGCCCGATATGCTTCCTGGATTAAGGGGTCTCGGCCGGTGGTATACATGGGGTTCTCCTTTATTTCTTCCCAACACTCCCATTGGTTGAGAAGCGTTCTAGCTCACGGACAATGTCCTGGAATCGGTCAAGATTGAGGGTGTAGCATTTCCCCGCCTCAATTCTTCGCGACTGTAGGAAACCGGAAGCGGCCAACTGGCGCAGATGACGGGAAGCGGTCGATTGGCTCAGATCGAGCTCGTCGATGATTTCCTGCGCACAGAGTTCACCTCGCTCCTTGATCAACATCAACATCTGCAAGCGCGTATCATCGGCAAGCGCAGAGAGCCACACGATGAACTCGGCCCGGGACAGGGCTGCATGTCCCTGGCGCAGCCCTTCAGGGACGCGTGCACCGAAGAGGACCCACAGCACACCATCACGAAAGAACTGCATCAGATAAGGGCCGTTGTGAACGGATGGAACGAAAGTGATTTGTTCTGCATGCCCCATCAACTCGACCAGCTTTTCCAGCTCCCCCGGGCCTTTTCCGGTGATCAACTGCCCGATCTCGGTGTCGCTGTATTGGCCGAGTTCAATGCTTTTGAAGGCTTCGACCGACTCGAGGATCAGTGGTTCGATGCGCTCCCACTCCGCCTTCAAGAGCTTGGTCCACATGGCGCGGAAGTGGTCGACGATGATCTTGCGCATCTGGACCGGGTCGCTGAGCAATTTGAAAGCCTGGCGCTCGACTGGCTCGATGATGCTCTCTTCAGGGAAGCGTGAACGCAGGAAAGCCAGGAAGGACTCCACGCCGGAAAGGAGCGTGTCTTTGTCGGCTTGCACTTCATCTTCGTTGCAGCCGGGAAGAGTCAGGTACATGTCAAGCACGCGGTCACGCAACGCAATGGGCTCAAGCGTTTCAAGATGGTCGATGTACTCCGGGAAGCTGGGCCAGCTGCGGGTCGGGATGACGGCGAAGTAGAGCCCGAGCATGACAAGGATGTTCTTGTCTGCTTCGCGCTGTGTAAGGCGGGCCATCGCCTTCTCGACCCAGGGATCCAGCCCGGATAGATCCTCGTGGCGCGTAAACATCAACAGGGTGTTAAGCGCGTTCAGCGTCGGCTCGGCGCTGATACGAACCCGTGTCGCTTCTGGTGCCAAGATGACCTCTCGAACAGGTGCAGGCATGACCCTTCCTCGCAGTTTTACCGTTTACCCGGATAATTGAGTAATGCACATATGATAGCAAGTCGTGGGGTTGTTGTCAAGCCCCTGTCTTCTCTGCATCGCCTTTGCAGCCGGGGAGGGTGGGGCTACAATGGGGCCACGCGAGATCAGCATCTGCGAGGGGAGCATGGATTCCAAACTTGTTTCAATGCGGGAGGCCGTCGCCCGTTATGTGAGAGATGGTGCTTCGATCGCCATCGAGGGCTTTACGGCCTTTATCTCCTTCGCCGCCGCGCATGAAATCATCCGGCAAGGCAGGAAGGATCTGTGCCTGATCCGCATGACGCCGGACCTGGTCTATGATCAGATGATCGCTGCCGGCACGGCGGGCAAGCTCATTTTTTCCTACCTTGGCAACCCGGGCATTGGCTCGCTGCACGCCATTCGGCGGGCGGTAGAGAAGGGCATACCACGGTCCTTGGAGCTGGAAGAGTATTCCCATTTCGGGATGATCGGCCGCTACATGGCGGGGGCATCGCACCTGCCCTTCTTCCCGCTCCGTTCCTACATCGGGTCCGATCTGCCCGGGGTCAACCCTTCCATCCGCTGGATCCAGAACCCGTATGGAGAAGGCGAGCTGGCAGTCGTGCCCCCGATCAATCCGGACGTCGCCTTCATCCACGCCCAGCGGGCAGATTCAGAGGGCAACACACAAGCCTGGGGTCTGCTCGGCGTTCAGAAAGAGGTCGCATTCGCCGCCAAGAAGGTCGTGGTCGTGGTCGAAGAACTGGTCGATGAGCAGGTTATCCGGACAGATCCAAACCGCACGATCATCCCGGGCATGGTTGTCGATGCGGTCGTTTGTGAACCCTTTGGCGCCCACCCCTCCTACGTCCAGGGCTACTATGACCGTGACAACCAGCAGTACCTCGAATGGGATAAGATCTCGCGTGATCCTGATGCGACCCAGGCCTGGCTTGATCACTGGGTGTTTGGCGTCGAGGACCGCCAGGGTTACCTGAAGCTCCTTCCAACGGGGACACTCGAGCGGCTCAAGCCAGGTTCAAGAGCCTCGCTCCCGGTCGAATATGGAGAGTACCGATGAGCGAGTACACCGCCTCCGAAATGATGATTGTGAGCGCATCCCGTGCGCTGCGCGACGCACGCAGCGTCCTGGTCGGGGTCGGGCTGCCGAACATCGCCTGCAACCTGGCGCGCCGGACTCACTCTCCGGGGCTCATCCTGATTTACGAAAGCGGCGTACTCGGCGCGCAGCCGGAGAGGCTGCCGCTCTCGATTGGAGATCCGACGATCGTAAGCGGGGCCAGCTGGGCCGGCCCGATGGCCGATCTCTTCCTCTACATCCTGCAGGGTGGGTGGGTCGATGCCGCGCTGCTTGGGACGGCGCAGATCGATCGTTTTGGCAACCTGAATTCCACGGTCATCGGGAGCTATGACTGCGCCCAAGGTTCGCCTACCTGGCAGCGGGGGAGCGTGCGAAATCGCCATCAATGCCCGCGAGACGTTCATCATCACCCGGCTTGGAACGCGAACCTTCGTCGGCGAACTCGACTTTCAAACCACGCCTGGCCACCTTGGCGGCGGCGGATCGCGCAGCGCGGCCGGCATCCCGGGTGCCGGTCCAGCGCAAGTCATCACGGACCTGGCGCTGTTTGGGTTCGCCCCGGAAACGGGAGAGATGGAGCTCTCCTCGCTTCATCCTGGGGTCGAGCTGGCCCAGGTCGAAGCCGGCATCGATTGGCCGATCCGCAGCCGCACGGGTTACGGGATCACCGAGCCGCCCACCAGCGAAGAGCTGCGCATCATCCGCCAGGATCTGGATCCGGAGGGACTCTACCGATGAAAGGTCAAACCCACGCACCGTGGCAGGAACGTTCGCAAGCCGAGGTGCTCGACCTGTGCCTGAAACACAATTTCTGGACCTGGTCTGCCCAGGCCCATGTTGATCCCTTGCCGGTCGAGCGAGCCCAGGGGGTCTATCTTTACGACTTCGAGGGCAAAGCTTACCTGGACTTCAACGCTTCGGTGATGTGCGTGAACCTGGGACATGGCGATCAACGCGTGGTTGATGCCATCGCAAAGCAAGCGAACGAGTTGGCCTTCGCCGGACCCCATACCGCCACCCGGCCTCGAGCCGAACTCTGCAGAAAGCTGGTTGAATTGCTGCCTGGTGACCTCAACCGGATCCTCTTCACCCTGGGAGGCGCCGAGGCCACTGAAAATGCGATGAAGGTCGCGCGGGCTCATACCGGGCGGCCAAAAATCCTGTCGAGCTATTACTCCTACCATGGCGCGACGCATGGCGCGCTTGCCGCGACGGGTGATGACCGCCGTTCAGCATGGGAGCCCTATCTCATGCCCGGCGTGGTCCATTTTTTCACCCCCCATCGTTATCGTTCGATCTTCCCCTCCCACGCGTCCGAGACGCCGGATGAGACCCTCGCCGCGGATTACCTTTCCTATCTCGAGCAGGTTGTCAGCAAGGAAGGGGCGGGGACGATTGCGGCCATCTTGTTGGAGACCGTGGTGGGGACGAATGGCGTCCTCGTCCCTCCCGATGGCTACTTGCAGGGCGTGCGCGCGCTTTGCGATCGGGAGGGGATCCTGCTGATATGCGACGAGGTCATGTCTGGCTTCGGGCGGACAGGCAGCTGGTTTGCGTTCCAACACTGGGGGATTCTCCCGGATATGGTCTTGATGGCGAAGGGGCTGACTTCGGGTTACGCGCCGCTCGGGGCGCTGGCGATGCGTGAGCCGGTGGCGGCGACCTTCGATGAACGTGTCTTCCAGGGCGGCCTCACCTACAACGGCCATCCCCTCAGCCTGGCTGCAGCCATCGCCAACATCGAGGCGATCGAGCAGGATGGGCTGGTTGGGCATGCAGGGGAGATGGGCGCGGCCCTGGCGGAGCAGCTCGAGCGGCTCAAGAAACGCTTCAGCTTCATTGGGGATGTCAGATCGATAGGACTGTTCGGAGCGCTGGAACTCGTTGAAGACAGGGAGTCTCGAACGCCTCTGCTCCAGCTGGAAAGCGGCGGGTCAGCGATCAAAGCGCTGCGCAAGACCTGCCTGGAACATGGGTTGTTCATCTTCGGACGCGGTGCTGTATTGTTGGTCGTGCCACCACTGTGCATTTCACCGGCTGAGCTCGAGACCGGCTTTCGTCTGCTTGAAGCAAGCCTGCAGGATTTTGAAACGAGCGTGAAACAGGCAATAATTGGGTAAGAAGTAAACGTGAGAATGCATCCAACCAGCGGGATACAATAACCGCTGGTTGGATAATTCGAATGCATCTGGTCCGAGCTCTGCGCTTGGGCGCAAACTTAATTTGGGTGGTTTCTTGAGCCGAACCCGTCATGAAGCGATTGCCCGAACCAACCTGGGACACGCGGGGCTCTGTCCGGGATTTCCCCGCCAGCCTCGGCGGTCCTTCCAAGGGTAGGCCAGGTTCATAGGGTTGCAGACCCGCCCGGAAGAGGGGCTGATGGAGACCCCGATGAGCAGCCGGGTTGACAGCTCATCGGGATCGGACAAGGAGAGGAATATGACGTTGTTCTCACGACCCGAACTGCCGATGGCAAAGGCTGCAGCGTGGGGGATCGCGGGTGTGCTCCTGCTCACGGCTTGCAGCACCGGGGCTGGATCTGCCCGGGCGGGCACGCTGCGGGTCGCCACCCAGCCCATCGTGCAGACGGATCCGGCCTTCATCAGTTCGGACGCTGAAGTCCTGGTGGCTAACCACGTCTATGATTACCTGGTCGATATCGATCCGGATAACAACATCACGCCCAGGCTGGCGACCTCCTGGACGGTGAGCGACGACGGTCTAACCTACAGTATCCAGCTTGCCGAGGGCGTCACCTTCCACGATGGAAGCGACTTCAGCGCAGAAGACGTGGTTTGGACCTTTGACCGGTTGCGCGATCCAGCGCTCGAGCTGCCGACCGCAGATCTGTACAGCAACATCGAAAGCATCCAGGCCAGCGGTGACAATGTTGTAACGTTCGTCCTGGCAGAATCGAACCCGTTTTTCCTCTATGATCTGAGCGATAACCACGCCCTGATCCTCGATTCGAGCACAACGGATCCTTCGCAGTTCAACGGCACGGGACCTTTCCGGGTGGAGTCGTCATCGAGCGAGCGCATTGACCTGGTCGCAAATGAAGAGTACTTCCAACCCGATCAACCGCGGCTCACCCGGCTGGAAATTAGCTTTTTCGACGATGAAAATGCTGCCGTTAATGCGCTGAGAAGCGGGCAAATCGATCTGGTGATGCGCATGTCGACTTCGCTCTTCAACAGCCTGCGGGGCGAGGAGGGCATCACGCTGATCGATATCCCGACCAATGGCTTCGATCTTGTTCGTTTGCGCTCAGATCGTCCTCCTGGCGATAACCCCTTGGTGATCCAGGCTCTCAAGCTGGCGACCGACCGTCAGGAGATTTTCGAATTGGTGCAGCAGGGATACGGTGCCGTGGGCCGCGACAGTCCGATTGGACCGCTGTTCACGAATTATTACAGCGAGCGTACCAGCCTGCCTGCTCGCGACCCGCAGGCCGCCAGGTCGCTCCTGGCGGAAGCCGGGTACCCGGATGGACTTTCGCTCGAGCTGCATACCCCGGACACAGGTGGGCGTCCCGACCTGGCGGCCGTGCTCAAAGAGCAGTGGGGTGAAGCCGGGATCGAGGTCGAGATCATGGTCGAGCCCGAAAGCGTATACTACGGTGATAACGGTTGGCTTGAGGTCGATCTTGGCATTACCGGTTGGGGTTCGCGTCCAGTCCCACAGTTCTACCTGGACGTCATGCTGGAATGCGGAGCCGTCTGGAACGAATCCCATTTCTGCGATCCGGAGTTCGATCGTCTCTCGCAAATCGCTGGAAGCACCCTGGATGAAGATGCGCGTGTCCAGGCCTATGCCGACATCCAGGAGATCCTTATCGAACGTGGGCCGGTGATTATCCCGTACTACTTTGCCCAGTTCTTCGCCTATAACAGCCAGTTCGACGGCCTGGCGGTCAAAGCCTTCGCCGGCCGTACGGATTTGCGGAACGTCACTTTTACAGCCCCATAACCGAACCGTGGGAGAATTCAAACCCGGTCCCTTTCACAGTGAGCAGCGCCGTTCCCGGCCGGGAACGGCGCTGGCGTATACTGCTCGCGGGTCTCTACCGCAAACCTGCTTCGGCCTTAGGGACGAGCCTGGTGACGCTCTTCCTCCTGCTTGCGTTGCTGGGTCCCCTTCTTGCCCCCTTTGCGGAAAACGAACAGCTTCCTGCCGACGCGCTGCAACCCCCCTCACCGCTCATCTCTTCGGTACGGATCTGCTCGGCCGGGACGTTTTCAGCCGGGTTGTGCTCGGGGCAAGGGAAGTGCTTTCCCTGGCAGGGACGGGGACCATCCTGGCGATTGCGCTTGGAACCAGCCTGGGGTTGCTCAGCGGTTATCTGGGCGGCTTGCTGGATGAAAGCATCATGCGTGTGTTCGATGCGCTGCTTTCCCTGCCTGCCCTTCTCCTCGCACTGCTCCTGCTCGGGACATTCGGATCCACTGAGCGCAGCGTGCTCATCGTGATCGCCATCGTCTATACGCCGATCGTCGCCCGTGTCGTTCGCAGCGTGGTGATAATCACCAAAACGAGGGGTTTCATCGAGGCGGCCCGGCTCCAAAATGAATCGCTGGTACGAATCCTGTTCCGCGAGATCTTGCCTTCGGCGCTGCCCGCGCTGGCAGTTGAAGCTTCGCTCCGGTTTTCATACGCCATCTTCCTGGTCGCCTCGCTTGGCTTCCTCGGGATTGGGGTCCAACCACCGAACCCGGATTGGGGGTTGATGGTCAAGGAATCGCGAGCCTATGTCAGCCAGGCTCCCTGGTCTATGTATTACCCGGCCGGGGCGATCGCCTTGCTCGTCATCGGCGTGAACCTGATGGCGGATGGGCTTAAACGCGAGCTCCAGGCCAGTCGGGAGTAGCCCAGGACATGCCGCAGCAAGTTCCCACACTCCAGGTGCAGGATCTAACTGTCAGTTACCGGAACCGGGGATCGGAGATTCAGGCCCTTCGCCAGGTCTCCTTCACGGTCGAAGCAGGGCAGGTGATGGGCGTTGTCGGCGAGAGCGGCTCCGGAAAGAGCACGCTGCTCAAGGCGGTGATGCGCTACCTGCCTGCTGGTGGCGCCATCCGCTCCGGTCAAATCCTGTACAAGGGCGAAGACCTATCGAAGAAATCCCGATCCGAAATGCGGTCGCTGTGGGGTTCACAAATCGCGCTAGTTCCACAAGATCCTGGCCCCTCGCTCAACCCCAGCATGCGCGTGGGCGACCAGGTCGGTGAAGCCGTGGAGCGGGCATCTGCACCTGGGGGGTGGCGCCCTGCGCAGACGCGCGCTCGAACTGCTCGAGATGGTGCGCATCGCCGACCCCGAGCGCGTCTTCGCAAGCTACCCGTTCGAGCTAAGCGGCGGCATGCAGCAGCGGGTGTTGATCGCGATGGCCTTGAGCTCCGAACCAGACTTGCTTGTGCTCGACGAGCCCACAACCGGGCTGGACGCGACCACGCAGGCAGTCGTGCTCGACCTGATCCGCGGGTTGATGAAGGAGCGCCAAACCGCAGCCCTGTACGTCACCCATAACCTGGGTGTCGTCGCCCGGGTCTGCGACACGGTATCGGTACTCTACGCCGGGGAGCTGGTAGAGGGTGGACCAACGGCTGACCTGTACCACAGGCCGCTGCATCCCTACACCCGCGCCTTGCTCGACAGCGTCCCAAAGCTAGGCGCAAATAAACGAGAAGTGAGGCTACGGGCGATCGAAGGCGGTATCCCCGCCCTGGATGACGCTCCCGAGTGGATGTATATTCCGCGCCCGCTGCCCGCTGGCGATCCAGATCTGTGAGGAGCCGCCGCCCCTGGTTCCGTCGGGAGCGGCACGCAGGGTCCGCTGCCACCGCTGGGAGGAGATCGCGCGCGGGGAAGTGAGCGCCCGCCAGCCGCTCCCGGATTCAACCTCCCCCAGGGGGGTAGAGTTCACCAGCGAGCCCCTCCTGGAACTGCAGGGGGTCGAAGTGCACTATGCCCGATCCCGCACGTGGCTCGATTTGATCTCTGGCCGGATACCGGAACCTGTCCACGCAGTGGACGGGGTGGATCTCCAAATTCAGCGCCCTGAGACACTGGGGCTTGTCGGCGAGAGTGGTTCCGGCAAAACGACGCTCGCCCGTGCGGTCATGGGTTTGGAGCCGCGCACGGAGGGCGACATCTATCTTGAGCAGCACCTGCTGCCGGCGCGCCTGAAAGATCGGGACCGTGCCCTGCGGCGTAAGATGCAGGTCGTGATCCAGGATCCAGCCGAAGCGCTAAACCCATACCTGACCGTGGGAGAATCCATCCGCCGCCCACTGCAAACCTTACTGGGCCTGGCACGTCCCGAGGCACACACGCGCATGTTGGACCTGCTGAATGCCGTCAAGCTGAACCCGGATTACGCAAACCGTCTCCCATCGGAATTAAGCGGAGGCGAGCTCCAGCGGGCAGCGATCGCGCGGGCCTTCGCCGCCGACCCGGATTTGCTCGTCGCGGATGAGGCCGTCTCCTCACTGGATGTATCGGTCCAGGCTTCCATCCTCAACTTGATGAGTGAGCTTCAACGAGAGCAGGAGAGCGCCGCGCTCTTTATCTCTCACGACCTGGCGGTCGTGGGGTACCTGGCCGACCAGGTGGCGGTCATCTATGCCGGCCGGTTGATGGAAATTTCCCCCGTGGCGCAGGTTTTCGAACCTCCCCATCACCCTTACACGGAGGCGCTGCTTTCAGCGATACCGCTCATCGATCCCCTGGCTTCGCAGGAGCGGATACGGTTGGACGGCGAAGTGCCGGTGGCTGGCGACCTGCCAGGTTGCCCGTTCCATACCCGCTGCCCACGCTTCCTGGGTGAGATTTGTATCGAACAGCGACCGCCATGGCGGCACGCCGCCGGGGGAAAGTCGATCTACTGCCACATCGCATTGGAAGATCTCGGGCGGGAGCAGCACAAGGTTTTTCGGTTCAGCCGGGAGGCGGAGGAGCAAGCATGATCCGCTTTCTTGCTCGCCGGGCTGCATTCCTTCTTCTTACCTTGCTGCTTACCTCGCTCCTCGTATTCGCGATCACGCAGGTGCTTCCCGGGGATGTCGCCCGGATCATCCTCGGGCGTGAAGCTGGCGAAGCCGCGCTTGAGACCTTGAGGGATGAGCTCGGATTGAATGCACCTCCCCTTGAGCAGTACGGACGTTGGCTGTCGGGTTTCATCCGTGGGGATTGGGGGGAATCGTTCAGCACGCGCTCGCCAATCCGCTTGGTGGTCATGGAGCGGTTGCGTAACTCGGCCATGCTGGCGGGCGTGATCGTCATGTTCGCGGTGCCCCTGGCGATCCTGGCCGGCGTCATCGCAGGCCTGAATCAGGATCGTTGGATCGATGCGGTCATCAGCATCGGATCCTTGTCGGTCGTTGGGCTGCCGGAATTCGTCACCGGGCTGGTGCTGATCGAAGTGCTTGCGTTCAAATTCAAGCTGTTCCCGGCGAATGCTTCGATCCGTGTCGACGCCAGTTTTTTTGAAGCATTGCCCATGCTCATCCTGCCAGCCCTGACCGCTACGATGGTGCTGTTCGCGTACATCGCCCGCCTGACACGAGCCGGGGTAATCGAAGAAATCAAGCAGCCCTACGTGCGCACAGCGGTATTGAAAGGCCTCTCCCGGCGACGGGTGGTATTCCAGCACATCCTGCGCAATGCGCTCATGCCGACGATCACGGTAATCGCGATAAGTTTCGGATGGTTGATCAGCGGGTTGATCGTCATCGAGAATGTGTTTAACTACCCCGGGCTAGGCCGGCTGCTGGTGTTCGCGATCGATCGCAGGGATCTGCCATTGATGCAGGCGGTGACGATGGTCACGGTGGTCGGGTATGTGCTGGCGAACCTGGCAGCGGACGTGCTCTACGCAGCCCTCAACCCTCGCATCCGGCTGGGGTAGGTGGGGGTAAGTTCCCAGCCAACGATTGTGCATTGAACGGGACCAGTCATCCCTGGTTGAGCGCTGCCGGACGTGCTCGCCCCCCATGCAGGCGATGTTCGACCATCATGCAGGCATCCATGACAACCAGCAAGCCAGCCTGGCGCGCACGCTCTGCAGCTTCCATGTTTACGATCCCCTGTTGCATCCAGACGAACCATGCTTCCGCCTCGATCGCAGCCTCAACGATCGCCGGGATATATTCTGGGCGACGGAAGATGACGACGCCGTCGAATGGCCTGGGGATGGACGCCAGGTCCGGGAAGCACTGCCCGCCAAGCCCACGCTCCAGGTGTGGGTTTACCGGGATGATGTCAAAGCCAACCTGTGACAGATACGCCGGGACGTAGAACCCGGCCCGCGTGCGGCGGGAGGAGAAGCCGACCACCGCCAGGGTGTGTGATTCTTCGAGGATCTTCGCGATGGCTTCCTGCTGGGACACGCCTTTTCTCCTGTGGGTTGGATGCGTTCTCGAGGCCCATTGGATGGACGTTCACAACCCAGCTGATCTTACGCCATGTACCGACCCGAACATGGTGCACCTTCATGGAGTGCGGCCAAGTTTTACCCCCTCGGCGAGCCGGGCCATCTCTCGAATGCGATCGTAGAAGGTATCATCGACCTGCTGGAAGCGTGAGATCCTGTGTTTGGCCAACATAGCCCTACCAGATCGTGTGCCGTGCATCTCCAGCAGGCAGGCCTGGATGGTCGCAAAATGATCGTCAGCGAGCGACTTGGAGGCGACAAAAGGTGGGGCCGGGCTCGGGCCAAGCACGTCGATCACCCTGATTCGTCTCCCTAAAGCCCCTGGCCCAGCGAGCTCCGTCTCGAGCACCGAGCTGTCGATGGCGGCGGCATCGATCTGCCCGGCCAGGATTAACGCCAGCGCGTGTTCGTGGCTTCCCACTTCCGTGACGAGGCCGAAGAACGCACCGTCCAGGCCTCTCCGGGCCAGCTCATAGCGGACGACGTTGTGCCCCGAGTGGGAGCGCGGCTCGTTGTACCCCCAGGACCTGCCTTCTAAATCCTCGAATGAATCAATGGGTGAATCTGCGAGCACGACCACATCGGAGAAGTAGACCGGCTGGCCAGCGTAGCGCTCGCCGTGCAGGATGGGTGCGGCCAGGAGCTGGATGGGTGGATCGGGGAGATCTGCCTTCCAAACATAGGGCAAGCCGCAAATCCAGCCGAGGTCGATCTCGCCCAGGTCGAGGCCGGCTTCGCGCTCAGGCCATGAACGGTCCTGGACGGGATGTATGTGGATCCCGGTCCGTGCTTCAAGCTCCTCCAGCAAATCCGTGATAAAGCCATCTGCATTAGGGGCCATGCATGAGCCAAATGACAGCGAGGAGTTCTGCATGTCCATAACTATACTTCACGCGGCGCGCACAGGCGGTTTCGGCATCGTCTGCACAGCTGCAATCGTTTATCATTGGCTGGAAGCCAAGATAAATGTTTATCCCCTCAGGGTTACAAAGACAGGAGCACAAGATGCGGAGACCCATCGTCGCTGGCAACTGGAAGATGAACTATGGGCGGGTGGAGGAGGCGGTGCAATTCGCCCGCAAGATCCGGGCTGGTCTAAACGGATGCACGCAGGTGGACCGGGTCATTTGTCCCCCGTTTACCGTGCTCCCTGCGCTGGCCGATGTGCTGGGTGCAACCGAGATCGGGTTGGGCGCACAGGACATGCACTGGGAGGAGAAAGGCGCACATACTGGCGATATCTCACCGGTGATGTTGGCCGACCTGTGCCAGTACGTCATCCTCGGGCATTCCGAACGGCGTGCCCTGGCCGGCCTAGGCGATGATGATGCCGCGGTGCAGCGCAAGGTCCAGGCGGCGCTGGCGCATGGCCTCACGCCCATCATCTGTGTCGGGGAGGGGACGGACCAGCGCGAGGCTGGCAAGACCGAGAGCTGGGTGGCAGGACAGGTAGAGAGCGCGGTATCTGGACTGGCAGCCGAGCAGATCCCTGGCTTGATCTTCGCCTACGAACCAATCTGGGCCATCGGCACGGGCCAACCGGCGACAGCCGCCGAAGCCAACCGGGTGATCGGCCTCACCATCCGTGGCCGGATTGCGAAGCTGTTTGGCGAATCCAACGCAGCCCAGGTGCGGGTGCAATATGGTGGTAGCGTGACGGCAGAGAACATGGCGGAGTTCATGGCCATGCCCGAGATCGATGGCGCGCTCGTCGGGGGAGCCTCCTTGAAGGAGAGCTTCGTCGACCTGGTGCGGGCGGCGGCCCCCTGAGCTACCCGTAATCAAAAAACCCCGCCTCAGGCGGGGTTTTTTCCAGGTACATCGAGGTGCAGGGGCTAACGCTGGATCGCCACCTCGTCCACCACGCCGACGATGACCGCCCGCACGGCGCCGGGATCCAGACCCAGGACCTGGCGGGCGCCGTTGCCTTCATCGATGACAAGGACCGTGTCCCCGGGTCCGGCCTGGACCATGTCCACAGCGATGTCATATTCGCCGGTCTCCTGCCCCTGCAGGTCGAGCTGATCGACGACGAGCAGCTTGCGCTGGTCGAGATGGTCGATCTTGATCGTCGCCACGACGGTGCCGATTACTTTGCCGATGTACATCAGCCGTCCTCGCCGAGGTCGATCCAGCGGGCGCTGGGCTGATTACGGCGCGGGCCTTCTTCCAGGCCGACCTCGTCCACGATCCCGGTGATGGCCAGGTCGACCGGGACAAATACCTCAGGCAGTGCCTGCGCACCCTCCCGGCTTGCGACCATGAAAACGAGTTCGCCAGGTCCAGCCTGACCGGTGGCATCAGCCGCAATTTGAGGCTGGCCCTTTGGCTGGCGCTGCTCGTCGAGGGGCTGCACGACGAGGAACTTGATCCCCTCCAGCCCCTCATACTTGCGGGTTGCTACGACCGTGCCCAGGACGCGACCGAATTTCATGACCCATCCCCCATGCGTTCGTGAAAGCGGGTCGCCGCGCTCAAGTTTTCCCACATGGCCGGATGCATCTGGGGGATCACAACCTGGCGGACGAGCAGGTTGCCGCGTTCGAGGACGCCGATCCCGATTTCGACCGCGGCTTCGACGTCTGCGATCAATCCCGAGAAGAGCGTGATGCCCTTCCCGCCCAGCCCGTCCGCGAGGCGGACCTCAAGCAGCCGGACGAGGGCGCCCTTCACGCCGGCATCGGCCGCGTGGATCGCCGCCGCCACCGTCGTCGTCTCGATGATGCCCACGGCATCTTCGCGCTCCGGCACGCGACCACCGGCGAGCGCTCGCACGACATCCACGTGGACCTGCGGCAGGTAGACGGTATCGACCACGTTTCCCCCGCCGACCAGCTTGCCAGCGGCCAGCAACTCCTCGACATCGGCAACCTCTCCGCCGACCAGCACGAGGTACTTCCCGGGTTGAACCGTCCCGCTGCGGATGAGCTTGATCGGGGCCTTCTTGACCATCGCATCGGCGCTTTCGATGCCTGCCGCGATGCTGCTGAACTCGACCAACGCCAGCGCCGGGACGATCAGGTTTTCGAGGCTTCGCTGCTTAGCCATGGTCATACAATCCGGAACGAATCTTTCAAGGTACAGCGGCGGATGCGGCTGAAGCTGATTGGGCTGGTGATGCCCTCCCCGGTTGGGCTGGCAATCGTGAAGGAGCAATATCCTTCGCCGCCGTAGCCAAGCCCGGCGAAGGATGGCCCGTTCTTGACAAAGATGCTGCAGTCCATCTCACGCGCCATGCGGCTCAGGTTGTCCAGGTTCTTCGAATGCATGACGGCGGTGTGGCGGAAGCCGTGCTCGGCGATCTTGGCCATGTCGATGCCTTCATCGGCATCGCGCACCCGAACCAGCGGCATGATCGGCATCATCTGTTCTGAGAAGACCAGCGGGTGATCCGGGGGGACATCCACGAGGACCATGCGCACCTCATCCCCGACCTGGATCCCGATCTCGGCCAGCAGCAGGTTGGCGTTCTTGCCGATGAAATCCTTGTTCATCATGCCGTGCCGGCCCCGGGTGGGGGGTTCGGCGAAAATCGATCCCATCAAGCGATCCAGCTGGCCCATGTCGATTTCATAGGCACCATGCTGGACCATCACCTGCTTTAAGCGGATCGGCGATCGAGTCGACGGCGAAGACTTCCTTCTCGTCGATGCAGATGATGTTGTTGTCGAAAGATCCCCCGCGCACGATATCCACCCCGGCTTGCTCCAGGTCGGCGGTCTCGTCAACGACGACCGGCGGGTTGCCCGGCCCGGCACAGACAGCGCGTTTGCCGCTCTGCATCGCAGCGCGCACAACCCCGATCCCGCCGGTCACGGTGAGCAAGTTGACGTCGCGATGCTGCATGACCTCTTGGGCGGTCTCGATGGTGGGTTGGGCCAACCCCACCACCAGGTTGTCAGGACCACCGGCTTCGCGGATGGCCTGGTCGATCAGGGAAATCGTGCGATTCGAGCTGGACCTGGCGCTCGGGTGGGCGTTGAAGACGACGGCGTTCCCGACGGCGATCATGTTGATCGCGTTGCAGATCACGGTCGAGGTCGGGTTGGTGCTGGGGATCATCGAGCCGATGACGCCATACGGCGCATACTCAACAAGCGTCATCCCACCATCGCCGGTCCAGGCCTGTGGGTTCAAGATCTCGGTGCCAGGAGCCTTGTTCGCATTGAGCAGGTTCTTCTGGATTTTATCTTCGTAGCGCCCCATGCCGGTCTCTTGCCAGGCTTCGTAAGCCAGGAGCTGCGCGTTCTCACGGATGGTCCTACGAATGTGGGCGATCATCTGCTCGCGCAGCTCGAGCGGCATGTCGTTCAGCTGCTTGAACGCCAACCGTGCGGCGGATACGGCCTCGTCGACGCTGCCGAACAGGTTCGGGGCATCCGTCATGGCGGGTGGGCGCGCAGGTGGCTTGGTACCGGCGGCGGGCAGCTCTGGCATGGGGCCGTGACGCACGCGGCTGCCCTGCCGCAGCTCAGACATGACCTGCTGGACGATGGCGTCGATGCGTTCGTCATCCAACATCAGCCTGCCTCGGCTTTGTTATACGTAACATGGCCATCGACCTCGAGCACATCGACGATGGCCATGATGACCCCATCGCAGGGGCGTTTATCTGTAAATTTCGTCTGCCGTGCGGCGCTGCCGGTGGCGTACAGGACGACTTCTCCCAAGCCTGCCCCGACTGCGTCCGCCGCCACCCGGTAGCCGCCCGTTTCCTTGCCTTCCAGGTCCAACTGTTTCAGGACCAGGAATTTCAGGCCCTCCAGGCTCGCTTCCTTGCGGCTTGCGACCAGGGTCCCGACGACCTTGCCTAGTAGCATGGGACACTCCTCATATATGCTGCCTTCAGCTTGCTACCTGTGGTGCAGGGATGCGCAGGGACCACGCGGAGACGGCGCAGCGTGCGCCAACCGAGCTGCCCTGCACACCCGGTCAGGTCATACAGATGACCTGACCGGGACAACCCATGCGCAGGATTATGAGCCTTCGGCAGGCTGGCGACCGAGCGGCAGCGTGCGATCGACATTGGCGTGCGGGCGCGGGATGACGTGGATGGCGGCAACTTCGCCGACCTTCTCCGCACCGCGTGCGCCGGCTTCGACGGCAGCCTTTACGGCTGCAACATCGCCCCGCACCACTGCTGTAACGAACCCGCCGCCTGTCTTCTCGTAGCTGACGAGTTCAACCTTGGCAGCCTTTACCATCGCATCTGCGGCTTCGACCATCGCCGGATAGCTGCGGGTTTCGATCATGCCAAGCGCTTCGGTCATACCATATTCTTCAGCCATGTCGTCCTCCTGAGGACAAAAGTTTTGCGTGCCGTTCGATACTTGATGGATCCTCCGAACGGACCCTGCATCGTACCCGTGGGATCTGCTTACTCACGTCGTTTATCTTCTTTTTCACGGCCACTCACGCCTTCGATTGCGGCGACAGCGGCACCATAGCCGGCCATGATGTCCCGTTCTTCGCCGCCCAGGTACACGCGCCCAAAACTGCCGAAGGCGCGCACATCGAGGATGTTGATATTGGCAGCCTTTTCAGCCTCGTTCGCCGCCAGCGCGGCGTATCCAGCCGGCTCGACCTCGAGCACATACAACGTCTGGCCGGCGAGCAGCATGTGGCCAAATCGCATACGGTTGATGAGTTGGACTTGATGTGCGTCGACAAAGCGGATGATCTGGCTTGAGACAACCTTTGGTTTTATCCGATCGGCTTCGGTAACATCGAGTGCTTCCAGGATGGCAGCGCCCGCCGCGCGGACCTCGGCCTGATCCTCGTGATGGACTTCGAGCAAGCCAAACAGCCGTTCGACAATTTGCATGCCTGGGCGCACCCGGGTGGACTTCAAGGCGATATCCGTGATGCGGTTAATCTCAATCCCGGGCGAAATCTCCACCCACAGGGAAGTGTCGTGGGGCAGGGGGAGGAAGCCGCGGGCGACGGTCCCCAGGTAGGCAGCGTGCTGTGGCTGCAGGCTATCAAGAAAACAATATGTGCGTAGTTCAACAGTCATGGACGCTCTCCTTGGGGCAGGCCGCTCAATCGCCCCCGATGATTTTGACGCTGGCGCTCGCGCCGATGCGAGTGGCACCGGCCTGGATCATTTTCTCTGCATCTTCCCGCGTGCGGATGCCACCAGCAGCCTTGACGCCGATCGAAGGTCCCACGACCCGGCGCATGAGGGCGACGTCCTCCGGGGTGGCGCCCCCCGGGCCGAATCCGGTGGAGGTCTTCACAAAACCGGCGCCGGCGACTTTTGCCAGCTGGCAGGCGATGACCTTCTCCTCATCCGTGAGCAGGGCGGCTTCGATGATGACCTTCAAAACCGCTCCATGCGCGTCACACGCGCGGGCCACGGCGGCAATGTCCTCTTCCACCGCCTCGTAATCGCGCGACTTCAACGCACCCACGTTGATGACCATGTCCACTTCGGTCGCCCCGTCCTTGATCGACTGCTGGGTTTCGAATACCTTCACCTCGGTTGGCGTGGCGCCAAGCGGGAAGCCGACCACGGTGCACACAAGCACGTCGCTGCCCTTGAGCAGGTCTGAACAGAGCGCGACGTTGGTAGGGTTCACGCAGACGGTAGCGAAATGAAACTTGCGGGCTTCGTAACAAAGCTGCGCGATCTCATCGTGCGAAGCATCCGCCTTGAGCAGGGTGTGGTCGATCATGTGCCCGAGCGTCTCATCCGAGGGAACCATGCCCAAGGTGCTGGCCACCCGGTCTGCGCCGGCGTTGATGACGGGCTGGACATGGATGACGAATTCACGCGCCGACAGCTTGCGCACTTCGCCCGGCTTGCCCATGGCAGCAGGATCGAAGCTTTCGTCTTGCAGCAGGATGAGCACCTGCTTTGTAATCTGCTCGATGATCTGTTCGAGGGTTTCTTGATCGTAAGCCTTCATGGTCACCTGATTCTCATCCGCCGCCGCTAGCTGCGGGCATACCGGCGTTCGATTGCCTTGATTTTTTCCACCCGGCGGGCATGGCGTTCGCCCCCAAAAGGCGTGGCGAGCCAGGTCCGTACGATCTGCAGGGCCAGGTTCGTCCCGAGCAGGCCAGCCCCGAGCGTGAGGACATTGGCGTCGTTGTGCTCGCGGCTGTTGAGCGCGGTGGCCTCGTCGTAACACATGGCCGCCAGCACCCCCGGCACTTTGTTGGCAGTCATGCACGAGCCGATCCCGGCGCCATCGACGATGATGCCTCGCCAGGCCTGGCCATTTGCGACCAGCTGGGCGACGGCCAGGGCAAAGTCCGGGTAATCGACCAACTCCTTGCTGTGCGTGCCGCAGTCGATGGTCTCGTACCCCTGCTCACGCAGGGTTCGGCGAATGTGCTCCTTTAATTCGAAGCCGCCATGGTCCGCCCCCAGGGCGATGGTTTTTCCGCTTTCCGCTTGAGAGGGCTTGGAGCCGGATTGTCCGCGGGTGTTTGGTTTCGCCCGCCGATGCCGGAACGAAGGAGATGCCGCGCTCCATGGCAACCTGGCGGGCAAGCGGGGTGATCAGCGCGCGGTCCGGGATGGGGAGCTGGGCGTCGACCGGCAGGTCGCGTACATCCAGCTCGGTAATCATGGGGCGCGCCGTGCGCACCTGCTCATCTGCCGCCAGGCCCAGCGTGCGGTAAACCACCGATCGAACCATGCGGCGGATGCTCTTTTCGTCAGGGACGTTCGGTTCCATCTTCGCCTTCATGATTGGCGCTCAGCTTGAAAGCCAATCCTCGACCATCGGTTTCGGCGGCAGGTGCGCTGAATCGGATTGACCATCAAAGCGGACAACCTCCATTTCAAACCGGGACCGGTCGCCCCGAAAATAGCCGATGAAATACTCGACCGGGGTGTCGCTCTCGTCAAAACTGACGCTCTCCATCCGGATCAGCGGGGAGCCAACCTTGATCTTGAATATTTCGCCCAAATCCTCCGTGGCGATCACCGCTTCGATCCGGCGCCGCCCTCTGGAGAGGGCCAGGTTGTAGTTTGTCTCTAAAAAGCCGTACAGGGACTGCTGGGTAAAATCTGCGCTGGCGGCCAGCGGGCAGCGCTCGTAGGGGAGGTAGGATGTCACGAGCACGATCGGCTCATGATCGATGTAGCGCAGGCGTTCAAGTTTGATCACCGGCGCCAGGGGATCCAGGTGTAGATAGCTTGCGACCTGGGGTGAAGCCGGCTGCATGGTTTGCTCGATGACCCGCGAATGCGGCTCAAACCCGCGCTCGGCCATATCCTGGTGGAAACCGGTCAAGGAATGAACCAGGCTCGTGCTGGAGATTTTCGGCTCGGCGACAAAGGTCCCCCGGCCTTTCTCGCGCACAACCACTCCTTCGTAACCGAGCTCCTGCAGCGCCTGGCGGACGACAGTGCGGCTGACACCGAAGATGCGGCAGAGCTCGAGCTCTCCCGGTAATCGGTCACCCGAACCCCACTTGCCGGCCTGGATCGCCCGGGAAAGCGCATCCTTCATCTGCACGTAGAATGGGACCGGTGATCTCCGGTCGATCCTCAGGGATCCCATAGCATCCATCCGGGTCGCAGTCATGCAGCCTTCCAGCTTGTCATATCTTGATAATGTAATAACAACACATCATCCTGTTATTACATGTGTGCTAATCGTAGGGGATTTTCTATCGCTTGTCAATACCCTGGGTGGGATGTGGGCAAGCCGGCTTTGAAGCCCAGCAGGAGAGGGGATGCGGGATGCGTTGGAGCTGGATCGGCATCGGTGCTTGCATCTTTCCGGTTATCCCTTGCACTCCGGTATACTGCCGGTCAGGGGTACGTTGTCTGGCATTGAGATGCTGCGCACAGGCTGCGAGCGATGGACTGAGGAAAATACTTTGGATCGAGCAAACGAGGCCTGGATACGGGATCTCAAGGCAACCGGGGACCCCCGCGAACAGGCGCTACACGACTTAGGCGGCATCATCCGTTCAGGTTTGCCCTACTCGCTGTCACGCTGGCTTTCTTCAGCCGATCCCCATTTCGATGCCCTGGCCGATGAGGTAGTACAGGAGACGCTCCTGCGCGTCCTGGACAACGTCGATACGTTCGAGGGTCGGAGCAAGTTCACAACCTGGGCGCACAAAATCGCGGTGCGGGTGGCTCTGACCGAACTACGCCGGAAGCGCTGGCAGGATGTTTCGCTGGATGAGCTCGTCGGTGAAAGCGAGGCGCCCACCTACCTTGAGCTCCTGGCTGACCGCAGCGACAACCCGGAGCAAGCAGCCGAACAAGCCGACATGCTCGATCACATTCAGCGCATCATTGACGTGGAACTTACAGACAAACAGCGAAAGGCGATGGTCGCGCTGGGCGTCCACGGCATGCCGATTGAGGAGGTCGCCCAGACGCATGGGGATGAAGCGCAACGCGCTGTACAAGCTCATGCACGACGCGCGTTTGCGCTTGAAAGCGCGATTGCTGGCCGAGGGCCTCTCCCCCGACGATATCCTGACAGTGTTCGAGAAGCCGTAAGAAGCGCTCGTTGAAGGACGTCTTGAAAAAGAGGTAGTGAAAAATGGAAAGTCCAATCGATGCTCTGCTGAAGCTAGTCGAGGACCTCAAGCGTACAGAGGACGTTGAGCTGGATTGCGAAGAGGTGTTCGCCGTCCTTGACGTGTACGCTGAAGCCATCGCGCAAGGTCACGATGCGCCGGACTTGCTCCCGCTTGTGAAGCATCATTTGGAAATCTGCCGAGGCTGCCTGGAGGAATATGAAGCTTTGATGCGCATCCTCGAAGAGGCAGGCGGCTGACGGAGGATCTCGTTCCAACGCTGTCCAGCCTGTGTTCCAATTGTTTTTCCACCACCAAAAGTCTTTAAAGAGGTAAACAAATCATCAAGACCGTTCAACATCACGACTAGAGGCATCGCCCATCGATCGAAGGCTGAGCGCAACCGAAGAAGGAGTGTTCCTGTGAACTCGCAACCCATCCATATCTCGGACTCTGAGTTCGAAGAGAAAGTCCTAAAATCCCCGCTGCCCGTCCTGGTGGATTTCTGGGCGCCGTGGTGCGGTCCCTGCCGGATGGTCGCCCCGATGCTTGACAAACTCGCGCAGGAGTATGCGGGCAAGCTGATCATCGTCAAGGTGAATACGGATGAGAACCCTGACTGGGCGATGCAGTTCGGTGTCCAGGGGATACCGACGCTGCTCGCATTTGATTCGGGTCAACTCATCCGGGAGCAAGTCGGGGCGCTGCCCGAGCCCTATCTGCGTCGGTTCGTGGAGGAGGTGCTCGAGGTTGCCCAGGCACCGCTGCCAAACTAGGTACTTCGTATGTTCTCCTCGCCGCTAGCCGCGAACGAGTTGCTCGGCTTCACTCGAGGAGGCGGCTCGGGGTGCACCCTCCCAGCGTGTCATTGCGAGCGGAGCGAAGCAATCTCCCTGCTGCCAGGGGATTGCCACCCCCGCCAGAACCCGTGGCAGGTGTCGGTCTGCGGGCTCCTCACAACGAACAACCGGTGTGTCTTCCCGAGGCGTTCTGAGCCGAGGGATCCCCGCTGCACCGAAGAGCAGGGTTTGTCGGCTTCTTGTACCTGGCTTCTGCGTGTTTTGTCTCGGGGACCCCTCGACTGCGCTCGGGGAGGCAGCGAGGTGGAGTGTCCTCCCACGTGTCATTGCGGGCGGAGCGAAGCAATCTCCCTGCTGCCAGGGGATTGCCACCCTGACCCCATCCCGGGCTCCCAGGGATCCCTCGGCTCCGCTCGGGGATTACTACCTGTGATTACCCAGATCCAGAGACGGATTGCATCTCCGCTCCACGCCTTAGTTCTCAAAAACCCATGTGGCGAAAAGCTCATCCAGGTCGCACTGGCACGCCCCTTCTGCTAGCTGCTGGAACTTATCGGGCGTGGCGATGTCCCAGCGCAGCTGGGAACCGTACTGCTGGAGGAAGTCCAGGAACGGGTCCTCGCCCATCGCCTGCGCCAGGGCTTCGATGAAAAGCGGTCCCCGCCCATAGATGATCGCACCATACGCCAAACCGTCGTATCCGTCCGAGGGCAAGCCGATCGGGATTTCTTTCCTGTCCACCCGGTCCCAGCGGGCAAGCCACGAATCTCGAAATCCCTCATATCCGCTCTCTCCGTACCGTTCTTGGAAGTAAAGACCGGTTGCATACTGCGCTAGAGCTTCATCCAGCCAGGGATACAACACCTGATCATTGCCGATGAGATTGTAGAACCATTGGTGCGCAACTTCATGCACAACGGTCGCTTCGAGGTACACCGCGGATGGAACGCCTGAAATCGTCGCCTGTGGGTCGTAAAGCTGGTCGACCAGGGCGACGATGCCCGGGTACTCCATGCCCAATGCTTGCATCGGGGTACCAATGATGTCGAATTCGGAATAGGGGTAAGCGCCAAGCAGGTCACCGAAAATGCTGATCGCGGAGGAGGCGATGGCGAGCATCCGCTCCGCCGTAGCGGGATCTGCGCCGGATACGTAGTTCGTAAGCGTCACCCCCTCTCCATCCAGCTCGTACTGCGTGAACTTTTCGCTTGCTGCAAGGTAGAAATCACGCGCGGGCCCGGCGGCAATGAGCAATGTTTGCCCGCCATCGGTCAGGGTTTGCTCCAGGATCGATCCCGAACTGGCGATCACCAGTTCTCGAGGGGCCTGGAGGCGGACGAGGAAGAAGGCTACCGGCAAGTGGGTCAGGTCGCCGTGCGCGGGCGGTGTCTCTAACGCCCAGCCATCTTCGTCGACGACAGGCAGGAGCGGTATGAATTCCTGCAGGAGCAGAACCCCGGCGTGGTACCCAAAGAGGCCGTAGTTGCCGGCCATCTCGAGGGGCACGCCAAGTCGCAAGCTCGCCTCAATGACGACGGCTTCTGCTGGAAGCAAAGGGCGGGGGAGCTCGATCTTATATACCGAACCCCCTGAGTTCGAGCGCTCCCTGCACGCCGGTCCCGTCGACCTTGATCTGTTCGATCGCGAGTTCCCCTCCGGAGATATTCGGGTAGAGCCGGAAGTAAAGCGCATCGAGCGGTATGGGCAATGGATTCGTGAAGCGGAGGGCCATCTGTCCGGATAACCCCGTGAGATCATCGTCAAGTACGAGATCGAGGTGATATTCGGTCGCATCCGGGAGCAGCGCCAGGGCAGGCCCTGGATCGGCGGACAGGCCTGCTGCGAAAGGGGTCGGATCGCCCCAGGCTTCCGTCAAGGGGTTGGCAACGGTGTCGATCTCACCCGGAGATTGCCCGGAGTTGAAGCCGCCTGCGGCCCTGGCGCATCCAGCAAGGATGCCAAGCGCCAGGATCCAGGTCATAACCCGAAGCACCGTTCGTGAGACCATCCGCTTGCCTCCGTTCGTGAAAACGATCGTATACCCTTACTACGCCCGGTCAGGAAGGGAAGTTCAAATGGGGGTGTGAGGGGGTGTGATCCAACCAGCAAGCGCAGGGTGTCCTGCCCTTCTTAGACGTCCTGTGAAGAGAAAAAACCTGTGTCTTCCCGGGGCGGGGATCCCCGCTGCAGCGAAGAGCAAGGCTTGCCGCCTTTTTGAACCAGGCTTCTGCGTGAATTGTCTCAGGGACCCCTCGACTGCGCTCGGGGAGGCACGGTGGGAATGTGTCTTCCCGAGGCGTTCTGGGCCGAAGGATCCCCGATAGAGGGGAGAGCGAGGCTCGTAGGTTTTTGGAGCGCGGCTACATCCTGAAGTGTCTCAGGGACGCCTCGACTGCGCTCGGGGAGGAGCTTAAAGAAGAGCCTACGGCAAGCCGCAGCCCATCCCCCCTGCGTAGGTGGAGATGAGGTAGGCTCAGCGCTGGACCCAGGCTTCGAGCCCCTCCGATGCAATCAGCAACCACAGCCGGTTGCCTGCGTCCTGGAAGGTCAGCGCCGCCTGCCAGAATTTCGCCGCAGCCGAAATCTTGTACAAGCCGTTCCCGGTGCTGCAGAACTTCTCGATCTCGTCCAGCGCCCCGGTCCACGACTCGGCGCTTTGAAGCGTGAGCTCATGGATCTTGCTTGCAGGTTCGGGGGCGGCAATTGCGCGGACTTGCCCGGTGATTTGTTTCATGAGCGCGTTGTCCGCAACGAGGCGCCCGTCGCACAGGACCGCATCATTCCCGTCCTGGGAATCTTCGAGGATGGCCCCGTCCCGCTCGAGCAGGATCCCCGCATCCCCGAGCAAGGGGCCCATCAGGTTGGCGTAGGTGATCAGCTCTCGCAGGCTGGTGTCATCCGGCAATGCGCCGGGTGAACTGACCAATGGAAGCGGGGTAGGCACGCTGGTGTAGGTCGGCGGCGGGGATGTTGGACCGGCGCCGGTGTTGTTTGACCCGGCACGACCGCATGCAAGCAGCGCAGCCGCAAGGGCAAGTACAGGGAGGAGAAGAGTATTTCTAGGGCGCATTGGACATCCATTCCGAATCAGGGTCTGAAGCCAGGCTGAGCCTCGTGTGGACCTGTGTCATTCACCGTACAACGGCGAACCGTTTAAAGTTGCGAAGCAGGTCGACGGGTTGACTGGAGTTGATTGCGCCCCCTCGAGCATCTTCCGGACGGCGACCGTCAGCATCTCGGCCGTGAGCGGTTTCTGCAGCCAGGAGACCCGTTCACGGTCAAGCAGCTCACGCGTATGCCCGCCTAAGGGATAGCCGGTCATCATGATCATCTTCAGTTCAGGGTGCTCCTCCTGCACAGCGTAGAACAGATCCCGCCCTCCCATGTTGGGCATGACGAGATCGCTCAGGACGAGGTCGATCTGCTCTTGACCACCGGTGATCACACCCAGCGCGACCTGTCCATCGGGGACGGAGAGTACGGTGTACCCGCACGACTCGAGGATCTCAGAAACGGCAGCCCGGGTTGCGTCGTCGTCTTCCACGACCAGGATCGTCTCACCCGTTCCATTGCCATTGGCCCGTGTAGCAGCCGGGGGTTGCTCGATCTCGTCCGTCGTGGATAACGGGAGGTAGATATCAAAGCGCGTTCCCCGCCCGGGAGTGCTTGCGGCATCGATGAACCCTTCATGCTGTTTGATAATGCCGTAAACCTGGGCCAGTCCCAGTCCAGTTCCCTGGCCCTGGGGTTTCGTCGTGAAGAACGGTTCGAAGATGTGCGGCAAAATGTCCGGTGGGATGCCCTCCCCATTATCGATAACGGTCATCCTGATCCAGCGATCTTTCTCCATACCGGGGAAGGGGGCGCTGGCGGTGTCACTTTCCACGTTTTCTACGCTGAAGTGCAGCGTCCCACCATTTGGCATTGCATCCTTGGCGTTCAACGCCAGGTTCATGATGACTTGCTGCATGCGGGTCGGGTCAGCCTGGACCAGGTAGGAGTCAGCCGGGCCATGTTTGAAGTTAACCCGGACGGTCTCGGGCAATGTGCGCGCCAGCAAACTTTGCATGTCGGCCAGGAAGGGCACCAGGTCGATTGCGTGGCGTTCCATCACCGAGCGCCGGCTGAAATCGAGCACTTGAGCAGTCAGGTTGGCGCCGCGCTGAGCCTGGCTGAAGATGGTGTTCAAGCGCTCCCGGTCCTTCTCTTCCAACTCGGGATTGTTGAGCATCAATTCGGCGTAGAGCAGGATCGTGCCCAGGATGTTGTTGAAGTCGTGGGCGATGCCAGCGGCGAGCTGTCCAACTGCAGCCAACCGGGATTGCAGCTGGGCCCGTTCCTGGGCCAAGCGTGCCTCGGTCACGTCCCGGATCACGGCCAGCATCACCGTCTCATCACCCAGCATCCACGTCCTGCCGGATATTTCTACGGGGATTGTGGTCCCGTCGGACCTGAGGTGTGTGCTTTCGAGGATGATCTCCCCTGTGCTGGAGGCCTGCACTTCTTGAAGCAGGATGGAGGCATTCTTTGTCTCCTCCAAATCCGCGAATGAGCGCTGCAGGAGCTCGTCGCGTTGGTAGGCATAGAGCTCGCAGGCGCGTGAATTTGCGTCCAGGATGCGCTGGTTGGGTCCTACGACCAGGATGGCATCCTGGACGCCCTCGAAGATGCTGCGGTAATTGGCCTCCGAACGCTTAAGTGCTTCCGCCTGGATCCTGCGGCTGATGGCGGAGGTGAGCGAACTGGCAATCGCTTTCAGACGGGCAAGGTCTGACTCGTTAAAGGGTTCGTTCCGGCCCATGATGATCAGGCCGATGGCGTGACCCTCGGCCAGCAACGGGACAAGAGAAATCGATTGGAGTGGGATGAGGTTGACGACCTGCTGAACGGCTTTATCAAGCAGTTGACTCCGGATCTCACCCTTGACTTCTGCGGTCTCGATCAACTTGCGTACAAGCTGCAAGCACTCGTCCGGGTCGTTGAAGACGAGTGGTTCCTGTGCGGTGAGCACTTCGGCCAGGATCGATCCAGGTTTAACCGCCAGGCGGTGCGTGCTGACACTCGAGCTCGTGATTTGATCGAGCGCCTGCACGAGGGGTTGGGGGATGCCGATGTTGCGCGCGATCAAGTGCTGGCCGTCGTCGCTGAGCAGGTAGGTGGTTGTACCAAACGAGCCGAACAACTCCTTGCTCGATTCGGACAGGATGTCGAGGATGTCTTGCAGGCTGGCGCCGCGGTTCATCGCGTCGTTGAGTTCGTTGAGCAGCTTCAAGTCCACGGCTTGCTGCTTGATGCGCTTCTCTGAAATCCGACGGTCGGTGATGTCTTGTTTGATGGCGATGAAATGCGTGATCTCACCTTTCGCATCCTTGACTGGCGTGATGGTTTGTTCTTCAAAATAGCGCGTACCATCTCGCCGCATGTTGACCAACTCCCCTTGCCAGACGGAGCCAGCAAGGATCGTCTCCCACAGTTCTGCATAAAACTCGCTAGTCTGCTCGCCGGACTTGAGCAGGCTCAGTTTCGCCTTCTTAACTTCATCAGGCTTGTACCCGCTCAGTTCGGTGAAAGCCTGGTTGACCCATTCGATCTGGCCTTCGCGATCGGTGATGACGATGGCGTTGGCAGCTGACTCCAGGGCTGTACCCAGCAGGGAGATGCGTCCTTCCGCTTTTCGCCTCTCCTCGAGCTCACGCTGCACTTCACCATACAGGCGAGCATGCTCGATCGCGGCTGCAATTTGGTCGACGAGCGTCTCCATGACGATCGAGTCATGTTCGTCGAATGCCTGCAGGTGGTCGGATTGGATATCCAGCACCCCGAGCAGACGGCCGCCGACGCGGATTGGGATCGCCAGCTCGGAATGGCTGTGGATCTTGTCCGGGTAGCGGTTAATGTAGCGCGGGTCGCGCTCAACATCCCCCACCAGCAGGGTTTTTCCTTCCCTCGCCGAGCACCCGACAATCCCTTCACCAAGCTGCAGGCGGTGTTCGCTGGGGAAATGCTCCGTATATTTCCCGGCTCGAGCCCGCATCGCCAGATCGCCGTGTTCCTGGTCGATGACGAAGATGCCAACGTGCGGGTAGTTGAAACTTTCCTGAACCAGCTGAACGGTTCGGGTCAAGATGCTGTCCATGTCCAAGACCGACGTAATCTTCTGGCTGATTTCGTTCAACAGGCGCAGCTCAGCCACGCGTCGAGCCTGGGCTTCCTCGGACCGTTTCCGGTCGCTGACGTCGGTGACGATGCCCAGGATGGCAGTTTCACCGGCGAAGTTGATTAACCGGGTGGCGTGGATCGCATTCAGTTTGCGCCCATCTTTTGTGACGAGCTCCGATTCGTAGGGGGGAATCTCGACTCCCTGCCTGTGTTGGTTGAACTTCTCCTGGATCAGGGGGAGATGCTCGGGCTCGATGAGATCCATGAAATTGAAACCCGGATCGTAAAACTCCTCGCGCGTGTAGCCCATGATTTCCTCACAGGCTTCATTCACATACGCGATCCGCCCGGCAAGGTTAATAAAAATCATGTTGGGGGATTTCTCGGCCAATGTGCGGAAATGATCCTCGGATTCCCGCAGGGCTTGTTCCATCTCCTTCCGTTCGGTGATATCGCGACCCACACCCTGGTAGCCGATGATCTCGCCCGAGCGATCGGCGATCAGCCGGTCGCGCCACTGCAGCCAAACTTGCTCACCTTCCTTCGTTGTGAGCAGATGCTCGGTGGTTGAGAAAGGGTTCTCGGGGGTCAGTTGTTGGCGGGTTTGCTCGAGGTACGCCAGATCTGCATCACGCATGAAATCCTGGTAGCGTTTGCCGATCAGCTCCGATCGTTTTGCATTATGCAGCCGGGCATAAGCTTCGTTTACGAAGGTAATGATTCCATCCGCGGTACAGCGGTTGATGTATTCGGTCTGATCTTCGAGGATTGCGCGGTAGCGTGCTTCGGATGATTCCGAGAGCAGCTCGAGCTGCTGGTCAGCGGACTGGCTGCTCACATGTGAATCAACATCAAGTTCGCCAGGCTCCAAGGCTGTTAAGCGATCGAGAAGCAGCGCCCAGGTCTCTTCGTCCGGCGCCTGTTCGTGGTTCAGATTGAGCTCGGTTAGCAGTTTTACAATCCGGTCTTCCTTCATGGAGAACCCGTCCCAGCAGCCGGATTGTCGCCGGCCTGTTTTCCAGTCCTACCTGTCCCTATTTCCCGGCGGTAGCGGAAGTTGAACCAGCGCATGGGCTCGAAGGTGCACATCATCCTGGGATCCTTCCTGGGGGATAGTGTTTCCGGCTCTGTTCCAGGTATCGATCGAGCATCTCGACCGAATACCGGCGGTGCCCTCCCGGTGTACGGAAGGGCGTCAGGAAGCCTTTGCGCTCCATGCGGTAGAGCGTGTTAACGCTTACCCCGATGTATTTGGCGGCCTCGCGGGCCTTGATGAGCGTTGAATCCAATTGGCGCATGGTACGTCCCGTTGTGGGCGGAACAAGCCTCCAGCCTGGCTTGGCAGCGGCAAGGCAGCTGCGTTTGGGATGATGCCATTTGGCAAGGTTTGAGCAGGTTTGACAGTGCTTTTGTCGTCCAAGGATAGCTCGATTTGCCGTCCGAACGATGGGTTCGTAAGTTGCCTGTAAGGTCACCCTTGCTGGAAACGCAGCAACCCTGGGATGGTAAAATCGGCGGCTAAGCCTATGGATGACACAGCCAAGATGCAGGTGAACGGTCCGGGAGTCTCGCCGCTGGAGGAGACTCAGCCCATACGCGTCGCCTCCTCGACCCGACGACCGCCTACCCGTCGCTGGCGAGCCGCCGGCCGGGGCGTCGTGCTTGGCGCCATTCTGTTCGTCTATCTCGCCTGGCCCGGGCGGATTAACATCCTGCTCCTGGGGATTGACCGTTCGCCTCCTGGAACGGCGTTGGGACGCAGCGATACCATCATCATGAGTACCGTCCTCCCCGGTATGCCAGAAGTGTCCATGCTCTCCATCCCGCGCGATCTGTGGGTCAGCATCCCCGGGTTTGGCGAGAATCGTGTAAACGCGGCCCATTTCTTCGGAGAAGGCGAGGCCGCGGGCCGGGGTCCGGGTCTGGCCATGGCCACGATCGAGCAGAACTTTGGCGTGACGATGCCGTATTACATCCGGATCCAGTTTGACGGCTTCAAATCTTTTGTTGACCGCCTTGGCGGACTACCCATTTCGCTTGATCAGCCGGTTGGAAAACTGCCGGCCGGTTCGTACACCCTGGATGGTGAAATGGCGCTGGCGTATGTGCGGGATCGGTCCGGTGCAGATGATTTCACCCGTCTCCTGCGCGGCCAATCCTTCCTGCGGGCAGCACTGGCACGCTTGGTTCAACCGGCGGCCTGGCCCAGGATCCCGGGCGCGGCGGCTGGCGTTGTTCGACGGGCTGGATAGCAACCTGCCTGTCTGGCAGGTTCCGCGGGTCGCCTTCACCCTCTTGCGCGTGGGTGCAGATGGCGTGAGGACATTTGTCGTGGACCGCACGATGGCGACCGGTTTTACGACCACGGCTGGTGCACAGGTGCTCGCCCCGCAGTGGGATCGCATCAACCCGATCCTGCTCGAGGTCTTTGGCCAATAATTCAGCATCAAGCCTTTGTCGGGCTTGGATAAACGTGTATCGGGAGAGCATCTGCTGCATGCAGCGCCCCGCCTCCTTTCCTCTTCAGGTCAAATCCGGGTAGACTTAGCCCTTCACCCAACCTGTATGAAGCCAGAAAGCAGCCTGATGAACGACGAATCTACCCCCAACGAAATAACGCTCAGCCGGGACCTGGACCTGTTCACCGTCACGATGATCGGGGTCGGCGGCATGGTTGGGGCGGGAATATTCGTCCTGACCGGGATTGCCGCCGGGATCGCCGGCCCGGCGCTCATCCTCGCATTTCTGCTCAACGGCCTGGTCACATCGCTGACCGCGATGTCATATGCCGAGCTGGGTTCGGCCTTCCCGGGGGCAGGGGGTGGTTATCAATGGATCCGGGAGGCACTCGGGACAACCCTGGGTTTCATGGCCGGCTGGATGAGCTGGTTCGCACAGGCCATCGCCGGCAGCCTGTACGCCCTGGCGTTCGGGCGCTTCGCCGCCGAGCTCCTGGCGATGGCTGGTATCGAACCAGCAGGTTTATCCATCGAGCAGTTCGCGCTGCTCCTGATGAGCCTGGTGATCGTCCTTTTCACGCTGCTCAACGCCTGGGGCGCCGCTGAGACAGCCTCGGTCGGCAATATCCTCACCCTGACCAAGATTGGAATCCTGGCCTTGCTGGTCGTCTTTGGGGCGATCGCCATGGCCAATACGGATCAATGGCACGTGCGCTTCAGCTCCGGCTTTCTACCCAACGGCGTTCTCTCCGTTTTCGTCGCCATGGGCCTGACCTTCATCGCATTTGAAGGGTATGAGATCATCGCCCAATCTGGGGAAGAGGTGATTAACCCCGGGCGGAACATCCCGCTGGCGATCTTTCTTTCAATTGGGATTGCCGTGGTGATTTACGTCATGGTGGGGTTCATCGCCATCGGCGCGATCCAGCCGCCACCCGGGATCACCTCCTTTGACTACCTGGGCCAGAAGGGTGAAGTCGCCATCATCGAAGTTGCCCAGCAAGTCTTTCCCCTGGGGATCGGGGGCCTGGTCTTGCTCCTGAGCGGGCTTGCCTCCACCACCTCAGCCTTGAACGCAACAACGTATGCCGCCTCCAGGGTTTCGTTCGCCATGGGCCGGGATCGCAACTTACCGAAATTCTTCGCCCGCATCCACCCGCTGCGGCGGACGCCTTTTATGGCGGTCATCTCGACCGGGATCCTGATGCTGCTGATGGCGTGGACGCTTCCCATTGGTGATGTCGCCTCGGCGGCGAGCATCATGTTCCTGCTGCTTTTCCTCCTGGTCAACGTCGCAGTGCTTTACTTGCGGCTGCAGCAGCCTGAACTGGAGCGTGGTTTTCGGGTGCCGTGGTTCCCGTTTCTTCCAGTCCTGGCCATCATCTCGAACGGTTTCCTCGCCCTGCAAGTCTTCAACTTCAGCGTCATCGCCTGGTACACAACCATCTTCTGGGTCGTCATCGGGCTGCTGGCCCACTTCATCTACTTCCGCAAGGTGGAGGAGATGGAGCGGCCAATGGAAATACTGCTGGAGGAGGTGCTCGTAAGCCGCGATTATTCGGTCCTGGTACCTGTTGCGAACGAGGAGAATGCGCGCGTGATGGGCAAGATCGGAGCCCTGCTGGCCCTCGAGCGGCAGGGAGAGCTGCTCGCCCTGCATGTGATCAAGGTGCCCCGCCAGCTCTCACTCGGGGAGGGGCGGATCTTCCTCAAAGCGGGCCGCAGCACGCTGGAGGAGGTCATCCGGCAGGCGAAGAGTTATGAGATACCGGTCCACACCATCATCCGGTTGGGGCGGAACGTGGCTACCGCAGTGCGGAGGACCGCCGAGGAGAACGCCTCCGATCTAATCGTCCTTGGCTGGCCGGGGTACACGCAGACGAGCGGCCAGTTGTTTGGATCGGTGATCGATCCCATCGTCGACAACCCGCCGGCGGACGTGGTCATCGTGCGCCACCGTGCGTGGCGACCGCTTCACAACGTCCTCGTCCCTGTGACCGGGGGTCTGAACAGCCGGCGGGCCGTCAAGATGGCGGTGAGCATGGCCAGGGCAGAACCTGAGCCAGCGCATGTGATCGTCCTGCACGTCGTGCCGGTCGGCGCAGGGGAAGCGGCTCATATTCGCGGCCAGCGAGCGATCGAAGATAGCCTGGATGGGGTCGAGTATGCGTACGTGGAGCAGCGCATCGTCGAAGGCAGCATCCCGGGCGAGTCCATCCTGGAAGAGGCCGAAGGATGTGATTTGATCGTGCTGGGCGCAGCCGAGGAACCGGTCTTCAAGAATTTCCTGGTTGGTCCTGACACCGAGCGGATCGCCCGCCGGGCTAAGGTCACCGTCATGCTGGTTAAACGGCGGAGTTCGCCGTTACACTCCTTCGTCCGCAAAGCCCTGATCGAGCCAACGAAACCAAAGCCGCTCCAATAAACAAACTGGGCGGGGGGCAGGGAACGGCGCATCGATCACGGCCCGCACACGGAGCGGATCTGGTTCTTGCAGCCTCGCCTGCCTTAATGCTCAGGAACCGTCTGCGATCTTGCATTCCATCTCGCTTTCCCGCACAATCCAACCCTGGACGGCACAGACTCAGAATTCAGAATGTGAGGCCAGATGATTTCAAGCAATCGATTTCTCTTTCTCCTGACGGCTGTCGTGCTCACCGGGTGCAGCCACACCTCCCCATCACCGCTGGCAGCTGTCACCAGTACCTCGACGAGCACAACCTTGGAGCAGACTGCAACCCCTGAGCCAACAATACAGCCCTCGGCGACGGCAAGCGCAACGCCTGAGCCGATCGGCGAAAGCGCCATTACGAACCTCGCACCCGAGCGAGCCCTCTCGATGGCTGCATCCGTTCGAGCGATATCCATTTCCGCGGACGGGGAAATGCTGGCCGGGGCATCGGGTGATGCTCAATCGTCCGAATTGGTGATATGGTCGCTCGAAACTGGAGAGGCGCTGCACAGGTTGACAGGACACACCGACATCATCTGGGATGCAGCCTTCTCGCCCGATGGCCGCTACCTGGCTTCAAGCTCCAGCGACTTGACCGTTCGCGTGTGGCAAGTATCCGATGGCTCGCAGGTGTTTCGTTACGACACGCCGGGGCAGATCAGCAGCGTAGGTTTTTCCCCCGATGGCCGCTACTTTGCTTTTGGCGGTGTTGATACCTGGCCGGTCGCGGCTGTGTGGGTGCTGCAGGTCGATAGCTGGTCAGAAGTCGCCAGGGTCGAGGAGGGTTGGAACATCCCCGCCATCTTGTTCACACCCGACAGCCGGCTGATGATTGCGGGCGGCATCTCTCGCAACGTGCGGGCCTGGTATATCCCCGAAGGAACCGAGGTCTACCAACTGTATTTCCCAGGGCAGGTTTATGACCTGGCGCTTTCCCCCGACGCCCGCGTCCTGGCTGCTGCCCCCTGTGTGGATTCCAGCGACAATCAATGCACGCGGGTTGAGCTGTGGCTGCGAGATTCAGGCAGCGGAGCGATCCTCAAACAAGTTGACGCCGGTTCAAGTGCCGTGTTTTCCTTGGCCTACTCCCCCGACGGCCGATTGCTCGTCGCAGGAACGCAAACTGGTGCCCTCCTCGCCTGGGCCATGCCGGAGGGGCGCTTCCTGGGGGTATCCCAACTGCATCCAGGCGCCTTGGAAGACCTGGCGTTCTCACCGGATGGGAGCCGGCTTGTGAGCGCAGGCTCTGATGGGACGATACGCATCTGGGTAGCCCCATAGCCTTCGTGGGGTGGGTCTGCCAGGTGCACCATCCCAGGGTGCGGAAGCCTGGAGCCTGGAATTTCCCGGACGTGTAGGAGGAAGGTGTATGAGTCACTGGATCCTCGTAGGAGTCCTGCGGTTGCTGACAACGCTGCTCTGCCGGATCGAGGCTGAAGCCCTGGCGCGGGTTCCAGGATCCGGCCCCTTAATCCTGGTGACAAATCATGTCAACATCCTTGAGATCCCGGTCCTTTACACCCGTCTCCAGCCGCGTCCGATCTCGGGTTTTTTTGCGGCTTACCGGATGAAAAGCAGATGGCTGCGCTGGCTGTTGACCACCTTCGGAGGGATTCCCGTCGAACGGGGAAGACCTGACCGGCAGGCCATGCACCAGGCAGCCGAGCGCTTGCGGGTGGGGGATATTTTCGCACTCGCCCCTGAAGGTACACGCAGCAAGGATGGCAGGCTCAAGCGTGGACGGGCTGGGGTGGTCCTGCTGGCCTTGGAAAGCGGTGCGCCGGTACTTCCGCTCGCATTCTGGGGCAGTGAAAACTGGCAGGAGAATCTCAAGCGCCTGCAAAGGACTCCGTTCAAGATCGCAGTTGGCACCCCCTTCCGCATCCGCTGCACCCGGCGTCCGGATAGGGCAACCCGTCAGGCTGTCGTGGATGAAATCATGCGTGAGCTAGCGGGCTTGCTCCCCGATGAATACCGGGGCGCCTATGCCGATGCGCCCACGGATGCCCCGCGCTACCTCGAGTTCCTCCCGGGTGGGGAAGTTGCATCTTCCAGTACGCAGCCATAATCGAAGCGGGTGGGATCCTGCGCCTCGTGGCCGATCTGCGGGATTAGCTGGTTTGAAAACTTGAAGCAATCGCCTCAAATTCGCTGAGCTTCCCCTGGAACTCAGCTGCCTGTGCCTGGAAGATCAAGGACCAGGAACGCGAAACCCCCCGATAAACGTAGATCAACGCGTGACCCTGATCTGGATCGGTCGGGTCACCTAGAGCCAGCTCGATGCGCCCGGTCGGGAGGGCGCCGTCCTGGATGACCTGCCAGGCGAGGATCCGGACCGGACCTTCGAATCCCTCCAGCGCATCTTCCATTAATTGCGATAGCCCTGGCTCACCATCCAGGGGTTGGCCGAGCAGGACGACCGCGCTCTCCCCCTCGGCATCGACTGCGAGGACGAAATCGAAGGAGAGTGCCTCCTCCAACCCAGACGTATCGATCGGGGTCGGCGTGGCACCGCCTTCCTGCGCGAATTCCTGTGCGAGCTCACTCATCCCTTCAACCAAACCACCGGCGAACGCGCCAAACAGCTCACTGAACCCACTCCCCAGGTCGATGACTTCGAGGTGTGGGGGAAGAGAAAATGCTGCCGACTCTGTTTCTACGCGCTGCCACCCGCTAGTGTTTACACTTGAAGGGTGCGGTGTGATGAATTGTGCAGTAGGGATGGCTGGCAGCGTGCTGGGAGGATCGACGTCGTCGGAGAACGCGGCTGAGGTCGGAGGCCGGGTTGCAGTGCTTGGGTCCCTCGTCGGGCTTGCAGTTGCGGTCCATGCTGCGGGAAGAGTCGCAGCATCAAGTGCTTGAAGAGTGGAAAGCTGCTGCGCCGGAGCATCTGGCATGCCTTTCCCGGCGCTGCATGCCGTTGACACTATCGAGACTGCCACGAGGATTAACCTGCTTATTCCGCTCACCGATCGCCTCCTATCCTGCATCCTTCTCGCGCCATGTCCAGGGATGGCTGCAGGGCAAGCCGCGTTCCAAACAAGAAGGAGGCTTATTGTATAGGATGCGCGCGAATCAGGCCGGGGAAATGCATGAAGCTGGGTGAGAATGGGGTGGATTTCGAAATTTCAGTTCGCGCGGGCTTCGAGGCTGGCCAGGTCTGCGACTGCGACAGCTTTCACCGGGCATACCCATGTGCCGGCGACCAGGGAACAGGCGATCCAATTGGTTGCGCCACCTTCAATGCGGATGCTCAAGGATTCAGGGACATCACCCTGGACCGTACCTGCCTGCAGCCGGATTTCTCCGACCTGGGCCGGGTTGCTTGGGTTGAGCCGATAGCTGAGGTTAAGCACATTTGCTGGTTGGTAGGATGTTGCCTCGGAGGAAGCGCTGGCAGCGGTAGAGAGGGGAAAACCGCCACTTACCACGAGGATCAGATTTCCAGCCAGCATGCCCACCAGCAGCACCAGGAGCAGGTCGCGTGCCTTTAAGCTGACTGTCCGGTGGAATGATCTGCGTCCGATTGCCGAGGTGAGCATTTTTTATCCTGGTCCCTGTGTGAGAGTGGGTCTCTGAACAAGTGTTGAGAACAGGATAGCTTGGCGGGGTTGCCGGCACATCGGGTGGAAGAGGGAACTTTGCCTCCCCCCGTGGCGTGAAATAAAAAATCCCCCATCTGGGGGATCTGCCTCCATCTACTGGCGGAGCCGATAGGATGGGAGATAGCGTGGGTGTTGGGCGCTAGCTATCCAGTCCTAGCTCCATAGCGCGAGTGACGGCTTCAACCCGGTTAGACGCGTCCAGCTTGGAGAGAATATTGCTGACATGGGTTTTCACGGTGGCGGTCCCGATGAACAGCTCCGAGGCGATCTCGCTGTTCGTCTTCCCTTTGACCATCAGGATGAGGACTTCACGTTCGCGGGTCGTGATATCGAACCCCATTCCGGCCGGACGGGTCGGTGGATCTGCAAACCCAGTACTTGAAGTAGCTGGTTGCGAATTGCTCTCCGCGAGAGCATCATACCTGCGCAGGCGCCCGATCACGGCCGAGATCAAATCCTCGGCGTCGATCGGTTTGCGCAGATAATCGTCCGCACCGAGTTCTTTGCCAAAGCGCACATCCTCCCCGGCCCCCTTCGCGCTCAAGAAGATAAAGGGGATCCAAACCCAGTCCGGGTTGCTGCGTACTCGCTGGAAGAACTGGTAACCGTTCATTTGGGGCATCATGATATCGGCCAGGATGAGGTCAGGGGTCTCGTTTTCGAGCAGTGAGAGCGCCTGCAGGCCATCGCTGGCGGTCAGGACCTGGAAACCATTCAATTCGAGGATCTCCGCTACGCTCTCACGTATGACATCCTCATCTTCGACGAGCAAAATTCTCTTCTGGGTCAATTCGAATCCCCCAATTTCGCCGTCTCCGGCAGTGATTTTCCGTGAAGCGCGGGAAACCAGAGCTTGAAGCTGGATCCCTGCCCATTGATCCCCCCTGGTTCAACCTCGATTGTGCCGTGGTGTTCTTTCATGATCTCCTGCGCGATTGCCAGGCCCAGCCCCGTGCCCGGTGCCCGCGATTCTAGCCCGGTCTTGCCGCGGAAGAAGCGCTGAAAGATCAAGGGCAGGTCTTCTTCAACGATCCCCGGCCCTGTGTCAGAGACTTCGATCCCCACGCGGTACTCGCCATCGACCTCGCCTGCGAGCGTGCGGACCATGATCCGGCCTCCCGGCGGGGTATAGTTTAGCGCGTTTGTGAGCAGCACGCTCAATGCCTGGCCGACGAGACCTGGGTCACCGGTGATGAGGTCGGACTTGGCATCATCCTCCAGGAACAGGGAGATCTTGCGATCGTTGGCGAGCGGCATACGATCCTTTGCGTACTCGCCGGCGATCACGCCCAGGCTGACCTGCTCCAGGTGCAACTCGACCTTGCCCTGTTCAAGCCGTGAAAGCCGCAGCAGGTCTTCGATCAACTCATTCAGACGGTCGATCTCACGCCCCATCCGTTCGAGGTAAACAGCACTCCGGTTCGGGTTCATCTCGAGCAAGGAGTGGTTCAGCTTCAAGCTGGTGATCGGTGTGCGCAGTTCGTGGGAGACGTTGGAGACGAATGCGTCCTTCATCCGCTCGATCTGCTTGAGCGCGCTGATGTCTCGAATCGTGCTCACGACCCCGAACAATTCACCCTCACGCGTGATCGGCGCCAGCGCGAATTCAGCGTCAAACTTGGAGCCAGCCTTGTTCTGGCTGGTGAGCTCAAAGCGGTCGGTTGTCATTTCATCCACCACCGCATGCAGGTGCTGGTTGCAAAGCCCCATCGCCTCCCCGGCAGCGAGCATGGAGAGCGACTGGCCCCGCACCTCGGATTCGGAGTAGCCGAACAGGCGGGAGAAGGCTGCGTTGCACAATTCGATCGTCCCATCTCGCTTTAGCAAGAGGACGGCATCCGGGCTGTTATCGAGGATGGTTTCGATCCGGTCGCGCGATTGGCGTAGCTCACCGGTTGCCTCTTCGACGGCTTGCTCAAGAAATTGGCTGTGGCGTTCGAGCTCCTGGTAGAGCATGGCATTTTCGATAGCGACGCCGGCGTGTATGGCGAATGCGCCAAGATCGCGGGCGTGTGCTGGCGTGAAGAAACCGGGCGTCGCGCTGTCGAGGTTGACGAAACCAATGACGGTCCCTTCGACGACGATCGGGGCGCATAAGTAGGAGTGCAGCCACTCCATCCCCTCTACCATGACCCAATCCGGGTCCTTGGCTACATCGGCAATAATGAGAGGCTGCTTCGTGTCGAGTATCCAGCGCAAATGCTTGGTTTGATGCAGGTCGAAGGTGATCTGTTTAACCTGGTCCTCGTCAACCCCAAACGTCATCCAGGCCGCGTGCAACGAGGATCTTCAAGGTCCTCCCATCGGTATCGAGGGTCATGATGTTGGCGGCGTCATGCGGCACGACCCGGCCAAGGCTGGCGAGAATTCCATCAAGGACCTCGTTGAAGTCAAGCGTACTGCTCAGCGCCATGGATGCTTCGTGCAAGGCCTCGGCGATATTGCGCTGGTCCTGGGCAAGCCTAAACAAGCGTGCGTTCTGAATTGCCGTGGCGAGTAAATTGGCGATGGTCAGGAGCAGCCGTTCATCATCCTCCGAGAAGAAGTCGGTCTGGATTGATTCGGCGTTGATCGCGCCAAGGACCTGCCCCCCGCTCACGAGCGGCACACACAGCTCGGAGCGAATCCCGGGTGTGGACTGGATGAAATCTTCGTGCGATCTGACATCTGCAATCCGGATCGGCAGGCCGCTCAGCACGACGCTCCCGGTCACACCAGCCCCGACAGGAATAAGATCTTGAAAGTACTCCAGTGGTAGGCCATGGTAGGAAGGATGTACCCGGAGTGACTGGCGATCGTCCTTCATCAACAGCACGCCAACATGATCCGGGTAGAATGTCGTCGAGATGATCTTGGTGACGCGCTCGATGATCTCGTCCTCATCGAGCGACATCGAGCAGGCGCTGGCGACGGTCTGCAGGGTGGAAAGCTCACTCAACTGGCGCCTGAGTTCACGGTCGGCGGCCCTCTGTTCGGTGAGATCGGTGACGACGGCGAGGGTATTCTTGAACTCTCCCGATCTCGTTGCGCAAGGGAGAGGCCGAGATCTGCATCAACCGCTCCGATCCATCCTTGCGCAGCATCGGAAGCTCGTACTGGTTCCTGTGGCCGGTTTTCTTGCGTAGCGCTGTCTGGCTGAGTGCGATTTGCCTGGCGTCGTCGTCCATGAAATCTGTTATGGGCCTCCCCTGCATCTCCTCCGGCGAGTAGCCAAGCATCTGGGCGAATGTCGGGTTGACGTATGTGAGGATTTCATCGGCATCGCTGATGCCGACGCCGACGAAGGCGCTCTCGGCGACAGCGCGGTACTGCTCTTCGCTCGCCCGCAGTTCCTCCTCCATCGCCTTGCGTTCACGGATGTCGCGCTGGGCGGCCAGGAAACCGGTTATCTCCCCCGCGTCGTTCATGATCGGGTTAACCGAGATCTCGACCGGCAGGACTTCGCCGGATCGAGTCCGGTTAAGAAATTCCGTCCTCACGGTCTCCCCCTGCATGATCCGGGCCCAGAAATCTTCGTACACTTCGGGTGGCATCAACCCGCTGCTCAGGATGCGCGGGGTAGCCTGGCCGATGACCTCCTCGGGATGGAACCCGTACAGGAGGGTGAACTGTGGATTTACGTAGGTCAGCACGCCTTCCGGGTCGGTCATGAAGACGACCTCACCCGATGATTCAACCGCCTTGTTCAGGCGTACGAGCGCTTCCTCGCTTTCCCGCCGGGAGGTGACATCGGTGATGATCCCCAGGATGGCAGGCTTGCCACCGATGGAGATCAGGCGGGTGGAATGGATGGCGATAAGGCGGCGCCCATCCCGGGTGATGAGGTCTGCTTCATAGGGCGGGACTTCCTCGCCGCGGGCGTGCCGTTCGAAAAACTCCCCAATCATGGGCAGCGATTCGGGTGCGAGCAGCTTCTTGAACGAAAATTCATCCGCGTAGAATTCTTCCTTGCTGTAGCCCATGACCTCGACGCAGGCTTCGTTGACGTAGATGATTTTCCCGGCCTGGTTGATGAAGATCATGTTCGGAGATTTGTCCGATAGCGTGCGGAACTTCTCCTCGGATTCAAGCAAGGCCAATTCGGCATGCTTCTGCACGGTGATGTCGCGACCGACGCCCTGGTATTCGATCGGCTCACCAGCGGCGTTGAAGATCCCCCGGTCGCGCCATTCGAGACCAGATGACATCGCCCTTGTGATTGGTAAAGGGAACTTCGCTGGTCATGACCGGATTATCGACCGAGAGTTTTGATTTGATTTCGAGCAAGCGTCTGGAGCGTTGCCTTGTCGAGAAACTCCGATTGTTTCCTGCCGATCATCGCATCGGGCGTCTGGTTGTACAACCTGGCATAGGCATCGTTGACGTAGAGGATTGTGCCCGAGGCGTCATAGCGGTCGATGAGTTCGGTTTGGTCCTCGACGATGGCCCGGTATTGGCTTTCACTTTTCTGAAGCAAGGCCAGGGCGTGGCCGCGTTCGAGGATGACGTTTTTGCCCATCAACGTATGCCTGGCGAACGTCCCTGATGGCGAGGAAGAGGATGGTCAGGCCGATGAGCATGTAGGTGAAATTGGTCAACAGGACGGGAGAGGGGATCGCGGCAGGGTCATTTGAGGGGAGGGCGCCCTGAGCATCGAGCACCAGCAACAAGATGCCGCCGAATAGGCTGGCCAGGGCGAACATGATCGCCGACCGGAAACCGAGCAGCAGCCCGGTAAGCAAGGTCAGGATGGTGAGCCCAGCGTAGGCCGGCGAACGGATGCCGCCATCCTGAACGGTCAGGGCAAAAGTGAGCGTGAAGAGGATGACGACGATGATGAAACTCAACCGCTCTGCGTTTTCTGGGTTGAGCCGCAGGCGGAGCAGGATCATGACCGGGATCACAGCCAGCGCCGGGATGCATGATCGAGAGCGCGTTTGGATCCAGAAGGTAGGTGATGATGACCTGCAGGACAATCGTGATTTCAAGGCCGAGCATGGTCGAGTACAGCACGCGCGCCCGCCGCACCTGCTCTGGATCACCTTCGTAGGCAGGTGGTTCGTAGTAGTCCCGAAGTCGATCCCTTGCTCGATTTAGCATGCAGCCTTTATCCCGTGATGGCTAAGGATACCGACCAATCCCGCCGCTGCCAATGCGGAAATACTCCCACTGCCGCATGATGCCCGGTAGTCGCAGGCAAATTGTTTGGCGGGACCTGGGTGGACGAGGGTCTGGTTCTGATCACGAAGCCATGCATGGAAAATAGCGCAAACCGCCCGGGTGATCTCGAGCACGCATGGCTCGAGCGAGGCGGTTTGCGAAGTGAGCATAGCACAATCCATCTTCATCATCTGGGTGCTCGATCGACGACCTCCCCACGCAAAGCTTAAAGAATATCCCGCTGGATGCTGAGAAGCTCAGGCAGGCCCAAACGCCAGCGACTGCCCTGGAGCCAGGGTGGAGTCGATGGTCCCCATCAACTGCCGGATCGAGAAAGGTTTCTGCACGAACGCATCAGCGCCCGCACAGCGGGCTGCCTCGACTTCTTCGGGCATCACCCGGGCGCTGACGACGATGGTCGGGATGGATTCGGTCCACCAGTGTGAGCGAATGCTGCGAATCAAGGTGAGGCCGTCAATTTCTGGCATCATCACGTCCGTCAGTACAAGATCGATAGGGACGATGTCCATGATTTGCAGTGCCTCAAGGACGTCGTAGGCGATCCGGACTTCGAACCCGTGCCCCTGTAAGATTTCGCGCATGATTTCACAGAAGACCGTATCGTCGTCCACGACAAGCGCTCTGCAGCATCCATGGTTGTCGCTCTGCATAAAGAACTCCCTCTCCAAGGTGAAGAGGGGAATGCAAGCGGCGTGCCAGACGCCGATCTAAACTGGATCTTGGCACAGGATCGATAGCGGTCAGGGCTGTACGAGCAGCGGCTCGACCAGCGTCCAGGTGCGCCCGCCGTCCGCGGTGCGAACGAGGGCAAGCTCCTCCCCTGAACGGGCGACAGCCCAGCCGTGGCTGGCATCGACAAAATCAAAAACCCCATCCCAGCTGACTGTTTTTACTGCTGACCAGGTTTGGCCGCCGTCCGCCGTCCAGAGTATCTGGCGGCCGAGCGCCCACCCCCGGTCGGGATCGAGGAACAGGAAGCTGGCCGGCCGGCAGCGCGCTGGTGGTCCAGGTGAGACCACCGTCCCTGGTCTGAAAGAGAAAGTGAAGCTGCGCCTCATCCGTCGCCGCGTTCGCACCGGACGAGCAGCAGAACCTGTGTCCGGTCGAAAGACCTGCATCCCCGGGCTGCTGCAACGTGCGGCATCGGAGCCCCATCCTGATGGTAGGGGAGGCGCGGGAAGGGTCACGAATGACCAGGTTTCGCCGCCGTCGGCCGTGACCTGGGCTGCGGCGCCGTTCTCGGGATCGAAGGGGCAGTCGGCAGTCATCCACCCCGTCTGCTGGTCCAATCGTGACAATCTGCGTCCGGTGGCAGCCATCGTTGGTATCTTCTACCTCGAGCAAGGTCCGTGTAGTTCTGACCACCGTCGTCCGAGGCCAGGAGCGAGTAGCCATGCGTCCCCATGCCTACGAACTGCTCGATCCACAACCAGCCGTGGCCATCGTCTGTGAAGCTGAGTACCGGCGCAAGTTCAGCCTCGTCATCGAACATGCGCACGCCAGCGCTCTGCCAGGTAGCGCCCCAATCGCTGGTCGTCCACAGGCTGACCACCAGCGGCGCAGTGGCCGGTCTCGCTGTAGTAGAAGGCAACCTGCGCTGACCCATCTGCGTGGTAAGCGCCAGTGATCTGCTTGCGAGCAGCTTCATTGCTGGCAGCAAATTCAGGCGGGGTGATGTCTGCCCAGGTCACCCCGCCATCGGTTGTGCGAAGCAGATGATCGTCCTCCAGGCCAGAGCCCGCGACCGCCCAACCATGTTCGCTGTCTGTCATGTCGATGTGCTGGATTTCCGGGGAGATACCAGGCAGGTAGGGCTTCATCAGGGCTGCATTTGCCGCAGGGTAGTAGGCAGAACAGGGTCCGTTGAAATTGGCGAATATCAGCTGGCAGCCACCCCGTCGCGGCGCTACCATCACCTACCGGGCCGAGATCCAGCTCCAGCCAACCATCCGGGGAACGGCTGAGGACCCCCGCATAATCCCCCGGATTCAAGCGCTGAAATCACCCTTGCTGCCGTGTTCGCGGCAGCGTAAATCTCCTGGGAACCCATCGCCATCGTGAAGCATGTCCTGGCTGGGAGGCTGGGGTATAGGGCCAGGTCCTGGCAGTCACCGCTCAAAGCATAGCTGCCATCCGGCGGTAGCCAGCGCAGGCGGAACGGGCCGACGTTGCCAGCCTGTGCAGTCTGGGGGTCGAAACCCGATCCAACCTGCCTCGGTTGTACCCAGCGCGGACAGGATCGTACCCGCAGGCAGGTCTGCAAAGATCTCGGCCTGGGGGTCAGGACGTTGGTACGCGGTTAGTCCAGCCTGGACTTCGATGGTGCAGGGGGTTCGGGCGGTTGTCGGTCGTGGTCACCTGCGTGGAAGGCAGGCCAGGACTGGCAGTGGAGGCGAGGATCATCGCTGCGCCGTGGGGGTGGGGGGTAGATTCCAGGGTTGCAGCTGCCGGCAAAGAGAGCAGGACGACCAACCAGCCAAACCGGATGCGGACGTGATTTCCTGGCATGCGCCCTCCAAATCCCTGTCGCTGGCTCGAGGCCTCCAACCCGTCTCACCGGCAGGTTGCCGTCGAGATGGGCTCGGTCCGGGGTTTCATCATAAAACCGGACCGGAGGCGGCGTGATTATAAATCAATCCAAGCTCACGAAGCGATGGAGTCCGATTCAAAACATGGATGGCTTGGCCTGCAGGTTGTCCAGAGGACATTGGATGCATAGACGCCTGGGGCAGAGGTTCGATACCAGCCTGGCTGCCTGCTTACTGGGATGGCCTGGATTGAAGGGGCAGGAGGAGTAATGTCCCGGTTGATAGACGCTTGCCAATCGAGCATAATTAGGGAAGCCCCCCGCTGCGATCTTTAGCGAGGCGATTCATCTATGCACGAGGGAGCATAGGATGTTGGTCCAGTTCAATCGAAAGCGTTCCCGGGTTCCACTTGCCTTTCTGCTCGCCGCTGCGTTCGTCATCAGCGGCTGCCAGGTGATTGAAGACCTCCCGGGAGCACTTGATAACTTGCCGCAGGTCGTCGCAGATATCCAGGGCATGCTGGCCGGGAGCACGCCAACCCCGACCGGCCCACTACCCGAGTCGCTGCTCTCCCAGGTCAGGGCGCTTCCTGATGCGACGACGGAAGAGGATGCACTCGACTTGCGGGCCGAAGTCGTCCAGATCCTGCGGGGTGCAACTAGCAACCAGGCTGCTTGCCCCCGCACTCGTGGCTGCGGATATGATCGAGCGTCTGGCCACGGATTCCACCTTGTTCCTGGATAGCGCCCGCTTCATGGAGCGTTCCATCCTCGAGCATGATCTCGAACTGGCGCAGCGCTTGCTGTCCCTGCTGCGTGTGCAGAGCCTTGACCCTGCGTTGTTTACGGCCTACCAGGATGCGGTCATGCGCCTGCTGCTGGCCGACCGGCTCATCGTCGATGCCGTGGCTCGGGATGCGACCATCATCACCCGTTCTGCCGAGAGCCTGAGCGAGGAGGAGATCTCGCCCGTCGGGGTGGAGAGCGCCCGGACGGAGCTGGATCGGATGCGCACGGCGCTCGAGCTCGGTCGGGAGGCCTGGCGCAGCGGGGACGTCCTGAACGGATTGGGTTCGCATATGAACGCATGGGACGCGGCCAACGCCGTGCGTGCCGTCTGGGGCATCCGCTACAGCGGGGATTACGACGAAGACGGCGTGCTGGACCTGGTCGAACTCGGATTTGGATCCTCCCCGCTCTTGCTCGATTCGGATTTGGACGGTTTGAGCGATTACTTTCGAGGCGACCTACACCGCACCTTTCTGTTCACCTGGCCTGGCTGACACCGATGGCGACGGGGTGCTCGATGGAGACGAGGACATCGATTTCGATGGCCTTGTGAACACGCTTGAGCGCGATCTCGGCAGCGACCCAGGCATGCTGGATACCGATGGAGACGGGATCGGTGACATGGCCCTGCTGCTCGGACCCAACATGGGAGAGCAGACCGGGGATTCAGATGGCGATGGGTTGAGTGATGAGAGCGAGGCCAGGCTGGGATCGGACCCATTTCACGTCGATTCGGACCGGGACGGGATCCCGGATAGCCAGGAATTCCACCTGCAAATCCTCGAATTCCCGGACTTGGGCGTCACGGTCGATTTGTTTGGGATGGGGGACCAGAGCCAAGCCTTCACGGCCGAAGGGATGGTGGGAGCGCCCGGGTTCGCGGGCAACATCGGCGCGGTAGGGAACTTCGTGCGACTGAGGACGCCCATGCCGGTTCAGATGGCGAAGATCCACTTCGCCTACGATGAAAGCAAGGTCCCCGGGGGAGACGAGGCCAATCTCAGCCTGTTCGTATTCGATGAAGCGAGCGGCATCATGTACCGCATGGCGGATGTCTCCGTCGATGCCGAGCAAAACATCGTCACGGCCGAACGAACTTGATCGGGCCGACCGGCGTCCTCTACCTGCCCATCTTCCAGGCAGTGGTTCCGGGTCATCCAGTTCTCGAAGTTCCCTGAGAAATTGATGTATCATTGCCATCCGGTTCGCATACCGCTCGGAGTTCGCCGGGTGTAACTGGAGGTTATCTGGGATCGGCATGGCATATTTTTGGAAGCTGCTGCTCGCACATCTGCTGGCAGATTATCCTCTCCAGCCTTATATCCTGGTCCGGCGCAAGTCCGATCCACGCTTCCTCGTTGCGCACCTGCTCATCCAATTCCTCGTCATGGCGCTGCTCTTGCGTCCGCTGACCGGCCAGGTCGATCCTGGTCATGCTGGGGATCACCCTCTTCCACGGCCTGTTGGATCGCGCCAAGCCAGGCTTTACGGGCAAGCTGGGCATTTCTACGGTGGGTGCATACTTCCTCGACCAGCTCCTGCACATGGTCTCACTGGCGCTTGCAGCCTTCCTGCTTTCCACGCTCGAACCCGCTGCGGCTGGTGATGCCGGTCGAAGCCTGGGTCATCCAGGCAATAGCGCTGGTCTTCGCGACCTATGTTTGGAGTATTACCGAACGCGTCTTGGCAGAAGAGAACCCCATTTGGCTGCAAGAACTGCAGGACTTCCAATGGCAGCGCATGCTGCTGCGGACAATTCCGGTAGCGGGCCTCACCCTCTGGCATTATGCAGGCGGCACAGCAGGGTTGGTGGCAGCCTGGTTCTTCCCCTACCCGCGGATGCGATACTGGCGCAGGGCGGTCCTGGCAGACGCCCTCGTCGTGCTGGGCGCATGCGGCTTCATGCTTGCGCTTACGTAATTACTCACGCCTGTCGGTCCAGCGCAGCTCATGCATGCTCCTGTAAACGGACGAGCTGAGTTTGTAGACAGGAAGAGATCCCGCGTTACCCGCCTGGTTTGCGGGCGGTGATGCGTGCGCTGTAGGGTAGCTGTCCATCACCTAACCTGATCTCAACTGGCACATTATCTTGCAGGATAATTGCCCGTGTCAGCCCCATCCTTCTCGTCTGTGAGGCGTTCGATCCCCACAGTCTCCAGCAGCGCATCTTTCGCCGCATCTTCGAATTCGTTCCGTTCAAGCTTGACATCGGTGAACCCGGCTTGCTCTAATCCCCTGGCGAACTCGGCTGCATCCAATGCGCCGGAAACACACTCACACCACGCTTGCGGGTTCGCCAACAGCTGCTCGGGTAGGGGACCGTCACGGACGATGTCGCTCACGGCAAACAAGACCACCAGGCTTCAAAACTCGGAACGCTTCCCGGAAGACCTGGCCTTGTCCGGGCTGAGGTTGATCACGCAGTTCGAGATGATGACATCGATGCTCTCATCGGGCACGGGCAGGTGTTCGATCTCACCCAGTCTGAATTCCACGTTCTCCAAGCCCGAGCTGGTCACGGTTCCGGCGCGCTTTTTCGAGCATGGCCGGGGTCATGTCGATCCCGATGACCTTGCCCTCCGGGCCAACCTTCTCCGCAGCGTAGAAACAATCGATGCCGCCACCGCTCCCTAGGTCGAGCACGCTCTGCCCTCTTTCCAGGCCTGCCAGGGTCACCGGGTCACCGCACCCGGCAGAGAGCGCCTTGACGCTTTCCGGGAGGGCTTCCACTTCCGGGGTGCCATAGATCAGCCTCGTCGCTTCGTGAACGGCTACTTTGGCTGGGGCCGCCGCAGCAGCCGACCCTGCATCTTTGCCAACCTGCTCGGCCAGCTTGCCGTAGTGTTCGCTGTACCTGGGCCCGGACTTCGTGCTCGTCGCTTGATTTCGATCTTTGCCATGACTGATCTCTCCTTCATAGATATATTTACATACTTCGATATATTTGGATCAAAAAAAACCGGGTATTTTCTATGAGCTCACCTCCACGGGATGTTCGGGAGCAAAGACCTCCGCAACCTGGCAGCAGCTTTGCGCCATGCGGCGCTGGTTGAGCTGGTAGAACACATGCCGCCCTCGTTTTTCAACGATCACCAGGTCGGCATTGCGCAGGATGGCCAGGTGGTGGGAAACGGTGGGCTGCGCTACCTGGAGCTGTTCGACGAGTTCGCCGACGGTGAGCGGATTGCAGCAGCAAAGCTCCATGATCCGTTGGCGGGTTTCATCTGCCAGGGCTTTGGCAAAGAGAACGGTTTCGGCTGTCGCTGGACTTTTGATCCATCACACCCAAATTATATAGAAGAATATCGATATGTCAAGCGGACGATTCCGCCGGGAGAGGTGCTATGATTGGTTCCTGATGGACTCAGCATGACGAAGGAGGCTGGACGATGGAACGTCGGAGCTTCGTCAAGTTATCGGCAACGGTTGCCGGGGCTGCGCTTGGGGCGCCCCTGCTCAACGCGTGCGCCAGGTCCATCACTGCACTCCAGCGTACCGCCGAAGGCGAGCGTTGCTCCAACACAGGCCGCAACCCCTCCCTCACCGATGCCGGCGACGCCAACCTCCTCACTCCCGGCGACAGCCACGCCGACCCCCAGACATGCGCGGGCGGGTCGTGCTCGTCCGGACCAACGACCGTGCGGCAGGCGTGCGGACTGCGATCGACTTGCTTGAGATGGGGAGACTGTCGGCGGGTCAGGAACTCTTCCTGAAACCGAACCTGAACAGCGCCGATGCCTTCCCGGGCTCGACCCACATGGAAACGCTCACTGCGCTTGTAAAGCTCATCCAGGAGCAAGGGCCGGCAAAGATTACCATCGGAGACCGCAGTGGGATGGGGGATACACGGGCGGTGATGCGCCAGAAGGGCGTCGATACGCTGGCGAGCGAGCTGGGACTGGACCTGGTCGTCTTCGACGAGCTTGGCAGCGAGGGGTGGGTGCTTTTCAACCCGGAGGGTTCCCATTGGAGCCAGGGGTTCGCGGTGGCTGGTCCGCTCCTCTCCGCCGATGCGGTGATCCAGACTTGCTGCTTGAAAACCCACCGCTACGGCGGTCATTTCACGCTCTCGCTCGAAAAATTCCGTGGGGGCGGTGGCCAAGATCATCCCCGGTAACAGCCACAACTTCATGAACGAACTGCACGGCTCAGCACACCAGCGCGAGATGATTGCCGAGATCAACCAGGCTTACCAGCCGAAGCTTATCCTGCTAGATGGGATGGAGGCCTTCATCGATGGCGGCCCGGATCGAGGCACAAAGGTCGCGCCAGGAGTCATCCTCGCCGGAAGCGACCGGGTAGCGATGGACGCGCTCGCCGTGGCGATCCTGCGCTATTACGGGACGACGGCCGAGGTGCGGCGCGGCCCGATTTTCGAGCAGCAGCAGATCGCCCGGGCGGTTGAGCTGAACCTGGGGGTGAGCAAGCCGGACGATATCGAAATCGTAACCCCGGACGCCAGCTCGGCAGAATTTGCACGGGCGCTGACCGATATCCTGCTGGCGGCGTGATCAATAGGGATGGAAGGTACTGAAGATGGCTACCTCCGTGATGGAGCAAATCTACGCCACCCTTGAGCAGCGTTACGGCGAGCAGCTCGAGCGGTTCCTGCTGCCTCCACCGTCCTTCGAGACGATGGGCGGCGAGTTCTTGCGCTTTGACCCGAGCGAGGGAGTCCTGCAGACACGCTTCCCGGTGCGCAGGGAGTGGTTGAACCCCTACGGCCTCATGCAGGGAGGCATGATCGCCGCCGCCATCGACAATACCCTTGGCCCGCTATCCATGCTGGTTGCACCACCGAATGTCACCCGCCGGCTGGCGCTGAAATACAGCCAGGGGGTTGAGGCCGGGACGACCGAGCTCCTGGTCGAAGCAGTCTTCATCAAGCGCGAGGGCCGCTGGCTCCATTTACAAGCCCGAGCGTACAGCTCGGGCGGAGTGCGCTACGCATCCGCACAGGCGACGCATTGGATCGTGGAGCCTGGCTTGGGTCAAACGTAGACGTATGTGGCTCCCGGGCAAGAAGGCCTTGCATAAGCACATGACAAACGTTATACAGACAGCCGGGTTGTGAAACAGGTTAGGCTACCCCTATGCAGCCAATCCAACGCTCCCAGTACAGCTTACCCCGATGGGCATGAAGCCGATCGTCCTCAGGACCAAACTCAGTTACTCGATCTTCTCGATTTTGAACCTGGCCGTGATCCTGGGGCTGATGCTGGCCATCATCGCCATCGTTCAATCGATCGCCTGGCGGGTCGCGACTGATCGCATTGACCTACCTGGCAACCTTCCTTTTCCTCGATCGCACGCTGCTGCGGTTGCGCCGTAACAAGATTGTCCTCGATGAGACCGGGCTGTTCGCCAACCAGGAAGGCGGGCAGGTCCAGGTCAAATGGGACGATGTCCTGGCTGTCTGGCAGCCAGAAGCGGTGGGCAAGATCGGGATCCTGCGCATGACAACCTCCCGCGGCACGCGCCAGGTTTATCTCGGAACGTACGACAAGGGCCGGACGTGGGAGGCTATCCGCCGGTTCATGCCTCCCTCTGCACTGCAGGCTGAGACCTACAAGGAAGTAGAAATCTACGCCGAATTTAAATCGGTCCTGCAGGAGCTTTTCGCCAGCTATCAGTTTCCGCTCGTCACAAGCCACAGCGGGGCGCGCCTCATCGCCTTGATTGGCGTCACCATACTCGACACCGCTCGCGGTCACCTTCGGCCAAGCAGGACTTATGGCTGTTTGTGCCCTTTTATGCCGTTTCGGCCGTGATCAGCTTCGTGTACCTGATGGCAGTGGGTACGACGAAGCTTGATATCGACGGGGTGACCCATCTCGCCTGGTTTCGGAAGTATCGAATGGGCTGGTCCGAGATCACGGAGGTCGAGAGCAGCCCGCTTGACACCTGGATGATCCTGCATGGAGGGGGAAAGAAACTGGCTTTGCCGGGCATCAGGCTGTGGAGTGGTATCGACCGGGGACGCATGCTTTCGCTCTACATGTACTTTCTTGCAGAGAACGCCGTGCAGCAGCGTGAGACACAGTGGGCAGATTTTAAACTGCTCAACACAGGGACGCAGCAGCCCCGTGCGACCGGTCTGGGCGATAAAGATCCCGGGGTGGAGGGGGATTGATGGAGCCAGCCCGAGCCTATTGGTGGCAGCGCATCATCCGCAGGTTGGCGATGACGTCGTGGGGGATATGGTTGATCGCCTCACGCCTGCATGCATGGGACCGTGCGGTTTTGCGGCTCACACGTGGTCGCACCACAGCGACCACGCTGCTCACCGGGTATGAGGTGATCCAGGTTCGCTGCAAGGGAGCCCGCACAGGGGAGCCGCGCATCACGCCCCTGCTGGCGATCGATGACGATGGAGGGCTGCTGCTGGTTGCGACCAACTTCGGAAGTTCCCGCCATCCGGCCTGGTACTTTCAACCTGAAAGCCGAACCGCTGGTTGAAGTCGAGCGCCATTTGCAAACCCGGCTGTACGATGTCTACGAACTGGCTGGCGCAGATTGGGCGCAAGCCTGGCAGCGTGCCGTGGATCATTTTCGCGGGTACGCCGCTTATCTTGCTCGCACCAAGGGCAGGAAGATCCCGATTTTCAAGCTGCTCCCACATCGGCCAATAAACGCTGATTTCCAGAATCTAACCATCTGCCCGGCAGCTTAAGGTCGCAGGTTGGCGTCCGCATGACCAGGGTCCGCTTGCGGGTGGCAGGGTGAACGGTGAGAATCATGACCATGCGGCGAATTGGAATCGTACTCGGTTTAAGCCTGGTCTTATTGGTGATTGGCTTCGGGGGCGGCGTGCTGTGGACGCGTTCTGCCACGGCGTCCGCGACGCCGACGACCTCATCCACCCCCACCGCCAGCCGCACCCCGACCGTCACGCCCAGCCCGAGCTCGACGAGCACGGTTACCCGCACCGCGACGGCGAGCCCGACCCCGACCGAGTATTTCACGCCCACGATCACGACCTCGCCAACCATCACGCTCACACCGAGCATAACGCCTACACCCACCCAGACGCCGGAGGTGCGCGGCAGCGTCCTGCAGCAGTCGAACTGCAGGTATGGCCCAGGGTCAGCCTACCTGTACGAATGGGGGCTCTATCCGACCAACCGGGTGACGGTGCTCGGCAGGAACCAGGATGGATCGTGGGTCTATGTCGATCCGTGGACCTACACCGATAAATGCTGGGTCAAGACGGAGCTGCTCGAGCTCACAGCCGATGTGTCGACCGTGCCCCAAATCCGCACGCTGCTGCCATACACGCAGTTTTACTGGCCGCCTCCCAACGTCCGCTCCAGCCGGATCGGGGATGAAATCCTCGTCAACTGGGACATGGTACCGATGAGCCTCGACGACAACCGCGGCTACCTGATCGAAGCCTGGCTTTGCCAGGGTGGCCAGCTGCTCTTCCTACCGACCCAGTACTGGAACCCGCCAGCGATCCTGCTGGACGAACCAGGATGCAGCGAGCCGTCCAGCGCCCGCATCTATACCGCCGAGAAGCATGGTTACACGGAATGGATCGCCATCGTCATCCCCCCGCATCCTACACCGACCTTCACCCCGCGGCCGCCCCTGGGAGGGGAGTGAACCGCGGCCAGCAATACGCTAGGCGCAGCATGATATGATTGGCCCCGCGGCTGAAGACAGCCGCGGAGTTTTTGATGCTGATACGCCGCTTGCTCCCCATCCTGCTCGTCATCTTCACCAATATCCTCGGCGCCGGGGTGATCCTGCCCATCCTCCCGCTCTACGCTGAAGGCGCTTTCGGCGGCACCATTTTCCAGGTTACGCTGCTCTCCACCGCGTACTTCGCGGCCCAGTTTATCGCCGCGCCATACCTCGGACGCCTGTCTGATCGAATCGGCCGCAGGCCGGTGCTCCTGATCAGCCAGCTAGGAACCATCCTGGCATTCATCCTTTTCATCTTCGCCGGGCCGCTCGGGCTGTTGCTCGATCAGGCGCTGGCCTGGCTCCCGCTAAGCGGCGGCATGGTCATGCTGTACCTGGCGCGCATCCTGGACGGCCTGACCGGGGGGAACATCACCACCGCCCAGGCATATGTCAGCGATGTGACCGAGGAAGAGGAACGTGCCCATGGGCTGGGCCTGCTGCAGGGGGCGTTCGGGGTTGGGTTCATCTTTGGTCCGGCGTTCGGTGGGTTCCTGGCCAACTACGGCGCGACCGTTCCCTTCATCGGGGCGGCCATCATCACCTCGCTCACCTTCCTGCTCACCTTTTTCACGCTGCATGAGACCGTCAACAAGGAAGAGGCCAGGGTGGCTAGGGAGGCCCGCTCCACTGGATCGCTCTGGCTGCTGCTCAAACAACGCTCTCTCGTGATCCTGCTCGGGGTGACGTTCACCTCTACCCTGGCGTTTTCCGCCCTGCCGGCGACGTTCGCCCTTTATGCAGACCGGGTCTTGTTCCCCGCGACGACCCCGGCTGACCAGGTGCAGCTGGGGATCGGCTTGATGTTGACCCTGCACGGGCTGCTCACCGTCGTGACCCAGGTAGGCTTGCTCCGACCGCTCATCCAGCGCTTCGGCGAGAACAAGGTGCTCGTCCTGGGCGATGTCTCGCTTTTCATCGCCATGCTCGGGGTCGGGCTGGCAGGTTCGCCGCTCCTGGCGGCGTTCGCATTCGCACCCTTTGCCTTTGGCCAGGGCGTTACCCAGCCCAGCCTGCAATCGCTGATGACCCGCTACGGCAAGCGGGGAAGCGGCGGCCGTTTGCTGGGCTACTACCAGGCGGCGCGCAGCCTGGCGCTCATCTTCGGCCCTGTTTGGTCGGGCTTCGCCTTTGCCCAGATCAGCCCACGCTCCGTCTTCCTGGGAGGCGCCGGCTTGATGATTGTAGCCACCGGCTTGGCCGTCTACCTGCTGCGCATGCATGCCGACCCGGTCTTTGCCAGCGTTGAGCCCAGGATTCCCGGTCAGGGTTAAGGCAGGAGAATACCCCCAACTGAAGGTACCGAGTCGGGTGCTGTCGCCAGGATTGCATGCAGTGGATTGATCCTTGCAAATTGGACAAACTGTGGTAGTATCTGTGTTCGAAGGTTGCATGCAAGTTCTGTCTGGACGTCGAACGATAGGCCTGGGCTGCAAACGCCTGGGCCGATTTGGTTAATACCCAACGACCGCCGGGAACGAGACAAGCACCTCCAATCAACATGCCCTAAGGAGGCAAAAGAAATGTCGGAACGAGTTCTTGGTACGGTCAAATGGTTTAATGGTAGCAAGGGTTACGGCTTCATCGAGCGCGAAGGTGGCGAGGATGTCTTCGTCCACTTCTCCGCAATCCAGGGTGACGGTTTCCGCAACCTGGAAGAAGGCCAGCGCGTTGAGTTCTCAATCGAACAAGGCGCAAAGGGCCTGCAGGCTGCCAACGTCACCGTCGTCTAAACCAACCAAGCCAGACAACGAACAGAGCCCCTGGTCTCCAGGGGCTCTTCCTTATTCCGGGCTGGTCCAGTACTCCACTGCCTTCCATCCCTGCATGAGCTTGCCCAGCCCGGTTCCGGCCAGACGATTCCTCAGGGGCAGGCATCTGGCTTACCAGTCGTCTCCAATCAAGCGATACAATCCGGATGAAAATCAGTCCAGTTCCTGGGGTATACTGCCATCGAATCCATGATTTACGAAGTCTAGAGAGCGGAGGTTATCGATGGCGGAGAAAAGTGTTGACGGTTACATCCAGGGTCTGGAGGCTTGGCAGGCAGAGCTGGTCAAAGGCGTGCGCAGCCATCGTGCAGAAAGCGGCGCCGGAAGCCAGCGAATCGATTAAATGGGCCCAACCCGTTTATGAGAGCAACGGCCCCTTTGCCTATATCAAGGCCTTCAAGAATGCGGTCAACTTCGGCTTCTGGCGGGGGGTTGACCTGGACGATCCGCAGGGGCTGCTCGCAGGCGATGGCGATAAAATGCGCCATGTAAAACTTAGCCAGCCCGGATGATATCGATGCGGAGCAGTTCGCCGCGTTCGTCAAGCAAGCGGTCGAACTCAATCGCGCCAAGGGCGATCCGACGAAGAACAAGTAGGCACCTGGCGAAACTTTTACCTGGCCCGCCGGTGGCATGCGGGTCGTCCGACTCCCCCGGATAAACATCAGCCAGTTCAGGCTTCGAGGATCTCGCGCGTGCGCTTCGTATCCCGGTTGCGGGTATGCGTATCGAGGATGCGCTTGCGCAGCCGCAGGTTTTCCGGTGTGACCTCGAGCAGTTCATCGTCTCCCAGGTATTCGATGCACTCATCGAGGCTCATGTTGCGGGGCGGCGTCAGGCGTTCATCGATTTCCTTGAAGGATTGGCGCACGTTGGTCACGTGCCGTTTCTTGCAGACGTTCACGACGAGATCACCCGGCCGCTGGTGCTCGCCCACGACCATGCCCTCGTAAACTTCGACACCCAACCTCGACGAAGAGTGACCCCCGCGTCTCTGCGTTCTTCAAGCCGTAGGTGGTGGTCGTGCCCGGTTCCCAGGCGACGAGCGATCCCTGTGCGCGGCCAAATTGGCCGCCCGCGAGCGGGAGATAGCTGTGGAAAAGGTTGTGCATGAAACCGGCGCCGCGCGAGGCGGTCATGAAGTGATAGCGAAAACCGAGCAGGCCGCGCGTCGGCACCAGGTAGTTCAAGCGCACCATCTCGCCCCCCAGGTCGCGCATATCGAGCATCTGCCCACGGCGGGCGCCAAGCATCTCGACCACGGCCCCGACGACATCCGGGGCGCATTCGATATACACTTCCTCAAACGGTTCGAGCGTTTTGCCATCCGCCTCGCGCAGGATGACTTCCGGCCTGGAAATCTGGAACTCGTAGCCCTCACGCCGCATCGTCTCGACCAGGATCGCCAGGTGCAGCTCCCCCCGGCCGGAGACCATGAAGCGATCCGCCGAGTCGGTGTCTTCGACCCGCAGCGAGACGTTCGTCCGCAGCTCGTTGTAGAGGCGCTCGCGTAGCTTGCGGGACGTGCTCCAGCGTCCCTCGCGGCCGGCGAACGGCGAACTGTTCACCGCAAAACTCATCTTCACCGTGGGTTCCTCGACGTGGATCACCGGCAGCGCATCCGGGAAGTCCGGATCGGCCAGCGTCTCGCCGATGGCGGCTTCCTCGAGCCCGGCGATGACGACGATGTCCCCCGCCAGCGCCTCTTCGACCTCGATCCGATCCAGGCCCTGGTGCTGGTAGAGGTAGCGCGCCTCAACCGGGACGGCCGTGCCGTCATGCTTGATGCGCATCAGCGCATCACCCGCATGGATCCGGCCCGCGTTGATCCGGCCGGACGCGGTGCTGCCGCGGTAAGAATCGTAGCCGAGCGTGGTGATGAGCATCTGGAAGGGGGCTTCAAGATCCACGTGCGGCGCAGGGATGTGGCGCAATATCGCCTCAAACAAGGGCGATAGATCGGGTCCCAACTCCGGGGTGAGCCCGGCTTGCCCGGTCACTGCGTTGGTGTAGATGACCGGGAACTCGGCCTGCAGGTCGCTTGCCCCAAGCTGGATGAATAGGTCGAAAGTCTGGTTTAGCGCACGGGCGGGATCTGCGCCGCGCCGGTCGACCTTGTTAATCACGACCAGGGCGCGGTGATCGAGCTCCAAGGCCTTCTTCAAGACGAAGCGCGTCTGCGGCATGGGGCCTTCGGCTGCATCCACCAGCAGCAGTACCCCGTCTACCATGTTCATGACCCGCTCGACTTCACCCCCGAAATCGGCGTGGCCCGGGGTGTCGACGATGTTTATCTTGACCGCTGAGCCGAGCTGGGGGTCGGGGATCGAGATGGCCGTGTTCTTGGCCAGGATGGTGATGCCGCGCTCGCGCTCGAGCTCGTTCGAGTCCATCACGCGTTCGACGACCGCCTGGTTCTCGCGGAAGATCTTGGCCTGCCTGAGCAGCCCATCGACGAGCGTCGTCTTCCCATGGTCGACATGGGCGATGATGGCAATGTTGCGGAGTTCGTGCCTGACTTCTAACATCGGAACCTGAATAACCTCACAAAGAAAGACCTCGGCGGCAGACCGCCGAGGCATGCACGATGATGCGAGTTCGAATCATAACAGGCTGAGCCCTTCTTGTGAAGATGGGCAGGTTATTCTTCCTTGCTGCTTGCGGAGCCCCGGCTACAAATATCCTTGCCAATTCCAGTATACTCCGGTCCAATTCTCACACATAGTTTGTATCGGAGGCACAATGGCCAAGTTTGAAATCTACAAGGACAAGAAAGGCCAGTTCCGCTGGCGACTGCTGGCAAACAACAACCAGGTTATCGCATCAGGGGAAGGCTACACGTCCAAGGCAGCTTGCAAGAACGGCATCGAGTTGGTGAGGACGAACGCTCCCAAGGCCGAGATCGACGATAAAACTTAGGGCATAATCCAAACCGCAGTCCGCGCTCCAGCACTGCCCTGGGTCCAGAAAATTCACATCTACGGCGCATCTCATCCAGCTCGTCCGGGGGTGGCGACGTGTGATTGGGTGTGTTCGGTAGATGACCAGGACACGCCTCCCACACGAGGATCCACAGTTTGCCAGGGTGATATCGCTCCCGCCGGATTGTTGCTTTCACCCTGGCTCAGCGGAATGTTAGAGATGAGTGCCGTGTAGACCCAGGGTATCGAAGGGGCTGCAAGCCTTAGGCACATTGGAGCGACCAATGGAAACGATGGTTGAAGTCCGCAATTTATCAAAACGTTTCCGCCAGCCGGACGGATCGCACATCGAGGCGGTCAAGGGGATCGACCTCGACATCTGGCGCGGCGAGGTCTTCAGCCTGCTTGGTCCCAACGGCGCCGGGAAGACGACCACGATCTCGATGATCAGCGGCTTGCTCAAGCCTTCCTCCGGGGATGCGCTGATCGGTGGGTTCTCCATCACGAAACAGCCGCTCGAAGCCAAGAAACTGATGGGCGTGGTCCCCCAGGAGGTCGCCCTGTATCCGACCCTCACCGCCAGGCAGAACCTTGAATTCTTCGGAAAGATGTACGGCCTGCGAGGGAATGATTTAGGCGCCAGGGTCGATGAAGTGCTCGACTTCATCGACCTATCCAGCCGCCAGCACGATCGCATCGATTCCTACTCAGGCGGGATGAAGCGCCGGGTGAACATCGGCGTCGGCCTGCTGCACAAGCCCGAACTGGTTTACATGGACGAACCGACCGTGGGCATCGATCCGCAAAGCCGCCGCCGCATCCTCGACACCGTTAAGCAGCTGCGTGATGAGTACGGGATGACCGTCCTTTACACCACCCATCTGATGGAGGAGGCCCAGGAATTGAGCGACCGGGTCGGGATCATCGATCATGGCGAGATCATCGCGCTCGGAACCCAGGACGACTTGATCCAGCAGGTCGGCGAGCAGGACCGGCTGCTGTTCAAAGTCGGCGCACAGGAAATCTCAGCCGGATCTGCTCGAGAAAATGAAGTCGCAGGTCGATGGCATCAGCGGGGTCACGTTCGACCCGCCCGGTGCTGGGGGCGAGGATCCGGCGAACACGAGCGGGCTGATCATCGTCACCGCCAAGCGCGGCCGAAAGGCACTTCCGGCGCTGATTGAACTGGCCGAAGCCTCCGGGATCGAGATCCAGTCCGTAGAGGTCCGTGAACCCGACCTGGAAGCGGTCTTTCTCTCGCTCACCGGCCGGGCGCTGCGTGAGTAAGCTCATGACCGCCCGCAATCGGTTGGGGCTGGGATGGTGAGTCTGCGATGCGAAAAATCTGGACCATTGCCTGGAAAGAACTCTACGTCCGCTTCACGGACCGCAGCCTGCTGTTAATCATGATCGCCATCCCCCTCGCCTTATCTACCGTCGTCGGGCTGGCGTTTGGCGGGCTGGGGGGCTCCGACATCACCGTCTCCAATATCCCGATCGCGCTCGTGAACCACGATGCCGGCAATGACCTGGGCGTCAACTACGGCTCGGTATATGTCGATTTGCTCACACCCAATGCTGGAGATCCTGGAAGCACCAGGGCATCCCGGCCTGTGAGTACTGCGGGCGGCGGACAGGGAGCGCTGACCTTGGATGACCTCACTCAAGCAGAGCTTTTTACGCCTGAACTCGTCCAGCAGCTTATCAACTGAGGGAAGCTTTCGGTCGGGTTACTCGATACCACAGCCCAGACCGACCTGGACCAGATGGCACGCCTGGCCGTTGATCAGGGCGTCTTTACAGCTGCCATCCTGATCCCTCAGGATTTCTCCCAGCAAATGGCGAGCATGTTCGCCAGTGGGAAGCATCGAGACCGCGGCGATCGAAGTCTATGCCAACGCCGGGCATCCGATCGATTCGGGGGTGGTCTACAGCATCACGCAGGGCATCGCCGAACAGCTCGCGACCGGAAACATCGCCATCGCCTCCACCATGAACCTGGCAGTGCAGCGCCTGGGTCCTGGTGCGCTAAACCAGATGGGTTCGGAAAGCTTGCTCGAAGATTTCAACTGTGCGTTCTCACCTTCATCGAATACCGTCAGCCTGGCCACCCGGTCCGTAGCCGGCGAAAGCCGGAGCATGGCCGGGATCATCCTGGTGTCGGTCGGTTCGGCCCAGGCGATGTTCTTTGCCCTCTTCACGGCCCAGAGCGGTGTCCTCAGCATGCATTCAGAACGCAGGCAGGGGACTCTACAGCGGCTGCTGATGTCTCCAACACCCCGCACCGAGTATCCTCACCGGGAAGCTGCTCGGGACGTTTGTCTCGGTCCTTGCTCAGCTGCTGCTGCTCATGCTCGCGCTCACCCTGGTTGGCAGCCTGCTCGAAGGCCGTCTCATCTTTATCTGGGGGGAGGATTTCCTGCGCGTTTCGGCGGTGCTGGTCTCGATCTCGATCGCTGTTTCAGGACTGGGGATGCTGCTGGCTGGGTTCCTGAAGACACCAGAGCAGGCTGGCGTGTTTGGCTCGGTGATCAACATCGGGCTGGCCGTCCTGGGCGGAGCGTTTGGGTTCCAACTGCCCGATGCCATCTCGTCCGTCTCACTCCTGTTTTGGGGGCGGGATGCCTTCGAGAAACTGGCCACGAATGGTGGAGATGTGGGGTTGAACATCGCCGTCCTGGCCGGCCAAGGGCTGGTGATGTATGCCATCGGGTTGTACCTGTTCAACCGCCGTTTCGAATTGTAGGGGATTGGATGCGAAAGCTCCTTGAAATCACGCGGCACGATATACGCATCTTCTTGACCGACCGGGGCAATCTCGTAGGCCTCCTCTTCACGCCGATCCTGATGACACTCATCATCGGTTTCGTCAGCGGCGGCAATTTCACCCGGGGCCCCTCGCGGATACGCGTGGATGTGGTCGACCTCGACCAGAGCGAGCTCTCGGCCCAGTTCATCAGTGCGCTTCGCGCGGCCAATGCCACGCTCATCCTGTGTCCGATGGACAGCACCGATAGCGAGAACTGCCGCGTGAACAACGGCACTTTCTTCGAAGAAGGTGAGATTGAAGAGCGGCTGCTCGAGGGGACAACTTTGGCCGCGGTTGAAATCCCGTCCGGTTTTGAACATGCGCTTCGAGCTTTCGAGCCGGTTCAGATCACGTATTTCGCCAAGGAGAATTTTGGCGCTCCCGGCTTCATCCAGCAGGCGGTCGAGGCAGCTATCCAGCGCGTCAATGGCGCCGTGGTTGCCGCCCGGGTGGGCTCAGCCTTCCTTGAGAAGTTCACCGGGTGACCAGTTTGCGCCGGAACAAATCCAGGCCGAGTTGTATCACGCAGGCCAGCGAGTTTTGGGAGCAGGACCCGGTCGAGGTCCGCTTCACCCAATCCGGTGAGCCGCAGGGCGTCACGGCGTTCGAATCGCTGCAGGTTGGGCTGGGGCAATCTGTCCCCGGGATGGGTTCGATGTTCGTCATGTTCACCGTCTTTGGGGCGATGACGGCCTTGATCGTCGAACGCAAGGAATGGACGCTGCAGCGTCTGGCCTCGCTGCCCATCTCGAGAGCTCAATTGCTGGGAGGAAAAATCCTGGCCCGTTTCTCGCTGGGGCTGCTTCAATTCCTGGTCGTCTTCGCCGTGGGGATGGCAGTCGGCATGCCGCTGGGTGACAGCCCGCTCGGTCTGATCCTGACGGCGGTCGCTTTCACGCTGGCCGTTACGGCCCTTTCTTTCGCACTCGGCTCGCGCCTGGAGAACGAACAGCAAGCGAACGGGTTCGGGCTGCTGCTATCGATGATCCTGGCCCCGCTGGGCGGTGCCTGGTGGCCGATGACGATCGTGCCGGAGTTCATGAGGATCGCCGGCCACATCTCGCCCATCGCCTGGTCGATGGACGCATTCACCAGCCTCATCTTCGAGGGCGGCGGCGTGAACGAGATCCTCCTGCCGCTGGCGGTGCTGAGCGGGTTTTCGCTCCTGGCGTTTGCCTTAGCCGTCCGAAACTTCCGCTACGATTAGACCATCTTCTCATGCTGAGCGCCTGCACTCTCCTGGCAGGCGCTCTCGGGTTGCCCTGTACATGCAAACGCCTGGGTACGGCGTCGGGCGTTCGCTCAAGTCAGGAGCAATCCCAGCGCAAACGGGGCGAGGACAAGCAAGCCAAGCAGCATATGACCACGCTGATCCGTGTTCTTTGGGTCCGTATTGAACATGTAGCTCGCGACCCCAAACCCGACGATGCCGCTCAGGAATAACGACGCCACCGATACCCAGGGGTTGAAAGTCGGCGGCATGACCCATCGCCAGGCTGTTGAAAGCGTTCATGGCTTGAGCAGCTGGGAGCAGCCTGGCTACGCTGACGGCGGTTGCGGGCAGGATGCTGAGAGGGACCATCATCCCCCCGAGCAGAATGGAGGGGATGAAGATGAGCTGTGAGAGCATCACCTGGAAATTGGTGGTCGGCGAGATGACGCCGATCATCACGCTGATCCCGGCCATCGCCACGGCCAGCGCGGCGAACACGAGCAAAAATGCCCCCCATGCCACAGGCAGCGGCGCATCAAACAACGGCCTGGCCGTGACCGCAATTAGCAGCATCACGATCGTCATGTGCAGGGCGGTTGTCAGCGCAGGCACGAGCAGGATCGGCAAGGGCGGCACGCCGTTGACCTTGTAGCTGCGGAAGATGCCGTCTTCACGAGCCTTGACGATGAAGACCGGGATGCCCATCAGGCAAGCTGCCATCACCGCAAACACGGCCATCCCCGGCAGGATCGTGTCGATGAATCCAGGGTTAATCTCAGCCATGATGAAGCCCATCATCAGGTAGAAGATGAGCGGGAACATGTAGTTCAAGAAGAGCAGGTTTTTATCACGGATCCCGGTGCGGAATTCGAAAGCGAAGTGGTTGAGAAATGCAGTCATGCCATGCCACCGTTCTTTGTGATTTCGAGGAAACGGTCCTCGAGCGAAGGACGCTCCACGCGCAGGTCGATAAGCTTATCCGCTTCACGCTCGATCGTGTTGATGATGGCCGAAACAGTCGGCCCGATATCCGTGCTGAAGAATATCTGGTAGCCCTCTTTCTCCATAGCCTGGCTGATGGCTGGGAGGGCGTGTTTCGAACCAGAGAGGCATGCCGGCTTCGGTACGGACGGAAATCTTCGTCAAGCCAGCCCCGGTCGCTGTGATTTCGATGGGTGTCCCTTCGGCCACAAGCTCACCCCGCAGCAGGATGGCAATGCGGTCGGCGAGCTCCTCCGCTTCAGCCATGTCGTGCGTCGCCAGTAAGATCGTCGTCCCGCGCTCTTTTTCCTCCAGCATCAGCTTGTGCAGTTCAACCCGCGATTCGACGTCCAAGCCTGCCGTGGGCTCGTCGAGGAACAGCACGGGCGGCCGGTGTGCCAGCGCCAGGGCCAGCGAGAGGCGGCGCTGCAGCCCGGTCGAGAGCTGCTGGTACTGCACATCCCGTTTGGAAGCCAACCCCAACCGGTCGAGCAGGCTCAGATCAGGTTGGACATGATGATACCCACCGAAGAAACGCAGAGCCTCGACCGGGGTGATGTTGGCGGGAAGCCCGGAAGTTTGGAGCTGAACACCGATGACCGAGGTCAACCGACGGGAATCCGTGGCAGGATCAACACCCGATACGAGCAGCCTTCCACCGCTGGGCTGACGCAGCCCTTCCAGGCATTCGAGCGTGGTCGTCTTGCCCGCACCGTTTGGTCCAAGCAGGCCGTAGATTTCCCCTTTATGGACCTTGAAGGTGAGGTCGCTGACGGCGGTGAAATCGCCGTAATCCTTCCTGAAGTTCAACACCTCGATCATTGTCTCATTCATCCCTGGAATTCCCTCCGGGTGATCTATTGTTCAGATGAGTTAACCGCTGCGTCCTTGCTTCGGCAAAGACAACTTGGCCTGGATAAACTGGCGGTGGGAGAGGCGAAGCGTATTGGCGATGGTGCGGATTTCCTCGATCTCTTCGTTCGTCGCCTCTCCGTCCGCCGCGGCGATTTCAAACAAGAGCTTCAAGAAGCTGGTCCGCTCCTCTTCATCGGTCATGGTGAAGAACTGCCGTGTGAGCCGGTAGTAATCCATGTCAGCACCGATCTCATCCAGGGCAACTGACACGACGAAATCGGCCTCAGCCGGATCGAGGCCCCAGCCATCCTGCAAGGCGTCTCGCATGGCCTCGCGTTCCCCCTGCGTTACCCGGCGGTCGACATGCGCCACACGCGCCATGAGACCGCCCGCCAGGCACAGCTTTCTGAGCCTGGGCTCAGGAAGCTTGATCTCTGGGCCGCCCTGATCCCGCCGGCGCTGGATCCCATAGAAAACCTTGTTCTTGATGAAATCTTCGAAATACGCTTCACGGTTGGGCGCCTCGTCGAGCGCTGCCTGGCGGCGCTGGAGCGCCCCGTCGAGCACGGATCCGAGCTGACTGAATAATCCGACCCCGGCAGCTTCGAGCTCATCCTTCATGGCCGCAAGGACGATTCGCTCCTCGCTGCTGGGGTCGCCGTCGGCCGAGCCCAAGGCGGTCGATGAACTCGAGCGCCAGCTTGCGATCCTTGCCTGAACGGAGCGAGCCACGCAGTTGCTCGAGCAGGCGCTCGCGCTCGGCTGCGCCCACCGGTGCCTCGATGTACATCTCGAGCATCGCCCATTCCCGGCCGGTGAGACCGGGTAGCTGGAACAGCAGGTCCTTTAAACAGTTGATCTCGGCCGTCGTGACTTCGCCGTCGGCCCAGGCGGCGGCGATGAGCACCTTGCCCAGGGTGAGGATGAAGTTAGCATCAGCCATACGTCCCTCCATAAACTCGCCCCCTGTCGAGCTTGACCATCGCTCGCACGCCTGTCTGGTTATGGGAACCGGCGATTCCTGGGATTAATTCCGCCTGATGATCCACGTAATCTGGAGCATCCATGACTCTAGCATCTCGTGTCCAATGAAGGAAGGCAATCTTGCATGTTTATCCATAGACAATCCTTACGTGTGCCCAGGGGAGCCAGCAACCCCTACTTGGGGGATTCTACGATGGCGGGGGCCACGGTAGAAATGAAAAACGTGTAGATCGCATTTGCTCTCCCCGGTTGGGGAACAAAACAGGGGCAACCAGCGTTAGAATGACTGTGCCGGCCAGTAGTACGCGAACACAGCCAGGCAACAAAAAATCACTCACTCTGAAGGAGAATACCATGCACGATCGAAAGGCAAGTTTCATGTTCATCACGGCCCTGCTCGTCCTGGCCAGCCTGATCGCTGGCTGCAACGTGGTCAGCGGGGCAGGGAGCGCCTCCGTACCCTCCGGGCAGGGCTACCTGGATACGATCTCGGTGACCGGATTCGGCGAGGCCTACGGCACGCCGGACACCGGCACGATCCAGCTCGGGTTCAGCACCTCGAACGTCGATGTTGGCCAGGCGATGAGCCAATCCAACGCGACCGTCGAACGCCTGACCCAGGCAATGCTCGGGCTCGGCATCGCGGCTGAGGATATCCAGACCACCAATTTCTCCGTCTGGCCCGAGGAGCGATATGACCCGGTGACCGGGCTCCCCAGTGGAGAGAAGACCTACCGGGTGGAGAACACGCTCAGCGTCAAGGTCCGCCAGCTGGGATCGATGCCGCAGGTGATCGAGGCCGGGCTGGCCAACGGGGCGAACAACCTGTACGGCCTGAATTTCTCGATTGATGATTCGGGTGCGCTCGCCGCCGAAGCACGCTCGGCCGCAGTCGCTGACGCACAGGCCCGCGCCGGTGAGCTTGCCGCAGAACTGGGCGTCACACTGGGCGACGCACGCATCGCGAATGAAATCTACAACACCGGCTATCCGACTTCTTTTGAAGCCGCGATCGGGGTTGGCGGTGGCGGTGCCCCACCGATCAGCGAAGGACAGCTGAGCGTCAACATCCAGGTGGTCGTGACGTTCGACATCGTCCGCTGACCTGGTGCTCAATCCGTACGTAGCGAAGACGGGGCCGGCGAGGCCCCGTCTTTTCAGTTCAGGTGATGACTGCCTGCCTCCGCCGGGCACGAGGCCGCATGATGAGGGTCGAGGTTTTGACGCTTCATGGCCGGGGCTGTTAAAACCTGATAAGCTTCCCGGGACAAAACCATACATGAGAATGCCACGTTTCTGGCAGGAGATCGATATGCAGCACGAGCAGGTGACAGGCAAGCGGCAACTTGGTGGGACGGAACTGTGGGTTTCCCCGATCGGGTTGGGCGTGATGCAATTTTCAGGCGCGAGCGGGATGTTCCGCTTCGTATTTTCGGATATCGACCAGTTGAGGATGAATGAAATCGTCGCCGCAGCTTTGAAGGGCGGCATCAATTGGTTCGACACCGCGGAAATCTACGGCAACGGACGCTCAGAGCGCGGCCTGGCTGCCGGGTTGACGGCCAACAAAGCCGTAGATGATCAGGTCATCGTCGCCACCAAGTGGTTCCCCATCCTGCGCCGGGCCTCAAGCATTGGACGCACGATCGGTGCCAGGATCCGCAACCTGGCACCCTTCACGATCGATTTGCACTACGTCCACCAGCCCTGGGGATTGTCGTCACGGGAAGCGGAGATGGAGGCCATGGCGGACCTGGTGGCAGCCGGCAAGATCCGCAACGTCGGGGTGAGCAATTTCAACCCGGCCCAGATGCGGCGAGCGGCAGCTGCCCTGGAGCGGCGTGGGCTCAAGCTGGCTGCAAACCAGGTCGAGTACAGCCTGCTCCACCGCGACATCGAGAGGAATGGTGTGCTCGAGACCGCTCGTGAGCTGGGCGTGAGCATCGTCGCGTGGGGGCCGCTCGCATCAGGTTTGCTCTCCGGCCGCTACCATCAGGATCCTGCTGCCCTGGCAAAGGTTCCTGCACCAAGACGGATGCGCTTGCGCAGACAGCTCGCCAGGAGCAGACCGCTGGTGGACGCTCTTGGCCGGATCGGGGAGGCGTATGCCGCCACCCCGGCGCAGGTGGCCCTGAACTGGTTGATCCACAGCCAGGGCGAGACGGTCGTGGCCATCCCCGGGGCATCGAAGGCTTCGCAAGCAACAGAGGCTGCACAGGCGATGGGCTTCCGTCTCAAAGATGCCGAGATCGAGGAGCTGAGCGGCCTTTCTGAAAAGTTTTAGCTCGGAGGTATTCACTTCATAACGCGTTTGGAAACTTAACAAGATAGCCTACCCTGCGAGATTGGCCTGCCCAGCGTAAAAATGCCAGAAGGCGAGGTCAGCGAGGCTGAAGCTCGCCCTGAGCAGGCTGGGCAGCCTCTTCTGCAAGCCCAGAACATCGATCTCAAAGTGCTTGGATAACAGCGACGATAGGCTCTATCTGCATAATAGCTGGTTCTCCTACCATCTAAATCCCCACGATCTCCCCGCCATATCCCAAACTTGCGCCTACCTAAACGGATTGAATGCGTTAAAAGACCTGTCAGTTTATATCCTGGCCCTGGCCAGGGATCTCGTAAAAATGGACCAATTAGGTTATATTCGGGGCTTTGAAGTCACCAAACGGATCGACGGCCAATCGCCAGTCCAAGGTTGGATATATCTACCCACCGCCAGAGCCTACCTGCGGTGGGGTTGACATCATCGAGGAGGGTACGATGGATTTGACCAGCATCCAGCTCTGGATCGAGGCCAACCCGCTCTATGCGCTCGGAGCAGTCGCCTTGCTCAGTATGTTCGCCTTCCTCGTGGCTCGCCTGATCATCGCGCGCGGACTTATGGCGGTTGCCATCCGGACCCGGACACAGGTCGATGACATCGTGCTCAAAGCGCTGCGCCCCTACCGCATCGCCTGGCTCGCCCCGCTGCTCATCCTGTACGCCCTCGGATACCTCGCGGGGGAGTACCAGTTCTGGTTCGAGAAAGCGCTGCTCTTCCTCATCCTCTGGATCGTGGCCCTCACCCTCACTGCGCTCCTGAACGCGGTCAATACCGTGTACGAGAGCAGTTCATCCTTTAAGGGGGTCAGCATCCAGGGCTACCTGGACATCCTCAAGCTGCTCATCCTGCTCAGCGCGGCCATCCTCAGCGTTTCGCTCTTCACCGGTCAATCCCCAGCGGTGCTGCTCACAGGCCTGGGTGCGGTGACGGCCGTCCTGCTCCTGGTCTTCCGGGATACCATCCTCTCGCTCGTCGCCAGCGTACAGATCAGCACCCAGGACTTGATCAAGGAAGGGGACTGGATCGAGGTGCCCAGCTACGGCGCCGACGGCGACGTGGTGAACATGACCCTGCACACGATCAAAGTTCAGAACTGGGATAAGACGATCAGCATCATCCCGACCTACAAAATCAACGAGGTCGCCTACAAGAATTGGCGCGGGATGCAGGAGAGCGGAGGACGCCGGATCAAACGCGCCATCTACATCGACCAGGGAAGCATCCGCTTTTGCGACGCCGAGATGATCACACGCTTTCGCAAGGTCGACATCCTGCAGCCCTATCTCGATGCCCGCACGGCCGAGATCGAGCGTGAGAACCGTGAGAAAGGGATCGAGTTCGACAGCCCGCTCGATGGGCGCCAGCTGACGAACCTGGGGACATTCCGCGCTTACGTCGAGGCGTATTTGGCGAATCACAAGGAAATCCACCAGGATGAGCTGACGTTCCTCGTGCGCCAGCTCGAACCCGGGCCGACCGGGGTGCCGATCGAGGTCTACGCTTTCACCCGCACGACGGAATGGTTTGCCTACGAGCGCATCCAGGCCGAAATCTTCGATCATCTGCTGGCTTCAGTAGGGGTATTCGATCTGCGCGTTTTCCAGGAACCGACCGGGATGGATTTTTCCGCAGCCTTCGATCGCCGCTAGGCGGGCAGCCGGATGCGCATCATTGTCCCTCTCCCGGACGCGCTTTCGGCGATGAGCTCGCCGCCGTGCGCCTCGACCAGCTGCCGGGCGATGGCCAGGCCCAGACCGCTGCCCTCCGAGTTCGGGCGTCCGGTAGAACCGATCAAAGATGTGCGGCAGGTCGACCGCTGCGATCCCGCTTCTTACCGAAGTGTGCTTGCCGTGGTGGCATCAAAGTGTGCTTGCCGTGGTGTCGATCTACCCCGGACTAAGGCCGGGCAAATACAACCACGAAGTAACCGCCGTAATCGCTCTCGCTGCTGTAGACATAACCCACGCCGAACTCGGTGTAGTTGGGGCTGAGGATATTCGCAGTGTGCGGCCCGCTGTTCATCCACCAGTTGAAGGCGGTGACCGGGTTCTGCGAGACCATGTAATTTTCCCCGATCCAACTCCAGGAGTAGCCCTGGGCGGCGACACGATCGCGCACGCTCGAGCCGTCTGAACCGGTATGGCCGGTGAAATGGTTGCAGGCCATGTCGGCCGCCTGCACCCGCGCGGCTGCCCGGAGCTGGCTTTGTACCGCGTACGCATACAGGCCGCGTGATTGGCGTTCGCCGTTGATGAGCTGGACGACCTGGTTCTCATATCCCGTGTTCAGGCTGTAATTGCAGGAGGTGCTGATCGGCGTCTCGGTGGCGGTCGGTGCAGTCGTGCTGGTCGGGACGAGCGTGCTGGTGGGCGCAACGGTGTAGGTGGGTATGGCCGGGTCCCACGTATTCGTGACGGTCGGCGTCACGCTGGGTGTGAACGTCTGGGACGGCGTCGGTGTGCGTGTGCGGGTTGGCGTGCGCGTGGGCGTCCGGGATGGGAGCGGCGTCCAGGTCGGGTAAGGCGTCCGGGTTGGCGTGTCGGAGGGTGTGAGCGTCCCGGTCGAGGTCACGCTCGGCGTGAGCGTCAATGTCTCGGATGCCGTGGGCGTGGGCGATTCGGTCGGTGACGAGGAAGGGGTGGGCGAGATCCGGCTGGTCTCGCTCGGAGTTGGGCTTGAATAGGCCAGCTCGGTGGCGGCCCGATCACGGAGCGACAGACCGGGCGTGATGTAGGCTTCAAGCTGCTCGCGGGGGGGCAGGCTGCCGGATGCGGAGCCGGGATCAACGCCGCCGGGGTCATACGGCTCGTACAGCACGCCGTATTCCACAAGGACACTCCGCAGGCTATCACCGACCTGCTGCATTTCCTCGGCGTAAAGCGCCTGTGCAGTCAGGAGCGCGACGAACAGGGCGAACCCTACGGTAAGCGGCGTTAAGATCACGAGCCGCAGGAGGAAGCGCCAGATTTTCCTGGGCCGGGACCTGCCGGCCAGGCGCAGCGGTCGGGTATCGGTGCTCATGACACCCTATTGTGGCAGTTACCGGCGCAGGGCGGCTATGGCGACTGGGTACTAGCGAGACCCCGTCAGCGGTCGAAGTAGATGTTCTTTCCAGACACAGAGAGGGGAATGCCCATGACGAAATCGGCATCGATGAGCGCCAGCTCGCGTGCAACAACCCCGGCGCGGTACATGATGCGGTTGTCCACGTTGAGCATCCCGGCCGTCTTCACTGCAGACCCGAGCGCGATGCCCATGTCGAGGATGCGCAGCGCGCACTGCGGCCCTTTGAACTCCCCCTCGTAAGTGTTGATGAGCAAGCACGCTTCCTCACCGCAAGCCCCGCAGTTCAGGTCGGCGACGAGGGCGTCTTTGAGCCCGATCAGGACGACGGCTTCCGAGTTGGCGATGTTCTCGCCGTCACGCACGAACCCAGGGATGTTTTTCAACTCACCATGCTTCTTCATCCCGCCGGCAAGCTTTTGCACCGACTCGCCGGTCAGCGTGCTCACCACCACGAAGTCCTGACCGCGGGTTTTTGGCGCGGTCACGGCAGCAATTTCCATCAATTCGGCAACCATGTGTGCTCCGGGCATGTTTTACTCCTGGGTGATCGTGGATGCTGGAGACTCCAAGTATGCCTGCGGGTCAGCTCTGCTACAAGTGACTTTCATCGGATCGCAAAATGGTCCGCATGAAGAAGGCGATATAATTCGTCCAGTTATGGTTTGATATATCTCAGGGATGGCCTGCTGTACCTTCGCCGCGAGCCTCTCTGCTAAAGGAAAGGCAGGAAATGTTGGCAGACCAGTTACGGACGATCACTCAAATCGTGGAACCTAACTTCGTCATGGAAGGAGCCGGCGTCCTTCTGCGGCGTTCCTTCGGCCCAAGCCGCGAGAATCCACTCGATCCCTTTCTCCTCTTTGATCATTTCGCCTTCAACGATCCAATCGAGGGGCCGATCGTAGGGTTTCCCATGCATCCTCATCGCGGCATCGAGACGGTCACCTACATGCTGGAGGGGAACACCCGGCACAGGGACAGCCTGGGGAACGTCGGTGTCATCGGGCCGGGTGACGTGCAGTGGATGACGAGCGGACGCGGGATCATGCACGAGGAGATGCCCAAGCGGGGACCGTCCGGCAAGGTTGTCGGTTTTCAGCTGTGGGTCAACCTGCCAGCGGCCGAGAAGATGAGTCCGCCCCGTTACCAGGAAGTTAGCCAGGCTGCAGATCCCGCTCGTAGAGGAGGGGGGTGCGCAGGTGCGCATCGTGGCCGGGGAATTCGGCGGCGTGCTCGGGCCTGTGCGTGATATCGCTGCGCAGCCCCTGTACATGGATGTCACCTTGCAGCCAGGTGCACAATTTGACCTGCCATTGCCTGAGATGCATACGGCTGTTCTGTACCTGTTTGAGGGCAAGGTCTCGCTGGAACAGGATACTGAAGCGCTCTCCGCCCCCGTGGAGGCGGTGCGCTTGCTGGTACTTGGCCAGGGTGATCACATGCGGTTGCACTCAGTTGGCCAAGGACCGGCGCGTTTCATGCTCATGGCGGGTGCGCCATACGGTGAGCCCATCGTTCCCTACGGCCCCTTCGTCATGAACACGGAAGAAGAAATCCGGCAGGCGCTGTCGGACCTGAAGAGCGGCACTTTTGTGAGCTAACGTCAGGTGGCGGCTGGGGCCTGGTTTAGGTCGATGGGTCGTCAACCCAGCGCGGTTCCAGGCTTACCAGCGGAGCAAGGGAGAGGCCAGAGCCTCTCCCTTGCCTTTGTGAGGAGATAAGAGCCTGGGGTTTAACCTCAGGGATATGCTGCCCCAGCCCATGCTCGGCAACTGCTTAGCTGGCGCGGCGCTTCGCCTTCGGGTCTCCAGCGGGTTCAACCGTTGCGGACGTATCCTGGGCACCCCTGCCCGGAAAACTGTTGATGGCAATGACCACCAGCGCGCCCACCCCGATCAAAAGCAGGAGACCGCCAAACCCACCCAATGCAGATTGCCCTGCAAAGCCGGGGTGAGCGATAGCCGGGCATCGGCATCCGCTGCTGAAAATCGCCCTGGCCGTTGAATTCATGGAAGGGCATGCCTCGCTCATTTCCAAACTCACCAGCAAAGCCGCGCATCATCGGCCCGGCGAAAGATCCTGCCGCGCCGCGTGTATAGCCGAAGCGGTAGATTGCATATCCCCCTGCAAAGAGGGCAGCAACTACAACGAGCGTGATGACCACCGAAAGCAGCACTTTTCGATTGTTCATGAAGACCTCCTTGAGGCCGTATTCGAATGAGATCGGCTGAACGTTGCGTCGAACACTTTCCATCGTAGTCGATCACCCTTAAGAACAGGTGAACAAGTTGTGTAGGAGATGTGAAGGCGACCATGGCAGGAAATCCACAGGTTTCGCTGGCTTGTCGATCTTAGGCGGTTGAATGTAGACTTGGATAGTGGTCTTTGCTTGAAAGGGAGGGCAGGCGAGATGGCAACCGTCGGAAAATTGCTCGAAAAAAAGGGTCACCAGGTATGGTCCGTTCCACCTGATGCCACGGTCTATGACGCGCTGCGGCTGCTGGCCGAACGCGACATCGGCGCGCTGCTCGTGATCAAGGGCGAAGACCTGGTAGGGATCCTGTCCGAACGTGATTATGCACGCAAGGTCATTTTGCAAGGCAAGGCTTCCATGCACACCCGGGTGGACGAAATCATGACGGCGCGCGTCCTGGTCGTGACCCCCGGGAATACCCTGGAGGAGGCGATGGCGCTCATGACCGAGAAACATCTGCGCCACCTGCCCGTGGTTGAAGGGGAGAAGGTGATTGGATTAATCTCGATCGGGGATCTGGTGAAGGAGATTATCGCCGGCCAGCAGTTCCTCATCGAGCAGCTGGAGAGCTATATCTCCGGCGGAATCGAGCGTTAGCGTACACTTGGTGCTGGATTAACGCAATTTCCATTTGACAAATGTGCATCCTTCACTACTATAAACTCCTGATGGGGTATGGGTTCGATTTCAACGCCAGTTGATCTATCGCCAAAGGTAAGCCGACTGCACTCAAGGAAATACTCCCAAGTCTATGTGGAAGCAGGCAATCGCTTCCGGATGAAAGCGTTGCTGTTCTGAGCACCACTCCAATCGCAGCGGGTAGTTAGACCTGACGGGGAGCATGGAAGATCAGGCTTCGCACTTGGCAGTTGAAGATATTTCACTCAGGTTTGGGGGGACCCAGGCGCTCTCACGCGTCTCGTTCGAGATCCGGCCGGCGAAATCCTGGCCATCATCGGCCCAAATGGCGCCGGCAAGACCTCGCTGCTCAATTGCCTTAATGGTTTTTACCGTCCGTATGAAGGCAAGATCCTCTTCCGCGATCACGACCTCACCCTGACACCCCCGTACCAGATCGCTCAACTGGGCATAGCCCGGACGTTTCAGAACATCGCCCTCTATACCGGTCTGAGCACGCTCGACAACCTGCTGGCGGCCAGGAACATCCACATGCACAGCGGGCTGCTGAAATGTCTGCTTTACTGGGGACCGGCCCGGCAGGAAGACCTGCTGCACAGGGAAAAAGTCGAGACGATTATCGATTTCCTCGAGATGGAACACATCCGCAAAGCGGTGGTCGGTTCGCTGCCGCACGGTCTGCGCAAGCGTGTCGAACTCGGGCGGGCATTGGCGCTTGAACCCAGCCTGCTTCTGCTGGATGAGCCGATGACGGGGATGAACCAGGAAGAAAAGGAGGACATGGCCCGCTTCATCCTTGACATCCATGAGCGTGAGGCGATGACGATCATGCTCATCGAGCATGACATGGGACTGGTGATGGACATCGCCGATCGGGCGGTCGTCCTCGACTTCGGCGTCAAAATCGCCGAGGGATCTCCAGCGGAAATTCGCTCCAACGCGCAGGTCATCCGCGCGTACCTGGGAGAGGCAGGCTGACGTGGTGCCGGATACCCTGCCGCGTTCGCTCCTGGCTGCTGTCCAAAAATACGGCCCCGATGCGACAGCCATGCGCCAGAAAGATATGGGGATCTGGCGCTCGTACACATGGAGCGAATCCGAGGGACACGTGCGGCTGCTCTGTCTGGGGTTGCTCGATCTTGGCCTTGAACGCAATTCGAAAGTTTGCATCATCGGCGACAACGACCCCCAGTACTTCTGGTCCCAACTTGCGATCCAGGCGGCGGGCGGCGTGGCGGTGGGGATCTTCACCGACAGCTCGCCGGCCGAGATCGAGTACATCGCACGTCATGCGGATGCAGTCTTGATCTTTGCCAAAGACCAGGAGCAGTGCGACAAGCTGATGGAGATCAAAGACCGCGTACCGCTCATCAAACGCGTGATCTACTGGGAGGACAAGGGCTTATGGAACTACGATGAACCGTGGCTGATGAGTTTCGAAGAGCTCGAGCAGCGCGGCCAACGCCTCGGTCAAGCCCAGCCAGACCTGTTCCTCGAATTGGTCGCGGCCGGCCAACCCTCCGACACTGCCATCTTCTGCTATACATCTGGCACTACAGGCGCCCCGAAGGGCGCCATGATCAGCCACGCCAACCTCATTGGCGGGTGCGACCTCACCTTGGAAGTCGACCGGCGGACGACACAGGACGAATACCTGTCCTTCCTGCCGCCAGCCTGGATCACGGAGAATATCCTGGGCTTGACGATCCATTTACGTTCCGGGATGGTCGTCAACTTTCCGGAGGCTCCGGAGACTGTCCAGGAGAATTTGCGCGAGATCACACCCCACGTCCAGCTCTTCAGCGCACGCCAATGGGAAAGCCTGGTCGCCCTGGTCCAGGTAAAAATCGCGGAAACGACGCCCATCAACCGCTTTCTGTACCGCCTGTTCATGCCGGTAGGCTACCGTGTCGCGGCGCTGCGCTATGAAGAACAGCGGCGGGTACCAGCATGGTTGAACCTGCTGCATGCTCTCGGTGAGGTCGCCATCTTTCGCCCGCTGCGCGATAAGCTCGGCATGACCCGCATCCGCTCCGCCTATTCGTCAGGCGCGGCGCAAAGTCCTGATGTCATCCGCTTCTTCCGGGCAATTGGGGTCAACATCAAGCAGCTGTACGGCTCTACAGAGGCACAGACGCATAGCCTGCACGTCGGGCAGGATGTGCGCTTCGAGACGGTTGGTGTGCCGCTCCCAGGCATGCGCATCCGCATCGCTCCCGACGGGGAGATCCTCGTCTCAGGCCCCTCCGTTTTCCAGGGATACTACAAAGATGAGGAAGCAACCCGGAATGCCTTCGTCACGGACGAGGACGGCCAAACGTGGTTCCGTACGGGGGATTCCGGACGGTTGGAAAGCGACCAGCACCTGATTTACCACGACCGCATGAAAGAGATGATCCCCCTCTCGAGCGGCGAACTCTACTCTCCACAATATATTGAAGGCCAGCTTAAATTCAGCCCCTATATCCAGGATGTCATGACCGTAGGCGGGGAGGAGCGGCCTTTTGTGACTGCCCTGGTCAACATCGACTTCGAGAACGTCGGCCGCTGGGCCGAGAGGCGTGGGCTGGCGTACACGACTTTCGTCGATCTGTCGCAGAAGCCCGAGGTCTACAACCTGATCCGGGAAGATGTAGTACGAGTGAACGGCAACTTGCCAGACGCGGCGCGGGTGCGGCGTTTCGTCTTGCTGCATAAGGCGTTCGATGCGGATGAAGCGGAGCTAACCCGCACCCGAAAGTTACGTCGTCGCACGCTCCATGACCATTACGCGGAGATCATCAGAACGATGTATAGCGATGTGACCGAGGTGCGGGTCCGGGCGACTGTCCGCTACCGCGACGGTCGGGAGGGCGTAATTGAAACCACGGTTCACGTTGATAACCTCGACCTGGAGGAAGCGGTAAGATGAACTGGCATTTGCTGCCGCAATTCGCGATGACCGGCATCCTGGCCGGCGGCCCCATCGCCTTGATGGCCCTGGGCCTGGTGCTGATCTTCAAGTCCTCCTACATCTTCAATTTCGCACAGGGTCAGCTGCTTTTGATGGGAGCCCTGGTCACCTGGTGGTTCGCGGTTGAAGTCGGTCTGCCGCTGTGGATATCCATCCTGCTGGCCATCGTGACCTCCGCCATCCTCGGTCTGGCGATCGAAAGGTTGGCGCTCCGCCCGATGACGGGACAACCGCTGCTCTCGATCATCTTGATGACCCTGGGCTTGAGCCAGGCGCTGCAAGGCATCGCGCTGCTCTTATTCGGGGGCAGCCAGCGCAACTTCCCCCAGATATTCTCGGCCGGACAGCCGTACCGCATCACCACCCCTTTCATGTATGAGGATGCCCCGATCATCATCATCCTTAAACAAAACCTGGTGTGGTCGTTTCTCATCGCCATCCTGGGCGTGGCCATCATCGGTGTGTTCTTCCGGTACACGCGCTCCGGCCTGGCGATGCGTGCCACTTCCGAGGATCATGAACTTGCGCAGAGCATCGGCCTGCGCGTTCACCGCATCTTCGGAATATCATGGATGATGGCCGCAGTGGTGGCGACTGTCGCCGGCGTGCTCCTCGCCACCTCGAGCGGGCTCGATCTCAGCCTCTCGGTGGTCGTGCTGGCGGCGTTCCCGGCTGTCCTGCTCGGCGGCCTGGAATCGATCCCCGGCACCATTGTTGGCGGGTTGTGCATCGGACTCTCCCAGGGCCTCGTTGCCGCCTCCCAGGTTCAGTTCGTGCGCAATTCCGTTGAAATTGTTCCCTATCTCGTCCTGCTCCTGGTCTTGATCCTGCGTCCCGAAGGACTCTTCGGTCAGAAGCGGATTGAGAGGATCTGATCATGGCGATCTTGCGCCCAGCCGGTGAGTTCGACACAAGCTACGCCAGGGATATGGCCGTGATCCGTCAGCCATGGCAGTGGGCCTTGCTGCTGGCATTCGTCGCTGCCCTATATACGCTGCCGCTTTATGCCAGCCAGAGCCTGGTGGCGCTCGTTAACCGGATCGGGATCACGATTATCGCAGTGCAGGGACTGAATTTGCTGACCGGTTACACCGGCCAGATTTCCCTGGGCCAGGCCGCATTTATGACATGTGGGGGGTATATCTCGGCGCTCCTCGTCGGTAATCTCGGCGTGCCTTTCCTGCTCGCTCTCCCCTGTGCTGCGCTCGGGGCCGGGTTGGTGGGATTGCTCTTCGGCCTGCCCTCGCTGCGGGTAAAGGGTTTTTATCTCGTCATGGCTACCCTGGCTGCACAGTTCATCATCCCCTGGTTTACGCGCAACGCATTTAAAGAGACCCTCAACGGTGCCCAGGGGTTGAACGTGAGCGTCCCAACCATCCTGGGCTGGGATATCAATACCCCGCAGCGGTATCTGATCCTGACCCTGACCATTCTTACCCTGACCACGATCGTCGCCCAGAATGTTTCACGCTCGCGCCTGGGCCGCGCGTTTATCGCAATCCGCGACAACGACCTGGCAGCGGAGGTGCTTGGGATCAACCTCTTTAAAGTCAAGCTTCAAGCATTCTTCCTGGCCGCCGTGTATGCCGGGCTGGCCGGCGCACTGGCCGCACATCAACTTCGCCACATCAACTCCGAGAGCTTTAACCTGACCGACTCGATAATTTTCATGGGCATGCTGGTGATCGGAGGCCTGGGTTCAAATTTGGGGCCGATCTTCGGCACGATCGTCGTCGATGTGCTGATCGAGATCGCCACCTTGCTCGGTCCGGTGGTCTCCGGCATCCTGCCTTCCACGGCGTATGGGGCGGTACAGGCGCTGCGTCCGCTGTTCTTCGGCTCAGCCCTGATGTTGTTCCTGATCTTTGAGCCAAGGGGTCTCGCTTATCGCTGGCAGCTTCTCAAAGCAGCCTGGCGCTTGCGGCCATTTTCGCACTGAGACGAGAGGAGGTGGGCAGAAGCGCAAAGGAAGAAAGGATTGGGATGGTAGATCAATCTCGTGTTCCAGATTCGCCCTGGTTCATATCCAAGTTCAAATGGAGGAGAAAAGCAATGCGAAAACGAGTACAAGTCCTGATCAGCATTTTGGCGCTTATGGGGATCGTGCTGGGTGCGTGTGGTCCAGCAGCCACCGAGGCGCCGGCCGCTCCGCCGCCTGAACCGACCCAGGTTCCGGCGACAGAAGCGCCCGCCGCCACCGAGGAAATGCCCTCCGGTCCCCCCGACCTGACGGGCGAGACGATCACCATCTACCACTTTGGGGATCTGTCGGGCCCGTATGCTGCGATCACTTCTCCGCTGGTGCATGGCGCAGAGGATGCCGTTGCCGCGATCAATGAAGCCGGCGGAATCTACGGCGCCGAGCTCGCTGTTGAATTCGCGGACACGGGGGGGAGCATCGATGAAGCCGTCGCGGCTTATGACAGGTTCACGAGTGGAGACGAAAACCCGCTCATCATGATCACCTACGGCTCGGGCGAGGTTGAAGCGCTCGCGCAGCGCTTCGCCGAGGACAAGGTCGTCAACGTAACTGCTGGCCTGAGCGCGAGCGGCTTCTATATCAACTCCGGCTACACATTCGGGTTGGGACCGATCTACCCTGACCAATTCGGCTTGGTGATGAGCTACCTGTCGGATAACTGGGCAGGCTTGAAGCCCGCCGATGCCGGGGACGAGATCAAGCTGGCGTATATCAGCTGGCCGACGGCCTTCGGGCAGGGCGCGCTAACACCTGAGACGCGCGCGTTCCTGGACGACCTCGGGATCGAGGTCGTGGCAGAGGAAACGTACGACTTGTCGCCCTCGGCCGATACGACCACCGCCATACTCAACGCACAGGCGGCTGGGGCAAATGTCATCTGGACGAACACGCTTGCCTTCGGCGTCTCGGTCGTCCTTAACGACCTGAACAGCCTTGGGCTGCGGGACCAGTTCGTCGTCGCCGGTGACAACTGGGCGATGGACCTGGCGACATATGCCTTCCTGGCAGATCCGGCCTATGGGGTCGGGTTAATCTCGGCCTTCCCCTATCTATGGTGGACGGATGCAGATAACCCGGGTGTCCAGTATGCTGAGCAGCTCTTTGCTGCGAATGAACGTCCATCTTCCGAGCACAACGTCGGCTACCTGCTGCTCGTCGCCGGCGTCGACATGGCAGCGCAAGCCATCAGGCAGGCGATCGATACGGTTGGATACGAAAACCTGAACGGCGAGGCGGTGCATGACGCGCTCGTGGCGCTCAGCCCCTTCGAAGCGCTGGATGGCGTTTTGCGGGTCGACTTCTCAAACGGCAGCCGGTCGCCGCATGTTTCCCAGATCCGGATGATCCAGGGTGGGCCGGATGCTTTCAATGTCCTGCAGGATTGGATGGAGACACCCGATCTGCGGCCTACCGAGTAAGCGAATCGAATTCAAGCCGTGCTATCTGGGGCGCCGGTCAACGGCGCCCCAGATAGCGGTCGGAAAGCTGCAAGCGCGATGCTCAAGCTGAACAACATTGAAGTCGTATACAGCGATGTAATCCAGGTGCTGCGCGGGGTCTCGCTCGAGGTTGGCGAGGGCCAGATCGTCGCCCTGCTTGGGTCGAACGGCGCTGGCAAGACCACGACCCTGCGTGCGATCTCGGGTTTGCTCGTCAGCCAGGACGGCCGCATCACGCGCGGTTCGATCGAGTACGACGGCGAGCGGATCGATCATCTGGCCCCGGAACAAATCGTCGAGCGCGGCATGATCCAGATCCTCGAAGGTCGGCGGCTTTTTCGGCACCTGACCGTCGAGGAAAACCTGATCGTCGGAACGGTCTCACGCCGGGATCGCCTCTCCGAGGCGGGGTTGCAGGAAGATTTGAACCGCATTTACACGTTCTTCCCGCGCCTGAAGGACCTGCGGCGGCGGGTGAGCGGCTATCTTTCGGGTGGGGAACAGCAGATGCTCGTCATCGGCCGGGCCTTGATGAGCCATCCCAGGTTCATCCTGCTGGATGAGCCCTCGCTTGGACTGGCCCCGCTGCTTGTCGCAGAAATCTTTCGCGTGATCGAAGACCTGCGTGAACAGGTTGGGCTCTCGATCCTGCTCGTGGAACAGAACGCCCATCTGGCGCTGAACATCGCCGACTACGCGTATGTCATGGAAGATGGCCGCATCGTCCTCGATGGCACCTCCAGCCAATTGGTCGACAACGAGGACATCAAGGAGTTTTATCTGGGTTTGAACCAGCTCGGTGAGCGAAAAAGCTACCGGAACGTGAAACATTACAAGCGCCGCAAGCGCTGGCTCGGCTAGCCGTTCCGCCGCTGTCCCGGCATCCCCAACTGCCAGGGAACACCGCGCTGGAAACAGCGTATCAGGGAAGCGTGCGACCTGGACGATTGGCCGGGAACATCCCCGGTGGATCCCTAGCGGGGGGAGGCATATCGTGAACACATTCTATTCGGTGCTGCAGGCAAACGCAGCCAGCCGGGGTTCAAAGGCCGCGCTGGTCTCCGCTGGGCAGACCATCACGCATGGGGAGCTGCTGGCGGAGGTCGACCGGCTTGCCGGCGGTCTGCAGGCGCTCAACCTCTCTCCAGGGGACCGGGTCGCACTGCTCGCAATGAACCGGATGGAAAGCATCGTCCTGTTTGGCGCCTGCGCGCGCACAGGCCTTGTTGTTTTTCCACTTAACTGGCGGCTTTCGCCCGCCGAGATCGACCATCTCCTGGGTCTCGCACAGGTCAGCGTGCTCTTCGCCGACACGGCGAACCTGGACAAGGTGTCCGAGGCACAAACCACAATCCCGGTGCGGGTCCTGCTCGACGCGCCACCACAGCCCGGATGGCAGGCCCTGAACGATCTGCATGGGAAGCGCGGCTTCAGCCGGGTCTCACGTCGATAGCGAGGCGCCGTTCCTGCTCCTGGCAACGGCTGCCGTGGAGGGCGTTTCCAGGGCAGCCCTGCTGAGTCACACGAACTTGCTGACAGCCAGCGAACAGCTCATTGGGCAGCTCGACCTGGGAGAAACCGACCGCCACCTCGCGGCCATGCCCTTTTTCCACATCACCGGGCTGCAATTATCGATGGCAACGCTGCAGGCCGGGGGCGCGAACGTCATCATGGAGCGTTTTGATCCGGGGCAAGCCGGCGCGTGGATCGACAGCCACACGGTCACCCTCTTGGCCAGCTTCCCTCCCGTCCTGAGCATGCTGCTCGACGCGGTTGCACCGGGCGAAGCACGCTGGAACTCCCTGCGCTACGTGCTCGGCCTCGATGCGCCTGAGGTCATCCAGCGTTTGCTGGCAGAGACTAGCGCTGCGTTCTGGACGGGTTACGGCCAGACGGAGACCAGCGGGGTCGTGACGTTGGTCGATGTTCGCCAACGGCCCGGGTCTGCCGGCCGGCCGCTCCCGGCAGCGGAGCTGGCCATCCTCGATGAGGGGGAAATATGGTTCCGCCGGGTACGCAGGGCGAAATCGCCGTGCGAGGGCCGCTCGTCTTCCAGGGCTATTGGCGTGATGCATGGGCGACTCGAGCACGCGTCGCGTGGTGGCTGGCATCATACCGGCGATACGGGCTTTCTGGACGCTGACGGCTATCTCTACTACACCGGCCGGATGCCAGAGAAGGATTTGATTAAATCGGGGGGTGAGAACGTCTACCCGGCGGAAGTTGAGCAGGCGATCGGTCGCCTGCCGCAAGTGCGTGGGGTCTGCGTCATCGGTATCCCGGATGATACATGGGGGGAGACGGTGATGGCGATCATCGAGCTTGAGCCGGGGGAGACATTGTCACTCGAGGCGCTGCACGCAGCAATTGGCGAGCGTCTAGCCCCATTCAAGAAACCGCGCCGTGTAGAATTCGTCGATCAACTCCCGCGTGATGCAGACGGCTTCATCGATCGTTCGGAGGTGAAGTCCAACTTCGGCGGGTCTTAGGCTGCGGGCTTTCTGCAGGGCTTTTCAAGCGATCAGGAGGTGCCAGCCTCCTCGTCCTTCTTCAATCGGTGTGTGAGCGTCATTGCACGCTTTCGCAGCGATTGGACCGTATTCAGGATCAGGTTCTCGGTTCCCGCACGCAGCGGGTTCAACCGATCCAACCAGGCGCCGACGCCCTTGCGGCTGCGCAGCACGCTCACAGGCTGCACCCGCTCGGCAACCTTTACGACGGCGGCCGCCCAGGTCAGCCCGGCGCCGAACGCCACCAGGGCCAACGTATCGCCCACCTTGGCGCGCCCTTGCTCAAACGCCTCGCACAGGGCGATCGGGACGGAAGCGGCGGAGGTGTTCCCGTAACGTTCGATGTTGACAAACACCTTTTCGCGCGGGATTCCTACATACTTGGCGGCACTCTCGATGATGCGCAGGTTCGCCTGGTGGGGGATGAACACGTCGATATCATCCGTTTCCAGGTTGGCTTGCCGGATGGCTTGTTTGACGGCCTTCCCCAGGATGCGGGAGGCAAAACGGAAGACCTGGGGACCATTCATGCGGATGGTGTGCAGTCCGGCGTCGAGCGAGTCGTGGCTGGGCGGCACGGCCACGCCGCCGGCAGGCAGGATCAAGTGCTCCGCTCCAGCCCCATCCGAACCCAGGACGGAGGCCAGCACGCCCGAGCGTTGATCGCTAACTTCCAGCACGACCGCGCCGGCTCCGTCGCCGAAGAGCACACAAGTCGAGCGATCCTCCCAGTCGACGAACCGACTCAGGAGCTCGACGCCGATGACGAGGACGTGGTCACAGGCCCCGCTCGAGATGAACGCCTGCGCTGTCGACAGCCCATACACAAAACCGGTGCATCCATTCACGAGTGTGAAGGCGCCCACGTCGCGGGCACCGAGCGCATGCTGGATTTGGGATGAGACCGGCGGCGTGAGGTAGTCCGGACTTGACGTGGCAACGATGATCAAGCCCAGGTCGCGGGCGTGGATCCCGGCCATCTTCAGCGCCTCGCGCGCGGCGGCCACGGCCATATCGGAGGTGTTTTCCCCCTCGGCGACGATCCTGCGCTCGCGAATACCGGTGCGGGACACGATCCATTCATCACTCGTGTCGACCATGCGCTCCAGGTCCTGGTTGGTCAGGACCCGCTCCGGGACGTATTTGCCCCATCCGACGACGTTCCCATATCTCTCTGGCATGCGCTGCTCCTCTGGCCCCCTATTTTCTCACACTTTTTCCGGACTGCCGGAGGCCGGCAAGCAAGATAACACCTGACGCACGTCTTCGGTGCAAGCACGCCACGCGCTGGGCCCCTCCTCACGAAGGCGGAGAGGATGGCAAACGGCGCAGAATTACCTGGGAGGCGGCATGTGAAAACCGATGTTCGAGCGTGGGAAAGACCTGGAAAAGTTACTCCCAGGGGACCGCGCGCAGGTGCCAGACCTCGAAGTCATCGAAGGACGCCTGCAGATCAAAAGTTAGCGAGGCGCGCACGAACAAGGCAAAGGTGCCGAACGAGTAGGCGTATCCCTCGTCCGTCACGGTCCCTACCTGGCTGTCATTTACGAAGAGCACGAACCGGCCGCCGAAACCGAGCATGCCCAGGCGGTTAATCGCCCCGGGGCCTATGTTGATCGTTTGCGACGGCGACCAGTCGACCAGGTCGCGCGGGCTGCCGTCGAGGTGGTGGCGGCGCACACGCCAGGCGCCGTCGCAGGACACCTCGAAGCTGTACCCCCCGCGGCCGCTCTCCGGATCGACCCGGATGCTCATCCCGATCGAATCGCGTCCCATGCAATCCCCGTTCTGCGTGGTGACCTCGGCATACAGGTTGCCCGATTGGCGCGTATCGATCGCCCACCAGGTATAGCGCTCCTCCGGCTGGTAATCGGTCCCGAGAAGGACGCCCTGGTTGATCTGGTACGCGGCCCCGCCCTGGTCAAACGTCCCCCAGTTTGAGCCCGGGTCAAACCGTTCCTCATAGTTCGGTTGGCTGCGGTCCAAACCGGTCCGGGGATCGCTGAGCCAGGGTCGGGAAGGGTGTGGGTGTCAAGCTGGCCGGCCCACCCTCGATGACGGCTTGCGTGGCCGATCCTTGCCTGAGGACGAGCGGCGCTTCCGTAACTGCTGGAGGCGGGTTCTCGGACGCCGCTTCGCTTCCTTCGCCCCCGCCGCCTCGTATGAGGCCGATGATGAGCGGGATGACGAGCGCCGCGGTCGCAAGCGCACGCCTATGGACTCGCTTGAGGGGGAGTGGACGCGGGGCGGGGGAATTCAGACACCGCTCCAGGTCGGCAGAGAAGGCACTCGCCGTGGCATAGCGCTGGCTCGGATCCTTGGCCAGGGCGCGGTCGAACACCGGCTGTACCTGCGTGCGTTCAAGCGGGAGTGGTGGGGCGGGGCTGTGGACCTGCATATACATCGTCGAGGCGGCCGAATCGCTTTTCGATCGGAACGGACGGTACCCGGCGAGCATCTCGTAGGCGAGCACGCCTAGCGAGTAAATATCGGAACGTTCGTCGACGGCTCCGCCCTCGACCTGCTCCGGACTCATGTAAGCCGGCGTTCCCATGACGGTCCCGGGCGCGGTGTGTTCTGGCGCGAACGAGATGCGCGCCAGGCCGAAATCGGTGAGCACAGGCTGGATGCCCGCCGGCAGGGGTTCGCCGGCCACGATCCTTGAGCCGCCGTTGCGGAGCATGACGTTCCCAGGCTTGATGTCGCGATGGAGCACGCCTTCCGCGTGCGCGTAATCCAGGGCTTCCGCCAGGCGCTGGAGGATGTGCACGGTGGCTTCGTGCGGCATCGTCTCGTCCTGCTCGCACAAGCTGGCGAGATAGGTTTCGAGCGAGATCCCTTCGATCAACTCCATGACGATGTAGGGTCGTCCGTCGGTGCTGTCGAAATCAAAGACGCGCACGATGTTCGGATGGCGCAGGGTGGCTACGGCCCGGGCTTCGGTATGGAAGCGTGACCTTAGCTGCGGGTCTTCCGTCAGGTGGGCGTAGAGGATCTTGACGACCATGGGTCGTTCCAGAGTCGTGTGATAGCCGAGATAGACCTCGGCCATGCTCCCGCGGCCGAGGCGTTCCTGGATGACAACTTTGGATACGGTTTGGCCGATCCAGTCGCGCAAAACCAACCTCCTCCGGACCCTTTTCCGGCATTTCTATCATACTGGTTTCGTCTCTCGGCCTACTTTACGGTTTCCTTGCAGACGGGTTGGTTAGCAAGGCACCCAAGGCCAGGGATGCTCGACATGCTCGTGTTGGCGGGCCAAGCTGACCGCCCTGGTCGGCAGACCGGCACAACTGCACGCTGGATAGTTATTTCCCCTGTGAGCCCGGCGAAATACCCGGTGACTTGTGCAACAAATCCATCCGCCTCGCTGTAAACACATCAAACCAACCGGTAAATCGCTGGCTTTCACCTGGAGGATGCTCATGGCGGACGTAAACGCTATCTTTGGGACGCTGCTTGCCTTGGGGATCGCCTTCCCGGGCATGCTTGTGGCCTTGAAACTCATGTTCCCCGGGTTCGTCGCTCGGGCACAGGCGCGTGTGATGACCTCGCCCTGGAAATCGATCGGATTCGGCCTCGTCCTCGCCGTGCCGCTGGCGGGCTTGAGCTCGATGCTGCTCGCCCTCCCGGCCGGTTTGATGAAGGCGCTGGGCCTGGTGCTCGCCCTCGGCGTCGCTCGGCTTGGCCAGCTGCGGCGCATCAGGCTTGAGCGCCGGGATGGGAAGCCGCTGGCGATCCACGCCTGCAGGTTTGCATCTGCCCCTCTCAGACCATCTCGTGGGGGCGATCGCGCTCGAGCTGGCGGCGGTGTTCCCGCTGGTGGGGTGGTTCGTGGTCATCCCACTCAGCCTGCTGGCTTCGCTCGGCGCGGCCGGCTATGCACTCCTGCGGCCTTCCGTGGAAATCGTCGCTGAACCCCAGGTTGGCACCCCGCGCACCCAGGAAGCCTGAAGTCATGACATATGACCGACGCGGCTTTCTGCGCCTGGCCGCGCTGAGCGCGGCTGCGGTGGCGACCAGCGCTTGTGGTCCGCTGTCGCAAGCGTTGAACCAACCCGGCTTGGCGGATGCTGGTCAGATGTGGTTGCCCGCTCCGGACTGGGAGCTTCTGACGCGCATGTGCTACGGGGTGAGCGCTGCCGAGGCTGCCAGCGTCAGGGAATACGGGATCGCCGCGTGGGTCGAAGAGCAGCTGGGTCCGCCGGACGTCGAATCCTGGCTTGCGCTGGCGATTGAGGAACTTAGACCTCATCAGCCGCAAGGCGGATGAACTCGACGGCTTCAAGAAGGAGCAGGTCATCGCCGGCTTGCGCCAGGCGACTCTCCTGAGGCAGGTATACAGCCGGAACCAGCTGTACGAGATGATGGTCGAGTTCTGGGGCGATCATTTCAACATCTCGATGGAAAAGGGGGTTGGGTGGCTGCTGAAGATCGTCGATGACCGCGAGGTGATCCGCCCTCATGCCCTGGGGGAGTTCCGTGAGCTGTTGGGCGCCTCCGCACATTCACCGTCGATGCTGGTTTACCTCGATAACCAGGCCAACGACTACCAGGCGCCGAACGAGAACTATGCCCGCGAGCTGCTCGAACTGCACACGCTCGGGGTCGATGGCGGCTACACCCAGGCCGATGTCATGGAGCTCGCGCGCTGCCTGACCGGGTGGACCGTCAAGGAGCACTTCTGGCGTGGAGAGCTCACCTTTAACGCAGGCAGCGCATGATCCCGGTCTCAAGTCAGTCCTGGGGGTGGCGATCAAGCCGTCTGGTGAGCAAGAAATGGAGGCCGTGCTCGATCAACTCGCCCTGCATCCCGCGACCGCCCAGCACCTGGCGGTCAAGCTGGTCCGCCGCTTCGTGTGCGACGACCCACTTGGCTCCAGGCCGGAGCTTGTCTCGCGTACTGCGGAGAGCTTTTTGAAGACCGGCGGCGACCTGGCGGCGACGCTCAGGACGGTGTTGTTCGATGGGCTGCTCCGTGAGCCTTACCCGCTCCTCCCGAAGGTCAAGCGCCCGGTCGATTTCATCGCCTCAGCCCTGCGCGTCAGCGCAGCGGAGACCGATGGCGGGGAGGCCCTCCATGAACATCTGGTTCGCATGGGTCAGCCGACCTTCGCCTGGCCAACCCCCGATGGCCCTCCGGATACAAGCGAGACATGGAGCACGAACCTGGCGCCGCGCTGGCGGTTTGCGCTCCAGCTGGGGGAGGGTGTTCTTAGCGGGACGAGCATCGAGCTCAACGCGCGGCTTGGCGGAGCGCTGGATGGCGATCCAGGGCGTTGGATTGAGGCGCTGAGCCAGGTAATCCTCGGCCCGCGCCTGGCGGGCGAAGCGCAGGCCAAGCTCGAAGCCGCCTTGAGGGAGAGCGATCTCAAAGCGGAGACGGCCAAAGCCGGCGCCATCTTGTCCGGGCTGCTCGCCTCGCCCCAGTTCCAGTATAGGTAAAGGAGAACCCCATGGTGACAGCGCGAACACAGAAAAGGCTGGTAGGGAGCTCCGCACTGGATCACGACCTCTGGCCATCCTGGATGCCGCGAATGGCGTTCAGGCCGGCTGGGGAGGGCTTGCAGGGCGATGTCCTGGTCGTCATCTTCCTGCGCGGCGCAGCCGATGGCTTGAACGTCCTCGTCCCGCATGGTGATGAAGCGTACTACCAGGCACGGCCCACGCTGGCGATACCCAGGCCGGATGACAAGAACCAATTAGCTGAAGGACGGGCGTTGGACCTGGACGGTTTCTTCGGGTTGCACCCGGCCCTGCTGCCCCTGATGGACGCATGGCAGGACGGGAAGCTCGGCTTCATCCACGCATGCGGTTCCCCGGATGATTCGCATTCGCATTTCAGGGCGATGGACATCATGGAGCGCGGCCTGGCGGAACCACTCGGTCCGGCTTCGGGATGGATCAACCGCCACCTGGCCAGCGTGGACAACGGCAACCCCTCCCCGCTGCGGGCGCTGGCGATCGGTGAATCGGTCCAGCGCAGCCTGCAGGGCTCGGTCCCGGTCACGGCATTGCGCTCAATCACCGAAGCTCACTTCGGCCGCAGTCAAATGAGCACAGACGCGTTCCAGGCTGCGCTGGGCATGCTTTACGCAGGTCCTGGCATGATGGAGAGCCTGGGCCGGGAGACGCTTGAACTGCTGCACAGCCTCGAGCAGCTCGACCCCGAGAAGTACCGGCCGGAAGGAAGCGTTGCCTACCCGGATACCGAGTTCGGCCAGGGCTTGAAACAGGTGGCGATGCTGGTCAAGATCGATGTCGGGCTCGAAGTTGCGGCGTTGGATCTCGGCGGCTGGGACACCCACTTCGCCCAGGGCGGTGGGACGGGGTTGATGGCCAATCTGCTCACCGATCTCGGACAAGGGTTGGCGGCGTTCCACGCCGACCTGCGGGACGAGCTGGGGAAAGTGACCCTGGTGGTGATGACCGAGTTCGGCCGGCGTGTGACGGAAAACGCCAGCCTGGGGACCGACCACGGCAGTGGGAGCGTGATGCTGCTCCTGGGCGGGGCGGTCGAGGGCGGCAAAGTGCACGGCACCTGGCCGGGCCTGGCGCCGGAAGAGCGCTCAGGCCCGGGCGACTTGAAGGTCACGACCGACTACCGTGACGTCCTGGCGGAGATCGTGGAGCGGCGGCTCGGGAACCCGCGGCTTGACCTGCTCTTCCCTGGCTACACCCCAATTCGGGGAGGCTTCGTGCGGCGGGATCAACCTTGATCGTCTGAATACGACAACGAAGTCCCATTTCCGAATACAAATCGTGAAGGAACGGCAGGGCTCATGCCTCGAGCACTGATCCGCAATCCTGCTGGTTGGGAGCTTCGGCTTCTCAATAACATGGCTCCGAGCGCAGAGTCTCGGGGCTGTGCCGCGCACATTAGGAGAGATTACCCATCGAACCCATGTAGCGGAAACTGGGAGAATACGATATCAATAGGGACGCTGCCATCATTTGAAGAGACGAAGGGAAGCTGCATGTCCGATCCCGTAATCTTGTTAATCGACGATGAAAAAGCGTACGCCAAGGTGATTAAAGAGGCGCTTGAAAAGATCGGCGTGCGGGTCTACCTGGCGCATGATGCGATGGAAGCCTTGAACCAGTACAGCGAGATCAACCCCGACCTGATCCTGCTCGATGTGATGATGCCCGGCGTGGACGGCCTCTCGCTCCTGCGCTGGCTGCGAGAGCACTCCGAGCAAAACAACGTGCCCATTCACATCGTCAGCGCCAAGGCGCAGCAAACCGACCGTGACGCCGCCATGAAAGCCGGTGCGAACGGTTTCCTGTCCAAGCCCTTCACCGTTGAAGAGCTGCGCGAGGTTATCAGCCAATACGTCCCGGTGAGATCGCATTAGCAACCCGGTTAACCCGCCCAGGGTGACGTTTAGGTCTTGAGGCTGCGTGCTTGCAAGCACCGGCAGCTGAAATCCACCAATATCATTTCAGCGATTACCCTATCCAAAATCTACAATTTGCATACAATAATCCCTAATTAGAACGAGGGCCCATCCCCGGGCCTACTACGGTGAGTAACCCTTCCAGCTTATTTTGATCGCCCTGGCGAATTCCCCAGTACCGGTTCTCTGAGAAAGAGACCGGCGCTATTCCTTTATGGAATCGATTTCGCGATTGGGAGAAGCGGGAGGTGGCCTTGGCTCCGGGGAGAATCATGACCCGTTCGAGGTTAGGGATCCAATGTTTTCATCGAAGAAATTAGTAGGGATCTTGTTCTTGCTGTCGCTCCTGCTCGCAGCCTGCGGTGGGAAGGCTACGGAAACGGTTGCAACCCAGCCGCCCGTCGTCGCCGCACTGCCCACGCTGCCAGGCGCTGGCTCGGTCCCATCCGGGGGTGTCGCGAGCCTGGCGGATGTGAAGAGCGCCACGATCCAGATCCAGGCCGAGGGCACCTTCCTTGATCCAGCCGTCGGGCTGGTGTTGAGCGGTGCCGGGCGCGGGTCGGGTTTCATCATCGACCCCTCCGGCCTGGCCATCACAAACAACCACGTCGTCACCGGCGCCGGCCTGCTGAAGGTCTGGGTCGGAGGCGAGACGACCTCCCGCAACGCCCGCATCCTGGGCGTGTCGGAGTGCTCGGACCTGGCCTTGATCGACATCGATGGGGACGGGTATCCCTTCCTCACCTGGCATTCCGGCGCAGCCGATGTCGGCCTGGAAGTGTACGCGGCCGGCTTCCCGCTCGGTGATCCAGAGTACACGCTGACCAAGGGCATCGTCTCCAAGGCGCGCACCTCGGGTGCGACCAGCTGGGCTTCGGTGACCGATGTGCTCGAGCACGATGCGACCATCAACCCCGGCAACTCCGGCGGGCCCTTGATCGACGCGGATGGCCGGGTGGTCGGCGTGAACTACGCCGGCTCGAGCGGCACCGGGCAATTCTTCGCCATCAAGCAGGCCGAGGTCGAGAGCGTCCTTGACCAGCTCAAGGCTGGCCAAAACGTCAACTCGATCGGCGTCAACGGCCAGGCCGTGATCAACGAAGATGGCTCGATCGCCGGCATCTGGGTCGCTTCCGTCGCTTCAGGGTCGGTCGCCGACAAGGCTGGCCTGCAGCCCGGCGACATCATCACGCTGCTCGAAGGCGTGCTGCTCGGCCAGGACGGCACCATGTCGGCCTACTGCGACATCCTGCGCACCCACAACCCGACCGACACGCTCTCGATGGAAATCCTGCGCTGGTCGACGGGCGAGGTGCTCACCGGCCAGCTCAACGGCCGCGAGCTGGAGACGTCCTTCGTATTCGATCCCGGGGTCAGCGATCCGGGGACGAACAACAGCTCGACCGGCTCTTACAGCGGGTACGTCCTGGCGACCGATGACTACGGCGCCATCCAGGTCGAGATCCCGGCTGAGTGGGCCGAGGTGGACGGCAGCCCCTGGATCGACGGGGGTGAGGTGATCGGCGCGTCGATTTATGCCGCGCCCAGCCTGGACGGCTTTGCCAACACCTGGGGCACGCCGGGCGTCATCTTCAACGTTTCGGATGACCTGGCCAAGCTCGGGGGCTACCAGCAGCTGCTGGACCTCTACCGGCCGAACTTCAGCTCGTCCTGCAAGCTGGACGGGCGTTACGACTACAGCGATGCGCTCTACCGCGGCAAGTACGACCTGTTCGTCAACTGCGGCGGCCCCGGCGGCGCGTCGTACATGATCCTGACCGGCGTTCCCATCGACCGCCCGACCGACTACCTGATCCTGGTCGAGGTGCAGATGGTGAACTCGATCGACGTGGATGTCGCCCAGCACATCCTGGATACGTTCCAGGTGGTGGGCATCCTGCCGTAGGAAAGCAGGTTGAACATCGCACAGTCCAGTGCGTTGCATTCGCTGTCAAAGATTCTCAAACCCGGGTGGAGTGAGCTTGATACCCGCTCACTCCACCCGGAGAATCCCCCTGGCGCAATCCTGCCGCTGCCGTTGGATGCGCCTTTGAGGTAACTCCCAATCTAAGCCCAGGCGGGATACATTCGGTTAAACCGAAAAAGGCGGGTGAGACGATGCCATCCAAACCTCGATCGAGCTTTGTCGCACTATCCTGTGTGCTTCTGCTGTCCATCCTGCTCTCATCCTGCGGGATATTGTCGGGCCTGGGTCTCGGTGGCGGAACACCGTCCATCCCGGATTTGCCAGCACCGCCCCAGATCCCTTCTCTAACTTCTTTAGATCCCGCGGCGCGAGCAGCAGAGCTCGCCAACATGATCGACCAGGCAGCCACTGAGGGGGAGCGGCTGGCTGCATGGCTGGCGGTCTATCAATCGCTTGGAATTCCAGTAATCGCAGAAGATGGGTCGGCGGTCACAAACACTGGGGATGACCCTATCGGACCGCTCTTCTGGGTCATCTGGTACTTCTCTGAAGCAGATTACCTGGGCCGGGGGATCCCCCTGACGGACGTTGCGCGGGCCATGGCCGGTCTCGAGCCTGAGACGGATTCGACGCAAGCCGGCCAGCTTCTGCTGGAGGATTTGCGGGCTGCAGCGGTCAGTTCGGATTCTTATACAGGCCTCTTCGGCCTCTTCATTCGTGAACGGATCTGGCGCGGGCATCCAGGCATGGACATGATGGACACGGCGTGGGCTCCGGATGCCCTGACCGTAGATGCCGCGACAGCGTTCTTGATGGGCTGGCCGTACTTTCGACAACTTTTCTATGCTGCGGCAGTTGCGGGTCAATCGACAAGCAGCCTCCACCTATCGGCGGCTATCCCCCACAGCGCAGCTGCTGCTCCGTTGGCCGAATCAACGACCTGCACCGAATTCTTCAATGGAACCTCAAGGAGATGACTGCAATGGTAAGAACTCGGTGCAGTTCTCACCCCACTTCCCTCATTCAATTGGTGTTTAAGACGTGCTTTGTGAAAGGAATCAGATCCTTGAACATCACGAGGGCTGGGACTATCCCTAGCATAGGATAAAGGATGGTGACGGGATCATGAAGCGTTTCGAGGACCGATTGGTCCACCGATCAAGGGTAGTGAATGGCGCGTCGTGGAAGCGAATCCACCATCAGGAGCGCCATGCCGCTGCCGAGCTCTAGGGGCTGTCCACGAAGGCGATGCGCTGCGGCAGGTCCACTTGAGCGCAGATAAGGAGAGCTCGAAGGGAGGCGCACGAGATCAATAGGGCTGCTAGGTTCAGCGATCCTGTTAGCAATGGTACTCGTCGGCTGCAACACAAAGGTGGACAGCTCCGGTGGTACCGTCCGCCACGATTAATCGGCCGCGTGACTTCAAATCTGCCGTCTGCAGAGGCGATCAGCGGAGCTGAAATGACAATAAGCGCAAGGAAAGAAACTGGCAGTGCAGGTGCTCTTCGCAATCTGGAACAAGGAGTCCGAGTATCAACTCGCACGGGGTATCCGCGGTACGAGATAACTCCAACGGAGGTCATCACTGTGGTTCTCACTGGAAAAACTGGAGCAAGGATCTGCCGGAATTCGCCCATCAACCTGACGACAATTTTACATACCAGGTTTGCTGGTAGATCGAGAGATGGTGACCGGGCGTTCGAGTCTGGTCAGCACGATCTGGGATAGCTTTGCATTTTGGTCTGCTCCGACGCAGCTGGGGCCGTCGCGCCAATCGTCGAGATTAAGAATAGATTTTCCTGACGACCTAGGCGAGATGGAATTCCGCTTCCAGATGGAATTCTACGATCACGCGAACGGTGGACGATTGGGACACGACCGCGACGATCCGCATCGCGGGAAACGACGGCATTGACATGCAGTGGACATGGCAACGGGGTTCAGTAGAACCTCTACTCACCACTTTCCCGGTGGATGTGGAGTATCTGGACTTCAAAATCATGAAGATGGTCCAGGGTGAACGTTGTGAGGGGACCGTCAAGGACGGCCTTACCGGGACGAGAATTTCCTTTACGTTTGAACCGCGGTTCGAGGGTGAGAACGATATCCTGTCCTCCTCCTTCGATCTCTCATCTGTCGATCTGCTCGAACTGATGGATCCGGCGCCACCCGACGAGCTGGATCTTCTGGATAATGGGATCAAGCGGTTCCTGCTTAACTCCTACCGCCTCTACGGCCGCCAATCGAAGTTGGCAGGCGAGTGTGTGGTCAAAGGCTTAACACAACCGATACTTTCCCCTGGCGGGGGCAAGGAACCCAGACCGGCGATTTCTGGTCTTCCATCTTTTTCGCCCGCCATAACGATCCTGCGCAATTCACACTCATCTTCTTGGGTCTCAACAGCTATGAGACGTTTTTCACCGGGGCAGGGAGCGACATGCTTGGCTTGCGTATCAAGAGCGAAAATTCAACCATGCGAATCCTGCGGGTTCATTAGCCAGACGGCCATCAATTGTTCGTGGTCATTTTGGGGCAAGTGTTTTTGAAAATTGTCCGCATTTCATTGCTACGCGAGTCACCAGGTGCCTGATGGTCAAAGATTTCAAAGGTCTCGCCCTGTTCCTTCTTCTCACCTCGGCATGCAGCAGGTCGCCTGTCGAGGCCGCCCCCCCGCAGCCGAGGTCGTGGAAGAAGCACGGGTGGTGAATCAGGAGCGCAAGCCGCACCTTGTTTTCGGGTCTGAATTGGAAGGCTTTATCGCCGAAGTAAGTTCCCCGACCAGCGTGATCCTCTCGTGGACTCCTGCGGGGGCGACGGAATACATCATTGAAGGGTCAGTAGGGGGGCAGAGTTGTTCCCGATAGCCACGCAGGATGCGGAAGTCGCAGCGCTTTTGAAGCGTTTCCGATTCCCGATGAAGGAGTGTCAATTTCGGCTGCAAGCCGTTCAGCCAGTGGCTCCAGAGCAGTCGGTCCGTGAGGCAGGTGAAACACCAACAGAAATACCGAACCCGTACTCCGTCGAAGTGACGCTTGAAGAATCAACGGGCAGCCTGGTCGGATTCGATCCTCCACCTTCGATCCATCGACGTTTGATCCGTCATCGTTGGATCCATCACTTTTCAACCCAGAGAATTTTGACCCGTCCAGCTTCCTTCCGCAGCCGGCCACCGAGTCACTCAGGTGATCGGCCCTGCCGGGGCGGGCGCTGGAGGTGACCTCGACCAGCGGGACAACGTATCGGTTGTCCATTTCCGATGGTGCGCTGCCCTTCGACCTCGAAATCTCGATGACACCGGTCGCTGCGCTTGAAGGCTTGCCGGCCGAGGTTGAGATGGTGGCGGCAGTTCAAATTGAGCCAGAAGGATTTCCGCTGAAGTCCCGGCGAGCCTAACAATCCTTGGCCAGACCCCGAAGGGGTAGAAAGCTCGGCGACCGCATGCTGGTCGGGATCGGATTTGGTGACCGGGGGGAGTGACTTTTCACTTCTCCCCTTAGATGCGGAGGATACGGTAGCCTCAAACCGAGCCGGATCGAGCGTTGAAGTGCGAGCAAAGACCAAATGCAGTCGGAGCGGGCGGCTCGTCACAACATCCCAGCTCGGACCGCGAGGAGCCGTGAGCGCTACCAATCCCAGGCTGCCCGTAACCACCCGCCTTCAGATCGTTCCCGGACAACCCGTCGGCGCATCCGACCTAGGATTTGCGGCGGGGTGAGCTTTTCAGCCGCTGGCTGCCGCCAGGCGGGAATTGGCTTGGCCAGAATATTCGGAAACGGGCAGGCAGAAAGCACTCAAATACGGGCGGTACGTACGTCGGGATCTTTTCGAGGCGATGTCGATTGGGAACGGCTCCTACTTGAGAACAGCTGGGGTGACAATCGACGGAAGGCGAGAAAGACCAGATCTGGGAACCGATGGTTGAAGCCGTCCATAGACGCTTGACGGAAGCAGCCAACGCTAGCCTGCATGAGCGGATGCCCACATGTTCGGGATCCAGGTGGCGGAAAGGTTGGTGTCGCCGGCAAGCGCATTCGACCGTGAGTTGCTCCGAGCGCTTCAAGGCGAAGTATGGCGCGGCAGGGGATGACCTAATCCGGAAGGCAAATGAGCTCGCCGAACGGTGCCCGCTGGCTTCCTGGTCATGATTCCGATATCACCCAGGACCGATCTGGACGGCGTTGTACCGATACGCAAACAGTAATCACTGCAGACGTACCCCTTCGATGGAAATTTGGTGGCTCGGAGCGCAAGGTCTACCTCATGGGCAGCGGGAAGAATTGTGTATGGAACTGCCGAATACCGATCCGACGACGGATGCGAGGCGCAGCCCGAACACGGTAGACGGCTCCTGGTTCATCGAACGCCTTTCCCCTCTTTCCAGAGTGATGGCACGTTGGAAACTTCGAATTGCAAGCTCTACAAGGCTAGCGGGAAGGATGCAAGACATCATCGTTACATTTGCGCCGGAGGAGTTCCGCATGTAAAGAAGGCCCGCAGGGTAATAAGGGGCGCAGGCGGCGATGAATGGTGGACGAATTATGGGGCATACATGATGGTCAAGGGCTTCACGGTTCGAGAGTGGGGGCTCGATGAGTACAAAGAAACCGAGGAAATTGCGCATCGCTTCATAGAACATGCGGGGAACACTATTGACCTCGGGAACTCTCGATGGAAGGACAGAGTTCTACCTACAGCTCAGATAGTCTAGCCGTGACCGAGTGGGATTCGGAACAATAACGGAGGGTCGGCATCATGATAAGGACCACACGCCTGATGATTGTCCTGGTATTGCTTACAGCCTGCAGCGGGCAGGCAGCGGAGGTTGCGCCCCTGGCTTCCGCGACCCGAGCTCAGGTGCAAGGCGCGCCAACCCTGACGCCTGAGCCCGTGAGCGGAGGTTTTCCGGGCAACGAGGTGGCTGTGAGCACCTCTGGCCTTCCCGCCGACGTCGAGACCTACTACAAGACGATGGTCTATATCCAGGGCACAGCGCAGCTGCTGGCCAAGCTCGAGATCGAGGGCTTGAGCAGCAACCCGGCCGGTTTTGCACCGCTGGTCATGATCCCGGGGGTGATGTACGACCGCGTCATTGCGGCCAACACGCTGCCCGTGCCAGCCGGGCTTGAAGAAGCCTGGTCGAAAGCCAGCTCAGCAGAGGCCGGACTGACAGAGGCGCTGCAGGATTTCCTGATGACCTATGCCCAGGATTGTTCCTCCAGAGCGTGACATCCAACGAAGTCCTGGCATCCGAAGCGGTTGCTGCGGCGGAGTCGGTGCTGGTTGTCCAGTTCGGCGTCAGCCAGGAGGAAATCGCCATCGCTAACCGGGCCGCACTCACCGAGATCGGTGAAACCTACCAAACGTTCGCCTCCATGATCCTGCTAGGCCAGGCGCAGAGCGATGACGGCTCCGAATAGCCCGTCAGACAATGACCCGCAGGGTGAGCGCGCCGGCGGGTTTGGCCGCAGCGAGATATGGATCGCGATCGCCATCGCGCTCGTCTCGCTCAGCACAGCCCTCGCCGCCTGGCGCATGAGCGATCTCGGCTCGCAGGCCGGCGACGCCGAGCGCGAAGGGTTGATCCAGACCGTCAAGAGCCAGAGCTTTACGAACGAGGACTGGCGCCTGGTGTACGAGCAGGCGGCCAACGCTCAGCGTTACTTCGCCTCGCAGGCAGAGGCCGAGGCCCTGGCAGCAAGCAGCGATGCAGGCGCGCGTGACCAGGCTCAGGCGCTTAAGGACTACCTGCTGCCCAACCTGGCGCTCGTCGCCGGCCCGCTCGTGGCGGATTTCAGCATACCTGCATCCCGATGGCTCGCTTGATCTCCAGGCCAGGTTTGCCGATGAGCAGGCCGCCAACCAGGCGCTGAACGAACTGGACCCAGAGGGCGTCTTCGCCCAGGCCGACCAGCTGCACAACCATCGCCGCTGGCTCTCAGTCGGCGCAGTGCTGCTGGCGGTGAGCTTGTTCTGGCTGGCGCTGGCTGAAATCAACCGGGAGAGGACGCGCCGATCTGCGCTGATCGCCGGCCTGGTTTTTTACGGCATCGGCCTGGCCTGGGTTGCCGCTGTCGAGTTCATCACCCTTTTGAGGACAGGAGGCGGCGTATGAGCGAACCCGCTGCCCCCGCGCGCCGCTGGCGCCATCTGGCGATCACCCTGACCATGGCGGCGACGGTTGTGGCCTCGCTCATCGCCGGCCTGCAAGCCGATGCGAACATCCGCAGCGAGGTCGCAAACCGCGAGTCGCAATACTACGCCATCCTGGCTTCGGGAGAACTCTACCGGCAGGGCCTGGCCTCGGACTACGAGTTCAGGACGCTGACCCTGGCCGTGAAGGACGCACAGGAAGCCACCCTGCTGCAGCTGACCGCCCTCGAACAGGAAAGCCGGGCTGAAGAGGGCGCGGCGGCGATGAGCCGCTTGCGAGCCTCGCTGGCGGAAGCGCGCGCCGAGCGCGTCGGGCGGTTGTCGGTCTTGCTCACCGATCCGGCTTACAAACCAGTCGAGGAGGGAGCCCCGCCGGACATGCAGGCCTACCTGGACGACTCGTTCCAAGAGGCAAACTGGCAGGTGAGCCTGCAGAACGAGGCCGCGGATGCCTACAGCCGATGGAATCAGAAGAGCGACGCCTACGTCGCCGTCCTGGCCCTGATTGCAGTGGTGCTGACCCTGTACGGCCTGGCCCAGGCCTCCACGGAGCGCATGCAGCTTCCCTTTATCTCACTCGGCACACTCATCCTGGGGCTGGCGCTAGTTTGGACAGCCTCCATCCTGCTTGGTTAGCGAGGCTACTTTGTATATGAGAGAACATGCCCTTTCTCGGCTCGTGATTGCGTGCTTGACCGGGTGTGTGATGCTGCTCGCTGCGTGTGCTGCACTCAAGGCCTGCTGGTGGCACGGATCCGGCTGACACCACACTTCAAACCCCATCCATGGCCGCTGCAAGCCCGACCGTTCGTCCCAGCGCCACGGCCATCCCTGCCACGCCAACGGCCACACCGGCCGTCCTGCACGCGCAAGGTCCCTTACCTGCTCTTCGAAGGGAATGACGGGGTCTGGTTGACCAATCCGGATGGTTCCGCTCCAAAACAAGTATCCGAATACGGCTTTGTCACGCCACACCAGGACCTGCACCGGGCGATTTCATCAACTGGGGATTGGATGGCCCAGATCATCACCAACGACAGCGGGGCGGACCTGGTGCTGGTGCACTTGCCAGATGGCGAGACAGATTTCATCGCCCACCTCTCCGACCGCCCGGACTCATCCAACACCGCCAGCCAGGTAGGTCTGGCCTTCCACGCCATCACGACCTACGACAACCTGGCCTGGCAGCCTGGTGGAGGTAATCTACTGGCCTTCACCGGGGCGATGGATGGGCCGACGGCGGATCTCTACACTTATGACACGCAGACGAGTGCCATCACACGCCTGACCGATGGATTGTCACAAGCGCTTTACCCGAGCTGGTCACCGGATGGGGAATACATCTTGCAGTTTGGAGGGAGCTGGGTTCCGCCGCTCGGTGGGGCGTTGATCGGGTACACGCGGGCAGATGGCGCCTGGGCGGTTAGGGTGAGTGATGGCCATATTATCCGGCAGACAGGCGAGTTGGAGTCGCACAGCAATTTCATCAGTTGGATCGATGATGGTCACTATCTTTTCGCTGGCAGCGATGAAGGCTGCAGTACGAAGGACATCCGGATCGCAGCCGTCGCCGATGGCACAAGGACGACCATCTTCAATGGCTGCTTTTACTACCATGTTGCGTACTCTCCGGACACAGGTGGGGTGTTGTTTTCGAGCCAGGAGTGCGATGACTGTCCGTTGGGTGCGGGCACCTTCCTTCTGCTGCTAGGTGAGCAGGATCCTATCAAGATCTGGGATGATATTTCGTGGGGCATTGACTGGCTGCCGGAAAGCAAAGCTTTCTTTGGCTACCCCAACGGCGCGATTTCGAGCGATGGCCAGCAGCAGTATGACCCGCCAATGCCTGAGCCATCAGGCGTTGTGATTTCTAATGATGGCACGGCGGCATGGTCGGACATCGTCGACCGAAAGTGGGTCGTGGTGGTCACCCGAGCAGGTGAAGAACCTGTAACATTGCAAGTCCCAGTCGGAGCGATGATCTGGGACCCGCTTGTCGGGAACACGCTTCTCGGGGTATCGGGGGGAAAGGTGTATGCAGCCTCCGCTCCTGATTTCACGCCACGCGTGATGGGTGAACTTAATGGGAGAGTCACGCAAGCCATCTGGGTACCGTGAGCTAAAGGATTAACTCGAAAGGAAGCTGCTCACCTCCATGCGATGCAAAGAAGTAGGGGCACGGCGCCGCCGTGCCCCTACGGTTACCCTATCAGGCCTTCGTGAAATCGAGCGGGAGTTCGACTTTGAACACCGTCTTCCCAGGGGCGGAGGTGAAGGTCAGGCTCCCCATGTGCTTCAGCGCGACGATGTTGTAGCTGATGTCAAGCCCGAGCCCCGTGCCCTTGCCGGGGGGTTTGGTCGTGAAGAAGGCCTCGAAAACGCGCTCCTGGATAGCCTCCGGGATGCCCGGGCCGGTGTCCTCGACCTCGATGACGACGTGGTCGCTAACCGCCTTCGTGCGCAGGGTAATCTCCCCCCCGTCTTCGACGGCATCCAGCGCGTTGTCAATCAGGTTCGTCCAAACCTGGTTCAGCTCGCTCCCATAGCCGTAAATTTTTGGCAGCTCCGGGTCGAACTCCTTGTGGATGCTCAGGTTGGGTGTTTCTTTTATCTTGCTTCCCAGGATGACCAGCGTGTCGTTCAAGCCTTTATGGATGTCGACTTCCTGGGAGGGCGCCTGATCCAGGTAGGCGTAGGATTTCATGGCGGCGACGATGCCGGAGATGCGTTCGGCGCCTTGCTGCACTTCGTACAGCAGCCTGTGGATGGAAGCTATCTGCGATCAGCCAGCGCAGGATGGTCTGGCCGCTGGCCATGGTTCAAAAGATCCCAGGCGGTCGATCAAGGTCGCCCGACGCTCAAGCCCAGGTCCACCAACTCCGGAGCGATCTGCCAGCCGTCGGGGATGCCTGCTTCTGCCAGGCACGTTTCTCGAGCTGCTTCCTGCAGGTCGGCGCGAGCAAGCGTGTCCATTTCAGGCGGAGCGGCGGCCTGGCCGCGCAGCTCATCCCGCAGCTCGTTTAGCGCTTCGTGCTGAGATGCGTCCAGCCCAAGCCCGACAGCTCACGCTGCAGTTCGGCCAGTGCTTCGAGACTGCTGCACCAGTTGGCTCTGAGCCCCGCCGCACGGCTGCGGCAGGATTGTTCAGTTCATGCGCCATGCCGGCCGAGAGCGTTCCGAGCTGCGCCATCTTCTCGCTCTGCCGGAGTTGGGACTGGATCGCTCGCAAGCGTGAAAGCACGGTGTAGAAGAGAGTCTCGGCAGCATGGCGGCTGGTCTTGATCAAATGATCGAATTGCTCGCGGGTTATCTCGATAAGCGTCGTGTCATCCTTGGCCCGTACACTGGCCGTACGAGGCGTGTCTTCAAATAAGGCCATCTCGCCGATGATCTCACCCCGGCCACGATGGGCGATCATGACCTCACGCTTGCCGCTTTGCTTGTAGATTTCCAGCAGCCCATCCCGCACGATGTATGCGCTGTCCCCGGCGGCTCCTTCTTCGAACAGGACCGTCCCCGCTTTAAGCGCAGTTTCGCTGACCGACTCGCAAATACGGGCCAGGTCTTGGTCCGATAACTCGGCGAAAAGGGGGACGCTGCGCAGGAAGGACTGGATCATACGGTCCGCAGATACTGGTGGACGAAGTTGACCGAGGCCGCGCCTTCACCGACGGCCGAGGCGACCCGCCTTATGGCATCCTTGCGGACGTCGCCGGCGGCGAAGATGCCGGGCACGTTTGTCTCCAGCAGGAAGGGATCACGAGCGAGCTTCCAATTTTTCGGCCTGAGGTTGCGGTGCAGGTAGCTCATCCCGGTCAGGATGAACCCAAAACGGTCGCGTTCGACGACACCCTCGACGAAATCCGAGTGGGGGACCGCACCGATGAAGATGAACAGGGCTTTCCCCTCCAACCGGAGCGATGCGCCACTCTCGAGCTCGAGGAAATTCACCGCTTCGAGCGCCTTGCCACCTTCAACTGATTGCACCTCGACCCGCGTCCGGACCTCGATCCTGGGATTGGCCTGGATCTGGTCGACGAGATACTGCGACATGCCCTTCTCGAGCGATGAGCCGCGGACGAGGATGGTGACCTTCCGCGGCGAAGCGCGAGAAGTGCATGGCGGCCTGGCCGGCGGAATTCGCGCCCCCCACGACGAAAACCTCTTCGTCGCGGAAGTTCGCCGCCTCGGTCAGCGTAGCCCCGTAGTACACGCCGGCACCGAGGAACTTCGAGATCCCGGGTGCGTCTAACTCCCGCACGGTAACACCCGTGGCGATGACCATCGCCCGGCAGCCAAGCTCCGAACCATCCTTCAAACGGATATATCGGTAGGGATCTTCGACCCGCACCTTTTCCACCTCGCGTGCGGTCAGGATTTCTGCACCAAGGCGGATGGCCTGGTCCGTCGCCCGGCGGGCAAGGTCGGCCCCACTTAGCCCCTTCGGAAAACCGAGGTAGTTCTCGATTCGCGAGCTGGTCCCCGCCTGTCCGCCGGTGGCTTCGCGTTCAATCATCAGGGTTCGCAGGCCCTCCGATGCGCCGTATACAGCCGCGCCCAAGCCGGCCGGGCCGGCGCCGACGATGATGAGGTCATAGAAAGGCTCCGACGCTTCGGTTTTCAAACCGATTTTTTGCGCCAGGTCCAGGTTTGAGGGGGTGATGAGCTGCGATCCATCCGGGAAGAAGACGACGGGCAGCAGTGCAGCTTCCCCCGATTGAACTCCATCAACCAGGGCACGTGCCTGTGTGTTGGTTTCGATGTCCAGCCACTGGTAGGGGATGCGATTGCGGGCCAGGAAGTCTTTGACATTGTGTGATTCGGCAGACCACAAGGTGCCCGCCACGCGTATCCCCTCATAGGGCAGCACCGCGTTTGCCCACCAGTCGCTGAGCAGGTCTTCGAGCACAGGGTACAGGTTTTGCTCCGGTGGGTCCCACGGTTTCATTAAATAATGGTCGAGACCGATGGTGTTGATGCTCTGGATGGCGGCATCCGTGTCGGCGTATGCTGTAAGGAGCACCTTCTTCGCGTCGGGGTAGAGCGGCATGGCCTGCTCGAGGAACTGCGTGCCGCTCATCTCGGGCATGCGCTGGTCGACCAGCAGCAACGCAACCGGATCCCCCCGCTGGTTGAGCTGGCGGAGTGCATCGAGCGCCTCTGCGCCTGAGCTGGCCTTCAGGATGCGGTACTCCCCGCCAAAGTGCGCCCGCAAATCGCGCTCGATTGCGTTCAATACCTGGGTTTCATCATCTACGGTGAGCAAGCTCGGCTTTGGCATGATTCCTATTCTTTCAAAAGAAAGTACACTTCAGCAAATCAAGGCGGGTTGGGCGGCGGGTGTATCTTCTGATGACCTGATTCACATTGATGTATACGTTTATCAGTTAATTTCCGTATTCTAGTCCAAATATTTATCCACCTACAACTACCGGATCCGGTTCCTTCCCGTTAGGGTAGGGCTGGAAGCAGACCAAGTGCAAGGTGCTGTAAGCGCGCTGATATCGCTTTGGAGTCATTGGGGGTTCTTTCCGGGTTCCTCCTGGGTACCTACCAGCACAAAAAAGAGCCCCTGGGCAGGGGCTCTTCTCATAGATGAAGGGAGGCGGCAAGCTACTCGACGACAACCCAGTCGCTGGCGCTGCGTCCGAAGACCTCGGGCGAGTACATCTCCTCAGCCTTGGCCGGCGGGACGACGAAGGTGCCGGGGGTCGTGGCACGGGCGACGTAGGTGTATTCGTAGACCCCGTCCCAGAGCAGCGAGGTGAAGGCTTCCGCTCGCTCGTCGCGCAGGTTCTGGTGCTCGTACCAGGTGCCCCACCACCACCAGCCGTAGCGGTAGTCCGAGCTGGTCGGATCCTGCGGGACGGCGCCGGAGACGGCCAGGGCCGGGTTCACGATCTCCAGGCCGGCCGGCAAAGGATCAACCAGGGCGACGTGATAACGGCGGCTGTCGGCGACCATCGTCACCCGCACCCGCACGCGGGCGCCGGCCTTGATGTGCCATACGCCCTGCTCATCACGCGTCACATCGGCCGGGTCATCGATCGCTTCATACACCCGCTGCACGACGAAACCCATATCAAGCGGGTCGAGCCACAGGTCGGTCGGCGCATAGCGCAGGCCGAGCCGGTAGTAGAGACGGCCTTCGCCGACTTTGTTCAGGATCAGATCCTGGGTCTCCCCGCCCCCGAGCGATTCGAAGACCAGGTAGGGCATGGGGATGTCGGTCTGGTGGCGTTCGGTTGTCCGGCCCTCGAAGGCGTGGCTGCCGGCGTAGTTATCCCCGAGCCAGATGCCGACCACGAAGTCCGGGGTCTGCGCTTCATAGGTGTTGAAGTAGCGGTCGAGCGCCAGCAGCACAAAGACGTTCTCCTGGGTGTTGCCCCAGTGGCCGCGCGTGCGGTGGGCGAGCAGTCCGTTCACGATCTTTGGGATCAGGTCGCTATCCGGGTTGTCCAGGATGAGCGTATCGAGCAGGATGCCGTCCGTGCGGCGGTTCGATTCGAGCAGCAGGTACGCTTGCTCGTCGAAGCCCGTGATGAAGTTGGCCGCGCCGGCGGTTTCTACGACCCGGTTGGCGACGTAGCGCCGGATCTCAGCCAGCTCCGTCGAAGAGCCTGGATCATCGACCAGGGTCTGCCAGAGCCACCCGATTGCATCGAGCGAGAGCTTGTCCAGGCCGGCTTCGGCCAGCAGACCGCGTGCCTTGGCTGCATCCCGGTCGCCCATCAGGTTGCGAACGTAGAGCGCGTAGGAGCTCAGCGTCCAGCGTGTGCGCTGGCTGTACCAGTGCGGATAGTGGCTCTCGATGTCACGCAGGTACTGCAGCAGCTGATCCTGCATGCCCTGCGGAACCTCGAAACCCTTCAGTTCGGCCCGCTGCAGCGCATGCGCGACGTGGATCGTGTTGAAGGGGATCGAGTCCTGGCCCCGTCGCCAGTACGGGAACCCGCCATCCCAGTTCTGCAGCCCGCCGAGGCGTTCGATATCACGCACGACGGCGGCTTCGATCTCGGCCGGTGCGGGCAGGCCATCTGCCTCGAACGCGGTGAGCACATCACGCAGTGCTGCGATCCCCAGGATGCGCGAGGCGAGCTGCTCCGAGCATTCAAAGGGGTAGGCCACAAGATACAGCACGGCATCGGTCAGGGACTGCAGTGCGGTCGAGGAGGTCGTGATTTCCAATCCCCCGTACTGCGGGAACACATCGAGTGGAGCCGCAACGGGTTGTGCGATCCCACCCTGATCGATGACCCCGTAGGTGGCGAAGGCCTCCGTCGTGGCTGGCGTGTAGACAGGGAGCGATCCCTGCGCGGCATCGCTGAAGGACCCGGAGACGGCCGCCACCTGGAAGCGGGCGGTGCCGGCTCGATCGGTCGCAGCCGGGAAACGAACTTCGACCCGGTCATGCGCCGGGACGGTCACGCGCAGCCCGCGGGCGCCGGTGAGTTCGAGGTTGGTGGTCTGGATGGCGACCTCGACCGTCATCTCGGCATCGGTCTGGTTCTGGAGCACGACCGGCAGCTCGAAGCTGTCCCCGAAATTCAGGAAGCGGGGCGCCGAGGGACGCACCATCAGCGGCAGGCGGGCGGTGAGATTGGATTCGGCCATGCCGAACTGCCGTCCGCCGGCGTCGACGGCGACCGCCATCAGGCGGTAGCGGGTCAAGTTGTCGGGGACATGCACAAGGACGCGGGCGTTCCCGTTTTGATCGGTCCGAACTTCGGGCGAGAACGCAGCCAGCGGATTGAAGTCACTCCGGATGCGGATGGGTTGAGAGCCGGGCGCGTTCGCACCATCGGTCTCGCGAAACGCTTCCTCCGCCGGTGCGGCCATAGGAGCTTCGGCCATCAGTTCACCCTCACCGCCACCGCGGCCCAGGGCTTTCGAGTCATCCAGCATCTGCGAGGCCAGCTCACCCAAATCGACGAGCGAGAGCGGGTCGACCAGGATGATGCTGGCCCGGGCATAGCGGCTGTCGAGATCCGCCGGGCGGAGCTGGTAGAACGTAGAAACTGGGTCTGCCAACTGGTAGTCGGTCAGGGCCAGGATGGCCTCATCGACGACGACCAGCGCCAGCTCGGCGTCTGGTACGGGGCGCCCGAGCGCATCGACCAGGTGCAGGTCGACGAAGGTCTGGCCGCCGGGCTCGATCTCGGTCAAGGCCGGGGTGAGCTCGAGTTCCAGGGTCCGCTGGAGCGGGGGGATGTTCAGGGTAAGCTGTCCGACGGCATAAGCAGGTCGTGGCGGCACATTTTCAACAGCCTCTCCCTGGTCATCAAGCCTCGGGGCTGAACCCATAAGGTCGACCTGGATCTGCAGGTTGGGGATGTGGGATTCCTCGATCGGCACCTCAAGCGTAATCGTTCCATCTTCGATCAAGAAGCGTTCCGTGCTCAAGATCCCGCTGCGGGAGACGGTGAGCATGCCTTCGGCCGGCGTGAAAGGTGATTGGACGAGGATGCGGGCGATGTCGCCGGGTTGGTAGCTTTCCTTGTCCGGGATGAGCGTGACCTGTTCCTGTTCCACGCCGCGCGCCGGCGGTTGCTGACCGCCGCTGACCCAACGCGTGAGGCTGCTCTGGTTCGAGCGCCCCTGGGCGTCCGTCACGGAGGCCGTGATCTGGTAGCGGCCGCCGATCGTCGTCTGGAAGGTACAGCTGACCGGCTCCAGGCTCGAACCGACGCTGCACTCCTGGCGGTCGGCCTCGGTCTCTTGCCAGCTTCCGCCCACGTACTTCCACTCGAGCCGGGCAGCCGTGACGAGCACGGGCCTATCCTCGACCGGGTTCCCATCAATGTCGGTCACGATCAGGTCGACCTCGAGCGGGGTGCCGCGTTCGACGAAGTACTGGTCGCTGCGCAGCCCGACGTACAGCTCGGCCGGGTGAACGAGCAGGCTGGTCGTGCTCGCCCAGGCCTGGCGGTTGACGTCGAAAACGGTCGCCTCGGCCATGATGCTTACCGGCCTGTTGCTGGCGGATCCTTCGAAATCCATCCTCAGGTAGTGCTCGCCAGAAGAGTTCGTCGTTCCCTGGAAGGTTTCGACGGTCGTTTCCCCGCCATCGGGCGGGAAGCCGCCTTCCATCCACCACCACCAGGGCGTCCAGCGGCCAAAACTGAAGTCCGGCCAACCGGGTGGCTGGTAGCTTCCGGGGGAGGTGGTGACGGTCCAGGTGACATCGGCCGCCTGGAGCGGATCGCCGGCATAGTACTGGGCCTCCACGGCGACGACGGCATGGCCGCCGGCGAAGTACGGGCCGGTCGTTTCGTTGCGGGCGTTGACCTCGTATTCCGGACGGCGAAACTCCTGGATCTGCAGGCTGTGGTAGTAGGTGCTCCCGCTCAGGCCGCTCAGGCTGCCGACCGCGTAGAGCTGCAGCTGGGCGTACCCGAGATTGACGTTCTCCGGCAAAGTGAAGTTGAAATCAAAACCGCCCAGCGCGTTCACATCAGCCTGTCCGTTCAAGATTTCATTGCCTTGCGGACCGATCAGGCTGTAATTTACGGACGTAATCCCAGGCCCGACGAGGCCCACATCGCCGAGCTGGCCGGCGCCGATCTTGCGCAGCCAGCCTTTGAGATGGACTTCCTCGCCGGGGCGGTACATCTGGCGGTCGTCGAAGACGTACCAGCGCAGGTCGTCGGAGAGCGAACGGCGGTGCCAGCCCCCATCGCCCCAGTAGTAGGTCGAGGAGGGCAGCAAGGCCTTGTCTGCGCCCTGCTGCACGGTGACATAGGACACGCCAGCGGCAGGAAGCGGGAAGCGGGCGAGCCCATCCGCGCCGGTTCGCTGTTGAACTGCGCCAGGCCCGGTCTCGACCAGCGCCCCTGTGAGCGGACTGCCATCGGCCAGTGCGCTGGCCCAGATGACCATCTCGCTGTGATCCACGAAGGCGTCCACGCCGATCTGGGTCACCTGCACCCATGCCTGGATGGTCTCCCAGTAGCGATCTTCCTCGAACAGGCCGCGTGGCGGGCGGGCGATGACGATGAAATGCCCGGAACTGCCATCCATGTACCTGCCCAACTCGATCGGTACCTCTGTCAGCGTATCCCCTGGCAAATCCAGCGGCATGCTCTGGTCGAAGACCACCCGGCCGGGTGGTGGCGGGGGCGAATCTCCCCGCTGGAATTCATACAGGTATTCGAGAAATGCAGGCCAGTCCGTCGGCTGCACGGCGTAGATTTGCACATCGATCCGGTTGTAATTGATCGCATACAACGAGAGCGCCGGCTCCTCGGCGGAGGGATCCAGGGTGACGAAGACGTCATCGGGACCGAGCAGCAGCGGTTCCGCGGGGCCGATGCGGAAGCGGACCGATTCTTTTTGACCGAGTTTTTGGCCGAAGATGTCCTTGATCTCCCCGGAAACGGTCACCCGGTAGGTTGTCCGGCCGGCAGTCGCACCGCGGATGTTGATGCGATCACCATAAATCGTGACGGAAGCACCTGGAAGTTCCGGATCGATGGTGAGCATGCTTTCGTCGTAAGCATCCGGGTCGAGGGGATTGTTAAATTCAATGTAAAGCGGGGTGAGCGGGCGGCATTCGTCGTACCAGCTGCATCCATGATCCTCGATGACCAGGGGCGCATAGGTGTAGAAACCGAAGCTCTGCCCCGTCTTGGTGAGCAGGGGCCCTTCTGCGGAGGGTGTGCCGGCCTCGAATCGGATCGAGATTGACGTATCGACGGGCAACTCCTGCTCGGCCTTGAAGGCCAGCCAGCGCCCTTCGCCGGCATTTTCGGCCATGCGTTTGATCGTTTCGTCAGCCTGAACCTCCGCCGGTTCAGCCAGCCTGACGCGTATCTCGCGGCTGCCGGCCGTGACGACCATCGACTCAAGCACGGCTGCCGGATCGATGCGCTGGTTGAAGGCAGCGAACATGAGCGGGTTCAAATGCTGGGGCCCACTGGACGGATAGTAGGACGTCAGGAGCACGGCTGGCGTGCTGAATTGGAACGTGACCTCCTGCGCCAGTTCGCCGCCTGTGACAGAGCGGGTGCCAGCCGGGATGGTGACGGTGTACTCGGTTGCCATTGGCAGCCGGTCGATTAACGTTGAATCAGCCTGGAAGTTAAGCGTCTTCGTCCCCAACCAGCGCCAGGTCCCGGGCAGGCCGGGTTCGAGGCGGACCGGGACCTGTTCCGCGGAAAGTTGATCCAGCGTGGCGAGCGGGACCATGGGCTGGCTGAAGGTGATGCTCACAAAGGGTGCGATCGGGATCTCGCCTTCGGGTGAGTAGCGCAGCACCTCAAGCGGGCTCGTGTCAATGGCGGGCGGTGCTACGACAGGGGCGGGAGGCGGGAAGGGTTCGTCAATGGTCTCCCCGGTGCGCGGGGGCGGGATGAGTTCGTCTGGCAGCCGGAAATCCTCGCGGTCACCTTCATCCAGGAGGAGCTCCGGGAGGCGAGCGTAGATCAAGGCCAGGTCGGCCTCGCTGAGCGGTTCGCCGGCGGCGAGGGGCGGTGGCTGGGGTGTCTCAAGCTGCTCCTGCCCCTCGCTCAGGATGACGGCAAGCGGGGTGCCAGCAGCGGATCCCACGCCTGGTGCGGCCTGAGTGCCCAGGTTGGCCGGAATGACCACGCCGGGATTTCCACCCAGGTTAAGTTCAAAAATGAGGTATGCGGCGCCGGCGAATACCACGATCAAGCCAGCGAGCGTTAGGCGGAGCCAGTTTCTGCGCCAGAAACTCCTTGCTTCGGTTTCCATGTGGGCAACCTTCCTACTTAACACAGGGCGGGTTCAGGAGCTTTGAGCTCCATCATAGGTAAGGACGCCGCAAGGCGCCAACGGGTTCCCGCCAAAAATCTGAAATCCTCTCATTGTTGACGTTCGCCCGGCTCGGAACCATAGCGAGCAGGTACTAAGAATCTGGATGCACAGCAAGGGATGCACACCGGCATCGAATGCCAGGCTGAAGACGGAGTTTCAGCCCGAGGCGAGCGACAAGGACATTCCATCCCCCATGACTCGGCCAGGTGGGCGTAGGCCGGGGTGGAGCTGCGAAACGTCGCGCTGCTGCCTATTGTCATGTTTCGGGACATGGAAAGTATCCTGTTCAGAGCCCACTTGTTGCCTTTCATACCACGCTGGGATATCCTGTTTCTTCAAGCGGACTTGTCCACCAGCCCTCGAGCCGGATTGAACCCTGACGATTCCCGCGCTCGCAAATCCGCCTCATGGATGAGACGTTCGGTTGCTCCTTGAAGGGGACCCTGGAGGATGCACGGACACATGCGTGAACGCCTGAACTCCATCGTCGATTCCCTCATGCCGGTCCTGGCCACGTTTGCCGCCCTGGGCGTCGGCGCCGTCATGTTGCTGATCCTCAAGGTCAATCCTGTCACCGCGTACGGCGCGTTGTGGGAAGGCGCTTTCGGCAGCAGCAACGCCGTTGCCGAGACCCTGGTCAAGGCGACGCCCCTGCTCCTCGTCGGTTTGGGCATCTGCATCGCCTTCCGGGGGGATGTCATCAACATTGGCGGCGAAGGCCAGATGGTCGTCGGGGCGATCCTGGCGACCTTGATCGGCTTGAACCTGGAGGGTCTGCCTGGGTGGTTCGTCATCATCCTGGCGATGCTGGGTGGTTTTGTCGGAGGGGCGTTCTGGGGCGGCATCCCGGGCGTGCTCAAGGCGTATTTCAACGTGAACGAGATCTTGAGCACGATCATGATGAACGCCATCGCCGTGCAGGGCATGAACTTCCTGCTGCGTGGGCCGATGATCGACCCCTCACAGGCAGAACTGGCCTCCAAGATCCCGCAGACGGCCCGTTTGCTGGAGGCATTTCGCCTGCCGCGGCTGGTGCCAACCCGCCTGCACCTCGGTGCGGCGATCGCGGTCCTGCTCGCCATCCTGGTCTACATCCTGCTGTGGCGTACGACACTCGGCTACCGCATTCGCGCCGTCGGGCAGAGCCCGCCGGCCGCCCGCTACGCCGGGATCAGCGTTCCCCGGCATGTCATCCTGGCGCTGCTCTTCAGCGGCGCGTTCGCCGGGCTGGCCGGCGCGGTCCAGGTCTTTGGCGTCAATTTCCGCATGATCACGGACGGTTCTGCCACTGGCTTCACCGGGAGCGCGGGGTTCAATGGGATCGTCGCGGCGCTTTTCGGCCAGCTCCACCCCATCGGAACGATCCCGGCCTCGGTGCTCTTCGGCGCGCTGCTCGTCGGCGCCAACAAGATGCAGCGCGTCGTCCAGGTCCCATCCGCCCTGATCACATCTTTGAACGGGCTGGTGGTGGTATTCGTGGTTTCGAGCGAGATCTGGCGCCAGCGCCGGCAGCGGAGAAGGTTGCGGGATGCCGCGGCCAGGATCGAGGCTGAGGCCGAACTCCACGACCTGCAGGACCCGGTTGCGGGAGGGGGAGGAAGGCCCATGATCGAAGAGCTCCTCTCGACCACCGTCCTGGTGGGCATCCTGGCCTCCGGGATACGCCTGGCGACACCCTACCTGTACGCGGCCATCGGTGAGACGTTCGGCCAACGGAGCGGCGTGCTCAACCTGGGCGTTGAGGGCCAGATGCTGCTGGGCGCCTTTGCGGCTTTCTACCTGACGTTCACGACCGGCAACCTGCTGCTGGGTGTCCTGGCTGCGATGGTGGTTGGCGGCTTGATGGGCTTGGCGATGGCCTTCGTGACGGTCAACCTGAAGGCGGAGCAGGGCATCAGCGGGATTGGGTTCTACCTTTTCGGTCTGGGCCTGAGCGATTTGCTCTTCCAGCGCTTGCTGGGAACCGTCGAGACGGTGCGCGGCTTTTCCAGGATCCACATCCCCTTCCTGAGTGATATTCCGCTCCTTGGAGAAATCTTCTTTAACCACAACCTGTTGGTTTACCTGGCCTTTGCGCTGGTGCCCATCGCCTGGTTCGTCCTGAACAAGACGACGCTCGGATTGAAAATACGTGCCGTGGGTGAGCATCCGGAAGCGGCCGATTCGGTCGGCGTGAGCGTCGCCCGGGTCCGCTACTTCACCATCATCCTGGGCGGCGTCCTTTCCGGCGTGGCCGGCGCGTCGCTTTCGATCGCCCTGCTGAACGTCTTCCAGCAAAACATGACCAGCGGCCTGGGTTTTATCGCCGTGGCGCTCGTGTATTTCGGCGGCTGGCGTCCGTGGGGAGTCCTTGGTGGAGCGCTGCTATTCAGCATGGTAAACTCGCTCCAGCTCTGGATCCAGGTCCTGGGCATCCCGATACCTTCCGACATCGCGGTTATGATGCCCTATGTCCTGACGATCCTCGCCCTCATCCTGGCCGTCTCGCGGGTGCGAGCACCGTCTGCTTTGACCAAGCCATTTGGCCGCGACGAATAGGCTGGCTCGAAACCAACCGACAGCTGCACCCTTGGAGGTGGACATCGCAACGAAACGAACCTGAGCCTGGGTACAAGATATCCGCAATGTGGAAACCGGTGATGGATGCCGGATTGGGAACATCCAAAATCTGAAACGTTTCAAGGAGAAGGAGAAGCATGAAGAACAAAGTCTTTCAAAGCATGAGCGTGTTGCTGCTGGCTGCGCTGATCTTGAGCGCATGCGCGAGCGGCGCCGCCACCGAAGCGCCGGCAGCCGGCCCTGACGTGGAATCAGGTCCGTTCCGCGTGGCAGTCGTGATGCCCAGCGCGATCAATGACCTGGCCTTCAGCCAGAGCATGTACGACGCCCTGGTCGCCATCCAGGAAATGATGGGCGGCGAATCAGCGATGGAGTTCGTGTACTCGGAGAGCATGTTTGTGGTCGATGATGCAGCCGCGGCTATCCGTGACTACGCCGCCGAGGGCTACGATCTCGTGATCGCCCACGGCTCGCAATACGGCAGCTCGCTGCAGGAGATCGCCCCGGATTTCCCGGAGACCTCCTTCGCCTGGGGCACAACACTCGACACCTTCGTCGACCAGGGCATCAACAACGTTTTTGCCTACGAAGCCGCATCTGACCAGGGCGGGTATGTGAACGGCGTGATCGCCGCCAGCCTATCCCAGACCGGCGTGATCGGCGTGGTCGGACCCATCGAGACCGGTGACGCCAAGCTCTATGTCGATGGTTTCGTCGCTGGTGCACATTCGGTGGATCCGGATATCGACGTCAACGTGAACTGGATCGGCTCGTTCTCAGATGTCGCGCTGGCCGCAGAAGCTGCCAACACGCATATCTCGGCCGGCGCGGACGTGCTCACTGGGACGGCCCAGATGGTCGTGGGAGCCGTCGGTGTCGCCGAAGAGAACGGTGTGCTCTGGTTTGGCACGCAAGCTGACCAATCGTCGCTTGCGCCCGGCGATCGTCGTCGCCAACCAGGTTTACCGCTGGGATGTCGTGCTCGAAGACATCGTCGCCCAGATCGAGTCTGGCACGCTGGGTGGGAAGGCCTATCGTATCGACCTGGCGAATGGTGGTGAAGCGTCGTCTTCAACAGCAATATGACGCTGGATTCCGAAGTCACGATGCTGGCCCAGGCAACCATCGATGGGATCATCGACGGCTCGATTGTCGTGGGTGAGAGTGCGATGGGGATGGGGCTGCCCAGTTTTGAGGGGACGTTCCGTGTCGCGGTCGTGATGCCCAGTGCGATCAACGACCTGGCCTTCAGCCAGAGCATGTACGATGCGCTGATCGCCATCCAGGAGATGATGGGCGGCGAGTCAGCGATGGAACTGGTTTACTCGGAGAGCATGTTCGTCGTCGACGATGCGGCAGCAGCCATTCGTGACTACGCAGCCGAGGGATACAACCTGGTTATCGCCCATGGCTCGCAGTACGGAAGCTCGCTGCAGGAGATCGCCCCCGACTTCCCGGAAACGGCCTTCGCCTGGGGGACGACGGTGAACACCTTTGCCGATGAGGGCATCGAGAACGTCTTCGCATATGAAGCCGCTTCCGACCAGGGTGGCTACGTGAACGGCGTGATCGCTGCCAGCCTTTCGCAAAGCGGCGTTATCGGTGTCGTCGGTCCCATCGAGACCGGCGATGCCAAGCTCTATGTCGATGGCTTCGTCGCCGGCGCGCTGTCGGTGAACCCGGACATCGATGTCAATGTGAACTGGATTGGTTCTTTCTCGGATGTGGCGCTGGCGGCTGAGGCGGCCAATACGCACATTTCGGCCGGCGCGGACGTGCTCACCGGCACGGCGCAGATGGTGGTGGGTGCGATCGGCGTGGCTGAGGAGAATGGCGTGCTGTGGTTCGGCACCCAGTCTGACCAGTCTTCGCTTGCACCGGACATCGTCGTCGCCAACCAGGTCTACAAGTGGGACGTCGTCCTGCTCGACATGCTGCGGCTCATCGCCGACGGCACCTACGGCGGGCAGGCCTTCGTCATCGGCCTCGATAACGGTGGCGAGGTAATCGCCTTCAACGATGCCTTCTCGCTCGACGCCGGGGTCATGGACCTGGCGCAGGCGACCATCGATGGGATCATCGACGGTTCGATCGTCATCGATCTCGGAGAGTAAGCAAACCCGGTCACTGCACGCTGGGGTCACCCAGCGTGCAGTGACCATCTTGAAGGATTGGCTTTTTGAGGACCATACCAGCCAACCCGGGCCGGTCAACGATCGATCTGTCCTGGAAGGATCTCGATGGCGGATAAGGTGATACTCCCTTCGGGCAAACCCCGGATTGACACGCTCGAGATGCTCGGGATCGTGAAGCGTTTCCCGGGCGTCCTGGCGAACGACCAGGTGGATTTCGACGTCCACGCGGGTGAGGTGCATGCCCTGCTCGGCGAAAACGGCGCAGGCAAAAGCACCCTGATGAAAATCCTCTACGGTCTGTACCAGGCTGATGAAGGCGAGATCCGCTTGAACGGCGCGCCAGTTTCCATTGCGTCCCCGACAGATGCGATCGCCCTGGGGATTGGCATGATCCACCAGCACTTCATGCTGGTTGAGAGCCTCACCGTCGCAGAAAACGTCGCGCTCGGATTGCCTTCAGCCCGCGGCCCGCTCACTGACCTGGATCGAGTATCCAAGCGTATCTTCGAACTGGCCGAGCTTTACAGCCTGCAGGTCGACCCGGACGCCTACATCTGGCAGCTCTCCGTCGGCCAGCAGCAGCGGGTCGAAATCATCAAAGCCCTGTACCGCGGCGCTGCGCTGCTCATCCTGGATGAGCCGACTGCCGTCCTTACCCCCCAGGAAGTCGACGAACTCTTCCAGGTTATGCGCCAGATGACCAAGGATGGGCACGCGCTCATCTTCATCTCGCATAAGCTGCACGAAGTGATTGAAATCTGCCAGCGTGTGACCGTGCTGCGTGACGGCCGGATGATCGGCAGCCGCCCCACGAAGGAAACCACGAAGGCTGACCTCGGGAATTGGATGGTCGGGCGCGAGGTGAGCTTCCGCCAGGAGAAAGTGGAGCATAAGCGGGGTGAACTCCGGTTAGTGCTGGAAGGGATCTCGGCCGATAGCGAACGGGGCACGCCCGCCTTGAAGGACGTCTCCCTGGAGGTCTACTCGGGCGAGATCCTCGGCATCGCCGGCGTCTCTGGGAACGGCCAGCGCGAGCTGGCGGAGGTCATCACCGGGTTGAGACCAGCCACCTCAGGGCGGGTTGTGCTCGAAGGAACAGATGTGACCCAGCTTTCACCCGGTGAACGGACCGAGAAGATGATGTCCTACATCCCGGAAGAACGCATGCGTGACGGGATGATCAAGGAATTCACCGTCGCCGAGAATTTGATCCTGCGCGAACACAACAAACCGCCCTATGCCAGGTCAGGCTTCCTCGACCTGAAGGCAATCGAGAAGCACAGCGCGGCTCTGATCACAGCCTTCAATGTCAAGACCCCCTCCCAGGAGACCCTGGTGAAGAGCTTGTCCGGTGGGAACATCCAGAAGCTGGTGCTGGCGCGCGAGCTCTCGCGTGAACCGCGGGTCCTGATCGCCGCTCAACCCACGCGCGGGCTGGATATCGGGGCGACGGAGTACGTGCACCAGCAGCTCCTGCTCCAACGCGCAGCAGGGCACGGCCACGCTCATGATTTCCGAAGACCTGGATGAAATCCTGGCCATCTCCGACCGCATCGCCATCATCTATGAAGGCGAGATCATGGGCGTCATCCCGGCTGCCAGCGCCCGCCCGGAGGAATTGGGGCTGTTGATGGCGGGCGTCAGGGAAGATGCTGCCCCTCCAGCACAAACCTGAAGCAGACCTACGCTCTCCATGTGATGGCTGGCACCGCCGGCTTAAATTTCATTTACTAGGCGACCTAAACATCCCCGTCATTCAACTTGCAGACGGGGTGTGTTGAAATGGGTTCAGAGAGCTGTGGGCTACTACCGCTCAATCGCCGAACTGGCTTAATTCCCAAGTCCAGCGTCACGGGCGCGAATGATGGCCTGGGCGCGGTCGGCGACCTGCAGTTTGCTGAAGAGGTTTGAGACGTGGTTTCGAACAGTCTTGTTCGAGATGAAGAGCCTGCTGGCGATCTCCATGTTGTTGCTGCCGCTGGCGAGCAACTCCAGCACCTCGTATTCGCGCGCCGTCAGTTCCGGAAACGCACGTGCGTCCGCGGAGGGTTCTAGGGTGGTAAAGAAATTCATCAAGCGTTCAGCGATGCCTGGTCCGAATAACGCCTCGCCGGCGGCGACTGAGCGGATCGTACGCAGCATTTGCTCCTGGCCGGCGCCCTTCAGAACGTAGCCCCGCGCCCCTGCGCGCATGGCAGCAAATACCGAATCGTCGTCTTCCAGCATGCTGACCACGATTACGCCAATGTGTGGACTGGTGGAAATGATGCGGCGGGTTGCCTCGATCCCATTGATCCCGGGCATCTGAATATCCATCAGCACGATATCGGGCTGCAGGTCAGCCGCAGCCTCGATCGCCTGCTCCCCGTTCGCAGCCTGTCCCACGAGCTTGAAATCTTCCAATGAATCGAAGAGCGCTTGCAAGCCGTCACGGAAAAGTGCGTGGTCATCGGCAATCAGGATGCGAATTGCTTCGTCCATTTTCATCCAACCATGTTGAGGGGAAGTGAGACCGAAATGCGGGTACCACCAACCGGTCGTTGATCGATCTGGAAACTTCCCCCGAGTTCCGACGATCGTTCGCGCATGGAGGTGATCCCGACGCCCGGCTTGAGGTTCCGCGGGAGCCCGCTCCCATCATCTTCGATGCTCAGTTCCAGGGCTTGGGCTGCCTGAATACGGACCCAGCAGTGTCGTGCGTTGCCGTGTCTGGCAGCGTTGTTGATCGCTTCCTGAATGATACGAAAGGAAGCTACTTCAACTGCTGCCGGCAGTTCGGGCATCTGGGATGGCCCGTCTATGTAGACTTGCGTTCCCCCCTCTCTAAAAGCTGCCGCATGCTCCTGCAGCGCGGACATCAAACCTAATTCATCAAGTGCGGGCGGACGCAGGTTGTACACAAGGCGGCGGATGTCGTCGACGGAGTCCCGAATCTGCTGTTTCGACTGATCCAAAAGCTCAGCCGCCCTCTCTGGCTTACTGCCCAGGAGATTACGCGCTGCGTCGAGCTTGAGGGAGAGGCTGGCCAACTGCGGACCTAGACCGTCGTGGAGATCGCGGCGGATGCGCCGACGCTCCTCCTCAAGCGCTCGGACAAGCCGTTGACGTGCCCGCAGCAGGTCGACGGTGAGATGCGCGCTGTAAGCGACCGCACCGGCTTGCTGAGAGATGTTTTCGAGCAGTCGCCAATCCTTCGGCGTCAGCTCTTCGTCGGTGGTCCTGCGCGCGACAAACATGGTGCCCACAGGTTGACCTTGAAACGTGAGGGGGATTCGCTCCGGCGTTTCAACGGGCATGCCGTACGCTGCCGTCGGGGCTTTCTGGTCCCCGAGCGAAATGGCGACGTACGGCAGCTTGAGGGCTTGTGCAAGCGTTTCGACGATCCCATTAAGCGTGGCTTCAGGGGTCGAGGTTTTTCCAAGGCGATCAGCGAGTTTTGAGAGTATGGCGACTGGGTCATCCCGCTCGCCGTACATCATGCGGTTGACCGCTTGCTGCAGCCGTGCCCGTAGCGGTTGGAAAGCGAGCACGGCGCTGGCTGTGGCGAGGATTGACACCAGTGAAGAGCGGGTATCCCGGAAAAGGTACCCCAGGCCGGCGATGACCACGATGTAGAGCGCGCTGATGGCGAATGTCAGACTGGCGAATACCAGGGTGCGGTTGATGAGGAAATCGATGTTCCATAAACGGAAGCGGGTGATGGAAATCGTTAATGAAAGCGGTGGGAGAGCGAGCGAAATCCACCAGAGCAACTCACTCAAGGATGCCCACCAGGGTGTGGATGATCCTGCTGGTAGCGAAGTTAAGTAGAGATAGGGGCCTGTAGAGACAACGATCCATACGAACCAGAGTACAAACCCAAACACGACCCACTTCGTCTGCTCACGTTCGGTCTCCGTGGATATGTTACGGTAGCGATAAACCTGGGCATACATGCTGAACAAGATCAATATGGCAAAGCAGAAACCCAAGATGGCGTATGTGATTGGTTGGTCGCGGACCTGACTGCCTTCATAGGGGCCAAGGAGGATAAGTGCGATTGCCATCGGGATGGAACCAAGCAGAATCCAGCGCATCCATTTAGGTTCAAACCGCCCGTTTGGAAAAAGTGCAAAAAGTGCGATTGTCGGGGAGGACATCAGCAATGCCTGGAAAACGCTGGCAAAACTGGCCGTTCCAAACCAGTAGTTCGCCCAGAACTCCAGCGGACCGGCCATGATGATCCCGTACCCTAAAAGGTAGAGCGAAAGGGCGGCGACGGCCGGTTCTTCGAATCTGCGTTGGAACAACATAAGGGCAAGACCGAGCGAGAGCAGGCTGGTTACAAGTGACGCCGCTCCGCCTCCGATGGCGAGGAAGTGGGACAGGCTACCGGGCTCTCCCCCTGCGCTGTGTGAGAGCGTGCCTGAAAATCTAGAGAAATACCCGGGAAGGGATGTGACGAGGATGGCTGTGGCCATAATCGCCAGCAGGATCCATCCCCATCTTGCCACACGCAGACGTTGTCCTTCAAGACGTGCAGGCGATTGAGGATCAGACTGCGCCTCGGAAGCGCCAAGTACCAGGACACCCTCATTCATCTCGATATTGTACCGTGCGTCATCGCGCATCCAGCCAAAGCCCTGGGGCAATCTGGGGGGCAGACCGGCATGAAAAGATAGTTCTCTATGGGATCTCCCGACTTGGGGAACCTTCCCCACTCCCCTGGTTCTCTAGGATGATCATTGAGTTCCAGATTCCGCCAAGATTTACCGAAAGTTTTTCCCAGCTTTCACCGTAATCAGGGGAATGCCAGACGTTTCCACCCTTTAACCCGACGAAGAGATGGCCAGGAACTTCAGGGAGAGTCTTCAACACCGTTGGGGTTTCATCCAGGGGGTGCGGCATCCATCCGATCGGGTGCCAGCCCTCGCCCTCCCGCCGGTAGAGGTAGACCGAGGGAGCGTTCCCGAATGCGTTCCCGGGGCTGGAACCCACACAGACGTACCAGCGGTCCGGATGGGAGGCATCGGCGGCGCAAACGATTCCGTAATGCTTCTCCAGACCGCGACCGGCCTTGTGCCAGGTCTTCCCTCCATCGCGGCTGAAGCTTGCCCCGCCGCCTGATCCTCCAGCCTGGTAGGCCCAGTTGCCGTCCCCTGCGTTGAACTTCAGCGAGTGGCAGTCGCGCAGCGTACCGCGCAGGTGCCGGGACCAGGTCTCTCCACCGTCCTCGCTGCGGACGACAGCCCCGAACTCGATGCCGGCGAGGACGACCTGGGGTTCGTTCGGGGAGGGGGCAATGGAGATTACGTAGGGACGCCAATCGGGTGGCTCGGCCGGGGAAAACCACCACCAGCGATTGGGGATGCGCCGGAAGGTTTCGAGTTCATGCCAGCTCCCGCCGCCATCCAGGGAGCGAAAGAGCGTGGCCGGCTTCGATCCGGCGAACAAAATTCGTGGATCATGTGGGCTAACAGAGAGCGACTTGATCGGGTGACCTCGCATGCCGATCGAAGTCCAGGTTGTTCCCATGTCCGCCGAACGCCATATTCCCGCATCACTCGTCCCCGCATAGACCACCTTCGAATTGGTTGGGTCTCGCTCAAGGCAGGTGACGTGATGCTCGGCCAGAGTCTTGTCCACCGACCACTCATCCCCCACCCCCTCTACAGCCCGAGTGACACCCTTATCATAACAAGCCAGGATTATTCGTTTTGAATCCATTCGACCCTCTCCGTGATGATAAAGAAGAATCTACGTAGACAGCAAGCGCCTTCGGAGTTCGATCGCCCAGAAAGGGTAGCCGAACACGAGACCTGCGAAGATGGCCCCGGTGGTCCCCTTCGGGAGCCGGTCATCTTCTCGGCCGGCGCGCTCAATGAGGACGAACCATAAGGTCACAATCAGAAAGGCAGGGATCACCATCACGATCTGCTGTCTGAAAGGCAGGATGTCGAAGACCAAAAGGGTTTGGAGCACGATGACTGCAAGGATGCCTCCCAGCCCAAGGGCGACCACAAAAGCACTCAGCGGCCGACCGGCGTTTCGCAGTAAATCGTGAATATGGAGGGCTACCGGCAACATCAGGCTGTACTGGATGATGACGGCGATGTCGTTGAGAGTCCCGAAGACACCAATCCCAGCGTAAAAGATGATTATGAACGCGATTCCGAACGCGGCCGCGATGGCGCTTGCCATTGCACACCAGGCGGCAAGGCGGGTGCGCTTTTCCCGCGCCGCGGTCGCGCTACCTGCTGCAGGGGAGATCGGATCACTGGACATGGTCTATCCCTTCATTTCCTGTGTTGGACGACGAAGCTGGAGCCCGAGCGTGATAAAGGCCAGCAACCCAAGGACCAGGTTCAGCGTGTTGGCCAGGTTGAAGATACCGGCCTCCGCCTGGCAAGAAGCCGGGCAGTAGAAGAAGAGCCAGCTCACCGGGATGACAAGCATAACCAGCAGGTTGAGGACGAAAGTCGCGACAAGTGCCGGTCGGCTTCCCTGCCAGGCAAGCGCCAAGGCCCATGCCCATCCACCGAAGAGCAGGGCGAAGATGAGTGCAGCCATTTGCAAGTACAGCGGGTCCTTGAACTCGACCGGCAGCACGAACATGGCATCGAGAAAGCCTCGCCATGCTTCGCTCAAGATTGCCAGCGCGGTTATCGTCACAGCACCGTTTAGAGAAATAATCCAGCGTCTCACTATAAACCTCCGAAGTAGGGGATGGAGGACCAAATGCCCTCCATCCCGGCGATTATTCATGGAACGGGGGGAAGTGTCTGAAGGAAGGCCCAGATCGCCTTCAGTTCAAGGTCCGTCATCTGTCCCGTCATCGGCCAGGGCATGGCCCCTGGGTCAAGCATTTTCCCGTCAGGCGTCCTGCCAGTCCGCAAAGCCTGGATGAAACCGGCTTCATCCCAGCCGGCCAGGTCACCGGCCGGTGTCAGGTTCGCCGATTCAAGTGAACCGGGTGCGGCGCCCGGGATCGGCCCACCAGCATAGTCCGCCCCATGACAACCGGTGCATGAAACCGCCAGGTATTCCCCGTATGCTGCCTCGGCGGCAGGCTCGGGTGGGTTGGGCCGGCTGGCCTGATGGTCGATGATCTCCGCCGCAAGCGGGGGGAGCTGACCGGCAAGAAAGAGCAAGCGGGCGAACAAGGTCAGGCGGACCGGCGGCACTTCCTGGTCAACAGGGGGTACGCTGCGTATGTAGGCCACAAGCGCATTGACATCTGCATCACCCAGCAGGGCGTACTCGGCAGATGGCATGACAAGCAATGCTCGACCATCTTGAGCTATACCATGGCGGATCGCTCGTGCCAGGTCGTCATCGGAGTAGCTCGTGCCGACCCCCCCTTTGCCAGACGTGAGATTTGAAGCGTAAATGCTTCCCAACATCGCATCCTCTACCACAGCCGAACCGCCCAGGTTCGCACCATGACAATCCGTACAGCCGCGAATCAGGGCCAGGTGTTCTCCTTTGGCGGTGATTTCCTCATTGGTCTCAAACGGTATTTGTTGCCGGGGAACTTCAAAGGTCGCATCGAGCCGGCCTTCGCTGAGGATGAAAATTGTAACTCCCGCAAGCAGACCCACTCCAATCAACCCGCCGACAACAACCCCAGCTCGCTTTAAAAATACCTGCATAACACGCTCCTTTTGAATATGGGTGCTCCAAGCCTACACTGCGGGTTGTCCCGTCGTCACGGGGCTGGTGTCCCGATTGGGTCGGGAACTTTTCCCGCGTGAGACTCAGGCTCGGGTGGACAGGTTGTAAGCAGCCTGTAAGCCCACGCGCAATCATCACGCCCTATGATGGTGGGGTGATGACCGACACCGAGATCCGTCAAATGCCTGCGCTTCAAGCCGATGCGTGGCCGGCAACAAAGGCTAGTGCGGCGCGCCTGGCAGCTACAACGGGAAATCCATCCGGCCCCGAGCCTGACCCCTTGAAACAGCTCGTGAGGATGATCTTCGAACGGGAGCTCAGGCGTATGCATTCCATGCCTGCCAGCCCGGAAGAACTCCCCGGTCATGCAAGCGCCGAAGGCATCGATCCCGCACTGCGCAAGCTCCTGGGGAAGCACTATCCAGAGCTGAGGAGCCGTTTCCGCTGGCGATTGGCTTGCCTCACGCGCCGTTCCCACTTGCTCCAGCTCAAGGTTCACAGCATGCGCGAGCTTTACCGCTTGCTCTTCCGACAAGCGCTGAAAGAGGAAAACTTGAGCCTGGACGCGGTCTCTAACCTGGGAGAACTTGAGCTCAGACAAAGGTTGGGGGAGACCTTCTGCCAGTTTATGGCCTTTCTGCGCGATGCCTCGTCCGCGAGCGGTGGGAAGACGGATCAACTCGAAAACTTGCTGGCCTGGTTCGACCGGCAGGTCCAGGCCTGGCTCGAGTGGTGTGTTTCGCTCCTGCCCTACCACGCTCCAGCTTTGAGCGAGCAGGACCCACAGGCAATCCTGGTGCGGGCAGTACGGCGTTAGGATCGGCAAACATGGCCTGGACTTGCCGGTAACATTTCAACCATTCAACATTCCTCGATCAAGCGCCAGGTTAACCCCCGTTCACACATTCAGTACCGAGTATCTATTGAGCCATCGACCCTGACCGCGTAAGGTAAAGGGTACGCCCTCCATTCTGGAGGCGGTACCCTATCCTGGCATCATTGGAGCAAGCAAGATGAGCGTGACGAATGCATTCCTTGAACTGATTGCCGCCCTGCAGGAATCACTTCAAACGGCCAAGACGAGCGGCGCGGCCGCCTTTGAGGACGGTGATTTCGAGACGGCGCAGAGGTCCGCCGACCGCGGCAAGGCGCTGCAGGCGATCCTCGAGGCGGCCGACGGGTTGAAGCTGCAATGGGAACAGGTCGAAGACGTGGACGAGGGGGGAGATGAAAGCTGGGATGTCCAGGTCGGTTCAGAACCTTCACAGGAGGACCTCATTTTCCCCGTCCTCTATGTCCTCGATCAGGCGGGGGGAAACGCTCCCTCGGAGGAAATCCTGGACCGGGTCGAAGCGCTTCTCAAGGAGAAGCTGACCCAGGAGGAGTTCAGCACATTGAGCGAAGGCTGGTCCGGGCCGCTGCGGGGATCAGCCATGAAGCTTGGCCGGCAGATGACCCGCAAGGGGCTGATCCACACCAAGGGCCAGGCAGGTCACTGGAACCTCACGCCGCAGGGCCGTATGAGCCTGCTTGAACAGCAGGGATAAACCAGGCGGGTGCGCAGTGCGCACCCGAACCGATCCCACCTAAAGCCCTGTAAGTCAACTACCGCGAAACGACGTTCCTGCCGGCGGCTTTTGCGCGGTAAAGCGCCTCATCCGCAATCAGAATGAGCTCGGGCGGGGTGAGGACGACCGCCGTCCTCTCGGCAACGCCGATGCTTATGGTCGGCGTCGTTTCGTAGCCGTTTAACTTGATGGTCCGGCTGGCAATCCGTTCCCGGATGCGTTCGCCGAGGGCCTCGGTCTTGTCCAGGGTGCGGCCACGGATGAAGGCGATGAACTCGTCCCCGCCGTAGCGGCAGGCCATCCCCTTTCCACCGACTGCCTTGCCAATCAGTTTCCCCACTTCGGCGATCGTTTTCGAGCCCATCAAGTGCCCGTAGGTATCGTTGATCCGCTTCAGCCCATCCATGTCCATCATGAGCAGGGAAAGCCGCGTGCCCTCGATCAGGGCCTGGTCGAACGCCCGCTGGAACTCGCGGTCGAAGACGCGTTTGACGGGCAGGCCGGTCAGCTCATCGATGTTCATGAGCTCATCGAGGCGGGTGCGGTAGCGATGCTCGTAGGCATCTTCGAAGGTGAACTTGAGGATGGTTGATCCGATAAAGATTTTGTCGCCCTTTTCAAGGGGCGTGTCCGTGGTGCGCCGTGAGTTGACCAGCAGCCCGTTGCGGCTATCGAGATCGGTGACCGAGTACTGATCCTGGCTGGCTTTGTAGTCGATGCGGGCGTGCATGGCGGAGACGGTCCGGTCCTGGATCACGATATGAGCCTGGCCCGGGTCGCGCCCGATGATGGTGGCGGCGTCCTTTAAATGGTAGCGCCTGCCAAGCTCGCCGCCGTTCATGACGATGATGACCGGGGTTTGTTCGGACAGTTTGGTTTCCAGCGCGGAATCCGACTTGCTCTCGTACGTTTCTTCGAGTACCGGGCGCAATCCCTCTCTCCTCCAGGTGTGCCGCCTATTCCATTGTATAGCGCCGGGGAGTGAAATCAGCGTGGGAAAATTGTTCTATTCGGCAGTTGGTCCATTCCGCAGGTTAGGTTGATAATAGGATTGCATGCGTTAGGGATGAGGAAAACAAGATGACGATTACCCTGAATGGATCCAACCTGACCGTTGAGCAACTGGTGTCCATCGCCCGTGCTGGCGAGCAGGTCGAAGTGGCGCCAGAGGCCCTGGATCGAATCCGGGTGTGCCGGGCGATGCTGGAAAAGAAAATCGCGGCGCATGAAATCATGTATGGCGTAAACACCGGTATCGGAGAATTTTCCGAGGTCATCCTGAACGATGACCAGGTTAAGGATTTCCAACGCTATCTCATCTACAACCACGCTGCCGGGATCGGGGACCCGGCGCCGGTTGAGTACGTCCGGGGCGCGATCGCCGGCCGCATCAACGTCCACGCGCACGGGAATTCCGGCTGCCGGCCCGAGATCACCCAGACCCTGGTTGAAATGCTCAACAAGGGCGTCACACCGGTCGTCTGCCAGAAGGGCTCGGTCGGCGCCTCGGGCGACTTAGCCCCCATGTCACAGGTAGCCTTGCTGCTGATGGGGGAGGGGGAGGCCTATTACAAGGGTGAGCGGCATCCTGGAAGAGAGGCCATGTCCTTGGCCGGGATCGAGATCCCGGGGTTACAAGCCCGTGACGGCCTGGCGGTTATCAACGGCTCAAACCTGCTTACGGCGATGAGCGCCTTGCATGTCTACGACATGCAGCGCACGCTGCTCCAGGCCGAGATCGCCTGCGCCATGTCGCTGGAGGCGCTGCTTGCCAACTTGAAACCGTACGATGCGCGCCTGCACGAAGCGCGGGGGTTCCCGGGTGCAATTCGCTCAGCCAGGTCGATCATGAAATGCATCGAAGGCAGCGATCTGCATACAGGCAAGATGAAAACCAAGGTCCAGGACGCGTACTCGATGCGCTCGAGCCCGCAGGTCATCGGCGCTGCCCGTGACGCGCTCGCATTTGCCCGAGAACAGGTCGAGATCGAACTGAACGGGGTCGGAGATAACCCGATTTTCCTGCCCGAGTTTGAACTTACCCTGACCGGGGCGAACTTCCAGGGTACGCCGGTGAGCTTGCCGATGGACCTGGCGGGCACGGCCATCACGATGGTGTGTGTGCTTGCCGAGCGGCGCTTGAACCGCTTGACCAACCCTGCGCTAAGCGTGGGACTGCCGGCCTTTCTCACCAAAGGGGCGGGGATGTTCTCGGGGATGATGCTCAGCCAGTATACGGCGGATAGCCTGATCGTCGAGCAGCGCATCCTCTCCAACCCAGCCAGCATACAATCCATCCCGGCCGCAGCCGACCAGGAGGATTTCGTCTCGATGGGCATGAACACGGCCATCAAGAACGCCCAGATCATCGATAACGCCTATGGTGTGCTGGGGATCGAGTTCATGGCGGCTGCGCAGGCACTCGACTTCCGGGAGTTCACTCCAGGGAAGGGCGTCCAGGCCGCGCATAAGGTCATCCGCACCCACATCGAACACCTGGATGAGGATCGCCCGCTCTACCCGGATCACACCCGCATGAAGGAACTGGTCAAATCAGGCGAGATCCTGCAAGCGGTTGAGGCTGCCGTCGGATCGCTGGAAGGCTAAGGGAATAACTTGCAGATCGATCCCCGCCGCTTGTTCCTTCGTAAGCCTGGACGCATGATGGCCTCTCCCCCATCGATCGATGACATTATCACGCTCGCCAACAAAGGCCTACGGGCTCTCGGTTTCGGCGGCGCGCTTGCCGGGTGAGAACCTGAATTTCCTCCTGGAGGGGGAGGACGGGAGACGCTACGTGCTGAAAGTGGCCGGGGAGGGGCTGCCAGACCAGGTCATCGACCTCGAACACCGGATGATCGAGCGGCTCATCTCGGCCGGGATCGAACTGGAGCTCCCACGAATTCTCCCCAACCAGGACGGCCGGATCGAAAGCACGCTGAAGCTAGAAGACGGAAGCTCGCAGCGGGCGCGGCTGCTGGCTTTCGTGGGGGGGACCGCCTGGGACAAGGCCGGTGATCCAACGCCCAAGCGCCTGCGAGACCTGGGCAGCAAGCTGGCCCGGATCGACCTGGTGCTGGACGGCATGGACCATCCAGCCGCCCATCGGACGCACAGGTGGGACCTGGCCAATGCCAGCCAGCACCGGGAGAAGGTTGCCCTGATCGAGACGCATGCCGAGCGGCGGCTGGTAGAGTGGGGGTTCCACCTCCATGCAGCAGGGGCGGCTTCCCGGTTGAAAGCCCTGCCGCATGCCATCATCCACGGGGATGCCAATGATGAGAACATCCTCGTGGACGGCGAAAGGATCGTGGGTCTCCTGGATTTCGCCGACAGCCTGTACAATCCGGTCGTTTGTGAGCTGGCCATCGCCCTGGCCTACGCCATGCTCGACCTTCCCGAACCACTTGAAAAAGGGGCAGAAATTGTACGCAGCTACGATGAACTGCGGCCGCTCTCACCAGACGAAATCGAGGTCCTGTTTCCGCTGGTTTGCGGCCGGTTGAGCACGACAGTCGCGGTCGCCGCCGGAGAGGCGGGTTCTCGATCCGGACCACCCGAACTGGTTCGTGACCGAGGCCAGGGCGTGGACGCTGCTACAACACCTTGCGACCATCGAGCCGCAGTGAGGCGACCCGGGTGCTTGCCGCAGGAACACGGGACGCAGGATCGTTTGGCGTGAGCATGCCGCGCACAGAAGAATTGCTTATAAAGCGCAGAGAGAGGATTGCCCCCTCGCTCTCCATCGCCTATGACGAGCACCTCGAGATGATCCAGGGCCGGGGCCAATACCTGTTCGACGTGCGCGGAAGGCCGTTCCTCGATCTGGTCAACAACGTTTGTCACGTCGGTCACTGCCATCCACGCGTCGTCGCCGCAGGCCAGGGACAGATGGCCCGGCTGAACACCAACACACGCTACCTGTACGGCCTGCTCACAGAGTATGCCGATCGCCTTTGCGCCACGCTTCCTGCTGGCCTGGACACTTGCTTCTTCGTTAATTCCGGCAGCGAGGCCAACGAGTTGGCGCTGCGCCTGGCAGAGACTTTTACCGGACGGGGGGACTGGTTGGTCCAGGATGGTGCGTATCATGGCAACACGACCCGCCTGGTGCAGCTCAGCCCGTACAAATTCATGGGGCGGGGCGGCTCGGGCCGGCCTGAACCATGGGTGCACATCGTCCCCATGCCCGACGGCTACCGCGGGGTCCACCGCGGGCAAGACGCGGCAACGGGCGGAGCATACGGCGACGAGGTCGGACGGGTAGTCGACCGGGTTGACGCGCCGCTGGCGGGGTTCCTGGCCGAACCGCTGCTCGGCTGCGGAGGCCAGATCATCCCCCCGCCGGGATACTTCGCGCGTGCCTTCGAACTACGTTCGTTCAGCGGGCGGGCTTTGCGTCATCGATGAAGTGCAGGTCGGCTTCGGGCGCGCCGGGACCCACTTCTGGGCGTTCGAACAGCAAGGCGTCGTGCCGGACATCGTCACGATGGGAAAACCCATCGGGAATGGCCATCCTCTGGCGGCGGTTGTCACGCGACGTGAGATCGCCGAGGCCTTCGCCAACGGGATGGAATATTTCTCGACCTTCGGCGGCAACCCGGTGTCCTGTGCAATCGGCCTGGCCGTGCTGGATGTGATCGAGGATGAAGGATTGCAGGGACGAGCCCAAGACCTCGGGCTGCGCTTCCGCTCTGGGTTGCAATCGCTGATGGATGATTTTGAACTCATCGGCGACGTGCGCGGCGTCGGCCTCTTCATCGGGATTGAGTTGGTCGAGGATCGTAAGACGCTCGAGCCGGCGGCGGATCAAGCAGCGGCATTGGTCGAGCGCATGAAAGCGCGCGGCATGCTGCTCAGCACGGATGGCCCGCTGCACAACGTGATCAAGATAAAACCACCCATGGTCCTGGATGAACATGATGTGGACATGGTCATCCGTTCGCTCAGGGATGAACTGGAGATGATGGCCTAGCCCGGGCTATTTCATTCAGGGGTGCCAGTGACGGCAGGGGTAGATTCCGGGGCACGGGGAAAGTCCCAGTCGATGGGGGTCGGGACGGGACCGGTTGGCAGACCCACGGTAGATACGCGCACTTCCTCGAAGGTCATGCCCTTGTACTGCTCGAGCGGTGTCCTGGCCAATTCCGCTTGTATCGCTGTGCGCAGCTCGGGGCTTCCAAGCTCGATCAGCAGGTCGAGGTAGCCCTGGACCCGGTCAATCATCTCGGGCGTGAGGCGTACGTCATCCCCATGCCCATCGACGAGGGCACGCAGACCCAGGTTCGAATTCGAGGATTATGCCCAGGCCATCGTCTCTTAACCTGCGCATCGTCGACGATCAGTGTGCAAAGTTCGTAGTTGTGCTGCCAGAACAGATCGATGTAGTAGCGGCCCATCTCGGTCGGTTGAAACACATCGTCATGGACGCGCCAGTAGGTATCGACGACCTCCATATAGTCCAGCGCCCGGCCGGCCGTAAACGCCGTGCCGGCCAGCAGCAAGGTCAGGATCATCCCGATCACAGAGCGTACGCCGCTTTATCATCTCTGATTGCCCCGGATGTCATCCATCCCTGGATTTGATCACCCACTTGTCAGTTCCATTCTAGATGAGAAAAGCACTCGATCAACCAACGCTGTGGTCCCAATCGACCTGGAGCCTGTCTGTGTGCATGAAACCTGCAGCATGGGGGCAACCGCCGCGCTGGCGGCGGTGTTCGATTAACGTATAATCCGGATGGTTTGGTTGAGTTCACGATCGAGATGGACGGAGGCTGTGGATGGAGTACCGATTTCTGGGTCGGACAGGCGTGAAGGTATCCTCGCTGTGCCTGGGGACGATGACGTTTGGCGGGGATTCTGACGAAGAGACCTCAGCGGCGGTATACCGCCGCTGCCGCGAGGCCGGCATCAACTTCTTCGACTGCGCCGACGTCTATGTCGGCGGCCGGTCGGAGGAGATCCTGGGAAACCTTGTCCGCGGGGAGCGCGACCAGGTGATCCTGGCGACGAAGGCCTATTTCGCCAGCGGTGAGGACGTCAATGCCGCCGGGTCCTCCCGCCGGCACCTGATGCTCTCGGTCGAGGCGAGTCTGCGGCGGCTTGGGACCGATCGCATCGATCTGTTCTACCTGCACCGCTTCGATGCGACCACGCCGCTCGATGAGACCCTGCGCGCGCTCGACGACCTGGTGAGCCAGGGCAAGGTGCTCTACCTCGGTGCGAGCAACTTCGCTGCCTGGCAGGTCGCCAAGGGATTGGGCATCTCGAGCGAGCAAGGCTGGGCGCGCTTCGAATGCATCCAGCCGATGTACAACCTGGTGAAGCGCCAGGCCGAGGTCGAGCTCCTGCCGATGGCAGCCGCCGAAGAACCTGGGTGTGTTCCCCTACAGCCCGATGGGCGGTGGACTGCTGAGCGGGAAGTACGCCGTCGACCAGCAAGCCTGACAGCGGCCGGCTGGTGGAGAACAAGATGTACATCACTCGCTACGGGGCACCGTGGGTCATGCAGACCGCGCAGGATTTTGCTGCCCTCGCCCAGCAGTACGGTCACCATCCCGCCGCGCTGGCGGTGGCGTGGGTCAGGAGCCATCCCGCCGTCACGGCACCCATCATCGGCGCCCGCAACCTCGAACAGCTTGAATACGACGCTGGGCGCGCTGGAGATCGAGCTGGGCGAGGCGCTCAGAGCTGAGATTTCGGCATTATCGCCCGAACCCCCGCCGGCGACGGACCGCAACGAGGAGCGGACGACCACCAACTTCGGGGTGCGCCAGTAGCCAGGCCTGCGCGCTGGCGACTGCAGCGGAAGTGACCCAACCCGCAGCCGCGATCAGAGCCTGTCTCCTGTCCGGGCGCACCTCTCCAAGCTGTTGGATTGGACCCGTAAGCAACCTGGACATAGTGCCGCCCGAGCGTTGAATTGCGACAGGGTGAAACACTCAGCTTCAAGAGCTTGACCAACCGAGGGAAGTCTTGACACGAATATAGTAGAAACATTCCCTGCTCTTCCTTCTGCTCTTGCTTATGTTCCTGGTTCCAGCCATGGCCTGCAACGCGCCCGGCCGCCTCATTCGACCCAGTTCGGGGTTCTCAGCCGAAGATCTGCGCCAGACGGTGGAGGCCATGCCCTTGCCGGGGACGTCAACCCCTGCGCCGGGCAGCACGCCCGGGGGAGGGGTTGGCGCCAATCCCGCCCATGCTCAGGCGCCCACCCCGTTCCCGACTGCGCCGGGTTCGATCTACCAGTACGAGACCCGGCCCGGCGATACGCTTGCCTCGCTCGCCCGCAGGTTTGGCGTCGATCCAGCCCAGATCTTCAGCCCGGCATCCCTGAATGTTCAGGGTTATCTACCCGCCGGCACCTTCCTCACCATCCCCGACCAGGTCGGCCAGGTGTCCCCCCCGCAGCTCATCCTGCCGGACAGCGAGCTGGTGTACTCGCCGACGGCGCGCGATTTTAACGTGCAGGCTTTGTGGACCAGGCCGGCGGATACCTGGCCGGGTATCAAGAACTGCTCAAGGATAAGCAAAGTGCTCAGTGGGGGCGAGATCATCCAGCGTGTGGCAAATGAGCTCTCGGTGAACCCGCGGCTTGCTGCTGGGCGTTGCTCGAAATGCGCAGCGGGTGGGTCTTCGACAACCCACCGGGCGCAGCCCAGGAGCGCTACCCGCTCGGGTTCGGTATAAGCGGTCGGGAAGGCTTGTATGAAGAAGTGCGCATCGCCGCCACCCAGCTCAACCTGGCCTACTACGGTTGGCGGGAGGGTAGCTTCCAGACCATCCACTTCAAGGATGGCGGAACCGTCCGGCTGAACCCAACGCTGAACGCGGGGACGGTCGCCATCATGCACCTGTTCACGCTCTTCTCGGAATTCGAGCCGTGGGTCGGGGAGGTTTACGGACCCAACGGTTTCGCCGTTCGCTACCGTGGCATGTTTGGCGAGCCCTGGGTGCGCGAGGCGATGATGGGCCCACTGCTGCCGGCGGACCTGGTTCAGCCATCCCTGGAATTGCCCTTCTCGCAGCGGGGAAGCATGGGCGCTCACGGCAGGGCCCCATAACGCCTGGAACGCGGGGACCCCGCTGGGCGCACTGGATCTGTCGCCGATCACGGCCGAAGAGGCGTGCGCCATATCCTTCCGCTGGGTCACCGCCGCCGCGCCCGGGGTGGTCGTACGGGCAGTCGACAACGCAGTCGCGCTCGACCTGGATGGGGATGGCTACGAGGGCACCGGCTGGGTGCTGGTGTACTTCCATATCGCCAAAGCTGGGATGGTCGCACAGGGTGCCCGTCTCGATGCGGACGCCAGGATCGGGCATCCCTCCTGTGAGGGTGGACTGACGACAGGCACGCATGTGCATATCTCCCGAAAGTACAACGGCGAGTGGCTGCCTGCAGATAGCCCGGTTCCCTTCGTCCTGAGCGGGTGGCAGGCGCAAGCTGGTGAACGCATTTATACCGGACAAATGGTACGCGGCGGTGCGGTGGTGAACGCCGATCCCAGTGGCAGGGCGGGTTCGACGATCCAGCGCTGACGAAGCCTCGCTAGCAAGCCACGCAAATCGCAACCTTTCCTTTCGGCATCCTTTCAGAAACGAGTACGTGGAAACTGCATTGCCTTGAACGGCAATCCGTGGGACAAGGCGAAGAGCAGGGGAGAAATTAGCTGGCAGCTAGGCGGGCTGTGCGCCCATCCAGACTCGGACGGTATGCTTGACGGGTTCGGGATCGAGCAGGATGATGTGCTCGGCAAGCTCCCGCCCATCCAGCTCGACCTTGACCACCCCGCTTTGGACGTGCTCCGGGTTCATGACCTCGATCTCGTACTTTGCATCCTCGTGCCGGAGGGAGACGCTGGAACCCATCCCAGCGCTCCGGGATGACGGGATCGATCGAGAGCTGATCCCCGTGCTTCTTCAAACCGAGGACATCTTCGGTCCACACCCGGTACATCCAGGCCGCTGGATCCTGTGTACCAGCTCCAGCCCCCCTGGCCGAGGCGGCCGGGCAGCGAATAGACATCGGCCGCTACGACATACGGTTCGACGGTGTAGCGCCAGACGTCCGGCACATTTCGGGCATGTTCGACCGGGTTCAACATGCGCAGGAGCTCAACCGCACGGTTGCCGTCGCCCTTTAAGGCGAAGGCCTTTCGCCAGCCAGAGGGCGGCATGGGTGTACTGGCCGCCGTTCTCACGAACACCCGGCGGATAGCCCCGGATGTATCCGGGCGAGGGTTCGCTTGTATCGAAAGGCGGGGTGAAGAGCAGGGCCAGTCCGTCATCTTGCCGGACGAGATGCTCCCAGGCTGATTCGAGCGCCTGCGCCTTCCGTTCCGGGTCGCCCGCGCCAGCAATCCAGGCCCATGACTGGGGAAGGGAGTCGATGCGGGCTTCCGTGCTGGCCGCAGACCCCAGAGGCGTACCATCATCAAACCAGCCGCGCAGGTACCACTCACCGTCCCATGCTGTCTGCTCGATTGCCCTGGCGAGCTGGGCGGCATCCTGCTGATAACGTGCGGCGAGATCCGGCTGGTCCATCACCCCGGCCAAATCTTGCATGCGCTGGAGGACATCGACCAGGAACAAGGCGAGCCAGACGCTTTCTCCGGACCCGTGTTCGCCAACCCGGTTCAACCCGTCGTTCCAATCACCGGTTCCAATAAGCGGCAAGCCGTGAGGCCCTTGTGTCAAGCCTCGCTCAAGCGCCCTGCGGCAGTGTTCGAATAAGGTCTCGCGATCGGGGGAGACCTGCGGTTCGATAAACAGCTCATCCTGGCCGGGCTCCAGCTCGGGCGCGTTCAAGAAGGGGATCCTCTCGCGCAGGATCGCTGCATCACCCGTAACCTGGACATAGCGGCTGGTGATGTACGGCAGCCAGAGCAAATCATCGGAAATGCGTGAGCGGATGCCGGCGCCGCCAGGCGGGTGCCACCAGTGTTGGACATCGCCTTCGGCGTACTGGCGGCTAGCGGCGAGCAGAACATGCTCACGCGCCAACGGCGGGTTGGCCAGGAGCAGCGCCGCCACATCCTGCAGTTGATCCCGAAATCCAAATGCACCGCCTGATTGGTAAAACGCAGAGCGGCCCCAGATGCGGCAGCTGAGGCCCTGGTACAGCAGCCAGCGGTTGAGCATGAAGTTGATCGATTGCACCGGCGTGTCGACCTGGACCGCGCCCAGCATCCGATCCCAATAACGGCGTGTCGCTTCCAGCGCGCTGGCCGCACCCACGGGGTCGAGCAAGCCCCCCATGATTTCGAGTGCCTCTGCTTCGTCAACCGCCTGTCCAAGCAGGCAGACGACATCCTGGCTTTCACCAGGTGCGATTTCAAGCTTCACCTGCAGCGCGCCGCAAGGGTCGAGCTCTGCCCCAAAACGGCCGGCGAGCTGGACCTGTTCAAGCGCCTGGGGTTCCTGATCGGTGCGGTTCCGGCCGAGGAATCCGCTTCGGTCACAGGTGAATGATTCCGCCCGGGGGCTGATCGCCATGAAACTGACCCGCTTGGGATAATCGGGATGGTATCCATTGCGAGCGAAGATGATCCCCCGCTCTCGATCCCAATTCGTGACGATGTGCTGCTGTGACTCTTCGCGCTGCTCGCCGAGCGTCCATTCCGCGTAGAACGTGACGCTCAGCTTCCGAACTCGCTTCGAGTCGTTGTGCAGGGTCAACACATGGACCTTGACCGGGCGCCCGCCGTTCTCGTCGACGGGGACGAATGTCGCCAGGTGCTGGTCGATGGCATGGCTGTTATGCTCGAAGCGGCTGTAGCCGGCGCCATGGAAAACCCGGTAGGCGTTGCGCTCGCGGATCGGGCCGGCAGTCGGGTTCCAGAAACGCCCGCTCTCCTCATCGCGGATGTAGATGACCTCGCTGTGCGGATCAAGCACGGCGTCGTTGGACCACTGCGTCAGCCGGTTCCGCTGGCTGTTCCCGAACCAGGTGAAGCCAGCGCCTGTCTCGCTGATCATCGTCCCGAAGCTCGGATTGGCGATCACGTTCACCCACGGTGCAGGCGTGTTCGTGCCAGGTCCAAGGTAGATCACGTATTCATCCCCGTCGTGGCTGAAACCTCCCAGGCTGTTGAAGTAAGGGAGGTCCATGAAGGGCAGTTGGCGGGAGGGTTCCTCCTCGATCTTGCGGGTGACAAGCTGGGACGGCTGTTCGACGGTATCAAAGGGGATGCTGATTTGCTGCGCCAGAGGCCCGCGAGCGGCTACGAACGCCACACGAGCGACGGACTGCAGCAGGATCAAGTCCTCCTGGGCGATCTGGTCGACCGCGCGCAGGTACACACCGCCTGGCTGGTCCTTGCTCGTGAGCATGCTGAACGATTGGATCAAGCGTTCGAGGCGCTCCATGAGGGGTTGCTCATAGCTGCTCGATTCCTCGTTCAGCACGACCAGATCGGTCAGCAGGCCATGCTGCCGCCAGTAGGCTTGCGCCTGGAGCAACTGACGGACGAGTCCCAGGTCAGCCGGATCGGCGATGGAGACCAGCAGGATGGGCAGATCGCCCGATATGCCGTATGGCCAGAGGCCGGATTGCCCCTTCTGGTTGGCTTCGATGCGTTCACCTGCCGGCCGCAGGTAAGCCGAGGGGTAGAGCATGTGCCCTGCCAGTTTCTGGAAGCGACGGGCATCATCGGGGTGGATGCGAAGCAGCCGCAGTTCCAGCTGCGCGGAAGCCCACGCAATCTCGAACGCCCGCTCAACCACCGCCGGGTCGTGGTACTTATCAATCAAGGCGAGCGCAGATTCCCGGCTTTCAGCGATCCCCAGCACTGCCACAAGCTGAGTGCTCTGACCGGGGAGGAGCTGGAATTCCCGCTGCATGCAGAAGACCGGATCAAGCACATAACCAGCCGTGCTGCCAAGCGATCCCTCAAGCCCGATTGGATCCTTCATGGAGCGACCGCGCCCGATGAACACACGCCGGTCTGTTTCGTAGGATGCAGCGCCCTCTGCATCCGCCCGCTCGAGCCGGTCGAGGCTGTGCACGGCGAAGACCGGCACATCATCAGCTTGCCGCAACCGCCGGTAAGCGAGCAGGGCGTCTTGCGGCTTGAGCGCTTCCGTCTCGATGAACATCTTGTTAAAGGCTGGATGCTGGCGATCTGCTGCATGTGGAGCGAGGGCGAGCTCGTAATAGCTGGTCGCCTGGATGGTCCGGTTGCGGAGTGAACGGTTGGTGATCGTGATCCGGCGGATTTCGACGTCATCCTCCGGCGACACGATCAGCTCGGTCTGTGTGTCGATCCCATGATCCCGGCGGCGATACTCTGCGCGGTCAAGCGGAAAGTGGACCGTGAAGCGATCCGGTTCCTGGTTAACAGGGTGGAATGTATTCGACCACACATCGCCGCTGTCCATGTCTTGCAAGTAGAGGAAGGAGCCATAGGGATCGGAGGTGGTATCTGCCCTCCAGCGTGTGATATCCATCCCCTTCCAGCGCGTGTACCCGCCCCCTGCGCTGGTCGTCATGCTGGAGAGCTGGCCGTTCGATAAGAGTTGGACTTTCGGCGTGATGCTGTGGGCGGTTTCGAATTTGCTCACGCTCGGCGCGATTCCGCTGGCTCCCACACGGCCGGGGATTTCTTCCCGTGTCGAGATATGGTGGATCGGTGGCGAAATGGGCACGCGCTCGTAGAGCAGCGGCTCGGCGGCCTTCACGCGGGGGTCGCTGTGGAAACGGCGCTGCATAATGTTATCGAAGAGCAGGTTGGTCAAGCCCAGGAAACCCATGCCCTGGTGGTGTGCCATGTACGCACGAACGATGACCCCGGGGTTGGCATCGGCTTTCGGGCGCCGGTTGAAATCGATCGCCTCAAAAAACCCATAATCATTCAACATCCCACGCTCCTCAAGCCGGCTTAAATTCTTATAAGCCGCACGCGGGTCTACGGCGAGCGCCAACATGGTGGCATAGGGCGCGACGACGAGGTCTTCGTCCAGGCCGCGCTTCAAGCCAAGCCAGGGCACCCCGAAGGCCTTGTACTGGTAGGTCTTGTTCAGGTCCAGATCGCCGTAGGCCGATTCGGAGATCCCCCAGGGCACGTGCCGCCGGCGGCCGTATGCTTCCTGGAGCGCGACCGCCTCCCGGGTGGCCTTGTCGAGCAGTGAGTTGGGAAAGGAGCGCTGCAGCAGGAGCGGCATCAGGTATTCAAACATCGTGCCGGTCCAGCTGAGCAGCACCTGGTGCTGTCCATGTGAGCTGTAGGGCCGGTTCAGCGCCAGCCAATGCTCGACTGGGACATCGCCGCGGGCGATGGCGACATAGCTTCCAAGCCGAGCTTCGCTGGCGAGCAGGTCGTAGTAGGAGCTGTCAAGCTGGCTGGTGGAGACGTTGTACCCGATGGCAAAGAGCCGGCGCGTAGGGTCGTACAGGAAGCGCAAATTCATCTCACGTGCAAACTCCCGGGTGTCTGCTGCAGCCGCTCGCCAAGTCCCAGCATCTCGCCGGCGAACCACCTCGCCCGTGAAAGCGCCTCGGCCAGGCGTTCGACCCGGGAGCGGTTGGCCTCATCCAGGGCGGAAGATGAGAACTGGTCCAGGTTGAATTCGTGCGAACCTGCAAAACTCCCGGCCGCCAGCATGCGCAAGGAAGGCGCCTGGTCGAGAGCTGCAGGCAGGGCCAGCAGCGGCTCGAGCCCGGCGGCGAGCAGTTCATCCTCGGACCATTCCTCAAGGAGCTCGATCCAGACCAGGTAGCGGTCAATGATCTCGATCCAACCGGCTACCTGGCGGGCGAGCTGTCTTGCCCAGTAGGCAGCCCCCGCATGCAGGTTTGCTTCTTCGCGCAGGTCACTCGCCAGGGTGCTGCTGATGGGGTGGATCGCGCGCATCAGGCGGATGATGTCAACGAGACCAGGCGGGCATTGTTTGATCCTGTTGATCAGGTCGATGACCAGCTCGATTTCCTGGCCCGGGTCGAATTCGTGGGCGAGCTCTTCCTGGAGGATCTCAGCAGTGTCCACCAGCCCCTGCAGTGCTGACTTGTCGAGGACTGGATTTCGAAGCAGGTCGTCGAGGCCCTGGTCGAGGGTCCAGAGCGCGGCGATAAAATTGCCGCTATCGACCGAGGAAACATAACGCGGACGCAGGGGCGCCCTATCTTCAAGAGCGTACCAATTCAGCAGGTGACCCTCGTACCGTTCGAGCCCCTTGACGGTGCCCATGGTGCTGCTGAGGTACTCGATGACCTGGTCGGGGGTGATGTACCCGAAGTCCTGAGCGGCGAGCACGCTCAACATCCACATCCCGATGTTGGTCGGGCTGGTCCGAAGGGCAAGCTTGTTCTGGTGGGACACCTGGTAGTTATCTGGAGGCAGCCAGGCAGTTTCCGGTCCAACAAAGTCGGCAAAATAGCGCCACGTACGCCGGGCGACTTTCCGAAGCTGCTGCGTCTCGGAGTCGCTCAGCGCCCGATCGGGTGTCCGGGTGGAAGGTTTCAGGGAGAGCAGCCACCCGGTGAGGGGCGTTAGGAACCACAAGCCGAGCCAGGGCAGAGCGGCAGCCAGGCTGCCAGGATTGAAGAAGTAAAGACTGATGCCGAGCAGGGCAGCGATCGTTGAGATGAACCAGAATATCAAGGTGAAGCGGAACCGCGCTGCCCGGGAAGTGCCTTCGGCCATTTGCGCCGTCGTCCATTGGAGAAATCCGCGCCGGCTGATCAAACGCCGGTACAGCACCCGGGTGATTGCATCCAGGCTCAAACCCGCCTGGTGCATGAGCAAAGCTGCCTCGACCAGCGCCCGGGCCAGGTCATGCCCGATCTGCCGCATTGAAAAAGCCCGCAGGCCATGCGGCGAGGTGGCCCAGGTCAGCGGGCCGGCCAAGGGTTGGAAGAGGATGACGGCTGCGATGAGCCCGGTCGTGAACCAAAGCAAGGCCGGGGTGAGGGACCACGCCAGCACCAGGGCGGCCACGCTGGCTGCCGGGACCAGGCTGCGCCGCAGGTTGTCGAATATTTTCCAGCGGTTCAAGGGACCCAGCAGGTTGGGCACCCTCTCGAGCTTGCGATTCGGGACACTGCGGCAGGATCCATTCGGCGATCTGCCAGTCTCCCCGGATCCAGCGATGCTGGCGGCGGCTGTAGCTTACATAATCGGAAGGGAATTCATCGAAGAGCTCGATGTCGGTCGCCAGGGCGGTACGAACGTGCGCTCCTTCGATAAGGTCGTGGCTGAGCAAGCGCTCATCTGGAAAGCGTTCGGCCAATGTCCGCTGGAAGGCGCGCACATCGTAAATCCCCTTCCCGATATAGGAACCCTCGCCGGAAAGATCCTGGTAGGCATTCGAGACCGCCTTCGTATATGGATCGGTCCCGACAGGATCGGTGAAGATCCGGCTGAAGACCGTCGAGGCGGCGCTGGGGAGCGAGGGGCTTACGCGGGGTTGGATCAGCGTGAAGCTGCCCCGGGCGATGCTCCCGTCCGGATCGTAACGCGGTTGGTTCAGCGGATGAGCGAGCGTCTCGATCATGCGCCGGGCGGAATCGCGCGGCAGCTGGGTGTCGCTGTCGAGGGTGATCACGAAGCGAATGTGGGAAAGCAGGTCCCCGTTCCCGGCGATGACGAGCGGCGGTTCGTCATCCCTTCGAAGACCCAGGATGAGACGGTTGAGCTCCTCCAGTTTGCCGCGCTTACGTTCCCAGCCGATGTACATCTGTTCCGATTCGCTCCAGGACCGCTGGCGGTGGAGCAGGTAGAAGCGATCCTGGCCATACTTGTTGGTCAGCTCCTGGATGCCCTCTTTGGCAAGCTGAAGCAAGTGGGCGTCGGCCGGTGTCGTTTCGGTATGCGCATCATTGAAATCAGAGAACAGACCATAGCTGATATTGGCTTCGGGGTTCGCCAGATACCGGATTTCCAGCTTTTCGACCTCGGCTTTGATGGTTTCTTCGTCGGTCAGCAAGCATGGGAACAACCACGAACGTACTGGCCGTATCGGGGATACCGTCCTTGTGAAAATCCAGTTTGGGAAGCCGGCGAGGTGGCAGGAGGCGTGTTACCAGGTAGTTGACCCATTCCGTGGCGAGTTGGCTGGCTGGAAAAAGGAGCAGGAGCAGGGCAAGGATTTCCCATGCAGAAGGCACTCGTTTGACGAGGAGGAGGAGCGGGGCAAGAAGCAATCCCAGGGTGAGCGTGCCAATCGAGCCAAGGTAGAGCAGGATATGGCGGCGATAAATCCATTGCTGAAGGCGGAAGCGCCAACTCTCGCGGCAGCCAATAAGCCTGGCGAACTCGATCCGCTTGTCGCCGATCAAGTAACCCCCGACGTGCTTATCCCGGGTTTCCCAACCGGCCTGGGCGGGCTGCGCCGCGGCCATTTCAATCAACTTTGCGGGCGACCTGCACCTGGCCAAGCGTGGAGCCGCGCGCCAGGACCTCAACCGTTTCGCGGTACAGATTCCGGGTTTCGAAGTCCATCTGCGGGTAAACACCCGCCGGGTCGCGCCGCAGGATCAGCTCGACCTGGCTCAGATGCTCGAAGATTTCCCGCCAGTCGAGCCGGGAAAGTTGGCGCAGGCTGGTGATGGCGTTGCCGATCGAGATCTGGTTGGCAGCCTGCCGGGCTTGTTCGCCGGAGTTCAGCTCCGTTAATGGCCTTCGTAGGGAGCGCTCCAACCAGCTCTGTACCGGGACGAGCGCGGCATCTTCATCGTACAAGTTGCCGCTGAGCTGGGTGGCGAAGAAAGCACTGGGCCGAGGTTGGTCATTGGAAAGTTCGGCCAGCACGGCGAAAAGTTGGTCGGGTTCTCGGCGCAGGGTCGTGAGCAGGCGGTTTGCCCAATATTCGGCTGATTCACGGTCGGTGAGCTCGCCCCACGCCTGGCGCGCCAGCTGCTCGACACGCTGGATGAGCGCGATGCGCAGCAGGAGTGGTAAGGCCCACAACTCCCCAATTTCAAGGAAGTCATTCGACTGGTACGAGGTGAGAAACCCGAGGATGTTCTCGCGATCCAGGCGGGCGTCGCTGTGCGCAACGAGCTCCTTGGCCACGCTGTAGACGCGCGGCTGATCCCTATCAGGATCCTCGATCAGCTTCGGCAGTTCACGGTAATAGGATTTGGGGAGGTTGATCTGTACATCACGGCTGTGACCTTCGATCAAGTATTCGTTATCGAGGATCCATTCGGCTACCGGACCAATTGATTGCTCAAGGCGGGACGATTCGCCCATATCGTGGCAGATGACATGGATCGTCTCGCGGGCTTGTTCGAGCTGGGCAAGCAGCTCGCGGCTCGCCCCGCCCCTGGTATCCACGACGTGATCGTGGGCTAGGACTGCGGCATGCTCCTGGATCTGGGGCAACGCCAATGCGGTCATGTCTGGAAGAGCGGGTGCCTGGGGGAAGAGCCGGCGGGGGTGCAGTACGAAGATGGCCACCTCGGCCTCAATCACGTCTCGCAGGATGTGCACTGCACCCTGAAGGAGGTGGATGGGTGCTTCAAGAATGATCAACGCTTCCTCGCCGCGCAGGCGCGGGAGCTGTGCTTCAACCTGTATTTTCGAAACACCTGGAAAGAGCCGGGTTGAAAGGAGCAGCCCCAGGGATCCACCAGCCCCAAGACCGATCATCCCATACAACAGGGCGACCGAGGAACCCACTCCAAAAATATCGGGCAGCAGCAAGGCCTGGGTGAGCGCGATCGTGACTGCCGCAACGAAGATCGTCGTCAGGGCAGCGAAGAGTATGCGGCTGCGCCGGGCGGGATCGAGCTGGACTACGTGGCCGTTCGAGGTCCGCCTGAGCAGGATGCGACGCCGGAATCCATGCTTGCCCAGGTAGCGCAGGGCAGCCTGGGCGGCATCAGCTTCTCGAAAATAGCTCAAGAGTACAGCGAGTTCGCGCATCATCCTCGATGATGTTTGGGGGGGCGCAACCCAGCGCGTGCCGGCCTCGGGCTGCTGGCATGCCAATGCTGCCTGGGTAAGAACCCTTGAATTATACGTAAGTTAGCAAAGAATGGAGGGCAGACGGGCTCCAGGCAAGAACCAACCGACAACCAGGCTGAGGCTTCCGGTCTCGATGCGGGCAGGCCGGCCTCACCCGCCTGCAGGGAACACAAAATTATTCTAAAATTTCCGGGGTGGTCCGGACCGGAGTAACCCCCGAATTCCGGGGTCATTCGAAGTCTTGCGAGCGCGTGAACCCGCAGCGCCGCTGCGGACGATGCGATAGGCGACATTCGTGAGGTGAACCGCCATGTCCTTGTTTGAGCTCATCAATGCGAACGGTGAATCGATTGCGATCGAGGGAACGGTCGTCCTGGGCCGAGGTTCGGGCGCGACTTTGAAGCTGGAGGACTCGGAAGCCTCCCGCAAACACGCCTCGATCTACGTAGTCGAACAGCGCCTAATGATCCGCGACGAAGGATCCGCAAATGGGACCTACGTCAACGATCAACGGATTTACCAACCTGCAGCGCTGGGAGACGGTGATGAGGTGCGGATCGGCACGACCCGCTTCAAGGTCAGCATCAGCGATGTGGAGGATGTCATCCCAACCGTGATGGCCGCCGAACCGGCGCCTGCGTTGCCTAGCGATCCAGGAGAGGCTACCGGGACAGGGGCAAAGCCAAAGCCAAAGCCCAAGCGACGCTTCGGGCTGCTGGCCATCGGGTGTGGGGTTTTGCTGGCGGTCGCCTTATGCGCCGGGATCGCGCTGGCACTCCTGGGCAGTTTGGGCCCCTTGCGAGACCTCCTGGCCGGGCTGGGCTTGCCTGGCTCATCCGGTTTGTCCTACTCCCTCGAAGATGTGCTGCAGGAGGAGACGGTCGACGACCGGCCTGGCGTGGTGAGCTACCTGGGCGTACCGGATGCGTTCACCATCTCATCCATCACGCTGGAAGGCGTGCCGGTGCGGGTCGAGACCTGGCGCTACTATGGCTTTGGCACGCGGGTGGATTTCGTAGACGGGGAAGCGACCTGGACCATGGACATTGAGCCTGCGCCGGAGGATTCGATCATGCCGGCGTGGTACGACCCGCTGGCTTTTCAGCTCGGCATGACGATGAGCGAGGTAGCCTCGGTCGTGGCCAGTGCCTCTCCCGCCGGCCAGAGCCCGGAGCTGATTGAATTGGACGAGGGTGGGGAGGATCTCGCTGGCGGGCTGATGCTCGTGGGGGACCAGATCCTGATCGGCCTAGATGGATCGGGGGTGGTTTACGTAGAAACCATCGGCCTGCTCCCTGACGAGGAGGGTGGATGATGAAGAAACTCTGGGCCAGGACCCTCATCTTCATACTCATCGTCGGATTGCTAATCACCGAGGCTCCGGGCGGCCTGCTCGCACCACGCCCGGCCCAGGCGCAGGGGACTCCGGTAAATGGGATCGTCGCGCTCTTCAACATCATTGGAGCGGCAAGACGCCGCAACCGCGTCTACCGGGAAGCGCGTGCCACCCAGGGGGAGATGGATGCCTACTACGATGGCCTGATCGAGGAAGCGCGCACACAGCTTCGTGAACGTGAACTGGCCGGTGAGTTGACCCAGGGGGACCTGACCCTGGAGAACCGCGGCCAGCTGCGCGTCTACATCAAGATGTACGAGGCGCTGGCGGCAGAGCGTGAAGCGGTCACCCAGCAAATCGAGTCGGAAAAGAACGACGCCCGGCGCCAGTTCAACCGCAACCTGACAAGTGAAGTGGTCGGCATCCTGGTCAAGTCACCGGGCGGCCAGCGTTTGATCGGTGACCTGCGCTCGACGATCGGTGAACTGCGGGAGGTGGTCGCCTCCATACAGCAGGCCATCGCCAACAACCAGCCTTTTGATCTCCTGGCCCAATCCCTGCAGAGCAAGGTGGAGAATATCCCCATCCTGCGCGGTGCAGCCTATGAGCTCGGGCAAGCTGCCGGCCATAAGCTGGACCAGCTCCTGGGTGGTGTGATCACGCAGACCCAGCGCGTGCTCACAAACATCCAGGGCGGGATGAACGACGCCCTGCAGCAAATTAACCAGATCGATGGTGAGCTCGCCCGGCTGGATGAGCGCGAGCGGACCCCGGTTTCACTCGTCGAAGAAGGCAGTCTCCTCGGGAGGATCAACGGGGTTGACCGGGCGAATGCCGCCGTCGACGTGGCGGCGCAGGCATACACAAATGCCGCCATCATCGCCAACAACCTCGGCAACCTGAGCGAGGCCGAGCGCTCGACGATGCGCGACCGCATCCGCGATCAGCTGCTCCAGGACCGCCTGGATCGCCTGGCACAAGTCGGGAGGAATTCTTCGAGCCTGGCTTGCAGCGGGGTGGGGCAGGGCGAATACCAAGTCGCCATGCTCGAGCTGGGACGGACCCCGGAGACACCGCTCGATCCCGCGCGGGCTGGTTACCTGGTCTGCCGGGATCGGAACTCCGGAGCCATTGTCCATGCGGCCTTGATTGGACCGGCGGCCGGAGGAGAGGCGACCGCCACCGTCGAGTCGGAAGAAGAAGAAGCGGCCACGGCGACGGTTGAGGGGACGCCGGAAGAGGAACGCTGTTCCCTGACCGGGAACGGCGATTTCGTCATCGAGGGTTACTCGCTCACGAGCCGTTCAAGCACCTGCGAGGATATGGAGTACCCGCTTGGTGCCTCTGCCGATCCGCTGCTGCTTTACATGGCCGTCGCCGGCCGCTGGGTCGTCTCGGCCGATACCCCCGCTGGCCTGGAGTGGACCTGGCAAGCCACCCAATCCCTGGACGGTGCCGTCGTGCAGGGGGAGGCGAAGATCGTCGGCAGTGAACTCAGGATTACGGCCAACATCACGGCGCTGCCCGGATCGTCGATCGTACCTGACTCTGCCCCCGGGAACGGGTTTGCGCTGATGGCGATCTTCCCCTTGATCCCCCTCGTCCTGGGGACGTCATCCAGCCGGCGCCGCCGGCTGATCTTGCTCGGGTTGACGCTGGTCGCCTTCCTTCTCATGGCCCAGTCCTGCGATATCTACGGCGATTTTCACGGCACCTATACCTTCCCGCTCCCGGAGGACGGTTTCGCCTGCGAAGTCCCGGCCGAGAACCCCAACCTGGCCGAGATGCCGGGCAGTTCGGGGCAGGTCGGGATAAATCTCACCGTCGTGGATGATGAAGGGAACCAGCAAAGCTGCAGCTCGTCTGCGGCAGTCCACGGCCTCGGTGTCTTGAAGAGGGATGGAGTGTTTACGGAAGACTCCTTGGAGTAGCTCGACTCCCTGCCATGCCCGGATCCCGGGGTTCCCGGGAGCGGACCCGGGACTCGACCTGCTTTGAATCCTGAGGCGGACGCTTCCCATTCGACTCAGCGTGCTCGTCCACCCACGGACGGGCACGTTACCATTCGCTGTGTGTCACGCCCATTCTCCCTCACAGATGCTCCAAGGGACCGCGGCGGAATTACGAGCACGTTGACAATTCGGACCGTTTAGGTGCACAATAGGGACCTGTCATACAGGCAGCCATCATGCGCGCGGGATCCTCAAGTTACGATATGAGATCAGCGTAACGCCGCACCCTGGGGGATATTCAGGGACTCTGCTTGTGAGCATGCCCATCACTGTCGTCAACCCTCACCTCCAGCATGCACTTGATGCGATAAGGGTTTTAACCATTCTGAACGGTATCACGCAAGGGGAGCTCGCGCACCGATGGACCGTCAAACCCTTCAGAACACCAAACATACAGCGCAAAGTCGATCTGATCCAACAGACCGGTCTGTTTCACCAGGTTTGAATGACGCCCCTCTTGTCCCACTTCTGCCTGAGGACATCGCCTATCATAGGCGCAGGTATGAAACGCTCCTCGCGAGTTCGTCCGAAGGGATACAGGCTGCAGGACATTCCTTATTCGAGCGGATCGCGACCCCGGTCTGGAGCGTTGAGTGGAATCTGCCGCGCTGGTTGGGGGAGACAATCGAGCTTTCCGAGACTGCTCAGCGAAAGCTGCTCGCCGCCAACGTTTTTGGCTTGGGTTTCGTTCGACTGAGGGATGATGCACGCGATGGCGAGCTTAAACTGCTTGACAGGGATGTGTCGTGGCGATTGGAGACCATCCTGCTGCATGCGGCCGAGCGAGAATACCATGCACTTTTCCCACACGAGCCCTGGTTCTGGAGCCAGTACGATGAACAGCTTCGGATCTGGCGCAAGGCTTCGCTCTCTCCCTTCCAAACAGGGATGCAGGGCAGCCCTGCTTCCGAAGCAATCACCTCGTTGGCCGATTTTGGCGCGCCTCTTCTCATCTGCATCGCTGCAGCCGTGGCGCTGGCGAACCGCCACCAAAGCTTCGCGCACCTGAGAGCCCCTGTCGAACATTACCTACGGGCTGCAGTCCTTTTCGATCACTTCAAGGACTGGCAGGATGATCTGGAGCATGGGCGTGAAAACATCTTCATCAACTGCCAGCTTCGATCCCGGCAAGCTGGGCGCGAACCAGCGGATATCCGCCGGCAAGTTTACTTTGCCCTCATGGATGAGAAGAGGATGCGTGACTACACGAGCTTGATCACTGGCGAGTTGGAGCTGGGAGCGACATTGGCCCGCCAGGCTGGCATGACCAGCTTTTCAAACCACCTGCTGGGGCTTGAACATGAATTGTCGAGAAGCAGGGAGCAGATGTTGGATGCCATCGCAGTCCAACTAAACCGGGCTGCCAGAATCCTTGACGACTAATCAACGTGAATCGGACACATAAAGGAGCAGGGAAATGATGGAGTATAAGGAAAACGATTTCAATTTTTTACCCTACCTCGCAGGCCGGGCGTTCCTTGATCCCGCATTCCGCGAGCAGCTGCTCAAGGACCCGGAACTTGCTGCGGCCGGATTGGGGCTGCATCTCACGGAGCGCCAAATCGAGAAATTGGGTTCCCTGGACGAGGCCATGATCAACGAGTGGGTGGCGGGTTTCGAAAGAACTGTGGGTCAACCGATTATGGCGATGTCAGCCTGGTAGGACCCCTGCCGGGGGGTTACAGCGGGTGGGAGCCGGCCCCAGCCGGATCAGCCGATCAAGATGGGGACCACATAAACCCGCACCAGCTCAATCAAGACGAAGTAGATAAGCGGGCTCATTGCGGCGACGACGGCACGCACGACGGCCGTGTTGCTGCGAAAGGGCCAGTTCGGCGATTCGAGGATGGTCTTCCGCAGGTTCACGAGCGCATTGGTTCGTGCGTTTAGTTCCGTGACCCCATCATCCATCGGATCCGTCATGTGTAGAAGTACATCCTGGGCGGCCAGGAGTTGATCGGAGATGTTGTTTAATGCTGTGATCTTTGCCCGCCGCATCTGCTGATAGACGCCTAGAAGCGGAAGGATGAGCGCCAGCAAGCTCCCAAGCGAGGCCAGCGTGATCACGAGGTAGCTGGCAGGGCTTGTGGGCTGTCCCAGCAGCACGCGTAAGATCACGACCACGCCAGCCAGCACGAGGCTGTGCAGCAGGCTGATGGATCCGAAGGGGAGCAGGTTTTCCGGATCGAAGACATTTATGCTTAACGGTTGACGAGCCAAATGGCTCAAATAGATTGCATGCTGGGTCCCGGTATACACGAGCGATAGGCCCAGCCATCCAATCATGGTATATACGAACACGATGTAGGCGGCAGAGAGAAAGTCCTCGGGGATCGTAAGCGTCGTGTAGATCGGCAGCGGGTTTTTCATGACGACGAATAGCACGACCACAACCGCCGTGGAGATGAGCAGCAGGATGGATTCAATGACAGGCCGGGGCCTGATCATCCTGTGTGCAAGAGCTTCGAATGCCTCTGGGTCAATCTTCACCGAGGGTTTGAGTCGGGCAAGGCATTCGATGACCTCGCGCTTGAGGATACGGCTCGTCAGCAGGAGATAGACGGAAAGCACGGGCAGGGCAATGCGGATTCCAAGGCGCTGCCAGGGCTCGTAATTGCTGATCGGACCGACGATCGCCTCTTCCAGGAACTGCTCCCCGATCACCAGGGCAGCGATGAGCATCACCGTCATGAAGAAGGAAAGCGGCAGGCGCTCGGGAAACGTGCGTGCGATCACCCTCCACGATGATTCTGGACGGTTCTCGATCTCGGCCGTTAGGGTTTCAGCCATTGCCATTTCTTTGTTAAACCTTTGATCCTTGGTTTCATACCAGGCGATGTCTTGTGCTGCAGGGATGTGGTCGGGAGTGATATTACTCCGGGTAGCGAAAGTGGAGTGCCTAAGTCTACTTTATAATCGGGCTGTGCTCAAGCCCGTTTTATTAAAGTAAGGGAGGGCGGCCCTGTCCAGCCGGGTTGGCTCTCGACAGCCACCGAGCATGATCAATCCAGCCTATGGAATGCAGAGGGTGAAAATGATGATGAGCTGGCAGAAATGTTAAGGCGCTATGCCTGGGTCCCGTTGTTCCTGTTTACCATCATCATGCTCATTATTGGGCTGGGTGGTTTTGTCGGCCCAGTTCAGGAAGGTTCTGTGATCGGTGCGTACCTGGCCGACCATGCTACTGAACAAGTGCTTGCGCTGCGCCTGAGGGGCAGTTTTGTGCTGGGGATGGTCGTCTTTGGGCTCAGCTTGATCCTCGTACCTCTGCGGAGGGGAGAACGCTGGGCCTGGGTTGTGCTCTGGTATTACCCCATATTCTTTGCACTGCATGTGCTCGCATTCGGCACCTACCTTCACGGACGGACTGTTCGTCTTGATCAGTGGTGCGTCCCTGCTCGTTTGCTATCCTGGTGCGGCGAAGACATCCAAAGGGCCGGGAGAGGAGACCTGGTAAAGAACGATGGAAATCACAAAACACACGCGCGTCTCAGATATCTTGACCGAGTACGGCGACATCGCCGAAGTGATGGAGCTGTTCGGAGTGAAGCGGGTGGCGAGATATTCCTTCCGCAGGATGTTGACCAAGGCTCTCACCGTGGAGATGGCTGCGAAGGTGCACCGTGTGCCGCTCGAGTCGTTCCTGCAGATCCTGCGGGAGGCAGTCGCCCAAACCGGAAAAGAGTGACTGCTCCTGTACGTGTAGCCCGTCCGGGCCAACCTAACAATGCGCTGTAAAACATTCGTCGATCGCCGGCTTGGCAGATCCTTCCACGGGGCAGCGCAACGAGGCTGGTGAGCTTCCTTCCGGGCGGGCCTGCTATTGCAACGCGGACTGAAATTGTCTAAAATAGCCCAATTCACTCCAAAGGCAACGGACCCAATCAAATCTGAAACAGGGGATATATCTCTATGAAGAAGATTTCGCCGATTCAACTTGCCGCAGGTGTCCTCGCGCTGGCTGCTATCTCGTGCAACCTGACTGGCAGCCAGGATGCTGCCGGGACGGAAACTGCGCAAGCGCAGGCGCTCGCCATCTCGCAGGCAGCCGAAACTGCGGCAGCGGGAACGCAGATTGCCCTCGCCCAGAACTCCATCCGCCACGGCAACCACGGCCGCCTCACCGACCGAGACCCCACCCCCAACGGCGACTCCGATCACGGATCCGTTCCTGACCGCAGATGTGAACTCCAACGTCCGCTCGGGACCAGGCACGGTCTATGACATCCTCGGCAACTTGCTCCAGGGACAGTCGGCCGATATCGTCGGGCGCAACCTGAACAGCACCTGGTGGGTGATCGCCTTCGCGCCGGCCCCTGGCGGGCAAGGCTGGATCTCGGACACGATCGTGACCGTGTTCGGCGATACCTCCAATGTTCCGGTCGTCGTCGCGCCCCCCACACCCACCCCCTCGCCCACTGGGGACTGGCACGGGACATGGGTCACGAACTGCGGGGGATCGAACTGCGGTGAGATGGTCCTCAACCAGGTCGGCGATAACGTCACCGGCACCTATGCGTCCGGCGAAGGCACCCTGAGCGGGGTCGTGACCGATAACCGCCTCAGCGGGACCTGGTCGCGCGGCAGCGGAAGCGGGACCTTTGATTTCTGGCTGACCGGGGACGACAAGCAGTGGCGCGGGAGCTGGGACAAATCACATGCCTGGTGCGCTCATCGCTCGGGTGGCAGCGATCCGAGCCCGTGCGGCGTTGCAGCCTGGTACGGTACCTGGGCTACGAACTGCGGACCTAGCAACTGCGGAAACCTGTCCATCGTGCAGGACGGGGTCACCATCGAGGGGAGCTATGCGGGCGGGGCTGGGACGATTACTGGAACCGTTTCGGGGACAGAGCTCAACGGCACCTGGAACCGTAATGCGAGTTCGGGCTCGATCCAGTTCTTCATGTTTTCATCCGGGGACCAGTTCAACGGCAACTTCGGCGGCAGCAATGCCTGGTGCGGCCATCGCAACGCTGCCGGGCTGCCCGGGACGTGTCTGGCGCCTTGATCCCCGCCTTCGTCGGAAAGGATCATGAGTTCTTATGCAGTTGCTTAGGAAGCTGACCCTGCTGCTCGGCCTCACGCTCATTGGCAGCCTCGCCGCTTGCGGGGGGAAGCCCTCCGCGCCTGATGGGGGAGCCCTGGTATCGCTCGATGGAGAAGAGGTTCCCGTTGAGCTGCCGCGCGACACGGTTGAGGTCCTGCTCGACCAGGTTGCCGAGGGCGAGCTGACGCTGGAAGATGGCGTAGTCGAAAACCTCAAGCTCCTGGTGGGCGAGATCGAGTTCGAGGACCTGTACGGTGAGCAAACCCTGCGGCAGGAAAGCGGGTGGGGGCTCTCGCTGCTGGCGCAAGAAGTTCTTTCCAGCAGCAGCGACGAAGAGGTCAGATCAGAGATCACGCGACTGCTGAACATCCTCGCACCCCCACAGGAGAGCCTTGATATCTTCGCCGCGCCATATCTTACCCAAAGCCGGAACGACACAAACCTCATCTCATGGTCGCCCGCCAAAGCCTCGGCGCAGGACGTGCTGTGCACCTCGTTCTGGAGCGAGGGCTTCCCGCGCACGTTCGAGGACCCGCCGATTTGCGTGCTCTACCAATCCTTCTCAGCCGGCGGGCACGAATATCGCGTCTACTTCCCCGAAGCCAGGCGTAGCGATCCCGGCTTCATGCAGTATGTCGAGGCGGCGGTGACGGGCTTGCGGGAAAGCCAGGAGCGTTTGAGCCGCTATTCGGAGGTGCCGGACATCAACCTCACCTTCACCCTGCTTCCCTCGCCCTCTTCCCCCAGCGCGTGGGCGGCGGCGACCATCCCAGGCGTTGGCCGGGAAGTGCTGGATGAGGTCGCCTGCCCGATTACCGTTTTTCCAAGCTCGCTGGAAGAAGGACTCGATGAGTTGAAATTCACCGTCGCCCACGAGGTCTTTCACTGCATCTCGATGCTGCGCAAGGGATACACCGGTTACGAGGTGGCGGCCTGGTACCAGGAGGGCATGGCGGAATATTTCGCCGACGTGGTCTACCCTGCGATGAACTTTGAACACGAGCGCATCCTCTACTTCGACGCCAACACGATCAGCTCCTGGCTGATGGATTTGAGCTACGAGAACGTCGTCTTCTTCCAGTATCTCGGCGGCCGCTTCGGCCCGGACTATGTGATGCGCTTGCATGATGCGCTTCCGGCCTGGGATCCGGCTTCGGCGCAGGCGAGCGCCCTGGCCGGGTTCGATGACATGCAGGCCATCTTCCATGCCTTTGCCCGGGCTTACTTCACGCGCAGCATCCCGGACGCAGGGGGAGGGACGCTGCCGGCGTTCATCCTGCTTGCACCCGAGAACAGCTTTGAGATTGGGGACGGACGAGAGCTAAATCTGTCCGCCTCGGCCTTCACCCTGGCGCGCTACGGCCTTTTCTTCCAAGCTGCTACCGAGTACGAAATCACGAAGGAGACTGGCGGGGATGAAGGCAAGCATGCGTGGCGGGACGATGATGACTCCGCCTTCAGTGAGGTTCCCGATACCTTTCGCTCCAACTGCTCAGAACGCCCGAAGTATCTGTTAATCCTGACGACGGCGCCTTCCGGCGCATCCGAATCGACCGAGACGACGCTCGACATCGAGTTCAAGGCGAAAGAGGGCGTCAAGATGGACTGCTGCCTGGTGGGAACCTGGGAGCAGCCCTCGGGTGAAATCCGCGCCAACCTGGAAACCATCCTTGCCGGAAGCGGGATGCGGCTCGAAAGCGTGAGCGGGCGCTTCGTCCTGACGGTTACCGAGGAACGCACGATGACCTTCTTCCCGGAGGATTACGTCGTGACGATCGTCGACCCGGAGGGCAGGGTGATGCGTGGACAGGTGGCCGGGTCGAACACAAACCTGTTCACCATTCCCCGTGAAGGGCAGATCGCACCCTCGGATGACAATCCAAACTTCGTCATCATCCTGGAGGGTGAGGGGGGCAGCGTGGCTTTCCCGCTCGGCGCAAGCAGCTTGAGTGGGGGGCCATTCTCAGAGGGGGATACGTTCAGCTACACCTGCAGCGAACGGATCTTTCACCGCGTCGACCGAAGGGCGTGCTCCATTCTCGAGCTCAACCTTCACCCGCATTTCGCCGGTCGTGGTTACACCCGCCGGCGCCGGATGAATTTCCATCGGGGTCCGGACTTGGCCCTTCCGGCCTGCCAGATATCGGCGCCGGGGACGCATGCATGTTGTTGACCGCCGCGGATTTCTCCGCCGAAGCGGAGACGTATCCGCTGGACCCTGTCCAATGCCAGCGGTCGGGGCGGCTGAGATCAGCGCCATTTCCTTGAACTGGCCAGCCGAGAACGGCGCCTTGCTGGAGATTTCCCTGGACGGGTCGCCCATCTGGACCGGGAGCGAAGCCGGGTTAATCACCAGGATCGATGCCCCCTGGGAGTCGGAGCGCGATCCTGACCCCCGGGGTGGATGCATCGCTGGAACTGCGGTTCAGCGGCTCCGCTGCGGCGAGCGCGCCTTACATCCTGGTCGTCGATTTCACCAACGGCTGCATCATGAGCGATGTGAGGTGAGTTGCAGCACATTGCCGGATGATACCAAAGCAAAAGGGCGGCAAACAAGCCGCCCTTTTGCTTTCAGCGTGACGGGTGGCTACTGGAGCGGGACGGTGAAAGCCGACCACGGGGAGTACGTTCCCGTGTTGCCGGCGCTATCCACAGCCCGCACTCGCCAGCGGTAGTAGAAGCCACACTCAACCGGGATCGACTGCCCTGTACCACCGGTGCTCCACGGACTGCCTGGAGCCGAGGACCAGCTGGACTGGTCCGGGCTGCGTTCAGCTTGGATGTTGTAAGAGGAGATCCCGCTCGGATCATCCACCGTGCTCCAGCTCAATGCGACCGAAGCGACGCAGGCGATCGATTCTCCGTTCTTCGGCGCCAGGGTTTTCGGCGCAGGGGGCGGTGTCTCATCCGCCGGGGCTGGGACCTGGGTCGGGGGTTCGGGCCCAGGATCAACCGGCAGTTCCCCCGTGCACACGGGTTCGACTGCTCCGCTCCAGACCCAACAGGTCACGTTGTTTCCAAGAAGCACTTGATACCAGCCGCCACCCTGCGTCTGTGCCTGCGCAGGAGCCATCTCGCCCTGAAGCAGGTAGCCCAGCTCATGGAACGCGCTGTCGGGTCCAAAGCGGCAGGTGGCGTTCATCATAGCCGTCACCTGCGGGTCACAGGCTGCTTGCTCCTCGGGAGCGGGGCTGGGTTCCACGAGCTCTGTTTCGGCTGGTGCTGCCTCGGCCAGGAGCGGGTTGACGAAGGTGAAGGTGTGTTCTTCTTCACCCCGGCAAAAGCGAACGTCTTCTTCGGCCTGGTCCGCACGGGTCGCAGCGTTCACCCGCCACCCATACACTCCCCCCGGCCGCGGATCGACCCCGAGCGCGGATAAGCGCAAGCTTGGTTCGGCCGTTACCACGGAGGCAAGTGTTTGGTCGGGCAGCCTGACGATGATCTCCCAAATGATCTCCCCATCGGGAAGGTCCTGTCCGGCGATCCAGGAGAGCAGTGGATCTTGATCGAGCTCAAAGATACTGTCATCCGCAGGTGAAATGGTTTTCGGATCGATGTATTGCTCACAAGCAGGGATTGGATCTGGGATTGGTGGCCGCCTGGTCAGGTCCAACCGAACCCGGTGGCTGAGCACCAGGATCCCGATAAACAAGAGGCTGAGGACCAAGCCGGAAGCCGCACCTGCCGGAAGCCACCAGGGCGGCGTTTCGGGGCGGAGTGCCTGGACCATAAGAATGATCCCGACGAAGATAAGAACGCTGATCCCGATAGCCGCGGCCATGGGTGCGCCGCTCATGCGCAGACAGTTCACCGGTTTGTTCTCTGCAAATTCGGATGTTCCCACCCCCGACTTGGTCGCAGTGGCGGTCACGTCGTCACAGGAGCTGACCCCGCTGATTGCAACGCTCCATGCCCCGCCGATATCGGCCCGGGCCTCACCCAGGAAGGTCTTGCCTTCCCCGTATCCGGTGGGATCTGGATCAGCCAGGAAGAGTTCTACAAGGCAGCCGCGACAGGCGAAGCCGCTGATTTCTGTCAGGCTGGCATGCTCGATGCGCGGGATGTGATCCTCGGTACGGTTGGTCTTGATCCCCAGGTCGCCGTTGGCGAAGATGCTGTTGCGGGTGAAGGTGTGGATGGCGTCATCATCATCCTCGACCAGGATGCCGAATTCGCCGTTCTCGCGGATCGTATTGCCGGCGATGAAGGAATCTCGCGCAGTGTCGTAAAGGTAAACACCCTGCGCATCATTGCCGATGATGATGTTGCCCTCACCCGGGTCGAGCCCGCCGATCTCGAGCACGCCCTGCGAGAAGATGCCGCTTCCATGGTTGGGTATCGCGACTTCACCGCTTGCATCGCCGCCGATAATGTTGCCGAAGATGCGGTTGCCTTCGCTGTTGTAGACGTTGATCCCGTGTAATCCGCTGGCGGCGATCTGGTTGCCTTCGCCGGGACCATTCCCGCCGATGGTGTTGAAATCACCGCTGACCGTGATCCCGTGCCCCGCATTAGGCCAATCGGCCAGGCCTTCACCAAGGGCACCAAACTTGTTGCCAGTGATCAGGTTGTGATTGGAGCGTACATCCACTCCATGGGCGTCGTTAAGGTAGATTTTGTTGTTTTCAATCCGGTTGAATCCGCCTTGCAGGACGATCGCGCTCCCGCTGACCTCGTACCAGCCGTCGGAATAATCCACGCTCCCGAAGTAGATAAAGGACAAGCCCCGGATCGTGTTGCGCTGAGAATCAACCTCTAAGCCTACGGAGATCCCGTTCCTGCCACTTAAGATCACGCTCGGGTTTGGACCGAAATCAGGTTCGGTCGTGCCATCGATGGTGGTCCTGTCATCCGTCAGGTGGGGTAACCGCCGCACCAGCTCGATGGAGTGGGGGGTGGGATCGGGGATGTCGAAAGAAATCATGTCCGCCCCCAGGTGGCTGTTCGCCTGGTTGATCGCCTCCCGCAGGGAACAATGTTCCGCATCGCAGATGCCATCATCGAGATCATCTTCGGTGTTGACGGTCAGGTAGGGCTCGGTGAGCGGGGGGAGGGTCGCCCGGAGGCAATCTGGGGCGGTTACATTAAGTGAGAACTCTGAGGTATTCCCGGAAGGATCGGTAGCGGTGGCCGTGATCGGGTCGCAGCGATCAAGCGGGTCGTCGAATGCAAATGTGAACTCGCGGGAACTCCCCGTGCTGGTCTCGCCCAGGAAAGTCATCCCCTCTCCGTAGTCCGTCGGATCCGGGGCTGCCAGGAAAAGTTCAATCAGGCAATCACGACAGGCCTCGCCGCTCACCTCACTCACGCTCCGGGAGGTGAGGTATGGCGTATCGACACCAGCGTTGTTCTCACCGATTTCGATGCCCAGGGCGCCGTTGTCATGGATGCTGTTGCGGGTGAATGTATTTCCAGTAAAGTCGTGATCGGGAGCAACGAGGATCCCGGCGCCACCGTTATAGGCGATGGTGTTTTCCGTCAGCAGGTTGTTATTGGAGGCGATGCGAATGCCGTTGCCTGTATTGGGCGCAGCCGAACCAAGCGCACGCACGCCGACCAGGTTGCGCCGCACTGTCGTCTCGCTGCCGCGGATGAGGATCCCGGTGGTGTTTGCATGGAAGGCGTTGTCCTCGATCAGGTTGCCGGAGCCCTGGACGTAAATGGCCGCCGCCTCGTCTCCACCGGTGAAGCTGGAGAAGCCCAGGCCGCGCACCGTGGTCCCGGTTCTCTCTAGGAAGAGGCCATACTCGATATCCTCATCACCCACGAGCACGACCGAGGGATTGCCTTCGAATCTTGGCATCGTGCTGCCGTCGATGGTTGTGCCAGTATCGCTAATGACGGGCAACTCGTCATCGAGGTAAATCACGAAGTACGGGCTGCCAGATTCGAAGTTAAACCAAATCGTATCCGGCCCGGGGTGGACGTTGGCAGCGGTGATCGCCTCGCGCAGCGTGCAGTGCTCGTAATCGCAAACGCCGTCGGTTTCGTCCGCCCGGCTGTTCACGACGTAGGCAGCCGCTTCGGCCGGAGCGGGGAGACCGAAAGCCGCCAGGACGAGGGTGGTGATGATGCTGAGCCTGAGGCACACCAAGACGGCAGTCGAGAAGGTGGGGCGATGGGACATGGCAAGCTCCTTGTACAATCGATCCAGCGGTTGACGATGATGTGATTGCGAATACCAGCGCTGAACCTGCGTTTGCCACCATCCCAATTTCGGATCAGGTCTGAACGATCAACCGATCACCTATACTCTCAACGATGCGGCGCATGGCTTTGTGACAAGCTGCACCCAGCAAGACCGGAGGCGTTGTCCCGGGCGATGCAGATCGCCACCCCTGTCTTCTGGGACCAAGCACATTATGTACGATATTTCACAATTCGCGCCAACAGCGTTTTGGGCTCAGTCCCGATTTTGCAGCCTTAACCTCGGCCTAGGGCTAACTACGCTACAGGGCAGTCTTTCTCCAATGAAGCAGGACCTTCCAACTGGAAGGTCCTGCTTTTTTCAGGGACATGCGCTGGGGGTTAAGGTGGGTTGCTGTGGCACGTCGGATTGAAAGCCGTTAGGCTGGTGTTGTACCAGTAGCACCCGGCTGCCGAACAGGTCTCAGCGGTGCTGTAGGAACTGCAAGTTGGGATAGGCGTCGGCAGCTGTGGATCGTTCCAGCGCGGGATGTTGCTCGTATCTCCTCCCGGTGCGACGCCGTCCTTCGGCACGTAGCACGTGTCACCGATGCTATCCGGGTTGGTGATCACCCACCATGTGCCTGCCAGGTTCTGTGCGACGATCGGGGAGCTCTCACCCAGGAGAAAGTACCCAGCAACGGGGTAAATTCCGGGATTGGGGCCCATCAGGCAGGCCAGGTCGCGGAGTGCATCTGCGTAGGGAATCTCGGGGACCAGCGACAGGGCGCAGTTGCCGGCGGCATTGGTGAAGAAACTACGTGTCGCCGACCATGTCCCCTCGAACCCGTCCTGCACGGCCGCCACCCGCCAGAAGTATTCGGTGCAGTCCTGGAGCGGGTCGGTGATGACGATCGTGCCCGGGAACATGTAGGTTCCCAACAGGTTCTGCCCGCCAAAGTTGAGATCGGTTTGCAGGTCCAACGCCCAGCCGTCCGGGATGCACCCCACGAATGGGCCCGGGTTGAACTGCAGCCAGGCAGTCGTATCGGCAATCTCCGCGCCATCCGGCGGCATGATCAACTCGGGGGGGCCGGCCATATCGCCAAATGCCTCGCATTCCGGACCCGTGAAGAAAGTCTCGGATCCGCTGAAATTTCCCAGCGCCGGGGGCTCGATTGCTGCTACGTCCCACCAATAGCGGGTGGCGGGCTCCAGCGGGTTGCTTGTCCAGCTGTCCGTCAAACCGAACCCGCCCAGCAGGGGTTGTCCAGCCAGATCGAGGGTCGTTGCCAGCCGGACCACAAAACCAGCCGGGTCACAGTAATCCGGATATTCCCATTCGAGCGTTGGCGTGAGCGTGTCGACAATTTCATACCCGCCTGGCCCGATGGTCTCGGGGGGGACCAGGCCGGTAGGCTGGCAGGCAAGCGGGGGGCAGGTGTTGCCGGGGTCGACTCGAAAGCTGACCGGATCCGAGTAGGGTCCTACAACCCCGCCGGCGGTCCCCGCCACACGCCAATAGTACACTGCGCAGCTGGTGACCGCCGTTGGTGATTCATAGTGCATGGTGGGATCGTCCAGCTGGATATCGAATACGTTGGGTGAGAACCCGGGATCGAACGCGAGCTGCAGGTGATAGCCTTCCGGTGCACAGGCCGGGTCGGGGTAAGTCCAGTTGAAATTGGGATCTGGCCAGGCAAAGGTGCTGCCTTCCGTCGGAAAGCCCGGGTCCGGTGCGACGAGAGCCGCCTCTTCGCAGGGAAGCACGCCGTGGAAGGATTTCACCGTCGACCAGGGGCCATCCGTCGAACCGACGAATGCGCGGGCCCGCCAGTAGTAGGTGACGCCGGCTTGAACGGGCAGCGGCCAACCCATGGAGTTGGGCAGGGTGCTGCTCGCCCCGAGCACGGAACCGGAGAAGTCGCTCACGGTGTCTACTTCGATGCGGTAGCCCTCCGGTTGGCAGGCCGGATCGTTGTAGAGCCATGTCATGGTGGTTTGATAGACCACGTACTGACCCCCGTCGAAGGGGTAGGTCAGGATCGGTGCGCGCAGCGTGGCCGGGTCGCAGTACTGGGGCTGATTCCCCCCGCCACATGCCACCAGGAAGGCAGCAAAGAACAACGCACAAGTGAGATAAATGGGACGGCGAGTCATGGGGGTCCTCCTTTGAGAATCTCCTGCCTCCTTCTGGGCGGAAGATGCTTTAGGCCTGGCCGGATCGCGGTGCCTATACCTGCAACGGAGAACCAACACGGATTGTGACAGGAGTTACAAACCAGTTCCTCATTGTGACGCTGAATCGTGGGTTCCGCAACTGGATTTCCTCACGCTCGCCCGTGAATGTGAGGTAGGGCGCGACCCTGCATACCCGATCTGGCCCGTCTTCAGCCCTTCACTATGTCAGCCAGTCGTCAAGCCAATTCGATCGCGTGCGATCCATTTCGTGATAATCTTCGCTCGATGAAACCACAGGAAAGTCACGAACCTGGCCTCCTGGTCCGACTGCTGATGACGCCCCTGCTTCTTTTAACCCGTCTGCCCCTGGCGGGCTTCATCATTGGTATGCTGGTCCTGGGGATCCTCGGCTTTGGCGCTTACTACTCGTTCAACTCGGATTTCTTTGGGCTGGCGGCGCCGCCGTTGGAAGAGATGGTCTTCTCCCAGGGCTACCAGCGCGTCAGCGCGCCGGACGAGCGCCAGTGGACGATCAGCTACGAGTTCGAGCACGATTCGACCTTCACCGGCGTGGTGCGGCATGTCTCCCACTGGCGGGAGGAGGACATCCCCTTCGCCACGCACGACGTCCTGATCACGACCGGCGAATTCGCCTCGCAGTCGCGCGTCCACGTCAGCGTGCTCTTCCATACCTTCACCTACCGCTACTTCGACGATCCGGCGCCGGCCGGCACGGTCAACCTGCTGCACATCATCCCGGCCACGCCTGAGATCTACCGCCAGCTGCTCGAGCTGCGCGAGTGGAACCTGGTGACGATCCACGGGCGGGAGATCCTGCGCATCGAGCGCTTCGATCCGGACGGGGAATTCCTGGGGTACTGGCAGGACGCCGGCTGCAATTCGATCCTGGTCGACGCGGTCAGCGTGGTCGACATCGGCACGCCTGTGCCCTGATCCCACCGCAGCGCAAAAAATCCAAGAGTTGCCGCGATCCCATGACCTGGCCCGACCAAGGCCCCGGTTACGGCTCATTCCACCACGCCGATCAGCGCCTTACGTTTACTTAACAACCCATGAGAATATCTAGAATCACGATCAGCATATGGATATAATGCTTTAGTAAATCAATATTTTAGCCACTTAATCATAGGCGGATTGCTCATGCGCGGGAACGGATCGATGGCGATCACCCAGGAATTGTTCCAGATCTTGAAGCGCTTTTCACGATTGCGCTGGGAGAAGAGCGATTTCCAGGGCCTTAAACGCAGCGAGTTCGAATTCCTGATCGTGCTCGATATGCTGCTTGGAGAAGGGGCGCACGCCGTCCCGGCCTCCGAGTTGAGCAATCAGATGCAGATCACGCCGGCCGGCGTGACGCACCTGATCAACCCGCTTGAGGAGGCCGGCTATATCGAACGCCTGCCGGACCCGAATGACCGGCGGGTCGTGCTGGTCGGCTTGACCCCAAAGGGCAAGGAGCTGGCCGAGATCCTGCTCCTGGAAGCGCATGACAGCCTGGTGGGGGTGGTGAAGTACCTGGGCGAAGAAGACAGCCGAACGCTGGTGCGCCTGATGTCCTCGATGATCACCTACCTCGAGGCGCTTCCCGATCGCTAGCCGGGAGGGCGCTTAGCAAGGGCATAGAAAACACGAACAACCAATGTCAGAACAAAAGAACTTGATCATCCAATTGAAGAACGTGCAGAAGGCCTATTCGACCGGTGATGGACCCTTCGTCGCGCTGCGTGATATCAACCTGGACATCGTCCAGGGTGAATTCCTGGGCATCACCGGGAAATCCGGCGCCGGCAAGACGACCCTGCTGAACATGATCTCCGGGGTGAGCAGGCTGTCTGCTGGCGAGGTGAGCTACTACGGCCACGACAACGGGAAGGAAGGGACACTCTCGATCCACGCCCTGGACGAGGACGAGCGGGCTACCTGGCGCGGCAAAAACGTCGGCATCGTATACCAGTCTTTCGAGCTGATGCCCACGCTCAACCTGCTCGAAAACGTGATGCTGCCGCCCGATTTCCTGGGCACCTACAACCCCATCATCACCAAGGAAAAGGCGCTCTCCCTGCTGGACCAGGTCGGGATCGCGGAGCACGCCTACAAGATCCCTGCCCACATCTCGGGCGGGCAGAAACAGCGTGTGGCCATCGCCCGGGCGCTGGTCAACGATCCCTTGCTCATCATCGCCGATGAGCCCACCGGCAACCTGGACACCGTCACGGCCGAGACCATCATGCAGATCTTCCAGGGCCTGGTTCAGGCCGGCAAGACCGTCGTCATGGTCACGCACGATGAGAGCATGGCCCCGCGATTCACCCGCCGCATGCACATCATCGATGGGGCGCTCGGTGAGCCGTCTGCGAATGGCGCTGCGCCGGTGACGCGCATCGCGACCGGGCCCTTCGTCTCCAAGCCTGCTGAGCCTGTCCAAAGCAAGCCCGCATTAGAAGCGCTGCCGGCAAGCCATGGCACACCCCAGCTTGATGTGAAAGCGGCATCATCGAACGGCCGCGGGGAGCACCCGGCCATCCTGCTGCGCAGCGTGGACAAGGTGTACGAGAGCCCGGCCGGGCGGTTCGTGGCGCTGAAGTCGATCGACATGCAGCTGAGCTACGGCCAGTTCATCTCGATTGTTGGGAAATCGGGCAGCGGCAAATCCACCCTGATCAACATGGTCACCGGCATCGACCATCCCACCGCAGGCGAGGTCGTCGTCGGGAATGAGCACATCTACGACATGTCCGAAAGCAAGCGGGCCCTGTGGCGCGGCCGCAACGTGGGCGTGGTCTTCCAGTTCTTCCAGCTCCTGCCGACCTTGACGCTGCTCGAGAACACGATGCTGCCGATGGACTACTGCGGGGTCTTTCCGTTTGGTGAACGCCTGGACCGGGCGATGGGTCTGCTGGAACGGGTGGGATTGCATGAGCATGCGCACAAGCTGCCCGGTTCGGTTTCGAGCGGCCAGCAGCAGAGCGCAGCTATTGCCCGAGCGCTGGCGAATGATCCCTCGATCATCCTGGCCGATGAACCGACCGGGAACCTGGACTCGCGCTCGGCCGGTGTCGTGCTGGATTTGTTCCAGGAACTTGCCGAGGAGGGGAAGACGATCCTGATCGTCACCCACGATCCGGCCATTACCAAGCGCACCGATCAAACCGTGATCCTCTCCGATGGGGAAATCATCGATTCGACCATCGCCCGTGCGCTTCCCCAACTTTCGCATCCGCAGATGCTCGCCGCCACCCATGAAGCGAGCAAAAAGGTGTTCGCCCCACGCGAACCCATCCTGCACCAGGGTGAACCGGTTGAACAGTTCTGCATGGTCGTCGAAGGAGAAGTCGAAGTCATCGTGACGAACAGCCAATGCGGCGAGATCAGCCTGGCCTCGCTGGGGCCGGGGCAGTTCTTCGGTGAGGTAGAACTCACCCGCGGCGGCACCTCGATCGCTGGAGTCCGCGCCTCCGCAAGCGGGGCGACGATCGCCTTGCTGCCGCGCGAACCCTTCTTCAAGCTCATCGATGGCTCGCCCCTTACCCGCAACCGGCTGGCGGATGTGGCCGAGGCGCGCATTAGCGAGAACCGCCGCAGGGTGGACGGCGCATGTTGAACCGGGACGATCGTTCAGGGGGTCTGAAACCGCGCTGGCGCAAGGTGCTCTCCGACCTGCGTGACAGCAAGCTGCGCACGCTGCTCGTGATTGCCTCGATCGCGGTCGGGGTGTTCGCCATCGGCATGGTCATTACCGCCTATGACATCATGGCCGAGGACATCAATATCAGTTACGCTGCCGTGAACCCGGTCAACATCGAGATCGTTACGGATCCTTTCTACGATGACCTCGTGCGCGTCATCGAACGCACCCCGGGTGTGGACGGAGTCGAAGGCCAGCTGGTGCGGCGGATCCGTGCCCGCAAGATCGATGAGACCTGGCAGGGCGTTAACCTGATCGCCAAGGATGATTTCGAGAACAGTACGATCAACTCGCTCACGGCCATCGATGGTGCACTAACACCAAGCCCGGACGAGCTCGTCATCAGCGAGGATTTCCTGAACAGCACCGGGTTCCAGGTAGGGGATGAAGTCGAGATCGAGCTGCCCGACTCCTCCCGTCATATCCTGACTGTAGCGGGCGTTGTCACGGACCTGGGGACCGGTGGTGGCGCGGATCCGCAGTCGGGTGCGAACGCGTACGTCACCTTTGCAACCCTTAAATCCTTCGGCGTACCCGAGTACTTCAACCACCTGCTGGTCACCGTTGAAGGTGAGGGTGGCGACAAAGCCTACATTCGCCAGGTCGCGGCCACCGTGGAAGACCGGCTGGACCGCAACCAGCTCGGCCATTACCGCACGGACATCAACCTCTCAACCGAGAACCCGATGGCCTCGACGGTGCTCGCCGTGCTGGGGGTGTTGGGCGCCCTGGGCGGGCTGATCACCGTCCTGAGCAGTTCCTTAATCATCAATACCCTGAACGCGCTGCTCACGCAGCACCTGCGCCAGATCGGGGTGATGAAGCTGGTCGGCGGGCGCAGCCTGCAGATCATGGGGATGTACCTGGCCTTGATCCTGGCCTACGGCCTGATCGCCCTGGTCATCACCGTCCCCTTGGGGACGATCGCCGGGAACTGGTTTGCCAGCTTCATGGCGAATATGCTCGGGGCGCAGCTGCAGGGTTTCCGCATCGTGCCGCTCGCCATCCTCACCCAGGTGTTAATCGCCTTCCTGCTCCCGCTGGGGGCGGGGTTCTTTCCCGTCAACCAGGGCTCGCGCATCAACGTGCGCCGTGCGATCAGCGACGACCGCCCCGGGAACCAGCCGACCGAGCTCGATTTCCTCAATCGCTTCATGGCGCGCATGCGCTGGACCTCCCGGCCGCTGCTGCTCTCGATCCGCAACACCTTCCGCAAGAAGGGACGGCTGCTGCTCACCATCTTCACCCTGACCATCGCCGGCAGCGTGTTTATCGGTGTCTTTAACGTGCGCGCCTCGCTGGACTACTTCATGGATTCCCTGATGCAGCACTTTATGGGCGATATCTCGGTCCGCTTCAGCCGGCCCTACCCGGTTGGCAGCCTGGAACGGGCGCTTGAGCCCGTGCCCGGCGTGGAAGGCGTCGAAGCATGGAGCGGAGCGGGCGGCGAGATCCTGGATGCGGGCGATGAGGTCGTCGTGAAAATATCGCTCATCGCTCCGCCAAGCGACACCTTCCTGTTGAACCCGGACCTCGTGGCCGGCCGTTGGCTGAATCCGGGGGAGCGTTATGCGCTTGTGATCTCCGACTCGATTTATGAATGGTATCCAGACCTTGAGCCAGGTGACACCTTGATGATCAGGGTTCCTGGCAACCGGGATTCTGCCTGGGAGGTCGTGGGGATCTTTCGCTTCGTGAGCTTGTTGGGGGATCCCATCGCGTATGCGGACTTTGACCAGGTCTCGAAGCTGGTCAAGCTGCCCAACCAATCTGCATCCATTAAGCTGATCACCGAAACCCACGACGTGGCGGCCCTGGGCGCGCTCAGCCTGGCAATCGACTCCTACCTCATCGACCGTGGGTTTGACGTCAGCGAAGTGATTACGGGCGAGGTCATGCGCAAGGACAGCACGGAGGCAATCAACATCCTGGTCATCTTCCTGTTAATCATGGCGCTGCTGACGGCGTTCGTGGGGAGCATCGGGTTGACCGGCACGATGGGGATGAACGTGCTCGAGCGGACGCGCGAGATCGGCGTGATGCGCGCCATCGGCGCCGTGGACTTCGTCGTCATCCAGTCCGTGGTGGTGGAAGCCCTGCTCATCGGCTTGATCACATGGGTGCTCGCCATCGGGCTTTCCTTTCCAATCAGCGCCTTCCTGCTGCGCATTATCGGTGAGGCGATGATGGGCTCGCAGCTGGTGTTGAGATTTACGACGCTAGGGGTGTTTATCTGGTTGGGGATGGTCATCATCCTTTCGTTATTTGCCAGCATCGTCCCTGCCCGCAACGCCGCTCGCCTGACGATCCAGGAAGTCCTGGCCTATGAGTAAACGTGGCGCTGCTGGTCAGCTGAGCGTATCCGCAATCTGTGAAAAGTCATGGCGCGCCGGTGTTCTGCGCCAGTCGACATGAATGCATCAGGAGAAAGATCGATGAACGCAGCCAGAAAAAATACCCGCCGGACCTTGCTTGTGCTCCTATTCGCCCTGGGGCTGGCCGGCTGTTCCGGTCAAGAGCAGGCGACAGCCGCCTCGGCCGGGGGCGACCCGCTGGCCGGTTTTGTGCCGGCAGTCAGCGCGACCGGAGTCGTGCGGCCATTGACCTGGGCCACGCTCAGCTTCCAGGGTGGGGGGCTGGTCGAGCAAGTGCTGGTTGAGCGGGGGGACCAGGTGGAAGCCGGGCAGGTCCTGGTAGAACTGGGCGGCACCGAGCAGGTGCGCGCCTCGCTGACCGCCGCCCGGCTTGAACAGGTCAGCGCCCAGCAGGCGCTTGATGCGCTCATCGAGAACGCCGATCTGGCCGAAGCCCAGGCCCAGTTGGTGCTCGCCCTGGCGCGCGACGCGCTGGAAGATGCCGAGTACGATTGGCAGGTGCTGCAGCCCGGATACCGGGCCAGCGGGGATACGATCGATGCCGCCGAGGCGAACCTGGTCCTGGCGGACGAGGAGGTCGACCGGGCGCAGCAAGCCTATGACCATGCCAGCGGGGAAGCCGGCAAGGCGCTGGCGCTCTCGAACCTGATCGCCGCCAGGAAGCAGCGCGATTCGATTCAACGCAACCTGAACTGGTACCTGGGATCGCCGACCGAGATCGACCAGGCCATCCAGGACGCAGAATTGGCCCAGGCCAGGGCGCAGTTAGCCTCCGCCGAGCGCGAGTACGCCAAGGTGGAGAACGGTCCCAGTCCAGACGCGCTCGAGCTGGCGCAGGCCAGGCTGGCCGCTGCCAACGCGGCGGTTGCCGCCGCCGAGCGCGCGTTAGCAGATACCGAATTACGGGCTGAGTTCGGCGGCACGGTGAGTGAGGTCTACGTCCGGGCGGATGAATTCGTCGGCCCGGGCCAGCCGATCGTGCTGCTGGCGGACTTGAGCGAGCTCATCGTCGAGACCACCGATTTGAACGAGATTGACGTCGCCCGGGTCGCCGTCGGGGATGAGGCGCTCGTCACCTTCGATGCGCTGCCTGAGCTCGAGCTCCAGGGCACGCTGAGCTACATCGCCTCCAAGGCAGATCCAGGGACCGGGGTGAATTACCTGGTCGAGGTGAAGGTTGCCGATGGTTTTCCAGAAGGCGTGCGCTGGGGGATGACAGCCTACGTGGAGGTAAAAGTCGGAGAGTGATCCGGGTATAGCCAGCAGTACGGCCCCTGGCACACGAAAGGGATGGATTAATCCAGCACCGTCCTCTGAGCGGAAAACCCGCATTCGTACGCCCGGACAGCCGTGGACAAAATCCTCAGCGGTCCAATCAGCAGATCAAACCATGGCGGCTGTCAGCTTGCCTGTTCGTACGCTCGCCTGCCCTCCAGGAGCAGCGAACCCACCTCGTCCGTGGCCTCGAAAATCGAAAGCCGGGCGACGACCGCCCACTCCGCGCACAGCGCAGCATGCGCCCTTCGCAGCATGGAGCTAAAGCTGTCGTTCAGGGTCTTCTGCCAGGTGACAGCGCTCAGGTCCCGCACGAGTTCGCAGCGGGCTTCGAAAGAGGAATCCTTCAGGCGCAGCGCAAGCTCGCTCTGCCGTTGGCGGTAGTCTGCCGCCAGGGGCAGAGGTTCGCTGGTGAGCAGTTTTCGATATTTGGCGAGCTCACCTTCGGATACCAGGCGGCGCAGACCGCTGGCCGCGTCATCCACCTGCACCCAAACCGTCCCGGTGGGAATCTCGAGCCTGTAATACTGCCGTTCGGGGCCGGCCCCGAAGGTACGGGCCTCGAGCTTTACGATGCGCACGATCCCGTGCCTTGGGTGAACGGCCTGATCGTCGACCTTGAATGACATGCTGCCCATTGCTGCTCCAGGCTGCCGGTTAAGTGGCGCCAATCAAAAAGCCGCCCATCCTATATGAGGATCTGGCGGCAAACGCTGCGCGCGAAACCGACTATATGATTTAAGGAATTATACCATGGCGAAGCTGCCCCAGCGCCGATGCCACGCTTCCAGGAACCGGCGGATGGCATCCAGAACCGGCACACGAACACCTTCGCGAACGATCGATCGCTCCCTCGCAGGATCAGGAGGGCTTCTGGTTTAAGCGGAGTCGCAGGAATGGCCATCCAGTGCTAGAGTTGCTCCGCTTTCGCAGGCTACTTCATATTTGAAGCGCCGTTCTCGCCGGAGGACATGCCATGGAAAAAGCCGACTACGTCGTCTATCCGTACCGCTGGGTCGTGCTGCTGGCCTTCATGTTCGTGGTCGCAGTCAACCAGCTGCTGTGGATCACCTTTGCCCCCATCACCGGCGCCGCCGCAACGTACTACGCGGTGGACGATCTGAGCATCGGGCTGCTCTCGCTGGTATTCATGGTGGTTTACATCCTCGTCTCGATCCCGGCTTCCTGGGCGATTGATACCTGGGGCATCCGGGTGGCGGTGGGCATTGGGGCGGTCCTCACCGGCGGTTTCGGCCTGCTGCGGGGGCTGTTCGCGGCGGACTACTCGCTCGTGCTGCTGGCACAAATCGGGATCGCCATCGGGCAGCCTTTTATCCTGAACGCCGTCACGACCGTCGCCGCACGCTGGTTCCCGGTGCGCGAACGGGCGACCGCCTCTGGCCTGGGATCCCTGGCGATGTACCTGGGGATTGTCACTGCGCTCTTGCTGACGCCCACGCTCACCCTGCGATCCGACATCCACGGCATGCTGTTGGCTTACGGCATCGTTTCGCTGCTGGCGGCTGTGGTCTTCTTCGCCTTCGTGCGCGAGCGCCCGCCATCACCGCCCTGTCCACCTGATCTGGAGGCTCGTTCGCTGGTATTCGAAGGGTTGAAGGACTCACTGCGCAGGCGTGATTTCATCATCCTGCTTTTCGTGTTTTTTGTCGGGCTGGGGGTGTTTAACTCGGTCACGACCTGGATCGAAGACATCGTCCGGCCGCGCGGGTTTTCAATCCTCCAGGCTGGCAGCATCGGCGGCCTGATGATCGTTGGCGGTATCATCGGTGCGCTCATTCTGCCCATGATCTCCGACCGCTCCGGCAAGCGGACGCCTTACCTGGTCCTGGGTGTGCTCGGCGCAGTGCTCGGCCTGGCGGGGATCACCTTTGCTGCCAGCTATGCCCTACTCCTGGTTTCAGCCTTCGTGTTTGGTTTCTTCCTGCTCAGCGCCGGTCCGCTCGGGTTCCAGTACGGGGCCGAGATCACCCATCCAACCCCGGAAGGGACCTCCAACGGTCTGCTGCTGCTCATGGGTCAGATCTCGGGCATCGCCTTCATCATCGGGTTGGATAGCTTCAAGTCTCCCGCGACGGGTTCGATGACGGCACCCTTGCTGGCCCTCATCGGCATGCTGGTCGTGGGGCTCCTGCTCAGCACGCGTCTCAAAGAGCCAGAGACGCTGCTGACCGCTTAGCTGCCAGGCTTGGGTTCGTGAAAAACGAGAGCGTCGCAACCCCTCAAGCTGCGGCAAAGGTCAAGCGCTGGCAGGATCTCGCCAAGCCATCTGTGGTGGTGCTTGGATGCACGCTTGTTTTGATTATCCTGACCGGATGTTCACCTACCCCGGCCCCGGCAGGATCGTCCAATACGCTGCGCACAGATACACCGATGCGGAGTACCCGCGTTCCCAGCAGCGCCATGGGGCCATCCGCTGGCGTGGTGCCTCCCCCGGCCCATGCCGCCTGGCAGATCCAGTACAGCGGGGAACTTGAAACCGGGCTGGAGGTGGAGATCTTCAACCTGGACCTATTCGAGACACCTGCTTCCGTCATCGACGGCCTGCGCCAGGATGGGGTGTATGTCATCTGCTATTTCAGCGCCGGATCCTATGAAGATTGGCGGCCCGATGCGGGCAGCTTTTCCGCCGACCTGCTGGGTAAGAACCTCGCAGGTTGGCCGGGTGAAAAGTGGCTTGATGTGACCAGGCTCGAGCCGCTCGCATCCATCATGGATACGCGCCTCGATCTGGCGGCCGAGAAGGGTTGTGATGGGGTCGATCCAGATAACGTCAACGGTTATCAAAATGATACTGGCTTCGACATCACCTCCCAGGATCAGCTTTCCTTCAATCGCTACCTGGCTGAATCGGCCCACGCCCGCGGGTTGGCGATCGGCCTGAAGAACGACATGGAGCAAGCCCACGAACTGCTTCCGTATTTCGATTGGATCTTGAACGAGGAGTGCTTCTCCTACGGGGAATGCCAGCTCCTGGAGCCCTTCGTCCAGGCCGGCAAACCCGTATTCGTCATCGAGTACGAGCTTCCACCCGAGGCATTTTGCCGCCAGGCCAACCAGCTGGGATTCAACGCCCTGCAGAAAAACCTGGAGTTGGATGCGTATTTCGTCGATTGCCGGACGATAGACACGGTCCAAGAACCGTAGGGGCCGACCTGTGTGTCGGCCCGCATGTAGGATGGTCCGGGCGCACACACGGGTGCGCCCCTACGCTTGCCTTCGCATCCGGCATGATCCGGGTCATATGTCGTAGGGGCCGACCTGTGTGTCGGCCCGCATTTTCGACGATCCGGGCGCACACACGGGTGCGCCCCTACGTTTGCCTTCGCATCCGGCAGGGCCCGGGTCATATACCGTCGGGGCCGACCTGTGTGTCGGCCCGCATTTTCGACGATCCGGGCGCACACACGGGTGCGCCCCTACATTGCCTCCAAATCCAGGGCGGGGTGACCCCGCCCCTACGCGGAGGCTTGTGATCATTTGCGCAATCTGGGTATCGGTCTACAATCCATGGATCGCCGCATAATGGGGAAGGATAAGCTCATGACCGTATACATCGTGCTGCTCGCAATCGGTTTGATCTCATCCGTGTTGCTGGGGCGTATGATCCTGCTCGGCCGAAAGAGCAGCGGCTGGCCCAGCACAGGGGGCACCATCCTCCAGTCAGCCATCGACAGCTTCCAGAGCGTCGATGACGATGGAATGAGCTCCACCACCTATGGCCTCAGGCTGCAGTATGCCTACAGCGTAGGCGGGCAGGCGTACGAAGGATCTAGGCGAACTTTTGCCGAAACCCGCACGAGTTCCTTCCGCCAGATGGAAAAACTGCTCGAGCGTTTCCCGCAGGGTGGGGCGGTGACCGTGTTTTTCGACCCGGATGACCCCGGCTCCTGCGTGCTCGAGCCCGGCGTGGGGACGTACATGTACTTTGTCCTGGCCTTCACCGTGATCCTGGCGCTGGCTGGTGCGGCCGGCTTGCTGGGTTTGTTCGGTTAGAATTACGGCCAGCCGATACGTGTGACGACAGAGGGCCTCCCGCCAGGGAGGCCCTTTTTATTTCGACCCGGGTCACGCCATGCTCCTTCCGCATCTCTGCCGGCATGGGGCGCGGCGCGTGGGACCTATTCTACAGACGCGGCGCAGCGGAAACCGAAGGCGTAGATGGTTTGATCGGGGTCCATCGGGTAGCGGTGGGCTGAGCGCACATCGCGCGTGAAGTTCGCCGCAAATGAGCCCCCGCGCAGCACGCGCTGCGTGCCCTGCTCGGGTCCGGCGGGGTTGGCCTGCGGGGACCCTTCGTAATAGTCCGCTGCATACCAATCGGCGACCCATTCCCAGACGTTGCCGGCCATGTCCAGGGCGCCGTAGGGGCTTGCGCCGGCCGGCCGGCTGCCGACCGGGGCGGTATCGCGCAATGGCTCACAACCCGCATAGTGTGCCCGCGCGCAGCTTTCCGAGATGTCGCCAAAATCGGCCAGCATCGCCGACGCCAGGGGTTCATCCCCCCACGGATAGTATTGGCCATCGGTGCCGCGTGCGGCTTTTTCCCATTCAGCTTCAGAAGGCAGCCTGCGTCCGGCCCACCGGCAGTAGGCGTCCGCCTGGGCCCAATCGACCCAGACCACGGGATAGGCATCAAATGTAGGATTGCCGTAATACGCAGCACGCGTATTTGCCGATCCCGTGCGGGGAGGGGTGCAGGCCCCTTGCGCGACGCAGCGCGCATACATGGCGTTGGTCACTTCGGTCTGATCGATCCAGAACGCATCGAGGTAAACGGTGTGCTGGGGGCGCTCATGGGGGAACACATCGGGATCCCCATCCGGGCTGCCCATCAGGAACGTCCCTTCCGGCACATAGACCTGGGTCATGCCGTCCGCTTCCGCCTGCTGTTTGCTCCCTGCACCCAGGGTGGGGGAGGGGATCGCGGTTGGGGAGGGCTGGATTGTCGGGGAAGCCGGAGGCATTTCCGTATCGGGGGTGAGGCTGGCGACGGTCGCCTGGATGGCCGCCTGGACGGTGCTCTCGAGATTTGGCGTCGGCGGGGCGGGGGCACAACCGGCAAGGATCACGAACATGAAGCAAAGGATGACAACTCGCATTTAGCCTCCCATGTACCTGCTGCCCTGGCTGGTCCAGACCATCAAGGAGTCCCACAAGGTATTGTGCTCAACGGGCTTTGTTGAGCTGGTCAAGCCTGATGCCATTGTGGGGGAATCCAGCTCCCTGTCAATCGCCATGCAGGTCGCGCAGCAGCCAATCGCGAACGAACTGGTACCACATGTACAACGCCAGGCCGTCGAGCAGGATCGCCCCGGGTGCGAAGCAAATCCGCCCGGAGAGTTCCGAGGCAGGGCCTGAGCGTGAGATGAAGGGCAGGCTGATCGTGCTGGTGAACTGGCGCTCGCCCGGTCCGAACGAGACCCAGGTGACGACGACCCCGAAGGCCGTGAGCAGGAGCGCCCGGACCAGCGCGGAGAAATGTGGGTACCCCTGGCCGAGGATGGCGAGGCCGCCGAGGGAAAACGTGCCGCCGGCCAGCCCGACCACCCAGCGCGGGGCGTGGAAGCCGGCCTCGCTGCCCCAGATGGCGATCCCGACGTAGACCAGCCCGATGACGCTCACGAACAGGCCGAAGACGATGGGATTGTCCTTCTCTCCGTTGTTATCGTTCCCCACTTCAACCTCCCGTAGTGCAGGGTCCATCATCCATGGAGTTTACACTATTGATCGAAGAAAATTGGCAGATCGCCGCCCGCCATCCTTTGTCACAGTCGAGCAGCAGATCCTGTGCGTATATAGGAAGGTTTAAAGGAATTCCCCCACAAACCAGTCATCAACGCACTACCGGCTGCGGGGGAAGGATGTTAACGATTGCGAGTTCCGACCTTAGGGCGCCTTGGTCATCGTGAAGGTGCCTTCGGCCACGCCTTCCCCATCGAAAAAGACCGTGTAGGTCCCTTCGGCCGAGGTCTCGGTGAAGGTGCCGGTGGCCTCGACCCGGGCGATGCCGGTCGTCGGGATCACGTCGCCGGCCATCTCGAAGGTTCCATCCGGGTGCATCGTCACGGTGACATCGCCGAAGATGGCGTCGCCGGGCATGTCGATCGTGACCCCCATCGCGTCGTAGGTCGCATCGAAGGTCACCGCCGGCGGGTCGATGGCGCCAAAGACGAAGCCACCGGCATCGAAGGTGAACGAAGCCGTGCCGTCCGGATTAAAGTTCGACCTCGGCCTCGATCGGGCCGGTCGAGCCGAACGTCGTGTTCGTCCAGCTTCCGCTCCATGCGCCCGACCATGCCGCGAACGTGTCGTAGCCGGTGTCGGTCGTGGCGGTGGGTTCCGGGACGGGGGTGTCCGTCGCGGCCGGCGCCGCATCCTGCTGCTCCGGGGGCGCACTTTCCTCCGTCGCTGGCGCACCGCCGCAGGCAGCCAGGACGAACGCCAGCCCTGCAACGGCGCATACCTTGTGGAAATAAACTTCATCTTCTCCTCCTTCATTGAAAATTGGCTGGAAGCTGCGAGCCAGAACTGGCCAATAGTAGGAAATCAGACAAAAGTTGTCAAGGTTACCTTATCATCATCCAGCTCAAACCACACAATTCATCAATCTGTGCATCTACAAGTTTTATTTGCCCGTCGCGGGCAGGTAGGCAAGGTTGTAAATCGGACAAGATTGATCTACTATTGGCAAACTTTCCATCGGTGAATATCTCCAAGTTGCTTGATGAACGCTTAAGCGAACGACGAAGCTACTCCTGCATGGACTGGATAATAGTCACTCTCTTCGGGAAGCCGGGATCTGAAATGTGGGACCGAAATCCTGTCACAAAAGCAGCTCCCTGTCCGTTCTAGCTACAAATAGGATAAATAAAATCAGCATAGTAGGATATCGGAACCCTTGCATAGGATTTCCTGAAGTTATCCGTAAGGAGGAAACAGGCTTATGAACAGGAGATGGTTGTATTTTGTTCTAGCTGTGGTTGTCGTGGCCGTCGCCGGAGTGCTTGGCGTCCGGTCTTTCCGGGCTTTCAGCGACCTCGAAGGACGATATGGGTCCTTCTCGCGCTTGCATGTCTGGTTTGAGGATCCCAGCCCGGGGAGCCAGTTGCCCGTCGGTTCCTTTACACCGATTCAGGCCAAGGCCGAAGGCCCGTTGGGGATCGTTGCACTTGAGCTGTGGGAAGGCGACCAGCTGATCGATGTGCTGCAAGTCCCTGATGGAATGAGTGAGCAACCCTTCTGGGCAAACTTTTCGTGGCTCCCGGAAACACTGGGCATACACTACCTGACTGCTCGAGTGGTCGATGAAGATGGAAACAGCTCGACCTCGGCGTTGCTCATACTCGATATCGTACCTGAGGAAAGCCTGTCCGATGAGCAGATCAATATGGCCTACAACGCTCCTGGCATCCCGGTGCACTCGGTAGACGCAGGTGGTCCTGCACCTGACGGTGGCGGTGTCCCATATTCCGCTCCTTCACCCCCACAAAAAGTAGCGGATGAGAATGGAGAAGATCAAGAAGCGCAGCCGTGGTCTCCCTCCATCATTAAGTGGCTGGGAAGCTTCTTCCCGTTGGCGAACAAACCGGCAGCCCCTGGAATTGTCGCTGCGGTGGAAAGTTGTCGACCACGGCTGTTCATCAGTGATCACTCTGACAACGAAGACGGTTTCCTCGTCTACCGGTTGGATCCTGGTAATGCTAGCTTTCTGCAAGTCGCCAGCCTGGCGGCATACCCCGGTCCCACCTTTACATTCAAAGATGAGGATCTCTACGGAACGTATCAATACTATGTGGCTGCGTTCAACGGCGCCGGAGAAGCGAGCAGCAACATCGTCACGGTAGAAGTCCTGTCGGAGAATTGCCGGCCGGAACCCGAATCTGGTCTAACCATCAAGCTGACCGACCTGCTTTCCGCCTCCAGTTACGACATGGGCTACTGCTACTACAGCCTGGATGGCATGCACTGGCAGCGACATCCGCAAGGCAAACAGGATTTCTTTTACCCGATGAACAACGGGCAGGATGGAAACGCCCTTGTAATCGGCCAGATCGTTGAGCATGGTGGAGCGACGCCCTTCGATCTCGACTGCTGGGGGTGGCGCGATGGCGGGCTTAGCCGCTTGGGTACATGGCACTATGACGATCTGAACGACGGTGCCTTCCAACCCGCGGATTCCAGCACCGATTTCCCCGGTGAATTCCAACCAATCGACACCAGCAAGGATATCGCCGTGGGCCGGTCGGCCCCCAGCTCTTCAAGCTCCGCTGGGATTACGCAATTCCTCAGCTGCAGGCATGGGTGGCGAAAGGACCACAGCAGTGCGCGGCTTGGAGCAACATCCCTAACCCACTCATCCTGGGCTTGATTTGCGGAGATATCGCAGAGGAGTTGGATATGATCGTCTGGGCTGTTCAGGATGGATGCCCGGCGCAGGGGATCGATCCCGATGCAACCTGTTACGACGCGGAGGACATCGATTACTTCAACGTCTATGACACGATGCATGATGGCGGCGAAACCCCGATCCAGACCGTCAAGGCGCCGGCAACGCTCTACTTCCTCTTTGATCCGAACAGCTGTGCGCCAAGGACGATCTTCGTGTCTGCCGTCGTGAAAGTAGACGGCGAGCCGCACGAGTTGTTTTTCAGCAACGAGGTCTACTACCCGGGCAACCCACTTTGCCCTGTGCTGTTGGGGACCGAACCTCAAAACTTCCGCATCACCTGGGATACGGTCGATTTCTCTGTCGGCAACATCGACGACGGCGTGGATACCGAGGATGATGTTGAAGCGTATGGCTACATGGGTGCCTGGAACTATGGGACGGTCCCGTTGAGCTGGACCCTGCAGTTCTACCCGGAGTTTGAGGACGATGCTGATGACAACCCGTACAATTTCGCCAGCATCTTTCTTTGCAAAGGGTTAGGGCCAAAGACACACTGCAACATCAAGGAAGATTTCGCCCTCCTCCTTGTAAACAACAATACCGGCGACTTTTCCCTGCTGCTGGGCGAACATGCGGATTGGCATGTCAGTTGGTTCGATAAGGATCCAGACTCAGCGGATGAGGTGATATGTTCGCTCGATCCATACGTCGACGATATGCAGTTCTACGCAGATCATATCTTTTCCCCTGGCGAGACACAGACCTTCACTCGCACGAAGCATCACAACAGCGCCTCCTGCCGGGTGACATTCCATATCGAGGCGCTGCCATGACGAGGTGGATGATGAAGAAAACAAGCTTGAAGCACCTTGCAGTCGCCGTGTTTGTTCTGGTCAGCCTAGGTGCCTGTGGTCCGCAAGCGCTCCAGAGCGTGTTCGGCAATGCGAGCTGGATCGATAAGCCGCTTGCCAACAGCACGCTCCCGTTAGGGGCCCATGAAGTGATCTCGCATGCCAACAGCCCGGAGGGCATCGCAGCCTTCGAACTCTCGGTCGATGGCGTGCCGATCGCCATGAACGACGTCCCAGCAGATCAGTACGGGGAGAGCCTGGCGTATATTACGCAGCTCTGGAACCCGACTGAAGCAGGGATCTATGAACTATCTATCCGGGCAATGGATGTTTCTGGGGAATACGGACCGCCGACCTCGATCATGGTCCAGGTCGTCGATGAGACCGAGGAGGAGCCGGCAGCTGCACCCACCGAGGAGGGAGTCGTGGTGGTAGAAGAACCGACGGCGGAGGCGGGCGTTTGTACCTACGAGGCGCTGGTCAATCTCTTCTGCCGGGAGGGGTCCGATACCCGCTTCGAAGCCATCGACAGTTTCACCCCTGGTCAAACAGCGCCGGTCGTTGGGATGAGCACGGATGGCTTCTACTGGTACGTGCTGGGACCGCTCTCGAGCCTGCAGTGCACTGTCCCCAGCGCCGAAAGGTATGGCTTCGTCACCGGGGACTGCAGCGGGCTTCCGCAGTTCACCCCGATGCCCACGCCAGCCGATACACCTACCAGCACGGTCACGCCGACCCCGACCCCCACGGTCGTCCCGGCCACCCCGACCAGGACGCCGATCCCCCCGCCGGCGTAACCCGCAACTATGCCAGTTTAGTCACCCCGGGAGAGCATCTCCCGGGGTGTCTTATTCAAGCCCCCAAAGCATGACGCTACAAGTTGCCAGTGATATTCATCCCACATGCCCTGCACTTCTGGGCAAGGGATTTTCTTTTATCGACTCTATCTGCGCTAAAGTTATGGCAATTTGGTATGCTTGGGAATGGCCGCTACAGAAGGTAAAGCGAAATCATGAGAGCAATCATCTGCGCAAAGGGTGGTCCCCCCGAGGTCATGCAGTTGGCGGAGCTCCCCAAGCCTGAGCCAGGGGAGCACGAGGTCCTTATCCGCATCCACGCCACGACGGTGACCTCCGGCGATGTGGTCATGCGCAAGCTCAGGGGCCCGCTGCGGCTGGTATTTGGTTTGGCGTTCGGTCTGAGGAGGAATACCTTCCTCGGGCATGAGCTGGCCGGGGAAATCGAAGCGGTCGGGGCGCAGGTGACGCAGTTCAAGGTCGGTGACCCGGTCTTCGCCTCGACCGGCAACAAGGGCGGTGCGTACGCCGAGTACATCTGTCTGCCCGAAGAAGGGATGCTGGCGCTGAAACCGGAGAACATGACCTTCGAAGAGGCCGCCGCCGTCCCGGTTGGTGCGAACACTGCCTTGCACATTCTCAGGAAGGGAGACATCCAGCCTGGTCAGCAGGTGCTCATTTACGGGGCTTCGGGGAGCGTCGGTACCTATGCCGTGCAGCTCGCACGACACTTTGGTGCTGACGTGACCGGTGTATGCAGCACGGCCAACCTCGAGATGGTCCGTTCGCTGGGCGCTGCAGCGGTACTCGATTACACCCGCGACGATCTTGGCGAACACAGCGAGCGCTATGACGTCGTTTTCGACGCCGTCGGAAAACTGACCGCTGCTCAAGGGAAGCGCCTCTTGAAGGACCAAGGCGCGACCCTATCGGTCCGATCGTCGACGAGCGAAAAACAAGCCGATCTGCGCTTCATCAAAGAGCTGGTGGAGGCGGGCGAGTTGAGAGCGGTGATCGACCGCACCTATCCCTTCGAGCAAATCATCGAGGCGCACCGCTATGTCGAGGGCGGCCATAAGCGCGGAAATGTAGTCGTTTCCCTGAATGCCAATCCATGAGCGAGGAGAAAGCAAACCGAATGGAACGCCTATGAGAGCCATTGTCTGGACGAAGTACGGACCACCGGAAGTGCTTCAAGTACGGGAGGTCGACAAACCCACCCCCAAGGAAGATGAGATCCTCATCCGCGTCCACGCCACGACGGTCACAGCCGGCGACTGCGAGATGCGCAGCCTCAAGTTCCCGCTCATCCTGGGCTTGCCGATCCGCCTGTGGGTCGGGGTGCTCAAGCCGCGGGGGACGACGATCCCCGGGACGGAGCTGGCGGGCGAGGTCGAGGCGGTAGGGGCAAACGTGACCCGCTTCCAGGTTGGGGACCAGGTCTACGGCGCCAACGGCATGAAATTCGGCGCCGCGGCCGAGTACATCTGCGTGTCCGAACACGCGGGCGATATGGGGGGCGGTGTGGCGCTCAAGCCGGAAAACATGAGCTTTGAGGAAGCTGCGACGGTTCCCTTCGGTGCGCGCGATGCGCTGCACTTCATCCGCCTGGCCGGATTGAAGCCCGGGGATAAAATCCTGATCAACGGGGCGGGGGGCAGCATCGGCGTCTTCGCCGTGCAGTTGGCCAAGCTTGAAGGTGCGGAGGTGACCGCCGTCGACAGCGGTGAGAAGCTGCCCATGCTGCGCGAGCTCGGCGCCGATCACGTGCTCGATTACACCCGGGAGGATTTCACCGAAGGGGATGTCGTCTACGATGTCATCTTCGACGTGGTCGGAAAGGTGAAATTCTCACGTGGGAACAGGGTTCTCAAGCCGGATGGCACCTACCTCCTGGCCAACCCGGTTTCACAGATGGTGGCGGGGACCTGGACGCGGCTGACGAGCAAGCGCAAGGTCATCATGCAGGCCTCCAGCCCGACCGCCGGGGATCTCGACTACGTGAGGGGGCTGATCGAGCGAGGCGAGCTGCGGACGGTGATCGATCGCACTTATCCGCTGGAGCAGATCGTCGCGGCGCATCACTACGTCGAGAGCGGTGCGAAGCAGGGCAACCTGGTTGTCACTGTCGGATGACAGCTCGGAATGTATGCGGCTGCCCCCAATTAAAGGAAGAAGGCGATGACCAAAGAGCAATTCCTGACCGTGCGCTGGAACAACATCCTCACCCTGGGGCTGGGGGTTCCAGCCGCGCTGTACATCGTCTACGCCTTTTCGAGCGGTCTGTGGACGACCAGGGGCGGGTTGATCGGGCTGGCGTTGATCGGTGTCGTGTATTGACTGGGCATCGAATTCCACACGTCCATGCGGTTCGCATGGCTCCGCGAGCATACGACTGAACCGGCCAACGTGCAGCAAGCGTTTTTCCATCCGCTGGCGTTTGTACGCAGGTTGTACAACCTCGCCTTCTGGGTCTTCTTGCTGCCCTTCTTCACGATGATCCCTGACCAAACCGGGTTCCTGCTTTTTACCGTCATCATCGGCATCCGCTTGGTGCTCAACCTGTACACGAACAACGCGCTCGACATGACCCCGGCTGAGTACGAGGCCTACCCCTTCCGGATACCATAATTTCGAAACGGAAACCCGGAAAAAACCAACCGGAGAGCCCACCCTGTTGGCAATAAACTAGATAGATATTATCCTATATGGGTGTTTATCGATCTGGTCACAGCGGCTGGTTAATCCCCATTGATCGAATGTCTGTATCCAGCCTGCCATCGTTCCTCCAGGAGCGAACATGTCCTTTAGAAAACTGCCCATCGCACTGAGCCTCGCCGTCATCTTGCTCACCGGCTGTCGATCATCCGCGCCCGATGCAGAAGGAACTGGCGCTGGGGAGGATCCAGTACAAGCGCCAACCGCAACCGCGCTGCCCGAACCTGATTTCTATCGACACCGAGGGCAACCCGGTTTATGTCGAGCCCCAACCAGCCGAAGCGTTGGACCTCATGCTCGAGCAAGTCGAAGCCGGTGAGCTTGATATTGCAGACGGTGTGTTGGGCTTGATGCGTTCCCTGGCCGGGGAGGGTGATGGATCAGCGATCGAGCTGGAGGCACCGGGCGGGATCGAGTTCAACAGTGGTTGGGGATTGACCGAGATTGCCTACCGGTTGTACCAGGAGAGTGATGATCCTGAATTGAAAGCCGAGCTGGAGCGGCTGCTGCGCGTGATCGCACCGCCGCAGGAAGCGCTGGCGCGCTATGCCGCCCCATCCGAATCTTTCGAGGCGAATGAGGGGCAAAAGCTGCCCGGGTTGAGCCGCCAGATATCATGCAGCGAGGTCTGGCATGAAGGTTTCCCCGAGAGCGAAGGCCCGTCACCGACCTGCCTGCTGTACGACAGCTTCAACGCTGGTGGCTATGAATTCTGGGTTTACTATCCGACCCAAATGCACGAGAACCCAAATGAGATGGCACACATCAAGGCTGCCTTTGATGCCTTGAAGGAAAGCCAGGCCAAGTACAGCGAGCTGGTCCAGGTCCGATCGATCGACATCGTCTTCACGCCCATTCCAGCCACGGCGATCGGCGGGCCAGCGCAAGGCCTGGCCATGGTGCCCGCTTTCGATCCTGGTGAGTTGGGATCGAGGGCTTGCCCGATCACGGTCTTCCAGGGGGGCATGGCGATGGAGATCGATGACTTCAAGCAGCTAATCGCCCATGAGATGTTCCACTGCATCCATTTGTGGCGCAAAGGCCTGAGCGGTTATGAGGATTTAAGCTGGTACAACGAGGGCATGGCGGAGTATTTCAGCAATTATGTCTATCCAACGATAAATCGTGAGCACAAGTTCGTCTACAAATTCCACGTCAAGTCCGTGGAGCAATCCATCTTCGAGATGAGTTATGAGAACACGGTTTTCTTCCAGTTCCTGGCCAACACCTATGGCGACCCCTGGCTGATCACATTCCTGGATGGGATGCCGACATCAGGACACGCGGCCATGCAAGCCTACCTGAGCGGTTTGCCAGGGATGGACTTGCTTTTCCAGGATTTCGCCGAAGCCTACATGCAGGGAAAGATCATGGACACCAGCCAGGAATTCCTCCCGGGTGAGCGGCTCATCGCGCCAGAAAATGTGGTCATTTTCCCGACCATGGGTCCACTGCGGATGGAGGCGAAGGCGTTCCAGGTCGAACGCGCCAGCCTGCTCTTTGAGCCCGAGATGCGCTACGAGCTTGGATTGGAGCTTGAGGGTGAGAAAGCATTCGAGCGTGCAAGGAAGGACGGTGCCGGGGATTGGGTCCCTCTTCCGGAGAGCGTTGCCGCATGCGAAGATCCGGTCGGTTACATCGAGGTGCTGACGACGACCTTGCCCGGTTCAATCTCCTCGACTGCGGCGACCTTTGACATTTCGGTCGAGCTGGAGGAGGAGAATGAGTGCGACCAGTGCCTGGTCGGGGTTTGGGAGACGGCCATCGCCAACAGCGACTACTGGGATGCAGTCATCGCCGGGACTGCCGACCAGGAGACCCAGCTCGATACGGTGGCGGGATTGCGGCGATATGTCTTCTACGAAGATTCGACCTACAAGAGCATCACCGAGGGCTACACCACGATCTGGCAGGGGCCGAACGTGGGTGGCAACGTATCCCACCTCACCAGCACCGTGGATGGGATCGCCACGGGCACGTACAACGCCGAGGGCGGTGTGCTGCTGCAGTTGGTCGAAGAGACCAGCGATTTCCAGCAGGTGACCGTCACCACCGTCTCGGGCCCGTTGGGAACCTTCTCCTCCGATCCCCAGGTGACGACGCCCAAGGACGATTCGCCGCAGGCGACGGATGAAGGCGCACCGTATGAGTGCAGCGATACAACCCTGAGCATCTTTGCCGAGTTGCCGGATTGGAATTGGAGCGGCTACGTGGTGTACGAGCGCGTATCGGATGATCCGAACTCGATCCCCATGCAGCCGTAGAGAACGTAAGGGCCTAAAACTGCTTCCCTTAAAGGGGGGCGCGGTGAGCCGAGGGTCTATAATTGCACAGCGCAGGCCGACGCCTCGGATGCCGCCGCTCCCCTATCGTCCGGGGCAGGCAAGATCCGGCGCAATGCTTGACCAGGGCACACACCTACTCGATGGAGTTTAGAACCATGGCAGATGGCAGCCAGAAGGTCCGTGTACGTGATGAACCCGCTTACCTGGATTTCATCGAGGCCTATCCAGCGTTCAAGGAGACGGCCGAGCTCGATGACCTTCGAGCGCGCGAGTACGCCCGCCTGGACCGTCTCGGCCACACCTACCTGGACTACACCGGTGGATGCCTCTACGCGCAAAGCCAGCTCGAGGCGCACTTCCAGCTGCTGAAGGACAACGTTTACGGCAACCCGCATTCGACCAACCCCACCTCGCAGGCGATGACAGACCTGGTCGAGAAGGCGCGCGAGCGTGTGCTGGCCTACTTCAACGCCTCCCCCGATGAGTACGTCGCCGTCTTCACCCCCAACGCCAGCGGGGCGCTGAAACTGGTGGGCGAATCGTATCCCTTCGGACCAGGATCTCGCTTCCTGCTGACCTACGACAACCACAACTCGGTCAACGGCATCCGTGAGTTTGCGCGCATCAAAGGCGCTGCGATCGCCTATGCACCGGTTGCCCCGGATACGATGCGCCTCGATCGATCGCGCGTGCATGAACTGCTAGCTGAAGGCCAGGGGAGTGGTGCCGGTCTGTTTGCCTTCCCGGCGCAGTCCAATTTCAGCGGCGCCCAGCATCCGCTGGAATTGATCGAGGACGCGCACGAGCATGGCTGGGACGTCCTGCTCGATGCGGCTGCCTTCGCCCCGACCAACCGGCTCGACCTCGGCCGCTGGCTGCCGGATTTCGTCTCGCTTTCGTTCTACAAGATGTTCGGCTTCCCGACCGGGATCGGCTGCCTGCTGGCGCGCAAAGATGCGCTGGCGAAGCTCGTCCGCCCGTGGTTCGCCGGCGGCACGATCAAGATTGCCAGCGTGCAGGCGGACGGCCACTTCCTGGCGGAGGGGGCGGCAGCCTTCGAAGACGGCACGATCAACTACCTGGCCTACCCGGCTGTGGAGGCAGGCCTGGATCACCTTGATGCGATCGGGATCGATGTCATTCATGCCCGGGTGACGTGCCTGACAGGCTGGTTGTTGGAACAGATGGGGGCCCTGCGGCATGCCAGCGGCCGGCCGTTATGCGCGATCCATGGGCCGCAGGAGACGGCGGATCGCGGGGGGACGATCGCCTTCAACCTGGTCGATCAAGATGGCAAGGCATTCGACCTCCGCCTGGTAGAAGTCCTGGCCAACGAAGCCATGATCTCGCTGCGGACAGGGTGCTTCTGCAACCCGGGTGCAGGCGAGATCGCCTTCAAGGTCGACCGATCGGAGATCACACCCTATTTCGAATCGGGGAACGGGCTGGATTTCGACGCCTTCAGGCGCAGGTTCGCCGCGGACCATGACCGGGAGATCGGCGCCGTGCGCATCTCGGTCGGCCTGGCGACGAACTTCTCCGACGTGCAGCGCTTCCTCGAGTTTGCCGCAAACTTCCTGGATACATCCGCCGCGGACTTTGCCGCGGTTGACCTCGGGCAGGCCACAGGACAAGCCATGCGCGACAGCGCCTAACACCCACCTCCGGCCGATCGGTCCAGGGCATTCGGTTTCATGCAGCATGCGACTACTGCATCAATCCGGAATCCCGGTTCAGCAGGCTTGCAGCATGACGCCAACCAGGAATGAAGTCACGATTGCGCTCCTTCCCAATCGTCAATAGGATTCGCCGCAGGCTCGAATCGTTGATATGGATCGGTGACAGGACCAGCACGCCTGGTGCTTGAGCTTGCCGGGACCTGTGTGCGTAACCTAGTTTGTACACCGCGTCCCGCGATAAAGGATTCTTGAGTGACCGCACCGTCTGCCCACAATGTGGTTAAAACAAGGATCGTTCCACCCCAGCGGCGGGTTGGCTTGCTGCATCGCGAGCGCCTGGTCGACTTCATCCACGATCACGTCAACCGCAAGCTGCTCTTGATCTCGGCCTCACCCGGCTATGGCAAGACCTCGCTCTTGATCGATTTCCTGCAGGACACCGAGCTCCCCGCCTGCTGGTACGCCATGGATGCCTCCGATAACGATCCCTGGCGGTTCCTGACTTACTTGGTGGCTGCGATCTCCGAGACCTTCCCGGAATTTGCGCATTCGCCGAACCTGTCGAGGTTGGAGAACAGGTCGCAGGAGCAGGACCTGAAGAACACGCTCCAATCGCTGGTGAACGCCATCCAGGAGTCGATTTCCGAGTATTTCGTCATCCTGATCGACGATTTCCAGTTCGCTGCTGTCAATGAAACGATCGTCGAGCTGGTCAGCTGGTTCCTCGATCACCAGCCGGACAACTGCTGCCTGGTCCTGGCCAGCCGGGTCATGCCTGATCTGCCTTACCTTACGCTCACCGCCAGGCAGGAGATCGCTGGCCTGGGAAGCGAGGACCTGGCCTTTACGCCAGGGGAGATCCAGGCTTACCTGGCCCAGAACCACAACCTGCACATTCCGCTCGAAGAAGCTGAACAGCTGGCCGCGGAGACCGAAGGCTGGATTACGGGCATCCTGCTCGGGACGCACACCCTGTGGAAGGGCTTGATCCGTTCGATCAGCGCCGCCAAAGCGCGTGATGAGCAGGTCTTCGATTACCTTGCCCAGGAGATCTACGACCAGCAGACGGACGAGATCAAGCGCTTCCTGAAGGCGACCTCCATCTTGAACGTGATGACCCCGGGGCTCTGCGACCGGCTGCTGGGCATTTCCAACTCGGAAGAGCTGCTCGAGTACCTCGAACATGCCAACCTCTTCCTGCTGCGCCTATCCGGGGAGGAAAGGAGCTACCGCTACCACGCGCTGTTCCAGGATTTCCTGCGGCGGCAGTTCGAACCGGACGACCAGGTGGAGAGGGCCGCGCTCGATAGAAGTGCGGGGAAGTTGCTCCTGGCCGCCGGGGATTGGGAGGCAGGGCTCGGGCACTTCCTCAACGCCAGGGCGGAGGCGGAGGCGATCGAGGTCCTTAAAGCCCAGATGGAGGCGACCTACCGGGAGGGGCGGCTGGTCACGCTGGCGCGCTGGCTGGATTCGGTCAGGCCGCAAAGCCTGGCGGCCGACCCGGCGCTGCTCATCATGCGCGGGCGGCTCTGCCGCCAGCGCGGGGAATTCGACCGGGCGCTGGAGCTCTACCACCAGGCCGGCCAGCTTTATGCCGGGCAGGACGACGCGCAGGGTGTGCGGGCTGTCCAGATCCACGAGGCCCTGGTCCACCACTACGGTGGTGCGCTGGAGAAGGCTCGCGATATGGCGGAAGCCGCGCTGCGCGGGATCGAGGACGACGGCCTCGACCCCGCCATGCAGGCCCAGGCGCACCGCATTATCGGGGAGTACCATCACCTGGCGGGAGAGCTTGAGCGGGCCAAGGCGGAATTCCGCCGTTCGCTGGAGCTGTACGAACACGCCGGCGACCTGTACCACCAATCGGTCCTGCTCCAGGGGTTGGGGACGACCGCCCGTCGCATGGGCAACCCGCTTGAAGCGCAGGAGCATTACAGCCGGGCCCTGGACATCCTGAAGCAGCTCGGCAACCGCTGGCGGATCGCCGAATTGCAAAACAACATCGGTGTCGGCCACTACTACCAGGGCGAGTATGAGCAGGCCCGGGTGATCTTCCTGCAAGCCTTGCAGGATGCGCGCGAGGTCGGGCACTTGCACACGGAAGCGGTCGTGCTCGCCAGCCTGGGCGATCTCTACGCCGACCTGCAGGCGGTAGGGGAGGCCCAGGCGCACTTCCAGGCCGGTCTCGATGCGGCCAGAAAGACGCAGGACGCCTTCCTGGAGGTGTACTGCCTGTGTGCGCTGGCGAACCTGTACCGGGTGGACGAGGCCTGGGAGCATGCGGAGCGGCTGCTGGACCAGGCCGGCCGGCTCTCAGGCGAGGAGCGCTCCGGCTACCTGCAGGGGCTCGTCTCGCTCGCAAGGGGGATGGTTGCCCACGACCATGGCCAGCTGGAAGAAGCTGGGGTTTCGTTCAAGGACGCCGTCGCCAAGCTCTCGCTGGCCGGCGGCCAGCGTGAGCTGACCCGGGCGCATCTCTGGGCCGGACATACGGCATTCAAGCAGGGAGAATTCGAACCTGCCTGCGATCAGCTCGAAACCGCCCTGCGCCTGGCGCGTGAGATCAAGCATCCCCACCTGCTCGTGGTGGATGGCAGCCGGATGACCGCCTTCCTTGAGCGAGCCAGGTTCGAGGCGGGCATCGAGGGCGTGGATGGGCTGCTCGAACGCATCCGCAAGTTCAAGCCCTCCCCAGCCCGGCAGGCGGAAGGCGTGCGTTCGCCCGCCGCCGACCCGGTTGTGGAAGTGCTCGGCTTCGGGGAGGCGGTCGTGAAGGTCGACGGGGCGGCCATCGCCCATACCGAGTGGAAGGGTCCGCTGGTGAAGGAGCTTTTCTTCTACCTTTTCGAGCACGAGCCGGTCCGGCGGGAGGTGATCCTGGATGCCTTCTGGCCGGAGTACTCGCCGGCCAAGGCGCAGAGCGTGTTCCATGCCAGCCTGTACCGCATGCGGCGGCTGCTGCCGAAAGGCCTGATCCGCTACGACAACGCAGAGGGGGTCTACGTCATCGACAGGGAGATCGAACACCGCTATGACGCGCGGACGTTCCAGGAATATGATCGGCCAGGCGAAAGGCAGCGACGACCCGGCTGTGCTGCTCGAACAGGCGATCGGGCTCTACCGTGGGGAGTTCCTGCCAGCAGTCTACTCGGATTGGTGCGTGGTCCGGCGGGAGGCTTACCAGCGCATGGTCGTCCAGGCGCTCTCCGACCTGGCGGAGCTCGAGATGGGAGGCGGGCGTTTCGACCGGGCGGCCGGGCATTACCAGCAGGCGGTCGAGGTCGAGCCCTTCCAGGAGGCGCTGCACCGGGGCTTGATGGCGGCGCTCTCGGGCGCCGGCCGGCACAAGGAGGCGCTGCGGCACTACCTGCAGCTGGAAGCGCTGCTCGAGGCGGAGATGGACCTGCCGCCCGGGGAGGAGACGCGGGCGCTCTACGAGCAGATCCAGGGCAGGGTGAAAGCGGTCAAATAAGTCAGGAACCGATACAAATCAATCCATGCCGAAAAACCAGGGCATCCCGACCGGGGTGCTTTTTTCTGTCCCGTCAGTAAGAGCCTTGCTCAGAGGGTAGGGCTAGCCTTATTGAAGCCGAGGACAGTGGATCGTTGAAACCCTGATCGAAGGAGTGGAAGATGAAAAAGCTGCGTGGGACCTACTGGCGGGCGCTCTACCTGCTGCTCACCCTCCTGGCGCTGATCATGGCCGTGGGTGCGCCGGAGACGACGGGCTGGTAGCCGCACCTGAATACGACCCCAGTTGCTGATTTTGAAACAGCCAGCGGGGTGGAGGGCACCGATTGATACGGTGAGGGGAATCTCCACCCCATTTTCTTGCTTGCAGCCAGGGCGTAGGCGATGACCTACCTGGTCCTCGCGGTGGTGCTGGCCGTCCTGGCCGGGGTTATGCGCGGCGGGGATCTGCGCCGGCTGGGGCAGGTCGAACTGCGCCACGGCTGGCTCCCGCTGGCGATGTTTGCGCTGCAGTTCGGTCTGGTGCTCTTCCCGCAGACGGGGGACGCCCGTCGTGCTCGGGCTGCGGCCGCTGGTGATGATCGCCAGCTATGCGCTGCTGCTCGCCTTCCTGTGGGCCAACCGCGGGTTGGGCGGGATGAAGCTCATCCTGGCCGGCGCAGCGCTGAACCTGGCCGTCATCGTGGCCAACGGCGGCTACATGCCGGTTACGCCGGAGGCCCTGGCGCGCTCCGGGCACCTGGACCTGGTCGTCGAGCGCGGCGGGGAGGCCTTCGTCGTCGGGAGCAAGGACATCGTGCTGCCGGCAGGCCAGACCCGGCTGCAGTCCTTGAGCGATGTCGTGAGCACGCCGGAGGTCTTCCCGGTTTCGGCGACATTCAGCGCCGGTGACCTGTTCATCATGGCCGGGGCGGCCGGCTGGCCTACGGGCTGCTGTTCGCCGGCCGAGCGGGTCGGGAGCAGGCGGGAGAGCAGCGTTTCATGAGGCGAACCCGGCCGTCAGCACAGCCGGGATCCTGATGCTAGATGGAAGAGGAGGGAGAGATGACGACACTAGCCTTGCAGCGCATGATCGGCCGGGCGCTCACCGAGCGCAGCTTCCGAGAGAAGCTGCTGCTGAGCCCGGGGGCCGCCATCGACGAGTTCCCGCTTTCCGCACGCGAGCAGGCGCAGGTCGCCAGCGTGCGGGCGGTGAACCTGGAGGAGTTCTCGTTGGCCTTGCGTGAGCGGCTCGAGGGGCCGGTCGAGGCCGGAGGGCGGATCGCCTGATCGTCCGGGGGTTTGTTTGATAGGGGATGTGCGGAGCGGCCCGGGCCGGCGGGCGGGTCGGCGCGTGGAAACTTGGATTGACATGAAAGGAAGCCGATTGGGAAGCGATAACGGCCGTGATGCAGTCGAAGACCGAAGCTGCTCGTCGTCGATGACGACGAGGGTTTGCGTTCCGGGCTGTTCGACCTGCTGAGCCTGTACGGGTTCGAGGTGCTCGTCGCAGAGAACGCCTTCCAGGCGCTGGAACTGCTCGAGCGTGAGGTCCCGGACCTGATCCTGTCGGACATCCTGATGCCGGGCATGAGCGGCGAGGCGTTCTACGAGCGTGTGCGGGAGAGGCGCGCGTGGCGCCGGATCCCGTTCCTGTTCCTGACCGCCCGCCAGGAGAGCAGGGCTCATTTCAATGGGGATCTTCGGGCGGAGGACTTCATCCAGAAGCCGTTCGAACCGCGCGACCTGGCGGAACTCGTGCTGGCCAGGTTGGCGAGGGGGGAGGGGTGAGGGGAAGCCTCAATTCGAGAGATTGACTCCTATTGCGATCGGCGGCTAAATGAAACCGCATGCTCAGCGGTATGAGATAGTTTGGCCATGGAATGGAGGACAACTCTCCATATAATCATATGTCAGCACGGCCTACATCCATGATTTCAAAGTACTATTCATAAGCATGGTACGGAAACTAAAGAAGGGATATTGATGTCCGAGACTGATGTCAAATTGAAGATCTATTCTCCAAGATGGGGGCATGAAGATACCTATGATCTTCACCTTACTCGTGATTCCCTAGTCATTAGGCATGGTCCCCGAACTGCTGAATTGAAATATCACGAAAGGCTAGACCCTGAGTGGGTAGGGGATGATTTGATTGCCATGCTAGAGAACGATGCCGTATATCCTCCAGCAGTCCTTCCAAGAACTTTCAGTCATGCATGGTTGGCTTGGAGGGCTCATGAAATTGATGACTTTAAGGTTACGCAGGAACTTGAGGCAATTGCAGACTGGTTAAATATAGTTAGCCGGGCCAAGCCTTCAACCGAATTTTGGAGAGGTTTCTTCTAGCCAATTGATCCGCAGAAAGAATTTTAGTTGTTATCCATAATCTCCTTGGGGAAAGGCTGGCTAATGTCTCGCGGGAGGCGACCGGCACCCAAAGGCATGCCCTGGATCGCTTCGCTGATGCTTCAAGAAGCTCAACGCTGGCAGGCCTGCGCTGGTTATTTGGTGGTAGATTCGTTGGTTATCCCATCTTGTTAGGAGGCGCAAGTATGGTCATCCCGACTTCGCTCCGTATCGCTGCTGTTCTTGTATGGATCTCAGGCGTGGGGTTAGGCATTCCGTGCATCATGGCCATCCGCAATCTGGCTTCTGGCCGCGATCTGCCCCTTGTGTTTGGTTTTACAGCATACGGGGGCGGTGGGTTTGAACGGCGTGGTCTGACTACATCTATCCCGCTCCTGCTCGGTTTCTTGCTCATCGCGCTGCTTGAACTGCCTGCAGGCTGGCTTCTGTGGGAAGGACGCGGAATTGGTGGGATCCTCTCGCTTGGCTTGCTCCTCCCGGGAGCTGTCTACTGGTGGGGTTTCGATCTCCCTTACCCGCCAATCATGGCGATTGCACGGGTCATCTTGATCCTGGTCAATTGGCCGGCCTTGCGTTGAGCATGTCCCCCAACTAGCGTCTCGCCGCCCTGGAAGAACTCTGGGTTCCCGGCGTGCGTGACTCCCATTGCAGCGAGCAACCCGAAATCGTACGCCGAACCGGACGGCAGCTCGCGGCAGCCTTATTGGCCTGCATCCTCTGCTTGCACTGCCTGCGTCGAGGGGAAGAACGCCACCGGGATGCGGAGCAGATCGCGGTCCAGGCTGGTGTGACCGAAGTTGTTGCGGGTGAAGTACAGGTAGGCCGTCTGCCCGGTGGTCTCGAAGTTGCGCGATCCGCTTTCGGGGTCGAGCAGGACCGGGTAGAGGACGTTCACCTGCGCCGGGTTCTCCACGGTCCAGGGCAGCTCGACCTCCATCAGCAGCTTGCGGCGGGTCCAATGCACGAGATCGAAGGAAGTGGCGTAGAAGAAACCCCACACCTCGCGCCCCTCCAGGAAATCGGCGCTGATGCCGACCAGGACGTAACGCCCCAGGTATTCATTGTAGGTTATGCTTTCGATCATCTGCGCGCCGATCTCGTCCATTGCGAGGCCTGGGCAGATATGCGGCTGCGCAACCTCCGTGGAGGCACGATAGGGATCGATAAAGCGGCCAGCGAAGTCCGAGCCGTCCCAGAAGCGCCAGGAAGCCGGGTCGGAGAGGTCGGTCGTGCGCATCAAGCACACCGTCTGGCGCTCGTCCGAGAAAGACTGCGTCTTGAGGAACGCGTAGTACGCATCGTCCGGGCCCTGGATGATGTTGCTCGGGCTGAACATCCCGTAGATCCCGCCGTCGGGCTTGTATTCAAGCGGCCAGGCTGCGACCAGGTGGCCGGGCGGTTCGGCTGCGGGCTGGTAGCTGGCCCCGCCGTCGGTCGAGACGAACAGGGTGACGGCGTTGTACCAGCACTGGAAGTACTCCCCGGAGGGACACTGTCCGGGATGCTCCTGGCCGTGGTACTCGTCGTGGACGAGCGCGTACACGGTCTCCCCGTCCAGCGTGTAGGTCGAGGCGATCCACTCGTTGTCACGGAAGGCGGCGGGGTCAGGGTTGTTTGCGGATCGGTGGATGGCCTGGCAGTCCACTTGCAGGTTGTCCAGGTCTGGCCCTACCATGCGCAGCGCTTCGGTATGGCTGAGGATGAGCTGCACCTGCCCCTCGGCATCGCGCAAGGCCCGCACGGGTAGGTCGGGGATGTTGCCTGAAGCGCAGCGTTGGCTTGACCAATCGTAGACCAGCTCGGTTTCTCCCATGACCTGCAGGACCGGATCCGGGAAAGGATCTGGTGTCGGGGTCAGGGTAGCGGCTGGTGCGGGGGTGGCTTGTTCGGCCGTTTCCAAGGGCATGGCTTGCGCTTCAGCGGGATCCGTTGGACGCTGAACGGGCGACGAAGCGCATGCCGCGCAGACTAGCAGCGCTCCGAGCAGACAGGATTTCCGAACCCAGGTGTTCGATCTCATCAATGGAATCCTTCGGGAGTCGACTATTCGAACGGGCGGGACGCGGCCAAGGATAACAGAGCCGATGCAGGACCCTCTGGTTCGCGCGATAAGCAGGCTCAGGGACGCGCAGTGCCGTAGACCTGGATCTCTCCCCAGGCAACCCAGGAGGGGCTGCTGAGCGTATCGATGCGCAGGACCTGGATGTCCTCGATCGGTACCTCGGGAGCCAGGATGAGCCAATCGCCGCCGGTTGTGAACTGGTTGAAGACGTGGAGTTCGCGGAAGCTGCCGCCGGCGCTACGCCCGCGAATGCGGTGATAGGTCGTTCCCTCTGGCCACTGCGCCACCAGCAGGCGGATCTCGGTCAGGTCGTAAGACCCGCCCAGGTCGATCTCGATCCACTGCGGCGCGTCCCTGCCCGCACCCCATTGGCTCTCGGCGTTCTCATCCACGGCGTTGGACGGGGGTTCGTCCGCCAGGCTGGCGGAGGCCGTCACGGAAGCCTGGAAGGCCAGGTTGGCGCTGGCGATGGGGATCTCCTCGCACGGGTCCGGATGCGCATTTGGGGATAGGAGCTCGAGCAGGTACCCCTCCTCGTCCGTCAGCCCCCAGGTGCGGTCGTCGACGCTGGCCGCGGCCGGGTAATAGGTCCAGTAGAGCCAACCATCGAACCCATATTCACACGATGCGGACTGCCATCCTGTGACGGTACGGGCGCCGGGGAGGAGGTCCGGGTAAACATGGCGAAAGGCGCCATATTCCCCGAGCACGATTGGCTTGGCGTCGTGGCCGGCCATCCCGAAGGCCTCGGCATACGCTCCCAGCGATAGGAAACCGGGGTAGGCATGGAAATCGAAGTAATCCAGGTCGGCGCCGGCGAGCAGCGAAGCCGTCTCGACGTACCAACCCGGCGCGGCGATCTCCGGGGCGAAAAAGCCCATCGTCACGAGCGCGCCTGGATCCTGCTTGAGGATGGCGGCTTTCACCTCGGCGATGTAGTGGATCAGCCCCTCGCTCACCATCTGCCGCTTCTGTTCCGGATCGCTCATGTCGTAGGAGCCGGTCGTGGTCTGCACAACCCCGCTGTTGAGCGACAGCGGCGGCTGGTCGAGGAACATCCACTGTTCGTTGAGCAGCTGCCATCCCAGGACGTGATCCGTCGCCGCCGACCGTTCCCGCAGGCCGGACAGCAGGTCGCTCCAGTAGCGGCGGGTCGCCGTGACCGCGCCCGGGGTGAGGTAGTAGGAATTGCGGTAGCCGGCGAATGTCCCGCCGGCATCCTCGTTCGCTTGTTCGGCGTAGCCGCCCTGGTCGGGGAGGTCGTTGGAGGTGAACTGGATGAAGATGCCGGCCTCCTGGGCGGCGGCGAGCATATCGGCGATGTTGTCGAGGTAAGCCGGGTTCAACCCGACGTTATCGCTGTCGCCGATGCAGCCCACGCCGGCGCTGCAGTGATCAAGAAACACGCGCACGCTGTTGTAGCCCTTGTCCGCCAGATTGATGAAATCCTGGCGCGTGCGGGCGCCGTCGTACACGCCGACTTTGAGCAGCTGCGTGGTGTACGTTCCCCCATTCGGAACGTAGACGTAGTTTGCCCCGCGTACGACAAACGTCTCACCCGTGACCCGGTCGTAGAATTCGCCCTTGCCGTCCACCTGGCGCACGCCGATGATGTGTTCTGGTACCGCGCTAGGGCTTGGGGATGAGGCGAGGGTAGGGGTGGACGCCGCGCTTGGTGTGGAGGTTGGAGCCGGCGTCTCGAGTTGGGCCATAGCTGGGGCTTCTGTCCTTGGTTGAACTATGGAAGGAGAACAAGCCGTAATCAGGACAATGAAGGATAGAGGGAGAACCAGGGAAAGTTTCATGCGCGCTCCAAACGGGTGGCCTACTGCTCGGGGTTGGCAGGATGGTGACGGCCCAGCATCAAACCTAGCCGTCCAAACAGGATAATGGTACTCCAATTCTGTACCGCTTGGTCCAAACGAGCAACTTTTCCAGCGATCCTGTGGGCGATCAACAAGTATGGCTCGAGCGAATTCATGCAGGAGCGGTTATTTAGAACATTTCTTGTGAGACGACGAGCAATCGTGGGCGGGTGGCCCAATATCTCAGCGTGACAATTCCAACACTAAGAGGGTTTATGGATTGTAAACATTCCCCTGGTTCATTTGCTCAACTCGCAGATCAGATTTGCCGCACCTGCCCGGATGATCTACCCCCTTTCTGTTTTCAACCGACCGAGTATAATCAATAATGATTATTATTAACAAATAACTATTGAGAGAGATTTGATGCCCGATCCCGCTGTCCGCTTCGATGAACTCATCTCCGCCTTGAAAGAGCGCGGCTACCGCCTGACCCCCCAGCGGATCGAGCTGGTCCGGTTGATCGCCTCCAGCGAGGGCCATCCCAGCGCAACCGAGTTCCACGCCAGGATCCAGCGCCAGTTCCCCACCATCAGCCATGCCACGGTCTACAAGACGCTGGCGCTGCTCAAGGAAATGGACCAGGTGCTGGAGATCGACCTGCACGACGACAGCCGCTATGACGGCAACCGCCCGCAGCCCCATCCACACCTGATCTGCAACCGCTGCGGCAAGATCATCGATGGAGAAGCAGACTTCGATCCCAGGCTGGTCAGGGAGCTGGAACGCAGCTCAGGATACAAGATCCTCCGGTCCCAGATCTCGTTCTATGGACTTTGCCCGGATTGTATGAAAGAGAGCGCCTGAGACATCTTCCTGATTGGCATGACATGAAGGACGGCGTAACGAAGCGTACTCGTTCGATAAAACGACGAACAAAAGGAGTAAGAGCAATGAGCGAAGAAGGCAAGTGCCCGGTTCACAAACACACGGCCGGCGGTGGCATGTCGAACGAGAGCTGGTGGCCGAACCAGTTGAACCTCGATATCCTGCACCAGCACTCCTCCAAGTCCAATCCGATGGGGGAGGATTTCAACTACGCCGAGGAGTTCAAGAAGCTCGACCTGAAGGCTTTGAAGAAGGACCTGCGTGAACTGATGACCGATTCGCAGGATTGGTGGCCGGCCGACTGGGGTCACTATGGTGGGCTCTTCATCCGGATGGCGTGGCACAGCGCCGGCACCTACCGCACCGGCGACGGCCGCGGCGGCGCAGGCAGCGGCAGCCAGCGCTTTGCGCCCCTCAACAGCTGGCCCGACAACGTCAACCTCGACAAGGCGCGCCGGCTGCTCTGGCCGATCAAGCAGAAGTACGGCCGGAAAATTTCCTGGGCCGACCTGATGGTGCTCACCGGAAATGTCGCCCTGGAATCGATGGGTTTCAAGACCTTCGGCTTTGCCGGCGGGCGTGAGGACATCTGGGAGCCCGAGAAGGACATCTACTGGGGCTCCGAGGACGAGTGGCTGGGCGATAACCGCTATTCTGGCGAGCGGGATCTTGAAAACCCGCTTGCGGCCGTGCAGATGGGTCTCATCTACGTGAACCCGGAAGGGCCGAACGGCAACCCGGACCCGGTGGCTTCCGGCATCGATGTCCGTGAGACTTTCGCCCGCATGGCCATGAACGATGAGGAGACGGTTGCGCTCGTCGCCGGCGGACACACGTTCGGCAAGGCCCACGGCGCGGGCGACGTCACGCTGGTCGGGCCCGAGCCGGAAGCTGCTCCGATTGAAGAGCAGGGCCTGGGCTGGCACAACCGCTTCGGCACCGGCGTAGGGCGTAGACACCACCAGCAGCGGCATCGAAGGCGCCTGGAAGCCCAATCCCACCCAGTGGGATAACGGCTACCTGGAGATGCTGTTTCACTTACGAGTGGGAGCTGGTCAAAAGCCCGGCTGGCGCCCACCAGTGGGTGGCGAAGGACGTCAAACCCGAGCACATGATTCCGGATGCGCACGACCCGTCCAAGAAGCACCCGCCGATGATGACCACGGCTGACCTGTCGCTGCGCTTTGACCCGATCTATGAGCCGATCGCTCGCCGGTTCTACGAGCATCCCGACCAGTTCGCCGAGGCCTTCGCCCGGGCCTGGTTCAAGCTGACCCACCGTGACATGGGCCCGCGGGCGCGCTATCTCGGGCCGGACGTTCCGGACGAAGAGCTCATCTGGCAGGACCCCATCCCCGCCGTCGATCACAAGCTGATCGATGCGAAAGACATCGCCGCTCTCAAGGCGAAGATCCTGGCTTCCGGCCTGTCCGTCCCGGAGCTTGTTTCGACCGCCTGGGCTTCGGCCTCCACCTTCCGCGGCTCCGACAAGCGCGGCGGTGCCAACGGCGCCCGCATTCGCCTGGCGCCGCAGGTGGATTGGGAAGTCAACCAGCCCAAACAGCTGGCGAAGGTTCTCAAGACCCTGGAGGGCATCCAGAGTGCGTTCAACAGTGCGCAGTCCGATGGGCAAGAAGGTCTCGCTGGCCGACCTGATCGTGCTGGCTGGCTGCGCCGGCGTCGAGCAGGCAGCGAAGAACGCCGGTCACGACGTGACGGTTCCCTTCACGCCGGGACGCATGGACGCTATCGCAGGAGCAAACCGATGTGGCTTCCTTCGCCGTGCTCGAACCGAAGGCGGACGGTTTCCGCAACTACCAGAAGGCGCACTATGCCGTCGCGGCCGAGGAGATGCTGCTTGACAAGGCGCAGCTGCTGACGCTGACCGCGCCGGAGATGACGGTCCTGCTTGGCGGCATGCGGGTCTTGAATGCCAACTTCGGAAAGTCCCAGCACGGCGTGTTCACCCAGCGGCCGGAGACGCTCACGAATGACTTCTTCGTGAACCTGCTCGACATGGGCACGACCTGGAAACCGACCTCGGAAGACGGTGACGTATTCGAGGGGCGTGATCGCGCAAGCGGCGAACTGAAGTGGACCGGCACGCGTGTGGACCTGGTCTTCGGCTCGAACTCCCAGCTGCGGGCCCTGGCGGAAGTCTATGCGAGTGCGGATGCGCAGGAGAAGTTCGTGCAGGACTTTGTCGCCGCGTGGGACAAGGTCATGAACCTGGACCGTTTCGACCTGGCCTGATCGCAGCGAGGTCATGGTGATTTGATCGCCCCAGCCAGGAGGAGCCGCGATGTGGCCTTCTGGCTGGGGCGGCAACAATTGGGAGAAAGTGGAAAGTTGCCGCGAATGGATCACAATTCATCGATAAAGAGACTCCATCACAAATCTGATTTGGAATAATGCACAGCTAGGATCTATATGAAGTTGGAGCATGGTTCTTCTTGACAGGAATTCCTCCGTGTTGTTTTTACTCACACTGTGCACATGAGATAAAATCCGCTTTTCGAATAAATCGAACAAGCCTGGAACGACAACCAGTTTCTCCGCCGTTCAACTAACGCACTTCCTTCTCCTCCTAGTCAACGGTCTCTAATCTAGCATTCAGCACCATGCTGCGGACATCTTGTGAAACCTCACCGCGCTTTCTTCCCGGGGAGCGTGACACCCGCGCGCCCCGGGCTTGGTCCTTAGGCAAGGCATGATTATTGTGAAGGCTTGCGGTTCACGCAGATACTACGTCGTGAACCCGGTTGGGCATGGGGCATGTTTGGACAGGCCTAAACTAGCAGGGCTGGGTAAACGCCCGGCTCGTATCAGCAGAGCAGCCATGGCTCATCGTCCGGCTGTATTTCACGGACCTGCCCACCCTCCTGTTGTCCGACCGATATTGATCTTCGGGTTTCAGTGCATTTGCTACAAGCACGTTCTCATCGAGTATGCGAAAAGACCCATGATCGCGACCTCCCTCCCCGTTTACTTCGTCAGCAGGGGAAAGAACGTATACAATAGGTATTCGGACCTTTCTGGTAGTAGATAGCGGAGTGACGTATGTCGACGGCTCAAACAGGTATCCTCGTAATCTCTGACATCACGGGCTACACAACTTATCTCAATTCCTCCGAACTCGAACATGCGCAGGACAGCTTGAGAAGTTTGCTCTCGTTGCTCGTGGATCATACGCAGGCGCCGCTCGTCATCTCCCGCCTGGAGGGTGATGCCGTCATCAGCTATGCCCTGCAGGGCAGCTACCAGCAAGGGCAGACCATCGTCGAACTGATCGAACGGACCTACCTCGACTTCCGCCGGGCGCTCAACCTGATGGTGGTCAACACGACCTGCACCTGTATGGCTTGCCGCAATATCTCCAACCTGGATCTGAAGTTTCTCGTACATCATGGTTCGTTCATGCTGGAGCCGCTGCATACATATACCGAGCTGGTTGGATCCGATGTTAACGTGATCCACCGCCTGACGAAGAACAGCGTCGTGGAACAGACCGGGATCAAGGCGTATGTCCTGTACACCCAGGCGGCCGTCGATGCGTTGGGGATCCACGAGATAGCCGAACAGATGGTGCGGCGTACAGAGCACCCGCAGGATTTTGGCGAGCTGACCACCTATATCCAGGATATGCACGCCGTCTGGGAAGCGGAGAAAGGCCGCAGGTCGCGGTCGGTCAAGCGGGAAGAGGCGGGCTTTATCCACGAGATCGACCTCCCGATGGCGAAGGCGCAGCTCTGGGACGTGGTGACCCGGCCGGAGTATGTAGCCCTCATCAATGCCTCCGACTCCGCCCGAGTGGACGGGAAGAAGAACGGCCGTATCGGGGTCGATGCGGTCTACTACTGTGCGCACGGGAAGTCGGTCGCCCGTCAGACGATCGTCGATTGGCAGCCACCCGATGAGTACACGCATGCCATGGATCTGCCTTTGAACACCTGTGTGCTCACAACGACACGGCTCTCACCGGTCGAGGGCGGCACACGCCTGACCTTCTTGTGGGGCATGGATGAGCGCGGTTTACACATCGCCCGGTGGGCGATGGCGGCCTTCTTCCGGTTATTCGGGTTCAAGGATGCGAAGGAGCACATCGCGCAATTGGAGGAACGGATCCGGGCCGATTACGGGGAGGGGGGCAGCCTGCCTGCTGCAGGCAGGTCCATCCCGGATCATGAGCTCGAGGCAGCTGCTCGGGAGAGCCTGAAGATCGGATAACCTTCGATGTCATTCCGAGGCGACATGCCGAGGGATCCCCGAGAAATCTCGAGATAAAGAATTTATGCAGGAGGGATGTCGTGGAGTGCACCAGCTTTGCTGGTGCGCAGCGGCTTAGCTGCTGGCAGGCGAAGTTTACGTTCTCGATTGCAAAGTGTTGACAGTGAGTGTAACTCTCTTTATTTTCACCCCCCGTTCGCCCACTTCTTGTACCCCCCCGTTCGCCCCCCCAAGGGGGGGCTGTAGGGGGAGATGGGTATCTCCCCCTACTACCCCCTACACATAAAGTGCGGCCTGGCGATATTCTCTTATCCTGTCGTTGCCCTTTCGCCAACGGCTAACTTATGTGTCTTTCCGAGGCCGGAAGCCGAGGAATCCCCGAGACATTCTCTTCCTGCTGTAAATGTGAACTAAAAAGACAGCTGCTCCCGATCACCTTCGACCAGAGCAGCTTGACTGGAACGGACAGTCCGACGTCTATGATGGTTGAGATAGTAGGGGGTGTGGGGGCGTACTCACGCCCCCACAGTCCCCCTCGCGAAGCATCCCCTCCGGGATTGGGGGACCTGAAGGGGGGATATTAGATAAATCGAGATTTTACAACGCCCATTCTTTGGATCCCGAGGAACAACATCTATCGGGTCCGCAGAGATTAATTCACCCCCCGTTCGCCCCCCTAAAAGGGGGGCTGTAGGGGGACATGGAGATGTCCCCCTACCACCCCCTCCCTATTAAGAACGGCCTAGCGGATTTCCCGTCGTGGTCTGATATTCTTTCGCCCGTGACTAACTTTTGTGTTTTTCCGAGGCTGGAAGCCGAGGAATTCCCGAGACAACGCAAGGGTATACATCTGTGCCCGAAGGGCAGCGTGGAGTGCACCAGCGTTGCCGGTGCGCAGCCGCTTAGCTGCTGGCAGGCGAAACTTACGTTCTCGATTGCAAAGCGTTCACGGCGAGTGTAACTCTCTTTATTTTCACCCCCCTACAGCCCCCTCCCTATTAAGAACGGCCTAGCGTATTTCCCGTTGTGGTCAGATATTCCTTCGCCCGTGACTAGCTTTTGTGTTTTTCCGAGGCTAGAGGCCGAGGAATCCCCGAGACCTTCTCTTCCTGCTGTAAATGTGAACAAAAAAGACAGCTGCTCCTGATCACCGTCGACCAGAGCAGCTTGACTGGAACGGACAGTCCGACGTCTATGATGGTTGAGATTGTAGGGGGTGTGGGAGCGAATAAGGTGTACGTTTCTGATTAGCATACCAAGGTCGCCCAGTCAAGGAGTAGGGAAAGGGATCCCTCGCTCCGCTCGGGACGCCGGCGGATCAGGGGACGAGTTTTCGGCTGCGCGAGGTTCCCCCTTTGTATTCACTGCTCGGCGGCCGGCGGAACATGACGAAAATCATAATTGACTCCTCGGTACTATTCCATCTATAGTTTTATTAACAAAAAGTCATTTCACTCAGTGAAATAGTCACATCATATTCTTGTTTCATCGACTTTCCAATCGATCAACATGTTCGCTGGCGAGTGCTACGGGTCGGGAATGGAAACCAAGAAAAACCGTTACAACATTCGTGTCATCGATCGGGCGCTGCGATTGCTCAAGCTGCTGTCCGATGGAAGGCCGAGAACCCTTACCGATATCAGCCGGGAATTATCGGTTAACACCAGCTCGGTCTTTCGCGTCCTGGCAACGCTCACCGACCACAACTTCATCGAGAAGGACAGCAGTTCAGGGGAATACTGGCTGGGGTTGTCTTGCTTGGAATTGGCAGGGGCGTTTCTTAATGAGGTTGATGTTCGAAAACAAGCGCTGCCTGCGATGGAACGACTGCGCGACCATACCTCGGAAACCGTGCACCTTGGGATCCTGGACCAAATGCAAGTGGTTTACCTTGAAAAGTTCCACGGGCTGCACGCGATTGGGCTAATGTCGTCCCGCATAGGAGGTCGCTCGCCCTCATACTGTACCGGCCTGGGCAAAGTGATTCTGGCTTACAAGGACCGAACGGCAATCAAAACGTACTTTGCTTCGCACCCGTTTAAGAGGTTCACTGAGAACACGATCACGGATGTGGATGATTTGCTTCTTCATCTCGATCGTATCAAGGAGCAAGGATACGCCGTGGACGACCAAGAACATGAAGACGGCGTCTCCTGCTTCAGCGCCCCGATCTTTGATTTGGCTGGGAGCGTTGTTGCGGCAATAAGCATCAGCGGCCCATCCGAACGGCTGGAACACGATGACAAGGGTTCAGAGTTGATTGCGCATGTTCAGCAGGCCGCGGCTGAAATCTCAAGAAAGATGGGTTTCAGCGAGTAGGGATGCGAGTCTTGGCATGAAGAAGAATTCTATGCAAGCCCCGGGCAAGAAGGATATGAATATCGATGCGAGCCCTTCCTTGCTCGGGCTCATCCCGCCCGAGCGAATTGCGTTAGGGATGGAGGCCTCCGGCTGGAAGGAAGCTGTTCGCATAGCTGGAAGCTTGCTTGTTGATACAGGACTCGCCGAGCCCCGCTATATCGATGGAATGATTCGCACTGCAGAAGAGCTCGGCCCTTATATCGTCATCGCTCCCCAGATCGCGCTACCGCATGCCCGGCCTGAAGATGGCGCGCTCGGGACAGGGCTGTGTCTTGTCAAGCTGAGCACCCCGGTCAATTTTGGCCATCCGGAGCATGATCCGGTATCCATCATCTTCGGCCTCGTCGCAATCGATAAGAAAGTTCATGTCCGAGCGCTGCAGACACTCGCCGAAGTCCTTTCGACGAAGGATCTGCTGGAAGAGTTAAAAGCCACCACAAGCGTGGAGGAAATCTATACGCTCTTCGCTCGGGCAGAGGCCATAGCTGAAACATGAATATCGAGTACCCGCACTTGTGTGATGTAGATGTGGTCATCGTCGGAGGAGGTTCTGCGGGGACGCTCGCCGCGATTTCTGCTGCGCGCCGGGGTGTTGATGTGCTGCTGATCGAATCACAAGGTGCGCTCGGTGGGAGCCGCACGGTAATGGGTGTGGATACTTTTTACGGGTACTACAGCCCCGGAGAGAACCCAGACTCGAGTGGTTGGCGGAATTGCCTACGAAGTCGTGCACCGTCTTTTTGAGAGAAAAGCCGCCTTCAACCGACCGAACACATTCGGCGCCGGAACAGGGGTTACTTACGATCTCGAACAACTCAAAATTGTCTTGGAAGAGATGGTGCTTGAAGCAGGGGCGCAGCTGCTCCTGCATACTTTCGTTCCCGAGGTCTTGGTTAACGGTACTCACCTCGAGGGTGTCATTCTTTCAAACAAGGCAGGATTGCAGAGCGTAGGTGCGAAAGTAGTTATCGATGCAACAGGAGACGGGGATATCGCCGCTCGGGCTGGGGCAACATTTGAGCTTAGCGGCTCGGGTGAGCTTCCAGTGCAGTCGTTGAGCACCATCTTCTACATGGGAAACGTTGATTGCGAGGGCGCGTTTTCTCTCACCCAGGCTGAACGGACGAATTTGATGGCCGAGGCACAAGCCAGCGGTGAATATCAGCTTACGAGAATTGGCGGCTCGATCCATCCCACGCTTCATCCCGGTTTCGTTCACGCAAACCTCACCCGCGTCCCGAATGTTGATGCGACCGATCCCTTCGCCCTGACCGGGGCTGAAATCGAGGGTCGGCGTCAAGCTCATGAATATGCCCGGTTTCTGATCAAGGAACATCCAGGATTTGAGAAGGCATTCCTCGTTTTCACGGCAAGCCATATCGGTGTTCGTGAGACACGCCGCCTGCTAGGAGAGTATGTTCTCAGCGAGCAGGATGTCGTCTCAGGTCGTAAATTTGAGGATGGGGTTGCTTGCTGTTCTGCACCGATCGAGGATCACCATGCGGGGGCCAGCGTGCGATGGCAGTATATCCAAGGGGACGGATACTACCAGATCCCCTACCGATCCCTGCTCCCGAAGGAAATCGATAACCTGATTGTCGCCGGCCGAAACCTTAGCGCAACGCATGAGGCGCAAGCCTCCGCACGGAATTCTGCACAATGTATGGCGATGGGCGAGGCGGCTGGATTGGCGGCAGCCTTGGCTGTTGCCGATCAATCGAAACCGCACCACATCGATCCTGAAGAACTGAGGCAGGGGCTGCTTGAGCAGGGGGTGCTTCTGACCCCTATTCCCACTGACCAAGGCGAGCAAAAACATGAATGAAATCCGAACAATCCTGGGCCCGATTTCACCGGACGAGCTGGGTTTTACGGATGCTCATGGTCACTTGATCATGGACCGCGACCTGATCGTTGCCAAGCACCCTGATTTCAAGATCGCAGATGTCGACAAGGTTATCGAGGAAGTAACCCAATTCATGCAGGCCGGCGGCAGGGCGATGGTCGAGATGAGCCCGATTGGATGCGGTAGAAACCCAAGAGCCATGGTCGAGATTTCAGAGAAAACCGGCTTGCACGTCATCGCCTGTACTGGCCTCCAAAAAGCGGAATTTTATCTCGACTCCCATTGGCGTTCTTTCTATACCACCAGGCAAATGGCGGATCTTTTCATACAAGAGATCGAGCAGGGTATGGATGCCAATAGCTATAACGGACCCTACCTAGATCGGACTACGGCAAAGGCAGGCGTCATCAAAGTGACCTCGCCCTACCAACATATTTCTCCGGTCGATATGCAGATTTTCGAAGCCGCAGCCCTAGCACACATCGCAGACAGGCGCACCGATCTTCTCCCATACTGAAAATGGAACCATGGGCCTGGAGCAGGTGGAATTGATCACCAACTTCGGTGTCGATGCCCGCCACTTTACGGTGGGGCATATGGATCGGAACCCTGATATGTACACACATTTGAAAATCGCAGAAACGGGCGCCTACCTGCAGTACGACACACCCTCCAGGGTGAAGTATTTCCCAGAGTCGACCTTCGTGGATCTCCTGAGGGGGATGATCGATGCGGGCTATGGGAAGCAGATCCTGTGGGGCGGGGACCTGGCGCGTAAGAGTTACTTCATTTCCTATGGTGGTGGCCCCGGATTGGCTTATGTCCCTGGAAAGTTCGCAAGACGATTGAGCGAGCAGGGCTTCGATGACGAGATACTGGATGACCTTTTTATCCACAACCCGGCGCGAGCCCTTGCGTTCGCAGTCTAATGAGCAGGTTGCCAAACAGCTTGAACCGATCTCGAGGGGTTGAGGCATAGAAATCTTCACAAACCGTCGTTCGCATGGAGGAGGCTCAGGATGGCACGCAGGATGAGGATTGTTACAGTTTGCGGTTGTGGCCTTGGCAGCAGTTTGTTGGCAAAGACGATCTTGGAAAAGATCGCACGGGAATACGGCATTAAAACCGCCATCGTTGCTGCCGACGCCGGCACGGCGAAAGGGCATGAGACAGATCTCATCGTAGCCCAGGATCATCTTGCCCCGCGGGTTGGGGAGATCCCTGGCATCCCCGTCCTGGCAGTCAAGTCGTTCGTCGATAAGGATGAACTGGATGCGCTGCTGGGCACGTATTTCAAGGAGTTCGCAGAGACTGGCAAAGTGACAGTGAGGGAGGGATAACGGGAAAAACGATCAAGAGCTCATCCGGGAAACAAAAAACAAGTCGATAAGGAGAGTAGACAATGCAGGTCATTAACTTTCTTATCCAGGAGGTGTTCATCCAGGCCCCGATCTTCCTCGGCCTGGTGGCACTGATCGGCCTCCTACTGCAGAAACGTGATGCAGATGAAGTCCTGGAGGGTACTGTAAAGACGGTTGTCGGTATCGTCATCCTCAACGCTGGTATCGGGGTATTTCTCGGTTCACTGCTTCCACTGACATCGCTGTTGAACAATTCCTTCGGCGTGACGGGTGTGCTTCCAGACTGCTTCGGGCCGTTCGGCGTGGCGATGCAGACTTATGCAGTTCAAATCTCTGTCGCCTTCGTCGTTGCCTTCGTTCTGCATCTGATCCTGGTCCGAATCCTCCCGTTCCCCACCTTCAAGAATGTCTTCCTCACCGGGCATATCATGCTCTTCAACACCTCGATCGCCACGATCGTGGGGGCCACCGCGCTGGCGCTCAGTGGGACCGGGCTGATCATCTTCGCTTCCGTGCTGACGGCGCTGTTCTGGACCATCATGCCAGCCATCGCCCGCCCGTTCTCCCAACCGCTCACCAACGGCTTGTACACCCTCGGGCATCTCCAGACGATGGACCTGCCGGCCGGGGCGCTTGCCGGGAAGCTGGTTAAGTCGAAGAAGAGTAGTGAGATCGAGCTGCCGGGGATCCTATCGATCCTGACCGATTACACGGTCCTGCTCGCACTGCTCATACCGATCCTCTACATCATCATCGGAGCCGTTGCCGGCGGAGACCAGGTCTCCCAGCTCAGCGGTGGACAGAACTGGATTATCTGGTTGGTCCTGCAAGGGTTCGGCTTTGCAGCAGGCGTTGCGGTTGTTCTGTTTGGCGTCCGCATGTTCCTGGCGGCGATGATCCCGGCTTTCGAGGGCATCGCCAGCAAGCTGCTCCCTGGCGCACAGCCTGCGCTTGACTTCCCGCTGTTCTTCCAGTACTCACCGACCGGCGTCATCCTGGGCTTCCTCTCCTGCTTTGCAGCGATGGTCGTCTTCACGATCGCCCAGGTAGCGCTAGGCATGCAGGTCATCATCTTCCCAGGGCCGATTTTCTTCTTCTTCGACGGTGCCCTGGCTGGAGTTTTTGGCGACCGGCATGGCGGCTGGGTAGGCGCAATCCTCGCTGGGGCCATCATGGGCATCTTGATTGATGTAACCGCCCTCTTAATTTACCCGCTTCAGGCTGCCTTCTTCGCCGGGACGGGGTTGAACTTCGGCGGCGGCGATTACATCCTCTGGGCGCCCATCTACTGGCTCATCAACCTGATCGGGGGCTCGCCTGTCCCAGGCTTTGGAACCTATGGTGTCGCTTCGATCGTGATCGGGGTAATCGTACTGGTAACAATCCTGTGGCTCATGCGTTCACAACCAAAGCAGTCTGCGGCCGCAGCCACAGCCGCCGATTGACCTGACGTTCCAGATCGTCAAATTGCCAGCTCTGCGTTAGAAAGGGGCATGATCTGTTAGGCCAACAAGCCGAGCGATCATGCCCCTTCATCAAAAACCAGGAAGGAGCCGCACTTGATACAGACAGTCCTCGGACCTCTAGCGGCTGATGAAGCCGGCTTTACCTACGCACATGAGCATATCCTGACGCGACCGCCCTTATGGCGCATCAAGGAAGACCCCGACTATGTACTCGACAGCATTCCGAAGATCCTTCGCGAACTTGAACTATTCTTCCAGGCAGGCGGCCGCACGATCGTCGATGCCACCGCCATCGATTATGGCCGGGATGCCCGCGAGCTGGTACGCGTAGCGGAGCAGACACCGGTTCATATCGTCGCGATCACGGGCTTCAACAGGGGTGATTACGCCGACGACTGGCTCGCAGCGATGTCGACGGAGGAGATGGCGGAACGGTGCCTGGCGGACATCCAGATCGGAATGGACGGAACCGGAGCAAAAGCCGGTCTTGTCAAAGCCGGAACGAGCTATGGTTTTATCCGCCCGATCGAGGAGCGCTACACCCGCGCAGCAGGACGAACTCAGAAGGCAACGGGCTGTCCGGTGATCACGCATACAACGCTGGGAACGATGGTCCACGAGCAGTTGGACTTGTTGGAGGAGGAGGGCGCGGATCTCACCCGGGTCGGGATCGCCCATCTCGATCAAAACCTGGACTTCGAGTATCTCAAATCCATTGCGGAACGCGGGGCCAACGTCATGTTTGACGGCCCTTCCAAGATAAAGTACGCGCCCGATGAGCAGCGCATCCTCATGTTGAATCGCCTATTGGAAGCGGGCCATGGGGAGCGGATCATGATATCCGGCGACATGGGGCGCCGATCCTATCTCAAGGCGTACGGGGGTGGTCCTGGGTTTGAGTACATCCTGAAGACATTCATCCCACGTTTGCGAAGCTATGGATGGGATGACGGCCTGGTGGAGCAGGTGTTCGTGACGAATCCCGAAACACTGGTTGGATTTCTAGGGAGCGAGATGGGACCGGGCTCCCATGGGACGGATTACGATGCAACTTCTGGACGCACTTCGAGAGCGAACCGATCTCTCCCAGCATGCCGAGATGTACCACTGGGCGGCCAGGGAGTTTAACCCCGGTCTGGTTCTCGACCTGGGCTGCGAATTGGGCGTCGGCGCACGGCTCATGCAATCCGAAAATCGGGAGATCGAAATCTTGAATTGCGATGTTGACCTCTCCGCTCTGAAGGCATCGCAGCGTCATTTGGGCAATCCTGATCTCCATCTACTGCAAGTTGATGGAGAACATATCCCTCTTGCAGCCCATTCGCTTTCTGGAGCCTGCGCCATCCATGTTCTTCATCTTGTCGAGTGCCCGGGAGACGTGATTCGAGAAATATACCGGGTGCTGGAGCCGGGTGGTAAGTACATTCTCAGCGTTCCCCTTGGTCAGCTGCCGCCCCGCTGGAACCCTGACTCCATCACAACAACTCTCGACAATTACCTGCGGATGTATTTTCACACGATCCGAGCCCCGGACATATTCCGGGATACCTTAAGGAGCGATTATCAACATGAGCGCGAATCGCCTGGTTCCTATCTGCGTTACTGCCTAAAGTGAGGGGTTCATGACATTCAAACATCGTCCACGGACGACTGTCCTAAAGGGCGAGAAGGGCAGGGTGAAACGATGAACGCGAGATTGCAGAAGCTGCAGCATTTCTTCGATGTGGGCGTAATGGCCATCATTCGAATTGATGCCCCAGACAGGATCAAACCGACGCTGGAGGCCTTGCTGAAGGGTGGCATCGATGTGGTCGAGATCTCACTGGTGACTCCCCATGCCACGGACTACATCGAGATGATCCACGATGAGTACGGCGAGCAGATCATGATTGGAGCTGGAACGGTCCTTGATGTAGCTTCAGCCCGGATCGCGGTCCTTGCCGGCGCAGATTTTATCGTTTCCCCGACGGTATGTCCTCAGGTCATCCAGCTTGCAAAGCGCTATGGAGCCCTGAGCTTTTCTGGAGGCTACACGGCAACAGAGTGCTTGCTGGCATGGGATTCGGGTTCGGATGCCGTCAAGCTTTTCCCGGCCATGCCTGCGGGTCCGGAATACCTCAAAGCAGTTAACGCGCCGATGAAGCAGATCCCGCTCGTGGCCGTTGGTGGGGTGAGCGTGGAAAACCTCGCCGAATGGTTCAAGGCGGGCGCGGCCGGCGTTGCCGGGGCGACTAAGCTGGTGAACCCTGAATTCGTGAACAAGGGCGAATATGCGAAGATCACCGACACGGCCAGGGAATGGTTAAACATCGCCCAGGAAGCTCGAGGTCTAGCCTGACCATTCCCGGGAGTTTAGAACCTGAACCTGGCCAACCCGAGGCGATTCGTGAACGAGCACGCTGGGCGGATCCTCTTGGATTGACCTCTCATCGCAGCAAGCCGGGGAAAGACAAACGTTGGAGATAAGCCATGACTGTAGAAGGAATATTCCCGCCCATCATCACGCCATTCGATGACCAGGGGCGGATCGATCGGGACCGCTTCGAAACGCTCCTCGGGTTTTGGGATCTGTTTGTGGACGGGTTCTTCGTCTGCGGCTCCTACGGCTCGGGCCCGTTGATGAGCCCGGATGAAAGGGAATCGGTATTTGAAATCGCGGCAGGCATGATTTCAAGCAAACCGCTCATTGTTCATGTCGGCGCGATATCGACGAATGAGTCTGTCCGCCTGGCAAGGCATGCCGAGGAAAATGGGGCTTCGGCAGTGGCGGCTGTTCCGCCTTACTACTTTTCCTATGACGAACGATCCATCCACGCACACTTCAAGGCGATCATCCAGGCTGTCTCAATACCGGTTTATGCCTATGACAATCCGAAGACAACTGGCAACCCGATCTCTCCCCAACTGCTCTCAGACCTGGCCGACCATGGACTTAAAGGATTGAAAGACAGCAGTTTCGATATCGGAAAACTGTATATGGCCATGCGGACGGTTCAAAATCCTGGTTTCGACTTCGTCATTGGCTCGGAGAGCCTGATGCTTCCAGCGTTTGCGATGGGGGTTCGAGGCTGCATCGCAGGATTGGCAAATGTCTTCCCGGAGGTCATGCAGCGGTTTCATGCCGCGGTCCTGTCGGGATCTTCTGAAGATGCCAGGGGCTGGCAAGAGCGGGTCTTGATCCTGTGGGATATCCTCCATATTGGACCTTCCATCCCGACTGCCTACGAGCTTTTGCGGTTGCGGGGCAAGGATCCTGGCTACCCTCGCCGGCCTATGCTCGGGTTGGACGAGCATTCCCGGATGGCGCTCCAGCAGGCATTTGAAAATAACAGGGAGTTGTGGGAAATTGGCTGAAAGCACGATCTCCCCTGTGCTGGCCAAATTGGGGCGATATTAAGGAGCTGCCGTTGGAAAATCGACCGCCTTTCCTGATCCTGTTTGACCTGGATGGGACGCTGATCGATGTCTTCGACCATCACATAGCCAGTGTGAATTGGGCGATACGGGAGGTGTGGAATGTGGGGAACAACCTTCCAAAACACAAGCGGTACGGAATTCCACAGAAGGAGACGATCCGCAGGATCTGCGCATCCGCGCAGGTGCCGGAGGAGGAAATCAGCCTTCATATCGGGCGGGCCATGCAGATCGCGACCGCAGAGATGCAGCGAAGACTCCCGGACGATCTCACCTCCACGCTGCTCCCAGGGGCGGTGAGCTTACTCACTGCACTCGAGAAAATCGCCTACGTCCGGCTTGCACTCGCAACCGGCACGCTGGGTCCGACCGCAGAGATCCTGCTCGAGCGGAGCGGCTTGAAGCGCTACTTCCCCGTCAGCGCCTTTGGGCACGAATGTTCCTCACGCCAAGAATTGGTGCAAATTGCCCTGGAAAGGTCCCTGGACTATTTTGAGTTGGACGCAGGTAGCCTCCAGGTTGCCACGGTGGGTGATGCGCCTTCCGATATCCAAGCTGGAAAGGCGATTGGGGCGAAGACGATCAGCGTGGCGACGAGTTCCTTCACCATGGATGAGCTGGCAGAGTACGCGCCGGATGTGCTTCTGAATAGTTTTGCTAACGTGCAGGCCGCCATGCAGGGAATTCTTGGCGGTTAGAATCTTTTGCGTCGGTATTAGTTGATAATCATGTAACTGGCGCACGTATCTGTAAAGTGAGGAGGGTGGTATGGAAAATATTGGGCTCGTTTTCTTCCTGGTCCTGTGGGGAATCGTGATTCTGAGACAGGCGATGATCATCCGGGGACATTTCGGCCGGGATATTCCCGGGCTCTCAGATGACTCGGTGTTCAGAGGTACCTGGTTGTTCAGGCCCAGGAGCGGCAGTGGAAACCGCACCCTCACCGCGGACATCGTCATCCTGTCAGCCTACGTGCTCATCGAAGCGATCATCGTGGTCTACCTACTCACCCGGTGAAGCCCAGGAAGAGAGCCCATCCCGCGTCAACCGCCGCCGATCATGGACCTACCTGGCTCATTCGAGATCTCCCCACCCTCTGGACGAAATCCAGATAAGTGACAGGAGAAAGACTGATCGTACCAGGCGTAATACGCGGCCGTGGCATCCAATACCGCCTCCTCGCGAAGCACCGTTCGTCCAGTTGGACTGGATTCCTACAGCGAAGGGCAGGGGGCAGAAGAACCCATTCTGATACGCGGCCGGTATCCCACCCAGGCTTCTATCCCCGGTTGTGCAATCCAAGGGTAGGTCGGAACGAGGATCAGCGCAGCGGCTCGCATGTGGAATTCAAATTCTCGAGTGCTAGGCCTTCGTACCGAGTGCAACTCTCAATGTTTTCACCCCCCGTTCGCCCCCTTCTTGTACCCCCCCCGTTCGCCCCCCTAACCCCTAAAGGGGTGCTCCGCGAAGGGGGGTTGTAGCCCTTTGCAGGATGCTGCGCGAGGGGAGATGGGTATCTCCCCCTATCCTGGTAGGAACATCCAGGACGAACGGCCACCCCCTACACATAAAGTGCGGTACTTCAGCGAATGTCTCAGGGTTCCCTCGTCGCAGGCTCCTCGGGATGAAAAACGTGTGTCATTCCGAGGCCATAGGCCGAGGAATCCCCGAGACAACGAAAGATATGAATTTAGGCGTGTGGGATGAGGTGGAGTGCACCAGCTTTGTTGGTGCGCAGCAGCGTAGCTGCTGGCATGGAGAGTTCGGGTTCTCGAACCTTAGCCGTTCACGCAGAGCATTACTCAATATATTTCCACCCCCCGTTCGCCCCCCTATAGGGGGGCTGTAGGGGGAGATGGGTATCCCCCCCTATCCTGGTAAGAACACCCAGGACGAACGGCCACCCCCTACACATAAAGTGCGGTACTTCAGCGAATGTCTCAGGGTTCCCTCGTCGCAGGCTCCTCGGGATGAAAAACGTGTGTCAGTCCGAGGCCATAGGCCGAGGAAATCCCCGAGATATCCTCTTCCGCTCTGGTTGTGAATGACAACGATGCTTTTAAATTGATCATCGGCGAACAGTGCAGCTTGACTGGAAGGACAGTCCGACGTCTATGGTGGTTGACGTTGTAGGGGGTGCGGGGGCGTACTCATGCCCCCACAGTCCCCCTCGCGAAGCATCCCCTCCGGGATTGGGGGACCTGAGGGGGATATTAGATAAATCAAAATCCACATCAATCGGAATACGGAACACGAGAAATCGCGTCTATCGGTACAACGTAGTTTCACTTACCCCCCGATCGCCATCCAGGATTTTGGGGCGCTATGGGGTTATTAAAGAAGAGAGGTTTCCATTTGAACCTCGATCGACACTCCAGCCGGTTTCACTTGGGGTTCGAGGCTCGAGGCCAGAGATGTTGTGCAGGCCGAGATGAGCAAAGCCGCGCCGAGCATCAGCGGCACGGCCGTCCACGCGCGGCTCGCCGGGGGCTGGCGGCCATGGATCTTCGCCCGCCTGAAAAGGATGAACAGACCCGCCAGGTACAGCCCCAGGGTGAGGATGAAATAGGCGTGGACCATCGTCGCATTCCCGTCTCTGAGCAGGATGGTGACATCGTTGACCCGGCCGGGGTTCTGCCGGTAGTTGTAGGCGGAATTGACCAGCGGCGAAACGACGCCCAGGATGACCAGGTTCAGCCAGACCCAGCGCCGGCGAAAGGCGAGCAGCATGCATAGTGCGAAGAAGATGAGGAAGGTAAGCAGATCGAGCAGATAGGGTGCACCGAAGGTGAACAGGTTATGGGGTCCTTCCCAGCGAACGTACCCCCAATACCCTTCCGTCGGGAGGAAGACAAATTCCTCGATCACGCCCCCGAAAGCGATCGCCGCCAGCGCGTGGCCGGCTTCATGCCGGAGCGTGCCGATCACCTGGTAGACCGGATAGGCCAGGATCCAGAGCAGGTCTTTCCGCTGCATAGAGTCACCCCAGGATCGTGTCTGGGCACTATTCTAGACTTGATCAGCGAAGAAGACGAATTGCGAGCTCCTTCTGGAGATGTAACGTTCACGAGTACACCACCAACTTCGATCTTATGGATTATGTCTGGAGATACGATTTTCATTGCAACCGGGAAGCCGATTTCCGATGTAATTTTGACCGCCTCATCTTCATCAAGTGCGGTGCCGGATTCAAGTATATTAAAACCGTATCTCTCTAGCAGCTTCTCAGGCATTCATGGACCTCATTCAGGGAAGTAATGGATCGTAAGGTTGGCTTATCTTTCCACGATAGTAGAGCCGATGATCATATGGATGAAGCGTGGGAGATTTGCATTTGTCCGATAGAATTCAAGCATCAGTGCCTCTCCATATTCGACTAGTTTCTGTCCACATATACAGTTTCGAGCGATTCAAATCAGCCCTCAAGGCCAGCAGATATCGGCCTTGAGGGCTCGAGAACACAAGACTACAGAAGGATACTTAGTCGAGGACTTCTGATACCAACTTTTGAAACTCATCCTCCGTGAGGAGGCGCTTAACCTCTAAAGATTTTGTCTTGACCATCAGGAGCAGCTCATCAATTTTTTCGGTGGATACTCCTTCTTTGTGCCCAATTTTCCCCAACCAATATTCGATTGATGGCCTACCAGATCCCTTTCCAAGGACAATCGTGGGCTCCTTGTGCCCAAGATACTCCCAATGCAAGGGAAATACCTCCGTTGCCAGGTCCCCCTTACAGACTTGTTGCCAGGCGGCCACGATACCTGACTCAATCGTGAATAGGTCTTCTCCAACAATGGATTTGTTTCGTGGCAAGCGGTGACCGCTCATATTTACCAAAAGATCAGACAGCTCCTTCAGTTTCGGTACTTCGATGCCGGTATCAATGCCGTAGAGTACCTCCAATGAGACAACGACGTCTTCCAGTGATGCATTGCCAGAGCGTTCGCCCATGCCACTTACGGTGGTGTGAGCAACGGACGCTCCAGCTGCAAGGGATGCAATTGTATTCGCCACCCCCATGCCGAAGTCATTGTGGAAATGTGCTTCAAGCGGTTTATCTATATTTTCTTTCATCGTCTTGGTGAAGTAATCAATGACTTGTGGGGAGGCCACTCCCATGGTATCCACTAGCGCCAGTGCATCCATATGCCCTTCATTGGCCACTTTCGTTATGAGTGTAAGGAGCCATTCGAAATCCTCGCGAGTGGCGTCAATTGTGAAGAAAGTCGTGTAGAGGCCGCGCTCCTTGGCGTGACTTGTCGCTCGAATTGAATCTTCGATTGCTCGCTCGAGTGGCCACTGGTAAGCATGCTCAATGAGATGACGGCTGCTAGGGATCTCAATCACAACTCCATCCACACCACAGTCGGCTGCGAGATCTACATCAGAAATCATGCAGCGGCAGAAGGCGAAGATTTCAGCAGGGAGGTCGCGTTAACGATTTCCTTAATGGCAGCCTCATCCTGTTTCGAAACTGCCGGCATTCCGGCTTCGATCCTGTGGACTCCGACTTCTGCAAGCTTTTCGGCGATACGGAGCTTATCGTCCTTGTTAAACTCCACTCCTGCTTGCTGCTCACCATCACGCAGAGTCACATCGTGAATTTTAATTTCGTCTTGGAATGAGAAATTATTGGTGACCTGGGGAATGAAGTTCCACGGACTTACATACCAATCTTTGGTTTTCCATGGTCTTGTCATAACTGCTATCTCCTTATTGAAATTGGATCGAATCCGTGATCAGATATCCTCAATCTGCCTCATTATTAACGGAGTCTTCCTTTGAAGGCCCTGGTACCCAGGAGTTTCTCATCATGAATTGATGAATTCAACGCCATGCTGGAGCCCTCCGCAGAGATTTAGAAAACCACGCACACTAAATAATTGGTATTACCAATATAGTCCACAATTAGCATATACCACGAGGAATTACATGCAATATGCAGATTATCACTAAATGATATGCCGATTACCACCTATCAACTCTATGTGGATGGTAATACCATTACTGTAGATCACAGGGTAAGTTTTCTTCTCGGCCACGCGAAGTGGCCTGGGATGTGTTCATAAAAGGGTCTTTAGGTATGGATTTCAGCATTGCCGAGACGCAACGCCTCACTCGCCTCAAGGGGCGGAAAGAAGGCAATTCGAGGAATCAGAGTGGGGCGGAATTGATTTATACAATTTGGAGTTTGACTTAATCAATCAAGAAGTTTGTATTTTCCCGGCTATGTACGATTGTTCTTCGTTGCTCAACCTGTTCAACCTCCGACCGAAGGACTTTCAGGACTACTGCTTGTTATTTGTTGTTACGCTTCAGGAGCCAATCTGATATAGATCCAGAATATTCATCATGAAGCAGGTCAACATATGAGCCGCTGAGCCTGCCTGAAGGGTGGCATGTAGGTTGAAGAGTGAGAGCAAGCGAATGAGCCAAACCAAACTGGAACACAGTTTTAATATCGGAGAAGCCGGGGAGAGTGCAATTCATGAAAGGATTGCGCGGAAAATCGTTTCACTGATTCGAGAAAGGCATCTAGGAGCCGGGGATAAATTGCCGCCTGAGAGGGAGTTGGCAGAGCTTATGGGTGTCAGTCGCCCAACTCTCCGGGAATCACTCAAAGCATTATCCCTTCTGAATATTCTGGAAATGCGTCAAGGAGACGGCACGTATGTATCTTCCCTTGATGTGAGTCTTCTCATCGAACCTTTCGGATTCTTTTTTACAATCGATTACCCGTCACTGGCACAGCTATTTGAAGTCAGGAAAGCCGTAGAAGTGCTAGCAGCCGAGTTGGCTGCAAAGAGGGCGAAAGAAGGTGATATCGAGACGCTTGAAGCGTGTATTCGTAGAGCCGTTGAAAATCGAAATGACCAAGACATCTTTCTTCAGGCTGATATCGAACTTCATGAAAAAATCGCTGAGGCCACTGGGAATCCTATCCTGGCCAGATTTATCATCAGTTTGAGGGTAATCGGAAAGGTGAGCAGGGCAAGAACAGTCAAGATTCCAGGTGTAGTTGAGTTAACAGTTCGAGACCACAAGAGAATTGTAGAAGCAATCAAGGCCAGGAACATCAGTAAGGCGAAACGCGCAATGCTGGAACATCTCGACCACGTCGAGAACGCTTTACAAGGTGATTTTTTCTCAGGTGAGGATATTCCACAGGAATGAGACTTTAGCTGTTATGGGCTCAAGTGGTTTTAACACGTGATGCGGACCGATTAAATTGAATTGTTTTCAAACGACTTAAAGGCTTAGAGAATTTCCAACCTAATCACTTGACGTTGGGACAACCGCGATAATATATCACGTCACCAGATCTATGCAGTTCTGGGAGTGAAAAATCTTGGCCCAATGCTTACTTGAGTCTGGTAAGGAAACAGAGATCGTCCTCCCTGCATTTTCTGGCCGACGAACTTTATATCAATCCAGAAAAACCCGGCGGAGTGGAATGTATCCTTCGTCTAAAGGTACGAGACGCTGGTGAACATCCGAAGACCGTCCATACTTGTGAATGAATCCCTGGAATGTGTGGGGAATATCATTTCCCGATAAATTCAGGTGGTCTGTCCAGATTGGTAACAAGAAGTGGACGATGAACACAGCTTGTTTAGAGATAAATCCCTCAAAGCGGTTGTTGCTGGGTCCTTGTCCGAGCATGGTGGATCCGCTCGTACTTCGGGCGATGTCCACCCCCATGGTCGGGCATCTCGATCCTGAATTTATCTCCTTACCGAACGAGATTCAGTGAATGCTTCAAGACATATTCGAGGCGCCTCTAAATCTATCAACAGCGATAACTCTATCGGCTTAAACAACTGGAGGTTCGATTGGGAGTATGCTCGCACCAGCGAAATAAATTGTAGGCGTTAGCACTGCAGGGCTTGCAGGGCAGGAGGGCTGAATTCTCCACATGACAATTGTTCCAGGGTTAGTTATCACCACAGTAATTGGAGTTGTAGCCAGGATACTTTCCAAACCCCAATCAATCTTGGGAGAAGTGATTTTGCTATGGGCTCAAGAATTAATATTTTTTTTCGCTCAAATCGGTCCCGTTTACAATCTATTGGCCATATCTGCCTCTTAGTCTTTCCGATCTTTATCTTGATGGCGATAAACTATGACACAATAAGGGCATCTATGATACTTGTTGTCGTATTCGCATGGGGCATGGCGGGGCTTGTGATTATCGGATGGGTAGATCTTTTTCGTTTACTGGATTGGACAGAATTTAGTGATTGTTCCGCAATTTGAAGTTCTCCAAAAATTGATCAGAGCTTAACGAAATATTTTCTTATCGTTTGGAGCAAGGAATATGGCATCAACTGACTTCCTGTCTTTAGCGGAACACTATCGAAACGAACTAATTTCTCTAAGGCGAGATTTTCATGCCAATCCAGAATTGGGATTTGAGGAATTCCGAAGGATCCTGAGGTTGTTGCCAGGCATCTGGAAGAATCAGGGTTATTCGTGCATTCAGGAATTGCCAAAACAGGTGTTATCGGTCTCTTAAAGGGGAGACATCCCGGGAAGAGATCCTTCAAGATTTGATATGGACGGACTTCCAATAACTGAAGAAAATGAAGTGGATTATAGGTCAAAGAATTATGGGGTTATGCACGCATGCGGACATGATGGTCACCTAGCGATTGGTTTGGTTATTGCTAGGATCCTCGCAAGACATAAAGAGAAAATATCCGGATCTGAAATTTATGTTCCAACCGGCAGAAGAGGGTCTCGGTGGCGCAAGGGCGATGATACAAGAAGGTGTTCTAGAGAACCCTGATCCAGATATCGCTTTAGGACTGCATCTTTGGAATACCATGCCAGTAGGTCAGGTGGCCATATCTCCCGGCCCAACTATGGCGGGCACTTACCGTTTCAATTGTCTGATCGAAGGCCTGTCAGGACATGGCGCAATGCCACACCTAGCAAGAGATCCTATTGTAACCGCTGCACAAATCATTGTTGCACTCCAAACTATTATTGCGCGTAACATAGATCCGTTTGATCTTGGAGTAATCTCTGTCTGTCAAATTCACTCCGGTCGAGCGTTTAATGTAATCCCGAAAGAGGCAGAGATCATGGGAACTATACGCAGCCTCTCACCACAAATCCAAGAATTGATCGTCCAACGCATAAAAGGCATCATTGACGGCGTCTCTTCCTCGATGGAATGCAAGGCATCTTTTGAGATCGAGGAATTGAATTCCCCCCTTGTAAATAATGACGATGTTACTGAAGTTGTTAGAAAAGCGGCCGTTAGAATTGTGGGCGAGGACGCAATAATTTCAGAGCGCACCTCAGGAGGAGATGATTTTTCGTTTGTTTTGCAGGAGATCCCGGGTTGCTACTTCTTTGTGGGCTCCGCGAATCCTACAAACGGGTTGGATTTTCCGCATCATCATCCTTGCTTTGACTTTGACGAGAATGCAATGGTAATTGGGACAGCCATTCTTGCCTCGGCAGTAGCTGACTATTTGTCCAAATAATCATTCAAGACAGGTTGATCGATGCTATGATTTTACGTTCGATAGAGATTGCAACTTGCTTGAAAATCCTTCTGTGGAAATGTGAGGTAGAATTGATTAACAGAAATCAGTTAAATTTTAGATTATGCTATTTCACTGAAAGATACGCTCCGAGTAAGAACCGATATTTTAGCTATCAAGATGCTCTGTAGCCAAACCGACATTCCCGGTTAGGCAGAAAGACCCATGCAGGACTATAGTCACCAATTGGACCTCTGCCAGGCATTTGATAGATTTAGTCTTGAAGGAAAGATCATAGCGATGCTTATGGGAGATATGCGGTGTTTTGAGCCACTTGTGGGGCTCTGCTTAACAGAGCCATCCCCAAAATTTCTTACAGGTCTAAATAGATTTCCTTGGCAATTTTGAGAAGAGGATGTAAGTAAATGGGCCCACAAACTCCCCCGGTTTGAAACCGGAAAATGTACTGGTGGTTCCTCGCTGTTTTGTATGGGTGAAGCGAATTAAACCTATTTGAGTTCAGTTAGAATGGAGCCCAGTTCCCATTCTTCTCGTTGCGGAGGCAGCACCATGAATCACTCCACATTAGAAGCAGCGCTCGGTCTGTCAGCTCCATGGAAGGTCACCGAAGACAGGTTCTCGCTCGAAGAGAAACGTCTGGATATCACCATCGATTTCGAACCTGGCAGCACATTCTCCTGCCCGGTCTGTGGAGCAGAAGGTGCCAAAGCATACGACACCCAGGAACGAACATGGCGTCATCTGAACTTCTTCCAGCATGAGACCTATCTGCATGCCCGGGTTCCACGAGTTGAGTGTCCCCAGGGATGCGGTATCAAGACCGTGGAAGTGCCCTGGACACGCTCCCGCAGCGGCTTCACGGCGCTGTTCGAAGCGCTGATCATGGTCATGGCCCGCGAGATGCCCGTGGCAGCCATTGCGCCATGGTGGGCGAGCACGATACCCGCATCTGGCGCGTGCTCCACCATCATGTCGAAGAAGCCCGCAGGGAGGCGGATTTCTCTGAAGTGCGCCGTGTCGGCATGGATGAAACGCCAGCCGCAGGGGACACAATTACATCAGTCTCTTCTTCGATCTGGACGTGAAACGTCTCCTGTATGGTGCGGAAGGCCGAGATCAGAGACCGTCAGCGCCTTTGCGGCGACCTGAGTGCCCACGGGGGCGATCCCGATCAGGTCCGCCAGGTCTGCTGTGATATGTGGCCTGCATATATCAACGGCGTGAAGCTTCTTTTCCCAATGCGGAGATCACCTTTGATCGTTTTCACATCATGAAGATCATGAACCAGGCGGTGGATGAAGTCCGGCGACAGGAGGCCCAAACCACAGACGTGCTGAAGAAAACGCGCTATCTGTGGCTCAAGAACCCCGCGTAATCTGTCCGCTAAGCAGCGTCGGAAAAATGGACTCCCTGGCAGGCCACAACCTGAAGACAGCCAGAGCTTATCAGATCCGCCTGACCCTTCAAGAACTCTTTGAACAACCCAGCCGCAAGGCCGGGGAAGCCTTCCTGAAGCGCTGGTATTTCTGGGCAACCCACAGCCGCCTGGAACCCATCATTCAGGCTGCAAAGACGATCAAGCGTCATTGGGAAGGCGTCCTCAATTGGTTCGATAGCCTCGTCATCCTCGTCGGCGGTCAGCCAAAGAGCCAGGCAGACACCCGTATGACAAGCGCGAAATCATCATCCCGATCAGCGCCGAAAGCACCAAACGGGTCAAACGGGTGACCATCCAGCATTTGCCGCCGACCCGAGGGCGAAGGACATTCTTGCGATTGGAAGAGCATTCGATATTTGACATAGAAGTCCCGAGGTAAGCATGTTGCGCACATTGTTGTTCGTTCCGGGAAATAACCATCATATGATATCCAAGATCCCAAGATTATCTGCAGATGGTTATATTCTGGATCTCGAGTATCCTTTGTTCCGCTATCCGAGAAACAGGCTGCAAGGCAGCTTGTTTCCCATATGGCCGTGGTTTGCTTGCAACCGGGATCCAGGTGCTCATTCGTGTAAATGCCCATCCAGTGGATGTTTTCGTGAAAGATTTGCATTTGGCAACGCAGGTCGGGGTTTCTAAAGTTGTGCTTCCGAAGACGGGGTCAGTTGATGATATTGAGCATGCGCGATCAACACTCAAGCCAAGTTTGGAGCGAAAACAGGGGAGGGTTGATGCTGTGTATTCTTATCGCTCAGATAGAGAGTGCTCAAGGCGTGAGGAATTGTGAAGCCATTGCTGAGCATGAAGCAGTCTGTGGCCTGGGGTTCGGAGCGCTGGATTATGCCCGGAGCATGAATGTTGGTCTGTCGTCTCACCAACATGAGATGGATTACCCGCGTGCCCGCATTGCCGTTGCTGCACGTGCTGCAGGTTTGCATGCGTTTGATTTACCTTGGTTCGAACTGCAGGACGAGGAGTTATTACGGGAACAGACGGAGCGGGTACGGGATCTCGGTTTCAGCGGGAAGTTTGTAATTCACCCACGTCAGATTGATATCGTAAATGATGTTTTCACTCCCGGAAAAGAGCAAATCATTGAGGCTCACAAAGTAGTCGATGCATATGAGTTTGCCCAAAAAAGGAGTAAGGGGTCGGTGAGATTGGATGGGAAAATGGTAGATCGTGCTTCCTATGAGCGTGCAAAAGACGTTATCGAGTTGATAGATCGTTTGAAAAAAAACTTGACCTGATGGATCGAAACTAGGCAGATACGTTCTTGAGCATGCCGCGATTACGGGAATTGCCAATAATAAGTCGGCACCTGCAGGCTATTCTCTTGGAGAAAACGACAGCCGGCGGTGAATGATTGATCACCTGCCAAACCGGACCAATTTCCCCAGAAGGAATCTCATATAAAACATCCATGATGGTCTGCATCCTGATAGAGGGTTAATTGGGAGCAGGGGCTTCTTACTTAAGCATGCAATTGAAGGTGGATGAAATTCCCACTGTATTACGATAACTACGATGAACCGAGAACCCCGAAGTAAGGTGAATCAAAGATCTTAATCCTTCGTCTCACGGTACGAGAATACCCGCTCTGTGATCTTCGTCTTTAAATATTGGGATGAATGAAATGCGGGCCTGCCTCAAGAGCATTTTATGATAGAACGAAAATATGTCATACCATATGACAACCTGATGTATAGGTGCTTAGGGGATGGCTTGCCCCGTGGTCGCTCTTGGAGCTAGCACGATTCAGCCAACCAATCTCTGAAGGAGTGAACGTATGCTTACTGTCGGGATTAAAAGGGCCGAGATTTCATCACGCTGCGCGATTTTTCAGCAAGGCTGAAATCGAGACTATTCTCGATCTGGCTCTTCAGCTCAAAGCCGATAACGCTATACGCCGCTTGCATCAAGACATCCTCCCCGGCCGGACTTTATTCATGATGTTCTTTAACCCCTCCTTGCGTACGCGCAATAGCTTCGAAGCCGGCATCTACCAGCTTGGTGGGCATGGCCATTTCCTTGAGCCCTCCAGCTCACGCGTACCCGCCTTGGAGGGCGAAGAAGTGGCGTACAAGACCCGAACGCATCTCTGATGTTTCCAGGGTACTCTCACGCATGGGCGATGCCATTGCAATACGTATCTTGGGCGATGTTGTCGGCTGGGAATACGACAAAGGATTGCGAATTATCCAGGAATTTGCCCGCTGGTCAGAGGTCCCAGTAATCAACATGGAGGATAATATATATCATCCCTGTCAGGGCATGGCGGATGTGATGACGCTGCGTGAGCTTTTCGGCCGCGATCTGCGCGGGCGCAAGCTGGCGGTCAGCTGGACCTATTCCCCAAGCACGAAGAAACCGATCGCCCCGCATCACGATTTCATGTATGCCGCGAGCCTATTCGGACCAGACATCGTCTTCGCCCACCCACCTGAACTTCGCATCGATCCCGAGATCGAGAAAGCGCTCCAGAAACAACCTGGAAATGTCTGGTGGCTCTTACCAGGTGGTCGACAACATGGAGGATGCAGCTGAGAACGCTGACATTGTTTACGCCAAGAATTACGTTGCTCTCGACTTGCTGCCGCCAGTCGCCACTGAGCCACAGCACGAGGAGATGGCCAAGCTTTTTAGCAAATATAAGGGGTGGATCGCGGATGAAAAGCGCATGAAACTGGCCAAGCCTGACGCGTGCTATATGCACTGCCTGCCTTGCGAGCGCGGGTTCGAAGTGAGCAACGAAGTGCTGGATGGTCCGTGGGGGGTGTCTGCCTTTGACGAGGCCGAAAACAGGCTGCACGCCCAAAAAGGTGTGTTGGCCAGCATTCTCTGGTAGCCAACTCCAGGAATAGCTCGACTTTTTGCAAAAACGCAGTGGCGAGGAGATTATCAATGGCAAAACAAAAAGTAGGGGTTATAGGTGGCGGCATCGTAGGCACAGCCGTCGCCTACAATCTCTCTCTCTATGACCACATCGAGCCAATACTGTTCGAGAAAGACCAGATAGGTTCAGGTACCACTGCCAAGTCCGCAGGAACGGTGTGTCTGTTCGATGACTTATTACCGCACTGGCTATGGGAAACTCGTCTGTATGGGTTTCAAACCTACGTCAACATGGAAAAAGCCGAAAGAGGCGCGGCTGGCTTTGACAATACCGGCACATTGGCAGTGTGCACCGATGAGAGTGTCGAAGCCTACACCAAGACCGGTATCGCCCTGGCGCAATCCGCTGGCTACAATGCTGAATATATCACTGAACCGGATGCCATCCGTGCCCATTTTCCTGATATTAATCTGGATGGTGTGCTTGGAGCAGGATGGACGCCTGATGACGGCTATTTCGATCCCACCATGGCAGCCAATACCTTCGCTAAGAAGATGAGAAACAACGGCGGCTTGTTACGTACCTACACAAGAGTTGAGAGAGTAATTACCAAGAATAACAAAGTGACCGGAGTAGATACGGATCAAGGACCGGTTCAACTCGATCTTGTTGTAGATGCAAGTGGCCCGTGGACGCGCTGATACAAGCCGCCTGGCCGGTCTCGAGCTGCCGATCTGGCACACAAAGGCGACGGTTTTCTTCCTGGTGCCTCCGAAGAAAAAGCTTGATTATGAGTTCCCGGTTCTCAAGTATCCGCGCTTCTACGCACGTCGAGAAGGCGACAACATATTCATTTGCAAGGCTCACCTTACGATGGACTTAAGCGACCCGATGCATGCTGGAATTTGGGATCCGGACACGCTGCCCGCCCACAGGCGGCACCGATGAGTACTTCCTGGAATTCTTGTTTGGGGAGTTGGAACAACACGCGCCCAGGTTTCTAGATATTCAGGAGTGGCGTTCTCGTGGTTGGGCTACCGTGCCGAGCCACCTGATTTCCTGCCAATCTTGGGGGAGACGCCGGTGGACGGCTACCTGTTGGCGATCGGCTGCGGTGGAAATGGGGTAATCGAAGCTCCAGCAGTCGGACGCGACCTGGCCAAGTTCATTGCCTTTGGCGAGAAGTCGCTGCTCCTGGAACGCCTCCCGCTCTCTCGTTTCGAGCATGAATTCGATCTTCAAGCGGTACCAGTGTCTTGACTTGTGCGGTTGCGGAGAAGTCGAGCCCATCCCGCATCGAGCAAACAGCGCTATGATCCGACCTCCACTGTCATCCCCACTCACCCTGTGTCGGTGAGGATGACCTATTCGAGATTGGATTGGTGTCCACGAAAGGCGAATGCTTCTAGAGCCAAGGATGGGTGACATGGTTGAGACCGTTGCGCAAAGGGTTTACTGTGACGAAGATGTCGACCTGAGTGTGCTCTCTGAAAAGACGGTAGCCATCCTTGGCTATGGCATCCAGGGTCGGCCTCAGGCGCTATGCATGCGTGATAGTGGCGTATCTGTGATTATTGGAACAGGGGATCGGGAACACTTCCCTGATCACGATCAAGCGGCCGATGACGGTTTTAAAGTCTACTCGATATCCGAAGCAGTCGATCGCAGCGATGTGATCCATATCCTGATCGCGGATCCTGCTCAGCCGGCTGTGTATCGGGATGAGATTTGCGATCGATTACACCTCGGACAAACGCTTAGCTTTCGCCCATGGGTTTAATGTACTTTATGGGGGAATTGAACCTCCGGATTTTGTGGATGTGGTGCTTTATGTACCCAATGCCCCGGGTCATGTGGTACGTGAAAAGTTTATAGAAGGCTCAGGAATTTACGGTGCGATCGCTGTTGAACAGGATTACACTGGCAATGCTCTGCAATCTGTGCTGGCACTGGCGAAGGCATGTGGAAGCACGCGCGTTGGCGTGGTGGAGATCGATTTTCAGCAAGAAACCGAGGGTGATAACTTTGAAGAACAAGTGCTGTATGGCGGCACAATTCATCTTATGCAGGAAGTATTTAATACTTTGGTCGAAAACGGATATCCGCCGTATTTTGCGTATGCAAAAGCAATTCGCTCACTACGCACCGTAATCGATGTTATCGATCAAGTGGGTATCGATGAGTATATCTCTCGCCGATCCAGCAGGACAGCTGAGTTTGCCATCCGATGGAGCGGACCTCGGGTTATCAACGATGATGAAATCCGTTCTATCTTCGATGAAACTGAGCGTGGTGAATTTGCCAGGGATTGGATGCAGGAGTGGTTATTTGTAGGATTGTTTCCAACGCTTCATCGCGGCCGCCGCTCGGATAGCCGCTCGATTATGGCACGAGTCGGCCGCGAATGGCGTGAACTGTTCGGTCAAGGGTGAATTCGACGACATGCAGTTATAGACTCATCGATTGGTGGAAGGGCGCACCATGGGATCGAGAAATCTGCAACTGAGTTATAGGGGGAAGATTTGTGCAAGGGGGTGACGCCTGCTGAACGGCAGCTTCTGGCTCTGATTGACATCGATGAGATCGTCAAGCTCTTGCAGGAGATGGTTCAAGCCAGAAGCGATACGCCACGCGGCGACACGCGAGCTGTTTCAGAAGTCGTTGCATCCAAGCTGCGAGAGGCTGGTTTACAGCCCCGCATGAAGGCAAAGGTGGAGTATAAGCCGAACGTCCTAGCCTCGCTCTCTGGAAGCACCAGCAAACCGAATCTGCTTTTCCACGCGCATTCGACACTGTCCCTGTTGGCGATGTGGCAGGTTGGGATGTTGATCCCTTCGCGGGGGAGATACGCGAAGGCAGGATTTATGGTCGTGGAACAGGCGATGATAAAGGTAGCGCCGCAGCTCAGATCATGGCGATGGTCACGCTTAAGCGTGCAGGATTCTCACCCCACGGTGAGCTTTCAATCGCTGCCGTCGCCGATGAAGAGAACAGGGGCTCTTGAAGGGACGCGCTCGGTTGCGCGAGCAAGGCGACCTGGTTCCTGATGCGCTCGTTGTCGGCGAGCAAACCCATAACTGCGTCGCGATCGCTGAACGTGTGGCTTGTGGCATTGACATCTCTGTTCTATGGTCGTAGTGCCCACGGCGCCATCCCTTGGGCAGGTGAGAATGCGGTGTTAAGAAGCGGCGGGTGCAATATGTTACCTGCATCGCAGCTTTCACAGCGGTTCGAAGGAAGACAGCAACCTTACCTCCTACCTCCTTCATTGAACATCGGGAAAATCACTGGCGGAATTCAATGGAATATCGTGCCGGAATTCTGCAAGGTCGAGACCGATCGTCGATTGCTACCAGGTGAGACACGCGAAGCTGCGATGGACGGAAATCCGATTGATCCTAAAGCAATATTCCGAACAGGTAGAACCGCTCGAATTCCGAGTGCACTCCGTCGGGGAATGTCGCTCCCAATATCAACACGTCGCCTGACACACGAACTCGTGAGGGTTGCTAGAGAATGCCTGTCGAACATCCGTGGCAAGGATTCCCAGCTTACCGGTTATGCTCTCACCAGTGATGGGCGCTGGTTCGCAGGCGATGATACTCCGATCATTGTTTATGGGCCAGGCGATCCTACCTTAGCGCACGCTAGCAATGAGTACATCACGATCGAAGAAGCTGGCCGAGTGATACTATCGTTAACCCTGCTCGCTTATCGCTATCTGGGATGACTAAATAGCCTGGATAGTTCGACATCCAGTTTGCACCCAACCCAAGGAGACCCGAACTAAAGAACCGATCCAAGCAAAAAATGCGGACGTGGTCACTAGATCACGTGCTCAAAATAAGCCGGGTATATATATGATCCTTCCAAATGGGAGCCGGGTCGAAAGTGTGTTGCCCAAATTGAAGTGACTATCGCTCAAGTGCTCACCGCGCCAGCTCTCGGAGCGAAATTCCTTGCACATGAACTGCACATACACTCAGGTGGAGGGACTGTCCAGGCTGTCTGATGATAGCCTGCAAGCTTTGTTCTTCGTGCTCGAAGGCGAGATCCAGCTCCGAGTTGGATGGCAAGGTTCATTCGTTAACAGAAAGATTGGTACTTCTGGATCCCCCCGGGGCAGCGCTATAGGCTGCGGAATCACACAAGGCAAACATGCCGAGCCATCTGGTACAGAACAAGATATGTGGCGTTCGAAGGCTCCGAGGTGCCAGAGCCGATCATTGAGGATTCAAAGAATGTCGAAGCGGTAGCAGAGGACGCTTATTTCGAGCGCCATCTGATCCCATATGACAAGGACCTTGGATTTGACTTGGGGTTTAACCTGTTGATATTCGAGCCTGGTATTCTTAGCTTCGTCGAGTCGCACATCATGAGCATCGACTGTATATGCTGACTGGTCGTGAATACTGTTTTAAATGGTGATTATATAGAAGTTGAGCAGGGTGATTATATCTATATGGCGCCGTATGCCCTCAAACCTTCTACCCGAACGGCTGGGAGCAATCCAGTTACATCCTGTACAAGGACGTCAACCGCGATTACACCGAAGGGTTGTAGTCTGACCGGGAGTTGCTTTGAAGATCGCGCTTGCGGGTTGTGGAAATGTTGGGTCTTCACTGCTCCATCACTTGCTTACATTACCTGACCTCGAGCACGTAGCGGTGTTCGACACGATCACCGTACGAGCCCGCGCTGCATTGCTGGACGTCGCCAGCCATTTGCCAGATCGAGCTCGCCTTGTTTCAATCGAGGATCGCGAAGCACTCGGTGAGGCAGATCTTGTCGTAATCACCGCCGGGTATAAAACTTCGGCTGATTATTCGAGAGCAGACGAACGCCGTGAGAATCGCTTGATCATCGGAGAAATCTTATCCGGTATCTACCTTAAAAAAACTGCGCTTGTAATCGCCATTCCGGGACCAGTTGAGTACATTGCAGCGATTGTCCAGCAATCCACCGGACTGTCTCATCGCCAGGTGATCGGTTTTGGTGGAGACCTTGACCGAAACCGGCTCGCTTACCTGATGGAACGAAAGGGCATCGACATCCACCATGCTCACGTAATTGGTGAACACGGTCAACGCGCCATACCAGTGCTCGAGGATGAGAGCGAATACGATCAACTTGCGGATGGCGTTCGCACATATCTCGGTCGCATCGCCTTTTTAAGTGGTGATAAAAGGAACCTTGCGACGGCACCGCTACTCGCTGGATTGATCGAGGATGTGATGCAGGATACCAAGACATTACATACCGTGGCTGGTTATCACCCTAAGTACCAAGTGTTACTTAACATGGCCGTGCACGATCGGACGCGCAGGGATCTTGGGTTTCGAACAAATCCTCATCAGAGATCGCGCGAGGTTCCGATCTGCAGCATCTGTTGGTGGATAGGCGGGCAAGGATGCACCAATAACTGGATCGGGCTATAAGTGAAGTCTGCCAGAAAGGTGAAGGGTAATGAGCATCGACCGCAGTAGAGCGATTTCTTTTCTAGAGGCGGCGATCCGCTTCCCACATCCTCAAACCGATATGCAGAAGGTGCGCGGGTTTATTGCCAAAGTCGTGAGACCGATCCTGCAGGCGCTGCCATTCAATGATCTACGTATCGATGACTACGGAAATCTTATCGCTCATGCCCACTCCGGCGTAAGCTCACCGCCGCTTGTGCTATGTACCTATGGTGGTATTTTCCCCGCCTCTGGCATGCAGGATGCCTACGATCCCAAGATCGTTGACGGGCCGCGGAATACGGTATGAAAGGTCCTTGCATGTGGGGACGGGGACAAGCGAGCAACTCGCTGCGGGTGCAGCGTTGCTGGAGGCTGTATTTGCCCTACTTGAACCGCAACCCGTGCTCGCACGTGACTTGATCTGGCTTACTACGTACGCTGGCGAGATGGGTAACCACGAAGCAGTGACTCACATCTTCAAGACTGATCGAACCCCGATTGGGCCCGCGGTTGCTCGCATTGGCAAGTGGTAATGAAGTGTGTCTCGGCAACCTCGGTCGCATTGACGTCATCTTGAGGGTTCTCGGCAAGGCGTGCCACAGCAGCAGTCCTCACCTCGGGCTTAATGCCATTGATGGGGTCCACCACATCCTGGATCGATTGGCGTGTTATCCGGATCTTCCATCTGACCCTCAGCTCGGGGCGGCGACACTTACTCCAACGATGATCCGCACGTATCCGGATGCCTTGCACACCGTTCCAGATCGTGCTGAGGGTAATGTTCGATCGAAGACTGATTCCGGGGGAAGATCCCTATCTGGCCCTTCAGGAGATTGTCGATCATATTGGTGATATGCCTGGAACTTTGGAGTTCGAGGTCGAACGAGATCCCTCCATGCAATTCCCGCATAAAGCCAGGATCGATTTGGAGATCGTGCTAGCGTTAAAGGGTGCCAGGGACGATCTACTGGGTGAATCTAAATCGATATATCAGCGGTCAGCCCTCGATATGGGGTTCTTCAGCTCGCGTGGATTCGAAGCCGTGTCGTTTGGTCCGGGTGATCCGACGTTAGCGCACTCCGACCATGAACTTGTCCCTCTCGAGCAGTACATCGATGCTGCGAATGTCTACCTTCGCTTCCTGGAGCGAATGCTGCTCTAGGGATCTCCTGAGCTCAATTTTGAGTAGGAATTCGTGCGAGGAGCTTCGCTCCATCCACCTTACTTATGCTAGCCTTACGTTCGTGCCGAGCCCAAGTTCGAGCGCGTTCTGATAGATCAACTGCGCGGTCACAGCGTCTTGAGACGCCATGCCCACGGATTTGAAGAGCGTCGTTTCCTCAGGCGATTCGCGCCCGCTTTTCTCCAGAAATCAGTTCGCCCAACTCTGCGTAGATAACCTCCGGCCCGATTTCTCCGGCGTTCAGCGGAACCAGAATATCTCCAGCTTCTGCCATCGTAGCATCGATCGACTCCACGACCACACGCGAGTTCTGCACGGTTGCAGTATCTACCTCACGGTGGGTTGGAACACTTGAACCGACTGCGTTGATGTGTGCACCGGGTTTGATCCACTTGAATTCGATCACAGGTTCCTTGGATGCGGTCGCGGTGACAATAATATCTGCATCTCGACAAGCTTCCTCAGCTGATAAAGCGATCATCACCGGGATAGAGACCTCTTTTTCGACTTCCTTTACGAACTCTTCCGTTGTCGAATGCCGCCTGCTTGAGACGAGAATGCGTTTAATACCGAGAGTTTGCCCGGCGCATATCGCTGTTACACGGCCGATGTAGCCGCCACCAATGATCGCCAAGGTGCCCGGGTTTGGGTTTGCCATGTGTTGTGTGGCCAGGACCGCTGTCGCTGCCGTGCGGAATCCGGTCAGGTGAAATCCATCCATCACCGAAACAATCGCGCCAGTTTCCGCATCATGCAGGATCACGACACCATAGCCGGCTGGCAGGCCGCGCGCAGGGTTGTCATGAAAGCCTCCGACGACCTTTACAACAAGCGCATCGATCGGTTCAACATAGGCTGACATTACCAAGAGCCGACCGTGATGCCGGTCGACCGGTATATGCAGTCGATTTGGTTGAACAGCCTTCTTAGAAGAATAGGCAGTGTGCGCTCCTGCTAAAGCCTGCAGCGCTTGTTCTAGTGAAAGGGCTTGTTGGACATCTTCAGCGGACAGAACGAGTGTTTGTGTTGATCCCATCATGCCTCCATATCATCCTAAGGTTATGGGATGCATTCAAGTGAAAGTCCGAAACATGTAATACTACGCGGGGCAATCCATGAATGGCATCCTGGTTCGATTTCTTGGAAGTAGTCGAAGCTATTGAGAACCATCTAGGTGGTTGAAGCAATGAACAAGCGGACTGCTGCAGTCTATAATCTCTCCGGCCAGAGTCCGATATCGTTCTGCTTCATACCGACGTTAATATATGCCTCTTCGATATCAAGCAGATGGGCTTTCATGGCGGAGATCGCAGCATTGGGATCACGCGCCTCGATAGCTTCGACGATCTCGATGTGATGACTAAGTGCGCTCTCTCGTACACCAGGGATCAGCACAGTTTTTTGTCGTGTGGCGATGCCAAGATAGACAAAGCTCGAGTAAATACTGCGCAATAGATTATTTCCACAAGCTTCCACGATTTGCGCGTGCAATGCTAGATCTGCTTCGAGGAACGCATCCGGTTCATGGACGACTCGCTTAGATCGTTCGAGGCAATCTCGCAAACCCTCGATTTGATCATCCCGAATCTCGCTGGCAGCCAACCCGGCGATAGCTGGCTCGATTGTCCGCCGGGCCACGATGACCTCCAAGTAGCTTATGCCCTTGATTAACCCGAGGATGCCCTCGCAAGACCGAGCAAGCTGTTCTGGTTCCAAGGAACTTACATATGTCCCATCCCCCTGGCGGACCTCGATAATGTTCATTAATTGGAGTGCGCTGAGCGCTTCCCGGACAGACGGCCTGCTCACACCTAGAAGCTCCGCTAAATCACGCTCAGGGGGGAGTTTCTCATTGGCTTTGACGCTGCCATCACGTATAAGGGCGACGATCCTCTGCGCGATTTCCTGTGAGAGGATTTTGCGTTCAATGCGGTTAAAACGGCGCGGCAATGGATTCTCTGTCAATGTGGCTACCTCATTGGGTGATCCCGATCTCAATACAAATGGTCAATTGGCCTGACCTGCATGTAGTATAGTATGTTCTGCGTAGATTGCCAGTCTCCACATCTTCGACTGGCTCCACTTCCTAGGCTTCAAATCAGCATGTTCGGTCAACGGAAGTTACATCCTAACCAACATCGGAGGCGTAAAAAATGGATTACCGCAGCGTCGGAAGCACAGGTATACAGGTCTCGCGTTTGTGTTATGGCACTGTGGGGATCACCAAGGAAAAGTTCGATCGTTGTCTGGATGCTGGCATCAATTTTTTCGATACCGCTGATGTATATGACGACGGGAATGCCGAAATCCTGCTAGGTGAATTGATGGATGGCATGCGCGATAGATTGGTGATCTCTTCCAAAACAGGTTTTCCGACTACGGACGACATCAGCTCAGGGGGACTCTCACGTGAGCACATCCTTAGTGCAGTCGAAGGATCGCTCGAAAGGCTACACACCGACTGGATTGATTTCTATTTTGTTCATACGTTCGACCCGATGACGGATATGGAAGAGACATTGCGGGCGCTTGACAGTCTTGTGCAGCAGGGGAAGATCCGTTTTCCAGCGGTGAGCAATTGGGCAGCGTGGCAGATCGCTAAGGCCCTGGGGATCGCTGAAGCCAAAAGCCTTGCGCCATTCGCTTGTATTGAGCCACTTTATAGTCTGCTCAAACGTCAAGCAGAAGTTGAAATTCTTCCTTTAGCCATTTCGGAAAATCTTGGCGTTGTAGCATACAGCCCAATTGCGGCAGGAATTCTGACTGGCAAGTACGCGCAAGACGATGGCAGTGAAGGTCGAATGGCCCATGATCCGCTAACCCAACACCGATACGCTAATGAAGAGTATTTTGCAATTGCGACCCGTTTCGCTGAGCATGCACACGAGCGGGGGGCGGACCCGGCTGCACTGGCGCTCGCCTGGGTCATGTCGCATCCTGCGGTTTCGGCGCCTATATTCGGTGCCAGCACTGTCAAGCATGTGGACATCGCGCTAAGTTCGCTTGAGATCGAGATGACCTCGGATTGGCGGGAAGAAATCTCCGCTCTCTCGAACCAGCCTCCTAAGGCGACCGACCGGCTCGAAGAACAGCGCGGTTACTTCTATAAAGGTTGGCGGCCGGATTGAAGCTGTGATCAAGCGGGCATCCCCTTGAGTACTACTTGCAGGAGCGCCATACGCGTATAGACACCATTCCGGACCTGACGGAAGTAAGCTGCGTTGGATAACGCGTCGACGTCCTGTGCAATCTCGTTTACACGCGGCAACGGGTGGAGCACTGTGACATCTGGATTCAACTGATCGATCAGCTCTCGTGTCAGGATGTACCGATCCTTGAGGCTTTCGTACACGGCCGGGTCTTTAAAACGCTCCTTCTGTACCCGCGTCATATACACCACATCAGCGTCCGGCAGTGTCGCCTTCAGATCCTCGGTTTGCTCAAAAGCGACACCGTTTTGCCTCAGCGAACTTACAATCTCCACAGGGAGCGCGAGCTCCTGTGGAGATACCAGCAGCAGGCGCACATCATAGTGCTTGTAAAGCTCCACGCCAGCATGGATAGTTCGGCCATGCTTCAGATCACCGACTAGAAGAATTGTGGTTCCGTCCACCTGCCCGCGCTCTTGATGGATCGTGTAAAGATCCAGGAGAGCTTGAGTTGGATGTTGGCCGGAGCCATCCCCTCCATTGATCACGGGATGGTCGGCTACCTGTGCAGCTTCGTGTGCAGCACCTATGCGTGGATGGCGCATTACGATGCCGTCTGCGTACTGATCTACCGTGCGGATTGTATCTACAAGCGTCTCGCCTTTGGCTGTTGATGTGGCGTCTGCTGATGCGAAGCCAACCACTGCGCCACCCAGCCGTAGCATGGCGGTTTCGAAAGACAACCGAGTCCTGGTACTGGGTTCGAAGAACAGCGTTGCGAGGATTTGTCCATCGAGTTCTTTGAGCGATGTGTTCTCTTCCAAGGCTTCGCGCAGATATGTTGACAATTCGATCAAAGCATCGAGGGTGTCCCGGTCAAACTGCGCTCCATGAATGATATCCTGCTGGAATAGGGTCGCTAAAGGTTTCGGATTCATGATCCTTCCTTTAACTATATGTACTCGGTCGCCCGCGCTCTGAGCCGCCTGGCTCCGAGAGCCGTGCGAGGATAGCACGGTCGAATACAGGTCCATCTCTGCAGACCCGATACCCATCGATTGCACAGCTGTCACACACACCGATACCACATCGCATGTAACGCTCGAGGGCGATTTGGATCGGGACACGTTTTGATGCGGCGATTTTTACGGCTTGGTAAAGCATCGGCTCGGGCCCACAAGAGACGATTATGTCGTAGCTTTCATCACCAAGCGTGTCAAGCAGCTGGTCGGTCGCCGTGCCCCGGCGTCCGGATGTCCCATCATCCGTGCATACTTCGACGGCGATCCCTTGCCTGCGTGCTCGATCGATGAAGAGTAATTCTGATGCTGTCCTTGCGCCAACGATGAATTTCATTGCCTGGAAATCCTGCACCCTGTCGAGTACCGGACCGAGCGGTGCGCTTCCACAACCACCTCCTACCACGAGAACCCGCTTAACCCCAGCCAGTCGAAACCCGCGCCCATATGGGCCGCGAATACCAATCAGATCCCCATTCTTGAGCAAATGCAAGGCTTCTGTCGCTTCCCCAACACGTGCCACAGTAATTCCCATCGATGTGCCTGTATAGGAAATACTCATGGGAATTTCGTCGATACCGGGAATCCAGACCATAACAAACTGGCCGGCTTCGGCTTCTGATACAGCTGCAAATCGTAGCGTGCGGATGGTTGGCGTCTCCTCGATCACTTGAGTGATACGTACCATCTGGATACCTGGTCTCCTATCGAATAATGTGGGTTGTGGGGAGAGGTTGGTGTGACCGACCATCACGCCTGACCCTCCTGAATGGCTATCCCCCGGATTTGGGCCAGATTGTTGTAACCATGTGCTTGCATGAACTCGGCAATCTCATGTGCAATCCTTCGGAATGCGTTCAAGTCATCGTAGTAGACTGCAGTTCCAAGGCCGACAGCAGTTGCTCCTGCCATGATGTACTCGAGAGCATCCTCACCGGTAGTGATCCCGCCCAACCCGAGAATCGGCACGCCTAGCCTGGCTGATGCCAATTCGTAAACACAGCGGACACCAATTGGCTTTATGCCCGGTCCGCTGTAACCACCGATGGTGGCGCTTAAAATCGGCATTCCTGTCTGGATCTCTATTGCCATTGCTCGCAAAGTGTTGATAGCTACTAGCCCGGCGCAACCTGCTCGCACGGCGGCTGCGCCAATCGGCACAAGATCGGCCACATTGGGTGTAAGTTTTGCAAATACCGGAACAGTGGACGCCTGCACCGCCACGCGCGTAAGTTTATAGACCATTTCGGGATCAGACCCGACGGCTGCGCCGTAGCCGGCCGCGTGTGGACAGCTCAGGTTAAGTTCAATAGCTGCGGCGCCGTTCATCGAGACTGCCGTTGCCAGTTCCTCAACTTCATGGATTTGGCTGCCGAATATGCTTGCGATGACGGGAGTTTTAAGCTTCTCAAGGGCTCTTAGTTCGTGCAGGGCAGCCGCCAGCCCAGGCGTCGGCAAGCCAATGGCATTCAGCAGGCCATATTGGAGTTCGACTACGGTTGGGTTGATGTGCCCGGAGCGGGGATGCAAGCCGATCGACTTCGTAGTCACGGCACCGGCTCCATGTCCCGCGACACGGATCAAGCTCTTTGCACTCTCCCCGAGTATGCCTGAAGCGAGCACGGTTGGATTGGACAGCTTGAGACCAGCAAAATCGACCGACAAGTCGAACTCGTGATCTCTGGGTATGTCGGTACTGGGGCGTTCTGAGCTGGTTCTGCGAGCGTTAGTGGCCATTGATGGTCGGCCGCCCGAATTCAGCCACAATACGGCCTCGCTTTATTACCGCTCGGCGCGGGGCAATTGTACGGATGGCGTCGGAGACGCTCTTCGCTTCGATCACCACAAGGTCGGCGGCCTTGCCAATACCTAATCCATATTCGGATTCCAAGTGCAACGCCTTGGCAGGGTTGATGGTGCCGGCTTGGAAGAGTCTCTCCAATTGAACATCGGAACCGTAGTTGTTAATTTGAGCCATAAGTAGCATCGCTTTGAGCATATCGGCATTGCCATTTCCAATATGGGTAAAGGCATCGCGCAGGTTATCAGTTCCGATCATCACATTCACTCCAGCCTCGAACAATTCTTGAGCCCGAGTCAGGCGAATCACGGTGGGCAGGATGCAGACATTAACCTGGGCTTCAAGCATCAGCTCGATCGTTTGCTGGGCTACCCGGTCAGGCACAAGTGCCAGCGAGACGATGTGGTCTGCTGATACCCGACCCTGGTAATTGTGTTTGATCGCCTGCTGTGCGACGTAAGGCAAGGTGAATGCAACCGAGTTGTAAGCATTATCCAGATGCAGTGCGATGTCAGCATCGTGTTTAATGGCCAGCTCGAAGATCTCATCGACCTGCTGTTCCGGGTTCGAATCCCATACTGCACGGTTGACGTTGCCGCCGACGTGCTGGATCCCGCGTTCCATGGCACCTGCCATGTAAGCCCGAGATTCGAGCTCGCGGCCGTCCTTGTTTGCAATCCAGCCTTCTTGAGGGAAGCAGACTGTGATGATGTCTATGAACGGTGCGCAGCGTTCTTGCGCAAGTTGAACACCCTCGACTGCGCGATATTCGACAATTGGATCTGCTTCGACATAGGTCCTGGTGGTCGTCGTGCCGTTGGCTGCTGCCATCTGAGCAGCCCGCTCTGCACGCCCGGCTACTATGTCCTTGGTGAAGCTGTGCTTAAGGCGCCGTTGGGCGATTATCATTTCCTCGATTGTCTCCACCTCTTGATCGTCGGTGATAGCATCCATGCTAAGACACTTATCAAGGTGTACATGAGCGTCGACAAATCCAGGCGATACTATGCAATTTGTGGCGTCGATAACTGTCCGCGCAGATCCGGGTATCCTGGGCGCGATCTCGACGATATGCCCATCAGCGATTCCAACATCCTGGATCTCATTTAACCCAACATGCTTCCCGTTTTGAATTTTGATATCCATGCGTCCTCCAGTTAGCAGAGATTCATCGGTCACCCTGCGGTTTCAATGCATGAGCAGGATCAGGTCAGTCTCAAAGTGTCGTGCTACAGTTCGAAATCATCAATCCCGAGTAAACGCTTCAAGGCTTCCTTGGCTTTCGGAGGCAGATCCAACGATAGGGGTTCGATCAACCCTCCGAGGCCAACGATGAACGGCCAGGTGAGGTAGGTTCCGAGTCCTGGGTGGAAGCCGCAGACATGATGCACATCCCGCCGGTCGTTCACGATGCAGTCTGCCAGCTCTGCCATCAGGTATCCTGTCGCCAGATTCCGCGGGCTTCCCCCTTGGGCCGTGATGCTAGCCAGAAAGTGTCCCACTTCATGAGCCACTTCGTTGAAGAATTCTTCACCGTCATAAACCGGGATGATGTTCTTCCCGTGTTCTCCAACCACGCCGCGTGCGGGCTTGTCGATTCGCCTTTGCCGAAGTACGTACTCCAACCTATTGCGATCGAGATCCCCACCGAATCCCATCACTTGCTGGTGGGACACAGAGGTGAGGCTCTGTACATAGGGAGTGAGCTGGTCCACCGGCGTCGCAAGGCAGACAACGATACATGTAGGCTTTAAGGGAGCGTGACCGAGGATGCTGCGGGTGATTTCGAAATTCGCGTTCAAGACATCCTCACCCGTTTCATGCTTCCCCATTTGAACTCCCGAGGTGAGAAAGACCAGGTCTGCTCGATTGAGATCCTCGAATGACGAGCATTCAAAAAGCCTGCCTGAGCTGGCTGGTCGAGCACTGGCAGCATCCATGATGGCCGCCTTTGACCACTCTTCCTGCAGATTCATGACGAGAACCTTGTCGATCCCATCAACCTCGGTGATGTGGACGAGCAGGGCCGATCCGACGTTCCCGGTGCCTATGACAGAAATGACCATTTCTTTCCTTTCAAATGGCTAGCCAAAGGCAGCGTCAGCTTATCTGCGTCCGCACAATCGCAGCACGACATCTGCGTATACCTTGGCCGCCTTTACGACATCCTCGACGGCGACGTGCTCTTGAGAGTTGTGGGTGTACTCATCCTTCCCTGGGCCGAATGCCGCTACGGGAAGACCTGCGACAGTGGAGAAATAGCCGGCCTCGCTGGAGATGGTCCACAACTGCGGCTCTGTGTCAGACCCGCAAACCGCTTGCACACTCTGCCTAATCGCCACGATAAGTGGATCGCCAGCAGGGGTGAAAAAAGGGTGCATACACCCATCGAACTCCACATCGAGGCCGGTGTATGTCCTGGCCGACGCCTTTTCAATACCAGCGGTATGACTTAAGCCAGGCCGAGAGGTCACGATGTGATTGATCTCGTCGAGGACGATGCCCGTGATCTCATCCCTGCTCATTGAAGCGGGCTGTCGCAGGTCGACCACGGCCTCACATGCCTCCGGGATGACATTGGCGACATTCGGGATTACCAACAGCTTGTTGATGGATACCAGCGCGGTGCCCAGGGTTTCATCTGTGTTGAGACGCTCATTGAGTTGTTCGAGCCCTGAAATAACTTTGGCGATGGCGGCCAGGGCGCTGGAGGCACCCTCCGGCGCTGCAGCGTGCGCGCCCTTCCCGTTGATCCGCAGGGGGAAGTGGATCATTCCGCGCTGGCGATTGACCACCCGTAGATCCGTATGCTCACCGCACAGTACGGCAAAAATCGGCAAATGTTCGTGCTCTATCAGAAACTCGGGTGATAAATGGCCACCACACTCTTCCATAACCCCGGCGTTGATTGCAAAACCCTTTTCTAGTCGGGTGCCTGTTTCGAGAAGCGTTTCTGCGGCTATGATCATCGCAGCTAACGATGCTTTCTGGCCGTTGGTTCCCCTACCGTAAACCACCTCGCCCTCGACACCGAAGCGATTCCCGGGCATCACTATCCCTGAGAATGGATCACGCATATCTCCAGGATCTGCCTGGTCGAGGTGGGTATTCAGGAGGAGAAGTGGGCTGAATTTGGATCCCTCTCGGATGCCGGTTACGTCTCCAATCTCATTAATGAAGACTTCCATTTCTAATGTGCGAAGGTGGTCAGCAACACAGGCAGCCAATTCGCCTTCATGGAAAGTTGGGCTTGGGATTTGTACGAACTGTTGCAGGAGATCGATCAAGCGCTCGCGCTTGCGGTCGATCTTCGCAAAGAGCGTCTGTTGGATTGGGCTCATATCATTCTCGGATCCGAGCCATTGCGTGAGGTGAATTGGCCGCGGGGAGGATCGAGTACTTCCCCATCTTCCATGATTACGTTCCCTCTAAGAATGGTGAACCTTGGAATACCTTGTACGACTTGGCCTTCGTACGGTGTAAAACGGTTTTTATTGTGTAGTTGATCCTCGCGAATAACTGCTTGTGCCTGCATGTCAATCAATACCAAATCGGCATCCGAACCGATCTGGATGACTCCCTTGCGTGGATATAAGCCCCATATGCGGGCAGGGTTCTCGCAGGCTGCGCGGACGTACTGCTGCAGGGTCAGTTTTCCATGTAGAACCTGGGTTAGCATCAGCGGCAAGGATGTCTCGACACCGATAAACCCACAAGCGACGTCCCAGACATTGGCGGCGGTCTTCTCGGCATAAGTGTGCGGCGCGTGATCCGTGGCGATGGCATCGATCCAGCCGCGCTGTAACCCTTCCCACAACCGGCTTTGGTGACAGGCCGGACGGATCGGAGGGTTCAACCGGATCCTGTTCCCCAGACGGGTGTAGTCCTCGTCGGTAAACATCAGATGGCCCACAAGCACTTCGCAGGAAACAGGAAGGCCGCGCTGCTTGGCTTGGCAGAGCTGCTCTAAACCTTGGGCTGTTGATAGGTGGAACACATGAAAATCATTCCCGGCTTGCTCTGAGAGGAGAATGCCGCGCAGTATCGCTTCGTGTTCAGCAGATGCAGGTCTCGATTCGAGATGTGCTATGGGATCTCGCCGCCCAGAATCAATCAACCGCTGCTTGATGTACTGAAGCAGGGCGTCGTTCTCGGCGTGCGCCCCTACCCGCAGACCCAGTTGTGCTGCTTTCCTGAAAGCCTGCAACATTTCAGCGTCTTGTGGGCACCGGATGTACCCGGTCGTTTCGCCCATGAACAATTTGTAGCCGATTGCTCCATGCTCAGCGAGAGCTACAAGGTGATCGAGATTGTCCTCGGTGATGACGCCATAGAGGCCGATATCGACATAGCTACGACCTCCGATCATGCCGCGTTTCTGGATGAAGGCCTCTGCAGTGGCTACGGGTGGGATCGTGTTTGGCATGTCGAGGACAGTGGTTACGCCACCGGCAGCTGCGCTGCGGGAGCCGCTAGGGATGTCCTCTTTGTCTGTCAAGCCGGGATCACGAAAGTGGACATGATCGTCTACCAGGCCAGGCAGAACGTACAATCCCGCTGCGTCGATCACGCGCTTCCCACCCTTGGCGGGAGTATTACTTCCGATGGCAGCGATGCGGCCCCCTTCGATCGCGATGGTTGCCGGCATGATCCCAACCGGTAAGACTACATTCCCGTTCTTAATCAGCAGGTCGGACATGGGCTGTTTTCACCGATCACCGGATGGAAGCCCAGCAATCACTTTCTGGGCATGGCGGATGTGAATACCCATGCAACGCTCAGCTTCAACAGGATCGCCTTGTCTGATCGCCTGCAGGATGCAGGCGTGTTCGCCAATGATGTCTTCAGAACGTTTTCCGGCAAAAATCACCGCTTTGTTGCTCTCATTAAATGCTGGCACGATGTGCCTCATGATCTCGTCGGCGATTTCATTCCCACTGGCGGCGCTGATTGCCAGATGGAATTCACAATCCAGATCGGAGAAGCGATCGATGTCGTTGCCAGAATTGACTAAGGTGGACTGTACTTCGAGGATGCCTGACAGCTTTGCCAATAAAGCCCGGTCAGCAGAGGAGGCTGCGAGGCTTACAGTCAAGCACTCTATTCGTTCGCGTATCTGAAGGATCTGGATTAAGGATTCCTTGCGCTGGCTAAGCCAGGCTGCTACGGTGCTCTCTTCCTCTGCAGCCAGCGGCCGGCGCGTTATGAAGGTGCCAGCGCCACGACGCACCTCAATCAAGCCCTCTGCTTCCAGGACGCGGATCGCCTCGCGAATGGATGACCTGCCGGCGCCAAGCTGGGAGCTCAACTCTTGTTCGGGGGGAAGTCGATCTCCAGCCTTGAGTTCGCCACGTTCGATTGCGGATCGGATTTGCTCGACGGCATGCTCGAACACCCGCATGCGTTCAACCTGCTGCAAGTTTATCTTGCTCATACGAATGCTTTTCTGGTCTCGTCAAGACGAGAACCGCGTGTAGTTCCGTCTGGAAAAACATGGCCTCAACGATGGACAGGATGGCCTCCGGAATGGTTGGGGATGCCAAACAATACGCCCCCCCCAGATAAGGTCATCAGATGGTCAGACTTATGGATAATATATCCACTCTATCATAGAAGCGCTCCCGCCTTGATTATTAACATCCCTTCGAAAGGTGACATTTGCCACAAGTATTGGTCAGGCCATGTTAAGTGGGTACCAAATCGAGCTGGAAAATTCGGTAATGACGAACATCATCTCGAGATATGACATTTGAAGGACTATTTAGGAAATCATTCGTGCTATATTTTACAATACGAATTGGTCATACCATTCGGCCTCCTGATGTCTAATGATTAGATATCGGGCAAACCGGTGAAGATTGAGGCTGCGGTCAGCGAGGAGTTCTTCAGATATGAAACCAAGGCCGTGCCGTGTCGAGTAAAACAAGTATTACCCTCCATCCTGTTCCTGCCTCCGTTGTGGATTACTTAGCAGCGTTGAAGTTCAAACGTTACACCATCAAGACCCCGGTTACTGCCTTCGCTGCCTTGGATTTGGCACCGAGTGAGGTGGGGATCAACTGAAAGAAGCATTATGGTATTTGGAAGGAAGATGCCGATCTGGTCGAAGACCCTGTCCTGAGAACGGGCAGGAAGGAGGTGGAGAGCGGATCAAGAAGGAGCAAGCGCATCAACATATCACAGACAAAATATTATCTTGGGAAGGATTCACAATGAAGCAATTCTTAAGCATCCTATTGCTAGCGCTGTTCATCCTGTCGGCCATCGCCGGCTGCGCAGCTCCCACTGTCGAGCCGACAGAAGAGCCAGCAGCAGGTCCAGTCGAGGAAGAAGAGGTCGAACCTACGGAAGTTGCAGCTCCAGCCGAGCAGCCAGTCATTAAAATTGGCGCTGCGATCTCACTAACCGGCGCGTTAGCCAATCTCGGCGTCAATCTCCAGGATGGCTATGACTTCTGGGTGGACGCTGTCAACGAGATGGGCGGCATCCAGATCGGCGACGAAAAGTACCTTGTCGAGATCGTTTATTACGATGACGCGTCAGACGCTGAAACATCTGTAAGAACTCACGGAAAAACTGATCACCGAAGATGAGGTCGATTTCCTCTTCGGACCATACGGCTCGGGTATCACCAACGCGACTTCCGCTGTCGGGGAACGCTACCAGGTGCTGACCTTCGCACCTATCGCGAATGCCAACTCGATATACGAGCGAGGCTTCAAGTACACGTTTGGCATCCTTCCTCTGGCGGGAACACAAGCTCGCCCCGGAATAGAGTTTGCTCAGGCAAATGGGGCTGAAACTTGTGCCGTTGTGACGCCGGACGATCTTTGGCCGCGAACCGTCGCTGAGGGGGCAGAGGTGCTCTGTAATGAGTATGGCTTGGAAGTAGTCTACTTCGAGGCCTACCCGAAAGGCGCCAGCGATATGAGCACCATGATCAGTCAGCTCAAAGCTCTGGATCCTGATCTGCTGGTTGCCACCGGGTATGAAGCTGAGGCGATCCTGATGACACGGCAGATGAAGGAACTGCAGTTCAGTCCCGATGTCGTGGTTTTCAGTGGTGCGACCACCTACTTCGATTACATCGATAGCGTGGGCATCGATACAAATGGTGTCGTCGGGCTTGACTGGTGGACGCCGGCTGCACCGTGGACAGGCGGCTTGTTCGGGAGCGCTGCCGAGTACAACGAGGCCTTCAATGCCACATTCGGGTACGAAGCTCGTTATACTTCGGCCGCCGGCACCGCAGCGGGTGAGGTCCTTCGGATTGCACTCGAGGCAGCGGGCAGCACCGACACAGAAGCCGTGCGCCAGGCTCTGCTCGATATGGACTCCGAGATCTTCTTTGGCAAGTACAACTTCAACGAGGCCGGGGTTAACGAGACTGGCTCGGCCCAGGGCACCCAGATCGTCTGGACCACCCCTGATGAATGGGCTTTTTATGTAATCTGGCCTGAATCGGCGGCAGAGGTAGAGCCTCTGTTCCCGAAACCGTTCTGGGGTGAGCTGAAGTAGTGAGTTACGCTCAGTCGCTCATGCGGCGTTGGATAGCATTTGTATCCTGCGCTCATATCTGGTGCGAGGAAGGTTTGTGATAGAGACAATCGGGGGTGATGTCGGGGCACCAGCCACTCACCCTCGATTGTCCCTTTATAAATAGGAATTCGACCCACTACAAGCAGTGGAGGGTAAATGGTCTGGCAATCATTTCTTGGAGGCGTGTTCCTCGGAGGGCTTTACGCAGCCTCGGCCCTCGGTTTCTCGCTTGTATGGGGTGTACTGGGGATCGTGAACTTGGCGCATGCTGCCATAATTACGCTTGGGGCGTACCTAGCATTCTTGGCCTCAACACACTTGGGCCTCGATCCATTCCTGGCAGTTCCGCTTGGGATGGTAGTTCTGTTTGTATTGGGCTATGGCATTCAGAAATTTATCCTTAACCGCAGTATTCCGCGAGGGACTGGCCATGTCGCTGATTGTCACGTTCGGCGTCGGCTTGGTCATAACTTATGCTTTGTTCTTAATCTTCACCGCCGACTTCCGCGGGATCCAACTGCCTTACAGCGGCGTAAGCTTCTCAATCGGCGGTCTGATCTTTCCTTATACTCGGATGGGCATTCTGCTCGCCGCTGTAATTCTGATCGTCGGACTAAGCTTATTCCTGAGCAGAACAAAAACCGGCCTCTCTATCCAGGCAACAGCACTCGATCGCGATGCCGCTCAATTGGTAGGTATTAACACTCCGCATATATACGCAGTCACCTACGGTCTGGGTACCGCGATCACCGGCGCGGCGGGCATGCTGGCCGCCTCGGTGTACAGTGTTTACCCATATATGGGGGACCCGTTCGTATCCCGTGCATTCGCTATCACTGTCTTAGCAGGGATGGGGAACGTGGGCGGCACGTTGATTGCGGGGATTGTGCTAGGACTAACCGAGTCCTGGGCGTCCTCGTCACTGGTCCGGGCTATCAAGAAGCTATTGCTAGCTTTATGGTGGTCCTGATATTGCTGCTTCGGCCAACCGGTTTCTTCGGCCGACAATACTTCGCAGGTGTTAAGGGAGGCTAACTATTCCATGGCTCTGACTGAAAACAACCATGTTGCCGGAAATAGAGGGCCATCCTGGAAGGCAAGTATATTCAAGCTTTTCATGTCACCTGCATTCAAGCTCACAATGCTCCTTCTTACGATCGCTTTCTTGCTCTGGCTTCCGTTCAGGTTGAATGCGTACTGGGTTCGCGTTGTAACCAGTGTTTTCATGATGGCGGCTCTAGCCCAGAGCTTCAACGTGATCATGGGGTTGGCTGGGTACCTAGCCTTTGGGCATACTGTATTTTTCGGATTGGGTGCCTATGCCGTAGGGGCCATGGCGTACCACTTTGGAATCAACTTTTGGTTTGGGTTGATTTTCTCCGCCATCGTCCCCGCAGTTTACGCTCTCGCGTTAGGTCTACCGCTGCTGCGCTTGCGCAGCCAGTACTTTGCAACCGCCACGATCGGGGTGCTGTTTGGTACCAGGGAACTTGTGATCAACCTGCGCAAAATAACTCTTGGTAGTAGCGGTATGGTAGTACCGAGCGTATTCTCAGAACCTCGCATGGTTGTGCTTGGCTACTACTTCCTGATGCTTGTGTCCATGGTGTCTGCCACGCTGCTTGTTTGGTTGATTGCCCGTAGCCGGTTCGGCTTTGGACTGAGGGCGATCAAGAGCGACGAGGACGTCGCGCAGGTTATGGGCGTCCCTACTCTTCGTTACAAGGTGATCGCATGGATGATTGCAGCGGTGATGGCTGGCGTGGCCGGGGGGTTATTCGCTGGCTCGCTGGGCTATCTCGAGCCTGGCAACGTATTCAGCATCCAGATGGTTGTCGAGGCGTTTGCCATGATGCTTATTGGTGGTGTCGGTACGGTATTTGGACCGGTTTTCGGCGCCTTCCTGCTTCAGATCCTGTCGGAAGTACTGTGGGGTAACTTTGCCCAATATCACCTGATCATCTTGGGTGCAATCATCGTTGTCATCACGATCATGCTGCCGAAGGGGCTTGCAGGGCTCATCGCGCAATGGCGTCTCCAGGTTTTTGGCAGCGTGGAAGAGGATCAGCCGCTATGACGGATTTATTGGTTGGACGGAATGTGACGTTGGTCTTTGGGGGTATCCATGCCGTTGACGGTGTGGATTTTGAGATCAAGCAGGGCGAAATACTAGGGTTGATCGGCCCCAACGGAGCGGGAAAGACTTCAATGCTCAACTGCATCAGTCAGATCTATCCGCTGTCTGATGGATCAATTAAGTTCAAAGATACCGAGCTAAACGGATTGGGCCAATCCCAAGTAGCGCACCTCGGCATCACACACACCTTTCAGATCGTCCGCCCGTTCACTGGATTGACTGTGTGTGAAAACGTTGCCATTGGGTCGATGTTCGGCTCGGCAGGACTGGGTGTTCGCCCAGCAATGGCCAAGGCGGATGAGATGCTTTGCTTTGTTGGTTTGCAAGAATGCCGGGATGTCCGAACCACTGATATTCCTACGGCCTACCGCAAGAAACTGGAGCTCGCCAGGGCTCTTTGCATGGAGCCTGATTTGATCTTGCTCGACGAGGTGCTTGCCGGATTGAGCCCGGCGGGCATAGAGGATGTCATCCGGTTGATCCAGCGAGTGCGCGATCTCGGTGTGACGGTGCTGATGGTAGAGCATGTTGTGCGGCCAATGATGAGGATTTCGGACCGGGTTATGGTCCTGCACCATGGCAAGAAACTCACGCTGGGTACGCCGGCGGAAGTCTCCAGTGACCACGAAGTGATCCGGGCTTACCTCGGTCACCGTTTTGGGCAGCCGAACAAGAGCTGACAAAGTTCCAGGAATTGAGAACAAGGGATTATCGATGACCAATCTTCTTGAAATACAAAACCTCGACGTCGGCTACGGAGGAATTCAAGTCCTCTGGGAGGTCAATCTCGAAATCCGGAATGGCGACTTTGTTGCCCTGGTTGGTGCGAACGGTGCGGGCAAAGACTACCACGATCAACACTATTAGCGGACTGTTGACGCCGACAAGCGGCGACATTATCTTCGGTGGCGAAGCGGATCAATGATGTCTCCGCCTGGATCGGGTCGAATTCGGCATCGCCCAGATGCCGGAGGGAGGAAGCTCTTCGCCGGTTTGACGACCGAGCAGAACCTATTGTTGGGCGCATACTTGCGGAATGATAACGAGGTCAAGGCGGATCTCGAGTGGGTGCTCGAGCTCTTCCCGGAGATGGCCCGGCGCAAGGATCAGTTGGCTGGGAGTCTATCGGGGGGCGAACAGCAGATGGTTGCTATCGCACGGGCGTTGATGACCAAGCCCAAACTGCTGATGGTCGACGAGCTTTCCTCGGGTTAGCTCCAGTCATCGTTGATCGGTTGTCGGAGATCCTCGCCCGCCTGCATCAGGAAACTGATCTCACCATCTTTCTGGTCGAACAGGATGTGCAGGTCGCCCTGGGGATGGTGCGCTGGGCGTATGTCCTCGAGGCAGGCAGGGTCGGTGTGGCGGGTGAAGCGCATGAGCTGCTCCATAGCGACGAAATCCGCAAAGCCTATCTGGGGGTCTAGCCAATTACACAAATACGGCGATTTCAACCCTGTACTCGAGGGAACCTGCTTCAGAATACTCTCGAGACCTGGGTACGGAAGACTATGCAAGCTTCGGTTCGAATCGAATCATTAAAGGAGGCATTACCATGGGTGTAAATCTGGAAGGTTCGCGATGTCCTATCCATGCGCGACTTTACCCGGGAGGAGATCGACCACATTTTCGATGTGGCCGAAAAGATGGAACCCATCTCCAGCGGGCGGACCAAGATCGATCTGCTTAAAGACAAGATCTCTGGCGGCCCTTTTCTTTCAGGCAAGCACTCGGACACGGTTAAAGCTTCGAGGCTGCCATGCAGCGCCTGGGTGGATCAGTAATAGGCTTTGCGAGCCCAGAGGCTTCGCGTTCCGGCGACCAGTATAAGGAAACATTCGGCGACACGGCCCGTGTCCTTGATGGCTACGTGGATATTGTTGCCATGCGCCACTTCCAAGTGGGTGCTCCTGCTGATTATGCCTCGTACTCGAACGTGCCCGTCCTCAACGGCGGTGACGGGTTTGGCGAGGATAGCGAGCACCCGACCCAGGCGCTGATTGATATGTACACCATACGCAAATTGCGCGGCTCGTTGGATGGCGTAAAGATGTTGATCATTGGTGACGGCCGGTTCCGGACCATTCATTCTTACGGCTTCGCCTTCCCAAAGTATGACAACATCAAAGCTTACCTGTTGGTACCGAAGAGGCACCGCACTCAAGACCGTCGGGAATGTGGCTGAAAATCCTTGGCTGCCCGAGAAAAATGAGAACGAGTTCAAGGAGCTCGGGTTCGAATTCGAGCGTGTGTACAAGATGGATGATGTCCTCGACGAGGTCGATGTGATTGCAGTACACGGCGTGGTGAAGGATCGGACAGGAGCAGACACCGCCGCATTTGCAGGTGACTGCAGATGTCGTCAAACGTGCCAGGAAAGACGTGATCGTGCTTCATCCGCTGCCGCGATTGGACGAGTTAACGACGGATGTCGACGATATGCCTAACGCACATTATTTCTATGAGGCTCACGTGGGCGTGCCAATTCGCATGGCGCTGCTTTCCTTGCTGCTCGGAAGACGATCTAGGCTATTGGGGCCGAACCCGGAGCCCGTCAGCTCATCGATCTGGAGTTGCTGGGCTCCGGCTTGCTGTGACTGCGTACACCTTGTTCGTTTTGAAAAACAATCGTGACGAGAGGTAGTAGGAAATGTATGGATGGCGACTAAGCTCGGGGTGTTGTCTCCAGCCAATAATGTCGTGTTGGAGCCTGAGTATTACGACATCGCGCCGGAGGGAGTAGCAATATATACGACCCGCATGCTCACGGGTGGAACACATTCGCTCGAAGGGCTGCGCAGGATGGAGAAGAATGCCTTGCGGGGGGTGGAAGAACTGGCGGCGACTGGGGTCGATGTCATCGTCTATGCCTGCCTGTCGACGAGCCTTGCCAAGGGAGAAGGCTGGAGCAAATCCTTCGCCGAGCAGGTAACGCGTGAAACCGGGATCCCGACGACAACGGCCTTGATCAGCACGGTCGAAGCCATGCGAGAACTGGGAATGATGAAGGTTCGGGATCGGGTCCCCATTCCCCGGTGAAATTAATCAACAAGTTCGCCCCCATTTGGAAATCCTATGGCTTCGAGGTTATGTCGACTAAGTCACTCTTTGTAGCGGATGAAAAGGAAATTGGCCGATCCCCCCGACGCTATCTACAAACTGGGGAAATCTGCCTGGAGGGAAGGTGTTGATGGCGTCTGCTTGCTGGCTACAGACATTCGGACGCTGAACGTGATCAATTCTATCGAGCGCGACCTGGCAAAGCCAGTAATCTCGAGCGAATCAGGCGATCTTGTGGCATGCCATGAAGCTCGCCGGGGTGAACGCCGTCGTGCTCCAATGTGGCTCGCTGCTCGCCGGTAGGACTTGATCGAGTTCGGATTCGGCGATCAAAAGGATCAGACCGTCCAGTTTGGCTTACGCAAGATCGAGGCAGGTACGATCGCCCCATCAACTCGGATCGGTCAAACCCCTCAACAGGGTGGTGGGCGTTTCGATACTCGGCCACGTACAGATCGAGCCAGAGAGATAGGGCTCGCGACAACCCGAACTCATACGGCGGGTAAGGAGGCGATGATGAAACCCCTGGCAGAAAATACTACGAGAATGCCGAGATCCGGTATTCGTGAAATCATGGAACTCGCAGCAGGGATCGAGGATGTCATCCACCTTGAAGTAGGGGAGCCTAATTTCAGCACGCAGACCACATCGTGGAGGCAGGGGTAAGTGCGGCCCGGGACGGCTTCACGAAGTACACGCCCAATGCCGGGATCAACTCCTTGCGGGAAGCAATCTCCGAGAAGTTGCAAAGCGATAATGGCGTGGCGCTTCGATGCAAAATGTAGTGGTGACGACGGGCGGTGTTGGGGGGATGACATCGGCTGTGATTGCGACCACGCAAGCGGGCGATGAGATCTTACTGCCCGATCCGGGTGGCCTAACTATGTATCGGCAGCAAGTTTCATCGGCGCACGAGCTGTAGCCTACCCACTTTTACCGGAGGAGGGCTTCCTGCCCGACTTTGATGCGCTCGAAAACTTGGTATCTGAGCGCTGCAAGCTAATCCTGAATCAATTCACCTTCCAACCCGACAGGTGCAGTGCTTCCACGGGAGACGATCCTTCGACTACTGGAGTTCGCCCAACGACATGACCTGTATCTCCTGTCGGATGAAGTCTATGAGCATATTGTGTTCGATGAGTGCGAACACTTCAGCCCGGCGGCCTTCGACGAGGATGGTCGTGTAATTGGTTCTTACAGCTTTTCGAAGTCATATGCTATGACCGGTTGGCGGATTGGTTACGTTGCGGCATCACCAGAAGTGGCATCCGTCATCATCAAACTTCAAGAGCCGTTGACCTCATGCGTGTCTGGTATTTCGCAGAAAGCCGCGGAAGCCACGCTTCTGGGCTCGCAAGATTGCGTTGAGATGATGCGCAAGTCTTATCAGGCGCGGCGGGATATCGCCATCGACATCCTGCGCTCGTACGACCTGCTGACATACGAACCCCAGGGTGCATTCTACATCCTCGTCGATATCTCATCGGCGGGGATGGGATCCTATGATTTTGCGAAAGAGTTAATTCGTGCCCACGGCGTCGCGGTTGCACCCGGTGGGACGTTCGGAAAGGTTGGGGAAAAGTTTATTCGTGTATCTCTCGCTACGGCCGAGCGGGAGCTCAGGGAGGGGTTGGAGCGGATATGCGCTTTCGTTCGCGATCCCGGCCGATAGATACCAACCCGTCGAGCGCACCATATGCTCCTTGTTCGAATAACTTGCGCGTGATGCGAGTTGCGGCGCGCAGGCGGTCCGCGGCGCGGCTTACAATGAATTTGCTGGAAAGAAGGGCACAAGAATGAGGGAATTGGATCTGGCGATCATCAACGGCATCGTCGTCCATGAAACCGGCACAAATGCTGAAGATATCGGTGTTTGTGACGGCAAGATCACGATTGTCTCCGAGCCCGGTGGCCTCCCCGGTGCAAGTCGGACCCTCGATGTGCAGGGGTTGAACGTATTGCCCGGGATTGTCAATTCCCACGTTCACGTTCGCGAACCTCGGGCTCACGCAAAAGGAAGATTTCGGGAGCGCCACGTACGCAGCGGCGGCGGGGGGAGTGACTTTTGTCATGGCCCAACCAACCACCATTCCACCAACGGCGACGTTAGACGCCTTCGAAGAACGCATAGCGCTGGGGAAATCGAAGGCAGTTGTGGACTTCGCCATCCAGGCCGGTGTAAATCCTAAAGCTTGATGAAATCCCGAAGTTGGCAAAGCGAGGCGCCGCCTGGTTTGAAATGTTCCTCCAGGATTTTCCGCAGGATATGGCCATTCCCAACATGGCCGTACTCTGGGAGGCTCTGCAAGCGATCAAATCCGTCAACGGTTTCGCGCCGGGGTATGCGCGGAAACGGATCCTTGAAGAGCTTCTTTTCCCGAAGAGTTGAGAACTGCAGGCCGCAAGGATCCGCTTGCCTGGGTGGGGACGAGGCCACCCCTGTTGGAAGCACTCGGCGTCACACCCGTGCTTGCGTGTTTACCCGAGATCGGCGCAAAGGTTCACTTGCGTCAGATCTCAAGCTCAGCCGGCGATTGAGCTGATACTGCAAGCCGTACGTGCTGATGGAGATCTGGATCTCTCGGTAGAGGTCACACCGCATAATCTCTTGATGACGGAGGAGGATTTCGAGCGCATCGGTTCGTTAGCGAAGGTTATCCCACCGCAGCGAAAAAGCCATGACCTTGCCGCGTTGTGGGAGGCTATTAAGAGTAGAGAGCTGACGATGGTTGTCGCAACCGATCACGCACCGCATCTTCGAGAAGAGAAGGAGCGTGGGGCGCAGAATATCTGGGAAGCGATCCCTGGTTTCCCCGGCGTACAAACCATGTTGCCGCTGATGCTTGATCAGGTTTCGAAGGGGCGTATCGACCTGGCTGATGTGGTTCGTTTGTGTTCGCTGGACCAGCACGCCGCTTCGGTTTCTACCCCAAGAAGGGCGCGATCGCAGTGGGGTCGGATGCGGACCTGACGATCGTCGACCTAGGATCGTGAAACCGAACTGCGGTCAGAGGATCAGAATTCCGGGCAGGCTTTACACCATTCGACGGGTGGAAGGTGAAAGGGTTCCCGGTGATGACGCTTGTACGAGGTGAGTTCGTGATGCGTGAGGGCGAGATTATGGCTTCCCCCGGCTATGGCCGGTTTGTGCCGGCCCATGTCGGAATCTGGATCGTTCGAGAAGCCTTCATGCGTTATCGCGTTTGTTTGTCCATTCGAACTGCAATTGCCCTGGCCCACCAATCTATCAATGAAGGAAGGGAAGAATGAAACTACTGATCGCGTCTGGGAGGAAATGCCATCAAGCAGGCTGATGAGCAAGGAACGGTGGATAGAGCAGTTTCGGAACTGCGCCATCACGACCCAGCAAATCGCCAACATCCTGCAGAGCATGGGACCTGATGACCGGTTGATCATCACGCACGGGAACGGGCCACAAGCGGGCAATTTACTCGTGCAGCAGGAAGTCGGCAAGGAGCAAGTTCCACCGCAGCCCATGGATGTCGTCGGGGCGATGACACAGGGGCAGATCGGGTATATGCTGCAAGCGACGCTGACGGACGCCATGAGAGAACTCGAATTTTCCCGTCCCGTTGTATCGATTGTTAATCGCGTTCGTGTCGATGAAAATGATCGCTATTGAGTTCGATGGTGACAACGCTTCGAAGCCAGTAGGAAATTTTCTCACCGATGAAGAGGCTAAGGCAGTCAAGAAGAGCCAGTTCCCTGACTATGTTGTCAGAGGGTAAAACCCAATGCAGACCACGGATGGCGCAGGACAGTGCCATCTCCCGATCCGATTGAAAACGTTGAAAAAGATGCCATTCGCAAAATGGTTGCTTCCGGCATTATTAGTGGATCACGTTTCAGGAGGCGGAGGTATTCCAGTGCGGTCCACGGCGAGCGGTGCTCTCCACGGCTTGGAAGCAGTCATCGACGAAGACCTCGCTGGTGGAGAGAGACTGGCCGAGGTCGTGGATGCGGATACCTTCCTAATCTTGACTGATGTGGACAAGGTGAAGCTCAATTTTGGCAAGGAAAATGAACAAGAACTCGATCGGATCACCATTTCACAAGCCAAAGACTATCTAGATCAAGGCCATTTCTTGGCGGGGAGCATGGGGCCGAAAGTGCTGGCATGCATCCGTTTCCTGGAGTGGGGAGGAGAGGTGGCAATCATCGCCTCCCTGGACAAAGCCCAGGGAGCTCTGGCCGGGAGACTGGAACCCGAATCGTCCGTGATTGAGCAGTTCAGCGGAGATTTGGCCTTAGATGATCTCAGAGTGAGTCATGCCGTATAAGACCATCATTATCACGGGTGCCTCGCGAGGCATTGGTGCAGAAGCTGGGAAATCGCCGCTCGTGCCGGGGCTCAGGTGGTCCTTTTTGCTCGGTCTGCAGATGCTTTAAATCGCCGAACGCAGGCAATTCTTAGCGCAGGCGGAACCGCCATCGCCGTCCCAGGTGATATTTCGGTGGCAGGGGATTGCTCCAAGGTCGTGCGATCGGCGGTGGAGGCTTTTGGAGGGATAGACAGTCTTGTCAACAACGCTGGTGTAATCGAGCCAATGAGCTTGCTCGCCAACGTCGATGCGCAGGAATGGATGAAAAGCTGGGCGATCAACCTCTTGGGTCCGCTGATGCTAACCCGGCAAGCGCTGCCTCATATCAAGAGCCGCAGGGGATGTATCATCAACGTCTCCAGTGGTGCGGCGACCCGCTCCATCCGTGGCTGGGGTGCATACAGCACGGCGAAGGCTGCCCTGGATCATTTCGCCCAAATCCTCGCAGATGAAGAGAAGGACGTCACCTGCATCGGGGTTCGTCCCGGCGTGGTGGATACAGCGATGCAGGAGACGATCGTGGGAGAAGGTGGTGCAGGTATGCCACCAGATGAGCACGCCAAGTTTGTCAAGCAGAAAGCAGAGGGCAGGTTGCTATCCCCGGAAAAACCCGCTGAGCGCGATAGCTGCATTGGCACTCGCGGCCCCGCATGAATGGAGCGGAGAGATACTGAGTTGGAACGATGATAAGCTTCAACGGCTCGTTGATAGCGGTGTCGGGCGCACCGGTGCCAAGACCGGATAGAACCAAACAAGCTCTCGTCGCCTGTGTCAACCATGAGCATCCATACAACAATCGCTGATATTACGGCTAGGTAGTTCTATGAGGCGGGGCACGAAACCCTATTAACGCTATTCAAAATCGCCTGAGCTTTACAGGCGCAGTAAAGGCTTACTTCTCGACTGAAGGCTGACCTTGCGCCCCATCGACCGCAATGTTAGCTCCATTGATCCATCGGGCACGATCGGAGAGCAGGAACACAGCGACATCTGCGATTTCCTCAGGTGAAGCAAGCCGTTTCCAAGGAAAGTTTGCGTCGACAAACGCCTGGAATTGGTCAGGTTTTTCGCGCTGGAACACTCCCCAACCACCTCTTCGAACAATGTTGATCCGGGGCTGATTGCATTGACCCGGATTCGATCAAGGGCAAGTTCCCTGGAAAGTACGCTGGCCAGGTAAACCTCTGCAGCTTTCGAGCCCCATATTGAGCACGTGGTGCAGGTTTCGAAGCAGAGATGGAAGCGGTTATTAACACGTACCCACCGCGTCGCGCATGAAAGGAACACAAGCTCGGATCGCGTTGACCGCGTGAAGGATGTTCAATTCGAAGGTCTTCGCCCAATCCTCTGGCGTGGAATCCGGCGGCTCTCCAAACGCACCACCCGCATTCGCCATGAGGAAGTCCGAACTCCGCCCAATTCCTGTGCGCTTTGGTCCACAAAGCGCTGGATATCTTCTGGCTTCATCACATCACCCTGCATGAAATACGAACGGCGTTTCATGGTCTTGAGCCTATCGATGGTCTCGTCCGCGCTCGACCGATCCATGATCGCCACGTTGCAGCCTTCTTCGGCAAGCTTTACGCACGATGAGCTTGTCCGATACCACGGGCAGCTCCCGTAACCAACGCAACTTTGTCCTTCATCCCAAGATCCATTAGTCGTCTCCTCTTCTTCAATAGGAGGTTGGTTTTTCCCAACCTCCCGGTCTGGTAACTCCCATATTCAATGAATATGGGAGTCCATCATTGCAACGCTCGCCATACTTTTTTCCAGCATAACTCCAGGAATTGAGTGTGAATACCCCCACCCGCATGGAAGGCAGCAATGATTGTGTTTCCGATAGATCCACCACTACTCGTTCGTCCGCCAATGTCGCAATTGTCTTTACACCTTCTCCAGCCTCGATCGCGATAGGTCCATTCGAAAAGAGAGCCGCGAAGGATCCTCCTCCACTGAGGAAGACTTCCCTTTCACCCGAAAGGACATTGTTCTCAATTCTTACATCGATCAACCCCATTTGCGATCGGCCAACGCAATCCTTTCCCGGGCGACTACCAGCCAAAACCATCCCGGCACAAATAGCGAGTATCGGTTTGCCTTCGGTTTTGAATTGATGAATGACTTGAGGTATGCGGAGCTCATTCATAAGGACACTTTGTAAATTGCTCCACCCCCCAGGAAGGACGACTGCATCGCATTTCGCAAGATCTTCTTTGGACCGGATTAACTGAACGCAAAACGGATTCTCTGCTGTCCTATCAAACTTTTCGCCTCCATGAGCAGTAGATTGCGCTGAAGCAGAAAGTCGCCTTGAAGTGCCAGGATACCTACCTTGATGTCCTCTTCACTACAGTCTTTCATTGAAGGGAAAGCGTCTCCGAGCATCGAGAGAGCTACCAACTCATTCGCAGTAGGCATAAAAAGGAGTATCAGTCCTTCTGCCCCGGCTCGCATCGCATTTGCAGCTTCTGAAACCCTGCTGTCCTCTGAGAAAATTGGTTTATAGGATCGCCGGTTGTCACGGATCTTCTTCAGCGATGGAATGATCGTGAGACATTTCGTTACAATTATTCCTCCGCTTGCGTTGAGGGCGGGCTCAACTTCTTCCTCGGAGTCAATCACGAGGATTGAATTTGTATCTGGTTCTACGATGTCATTCAAATTTGTATAAACAAAGTAACCCGGGCCATTATCATTAAACAGGCTGTGATATTGATTGGTGAATGTCTGCGAAAACTCTGAACGACAAACTGGATGGATTGATATGTCCTTCATGATCGAACTGAAGGCATGCTCACGATCTTCGATTTCTTCAGGGTCAATAAGAATTCCAACAGCGCCGGTATTCAGCGCCTTCATCGCCTCGGATGCGTTCGTTACACGAATGATAAAGCCGCCATTCAGACAAGACGATTGCAAGAGTCGCGAGTTGGAGGCTCATCTTGTAAAAGAGATCTCTCTGTGCTGATTTTTACTTTCAAACATTTGCATGATGCCCCGAACATCGATCTGCCTCGAAAAGAATGTCATCAAACCTGGTTAGAAGCACCAATTTCGTATAAATCAGATAGGGGTAGAGATGGATGTCCTTTCGAAGCGTTCGATAGGGATCGGACGAAATGATATGAAGAGACCTGTTATTTTCAAAACGCCTCATCAGCATTCGCGTGGCTTTTGAAATCGTTAGATGGAAAACATACGATCAAGCAGTGAAAATACCTGGGTCGGAGGAAGGTGCGGAATCCCGTGACGGCGAGTTGCTTGTGATATGTATTGACCAAATTCCCAATACCCATCGAGTACTTCCCGCTGCAATACTGTCGGCAGCTGCCCATATTCCGGAAAGTGGGCTAGCAAATTATTATTGAAATCGTCTCTGTCCGATTCGAGCAGGAAAACCGTAAAGATATCCTCTCGAACGGGAATCCCTCGGAATTGATCAAGTTCTGGGAGCTCATTCAAGTCAATCGATTCCGGCAAGATGCCGTTTCCTTCTATAATTATAAATTCTAAACCTGGAACGCTAAGATGGCTTGACAACATGATCCGGATTGCGGGTGTAAAGATTCTTGCCATATGGAGCAGATGGTCGCAAACCGCATTGGAGTTGAACTCCGGTCCAGAACCTTGAGCAAGGGGTCTGGGTGTTGACAGTTGCTGCTGGAAGATGTTCACAATCGGTCCCCTCGACGGATATTTTCCGATTTGACCTTGAGCTTTATTTATGTCCTGGATCACTTCTTGAAGCAGACCAGGTGGGCAGGTTCCTGGAGGGGATGCTATGACCAATGCTCTCCATCCACTCGGTGATGTTTTCATCTGGTTGCTCCATACTCGTTCACGATTTAAGACAATAATGTGTTCTATTGATCCGGCTTCCACTGTTGCTTCGATTGCTATGTCGAGCTTGGATTGGAGAGAATGGTTGGATAGAAACGGTTACTCCACTATAATACTCAATCCTGAGCTCTAGTAATTTCTACATCGGCTAATCGGAGATCCATCGCAAACTGCTGTTTGGTGCTGCAGTGCTCCTTGTTTGGAACGCCCGAATATTCTCAGAACATTTACCGCTTCACCCCCATCACTTGTATCACTTTACGAGCATTGATTGAACGATACCCTAGTTTGACAATCGGTTAGGCCGAGTATGAACTTGAAGTTAATCAGCCGTTGGCTGAAGGGTATTAATACAGGTGCTTCAATTCTTAAGGTGAAAAAGGTTTGAATTAGTTTTGATATCCGCCTAGCCTCGAAACAACAGTCCGATTTTGGAAAGAAACTCACGCCTTCAACTGAGCTCCCCGGTGGTACCCATCGCTTCCTTCTAAGAGGAGACAGGAACGCCACGTTAGTGAGGGTATCACAATTATATTGAAGTTCGCATTAATATATCCTACAATGGATAGATGTATCACGTATCACTATTTTTCCGGAGGTTGGTTCTTTAAGCTAAGGATGAAAGCGCCATTGCGATCGCCGTGCAATCTAGCCTGCGATCGGGATGGTGTGACTGATGGTTGTAGCAAGAATTAGGATATGAAATGAAAAAAACAGACCGGGATATTGTGGCAGGGTTAATCGAAAAAGCACACATGTCTGGCGACCTCCTTTTGAATGAGTATGCCTCGAAGAGGTTGTTATCCTCGTTCGGAATTCCCTGTCCTCAGAATTCATCGCCCACACCCCCGATGGAGCCCTCCATGCAACCGAGCGGGACTTTATGGATTTCCGGTTGTTATGAAGTTGCTCGGAAAAGTGGCGCATAAATCCGAATTGGGTGGCGTGACGTTAAATGTTGGCAATAGGGTACAGGTCTCCAACGAAGTCGTCCGATTGAGAGAAATTCCTCGGCTGTGAAGCGACGTCCAAATCCAGGAGCAAATTAAGGTAGAACACGCGGGCCGGTCTGTGGACTTACGTATGCAGACCACTTTGGCCCAACGATATGTTCGGTTTGGGGGGTGTGATGACCGAGGTGCTGGCCGATATCGTGTTCAGGTTCCCTCCTCTTGTTGAGAGGAGGCTCTACGTATGCTAAATGATATCCGCCTGCGAGGGGTATTCGAGCCATTTCGGGGGAGGCTCGGATTAAATACATCGGCAGTGGCTGATGTACTCCTCGGCTTATCGATCATCGCGAAAGAATTCCCCGAGATTCGTGAGATCGACATCAACCCCCTCATAATCCAACCTGATGGTAACCCAGTTGCTGCGAGATGCGTTGGTCGTACTATCCGGCCCCTGATCACCTGGTAGCTAGAGCTATGC
>CAVPZJ010000005.1:0-867627 GCA_963710255.1 uncultured Chloroflexia bacterium
CGAGCTGGCCGTCGGCCCGCCAGGCCGCCCGGGCGCGCGACGGCTACGTCTGCCGGCAGTGCGGCGCCCCGCAGCGGGAAGGCCGCGAGCACGATGTCCACCACATCCGGCCGTTTCGCGAGTTCGGTTTCATCCCCGGGGAGAACCAGAACGACCGGTTGGCGAACGAACTCGACAACCTGATCACGCTCTGCCCGAGCTGTCACCACCGGGCGGAAGCGGCGCGCGGCCAACGCAGCGCCCTGGGCGGCCTGGCCTATGCGCTGGGCAACATCGCCCCGCTCTACCTGATGTGCGACCCGCGCGACCTGGGGGTGATGACCGAGGTGCGCGCACGCGAGACACGCGCGCCGACGATCACGCTCTACGACCGCATTCCGGACGGGCTTGGGCTGGCCGAGCGTTTATACGAGCGGCATGAAGAGCTGCTGCAGGCGGCGCTGGACTTGATCCGTGCGTGCGGCTGCCAGGAGGGCTGCCCGGCCTGCGTCGGGACCGACCGGCCCGGGCGGCGCCGAGGTAAAGGTGCTTACCGAGCGGTTGTTGGGAGAATTGTTGGGCTGAATTGGGCTGACCTACGTGTCAGCCCCAACATCAGATTGATTTATATAGGCATTCTTCGAAGGGGCACACGTGTGTGTATCCGTTTCGATACGTAGGGGCGACCGGCCGGTCGCCCCTACAATTAGGTTATCCTGAGGCGCGCTGACCTAGAAGCCCTTGACGGCGTTCCCCAGGAAGAGCAGGATGTAGCCGACGAGCGAGCAGGAAGAAGGCGTTGCTGCTCAGGAAGGGGAGATCGACGAAGTAGCCGATCAGTCCTGCGGCGGCGAAGAGCACGGACAGGTAGAACACGACTCGCTTGGGGGGTGTTAATCGCATGGTTTCTCCTTTGGATAATGGTGGATCACGGATAAGGATGGATCCTGATGATTATAGGCAGGAAGGCTCTAATTGCCAGCGCATTCAACGAATGACTTCTCCTCGACGAGCACAGGCATTCCTGTCGCGTAAACCGCCCGTCCTCTAGGACGGGCGGTTCATCTGTCAATGAGAGACGGGTTCAGTTCAGGAAGCGGGATTGTGCCCAATCACGGCGTACAGCTGCCGCCGGGTTGTCGTTCGGCGTGCAGGCACGTGGGACGCAGATCGTGTCGGTTGGGATTGTTGGGAGTCGATCAGACTCAGGCAGCCGATCGGCTTTCTCCTGTTCTGGCGTGGCAGTGGGCAGCGGCGGGATGGCGAAGACCTGCACCCCATCCGGGTCGAAATCCTGCGGCTCGTCCACATCGCTCCGGCTCACCCAGCAGAGGATGTCCGCCAGGCGCGGGTTCTCGATCACCAGCCAGTTGGTATCGGCGCCGATACCCATCACGAGGGCCGTGCTCCCCTCCTGCAGCGAACTAACGACGGGATAGGGTTCGCCCGGACCGGCGTAGCAGAGTGTGTCGCCCGTGAGGATTAATTTCGGGCGGCTGCTCAGCCTCTTCGTCGGGCGTGGCGATGACGATCGCCGCGCTGGCACTGGACATGCCACAGGTCAGATCGATCGTCAGATTAATCGCCGGCGGGTAGCTGGCGATCGTGTCGCATGTTACGGACTGTGAACGAGAAATCCCGCCTGGTGGCGGTCGCGCCGGTGATCTTGTTTCCCAGCGATTCCTCGAATTCAGGGGTTGATTCGCCCGGCCGCAGGCCGAAAGTTAGCGGCCCGGTCACCGACGTGAAGACGCGCAGATCGATGTCGAACGAATTCACGTTCCGTAATGCTCACCACGCGCACCCCCTCTGAGCGGAAATCACCGGCTGCCAGCGAGACGGTTTCCCACCCCGTGCAGGTGCCAGCGAGCGTCGTGGGCACGGTCGTCACCCGGTCGGGGAGGAGGACATCCGTGGTGTTCTCGTAGGGGCCGAACTCGGCGCGCCCCACGTTCCCGGAGAAGGTGAAGGTCGTGACCCCTGTGATCGGGAGAGAGGAGATCGAACTTCTGCCGGAGATCGAGGTGGCGTGTCCGCCGCTGAGCGCCGAGGGTGGCATGCTGACGATGTTAACGTTGATCTCGGTGACACCCGCCCCCAATACAGCTGGGGCTGCCGGTGTCCCAGAACAGCGTCGCCGGGTCACCGGGCAGACGAAGGCCGTAGAGCCGGTGTCCCAGGGTGCGATGGCGCCTGTTTCAAGATCGCACCCGCTCAGCAGGAGCACCAGGACGGCCAGGGCCAGGGTTCGCAGTGTGCGATGAGCGTGCTTTGTGTTTTCGAAACCAGAGACTTGTTCTACCACCATGATGTACTCTCCTTGGTTTTAACGAATAAATGGGACAACGTGTTCTCAGGGCGTGCAGCTGCCGCCGGGTTGATCTTGGCCTGTACAGGCACGCGGCACGCAGATCATGTCGGTTAGGTCGTTGGTCGTGGATCAGGCAGCCGACGGCTGTTCCCGGTGCTGGACGTGGCGGTGGGAAGCGGCGGAATGGCGAAGACCTTCAACCCGCCCGGGTCGAAGGCTTCCGGCTCATCCACGTCGATCCGGTTTACCCAGCAGTTCACGCCGGGCAGGCGTGGGTGGTCGATCACGAGCCAGTCATCGAGTGCGCCGATGCCCCGGACAAGCGCCGTGCTTCCCTTGAGAAGTGAACCAACGACGGCGTGCGGCGCTCCGGGCCGACGTAGCAGAGCGTGTCACGCGGGATGCGCACCTCGGGCAGTTCGCCGGACATGCGGAACCGCGGCCGCATCGGTTTCGAGTTCGAAAGCGCCGATATCGCAGGCATGCTCCCTGCGGACGGGCGACCCCGCGTTGATCGGCAGGGAGGCAATCGATTCCCGCCGCATCGAGCGCCGGGCTGCCCGGGAGCAGGGCGTGCGTCCACGTAGGCCCACCGTTGTCGGCCAACGGCCCCAGCAACGCATCCCCACCAACCATTGGGAGGTAAAGGTCACCCAAGTCATAGGATCCAGGCACGAAGGGTAGTCCAAAAAGATTGAGACCTTCCGAAGTTGCCACCATGTCTACAGTCACCAGCGCTGTTTCCAACCAGGATGGACGAGCGCACGCGAATCGTCACCGAACCATCCGGGATCAAAATAGGCATATTGGATTGCGTGGCCCAGTGTCCCGGTCAGGGTAACGTGCGTCAGCTGCATTTCGCCGTTCAAGACAAAAAGGGCACTCCCTTCATCGGCCACTGTCTCGCTCCCGCTGATCGTGCTGTTTTCCAGGATGGTGATCGCATCTTCGGCATAGATGACAGCCCCATCGGCGATGGGCGAGGTTCCATCTAGCCCTGTTGTGGTCGAAAGTGTCCGCTTCGAATCTTGCGAAATCCCTGTTGTAGATCGCACCACCGACAGAGGCCTGGTTGCCCGAGAAGGTGGTGCCCACAACCGAGAGATTACCGATGTTGTAGACGGCGCCGCCATAGCGCGCCCTGCCGTTCAGGAAGTCTGAGTCATGGATGCGCAAGTCGACCCCGGCAGCGCTGAAGATCTGACCGCCATCGAAGCTGGTTCGGTTCTGGTCGAAGAGCGTCGATTGGATCTGGACCGGCGTGGCAGGGCTGGCTCCGCCTGGCTGAACTGCAAGCCCGCCGCCGGTATGAGCCTGGTTCCCGACCAGTTGAGAGGCCTCCATTTCGAAGCCAGCGCTCGTCGTCGCAATGCCGCCGCCCAGGGTCGTGGCGCTGTTGCCCTCGATCCGGCTGCGCTGCACGCTCAACAAACCATCGTTGTACAGCCCACCCCCCAACCCGCTGGAGGTATTGTTCTGGATGCGGACATCTTCGATCCTGGACAGGGCGGCTGATTGGTTAAAGAGCCCCCCGCCGCTGTAGCCGTCCAGCGTCCGGTTGTTCTCCAGGATGCTGCCGTCGTAGAGATGGAGGGAGGCGCCGGTGCTGATGAAGATCCCGCCGCCATCGCCGCCGGCGGTGTTGTCCGCGATCGTCGAGCGGCGGATATCGAGCGCACCATGGCTCGCATAGATACCGCCTCCACTTGAGGAGGCTGAGTTGGCGCGAATCTCAGTGTCGAGCAGGAAGAGCTCGCCCACGCTGTTGAAGATCGCCCCTCCGTAGCCGTCCGGAGCCGTTTCGAATCGTCAGGTTGGATATGTGCACCTCGTCGCTGGCTGAAGGCAAGAACATGGTAAACACACTGTCGATCCCGTTGCCATCGATGACCGGGTTTCGCAACCCTTCGATGATGACTGCATCGCGAATGTCCAGGCTCCCGCGCGCGGATTCAATCTCGTTCTGGCCTTCGATCGTCAGCCGATAGGTGCCGTTTGGAATGCGAATGGTCTGGGTGCCCTCGCAGTTGTTGGAGGTAATGACCGCCTCGCGCAGCGAGCAATCGTCCGGGGTGCAGACGCCATCGTTGGTGTCCTCGAACTTGGTGGGGATGAGCAGTTCCTGCTCGCAGATCGCGGCAACCGCCCTGCCGAATATGTCGAGCAGCCCACAACCGCTCAGGAAAAACGCGCCAAGCACGAGCCAGGTCGAAGTCCGCAGTCTATTCGAGTACATGATCTGCCTCCGAGACTACCCTCTGACCCACGGCTGGGCCAGGGAGACGAGACACCGTCCATCCGCGGGCGATGTGAAACACAGGTCTTACCGTTATAAACGAAACCAGTACAATATTTGTGACAAATCAGAGAGGATTGATCGATTATAGGCAAATCGACCTGTCTGGCAAGGGTTCAGAGCGTTTGCGTTAAGGGTTACGGTCACTTGGGAGGCAGGGACAGGGAAGAAGCAAGGGGCGCCTCAGGAGGCGCCCCGTTTTGCAGACTGCGAGCGGTGAGTTCAGCCGCGCCGGGTCAACCTTCGACCGCCAGGCAGGTGAGCGTCTCGACCACGCCCGGGATGGGCTGGATGCCGGAGGCCAGGATCTTCCCCACGCCGGCTGCGTCGGCCGCTTCGACGACGGCGACGGCGTCGTATGGACCGAAGGTCATGTGCGCTTCGACCACGCCGCTGACGCGCTTCAGGTGGTGCACGACCCGCTCGATCTCACCCGTGCGGATGTCAATCAGGATATAAGCTTTCATGAGGTTCACCCCCGGCGATCAGGCTTCCGCCTGTCGCAGAAACACGGACCAGTAGATGGCGGCCACGAAGACCGAGCCGCCGATGAGGTTGCCGATCGTGACCGGGATCAGGTTAGCCAGGATGAAGCTGCCCCAGGTCAGCCCGGTCAAGTCGAGTCCGGTCGAGAGCACGAAGGACGGATCGAAGGCCTTGATCAAGAGCCCGATCGGCACGAAGTACATGTTGGCCACGCTGTGTTCAAATCCGGCGGCGACGAAGGCCGCGATCGGGAACAGGATGGCGGCGATCTTGTCGACCGTGCTGCGGGCGCTGAAGGTCAGCCATACCGCCAGGCAGACCAGGATGTTGCACAGCATCCCCAGGGCCAGGGCCTGGACCCAGCCCAGGTTGACCTTGCCCAGCGCGATGGCCGAGCGCGCTGGCGCCCACCGCACCGCCGCCAAAGGTGTACTGTTTGCTGAACATGAGCATCACGGCCGTGCCGACCGAGCCGATGAAGTTGCCGACATAGACCAGGGCCCAGTTCCACAGCAGCGCACGGGTCGTCACCTTGCGGCTGGCCCAGGCCATCACGATCAGGTTGTTGCCGGTGAAGAGCTCGGCCCCGCCGATCACGACCAGGATCAGGCCCAGGCTGAAGACGAAGCCCACCAGCAGCTTGGCGACCCCGTAGGGCAGGGCGCCGGCGGTCCCGGCCGAGACGGTCGTGGCGAAGATCGCCCCCAGGGCGATGAAGGCGCCGGCCAGGATGGCGAGCACGAAGGTGCGCAGCGCCGGCGCTTCGGCCTTGCTGACGCCCAGGTACTCTGCCCGGCGCGCCATCTCGGGCGGCAGCAAGGCGTCGATTCGAATCTCGTTTGGCATGCAGGTACCTCCCCCGACGAGTTCAGGTTGTCTGACAACTACAGCATACTGCCCTACCAGGGGAAGAGACAATGGACGAACGTCACTTGTGAAATCTGTAACTAATCGTGCTCTGCCGTGCGCTGCGGCAGGCTGAGCAGCACCACCGCCCCCACCACCAGTGCACCACCCAGGCCCTGGGCCGGCGAGAACGCTTCGCTCAGCACGAGCGATCGCCAGGATGACCGTGAAGACCGGTTCAAGCGTGCTCAACAGCGAGGCGGCCGTCGGGCCTACCAGGCGCATCCCGGCCAGGAAGGTGCCCAAGGCCATGATCGTGCTCAAGAGGATCATCGCCAGCAAGATCACCCATCCGGCTGGCGGCAGGCGCCAGTTCAGTGAGCCGCTGACCAAACCGCCCAGCGTGAAGCTCGTGCCGGCACCGAGCGCGATCCAGGCCGTGCTCACCCACGCACCAGCGGAGTGCACGAAGCGGTCGCTGGTCAGGATGTATCCCGCATACCAGAGGGCCGACCCGAGCACCAGCAGCACCCCGAGCGGGTCGACCGAATCGGCCAGCGTAAGCCCGCGGTCGCCGCGCACGGTGAGCACGACGCCCGCCAGCGCGATCACCATCGCCATCCACTCCCTGCGGCTGAGCGCGCTGCGGTTGACCAACCAGCCCAGCAGGGCGACCATGGCCGGGTAGACGTACAGCAGCAGACCGTTAAGCGCAGCCGGGTTGCGTTCGAGCGCGGCGAAATAGAGCGAGGACTGCCCCGCATAACCCAGCGCACCGAGCAAGAAGAGCACCCCGCTTTGCCGCCAGCCGAAGAACAGCCGCCGGCGCTGGATCACGCCCAGGTAGAACCCGAGCAACAGCGCCGCACCCCCAAAGCGCAGGCTGAGCATGGAGGTGAGGTTGATATCGGCCTGGTAGGCCAGCTTGCCAAGGATCGTCAGGCTGGCAAACCCGGCCGCGGAGAGGGCGCAAAGCAGCGCACCAGCAAGACGCGGCCGCAAGGCCGGCGGGGCTGGCTCAACCTGAGCATCCTGCGGCGGCAGCGGCGCAGCCGGGGGCGGGATGGGTTCGATCGGCGTCTTCGGTTCTGTCAGGGGCAGGCATAGGATGAGAGTATACCTATTGCTCTGGCGGTCGGCCAAGACCGACTGCCTGCATGCGGAACCAATCGCGGTAGAATGGGCAATGCGAGGCTGAACAGATGACGCAAAGACCATCCGAACCCATCCAGATCGAACCGCAGGCCAGGCCGGGCCGCAGGCCGGAGTGGATTAAAGTGCGCGCGCCGGCCGGCGAGACCTACGAGTGGCTGCGCGACATGATGCGCTCCAAGGCGCTGCACACGGTCTGCGAGGAAGCCCGCTGCCCGAACATCGGCGAATGCTGGGGGTCCGGCACGGCGACCTTCCTGCTGATGGGTGACGTCTGCACGCGCTCATGCGGGTTCTGCGATATTGCCACCGGCCGTCCTGCTCCGCTTGATTGGCTTGAGCCCGAACGGGTGGCGCGCGCCGTGCAGCGCATGGATTTGCGCCACGCTGTCATCACCAGCGTCAATCGTGATGAACGCCCGGACGGCGGTGCCCCGATCTTCGCCATGGTCATCAACCGCATTCGCGAGCTCCAACCTGGCTGTTCGATCGAGGTCTTGATCCCCGACTTCAAAGGCTCGCGTGAAGCGCTGAAAATCGTGATGGACGCCCGGCCAGAAATCCTCAACCACAATGTCGAGACCGTGCCGCGGCTCTTCAAGCAGGTGCAGCCCCAGGATGATTACAGCTGGGCCGAAGCGACGCTCACCAACGCCAAGCAGCTGGATCCGGAGGTCCTGACCAAATCCGGGATCATGCTCGGCCTGGGCGAGACCATGGATGAAGTGAAAGAAGTGATGGACGACCTGCGGGCTTGGGGGGTCGACATCCTTACCATCGGGCAGTACTTGCAGCCATCGAAGAAGCACCTGCCCATCGATCGTTACTACACCCCCGACGAGTTTGCCGAGCTGAAAGCTTATGGCGAAGGCATCGGTTTGCGCTGGGTTGAGAGCGGACCGCTCGTGCGCTCCTCGTACCACGCCGAGCAGCAGGTTCAAGCCCTGAGCGTCGTCCACCGCCAACTTTACGGCGATACAGCTGCGAAAAGCTCCGACTGAAGGATCGATGGCACCTGGCCTGACCCCGCAGAAACCGGGGTCTATTCGCATCATGCCCCCCACTGGAGTTAGCCACGCTTGACGATTTATCCATTGAAGGCAGTCCGCATCCTGGCTTTGTCCACCCAGGGACTTGACCCAGGCGAATGGGAGCGAGCCGGCGGTCAGCGCCGGTCGGATTGTTGAGCTCGTTCGCCGCCTGACCTGCATTCAGATCGACACCTTGCAGCGAGTACACCGCAGCCAATACCTGGCGGTCTGGAGCCGGCTGGGATGCTACCCGCCCGGCTTGCTGGATGCGGTCGCCTACGGCGGCTTCGACGATGAGGGCAGGGCTGTCGAGCGCCAGCTGTTCGAGTACTGGTACCACGCGGCCTGCCTGCTTCCGTTCGACATGTACCGCTTCCGGCTCGCACCGCATGCGCAGCGCACAGGCAGGCAGGCACGAGACCACCCGCGAGTGGCTGGCAAAGACCGAGACGAAGCGTTTGCTGGCGGCAGTCATCGGGCGCATCGAGCTGGAAGGTCCGCTGATGGCCCGCGATTTCGACGACCCGCGCCCTGAGCGCGGGGCGTGGTGGGACTGGAAGCCGGCCAAGCATGCCCTCGAGCATCTCTTCAATTGCGGGATCATAATGATCGCCGATCGTGAGCGATTTCAACGTGTGTACGACCTGAAGCAGCGCGTGCTGCCGGAGGGGGTGGATACACGTGAGCCGTCAGAGCAAGCATGCGGCGCGGCACATCCTTGAGCGGGCAGCGTTGGCGCTGGGCATTTGTGAGCTGCGCCAGGTGGCGGATTACTGTTACGATTTCTCTCGCCCACGAGGCTGCCCCCCATCTGGATGCGATGGTGCGTGACGGCGTGCTCGTCCCGGTGACGGCACGGCTCGCAGATGGTGAGCTCCACGAGCTTTTCGTCCACCGCGATAACCTGGAACTGCTGGAGCAGGCGGCCGAGGGCGCGATCAAAGCCGAGCGGACGACGCTGCTATCCCCTTTTGACACCCTCTTCTACCCGAAGGGACGCGACCAGGCGCTGTGGCGCTTTCGCCAGGTGCTGGAAGCCTACAAGCCAGCACCGCAGCGGGAGTGGGGCTACTTCTGCCTCCCAATCCTCGATCGCGACCGGCTGGTCGGGCGGCTCGACCCGAAGCTGGAACGCAAGGCAGGGCGTTTGCGGATCGAAGCGCTCTACCTCGAGCCCGGGGTAAAACCGACCAAGCGGCTGGCTCGCTCGATGGCGGTGATGCTGCGTGATTTCATGCGCTTCCATGACGCGCATGACCTGGTGATCGAGCGTGCCGAACCGGATGGATTCATAAAAAGCATCATGGCTGAGTTATGAGCGCCTTCCCGCCTGTGGATAATCCGGTTACGGCCAGCCTGCTCTCACGGCTGGAAGATAAGCCGCTGCATACCTTTGTTGCGTCCTGGGACTCGCTCGAGCAGCTGGCCGTCGCCGCCTACCGCGATCAGCAGCACGATCTTGCACGCGAGGCCCAGTACCGCAAGCTGCGCGGAGGCTGCTTGATGCCTATCCACGCTGGGAAGGCCCGCTCCGGCTGGCACTTGAAGCCCTCTCCCCGCCGGCACCGGTCGGGGAACCAGACCCCTTCTCGCGCATTTTGAGCGCCTCCTCGCTGGCCGGCCTGCAAGCCGACTGGGACCTCATGCGCTGTTTCCCGCAGGCGCGGGAGGCGATAAACGTCTACCTGCTCGAGCGGCTTGCCCTGGAGGATCAAGATGGGGCCTGAGCCCTCGAATCGCGCTCGAGCACGTCACGGTCGACACGGGGCAGGTCCGGCTGCACGTCGTACGCGCCGGCCCAGAAAAGGGCATCCCGGTCGTCTTGCTGCACGGGTTCCCGGAATTCTGGTATGGGTGGCGCTCGCAGATGGCTCCACTGGCACAGGCTGGTTTCCGCGTGATCGTGCCCGATCAACGCGGCTACAACCTGAGCGACAAGCCGCGCCGTGTGCGCAGCTACTGCATGACGAACCTGGTCGATGACGTGATGGCGATCCTGGACCATGAGCACCTCCAATCCGCGCCGCTCGTCGGGCACGACTGGGGCGCAGCCGTTGCCTGGCACGCGGCGATGCGGCACCCGAGCCGGGTGGAACGTCTGGCGATCCTGAATGTGCCCCACCCGGGCGTCATGCGGGCGCATCTGCGTTCGTATTGGCGCCAGGTCCTCCGCAGTTGGTACATCTTCTTCTTCCAAGTGCCCTGGGTTCCAGAAGCGCTGCTCGGCGCGAAGCGCGCCAGCGGACTGGCCCGCCTGCTGAGGTCGAGCAGCAGACGCGGCTCCTTTACCGATCGCGATCTGGAGCGCTACCGGCAGGCGTGGTTACAGCCCGGCGCGATCCCGGCCATGCTGGGCTGGTACCGGGCCGCGATGCGCTGTCCGCGTGAGCTGTTCCTGGACCGGCGGATTTCCATGCCAGCCCTCATCCTGTGGGGTGCGCGCGACGTCGCCCTTGAACTGGCCATGGCGGAGGCGAGCCTGGATCGTTGTGACCGGGGCCGGCTGCAAGTCTTTCCCAGGGCAACGCATTGGGTCCAGCATGACGAAGCCGCTGCCGTCAATCAATCCTTGATTGAGTTCCTGGGAAGTTGAAGATCCAAGCGTAGCCTGATCGCCGGTGACCGTCCGTGCAGGAGGACGTATAATGGGCTGGAAATCGGCGCCATTTCCCCAGAGTGGCTGAATTAGAACCGGGAGGTCAAATCACCCCATGTTCTTTCAAGTCCTTATCACCGCACATAACATCCTGCGCTGGTTGGTCCTGGCCGCTGCGGTCTGGGCGTTGGTCAATGCCTATCGCGGTTGGCTTGGTCGGCGGACGTATGCCGCCAGCGATCGCCAATCGGGCTTGATCTTCTCCATCCTGTACGATCTGCAGGTGACGCTTGGCATCCTGCTGGCGGTGACCAGCCCGCTGGTCCAGGCAGCATTTGCCAACCTGGGCAACGCCATGAGCGTGGCAACCCTTCGCTTCTTCGTTGCTGAACACATCCCGCTCATGCTGATTGCGGCGGTCATCATCCATGTCGCCAGCGCGCAGGCGAAGAAAGCCGCGGATGACCGCCTGCGGTTCCGCTGGGAGGCGCTCGGGTTCACGCTGGCCCTGCTCATCACGATCCTGGCCACCCCCTGGTCGCGCCCGCTGCTCCGTTTCGGGTGAGCCAGGCGCCAGAAGCCAAACCTCCAAGCATGAGCCAGACCGGGGCAGCGTTTCGCTTCTTTCACAAGCTTGAAATCCGATATGCCGATATCGATGCGCAGCGGCATGTCAACAGCGCCCGCTACTTCACCTTCATGGAGCAAGCCCGTGCCGCCTACCTGCGCGAGCTTGGCCTATGGCAGGGACTGGATTTTGACGCGATCGGCATCATCCTGGCCAAACAGTCCTGCACCTACAAGGAAGCGATTAGGTTTGGCACGGAGATCGCCATCGGGGTTTCCACCGAGCGGATCGGGAACAAGAGCCTGCACATGGTTTACTCAATTCAAGATGCGGGCGATCAGCGCCAGATGGCCTACGGGGAGACCCTGCTTGTCGCCTACGACTACGGTTCCGAGCGTTCGATCCCGGTGCCGGCGGCCTGGCGCGAGCGCATCGAGGCCTTCGAGGCCGGCGAGCGATGACCCCCGCAGAGGTCGCCCGCGGCCCGGTGCTCGACACGGGGCTGCCGCCACTCCCGTTGGCTGAAGTCGGCCAGGTCGCCGCGGCTGCCGAAAAGGCCGGTTTCCAGGCGCTGTGGTCGAACGAGACCCAGCACGACCCCTTTCTGCCGCTGGCAGTGGCGGCCGAACACACGAAGCGCATGCAGCTTGGGACGGCGGTGGCGATTGCGTTTGCCCGCAGCCCCGGGACGATTGCCTATACCGCCTGGGACCTGGCGCAAGCCTCTGCCGGCCGTTTCATCCTTGGCCTGGGGACACAGGTCAAACCGCATATTGAGCGCCGCTTCGGATCGACCTGGCCCGAGTCGCCGGCCGGCAAGCTGCGCGAGTTCGTTGCCGCAATCCGCGCCCTTTGGAACACATGGCAAAACGGCGAGAAGTTGAACATGCGCGGTGAGACGCTGCGTTTAAACCTGATGACGCCCTTCTTTAACCCCGGCCCGATCCAGCACCCGGATATTCCAATCTACCTGGCCGGGGTCAATATTGGCATGGCCAGGTTGAGCGGCGAGATTGCCGATGGCTTTCACGCCCACCCGCTGCACACGCGTGCGTACCTGGAGCAGGTCATCCGTCCCGCGCTCGACGCCGGCGCCGAGCGCGCCAACCGGAATCCAGCTGAAATCTCGCTGGCGGTGTCCTTCTTCTCGGTGACCACCCCGGCGGAGGCGGATTTCGTCCGCAGCCAGATCGCCTTTTATGCCTCGACCCCTTCCTACCGGAAGGTCTTCGAGCTGCACGGCTGGGGGTCGGTGGCTGAAGAACTGTCGGGGATGGCCCGCACCCAGGCCTGGGGCGAGATGGCGGGTAAAATCAGCGACGAGATGCTGGAAACCTGCGCCGTGGTCGCTGCGCCGGATGCGTTGCCCCAAGCGATCAAGGCCCGCTACGCCGGCCTGGCACAGCGGGTCATCCCGTATATGCCGTATTACCCGGGGACTCAGGATGACTTCTGGGCCGGCCTGATCCAGGGAATGGTCTGCCCCATGATCATCGTCGATGCCCATGAGGACCTGGCCTGGAACGCGCTGACCTTTAAGCGCGATTACATGCGTTCTGTCCATGAAACCCGGGAGCGGGAACGGGATACCCAGATCCCGGCCTGGAACGATGGGCAGGCTCTGATCGGTTACCCGGAGTGGATCGAGGGCCGGGTAGGGGTCGTCTTCGCCACGCTGTTCGCCTCCCCCCAGCACCTGAACGAAGGGCGCGTGGGACACGGAAATCTACCATGACATTGAATCGGCGCACGCCTGCTACCGCGCTGACCTTGCTTACTACCGCCAGCTGTTCGAGATCGCACCCCGAGAAACTTGCACCAGTTCACTCCAGGGTAGACCTTGACAGCGTACTCGCAGGCTGGAAGACCAAGCAAGCCCAGACGGCGAAGGTTGGCATGGTGCTCTTGATGGAAGGCGCCGATGGCGTGCGCACGCCAGACGAAGTGAACTGGTGGTACGAGGCCGGGGTGCGCATCCTGGGTCCAGCATGGTCGCGCACGCGTTATGCCGGCGGGACCGGCGACCCGGGCCCGCTTACCGAGCTCGGGCGTGAACTGCTCCGATCGATGGAAACCTGCGGCATGATCCTCGATCTCAGCCACCTCTCGCAGGAAGGTGCGATCGAGGCGCTCGAGCTGTACGATGGCCCGATCATCGCCTCCCATATCAGCCCGCGCAGCATGGTCCCCACCAAACCCAAGCCCGAGCGGCATTTCAGCGACGAACTCATCCGGCTGTGCGGCGAACGCGAGGTCGTGATGGGCCTGGTGCTGGCGAACGAGTTCCTGCTTGATAACTGGACGCCGGAGATGGGCCGCGAGGCGGCCAACCTGGAGACCGTCGCCGACGGGATCGACCGCATCTGCCAGTCGCTTGGCACGTCGAAGCTGGCCGGGATCGGCAGCGACTTTGACGGTGGCTTTGGGCTCGAGCGCGTCCCGGCCGGCCTTGACAGCGTGGCCGACCTGGGGTTAATTGGCGGCACCCTGCTCAATCGAGGCTACAGCCAGCAGGATGTTGACGCTGTGCTGGGCGGGAATTGGCTGCGGGTTCTGCAACAATCGCTTCCGGAGAGCTGACGCATGCCCCCTCTGACAACCAAGCAAATCCGTCGAGCGAGGCGTTGGATGACACTGGTCCTCGTCAGCCTGCTGGTATTCCTGATTGGGATCCAGCCAGACCTGATCGGGATGAACCGCAGCCGGACGGTGGGGTTTGTGCAGATCGGCGTTTGGTTGGTTGGGCTGGCGTTCCTGCTCCTCGGGGCCTATGCCACCGTGCGCGTGGTGCGGAACGGGAAACCGACCTCCCTGCTGGCTGACATCGGGATCCGTCTCATCGCCACCGGATACGTGGTCGCGGCCGTCGCCTCGCTGGCAGACTTCATCGGCGTGGGCGCGCAGCGGATGCCGTTTATCTACTTTGGACCGATACAGGTGATCGGGCTCATCAGCGGCGTGGTCATCAGCATGCTGGGGGTCATCCTCTATTGGCCGCGGCGCATCAAATCGGCACGCGCGAGAACCGTCGTCTGACGGCCTCACCCCGCCGGAAGCGGGTGCGATTTCGATCGACAGCTGAGCCAAAGTCATCGCATACAATAAAAGCCGCATCCAGCTTGCGATGCGGCTTTTTATTATCTCCTAACGGAACCCTATTTCGCCATCTTCTCCGAGGAGTGTCCCGGGAAGACCTTGCCGCCTGGTTTCAAGTAGGCGTAGGCATAATTGACGGCGACGGTAACCTGACCGTATCCGACGACGATCAGGTTGAGCGGATCCAGGTCTTCCTGCAGCGCCACGTCTCCCGCAGCGTATACCCCTGGCAGGTTGGTCTCCATCTTGTTGTTTACCTGGATGTAGCGGCGACCGATCGTCTCCAGGTTCCACTCACGCATCGGCCCCAGGTCAGCCTTGAAACCGAGCGCCAGCAGGGTCTTGTCGACCTCGATCGTCAGCTCCTCGCCGGTCCGGTTGTCGAAGATCACGGCCCGCTCGAGTTCCCCATCGCCCTGGAGTTCGCGCAATTCGTAGAACACGCGCACATCGACGGCTGACTCCATCAAGGCGTTGACGGACGTGTCGTGGGCGCGAAAACCTTCACGCCGGTGGATGAGCGTGACATGCTCGGCGATCGGGGCCAGCGAGAGCGCCCAATCGACGGCGCTGTCGCCGCCGCCGATGATTAACACCCGCTGCCCGCGATAGGATTCGAGCTCGTCCACCATGTAATCGACGCCGTGGCCCTCGAAGGGTTCGATGCTCTCGTTCTTAAGCTTGGTGGGCTCGAAGGCGCCGATGCCCGCCGCAATGACCAGCGTGCGGGTGAAATGGCGATCCTGGTTGGTTTCGACCACCCAGCAGGTTTCGTCCTCGGCTCCGCCGGGCAGCGGCTCCTGGACGAGCTTTAACGCCCGTTCACCAAGCGCCATGGTTGGCTTCCAGCGCGAGGCTTGTTTTACCAGGTTCTGAACAAGGTCCTTGGAGAGCACTTCCGGGAAACCCGGTGTGTCAAAAATCATTTTCTCCGGGTAGAGCGTGATCAGCTGCCCGCCCGGCTGCGGCAGGGCTTCAATTATCTTTACAGTCAACTCGCGCAGGCCTGCATAGAAGGCGCCGAAAAGCCCGGTCGGGCCGGCGCCGATGAAGGTGATGTCGTATACGGTGGGTTCTCTCTTGGCCATGGATGAAGCAGTTCTCCTGATGGTATGTGGTGGGATTATACGTACCGGCGAAGAAGGGTGTCAATCCAAGTCGCCGGGCGATCGTCTGATGGTTGTCACAGCGGCGGCAGGGTGAGCGCGAGGAGTGCCAATGCAGAGAGCACGCCCGCTGCCACCAGCGTAGAAGCACGCACCTCATGCCATGGACGCTGGTCCGCGAGCTGACCTTGTTCCGCCGTCACCCACACAACCCGGTAAGCCGGGCCGATCGCCCACGTAAGCACCACCCCTGCAAGCAGCCCGCCGACGTGGCCCCAGTTGTCGATGCCTGGCATCAACCCCAGCGCCAGGTTCAGGACGGCGACGAGCACCAGCTGGCGGAGCTGCAGGCGCCCGAAGCGGCCAAACAGCGTGCGGTGCAGGTACAGGAATGCCGCCAGGGCTCCGAGCAAACCGAAAATGGAGCCGGAGGCGCCCGCAGAAGGGTAAGGGCTAAGCGCCAGGCTGAACAGCACCCCCGAGATGCCGCAGAGCAGGTAAACGGCGATGAAGCGCGGCGTGCCGAAAAAGCGCTCTACGGCCGGGCCGATGGCGTAGAGTGAGTACATGTTCACGAGCAGATGCGGCAGGCTGACATGCAGGAAAATCGGCGTCACGAAACGCCACACCTGGCCGGCGATCATCTCCGGCCGTGATTTCGCGCCCCACTCCAGCAGCAAATCCGTACCGGTCAGGTTCAGGCTCATCCACTGGCCAGCGAAGACCAGCACGGTGAAACCGATCAAGCCATACGCGCCCCGAAATTGCCGCCAGCCAGCCCGCCGCTGGGTTGGTTGAGGTTGTGCCTCACGCTCGCCGGGGGTGCCGGGCGGGGCCGGGCTATCCCGTCTTTGCGGCTCGAGCAAGCTCATAACTCGACCTGGCGCGGGTCGCTGCGGTGGTGCTCGGCCCGGACGATGGCGGCGATGGTGTCGACGGTTGTATCCAGCTGGTTGTCGGCATTGATCACGTAGTAGTCGAACATGTCCACCCGGCGGAGCTCCTGGCGGGCGGTGGCGATGCGCAGTTTGAGGTTTTCGGCGGTCTCGGTCTTGCGCGCTTCGAGCCGGCTCACAAGCTCCTGCTCGCTGCGGGTGGAGAGGAAGATGAGCAGGGCTTGCGGATAGAGCTTGCGGATCGTCTCCGCGCCCTGCACATCGAGCCGCATGACCACGTCGGTCCCGCTCTCGAAAGCCTCGCGTACGTGCGACTTGGGGATGCCTTTGTAGTCCTCATAGACGATGGCGTACTCAAGCAGCTCGTTGTTCTCAATCATCTCGGCGAACTGCTCGCGGGTTACGAAGAAGTAATCCACACCCTGGATTTCGCCTTCGCGCTGCGGGCGCGTGGTGGCGGTGACGACGAAGTGCATTGGCAGCCCGCGTTCTTTCATGCGCTGCAGGACGGTATCCTTCCCCACACCTGATGGGCCGGAAATGACGATGAGCAGTGGTCGCTGCTGGCGTTTGATCAGGTCTTCTTGCATTGCGTTGATGCCTCCGGGCCGGGTCAGTATAATCTATTTACTGGAGGGAACCATGCCAATGTATGACTACCGCTGCGAGGCATGCGGGAAACGGGTTTCGATCTATCAGACCTACGAAGCTTACGGGGTCGAAAGCGTACACTGCCCTTCCTGCGGGAGCGAATCGTTGTCGCGCATCCTCCAGCGTGTGCGTTTCGCCCGCTCGGAAGGATCCCGGCTCGAGAACCTTGGCGACCCATCCGCCTGGGGCGATGTGGACGAGAACGATCCACGCTCGATGGCGCGCATGATGCGCCAGATGGGATCGGAGCTGGGGGAAGAGCTGCCGCCCGAGTTCAACGAAGTCGTGGACCGGCTCGAGGCGGGCGAGAGCCCGGAGGACATCGAGTCCACGATGCCTGACCTGGGCGACGACGCCGGCTTCTAGCCCCCTCAACCGCCCATAAATGAGGTTCGTTAAGGGCTGCCCAGCCCCGCTTCTTGGTTAATCCCGGGTTGCGAGGAACTTGTTCACCGCCGCGCTCACCTGGGCTCGCACGGACTCCGGATCCAGGCTGGCATCAATCACGACCCAGCGCTCCGGTTCCGCCGCGACCAGGGCGTGATACCCCTCCCGCACGCGGGTGTGAAAATCCAGGTCGTAGGCATCAAGCCGGTTCCAATTCCCACCGCTCTCCCTGCGGCTGAGGCCTTCTTCGACCTCCAGGTCAAACAAGAGCGTTAAATCTGGGACCAGGCCGCCCGTCGCAAAATGGGTCACGGCGCGCAGCATATCGAGGTCCAGTCCCTGCCCATAGCCCTGGTACGCATAGGACGAATCGAAGAAGCGATCGCAGAGCACGATCCGTCCTGCGCCGAGTTCAGGCTGGATGACTTCGTTCACGTGCTGGGCGCGCGAGGCTGAAAAAAGCAAGAACTCTGTGCGTGGATCCATGGCGGTGTTTTCGAGGCGCGTGAGCACCTTGCGGATCTGGTCGCTGATCTCGGTCCCGCCCGGCTCGCGCGTAAGCGTGACGGCATGCCCGCCGGCGAGAAGTTCCTCCTTCAAGCGCTGAGCCTGAAGCGATTTTCCGCCCCCATCCGGACCTTCAAAGGTGATGAACACGCTCAAGTGCGGAAGATCCTTACGCGCCGGCGGGGTTCCTTGCCGTAGGAGTGCGAGATCAAATTCGCCTGGCGAGCCATCTGGTGCTGCAATCGCCGCACATAGGAAGAAGCCGGCGTCAGGTCAATCGAGTGCGCGCCGTCGAGCACCTCCTGGATGGCCTGTTGGGCTTCATCAAGCCCGCGGTCCATGGCCGGATCGCCGCTGGCGAGCGCTTCCAGGTTGAAGAGCTCGCTCAAGAACCCTTCCATCTGGTTGACGGTGTTGGCGCGTAGAACGTAGACCGGGATGCGCCGGTTTTCGGCGTCCTTGATGGCCCGCTGGCGTTTCCGGTAATACGACCGCAAGGTGACGAGCACCTCCGCTTCGGCGATGGTGTCGACGATGTTGGCGGGCACGCGCAGGCGTTTTGAGGCCTGGCGCAGCCGGTTGCGCGCAACTCCATAAGGATAGATGCGGATCGGTGCGAGCGGTGTGCCCGGCATGTGCGGGGGGGTGGGCGAGAAGGGCAGGTTGCCATTCTCGTCACGCGCGGCCGTGGGCAAGGCTGCCTGGCGCCGGTACCCCGAGGCACCGGCGGCTGTCGACCGGGCCGGGGTCGATGAAGCCTCGACCTTGACCTGGCCTTCATCGTCCCGGTAGCGAAGCTCGGGGAGCAGCGGCTGACCCCTGAGCATGCCGTCCACTGCCGCGGACACATCCTTGTGAATGGCGAGACGCTCCCGGTCTTGAATCTCGATCAACACGTCGAAGGTTGGGGCGGCGCGGCGCTCAAGCACGGTCTTCTGCGTGCCCCGCCGCCGGGCTTCCTCGTCCGAAAGCGTCACGGATTCGATCCCGCCAATCAGGTCCGACAAGGTCGGGTTGAGCAGCAAGTTCTCGAGCGAGTTGCCGTGGGCGGTGCCTATCAGCTGCACCCCGCGCTCGGCGATGGTCCGGGCGGCTGCGGCTTCAAGCTCGCGGCCGATCTCGTCGATGACGATGACCTCCGGGTTGTGGTTCTCCACGGCCTCGATCATCACCTCGTGCTGGAGCACCGGTACCCGCACCTGCATCCGGCGTGCTCGCCCGATGGCGGGATGGGGGACATCGCCGTCGCCGGCGATCTCATTCGACGTGTCCACGATGACGACCCGCTTGCCCTCGGCCAGTATGCGGGCGGCCTCGCGCAGCATGGTCGTCTTGCCGACCCCTGGCCGTCCGAGGAGCAGGATGCTGCTCCCCCCGGTGATGAGATCTTCGATGATCTCGATCGTGCCGAAGACCGCCCGGCCGACGCGGCAGGTAAGGCCGACGATGACCTCGTGCCGATTGCGAATGGCGGCGATGCGATGCAGCGTGCGTTCGATCCCGGCCCGGTTATCGGCGTCAAACTCGCCGATGCGCGAGACGACGTACTCAAGTTCCTGCGCGTGGACCTCGACCTCGGAGAGCGCCAGCTCGCCATCGGTGAAGCGTGCGGTTGGCACACGGCCCAGGTCGAGGATGACCTCCAGCAAATCTTCAGGCCGGTTAATGGCAGCCAGCGCGTCACGAATCTTCTCTGGCAGGACGGCCATAAAAACATCCAGATTGTCGGTTACTCGTTGTTGTGTCATAGCGATGATGTCTTTGAGTATGGATTATGGTGCTCGAATGATGCAAATGGAGCGGTCGGCTCGGCTTGGGTCCCATCCATCGCTGGTAGCGCCGGTTGCAGCGCCCGCGGGATGCGCGCTGCCAGGCGCTTGACCATGACGGCTTGATCGGCGCAGGGCTGGAGCCCAAGACGCTCCAGGGGACCACCGAGCCCACCCTGGTAGGACCGGACGCAGACGTAGAGCGGTTTGCCCGATGCAGCGGCCAGGGTGTGGATGAACCCGGCCATCAGATCGTCGCTCAGCGCAGCGGCAGGATGAAAGTACGGTTGAACCCAGATGCCGTTTGGCCCCTTCTGAACGTCCAGGTACCCAAGCGCCTCATCGTCCTCGCAGTACATCAACCCGAGCGGGTTCTCGACCGGCGGGCGTTCAACCTGCTGGACCAGCGCCGGGACGAGGTTCATGTACAGGCTCTGGATGGAGGCATGATCGCGGGCGGCGACTGGCCGCCACAGTTCTGCAAGGTTCGCAGCATCTATGGGCGATTCTTGAGCGAGGAGCCAGAGGCGTTGACGGGCGAAGATCGCAAAACCTGCCCTGCGCAGCGCTTCGAAATGCGGATCGGATTCGCCGACCTCGGCCACGAGCATCTGCACCCCGCGCTCTCCGCGGCGCGGGCCAGGCCGTCGAGCAGTTGGAGGCCGGCACGCTCATCCAGCGCGTCCGAAGGGCTGATGTACGCGATGTGCGCCTGTTGGCGGTCGTCGCTGATGAGCAGCTGCCCGATGGCTGACGGCTCATCGGGTTTGTTGGAGCGCATGACGATCGTCAGCGCGCCCCGGTTCCCGGGCACAAAGGCATCCACCAGCGCGTTCTGTACGGCTTGCGGGCCGCGCGTCAAGGCCAGGCGCGAATCGAGACAGACGCCGAGATGACGCGTGCGGTGGAGCAGTACGAGGTCACGCCAATCAAAAGGTCGCACGACCATGGCTCAGTCCTTCAGGAACCCCAGGAAATATTCGTGGAAACGGGGGTCGCTCGTGATCTCCGGATGAAAGCTCGTGGCCAGGAGATGGCCCTGTCGTGCGGCCACGATCCTGGCTGGAGCGCCTGCGTCTTCCGCCTCCATCCGGGCCAGCACCTCAACCTCGGCACCGACGCGTTCGATCAGGGGCGCACGGATGAAAACGGCCGGGAACGGGCGGTCCGGGTCGGCCAGGGCAGGCACGTCCAGGTCGACTTCAAAACTGGCAATTTGCCGGCCAAACGCATTGCGCTCGACCGTGATATCCATCAACCCGAGCAGCGGTTGTTTCCGCTTGGCGTCGCCGGAGAGGAATATGGCGCCGGCGCACGTCCCCCAGACTGGATGCGACTTGCCGAACTCGCGCAGCGGGTCGAGCAGCGCGTACTCCTGCGCCAGCTTGCCGATCGTGGTCAACTCGCCACCGGGGATGATCAAGGCGGCGATGTCTTCCAGCTCGCGCGGGAGACGCACTTCGCAGCTCTCCACCCCGATCTGGCCGAGGAGGGTGCGGTGCTCCTGGAAATCGCCCTGCAGGGCAAGGACGCCCACTTTCATGCTTCGGCCACCTTGGTTTTGCCGCTCATGCTCTCGATGTCGAGGGCGAAGACCGCCGTCTGCGCGAGTTCATCTGCGGTGATCGGCCGGTAGTGTTCGCCCGGCGTCAAATCAGGGAAGTACTTGTCCAGCAAACCCTGCAGCCCGCGTCGAGCTTCCTCTTCGCCGCTGACCAGGCGGGCTTTCCCGAAGGCGATCACGCTGGCGTACTCGACGCTGAATTCAAGCGCAGTATCTGCCGGCAGCAGCCGCCCCATCTCGGCTGCGCTGAAGCACACGCGTGGGTTGGCCTCGATGTTGGTGCGCGTGCGACCTTCCCTGGCGGTGTGGAAGTAGAGCCGCTGATGCTCGGCGTCGAACCAAAACAGGTTGATGTTCTGATAGGGCTGTGAGTCGAGCGATGTGGCCAGCGTACCAAACTGGGCGCGTTCAAGCAGCGCACGCAGTTGAGAGGGGTCGTTCATCGCCCGATCTCCGCGCCGCATGTGGATGCGTGGATCCGGCATGGGATTATTCACCGCCAGGTTTTACCAGCCGCGAACCGCCAGCCGCTCCGCCTCGGGCAGATCGGTCACCTCGATGCCGACCATGGCTTCACCCAGGCCCTTGCTGATTTCGGCCAGGATGGCCGGTTCGTTGTAGTGCGTCACGGCTTCGACGATGGCCTTGCCGCGCCGGGCGGGATCGCCGGACTTGAAGATGCCGGAACCCACAAAAACGCCATCGACGCCGAGCTGCATCATCAGGGCCGCGTCGGCCGGGGTGGCGATGCCGCCGGCGGCGAAGTTCACGACCGGCAGGCGGCCCAACTCGCGCGTTTCCTTGACCAGCTCGTAGGGCGCCCCGATCTCCTTGGAGAAGCTCATCAGCTCATCTTCCGGCATGTTCTCGAGCGCGCGAATGGCGCCCAGCACGGAGCGCGCGTGGCGCACCGCTTCGACCACATCGCCAGTTCCGGCCTCGCCCTTGGTGCGCATCATCGCTGCGCCCTCGCCGATGCGGCGAAGCGCCTCGCCCAGGTTGCGGCAGCCGCAAACGAAGGGGATCTTGAAATCGTGCTTGTTGATGTGGTGGTGCTCGTCGGCCGGGGTGAGGACTTCCGATTCATCGATGTAGTCCACCCCGAGCGCCTCGAGGATTTGCGCTTCCACGAAGTGACCGATGCGGCATTTTGCCATGACCGGGATGGTGACGGCCTGCATGATCTCCTCGATGAGTTGCGGATCGCTCATGCGGGCGACCCCGCCGTGGGCGCGGATGTCGGCCGGGACGCGTTCGAGCGCCATCACGGCCACCGCGCCGGCCTCTTCGGCGATGCGCGCGTGCTCGGGCGTGACCACATCCATGATCACCCCGCCTTTAAGCATCTGGGCCAAGCCCTTCTTCACCTTGAAGGTTCCAACTTCCTTCGCCATGCCAACCTCCATGAGGCGCTAACTGCCCCGTCTGTCCCAATTCTACCACGCATGGCCATCCCCGGAAGCGGGCAGGGGTGGCTTGAATTGGCGCTTGACACGCGCGTCATGGGAGATATACAATTCATACAATAATACAAAGATACAATGGGACAATATATACAATCCGATGTTTAGCGAACTCGATTTTCGCAGCCATACGCCAATCTACGTTCAACTGGTCGAGCGCATCAAGCACCTGGTTGCGACCGGCGTGCTCGGGCCAGGAGATCAGCTCCCAACCGTGCGGCAGATGGCGGCCGAGCTGCGCGTCAATTTCAACACCGTCGCCCGTGCCTACCGCATCCTGGACGAGGCCGGCGTCATCTCCACCCAGCAAGGCCGCGGCACCTACGTGCTCGACCCGATGCCGCCCGAACAGGCGGACAGGCTGCGAAGCGCAGCGCTGGATGGCCTGACCGCATCCTACTTGGACGAAGCCAGCCGGATGGGCTTTTCGCCAGGGGAAGTCCAGGAACGGGCGTCCGCGATGATCGAGGATTGGCTCGAACGCGGACATCCACCCACAGTTGAGGACTAGTCGACCCTGCTCCGGCCAGGGTCGGTGAAGAGGATGATGAAAATGAGAAACCGTAGCTTTTCTTCCAAACTTGACATGGCCATGCGCATCACGACGCCGGCCGGGCAGCGCATCCCGGGGATTGCCTTTGCCATCTGGCTGATTCTCGTGCTGGTTTCCATCCCGCTCGCATTCTTGTTGATCGGGCTGGACCTGCCTTCGGCATGGGTCGGCGCAACGCTGGTCGTGGTCAACCTGCTCGGGCTGCTGCTGCTCTTCTCGCATCAAGGTCGCCGACCAGTGGGAGAAAGCGGTCATGCTGCGGCTTGGCCGCTTCACAGGCCTGCGCGGCCCGGGCTTCTTTATGATCGTACCCGTCGTCGATCGCATCCCGATCTGGATCGACCACCGTGTCATGGTCACCCCGTTCAGCGCCGAAAAGACGCTTACCAAGGACACCGTGCCGGTCGACGTGGACGCCGTCCTGTTCTGGCTGGTCTGGGATGCCGAGAAAGCCTCGCTTGAAGTGGAAGATTACCGGGTTGCCATCGCGTGGGCTGCGCAGACCGCGCTGCGGGAGGTGATCGGCCAGATGGAGCTGGCTGACATCCTGGTCGGCAGGGCACGCATGGACCGCGACCTGCAGCAGATCATCGACGAACGCACCACGCCGTGGGGGATCACGGTGCAATCGGTGGAGATCCGCGACATCGTCATCCCACAGGAACTGGAGGACGCGATGAGCCGCCAGGCGCAGGCCGAACGCGAGCGCCAGGCGCGGGTCATCCTGGGAGAATCAGAAAAGCAGATCGCGCAGTCCTTCGCGGACGCCTCCGTTGCATACCAGGACAACCCGACCGCGCTGCACCTGCGGGCGATGAACATGCTCTTTGAAGGCCTGAAAGAGAAGGGCGCGCTGGTGATCGTGCCCTCCAGCGCGGTCGACACGATGAACCTGGGTGGGCTGAGCGGGATCACATCCCTGGCGGCCGCCGCCAGCTCGCCGAAAAACACGTCGGGTGCCGAGGGAGGCTAGATGGCCAACAGGCTGAGGTACCGGGTAGAGGTCATCGGCGGCGGCTTGCGCGGGGCGAACCCCGACCAACTGGAGGCGCTCTTGAACGAGCTGGGCGAGGAGGGCTGGCAGCTCCACAGCCTGGCGCATCAACCAAACAGCAACCGCCTGTGGGTCGTCCTCTCGGCGAGCGATGAGGCGGCAAATCCTGGTCGGCGAGAGAAGACCGGCTGGTCGCTGGACTGGGGTTGATCGGGCTTGTTTCACGTGAAACAATGCCATCCAGCCCGGAGGCGGGTTGCGGGTGCGCACCGCCTCCTTACGCGCAAAATCGAATGATCCTTGTGAGGTTGTGATGCTGGCCATCGTCTATTTTCTAAACGGTTTGCTGATGATCGTCCTGCCCCTGGCGCTCGGAGTCTGGCTGGCCAGGCGACGGGGGCTCGGATGGGGGATCTTTGGGTTGGGTGCGCTGACCTTCTTCGTGTCACAAGTGCTGCATATCCCCTTCAACCAGTTCGTGCTCGTACCTGCGCTTGGCGCCGAGCAAAACCCGGAGGTCTTGACCGGGGTTGGGGGCGCGGTCTTACTAGGCTTATCGGCAGGGCTTTTCGAAGAGACGGCGCGTTACGTCGCCATGCGCCGCATGAAACCCGCTGACCGCGGTTTTGACGCGGCGCTCATGTTCGGCGCTGGCCATGGGGGATTGGAGGCGATCGTCCTGGGCGGGATCGTCTGGTATGCGCTGCTGCAGGCGCTCACCCTGCGCGGCGCGGATCTGGCCCAGGTCGTGCCGCCCGGGCAGGTCGCCCTGGCGCAGGCCCAGCTGGAGGCCTACTGGGCGATGCCGGCCGCTGCCGTCTTGATGGGTGCGCTGGAGCGCGCTTCGGCAATCATGTTCCACCTGCTGGCGAGCACGCTGGTCATGCTCGCTGTACAGCGGCGCCTGCCGGCCTTGCTCGTGCTGGCGATCTTCTTCCACGCGCTGCTCAACGCCAGCGCCCTGTTGATCCTGCCCCGCTGGGGGGTTTATGCAACGGAAGGGGTCCTGCTGGGGTTGGGTTTGCTGGGGTTGCTGGGCGTGCGCCGTTTGCGCCATCACTTCCCTGTGCCCGAAGCGCTGCACGTCTCCCGGGTTGAAGCGGGCGACCGGCCGCGGGCGCCTGATGCTGCGCCCGACGCACAACGGCTGGACGAATCTCGCTTCCTATAGACCCGGCCATCGATTAGAATCCACAGGGGCGTACACCACAGCGAGGTTTCGTTCATGATTCAAACCGAGCATTTGACCAAGCGTTTCGGCGAGATAAGCGCCGTTGAAGACCTGACTTTGAGCGTCGGCCAGGGTGAGATCTTCGGCTTTCTGGGACCCAACGGCGCGGGCAAGACGACCACGATCCGCATGCTGGGCGCGCTCATCCAGCCCACGTCAGGCACGGCCCGGGTAGGGGGGCATGTGCTCGGCAAGGAAGACGCGCAGATCCGGCAAGGGGTTGGCATCCTGACCGAATCGCCCGGCTTGTACGACCGCTTGAGCGCCGAGCGCAACCTGGGATTCTTCGCCGAACTGTATAACGTCGAGGACGTACCCGGCCAGGTTGAGCGCTACCTGCGTATGCTCGGGCTGTGGGAGCGGAGGGCGGAAGCGGCGGGCACCTTCTCCAAGGGGATGCGGCAGAAGCTGGCCATCGCCCGGGCGCTGCTCCATGAACCGCCGGTGCTCTTCCTGGACGAACCCACCAGCGGCCTCGACCCTGAGATGGCGCGCCTGGTGCGCGAGTTCATCGCCGAGTTGAAAGTTGAAGGGCGAACGATCTTCCTTTGCACGCACAACCTGGACGAGGCCGACCGGCTGTGTGACCGCATCGCCGTGTTTAACGGCCGCCTGCTCGCGCTGGACACGCCGGCCGCGTTGCGCGGCCAGCTCTATGAACGGACGGTAGTCGTTCACCTGCGCCAGGCGAAGCCGGAGCTGACGACACGGGCCCAGGCCTTCCCGTTTGTGAGCAAGGTCGAGGCAGTGGACAACAAGCTCGTCGTCTCCCTGGAGGACCCGGAAGCGAACAACCCCGAGCTCCTGCGCTCGCTGATCGAGGCCGGGGCAGAAATCCAGTTTGTAGGGGAGCTGCGGCGCAGCCTGGAAGACGTGTATTTGCGGCTGATCAAGTGAGGGTTGGCACGACTGTAGCCGGCTGCATGTCGCGCGGCCGATTCGAGGCGAAACGGAATGAGAAAAACCTGGGTCATCATGCGCAAGGAATGGGCAGAGGTCTTCAAGAACCGCTTCGTGTTGTTTACCGTGGCGTTCCTGCCCATGATCCTCACCGCGCTCCCGCTCATCACCCTGTCCAGCATGGGATCTTCGGGTGATATGGGCGGGTTGACGGCGTCCGATATGCCGGCCAATTTCAGCGCCCTGTGCGAGGGTCTATCGGCCGGTGACTGCGGCCAATACTTCCTCGTGAGCCAGTTCATGCTGCTTGTTCATGCTGATGCCGCTGACGATTCCGGTGACCTTCGCCTCCTACAGCATCGTCGGCGAGAAAGGCACACGCACGCTCGAGCCGGTCCTGGCCACGCCGGTGACCACGCTCGAACTGCTGACCGGCAAGGCCCTGGCGGCAGCGTTGCCCGGCATCGGGGTGACCTGGCTTGCGTTCGGGGTGTTCATCTTCGGCGTGCGCCTGCTCTCCACCAGCGCGGAGCTCATGGCCAGGCTTTCGTCGGGCATGTGGATGGTGGCGATCTTCATCCTCGGTCCGCTGATGGCCGTGGCCGCGGTAAGCGTGGCGGTGATGGTGTCCTCGCGCGCCACCGACCCGCGCGTGGCTGAGCAGCTCTCGATGCTGGTCATCCTGCCGCTCCTGGCGCTGTTTTTCGCCCAGATCAGCGGTTTCATCCTGCTCAACCAGCAGGTGATGATCTGGATGGCGGTCGGCTTGCTCGTGGTCGACGTCGGGTTGATGGCATTCGCGACCCAGCTGTTTCAGCGTGAGGCGATCCTCACGCGTTGGAAGTGAACCGCAGGTGAAGGCCTTGCGTAAGAGGCTCCTGCTGCTGTTCCTGGCCGTATGTTTGCTGCCCTCCGCTGCGCTTGCGCAGGGGCAGGATCAAGGGCTCAAGCTTTCGCTCAGCCGCGACTTTGGCTATGCCGGGGGAGGGCGGATCCAGGGACGCTTTACCGCACGCGCCGAAGGGCCGGATGGCATCACCAGCGTCAGCTTCTGGATCGATGGGCAATTGATGGGGACGGTCTCCGAACCGCCCTACCGTTATAGTTTCAGCACAGGGGATTATGAGCTGGGACTGCATACAATCCATGCCAGCGCAGAGACGAGCGCGGGCGTTACGCTTGAATCCGAGCCGATCTCACGCGAATTCGTCAGCGCTGAGGCGAGCTGGCAGGAGGCGATGCGGCTGGCCGGCCCGATCCTGCTCGCCACCCTGGTTCTTGTTCTGCTTGGGAGCATTCTGCCAGCTGTCACCCGGCGGAGGGCACCATTTGAGCTAGGGCAGTACGGGGCGGCCGGCGGTGCCGTTTGCCGGCACTGTGGGATGCCGTTCAGCCGGTCGTTCCTGGCTCCAAACCTCGTGCTGGGGAAGCTTGAACGCTGTCCGCATTGCCGCAAATGGGGTATAGCAAGCCGGGCCAGCCTGGAACTGCTCCGCGCAGCAGAGGAGCGCTACCGCCAGGATGCCCATGAAGGCGAAGTCGTCTTTGAAAATGCAGAGGACGAAACCCGGCGCCGGCTGGAGGAATCGCGTTTTGAAGAGTGACCAGGCGGATCCACGTGCGAAAGGCGCAGCCCAGGATGGGCGCTGATCCTGCCGTGCGTCCGGTATGTGATTACGAGGGATCCGATTACCAGGAGAGATTCTGGGATCGTGGGGGGCGGGATTACGAAGACCGGGTGGAGGCGATCGCCCTGCGCCGATTGCTGCCGCAATCCGGTGTAAGGCTGCTGGAAATTGGTGCAGGTGCGGGCCGCAACACCCCTCGTTACACGGGTTTTAATGAAATCGTTTTGCTCGATTATTCCCGCACCCAGCTGGAGCAGGCGCGCGAGCGCCTGGGGGGTGGCGATCGGTACGTTTACGTGGTGGCGGATGTCTACCGGATGCCTTTTGGATCGGCCGTCTTCGACGCCGCGACGATGATCCGAACGCTGCATCACCTGCTCGATCCCGGGGCCGCCCTGGCCCAGGTTCGGGCCTGCCTCGCCCCGGGGGCGGCGTTCATCCTGGAATATGCCAACAAGCGCAACCTGAAGGCCGTCCTGCGCTGGCTGGCCCGGCGCCAGGATTGGAACCCCTTTTCGCGTGCGCCCGTCGAGTTCGCCCCCCTGAATTTCGACTTCCACCCGGCGTTTGTGCGCGGCCAATTGCAGGACTCGGCTTTCGGGGTCGAGCGCCAGTTGACGGTCTCGCATCTCCGGTTGGGGGCGCTCAAGCGCGCCCTACCCACAGGGTTCTTGGTTGCTTTAGATTCGATGCTGCAGTTCACGGGAGCCTTGTGGCAGTTCACGCCGAGCGTTTTCTTGCGGGCCCGGGCGGATGGGGAACCCAGCCCGGTCAAAGCACAGATTGCCTGGCGCTGTCCCGACTGCGGAGGTTCGAACCTGGAACCCAGAAATGAAGGACTGCATTGCACGGCCTGTGGACGGCTCTGGGCCCTGCACGATGGCATTTACGAGTTTAAATGAGCCTGCTACCAGACCGACCACCCGGATTGGTCTTTCGATCAGGCCTTTCTGTTTCGGCCGCCAGTAGACCGAACCCTCCCGTAGCAGCCAGCCCAGTCCCACCAATTCCCTGCGCAGCAGCGCCGTGTCTGCGTGGAATCGGGCCAGGATCTCGTTAACCTGGCTTTCTTTGTAACGCTTATCTGCCTGGAAGGCATCGAGGATGTGGCGCAGGATGACGCTGCGCTTTTTGCGCTGGGCGGGGATCTCCTTCAAGCTCCCGTCTTCGCGCAGGAAATTGCTTAGGACGCGCCGGTCGTACGCCCCGCGATCGATGTCTTCGGCAAATCGGGCGAGGGTCGTCGGGGTCACCCACAAGGGCGGCGAGCGCCTCCAGGCGCTGGGCCTCCAGGCGGAATACGCTATAATAGCCATCGGCCCGGGCGCTCACCAGCCCGACCTCGGACAGGCGCGCCAGGTGGTGGGAGATGGTCGGGGCCGTGAGGTCCAGCAGCGCCGCCAGCTGTTCGACCGTGTATTCATGGTCTGCCAGCAGGCCAACAAGGCGCAGGCGGGTGGCATCGGCCAGCGCCTTGAAAAAGGAGAGCAGCTCAAGATTAGTCAATTAGACATCCATCATAATGATTAGATAGATATCTAAATGGTACTTCATGAACCAAGGGCTGTCAAGCAGGAGGAGTGAGCATGCTGCCAAAGCGTGAGACACACCAGGTCGAAATCGGCGGGTTGACCCGCCGACTGCCCCTCTTCGAAGTCGCCCCGGGATTGCGGATTGCTGTCCTCAACATCCTGGGGGATACCGAGCTCGTCCGGGCCTGCGCTGCTGCACTGGCCGATAAGTTGGCAGATACCGAATATGATCTGCTCGTCACGGCCGAAGCGAAAAGCATTCCGCTCATCCACGCCCTTTCGGTCGCGCTGGGGGATAAGCCTTATATCGTCCTACGCAAATCCTTTAAGCTGTACATGGGAGACACGCTAACGTCGGAGACGGTCTCGATCACCACCGGGAAACCACAAACGCTTTACCTGGACGAGAAAGACAGGGAACTGCTCGAAGGCAGCCGGGTCGTGCTTGTGGATGATGTCATCAGCACCGGATCAACGTTGAATGGGATGCGGGCGCTGATCGACCAGGCCGGCGGTGTGGTTGTGGCCGAAGCGGCGATATTCACGGAGGGTGATCCCAACTCCTGGCCCGGGGTGATCGCGCTCGGCCATTTACCGCTCTTCAAGGAAGATACATAGTCATCGCCCAGGTCTCGTCCTGCTAAACGGACCAACGGGGGACCAACTCAAACCAACCCATCCCACACCCGATCTCGTGTCTGCGACGCGACCCTGAGCCGCGTTTCACGTAGAGGACGCTGGAGGACATCATGACACAACCCAACCGCTCGAACCTCGTTTTTGGCCTGATCCTTATTCTCCTTGGTGGGATCTTCCTGGCAGTCCAGGTGTTCCCTGGCTTACAGGATCTGTTCGACGCAGGCGAGAACTGGCCCTTGTTCATCATCGCCGGCGGGCTGCTCATGCTTCTGCTCGGCGCGCTGTCCGGGGCACCCGGGATGGCTGTCCCGGCTTCCATCGTGACCGGGATTGGCGGCATTCTCTTCTGGCAGAATGCCACCGGGAACTGGGCAAGCTGGTCCTACATCTGGGCGTTGATCCCGGGTTTCGTGGGCATTGGCGTCATCTTGAACGGCATGCTCACCGGACAAACCCGGCAGGCTATTCAGGATGGGGGCAGGACGATCCTGGTTAGCCTGGTCCTTTTCGCCATCTTCGGGGCATTTTTTGGCCGGGAGCTGTTCGCCGGCTGGGTCTGGCCGAGCCTGCTCATCATCGCCGGGGTGCTCATCATGGTGTCTAACCTGCTGCGCCCCCGCAGCGAATAGCTCGCGCATCAGCGCTGCTACCCCATTGGAGGGATCTATCCATGGCAGACTCGCGCTTAACACGCAGCCGGTCGAACCGGATGGTGGCCGGCGTTTGCGGCGGCCTGGGTGATTACCTGGGCATCGATCCGACGTTCATCCGCATCTTCTTCCTGCTCCTGGTTTTTGGAGAAGGCGCAGGCGTTCTGATTTACATGGTGCTGTGGATCCTGCTGCCCGCGGAGGGCAGCGCAGGTGACCCGGGCAGTACCATCCAGCAGAACACCGGGGAAATCTCCACCAGGGCACGCGAGCTCGGACAGGAGATGTCCGCCGGGCTGCGCGGGGGATAACCGGCAGGTGAGCTTGCTGGTCGGGGTGGCGCTGGTCCTGGTCGGCATCATATACCTGCTGGATAACCTGAACCTGGCCTGGCTCGCCTGGTTGAGGTTCAGCACGCTCTGGCCGGTGCTCTTAATCCTGGGTGGAGCAGTCGTGCTCTACCGGTACCTGAGGGGAGAGTAACATGAGACGACATCGATCTTTCTTCGGACCGCTGCTGCTCATTTTCATCGGCGGCATCTTCCTGCTCAACAATCTTGGGCTCGATCCAGTGGAGCATCTGGGATGTGATCCTGCGCTTCTGGCCGGTGCTGCTCATCGCGGCCGGGCTGGACCTGATCCTGGGCCAGCGCTCGGCCTGGGGCTCTGCCCTGGCTATGATCCTCGTCCTCGTAATCGTCGGTGGTGGGATCCTCCTGGTCGGTGACCCCAATCCATCAGGCGGAGCCGCCGAGCAGGTTTCCATACCCGGGGAAGGCGCAACACAGGTCAGCTTGCTGCTCGATCCGGCCATCGGCTATATCCAACTCAGCCCGGGCTCCGAGGGCCAGGCGGACCTGCTGCAGGGCAGGCTGTCGGCCGGGCGGGGCGAGCAGATTGAGCAGTCCCAATCGGGATCGGCCAGCCGGCCGAGAAATCGTCATCCGCACGGGCAGCTGGACCATGGTACCCTTCCTTATCACAAGCTTTGAACGACCAGCCTGGGACTTGGAGCTGAGACCTGGCATGGAGGTCGACCTGGTCGTTGATCTTGGGATTGGCAAGGCGGAAGTCGACCTGCGCCAATTGCTGCCGGAAGGGGCACGCGTGGACGTCGGGCTGGGGGAAGCCTGGGTTGCGCTCCCCGAGCACGGCGGCGAGGTCAGCGTCGACGTTGGGATCGGTCAGCTCACCGTCGAGCTGCCGGCGACGGTGGGGGTCCATATCCAGGTGGACACGGGCATCGGTACGACGGTTGTCCCGCCTGATTTCATCCGGCGTGATGGCGGCTACTACTCTCCGGGTTATGATCAGGCTGCGGAAAAGATCGAGCTCAAACTGGATATCGGGATCGGGACCTTGATCGTTCGTTAGCATTTCGAACGGCTGCATCCTTGAGTAAGCAAGAAGAGACGGCAGATGCTCTGCCGTCTCTTGAAGTTTACGCTGCGTGCTGCGGGGTTACGGCCAGAAGCAGCGGACGCTGTTGCTCAACCTCGTCTCTCCGTTGGCGAGGAAGCGAACCCTGAACTCGACGGTCGAAGAATCGAGCGCGGTGAACTCCGTGCTAGCGCGAAGCATCTTCCCATCGCTCCAGCGATAGGTGTGCTCGACCACGCGCACCTCCACGGCTTCATCCTTGTGATTGCGCAAGGTGATTTCAAATCCGCCTCCAATTGTTTCGTGGTCGGATGGCGAAAATCGGTCTGTACCGTTCCCCCACGATGTCGAAGGCGTCGCCGATGTACAAGCGCGGGATCTCGGCTTGCAGGGCGGGGTCGATCGTATGCTCGCCGATCAGCAGCGCTGCGCCGTCGACGCCTTCCTGCTAAACGCCCACCCGGCCGCGCAGCAGATCGGCCTCGACCGACTCGCTGTCAAACTCGAGCATGACCATGACTATTGGGTTGGAGGAGATCCCGCAAGGCGGGCCCGTTCGTGGATTCCCGTATGTGGAGAGGGTCGAGGAATTGTCGCGGCACCGCGATCGATGGTATACGAAGAGGGTCCCTGCCGGCACACCCAGGCGCAGCCGGAAGGGAAAATGGCGATAGCGATGCCGTAGGTGAGTGAACGGGAACGCGTCCATCCTGGCACGGTGCCACCTCCTGGGCGAAACGGAGTACCTCCTGGACGCAGATTGGAGCGCGGGGGTTACGGCAGGTCAGCCAGAAATCATTTTGTAAGATGGGCTTGATATAATCCACTCGCAGAAGGAGTGGATGGCATGCTCTCGGACATCGGAAAACGTCGTTCGCTGGAAAAGCAATACGGTGAGGAAGGGCGACTTCCTCCCGGGCAATCTCTCACGCTTAAATTCCCGGTACTGCATTACGGGCCAATCCCGAAGTTTGATCCGCAGACCTGGCAGTTCCGCATCTGGGGTGAGGTGGAGCAGGAAATGCATTGGGATTGGGAGGCTTTCAACCGGCTCCCCAGGACGAAGGTCAAGATGGACATCCACTGCGTCACCCGCTGGAGCAAATTCGATACAACCTGGGAAGGGGTGGCCCTGGGAGCACTGGTCGAGGCCGGATTGGTTCGTATCAAGCCACAAGCGGCTTTCGTCCTGCAGCACTGTGAGTACGGTTACACGACCAACATCCCGCTCGATCTCGCCCTTAGCGAGAATTTCCTGATGGCCACCCACTTCGATGGCGAGCCCCTTACGCCCGATCACGGCTATCCGCTGCGCGGCGTGGTTGGCGCCATCCCCGGCCGCGAGGATCTGAAGGATGTCTACTTGTGGAAGGGCGGGAAGTGGTTGCGCGGGCTGGAATTCCTCACACAAGACAAACTCGGCTTCTGGGAACAGGCGGGCTACCATAATGAAGCCGACATCTGGAAGGAACAAAGGACCGTCACCCGCTAGTCACGCGCCAAACACCTGCCGACCCGGACAGATTTTTGTCCGGGTCTTTTGTTTTCGGCAGCGAAGAAACCCTATAATGAAGTTGGAGGCAGTGTGGCCAATCAGGGGATTTACGAGCGCGAGCGAAGGCGCATGGTTGAGAAGCAAATTATGGGGCGGGGGGTGCAGGATGCACGCGTCTTGCAAGCCATGCAGGACGTCCCCCGGCACCTGTTCGTCCCTACGGAGCGGCGCCATCTGGCGTATGCCGATGGTCCGCTGCCGATCGGGGACGATCAAACCATCTCGCAACCTTACATCGTTGCCTTCATGACTGAATTGTTAGCGCTGAGCGGGGACGAACGCGTGCTTGAAATTGGCACTGGCTCCGGTTACCAGACGGCGATCCTGGCGCGCCTGGCGAAGGTGGTGTACTCGCTGGAAAGGATCGAGGCGCTCGCGCTACGCGCCCGCCAGACACTAGAAGATGTGGGTATCACGAATGTGGAGATCCACGTCGGAGATGGTTCAGCTGGCTTGCCGCGCTATGCGCCGTACGACCGGATCCTGGTCACGGCGGCCGCGCCCAGCGTGCCCAAGCCACTGCAGGATCAGTTGGCGGATGGTGGACGGCTGGTGCTGCCCGTAGGCGGCAGGTCGGGCCAGGTGCTCGAGCGCTGGCTGCGGGAAGGGGATGGGTTCAGGACCGAGCGGCTAGCCCCGGTCGCGTTTGTGCCCCTTATCGGGACCTTCGCGTGGGATGAGTCTGACCCGCCCGATGCCTGGTGGCGGTCCAGGTGAGGATCTACTCATGAGACGCTGGCCGCTTTGAGATAAGCCAGCGCCTCACCCCGGTCACCGTCCATGACGATGTTAAGCAGCATCCCATCTGCCGCAGTGGGGATGTCGATCACGCGCACCGCCGCGCCCCATTTCACATCCTCCGGAAGCAGCGTGGCGAGCCTGTTCTCCCCCGCTTCGAAGAAGGACGTCGTTGAATTCTGCCTGTGGGTCTTGCAGCCCGATTGCCAGGGGGTAGATGTTTGCCTCCACCAGGTCCTGGAAGAAGTGTGTACCGTAGGAGGGTTCGGCGGCCTGGATACCATCCGTAATCTCGATCAGGGCTTGCGCATGATGGATGTCTGCATAGGAGACAGGAATGCCGATGTCCGGGTTCCGGCTGCCCCAGCGGCCCGGGCCGAGCAGGATGAAATCGTTCGTGTTCCAGGACTTTGTTTAAGCGGCCTATGAGCCGGGCAAGCTCCTGCCTCATGGCGGGAAGTTCGAGCCCGGCATAAGCCTCGGGCGAAACATAGATTGCATAGCGAACATCCTTGACGATCCCATCAGGCACCATGCGCTGGGTAAAAAAGAGGCGAAGCTCGGCAGGGATGTCTTGCGGCAGCGCGACTCGCTCGCTGCGCAGATGGCTCTGGGGCCGGCACTGGAGCAAGCAAATGCGCGGTTTGGGGATTCCGGTTGATGTATCTTCAAGCGAGAGCGCGAATTCGGTGTCTACCGGGCCCTGGTAGGCGGCTTCGAGTGTGCTCAGCATGCGGCGCATGAGCTCCGGGAAGTCCGTCCGCCGGAGGAGCCCATCGAAGGTGACCACGTAATCCGGTCGGGAGCGGCCGAGCGGGCGGCTGACCAGATCCTTGAGGTCACCCTGCTCGTAAACTTGTGCGATGAAACGCAGGTGCGGCGTGTCATGACCGAGGACTTGTCCCACGGGCAATGAACAGAACACGTTGCGGGAGAGGTCGATCAGGTCTACCTCGGATTGCGAGTAGCGGTGGATGTCACGCGGCGCGGTTTCCGGGCGCAAATCGGGATGGCTGAGCGCGACCAGGCGCGGGTAGTCGCTGCCGACCTGTTCAACGGCACGCGTGCCCAGACCAAAAACCATCCGCAGGAAACCGGCGCTGCGGTCGATGCGCGGGCTCCAGCGGAATTGGTTGCGGGAAAAGGCCACCCCGGCGGCGTCCGGCAGGAAGTGCTGGCCGACCTGCCGGCCCTGGGTCTTCTGAATCAGGATGGCCATGCGCTCGTCGTAATCGAGCAGGGCAACTTTCCGCCGGTAGAGCAATACGTTCGGGTTGTACACGCTGGCATAGACGCGCTTGATGGCCGAGAGCAACGCGGTCAGGTTCTCATCCGCGGATCCTTGATTCGGGCAGAAAAAACTGTCGTATTTACCAGCGAAGGAAGTCCCGAACGAATCCTCCAGCAGGCTGGAGGAGCGTACGACCAGGGGCGATCCGCCGGCTTGTTCGAGCAGCTCCCGTAATTGGGCGACGGTTTCATCGGCGAACAAGCCCTGGATAAAATCAGCTTGAATCTGTGGAAAATCAGCCCGGATCTCGTCTTCCGATTTGTATTTTTGATTGGCATACCGGTTGAGTCCGTTGCGCTGGTTGAATTGATAGAACAGATCTGCCCCCAGGAACCATGATGCGGGGATCTCAATCCGCTCGGTGAGATCGGGTTGAGCCGATTTTCGCAGCACGCACTGTGCGAGCATCACCCCGGCCGCTTTCCCCCCGATCTTCCCCCGACCGATGCGCTGCGCGAGGATCGTCCGCAGATCGGTCATGTCGAACCATTCTTTGGCGATCCCCAGGTAAGCGAGGTGATCGCTGATCATGGCTTTGATCAGGACGACTTTAATCTCCTTGAGATGGTGTTCGATCGGCTCGCGCTCATCCGGGGGCAGGGCTTCGTAGCGCTCACCTTCGGCGAAAAGCATATCCCATGGAGCAAGCTCGGGGTGCAGCGTGAGCACGACATCCTGGGAAGGCATCCGGCCGGAAAGTGCTTGCTTGAGGAGCGCCTCGAAATCCTCATACGGCAGGTTGTATGCGAAGTAGAAGTCGGTCAGGTTGTCGGCGATGATGTGGAGGCGCTGTTCCCAGACCTGGGGATCTTCCTGCCCGAAGGGATCGCTCAAACCTTCCCGCCGCTGGGACTCGATCGCCTTCTCCCTCACCTCGGCGTGGAACGCCTCCGGGGTGATGACGCCGCGCTGAAACAGCTCGTGCCGCATGCGTTCACGGATGCTTGGCGCGAGCACAGGGTACTGGCTCAAGGCCAGGTACAGGGTTAATACTTTCGGGAATTCACCCGTGTCCATGCTCATCCTGATCTCCCGGCGGGTGCTGCTGAAGAGCGTATTCTAACGAGGCGAGGGGAGAATCAAAAGGTCCTCCTCCGAGGACCTCCACCGCAATGCTTATCGGCCGCTTCAGCGCCCGAGATGCATGGGCATGATGACGTGCAGGAAATCATCCCGGCCTACCGGTCGGACGACCCCGGGTGAGGAAGCCGAGCTGGTCTCGAGCGCGACGTTGGGCGTATCGACGGCGCCGAGCACATCGACCAGGAAGCGGACGTTGAAGGCGATTTCGACGGCGTCGCCCTCGATAGTGGCGTCGACCGTAGTTTCGTTAGAGCCTGTTTCAGCGGCGGTGGCCGAGACCTCCACCGTACCGGGTTCGAGCTCGCTGCCCGGGGTGATGCGCAGGCGCGCGCTGTGCGCGGCTTCGCGGGCGAAGATGTCGGCAGCCTTGCAAGCTTTGAGGAATGCGCTGGTCGAGAGGACGCTGCGCGAGGAGAAACTGTTGGGGATGATGCCGCGGTAATCGGGAAAGGTGCCGTCGATCAGCTGGGAAACGAGCTCGACATCCTTGGCCCGGAAGATGACCTGCCCACGGTTGGGTGGCAGCGACATGGTCACGCTTTCGTCGTTGGCGCTCAAGACGCGCGCCAGTTCGCTCAACGCCCGGGCGGGGATAATGGCGTTGACCTGCTCTGGGGAAGAGGCGGCCAACTGGGCAGAGCGCACGGATAGGCGGAAGCCATCCGCCGCGGCCATGGTGAGTTGCTTGTCCTCCAGCTCCACAAGCACGCCAGTCAGGACAGGCCGGGCGTCATCCATGGAGGCGGCAAAGGTCACCTGGTGGATCATGGCCCGCAGGTCTTCGGCGTCTAACGCCAGCCCGTCATCCAAGTCCGAAGGCGGCAGCGGAGGAAAATCCTGCGCATCGATGCACTTGATGTCGTTGTTAAACGCCCCGCAGTGCACATTCAGGGTCTGGTTGCGGATGGTCAATTCCATGGAGACAGTGTCATTGGGCAGCGTGTTGACCAGGTCGACGAAGGTGCGGGCGGGGACGGTGGTCGAGCCCTCTTCCTCGATCTTGGCTCCAATCCAATAGCTGATCCCCAGCTCAAGATTGGTAGCGGACAAGCGCAGGCGCCCATTATCGGTGGCGATAAGCACGTTCCCCAATACCGGCAGCGTGCTGCGCGGTGCGACCGCGCGGGCGACGACACTGAGACCACGGGCCAGGTTTTCCTGCAAGCAAGAGACCTTCATCGGTGAGCTATCCTTGAGTGAGGGGTATCGAATTAGAAGTATACAATGAACCCGACGGCCCTACAATCCCGGGTAGACAGTGAACGGGGGCTGGCTTACACTACACTTATGATGACGAGCGGGACGACGGCTGAAATCGAACAGTTGCGCCGCATGGTGGTGCGCCTCTCACGCCTGGTCGAGATCAGCGTTACGCTCAACTCCACGCTTGATCTTGATCGCCTGCTGCAGTTCATCGTGCACTCCGCGGCGGACCTGCTCGAGAGCGAGGCAGCTGCAATCCTACTTGTCGATGAGCATACGCACGATCTCTATGTAGCTGCCGCAACCGGGCTTAAACCGGAGACCGCCTTGAAGCTGCCCGTCCCCAAGGAGGGCTCACTCCCGGGAACCATCTACCGGGAGGATCGGCCGCTGATCTTAAACGAATTGTCCGGCGACGCCCAGCCGATGTTTGGGCTGGGTGACGTGGATGGCGAGGAAGTGCGCTCCTTGATCGGGGTTCCACTGCGTGCCCGCGAGCAGGTGACAGGCGTGCTGCAAGCGAGCAACAAGCGTGCGGGCATTTTTGACGAGGCCGATCTCATCACCTTGACAAACGTCGCCTCCCTGGCCGGGGTGGCGATCCACAACGCCCGACAGGTCGAAGCCCTGAACGAAGCCTATGAAGAGCTGGGTAAGCTCGATAAACTCAAGGGAGATTTCATCGCCATCGCTTCGCACGAATTGCGCACACCGCTCGGTCTGATCCTGGGAAACGCTGCGCTGCTCCAGGAAGCGGGCGGGGAGGAGCTCTCCGAACCGGCAGAGGCAGTCCTGGCATCGGCCATGCGCATGCGGGTTTTAATCGAAGATATGACCAACATGAACATGCTGCAGGTAGGGTCTGCGCAGCTCTCGCTGGAGGCGCAGGCAATCCAGCCCATCCTTGAGGCTGCCAGGGAAGAGGTCGGCGCGCTGATCGCGGCCAAGGGACAGACCCTCGAGTTCAAACTCCCCGACGACCCTCTCGAGGCGTTGCTCGACCGGCCCAAGCTGACAATGGCTTTGACCAACCTGCTGAACAATGCCATCCGCTTCTCGGATCGCACGGGTGTAATCGGGTTGAGCCTCGAGCAGCACGGTGGTGAAGCCTGGCTGCGGGTGCGCGATACCGGCATCGGGGTTCCAAAAGACCAGCAGGAGCATATTTTCGACCTCTTCTACCAGGTCGAAGACCACCTGACGCGCCGCTATGATGGCCTGGGAATGGGGCTGGCGATTGTCAAGGCAATCGCCGAAGCGCACGGAGGCCGGGTCTGGGTGGAAAGCGCAGGCTCCGACGCCGGCGCGACGTTCACGATTGCAATCCCGCTGATCGAATAACCCGCAGCTCCTCGCGCTGGCTAGGGCAGGATCCGGTAAACCGAATCCCCGTGCCGGACGCGCTGATCGACGCGGATGGCAACCTCCGAGTCAGCCGGGACATTTTCGACCGGGGCATAATCCACCTGCAGCGAGTCAGCCAACTGTTCGAAGTCGGTGTACGCCCCCTTGAAGTGGAGGCGATCCCCCAGTTTTAGCGCTGCCCGCAGCTGGACCACCCCCACTCCGACTTTCTTGTAATAATGGGTCACCTCGCCGATACGCTCTCGCTCGACCATGGTCCGCACTCCAATCTAGCGCCGCCCGGATCCATCGTGCCGCGCCAAGTCTCTTTCCGGTTTAGCCTGAAGACATGTCAGGATGACGCAGGAGCGGCCTGCGTACGATCCGGTATCCAGCGGAGTGAAACAACCGAAAGCATAAACAAGCCGGCATACGCAGCGAAGATAACCAGGTAACCCAGCCCAGGCTCGATGGCGTTGAAGAAATCGGCCAGCGGTCCACCGATGCCGGCGCCGACGATCCCGGCTCCCGCACCGGCCAGGTTCGAGATGCCGAGGTAGCGGCCTGCCTCCCCGGCAGGCGCGAGATCGGTCCCCAGCGCCCAGTTCGTGGCCATGAAAGTTCCCGTGCCCAGCCCGAGCAAGCCGCCGCTGATAAAGACGAAGGTCAGGCTGGGGAAAAGCAGAAGCAGCACGGTTCCCAGCGTGCACACCAGCCCGGCCAGGGCCACCAATTTTCGCCGGCCGATGCGATCGGCCATGTAGCCTGCCGCGAGCGCGGCGGGGATCAGAAATACAACGACGACCGCCAACAGGAGCGTGGTCATCGTCGCGGGTTCATCGGCCTTGAGGACATCGGCGATGTAGAACTGGGCGAATCCCTGGATGGAGCCGATGGCGGCCAGGAAAAGCAAGCGGTTGATCACCCACCAGATGAAGCTCGTGTGGCGGGTTGCCCCCTCCCCGATTCCAATCCGGGCACCGAAGTACACGCCGATCAGGATTGAGCCAGCCATGGCAATGAGACCAGCCAACCCAACGAAACCAACCTGAAGCGCAAGGGGTGCGTTTCGGCTGGTAAGGGAAACCGCACTGGATCGGACAAGCCAGACCCCCGCCTGGGAGACGGTTACGAACAGGACGGTCAGTGCAAGCAGGCGCAGGCCTCGCCGTCCCCCAGCTTTGATCCTGCGCGGCTGCGGAGTCTCATGTACCGTGAGAACCGTTATGACCATCGTCCCGACGAGAGCAGCGGCGATGATGCCCAGAGTCCAACCCACGTGACCCGCATCGACGAGGGGGCCGATGAAGATGATGATCAGGGCAGGGAGCAGCTCGAAGACGGCTTTGATGCCTGATGAGCGCCCGCGCTGATCCTCGGGTACGAGATCGGGGATCAGACCCTGGACGGCACCCTGGGAGATGTTGGTGGAGGCCATGAACAGGACGATCCCAACGAGCAAAACCAGGTATGCGCTGGAGACGCCCAACAGCGGCCGCAGCGCATCATCGAGGGCGGAGCCGGGGATGCGGGGTGAGAGCCCGATGAGGACGAGAAAGACCAGGTCGAGCAGCGTGCCAAACAGGATGAACGGCCGGCGGCGTCCCCAGCGCGAGCTGCTTCGATCGCTGAGCATGCCGGCCAGCGGTTGAATGAACATCGCCATGGCCAGGCCGATGACCCGAATTGCTGCGAGGTAGGTATTCTTCTGACCGGGGAGGACGAACAATGCCACCAGGTAGGGCAGCAGGACGGGGGTGATGATCCCGGATGCGAGGTTGAGGCCAAACCAACTGCTGTTGATGGATAAGTGGTCCCGCAGTCGCAGGGTTTGCTGTGGCCGGGTTGATGCTTGCATGCATGGACCTCGGGCGCGCCCATTCGAGGGGTCGCGCGCCAGCAGCATTCGTCGCGGAGGTTCTTAGATGGTCAGGCTATCACCCGGCGCCAGCACATGGACCTTGCAGGCGGTCTCGGCTTCGACGCGCGCCGCCCAGGCAGCGGGATCTTGCTGGATGATCTCAAAGGTGTTGTAGTGCACCGGGATGACCTGCTTGGGTTGGAGCAGCTTCACTGCCCGCAGTGCGTCATCCGGTCCCATGGTGAAATTATCCCCGATAGGCAGCGCAGCCAGATCGATCCCCTCCTCGCCGATCAGGCGCATGTCGCCAAACAAGCCGGTATCGCAGGCAAGGTACAGCTTGCGGCCTTCCGCATCCGTGAGCAAGAGGCCAGCCGGGTTGCCTCCGTTCGATCCGTCGGGGAGCATGGATCCGTGCCAAGCCTGGGTGAGCTTCAAGTAGCCGAAGGGATGTTCGAAGCCGCCACCAATGTGCTGCCCATGGGCCGTAATCCCCTGGTTTTCGAACCAGGTGGCGATCTCAAAATTGGCGATGACCAGCGCGCCCGTGCGGCGAGCGATCTCGACCGCATCCCCAATGTGATCACCGTGGCCGTGCGAGATAAGGATGAAATCAGCCAGGAGGGTGTCAGGGTCCGCGCTGGCGAGAGGATTGCCGGTCAGGAAGGGGTCGACCAGGAGCTTGAACCCGCCGGTTTCAATTGCGAATGCGGCATGACCGAACCAGGTCAGGGTCAGTGACATGATGCGCCTCCTGATGATGTTCTGCGAACAGGGGAATCAGTATAGAACGCGCGCAAGCTGCATGTCAAAATCGACCCCGGCGCCGGCTGCTCTCCTCGATGATCTCGGCCGCCACGCCCCTGCTGGGCTGCTGGGGGCGCCTGTCCTCCCCCCAGGCTTGCATCGCCCGCGTCAACTGGTTGCTCAACCCCATCCAGTCGTCAACATAAAGGACCAGGCCCAGCTGGTCATTGGCCAGCATCCAGCGGCTGAGAAACAGGCGCAAGACCCAGCGCGGGAGCGGCCAATCCGACAGGTCAATACCGAGCGCGGTTTGATCCAGGAACGGCGCAAGCTCCTTCCTTTGTGAGGCGCTCGCCCCGCTGGGGTAAATCGTCCGGTTGACATCGATCGGGCGCACGGTGCGGATGCGGACGTACGAAATCTTGAGGCGGTAAATCGGGGTCTGCAGCCGCAAGTGGCCGGCACGCGGTTGTGCGTAAGCAGTGAGCGGACCGATGGAGATGAACAGCCAATAGGCTGCTGCGACAAGCCCGCCGGCAAGCAGCCAGCGCTCGCCCCCGGCCGGCATCCATCTCACGAGCGGGGTGAGGTTGAGCACCCACAAGCCCAGTAAACCCAGGGCCAGCAGGAGCGCTTGCCGGCGGTAAAGCTGGACTACATGCCGGTACAAGAGAAGGGGGTACTTCTTCCCCTTGAAGCGCTCCGCCCGTGTCCCCTGCTTCAAGCGTCCGCCCCGGTGCTGGCTGGAAGCAGGATCCAGAAGGTGCTTCCCTGGCCCAACTCGCTGCTCATGCCGATGCTGCCGCCCATCAGCTCCAGCAGCCGCCTGGTCACGTACAAGCCAAGCCCCCAGCCCGCCTGTTCACGCACCTCCGGTTCCTCCGAGCGAAAGAATTGAGAGAACAGCTTAGCCTGGTCATCCTTGCTGAGCCCGATGCCCCTGTCCTCGACGCTCAACCGGATCCGCCCTTCCTCTTCAGCGGCCAGGATGGTGATCTCGCCGCCCTCGGGCGTGTACTTGTTTGCGTTGCTCAGCAAATTCGTCATCACCTGGATCAGTCGATTGTGGTCGGCCACGACCATCGGCAACCCCTCCGCCATCCTCAGGTGGAGGACCTGTTGTTTCGCCTCAAATTGAGGACGCATGGCGGCGGCAGTATTCCGGACGAGCTCTGCCAGGGGCAGCGGTTCGAGCGTGACCCGCAGCCGCCCGGTGTCGATTCGCGAGATGTCGGATAGATCAGACACCAGGTCTGCCATCCGGTCCACGTTGGTGATGATGGTATGCAGGAACTTGGCTTGTTGATCGTTGATCTCCCCCGCAGCTCCCTGGCGGATGAGGTCGGCGTAGCCCCGGATGGAGGTCATCGGGATCTTCAACTCGTGCGAGACGATCGAGATGAATTGGGACTTGTATTCATCCGCCTGGCGGACGGCCTGGTACAGGCGGGTGTTCTCAATCGCGACCGCTGCGTGCTCAACCAGGCGGATTAAGAATGCCTCTGCTTCGGAGGCGTGCGGTCCACCCGCACGCCGGACGCCGATCAATGCAGTTGTCTGGCCTTCGCGCCGGACTGGCGCCACGAGCAAATAGGGGTAGGTCTCGTCTGGTGACTCGGCATGAACCGGGCGACCCTCAACGGCAGCTTCCTTCCACGGGGCCTGGTTTAAGATCAAGTCGGGTCCCTATTCCAATCCCCGCGACGATGGAAGCCGGTTCGCCAGGACCAGGCAGGAGGGCGATCCAGCCAGTCTCCGAGTTCGTGCTGCGCAGGGCCCATTCCAGGGTGAGCTCGAGCACGCGTTCATAGTCGAGGCCGGTGTTGAGTTCACGATCGATGCGTTCGAAGATTTCAAGCTCAGCCACGCGGGCTGCCAACTGCGTATCGACTTGGGTATACAAGCGGGCATTCTCGAGGGCGATGGCCGCCTGTGCGGCGAAGGCTTCCAGCAGCTCACGGTCTTTGGGATGAAACGCACCGGCCTTGATGCGGTTGTCCACGTAGATTACCCCGGTCGCCTGGGCCCTCAAGAACAGCGGGACACACAGGATTGACCGGAGCGCATAATGCTGGATCGACTCGCGGTCGGCGTAGCGCTCATCCGTCTGGGCGTTGGTCGTGATGACACCCGATCTCGACCGCACCACCTCCTGGATGATGCTCCGGCTGACCTGCATGTCCTCCCGGTCGAGGTTCTCGCGTTGAAAATTCCGGGCTGCGCGGAGTTCCAGTTCCCCGGTTTGGGGTTCGATCAGCATGAGAAAACCACGTTCGGCGCCGGTGAGATGGATGACGGCATCCATCGTTTCGCGCAGCACATCGTCCAAGTTGAGCGAGGCGCCCAGTGTCCGGGAGACCTGGTAGAGGGCTGCCAGGCGTTGTTCTTCCTCGTGCCCGGCCTGGTTTTCCAGCCGGCTCAACTCGCGCAAGGCCTCGCCCATCTCTTCTGGATGTGAAACGCGCACGCGTTCAAGGATGGCGCGCAGGGTGGTGAAGGGATTCTCGCGATTGTTGGGAGCGGAGCCGCTCATCCTGCACCCGCCTCGTTCGTCGATGGCTGACGCGAATAATAATCGCACAGATCCCGTAGAAAGCACTCGTCGCAGGCTGGTTTGCGCGCATGGCAGATTTCACGTCCGTGGCGGATCAGGTTTAGATGAACCTCCTGGTAGCTGTCCGGTGGGAACAACTGCGCCAGGTAAGCATGCGCGGCCTCGGCGGTCATCTTCTCCGGCCGAAGCCCGAGCCTGCCGGTAACCCGGTGGACGTGCGTATCGACCGGGAACGCCGGCAAACCGAGGGAAAACAGCATGACGATGGCGGCAGTCTTCGGCCCGACCCCTTTGAATGCGAGCAAGGTCTTCTCGACCTCCTCCGCGGGGAGGTGGCGCAGGTACTCCAGGCTCAATTCACCCGCCTCGCTTGCGATCTCGCGCAGTACGGCCTGGATGCGGGGACCTTTCTGATTGGCGAGCCCCGCCGGCCGGATGGTCTCGATAACCTCCTCCGGCGGGGCTTCGAGCACCTGCTCCCAGGCAGGGTACCTGGCGCGGAGCGCTTCGAAGGCGCGGTCGCGATTGATGTCATTCGTGTTCTGGGAGAGGATGGTAGAAACCAATTCGTCCAATCGCGGGCAGCGGGTTGCGCCAGCTCGGTTGGCCATAGGCCTCGAGCAAGCGCTGCCTTACGGAATTCGCCAGGGTCTGGAGTGGCTCCACGAGCCGATTATAACGCGCGGCCTGGCGCCATCCCTTCAGGTTTGAAGCAGCGAGCTACGTCAGCTCATGTGCTCAATCACGGCATCGCCAAACCCTGATGTGCTCAGGAGCGTTGCGCCCTGCATCAGGCGGTGGAAGTCATAGGTCACGGTGCGGGCCGCGATCGCGCCTTCCATGCCGCGCAGGATGAAGTCCGCTGCTTCTGCCCACCCGAGATATCGCAGCATCATCTCGCCGCTCAAGATTACCGAACCGGGGTTTACCTTATCCTGGTCGGCATACTTCGGGGCGGTCCCATGCGTCGCCTCGAATATGGCGTGACCGGTGTCGTAGTTGATGTTCCCGCCCGGAGCGATGCCGATCCCGCCCACCTGTGCAGCCAGGGCATCGGACAGGTAATCGCCGTTCAGGTTCATCGTGGCGATGACATCGAATTCGCGGGCGCGGGTGATGGTCTGCTGAAAGGCGATATCGGCGATGGCATCTTTAATCAGCAGGCGGCCGGCAGCGACAGCCTGCTCCTGCTCTGCATTCGCTTCCGCCTCACCGCGCTCGTCCCGGGTGCGTTCCCATTCGGACCAGGTGTAGGTTTGCTCTCCGAACTCGCGCTCCGCCAGCGCGTAACCCCAATTGCGAAAAGCGCCCTCGGTGTATTTCATGATGTTGCCTTTATGGACCAGGGTCACCGAACGCCGTTTGTTCTCGAGCGCATAGCGGATGGCAGCCCGCACGAGGCGCTCTGTGCCCTCGCGGGAAACAGGTTTGATGCTGAACCCGGCGCTCTCCGGGAAACGGATTTTGGAGAACTCGTCCGGGAAGCCTTCCCTCAGCCAGGTGCGGAATGCAGCGTTGATCTCGCTGCCGAACTCAAACTCGACCCCGGTGTAGATGTCCTCCGTGTTCTCGCGGAAGATCACCATGTCAACGTTTTCCGGGTTCTTGACCGGTGAGGGCACCCCGGCGAAATACTGAACCGGGCGCAGGCATACGTAGAGATCAAGCGCTTTCCGCAGCGCAACGTTCAAGGAGCGTATGCCGCCCCCGACCGGGGTCGTGAGCGGGCCTTTAATCCCCACCAGGAACTCCTGGAATGCCGCGATTGTCTCCTGGGGCAGCCAGGTTTCGAAGCGGTCGAACGCCGTCTGGCCGGCGAAAACCTCCATCCAGGCGATGCGCTTCTCGCCGCGGTAGGCTTTTTCGACGGCTGCATCCAGCACGCGAACCGAGGCGCGCCAGATGTCCGGTCCGGTGCCGTCGCCGATGATGAAAGGGATGATGGGCTGTTCGGGGACGCGCAAGGCGCCGTTGGAGATGCTGATTTTTTCGCCCCACTCGGGGACGGTGGCGTATTCGTAGGGCATGGGTTCCTCCTGAGAAAAAGCGAGAGGGGCAGGCCAATGCTGCCCCTCGTCAGGCCAGCGGGATTATAGCATGCAGCCCGGTGATGCTGTCAGTCCTCGTAACCGTGCGGGTGTTCCTGGAGCCATGTCCAGGCGCTGTCGATGATCTCGTCCAACCCGGGATGTTGTGGCTTCCAGCCCAGTTTGTCGCGGATCTTGCTCGCATCGGCTACAAGGCGCGGTGCATCGCCGGACCGGCGCGGCGCTTCGCTGGCGGGGATCTCGACCCCGGTGACTTTGCGGGCGGTCTGGATCACCTCGCGCACCGAATACCCGGCGCCGTTGCCCAGGTTGAAAGTGAGCGTGTCTTCGTGCTCGAGCGCGTCAAGCGCCAGGATGTGCGCGGAGACGAGATCGGCGATGTGGATGTAATCCCGGATGCAGGTCCCGTCTGGCGTTGGATAATCGGTCCCGAAGATGTGGACCTGCTCCCGCTGCCCAAGGGCTGCCTGGAGCACAAGCGGGATCAGATGCGTCTCGGGCTGGTGAGCTTCACCATGCCCGGCGATGGCCCCGGCGGCGTTGAAATAGCGCAGCGCTGCATAGCGCATGCTCCCAAGCCGGGCATACCATGCCAGCGCCTGCTCGATCATCCATTTTGTCTGGCCATACACATTGCTGGGTGCGATGGGAGAGGCCTCGGAGAGCGGCTCGTCACTGGAGGCGTAGACGGCCGCGGAGGAGGAGAATACGAACCGCGGCACGGCGGCCTGCACACAGGCATCGATCAACCCCAGAGAACAAGCCAGGTTATTCTGGAAGTATTTGCCAGGATCGCGCATGCTTTCGCCGGCCTCGATGAACGCAGCGAAGTGCAAGACGGCGTCATATGGCTCGGCGGCGAGCGCAGCTCGAAGTTGGCCAAGATCGGCCAGCTCAGCCTGGACGAATTTGGCTTGCGCAGGCACCGCCGAGCGGTGGCCCTTCACCAGGGAATCGTAAACCGTCACCCGGTGCCCGGCCTGGAGCAGCATCTCGGCCGCAGCTGAGCCGATGTAGCCGGCACCACCGCTAACAAAGACGTTCATCGTTAAACCTCGCTTTAGATGTTCCCAGGGCGGTAAGACCGCTCATGAGTCAAGGATCTCTAATTGGGCCAGGGAGGCGACGAGATGCTTCACACCCTCCCCCGGAAATTCGACGGAGACCTCCTCGTCGTCAAGATCAATTTGGGTCTCCAGGACAATCCCCTCGCCGAAGGCGGGATGACGCACGCGCATCCCGGTCTTGAAGCGAGCCTGGACAGAGTGCGGCGTTGGGCTCTCCCATCTCGTCTGCGCTTCGTAGGAAGCCTGGGCCCAGGTCTGGAAACCAGGCACGTCGCCGGCGACGAGATCGGGCGGTAAATCATGCAGGTAGCGGGAAGGCTCGCTCAGGCTCGACGGGCCGGCCAATCGCCTGCGGAAAGCGCGCAGCAAGTACAGGCGATCCTTGGCGCGGGTCACCCCGACATAAAACAGCCGCCGTTCCTCGGCCATTGCTTCCGGGTCATCGAAGGATCGTTGATGGGGCAGCACCCCGTCATCGAGCCCGATGATGAAGACCACTGGAAATTCAAGGCCTTTCGCAGCGTGCAGCGTGAGAAGCGTGGGGGCATTCTGCTGATCGGAGAGCGTGTCCTGGTCGGAAACAAGCGCGACGTGCTCCAGGAACGTTGTCAAGCCCAGCCCGCTGAACTCATAGGCAGCCTGGCGGAGCTCCTGGATGTTCTCCCAGCGCTGCTCGCCTTCCTCGGTGCCATCATCGATGTGGCTGCGATACGCGATGGCTTCGAGCACGCCATCTACCAGCTCGATGAGCGAGGACGACTCGCGTGCCTCCAGCCAGCGCGAAAAGGGTTCCGCAAAGGAGAGGAGCGCTGAGCGGGAACGACGGTCGAGCGCGTCTTGGAAGCGCTCCTCTGGGCTCGCTGCCAGTTCCAAAAGGATCTCTGCCGGGGAGGCCTGGTTGGAGTTCGGCCAGCTCGAGCAGGGTGGCGACGGTCTTGTCGCCGATGCCGCGCGAGGGTGTGTTGAGGATGCGCAGCAAGCTCACCCGGTCGGCAGGGTTTTGGATGAGACGCAGGTAGGCGACGAGATCCTTGATCTCGCGCCGGCCGTAGAAACGCTGGGCGCCGACGAGCTGGTAAGACAGCCCGGCTCGCATGAAGGCATCCTCCAATGTGCGCGATTGTGCGTTGGTGCGGTACATGACCGCGCAGTCGCGCGGCTCGAGACCCTCCAGCGTGAGCCGGGCGATGGTCTCGACCACGAAATTAGCCTCATCGGCTTCGTCATAGGCTTCGTGCAGCTTGATCCGCTCTCCTGTCCCGCGATCGGTGAATAGCTGCTTGCGCCGGCGTCCAGGATTGCGGTCGATGACCGCCATGGCCACATCGAGGATGGTCTGTGTGGAGCGGTAGTTTTGTTCGAGCAGGATGGTCTGTGCCTTGGGATAATCCTCCTGGAACCGATGTACGTTGCGGTAGTCGGCGCCGCGCCAGCGGTAGATCGACTGGTCGGGATCGCCGACCACGAAGAGATCCGGCTGAGGCCCGCCCAGCAGCGTGAGCAAGGTGTATTGCGCGGTATTCGTGTCCTGGAACTCATCGACGAGGATGTGCTGGTAGCGTCGCCGGTACATCCCGCGCACGTCCACGTGCGATTTCAACAGTCGAACGGTCCAGAAGAGCAGGTCATCGAAATCGAGGGCGTTGTTGATGAGCAGCTGTTCCTGGTAGCGCTGGTAGGCACGGGCGACAAGCTCATTGAAGTAGGTGTCGCTGGTGAATGCTTCGACCTCGATGAGCTCATTCTTGGCGCGCGAAATGTGGTCGAGCATACGGGCGGGAGAGTGCTGTTTTGGATCGAGGCCGAGCTGTTTCACAACTTCGCGCATCAAGCTGTTCTGGTCCGTGTCATCAAAGATGACGAATTCGCGCGTGAAGGGCATCCGGTCAGCCTCGCGCCGCAGGATCCGTGCGCACAAGGCATGGAAAGTGCCGAGCGTCATCCCGTGTGTGTTGGCCGCTTCCCCTCCGAGCAGCTCGATGATGCGGGAGGTCATCTCGCGGGCAGCCTTGTTGGTGAACGTTACCGCCATGACGTCGCGCGGATCGGCGCCCAGGGTGTGCACGCTGTAAGCTGCGCGGTGGGTTAAGACGCGCGTCTTGCCCGACCCGGGTCCGGCGAGCACGAGAACCGCACCTGGAGGCGCGGTGACAGCTTCAAGCTGCCGTGCGTTGAGCGCTGCAAGGCTATCCATGTAGCTCCAATCCGGCGTTCATTCTAACGGCCGCTGCGGGGGGCAGCAAGACAGGGAGGGCGGCGCGCTAAACCCCTCGTGACCCGATATCCAGCAGCTCGGTGCCGGAAAGCGCGCCCGCGAGACCACCTTCGGGCAGAGACATCACCGCGCTGTCGGCGAAGTAAGCGAAATCGAAATGGACAGGATCACCAGCGGCTTTGCCCGGGATGGGCATCAAGCGTGCGGTAAGCGGTTTCAAGTGCCGCAAGCCGACCGCACCCAGGTCAACCAACAACGCGCTGATCGCCTCCACGCTGATGGAGCCCGGCAAGGGTATTGTGTCGAGACCCGTCCCGCAGAGCGTGGAGTAGAGCAGCAAATCGCGCAACTGCAGCTTGCCCTCTGCAGTCCGCGCGGCCAGGACGCTGTCCTCCAGCACCGGCAGGAAAAGGCCGCAGAAGCCAGCCCTCCCGAAGTCCGCCCGGGCCAGTGTGTCGGCCAGGAAGGCTACGGCCGCGGCACTGCCTGCCTGCCCGAACGGGGCGGCTCCCAGCTCCTCGAACGCAGTACCGATCGATCGCCCGGGTTCGGGATAAGGAGCGAGCGAGAAATCGATTCCGGAGAAACGCATTTTCTCTTCATTTGCAACCTTGCTTGCGGTCTGGGTGAGGGCTGAAGCATGCCTCTCGATCGCTTGGATCAAAGTTCTGCGAACTTCGCTTGCTTTACCGCCGATCCGCACTGCCTGCACGGCGAGGTCGGCGGCCTCGGTGGCGATGGCCACGCTCGCGGGCCCTCCACGGTGGTAGGCAGCCGGGAAGAAGGGGGTGCCCGCGGGGACGTTCACCAGGCCGGCGAAGCGCAGGTTGCCGAAACCGTCGGCTGAGATCTGCGAGATGGACTGGATGGCCGTGGCGCAGGCGCGAGCAGCTGCAAGCGAAACGCCGCTGGAGGCATCCGCATACAGACCAGAAGTGAAGACGGCCTCGGTTCCAGCGAGGACCTCGGGCAGGTACGCATAGGCTTGCAGGTCGTCGAACAGGACGGGGCCAAGGGCGGCGAAATCAAGGCCGTTGGCGAAAGCTTCCGCCTCCAGTTGCTGGGCCATGATCACGAGTTCCTGTGGGGGGACGGGAGACGCCATCTCCGCCGGTGGGGGCGTCGCCAGGCGCAGCGTCTGCACCGTGTACCCCAGGTCTTGCAGGGCGCGCGAGATGCGGACCAGGCTTCTTGCCGCCCGTTGGATGGAAGCCGCATCCAGCGGCCAGCCGGGATCGAGAAAAGCCGTTATGGCTCGGACTTGCATGGCGCTCCCCTCTGGCGGGCGATCTCGAACAGGATAACGGCTGCGGCCACACCGGCATTCAGCGATTCCGTGCCCGGCCGCATCGGTATGCGGATGAAACCGGCCGCGAGCGCTTCCAGGTGAGCGCTATGACCGTGGCTTTCGCTGCCAATGGCGAGTGCGGCGGGCTTTACCCAGTCGACGCAGTAGTACTCCTGCCCGCGGCGTGCATCCCCAATCCAGAGCGGAACCCCGTCGAGCGCAGCGGGTAAGTCGCCCGGGGTGACCTCGCGCGGGGAGGTGGAAATGAGCCCCGGCGGCGGCGCGCACGACCTTCGGGTTATAGATATCTACGCTGCCGGGGAGCAGGAGCAGCGAATCAACCCCGGCCGCGCGTGCGCTGCGCATCATCGTCCCCAGGTTTCCCGGATCGGCGATCCGGTCGAGGACGAGGATTAAATTTTGATCCGGACCAGGATCAAGCGCTGGCCGCGAAATAACACCCAGCATGCCCTGGGGCGATTCGGTCGCCGAACATGCCTTCAAGACGTGTTCGCTGACCGCTTCTGACTGCCCGCCTGGCGCGAGCAAGGCTTCGACCAAGGCATGCTCGGCCTGCTCAAGTTCTCCGGTGAACAAGACCAGGCTGGCTTGCGCGCCCGCCGCCCGTGCTTCTTCGAGCAGGCGGCGTCCCTCCACGACAAACACGTTTTCGCTTTCGCGCGCGCTGCGCTGGCTTTGCAGGCTGCGCACCCACTTCACCCGGCTGTTGCTGGTGGAGGTGATCACCGGCTCGCCGCCTGCTGGAAGGGCATTTGGTCTAGCGCCTTGGAGAATGCCTGGACGGAAGTCGCGTCCCATAGGGCGAGGGCGACGGATTTCAGATGCTGCCTGCCTTCCATTTGTGAGAAACGGGCGATGGAAGCAAGGATGACCCGTGCCGCATCATCCAGCGGGAAGCGGTATATCCCGGTCGAGATCGCCGGCAGCGCCAGGCTGGACAGGCAGTGCTCCTCGGCCATCGCCAGCGAAGCTGTTACGGCCTGCTCGAGCTTGCGGTGTTCGTCACCTTCGCCCCAGACAGGGCCAACGGCATGGATTACGAAGCGAGCTGCCAGCTGCCCGCCGGAGGTGATGGCAGGCCGGTCGGGGCTGATCTGGCCATGCTCCTCCACCCAGCGGTCGCTCTCATCCTGGATGATAGATCCGCCTGCCCGGACGATCGCCGCGGCCACGCCCCCGCCATGCTGGAGCGAAGCATTGGCAGCGTTGACGATGGCGTCGACCCGGTGCCGGGTTATATCGCCTGATACGAGGGAAAACTCTATCCCTCCTGGCAGGCTGACGCTGCGTATTGTCTCGAGCTGTTTGGCGGGCATGCGCGTTATTGTAACATTTGAACCTGGCCGCCCTTTCCACCGCTCAATCGCACCAGAGTCCTATAGATTGGACGGTCGAGTATCCGTACAATCGAAGGCACTTCTCAAGATCGAAACCCAATGGTTGCCAGCCAATTTTGAGCGGGAGGACCCATGCGCAAGGGTGTCGTGCTTGCTGCTGGCCTGGCGACGGGCACAGGCTGCCTGATCGTCTTGTTGGCTGTGGATGCCATCAAGCTTGGGGACAGCATGCGGACCAGCGAACGCTGGCCGATCATCCTCGCCGGCCTGGCATTCGTGATGGCCGGTGTGCTGACGGTGCTGGTCGAGGTCAAGCGGCTGGAAAGCAAGCTGCACCTGGGCATGGCTGCATTTGTGAGCATCCTGCGGACGCTGACCGGGCTGTTGCTGGTCCTGATCTTTATCACCCTGGGGAACTGGCTGGCCTTTGGACCCGGGGAGCGAAACCTGCAGGGCGTATTCTCCGATCCGCTCTTCGCGCCTGCGGCAGAAAACGGGAATACCTTCGGGCGCGCAGCTTTTGGCGTGAGCGCGGTAGCGCTTGATCTCGCCCTGCTCTACGGCTTGGTTGCCATGCTGCTGAAACGAACGCGCAGGTCCGTCTCGGAGCAGTAAATTCAACGAATGGCCAGAGGAATGGAAAACGGGGCGCTCGAGCGCCCCGTTGATAGTTAAGCCGGGTTGTGGATCACGCCTTGGCCGACTTGACGACCTCGCTGAAGGCAGCCGGGTCTCGTACGGCTATATCGGCAAGCATCTTGCGATTGAGCTCGATGCCTGACCCCTTCATGGCGAAAACGAGCCGGCTATAGGTTGTGCCATTCAGGCGGGCGGCGGCGTTGATGCGAGCAATCCACAGGCGGCGCAGATCGCGTTTGCGCGTCCTGCGGTCGCGATACGAGTACCAGAGGCTCTTTAGCATGGCTTCGTTGGCGCGGCGGAAAAGCTTGCTGCGGGAGCCGTACATGCCGCTGGTTATCTTCAGGATTTTCTTGTGGCGTTTGCGGGTTATCGTCCCGCCCTTAACTCGTGTCACGTGTCACTCTCCTGTGAACCCCTGGGCGCCAGCATGGAGATGCTCGTTAAGCGCACCCAACGGCCACAATCTGGGACGGCTACTTGGAGGCGCCGCCTGAACGGGCGTTTGGATTGGCTTTGTATTTTTTCAAGTAGGGGGCAAGGCGCAGGACGCGCTTGGTGATCCCCTTTGAATCAACCGGCAGCATTTCAGAATACAGGCGCTTGGAGCGGGCTGACTTCTTGCGCCGCAAGTGACTTTGCGAGCCCTTCGTCCGAACCAGCTTGCCTGAACCGGTCAACTTAAAACGCTTGGCGGTAGCCTTGTGCGTCTTGAGTTTGTACTTGCCTTTCTTTGTCGATTTGCGCGGCATGAAATTTCCTCCTGCAACCTGCATGTTGGTCGGTTGACCAACCGTTTTCTGAGAACCAATCCCGCGGACGATCCTGCTGCCCGCGGGGACGTTAGAACCCGGATTGGACGCCCCAGAACTTTACTTGGGTTTGCCCGGGGAGAGTGTCATCAGCATCGTGCGGCCCTCCATGATCGGGGCCTGTTCGATGACGCCGACATCGGCCAGTTCTTCGGCGATGCTCTGCAAGTCCTCCAACGCGATTTCTGGGTAATGGATTTCACGACCCCGAAATCGGATGCGGACCCGGACCTTCTTGCCCTCGGTCAACCACCGGCGGGCATCGCGAACTTTAAAGGAACGGTGGTGATCGGAGGTCTTTGGCCGGAGCCGGACCTCCTTTATTTCTACCTTGGTCTGTGCTTTGCGTGCCTCCCGGTCCTTCTTGGCCTTTTCGTACAGAAACTTCCCGTAATCAAGGACTCGGCAGACTGGTGGATCTGAGTTGGGCGCGACCTCGACCAGGTCGAGGTCGGCATCCTGGGCAATCCGGAGGGCTTCCTCTATCGAGACCACCCCCACGTTTTCACCGTTGGGGCCGATGAGGCGCACTTCGCGTGCCCGGATACCTTCGTTTATATTAAATTCTGATGCGCTGATGTTCAGCTCCTCCTGCGGACAAGCACAGGCCGCCCGGTCCAGCTTCGAGCGGCCCAAGGACGCGCGGATGATACCACGGGTGAGCGCGAATCGTCAACCGGATGAACCGAATTGAGCGCTAGAGGAACCCAGCCGGATTGAACAAAGAAGGAGACCCCGGTCGGGGTCTCCTTGGTCTTGCGGGGGGTAACGATCAGGGTTGCCCGCCGTTGCCCTGGTTTGAGGAACCAGGGCCCTGTTGTCCACCACCCTGTCCTTGATTGCCGGTTGGTTCACCCTGGGGCTGCCCAGGAGCAGAATCCGGGCGTTCCACACCAAGCTGCAAGCGGAATGTAGTCGGGTCGAGCAGCGCACCTTCCGCCATGGATTGAATTCGCAAGATCGCACGCTCAGTTTGTTGCAGCGCCTGTTCTTGTTCCTGGGGGGCGGACATGCGCATCTGCTGCACGAGCCTGAGCTGTTGCTCCGACTGGATGCGGATCTGTTCCACGGCCTTGATGAGCGCTGGGTCTTCCAGGTCCGCCGCAAGTTGAAGCGCAAGTTGAAGGTGGGTCTCGAGCCGGGTCTGGAGCTGCTCAGGGACCGGTGCGCCTTCTTCAAACGCTGCTTGCATTTCCTGCAGCCGGCGGCCGACAAACTCTCCCAGGAGCGAGATTTCTGCCTGGGCGTCGGTGGTTACCCCGAGGCGCATATCCTCCAGCGATAGTTTCAACGGGTAAAGCGTGTCTCCCGGTTGGGAGGATTGAGCAGCAAAAGCTGCGCTCGTTCCACCTCCTCCGACGAGAAGTGCGAGCACGATCATGATTCGGGCCAGGCTGAACATAGGTGTCTCCTTTCGTGTCCAGGGTCTCCACCTATTACGACGCCTGATGTTTGTCCGGGATACGGGCTGGCCTAACCCCTCAGCCTGCTCGACGAAGCGCGCTCGCAGCGCTGCCCGGCGGTTGGGCTCCAGATCCGGGACCTCGTCCAGCTGGCCCAGGATGCGTTTCACAACCTCCTCAGCGTGAGCTTCCTCTGCGGAAAATAACTCTTCGTTGTCCATCATGTCTCCCCGATCTCCCACCCGTGCTCTCTCTGCATGATCCTGCGCAGCGCGTTCAAGCCCCGGTGCTGCAAGGCTTTGACCGCTCCGACGGGCTTTTCAACGACAGCGGCAATCTCTTCCAGGCTGAGCCCTTGAAAGTACCTCAGCAAGAGCACCTGGCGCTGTCCCGGTGTAAGGCGCCAGAGCGCTGAACGCGCCTGGTCGGCTGAGATGTTGGCGGCTGCGGAGTGCAGTGGATCTGCATCTTCAGCCGGGATGACGACATCATCCAGGTCGTCCTGGTCTGGAACGCCCCGCCGGTAGCTGTCCATCGCCAGGTTGTGCAGGATGCGGTACAGGTAGGCGCGTACGTGCCGAGTTGGACCTCCACCGGAGTGCAGGATGCGCAAGAAGCGCAGGAAGGTTTCTGCAAGCGTGTCTTCTGCCGCTTGCCTCTGTCCAAGCAGACGGTAGGCGTAGCGATAGAGCTCCGGGCTGAGCGCGTCGTAGATCTCAGTCAGAACCGCGGTGTCGTATTCCTGTACTCCGGCACTCCACCTGTCGTCAATTAATGACATGCCTCACCTTTAAGACGTGGGACGCGCCGAATCGTTACGGCCATCATTCCCTCCACGCACCGTGCAGGCTCGTCTTGTGGAAGAAGGATTGTGAACCGCTTCGCGAGGTGCACGGCATGGGATATGGGCATAACATAATGCATCCAGGACTATTTTCCCACGTCCTCGTCAAGCCGGGGTGTGGCATCCTCGGCCATCTCGACCGATACTGGAAGAGTCGAGCAGAGAGGGATGGCGATGTTCCGCGATATGTCAGCCCGCGAGGCCAGCCGCCGGATGGCGATGGCTTCGGCGACGGTCGTGCCAGAGACTGCACGCTGTGTGCAATGCGGGATTTGTTCCTACAACTGCCCGCTGGGCATTGATGTCCGCCGGCATGTCCGCCTCGGGGCATCCATCTCGGAACAAGCTTGCTTGACGTGCGGCGAGTGTGTTGCACGCTGCCCGCGCGGGGTCCTGCAGTTTGCAGCATTGACGCTGCCGAAGGGGAACGCCCCCCATGGTTGATCGGGTTGATCGGCACATCATCATCGGAAGCGGCGCGGCAGGAATTGCGGCTGCAGAACAGATCCGCAGTCTCGACCCCCGGTGCGACCTGACCCTCATCACCATGGATCTTGATGGTTATTACTCCAAGCCCGGATTGGCGTACCTGCTGAACGGCGAACTTCCCGAAAAGCAGTTATTCCCGCTCGACCGGCGTGAGATTGCCGCGCTTAAACTGAACCTGGTCTTCGACGAGGTCGTTAGAATCGACCCTTTGAGCAGAACAATCAAGCTGCAGAATGCAGGCTCGCGACCCTATGACAGGCTCCTGCTGGCCATGGGTGCGCAGGCAGTACTGCCAAAGTTCGAAGGAGTTGGTTTAGAGGGCGTGGTCAAGCTCGATACATTACATGATGCCCGTCGAATCTTGAAGTTGGCGCGCAAAACTCGCAAGGCAGTGGTCGTTGGGGGCGGGATTACTGCCCTCGAATTGGCCGAAGGACTGGCGGCGCGGGGCGTGGAAACGCACTACCTCCTCAGGCGTGAGCACTTTTGGTCGAGCGTGTTGGATGAGGCCGAGTCTGCCACGGTCGAAACCCGCCTCGAGCACGAAGGGATCCGTCTGCACCGGGGCATGGCCATCAAGCGCATCGTCGGCCGTCGAGGCCGGGTTTGGGCAGTCGAAACAGAAGACGGTACTGAAATCCGCTGCCAGATGGTTGCGATTGCGATTGGTATCCGGCCGCGGATCGAGCTTGCGCTGCAGGCGGGTTTGGCCACCGAGCGAGGGGTGCTGGTGGACGAGCAGCTGCGTACAAGCGTCGACGCGGTCTATGCCGCCGGGGATGTCGCCCAGGTTTATGACTCGCGGCTGGGGACTTATATGCTGGACAGTTTGTGGTGGCCTGCTGCCGAGCAAGGCAAGACAGCTGGGGCCAACATGGCCGGCGAGCACCGCACGTATCAGAAACCAGCGGCAATGAACGTTACGCGGATCGGTGGGTTGACCACGACGATCATCGGAAATCTTGGGGATGGAGCAGAGGATCTCGACCTGCTTTCGATCACCCGCGGGGACAGCGAGGTCTGGCGCAAGACCCCCGAATCCTTCGCAGTGCGAAATGATCACGAGGCAAATCGTGTCCGGCTGATGATCGCTGAGCGTACGATTACTGGAGCGCTGGTCATGGGAGACCAACGCTTATCACGCCCCCTTCAGGACCTGGTCATCTACGCGGTCAACATCATGCCCATCAAGGATCAGTTGCTGCAGGCCAACGGCTCGTTCGAGGAGGCCATCTTTGCTCTCTGGGACGAATGGAAAGGTTCGGGTGATGCGATCCAATCGTGAATTGTTTCTCGCCGCCCTGGCGATGGTGTTGATTGGGGGGATCTACCTCGGGGTGATTAACATGGTCGGGATACCCGGGGCAAGCAGCCTGGTTGGACACGGCCTGGGCATCCTGGGTTTCGTCTTGATGTTGGCCACGGAAACGCTTTACTCGCTCCGCAAGCGAGCGACCAGCGCCCGCTGGGGCCGGATGAGCAGCTGGATGCAGTTTCACATTTTCACCGGGATCGTGGGCCCCTACCTGGTATTCCTGCACACCGCATGGAAGTTCCAGGGTTTGGCAGGGGTGGTGACCCTGCTCACAGGTATTGTCGTCCTGAGCGGCTTCATAGGACGCTATATCTACACTGCCGTGCCGCGCACATCCGATGGCGTGGTTGTCGAGGCAGCACAGCTGAACGAGGCGCTAGACAAGGTTGAAGCCGAGCTGGCGGCAGAATTGGGAAATGCCAGGAGTCCCTCGGACCTTCTGTCATGGCAGGAGCCAGGCGGGTTCGGACTTATTTTCGGCCGCTGGCTCCATGAGCTGCGCGAGAGGCGGAGGCTCGAGCGGGCTTTATCAACGTCCGGGCTCGAGGCGGACCGCGTCAAGGCGATCGGTAAGCTGTACACTCGTCGGATCGAGATCGAGCGGCAGACCCGATCCATTCAGATGGCTCGCCGGATGCTTGCGGTTTGGCACAGTGTCCATATCCCGCTCGGCATGGCCCTTTTCGCGGCGGCTTTCGTCCATATCGGCGCGGCGTTGTACTACGCTACGCTCCAACCTTGAGGTTCGGGTGGAGGCAGAGCATGGCTAAGAAACCGTTGGGCTGTCTGACCAGTTCCGGGCTGATCGCCACCGTGCTTACACTGGCTAGTCGTCACCATGGCGGCCCTTGCCAGCGACAACAGCATCTTCAGTCCGGGTCCGCTCAGCGCCTATCATCAGCAACGGCCATCGCAGGCGTGAACAGCCATGCCGAACTGGCGGAGACTGCGCAGCCTGTCATGCGCCCTTCTGGGGGGATGAACGGATGCAGGACCGCTGTATGACATGTCATGAGCCCATCGCCCAGGAACGAGATCGAGCCCAAGATTCGCTGCATGGCTCATTCGGAGAATCAATCGAGTGCGAAGCATGCCATCGGGAGCACCGCGGCCCTGAAGCTCCGTTGACCGAATATGAGGGCTTGACGTATGCACACGAGGGGGTCGGGTTCTCGTTGCTCGCCCACCTCCCTGTCCTTGGGTCATCGCCCTTCGACTGCCGCATCTGCCATGTGGACAGCGTGCGTGTGTTTGATGCAGCCGAGTGCCGGGCTTGCCATCTGGAAGAGGATGCGTGCTACCTCGTTGAGCATATCGAGACCTTTGGCCCGGGATGCTTGAATTGTCACGACGGGATCGATCGCTACGGCAAAGGGGTCTTCGACCATCAGGCGGTGCGTTTTCCCCTGGAAGGCGCTCACGTGGACCATCGGCTGTAAAGCGTGTCACATCAACGCTCATACGCTCGAGATCCTGCAAAAGACCCCGCAAGGGTGTTTGAGCTGTCACGCCGAAGCCGATGTCCACGCCGGACGTCTGGGTCCTCTGTGTGGTGAGTGCCACACGCCAGCCGGCTGGGACCAGGCCACGATAGACCATGTCCTCACCGGCTTTGCGCTGATCGGTGCCCATCTCGAAGCCGAGTGCGAAAGCTGCCACATCGACCGCCAGTGGAGCGGCCTGCCGGAGACCTGCTTCGGCTGCCACGCCGAACAGGATGATCACCAGGGCCGCTTCGGCCAGCAGTGCGATGCCTGTCATCAACCCACGACGTGGTCTGACGTGACCTTCGACCATGCGCTCTCACGCTTCCCGCTCACCGGCGCGCACATCCAGGCCGCCTGCGAGAGCTGCCACAAGGATGCCGTCTTCAGCGGGTTGAATACCTTCTGCGCCGCCTGTCACGCCGACCCGCCCTATCACGCCGGTCTCTTCGGCGCAACGTGTGATTCCTGCCATAACACCAGCCGCTGGCGACCCACCCCCTACAATGGCCCGCATTCCTTCCCCTACAATCACGGGGGAGCGGGCGGCACCTGTGCCACGTGCCATCCCAACACGCTCACCGGTTACACATGTTTCAAGTGTCATGAGCACAACCAGGCTGAGATCAACAAGAAACACCAGGAGGAAGGCATCGGAGACTTTTCGAACTGCGTCCGCTGCCATCCGAACGGCAACAAGGAGGAAGGGGACGACGATTAGTCATCTTCGTGCCCGTTCACGCTCAGCAGCGGGCCAAGAATCTCGCCCAGCACAACCAACCCCAGTGCGGCGAAAGGGGTGAAGAACCAGCCCAGGCCGAGGGCCATCATCCAGCGCTGCGCGGATGTGAGCGGGAGCAGCAGGACATCCTCCAGCAGGTACATCCACAGCGTCAGCGCTGGCAGCGCAGCCAGCGCATTCAGCATGAACGCCGCGCTGCGGGCGGCCTCCCCGGCACCACGCGTCGACCGCACCCGCCTCCAGGACCAGGCCGACCAGGTCACCAGGGCATAGCCCAGGGTCAGGAACGATCCTGCAGCGAGCAGCCCGCCGTCCAGCGCCAGGGCGGCGAACGCCCCGTTCCCCGAAAAATGTCCCAGGATGCCGAGCACATTGGCGATCAAACTGACCCATCCACTTACCAACAAGAACCACGTCGTTCGTCTTCATCTACGCTCCCGGAAAACCACTTCACATAGGCTGCTTATGCAGCCAGCAGCAGATCCCTGCCGCTGGATCTCGAGCGGACGGCGGTCCACGTCGATCGCGGACGGCGGTCGGACGCCAGTCACGCTCCACAACCGGCCTCGCAGCAGCGGTGCGCCCACGTCCACGCCGGGCGGCGGCAGCACGCCGGGCGGACCCCAGTACCCGGCGTTGGCCAGCAGCCAGGTCTCCAGCGTGGATCGGTCCACGCCGAGCGGGGCGACGATGCTGTCGACGGCCCGCAGCAGAAGCTCGGTGTAGGCCTGGCGGTCGTAGCGCGCATCGCCGTCCATCAGTTCCCAGGCGCGCGCTTTGTCCGGGCCGGGGACGAGCAGGAAATTCATGCGCTCCCCGGGGTGCAGCTCGACCCCGGTGCCGGCGAGCTCGCGCGCCACGCGGGCGGCGGCGGTGCGGACGGTGTATTCCTCCGGCCGGCGCGAGAGGCGGTGGGCGATCACCAGCTCCGCCGGCGGGACATCCCCGCCCCTGAGCGCCAGCAGCCGCTGCCGGGCATAGGCCAGCGCTTCGGGCAGCACGGCGCGGAAACCGGCCGCGTCGGCCCCCTGCGACAAAATCTCGAGCATCTCCAGCTGGGTCTGCTTGATGAAGCGCGGCGTGTCGTGGCGGCGGGCCTCGATCCCGCGCACCTTGAGCGTGCGATCCTCGTACGCGCCGAAGTAGCGGTTGGCGACGGCCACGCGCGGTTCGGTGCGCGAGGGCAGGAAAGCCAGCCAGCGGTAGACGCCCTCCAGCCCGATCTGCAGCCCGGTTTTGGCGCGAATCTCGTCCAGCAGCGCCTCGTAATCCGGCCGATCGTGGGCGCCGGGCCGGTGGATCCAGAGCCCGTCCACGTACAGGTGCAGCACGCGGAAGCCGCGCGCCTCGACCAGCTCCTTGGTCTGCAGCAGCACTTCCCGGCCGTAGGCGTTGACGGCCTCGTGCGCCTCGATCCGCCCGAAGCGGGCGTTCTTGTAGCCCAGGTAGCCGAAGCAGGTCACCAGCAGCCACTTGTGGGCCGAGTAGCGCCGGCGGTAGGCCTCCAGGCGCGGGTCGTCCTGCGGCAGCTGGCGGATGAGCGCCTTGTACTTGTTGCGCTTCTCGAGCAGCGGGGCCAGCGTCTCGGGCACCAGGCCCTGGCGGTGGCGGCAGACCGGCGTGCCCAGTTCGGGGATCGGCTCGCCCGGGCAGCAGTGCGCACCGACCGTCTCGGGCGAGATGTTGAAATGGACCATGATGCTGGGGTACATGGCGGTGAAATCGAGCTCGGCCACGTGCTCGTGCAGGCCGGCGATGGGCGTGTAGACCAGCCCGCCCTTGTCGGCGGCGAGCAACTGGAGCCCGCTCTTCAGGTCCTCCGGCTGGCGTTTCTGCCAGGGCACGAGCACGTCCCGGCGCAGCGCGGTGGCGACCTGCATGGCGCTGATCCCGGTCCCGGTCGAGACGCGCGCCACCGTCTGCGGCGGCAGGCCCGAGAGGCGGGCGATCTCGAGGATGCCGTCGATGCCGTAGTCGTTGGCCAGGAACGCGTTCTGGCGGTCGAGGTGCCAGCGGCCGAAGAGCAGGTGCTGTTCGTTGCGGAAGACGACCCGCCCGTACGAGAAATAGGAGGAAGGCGACTTGCGCTGCACCTGGTGCTGCGGGTCGCGGTTGAGCGGAAGCGGGATGCCGTAGTGCTGCGACAGCTCCAGCAGCCGCGGCAGGATGTAGTTGTCGCCGTAGGTGCTGACGACGATATCGGGGTCGTACTGCTCGAGCAGGTGGCGGATGCCCAGCACCAGCTCGCGGCTGCGGCGGCGCGGGAAGCGCAGCGTCTCGCCCTCGATCTCGACCAGCAGGTCGGCGCGGTGGCCGCGACCCGGATCGCGCATGTCGCCTGCCAGGCGCAGCGCCATCGTGCGCAGCGGCGGCAGGGCGTAATCGATCTCCCAGGGCGTATCGAGCGCTTCGATGCTCTGCACCTGCGCGCCTTCCACCTCCAGCGTGCAGTAGGCCAGCGGGAAAACGCCGCGCGCCAGCACGTAGCGCTGGGCGAGCGAGATGTCGGCGTTGTAGTAGGTCAGCCGGGGGTAGGCGTTGGCGACCTGGCGGAAGAGCTGCGGCAGCCGGCCGGGGCTCACGCCCACCTCGAGCACCTCCACCGCCCGGTCGAGGAAGAGATCCGTGTGCTCGCCGCGGGCGAGCGTCACCGGGGCCCGGCGCGCGCGCAGCCACTGGCACAGCTCGCGCAGCTCCGCTTGCGGGCCGCGGGCGAAGAAGGTGGCGGTGAACGAATCGCGCAGCCTGTGGCTCTGGCCCTGGGGGTCGATCAGCCACAGCGTCATCTCCTCGCCGGCAGGGTAGACGTCGAACAGCCAGCCAAAGAGGGTCGTCATGCCTGCTCCGCGTGCGGCGGGTCGGCCGGCTGCCCTTCGTCTGGCGTCCCGTCCCCGGCGGCCGGCAGCGCCCGGGGCCTGCCCACGGCTTGCGCCGCTTCCAGGGCTTCGACCTGCTGCTGCAGCAGCAGCACCTGCTTGTGTTCTTCGACCAGCATCGCCAGCAGCATCACCTCGAAGGGCAGCAGGTGTGAGGCGTAGGCGGCTGCCGCCAGGTGGCGGCGCGAGCTGCCCAGCAGGTCGTCGAGGGCGCGCTGGTCCTCGCGGCGCAGCGCGCGGCGGAAGCGCGCCAGGGATTGCTGTTCGTGCAGGAAGGCCTGTGTGATGGATGGCAGTGTTCGTCCCATGAATACCTCGCAGTATGAAATGGATAACCAGCCGTATGCCGGGCGCAGCGGGGTTGAGCCGGGTGAGGGAAGCGGGTTGCCGCAGGCGTGCTCCCGGCCCGACCCCGCTGGCGCGCCTCAGCCAAACAAACGCAGCTGCTCCTGCCCGACGACCTCGGGCGAACGCAGCAGCCAGGCGGCGTCGGCCGCCACCTGCAGCTGGTCGAGCAGCGTCCAACGCTCCTTGACCAGCACGCGCGGCTCACGCGCGCCGACGATCACCGGCCCTGTCATGGCCAGGCGTTTCAGGTGCGCGATGGTGTCTATCAGCAGGCGCTCGGCACTCGCGCAGCGGAACGCTCTCGTCGTAAAAGGTGCTGAGCAGGTCGAGCACGAAGAGCACTTCCAGCGGCTGTGCGCCCTCGGCCGGGCTTACGGCCGGCGTGTTTTCGATCAGCTGCGCCAGCTGGAAGCAGGTGAAGGCGCGGGAGAGGCGCACACGCTCCAGGATGGCATGCGGGTCGGAGCTCAGGCGGCGCGCCAGCCGGGCGATGAAGTAGCCGTCGAAGCGGTTGCCGCCGTCGAAGACGCGCACCTGCTGGCCGCGCGCCGCCATCACCGTCAGCGCCGCCAGCAGCGCCCGGGTGGGCGTTTCCGCGCCCCAGAAGAGCGACAGCCGCGGCCGCTCGAGCATGTCCAGCGTGCTGGGGTCGTCCAGCGCGAGCGGCAGGCCGGGTTCAAACGAGACCAAGGTGGGTTGCATCGCATACCTCCGAGCGAAAACGGGGTGGGTGCCGGCGGGGCCTGGTCCGTGGAGAGGGAGCCAGGCCGACGCCAACTAGAACAAATGTGCTATGAGTGTACCGCTTGAGGAGGGTGTGTGCAATCCCGCGCGCGGTGGAACCGCGCGGGTGATCTGTGCCTCACCCGCGCCGGGAGGTGCGCGAGGTATGGGCGGAAATCAGGTTTGCGAGTTGCCGGGGGAGAGCAGTTCGAGCAGGCGTGGGTGCTCCGCGTAGAAGCCGTGGTATTCAGGCGGCAGCATGGCGGCGATGCGGCACATGACTTCGTCGGTGTTCTCGCGCAAGCCGGCGCTGCGCCGGGCTTCGTCGATCGGCGGCAGGTGGAAGGGCTGCCCGATCTGCATCTTGAAGCGCGGCCGGCGCAGCTTGCGCCAGGCGACGAAGGCTTGTTCGGTGCCCGAGACGGCGATCGGCACGATGGGCACGTCGACTTCGTGCGCCAGGTAGGCGATGCCGGTCTTGCCACGCGACATGCTGCCGGTCTTGCTGCGCGTGCCTTCGGGCGCCATGCCGAAGATGTTGCCGCGGGCGAGCCAGTCCACGGCGGCGGCCATCGCATGCCGGTCGATCTGGCCGCGCTCGATGAATATCGCCTGGCCCATGCGCAGGATGGGGCCGAAGAATGGGTGGCGGGCGTATTTCTCGGCCGCCCAGCCGGTGACGTTCTCGCCGCCGACGATGCCGAAGACCAGCGGCAGATCGAAGTAGCTCAGGTGGTTGACGGCCAGGATGTAGGGGCCGGCTGGGGGCAGGTTGTCGAGGCCGACGAGCTCGCGCCTGGCGAGCAGCGCCGAGGCCGTGTTAAAGAACCAGCGAAGGAAGCGAGAGAACATAATCAGACACCTCGAGATGCGGCCGATTGTAGACGTATTTGCGCAGTGCTACAATGACGCCGGACGCTAAGGAAAGGGTGGCGGATGGTCGAAGTCAAGCAGGTCGATACCGAATCCCGGCGTGATGTGGCGCGCTTCATCGAAGTGCCATTCAGGCTGTACCGCGGTCACCCGCTGTGGGTGCCGCCGATCCGGATGGATGTGCGCACCCGCCTGAACCGGCAGAAGCATCCCTTCCACGAGCATTCCGATGCAGAATTCTACCTGGCCGAGCGGGGAGGCGAAGATGTCGGCCGCATCGCCGTCATCGAGAACAAACCCTACAACCGCTACCACGACAAGCGCCAGGCGCAGTTCTACTTCTTCGAGTGCGTCGAGGATCTCGGCGTGGCGCAGGCGCTGATGGAGCGGGCCTTTGCCTGGGCAGCTGAACGCGGGTTAACGCAGATCGTCGGGCCCAAGGGCTTTGGCCCGCTGGACGGGTACGGCATGCTCGTCGAAGGGTACGAATTCCGCCCGGCGATGACGATGATGAATTACAACCCGCCCTACTACCCGGCATTCATGCTTGAGCTCGGCTTCCAAAAAGAAGTCGATTTCGTTTCCTGCTACCTGAGCTCTCGAGAAATTCAGGCTGCCGGAGCGCATCCACCGCATCGGCGCGCGCGCCGCAAAGCGCAGCGGCCTGGAGGTCAAACGCTTCCGCAGCAAACGCGAGATGCTGGCGTGGGCAAAGCGCATCGGCAAGACCTACAACGATACTTTCGTGAACAACTGGGAGTACTATCCGCTGACCGAGCGTGAGATCGATTACGTCGTCAGCGAAATCCTGACCATCGCCGACCCGCGCTTGATCAAGATCATCCTGCACGGCGAGGACGTGGTCGGCTTCCTGTTCGGCTTTGCCGATGTCTCGGCCGCCATCCAGCGCAGCCGCGGCCGGCTCTTCCCGTTTGGGCTGATCGACATGCTGATCGAGATGCGGCGCACACGCTGGATCGCTTTGAACGGAGCCGGCGTGCTCCCGGAATTCCAGGGCCGTGGCGGCAACGCACTGCTCTACAGCGAGATGGAAAAGACGATCCACGAGTTCAACTTCCGGCACGCCGACCTGACCCAGGTGGCCGAGAGCGCGGTCCAGATGCGGCAGGACCTGGTCAACATCGGCGGGGTCGCCTACAAGAACCACCGCGTTTTCATTCGCAACCTCTGATCCACCTCATACCAGTTTCAGCATCCTTGAGCCGGCGCGTCTTCACGCGTGCCTGTGTCGCGTGGTATGGTAGTTGGGAATATTTGGAGGAATTTGGTATGGAATCGACGATCGTCCGCGAGGTCAGCACTCGCCGGGGGCACCCATGGCTCCAGAAGATTACCGTTGCCTTCACCCCTGGCCCAGACAACGCGGGGGTCGAGGAGATTCTCGAGCCGCTGCTGGGCAAGCTGCAAGCCATGGGACACCGAGTCCTGGACCATCCTGGTGGGCAGGTAGACCTGGTCTTGACCAGCGCAAACTTTGGCGAGCCGGTCTCATGGAGGCAGGCGCCGATGTTCTCCGCCCGCCGGCGCTTCGGCCTGGACCATACGCCGACAGTCGTCACGCTGCTCAAGACAGATCAGTCAACCGTCGATCAAACCCTGGCCAGGCTGGAGGCCGGCCTGCGCAGCGAAGAGCCCTCGCCCGAGATGTTCGCGGCAGACGGGACTCGCCCCGCAATCCTGGCGAGTGCTGCTTGAGCAGGGCCGGCGCGGGGGACCGATCCTCTCGCTGCTCAGGCAGGTGCAGGCGCAGACGATGTGCATCCGCAACATCCTGCTCGTCGATGATGCGCGTCAGCTGAGCGCCTATCACTTCGATCTGGTCGGTGCGCATCCACGCATTGCATGCGACGATCCCGAAGAATTCTACGACGGACATGGCGCTGCGGCTCGTGACCGCCGTCAGCACGCATGAGATCACCAACCACCGCACGCTGGAGCCTGCCATCAGCCGGGTGCAATGGGACGAGCTCGATACGCCGGGCGCAATGATCGCCGCTGCGAAAGCTTTGGATCGAGAGGCACTTCTTCACGGAGATGATCCGCATCAACGACCTGGTGCATGTCCCCGCGTTGGAAGACGCCGTCTCGAGCCAGTACAGCGAGGGATGCTTTGCGACCTGGGACCCGCGGTTAGGGGCGCTCATCGCCACCATCACGGGAAGCGCAAGACCGGTGGACAAGGGACGCATCACGGAGGACGACCTGGCGGTCATCAGCGGCGTGCGCAGGGATGGGTTGGGGGCGCTCGTACGCGAGGTGGATGGGCAAGCAGAATGATCCACCCTCGTCGGAGGCGGTGGAGTTGATGGACATGGACAGCGAGCTGCCGCGCATTCGACTTGGAGACGAGCTTGCGAGCGAGGCGCCGGTGAGCCGTTCCAAGCTGCACGGCCATCGCGGCATCCAGTCCTTCGATCCGGCCCTGGTAGAGTTCGTCTCCCTCGATCAGCCGTACCACGATTACCCGGTATCCTGTTCGACGGATGCCCAGGCACGTGCGATCAAGCTGGCGTTCTCCCGCAGCGAGGCGCTGCAGCACCCCGGTGACCCGCGCCCGATCGTATTTACCATCCTGCCGGGTCACGGCCTGGTGCTGGTTGAAAAGTGGGTCGAAGGGAAAGGCACCGTTCGAGATCCTGTGGCAGGCCATGGATGAAGGGGCCCTGGAGATCAGCAACCACATCCCACAGGGGCGGCACCGTTTCGTCCCGGATGGCAGCGGCCGGATGGTGCTGTCCGAGGATTGAGGATTGCCCCAACCTGGATGAAAAAGGGCGCACCACGGTGCGCCCCTACAGTAAAATCCCTCGCCTACATCCCCTCGAATATGTGTGAAATGCCCCCTTGTTCTGGTTTGAGAAAGCCATCTAGCTTGGCAGCGGAATCAATGTAGGGGCGACCGGCCGGTCGCCCCTACGGCATTCACGACGTGGGAGAACTGCAGGATTTAGCCGAACGCGCCGGTCACCGCGGCGGCGCCGAAGCCGAGCAGGCCGATCACGGCGGTGGCGACCATGGTCAGGATGACGACGACGATGAAACCGATCACGACGGTGACGATGGTCTGGAGCCACTCCAGGTCGAGCGCTTCCTTGGCCGCCATCAACCACGCGACCAGCGCCAGTATTGCGGCGACGACTCGAATAGGGGCGGTGACGCAGTCCAGGGTGGGGGAGATCAAGCTCAGAATCCCGATGACGCCCACCGCCTGCCAGACATAGGCCAGGCCGAGTGTGCGAACCAGCTCGTCGAAGGTGACCTGGGCCTTGAAGACCTCCCGCCCGACCCAGGAGATGATCATTGCGCCGAGCGCGAACCCGACGACGGCAAACACCGTGCCGATGATGGATGCAATGATTAACCTGCCAAGACCATCAGCAGGGCGTGTACCCAGCTGGTTCAGGAAGGCGACAGCCGCCACCAGCATCCAGGCGGTCGAGGTAAAGCTGGCGTCATCCTCGACTTCTTTGTAGACATCCGTGCGGAAGGTGAAAACACCCATGATCCGGTTCATCAACATCGTTCTGTCACTCCTTTGAGCCCGAGGCCCACGAAAATGGTTTTTGACCAGGCCGCGCGAGGCAGGTGGTCCACAGGGGTTTAACCCTCCCTGCCCCCGCTGGTTGCGGGGGGCGACCGAACCTGGTGGGTGTCAAACCTAAGGGGAAAGGTGCTCGGCCATCCAGGCACCGGCAAAATCAACCGCCGGCCGCTGGCGGAACAAGCGACTCGTTGCCGAGCCGACCCGGCCCATGCGAACCGGGTGGGAGCGCTCGAAGGCCTCCCCGATCTCGGCAAACCGGGTCTCGTCCAGGTCGACGTCCGCGTAAGTGACCCACGCTCGCCTGCCGTCGCGCAGGATGGGTGCGCCGAGGACATCGTCCTTGCGCCACGGCAGGCGGTATTCCGCCAGGTGGAAGGAGGTGTTGCTGTCGTAGCCTGCGCCAAGCAGCAGGACGTGCCCGTCGAGGTCGTACAGGCGCGCCAGCGGCGAACCTTCCCCGAGCGAGTCTTCAAGTTGATGGTTGCGGGTGATGGCCTCCGCCTGCGTCCCCCAGGCGCTGAAGGAGAGCGCCGGGTGGTCGCTGCGCAGCACGCCCGGCCAGGTGCGGAACTGCTCGGGGATCAGGCCAATGCCGCGCGTCGGGGTTGTGCGTGGATCGTAGGCCGGCATCGTCTCGCGGATGTTCGCCCACCATGCCTGCGGCACCGGCGGGTTTTCCCACTTGGCCGGGTCCGAAAGATCGCCCGAGTGCGCCGGCATGATGAGCGTGCCGCCCGGCGAGAGCACATCCTGGAGCGCCTGGATGACCGCCACCGACTTGCCGTTGACCCAACCGAGCGAGGAGAGCGAGCTGTGCACGAGCACGATCATGCCCGCCTCGAGGCCCAACTGCTGCAGGTCAGCCGCCAGGGACTGGCGCGTGCGCGGTTCGGGTGTGCTGCTGATGCGGTCGTCTTCGGCCATCTTCGCCTCCGCCAGGATTATAGCTTCCCCGGCCAGCAGCGGAGGCGGGCCCTCAGCTTTCGTCCTCCCACCAGCGCAGCCCCAGGTCGAGCAGCAGCAGGCGCAGGTCGGCCTTGCTGTGCAGCCCAAACTTGATCAGCACGTTGCGTACGTGCGTTTTAACCGTTTCGGGCGAGATGACAAACTGCCCGGCGATCTCCTGGTTGGTACGACCGCGAGCTGCCAGCCAGGTGATCTCGAGCTCGCGCGGGGTGAGCTCGGCCAGCACCGACTCGGCGTGGCGGCGCCAGGCTTCGCGCTCGAGCGCCCGTGCGAGCAAGTCGAACGCCAGCGCCCGCGGCGCCCGGTCATGCTCGCGCGCCGCACGCCGCAGGCGGGTTGCGAGCTGGCCCTCGAGCTCGAGCGTCAGGCCGGGCCCGGGCGGCACCGGCGCAAGCTGCCGCAGCCGGGTGAGCAGGCCGGAGTTCGCACTGGCCGGCGAGGATTTTTTTGGTGACCGCCTTAGAAACCGCACAGGGGACTCCCGGGCGTGCCGGAGAGCAGACCACAAGGGGGGCACGCACGCCATGATTATATAGAACAAATGTTCGTATGTCAAACGCAGGGTATGCGCCGTGGACCGCGCCCGGCTTCCCTGATAGACTCGACCCGGAGTAAAAACGATGAAAAAGACGGTATGTGGGATGCTCTTGATCATGGGTTGCGTAACGGCGGGTTGTAACGCGCCGGCTGTGGGGGGGACGGCCAGCGCCAGCGCGACGGCTCCGGGGACCGCAAGCCCGGCGGCGACCGCGCCGCTCCCTCCGACCGAAACCCCTGCTGTAGGACCGGAAGAAACAATCATGATCCTCGAGCCCGGCCCGGGCTCGAGGGCGGTCAGCCCGCTGCACGTGGCGGGGTGGTCGGACCCAACCTTCGAGCAGGCGCTGAGCGTGCGGCTGCTGTCATTCGACGGCGGGGAGCTGGTGGCGCAGGTGCCGGTGCAGATCCTGGCTGACGTAGGGCAGCGCGGTCCCTTTTCCGTGGACATCCCTTTCGTGGTCAGTGAAGAGCGAAACGCGCTGCTCCAGGTGCTGTCCTACAGCCCGCGCGATGGCGGCGTGACGCACCTGTCATCGGTGGGGGTGACCCTGCTCCCCGGTGGGGCCGCCAGCCTGGTCCCCCGTCCGGCGTATCCCGAGCAGATCGACATCCTGCAGCCCGGGCCGGGTTCGATCGTCAGCGGCGGGGTGGTGCACGTGGAAGGGATCGGTATCGCCAGCTTTGAAGGAACGCTGGTCGTGGAGCTTTACGACGCGGATGGAAGCTTGCTGGCAAGTGAGCCGTTGATCGTGGACGCGCCGGATATGGGCCTGCCAGGGACGTTCAGCATCAACCTCGCATACAGCCTGGCGAGTGCGGGTCCGGGCCGGGTAGTGGTGGTCGATCCGAGCCCGGTTTTTGACGGCGTCAATCACCTGTCAAGCGTGGACGTGCAGCTGCAGCCGTGAGCGCCGGGAAGGACGCAGGAGACCCCGTAGACCAGGGCGTGAATTTAGGCAGCCCGGGCTGGTTGAACATCCGGGTTCAAGCGATGTGTACGGACGGAGCGCGACTGTGATGGATGGCAAGGGCAGCAACCTGAGGCGGACAAGACCCGCGGGCATGGCCTGGTCCAGCTCGCGCGTGTTAGCGGCCATCGTCCTGGTCCCGGCCGTTCCCATGCTGCTGCTGTCGGTGGGGACGCTGCTCCTGTTTTACCTGGCCCCGACGCGGTTCGGCGAGCTGCTCTCCCGGCTGCCGGGGGAGTCATTCATCCGCAGCGCGCTGGTCTTTGCGCCGGCGACGCTCTTCGCCATCGTCGTCCTGGCCGTGTTGTATGCCGTCGAGAAGCCTGCGATGCCGGCCCCGGTCGAAGGGGTGGCGAAGCCCGCGACCCTTCGTAGGCAGCGGCGCTTGAGCCTGCGCGCGGCCTCCCGCTTCATCTTGCCGCTTTCGGCTGCCGCCTGGCTTTTCTCGCTGGCGCTGTGGAGCCTGTCCTTCATCTCCCCCAGCCGCTACGAGCGCTTGCTCGACCCCTTCCCGGGGGAAAGCTACCTGCGCAGCTTGACGCCGGTCGTCCCCTGGATCTTGTTCGCCGTGGTCATCGTCTCCGCGCTGCTTGCCTTCACCCAGGATTCGACCGTCGGCCGGCGCGAACGCCTGGGGGCGAGCACACGCCGCCTCATCCGGCCGGCTGTGGGCGCGGTCCTGGCGTCAGCCGTACCGGCCTTGCTGGCCTCACTCGCCGCGCTCGGCCTGTACTGGCTCCAACCGGAACGTTTTGCACGGCTGCTGGAGCGGCTTCCTTTCGACACCCTGGTACGGGCAGCGATGGTGTTTGTCCCCCCGACCTCGTTTGTGGTCGTCGTGCTCGCCTCGCTCTACCTGCTGGGGACGACCTTCCGCGAGACGGCGGTGGTGACCCGCCCGCATCAGCTGCGGTCCAGGACTCGCAGCGATCTGGGGATGTTCGTGCTCGTGGCCGGGCTGAGCCTGTCCGCCGCGCTCGGGCTGGGTTTGCTGGGTTCGATCCTGTACCTGCTCCTGCGATGAAGCCAGCCATGGTTGAGATCTTGTCCACCTATCCCTTTGTCCTGGCGATCGTGGCGGCCACGCTGGCTGAGATCAGCGCGACCTTGATCCGGCGTGTGGCGGAAACCTTGGGGACGTGGCTCTATTGGGTGGGTGGGATGCTGTCCACGGTGGCGGCCGGCTGCCTGGCCTGGTCCTACCTGTGGGCGCTCTCGCTGGCCAGTGCCGCCCAGCCCGCGCACACCCTGCTGGCGGTCCTGGGCGCGGGGCTCATCCTGCTCGGAGGGCTGCTCCTGGGCTGGGCCTCCCTTGCACTCGGCATCCAGGCTCATCGTCGTCCCGCCCAGGGCGAGGCTCGTCTCGCATGGCCCCTACCGTCACCTGCGGCGGCCGATGGGCGCAGCCGCCTTGCTGCTGGGCGTGGGCGCAGCGCTGGCGCTGAACGCCAGCACGCTATGGGTGTGGACGGGGGCCTGGCTTCTGCTCTCGCTCCCGCTGCACGAATTGGAGGAATGGGAGTTAAGGGCCCGGCTGACAGGAGCCGCGGCCTACTTCGAGCGCACGCCGCGCTACCTGCCTCGCCGCCGCAGCTAGCGCCCGGGGTCGAGGCGCTGGATCGAACCGTTCAAGTCCAGCAGGTAGACCCGGCCGGCTTGATCCACGCCAAAGGAGCTGATCCTCCAGGGAGTTTGCTGGAGTTCCGCCCGCAGCCAACCGCCCTGCCCGTCCTGGCGGAGAGCCCATACCCTGCCACTGCAGTAATCCCCATAGATGTAGACCCCGGCCCAATCAGGCAGGCGTGGATCGCGGATGACGACTCCGCCGGTGACCGAACAGCCCGACGTGTGGTCGTACTCGGCGATGGGATCCACGAGGCCCTCCGCCGCGCCGCCCGCGTACGCCTGGCTGCCTTCACGCAGGTTCCAACCGTAGTTGCGCGCTCCAGCGGCACCGGCCGGCTGAAAATCGATCTCCTCCACGCTGTTCTGGCCGACATCCCCGATGTAGAGGTCCCCGGTCGCCGGGTCGAAGGCGATGCGCCACGGGTTGCGCAGCCCATAGGCCCAGATCTCGCCCCGGCCGCCGCCGTCGGCGAAGGGGTTGTCCGGCCGGGATCGCATAGGGCAGTTCCTGGCTGACATCCAGGCGCAGGATCTTCCCCAGCAGCGTATCCAGGCGCTGGCCGTTCCCCTGCGGGTCCCCCCCCGATCCACCGTCCCCGGCCCCGATGTACAGCATCCCGTCCGGGCCGAAGACCAGCGCCCCGCCGTTATGGTTGGGGTACGGCTGGTCGAAGATGAGCAGGGGAGTTTCGCTGGCCGGATCGGCTCGCTCCGGGTCTGCGCTCACCTGGAAACGGGCGATGTGGGTGGCGCCACCGGCGCCGGTATAGTTGAGGTAGAACATACCCGTTGGACTGGATAATCCGGGTGAAAGGCCAATCCGAGCAGCCCCTGCTCGTTGCCCTCGTCCCGCACCCGGTCGCGAATATCAAGAAAGGGCTCAGGCAGCCGCTCCCCATCCTGCAGGATCCAGATCAGGCCGCGCTGCTCGACGATGAACACCCGTTCGTCCCCGGCGTGGGTCAGGAAGACCGGGCGGTTGAATTCACGCGCCACCTCGACCCAGGCCAGGCTTTCCGTCCCGGGAATCTCGGCCGGCGTGGGCGTCGGGGAGGGTTCGGGAGCCGACGTGGCGGCAGCCGTATTGGATCGGAGCGGCCGTCGCCGGGGCGGGTTGAAACCCGGTCGGGGTTGCAGTAAAGGCGGCCTCCGGGGCCGTGGAACACCCGCTGAGCAGCAGCATGGCAAAGATGAGCAGGCGGATCGGTCGCAGCATCAGGTCCCTTCCTCTCGAGTAGATCACGTACAATTGTACCGTCCACGCGTGCGTCATGACCGGTTCCAGGCCTGGAAGAAGGAGAGCCAGTGTTCGTCGATCACGTCGAAGAGGCAGAGTTTGCGCTGCAGGCGGTCCGCAAGGCGGCATTGCTGTCACGCTCGATCCAGCAAGAACTTGCCCCGCATACCATCTCGAAATCGGACCGCTCTCCAGTGACCGTCGCCGACTTCGCCTCCCAGGCGATCGTGGCGCAGATGCTCGCCGATCGATTTCCACAGGATGTGCTCGTTGGGGAGGAGGACAGCCGTGTCCTGCAGCAGCCGCAGCAGGCCGAGACGTTGGCTGCAATCACCGGTTACGTGGGCCAGCTCCATCCAGGCGTCACCGAAGACCAGGTTTCGGCGTGGATCGACCGGGGGGCGTCGGATCCGGGCGGGCGTTTCTGGACCTACGACCCGATCGATGGGACGAAGGGTTTCCTGCGGGGAGGACAATATGTCTCCGCACTGGCGCTGGTTGTTGAGGGGCGGGTGACAGGTGGCGGCCATGGGCTGCCCCAATTTGGATGTTGACCTGCAGCCGGAACCGGGCGGACAGCGGCAGCGCGGTCCTGGCGGTCGCAGGCGGTGGGAGCTGGGCGTTTCCGCTCGAGGGCGAGGGCTCGCGGCGGTTGGCCGTCTCGGACGAGGACGACCCAAGACAGGCGCGCCTGCTGCGTTCCTTCGAAGCCAGCCACACGGACGCGGATAAACTCGAAGCCCTGGCAGCTCACATGGGCGTCACTGCACCGGCGGTCCGGATGGACAGCGCCGCCAAGTACGCCATCCTGGCCGGCGGCGGAGGCGAGCTCATCCTGCGGCTCTTGTCCGCCAAGCGCCCGGACTACCGCGAGAAGATCTGGGACCAGGCCGCCGGCTCGCTGGTCGTGGAAGAAGCAGGCGGACGGGTGACAGACCTGCGCGGCCGTCCGCTCGATTTCACCCGCGGCCGGGAGCTGACGGCCAACTTTGGCGTGCTGGCCTCCAACGGCTTGCTGCATGAGGCCGCCCTGGAGGCGGTGCGAGCCGTCGGCGCAGATCAGCGGCCGGCATGAACGGGCGAACCCGGGCACCCACCATCCTGGCGCTGCTGCTGTCCCTGGCCGCGATCGGCGATCACGGCCTACATCTCCACGCATATCTTCGAGCGCATACCGCACCTGGAGGATGAGTTCGCCAACCTGTGGGAGGCGCAGGTGATGGCCGGGGGTGCGCTCCGGCAGCCCTCACCGGAACCTGCACGGGCGTACCTGGTTCCCTTCGTGGTCGACCACGAAGGGCAGCGCTTCGGCAAGTACCCGCCCGGTTGGCCGGCGGCGCTCTCGCTCGGAGCCCGGTTTGGCGCGGCCTGGCTTGTGAATCCGCTCCTGGCCGGTGCCGCCATCTGGCTTACCTACCGCCTGGGCTCGAAGCTGTTGGGAGGCTGGCTGGGGCTGCTGGCGAGCCTGCTGCTGCTCAGCTCGCCCATGTTCCTGATGCTGTCCGGCTCGCTCATGTCGCACACCTTCAGTCTGGTCTTAGGCCTGGCCTTCACCCTATCCTGGTTTGAGCTCTTCCTTCAATCACCTGGCAGCAGGAAGGACCGCCGGCGGTGGGATCCGGTGCTCGTCGCGCTGTGCGGTCTCTCCCTTGGCCTGCTCGTCCTCACCCGGCCGTGGACGGCCGTGGCGCTGGCGGCGCCGTTCATCGTTCATGGGGTGATCCTGTGGTTTCGTAAAGGTCCGCGCGCACGCCGGCGATTGGCCTCGCATCGGCATCCTCGCCGGCTTGCTGGCAGCCTGCATTCCGTTGTGGCAGTACGCCGTTACCGGGGAGGCCTGGTTGAACCCGTACACGCTCTGGTGGGCGTATGATCGGTTGGGTTTCGGACCGGGGATCGGCCACACGGAGAGCGGGCACAATCTGTTCTGGGCGGTCTACAACACGCGCTTCAGCCTGCGTGCGGGACTTCACGACTTATTCGGCTGGCCCTATCTCTCTTGGCTGCTGCTGCCTTTCGGGCTGCTTGCCTTGCGCCGCAAAGCAGGTGGCAGGCTGCTTGCCGCGATCCCTTTGGCGCTGATCCTCTTCTACGGCGCCTATTGGATTGGTTCCTGGCTTCTTGGGCCGCGCTACTACGCCGAGAGCCTGCCGATGCTGTGCATCATCGGCGCCGCCGGAGCGGCCTGGCTTGTCGGGTCGGAGCGTGTGGAACGGGGGGTGAAACGCTGGCGCGGTCCGCTGGTCAGCGGGTTGGTGCTGCTGCTGATAGGCATCAATGTCCTCTGGTACCTCCCGGTCCGGGTGGGCGGGATGAAGGGTTTGTACAACATCACGCGCGGCCCGAGCGAAGCGCTTGCCAGCCAGGAGCTTGGGTGACGCGCTCGTGCTCGTTCATGCCGATCGCTGGTTCCAATATGCGAGCTTGCTGCCGCTTGTGCCCCCCTTCGCAGAGAGCAATTTGCGCATCGCCTGGAGCACGAACGAGCGGGTCGAGGCAGAACTGATCGAATCCGCAGGTGAAAGCTCGATCTACGTCTACGATGCGGTCAGGGGTGAGCTCAAGCCGTTGGTAAAGGTCCCTTAACCATCCAGGAGGGAGAAATCTCTATAATCAAGACATGACATCGATCCTGGTTGTTGAAGATGACGAAACCCTGCGCGAGACGATCGCATTAAACCTGCGAGCCGAGGGCTACGAGGTCTATACCGCTGGCGATGGCGAACAGGGCTTGTCCAACGCCCGGGAAGCATCGCCGGATTTGATCGTGCTGGATGTGATGCTGCCCGAGCTGGATGGACTGACCGTCTGCCGGATCCTGCGCAAGGAGAGCCAGGTCCCCATCATCTTGCTCACCGCGCGGGATGGAGGCGGACAAAATCATCGGGCTCGAGAGCGGGGCCGATGACTACATCGTCAAACCCTTCTCCCTGGGGGAGTTCCTGGCGCGAGTGCGAGCTGCGCTCCGCCGCGGAGTGCCTGCTGACCCCGGCATCGAGATCCAGGCCGGGGAAGTCCGCCTTGATTTGCATCGCCCGCCGCGCCTTCCGCGGATCCGAGGAGCTGCAGCTTGCCCCTCGCGAGTTCGAACTCCTAACGATCCTGATGCGCAACGCCGGGGCAGTGCTCACCCGAGAGACGCTGCTCTCCAGGGTGTGGGGATCGGATTACCTGGGCGACCCGCGTACGGTTGATGTGCATATCCGCTGGCTGCGTGAAAAGATCGAGCTCGATCCATCCCGCCCCACCTATCTCCAGACCGTCCGCGGTTCGGGCTACCGCTTCGAGGCATGGTGATCCACATCACCTGGTTCCTGCTTGCCCTTGTCCTGGGACTCCTGGCTGTTGGTCTCTGGCAGCGTGAGCGAATGCGTCGCGTGGACCTCGAGCGACAGGGGCGGAGGCAATCCAAGGAAATCCTTTCCGGAATGGGGCAGCTGGAACAGGCTCATGCGCAGTTGGTGGCAGCAGCCAGCAGCAGTTCCCACCCGCTCGTCGTCGTTGACCGGGCGTTGGATGTCCAGTATGCCAATCCCCATGCTCTTGATCGTTTCGGCACGCCTCCAACCCGGGATGAGCTTGATCAGCTTCACGCGCGTCGCAGCCCTGGAACAGATCGCACGCGATGCCTGGGAGATCGGAGCTGACGGGGACCTGGAAAGAACGCTCAGGATCGATGATCGCCTTTTCGCGGTGCGGGCCAGGTCAAGCGTTGAGTATGTCGGCCTTTCGCTGGAGGATATCTCAGAGGTGCAGCGGTTGAGCCGCGCCCGCCAGGATATGATCGCCAATTTGTCGCACGAGCTGCGCACCCCGATTGCCTCCATCCGGCTGCTGGCCGAAACCCTGCTCAGCCCGGCCGGCCGGGCGCCGGAGATCGCAGACGATCTGATCCGCAAGGCCATTTCCGAGGTGGAGGTCCTGGAGCAAATGACCCAGGAGATGCTCGATCTCTCCTCGATCGAGTCGGGCCAGCAGCCCATCCAGCTTGTTCCCCTGCCCCTATCAGACGTCCTGGAAAGGCCGCTGGCCCGGCTGCAAGATCAGGCTGCCCGCAAGGGGGTCGAGATCAAGCTCAAGCATCCGGGCGAATTCAAGGTACTTGCCGACCAGGCGCTGGCTGAACGTGCCGTGCTGAACGTCCTGCACAACGCGATCAAGTTTTCAGCCCGCAACGGAACGGTAAGCATCCGTGCGACTTCCGATGAGGAGAGCGGGATGGTGTCGCTCTCGATCATGGACAGCGGCCCCGGGATCCATCCTGACGATCTGACGCGCATCTTCGAACGGTTCTACCGCGCAGACCGGGCTCGTTCCACACCAGGCACAGGTCTCGGCCTCTCCATCGCTCATCACATCATGCGCGCCCATGGGGGCAGCATCCAGGCTGAGAATGTCCGTCCGCCGAACACTGGCGCGCTTTTCCACCTCAAATTCCGGGCCGGCTGAATGACATCAGGAACAACCTCCTCTTCCGCGAACTAGCCGGACAACAGCTGGAATACAGATGAACTTCCCGGCCTATGTTCGGGAAACTCTTCTTATCCCCACCACGGGCACCTGGTTTGGTCGGCGAGCCAGGTGTCCATGGGTTAAGGGACCTTAATCAAACCTTGACCTTGCCTTAAGTGCTGTCGATTACGCTCTCTGATATTCCATTCCATCCTGAGGAGGATTTGAAGCATGTCGTTTAAACGCTCCGTTCTGGCATTCCCTTTGCTGCTCTCCATCATCCTGGCCTCATGCGGCAGCCCAACCCCGGCGCCGGTGGCCACCAGCGAACCGGCCGCGCCGGCGACCGAGGCCCCTGCACCCGCGATGCACGAGGGCATGCTCCCGATGGTCAACCCGTTGGACGTGACGGGTGACGTGGTCACGGCGGGCAGCTCGACCGTGTTCCCGCTGGCGGAGCGCATGGCCAACCGCTTCGAGGACGAGGGCTACTCCGGGCTGATCACGATCGACAGCATCGGCAGCGGCGCTGGTTTCGAGCGCTTCTGCGTGGCAGGCGAGACGGATGTCTCCAATGCCAGCCGCCCGATCAAGGACGGCGAAGTCGAGTCGTGCAAGGCGATCGGACGCACGCCGATCGAGTTCCGTGTGGGCACGGATGCGCTGGCGGTGACGGTCAGCAAGGACAACACCTTCCTGACCGATGCGACCTTCGAGCAGCTGGCGCTGATCTTCGGTTCGGCCGAGACCTGGGCCGACGTGGATCCGAGCTGGCCGGCCGAGCCGATCCTGCGCTTCATCCCCGGCACGGACAGCGGCACGTTCGACTACTTCGTGGAAGAGATCTACGACGAAGACGAGACGGCGATCCTGAACGCGTCGAACACGCAGTTGAGCGAGGACGACAACGTGCTGGTGCAGGGCATCCTGGGCAGCCCGTATGCGATCGGGTTCTTCGGGTATGCGTACTATGCTGAGAACCAGGACACGCTGAACGTGCTCTCGATCGAGGGCGTGGAGCCGACGCTGGAGACGGTGGACAACAACAGCTACCCGCTGGCGCGCCCGCTGTTCATGTACTCGGATGCGGCGATCATGCAGGCCAAGCCGCAGGTGGCAGCATACCTGAACTTTGTGCTGACCTATGTCAACGAAGAGATCCAGGATGTAGGCTACTTCCCGGCCAGTGAGGCCATCCTTGATCAGGCCCGCTCGGCCTGGTTGGAGGCCATGCAGTAACCTGGCACGTAACCGTGCCCTCACTTGTGATTAACCGCATAGGGAGCGCGGGCTCCCTATGCGGCATCCTGTATGAAAAGGTTGAACTTTGACGAGCGAAACAAGCCTACATCCCGGCATGAACTCGAACCCGACCATCAGCCTTACAAGGCGTCCTAGGCTGCGCGAGTCGATCATCTTCGCTTTCCTTTTCTTCTGCGGAGCGCTCTCCATCTTTACCACGATCGGCATCGTCTACGAGCTGAGCAAGGAATTGCTGGTCTTTTTCACCAGCACACAGTGGGAAAACACCAACAAGTCGCTCAGCGCGAACGTCGACGAGTTCGACACGACCCTTCCTGTCACTGCAGCCGGGGCATCGCTGCAAGCCGGGTGAAACCATCCGCCTTGGCGAGGAGGTCATGCAGGTTGTCGCAGCTACCGAGGCCGGGCTGGAGGTAGAGCGGGACCAGGCTGGGGCAGTGCGCCTGCCGCACAGCAAGGGCACGGAACTGCAGCTCGGCCAGCGCGTGACCCCGCTGGAATTTTTTACCCATACCAAGTGGAACCCTCAGATCGGCGATTTCGGCGTGCTTCCGCTCGTAACGGCGACCCTGGTTACGTCAGTTATTGCAATGTTGGTCGCGCTGCCGCTGGGATTAAGTGTTGCAATCTACTTAAGCGAATACGCAACGCAGCGTGCACGCACGCTGCTCAAGCCCATCCTGGAGGTCCTTGTCAGGGATCCCAACCGTGGTTTACGGCTACTTCGCATTGACCTTTATGACACCCGTGCTGCGCGGGATCTTCGGTAAGGATATCGTTGAAATCTACAACACGGCCTCGGCCGGGATTGTCATCGGCATCCTGATCCTGCCGCTGGTGGCATCGATGAGCGAAGATGCACTGACCGCCGTACCGCGCGCGCTGCGCGAAGCGGCCTTTGCGGTCGGCGCAACCCGTCTGGAGACCGCGGTCAAGGTGGTCGTGCCGGCGGCTTTCTCGGGCATCGCGGCCGCCTTCATCGTCGCCATCTCGCGCGCCATTGGCGAGACCATGATTGTCGCCGTGGCTGCCGGGGCCGGGCCCAACTTCACCTTGAACCCTTTTCGCGGCGCCGAGACGATGACCGGTCACATCGTGCGCATCAGCGGGGGTGACCTCAGCTATAACTCAATCGACTACAACAGCATCTTTGCGATTGGATTGCTGCTCTTTTTCATGACGCTGCTGCTTAACATCATCAGCCAACGCATCGTGCGGCGTTTCCGGGAGGAGTACGAATGAACCCGGCTAGCGAGAACCAACCTGCCGCGAAAATGGGTTCGGGATCGTTTAACTACGCCATCCAGCAGCGTCACCGGCGCGGCTTGATCTGGCGTTCGATCTTTATGCTGTCGACTGTAGTTGGCGTGATCGTGCTCACGACCCTGCTGCTCAACATCCTCAACCAGAGCTTTGGCTTTGCAGGTGTGGTGAACTCCATCGAGCCTGAAGCGCTCATGATTGATGGGCTGCCACTTGAAAAGCAGAGCAAGGAGCAACTGATCCAGGTCCTCCAGGCGAATGTCTCGGCAGGTCTTTTCCGGCGTTTTGAGAGCGACCAATCTTTCGATACACGCACCCGCGATGATGTGTACGGCCTGGTGCTCGAGCGAGTAGTCGAGCCCCAGGTTGAGATCACCTGGTCGCTTTTCGATTCGATTTTTCAAAAGGACCTGATCCAGTACAAATTGACGGAGCTGCAGGCGAAATACCCCACGATACGGCTTGAATTCTTCAATTGGCTCAACCCGCGCTTTGTGAGCAGCCCGCAATCATCGGAACCCCTTCGGGCGGGCGTGCGCACAGCCATCCTGGGATCGCTGTGGACGATCGCCATCACCATCCTGTTTGCTTTCCCAATCGGCGTGGGCGCTGCCATTTACCTGGAAGAGTACGCCAGCGACACGTGGGTCAACCGCATCATCCAGACCAACATCAACAACCTGGCTGGCGTGCCATCGATCATCTACGGCATCCTTGGGCTGGCAATATTCGTGCGTGTTCTGGAGGTCTTCACGAGCGGGGTTGCCTTTGGGCTGGTCGAAGACCCCACCACGGCCAATGGCCGCACGATCATCTCGGCCGGGTTGACCCTGGGTTTGCTGATTTTGCCGCTGATCATCATCAACGCCCAGGAGGCGATCAAGGCAGTTCCCGGATCGCTGCGCCAGGCAGGGTTTGGATTGGGCGCCACGCGCTGGCAGACCATCTGGGCTCATGTGCTGCCAAACGCCATGCCCGGCATCCTGACCGGGACGATCCTGGCAGTTTCACGGGCGATCGGGGAAACCGCACCGCTGGTCGTCGTCGGTGCTTCGACCTATATCACCAAGGACCCAAGCGGACCTTTTTCGAAGTTCACGACACTGCCGATCCAGATCTTCCAATGGACGACCCGGCCGCAGGCGGAATTCCGCAACCTGGCAGCAGCAGCGATCGTGGTTCTGCTGGTCCTGCTCCTGACGCTGAACGCCACTGCAGTTTTGCTGCGCAACCGCTATCGGAAGCAACTATAAATCACGAAACCGAAGGTTTGGATCCATGACAGAGACAACGCTGAAGAAGATTTTTGGAGGCCTGCACTTGACCGATCAGGGGAGTAAAATTGCCCCCGTGGCGCTCGCTGAGGGGACCACGGCGTCTGGTGGACCGGATGGGGAGCGCACCTTTGCGATACAGACACAGGGACTGCACGTCTACTATGGTGATTTTCTTGCAGTTCGTGATGTGAACCTGAAGATCGAACACCAGAAAATCACGGCCATCATCGGGCCCTCTGGTTGTGGAAAGAGCACCCTGCTGCGCGCCTTCAACCGCATGAACGAGCTTGTCCCCAGCGCACGGACGACGGGCGAGGTCGTGTTCCATGGCGAGAATATCTATAAGGAGAAGATCGACCCGGTCGAGGTGCGTCGGCGGGTCGGCATGGTTTTCCAGAAGCCCAACCCGTTCCCGAAGAGCATCTATGAAAACGTCGCCTGGGGAGCACGCGTAAATGGCTATAAGGGCCAGATGGATGAACTGGTCGAGGAATCGCTGCGGAGTGCAGCGCTCTGGGAGGAGGTTTACGATAAGCTCGACCAGAGCGGGCTTTCGCTCTCGGGCGGCCAGCAGCAGCGGCTGTGCATCGCGAGAGCGATCGCAGTCCGGCCCGATGTGATCCTGATGGACGAACCCTGTTCGGCACTTGATCCCATCGCCACGTTGCGCATCGAGGAGCTGATGCGCGAACTCTCCACTCGGTATACGATCGTCATCGTCACGCATAACATGCAGCAGGCGGCGCGGGTCTCAGACTACACGGCGATGATGATGCTGGGGGAAGGACGGGCGGGCGAGATGATCGAATTCGACGACACGGATGTCATCTTTACCCGGCCAAAAGATAAACGGACCGAGGACTACGTCACCGGACGTTTCGGTTAACGGGGTCATGATGAAGCTTGCCGTCATCTCGGACATCCATGCCAACCTGCACGCTCTGCAGGCCGTTTGGGACGACGTCCAGGCTCAAGCCCCGGACGCAGTCTACTGCCTCGGCGACCTGGTCGGCTACGGCGCATACCCGAATGAAGTCATCCAGTTTATACGCGAGCACAAGATCCCGACCCTGATGGGAAACTACGATGAAGGCGTCGGGTTCGATATGAACGACTGCGGCTGTGTATATAAGCAACCGGCGCAAGAAGCACGTGGCCACCAATCCCTGCTCTGGACCCGCGAGGTGACCACGGATGAAAACAAGGCTTACCTGCGATCGCTGCCGATGCAGGTAAGGATGGAAGGGAAGCGGCCACGGGTGCTCATGGTCCATGGCAGCCCGCGCCGCATCAACGAATACCTTTACGAGGATCGCCCCCGGGCCACCTTTGAGCGGTTGGCGCGCGTGGTCGGGGCGGAGGTGCTGCTCTTCGGACACACCCACCTGCCCTATGAGAAAACCATTGCCGGGGTCCAATTTGTGAATAGCGGCAGCGTCGGAAAACCGAAGGATGGGGATCCGCGGGCAGGGTATGTCCTCCTGCGGCTTGGCAGGAAGCCGCGTGTGGAATTCCGCCGGATCGAGTACGATGTGGATGCGGCTGCGCAGAGCCATTCGAAAGACCAGCTTGCCGCATGAGTTTGCGCTCGACCTCGCGACGGGGGGCGAGGCGGAGCACGGTGTGCGCCAGGAAATTTCCCAGGAGAATGAGGCATGACCGCAGATCTAGGTCCTTCACCGCGAGCTGCATTGGACAAGGAACTCCTTCATCTGAAGAGATGAGATCCTGCGCATGGGGGACCAGGTGGAATCGGCGCTGGTGAAGGCGGTGGAGGCGCTCAAGGTCCGTGATGCCTCTGCGGCACGCGAAATCATCTCGCAGGACAGCGAGGTCAACGCCCGGCGCTTCGAGATCGAAGAGCGCTGCCTGAGCCTGATCGCCACCCAGCAGCCGGCGGCAAGCGACCTGCGCGCAATCGTAGCGGCGATGAACATGGTCAATGACCTGGAGCGGATGGGCGATCACGCGGTCGGGATTTCAAAGGCCGTCATCCGCATGCAGGATGATCCGCCGCTGGCGATCCCGGCTGAATTCGTGCGCATCTTCGATCTGGTGCGGAGGATGCTGCAAGACGCGCTGCTCTCCTACCGCGATCAGGACCTGGCGCTGGCGCGCAAGGTAGCCGATATCGATGATGAGATTGACGTGCACTACCGTAAACTCTTCAAGGACCTGCTAGGCGTGATGGCTGGATCCCCCGAAGCTTCCGGCGCGGCCGTCCGCCTGCAGTTCGCCAGCCACAACCTGGAGCGCATCGCCGACCGGGCGACCAACCTTGTTGAACGGGTGCTCTTCCTCGCAAGCGGCGAGATGGAGGAGCTCAACCCCGAACCGGACGAAACAGGACTGAATTAATCGTCTGCTGCCCGTCGATCTGGCATTTTCGAACGATGGAGTAGGATTTGAAATAGGCAGGGGCACGGCGCCGCCGTGCCCCTGCGTGTTTCGAATGTTTAGCGTGATCAGTTGGCCGCTTCGGCCACAAAATCCAGTTCGAGCTGGACCTGCTCATCGACGCTGGCCACCTGCGGGACAGATGGGATCGTGAGGTCGAAGTCCGCCCGGTTGATCGTCGCCCGGGCTGCCCCCGTGAGCCGGGTACTGCTCTCCACCGTCACGTTCACTGCGAATGTGACCGGGCGAGTGATGTCGCGGATGGTCAGATCCCCGATGAGCTCGAAATCGAAACTATCCCCGATCGCCACCGTCTCCGGCAGCCCCGCCAATTCGGTCGCTTCGAACGTCACGAGGGGATAGTCCCCGGATTGCAGGATGAAGCTGTTGATAGCCCGGTTGCGGAAGCTGTTATCCGTGACGAAGGAGGCTGCGTCGATCTGGATCATCCCGAGTTCAACTGCGGCTGGATCATCTGGATTAACATGGATGTCCCCGCTGACCTCCTGCGTCTCGCCGATCACGGTGTTCGGTGAGCCAGCGAGAATTTCGCCGATCAGGAAGCGGGCTTGAGTTCTCATCGGGCACGATGGTAAGCACAATGATCCCGCTCGCGGGTGGTGAGCCGGGCTCGGCGGCGGCTTCGGTTGGCGCGTCTGTAGCTGGCGCCTGCGTGGCGGCGATGGGCGCGTCACTCGTGGCGGCGGGCGCCTCCGTAACGACCACACCAGAAGAGCAGGCGCCTAGAAGCACCAGCCCGAGCAGGGCAGGGACGAACATCGTAACGTGTGGTTTCAACCAGTTCATGTCTTCTCCTCATGGCAAAAGGGCTACAAGCTATACGCCGGGGAGTGCCCCGGCGGATCTGTCCATTGTATCAAACGGGAACGGGGCATTCGTCAGGGAGAGACAATGCTTCATGGGGAACACAGATGGTAACTATTGTCTGATCTTCGAGTTGAATTTCATCCCTCATGCACGATCATCGCACCGATGCTTGTGAGGACGTCGGATCGCAGTGGTTCTATATATCCAGATCGATATCCAGGGGTAATCTCGGACGATGCCAGCTACCGATCTTCATCACAAGCCGCCTAGAAAGGCACACGTGGAGTGATCCATGCGATGTCGGGCTCCTGTACACCGGATGTCAGCCAGTTCAGGAAACCTGCATGCTATAATCCGCGCATCGGGAATAAAAACCCGCTATGCAACCCTCCCAAGGAGCTATTTCACTCGATGACTGAAGCCAGCAACCCATCGGAAGCTCTATCCGCGCAGAATCTCGATCAAATCGTTGAGCAGAATAAAGTCTGGCACGCAGTTGAAACCTCCGAAGTGGTCCGGGCGCTGCAGACTTCCCCTGATAAGGGATTGAGCTCCAGCGAAGCCGAGAAACGCATCAGCATCTTCGGTCTGAATGAGTTGGCGGGCGCCCCCCCGCCTTCGCTTATGCGCCTGATCCTGGAGCAGTTCAACAATTTCATCGTTATCGTGCTGATCGTGGCTTCGATCCTGTCGGCGCTGTTGGGGGACTACATCGAGGCCGGCGCCATCATCGCCATCGTCGTGCTCAACGCCATCCTGGGTGTGATCCAGGAACGACAGGCTGAACAAGCGCTGGCGGCGCTGCGCAAGCTCGCCGCGCCAGACGCGCAGGTCATCCGGGACGGTCACAGGCAGACGGTTCCAGCCCGTGAGCTGGTTCCCGGTGACATCGTCCTGCTCGAGGCGGGCAACTTTGTCCCGGCCGACCTGCGCTTGATTGAAACGGCCAACCTGCGCATCGAGGAAGCCGCCCTGACCGGGGAATCGGTGCCGGTCAACAAGGATGCCCGGCTCGTGCTCACGCAGGATGTTGCGCTCGGTGACCGGCGAAACACGGCCTTCAGCGGGACGCTGGTGGCTTACGGGCGCGGTACGGGGGTGGTCGTGAGCAGCGGCATGCTGACCCAGATCGGGATGATTGCCACCATGCTCCAATCGGTGCACGAGGAGCCCACCCCGCTCCAGGTGAAGCTGGATCAGCTCGGCAAGACGCTGGGTTGGGCGGCGCTGGCCGTTTGCGGGGGGGTGTTCGCAGTGGGTTGGCTGCGCGGGATCGACCTGGCCGAAATGTTCCTGGTCGCGGTGAGCCTGGCCGTAGCTGCTGTGCCGGAGGGCCTGGCGGCGGTGGTGACGATCACGCTGGCGATGGGCATGCGCGAGATGATCAAGCGCCATGCGTTGATCCGGAAGCTGGCCTCGGTCGAGACGCTCGGTTCGACGACCGTGATTTGTTCCGACAAGACCGGTACGCTCACCCAGAACCAGATGACGGTGACCCGCATGTGGGTCGACGGGGTGCAGTTCGAAGTGACCGGAGGGGGCTTCGAGCCGGTTGGCGATTTTCGAGTTGATGGTCAGCCGGTGGCCCTGGCCGATTACCCGGCCTCCTTGACGGCGTTGTGGGTGGCGGCCTTGGCCAACGATGCCCAGATCGAGACCGAGGAGGCCGATGGTCGGCGCTCGACGCGGGTGGTCGGGGATCCGACCGAAGCGGCACTGCTCATCGCCGCCGGCAAAGCAGGCGCCTTCCGGACAACGCTCGAGCAGGCGTATCCACGCATCGACGAGATCCCCTTCGATTCGGCCCGCAAGCGCATGACGACGGTCCATAAAATCATCGCCCCGGCGCCCGAGGACGCCAGCCCGTTCTACGACACGCACTTGCGGGAATGGGAACTGGCGGCGATCAAGGGCGCGCCGGACGTGGTCCTGAACCTGTGCACGCAGTACCAGGCGATGAACGACGAAACCAGGCCGATGACGGAAGAGATGCGTGAACGTGTTTTTGAGGAGAACGGGAACATGGCCCGGTCGGCGCTGCGGGTGCTGGCCGTCGCGTACCGGGTCGAGCGTGACGTCCCTGACGATGCGACACCCGAGACTGTTGAACACGACTTCATCTTCGTCGGTTTGATGGGCATGATCGACCCGCCTCGTCCGCAGGCCGCACCGGCGATCGCGCGCGCCCGCAAGGCCGGCATCCGCACGGTGATGATTACCGGAGACTACCCGGATACGGCCGAGGAGATCGCCGAGGAAATCGGGCTGCTCCGGCCCGGTCACGGCGTGCTCACCGGACACCAGCTGGACGAGATGTCCGACGATCAGCTGCGCGAAGCGGTCAGCCACACGGATGTATTTGCGCGCGTCTCCCCTGAGCACAAGGTGCGCATCGTCGATGCGCTCAAGCAGCAGGGGGAGATCGTGGCCATGACCGGAGACGGGGTGAACGATGCCCCGGCGTTGAAACGGGCTGACATCGGCATCGCCATGGGGGTTACCGGCACGGATGTCGCCAAGGAGACGGCCGACATGGTGCTCACGGACGACAACTACGCCAGCATTGTCTCCGCCGTCGAGCAGGGCCGGGTGATTTATTCCAACATCCGCAAGTTCGTCTTCTACCTGCTCTCCTGCAACCTGGCGGAGATCGCGGTCATTTTCGTCGCCATCCTGGCCGGGCTGCCTTCCCCGCTCACCGCCATCCAGCTGCTGTGGCTCAACCTGATCACGGATGGCGCCCCGGCGCTCGCGCTGGGGATGGAAGAGGGGGATCCTGACATCATGGACCGAAATCCCACGGCCACCGGCCGAACCGGTCATCAACAAGCCGATGCGCATACGCATCGGCATCCAGACCGTCGCCATCGCCGGGGCCACCCTGACGGCATACCTGCTCGGAATCCAGCTCTACCCCGGCGTGCCCGAGGAAGCAAAGACGATGGCCTTCGTCACCTTATCCTTCTCGGAATTGCTGCGAGCCTTCACCGCCCGCTCCGAAAACTACCCGCTGCTGCGGGTGGGGATCTTCGGCAACCGCTGGATGGTGGGCGCAGTACTGACCTCGCTCCTGCTCCTGCTGGGTGTGATTTACATCCCCTTCTTGCAGCCGGTTTTTAACACGGTCCCGCTCGGATGGCTGGAATGGGAAATCGTGCTGCCGCTCCTGCTCGTGCCGGCGGTGGTAGCCGAGCTGACGAAGATGATCAGCACCCGCCGGATGCGCCAGGCGCAGCCGGCCTAGCCGGGAGCGGCGGGCAGAAGCCTACGCCGAAGCGGGAGTGAAGATCATCAAGCTGGCGCTTCGCTAGCAAGGAAAGGTGGTCGAGGCTGGATCGCGGCGATCAAGACAGGAGGGGCGCATGACTTTTCTCGAATCGATCGATCCTTGGTGGCGCTTCGCCGCAGCCTTGTTGATCGGTGCGTTGATCGGCCTGGAGCGCGAGTTCGTCCAGCAGCGGAGCGGCGAACAGGAATTCGGCGGAATTCGCACATTCGCCTTGATGGCACTCCTGGGTGCGATCAGCGCGTACTTCAGCGCCCGCTTTGGTGTGCTGCTCTTCCTGGGAGCCTATCTCGGCCTCATCCTGCTGCTGTGGGCGAGCATCCTCGGACCCGCGCTGCGCGGCGAGGAGGAGGGCATCACCACCGAGATCGCCGCCCTGCTCGTCCCCCTGCTGGGTGCGATGGTCATCTGGGATGCGCCCGAATTGGCGGCTGCGCTGGGCGTCGTGACGGCGCTCATGCTGGCGCTAAAACCGGGGCTGCATGACCTCGCCCGGCGCATGAGCGCCAGCGACCTGCGCGCCACGCTCGAGTTCGCCATCATCACAGCCGTGATCCTGCCCATCCTGCCGAACGTGGGCTACGGGCCCTTCAACCTGCTGAACCCGTTCCAGATCTGGCTGCTGGTGGTGTTCATCTCCGGCATTGGGTTTGTCGGGTACGTCCTGGTGAAAGCGTTGGGTGCCGAAGAGGGGATCGGCCTGACTGGCATCCTGGGTGGACTGGTAAGCAGCACGGCGACGACGTTGAGCTTTGCTGGTCGCAGCAAGACGAGCCGGAGCCTCTCCCATCTCCTGGCGCTCGGCATCCTGCTCGCCTCGTGCGTGATGTTCCCGCGCGTCCTGCTGGAGGTGGCCGTCGTCAACGCCGCCTTGCTTCCGATGGTAATCGTGCCGCTCCTGGCGATGCTGATCAGCGGGCTTGTGCTGGTTGGGTGGTTCTGGTTTCGCCACAAATCCCAAAAAAGCGACTTTCAGCCCAACCGCGTTGAACTGGCGAACCCACTCCGGTTGCAGACCGCGGTCGGCTTTGGGTTGATGTTTGCCCTGGTCCTGGTGGGGGTCAGGGTGGCGAATGAGTACCTGGGCTCGGCCGGCGTCTTTGCGGCCAGCCTGCTGGCCGGGATCGCCGACGTGGACTCGATCACGCTGAGCATATCTGAACTTTCGCTTGATGGATCGCTCGACTTGCGCGTGGGGGGGATGGCGATCATCATCGCCTCGCTGATGAACACGCTCGCCAAGGGGGTCATGGCCAGTATGCTTGGCTCGCCTGAGCTGCGCAGGATGATCTGGCGCGCCTTCGGCGTGATCATCCTGACCGGGATCGCGGTTTCGCTGGTTAGTTTCTTCGTGCTCTGGCCATAGCCTCAGACCCGTTCCAGGATCGTCGCTGTCGCCATCCCGTGGCCGATGCACATCGTCTGGAGCCCCCAGCGGACTGATTGCGCCGCCATTTCGTGCACGAGCTTGGTCATCAAGCACCGCGCCGGTCGCACCCAGAGGATGACCATGCGCGATGGCGCCGCCATCGGGGTTGACCCGCCCCAGGTCGGCCTCAAGCTCGGCCTGCCAGGCCAGCACGACGCTGGCGAATGCTTCATTGATCTCGACCACACCGACATCATCCAGCCGAAGCCCGGCCCGATCGAGCACGGCGCGCGTGGCGGCGATTGGGCCATCCAGCATGAGCACCGGATCCGATCCGACGACTGCCCGGGCGGCGATGCGCGCCAGCGGCTCCAAGTTGTGCTCGCGCAAGGCCGCGTCCGATGCGATGAGCAGCGCCGCAGCGCCATCGCTGATCTGGCTGCTGTTCCCCGCCGTCACGACCCCGTCCGCTTTAAAGACAGGTTTCAGCTCCCCCATCTTCGCCCGATCGGGCTGAAGTCGGACGCCCTGGTCGTATTCGACCAGCGTCCCCAGGCCGTCCTTCATCACGTGGACCGGGGCAATCTGGGCCGCGCTTGCGACCCGAGGTGATGGCCTCCGCCGCTTTCCTGTGGCTTTCAAACGCATAGTCATCGAGCGCTTCTCGGGTGAGCTGCCAGCGCTCGGCCATCATCTCTGCGCTGACCCCCTGGTGGACGAGCTTGTAAGGAAAGTCTTCAGGCCAGTCTTGCGGGTAATCAGTCCCCAGCGGCTGGTGCGACATCATCTCGATGCCACCGGCGATGACGAGGTCCATGTCGCCAGCCAGTACAGCCTGGGATGCAAAATGGATGGCTTGCTGACCTGATCCGCACATGCGGTTAATCTGGATGGCAGGCACGGTGTAGGGAAATCCAGCCTGGAGTGCGGCCAGGCGGGGAAGGTTGGCACCCTGGTCCCCGATGGGTGTGACGCATCCCATGATCACGTCTTCGATGGCGTCCGTGACAATGTCGCTCCGCTTGCACACGGCTTTGAGCACGTGGGCAGCCAGGTCCACCGGGGCGAGCGGGGCAAGCGCACCGATCTCGGGTTTTCCCAGGCCAATCGGTGAGCGAGCGCAGGCCACAATCCATGCATTGCGGTTCATCTTGTCCCTCCCCAAGAAAAGTGGACAGCCCAGCCGCCGAGGCTGAACTCGAATTGAGCATAGGGCTCGTGTGGAGATGTGTCAATACCCGGCTGGCGTGGGCGAGGCAACCGGGCGAGAGTACAATACGAAGCGTCATGGACGCGCCCCGAACCGACGGCTACCTGGATCATGCTGCTGGCCTTCGCCGGCCAGATCGCCTCCTGCAGCAGGCCGCCTTCGACCCCGGTACCGATCGAGGACCCAGAAGCCCTGATCCAGGCGCTGCGGGAAGCCGGGGCGAGCCTCGAACGCGTACCCTCCAACCCTCTAATCGTGGAGTTGCCCGATCCGCAGTTCTACCTTCTCGATGGGGAACTGGTCCAGATCGGTGCGGCGACGTTGCAGCCGCCCGATCTGCAGGAGTTTGGGTCCAGCGGCGGAGACATCCGCATCTGGGTTGGACCCGGGTGGTACCTGGCGTACGCCAGTCGGGAAGGAGGCGTGATCCTGTTGTTGAGCGGGCTGCTGGGAGAGCCGTTCCAGGCGGCGCCGGTTGCGCTGGAGGAACCGTTTCCACCGGCCATCCCACGTGCGATGCGCAAGCTGGCGGATGCGCTGGACCGCTCCCCCTCGGATCTGACGGTGCTGGAGTTCCAGCCCATGACCTGGCAGGATGCATGCCTGGGCATCGAGTCCCCGTCCGGTGACTTGCACGCCGGGAACAGTGACCGGTTGGATCGTGAGTTTGCTGCTGGACGAGAAGCGCTACGTGGTGCATAGCGACGAAGCGGGTGAGAACGTGCGCTGGGCAGATCCCGCAGCAGGGGGAGAAGAGTGAGCGAAGACACGCGCACCCCAAATGTCAATCCTGTAGAGCAAGAGGGCCGGCTGCCGCGCAATATCTGGTACCTGACGCTGACCAGCTTCCTGACCGATATCTCCTCCGAGATGCTCGTGAACCTGCTCCCGATCTTCCTGTACAGCGTGCTCGGTGTGCGGACGGCGTTCATCGGGATCATCGAGGGCGTGGCGGAGGCGGTAGCCAGCCTGCTGAAGTTGGCTTCAGGTTGGCTTTCGGACCGGAGCGCGAAGCGCAAGCCGCTTGTTGTCGCAGGCTACACCCTCTCCACGATCGCAAAACCTTTCCTGTACCTGGCGACGAGCTGGCCGGCCGTGTTGGCGGTGCGCTTCAGCGACCGGCTGGGAAAGGGGCTGCGCACAGCCCCACGCGATGCGCTCGTCGCCGACAGCGTCGGCCGAGGATCAGCGCGGCCGGGCTTTTGGACTGCATCGAGCTGGCGATACAGCGGGAGCAGTCCTGGGTCTGCTGGTAGCGTGGGTCGTCGTCCGCTTGAGCCAGCAAGGCTTGACCCTCGACCGCATCACCTTCCAGCGAGTCGTCCTGCTGAGCATCATCCCCAGCGTGCTGGCGGTGCTCGTGCTCCTGTTCGGTGTGCGCGAGGCGACCACCCAGGGTATGGCCAGCTCGGCCGAGAAGCCAGGCGCAAGCAAGACGGCAGTTGAGCAGAGCAGCGTTGGCGGGCAGCGCGGGTTGCGCAATTTCATCATCGTGCTCGTCCTTTTTACGCTGGGAAATTCATCGGACGCGTTCCTTGTCTTGCGAGCGCAGACGCTGGGATTGTCGGTGGCGGGCGTGCTGGGGTTGATGATGTCCTTCAACCTTGTCTATGCCCTGCTCGCCACACCGGCCGGGATCCTCTCGGACCGAATCGGCCGGCGCAAGGTGCTGCTGGCGGGTTGGAGCCTGTATGGGCTCGTCTATCTCGGGTTCGCCCAGGCCTCGCGCCCGTGGCATGCCTGGGTTTTGATGGGTGTGTATGGGATGTACTACGGGCTCACCGAAGGTGCGGCCCGGGCATATATCGCCGACCTGGTGCCGGCTGCCGTGCGCGGATCGGCGTACGGGGCGATGCACATGGCGGTCGGGATCAGTCTGCTCCCGGCCAGCCTGCTGGCGGGATTGCTCTGGCAGGGCGTCGGCACCTGGCAGGGGTGGGGGCCGGGGGCGCCGTTCATCTTTGGCGCCGTCATGGCGCTCGTCGCGGCGGTCGGCCTGGCTTTCTTTGTGCCTGAACCCGGGCGAGCCACTGGCTGAGGAGGGATGCGATGGCGCTGAACCCGATCATCGGGCGGATACGGAAACCCGTCCGCCGCCACCGGGCCGAGACCTATGTCCTGCTTATGCTGCTCAGCTTTGCCGCATCAGTTGGATTCACGCGGCTTTTTCTGGAACTGACCGGCTATCCGCAGCTCGGGTCGGGCGAGCTGCACATCGCGCATGTGCTCTGGGGCGGGTTGCTGCTCTTCGCCGCCGCCTTGCTGATGCTGGTCCTGGCAAACCGCTGGGCGTTCGTATTGGCCTCGATCCTGGCCGGGACCGGGGTCGGGCTCTTCATTGACGAAGTCGGCAAGTTCATCACGCAGAGCAACAACTACTTCCATCCGATCGCAGCCCCAATCATCTACGCTTTTTTCCTGGTCACGGTTCTGGTCTACCTGCGCGTGCGCACGCCGCCCATCTTCAGCGCACGCGACGAGATGTACATCGCCCTGGCTGGCCTGAGCGAAGTCCTCGATTACGACCTGGAACCGGACGAGCACGCCGCTCTCGAAGCGCGCCTGCAGCAGATTTCGGAGACGGCCGATGTCCTCCAATTATGGAAACCTGGCAAGGAGCCTGTTGGCGTTCCTGCGCTCGGATGAACTGCAGATTGCGCCCCAGAGAAAGGGGTTTGGGGAGCGAGTGCTGGACAGCCTGCAGGCGTTCGAGGCGCGCTGGATCACGCTGCCGCGCTTGAAGGCGGCCTTGATTGGTGGGCTGGCTGGCCATGGGAGGCTTCGCCCTGGTCGACCTGCTCGAGCTCCTGCTTGGTCTGGGAGATCCAGGCCGGTTGGAGAGCGTGATTGCGCCCCTGCTCGAGGGGGGGCGAGTTTCAAGCTCGGTCGGGATATTCTGGTTCACGGTGCGGGTGACCCTGGAAGGGTCGGTGGGCCTGCTCCTGGTGTTGGCTGCGCTGGCGCTGCTCCTGGGCCGCGATCGGATTGGAAACACGCTCGGTTTGATCGGGCTGCTGCTCTCGCTGGCCGGCGTGAACTTGCTCGTTTTCTACTTTGAACAGTTCTCAACCATGATCACCGCCGGGCTGCAGTTCCTGGCACTGGTCGCGCTTCTGCGCTACCGGATGCGCCTGGACAGGCCAGCGGTTGACCCCCAGGCTCACGCATCGTCGTGATCGTCGAACACCTTCTCCCCGGCCCGGATGGCGACCTTCAAGCGGTTCTCGGCCGGCGTGATCGGGCATGACCAATTCGGGTTGTACGCGCAGTAGGGGTTGTAGGCCAGGTTGAAGTCGATGAGCAGGCGATCGTCTCCGGCTGGCTCGGGCTCGAGGTAGCGTCCGGCACCGTACGTTTCGTCACCGGCCAAGGCGTCGGCAAAGGGCAGGAAGAAGCCGTGCTCGTTGCGGTACACCGTCAGCGCAGCGTTCGCGCCCTCCACGCTCGAATTCAAAGCGACCGTAGCGCTCGTAGGTCTGAACTTCACCCGTGGTGGTCTGAATCTGGACCTCTTCAGCCTGCGGGAAGCGTTCGACCACGACCTCAAAACGCAGATCAGGGTTTTCTTCGAAGTATTTCAACCCTTCGAAATTCTGTCTTTGTTCGGGGGTTAGCGGACTGTTGTAGTCATGGTGAAAAAAATCATCCTTCTGCCTGCGAAAGTTTTCAAGCGTTGTCATCTTCCTCCCTCGTATTTCTCCGATCGTGTTAGCCAGGTCTGGAAACGAGGCCTGGCTGATTCCGCTAATCACGCACGATCCTATCCCCGCCGACCTGAAGTTCCTGTGCTTCCAAACCGCGCGTAGATCTGGATGAGGCCAGGGCTGGCGCTCTTACGTTTAACACCGCGATCCGGGCTGGCTGGCTTGCACCTCGTTTGATGAGACTCCTCCGATGGGATGTTAACACTTCTCTTGCGCGAAGCGCCTATGATATTAAGGTAGCACAAACGAGAAAACGAGGTGACGTTTCATGACGAAAATCATTGGTATAGACCTGGGCACGACGAACAGCGTGGTGGCCGTGATGGAGGGCGGGGATGCGACCGTGATCCCGACCGCCGAGGGCGGGCGCCTGTGTCCGTCCGTCGTGGCCTTCTCCAAGGGCGGCGAACGCATGGTCGGCCAGACGGCGAAGCGCCAGGCCGTCGTGAATTCAGAGAACACCATCTACTCCATTAAGCGGTTCATCGGCCGGCATTACGACGAGGTCGAGAACGAACGCGAGATGGTCTCCTATGAAGCGGTCAAGGGACCGAGCGGCGATGTCCGCGTCAAGGTGCCGGCGACAGGCAAGGAGTACGCCCCGCAAGAAATCTCCGCCATGGTGCTGGCCAAGCTCAAGCAGGATGCTGAGGCTTACCTGGGCGGGACCGTCACCAAGGCGGTGATCACGGTGCCGGCCTACTTCAACGACTCACAGCGCCAGGCGACCAAGGACGCGGGAAAGATCGCCGGGCTGGAAGTGATGCGCATTATCAACGAGCCCACTGCGGCTGCGCTGGCCTACGGCCTCGACAAGAAGGAAAACGAAACCATCCTGGTCTTCGACCTGGGCGGTGGAACGTTCGACGTGAGCCTGCTCGAGGTGGGCGATGGCGTGGTCGAGGTCAAGGCGACCAACGGCGACACCCATCTGGGCGGCGATGATTGGGATCAACGCATCCTGAGCTGGATCGCCGACGAATTCAAGAAGGAGCAGGGCATCGATCTGCGTGCTGACCGCCAGGCTTTGCAGCGGCTGCGGGAAGCAGCCGAAAAGGCCAAGATCGAGCTTTCGACGGTAACCGAGACCGAGATTAACCTGCCGTTCATCACGGCCGATGCTGCCGGCCCCAAGCACCTGCAGATGAAGCTGACCCGCGCCAAGTTCGAACAACTCACGGAAGACTTGATCGACCGCATCCGGAAGCCATTCGAAGCCGTCTTGAAGGATGGCAAGATGAACGCTTCCGAGATGGATGAGGTCGTCCTGGTGGGTGGCGCGACGCGCATGCCGATGGTCCAGGAGCTCGTCCGCGAGCTGACCGGCAAGGAGCCGCATAAGGGCGTCAACCCGGATGAGGTCGTCGCCATCGGCGCGGCCATCCAGGGTGGCGTGCTTGCCGGCGAGGTGAAGGATGTCCTGCTGCTCGATGTCACGCCCCTTTCGCTGGGCGTTGAGACACTGGGCGGCGTGATGACAACCCTGATCGAACGCAACACGACCATCCCGATCGAGAAGAGCGAGACCTTCTCTACAGCGGAAGACAGCCAGACCGCGGTGGACATCCATGTCCTGCAAGGCGAGCGGCCGATGGCTGCCGACAACATGACCCTCGGACGTTTCCGGTTGGAGGGCATTCCCCCTGCGCCGCGTGGCGTGCCGCAGGTTGCGGTGACCTTTGACATCGATGCGAACGGCATCCTGAACGTCACCGCCCGCGACCAAGCGACTGGCCGGGAACAAAAGGTGACCATCACCGCCTCGACCAATCTCGATAAATCCGACGTCGAGCGCATGGTTCAGGAGGCCAAGAGCCACAGCGCCGACGACCAGCGCCGGCGCGAACTCGCCGACGCACGCAATACCGGCGACAGCCTGGCCTATCAGGCAGAAAAATCGCTCCGCGAGCTCGGGGAGAAAGTTCCCGAGACAGATCGAACACAGATCGAAGGCAAAATCGCCGACTTGCGCAAGGCCCTCGAGTCGGATGACCTGGCCGAAATCAAGCGTTTGACGGAAGAGGTCCAGCAGGCCAGCTATGCGCTCAGCCAGCAGATGTATGCCCAAACTCCCGAGCCAGGACCGGAAGGAAATGGCGCTCCGGAGGAAGAAGGCGACGTCGTGGAAGGTGAATTCCGCGAGGCGTAAATCAGACTTGAAGCGACTACATGGTTGCGACGCCCGGCAGAGCCCTGCCGGGCGTCCTGTGTTTAACGCTATGGTAGACTCGCAGCTGGTGACGAATTCCGCGAGCACCGGGGAATCGTCCAGAGGTCACCTTGAAGGGCCTTTCTTTGCCGGACTATAATATCCTTGTCAGGCTCATCTCCGGAAGCATGCGTTCAGATCCCACAGCAGGAGGTAGACGGCAGTGACGCTCCCCAAGTTTGCTTACTTCCGCGGCGAAATCATCCCATACGCTGATGCAAAAGTTGGCGTGATGACCCACGCCCTGAACTATGGTACGGGCGCTTTCGGCGGGCTGCGCGGGTACTGGAACGACTCGCAAGATCAGCTTTTCATCTTCCGCCCTTTCGATCACTTCCGCCGGCTTTTGAACTCGGCCAAATTGATGACTGCTGAGGTTGATTTTGATGAGCGCGATCTGCTGCGCATCTCGATTGACCTGGTCCGGGCCGAGGGCTATCGCGAGGATATCTATATCCGGCCGCTGATTTATAAAGCCGACGAAATCATCGGCGTCAAACTGCATGGGTTGCGGGATGAGCTGACGATCTTCGCCATCCCGTTTTCGCGCTATATCGAGAAGGATGAAGGCGCGCACGTGACCTTCTCGTCCTGGCGGCGGATCGATGACAACGCCATTCCCGCCCGGGGGAAGCTCACGGGGGCGTATATTAACTCGGCCTTTATCAAGACCGATGCCGTACGCGCCGGGTTCGATGAGGCGCTGGTGCTCACCAACGATGGCCACGTCTCTGAAGGCAGCGCCATGAATTTCTTCATGGTGCGGGACGGCATCCTCATCACCCCACCTGTCACGGATAACATCCTGGAGGGCATCACCCGCCGGGCCGTCATGACCCTGGCTGCCCAGGAGCTCGGGCTGCAGGTAGTGGAGCGTTCCATCGATAAGACCGAGGTCTTCCTGTGCGAGGAGGCTTTCCTGACCGGGACCGCAGCCCAGGTGACGGCCGTTACCTGGGTGGATCACCGCCCGATTGGGAACGGTGCCATGGGTCCGGTCACGACGGATCTGCGCAGGCTGTTCGACGACGTCGTGCGCGGCAGGGTCGAGCACCTGATGGATTGGGTGGAACCGGTCTATGCCGCCGAGCCTGCCCTGCGCGGTTAAATAGCACCAGGTTGTCGCTTCGACCGCTCCACCTCGCCGTGAACGTGCGCACAACGCGGTCAGACCGGGCGGCATTGGAATTCCGACCCTCGCGGAGAGCAGGCCTCGCGCTCGATCTGCTCGGCATGCTTCTCCTGCTTCCTGGCGTGATCTACGCGGTCCTCCAGCTTTCCACTGCTGCCCTATCCTTGTGGACCGTGCTCTGGGTCGTGATCCTGCTCTCAGGCGTTCCCCTGATTTTGCTCCTCGCCTACAACTTGTATGGGTTGATGACCGCCCGCTACGTCATCGACCGCGATGGGTTCTACCTGCGCTGGGGTTGGGCCTATGAGCAGGTTCCGATCAAGGACATCCTGTCGCTCCGCCTATTGGACCCGGAGGATGACGATGCCAACCCTCCCGGATGGCTGCGCTGGCCAGCGACGACCACCCGTGCGGTCCAGGATGACCAGGTTTTGACCGAGTATTTCCTCTCGGCCGGGCGTGCGCCGCACGTGGGCATCGAGACCAAAGAGCGGGTATCTGATCATCTCCCCTGCGGATCCTGCGCAATTTCATGAGGCATACCGCGAGATATCCTTGCTTGGCGCGCTGAGGTCGATCGAGCCCCTTTCTCAGCGGCCGCGTTTTGCGCTGACCCGCCTCGTTGCGGACCGGGGCGGGTTGACCGTGCTCGCGCTCGGCCTGATCTTGCCCGTCATCCTGCTCGGCTACCTGGCGCTGCAACTCCCGGATCTGCCCGGCCAGGTGGCCTTCGGTTTTGATGCCGAGGGTTTCCCCCAAACCTTCGCGCCGCCGGGTCGTTTGCTGCTGCTTCCCTTGGCCAGCGGGTTCTGCTGGACGGTCAACCTGCTCCTCGGGCTGTGGCTCTACCGTTCGCAGGCGAACCGACCACTGGCGTATGCGCTGTGGACTGCATCGGTGGTGGTCTCGGGTTTGTTCTGGGGTGCGACCCTCAAGCTCCTCGCGGTTTGAACTTGCTTTGCACAGGAGCAGGGCGTTTATCCACAGGTTGACGCCCGGTTATCCACAGCCTGGTGGAGAGAAATCCACAGCATGATGATGTTTCTTTCTGGATTGGTCCTCGGATCTGGTCATCGCCGCGTTGGCCTTTCGATTGGGTGCGCTCTCGCTTCCAGGCGCAGCGGCGGCGGCAGTCCTGGGCGCATTCGTGTTCTACTGGGGTGGATTGGCAGGAGCCACCCTGCTTGTGCTGTTCTTTGGTGGTTCGAGCGTGCTGACACGCGCCTTTCCAGGCCGCAAGCACGATGCCAGTCAGCGTTACGCCAAGGGCGGTGCACGCGATCCCATGCAGGTCATCGCCAATGGTGGGGTGGCCGGGGTCACCCTGGGCATGTATGCACTTACCGGGGATGTCTCCTGGCTTTTCGCCTTCACCGGCGCCCTGGCTGCGGCCAATGCCGACACCTGGGCCACTGAACTCGGCCCACTCTCCTCGCGGCCGCCGCGCCTCATCACGAACGGCAAGCGCGTCCCGGCTGGCACTTCGGGTGCCGTGAGTTGGCCGGGCAGCCTGGCTTCGCTCGCGGGCGCCGTGCTTCATCGCGCTGACCGGGTCGTGGTTGTTCGGGATCCCCGGGATCCTGCTGGCCGGCACGCTCGCCGGAGTACTTGGGTCGATGGTGGACAGCGTGCTTGGCGCTTGCTGCCAGGCGGTCTATTATTGTCCTGCATGCCAGGTCGAGACGGAGCGCTCGCCGGAGCATGGGTGCGGCACGGCTACCCATCGCATTCGCGGGCTTGCCTGGCTTGATAACGATGTCGTAAACCTGTTGGCGACGCTGACCGGCGCGAGCGCTGCCTTCCTGGCCGGCCGATTGATGTGAGGTGATGATGACAGAGACAGAGCGGGACGCGATTCGAAGGCTGCTGAAGACGTTCGGCATCCAGGCGGATGAGGCCATGGTGGCACACCTGGCGCGCATCGCGCCTGATCAACCCGTAAAGGTCCGCCTGGTGCTTCAGGATCTTGACGGATTATGGCGCTTCACCCCCGGTGCGAAGCTGCACCTGGAGATCGAGGGCGATCTGCGCCCCTGATCTCGTTCCGCTTGAAGCGGGCTCGAAGCCAGGCCCGGATCAAGGGACGAGTGGAGACTAGAAGATGGCCAACGGTGATGTGCTCGCTTTGATCCTTGGGGGTGGGCGTGGTTCACGGCTCTGGCCGCTGACCAAACTGCGGGCCAAACCGGCCGTCCCCATCGGGGGCAAGTACCGCCTGGTGGACATCCCGCTCAGCAACTGCCTCAATTCGAAAATCCAGCGCATCGCGGTCCTGACGCAGTTCAATTCCGTATCCCTGCACCGCCACATCACCCAGACCTACCAGTTCGACTTCTTCCACGCGGGTTGGGTCCAGATCCTCGCCGCCGAGCAGACTCTCACCAGCCATGATTGGTATCAGGGCACGGCGGATGCCGTCCGCAAGCAGTTTTTCGAGATCGAGGTGACCGAAGCGCGGGATGTCCTCATCCTGGCCGGGGATCACCTTTACCGCATGGATTACAGCAAGATGATCGAGCACCACCAGGCGACGAATGCGGACGTCACGGTGGCCGTTAAACCGGTCGCCGAAGAGGAAGCCTCACGCTTTGGCATTCTCAAGCAGGACAAGGACTGGCCTCATCACGGCCTTCATCGAAAAACCAAAGGACCCGTCTGTACTTCAATCCTTCGTCAGCCGCGAGGACGACGTGCGGCCGTACCTGGGTTCGATGGGTATTTATATCTTCAAGATGCAGGTGTTAAGCGAGCTGCTCGAATCGGAGCATGACGATTTTGGCGGGGATGTGCTCCCGGCGGCGATCGACATCGCACCGCGTGGTGGGGTACAGCTTCGACGGGTACTGGGAAGACATCGGCACCATCGGCACGTTTTACCACGCCAACCTGGCGCTTACCGAACCCTCTCCCCCCTTTAGTTTCCACGATCCGGTCAACCCGATTTACACTCGCCCCCGGTTTCTCCCCGGATCGCGCATCTACGGCGTGAACCTGGATCGGGTGAAGCTTGCCGACGGGTGCGTCATCGAGGGCGCCGAAATTCAAAATGCCGTCATCGGCATCCGCAGCATCATCGGCGAGGATGTCATCCTCCGGCACAGCATCATGATGGGGGCTGATTATTACGAGGGTGAATCGAAGGCATCCGCTGCCGGTGCGCCCCCGATGGGGATCGGGCGCGGCTCAAGGATCGAGGGAGCGATCATCGACAAGAACGCCCGCATCGGGCAGGGCGTCGTCATTGAGCCCCATCACGGTCAGCCCGATATCGACACCGAAGCATGGTCGATCCGTGATGGGATCGTCGTCATCCCCAAGCACGCCGTGCTCCCCGACGGCACGCAGATCACCCCCGGCATAGCCCTCCAGCCAGGCTCCGGATCGCCCTGTTCGATTACTGTGCTCGATCAAACCCGCTCGGGCGCGTGCACGCGTGAAGTCGCCCAGATCGCCAGCCCCATGAAGAGCGCCGAGAAGATCCAGATCGTGGTGTGACCGCTCATGTCGATCAGCCATCCGGCCAGGATGGGACCGGTGATGGCGGCGGCCGAGGAGGCGAAGTAGTACAGGCCGGTGTAGGATCCGATGTTTGAGTCATCCCCCAGGTCGTAGACCATGGGGAGCGAGTTGATGTTGACCAGCGCCCAGAACGCCCCCATTAAAGCCAGTGTGATGAGCAGCACGGTCGCATCGCGGATGAAGAACCCCGCGATCAAGCCCAGGAACATGCCCGCCAGGCCGGTCAGGATGGTGGGTTTGCGCCCGATGCGCGTGGCGAGCAGGCCGCTCGGGATGGCGAACAGGATCAGTGCTGCGGCGAAGGCGGTCAGCATCTGCGTCCCGGAACCGACGTCGATGCCGAGCACATTGCGGGCGTAAATCGTGAAGAAGGCCTCCATGGCGTTCCATCCCACGAACCAGAAGAAGATGGCCACCAGGATCATGAGCGGGCTGCGGTCAGCTCCGCCGAGCACGCTGCGGATGCTCTTCAGGAGGCCGGTCTCCGGGACATCGACCCCGGGGTCGATCTCGGCTGGCTCGCGCACCACCATGACCACGACCAGGATGGCCAGGAGCATGATGCCGGCCCCGACGATGAACGGGAGCGGGACGCCGAGCTTGTAGAGCGCGCCGCCTCCGAAGAGCGCCACCGCACCCCCCAGGCCGCCCATCAGGTTGATGACCCCGTTGGCCTTGCTGCGGTCGCCGGGCCGGAAGAGATCGCCCAGGTAGGCGATGGTCGGCGAGCGGAAGATGGCCATGCCGATGTTGGTCCCCAGGATGGCCAACCCGATCAGGATGAAGTTGTCGCGGACGAACGGCACCAGGATGAAGAATACGGCGGCCATGGGTGCGCCGAGCATCAGGAAGGGTTTGCGCCGGCCGAAGCGTGTGCGGGTGCGGTCCGACAGGCTCCCGACCCAGGGCTGGACGAACATGTTGATGATGTTGTCCCAGGTGAGGATGAAACCGACCACGAGCGCCGAAAGCCCGAGGTCTTCCAGCATGGGTGGGATCAAGCTGTTGAACAGCGGCCAGATGATGCTGATGCCAAAGAAACCAAAACCGAGCAGGAACGTGCGGCGGTAGGGAAAACGGTCCATGGCTGCCTCCAGTACGGTATGAGCCTTGATTCTAGGGCTCAAGTCGAACCTGGCAAGTGGGGTGAACCGTGGTTGACCCTCTCCAGTATGAGATATACAATGCAGTACAATCGCGCACCAGTACGGGCGCAACTACTGCGCGCCGCAACCCGTTTCCAAAGCAAGCTCACGGGCTGCGAAGCGCAGTCGAATTATCTTCGGAGGGAGGTGAGGCCCGAAGGCACGAAATCTCACAGGATCACAAGCAGCATCAAACCATAACGAAACCAAATAGGAGGAGCAAAACGTGAAACGCCGACAATTGTTAGTCACTGCTCAGCTTTTTACTACTGGCGAGCATGATCCTTACGGCGTGCGGTGGAACCGCGACTCAGGCCCCGGCCGGCGGCGAACCCGCAGCAACCGAAGAACCGGCGATGACCGAAGAGCCGGCGATGACCGAAGAACCGATGATGGAGGAAGAACCCTTCGTCCTGGGCACGACCGATAGCTGGTCGAGCTTTGAACCCGCCTGGGTCTACAGCTTCCACGACTGGGAGCTTTTCCACCAGTGCGCGGATGGCTTGCTCAACGTAACCCCCGGCACCGCTGGTGAGGTCGAACCGGCGCTGGCTGAGAGCTACACCGTCAGCGACGATGGGCTCGTATACACCTTCAAGCTACGCGAAGGTGTCACGTTCCCCAACGGTGATCCTTTCAATGCCGACGCTGTTGTGTTCTCGTTTGAACGCATCGGTCCGGTTGACAACGATGAGAATGCGGGCTTCCTGTACACAGCCTATGCTTCGGGCGTCGAAAAGGTCGATGACTATACGGTTAAAGTCACCTTCAACGCCGTGTACCCCTTCGGTCCGCAGCTGGTCGCCACGAACCCATGGAAGATCGTCAACCCCAATCAGTGGACAGCGACCGAGCAGAACACGAACAACACCGCCTGCGGCATCGGCCCCTACGTGCTGACGAGCTTCACCGAGGGCGAGGAAGCCATCTTTGAGGCCAACCCGACCTACTACGGTGACGCGCCGAAGATGGCCAAGTTCGTCGTGCGCTACTTTGCCGATTCGCCGACCATGGCCCTCGCCCTGCAGAACGGCGAGATCGATGCGGCCTGGAAGAGCCTCTCCCCGGCCGACTTCGATGCGGTCTCGGCCATGGACGGGATCACCACCGAGACAGCGGGTGGCACGGAAATCCGCTACATCGTCTACAACGCCACGACCCCGCCTTACGACAACCCCAAGGTCCGCCTGGGCCTGGCTCAGCTCATCGATCGTGAAGAGTTGACCGACCTCGGCTGGCAGGGCATCAAGGTCCCGCTCTACTCCATGGTTCCGCCCGGGTTCCTGGGCCACAAGCCCACCTATGAAGGCACCGAGGACGTAGAAGCAGGCAAGGCGCTGCTGGCGGAAGCCGGCTTCACCGAGGCCAACCCGCTGGTCATGGACCTGTGGTACAGCCCCACGCACTACGGTGATACCGAACCTGACGTCGCCGCCGTCCTCAAGGATCAACTCGAGGCAAGCGGTGTGGTCCAGGTCAACCTCCAGTTCCTGGAGTGGGCTGCCTACCGTGACGCAGGCCGTGCTGGCGAACTGCCGGTCTCCCTGCTCGGTTGGTACCCCGACTACCTGGATCCAGACAACTACACCAACGTCTTCGCCCACTCACCTGCTGCATGGTCAGGCTCACGCTACAGCAATCCCGAGATGGATGCGTTGCTTGACGCACAGGCAAGCGAGCTGGATGAAGCGACCCGGATCGGAATCCTGGAAGAGATTCAGGATTTCTGGGTGACCGAGAGCCCCTTCGTGCCGTTGGCGCAGGGCAAGCTGCTCATCGCCTACGCCGATGGCGTTTCGGGCGTCGTGCTGGATCCGATCGCGCTGCTGCACTACTTCCTGCTTGAGAAGTAGTCGAGCGCCGCATCGGACCTGGCAAGTCTAGCTAAGAGACGGGGCTCGAACAGGACACTTCGAATGTTCGAGCCCCGTTCACTGCCTTATCTTCTTACCCTATCCGTTTTCAGCCGACCCGAACAGGGTCACACAGTGAGCACCTTATGTCGCCCGGACTCCGAAGATATATCCTGATCCGCATCTTGCTGACCATCCCGATGGTGCTCATCTTGATCTCGATGGTCTTCTTCGTGATGCGCGTGCTGCCGGGCGACCCCGCCCTGGCGATCATGCGCGAGGGAGCATCCGAGGAACAACTGCAGGCTTTCCGGGTGGTGCTCGGGCTCGACCGCCCGCTCCACGTCCAGTACTTCGAGTTCATCTCAGGGGTGCTGCGATTTGACCTGGGCGAATCGATGACGCGCAACGTTCCGGTCGTCGATGAGATTAAGACCTTCTTCCCGGCGACGGTCGAGTTGACGGTCTTCGCCATGGCGGTGACGGCCAGCGTCGGGATCCTTTCGGGCGCCTTCGCCGCCCAGCACCGCAAGACGGGCGCCGATTACGGGATCCGCGTGGCGAGCATCATCCTGTACTCGCTGCCAATTTTCTGGCTGGGGATCATGTTCCAGATGACCTTGGGGGCGCAGCTTGGCTGGCTGCCCGTCTCGGGGCGGCTGGACCCGGGCATGACGCCCGAACGCATCATCACCGGCCTGTACACCATTGATGCGCTCTTGATGGGGGACATGCGCCTGTTGGGAGATGCATTGAAGCATCTCGTGCTGCCCTCGCTCACGCTGGGCCTGGTGTTGGCTGGCATCTTCACCCGCTTGACGCGGGCCAACATGCTCGAAGTGCTCGGCAAGGATTTCATCATCGCCGGGCGGGCGCGCGGCATCCGGGAGCGCATCCTGGTCTACAAACACGGCTTGCGCAACGCCTTTATTCCCATCGTGACGCTGCTCGGGCTGCAGTTTGCACTGCTCCTGGCCGGTGCCATCCTGACCGAGACGACCTTCTCCTGGCCTGGCCTGGGACGGTTGGTGGTCGATCGCATCTACGATCGCGATTTTTCCACGGTCCAGGGGAGCATCTTGTTCTTCGCGCTGCTCGTGACCGGGATGAGCCTTCTCGTTGATATCATCTATGGCTTTTTGGACCCACGGATCCGGTACTAGACATGACCGATATGCTGGCAGAGCAGCCCGTTTCTAACCCCAGGCCCCTGGTTGATGAGGATATCGGCCTCCTGCGCCGTTTCTGGCGCGGCCGCATCTGGTACGGCACTGAATGGTACATCACCGTTTTCGGCGGGGTCGTGCTCCTGGTGATGGCGATCACGACCATCCTTGCGCCGCAGCTTGCGCCCTATGATCCGAACGAGTTCATTGGTGCGGCCTTCACGCCCCCCGGCGCGGGGCTGCAAACCGCGTTGGCGCTCTCCAGTGCAGATCTCGCGACTACGTTTGTAAGCCTGCAGGACTACACCGTCGGCACCCAGCGCAACCGCAACGGGGCCAATCTTGCCAAGGAGCTTGACCTGGAGCGGGTGCGCTACGAAGATGAGGCTGACCCTGCTGGCTGGATTGGCGAGCGGAGAAGTCGAGATCATCCTCGTCGACGAGGAGCAGGCAGCAACGCCTGCTGGAGGCGACCCCTGGCTTGCAGGTCGTCGCGGAAGACCTCGGTCGGAAATTCCTGCTGGGGACGGACAACCTGGGTCGGGACATCACCAGCCGGCTCATCTGGGGTGCGCGCACGGTGCTGGGTGTGGCGATTACCTCCGCCCTGCTATCATCCTCCATCGGGATCACGCTCGGTTTGCTCTCCGGGTTTATCAGCGGGGCGTTCGACCGGGTGCTGTCGCTCGTGATGGACAGCCTTTATGCATTCCCTGGCTTGCTGCTGGCCATCGCCATGGCGACGATGTTGGGACCCGGCTTGTTGAACGTGGCCGTCGCCATCTCGGTCATCTACATACCCACGTTTTTCCGCGTCGTCCGCGGCCAGGTGCTCTCGGTCAAGGAAGAGCTTTACGTCGAGGCTGCCTACAGCCTGGGCGCGAAGTCGTGGGAGATCCTCACGCGCTATATCTTCCCGAACGTGATTGCCTCGGTCGTGGTCGTCTTCTCGCTCAACGTTGCCGATGCCATCTTGACTGAGGCCGGCCTGAGCTTTATCGGGCTCGGTCTTCCACCGGATGTGCCGGACTGGGGATACGACCTGAGCAAAGGGCACCAGTTCATTGTCGCTGGCAGGTGGTGGATGATCACCTTCCCGGGGATCCTGATCACGCTCGTAGCAGTTGGGTTCAGCCTGCTGGGCGAGGGCTTGAGTGAGATTCTCAATCCCCGGCTATCCGATAGTTAAACGATGATGACTGAAAAAAAGACCCTCTACAGCATCAAGGACCTCTCCGTCGAGTATGAAACCCGGCTTGGCCCGGTGAAAGCCGTGGATAACGTCAGCTTCGACATCTTGCAGGGGGAGGTGCTCGGGCTGGTCGGCGAGTTCGGGCTGTGGGAAGTCAACGCTTGGCAAGGCCTTGCTCAGGATGATCGAGCCGCCAGGGAAAATCACGTCGGGCAGGTTGTTGTTCGATGGCGAGGACCTGATGACCCTGTCCGATTCGAAGATGCGTGAATACCGGGGCAGCCGGATCGGGATGATTTTTCAGGACCCGATGACCTCGCTAAATCCCGTGCAGAGCATCGCTGGACACCTGACAGAGGCCATGCTTGCGCATGGCATGTACAGCGAGGAAAAAGAAGCCCGCCAACATGCCGAAGAGCTCATCGATCGCATGGGCATCAGGCCGGAGCGGATCGATGATTACCCCCACCAACTGAGCGGCGGGATGCGGCAGCGGGTGATGATCGCCCTGGCGCTTGCGCTGAACGCCGATCTCATCATCGCCGATGAGGCGACGACCTCCCTGGATGTCATCGTTGAAGCCCAATTTCTCGATTTGCTGCGCAAGCTGCGGGACGAATTTGAGCTGACAATCATCTTGATCACCCACAACATCGGGGTCGTGGCTGAGCTTGCTGACCGGGTGGCGGTGATGTATGCGGGCCGCATCGCCGAACTGGGCAGCGTCTATGACGTTTTTGACGAGTCGCTCCACCCTTACAGCCAGGGCTTGATGCAGTCGGTCCCCAACATCCTGCTGGAGGAAGGGGACAGCTTGTACAAGATGGCAGGGGAACCCCCCAGCCTGCTCCGGCCTCCGGGCGGCTGCCGCTTCCACCCGAGATGTCCCGAGGCGATGGACATCTGCGCCCGGGTCACACCGAGCTTCCGTCCTGAGAAACCCGACCATTATGTTTCGTGCTGGCTTTATGAAGAACATCCGGACGGCGTGAAACCTGAGGCGGGCGCAGCATCATGAGCGAGAAAACGAACGGAGGCGTGCTCGTCTCATTGAACGGCATACGCAAGTGGTTTCCTGTTCGGCAGGGAATCCTGGCGAACGTGCTTTCGCGCAGCAAGCAGGAGTTCGTGCGGGCCGTGGATGGGGTCAGCTTTGATATTAAGCGGGGGGAGGTGTTCGGCCTGGTCGGAGAGAGCGGGTCGGGCAAAACGACGGTGGGCCGTGTTGCGCTGCACCTGCTTGAGCCGACCGAAGGCAGGGTCCTGTTTGACGGGATCGATCTCTCGACCTATTCCCGGGAGGAGCTGCGCCGGCTGAGGTCGCGCATGCAGGTCATCTTCCAGGACCCCATGGCCTCCCTGAACCCGCGCATGAGCGTGAGTACGGCCATCACGCATCCGCTGGAGATCCACCAACCGGAACGGTTGAAAGATAAAGACCAGATCGTCCGTGCGGTGCTTGAGGATGTGGGGCTGACGCCGCCCGAGGTCTTCATGAACAAGTATCCGCACCAGCTCAGCGGGGGTCAGCGGCAGCGGGTCGTGATGGCGCGGGCGCTCGTGACCGAGCCGGATCTCATCCTGGCCGATGAGCCGATCGCCATGGCAGACGTCTCGGTGCGCTCGCTGCTCCTTGATTTGCTCAATCGCTTGAAGGATGAACACAACCTGACCTATCTCTTCATCACGCATGACCTGGCGACGGCAAAATACATCTGCGACCGGATCGGGGTGATGTACCTGGGGAAGATGGTCGAAGTCGGCACGCTGCAGTCGGTTTACAGCAAACCGCTGCACCCCTACACGCAAGCGCTGATGGCGGCCGTGCCCATCCCCGATCCGCACCGGCGCCGGGACCAACCGCTGCCGCGAGGCGAGATCCCCAGCCCGATCAACCCCCCCTCGGGCTGCCGCTTTCACCCGCGCTGCCCGATCGCCACGGCCGACTGCGCCGAGGTAGAACCCGAGCTGCGTGAATTGGAGCCGGGTCATTTCGTCGCCTGCCATTACGCCGAACAATTCCTGTAAGAGAACACATGCCGCTACGCGTGTTTCCCCCAGAAGATAAGGTTGCGATTCGACGAGATGCCCTGGGGCGGGGAAAGCCTGCCCCTACAATACCACCAACGTCGATCGAAAGCAAAGCTGTTTCGTGGAAGTCACCCAGTCCTTGTAGGGGCGCACCGTGGTGCGCCCGGGACCTGTAGGGAGACCCTCGTTCCCTGATGGGGATGGGTTCACGCCCTGGGGTGGGGTAACCCTGCCCCTACAATACCACCAACGTCGATAGCAAAGCTATTTCGTGGAAGTCACCAAGTCCTTGTAGGGGCGCACCGTGGTGCGCCCGGGCGGGGTGACCCGTCTCTGAGGATGTCCGCTCAGGGGCGAGGCACCTCGCCCCTACGAAACCACGGTCATGAAAGACAAGACTGGTGAGGTCGATTTCTTGTTGGGCGCACCAGGTCGCCCACCAGATAAGCTTGTTTCGCGAGGAGGGTAGCGGGGTCACCCCGCCCCGACAAAACCATCAAGGTCGATCGAAAGACAAGGCTGTTTAGTGGAGGTCAGCAAGTTCTTGTAGGGGCGCACCGTGGTGCGCCCGGGCGAGGATGAACGCCGCGCTTTGAGACCATACGTCCGTTCGAGGGTTTAGGGGCACGATGTATCGTGCCCCTACGGTACGCGTACATTGGCTACTTGGTTCAGGTCGATAGCATGATGTAGGGGCGACCGGCCTGCCGCCCCAAGGGCCTGACCTGAGACAAATCGACAGGGAGGGGCATTCATCCCCCATCCAGCATCGTCACCTCGACCGTCGGGTAGGGCATGCTCAGGCCGGCTGCCTTGAAGGCCTCATTGATTGCTTTGGCGCCGGCTGTCTGCGAATCCGTGAAATCAAAGTTCTTCGAATCGATCCAGAAATACAATGTGCCCTGGATGACTGAATCCTGGAAAGCCTCAAGCAGCAGCTGAGGACCCGGCTCGGCAATAAAACCCGGGATGCCAGAAACCGCTTCGAAGGCGACGCGCATGGCTGCGTCGAGGTCCGTATCAATCGTGATCCCCAGGGGTAGGCTCACCCGCCGGCGTGGCGCACGGCTGAAGTTGACAATCGGGTTGACGAAGACATCGGCGTTGGGGATGATGACGAAGCGGCCATCGACCTCACGCATCTCGGTCGAGCGGAAATTGATCACCAGGACCTTGCCCGTGAACCCGCTCACCTGGATCGTGTCGCCGATGTCAAACGGGCTGGTGAGCAAGAGCAGAATCCCGGCCAGGAAGTTCTTGGCAACGTCTTGAAGCGCAAAACCAATCGAAACGCCGACCACGCCCAACCCGGCCAGCAGCGTGCCGAATCGGCCCGGTGCAATCTGCTCGATCGCCCAGACGATCCCAATCGCCTGGATCCCCCAGCGGGTGACGAGCTCGAGGAGTACAATCAGTTCCGGATCGCGCTTGCGTTTTTCCAGGGCAACGCGGACAACCTTGGTCCCCCAACGTGAGATCAGGCGTGCGGCAATCAGGATCAGGAGCGCCAAGCCGAGATCAGGTAAAAAGCCGAGCACCGATTGGATCAGGGCCTCGGACGAGAAGTTGGTGAAATCCATGGATCCATCCTCCGCTAGGAATTGCAACCGAGCAGATGATAGCATACCCGCCCCCCAGGTTTCAGTGCTCATGCCCTGCTATAACGCGTCGGACACGCTCGACCTGGCGATCGAGTCCATCCTCAAAGGCACTTTTCCGCATTTTGAGCTGGTCATCGTGGATGACGGCTCGACGGATGACACGCCTGACCAGATCAAGGGCTGGGCCGGGCGCGATCCGCGCGTGCGCTGTGTTCAACAGGAGCATGCCGGGATCATCCCGGCCTTGAACGCCGGGCTGGCGGCCTGCCGCGGCCAGCTTGTAGCACGCATGGACGCCGATGATCGCGCCCACCCCGAGCGGCTCGAGCGCCAGGTGGCCTGGATGGAGGCCGACCCGGGTTTAGCCCTGGCCGGAAGCCTGGTGGAGGGCTTTCCCGCCGGGGACGTGCGGGGAGGCTTTCAAGCCTATCTGGATTGGCTCAACCACCTCGTCGACCACGAATTGATCGTGCGGGAAATCTTCATTGAGAGCCCCTTCGCTCACCCCTCGGTCATGTTCCGCAAACGCTGGGTGGTGCAGCTCGGAGGCTATGTCGAACACGGTTGGCCGGAGGACTACGACCTGTGGCTGCGCATGTATCTGGCCGGAGCGCGTTTCGCCAAGGTGCCGGAGGTCCTGCTCTACTGGCGCGAGCATCCCGATCGGCTCACGCGCACCGATTCACGCTACGCGGTGAGCCAGTTCCTGCGCGCCAAGGCGCACTACCTCATGCTCGGACCGCTGCGCGAGCGCGACGCGGTCATCGTTTGGGGTGCGGGCCAGATGGGGCGCCGCATCGCCAAGCACCTCGACCGGGCCGGCGCCCCGCTGGCGGCCTTCATCGACATCGACCCGGGTAAGATCGGCCGCGAGAAGCGCGGCAGGCCCATCCTGCCCCCGGATTCGCTGCCAGAGGAACTGGCACGCCACGAGAAGCCCCGTTGTCCTGGCGGCGGTCGGTTCGCGCGGCGCGCGGGCCCTGATCCGAGAGCGCCTGGGTGGCATGGGGCTGCGCGAGGGCATCGATTGGTGGGCAGTGGCTTGATCAAAGGTGACCAGCTGTAGATCAGCCGAAGCTGCGGTGTGCCCCGGCTGCAGCCGCACGAGCCCAAAGCAACCTTTCCCGGTCAAATTCTCACAAATTCAGTCCTATTCAAAAGCAGTGGCAGGATCGTATAATCTCTCGCCGCATGCCGGGTGAGGTTTCCCTGCCACATGCGGAAGTTCCACCTGCATGGAGTCCGGCAGCGTTGCTGCCGGCGCGGAAGCGAGGCTTCCGCACTCCTGTTGGTATAAAGCAGTGTCTCCTGGTGGAGTGACTCCTGCGTTTGACAAGCTGGTTCCTGTTCCATCGCACGCGATCGACGCTTGGAGAGCGTGGCACGCCGGCGTGGAATGATTCGCAGGCATAGCGGGATGAGCTAGGCTGTAAGGAGTACGGTATGAAATTGAAAGCGAATCGTGCACGCATCATCGCCTGGGGGCTATCAGCCACTGCGGTTATTGGGGGGTTGGTTCTTGCGATACTCTGGGCCAGCCGCCTGGAAGGGCAGCCCACGGCGAGTTCAACTCGTCGAGACGCTTGGCCTAAGAGTCTTCCTGCCGATAACCTTCTCGGTCCTGGCGGCATTAATCATCGCCCACTCACCGGATAACCGAACAGGGTGGTTGATGATGGTTTCTGCGCTGGGAAGTGTGATCCCAGCGGAAATTATTTTGCGGTCACTACCATCGCCGCCGACGGAAGCCACCCTTGGAATTTGGCTGCTATTGTGGGTGGACAACTTGTCCTGGCTTCCTGTGTTCTTCCCGATTTTCCTTATCCCATTGCACTTCCCTTCAGGGCGACCGCCCTCTGCCGGTTGGAATTGGGTAAACCGCCTGGCCATCGGCCTGGTACTCTTGTTGGTGATTACGTCAATTTTTATCGATCAGATGCTGCCGATCAACTTGGACTATCCTGCACTGCGCAATCCAATTGGATTCATTCCACTCGAGTTCTTTGATGGACCGTTTTTTCTCATTCCATGGGGCGTTGGGCTGGTGACCGTTGTCGCGGCTTCAATTGTTTCCCTCCTGGTACGCTACCGGAACACTGAAATTCGTGAAAAGCAGCAGATCAAATGGTTGCTCTTTGCGGGGGGGTTGTTCTTCTTCGTGTTTCTGGTCATGATGTTTCTCCCACCGAGGATCGCAGATTCGGCGCCGGTCGGACTCGCTTTTTTCATCGCGATCCTGAGCATCCCTATCGCCATCTCCATTGCCATCTTCCGCTATCGGTTGTGGGATCTCGACGTGGTCATCAACCGGGCGCTGATCTACGGCCCACTGACGACCCTCATGGCGGGCACCTTCGCCATGGTCATTGCCCTGACGACCGAGCTCACGAAGCAGGCATTGGGCGACCAGTCGAAAGCGCTCGGGGCGGCGATATCCGCTGTGATCGTAGCGGTCGTCTTCCAGCCGCTTGCGCGAGCGGATCGAAGCCTTCGTCGATAATCGCTTCTACCCCCAGAAGTTCGACTTAGCGTCGGGACTTGTCGAGGTGGGGCCTGAGTATTGGAGCTTCCTCGACCTGCAGCTGCTCATGGAACTGGCCATGGAGCATGTGTCCAGAGTGCTGGGAACAGCATATGCCGCTTTTTATGTCGCAGCAGGTTCGGATCGGTTCACTTTGACTGGACAGATGAATGGAGCAGCTCGAGAAACCCCAGCGATCACGCTATCGAAAGCGCAGCACGACGAACTTGAGAAAAAGCACGTCGTCGCCAGCGAGGGGATGACCCATCTTGCCGGGCATGTACCGCTCTTCATCGACCGGGGGAAGTCAAATGAAGTGCTTGGCCTGCTCTCGATTGGCTCGAGGACGAACGGCAAGGGCTACTCCGGGGATGACTTGAAAGGCCTGGTGGAATTAGGAAACAAAATAGGCCTGGCGCTGAACGCCATCCAAATGGCAGAGAAGCGGCGGACATCAGGGCCGCGTTTGTCGGCGGCCGACGCCGCCGTCGCTCGTCCATAGCTGGATTCAACTCTGCCGCCGAGGGTGGAGTCCGCGATGGTCAAGGCAGAACCCGGTAAGCAGCCTTACTCCTTATAGAGAAGCAGCAGCATCGTGACCGGCGTGCGGGCGAGCACGCTGTGGGTCAACCGGGCCGGCATCCAGGCCCAGGTGCCGGGCTTCGCTTCCTTCGCCTCGGTTCCCAGCGTGAGATCTGCCTCCCCGCTGATAAAGTGCAGGATCGCCGGCTGGGAGGCGGTGTGCTCGGAGAGCTCCTGGCCGGCAGCGAAGGAGAACAGGATCGCCTTGAGACGCTCGTCCTCGTGGAAAGTGCGGCTGAGGATCGAATCCGAGGGCACTTCCGGCGCCAGGTCGCTCAGGTTTTCGAAATAGTCAAAGCGTTCGGTCATCGTTCCCTCTCTGTTTGGGGTTCGTCAGGATCAAGCTGCACAAGCCTCGCAGGTCATCATAGCAGAACCCTGCGAATTCTCGGATTGTTGGGGTAGGATGGGTTCAGGGCGCAAACGGACCGAGAACGGCTTGGATCCAGGCGTCGAAGGCCAGCGGGGCGAAGAACTCGAAGAACCCCAGGCCGATCGCCGCCAAGCCAACCATCGTCATGAACAGCCCGAACAGCCGTGCCGGAATGCGGACGAGGAATGCGACCGGTGTAACCCGCCAGGAAGCTGGACCGATGACCGTCGCCAGCCCGGCTGAGAAGAGCGCGACGCCGCCTGCAAACAGCGCCACGCCTGGCCGCTGGGACAGGTACTGCGCCAAATGCGCTGGATAAGTCCCAGCAGGCGCAGCATCCCCGTCACGAGCAGCGCCAGGCCGGCCAGGAAGAAGACCACCGCCCAGGGGTAGAAGGCGAAGCCCCAGTCGTCGCCCTTCTGGCCGAGCCAGTCCAGCAGCCGGCCGCGCTGGGTGAAGAGCGTCTCGAACCCGCCGGCGATCAGACCGACCCCGCTCAGGATCAAGGCCAGCGTCAATTGCCAGGGCTGCTCGTACTGACCCCACACGAGCCAGGCCACGATGCCCGACGAGGAGCAAAATGGTTGCACTGCGCTGGGTGAGACCGATCAACCTGTCCATGATGGGTAGGATACAGCACGGAGGCCGTTTCGCTCAAGCCGAACGGCCTCCGTGCTTGTGTTTTCCTAGGGGTTGAGCGGGATGGCGGTCTGGTAGCTTTCCCCGGCTACGCAGGGGATGCTCACCGTGCCGCCCTGGCCGTCCAGCGCCAGGAAGTTGGGCCCGGTCACGTCGAACGTAATCTGGGCGCCAGGATAGAACTCGTGCCAGGAGCCGTAAACCGGGTCGAGTAAGCCTGCGTAGATCACGTTGCCGCTCGTTGGGGGCAGGTTCACCGAAACCCCGGGTGGTCGAGACCACGGCACGCGCTCGAGAACGATCGGAACGGTCATCGATTCACCGGGTTCGAGCACAGGGAGACCATTCCCGACGTCGGCAAAGAGTTTGCCCGTAACGGTTTGCGAAAAATACGTATTGCTGGCCTGGTTGTAGATGGCAAGATTGCATTTATCGAGGTCTTCGTCCGATACGCCGGCCGACTCCCAGCGACGGAAGAGCTCAATATATATCACTGCGGGTTGTTCCAGGGCTCGTTCGTGTATGACGAGCGGCGGTTCGTATGTGGGGGTACTTGGAGCTGAGCCAGCTACGGATTCGGCTAAATCTATCCCTTGTTTGAGACCTGCTTTGATTTTATCTTCACAGTCAGCATCACAGGGGTAGCCATTCGCGATAAGCTCCCCCGCAGCCTTTGATGCAGCCTGAGTCAATGCATAATCCGTGATATCGCCGGCTTTCAAATCCCCCTCGACTCCCTTGCTGATGAGCGTCTCACACTGTTGATCGCACTTAACACCAAGTTCGTCGGCAGCCATCGATGCGCCGACTTTCAGTCCTTCCTTAAAGAGATTTTGTCCGCTGGTGGCTGCTTCAAATCCCTTCTTGAGCAAGTCACGGCAGAGCTTGTTGCAATCGATGCCCGTGAGTTGCGAAGCGGCAACGGCGACTGCGTAATCTAACCCTTCACTGAAGAGTTTATCGAAATCAGGTATCTCGGGCGGAATGCCCAATGCAGCCATCCCGGCCTTGACCCCGACGCTGATCACAGCCTTACATTCACTCTTGATTGAGGACGGGCAGAGAGCCGAGGCGAGCGTATCGACTACGAAGTTAACCGCACCGTTGTAAAGATCTCCTGCTTTTGAGACAGCCCAATCGATTGCGTCCTGGAGAGCCGAAGCGCCTGCTTGAATGCCATCTGAGATGCATGATCCGAAAGCGTTCAGGCTGCTAAAGCAACCGGAATCACCCCCACTGCTGCAGGGAGCCCCAGGGCATCCGCAAATGGGAGTACCTTTTGGAGAGGTAATCGTGCATTGATTGTACTGGGCGGGGGACAAACCGATGTTTGCGGCAGCCTCGGGCGAAGATAGCATTTGGTATTGGTAGTATTGGTACGATTTGTTTGGTTCATAGAACTGCCCGCAATTGCGTACCTCGTAGTTGGTAACAAAGCAGGCATCATAGTTGTGGTCCGCCGCGCGGTACGGCGTAAACGAGACCACTTTTGCATCATAGACGGGCCCATCCAGCGGTCCGACGCTTTCGACCGGTACCCCAGCCGGGGTGAAGTGGACGACGACGGTGTTGGAGGGTTTCCCGACCGAACCCGAAGCATCCATCGGGATCACGCGTACATAAAACGTCGTCGGCTTGAATGGCCAGCCGGCTTGTTTCGGTTTTGTGCTGCCCGACAGGCTGTTTGTGATATCTTCGACTGCGCCCAGGACTTGATCCCAGAAATTGCCTGATGGCCCACCGCTTGAGCCCCAACTCTTGAAGTAATCCCGGAAGTCGAGCGTGAAATCGCCTTCCACGCCCAGGCCGGTTGCCGCTGTGCAGCAGGCCAAACTTCAGCACCGGGCTGATGAAGGGCACGGTAGACACCTGCCACATCACGTGGTTTGCGTCGGGCTCGGTGGTGTTCCAGTGAAACTTGCGGGTGAGCGTGGGCTGACTGCCGGAGATGTTGATGTCAGCGGCGAAGATCGATTTGCCCAGGTTGGTGTAATCGAGCGCTTTGAGCTGGGTGGCCTCTGGCGGCCAGGAGAGCGAGCCGCCCGGGCCACCGACCAGGTCGTGATACAGGCCCAGGAAAACCAGGTCCCCGCCGGTCCAGCCCCAGGCTTCCAGGTCGAGCGGCACCGCCTTAGGGAGTTTCTGGAGCGCTTCGAGGTCGAGGTCGAGCGACACGTCGAAGGTCCCGTTGGGTCCAGGATGATAGAAGGCGTCCGGATCGGCCGGGCTGCGCAGCCAGGGCGCATCTGCCAAGGCGGAAGTAGAGGTAGAGCTGGTCGACTGGGACAGGCGTCTTCAGCTGCCCGCCGATGAGCTGGAAGCCCGGCATCAGCGCTTCTGGCGGCAGGTCGGCCGCGACTACCTGGGCGCTGCCAGGCGCTCCGGCGATGGGCACAGCCCCAGAGGAGGGGAGCGGTTTGACCGGTGGTGCGGCGGGTTCGCCGCTGGCCGGGGAAGCTGGAGCCGCGTTGGGGACCGGAATTGGGACGAGTCAAGCTCGTGCCGTCGGGCAGCAGATCGTCAGAACCCAACCCGAGTTCGAGATTGCTTTCCAAGAGTAGCGGGAGTGGCGCGCCGTAGTTCAGGGAAATCGAAGCCAGGGTTTCCCCAGCCTGAACTACATACTCCACGGGGATGTGTGCTTCGTTTGCCCTGGAGCGCATACACCTCGACTGGAGGATGAAAGGTGTTCAGTCCCATCCGTCAGTTGATAGCGCAGGACGCAGTTCGTGCACGCCTTCACCGGATGGGCGACCAATCCCAGCTCCGCTCCACCGAGGTTCGGGGTGGGTCGATGACTTCGTCCGCCCACAACTGCGCGTTGACCCAGAGCTGGACCTGGCGGATGGGGACCTCGGATGAGAAATCCGCCTGCACCTGCTGGGTGCTGTGCTGCGGAATGACGGCCTGGTCCAGATCGAGTGCAAACACAGTCTCGGTCCGGGCCTGGGCGCGTGCCGCCAACAGCTGCCAGGGCTTGAGCACGATAAGCCCAGCCGCGGCTATCAAGCCGACAATGAGGATGCTTCCCCCAAGAAATACTCTAGAAATGTTTAGCCTGGGCATGCGCGGCTCCTTTGAACTGGGTGAGGGTTTCGATCCCCCAGGACCGCTATCCGAAGTGGGCGGACCTGCATCAGGATTCTCCCCTGCGGCCGGGTTATTCCAATCCGAATCACTTTGAACTTGTCCCGGCTGCTGATTGACACCAGGAAAATGTTTCTTCGGATCCAATCCATCATCAGGCTTTGGTGGCTTCATGTTCCCATCACCTCACCTCGACGTAGATGTTGATCGTGTGGCCGCCGCTGTTGGTCTCGTTTCCCGCGCCATCGCGGGCGATGGCAAAGTAGCTCAGGTTGCCCGCCGTGTTGTAGGGGCCGCCGGTGAAGCTGCAGTTGTTTGTGTTGCTGCAGGTTTTGACCAGCGATGGGAATTGGCCGGGGGCGGTGACCCAGATGTCGATCCCGGTCACCCCGACATTGTCGCTGGCGTTGGCGGTGAAGGTGATGTTGTTTCCGGTTGGGATGGCGCTTCCCGGCGGGCTGTGGGAGATGCTGACTGACGGCGCCTGGGTATCGGGTCCGGAGGTTGGGGCAGCTGTTGGGGGGACGGTTGTCGCCCCGACCACGATCTGGACGTAGAAGGGGACGCCGCCGTTTGCGCCGACGCCGAAGTGCTCGTTCTCGCGGGCTGCGGAGCTGGTAGTCGCTCTTGTAGGTCCCGGGCGACGCCGGGGGCGACCAGGTTCAGGCTGATGTCGACCGTCGCGCCGGGGGCAACGATCCCGGGCACCGATTGCGGCGTCGGGTTGCTGAGCGGTGCGCCGCCGACGAAGACGACCTTGTAGTTCTCATCCCAGGTGCAGGTGCCGCTGTTCTGCAGGCGCCAGATCTTGGTGAAGGCCGCCCCGGGGGCCAGGTTGGTGTTGTCGGGGATGGTGATGTCGGCGATGAACTTGGCCTGGTTGGTGCAGGCTGGCTCGGGGGTTGGCGTGGAGGTAGAGGTCGGTGTCGGGCTGGAGACCGGCTGCGGCCCCTGCCCTGGCTCGGGTTGGATCACCCCGCCGATGGGCAGATCGGGCATGATCACCGTGATCTGCGCCTTGCCGTAGTCGCTCCAGGCGCCATCGCCGCGCTGCACGCGCAGGTTCAGGAGATAGGTTCCTATCGTCGGAGGGATCCAGGACCACTTGGCGCGACCGAGCACGGCGGCAGTGCTGGCGCCGCTGCCCTGCTTGATGTTGACGATGTCGGGTGCGGTCGATCCGATCAGGGTTCGCTCGAGTGAATCTCCGTAGAAGTAGCTCAGCTCGAGCATGGAGACATCGTTGTAGGCTGCTCCATGACCCAGGATCTCGATTGGACCGAGCACGTGGGTGCTTTCATTCAGCGGTTTATCGATCCAGGCGCTGAGCGCGCCTTTGTCCGCCTTGGGCCCGCCGGAGAAGTTGCAGGCGGCAAGCAGCGAACCAAGCACGATCAGGAGCATCACCCGCAGTCTATTTTTCATCCTGGTACCCTTCTCTACCGGAGGCAGTCCGAGTCGCAGTCGTACTCAGAGCAGTCACGGTGCACTTACGCTGAAGTTATCGAAACGGACGTCGGTCAGGCCGCTCCCCGTTCCGCCAGCGCCGAAACCAGCATCCCCTTGGGGATCTTTATCGGCGCGGCGGAGAGGATTTGGGCACCGTCGATAAAGATTTTCATCTCGGTTCCAACGCAATCTAACCGGAAGTGATTTCGGTCGGGTATCATCCCTGTATCGAAATCTTCGATCAGAACGACTTGCTCATCCTCAATGAACGCGGCGATTTCGAGCATGCCATCGCCCTCCAATTCAGCGTAGTAATAGTTATCGTTGTCCTGGTAGCGGCAGATCAGGAATGATCCCGGCGCCTTCGGACCCGGATACGCGCTCGAAATCGACTTCCACCTGCACATCACCGAAATTCTGTCCCGATACGGCAGATATTAAAACGTATTGGTTCTCATCCTGGTCGATGGAGATGCGGTACTTGCCATCCTCGTAGCCGCGAAAATAGTAGCTGTCATCGTGACTCCAGCCGGATGACGGATCCGAAAAGTCATCCGAGAAGAGCACTTCCCCGCTGGAGGTGTTCGGCGCTGCAGGTACGTTCTCTAATTCAGGAGCTGATATTAGGGTCTTGGTTCCGCACCCACTGTTGGCTAGTGCCACAAGACTCAGAAGAAATCCCAGCCATATCCGTTTCATTGATAGCATTACCACCTCCTCGTTCGGGTTTGGTGGTTCTTGTAACAACCCCTTGCAGATGTTCATGGTGCTTACTTGCGGTTGTATTTGAGCGGACCCATCGCCGAGTTCGGAACGTAATTCAAGTAAAGCGTATCTTCATAGCATGAATAGGTGATGTCGGGTGCAGAGCCGGGCGTGAACAGGTCGGCGAACTGCGAATCATCCGTTGGGATTTCATCCCCGTTCATGACGATCACGGTGTCGAAGTTGAGATTGTCCTGCAGCAGGCTGGTCGACATATGTCCGAAGCCATCGGCGGCGTACAGCGTGGAGATATCGCCCTCGATGTCTAGTCTCACATCGGTTTGAATGTTGTTGCCAAAGGGTTCGTTGACCTGGAAAAGGGCAGAAGAGCGTGGAAAAATTGTAGGTGCCATTCAAGACAGCCTGCTTGGTGAATTCGATCCGCCACAGCCCGCCGGCGAAATGGACGTCGAACCGGTCCGATTCGGAGCTGGGCATCAATTGTTCCAATGTCTCGACATAGGTCGGGACATCCAGGTCCCAGGTGCCGATAAGGCACTCGTCGCAGCCAAGTTCTTTCGGCGCCTTGATATCGAGGTCAACGCTGAAGAAATCTGGGGAGGGCGTGGTGCTGGTCAGCGCATAGTAGTACGTCACCGGCAGGCAGCCGACCGGGACCTCGTCCGGCAGGTCGGTCCAGGCGCCTGGACTCGGCTCTGGCCGGCTCTCGTCAAACCCGGAGGCACCGCCGATTGTGGGGGACAGCACGTACAGGTGAGGCGGTTTGAAGGTGAGCCTATGGCGGACAAGCACGAAAGCCGGCGCCCCTAGATGGAAGGTCGCATCGCCGCTGACCTCCAGGGCATAACCGGAGGGGATGTAGGGCGGCGACGTATGCAGGGCAGCCTTGGAGCTGTCGAGGATCTTGCCATCGATGAAGGCCCGGGCGTAATTATCAAACAGGATGGCGATGTTGGCGTATTTTGCCAGCTGCGCGCGTTGAGCCTCCAAGGCCTCCAGAAACAGGCATCGTGTTGATCAAGTCGAGGATGGCATTGTTCCCGATCGTGTTGCCCAGGTACTGGAAGAAACCGAAGTTTTCATAGCTCATCTCGGTCAGGGGCAGCGTGGCCGAATTGACCGCCCAATCGCCGATAAAGTTATGTTCCGCGTTGACCTGAGGGTAAATCACGTTGCCGAAAGTATTCAGCGCTGCCCTCCGCCCACCAGTCCTGGACGGTCCAGGATGCATCGGCCAGTTCGGGGAAGTTCCAGACCTGGAGGCAGTGGAAGACCTCATGCGCGATCGTCTGCTGAAAATGACCGAAGGGAAAACCGTTGGCATGCCTTCTCCGCTCATTGGCCTGGATGGCGAGCGGGTAGACGATAATCTGGCAAGTGTTTCGCCACCGGAGGTGGGTGTACTGGCCAGGGTGCCGGGGTCCGTGTTATCCAGAAGCGTGAACACCAGTTGGATGTTCTGCAGGAGGACAGGGCTTGCCAGCCTGTCTGGAGGATTTTGGTAGCCGTTCACGGCTTTGACCAGGGCTTCCATGGCGGCGTCCCGTACCCTTGCGTGAACCCTTTTAGCAGCGTGGTGATCGGATAGTACACCTTGCAGGTTGGACTTGCCAGCCGTCTGTTCCAGGTACTTGAAGCAGAGCACAGGCTTTATCCCGGGTTTGGGGGTGAGGAAATCCTTCCGCCCATAGAGCCTGGCAATTCTGTTTCCTCCTGGGCCGGGGCAGCCAGGCCATCTACTTTCAAGGATGCCGCTTCCTCTGGCGATGGCGTAAGCCCGGAGATTCTCTGGTGCCGGCACGATCCTGTTGAGCAGGCGCTGGATCTCAGCCCGGGCTTGAGCATTCTCGCCGCTCTGCAGGTAGCGCTGGGCCTCGCGCAGGATGCCGGTGCCTTCCAGCGATGCTGCCTGAGCGTATACACCGGACTGGCCATCGACCTCTCCTGCAAGGAGCTGCAGGGCCGAGATGAGGCCCTCTTCGTAGGACCAGGATCCATCCGCCACGCCTGCTTCAAGCGCATCGATCAAGCCAGATGGCCGGGGTGTGAAGTTCTCCCAGGGGAGCGGCGGCTCGGTGGGGATTGCCGTAGGGGCCGCCGGCGCGGTGGCTCCTGGCTCGGCCGTCACCGTTGGTCCACTTGCATCGGAGCGGCTGCATCCCGCAATGACCAGGGCAACTGCGAGGACGACAAGTCGCAGGCTTAACAATTGTGGGCTGCTTGAGTTTTGCTGGAACTGGCGGCCTTCTCTCATGAAATCTTCTCCCTTCTGCCTGGTTGATCGTCCCTGTACTGCGCAGGGCCAGCATGACACGAAGCTTCCCAATTCGAGCCTAGGGCTGGGTGACGGACAGGTTGTCGAAGCGCACTTCGCTAAAACCGAGCGAACCCCCGCCGGCACCAAGCCCGATATCTCCGCTCTCGTATACATTCCCATCCATTGTCCGTTCGAGCACGAGCTCGCCATTGACGTAGAAGGAGAGGTTGCCACCGATGCAATCTGCCCGCAGGTGGTTCCAACCGGGTTGGATTGATCCATCCGACGGCGGGAACATGCGGGCGACCTGTTCTTCGCCCTCGAGATAGTTGGTAATCTCGGACGATCCATCGGCGCCGAGCCGGAAGTAGTAGATAATTCCCGGAGAGCTGGCTGCCACGGCAGAGGAGGTAGGCTCCGGCTTCCTCGCCGGAGAGAAAGCGGACGTCGACCTCGATCCGGACGTCGCCGTAGGTTTCGTCGAGCGGGCGCGGCGATGAAGTCGTAGGATGTCCTGGTCGTTGTCGATCCAGGCGCGGAATTCACCGTCGACGCACTCGTAGCCGCGGCTTGAGCCAACCCGCATGCTCCCGAAAAGGCAGGCGGTGCTTGAAAAGTCCTCCTGCAACCCAGCTGCGGGTGGCTGCAAATCCGGCGCTGTCTTGCTCCCGCAAGCGGCCATCAGCAGTGCGGCTGCGGCGATAAAGGCAGAGCTTGTTTTCAGTTTTCTCATGCCTACCTTCCTCTCACCGGGGATAACCTGCATCCAGGCCCTGGCAAGTCTTTCCCCGTCTTACGGGCCAAAGGATTGGTTCGGATCGCCCAACACGGAAGCGCCCTTGGTGCATGGGTTGCTGACCGACAGGTTCATCTGGCCGTTCCAGTACCAAGTGCTCCAAGCTTTCTGAGAATCGTTGAAGGAGGTCCAGGGTGCCCCCCAGTAGTCATAGAAGGTGGGTCTCAGGACGACCGGAACGATCTGGGTCTCGCCGAGCGCGAGCTTAGGCAGCGGTACATACTTTGACTCGTACAGGTAATAGGCGTAGTTGGCCTGCATCTTCTGCTTGATGGAGGAGATCCAGTCGTTGAAGTTTTGGGCATGGTCATCGGAGACCATGACCGTACTCAGCATCCAGAGATTCCCGAAGCTCCCGGTTTTGCCCGCACAGGCATCGGCCTCCGGAGGTATGTTCGGGTCGCGAGTGATCTTCAAGGTCAACGTCGGGGGCTGGTAATCCCCAAATGGGTCGGGCTTGATCGGGACGCCGTCCGGGACGAAGCTGACGGATTCAGAGAGCGCATACTGCGCCGCTTCGAGACCTTTCTGCAGTCCCTGCTTGATCTGTTTCTCAGCCTCGGCTTTCCAGGCATCCTCCGCTTGACTGATCGCAAGTTGGAGCGCGACCCCGGTCAAGGACGGATCGATGCTGTCATACACTTCCTTGGGGACGCCAAGCTGGGCTGCCGCCTGCGAGGCAAGGTAATCCAGCCCTTCGTTCATGAGTTGATCGAAATTAGGGATGCTGGGTGGTATGCCGAGCGCCATCAAGCCCGCATCGAGCAGCGTTCCCAGGCAGGCCTTGCTGCACAGCGCAGCTGGTACGAAGTTGGCGACGATATCCACGACAGTGTCCTTGAGATCGTTGTAGGCTTCGCTGACCCAGTTCACGGCATCGACCACGAAATCGACCACGGCCTCGTACCAGGATTTGTCCTTGGGCTTGGGCGGGCATAATTTCTGCCCGGCTTTATACAGGAGCTGTGAACCCCCCCATTTCACCACGGTGTTCTTGGTTACGATGTAGCAGCCTTCATGACCGTTCTTCGGGGCGATAAAGCCATGGTACCCGACGATCTCGACGATGTAGGGTTTAAGCGGCGGCGGGACAGGGGTCGGGCAGCCCGGTGCGCCCGGGTTCTGCTGGCATTCCTGGCCTTTCTTGATCACTTCCGCCATCGTATCTTCACCGTACCACTCGATGCGCACCGAGTTGCTGGCAGGGCCGGCGACCTTGCCGTCCAGGAGCGGGACAACCCGGAAGTAGAAAGTCGTGATCAGCGGCGGCACGATCTTGCCCTGGTCGACCAGGTTAATCGCGTTGTCAGGCTGCGTGACCGCTCCGGTCATCACCGGGGGTTGCTGGCTGGCAGGCTGCTGCTTGCCGAAGAAAGCTTGGACCAAGTCTGCCGCCTGCTTGAAGAACTGGATGAAGCCCTGCCAGGCGTCCTTGAAGAAGGTAATAACCTTGCCCTGCGAGGCGGGCTGCGAACTCTGCGGGGGATCGTAAGCCAGGCTGGAGACATCGACCGAGAAAGTACAGTCGCCGCAGGTCACGTCCCAGTCCACAATCAAGCCTGGTGGATTGAGCAGATCGCCCTCAGTTGTGCTGGGGAATGGGAGGAGGCTGGCCTGTAGCTTGCCCGAAACGACCCCGGGTGGGAGTGTGGACCACTTGAAGGTCTGTATGTGCCCCTTGGGGGTGGTGGAGAACTCGATGTCCACGGACCACACCCCGCCCACATAAACCTCCCCTTGCTGCGAGTTGGGAATTTTCTTGCCCAGCGAGGAGGCCAGGAGCGAGGTTCCGCCCGGCAGTGCGAAAGTGGCATGGATCGAACTCCCCGGGGTCCAGTTGTCGATGCCGCTCTCGTCTCCTGTCGGACATTCGGCCGAGTTGATGTGTAGATCGAGTGCGAACAATGCCCCCGGCTCGGCTGGAGGAAGATCGAAGACGAACAAGCCCGTCTGACCGCCATGTTGGACGGCAACCGGGATCACTTCTCCGGAACCCTGGATGTTGGCGTAGATCCTGCGGAAGGTTAGCTTTACTTTGTCGGCTGGCGGATCACAGCCGAGGATGGTCAGCGTGTTGGTGCCGCTGTAGGGCACGAAGGGCGGCGGCGCTGATTCCTCGGTCACGACAGGGCTGGTTGCGGTGGGGGTCGGCAAGACGAAAGGCCGGGTAGGCGTCGGCGTGGCTCGGCGTGGTGGCGGAGGTATGGGGGTGTCGGTGTAACGCGGCACCAACGTATCGGTCGGGGTCTCGCGTGGGGAGTCTGTCGGGGTAGGTGTGTCGCTCCTTCCCTGCGAGTCAACGCTCATCGAGGCACCCTTGCTATTCTCGCCCCGCATCGCCCTGGACGGAACGTTCACTTGAGGGCTGATCGGCCTGGCGGCTGCGCCGCCGCTGGGTAGGAATGTGGTCGCCAGCATCGCGACCAACAGGACGATATGTAACCCCTTCCGCTGGCTTTCCTGCTTGCTCATCTTGCTCTCCTCCGCCTCCTGCGGCTTGACCACATATCCGGCTCAACTACGCCCCATCCTGGAACCCACACACTTACATGCTCAAGGCAGCCGGCCGATCGCAAGCCGGGCGATTTCCTGCGTCATCGTGAAGGCTTCAGCCTGCTCGGCTTCCGGATGCCAGGTGACGACCTGGGTCACGACATCACCGGTGCGTACCCGCAGCAGCCCGCTGAAGAAGACCAACTCATCGCCTAACCCGCTGACCGGCGTAGGGATCACCTCAAGCATCGCTGCACTGCCCTCGTTGTTGACCTCGAACTGAGCCGGGCTTTCATGTGTGATCTGCAAGATGATGAGCTTGCCACCAGTCTCGTTCGTAAACATACAGCTGCGGTATGGGCCAACGTCTTCGGGTGCAGCGTCGGCTGCGGCCGGTTCGCCAAAGAAAGATTCGAGTTCGGCCGGTGTGAGCAGCTCGCAGGGGTTCAATGCGGCCAGGAAATTCGCGTCCCCCCCGACGACTGCCGCAGGCTGGGGGCTTTCTTCTGTCGCGGCGAGGCCTGTTGGTTCTTCACTTGCGGCTTGCGGGCTTCCGGTGACGCTGCCTCCGCAAGCTGCAAGCGTCGCCAGCAGCAGCCCGCTTATCGCCAGTCGGACGTGGCCTATTGAGCGGAGAGGCTGGGAGGTGCGATAGAGTACGCTCGTCCATGTGTTTTGTATCATTTCATCCTCCATCTTGAGCTCGCGCCTAAGAAGATTGCACTTCATCGAGCGCGTCCTGGTCCTTGTTTGTTGAATCCGGTTGTAACTGGGGGGGCGGCGCCGCGTTAAGGCTCTCCGCCAGCGCTGCCGGATCGTCTCCAGGCAGCACTTCGAACCAGCTTACGGACCACTCGGTTGTGTTGACCCGACGAATCAGGCGGCGAAAAACACGGCGCATGGGGTTCTCCCTCTTGATGTCACCATCCTAGGTCAACTACGGCGGCATAACATGACATTTCTTGCCAAGATTGGACCAATAACGCTATAATCCGCTCTGCCAGCGCCCTCCGCTGGCCTTCGCGGTACTGGCAGGTGTCCCAGAAAACCATTCATCCATGTGCTGGTTGCGGCGAGAGCACTCGAGGAGATTAGCCTTCGTTGCCAGGTTCACCACAAGTCATCAAAGCTGAATCGTTTGGCGCCATGCTGCGCATGCTCCGGCGCAAGGCCAGGCTCACCCAGGTCGGGCTTGGGATCCAGGTCGGGTACAGCGAAGCGCATATCTCGCGCCTGGAGGGCGGCCAGCGCACGCCGGACCCGGTGATCGTCGCCACACGCTTCGTCCCGGCACTATTTATCGAGCAGGATCCCGAGGCAGCCGCCCGGTTGGTAGAGCTTGCAGATCTGGCCAGTGGGGGAACGCTGGTGGATCAGCATTTCTCAGACGTCGTCAGCCAGGAGCATTCAGAATTGGAGGAAGTCGGGGCTTTGGAGATGATCCCGGCGCCTCCATCGCTGGAAGTCGAGCGGGGTCAGCCGCTCGAAAAGCTCGAGAGAATCCTCGAGAGCCAGGGGGCGGCCGCGCTGGTAGGGATGCCCGGGATCGGGAAGACCACGCTGGCCGCGCGCCTGGCGCGAGCTTATCAAGGTCCGGTCTTCTGGTTTACCGTCACGCCCGATGCTCGCCTCTCCGCTCGAGGCGCTCATCCGTCAACTGGCGCTCTTCCTGCTCCTGGAGGGCAACGAGCGCGTCAGTTTCCTGCTGGGTAAGGCTGCGCAAGGACCTGCGCTCGATCAGCAAATGAACGTGATTGCATCGGCCCTGGCGGCGACGCCCTGCCTGCTGTGCATCGATGACATCCATGAATTGAAAGACGAAGCTGCCTGGAATGCCCTTGGACGCTGGCAGCGTATCGAAGGCGTAACAATCCTGTACATAAGCCGCGAGGCGCTACCGGGATCCGGGACGATGACAGTGCGGCTGGACGGGATGGAGCTTGAGGAAAGTCATGAACTTATCCGGGGTTTGACCGACGAGGCCGAAAGGAACCTGGTCGAACGGCTTCATGGTCTGACGGCCGGCAATCCAATGTTGATGCGCCTGGCATTGGGGGAGGTCATGGTTAAAGGCGCGGATTACATGGATGGACTGGCGCTTGAACCGACCGTATCCGCCTACATCCTGGACACGATGCTCAAGGACCTGCAGCCGGACACGCGCCGGCTCATCTCGTGGCTGTCCCTGTTCCGCATCCCGGTGGACCTATACCAGCCAGGTGTTGGCAAGTGTCTCCAGGAAGTCATCCCTCCACCCGGTGTGGTGAGCGAAGCGATCGATGAAGCCCGCCGACGCCAATTGATCGACCATCCCAACCAGGCCGTCCTGCACCCGCTCATCACGGCCCATATCCAGCACCGATTGACCAGCGAACCCGATGAGCGGCGCAGGCTGCACCAGGCAGCGGCTGAATGCTGTATGACCGGTGCTGCAGGAGATGCGGTCGAAGCCGCCTACCATTTGGCTCAGGCGGGTGAGATCGAGCAGGTCGTGGATTGGCTGACCGATCAGGTGGGTGATCTGCGCAACCGCGGCCAGGCCGGGAACGCGGCCCGGGTCGTCGAGCGGGTCCTTGAAGACGACGCCAGCCAGGTCCAGGATCACAGCTTGAAGCGCAGACTGCTGGCCTTGCTCGGCGACCTGCTTGTCAACACAGCCCGCGCCGGGGAAGCGGAACAGTACTACCGCCAGGCGCTCGACCTGACCCCCCGGCAGGAGGTTGGCCCTATCGCCTGGGCCCAGTTGGCGCTGCGCCTGGCCAACAGCCTCATGCAGCGGACGCAGGTGCAGGAGGCGACCGATTTGCTGCAGCAGGCGATGGATGCCTTGGGGGCTGGGTCACCGCTCGTCCGCTCACAACTGGCAGCCTCCATGGCCCGGGCGCAGCTTATGACGACCCAGCTGGACTCGGCCGAGCAGAGCGCACGTGATGTGCTGCAGATGGTCAAGGAGATCGAACGGTTCGCACCGCAAGCTGCGCTCGAGGCCGGTGCTTCTGCCTACACCATGCTGGGTACGATTTTGCGCATCCGGCGCGATTACCTGGGTTCGATCGAAGCCTGGCAGCAAGCGATACGCGCAGCGCGCCGGGGGCGAAAACTGGAGCTCGAATACCGTTCGATGGTCAACCTGGCCGGGACATACTATGAGCAGGGCGAGCTGGAGCGGGCGCTCGAAGTGAGCGAGGAAGCGTACACCGGGCTGCAGGCGATCGGGGACAGCTTCGCCCTGGCACGCCTCTTGAATACGATGGCGATCCTGCACCACGTACGCGGCGAATTGGCGCAGGCCATCGAGCGCGCGCAAGAAGCGTGTGAGCTCAAGCTCATATTGGGAGATACTCAGGGCTGGGCCAACAGCGAAGCGCTGCGGGGGCTGCTCCTGCTAAACCTTGGCCGAATTGACGATGGCCGCCAGGCATTGGAAGCAGTCCTGGAAGCAACCCGGGATACCGGTGAGCAGCGGGCGCAGGCCATTTACCTCGATTCGCTTGGCCTGGCGCAGACATTGTCGGGCGCACCCGATGAAGGGGAAAAAACGTTGTCCGGCGCGCTGGCGCTGGAGGTTGCCGGGGAGGACAACCGCCTGCGCGGCAACCTCGAGAATCACCTTGCACAAGCCTACCTGGCGCAGGGAAAACTCGACCAGGCAGCTGCGATCGCCGATTCTCCCGCGCCGGAAGGCGCAGGGCCGGAGGTCGATGTCGAGCGCGGCATGGTCCGGGTCATGCTGGCGCTGGCAAATGGAAATGAAACGCTTGCCCAAGACCTTGGTGAGCGTGTCTCAGGTCAAGCGGAGCACGGCGGCTATACCCTGCTGAGCCGGCTTACCCGGCAATTGATGGACCTCGACCCCGGGTCCCTGGCTCGCTCAGAGATCCCGAAGTGGGGATGGGTGCTCCAGGACGCAGGAGCATCAGGGTAAGGACACCCTTTTAATCAGCTCGTTGGAATTTAAGGAAAACGTGTCAAGCCGACAGGCGCGGGAACAGCCTCGGCACCTGCCGGCGATATTCGAGGTAGGCCTGACCGAATTCGCGCATCAGCCGGCGCTCCTCGAAGACGCTCCCGATGTAGAGATAAAGTGAAATCCCGATATTAAGCGCGAGGATGCTGGTTGTCATGACGGGCGTCAGCCAGATGAAAACCAGTCCGGCGCTGTAGAGCGGGTGGCGGACATACCGGTAAACCCCGTTCGTCGTGAACTTCGCCGGGGAGGTGGTTTCGACTTCCAGAAGCTGCCGCAGACCGAGGAAGCGCCACGCATCGGTTTGACGCAGTCCGGCCAACAGCAAGACCACGGCCAGCACCTGCCCCAGGCCAGACAGAAGCGTCCACGGCCAAGGGATGGCGTAGAGCGGCGAACCGGGGTACCTGGCCGTAACTGCCAGGACCGGCAGGAAGGTCAGGCCCCCGACGAGGTTGTAGGCGATGCGGTAGAGGCGCCTCGCACCGGGCCCGAATGTTTCTTCTATAAAACGCTTGGATTGATCCGTTGCCAACAGGCTGTGCAGCGCGCCGTAAACTACGACGGCGAGCAGGGTGTACAGCGGTTCGATCATGGGGTTGAAAGCTGGCAGGGGGGAACTCGCCCCCCTGCCAGCTCGAGATTACCCGTCGATCTTTGCCCGGACATCGGCGCCCTTGAAGGGCGTGCCCAGGAGCAGCTTGCCGATGACGCACACATCGAAGATGCCGGCCAGGAAGGGGACCAGGCCGACGACCGCGAGTACGATCCCCCAGGTCCCTCCGACGAGCATGAGCCCGACCAAGATCAGGGCTATCCCGGCGACCACTCGTAGAACCCGGCCTGTGCTGCTTGACATGAAGCTTGCGAAACCCATTTTTTTCCTCCATCAACGTTGACGCAAATCGTCTACTTGATTCGATGCAAATATAGCGGATTCGTCACATGAGGAATACGCACGTTGGGCGCGGTATGGATCTACGCGGTTTGAAGTACGCCTGTTTGAGCCCGGATTTCGTTAAACGCCAGGCTCCTGTCAACCAGGTTTGCGAAGTTCCTGGTAGGCGCCTCGAGCGGGCCCGGCGCTCAAGAGCATCAAGGCGGTGATCAACACGGCCGACGTGAGACACCAGGCACAACTGGCCCCGATTACGAATGGCTCGAGGAATGTCAGGTAGAGCGAGAACAAGGTCCCTACCAATCCTGCCGCGAAGAGCCCCACGCGCGACCATAGGTTAATATCGCCCGTGCTGAAGCGGGCTGCAAGCCACCCGAGTAGGATCAGCGCGTAGCCCGCCGCTCCGAGAGCGCCATTCGAGATGCCAAAAAGCAAGTTGGCGTATTCGCTCTGGGCTACAGCGTTGCAGTCGCCGACCGGACCGCAGGCCGCCTCGTTCCCGGTCGCGGCGATGTAAGCCAGGTAAGCCGACACGCCCAAGCCCAGGATGGCCAGGACCGCTATCCATGGTGAGAGTGGTGCGGACTGAGCGGGGGCGAACCGTCCGCTCCAGCGAAGACCCGCCGCGACCAGGCTCAGCAGCATGCCGATCAAGGCTGCGATGGCGAGGGAGTTCCCGACCGGGTCGAGCATGATGCGCTCCCCGACTGAGAGGTCAGCAGCGGTTCGGTCGAGGATTGGCGGCGGTGCAGGTTCGATTTCCGGCGGCGCAGATGTGGGTGCAGCCGCATCCTGGGTCGGCTCCGGATCACCTGCCGCCGGGGCTTGATCGGGAAATGGCTGGAGCTGTTCGATGTAACCGTTCAGGCCGGGAATGTCTGGCCAAGAGATTCCACCTTCTGTCTGCGCCGCCTCAACGATGCGCGGCAGCTGCTCGGGGATGTCTACCGAGCCGGTGTAGTAGATGTCGCCGATGATCATGAAGGGCACGACCCAATCCGATTGGGGTACTTCGAAGCGCTCGATCGCGGCGCTGAAGAGATCGTTGCCCGCTTCAGTCGTCGTATCTATATACATCACCTGCAGCGCGTCGCCCTGCATCACAACCACCGGCGGCGTTTCATCGCTGGCGGGGTCGTAATCTTCGCCGTAGTAGCTCCAGGTCACGCTGGTGTTGAACTGCTGCGATATCTGGGGCATGTTAACCGTGATGACCTGGTGGCAATGTGGGCAGGCCGGTGAGTAAAACATCACGGCCTGGACGACGTTCCCTTGAGCGTGCACTTGGATTCCGGGCGAAAGAAGCAAGGTGGCGAGGAGCAAGGCGATGGGCAGGCGTTTCATAGTTTCTCCACTGGGTTTACTCGTCCGCTTGGCTGGGAAATTATACCGCCGCCTGTTTCAAGTAGAGCTCCCACAGGCGCTGGGCGGCCAACTCGAGGCGCTCGATCAAGGCTTCTCCACCGCGCGAGGTGACATCGTCTTCATTCTCGAAGATGACGTACGGTATCCGCAGTTCATCTACACGGAGATAGTCCGGGTCGGCCGAGGAGAACTCAAGCCAATCATCCTCCTGGTAGAGGCGGTCCATTTTTTCATCTGACAGGCCATGCTCGAGGATGCTGTCTGGCCGGTCGGGGTTGTAGCGGGCTCGATTCTTGCGCAGCGATTCGGCGTATGACACCTGGATGTAGAGGCTTGAACTGCGGCTGAGGATCGATTCGCCCAGGTGGGGGTAGGCGGCGCGATAGCCTCCCCGGCTCGAGCCGCGCGAAAACTCGATAATGGCCGTGTACCCCTCAGCAGCGTCCCGCTGCCACTTCTCGTAGTCAAGCGCCAGGCGGCGAATGAGCAGATGCCAGAGGTCGTTGTGGATGAAGTACTGATCGGGCGTGGTGTGAAGGCGCGGGCGATGAAAAACCTGCTCAAGCAGCTGATCCTCTTCGAACCAGGTCCACAGCATCGGGAAATCATCGAATATCTTCAGCTCCCCAATATGGAAGCGTTCGCGCCGGGTGGACGCGGGGATCTCCTGCAGGGCATGGATGATCTCGCTTTTCCCGGCGGCAGGCCGGGCGTTCAGGATGAGGATGGGGAAGATGTCGCGCATAGCAGATGCCTCCGGGCTTCAACGCCCAACATTGTGCTGTTCATACACCGGCTCGTCAAGCCCTGCGGACGGTGGCCAGGTACCCCATGGTAGAATGTGCGCACCGTGCTGTAGACCGGGAGGAGGGCTCCAGGCTGCAGCGTGATCGGCCAGCGAGGACGAATTCCAGATGGGTGCCACGAGCCCATGCATCTTCTGCCGGATTGCCGCCGGTGAGGCAGAGGCAAGCATGCTCTACCAGGACGAGTTTGTAGCTGCATTCATGGATCTCTTCCCGGTCGTGCCCGGCCATTTGCTCGTCATCCCGAACATGCATGCTGTCTTGCTGGGCGATCTGCCCGAAGAGTTAAGCCTGCGCGTGTTTTCACTCGGGCGCCGGCTCGGGGCTGCCCTGCGTCAGAGCAAACTTCGCGCCGAGAGCATCGGCTATTACATGGCGGATGGCCCTGCCGCCGGGCAGGTCGTGCGGCATGTTCATCTCCATGTCATACCGCGCTTCGCTGGGGATGGTGCTGGTATTGGGCTGCACAGGCAAGCGCCGATGCGAGCAAAGCGGGCAGAGCTCGATACCCAGGCCGCTGACATCCAGGCGGCGATGAACGGTCGATCGAGCACATGAATGGAGCGGGAACTGCATTGAAAACCCTGTGTGTGTATTGCGGCTCAAGCGACCTGGTTGATGGCGCCTATCTGGATGCGGCGGCCGAAATGGGTACGGCGATCGCGGCGCGCTCGATCACGCTGATCTACGGTGGAGGCTCGACGGGGCTGATGGGCAGGTTGGCCGATGCGGTGCTTCAGCATGGCGGGCAGGTGATCGGCGTGATCCCGGTCATGTTCGAGACGCCCGAGCTGCAGCACAGCGGCCTGACGGAGCTGCAGGTCGTTGGGAGCATGCACGAACGCAAGGCACGAATGGTCGAACTGGCCGACGGCTTCGTAGCGCTTCCTGGCGGCTTCGGCACTTTTGACGAATTGTTCGAAGTTTTAACCTGGTCGCAGATCGGGATCCACACAAAGCCGATCGGCGTGCTGAACGTAAATGCCTATTTCGCCCCGCTCCTCTCCTTGATTGATCACGCGAAATCGGAGAAGTTCATCTACCGCGAGCACTCAGGTTTGCTGGTCGATGAGGCCTCGCCTGAAAAGCTGCTCGACCGCCTCGAGGAATATTCGTTGCCGGCAGGTTTAGAACGTTGGGTGCACCGCAAGGAGCAATCATGAACGCAGCGCAGTATTTCGATCATTGGAACAAGGTCTGGCGTGACCTCATGCGGGCCGTCTCGATGCTGAAGGACAAGGATCTGGCCTTCAAGCCGAGCGAGCGCTACGGGCGCAGCGTGGGCGGGATCCTGCTCCACCTGATTAACGTCGAGCAGGGGTGGATCCATTACGTCATCCGCCGCGAGCTGGATGGCTGGCCGCCAGAGAAGTCCAGCCTGACAAGCGTCGAGGCTATCCAGGCTGAGATGGAGGCCGTCCATGACGAGACGGTGGCATACCTCGAGACGCTCGATGTCGAGGACTTCAACCGCATCGTCCAGGTGCCAGATGACGGCACGCCCAAGCTGGGCTGGATCCTGTGGCATGTCTTCGAGCAGGAGATTCACCACCGCGGGGAACTCTATCTGTGCCTGAGCCTGCTCGGGTATGACCGTCCCAAAACCGATCGCCCGGGCTAACGCTCCGGTGCACGGCAGCGCCCCAGCCCCATGAGTGATCCGATCCGTATGCTCCATTTCGCCGACCTGCACGTCGGCATGGAGAACTACGGCAGCCTCGATCCAACCACTGGCACATCCAGCCGGGTGGCGGATTTCCTCGATCGGTTGGATGAGCTCATCGACCACGCCCTATCCCACGAGGCAGACCTGGCAGTGTTTGCCGGTGATGCCTTCAAAGACCGCAACCCCGAGCCTACCCAGCAGCGAGAATTCGCACAGCGCATCAAGCGCCTGGCTGACAGCGTGCCCACCCTGCTCCTGGTGGGCAACCACGATATGCCGGGCATGGCCGCCAAGGCCAACAGCCTCGATATCTTCCGCGCGCTGGATGTCCCCGGGGTGATCGTTGGCTACCGGGATGAAGGTCGCGTGGTGGAGACGAAGCGGGGTCCGGTTTACCTGGCCTGGATGCCATACCCGATGCGCAACAGGTTGATGTCGTGGAGGAAGTACCAGGGAAAATCGATCGACGAATTGAACAAAGGCCTGCGGGCTGAGGTCGCCGGCCGGCTGGAGGCGCTGGCCAAGGAGGCCGGGGAACACGAGATGCCGCGCGTCCTGGCCGGTCATTTCGGCGTGGACGGGGCCAAATTTGGATCCGAGCGCTCGGTCATGCTCGGGCGGGACCTGCCCCTGCTGACCTCCATGCTGACTGATGGCGCCTGGGATTACGTTGCGCTGGGACATATCCACCAGCACCAGGTCCTCAACCCGGATGGCTACCCCCCGGTCGTATACAGCGGCTCGTTGGAGCGGATCGACTTCGGCGAGGAGCACGAGACCAAGGGCTTCTGCTGGGTTGAGCTCAAGCGCGGGGAGACCAGCTGGGATTTTATCCCTGTGCAGGCGCGCCCCTTTCGGACGATCGACGTCGATGTGCGCGGCCAGGCGGACCCCACAGCTGCCGTGCTGGGAAAAATAACGGGTCAAGACCTGGAAGGCCAGGTCGTGCGGGTCAGGGTGCGGCTTACTCCGCCGCAGAGCGCTGCGCTGAATGAACGCGAGCTTGAGGCCGCGCTGGAGATGACGGCCAGCCACGTCATCTCGCGTGAGCTCGAGGTCGAAGCTCGCGCCCGGCTTGGCGAACTCTCCCCGGAGGAGCTCAGCCCGCTCGAACTGGTTGAGCAGTACTTCATCAGCCGGGAGGTTGAGGAGGAGCGCAGGACAGCCCTTCTCGAAAAAGCCGCAGGTTTGCTGGATGGTTGAGCAGGCCGGGATGGATGCCCCCTTCGTACGCAGGCCCGCCCAGAGACGACGGTTATGATTCCGCGCCAGCTGGAACTGCTGAACTTCCTCGCATACCAGGACCCACCGCCGCTCGTCTTCGAAGGGGTTCACGTCGCCTGCCTCGCCGGCGAGAATGGTGCTGGGAAATCCTCCTCCTGGATGCGATAACCTGGGCATTGTGGGGGCGCGCGCGCAGCAACAGCCCGGATGATCTCATCCACCAGGGCAAGAAGGAGATGCGTGTTGCGCTGACGTTCGCGCAGGGCGAAGCGTTGTACCGGGTCATCCGCCAGCGCAAGTCCGGCAAGCGCGGGACATCGCTGCTCGAGTTCCAGGTGTGGTCACCGGAGGCTGAATCGTGGCGGGGATTGTCTGATTCGGCTATCCGTGCCACGCAGGCTCAAATCGACGAACTCCTGCGCCTGGATTACGACACCTTTACCAATTCGGCCTTCCTGGTCCAGGGCCAGGCGGATGCGTTCACGACCAAGACCCCCACCCAGCGCAAGCAGGTCCTGGCCAACATCCTTGGATTGGGCGTGTGGGAGAAGTTCGAGGAACGGGCGCGGGTCGAGGCAAACAACGCCCAGGCTGATCTCCATCGCCTGGACGGGCGTCTGGAGGAAATCGAGCGCGAGCTCGCCCGGCGCAGTGAGCACGAGCAGGAGCTCGCCTCCGCCACCCAACTGGCAGACGAAGTTGGAGGGAAGCTAGCGGAGGCAGAAAAACGCTGGTCGGATATTGAAGGTGCCCGGATGGAGCTGGTTTCCCTGCAGCGCCAGATCGATGATCTATCCCGCCGCATTAAGGCCCGCAAGGATGAGCTGGTCGAACTGGCCGCCGAGCGCGAGAACTTGAGCGCACGTGCCGATCTGGGCGCGGTCCAGGCCGCAATGGCGCAAGCTCAACAAGCGCTCGAGGACCTGTCCCCGGTCCAGGATCGGTTCAACCTGGTCGAGGAGAGCATCGCAAGCGCCCTGGCGGAGTCTGCCAACCTGGCCGGGGTTAACCAAGCCCTGGGACCGGAAACAGAGCCTATGAAGGCAAGGCTGACCACGCTGCAGGAAGCGGGTGAGCCGCTCTGCCCAACCTGCGGCCAGGGTTTGACCGATGATCACAGGCATGAGCTCGTGACCGTGCTGGAACAGGAGATCGGCCAGCGCCGCGAACAGTACCGGGTGAACAGGGAGCGCATCAGCGCGCTCGAGGCGGACCTGGATTCGCTGCGCAAGGAGCGGGTGGAGCTCAAGGGACAGCTGGATGCGCGGCCAGGACTGGAGAAGAGGCTGGGCGAGCTGCAGGCAGCCGCAGGTTATGCCGGCGAGGCGGCCCAGCAGCTCGAAGCCTTGGTCCAGCGCGAGCTGCGCTGGAAAAAGGATCTGGAGGGGGACGAGGCGCAAAGGAGCGCACTCGAAGAACAGATTAAGAGCAGCGAGGCACGCATACGGGCCGCAGCCATCAGCGAGGCCGATCTCGACCGCATGCGCCGCGAGAAACGCCTGGCAGATGAGCGGGTGGGCGGTGCCCGCCAGAAGCTGGGGGCGCTCGAAGCATTCGAGCAGCAGCGCGCCGCCTGCCAGGCGGACAGGGAGCGCCGGGCTTTCGATCAAGGACTCTACGAGCAGCTGCGGGAGGCATTTTCCAAGCGCGGCGTCCCGGCCATGATCATCGAGACCGCCGTCCCGGAGCTCGAGCGAACGGCGAATGAACTCCTGGCACGCATGACGGATGGCAGGCTGCATGTCCGCATCGAGACCCAGCGTGAGATAAAAACGGGTGATTTGCGCGAGGCGCTCGACATCATCATCTCGGATGAACTCGGCAGCCGTCCATACGAGCTGTATTCGGGTGGCGAGGCTTTTCGGATCGACTTTGCCATCCGCATCGCCCTCTCGCGCATGCTTGCCCGGCGGAGCGGCGCCCAACTGCGGAGTCTTTTTATCGATGAGGGCTTCGGAACCCAGGATGCCCGTGGACGTGAACACTTGATCTCGGCCATCAACAGCATTCAGGATGATTTCGACCTGATCCTTGTCATCACCCACATTGACGAGCTCAAAGAAGCCTTTCCGACCCGGATCGAAGTGACCAAGACCGGCACCGGATCCGTCTTTCAATTTGCATGAATGGCACTGGATGCATGCCATGCCGTGCGGGCTCACGTTCAGAAGCGAGGTGAAGCAGTGCGCGCGCTGATCGCAGGTGGTACCGGTTTTATCGGACAACGGCTGAGCGCAGGCGCCCTGGAGCGGGGCTGGGAGGTGTTCGTGCTCACCCGCCATCCGCAGGCCGAGCCGGCGAGAAGATTGCGCGGGCTGGGCGCCGAACTCATACCAGGCGATCTGACCCGCATGGAGAGCCTGCAAAGCGCCTTCGACACGGCTCGTCCGGACGTCTACCTGCACAATGCCGGTTGGTATGAACTGGGCATCCCGCGCGCGGCGCGGGGCCGCATGCGTCAGGTGAACGTCGGCGGTCTGCAGAATGCTCTAGATGCAGCACAAGCCTGGGGTTTGCCGCGCATCGTGGTCACCTCCAGCACGACCGCCCTCGGTGACACCCTCGGGGTCATGGCAGATGAATCGTTCCAAAGGCAAACACCCCCGGGCAGCTGGTATGAACAAACCCTGATCGAGGCCAACGAGCGGATCCAGGCCGGCCGGGAAAGGGGACAGGCAATCATCGTCGGCCGCCCAGCCCAGGTCATCGGGCAAGGAGATCACTCGCCGTATGGCCGGCTGTTCCGCATGTACCAGCGGCGCCTGCTGCCGCCGCTGGTCTGGGGTCCAGACGGCGCGTTTTCGTTTGTCCATGTGGAGGACACGGCGCAGGCGCTGCTGCGCCTGGCGGAGAGCGGGGAGGCGGGAAGCGACTATTTCATCGCCGGCGGGGTCATGACGAACCGCGCCATGCTCGAGACCTGGGTCAAGGCTCTTGGCCGGCGGACAGCGTTCCTCTGGCTCCCCCGGTCGCTGGCGATGATCACCGGCGGCTTGATGGCGCCGATGCTGCGGCTGGCCGGGCAGCCAGCGTTCATCTCACCGGAGGTCGTGCGCTCAAGCTTTGTGTCCTTCCGCTACAGTTCCGAGAAAATCCAGCGTGAGCTCGGGGTCCAATTCCGGGATGCGCGCCAGGCCTGGCTCGACACGATTGACGCAGAAGTGCAGCGGGCTGAGTAACCTAGATCAAGCCCGGCGGGGGTGGGGTGAGGGGGCCTTCGATAGGGAGCCAGACCGCAAAGCATGAGCCCCGGCCCGGGATGCCTTCGCTGTACAGGTGGATGTGCCCGCCGTGCCGTTCAGCGATATTGTTGCAGATGGCCAATCCCAGGCCAGTCCCCGGGGCGCCGGTTTCGCGGCTGGCCGTACCGCGGAAGAATTGTTTGAAGATTTCCAGCTGCTCATCCTTGGGGATGCCGAGACCCGAATCCTGCACCTCGGCGATCACCCATCGCGTGTGCCCCTCGTGCTGTGTGCGTGAACGCAGCGAGATCTTGCCGCCGGCCGGCGTGTAGTTCATGGCGTTGGTGAGCAGGTTCGTAAAAATCTGACCCAGCAAGCGCTCATCACCTTCGATCAACGGCAGTTCCGGGTCGATCTCCAGCTCCAGATCGAGCTGGCGCTCGGAGGCGAGTGACGCCCGGTCATTGGCGAGCGAAGCCAGCAAGTCATTGATGTCGACCTGGCGCGTGTTCAGCGGGGTGGCGTCAACATCCAGCCTGGAGAGCGAGAGCAGGTCTTCGATCAGGTTCGCCAGGCGTTCGCTCTCGCGCGAGAGGGTCGCCAGGTAGCTGGTGACCTTCTGTTTGTCTTCCACCCGTTTCAGCAGGTCCAGGTAGAGGCGGATATTGGTTAGCGGGGTGCGCAGCTCGTGAGAGACGTCCGAGACGAATTGTGACTTCAAGCGGTCAAGCTCTTTCAACGCGCTGATGTCGTGGTAGACGGATACAAAGCTGACAATCGAGCCCTCCGCGTTGACCACGGGGGTGACGGTCAGGGCGGCTTCGTACGTGCTGCCATCCTTGCGCCGGTTGATGACATCGCCCTTGAACACGTCGCCGGCGAAGATCGTCGCCTGCATGTCCTCGTAAAAACCTGCGTCCTGTTCGTCCGAACCCAGGAAGCCCGGGGTTTTACCCATCACCTCGCTGGCCTTGTAGCCGTTGAGGCGCTCCCAGGCTGGATTAACGAACTGGATCAAGCCCTTGTCATCCGTCACCATCACCGCGTCCCCGATGTGGGTGAGCATGGCATCGAGACGATCACGCTCAGCCTCCAGGTCCTCCTCGAGCGTGATCCGGTCTGATATGTCGGTGATGACGCCGGTCACGCCCTGTGGGTTGTCCTGCTCATCCACGATGAGGCTCACCCCAACCAGCGCCGGGATCTCCCTGCCGGAGCTGGAGATGAATATGGCCTCGAAGACCTCGCTTGGAGGACGGTCCCCGCGTACCCTGTTCTGGAAATGTGAGACCAGGTTCTTCATGTTCTGCTCGGTGAAGAAGGCGGTGTCCTTATAATGTACGCCGATCATCGATTCCGGCGTGACCTCGGCCATGTGAGCAAGCGTGCTGTTGACATAGATGAAGCGGCCGTCTGCCCCGATATGGAAGATGCCCGATTGGGCAGATTCCACCAGCGAACGGTAGCGTGCTTCCGATAATTCCAGCTCGGCCGTCCGTTCCTCGACCTGGCGTTCAAGCCGCTGGGCTTGTGATTCAATCTGCCCGTAGAGGTGCGCGTTCTCGATCGAGATCGCCGCCTGTGCCGCAAACGCGCGCAGCAGGTCGAGTTCCGCAGGACTGAAAGGATTGTCCAGCCCGAGGCGGCGGACGGTCATGGCGCCCATCGTCCGTTGGCGCACGGAAAGCGGCACGATCGCCAGGCACTCCTCCTCGTCTTCGGGTGTGCCCGGAACCTGGATGCCGCGCTCATCCTCGACGGGGTCGTTGATGATGAGCGCTTCGCCGCTGCTGACCACGTGGCCGGTCAGTCCCTGGCCGAGCGGCAGGTCGAAGCCCAGGATCGCCTGGGCGTTCGGTTCCAATGCAACAGCGCAGCGCAGCACCCCGGCCTCGGTGTCCAGCAGATGAATCCGGCTGCCATCCCCGTTGAGCAGGTTGTTTGCGTGGCGGGCAATCTCGTGCAGGACCGTGTCCGCGTCGAGCGAGGAGGAGATGGAGAGCGCGGTCTGGATCAGGGTCTGGGATTCTTCGGCGCGCTGCTGAGCCTCGCTGAACAGGCTGGCATTGCGGACTGCGATGGCGGCCATCGAGGCGATCGCAGATGCCTGTTCGATTTGCGAGGGCTCGAAGGCGGATCGGGTCGAGTGGCGGAACAAACCCAGGCCGCCGATGACCTGCTCACCGAACATGAGCGGGACCGCCAGGAAACCGCGCACGTCAGCTTCGATCCAGGTTTGCTTTGCGCCCAGCAGTTCACGGTAATCGTCAGACAAGATCGGTTGCTGACTATGCTGCGAGCTGTTGAACGAAACCGTCCATTTCGCTTTCGTCGGAGGCTGCGCGCTGTGGGAGCCCGATGAGACAGGGATAGGATATCGCCCTGCTCACCGGGTCGATCAGCCCGATCACGGCTGCATCAGCGGCGAGCGTTTCCATGGCGACCTCGAGCACACGTTGGAACACCTCGTCCGTGCTCAATTCGCTCGCCACCGCTTCGACCACAAGGTTGCGAAGCCGCTGCAGTTCGAGGGTTCGCTCGAGCTTGGCACGCGCCCGGACCTGGCCCAGCGCGATGGCGATATGGTCAGCAAGCGCAGCGACCATGGGGATATCTTCTGGCGTGAGCCAACTGGCCACGACGTTGAGCGTACCGATGACGCTCCCCTCAAGCAGCAGCGGGGCGAGGATGATCGGCTGGTCGCCAAGGACCTTCATGATTTGGCCGAGGAGCGGACCAAGCGCGCCGGGCATCATCTGCCCGACGACCGACGAGCGATTCGCCGTATGAAGGGCTTGCCTGCCCTGGATGACTTCCCTGTAAAGATCGACCTTGTTGGGGTTGAAACGATACCCGGCGATGGACCAACCGCTGATTCGGATCAGCTGCTTCGCAACCGCGCTTGAGATGGAGGGATATTGGATGATGAGCTGGCCGTCATCGTCCAGCAGGGCGACCGTGCCGCGCAGGTCAATCCGGTTGAATTCCTCCGAGACAGCCCGCAGGACATCCGCTTCCCCCGAGCTTACCTTCTGTGCGACCCCGGCTGCCGCCCGCAAGGCCGAGATCCAGACTGTCTCGTGTGCTTCCCGTCCGGTCATGCAATGATCCCGCGCGCTCGTTGCCATCCTCGTTGGCGTCACTATAGCATGGCCTTGCATGTACGCCCCTAGTACTCCTGGTGTTCCCCGACCCATTCGATGACCGTCGCCTCGCCCTGGCCCACGCCCACGCATAACGTGGCCAACCCGTAGAACGGATGGGGTGCTGAAGGCGCACGCCGGCGCATCTCGTGCAGCAGGGTGACCATGATGCGGGCGCCCGAGGCACCTAACGGATGACCCAGCGCGACGGCCCCGCCGTTGACGTTGGTCAGTTCATGCGGTAATCCCAGTTCAGTCATCACCGCCAGCGACTGGACCGCAAAGGCTTCGTTGAGTTCGACCAATCCCAGATCGCTGACCGTAAGACCGGCGCGTTGCAGCGCCTTCCGGGTTGCGGGGACCGGACCCAGACCCATGACGCGCGGCTCAACTCCCGCTGCGGCGCTGCTCAGGATGCGGGCCATGGGCTGAACGCCAAGTTCCGCTGCCCGCTCCTCAGACATCAGGACCAGGGCTGCGGCACCATCATTAATCCCGGAGGCATTCCCGGCCGTCACGGTTCCGTTCTCACGGAAAGCAGGCCTGAGCCGGGCAAGCGCCTCCGGGGTCGTATCGCTGCGGGGCCGCTCGTCCGTATCCACCACGATCGGATCGCCTTTTCGCTGGGGGATGATGACCGGGATAATCTCGTCCTTGAAGCGGCCGCTCTCGATTGCGGCGACGGCTCGCCGGTGGCTTTCGTAGGCGAAGGCGTCCTGCTGCTCGCGCGTGATGCTCGAGTAGCTGTCCTGGATGTTCTCGGCAGTTTCACCCATCGAATCGTTGCCGTACATCTCCGTGAGGGCAGGGTTCGGGAAACGCCAGCCGAGGGTGGTGTCCCACATCGTCTGGTTGCCCCAGGGGTAAGCTTTCTCTGCTTTGGGAACGGCATAGGGCGCCCGCGACATGCTCTCCACGCCACCGGCGATGAAGACATCGCCCTCACCCACCCGGATGGCGCGGGCTGCGGCGTTGATCGCTTGCAATCCCGATGCGCACAACCTGTTGAACGTGACCGCGGCGACCTCGACCGGCAAACCAGCCAGGAGGGTTGCCATGCGGGCGACGTTGCGGTTGTCCTCGCCGGCCTGGTTGGCGCAGCCGAGGTAGACCTCTTCGACGCTCTCCGGTGGCACGCCGGCGCGGGTCAGCGCTTCCTTGATCACCAGCGCCGCCAGGTCGTCCGGCCGTACAGCAGAAAGCGCCCCGGCGTGGGCGCCGATCGGGGTGCGCACTGCGGAAACGATGACAGCTTCGGGCATCCTGTCCTCCAAGCAAGGTTCAAGTGGCGGCTGCTAAGGCGATTGTACTCCAGCTTCGATTTGGCTCGCTTACGAGGTGTTTGACAAATTAGTCAGAAATGGATGTAGAGTACTCTATAAGGCAGAGTACTCTGGAGTTGATGACTATGGACCCATTCGAAACGCATACGAATCACTCGGAATTGATTAAGGATGCCAGGCAAGCAACTCGCATCGGCGCTCGCCGCGCGGTGGCACCGGTTACTCTGTTCGTGATCTGGGGCATTGTCTGGTTATTCGGCTTTCTTGGGAAGCGCAACTGCTGGAAAGGGCTCTGGCTATTGTATGGCTCGGGCTTGACGTATTTGGTGTTGTTGGAAGCACCTATCGCCATTGTGCGCTACGCTCGGCAGGTTCGATCGCCCTATGGCTGGCGGATGGGTGTGTTCTGGGTGCTGCTTGATTGGCTACGCCGGCGCTGCTGACCTGGGTCGTGTGGCCGCTGGAAAACACGCAGTACCTGCTCTTTGTAACGCTGGTGATCTCGATGGGCTACAGCATGCTGGGTCTGTGGACAAGCACGCCGCTGGCGATCATGGGGGTGGCGATCAGCGTGTTGGCCGTCCTAGGCTGGCAACTCCTTCCAGAATATCTCGGATACTGGCTGGCGTTTACCGGCGGAGGCGGCCTGATTGCTGCCGGTCTGTACGTACTCACGGGCGTGGAAGTAAGCCATGGCAAACTTTGACCCGGTCATTCACCAGCCGGTTCGACTGCGGATCATGGCCTCACTGGCTTCGCTCGGGGTCGACGAATCGATTGAATTTAGCATACCTGCGCGGCACGCTCGAGCTGACGCGACGGGAACCTGGGTGCTCACCTGCGCAAGCTTGAAGACGAGCCGGATACGTCGTCTGCGGAGAAAACCTTCGTCGAGCGGAAACCGAAAACCTACCTTGGGGCTGACGGACAAGGGGCGGCGAGCGTTTGAATGAACATGTTCGGGCGTTTGACCGATCTTCTGAACAACACCGGCTCGTGATGGTAGCACGTCGGCGCGATGTGGGAGTAGTGAAATGCAAGCTATCGTGCGAGCGTTGAACACTTGAGCAAACGTTACGGCGAGGTCAGTGCGGTTGCGGATCTGTCTTTCGAAGTATACGAGGGTGAGATTTTCGGCATGGTCGGGCCGAACGGAGCGGGAAAAACAACCACCATCGAATGCCTGGAAGGGCTGCGCCAGTCCGACGCCGGCCGGCTGGCTGTGCTCGGGCTGGATCCGTGGAGCGAGCAAGCCGCTGTCGTGGAAAAGATCGGAGTTCAGCTGCAGGAGTCGAATCTTCCTGCGCGGTTGCGGGTGGACGAGGCGCTGGCGTTTGTTTGCCGCACTCTACCCTGACCCTGTCCCGGGGGATGAACTTCTCGAGCGGATGGGGCTGAGTGAGAAGCGCAATACGCCTATCGCGAAACTGTCCGGAGGGCAGAAGCAGCGGCTGTACATCGCGCTGGCACTTATCAATCGACCGCAACTTGTTTTTCTCGATGAACTGACCACGGGCCTCGATCCCCAGGCCCGCCATGCAATGTGGGACCTGGTGCATGAAATTCGGCAGGCGGGCTGCACCGTCTTTCTGACAACGCATTTCATGGAAGAGGCGGAACGGCTGTGCGACCGAGTAGCCATTCTTGACCATGGAACCCTGATTGCGCTCGATTCGCCTGAAGCGCTCATCCGGTCCCTGGATGAGGAGAAACGCATCATCTTCCACGTGCGCGGGGATCTTTCCCGGATTCAACTCGATCAACTTCCCGGGGTTACACAGATCGAGTTGAACAGCGAACGGGTCATGGTGCAGGGTAAGGGAGAACGATTTCATAAGCAGCGTCATTGCCGCATTGGAAGATCAACGCGTGGATTTTCGAGATCTTCGCACCGAGCAAGCATCTCTTGAGGATGTTTTCCTGAATCTGACAGGGCGAAAGTTGAGGGAGTAGTCATGCGAGGCCTGAAAGAGTTGACCTGGATTTCCTTCAAGCTTTATCTCCGCGAACCCATAGCGGCGTTCTTCACGCTGGCGTTTCCCACCATGCTGGTTTTATTGTTCGGGGCGATCTACGGGAACGAACCAGCCGAGCTATTCGGCGGACGGGGCAGCATGGATGTTTCACTGCCCGCCTACAGCGGCTTGATCGTCGGGACGATCGGGTTGATGTCAGTCCCGATCACGACGGCCGGGTATCGTGAACAAGGTATCTTGCGGCGTTTCCGTGTGACCCCGCTCAAGCCGTGGACCTATATCCTGGCTGATCAATCCACGAACCTGTTGATGACGGTGACTCGGCATGCTGCTTGTAAGCGGCGTGGCGTGGCTCGCTTTTCCATATCCAATTTGCCGGCCAGATCTCGGCGTCTGCTCTTGGCGATTGTGCTCAGCACATTGGCGATGAGCGCACTCGGATACCTGATCGCCAGCGTCGCCAACGGAGCACGGATGGCGCAGGTCATGAGCATGATCATCTTCTACCCGATGATGTTCCTATCAGGCGCCGGGATGCCGATCGAGATCCTGCCCGAATCGATCCGCCATATTTCGAATTTCCTGCCGCTGACATACGTCGTACGCCTGATGCGCGGCCTGTGGTTCGGCGACCCGCTGACCGCGCATTGGCTGGAAATCGGGATATTGGCAGGCATCACGCTGGTGGCGGGGTTGCGCTTGCAGGGCGATTTTTCCGCTGGGAATAAGCCTCTAGCGTCGGTCGGACTCCCGCAATCATCAGAGCACGCTGGCAATTGCACCAGTCTGCTCTACCGACCAGGCGAGAGCTGGTCATGCTCAGTGCACGCCACATCAGGGGTATCAGCAGGATGTTCTCGGGCAGACGATTTCTGTACATCTTCCAGGCTTGCGGGTAGACTACCTTCGAAACATGAGAAGGTGAGGACAGAAGATGTCATTACTCTCGAACTGGAAAGAAGTTATCGATACGGCCAACCTGTCCCCGGACAAGGAGATGGACACTGTCAGCAAGTGGCTGATCATCACCCGGGCGGCCGTTTTCTCGATGACGGCCACTTCGGGCTTGATCGGCGGCGCTGCTTGCCGCTGCGCTGGCTGCCAACCCCAATTACTTGCACGCCGTGCTGGCATGTGCTCGGGCTGGTCCTGGCGCACGCCGCCAACAACATGATCAACGACTACTTCGACCTGGAAGGCGGGGTGGATGATGATGCTTACACGCGGGCCTTGTACGCCCCCCACCCGGTGCTTTCAGGCTTGTTGACCCACGCGCCAGCTGCGAACTGCGATCCTGGTCGTCAACCTGGCTGATGCCTTGATCATGGCCTACTTCATCGTCACGGTCGGGTGGCTGACGCTGGCCTTTGCGCTGGCAGGTCTGTTCATCAGCGTCTTCTACGTCGCGCCACCGATCAAGCTCAAGCATCATGGGCTCGGGGAACCGGGCGTGTTCCTGGTCTGGGGTCCGCTGATGATCGGTGGGACATACTACGTGACGGCGGGTGCGCTGCCGCCGGTCGGGGTCTGGCTGGCCTGCATCCCGTACGCGCTGGTCGTGACAACGGTCTTGATCGGCAAGCACATCGACAAGATCGAGGTTGACGCACAGAAGGGCATCCGAACCCTGCCGGTCATCTTCGGTGCACGCGCTTCGCTCTGGCTGAACCAGGCGCTGATGGTTGGTTACTACCTGATCGTGCTGGCGCTCGTCCTGACCGGGACGCTGGGCGTGTGGGTGCTGCTGGTCGTGCTGGCGCTGCCCCGCCTGCGCGAGGTGATCAAGATTTACAACGAACCCAAGCCCAGCGGCCCGCCGCCGGATTACCCGGTCTGGCCGTTGTGGTTCGTCTCGGCCGCCTTCTACCATAACAAATTGGCCGGGGGGATGTTTGTGCTGGGCTTGATCCTGAACTTGATCTTTCCCATCGTCCTCTAGCACCACGAGCCATTCATTCCCAGGTAGCAACATTAAAAGGGGCGGCCATGAGCCGCCCTTTCGTATTCGAGCGGAACTGGTCCGCTTACTTCTGACCCATGAGCAGCTTGACGTACTGCGCCCGTTCGAAGGCCATCGGGTCGTCGGTCTTCTTCTGGCTCATCTTGCCCCGGAAGTCTGCGACCGCGTCGTAGCCGTGTTCATCCATCCAGCCTTCCAGCTCGCGCAGCATGGTGGACATGTACGGGATGCCGTTCTCGAGCAGGGCCGAGGCAACCTGTACAATCTGCGCGCCGGCCAAGATCGCCTTGGCCGCGTCGGTGCCGGAATGGACGCCGGTGTTCAACGCCAGGTCAGCCCCGATCCGCCCGTAGAGCAGCGCCACCCAGCGCAGCGGCAGTTTGAGCTCGGCGGCGGTGCTGTAGACCATCTCCAGCGTCAGCTTTTCGCTCTGGGGGTCGATGTCGGGCTGCAGGAAGCGGTTGAAGAGCACCAGCCCGCGCACGCCGCGCTTGTCGAGCTCGGCCGCCACGTTCGCGACCGAGGTGTAAAAGGGGCTCAGCTTAACCGAAACCGGGATATCCACCTCGCTGACGACCGATTCGACAATCTCGTACAGCGTGGACTTCGATCTCGGCACTCGTCTGGGAGGGATTGGCAGCGACGGCGTACACGTTTAGCTCGAGCCCGTTTACCCCGGTCGATTCCAGCTGCTTGGCGTAGCGCGTCCAGGAGCCGGGCGAGACGGCGTTCAGGCTGGCGATGAGCGGGAGCTTGGTGTCGGCGCGTGTCTTTTCGATCCACATCAAGTGCTCGTCAGCACCGGCATGTTCGATCGATGGGAAGTAGGAGAGCGCTTCGGCGAAGCTGTCAGCCCCGACCGAGAGCGCTTCCTCCAGCTTCAAGGCGTCCAACTGGATTTGCTCCTCGAACAGCGAGCGAATGACGAGCAGCCCCGCACCGGCTTGCTCGGCAAGCTTGATGCGGTCCAAGAAACTTGAAATGGAGCTGGCGGCGACGACCAGCGGCGAGCTGATCTCGACCCCCATGTAGGTTGTTTTTAAGGTTGCCATGCTGCCTCCCGGAGCGAGTTCCAATGACCATTTAAGGATCGTGGAAAAGGGACCCTCGTAATAGTGACAGTTATCCTCCAGTTTAGGGTGTTCTCCTACACTATTAGCCCCTGGTAAAGCTGTCTAGACTTGATGGGGATTGCCCAAAGGATTCCCCTGTTAACAACAAGGCATAATACTTCTCGATTGAAAGGAGCTCTTCATGGCGAAGGAGAAAGACAGCCGCGAGCTCGTCCCGCTCGATGGTAACAGCTGCGCAGCCTACGTGGCCTACGCGACGAACGAGGTGATCGCGATCTACCCGATTACGCCCTCCTCCGGGATGGGCGAGATGGCGGACGAATGGGCGGCAAACGGTCAGCCCAACATCTGGGGAACCGTCCCCAACGTGACGGAGATGCAGGCCGAAGGCGGCGCGGCAGGAGCGGTGCACGGGGCACTGACGTCGGGCGCCCTCACGACAACTTTCACCGCCTCCCAGGGATTGCTGCTCATGATCCCGAACATGTTCAAGATCGCCGGCGAACTCACGCCCGCGGTCTTTCACATCGCAGCCCGGGCCATCGCGGCGCAGGCGCTCTCCATTTTTGGTGATCACTCAGACGTGATGGCGGCGCGCGCCACCGGCTGGGGGATGCTGTCCTCGAACAACCCGCAGGAAGTCATGGACATGGCCTTGATCGCCCAGGCCGCGAGCCTCGAGGCGCGCGTGCCCTTCCTGCACTTTTTCGATGGTTTCCGGACCTCGCATGAGTACCAGAAGATTGAAAAGTTCACCGAAGACGACATGCGGGCCATGATCGACGACGAGTGGGTCATCGCCCACCGCATGCGCGGCCTCTCACCCGATCGACCCTCGATCCGCGGCACAGCCCAGAACCCGGACGTCTTCTTTGCTGCGCGCGAGACGGTCAATCCGTACTATGCCAGGGCGGCAGGTATTGTCCAGGGCGCGATGGATCGCTTCGCCAGCATCGTCGGTCGCAAGTACCACCTGTTCGACTACGTCGGTGCAGAAGACGCCGAACGCGTGATCGTCCTGATGGGTTCCGGCGCCGACACGGTGCACGAGGTCGTCGAGCATCTCGACCGCCAGGGAGAGAAAGTCGGCGTCGTCAAGGTGCGCCTCTACCGCCCATTTGACGGGGCCGCGCTGCTCTCGGCGCTGCCCAAGACCGCCAGGAAAATCGCCGTCCTTGACCGGACGAAGGAACCCGGCGCGTCAGGCGAGCCGCTCTACCTGGATGTTCAGAACGCGATCGCGGAAGCCGTTGCCAGCGGGGAGGTTGCCCCGGACGAGATGCCGATCGTCGTCGGCGGACGCTATGGCCTCGGATCGAGCGAGTTCAACCCGGGCATGGTGAAATCGGTCTTCGACAACCTGGCCGAGAAGACGCCGCGCAATCACTTCACGGTCGGCATCACGGATGACCTCTCCGGGACCAGTTTGCCCTGGGATGATGACTACGAATCCCAACCGGAAGGTGTGCACCGGGCGATGTTCTTCGGCCTGGGTGGCGACGGCACGGTCGGGGCGAACCAGAACTCGATGAAGATCGTCGGCAAGGCGACCGACTTCTACGCACAGGGTTACTTCCAATACGATTCGAAGAAGTCCGGCCAGACGGACGATCTCCCACCTGCGTTTCAGCCCACAGCCGATCCGCTCGACCTACTTGATCAAGCGAGCCGAATTCCTCGCCTGTCATGCGTTCCCTTTCCTCGAGCGCTATGACATCCTCAGCAACCTCGCCCAGAATGGTACCTTCCTGCTCAACAGCCCCTACCCGCCGGAGGAAGTTTGGGACCAGCTCCCGCTCGAGGTTCAGCAGGGGTTGATTGAGAAGCAGGCCAAGTTCTATGTGATTGATGCTTACTCACTCGCTCGCTCGCTCGGGCTGGGTGGACGGATCAACATCATCATGCAGTCGGCGTTCTTCAGCATCTCGGGCGTGCTCCCGCAGGAAGAGGCGCTGAAGATGATGACGCTGGCGGTCGAGGATACGTATGGTGACAAGGGCCAGGCCATCGTTGACATGAACATCAAGGCAGCCAGCCTGGCGTCCGAGCGCATTCACCTGATCGAGCTGCCCTCCAAGGCGACTTCCAAGCAGCACATCCGGCCTGCCGTCCCAGGCGACGCGCCCGAGTTTGTCCGCAAGGTGACCGGCGAGATCATCGCCGGGAGGGGCATGGACATCCCCGTCTCGCTCCTGCCGAATGACGGCACCTACCCGGTCGGAACGACCCGCTACGAGAAGCGCAACATCGCGCTCGAGATCCCGGTGTGGGACCCCGAGGTATGCATCCAGTGCAACCAGTGCGTCTTGGTCTGCCCGCACGCCACCATCCGCCCCAAGCTCTACCCGGTGGGATATGACAACGGGAATGCGCCCGCAGGGCTGGCAGGCCGTGCCTGCCAAGGGGCGTGGGATGGAGGACGTGCTCTACACGCTGCAGGTCGCGCCGGAAGACTGCACCGGCTGCGGAGCCTGTGTTCACATCTGTCCCGCATTCGCCAAGGACGAACAAGGCCAGAAGACCGAGCGCCGGGCGATCAACATGGAACCCCAGGCACCGATCCGGGATCAGGAAGCCCTGAAATGGGACTACTTCCTGTCCATCCCGGATCCGGACCCATCGCTCTTTAACCGCTACACGACCAAGGGCTCGCAGTTCCTGCGCCCGCTCTTTGAGTTCTCCGGTGCCTGCGCTGGCTGCGGCGAGACCCCGTATGTCAAGCTCCTGACCCAGCTCTATGGGGACCGCCTGCTCATCGCCAATGCCACCGGCTGTTCCTCGATCTACGGCGGCAACCTGCCGACAACGCCCTACGCCGCACGCGATGACGGGCGCGGCCCAGCCTGGTCGAACTCGCTCTTCGAAGACAACGCCGAGTTCGGCATGGGCATGCGTTTGACGATCGACAAGCTCACGGTCAACGCACGCGAACGCCTGGCCGAGATGAAGCTGAATGGCGACGCGAAGCTGGCGGAGGAGATCCTGGCCGCAGACGTGACCAGCACCGAAGCCATCGAAGAACAGCGCGCCAGGGTGGAGGCGCTGAAGGCGGTGCTCGAGAAGAGCAAGGACCCGGCCGCCAAACGCATGCTGAGCCTGGCGGACTACCTCGTGCCGAAGACAGTCTGGATCGTGGGCGGAGATGGCTGGGCATACGATATCGGCTACGGCGGGCTCGACCATGTCCTCGCTTCAGGCAGAAATGTGAACGTGCTCGTCCTGGATACCGGTGTCTACTCGAACACCGGCGGGCAATCTTCGAAAGCGACCCCGCGCGGCGCGGTGGCCAAGTTTGCCGCGGCCGGAAAGGGCATGCCGAAGAAGGACCTGGGCGCGATCGCCATGTCCTACGGGAACATCTACGTCGCCCAGATTGCCTACGGGGCGAACATGACCCAGATGGTGAAGGCCTTCCAGGAGGCGGAAGCGTACGAAGGGCCGTCGCTGATCATCGCCTACTCACACTGCATCGCGCACGGCATCAACATGACGACGGCGACCGATCTTCACAAGGATGCCGAGGACAGCGGTTTCTGGCCGCTCTTCCGCTTTGATCCACGCCTGGCGGAGGAAGGGCAAGAACCCGCTCCAGCTGGATTCGCGCCCACCATCGGAAGACATCAAGGATTTCGCCTACAAGCAAAACCGCTTCCGCTCGCTGCGGGCTGCAGATCCAGCCCGGGCAGAAGCGCTGCTCGAATCGCTGCGCGGGGATGTGAGAGCCCGCTGGAAATTCTACGAGCAGATGGCGAACCTGGACCTGTAAACCCTACACCTGTTTAGGAATGTTGTAGGGGCGCACCGCGGTGCGCCCCTACGTTGTTAACTGTCTGTAGGCGATGTTCGGGCAAGGACAAAGCAGACGCCGCTCGCCTTGCCCCGCTTCATTCCGCGATGTTCGGGCCGATGATTTCCTGGAAGGATGATGGGAAGCGCGTCGGGCGTCCACTCTCCAGGTCGATCAGAGCCCAGAGCGTGGCGATCTGCGCCATCAGCTCGCCGTCTGCTGCCCGCCGCATGGCGTAGTAACGCGTGGCGGAGGTGCGCCGGACGTTGAACAGCCAGGTGCTGATCTCAAGCTCGTCTTCGAGCATGATGGGATGCAGGTATTGGATGTGGTGTTTGCGGGCAACGAAGGCCAGGCCATGCGCGCCCCACTGGTCGAAGGACCAGCCAAAATATCCGCCAGCTGAACGGCGCAGTCTTCGGCATAGGAGAGATAAGCGGCGTTGTTCAGGTGCTGCATGGGGTCGATGTCACGCCACTCCACCCGTCTAACCAGCTTGAAGATCCCTGGCGGCGCAGGTGGAATCTTGGGAAAAGGTATGCGGGTAAACCCCGGCGCACGGCCTAGTTTCGGGGAAAAAAGCCGCCTGAACCTCGGTCGGGATCTTCGCCGGCCGTCCGGTGTCGCTGTCAAGGAAAACCCAATGGGTCCAGGCGCTGGCCGCGAGCTCGCCAGCCTCTGGCCGGGAGAATTCGTAGCGCCGCCGGGCTGTCGCACGCCGCATGCCTTCATTCCAGGTTCGGATGACGAGCCGTCTCACCTGCTCGCAGTGGCTGCAGGTATTCGATCTCGGTCTCCCTGATCAGCCAGTGGCGGCGCATGGCCGTGTATTGTTCGCGGCCAAGGCCGGCCTCGCTCGAAGCGCGAATGGCGGCTTCCTGCATGTAGCGCAGGTAGACGGCGTTGTTCAGGTGGCCGTAAGCGTCGCATTCGTCGTAGCGGATGGTGAACGGGATCTCAGAAGTGTGCGGCATGGCGGGTGCCTATATCGGCAATCTCCATCTGGAGAGGCATGATGGAGCAAGGTAAGATCTCACACAACACCCTGCTGGCGGTACCAATCGTAGGCTTCCCGCGCGGCGGTTTCGAAACCCAGGCTGGCGGTGAAACCCAGCTCGTCACGCGCCCGGGAGGTGTCGTACCACAGGTAATATGCGCTGAGGCGGAGCTGGTCCCCGTCGAGCGGCAGCGGGAACAGCTTGCGCAGCAGGTCCACGCCTGCCGCAGCCGGCCTGACGAGCGCGGCCGGGAGATGCAGCCAGGGTTTGCGCTGGCCCGTGATGTCCGCCAGGGTTTCAAACATCTGCTTGTGGGTGAGATTTTCATGGCCGAGGAGATAGCGTTCTCCGGTGCGGCCATGCCTCAGTGCGGCCAGGTGCCCGGCGGCGACGTCATCGACATGGATGATGTTCGTGCCTCCATCGACCCACAGGAAGACATGCCCACGCGCCGACTGGACCACCAGCGAGCCGCTGATCTGGTTCACATCGCCCGGACCCAGCACGATGCTCGGGTTGACGATGACCACGTCCAGCCCCTGCTCAACGAGTTCAAGCGCCGCAAGTTCGGATTGGTATTTGGCATACCCGTAGGGAAAGCGTTTTGGCGGCAGGTTGAACGTGTCCTTTTCGTCCAGCAGCTCATCCGCCGCCGGCACGCCCATCGCCGAGGACTGAACTGGTCAGGACGGCGCGTTCCACGCCAGCCTGCAGCGCAGCCTGCAGGATGTTGCGCGTGCCCTGGGTTGCGGTCTCGATCACCCCGCTGGTGTCGCGCCAGTAATCCGATTGGGCTGCAGCATGAAAGAGCCAGCGGACCCCGTGCATGGCCGGGGGGAGTGTGTCTGGCAGGAGGATATCGCCCACAGCATATTCGACCTGCAGGCCCTCGAGCGCCTGAAGGGATGATTGGCTGCGGTGCAGGGCGCGGACCTGGTAGCCTTCCGAGAGCAGCTTGCGGACCAATGCGGAGCCGATGAAGCCCGTCGCGCCCGTGACCAGGGCGAGGTCAGTCAATCAGCTCCAGCTCCCGCCCCACCTCGCCGAAGATGTTCAGGGCGCGGTCAATCTGCTCATCGGTATGAGTCGCCATGTAGCTGGTGCGCAGCAGGCAGCGCCCTTCCGGGACGCCCGGAGGCACGAAGGCGTTGGTGTAGACCCCGGCATCGAACAATTTCTTCCATGCGTTCAGGGCGGGTTCCAGTTCGCCGATGATGACCGGGATGATGGGCGACACGCTGTTGCCGGTGTTGAACCCCATCTCTTTCAGACCGCTGCGCATGCGTTCGGTGATCTCCCACAGCCGATCGACGCGCTCCGGCTCGTTCTCCATGATTTCGAGCGAGGCCAGCGCGGCGGCCACGTTCGAGGCGGGCATGGCGGCGCTGAAGATGAACGAGCGGGCGTTGTGCTGGATGTAGTGCACGATGTTCTCGTCGCCGGCGATGAACCCGCCCAGCGAGGCGAAGGACTTGCTGAAGGTGCCCATGATCAAGTCGACGTCCTTGGTGACCCCGAAGTGCTCGGAGGTGCCGCGGCCGCGGGCCATCACGCCCAAGCCGTGGGCGTCATCGACCATCAAGCGCGCCTGGTGCCGCTGGCAAACCTCGATCATCTCCGGCAGCGGGGCCAGGTCGCCGCCGGTGCTGTACAGGCCGTCGACGACGACCAGCGCGCCGGCGTTATCGTCCAGGCCTTCCAGCACGCGGTCGAGGTGCTTCATGTCGTTGTGGGAGAAGCGGCGCAGGTCGCCCATCGCAAGCATGGCCCCGTCGATGATGCTGGCGTGGTCTTCCTTATCGGTGACGACGGCATCGCCGCGCGTCACCAGGCAGGAGATGACGCCCAGGTTGACCTGGAAGCCGGTGCTGAAGACCAGCGCGGCCTCCTTGCCGACGTAGTTCGCCAGCCGCTCTTCCAGCTCGAGATGGAGCGCCAGGGTCCCGTTTTGAAGCCGTGACCCCGTGCAGCTCGTGCCGTAGGTCTCGGTCGCCTTGATCGCCGCCGCGCGCACGCGCGGGTCGGTCGTCAGGCCGAGGTAGTTATTGGAGCCGAGCATGAGGACCCGGTGACCGTCGATCACGGCCTCGGTGCCTTCGCTGTCCTCAATGGTTAAGAAATAAGGATAAAGACCTGAAGCCTTCGCCATGCGGGCGATGATGAAGGAATCGCATTTCTCGAAGATGTCCATCCAGACACTTCCTTTCGTTTTGGACTTTCGCTTGCAGTCCGTTCCACACCGGTTGTGGGCTTGCACCGGTGAGCTTATGATCCTTCAGTGGCACCAGGATCATTCTATCGCTATTCTTTCAATGCGTGCAGGATAAGCGCAGCCTTACCGATTGTCAAACAGCATCGGTCCTATCAATTTAGGCGGTTGCCGCTGCTGGCGACGTCTTGACTCGCCTCTGTCTGCCGCTATAATCCAGAGAAATCAAGTTGGATCATCGACGCGCGCGAAGACCAGTATCCCCGCGTGACCATCCAGAGAGCCGCCGTAGGCTGTGAAGGCGGCATGGGAACCGGGGCGAATCCACTTCGCCGGCCCTGAATCAGGCCAGTCGCTCCCGCAGGGGCAGGGAATCCTGCCGTAAGGGATAGCCGGGATAAGCCCGTTACAGCTCAAGAGGCCGCGCACGCGGCAAATGCAGGTGGCACCACGGGTATGCCTCCTCGTCCTGCGGATGGGGAGGCATTTTGAATCCCAGATAGGTGTGCCAGGAGGAGAGCGATGCTTGATATCCGCACAATCCGCGAAGACCCGCAGGGGGTGAAGGCAGCCATCGCCACGCTGCAGGCGGAAGCCCCGATCGATGAGATCCTGGAGCTGGATGAACGCCGGCGCCAGATCCTGCAGGAACTGGAAGACCTGCGCCACGAACGCAACGTGACCTCGAAGAAAATTGGCGCGATGAAGGATCAGGCCGAACGCGAGCCCCTGATCGAGCAGATGGGTGGGGTCAACCAGCGCATCAAGGATCTCGAGGAAGACCTGCGCCAGGTGGACCAGGGCCTCGAACAGGCGATGTACCTGGTTCCAAACCTGCCGCATGACGAGCGTGCCGGTGGGAGCCGATGAGAGCGAGAACCGGGTCCTGCGCCAGGAGGGTGAACCGAAGACGGAGGCTGAATTCGGCTTCAAGCCGCTCCCGCACTGGGAGCTCGGACCGCAGTTGGGGTTGATCGACTTCGAGCGCGGGGTGAAGCTTTCCGGCAGCCGCTTTTACGTCATGTTTGGCATGGGCGCACGCCTGCAGCGGGCCTTGATCCAATGGATGCTCGACCTGCACACCTCGCGCGGCTACACGGAGGTATACCCGCCGGCCGTCGTGCGCGAGGAATGCATGTGGGGCGCCGGACAGCTGCCGAAGTTCCGCGACAACATCTACCACGACGCCGAGGAAGACCTGTGGCTTGTCGGCACGGCCGAGATCCCACTCACCAACCTGCACCGGGATGAAATCCTGGATGGGGCTGACTTGCCCTTGAAGTACGTCGCCTATTCACCCTGCTTCCGGCGCGAGAAGTTTTCCGCCGGGCGTGATGTGCGCGGCATCAAGCGCGGTCACCAGTTCGACAAGGTCGAGATGTACCACTTCACGACCCCGGAGCACTCCTATGCGGAGCTCGAGGACCTGGTGACGAACGCCGAAGAAGTGTGCCGTGGGCTTGGGATACCGCACCGCGTGATCGAGATGGTCACCGGCGACCTGGGGTTTACCGCCTCGAAGAAGTTCGATGTCGAGCTCTGGGCTCCGGGCAGCGGGGAGTGGCTCGAGGTGAGTTCGTGCAGCAACTGCGAGACGCTTCCAGGCTCGCCGGGCCAACGTGCGCTTCCGGGAAGATGCGGACGCCCGCCCGCAGTTCGTGCACACGCTGAACGGTTCCGGTCTGGCGCTGCCGCGCACCGTGATCGGGGTGATCGAGAACTACCAGCAGGCCGACGGCAGCCTCATCATCCCGGATGTGCTCCGTCCGTACATGGGCGGGGTGGAACGGATCGAGGCCAGGGCCAGGAGGCGTGATGGACGTCCTCTACGCGATCCTGGCCGGTTTGCTGATGCTGATCGGTTTGCTGGGGACGATCCTGCCGGTCCTGCCCGACCTGCCGCTCGTCTGGATCGCGGCGTTGGGGTATGCACTGCTGGTTGGCTGGGGGGAGAGCGGAGGCTGGTTCTTTGCACTGATTTCGGTATTGGGCGTGATCGGCATCTTTTCTGAGCTCTGGATGAGCAGCGCCGGGGCTCGCCAGGGTGGCGCCTCGCTCCTCAGCATCGCCACCGGGCTCGTTTTGGGCGTCGCCGGCTTGCTGGTGGGTGGTCCCTTGGGACTCGTCATCGGTATGCTGGCCGGGACCTTCATCATGGAGTACGTGCGACACCAGGACGCCGGGGTCGCATTGCGGGCGACGTTCGGGATGGGGATTGGCTACGGGGCGTCGATCCTGGTTAAGTTTGCGCTTGGTGTGGCGATGATTGCGGCGTGGGTTGCCTGGTTGATCGTGGGCTAGGCTGATCCGGGATTGTAGTAAACCATCCCGACGCCGAGGCGCTGCAAGCCCAACTCGGCCCAGTGGACGACAAGAGCAGACGGATCCTCCAACGCGGCAAAAAGTGGCGGGATGACCGCCTGATCATCAATGTTGGCCAACGCCCGCGCCGCCTCGATCCGCTGGGACGGTTCTCCATCACGCAGCGCTTCAGTGAGGGGCGATACGGCTGGCGCGCCCAGCGCGATGAGCGCATCCCCGGCAAGCCGGGCGAGCAAGCGATCCGGGAAGTTGAGCGCATCAAGGAGAGCTGGAATTGCAGCGTCTGTTGGCTGCTGCCGTAATCCGAGCGCGGCGCATTGGCGAACGCTGAGGTCCGGATCTCGCAGCGCCAGGGTCATCAACCTGCGAGCCTCGGCATGGTCGATGAGAGCCAGGGCGGCTGTAGCCCACCAGCGGTGATCAGGATCGGCGGAGGAAAGCCTTTCGAGCAAAGGGGGGATGACTTGTGCGCCGTGCTGCGCCAGGCCATGCAGGGCTTGTTCGGCACGCAGGTCGTCGCCGGAGTTCAGTTCCGAGAGGAGCGCTTCAACGGTTTGCTGGGCTTGGTTCATCCATCCGCGGGTGGCGGTACGGGCAGGTCCTCGACCGCTGTGTCCACCCAGCGATCACCCTCCTCGATGAGCATGACCGGGATATCGTCCTTGATCGGGTACTTGCGCCCACAATCGGGCTCCTGGCAGACCAGCCAGGTGTCGTGGTGGAGCTTCAGCAACCCTTCTTTTTCCCGGACACAGGATGGGCAGCGCAAGATTTCAAGCAGGTCATCACTGATCATGGATACTTCCTCGCTGGAGACAGATGTGCACGCGACGCTAGAACATAATCGCGAGCAGCCGGATTGTCAAATCTGCGCCTTGGCCGCGGGCGCTTAGTTCTCTTCGACCTCAACCCCGCTCGGCAGGTCCGTGCCGGGGCCGAACTCATAGATGGCGCGCCATGGCAGGTAATGGGTCTTAATCACGTCCTCGTGGAGCACGGTGCCGCCGGCTGTCACCGTCCGGTACACGACCACATCCAGGCCGTCCGCCTCGTAGTCGATCTGGTTGATCTTCCCCTCCGGGAGATCGCCGTTCTCCTTGTACAGCGGTTTCGGCGCATCAACCTTGTTCGACTGCTGGCTGCTCCAGGTCACCTCGCGCCCGTCAGAGCCGGAGTAGAACTTCCACAGGAGCTGGTTGCCGTAGATGTAGGTCTCCATCAGGAGCCAGTAGGGCGTATCGTTGCGGAATTTGAAGTCGACGAGCGGGACAAATACGGTGGCGTCCAGGCCTGGCCCGGGGGACCCGGGTCCTTGTTCGTAGTAGCCGACGCGGTAGGCGTGAGGATGGCGCTCGACAATCTCGTAGCCGCCGAAGAAGACTGCCCGGAAGAGCGTCGTGCTCACCTGGCAGACGCCGCCACCGACCCCCTTGATGGTCTTGTCTCCGTAGATGATGAGCGCTTCGGCGTAGCCGCTGTCGAGGCTGATGTCCCCGAGCACGTCCCCCATGGAAAGGGTTTCGCCGGGTGGGATGAGGAGCCCGTGGAAGGCCGAGGAGGCGGTGGTGATATTCTGGATGCGCTCGCGGCTGGAGCCGTTGAAATACGTTGAGACGACGCTCACGGCTTCCGAGATGCCGAGCTCCTCAGCCGTCGCCTGGTCTGCGACGGGCGGGGTCTCAAAGACGAAATCCAGCCCGATGCTGTGCTGACCGGCGTTCAATCCTGCGTTGATGGCGGTGATCGAGGCTTCGATATCCAGGGTGCGGCCGATGATGGCCGGAGTCAGCAGGTCCAATTGCCGGGTGTCATCGTTAAAGATGAAGCGCGCGTTCTCGGGCTTGCGCTCGAGTTCGGGCGTGCGTGGTTCGAGCAAGGCTCGCATTTGCGCGGGATCGATCTGCATGGCGTAGGCACCCGCACCGCCCTCCGCGACCTGCGCAAATTTCAGCATGCCCGCGAGGGTGGCAGGTTGCAGGACGATGTCCTCAACGCCGTCAGCTGTGATATGCAGCGGCTGGCGCAGGAGATCCTCGGCAACTGCAGCCAGGGAGGAGGCATCGAGCACGCTGGGCGGTGTTTCGACGATGACGAGCGGGATGAGGGCGTCGTGCAGGCTGTGGACAGGTTCCTCGAGCGCAAGGAGCGTAGCCTGTACATCCAGGGCGCGCCCGATCTGGCCCGGGGTGCTGACGACCCGGGTCCCATCAATCGAGATGCTGGCTTCGATCGTGGCCAGGTCCGTCTGGGCCGCGATCCCGCTCAAGGTATGCCCGGCAACGACTTGATCGAAGCGGACGATCGGTGAAAGCGCGCTGCCGCGGTACCAGGCCTCGATTTGCTCCTCGATCCGCTGCGTGAAGGTTCCCTGGCGGCCGACATTCATCGCTTGCTGTGCCATGGCTTCGAAGTCCACGGCGACCCCCAGCTGGTTCGGGGTCAGCATCCAGCTTGCCTCGCCATCGGTCAGGATGAGCGTGCCTTGCTCGTCGTAGGGGTACGCAGGCGCCAGGAGTTCAACGATCTCGCCTGCGGTCTTGCCTCCCAGCGCGAGACCACCGAGGTAGACACCCGGGTAGGCGCGCTGGGAATAGGCCAGCCTTAGGCCGAGGATGAGCATGATTGCCCCCAATAGGGCAATGCCCAATGCGCTGGCAGCCAGCAATAGACTGCGCAAGAGCAGCGAACTTGCATCTCGGTGTGGAAGTGCACGTGGATTTTGCATACTCATCTCAAGGGTGGCGGATTATATCACCGCAGGCAGTCCGCTTCATTGATCCGGTTACAGGATCGATGCCAGGGGGTGCGGGCGGCTTTTACCGCCAAAGCCAGATTTGAGAGCTGGTGTAATGCGTCACGCCCGGGATTTCACCACCTAGTTCGAAGACGGCGATGCGGATCCACTGGGAGAGGTTGAGCGGGAGTTCGAGATCGAGCTGAAACGTTCCCAACGCGCCGGGCACGGGAGCATCGACCTCGACCTCGGCCGCGGCGAGGACCGCGCCGCGCAGGTCGAGGATCTCGACCCCGAGCGAGGTGGAGCCCTCCGTCCAGGCTGCGCCCTCGATGAACAAACGCGGCCCCTGCACGGCCGAGCCCTCGGGCGGGTTGAAGATCGTAATTTTCTCTGGCCCGTGCAAGGCTGGTCGTGAGGCGCGCCTCGCCGCTCGTGAGCAGCGTAATCGGGACGGTGGTCAAGTGCTTCAGCAGACCATAGCGGTCGCCGTAGGACCTTACCTGGAGCCAGGCTTGCTCGGCCAGCGCAGGTGAAGTGTAGGGGATCTGGCCGTAAAACAAGCCGGGCCGTCCCGGATAGGAATAGAGCACCGTGTTGCCGCGCGTGATGATGCGGCCATCTTCGCCAATCAACCGCAGCTCGACCATGTTGTTCCGGCTGGGCCCGCCATACCCCTCCAGGCTTATGGGGGACAGGACCATCGAACCTGGCCCCGGGGAGAGGATGGCCAGCTCTTCCTGCGAAACGCCGACGGACGCCGGCGGGTACGTGGGCGTTGGGATGACGGACGGGGGTTCAATGACGATGGCTGGCGTGGCGGCGCTGAGCGGTCCGGGAGTAACGGCGGTCGGCGTTTCCAGGTCGGCATCGGCCGGAAGGGTATCCTCGTCCACGACAACCTGGGTGCTTTCGCCGCTGGGCGCCGTTACGGGGGCAGGTGCGCAAGCGGCCAGGGCAAGGCCAGGACGAGTAGGGCGCTTTTGTAGAGGTCGCTTATGCTTGGCATGAGTGCTCACGAACAGGCAGCCGATCCAAGAAGCCGTCCTGCGTAGCGGGGCTCGCCGTTCAGGCCAGGCTGGACCAGACTTCAAGCTTGGAGGTCACCCGGCGGATGACTTCGTCGGTGAACTCCTGCGTGCTCGCCTGGCCGCGCATATCGGGCGTTGCAGTGCCCTGGTAGACGGCTTCGAAGGTCGACCTCATAGATCGCGCGCGAAGCCTGCTCGGCGCCCGGGCTGCCGACATAGTTCAGGAGCGCCGCCCCGGCCAAAATCATGGCCATCGGGTTGGCGATATTCTTGCCTTCGAGCGCCGGCGCGGTGCCATGCGGCGCTTCGGCCATGACGGCGCAGACTTTCGTGGCCGATTCGTCAAATGCGAGCACGAGTGATTCCGAGCCGGCGATCGAGCCATACATCTGCAGGACGAGATCGGAAAGACAGTCGCCGTCGCGGTTGAGGGCAGGGATGACGAGCGCCTCTCCCGCATTCTGCAGCAGCAGCGCGTACGTGGCATCGATGAGCTGCGGTTCGTAGCGGACGCCAGGATGTCGTTCTGCCGCCTGGTCGAGTTCTTCCTTGAACATCCCTTCATACAGCGGGCTGACGGTGAACTTGGGCCCGCCGAAGACCTTTGCGCCGGTCCGTTCGGCGTGCTGGAACGCGAATTCGGCCACCGATCGGCAGGTCCGCCTTGAGATACGCTCGGTGCGGTAGGCGACTTCCTGGCCGTTCTCCTCCAGTTCGCGCCATTCCTGGGCGCCGTAAGCCCCGCCGACGGCCATGCGCACGACCGAGATCGGGGCATGGACCCCGCCCACGGGACGGATATTCGGGATGCGCCGCCCGGTGCGCAGGATCACGCGCCCATCGATCGCCTCACGCAGGATCGCGTTCGGGCTGCCGACGTCATCCGGGTCGGTGGGGGTGATCGTGGCTGCCTTCAAACCCAGGCCGCAGTCTGTCATCGATTTGGCCGCATCATGGATGACTTGATTGTTCGTCTGCCGGCGGTTGGTGAGGCTCAAGTCAAAGCGTTCGAAGGCAAGAGGACACCTGACTCACCTGCGGATCGAGCACCCGCAGGGCTTCCTCGAGCAGCTCTTGACCGGTCTGGTCACCCTCGAGGACGGTAATCGTCGTTTGGGTTGTCTTGCTCACTCATCTGTGAGCACACTCTGGATCATGCTTGCCAACTGTTCCATGTTGATGGGTTTTTGCAAGCAGGCGGTGCCGCCGGCTTCCAGGACGCGATCCTTGATGTCGTATTCGCCCCCGGCGGTGATGACGACCACCGGCAGGGTTGACCCGTTTGGCGTCAAGCGCAGCTTGGTGAGCATCTCGAGACCGTTCATGCCGGGCATCATCAGATCCAGCAGCACCAGATCGGGCGGTGTTTCAGCGATGAGATCCAGCGCACGCTGGGCGGATTGCGCCAGGCGCGGGTCGTGGCCAAGCATGCGGATGGTCGCCGCCATCAGGTCGAGCGTCGGGGTCTGATCGTCAACGACGAGGATGGTGGCCATGGTGCGACGTTATACCCCAGTTGCGGCAGCCCGCAGGCTGATCGCGGCCAGGAAGAGGTTCAACAAGCCCGTATACAAGCACGACTTCCTTGTCGTCCCGGCCCTTGGTGATGGCGTAGTAGGCAGGCAGCGCGATGACGGCCACGATCCCATACAGGATGTGGATCCCCATCCGACCCGGCCGGGCGCCGGAGATCCACAGGGCTGCTCCCAGGATCCCCTGGCCGATGATCAGGAGCTCACCCACGGCCAGGATGCCCCAGTAGTTGCCCGTCATCGGCTTGCCGCGCACGCGGCTGATGATGCCCCAGAGCCCGGCGATGAGGGTGAACATCAGCACCGAGTTTGCCATGGCGTCGTGAACATTAGTCAGTGTCAAGCGAACCTCCAACCACTCCGGCGAAGCAGGACTGATGCTTATAACTCGTAGACCCCGGAGTACTTTCCCTTCAGATAGCGCATGTAGGGATCTGCATCGAGCCCTTTCCCGGTCACACGTGTCAGCAGCTCGATCGGCTCGAACTTCGCGCCATGCTGGTGGATGTTCTCACGCAGCCAGCCAAGCAGCGCGTCGAACTTGCCGCGCTCGATCTGCGCTTCCAGGTCGGGGAGATCCTGTTCGATTTTCTCCCACAGCTGGGCGGCCATGAGGTTCCCGAGCGAGTAGGTCGGGAAATACCCAATCATGCCGCCTGACCAGTGTACATCCTGGAGTACGCCCTTCGCGTCGTCCGGGGGGACGATCCCCAGGAAATCCTCAAAGGTCGTGTTCCAGGCGTCAGGCAGGTCTTTGACGGCGAGCGAGCCTTCCATGAGCGCCATCTCCAGCTCAAAACGCAGCATGACGTGCAGGTTGTAGGTCGCCTCATCGGCATCGACGCGGATGAAGGTCCGTTCAACCTTGTTCATGGCCCGGTAAAAGTCATCCAGCGTGACCTTTCCCAATTGGCTCGGGAACGACTCTTGGAGCTTGGGGAAATAGAACTTCCAGAATGGCTTGCTGCGGCCAATCATGTTTTCCCACATCCGGGACTGGGATTCGTGCATGGCCAACGATGCGCCGGAGGCGAGCGGGGTCCGCCCGAGCGCCGGGTCGATGCCCTGTTCGTACAGGGCGTGGCCGGCCTCGTGCATGGTGCCGGTCAAAGCAGTGCTGAAGTAATCCTTAGCCAGTCGGGTCGTGATGCGTACGTCATCCAGTCCGAAGGAGGTCGTAAAGGGATGCACGGATTTATCTTGCCGACCCCGGTTGAAATCATAGCCAAAGGCGCTGATGACCTCGACCCCGAAATCCCACTGCTTGTCGACGTCATAATCCAGGTGCAGGAAGGAATCATCCACCGGGCGCCCACGCTCGAAGATGGCCTGGACCAGTTCGACCTGGCGTGGCCGCAGGGCATCGAAGACTGCTTTCACTTCGTTCGTTTTCATGCCCGGCTCGAAATCATCCAGCAGCGGGTCGTAGATGTGGTCATAAGGGGAGAAGAAGTCCGCATACTGCCGGCGCAGTTCAACAATCTTCTCCAGGTGGGGTTGGAAACGCTTGAAATCCGCCTGCTCCCTGGCCTGCTCCCAGTCCTGGTGAGCCATCGCGGTCACGCGTGAGTACTCCCGCACCCAGGACGAGGGCACCTTGACTTCCTTCAAGTAATCGCGCTCGGTCTTGCGCACGAGCCGGGCCTCGTTCGAATCGGGTGCCAGTCCCCCGGCCTCATCCTTGGCAGCTTCAATTGCAGTCCCCATTTCGTCCTTGACGAAATACTCGTGGGCAAGGGTGCTCAGGGTGGAAAGCTGCATCGCCCGTCCACTGGCGCCACCCGGGGGCATGTAGGTCTGCTGATCCCAGCCGAGCAGGGCAGCCGTGTTTGAGAGATCAGATACGATGCCCAACAACTCACGCAGCGCTTCAATTTTCTTTCCCATTGTTTCTCCTATTCTGTTTGCTCAGATAATACGCCAACGCAGGTCGCCACCTCGCAGGGCGGCCAGCACCTCGTTGGCGATATCCAGGGCGACGCGCGTTTGTGCTTCCCGGGTCTGGCCGCCGACGTGGGGCGTCAGGATCGTCCGTGCCTGTGTGAGCAGGGGAGAACCAGCCAGCGGCTCCTCGGAAAAAACGTCCAATGCCGCCCGGTCTACCTGCCCGCCCTCGAGCGCCCTTTGCAGGGCTTGTTCATCGATCACCCCGCCGCGTGAAGTCGAGATCAACCACGCACCCCGTTTCATGCGGGCGAACTGTTCATTGCCTAAAAGGTGGTGCGTGGCTTGCGAATGCGGGACGTGGACGCTGATGACATCCGACCTCGTCAGCAGCGCCTCCAAATCGCATGGCTCCACACCCCTCTGCCGCACTTCCTCGGGTTCAATATACGGGTCGTAAGCCAGGATCCGCATGCCGAATGCCCGGGCCCGGTCAGCAACCGCAGCACCGATCCGGCCGAGGCCGATCAAACCTAGCGATTTCCCGGCCAATTCGTCCCCGATGAAGTTTGATTTCTCCCAGGCGCCGCGGCGCATGCTTGCGTCGGCGGCCGGAATTTGTCGGGCGAGGGCGAGCATCAGCGCCAGGGTGTGCTCGGCGACAGCGATGGTCGTGGCTTCGGGTGCGTTGACGACCACGACCTTGTTTTCCTGTGCAGCCTGCAGGTCGATGTTGTCGACCCCCACGCCGGCCCGTCCGATAACTCTCAAGCGGGGTACGCCGCTGGGCAATGTCGCTGCGCTCGAGGCGTGTGCGGCTGCGGATGATGATTGCATCGACTGTCCCCAGCGCTTCAGCGAGCGCTGGTTTCGAGTACTTCGGCTTCGGTTTTCAGGATGTCCACGCCTTCCCGGGCGAGGCCATCGGCAACCAGAATGCGGCTCGGCATCCAGCCTCCACGACAGTGAACGGCCTATTGTACACGCTGCCGGGTTTCTCAGGGGGGAGAAATCTGCTTAGTCGGGTCCTGGCGGCCGGTTGGCGTGGTCGATCGCCTCAAGTGCCGCCAGGCAGGCATCATCCCCCTCATTCGGCACGTATTCCGTTCCGAACCAACTCTGGAGGATTTCCAATGCAAGCGGGATCGACACACGCCGCAGGGAGAGGCACAGCACGTTGGCATCGTTCCACAACCGGGCGCCGCGCGCGGTCTCGGCGTCCTCGCAGAGTGCAGCCCGGATGCCGCGAAACTTGTTCGCGGCCATGCTGACCCCCGTTCCGGTCCAGCAGAACAGGATCCCGCCTTCACAATCCCCCCGGCTAAGGCTTTGCGCGACACGTTGCGCGACGAGCGGCCAGGTTAATTCTTCACCTGATAGCGGACCGTGGCGTTCGACCGCATGACCGTTGTCTTCAAGCCAGGCTAGCACGGCCTCGGTTAATGGGCTGCGTTCATCCGATCCTACTGCAAGCTTCATCGTACTTCCTTCCCCTCATTTCTTTGGAGTTGGCGGATTCGTGCCGGCGGAGAAGCGTGCATGGAGTTGCGCGGAACCCCAGCCGCCCAGGATGAGAACCCCGAGGATATCGGCGGACAGGTCGTAGAGCGAAAACCCACGCGTGCTGATCCACAGTTGGCTGAATTCCTCGATCGCAACCACGAGGAGGATGACGGCGCTCCCGAGTTGAACCGATCGGCGTGCAATCTGGAACGAGCGGCGGTTCAAAGCCAGGTTGACCAGCATCGCCAGGCTGCCAATCAAGATGAAATGGGCGGTGACATCCTGGCCGGGCACGTATACGATCCAGGGAAAGAGCCTTCCTGCCCAGCCCAGATCGGCGGCGATAACGATGAGCACGATCAGCAGGAGCAGGGCAGCCGCGAGCCATGCCCAGAGCCTGGCGGTTTTTTCGGGTCGCATAACGTCGATTGTAACCCACGCTTTGGCGGCAACTTTGATGGGAGCGATTCTCGTGCAGCGCTGGTTTTCAGGCATTCGCGGGATATGGGATAATAGCCGGGTCTACTTTTGGAGGCAGATGTGCCCTTCAACAGCCTTTGTGTACTTGGACTCGGCTATATCGGCTTGCCAACCGCAAGCACGTTTGCGATGCACGGCATGCAGGTGCTCGGGGTCGATGTAAACCGCCAGGTGGTGGATATCCTGCGAAACGGTGAGATCCACATCCAGGAGCCTGGCCTGCGAACGCTGGTACAGTCTGCGTTCCAATCCGGCAACCTGACCGTATGCTGAGGCGCCTGAAACGGCTGATGCGTTCATCATCGCCGTCCCCACCCCCATCACGGACGAGAAGCGCGCCGACATGAGCTTCGTGCGGTCTGCCGCCGAATCCATCGTCCCCCATCTTCGGAAGGGGAACCTGGTGGTGCTCGAGTCCACCTCCCCGCCGCGCACGACGCTCGACCTGCTGGCCCCGATCCTCGAGCAGAGCGGCCTAATCAGCCGGGGACGATTTCCATCTCGCGTACTCGCCCGAGCGCGTCCTGCCGGGGAAGATCCTGCACGAATTGGTCGAGAACGCCCGCGTCATTGGCGGGGTCAACCAGGCCTCCTCCGAGGCCGGGCACGAGCTGTACGCCAGTTTCGTGAAGGGCGAAATCCTGATGACCGATTCGACCACGGCCGAGATGGTGAAATTAATGGAGAACACCTACCGCGATGTGAACATCGCCGTCGCCAACGAGTTCTCGCGGCTTGGCGACCGGTTCGGGATCGATATCTGGCGGGCGATCGAACTCGCGAACCTGCATCCCCGGGTGAAGATTCTCAACCCGGGACCGGGCGTCGGGGGGCATTGCATCAGCGTCGATCCTTGGTTCCTGGTAGAGGCCGCGCCGGAAGATAGCGGGTTGATACGCCAGGCGCGCCAGGTCAACGACGGCCAGCCGGCGGTGGTCCTCGAGCTCGTCCAACGTGCGCTCGGTACGCTGGATGGTAAGCGCATCGCGGCTCTCGGCCTGAGCTACAAGGCCAACGTCGATGATCTGCGGGAAAGTCCCGCCCTGGAGGTCGTGCGTTTGCTCGTCGAGGCAGGCGCACAGGTGACGACGTTTGAACCCTTCGTCCTCAAGGCCGAGATCGATGGCGCCCGGCCTGCCGCGTCGCTCGAGTTTGCGCTGAACGAGGCGCAGGCTATCCTGCTCCTGGTCGATCACGAAGCTTTTCGCCAGTTGGAGCCGGATCAAGTGGCATCCGTGACCCAGGCGCGCACCGTCATCGACACCCGCCATATCTTCGACAAGGCGGCCTGGGAAGCAGCCGGGTTCGACCTGTTTACGATCGGGGTCAGGATCGCGGATGAATGAGCCCGCGCTGCGCGTCCTGAGCATCTTCGGCACACGGCCGGAGGCGGTCAAGATGGCGCCGGTCGTACGGCGCCTGGCCCAGACGCAGGGCGTTGAATCGCTCGTCTGCGTAACGGGGCAGCACCGCCAGATGCTCGATCAAATCCTCGGTCTATTCGAAATCGTGCCGGATGTGGATCTGAACTTGATGTCCCCTGACCAGGATCTGGCCGGGCTGACGGCGGCCATCCTGCAATCCCTTGACCCTGTCCTGGATGATTTGAAACCGGATTGGGTCCTCGTGCAGGGGGACACGACGACCGTCCTGGCGGCGACGCTCCTCGCCTACTACCACCGGATTAAGGTCGGCCACGTCGAGGCAGGCCTCAGGACCGGCGATAAATGGCAGCCGTTCCCGGAGGAGATAAACCGGCGGGTCGCCAGCATCATCGCCGACCTGCATTTTGCACCCACGCCTGCCGCCCGGGACCGGCTGCTGGGAGAGGGTATTCCGGACCAGATCATCGTGGTCACGGGCAATCCGGTCATCGATGCCCTGCTGGAAGTCGCGGCGATGCCCTACCCGGACAACCAGGGCCCGCTTGCCAGCCTCCCCGGAGATAAAACGCTGATCCTGCTCACTGCCCACAGGCGCGAGAACTTCGGCGCTCCGCTCAGGCAAATCCTGGAAGCTGTGCGTGAACTGGCTGCGCGTTATGAGGCGCGCGTGCACATCCTGTACCCTGTCCACCTCAATCCGAACGTGCGTGGACCCGCCGAAGAGATCCTGGGCGGTGTTTCAAACGTCACGCTGACCGATCCGCTCGACTACCGCGACATGGTGCAGGCGATGAAGCTCGCGTCATTCGTGCTGACCGATTCGGGCGGTCTGCAGGAGGAAGCGCCGGCGCTTGGCAAACCCGTTCTCGTGATGCGGGAGGTAACCGAGCGTCCGGAGGCGATCGAAGCGGGCACGGCGCGCCTCGTCGGCAGCGATCGAGCAAAAATCCTGGCTGAGGCCGGGGCTTTGCTGGATGATCCGCGTGCCTATGAGGCGATGGCGCGGGCCGTGAACCCGTATGGTGATGGGCAGGCGGCGCACAAGATCGTGGAGGCGCTGCTTGCCGCCGGGAAGCTTGAGGCCTGAACGTGAAGCGGGATGTCTACAGCCGCCTGGTCTATGCTCGCAACCTGCCGCTCCTGGGCCGGGCGGCGTACCTGCTTCTCAAGCTGCTCGGGGCGGAGATCCCGCCTTCGGTCTACATCGCCGGGGATTTCGTCCTTGTACACGGCGGGTTCGGGGTCGTCATCCACCCGGCAACACGCATTGGCGCACGGGTGAAGGTGTATCCAGGCGTCACGATCGGTCGCGGGGACGTGTACCGACCGAGCGCTGAATCAGCGTTCAAAGGCATCGTGATCGAGGACGATGTCATTCTCTCGCCGGGATCGAAGGTGCTGTGCGACGAGGGCGTCCTGACTGTCGGCGCCGGGACGGTCGTAGGCGCCAATGCGGTCCTGCTCCAATCGACCGGTGAACGGGAAATCTGGGCCGGGATGCCTGCCAGGCGAGTAGGGGAGCGGCCGTGAGCGCTGGACAACCTGGAATCCCGGCTGACCAGGAACGCCTTCTCCGGTGAGCATCGCCTCCCCATGACGCCTCCAGCGAAAGCCCGACGATTATGCATGCTGCCGAGAATGACCGGCGTGGGCGGGATGGTCTCCTTCCGGGCAAAGATGGAGGCGGCGCTCATCGCCCGCGGGCACGAAGTGAGCGACAGCCTCGACGACGAGCCTTATGACGCCATACTGGTCATCGGGGGGACCCGGCAGCTGGGTGGATTGCGCCAGGCACGCCGGAAGGGGATCCCGGTCGTGCAGCGTCTGAACGGAATGAATTGGATCCACCGCAAACGCAGCACGGGCCTGCGGCATTTCCTGCGGGCGGAACTGGCTAACCGGCTGCTGGTCACGATCCGGAACCGGTTTGCGGATCGAGTGGTCTACCAGAGCGAGTTTGCACGCGGCTGGTGGGAGCGGGTGCACGGCACTACCCCGGTTCCGAGCTCGGTGGTGCTCAACGGCGTCGATCTGGATCGCTACTCTCCCAAGGGGGAGGCTGCAGCTCCAGGACACACGCGGATGCTCGTCGTCGAGGGACACCTGGGTGGGGGCTATGAGATTGGCCTGCAGCACGCGCTTTCAGCGGCTGAACGGGTGCAGGAGCGGACCGGTGCGCCGGTCGAATTGTCGATCGCCGGGAAGGCAGACGCTGCGCTTAGGGCATCAATTGAAGCCCAGTCAGCGGTCCGCCTGGACTGGCGTGGGTGGGTGCCTGCCGAGCGTGTACCCGAACTCGATCGCTCCGCCCACATGCTGTTTGCCTCCGATTTGCACCCGGCCTGTCCGAACGCCGTCATCGAGGCGCTCGCCTGTGGGCTTACCGGTCGTCGGCTACGATACGGGTGCGCTCGCGCGAACTCGTGCACGCACGGCGCCGGAGAGATCGTCCCCTACGGCGGGGATGCCTGGAACCTGGACGAGCCGGACGTGACCGCCATGGCGGAGGCATGCCTGCGGGTGCTCCGCGAGCAGCCGGCATACCGGCGGGCCGCACGCCGCCGGGCTGAAGATGGCCTGGGGCTGGAGACGATGGTCGATGGTTACCTGGACGCATTGGGTTGGAGCTGAGACATGGCCGCCAGAACCTTCCCGGGCCGGGTAGGCCTCCAACAGAGGGTGCTGCCTGCCTACCGCGCAGCCTTTCTTCGAGGCGCTCGGACAGGCATGCGAGGGTGGCCTGAGCGTATTTGCCGGCGAGGCCCGCGCCCGGGAAGCCATCACCCCAGCCGGCGAGTTGGATGGGGTGGAGCACGTCCAGGGCTCGCAACATCCATCTCCTCTCCGGGCCGGTTTACACCTGTGCTACCAGACGGGAATGCTGCGCTGGCTTGATCGCTGGTCCCCGGACGTCCTCATCATGGAGGCAAACCCACGCTATCTTTCGAGCAAGGCGGGGATCAGATGGATGCACAGGCAGGATAAGCCCGTGATTGGATGGGGATTGGGCGCAGCCGGCCAGCGTGGACCGGCCGCTGGGCTACGCCGGCGCATCCGCCGGAATTTTCTTCCCAATTTCGATGCGCTGATTGCATACAGCGAACAAGGCGCGGACGAATTCCGCAGGCATGGGGGTCTCGCCGGAGAGGGTCTTCGTGGCCGGGAATGCCGTGTCGGCTCCGCCGGCGAGCATGCCCGAGCGGGAGCCGCTGGGTGATCGTCCCGCCCGCATCCTCTACGTCGGCCGCCTGCAAGCACGAAAACGGGTCGATGTGCTGCTCGACAGCCTGCTCCCGCTTATCACGACCAGCTGCGCTCAAGATCGTCGGTGATGGGCCTGAGCGGGCGAACCTGGAGCGGATGGCCAAGGACGTCTTCCCGGCGGCAGAATTTACCGGTTCCCAGCATGGGGAGGCGCTTCAAGCGTGCTTCGCCTGGGCGGATCTCTTCGTCCTGCCGGGGACCGGGGGGCTGGCTGTTCAGGAGGCGATGGCGGCCGGTCTGCCGGTCATCGTCGCAGAGGGGGATGGCACCGAGCGCGATCTGGTGTCGGCCGAGAACGGCTGGCTCGTCCCGGTCGGTAATGCGGCTGCCCTGCATGCCCAGCTCGAAGCGGCGCTCATGGATCCCACGACGCTCAGGGAGATGGGACGGCGCTCCCATGCGCTGGTCCGTGAGCACTTCAACATCGAGCGCATGACGGACATCTTCGTGCAGGTTATGGCAAAGGTTTGCGAAGGATGAGCATGCGGCTGGCTTTTGTCGCAGATGGCCGCAGCCCGCATGCGCGCAGCTGGCTGGGTTTGTTCATCGCCCGCGGGCATGAAGTGCACCTGATTTCGACCTTTCGCTGTGAACCCCCTGCCGGATTGGCCACCTACACGCACATCCCGGTCGCGCTGAGCCGTTTCACGCGCGATCTGCACGGCGGCGAAGCGCCTGGCGGAGCGCCTGGCATCCAGCTCCGTGCTTTGCTCCGTCACTGGCTCGGGCCGTTAACCATCCCCGCTGCCGCTCGCCGGTTGCGGCAAAGCCTGACATCGATTGACCCCGCGATCGTCCACGCGCTGAGGGTCCCCTTCGAAGGGATGCTCGCCGCCGCGGCGCAGCCAGCGCAACCGCTTGTGATGTCCGTGTGGGGGAATGACTTCACGCTCCACGCGGGCTCGACACCGTTCATGGCAGCGAGCACGCGCAAAGCCCTGCGGCGGGCCGATGGCTTGCATACCGACTGTGCCAGGGATGCACGCCTGGCGCGGGCGTGGGGCTTCGCACCGGCGCGGCCGGTGATGATCCTGCCCGGCAGTGGTGGGGTCGATCGTTCTATCTTCCATCCCGGCCAGCCCGAGCTGCGCTTGCTGGATCAGAAGCTGGGTTCAATCCTGGGTTCGATCCAACCGCAGGCGCCGGTCGTGGTCAACCCGCGCGGTTTCCGGGCGTACGTCCGCAATGACACTTTTTTCAAGGCCATCCCGCAGATCTTAAGGGAGGAGCCAGGCACGATCGTGCTCTGTCCGGCGATGGCCGGCATCCAGGCAGCCGAGACCTGGGTGAAGGATCTCGGGGTGCAAAACTCGGTGTACCTGCTGCCGCGGCTCGGGCCGGCTGACCTGGCGGCGATATACCAGCGCTCCTGGATCATGGTCTCCCCCTCCGAACATGACGGCACGCCAAACACCTTCCTGGAGGCGCTCGCGTGCGGCTGCTACCCGGTCGTGAGCGATCTTGAATCGCTGCGTGAGTGGGTTACGCATGGCGAGAACGGCACGCTTACCTCAGCGAGTGATCCGGACATCCTGGGGGGTGACATCGTCCAGGCCATTCGCAACCCAGCACTGCGCGAGCAGGCCAGGGTGACAAACCTGGCCCTGATCGAGAGGCGCGCCTCCAGGCAGGTGAGCGCCGAGCGGGCGGAAGCGTTCTACCAGGACCTGCTGGGAAAGCTCCCGGCTGGATCGGCTGGAGTAGAAGTGGAAATCGAGTGGCCATGAGCAGTGCAGGTCCGGCGGGGAACGAGGCGCAGCCGCGTTTCAAGTTGCTAGGCGTACACCCCGAAGCGGGCGCCGGCATCCTGCATCAGCGCCAGGCGGATGGGACCCTGTGGGGTACGCGTGGGCGGCGGATCGTGGTGAAAGCACCCTCGGGCACGTGGCGGGAAATCGCCCGTCTGCCCTTTGCCTGGCGGCGCGACAGCCTGGCCCTCAACCGGCCGGCCGCAAGGGCCCTGCGGGCCGATAAATCAAACGTGTTCGTCAACTCCCATTCCAGGCTGCTCGCCATCCGCAGCTCGGTCGTTTACCGCATCCAGCCGGATGAAGCACCGATCCCGCTCTTCCGCATCCAGGGCGACAGCGTGCTGCACGGCGGGATATGCGAAGATGCCCAGGGCTGGACCTACATCGGGGAATATTTCATGAACCCGGCCCGTGCAGCCGTGCGCATCTGGCGGATTAACCCCGGGCTGGATGGCTGGGAGATCGCGCACGAATTCCCGGCCGGGTCTATCCGCCACGTGCACGGCATCTATCGCGATCCCTTTGATGAGCAGGCGTTGTGGGTGACGAGTGGGGATGGCGCAGGCGAGTGCTTTCTTTTCCGCACGCGCGATCGCTTCCAGACGCTGGAGGCTTTCGGGGATGGCAGCCAGGCCTCGCGGGCGGTGCGCTTGTTCTTCACGCCCGGGCACGTCTGCTGGCTGACCGACAGCCAGCTGGAAACCAACCACGCCGTACGCATGGCGCGCGAGGGCGGTTCGCTTGAGTGGGGAGAATCGCTGGCTGCTCCAGCCTGGTACGGCACGACCACAATCGACGGCACCCACGTGGCCTTCACCACGGTTGAGCCCGGTCCAGCCGTGCGGCGGACGAGCGCAGCCGTCCTGGTCAGCGCGGATGCTTTTCATTGGCACGAGCTGCACAGTTTCGAGAAGGATCTCTGGCGGCCGATGAAGCTCTTCAAGTATGGTGTCATCAGCTGCGCGGCAGGCCCCATGGAGCTCAGCCATCTCTTTATCAGCGGGGAGGGCTTGAAGGGTCTCGATGGCATCAGCGCCCGCCTTCAGATCGAGAGGGTTGGGAAGTGATGCAGAGGTCGGTGGGCTTGGTCCTGCGGCTCGGCGAGCGCATGCTGGATCAGACTCGCAGCGCAGCCGTGGTGGCCGACTGCCTGCAGCGCGGCAGCCGGGCCCTGGCCGCGAACCTCGGGCGAATCGAAACGAGAAATCCGGGTTGGGAGCCTCAGGCCAGGCTCACGCTGAGCCTGGCCGCCGACCTGGGGCATATCAGCAGCCAACCAGGAGTGCCTGCGCCCGGACGGCGCGATGTCCTGCCGCCCGTCGGCGAGGCCGCCGCCTGGCGGGATGGGTTGGCGGGGATCCCGGTCTCGCGCGCCGGCGTCCCGGCCGGCACGGCGGCCATGCTCACGGCACTGCTCGAATCCGAGGGAGTGCGGGCGGGCGAATTCACGCTTGCCTGCGTGGAACGCATGCTGCGGCATGTCGAACTCCGGCGTGGGCAGGCGTTCCCGGCGCCGGCAGGCGCAGAGCGCTGGCTCGAAAGGCATCAGGCGGCGATCCTGCTCGCCAGGGCGGCCGACATCCTGGGTGACCTGCGCTACCTGAATGGCGCGCTCAAGCTCAATGATCTGGCCTTCCCGTCTCACCGCAGATTCAAACCGGACCCGGCCCATGTCCTCTTCTTGCGTGCGTTGGCTGAACAGGAATTGATGCTGCGGAAGGTAGGGACCTGATGCGTATCGCGCTCTTGTCCCCAACCTCCAGCAGCCTCTACGCCCGGTCGATCGCGTCCCTGTTGAGAGAAATCGAGGGGATTGACCTGGTCGGGATCGTGATCCGCAGCATGTTTTCCGTGTCCCGCTTCAGGGCCGAGCTGCGGCGAGATGGGCCGCGCCTGCTTCGCAAGATCCACCAAAAGTTAGATCATGGGCAGGGAGGCCTATCCAGAGGACGACCCCGAAACGATGCGCGCGTTCGTGCGCAAGATCGGCCTTGCGCGAGGCACGCTGCGCACGGATGCCCGGCGCTGGGGGATTCCCGTCCGCACCACGCCCAACCACAACCATCCCCGCGCCGAAAGCTTCCTGCGCGAGCTGGCGCCAGACCTCATCGTCTTTACCGGTGGAGGGTTGGTCCGGCCAAACATCCTTGAGCTTGCCCCCCAGGGTGTGCTCAACTGTCATTCGGGGATCCTACCGCGCTACCGCGGCATGGATGTCGTCGAGTGGGCACTGCTCGAAGGTGCTGGGGTCGGGCTCGGTCGGGTTGACGACGCACATCATGGATGCGGGAGTCGACACCGGGCCGATCCTGCTCCAGCATGTTGAAGCGCTTCAACCGGGAGACAGCGTGGTCCGGATCCGACAGCGCCTTGAGCCCCACATGGTGACGCTCATGGTCGACAGCGTGCGAGGGCTGCAGCAGGGGGTGGTGAAACCGAAACCGCAGCTCGCCGCAGACGGCCGCCAATATTTCGTGATGCATCCGAGGCTGCAAGCACTTGCAGAACGTGCGCTTGCCGGGTTGCAGCCTTACGAGAGGCACACATAAGCGTCATAGGGCGGGCAGGGCCAGGATGCTATAATCTCGCTGTTCCGACCGGGGATGCGGGCATGATGCCTGTCAGGTAAATTGATGAAGCAAGTTGTGCAGGACATTCGCAGTGGGGCCACCACCGTGCAGGACGTGCCTGCCCCTCAAGTGCTGCCGGGGACCGCTCTCATCCGCAATGCGGCCTCACTCGTCTCGGCTGGAACGGAACGGTCGTTGGTTGAGTTCGCCGGGCGGAGTCTGCTTGGGAAGGCCCGCTCCCGACCCGATCTCGTCCGGCAGGTGATTGACAAGTCGCTGCGCGAAGGCCTGCTCACGACCCTCGAGGCTGTCCAGAACCGCCTCGACCAGCCCATGCCGCTTGGCTACGCGAGCGCCGGTACGATCACCGCCCTGGGTGACGGGATGCAGGGGTTCAAGGTTGGCCAGCGCGTTGCCTGTGCCGGCGGTGGATTTGCGGTCCATGCCGAATACGTCGTCGTCCCTAAAAATCTTTTAGCGCCCATCCCGCAGGAAGTCGATTTTGAAAGCGCCGCCTTTGCCACGCTCGGGGCCATCGCGCTGCACGGCTTCAGGCTCGGGGAGGCAGGCCTCGGGGAACGGGTGGCGATCGTTGGGCTGGGCCTGCTCGGGTTGCTGGCTGCGCTTATCGCCCGGGCGGCGGGCTGCAGCGTATTTGGCATCGACCTTGACCCGCAGCGGGTCAAACGTGCCCAGGAGCTCGGGTTCACGGCGGTTGAACGCCGGGAGGCAGTCGAGGGCGGGAGAGCGTTCTCTCAGGGCCGGGGGTTCGACCTGGTGCAAATCTGTGCGGATACACCCACCAACGATACGGTTGAGCTGGCCGGCGCCATCGCGCGCGACCGCGGCACCGTCGTTGCCACGGGGGTGGTCGGAACCCAGCTGCCGCGCAAGCTGTACTACGAGAAGGAAATCACTTTTCACATCTCACGCTCCTATGGTCCAGGCCGTTACGACCCGTCCTATGAGGAAGCCGGTTTGGATTACCCGCCAGCGTACGTGCGTTGGACGGAAGGCCGCAACCTGGAGGCATTTCTCCAGATGCAAGCGCAAGGGTTGCTGGATGTCCGGCCGCTCATCTCTCACCGCTTTGCGATCGAAGAAGCGGAACGTGCATACGGCTTGATCCAGAGCGAGGATGGTGAGCCCTTCCTTGCCGTTCTCCTGGTTTACCCGGAGGTTGAGATCCCGGCTGCCCCACCGGAGACACTCGAGCTGGGTGCTGGCGCCCGGCGTGCGGAAGCGGTCCGCTTGGGCGTGATTGGCGCCGGCAATTTTGCCAGCGGCGTCCTGCTGCCCGCGCTGCGTAGGACACCGGGCGTGGAACTCGTCGCGCTGGCCAGCGCGCGCGGGCTGAATGCCAGCAGCGTAGGGCGGAAGTTCGGCTTCAAGCGGGCGACGACGGACCTCGATTCGCTGCTCACCGCTGACGACATCAACACCATTGCCATTCTCACCCGCCACGACCTGCACGCCGAGCAGATTATCGCTGGCTTGACCGCAGGCAAGCATGTCTTCTGTGAAAAACCCCTCGCTATCGATCAAGCGGAGCTGCTCAATATCGCAGGGGCGCTCCACTCCAGTGGGCAGCTGCTCACCGTGGGTTTCAACCGCCGATTTGCGCCGCTCATCGTCGAGATGAAGCGATTCCTTGAGAAGACCGCCGAGCCGCTCGCCATGAGCTACCGGGTGAATGCAGGTCCCTTGCCCGATGCGCACTGGCTGCATGATCCGATGACGGGTGGGGGGCGCTTGATCGGGGAAGCCTGTCATTTCATCGACCTGCTTACACATCTCGCCGGCCAGCTCCCGCAGCGTGTGACGACGAGCGCCCTGCCTGACGCCGCCGGGTATCACGAGGACAACTTCAGCCTGACGATTGAGTATGCTGATGGCTCCGTCGGTCATGTGCTCTATGTCGCCAACGGCGACCGGGCGCTGCCGAAGGAAAGGTTGGAGGTCTTCGGGGGTGGGCGGGCGGCGGTCCTGGATGATTTTCGGCGCCTGGAACTCGTCGCTGACGGCAGGCGCAGAGTCCTGCGATCATGGCTGCGCCAGGATAAGGGCCACCGGGCACAGTGGGTTGCTTTTTCAAAGGCGATCCAGGCCGGGGGTCCGCCAACCATCCCCTATGCGCAGCTCTTCGCGGTCACACAGGCTTCATTTGCGGGTCTCGAATCCCTCCGCACACATAAACCCGTGGACGTCGAGCCCCTGCAGCTTTCGTAAACCCGATGATACAGCGATTTTTGCTCGCCCTGGGTGAAATCGGACCCGGGCCGCTGCTGCGCTTGGCGGCCTACCGCCTGGCCATCCTGAGCGGTTGGTACCGCCGGAAGACGCCGCTCTGGTCGCCCACCCAGGTTGTGCGCACCCCCAGTTTCAAAAGCGACGTGCCTGCAAAGCCCGATAGATATATCGCCTGGCGTGCAGCACACGCCCCAGGTGCGCTCTTCGACCCGGACCAGGTCAAGGAATTGCTCGCCAGGTTGAGCCCGGACAGCAAACGGGACCTGGAAGATCGTGTGCAGGGCATCGCGGCCGGGGAGTTCCGGGTCTTCGGCGGCCGGACGATCAAGCTCGGCGCCCCGCCCGCATGGGATTTGCTGCCGGGTCTTGAGGGCGTCCAGGCTGAGCACAGCATTGCGATGGACAGGCATTGGAGTGCGTATGACCTGGAGAGTCTCCCGGGCGATGTGAAATTGCTCTGGGAGCCGGCGCGCTTCGCCTGGGTTTACGACCTGGTGCGGGCACACCACGCTGGTCTCGCCCCGCAAGCGGCCGAAGTCTTCTGGCAGACGTTTCTGTCATGGCAGGAGGCGAACCCAGCCAACCACGGACTGCACTGGCATTCAGCCCAGGAAGTAGCTGTTCGGGCGCTTGCCCTGAGCTTTGCCATCCACGGGTTCCCAAACTACTGGGACACTTACCCTGAGCGCTTGCACTCCATCGTCCACAGCCTCTCCCAACATGCGGCCCGAATCCCCCCGACGATGCTCTACGCTCGCGCGCAGGATAACAATCATCTTATTGTGGAATCGACTGCCTTGTTGGTGATCGGGCTGACCTGCCCGGAACTGGTCGATGCGCAGCGATGGGTGCGCCTGGGCCGGCGGACGCTGGACGGCGCCTTCAAACGGCAGGTTTTTGCTGATGGTGGTTACGTGCAGCATTCTTCAACCTATCATCGTCTAGCGCTCCAGGCCGGGATGCTGGCGGCGGTCGTTGCCGAGCGCAGTGGTCGGCCACTGAGGGCCAGCACGTTAGACGCGCTGCGGCGCATGGTGGCCTGGCTTGCCTCGCACATGCAGCCTGAAAGCGGGCACATGCCGAATTTTGGCCCGAATGACGGCGCCAATCTCTTACCGCTGAGCGGCCAGCCGGTTCAAGACCACCGGCCGACCCTGCAAGCTGCGGGATGTCTCCTGTTTGGGGAGAGACTGCTCGAGCCGGGGCCATGGGACGAGTTGGCGCTCTGGCTGGGTGTGCTCATTAGCGTGGACGGCAAGCCGCTGAGCGGCGCGCCCCTCCAGCAGATGAGCTTCCAGCAGAGCGGCTTGTACACGCTCCGGCAAGGCGAGATGAACGCCATCCTGCGTGCGGCCGAGTTCCGGGGACGGCCAGGGCACAGCGACCAGATGCACCTTGACCTGTGGTGGAAGGGGGAAAACCTCGCGCTGGATGCGGGGACCTACCTGTATAACGCCCCCCAGCCCTGGGAGAACCCTTTCAGCAGCGCCTGGTGCCATAACACCCTGCGGGTGGACGGAGAAGAGCCCATGCTGCGGGGTGGACGGTTCCTGTGGCTGGGCTGGAGCAAGGCGCGCCTTACCTGCCGCTGGCAATCCCCCGACGGCGAGCTGGCCTACATGCAGGCCGAACATTCCGGGTTCCGACCGAAGGGCATCCGCCACCAGCGCGGAGTGCTGGCGTGCGGGGAAGGCACCCTGCTGGTCGCTGACCGGCTGCTGGGCGAAGGTGAGCATCTGGTCCAGGCCAACTGGCTGCTGGCAGACGGCGAGTGGTCGCTGCAGGGAAAGGCGTTCAAGTTGAGCACCGCCGCCGGCCCAGTCGCGATCCTCAGTGAAGGTCCGTGGACCGAGCCCGAGGTCCATCGAGCCGGGGAGCCGTTGCTTGGGGAAGGTTCCGGCGCCGGTGGATGTGCTCCGGGGCTGGTGGTCCTCAACCTATGCGGTGCGAGAGCCGGCGCTTCAGCTCAGCTATGAAGGCAGGACGACGTTCCCTGCCCGCATGACGACGCTCTGGAGCCTGGGCGAAGCCGGCGGCGAGCCACCCCGTCTAGGCTGGGCCAACGGACAGAGCTCCGGGGCGATGCTGGACTGGGTGGAATGGCAGGGGAAACGCTACGAGGTTCGATGCACATCCTCCTGATCCACCAGGCGTTCGCCGGTGTGGATGAACCCGGTGGGACGCGTCATCATGAATTTGCCCGCCACTTCGCCCGGCTGGGTCACGCCGTGACGGTGATCACCGGCCAGGCAAGCTATCTTACCGGCCAGAAGCGCAGATACAAACACTGGATCGAACGCGAGCGTGACGAGTACGGGGTGGAGATCGTCCGCTGCCGCAGCCTGGCGTCGTGGCACAATTCTTTTCCGGCGCGCGTGGTCAACTTCATCAGCTTCATGCTGCTGGCGCTCATAACCGGCCTGCGCGTGCCGAAGGTGGATCTCGTCTGGGCGACGACGCCCCCCATGTTCCAGGCCATCTCAAGCATGTGGATCGCAGCGTTGAAGCGCAAACCATTGCTGCTGGAAGTGCGTGACCTGTGGCCGTATTTTGCGATCGAGGTTGGCGTGCTCACCAACCCTGTGCTCATCCGCTTATCGAACTGGATGGAGCGTGTGCTCTACAGGCGCGTCGGACATGCTGGTCATTAACTCGCCCGGATTCCTCGAGCATGTCAAGCAGCGTGGAGCGGACCGGGTGGAGCTGGTCCCGAACGGCGTAGACAGCGCCATGTTCTCCGTTACAGCGGGGGGGCATCCGCTGCGTGAGGCGCTGGCCCTGGGGGAGGCGTTCATCGTCCTGTACACAGGGGCCCACGGGATGTCGAATGACCTGGGGACAGTGCTCGACGCAGCGTCCATCCTGCGCGAGCATGAGGAGATTCAGTTTGCCCTGCTTGGTGACGGCAAGGAGAAACCCGCTCTGGAGAAGGCGGCACATGAGCGGAAGCTGGAGAACGTCCATTTCGCCGCGCCGGTGCCCAAGTCGGATATCGGGGCATGGATGGCCGATGCCGATGCCTGCCTTGCTATCCTGCGTGCCATCCCGGCCTACAAGACGACCTATCCGAACAAAGTCTTTGATTACATGGCAGCCGGGAAGCCGGTCGTCCTGGCCATCGATGGGGTTATCCGGGAGGTCATCGAGCGTGCCGGATGCGGGATCTACGCTCAAGCCGGTGACGCACAGGCCATCGCCCAGGCCGTCCTCAAATTGGCTGGAGATCGTAAAGCAGCCGCCGCCATGGGGCGTGCGGGCAGGGCCTACGTCAAGCAGCACTTCGAGCGCATGGCGCAAGCCGAGACCATGCTGAGCCTCATGCTTGAATTGCAGTCGCAAGCCCCCCTGCGTGGAGATTCAGCTTATGGCTGAACGACGAGGTCCCTTTCCGCAAGCGTGCCTTTGACTTGGTGATAACAATCCCCCTGCTGATCGTGCTCTCGCCGATCCTGCTTGCCCTGGGTTTGATCGTGCGCTGGAAACTGGGCGCACCGGTGCTTTTCAAGCAGCAGCGACCCGGATTGCGGGGTCAGCCGTTCCATGTTTACAAGTTCCGCACAATGCGGTTTTTACACGGCCCCAATGGTGAACTCCTGCCTGACGAGGCGCGGATGACGGCCTTCGGGCGTTTTTTACGCTCGTTCAGCCTGGATGAGCTGCCCGAGCTGTGGAACGTGTTGCAGGGCGAGATGAGCCTCGTAGGCCCGCGCCCCTTGTTGATGCAGTACCTCGCCCGCTACACGCCCTACCAGGCACGCCGGCACGAAGTGCTTCCCGGCATCACGGGCTGGGCACAAATCCACGGCCGCAATATCCTGGACTGGGAGGAGAAATTCGAGCTTGATGTTTGGTACGTGGACCACTGGTCGACGTGGCTGGATGTTAAAATCTTGCTCCGGACCATTTGGAAAATCATTCGGCGGGAGGGCATCAACCAGCCCGGGCACACGACCGCCCCCGAGTTCATGGGGTCGGAAACAGGGGACCAGGCTGGTTAGATTGTCTAGATATTGCACAGGTACGAGCGCTTGCATTCCTTGCGTAAACAGCGAAGAACGGGTAGGATGAAGCGCGAAGTTGAAGTATCCATCACCCGTAAAGGCGCTTGCCGAGGAGGAAAACGATGAAAGAAACACTCGAGTTCTATGATGTGAAGTCCAAGACCAAGTTTAAGAGTGCTGATTGGCGGATCGAGACCAAGTTCTCAAAGGGGCGCGCACGCTATTTCGCAGTCACCAAAGCCCCTGCTGGGACTCACGAAGCATGGCGCATCGTCGCCGAGGCTTTTGCCAAGAAAAACATGTAATCTGCCCGACAAGCGTTAGGCATGAACACGAGCCGCCCGACCGGGCGGCTCGTGTCGTTCCGCCTGGGAGTGGTATGATTGCCAGCGCTCGGATTTCCCTGCACACCCACCAGGAGATGCGTAGATGGTCGCTCCATCCCACGGGGAACTTTACCGCCAGATGCTGCGCATACGCCGTTTCGAGGAGACGGTCCTCGAGCGCTTCCCGCTGGGTGAGTTCTATGGGACAACGCACACGTATATCGGTCAGGAGGCTGATGCAGTCGGCGTGTTGAGCTGGCTCGAAGATGGCGATATCGTCGTCAGCAACCACCGTTGTCACGGGCACTTCCTGGCGTATGGTGGTTCGATGCATGCCCTGGCGGCAGAACTGATGGGGCGCAGCACCGGCGTCAGCGGCGGGCGCGGCGGCAGCCAGCATGTCCAGTGGCGCAATTTCTATGCAAATGGCATCCTGGGCGGGACCATCCCGCTCGCCGTGGGAATGGCGCTGGCCGAGAAACAAGCCGGGCAGGGCCGGATCGTGATTGCATTCATGGGGGATGGCACCCTCGGCGAGGGTGTCGTCTACGAGAGCTTCAACCTGGCCAGCCTGTGGGGTACCCCCGTGCTTTTCGTGCTCGAGAACAACCAATATGCACAGAGCACCCCGATCACGCACAACCTGGCCGGATCGATCGAAGGGCGCTTCTCCGCCTTCGGGATCGAGGCGCAGACCATCGAAGCGGCCGATGTCCTCCCTGTTCTCGAAAAAGCCGAACAATTGCTGGCTTCGGTCCGTTCCGAATCGAGACCGGCGGCTTTGATCCTTGAAACCTATCGTTTCGCGCCACATTCCAAGGGGGACGACGTCCGGGATCCTCTCGAAATCGCCGGCTACCGCGAGCGGGATCCGCTTGTGCTGCATGCCAATCGCCTGGCGGAGGATGAACGGGACCGCATCGAAACCGAGGTCGAGCAGGAGGTTCGGCAGGCATTCGAGCAAGCCAGCCAGGACCCGCAGCCAGAACCGGATACGCTGGGAATCGCACTGGACGGGCTGCCTTGAGCACCGTGCTGCAGTCGTTGAACGAAGGATTGCGGGCATGCCTGGAAGAATCGGAGCAGGTGTACCTGCTCGGGGAGGATCTGTTAGATCCCTATGGAGGCGCATTTAAAGTAACACGAGGGCTCTCCACCGATTTCCCCGGGAGAGTCCTGGGCACGCCGGTTTCCGAAGCGGGCATCGTTGGAGCGGGTGTGGGCATGGCGATTCGAGGCCTGCGGCCCGTCGTCGAAATCATGTTCGGCGACTTCCTGATGCTCGCCGGGGACCAGCTGCTCAACCACGCCTCGAAGTTCCGCTGGATGAGCAACGACAAGGTGCGGGTGCCGCTTGTTGTGCGAACCCCGATGGGCGGCAGGCGCGGCTATGGTCCAACCCACTCGCAATCCCTGGAGAAGCATTTCATGGGGATCCCTGGCTTGCGTACGGTAGCCCTCAACACGTTGGTTTCTCCGCAAGACTTGCTCCGCAAGGCGGTCTTAGAGGACGATGACCCGGTATTGCTGGTCGAGCATAAGCTGTTGTATTCACAGGCGTGGGGTGAACCTGGCGACGAATTCGAGTTGGCCTCGCTCGGCGGTTTTTATCCTGCGTACCTGCTGAAGATGCGCGCCGCTCCGGATGCCACGCTTACGCTTGCGGCCTACGGGTACATGGCCGAGTTGGCGAAGCAAGCCCTGCTCAAGTTGGCCTATGAGCACGAGGTTTTCGCCGAGCTCCTGGTTCCAAGCCAACTCAGCCCGTTCTCAGAAGCCAATTGGCTCGAACGAGTTACAAACACGCGCACCCTGCTCACCATCGAGGAAGCAGGGTTGGAGCTTGGCTGGGGGGCCGAGTGCGTGGCCCGCATGCAGCAGGCGCTGCCCGGAGAGTTGCGCATGAGCCGGGTTGCGGCGCGGCAGCTTCCCGTGCCGGCTGCGGGCAGCCTGGAGCGAGCCGTCCTGCCACAGGTGGACGGGATCGTCGCAGCCGCCCTGGATTTGCTGGCATGACGACTGGCGATGGTTGTCTTTTACACTTTGGGCTTGATGGGCTAAACTCGAAGCCCGGACCCGACTGCGAGATCCTGCATGGCCGAAGCTAAACAGGTTTTGATCCCGCTCCTGAATCCAAATGAAGTCGAGCTGCAGCTCGCAGCACTGGACGTCAAGGATGGCGATCAAGTCAGCGAGGGACAGCGTCTTTGCACGCTGGAAAGCACCAAATCCACCACGGAAGTGTACGCCGAGCGGGGGGGACATATCGTCGGCCTTGCGGCGCAGGTGGGTGACCGCTTGCTGGCCGGAAGCAGCCTGTGCTGGATCGCAGATCAAGCTGGTTGGTCACCGCCGGAACCCGCTTCTTCCGATGCTGGTTTGGCCGAGGGTGGGCCAGCTGGATTACGCATAACCGCTCCGGCGAGACAGCTGGCAAGCGAGTTCGGGATCGATCTGGCCATGCTCCCCATTGGCCCTTTGATCACGGAGGAGACCGTCCGTGCGCTGCACGAGACCACGCCGGGGGAAGCTCTGGCGTTACCGGAGCCGACCGATGCGCGTGGCCGAGTGCTCATTTACGGCGCAGGAGGTCATGGGAAGTCTGTCCTCGACCTGGTGCGCGTGCTGGACGGGTTTGAGGTCGCTGGATTCATCGATGATGCCCTTGAACCGGGAGCGACGGTCATGGGCCTGCCGGTCCTCGGCTCTGCAAACGAGCTGGAAGACCTGCATGCAAATGGGGTTCATCTGGCGCTGAACGCCGTCGGCGGCGTCGGAGACATGGCCAGCCGGGTGCGGGTGTTCAAGCGCTTGATCGCGGCCGGCTTCGATTTTCCCAGCGTGGTTCACCCAACGGCTTTTGTAGAAAGCAGCGCCGAGCTCGGCGCCGGCGTCCAGGTGTTTCCGCATGCCTATGTGGGCAGCGAGGCCAGGGTAGGGTTCGGCAGCATCGTCAACACAGGCGCCATCGTCTCCCATGATTGCGTATTGTCTAGCTTCGTGAACGTCGCGCCGGCGACTGCCCTGGCAGGCGGCGTGCACATCGGCGAGGGGGCCTTGATCGGCATGGCCGTGACCGTCAACTTGAGCGTCAACATCGGCAGATCCGCCAGGATCGGGAACAGTGCGGTCATCAAGGCCGACGTGCCATCCGGGCAGTTTGTAAGGGCAGGCGGAGTTTGGCCATGACCATCTCGAGGAGCGAGGCGTGACGAACCCGGAGCAAGCCCTGTCCAACTTCCGCAAGATCCCGATGTCCTCCCCTGACTTAACCCGGGAGGAGCGCGAGGCCGTGGCTGCCGTGATGCAAACTCCACGGTTGAGCATGGGCCCGGAGGTCGAACGCTTTGAAGAAAGCGTGGCCAGCGCTGTTGGCGCACGGCACGCCATCGCCGTAAGCTCGGGAACGACCGGCCTGCACCTGTGCGTTCGTGCGGCGGGCGTCGCCGATGGGGACTGGGTCATCACGACCCCATTCTCGTTCGTGGCTTCAGCCAACGTCCTGCTCTACGAGCGAGCGACTCCCATCTTCGTCGATGTTAATCCACAGACAGGAAACATCGATCCTGGATTGTTCGCCCAGGCCGTGGAGGATCTCGCCCAGGGCTCTGGCCAGGCTGCGCGTTGGCTTCCTAGGCGGGGGGTTCAACAGGAGGCTGCGCTGAAGGCCTTGCTCTGTGTGGATGTCTTCGGACAACCCGCTGACTACGACGCGCTCAAGCCAGTGGTTAGAGAGCACGGCCTGGCGTTGATCGAAGATTCGTGTGAAGCCTTGGGCGCGACCTACCGCTCCCGGCCGGCGGGCATGCAGGGCGATGCCGGGGTCTTCGCCTTCTATCCAAACAAGCAGATTACGACCGCCGAAGGCGGGATGATCGTAACCGACGATGACACGCAGGCCGAGATGATGCGTGCGCTGCGCAACCAGGGACGAGCGCCTGGGGATACCTGGCTGGAGCATACTTACCTGGGCTACAACTACCGCATGGATGAATTGAGCGCAGCCCTGGGCCGGGTCCAGATGACGCGCCTGGAAGAGCTGCTCCAAAAACGGGAGCGGGTGGCCGGTTGGTACAGCGAGCGGTTGGCCGAGATATCTGGGGTCGAGGTGCCGCATGTCGTGGAGGCTACGACCCGCATGAGCTGGTTCGTGTACGTGATACGCCTGGCGCAGCAGATCGATCGCAACGCGCTGGTGGAAGCGCTCGAGGCAAAGGGGGTGCCTTCCCGGCCTTACTTCAACCCCATCCACCTCCAACCCTATTTCGTCGAGCAATTTGGCTACCAGGAAGGGGACTTCCCCGTGACGGAGGATCTGGGCCGGCGCAGCCTGGCGCTGCCCTTTGCGTCTACGCTCTCCGAGGGGGATGTCGACTACGTCTGCCGGCAGCTTCACGCGGCCTTGCTCACGTTGAATTGAATCGACGCCTCATGAAAAAAGACCCCCGCGGCAACCGCGGGGGTCTTTTTCGTAGTTCCTGGTCCGGTTTACTGCTCGCGCACCTGGCGCCAGTTAATCATGATGAAGTTCTGGTTGCAGTTATCGAAGGTGTTGAAGAATATCTGCTCAGAGAGCGGCGTCCCAGCGCCATCGTTGAGCTGGATCCAGAGCAGCCCCTGGCTGGCGATCGGCTGGTCGGCCAGGTCGAAGACATAGCCGGAAGGGCCGATATCGGGGGCGCTCCCGGTGAGCGCATCCAGGCTGATTGATTTTCCATCCACTTCACCCTCAAGGTGCACGCCCAGGCGTGCGATGGGAGCGTTCTCCAGGTTGAACACCTGGCCGCCGGCGCCCATCCAATCACAGGACAGGTCGTTGGCGATATTCGGGATCCCCACGGGATTTCCAGGCTGCAGCGCGAAGGGCGGTCCCGGGTTGGTCGCGGTGGGGGTGGGCACGGGCGTGTCGGTGGGGACGGGCGACGGCGTTTGCGAGGGTGCCGGGGTCTTGGATGGCGTCGGCGTCCAGATGGTTGGCAGCGGGATGGCCGGTGTATGGGTCGCTGTTGGCGTGCCGAGCACGGCCGGCAATGTTGGCGGGGGGAAGGGGTTGTAGCCCGTGTACGGGTTGATGAACACCATTGCGTACACGCCCACTACGCCCACGATGGCCAGGACCACGATCAGCGTGATCAAGTTGGCAAGGAGACCCCCCAGGCCGCTTGACCGCCGGCGGGGAATGCGTACGAATTGATCATCCATGTTAACCCTCTCCTGACTACCCCGTCATGGTGTGATGAACACTGCGATTTCTGACACACCACGCTGTCCGGCAAGCCAGTTTTCTACGGCCTGCTCACGCAGCCAGCGCTCCACGTTCGGATCTGGCGGATGGGAACCGCGCTCTATTGTTTGCACCAGGTGGAAGCCGAGACTGCTCTCCACGATCCCGCTGATGCCCCCGGGCTCCAGGGAGAACGCGGCCTCGTCGACTTCCGGTACGACCAGGTAACCCTGTGGGAACCATCCCAGGTCCCCGCCTGCTGGCCTGGTGCTGGCGTCCTGTGAGACCTGATTTGCGAGTGTAGCGAAATCGATGCCCGAAGCAAGCGAGGCCTGGATTTGCTCAGCCTCCCCGATGGTGGCGACCAGGATGTGCCGGGCATGAACTTGCTCCACCTGCGCCGGCATCCCTGCAATGATTTCATCGACCATGCTTGCAGCGAGCACTTGTTCCTCCAGTGCGGCCCGGTACGTCTCTACGGAATATCCCTCGTTTGTCAGCCAGGCAATGAACCCCGCCGTATCTTCGAAACCCGCGGCAACTGTGCCAAGACGTCGATCGATCTCCGCCTCACTCGCGCCGATACCCTGCCCGAGTGCACCCTGTGCCAGAAGCTTCAGGTCGATCATGGCCGCAAGAACCTGTTCCGGGTACGCCCCGAGAGTTGCAAGGTCGATGCCAGCCGCCATCTGGGCGGTTTCAAAGCGTAAAAGCTCCTCTTGGAATGCCTGGAGGGGGATCGATTCACCGTTTACCAGGGCAGCCAGCGGTACGGGTGTTTCCGTAGGCGGAGCTGGGGTCGCGCTTTGCTGCGGAGCTGCGGGGGAGGTGAGCGGCAGGTAGCGTCCGCAGCCTGCAAGCAGGAGGGTCAGGACGATGGCCGGGACGGTGGTAGCCTTCATGGCGAGTGGATTATATCCGGCAAGCTTTCCCAAGAAAGCGCGCTTGCCCGGACAGAGTTCTCAATCTTGCTGTGAGACGAAGACGAAGATCATTGGCCGCCGGCGGGTTTCTGCATAGAAGAACCGCCCAAGCTCCTTCTCGATCCGCTCGGCCAGGTTTCCGTTTGGCTCCCCATCGATCAGCTCAACCACCCGCTGGTTTGCTTCGGCGATCAATTCGTCCGCATCGCGAACGAAGACAAAGCCCTTGGTCAGGATCTCGGGCTGGCCGACGAGCTTGTTCCCGTCACAATCAAGCGTAAGGTGAACGAGGACGATGCCATCCCGGGCCAGCGCTTCACGCTCGCGCATGACGCGTGGACCGACATCACCGACGCCGCTGCCATCGACGAAGATGTAGCCGCCGGGGATGCGTTCACCGATCGACATCTCGCCATCCCGAAATTCAACCACGGTGCCGTTTTCGACGACTGCGATTTTCTCGGCCGGCATCCCGATCTCGCGCGCGAGCGCGGCATGCTGGATGAGGTGGCGCAGCTCACCGTGCACCGGGACCAGGTACTCGGGCTTGGTTAATTGCAGCAGGAGTTTCATCTCCTCCTGGTTGGCATGGCCGGAGACGTGAACCGGCGCAATGGCGTCGTAGATGACGTTGGCGCCGCGCTGGAAGAGGCGGTTAATCGTGCGGTGGACCATCTCCTCGTTGCCGGGGATGGGCGAGGACGAGAGCACGACCGTATCCCCCTCTTAATGTCGAACTGGCGGTTGCTCCCATTGGATAACCGACCCAGGATCGAGGAGGGCTCACCCTGGGTCCCGGTGCACATCAGGACAACCTGGGAGGCCTTCATGCTTAAAGCCTGGTCGAGGTTGACGATCAGGTCATCCGGCACCTCGAGGTAGCCGAGCTGGCGGGCCATCTTGGCGTTTTCGACCATGCTCATGCCGACAAAGGCAAGCTTGCGGTCGTGACGCTTGGCGGCGTTTACGACCTGCTGCATGCGCGAGATGAGCGAGGCGAAGGACCCGATCAAGATGCGGCCTTTTGCCTCCCGAAACACCCGATCGAAGGTCGGGTCGATGACCGCCTCGGACGGGGTCCAGCCCGGTTCATCGGCGTTGGTCGAGTTGGCGAGCAGGGCCAGGACACCCCTCGCCCCAAATTCGCCCAGTTTTCCGAAGTCGGTCGGCCAGCCGTCGACCGGTGTGTGATCGAATTTGTAATCCCCCGAATGGACAATCAGGCCAGCTGGGGTTGTGATGCCCACGCCGATCGCGTCAGGAATGGAATGGCAGACGTGAAAGGTCTCGACTTTGAAGGGGCCGATCTCGATCGCCTCGCCGGCTTTTACCGTGTTGATCTCGAGCCCTTTGAGCTTCCCGCCCCGGGCTAACTTGACCTCCAGCAGCCCGCGTGTCAGGCTCGTTGCATAGATGGGGGCCTGGATCTCTTCGACAACGTGTCGGATCGCGCCGGTGTGGTCTTCGTGCCCATGGGTGACGATGATCGCTCGAATCTTATCCTTCTTATCGAGCAAGTAGCGGAAGTCGGGGATGATGTAATCGATCCCCAACATGTCGTTTTCGGGGAACATGATGCCCGTGTCGATGATCAGGATGTTATCTCCGTACTCGATCGACATCATGTTTTTGCCGATTTCCCCCAAACCACCCAGGGGGACGATGCGCAGTGCTTTACTCATTTGTGTTTTCCTTCTTTACATTTCACAGCCAGGCTGTGTCAGGTTCAATATAGAATAAACCCCGTCGGGCTTGTAGCCGGGCGGGGCAGGATACCTCTCGCGGACAACCCAGGTTCAATTCAAGCGCGTCACGTCTGTGGCATGCGGCCCGCGCACGGATATCTCAAGGTAAAAACCTACCTGTTCACCAGGCGAGAGCAGCTGCAGCCCCTCGCCGGCAATGTCACGGTAGGTCACGAAGACATCTTCCCCATCCTTGGCGTCGATGTAGCCGTATCCCCTGGATCCATCAAACCAGCGTACGATGCCGGTTGTCCGTTTTGCCAACGGTGCCTCCAACAGTGTGGAACCAGTGAATTCTATCACACGCCGGAAAAGAGCGTCAATGAAAACAGAGTTGATGCTTGGAGTGTTTCAGCATCATGGCAGTCAAAGACGGCGTTGTGCAGCATCGTGGGTACCCATCGGCTGCGCTCCAGGAGGCACAAGGGAGGTAGGTCCTCCGGTGCAAGCGGGGAGGCACACCCCCCTGTCTTCCCGAGGCGTTCTGTGCCGAGGGATCCCCGATACGTCCTTGAGGGAGGCCTGGTCCCTTTTCGAACCTCGCTGCCATGTGCAATGCCTCAGGGACCCCTCGGCTGCGCTCGGGGAGGCACAGGGGTAGGTCCTCCGGTGCAATGGGAGGCACACCCCCCTGTCTTCCCGAGGCGTCCTGTGCCGAGGGATCCCCGATACGTCCTTGAGCGAGGCCCGGTCCCTTTTCGAACCTCGCTGCCATGCGCAACGCCTCAGGGACCCCTCGGCTGCGCTCGGGGAGGCACAAGGGGGTAGGTCCGCCGGTGCAATCGGGGAGGCACACCCACCCTGTCTTCCCGAGGCGTCCTGTGCCGAGGGATCCCCGATACGTCCTTGAGGGAGGCCTGGTCCCTTCTCGAACCTCGCTGCCATGCGCAATGCCTCAGGGACCCCTCGGCTGCGCTCGGGGAGGCACTGGGCAGCAGGGACAACCCCTCCCAGCGTGTCATTGCGAGCGCAGCGAAGCAATCTCCCTGTTGGGATGGATCCCATTGGGTTTGTGATGCTGCTTCCAATCCTGGAGGGAGATCGCCACCCCGGCCCGAGCCCGGTGCAGGCATCGCCCTGTGAGGCCTTCGCCATGTCAGAATACGCATTCAGGACGAATCTCATTTGACACGCCCGGAGTCCGCTGGCTATACTCATGCCAATCAATCTTTTCGGCAGGGGTCGCCACGAGCCCGGATGCTCTGGCGGCCAAGGGGAAGCCGGTGCCAACCTGTAAGCCATGGTTGAAGTCCGGCGCTGTCCCGCAACTGTGAGGATGGGAAGACCCCATCCAAGCCAGGATACCCACCTCTGCCATGTACCTTGAGCTCCTTCGCGGAAAGGAGGGTGCGTCCGTGGCAGTTCCGACCTGACGCCTTCCCGCTTTCGATCGAGGGAAGGCGATTGCCTTCCCCCTTGTTGCTTCATTCCAAATACGCAAGCCTGGAGACAGGCAGGAAGGAAATGAAATGCGGTCGTTCAAGAAGAAGTCATCCCTCATGTTTTTGTGCGGCTCGATGCTGGTCCTGGCGGCAGCCTGTGCGCCGACAACCCCACCTGCCTCAGCGCCCGCGCCAACTTTGACGACGCCAAGCGAGCTTCCAACACCCACCGTGACGGCGGAAACCAAGCCGCTGGTGTTCAGTGACGGGCTCGGACGGGAGGTCGTCCTGGACGGGCCAGCACAGCGCATCCTGAGCATGGCGCCCTCCAACACCGAGATCCTGTTCGCTCTCGGGGCTGGCCCTCAGCTGATTGGCAGGGACGAGGCCTCCGATTACCCGCCGGAAGCCCAGGCTGTAGCCAGCATCGGCAGCACCTACGGCGAACTGAACACGGAGGCCATCCTGGCGCTCGAGCCGGATCTCGTCCTGGCGGCGACGATCACCAGCCCCGAGCAGGTCGAAGCCCTGGAAAAACTGGGGATCACGCTCTACCTGCTGCCCAACCCGATGACGTTTGATGAACTGTTTGACAATTTGCTCACAGTAGGTGAGCTCACCGGACACGCTGACGAAGCTGAGGCGCTGGTGGCAAACCTGCAGTCGCGGGTGCAGGCCGTAACGGATGCCATGCAATCCGCTGAGCCGGTGAAGGTGTTCTACGAGGTCGACGGGAGTGACCCGACCGCGCCCTGGACGACGGGTACGGGCACCTTCCAGGATGTGCTCATCTCGATGGCCGGGGGCGAGAACGTCGCAGCTGGTCTCGAAGGGTGGGGGCAGATCAACCTGGAGACGATCGTCACCGCCAACCCCGACGTGATATTTTACGGCTCCGGGGCCTGGATCCCGACGACGGTCGAATCGCTTTCCGCGAGAAGTGGATGGGGTGCGATTGAGGCTGTGAAGACCGGGCGGATCCACCCGGTCGATACGAACTGGGTCGACCGGCCTGGACCAAGGCTGGTGGACGCGCTCGAGCTGATGGCTAGCTTGATGCACCCTGAGACGTTCGAGTAGCCGTGGACAAGGGCGCCCCGCTCGATCCGTTGATGGTACGCCAAAGCTGGTCCAAATCCGCATGGCTGCCGTGGGTTATCACGGTTGCTGCGCTGCTGGTCATGGCCGGGTTGAACGCGGCGATTGGCCCGGTTTCGATCCCCCTGCGCGACCTGCTGCGCATGCTGGCTGCTCGCCTGCCAGGCGTCTCGCTCACGGCCGATTGGCCGGCAACCTTCAGCACAATCCTGTACCAGATCCGCCTGCCGAACACGATCTTGATCGCCATCACCGGCATGGCCCTGGCCGGGAGCGGTGCGGCTTTCCAGGGGTTGTTCCGCAACCCCCTGGCGGATCCCTACATCATCGGCGTCGCTTCGGGCGCGGGCCTGGGCGCCGTCCTGGCCATGGCCGCCCGTTGGCCGGCAGACCTGCTGGGCATGGCGGCCGTGCCGGCGGCGGCCTTCGTGGGCGCCCTGGTCACCGTGGCGATCGTGTACGCCATCGCCCAGGTTGGCCGTTCGACACCCGTCACGACCTTGATCCTGGCCGGCGTGGCCTTGAGCTCCTTCGCCACCGCCATGACCAGCATGATCATGCTTCTCTCGACGCAGGAGCTTCACCGGGCCGTGAACTGGATGGTGGGTGGCTTCGCCCTGGGGGGCTGGGACCCGGTCTACGCCGCCCTTCCCTACCTGGCAATCGGCCTGCTGACGCTGCTAACCCTCGGACGCCCGCTGAACGTGCTCCAATTCGGGGACGATCAGGCTCGCCAGCTCGGGCTGGACGTGGAACGCGTCAAGCTGGTCATCATCATCGCCGCCTCGATGGTTGCGGCCACCGCGGTCGCCTTCTCGGGCATCATCGCCTTCGTCGGCCTGATCGTCCCCCACGTCGTTCGATTGCTATGGGGGCCCGACCACCGCCGTTTGCTCCCGCTCGCCATCTTGCTCGGCGCGAGCTTCCTGCTTTCGGCAGATATCGTCGCCCGCATGCTGCTCGCACCGCGCGAGCTCCCGGTTGGCGTGGTGACTTCGGCCATCGGCGCGCCGTTCTTCTTATGGTTGCTGCACCGGGCGAAAGGCAGGGTGCGTTTTTGGTGAAAGGTATGCTGCGCATAGACCAGGTCGAGGTCGGCTATCCACCCGGCTTTCGTGCTGCACGACATCAACCTGCAGGTCGCACCGGGGGAAGTGGTTGCGCTCGTAGGACCGAACGGCGTGGGGAAATCGACCTTGATCAAAGCAGCGGCGGGCACGCTCCCCCTTCGGCAGGGGACGGTCAAGATCGATGGAGAAGAGCTTCATCGGCTGCGTGCAAGTGAACGGGCACAGCGCATCTCGGTCGTGGCCCAGGCTCTGAACCTGCCCCCGGCCTTCAGCGTGCAGGATCTTGTGCTCATGGGCAGAACCCCCTATCTGGGCTGGTTGGAGCGTGAGAGCGCCGTCGACCTCGAGATTGCCTGGCAGGCAATGGAGCGGACCGAGACGGCGGCGATGGCCTCCAGGCCTATCGGGGAGCTCTCCGGGGGCGAACAACAGCGGGTGCTGATCGCCCGTGCCCTGGCCCAGGCCACGCCGGTGATGCTCATGGATGAGCCCACTGCGCACCTCGATTTACGCCACCAGGACCGCTTGCTGAAGCTGGTGCGCAGGTTGGTCGAGGAAGACGGCCTGGCGGTCTTGATCGCCCTGCACGATCTCAATCTCGTCTCGAAGTTCGCTGATCGGGTGGCTCTGCTCTCTGACGGCACCCTGCACCGGGTCGGCCTGCCGGTGGAGGTGCTTACCCCGGGCGAGTTGGCACAGGTGTATGGAATCGAGATCCATGTTATGGCTCACCCGGTCCATGGAAAACCGCTCGTGCTTACCGGGGAATGAGGATGGTTATGCCAAGTATTGAAGAAGCTCGCTCGTGGTATGACGATCAAGACCCGGTCCACGGCTTCGACCACGTCTTGCGCGTGATGCGCATGGCCGAGCAGATCGGTTCGCGCCTGGGGGCTGACCTGGACGTCTTGCGCGCGGCGGCGCTGCTGCACGATGCTGCCGGCGCGCATCCCGCTGAGCCGGAAATGCGCCTCGACCATGAGCAGCGGTCTGCCCGGTTCGCGCGCCAGGTGCTCGAGGGGGAGGGCTGGCCTTCAGATGTGATTGAGGCCGTCCAGCACTGCATCCGCGCGCACCGTTACCGCGGGGACGAACAACCCACCAGCCTGGAGGCGCGCATCTTGTTCGATGCCGATAAACTTGATGTGCTTGGTGCATTTGGCATTGCCCGGACAATTGGCTTCGCCCTGCAGGCCGGTCAACCAGTCTACGTCTCCCCCTCGGAGCAATTCCTGAGGACGGGCGAGGGTGAGCCCGGTGAACCGCACAGCGCTTACCATGAGTACCTCTTCAAGCTGCGAAACGTGCGGCAACGGCTGTTCACAGACCTGGCCCGATCGATCGCGGAGGAGCGCATCGGTCTCATGGACCGTTTCTTCGGGGCCTTGGCCGCAGAAGATGCCGGCGACGGAGACATCCCGCGCGAAGGCGAAAGTTGACCACCCCAAATACCGAGACTATGATGGACGCGTGATGCATAAAGCTGACCGCCCATTAATCTTGCTCACCAATGACGACGGCATCCGCTCACCAGGGTTGTGGGCGGCGGCCGAGGCATTGTCGCAAGTGGGCTTTGTCACCGTTGCCGCACCGCGTGAACAGGCTTCGGGCACGGGCCGCAGCATGCCGGTCACCTCAGATGGGCGCTTGCAGGAGGAGCAGGTCAAGGTCGGTGGTAAGGACTGGAATGTCTTCGCCGTTGGTGGCACCCCGGCCCAGGCCGTGCAGCACGGCATCCTGGAACTGATGCCGCGCCGGCCGGACCTGGTCGTCGCAGGCATTAACTATGGCGAAAATTTGACGATCGGGGTTTCCATTTCCGGCACGGTCGGGGCGGCTCTGGAAGGCGCCTCATTTGGGATCCCGTCCCTGGCTGTCTCGCTCGAGATGCCGGAAGGGTATTACCTGTCGCACTCGACGGAGATCGACTTTGCCACCGCCGGATTTTTTACCCAGCACTTCGCCAGACTGCTGCTGCAGTCAACCCCGCTTGACGACGTAGATGTGCTCAAAGTAGATGTCCCATGTGATGCCACGCCCCAGACGCCCTGGCGGGCAACGCGGCTCTCGAGGCAGAGGTATTACGTACCCGTTGCGCCCGTTCGGCATTCACTTGGCGAGGCCTCCAACCTTGGTTTCAAGATCGAGATGGACCCGGAAATGATTGAACCGGATTCAGACGTCTACGCCGTCTCGATCGACCGCCTCGTCTCGGTCACGCCGCTCAGCCTCGATTTCACCTCCAGGGTCGATCTCGACCGCGTGCAGGATCTGCTTCAAGCTCCGGGTGGCGAAGGGCGCAGCTGAGCTTCAGTTATTTCTTGATTAGAACAGGGGAATCAGGACGATCCTTCGTCGAGCAGGCTGTGCAGCGTGCGCAGTTCGTCCTCGATCTGGTCGCGTTGAACCTTCGTCTGGGCGAGCAGGGCTTCAAATGCCGGCCGCTGCGCCACCGGGACGGTCTCAACCAGGCGCTGGGCGCGTCGGATCTGGTTTTCCTTGTGATGGAGTTTCTCGCGCAACCGGTCCGAGTAGCCCTGCTGGAAGGCTCGATCGGGAAGAGGTGCTGGATCGCCTTCTATCTCGCCAGTCATGACTTCGGCGACGGTGAGCAGCAGCTCGGAGGCCTCGATCGGTTTTTCGAGGAAGCGGACCGCTCCCAGGCTGAGCGCAAACTCCTTATCCTCTGGAGTGATGAACGTGGCCGAGATGAAGATGACCGGGATGTGGCGCGTCTCGGGATTGCTGCGGACGGCCTGGGCCAGGGCGTAGCCATCCAGCTTTGGCATGAGGATGTCGGTCAGGATGAGGACGGGAGGGTCGGCGGCGATGATTTCGAGCGCTTCCCCACCGTTGCGCGCGGTGATGACATCGTACCCCTTAAATTTAAGCGTCACCTCGAGCAACTCGAGGATATGGGGGATGTCTTCCACGATGAGGATGCGGCCCTGGGCGTCAAGCATATTCAAGATTGTATCCCGTCTCGCCTGAGGCGCAATGCCGGGAGAAGGGTGCCTGCCTACGCCAGTTCAAAGAGCGACACGGTCTCGATGTGATAGGTTTGGGGGAACATATCGATCGGCTGAACGGAGCGCAGCGTGTAACCCCCCTGCACGAGCTTCTTGGCGTCGCGGGCGAGCGTCGCCGGGTCACACGAGACATAGACGAACCGGGCTGGACGCAGGTCGAGCAAGCGGGTGACGACCCTGGGCTCCAGGCCGGCGCGCGGTGGATCAGCAAGGATTACGTCTGGCGCGGCGGTCAAGGCTGCGAGCGCGGCGCCCACATCGGCTTCATAGAGCTCGATCCCGTCGTAGGCGTCTAGGTTGAGCACAAAATCCGAGCAGGCGGTTTCAGATAGTTCGACGGCGGTCACGCTAGCCCCGGCTTCCGCCAGGAAAAGGCTGAACAAGCCCACGCCTGCGTACAGGTCAAAAGCGTGTTGGCCGGGTTGGATGGCCGCAGCCGACATGACGAGCCTGACGAGATCGGGCAGCAGGCCTGCGTTGACCTGGAAGAATGATCCTGCGCTGACGCGGAAGGATTTTCCAAGCACCTGCATCTCGAGCGACGGATCCCCGGCAAGCACGAGCCGGCCTGCGGGTGTTTCCCAGTGGACTGAAGTCGTGGCATCGACCTCCACCGGGTTGAATGGGGCATCCCCGGCATGGAAGAGGATCATCGTCTCCCCGTGCGAGTCCACGCGCACGCTGACTTGTTCGATCGACTGCGGATCCTCCAGTTGGATCCGCGGCCAGAGCTCATCCAGCGCGGGCAGCGGCAAGTGGCACTCTTCGATCGGCATGACAGTGGAGGCGTTCGAGCGCATGAAACCCAGCTTTCCCTGCGGGGTAAGGTGGAAGCGCATCGAGCTGCGGTAGTTCCAGGGCTCGGGCGAGGCGATCGCGGCCAGGACGGGTGGGGAAGAGAAGCCTCCCAGGCGCTGGAGTTGATCCCTCACGATCTCGGTTTTTACCTGGAGCTGGTCTTCATATGTCAGATGCTGGTAATGACAGCCGCCGCATTCCTGGAAGTGCCGGCAGCGGGGCGCGATGCGCCGTGCAGAAGGCTTTAGGACTTCAAGCAGCCGCGTCCGGGCCCAGCGGGCATGCTCGTCGCTAACCTGTACGCGCACAATCTCCCCGTCCAGCGCGAAGGGGACGAACAGCATCCGGCCCTCCCTCGTCGCGCCCGAGCGCCTCTCCCCCGTAGGCCATGCCGGTCAGTTCGAGTTCCACCGTCATTGGTTATCCCCGGGATGGGCGGCTATTCTCAAGGAAGGCGTCGATCGCCTCGAGCAGTCGTTCGATGTCGACCAGGCGGGTCTCGCCCATGTGGGCCAGGCGAAATGTCTCGTTCTTGAGTGAACCATAGCCGTTGGCGATGATCATCTCTTGCGCTTCCAGGTACTTGATCAGCGCCGGGACATCCAGGTCGAGCGTGTTACGCAGCGTCGTCACCGTGTTTGAGCGGAACCCTACCGCGGCGAAGAGATCAAGCCGCTCTTCGGCCCAGCGCTGGACGAAGGCTGCCATCCCGGCGTGACGTGCGAAGCGCGCTTCCAGCCCTTCCTCCAGCATGCAGTCCAGCTGCCTGTCAAGCGCAAACAAGAGGGAGATAGCCGGCGTGTAAGGCGTCATATTGCGCTGCAGGTACTCGTCCAGGATGAGGAAGTCGAAGTACCAGCCGCGGTGGGCAATCTCCTGAGCGTGCTCAAGGGCCCGGTCGCTGACTGCTGCGAATGCGAGCCCTGGGGGCAGGGCAAAGCATTTCTGCGAGGACGTCAGCAGGACATCCAGCCCCCAGGCATCGAAGGGCAGTTCAACCCCGCCGGCGGAGGAGACCGCGTCTACCAGGATCAGGGTTTCCGGGCTGACCGAGCGCACCGCTTCGGCGATATCGCCAATGGGGTTCTGGACGCCGGTCGAGGTTTCATTATGAACCACCGCGATCGCCTGGTAGGGCTTGCGGCCAAAAGCTTCCAGGATCTGCTCCGGCCGGTTGGGCTGTCCCCACTCGCTGTCGATCCTGTCGGCAGGAAGCCCGTTCGCCTGGGCGACCTCAAACCACCGGTCGCCGAACGCGCCGCAGACGCAGACCAGCAGGCTGGTATCGACCACGTTGCGCACGGCAGCCTCCTGCAGTCCGCTGCCGGAGGAGGTCGAGACAAACACCCGGCTGGATGTGCCCAGGACGCTGCCGGAGTTTGGGCTGGATGCGTTCGAATAAGGACTCAAATGCCGACGACCGGTGGCCGATCATCTCCTCCGCTTGTGCCAGCCGAACCGCTTCGCTGACGTCTACAGGACCTGGAAGAAAAAGCTTCGTCATCTCGCTCCTCGATGCCTCAATCTGGCGCCATTCTATCAGAGAACTGGGCTGGCTCCCACCCGCATGCACCACGCAAGTGGGCATGTGGGCCTTGGATGGGAGCGAAATGCAAGCCAGACCGATAATTCAAGCTAAATATACAGGAAATGAAATACAACCTTGACAATATTGAAAATAATGGTAATTTATGGAAAGAATATTCAACTTAATATGAATATATTCAAGATGGAGGGCGCGAGATGTTAGGAAATCCATGGCATGCAGCTTTGATGGGAAGCTGCGACGTTGAGCGCCGGCGCGAACTCTGTTTGCAGCAGCGGCTGTGCCAAGGTGCGCGAGCCTGGGCGGATAGACCTGCCGCGCGGCTGCAGGTTTGGATGGGCAGTCGGTTGATCCAGGCCGGCGAAGCGCTGCGCCAGGCGGGGCACAGCGTGCAGCGACAGGGCCCGCGCGAGGCAGGTGCAAACGAAGCCTGGCGGGCGCGTCCTTCCAGGATTTAGGAGGAATGAGATGCCAGCCTTGCTGACGACCTGCCCGGTGTGTGACGAGAGCCTATCCGTCACCCGCCTGCACTGCCGCAACTGCGATACGACCATTGAAGGTCAGTTCGACGTGGGCCGCCTGGGGCGGCTTACACCAGAGCAAATAGATTTTGTTGAAACGTTCATCCGCTGCGAGGGCAAACTGAACCGCATGGAGCCAGAGCTGGACCTTTCATACCCGACCCTGCGCGCCCGGTTATCGGATGTCATCCGGGCCATGGGCTTTCCCGTTGGTCCTGAGTTGGGCATCAGCGATGAGGAACGTCACCGCATCCTTGATGAACTCGCGAGCGGCAAGTTGAGCTCGGAGGAAGCCATGCGGCTTCTCGAAGGTGCGTGATTAAAGGATGGAGGCTTAATCGATGAAGAAGTACACCCTGGAACTGGGCGAATCACCGCTCATCAAGATCGATTCGATCGTCGGCGACCTGCGCCTCTCGGGCCACGATGAGAGTTACCTCGAAATTCAATCCCCCCAATCCGGCAAGCTGAAGGTTACGGAAGAAGAAGGAGGCGCGGAGATAACCTGTCTCTCCGGCTGCCTCGTGTTCGTTCCCCGGGCGGCAAGGATTGAAGCGGATTCGGTCAGTGGGCGATGCCGTATCTCTGATGTCGAGGGCGAGATCCTGCTGCGGACAGTCGGCGGCGACCTGAGCCTACGACGGCTCTCGAAGGTATCGCTGGAGCTTGTCGGCGGCGATATGCAGGCCCGGCGGCTGACATCGGATCTCTCTGTAGACCGGGTTGGGGGTGATGTGGTCGTCCAGGATGTGAAGGGAACGATCCGGCTGCGGATGGTTGGGGGCGATCTCATCCTGCGTGATATTGAGGGCTCGGTTGAGGCCAATTGCGGCGGCGATGCGCTGCTCACTTTCCAGCCGGCTGCCGGCACGCAGTCGAGGGTGCGGACAGGCGGAGATCTCGACTGCAGGTTGACACCGGACGCCTCCGTCAGCGTGACCGTGGAGGCAGGTGGCGATCTGGACATTTCGCCGGGCGTCCAGCAGGGGGATTCGGATCAAACGTACAAGGTTGGCGGCGGTGAAGCCGATCTCGAGCTGTCCTGCGGCGGTGACGCTTGTCTGCGGGTTGGTGACGAAGCCAGCACCATGAGCGGGCTTAACTTCGCCGATGTGCTCACTGAATTCGATGCCGATCTGGCCGAGATGGAAGCAAAATTTGACGCACTAGGAGCTGGACTGATTGGTTTCGACGCGGATCAAGTGGGTGAGCGTGTGAAACGGGCGGTTCGCCGGGCCCGTCGCTCGGCGCACAAAGCCAAGCGCAAACACCTTGCGTTTAAAGCAGACCTCGAGTTTCCCGGCGAGCTCGCTGACCTGGCCGATCTCGCGTCCCCTCTTTCCGGGTTCAGTGCAGCCGCTGACCGGGTCGGTGACGAGGAACGGCTCTCCATTCTGCGCATGGTCGAGGCGGGCAAAATCAGCGTAGATGAGGCCGAATCCCTGCTCAAGGCGCTTGAAGGCGAGTCATGACAGCCGCCGCCAGCGTTGGAGAGCTGCCAGCTGGGCAAGGACTTCGGCCGTACGATGGCCGGAAGGATCTGGGTCCATTGGCTGAATTAATTGAAACGGTTTTCTCAGAACATCTCGATCCGGCGGGTGAACAGATGATCCGGGGCATGCGCTTGCTCTCCAGAGCAGGCTGGCTGGGGTGGGTATTGAGCCGCTGGCTGCTGCCTCCTGCTGCGAACCCGCTCGGTTTCGTCTGGGAGGAAGATGGCAGGTTGGTTGGGAATGCCAGCCTTATGCCGGTCAGCGGATTTCAATTGGCGTTGGGTGATGGCGAACGTCGCCGTCCTGCCTGACATGCGGCGGCGCGGGATCGCGGCGGAGCTGGTCGGGGCCGGCATCGACTCTGCTCGCCTGGCCGGTGCGCGCCAGCTCATCCTGCAGGTTGATCTCACGAACGAGGGAGCCCAGACCCTGTACCAGCGCTTCGGTTTCAAGACCTCTATCGAAGAGGACGACCTGGGTTCGCTCGCGAGGAAAACCTCTTTGAAATGGGCCGTGCCACCCCGGGTGGCGAACCATGTGCGCCCTCGGCCTGGCGCGAGCAGTATGATCTCGCCCGGCGGCTCCATCCGGAGGGCGTGGTCTGGCCGTATCCCCTCTCGCCCGGCTTGTTCCGACGCGGAAGGCCCGATGCCTGGTTCTCAGGGGGAGACAACCAGGACTGGGTTTTGCACGAAGCAGGAAAGGTATCAGGCAGCCTTAGCATTCGCCGTGGGGCGGTTCCAGAGGGCATGCGCTGCGTGCTGCTCGTCGATCCGCCTTCGGATGCAGACGGCGTCAGCGTGCTGCTGGCAAGCGCCATCCTCCATGGGCTTTCGTCAAGCCGGTCCTATTGGTTGGACTATCCAGTGGGAGAGGCGGTCGAGCTCCTTGGCCGCATGGGGTTTTGAGCCCCAGCCGGGATCTGGTGTGGATGGGGCTTGATCTGTTCCCGTCAAACCCAGCGGGGCAAAGAAGCTGATGGCCTGGAAACCCTTGGCAAACGCCCGCCAGGTATATGATGAGTACCCGCGTCCGTTCTGGACTCTGATGGGCGCCTCCTTCATCGATGCCCTGGGTGGGGCTTTGCTCTTCCCCTTTTTCACGCTCTACGTCACGGCGAAGTTCGGCCTGGGGCTTTCCCAGGTGGGGCTGATCTTTGCCCTGCTGACCCTGACCAATCTCGCCGGGAGCACCATCGGTGGCGGCCTGGCCGACCGATTTCGGACGAAAGTCGATGGTGATCTTCGGCCTGGTCAGCAGCGCGGTGACCGTGCTGGCATTGGGGCTGGTCGATGAGATTGGCCTTTTCATCGCCATCGTGCTTGTCACGGGGATGACCGGCAACATCGGTGGGCCAGCCCGGCAGGCGATGGTCGCCGATCTGCTGCCGGAGGAAAAGCGGGCAGGCGGGATTCGGTTTGCACCGTGTCATCCACAATCTGGCCTACGTTGTAGGACCGGCCGTCGGAGGACTGCTGGCTGCAAAGTCCTACCTGCTGCTCTTCATCATCGACACAAGTGCCAGCCTGGTAACCGCCGTGCTTATATATTTTTTCCTGGCAGAAACGCGTCCAGCTGTCGACGGCAGCGAAGCGCAAGTTTCAACCGTCGACACATTCAAGAACTACCGCCATGTTTTTGCGGACCGCTTCTTCATCTTCTTCATGCTGGCGACGGCCTTGATGGTGCTGGTCTACACACAGATGCAGGGACCGCTGGCGGTTTTCCTGCGTGATTACCACGGTTTACCAGAGCAGGGTTTCGGCTACATCTTGAGCTTGAATGCGGGCATGGTGGTCCTTATGCAGTTCTGGATCACACGCAAGATTGAGCATCTTCCGCCCTTCCTCGTCTTGGCTGCGGGCACACTCTTTTACGTCGTCGGGTTCGGTATGTACGGCATCGTGGCCGCCTATCCGATGTTCCTCCTGGCGATGGCCGTCATCACCCTGGGCGAGATGCTGACGGCTCCCATAGGCAGCGCGGTCGCAGCGCAACTCGCCCCCGAGTTCATGCGCGGTCGGTACATGGCCGTCTATGGCTTCAGCTGGATGGTCCCGGGCGCGGTCGGGATGTACCTGGCCGGCTTGATCTTTGACAACTACGACCCACGCCTGGTCTGGTATGCCTCGGCCCTGGTTGGCGTGGTTGCAGCGTTCGCGTTCCTTGGGCTGCATCTGTCACGGACGAAGCGCCTCGAGCCGACTCTCGAAGCTTCCGTCGCAGGGATCGAGGGATGAAGCCGATGCAAACCAGCGTCCTGCGCAACCGGAACTTCGTTCTCCTTTGGCTCGCCCAATGCATCTCGGCTGCCGGCGATTCGTTCACCTTCCTGGCGCTTGCGGTTCGGATCGATAGCCTCTACACCGATCCGGGCGAATCAGCCAGTGCCCTGGGTCGCGTGTTGATCGCCTATGCGCTGCCTGTCCTCGTCCTGGGGATTTTCGCCGGGACAATCGTCGACCGGAAGGACCGTAAGCTGGTCATGGTCCTCTCGGATTTGGGACGAGCACTATTGGCCCCCGGGTACCTGCTCCTGAGGTCACAAGCCGATCTCCCGCTCGCGATGGGGGTCGCGTTTCTCCTGGCCACTTTCAGCGTCTTCTTTTACCCGGCCCGGACGGCACTCCTCCCGGCCGTGGTCGATAAAGCGCAGCTCATGAGCGCCAACGCCTGGATGCAGGTCGGGGCAACGATCGCGCGAATATCAGGGCCGATCCTTGCTGGATTGGTGGTAGGCCGCTGGGGAACGAGCGTCGCGTTTTGGGTTGACTCGGGCACGTTTGTCCTGTCAGGGTTGTTGGTCGTGGGCATCTTCGGTGTGACAACCCGCGTCATCCAACATGGAGAAGCGAGCGCTTCGACCTGGGCTGCTTTACGCGACGGTCTGCGCTTTATTCGCCGCAGCAGGTTGCTGCAGGGGATCACGCTCGGTATCGCATTGGCCATGCTGGGCATCGGGGCGATCAATGTCCTGTTTGTGCCCTACCTGCGGGACGCCTTTGACGTCTCCCCCCAGGCTCTGGGAGGGGTGCAGACCGCGCAAGGTGTCGGGATGCTGCTCGGCGGCCTCGTCCTCGGCTGGCTGGGTAAGCGGCTGGAGCCGCGCTGGGTAGCCATCTCCTCGATGGTCCTGCTCGCTGCAGGCACCGTGTTGTTTGGTGCAGCGCCGGCCTATACGATCTCGTTGCTCGCCATCCCGGTTGTGGGTTTTTCGCTGCCACCGCTCAATGCTTCGCTGCAAACCATGCTCCAGGTCAACGTGCCAGGCGAGATGTTGGGGCGGGCCGGATCGGTAATGGACATGGCCATTTCACTCGCAAACGTGCTCTCGATGGGCATGGCGGGATGGCTGGGGGCGACGATTGGACTACGTGAGTCGTTCTACGCCGGAGGCGGCTTCGTCTTCATCGGAGCGGTAGCGATGGGCTTGCTCCTTCCGGCCCGCAAGGCGGTAGACCCCAACCACATCGCGGTAGGGGAATTCAGCGAGGCGGCGGCGGTAGAATGATCATCTTCGATGGGAGGCATCACTATGGCTGACAGCCAGGAACTCGATGGGGATACTCGCAAGGCTCGAAGCAGGAGAAATCGACGCGACGACTGCGGCGAACATGCTCGAGCAAGTGGAGCCGGAGAAGAACGAGCAGGAGCTGCCCGATTTCTCTGACCGCTGGCGGACGTGGTGGCTGATCCCATTCGCCATCACGATTGCGATCGTGGCCGGAGGCATCGCGATCGGACAGGTTGGTGGGTGGTGGTGGCTGCTCGCCGGCCCGATGTTGCTGGTTGGAGGCATCGTGCTTATCTTGATGATCGCCTCCATCGGCTCGCCCTGGGTCCATGTCCGGATCGACACCGGTCAGGAGGAGTGGCCGCGCAGGATTGCGATCAGCCTGCCGCTCCCTCTGCGGGTGAGCGCCTGGGGGTTGCGGACCTTCGGCGTTCACGTTCCGGGCCTCGAAAATACGGCGCTTGATGAACTCCTGATCGCGCTGGACGCAAATCTGACCCGGGGACACCCGATCCAGGTAGAGGTCGATGAGGGCGAATCGGGAGAACGTATCCAGGTATACCTTGGCTGAGCAGGGAGGCCAATTATGATGTCGTCGGAAGAACGCTTGAAGATTTTGAAGATGATCGAGGACGGGAAAATCAGCGCCGAAGAAGGCACCCGCCTGTTGGGCGCCCTGAACAAGCAGAAACAACGGCGGGAGGAACAGTCGGAAGCCGGCCCGCGCTGGCTGCGGGTGCGTGTGGTCGATTTGAACAGCGGGAAAGAATCCGTGCGCGTGAATTTGCCCATCGGCCTGGTCAATGTCGGTTTGAAGATGGGCGCCAGGTTCATCCCCGATGCGGAGCAGGAGACGGTGATGCAGGATCTGGCGCAGGCGCTCAGCCAGGGGATGACGGGAAAAATCGTCGATATCGTCGATGAGGAAGAAGGCCAGCGGGTCGAGATTTTCGTTGAGTGAAACGCTTTATCCAGGTTCAACCAGGTTGGACAGGAAATGCCAGCCATGGGACGTGAGGCTGGATGCATGATATGATTTTTCTGTAGGAGGAACGAAATGGACAGACTTGTGTTGCGCCTGGCGATAAACGCAATCGCGCTTTACCTGGCGATTGGAACCGGCTGGATCCGCGGCATCGAAGCCGAAGCGACCCAGTGGTGGGCGTATCTCGTCATGGCGGTCATCTTCACGCTCGTAAACGCGCTGGTGAAGCCGATTTTAAAGTTGCTCACCTGCCCGCTCATCCTGCTTACGCTGGGGTTGTTTTCGCTCGTCATCAACACCCTCCTTTTCTGGCTCACGGGTGAGGTTGGAAGCATGATCGGAAGTGGTTTCGGCTACCATGTCGACAGCTTCTGGGTCGCACTGCTCGGGGCATTGCTGGTGAGCGTGGTCAATGCCGTCCTGACCTTGATGTTTCGGGACGAACTTAAAGGGAATCGAAGAGCTGAACTTCAGGTTCCAGCTTTTCTGACCGCGCCAGCCTGCTGGCGCGGTTTGCTTTTGAGCGCTTTACCCCCGCCTCACCTCATCCCCGGACTTTGTGCCCAAGGGCTGGCGCGGTAGCGCCCGGACCGCACCTGCCAGAACAGATGTTCATAAATGGGCCTCGCGAGCGGAACTTATGTCATGTAGTGGGCGGAAGTTCCCGTATGCTATACTCGAACGACTCGTGTGACGTTCAGGGCTAAACTTCCATTTATCCAAGGTCCAATCGCCCAAGGAGATCGACAGGTTCGTGACGGAACGAACCCGTGCCTCGCTCGACCTGCTCTATTCCATCAGCCGTGAGCTGACGGAACAGCTTGACCTGCGTGAGCTGCTGCAACGCATCCTGCAGCTTACGCTTCAAGCCGTGGGAGCGCCCGCCGGCAGCATCCTCGTCCTCGACGAGCAGGGTGAGGCGAGCGAGGGTGCGATCGCGACCGGGGGCAAGGTGCACGATCATTCGACCGAGCAGCTGCGGGATACCTACGAGCACGGTTTGGCGGGCTGGGTTGTTGAAAACCGCCAGGGCGCACTCCTGCACGACACCCATGCCGATCCCCGTTGGCTTCATAAACCCGGGGAAGAGAAGAAGGGCGACTCGCGCTCCGCGCTCAGCGTTCCACTGCTCGCGCGGGATCGCGTGGTTGGGGTGCTGACACTCGTCCGCCCACAGTCTGATCAATTCAGCGAAGAGGACCTGGCCCTGGCGACGGCAATCGCTGACCAGGCCGGGATTGCCGTCAGCAACGCCCATCTCTTTCGTGCGGAGCAAAACCGAAGGCAGCTCGCCTCCACCCTGCAGGAAATCGCAAGGACAATCAGTTCGACCCTCGATCCGCAAATTGTGTTCTACCAGGTGCTGGAGCAGCTTGAACGTGTCGTGCATTTTGACAGCGCGAGCATCTTTCTCATTGAAGATGATCATCTGCGCTCGGTCGCGGTGCGCGGGTTCCAATCACAGGAGGCGCTCGATTTCAGCTTGCCAATCGATGAGGATGTGCTCGGCATCCAGGTCTTTGAAACGCGGCAGCCGATGGTTATCAGAGATGTCCAGGAAGAACCGACCTGGATAAATCATGACGGCTTGCCCGAGGCTGACAAAATCCGGGGCTGGATTGGGGCTCCGCTGATCGTGCGCGATAGCGTTGTCGGGCTGTTGAACGTCGACAGCCATGAGGTCGGCGCGTATGGACCGGCGGAAGCCGAGGTGGTCTCGACCTTTGCCGATCAGGCCGCCACCGCGGTCGCCAATGCCCAGCTGTACGGTGAATTGCAACGACGGGTGCAGTCGATGATGGCGCTCACCGAAACCGCGCGGGCGATCACGGCCAGCCTGGACCTGGAAGAGGTCCTGCAGCGGATTACCGAGCGCACGCTGGAAAGCGTGGCGGTCGAGGCGGCTTCACTGGCCCTGCTTGACGAAGAAACAGGCGAGCTCGTGTTCCAGGTCGCCAGCGGACGGGCAGCCTCGCAGATTGTAGGGACACGCCTAAAAGCCGGTGTGGGCCTGGCGGGCTGGGTGGTCGAACATGACGAACCGGTCTTTACGACGGAGGCGCAGCAGGATGAGCGCTTTTATCCGGAGATCGACCGGGAAGTCGGTTTCAAGACCCACGGGGTGGCCTGCGTCCCGATTCGCATGCAGGACAAGACGATTGGCGTGCTGGAGGCCATAAATCCGCGCAGCGGGACGCTGGATGCGCGCGACGTTGAGCTCCTCACCGGCATCGCCGATCTGGCAGGTACCGCCATCGTCCACGCCCAACTGTTCAAGGACACACAGGCCGCACGCCAGCGCTATGCCAGCTTATTCGAGGACAGCATCGACAGCATCTTGATCACAGACCTGCAAGGGATGATCACGGATGCGAACATCCGGGCTGAGTCCTTTCTTGGCTTCGAGCGGGACTTGCTGCTGGGGAAGCAGATCAACGAGGTGTTTGTCGCCGGGCCAGACCCACAACCCGACCCGCTCGAGGCCATCCAGCCCGGTGAGCCGCGCAGCTATAACAGCCGCGCCCGGCATGGACTGGGTTCATCAGTACCGGTCGAAGTCCATGTAAAGCGGATCGACATCGAGCCAGGCCCGTTTCTGCAGTGGATCATCCGTGATATCAGCGAGCGGTTGGAACTGGCGGAGCTGCGGACGGATCTTACCTCGATGATTTTCCATGACCTGCGCTCACCGCTTGGAAATATCATTTCCAGCCTGGAGGTCTTGACGGCGGCGCTCGGAGATCAGGATGAGACCATCCAGTCCGTGCTCTCGATTGCCGCCCGTTCAAGCCGGCGCGCCTCCCGCCTCGTGGAATCGCTGCTGGATCTCGACCGGCTGGAAGAAGAGCGGGCTGTCCTCAACAAATCCGAAGCCCAAATCAGCGCGCTGATCGCCGAGGCTGTCGAGGAAGTCCACCCGACGGCCGAGGCGCGTGGGCAGTTGCTGCGCATGAACCTCCAGCCCGGCATCCCCCATGTAAACATGGATGTCGACATGATCCGGCGCGTGCTCATCAACCTGCTGGAGAACGCCGTAAAATACACGCGCAGCGGCGATTGGATTGCGGTCTCGGCAGAACGTGACGGCGACTTCCTGCGGGTTGTCGTCCAGGACAGCGGCCCCGGCATTTCCACCGAGGACCGTGAACGCATCTTCCAGAAGTTCACCCGGCTCCAGCGCGACGGCCGCTCAAAAGGATTAGGATTGGGCCTGGCATTCTGCCGCCTGGCGGTGGAAGCGCATGGGGGCAGGATCTGGGTCGAGAGCGAAGAAGGACGAGGGTCAACCTTCACCTTCACGCTGCCCATCTCCGGCTAGCGATGATCGATGATTTTGGACGGCCGCCCCTGGGGCCCTGGCGGATCTGGGGATCAGTTCCGGGCGTGAACTTTACAGGGTAAAAAACTGGAGCAAGCATGCGGAAATTAGCCACCGGTGTGTACTTCGAGGACAAGTACGCCGGCGTCAATGTCGGCCTGGTCGTCAGCCACGACGACCTTTTTCTCGTCGACTGTCCCCTTAAACCGGATGACACAAAGGATTGGATTACCGCGGTGGGCGAGCGCGGCCGAATCCGCTACCTGGCGTTGCTGGATGCGCATCCCGACCGTGTATTGGGCGCCCGCCTGGTCGAAGCGCCGCTCCTGGCGCAAGATGACGCGCTGACCGAGATTCGGGAATGGTCGGACACGTTCAAGGGCGGCAACCATCCCATTGGCTCCGAATCGGATTACCAGAAACGGATTACGGGCATTCACCGGGCCATCCCCGAGTTGAGCTTTCACCGCTCGATGCAGGTCATGCTTGGAACGAGACAGATTGACCTCGTGCATAAGCCGGGTCCGGATGCAGGTTCGATCTGGGTCATGATCCCGGACTGCGGTATCGTCTTCATCGGTGACTGCGTGACACTCACGGAGCCACCCTACCTGGGATCTGCGGATTTGAACGTCTGGCAGAACAACCTTGATGAATTGCGAGCCTCGGCGATGAAGGCCTACACCCCGGTGTCGTCCTACGGCGGTCCTGTTGAACGGGAGGACATCAACGCCATGGCGCGCTTCCTGCGCAAAGTTGAAACACGGGTTGAAAAACTTGAGGCGATGAAGAATCCTGAACGTGAGGCGCCCGGCCTCGCAGACGAGCTTGTCTCAGATTTTCCCATTCCGCCTGGAAGGGAAGCGCTCATCCATCTCAGGCTGCAGGCAGGGTTGCTTGACCTTGTGGAGCGGCGTGCGGCGGGCGATGTCTAAACCCTCCCGCCGCTCAACCTGCTAATGGGGGGCGAATGATCAAACAGGAAGCAGCCGAGCCCATCAAGGTCGAAATCCTGCGGGAAGGGACGGTTGAATCCGTTCACTCCATCGCCTGCGTTATTTCGGATCCAGCAGGCCAGGTCCTGGCCAGTTGGGGCAATCCCGACCTGCGCACGTTTATGCGTTCATCCGCCAAACCGTTCCAGGCCTTGCCGGCGGTCATCTCTGGGGCGGTGGATGCTTACCGGTTCACCGAGGCCGAGCTGGCCTTGATGTGCGCCTCGCATGCTGGCACGGATGAGCATGCGGCTCTTGCGGCGGAGATGCTGGCCAAACTTAACGCCTCGGCTGAGGACCTGCAGTGCGGGATCCACGCCCCTTACGACTCCGAGACGAACTTGCGCCTGGTGCGAAGCGGAGATGCGCCGGGCGCGCTTCGCAACAATTGTTCGGGGAAACATATCGGGATGCTGGCCCAGGCGGATTTCCTGCAAGCCCCCCGCTCGGGCTATTTGCGGCAGGAACATCCCGTACAGAGTCGCATCCTGGCCTTGCTCTCGACAACACTGTCCTTGCCAATTGATGAGATTGAAGTCGGGATCGATGGTTGTTCCGCGCCCAATTATGCCGTCCCGCTGAAGAACGCTGCCCTCGGCTACGCCCGTCTGATGGATCCCGCTTCGCTCACCGCGAATGTCGGTTCTGCAGCAAGCCGCGTTGTGCGAGCGATGACCCACCACCCCGTGCTGGTCTCAGGCGATGGTCGCTTTGATACAGAACTGATGCGCAGCACAGGTGGGGCATTGTTGTCCAAGGGGGGGGCGGAGGGGTTCCAGTGCATCGGGATCCCTGCTGGGAGAACAGGCTCCGGCCAACCGGCGCTTGGGATGGCTTTGAAAGTCCTGGATGGTGACCTGGGGCATCGTGCGCTCAGCCTGGCCACGCTGCAGGTTTTGCAAAGTCTGGGGGCGATCGACGCCGGTGAGCGCAAGAGCCTGGCAAAATTCGACGAACGCCCGCTCCAGAACCTGCGCGGGCTCGTGGTTGGAGAGATGCGGGTTTCACCTTCTTTCCAGTATGCAGCCCGCGACGATGGCAACGCTTAATCCTAATCTTTCGCTGGACCTGCAGGCCATGCTGGGGGTAAGGCTAACCTCGCAGCAGCGCTCGGCCTTTGACTGGTATGCGCACGAGCTTCAGGCCTGGAACGAAAAGTTCAACCTGACCGCCATCACCGAGCCCAGCCAGATTGAAGTCAAGCATTTCCTGGATTCTCTCTCCTGCCTGCTCATCCCGGGATTACGGCCTCCGGCGAAGGTGATGGATATTGGAACCGGCGCCGGTTTTCCCGGGCTTCCGATCAAGATCGTCTTCCCCGGGTTTGATCTAACGCTGGTCGAATCCATCGGAAAGAAAGCCGACTTTTGCCGCCATGTCGTCGACCGGCTGTCGTTGAGCGGGGTTGAAATCTTGCACGCCAGGGTGGAAGATGTCGCCCGCGATCCCGGGCAGCGCAGCACCTACGATTGGGCGCTGGCCAGAGCCGTCGCCCCACTCCCCACGCTGCTCGAGTACGTCTTGCCGCTGCTTAAACTTGAAGGCCGGGCCGTGCTGCAAAAGGGGGACCGAGCGCCCTCTGAGGTTCAGGACTCGGGCAAAGCGTTGAAGCTCCTGGGAGGCGAGGTAGAAGCGTTGGTTCCAGTGGAACTGCCGCGCGTTCCAGAAACCCGCTACCTGATCAGCCTGCGCAAGTGTGCGGAAACCCCTGCTATCTACCCGCGCCGGGCCGGCATACCAGGCAAGCGTCCACTCATCTGAGCCCTGCAAGCAACCGCCAGGTTGTGCTACGCCTCGCGTGGGCTCAGGCTGCCGGCGACGATTTGCCAGACCGTGGCTTGTTCACAGAAGGCATCGCTGAACATCGATAGATCTGCGGCGGTGAGGATGGATTGCTGGACCTGACTGACCCTCTCCAGGAGTTGCCTGCGGCGGTCCGGGTCTAACTCAGCCAGGACCTCATCCAAAAGCAGGATCGGCCATTCCCCGGTGCGGCCTTTGAGCCAGGCGACCTCTGCCAGCTTGGCACTGAGCATGGCTGTGCGGTTCTGACCGCGCGAACCGTAATGGCGCAGGTCAATCCCGTTCGATTGAAACCGCAGGTCATCACGATGTGGGCCGACCTGGGTGACGCCACGCTGGATGTCTTCGTGCCTCCCAGCTCGCAGCGATTGGATCAAACCGGCATGGACTTCAGCCAGGCTGACGGAAGTCCTGTCCAGCGTGGAGTCCATCGGCAAGCCAAGCTGACCATTCCCGGGGGCGATGGGGTCGAAGGAGGGCTGGTAATCCAGCGCGAGCGTCTCCTTCCCTCGCGTCAATTTCTGGTGGATTCCAGCTGCGAGCTGATTGAGTTCTCCCAGCGCGATGGAGCGGCTCCGAATGATCGCCGCTGCGTGTTCGGCGAGCTGTTTATCCCAGAATTCAAGCTGGTCATCTGGCCCGCGCCTTTCCTGGATTTGCTTGAGCAGCGCATTGCGCTGCACGATGACTTTTCCGTAATCGGCCAGTGCTTCGGCGTAGGTTGGATCGGCCTGGGAGAGGCTGGCATCAATGAAGCGGCGGCGGTTGCCAGGAGAGCCCTCGATAACTTCCATGTCGCGCGGCAGGAACATCACCGCATTTAAGATGCTGGCCAGTTCACCCACCCGCCGCTTGAGGCCATTGATGAGCACTTCTTTTTTGAGCCGGTTACGCCCGTCAGCGCCGTTGGGTACCAGGGAAAGCCGGATTTCGATCCGCTGAATGCGTTCCTGGGATTGCACCTCGGCCACGAGGCGGCAGAAGGGTTGCTGCCCCTCCAGCGCCAGGAAATTAATCAGCTGTTTTTCGCTGGCATGCGTAGAAAGGGCGGGCGCCAGTAAGATAATATACGGCCTCGAGCAGGCTGGTCTTCCCCTGGCCGTTCGCACCTACAAGGACGGTCGCAGCTGCCGGGATCTCGGTCTCGAGACGGATGAAATTGCGGTAGTTGGTCAGGGAGAGATGCTTAAGGAGCATGGCCGGCTGATTGTAGCACAGGGCGTTTGCGTGCCTGGATCGTCACGCCAGGCGATCATCCGCTGCCCGGCTCCCGGCGTCTGCGAGCGTTCAAGCCGGGGGCGGTGAAACCTCGTTCTCGGGCTCGAGCCGCCAAATTTCAGTCGCTCGATCAATGAAGAGGATGCCATCAAGATGGTCAATCTCGTGCTGGAAGATGCGCGCCAGCCATCCCCGGGCTTTTATCTTGATCTTTTGCCCGTGCCGGTTCAATCCTTTTACAGTGACTGTATGGGCTCGTTCGACCTCGCCCGCATAGCCCGGAAGCGAAAGGCAGGCTTCATTCCCGAGCACGGTCTCGCTGGAGGTGCGTGTGATTTCTGGGTTGACGACGACGTGAAGCTTGGGGATGCGTGGCGGGGCGTCTTCGTCATCCTCCTCGCTGCCCTCCGCAAATTCAACCAGGATCACGCGTTGGCTGACATCCACCTGGGGAGCTGCCAGGCCGACACCGGGTGCGGCGTGCAAGGTCTCGATCATATCGTCGATGAGTTCTTGCAGCTCCGGGTTGAAGGCTGTTACCTTGTGGGCACGAGCGCGCAAGGTCGGATTGGGCGGGGTGACTATCTTACGTATCGTCATAGGGCGCGTCGGTTTCCGGGGGCAAGCTTCCTGGTTCTTTCCCAGCGAATCGGTCGTGGTAGATGTCGATTAATTCTACCATCTCGGTTTGGCGGCGTTTGCGCATGTCGGCGTCCCGCCGTTCGAGCAGCGCTTCCTGGGCGTGAGCGATATCCTGCTGCACTCGCACGGGATCGAGGACGCCCTCAAAGAAGAATTGTGACGTGCCGACATTGGCGATCACATCGCCATAGTTGAGCAGCAGCCCCAGGATGCCTTTGCGATCCACTTCCGTCCCAAGGATGTTTTCGATCGGAGCAACTTTGCGTTCTTCCCGGCCGAGGGGCTTCTTGTAAATGTCCAGGATTTGGTCCTTCGTAATCTGGTAGATGTCGTTGGCCCAATCGATGTACCTGTAGAGCCACCACAGCCCGAGGGCGCCGGCCACGAAGCCGCCCAGGCCAAGGAATAGGCCCAGGTCGAAGATCTCCACCAGCCCGCCGATGCGCGCACCGAGCATGCCGATGACGAAAAGAAACGCGACAGAAGGAAGCCCGATCTCCTTGAGGAGCACCGCCCAGTGTTTGCGGTAGGTGATGACCCCTCCGGCCTCAAAACGGACCTGAAAGCCCCAACGGTTCGCCTCTGACGGTGCACCCTCCTCAACGCCAGGTTCAATGGTTTCCGGGACGCTCGGGGAGGTTTCCGTCTCCTGGGCAGCTGGGTCCATCCTCTTCTCGAGCGCATCGACCAACGAATCGCGGTCCGCGAGGTTCTTGCGTGCCTGCTGCCTGCGCCATAAATCTTCGATCAGGGCGGCGACGGTATCGGGAAGGCCGATCTCACCGAAAACCAGTTTACCGGTGTACGTCCGGATGATGACATCCCCAAAGCCGAATGTGCGGCCGGACAGGTCGCTTTGAACGCTCACGGAAAGCACCGTGTGCAGGGGTGCTTCCCGCCGGCTGTCGTAGATCCCAACCACTTTCTCGATCCAGACTGCCCGCCGATCTGTGACCAGGAAGAAATCATTCCTCCAGTCCAGGAACTGCCAGGCACCATACAGGATCCCGGCTACCTCCAGGGCGGCGCCGGCTGCCAGCCCCAGGCTGCCCCAGGAGGTGGTGCCGAGCACGAGCAGGATGAGCCCAGCGGCGACGAGGAGCAGCGGCATGGACAACCGCTGATAGAGCAGGAAAACATGCCGCCGGGCGAAGCCGTAGACGACCTCACCGGGCCGGAGCCAGGTGAGTGGTTCCTGGCGGGCGAGCTTCTCGCTCTCGGCCAGGAACTGGAAGCTGGCCAACGCCTGGGCATGATCCTTCAGGAAACTGGAGAGCTGACCACGGTCCCAACGCAGCGTGGTGCATGCTTCAAGGGCCGTGGCAGTCGTCGAGCGGGGCTGCTTGTATACCAGTTCCAGCACGCCGAGCGCATCGGGCGGCAACCGTTCTCCCAGCACGATCTCCTCAGCCTGCGCATCGACCCGGCTCATACCGACTTTACCATTCAGCAGAATGTGCAAGCAGTCCACACGATCCCCCTGCTCGAAGATTACCTGGCCAGGTGCGTAGTTCTCCTGCGGCAGGGTCGCCGCGAGATTCAAGCAGGCTCTCTTCATCCAGGCTGCGCAGGAAAGGTACCCGGCGCATCAAATCCAATGTCCGCGAACCACTCATGCCCCGATTGTAGCATCAGCAAGGGGCTGATGCCCGCTATGCTATAATCGCCGCGCCGGGAGCCAGCATTGGCCAAAAAATCAACGCCAAAACGAAATCGACGAAAACCGACACGCTCCAAGCGTTCGAAACAGGGCGCGTCCTCCGGGGTTGCCGGACGAATAACCGGTGGCCTCTCCTCATTCCTGACCCCGCAGCGAAAGACAGAACTGGTTGGCCTGCTCCTGCTGGCGACGGGTCTCTTCACCATCATCACCGTCTTCAGTACACGCCAGGGCTTGCTGGGAAGCGCATGGTTGAATTTCTTGGGATGGTTGTTTGGCTGGGGGTTGTACTTCATCCCTCTGGCCTTGATCGCAGTCGGGCTGCGCTTGCTGCTGCGCAACGTCAGCGATAGGATCCCCAGTCTGGAATCAGAGCAGTTGTTCGGCCTTGGGCTGCTTTACCTGCTTTTACTCTCCTTGATGCACATACCCACCGGCGCGCTCACCTTCGACGAGGCGATGCGTGTGGCTGGGAACAATCAGGGTGGGGGTGCGCTGGGAGGATTGGTGGTTGCGCTCCTCGTGCGTGCCCTCGGCCTTGCCGGGAGCCTGGTCTTCTTCTTGGCCTGGCTGCTGATCGGTCTGACTTTCACCCTGGGGTCGTCCCTCCCCGAGCTTCTAGGCTGGGCCGCGAATGCCTGGCGCTGGTTGGTCAGCCAGGTCGCCCCTGGGGGGAGCAGCACAGGGTTGAGCCCACAACCCAGCCCGAATACGGCGCCATCCGAAGCCATGCAGGAGCCCGACGCCCAGGGCGCAGGACCCCGTAGACGCCGCTTCGGCGGAAGCCGACCTTGCCGGCCCACTGGTCCTCGAGCAGACCCGGCCTGTGTGGCGCATGCCGAAGATCGAGGAACTCCTGGAGCCCGGGGCAGCGGAGAGGGCGGACGAGACGTTTGACCGGGAGCGGGCCCGTCTGATCGAGGAGACGCTGCAGAGTTTTGGCGCTCCAGCCCGCGTGGTCGAGATCAATCGCGGGCCGGTCATCACACAGTTCGGGGTCGAGCCCGATTTCGTGGACGGCCGCGGTGGCCGGCGCACGAAGGTCAAGGTGAGCAAGATTTCCGCCCTGGCCGACGATCTTGCCCTGGCGCTGGCGGCGCCATCCATCCGGATCGAAGCCCCCGTCCCTGGCAAGGGTTACGTGGGGATCGAAGTGCCCAATACCGAGGTCACGCTCGTTGCGCTGCGGGACGTGATGGAAGCCGATAAGTTCAAACGCCTGCGCTCACGCCTGCGCTTGGGACTTGGCAAGGATGTCTCCGGCAACTCGGTCGCCGCCGACCTGGCGGCAATGCCCCATCTGCTCATCGCCGGCACCACGGGTTCGGGCAAGTCGGTGTGCGTCAACGCCATCGTTTCCTGCCTGCTGCTGCAAAACTCCCCGGAGGACCTGAAGTTTGTCATGGTCGATCCGAAGCGGGTCGAGCTGACGAACTTCAACGGCATCCCCCACCTGATGGCACCGGTGGTGGTGGACCTGGAACGGGTGGTGCCCGCCTTGCAGTGGGTCTCGCGCGAGATGGACCGGCGATATCAGCTTTTCGCCAAGGATGGCGTGCGCAATATCACGGATTACAACCAGCGCATGGGGCAAACCGGGCGGGCGGCGATGCACTACATCGTCGTCGTCATCGATGAGCTGGCGGACCTGATGATGCTGGCGCCCGACGAGACCGAACGGGTGATCACCCGCCTGGCCCAACTGGCGCGCGCCACGGGCATTCATCTCGTCATCGCCACCCAGCGCCCATCCGTGGATGTCGTCACGGGTTTGATCAAGGCCAATTTCCCGGCGCGCATCGCTTTCGCCGTCGCTTCTTCCGTGGACAGCCGTGTGATCCTGGATCAGCCCGGTGCGGAACGCCTTCTCGGCCGGGGGGATATGCTTTTCCAATCGCCGGATGCGGCTGCGCCGATCCGCATGCAGGGGGCCTATGTCTCTGAACGTGAGCTCACCCGGCTGGTGCGCTTCTGGATCACGGCTGGATTGGGGGGTGAGACCACCCAGCCCGCCGCGACTGTCGCCGGCCGAGACGATCCCGGATGGCGCCCCCCTGAAACAGGTGCCGCTCTGGGAAGAAGGTGCGCCAGAGGACGAGAACCTTGATCCGCTCTTCGATCAATCGGTCGAAATTGTGCGCGAGATGAGACGGGCATCGATTTCACTGCTCCAGAGGCGGCTGCGCATCGGCTATACCCGCGCCGCCCGCCTGGTGGATCAATTGGAGGAGCGCGGCATCATCGGCGAGGCACAGAGCGGCTCCCAGCCGCGGGAGGTGCTTGACTTCGGCGAGTTTGCGCCGAGTGAATTGGATGAGTGAGTTTTTCAGATTGCGCATTCTTGAACGCATGATTCATTGCCACTTATCCCATCTCGTGCTATGATTCGGCAGCTTCAGGCAAACCAAATCATCGCCTAGCAGCGCATTTGCATGCGAGAAAGGGGAGATTTGGAGAAGACAAAATCGGTTCGTGTCCTGAACACCATTCTTATGGAGGAGTTGAACATGCAAAGGAAGATTTACGCCGTACTATCGTTGCTTGCCGTGGTTGCCCTGATGCTGGCAGCCTGCAGCACTGCAGCGACACCCGCCCCGGCCACCGAGGCACCCCCGGTCGCGACCGAGGAGCCCATGGCCCCGTCGATCAAGGTCTGCCAGGTCACCGACACCGGCGGTATTGATGACAAGTCGTTCAATGCCACGGCCTGGAAGGGCGTCACAGACGCCGAGACAGCGCTCGGCGTCGAGGGCAAGTACCTCGAGTCACAGCAGCAGACGGATTACGAGCTCAACATCAATGCCTTCATCGAAGAGGGCTGTGACCTGATCGTAACCGTGGGCTTCTTGCTCGGTGATGCAACCGCCGCTGGCGCCGCAGCCAATCCGGACCAGAAGTTCACCATCGTCGACTTCGCCTACGATCCTACCCTTCCAAACGTGGTCGGGCAGGTCTTCAACACGCAGGAAGCCGCCTTCCTGGCTGGCTACCTCGCTGCCGGCGTCACCAAGACCGGCAAGATCGGCACCTTCGGTGGCATCCAGATCCCACCGGTGACCGTCTTCATGGACGGCTTCGCACTCGGTGCAGCCTACTACAACTCCGTGCACGGCACGTCGGTTGAGGTGCTCGGATGGGATCCCGCGGCGCAGACCGGCCTCTTCACAGGCAACTTTGAGAGCCTGGAAGACGGACGCAACCTGGGCGAGTCGCTGATGGACGAAGGCGCGGACATTATCATGCCCGTCGCCGGACCCGTTGGGCTGGGCACGGCAGCTGCCGCTGAAGAGCGCGGCGAGGTCTACATCATCGGTGTGGACGCAGACTGGGTGCTCACCAACTCGCAGTACGAGGCCATCACACTCACCTCCGTGCTCAAGAACATGGACGTCACCACGATGAACGTGATCCAGTCCGTGATCGACGGCACCTTCGCAGGTGGCGTGACGGTTGGTACGCTTGAGAACGGCGGCGTTGGCCTGGCCCCGTTCCACAGCATGGACAGCATGGTCTCGAGTGACCTCAAGGCTGAGCTCGAGGGTGTAGCTCAGATGGTCATCTCCGGCGAACTGTCCGCCAATCCGTAAACCGTAATCGAACAGGAGAACGGGGCTGGGAGGAATCCCAGCCCCGTTTTATTTAAGTACGCCTTTTGGGCGGTTTCTTCACAAACCGACATCATGGTAGAATTTGGGGCATCCGACACATCCGCCTAGGGCTGTGCCCTTAACCAGATGCAAGGTGAGCATGGAACCTGTCCTCGAACTCCGTAATATCACCAAGCGCTTCCCTGGAGTCCTCGCAAATGACAGCATTGATCTGACCCTCAATCAGGGTGAAATCCACGCGCTGCTGGGCGAGAACGGGGCTGGCAAGACCACGTTGATGAACATCCTCTACGGGCTCTACGCCCAGGATGAGGGTGAGGTCATCGTGCGCGGCGCCCCCGTGGACATCCATGATCCAGGCGACGCCATCAACGCGGGGATCGGCATGGTGCACCAGCATTTCATGCTCATCCCGGTCTTTACGGTCACCGAGAACGTGATGCTCGGGGAGGAGTCGCTGCAGTACGGCGATTTTCTCGACCGGGCTGCAGCGGCCAAGCGCATTCGCCAGATCTCGGAAGACTACCGCCTTGCAGTCGATCCGGAAGCCTACATCAAGGACCTCCCGGTTGGCGTCCAGCAGCGGGTCGAGATTATCAAGCTGCTCTACCGCGAAGCAGACATCCTCATCCTGGATGAACCGACCGCCGTCCTCACGCCCCAGGAGGCCGACGAACTATTCAAGATCATGCATTCTCTGGTTGAGCAAGGGAAATCGATCATCTTCATCACGCACAAGCTGCGGGAGGTGATGGAGTTTGCAGATCGGATTACCGTCCTGCGGCGGGGCAAAGTCGTCGGGAGCACGACCCCCAAGGAAGCGAACCAGAAGATCCTGGCCGAGATGATGGTCGGGCGTGAAGTCGAACTTGGCGTGAAAAAAGACGCGGCCAAGCCGGGGGATGTCGTGCTTGATGTTGAAGGGCTGATGGTCGTCGATGACCGCAACCAGGTCGCCGTGGATGGCGTCTCCTTCGACGTGCGGGCGGGTGAGATCCTCGGTGTCGCCGGTGTGCAGGGCAACGGCCAGACCGAGCTGGTGGAAGCGGTCACCGGGCTGCGCAGCCCGTCGGCCGGTACGATCCGATTGCTGGGGGAAGATGTGACCCATGCCTCGCCGCGCCAGATTACGGAGCTTGGCTCGGCGCATGTGCCGGAGGATCGCCAGCGGGATGGACTGGTGCTCCCGTTCCCGGTTTCAGACAACCTGGTGCTGAATACTTACTACCTACCGCCCTTCACGAAAGGGGTTGTTTTGCAGCAAGCCGCAATCGTCGAGGCGGCGGAGGAGCGGATCCAACAATTCGATATCCGGACACCAGGTGCGAGCACTCCGGCTGGTTCACTATCTGGAGGCAACCAGCAGAAGGTTATCGTCGCCCGGGAGTTCTCACGTCCGATCAAGATGCTGGTCGCATCCCAACCTACCCGCGGCCTGGATGTAGGCTCGATCGAGTACATTCACCAGCGCATCGTTGAGAAACGCGACGAAGGCACGGCAGTCCTGCTCGTCTCGCCCGAGCTGGACGAGATCATGGAGTTGTCCGACAGGATCGCCGTCATGTATCGCGGCGAGATCACGGCCATCGTCCCCGCCGAAGAGGCCACCAAGGAACAAATCGGGCTGCTGATGGCGGGCATTGCTCCGGAGCAGGTCGAGTTCGAAGCCCGGGAAAGCCAAGCGAGGTTCCGCGTGACGGATAAACCAACCAAGAAACCCGATGCGGGCGAAATCCTGATCGAGGAGCTGACCGCTGGCCCGCCCGATCATCTGCCCTTTCTCCAACGAGTTTCGCGCATCATGCTCGTGCCGTTGCTGGCTGTGTTCAGCGGATTGGTCCTGGGTGCGGTCCTCATCGCGCTTACCTCGGAAAGCGTATACACGGCCTGGGGGGTGTCCCCGTTCGAAGCGCTTAAAGCCGCTTGGATCGAGGTCAGGACTGCCTATGGGGCGCTCTTTGCTGGATCGATTGGTGATCCAGGTCGCATCCTTGCCGCCCTGCAGGGCGGAGATGCCCTGGAAGTACGGCGGGCTTTCAACCCCATCCTGGAGAGCCTGACCGCCAGCACGCCCTTCATCTTCGGCAGCCTCGCAGTCGCCCTCGGATTTCGCACGGGCTTGTTCAACATCGGCGCGGAGGGACAACTCTTCGTCGGAGCCATCTTTGCCGCATTCGTCGGTTATGCCGTGACCGGCTTGCCGGCCATCATCCATATCCCGCTGGCCTTGTTGGCCGGGGCGTTGGGCGGGGCGATATGGGGCTTCATCCCCGGTTGGTTGAAAGCCAAGACCGGCGGGCATGAGGTCATCAACACGATCATGATGAACTACATCGCGTTCCGCTTGAGCGATTGGCTGCTGAGCGGGCCGATGAAGAGGCCCGAATTCGTTCAACCCGGTCAGCCCGACGATCCAGGAAAGCGCCATGCTGCCGCGCTTCTTCCAATCCCCGATCCGTTTTCACCTGGGATTTTTCATCGCACTGTTCGTCGCCTGGCTGGTGTATTGGTTCTTGTTCCGCACCCGCTGGGGGTTTGACCTGCGATCCGTGGGGGCTAACCCGCGCGCGGCGCGCTATGCCGGGATGAGCATCGTAACGAGCACAGTGCTCGCCATGTCGCTCTCAGGCGCCCTGGCCGGGCTGGCGGGCACGAATGAGGTCCTTGGACTGAACCACAACCTGGCGATGGCCTTCTCCTCCGGGTACGGCTTTGACAGCATCGCGCTGGCGCTGCTGGGCAAAAGTCATCCGCTCGGCGTCGTCCTGGCCTCGCTCCTGTTCGGCACGCTGCGCACAGGCGCAACCCGCATGCAAATCGCAGCCCAAATCCCGATCGACATCATTACCGTGCTGCAGGCTTTCATCCTGGTTTTCATCGCCGCTCCTGCCATCATCCGCACGATCTACCGCTTGCGCGTGCCGGATGAGGCCGACGAGGGCACCTTTATTCGCGGCTGGGGAGGAGGCTGAGCATGGCAACCACGAGCTTACGCCGAGAGATTAGCCAGATATCACCCACCCGGCAGCGTGTGATGGGCATCGTTTTCCTCGTCCTGGGGGCGTCGATCTGGTTCTTTTTCGGAAGGAGCCTGGACGGGGGGTTGACGACGACCTTCAACCTGGTACCGGGAGGTTCGAGCACAACCCTGCCCGACTGGAAGCTGCCGGCGTTGGCAACCTTGAATGTGCTGGCCTTGCTGTCCGCCTTCATGGGTGGGGCGCAGCTGATGCGCGGCTTCGGGCGGCGCACCAACCTGGTCCTGGCGCTGGTGGCCGGCTTCTTCATCTTTGGTTTCCTGACCTGGGCCGCGGCTGGCAGGTCGCTAAACCTGGCCGGTTTGTTGAATACGACCCTCAGCAAGGCAGTACCCATCACGCTGGGGGCGCTGTCCGGGGTGCTGTGCGAGCGCGCCGGGGTGGTCAACATCGCCATCGAGGGCATGATGCTGGCTGCGGCGATGGTTGCCGCGCTTGTCGGAAGCGTGACCGAAAGCCTGTGGATTGGGCTGCTCGCCGGCATCTTGACCGGGGCGCTGCTTGGGTTGGTGCACGCGGTGCTTTCGATCAAGTACATGACCGACCAGATCATCTCGGGAACGGTGATCAACATCTTCGCCGGCGGGATCACAGCCTTCGTATCTGCCAAGTTCCTGCAGCCAATTCAATCGCTCAACGATCCTGGCATCTTCCGGCCGTTTGAGATCCCGCTCCTGGCGAAAATCCCCATCCTGGGGCCTATCCTGTTTAACAACAACCTCTTCGTCTACGCCATGTTCGCCCTGCTCTTCATCCTGCACATCGCCCTGTTCTACACGCGCTGGGGGCTGCGCCTGCGCTCGGTAGGCGAGCACCCCAAGGCCGCCGATACGCTCGGGATCAACGTCTTCCGAACACGCTACATGGCTGTGCTGCTGGGTGGAATGGTGGCCGGGTTTGCCGGCGCATTTTTCACCATAGGGTCGGTCGGGCGCTTCGATGAATTCATGACAGCCGGTCGAGGCTTCATCGGCCTGGCGGCGATGATTTTCGGAAACTGGACGCCCTTTGGTTCCTTCGGGGCCGGGCTGCTCTTCGGGTTCGCCGATTCGTTGGCTTCGAAGCTGGCCATCCTGGGCGTGCAAATCCCATCCCAATTCCTGCTCATGGCACCCTACATCGCGACGATGATCGTGCTGGCGGGGGTGGTCGGTCGGGGTCAAATGCCGGCGGCCGATGGCCAGCCTTACGTGAAGGAATAAGGTGTTGGGTGATCGATGCCCTGTAAGGGCATGAAGCGCGGATCGCCCAAAATTCAATACATAATTCACCGCAGGGGCGACCGGCCGGTCGCCCCTGCACCGTTCTTGAAGGGGATGCGCATTGCTGCAATTGGCAGGGGCTGGGTGACCCAGCCCCAACACGAAGGCATGCGGGGAAAGCGCGGGTTCATCAAATAGAGGGGAGCACTTCTACACAGGTCCCTGCATTGAAAGACCTCGTGTAGAGACCGACCAGCGTGTCGGCCCGCGGTCTTTTTCTCATGGTTGCACATTACGCCCGTCCACGTACCGAACGATACTCCGTAGGGGCGACCGGCCGGTCGCCCCTACACGTCAAGGGGATCGCAGGCTTTAGGCTGTCAAGCACGCAGCATGCGACGCGTCGTCAAATCGACGGGTGAACACACGGGTGCGGCCCTACGTAAGGCATCGAAACGAGGGATCGCCGGCTTAACCCCGCTGATGCCGGAAGGCTGCCCACACTGCGCCAGGCAGCGTGCGGATTTCCTTGATGCCCAGGGCGAGGGCCAGCCCAAAGTACAAAACCAATCCGCCCACGCCACCGACCAGCAGGAAGGTAAGCCGCCCTGGTGCAAGCAGGTTCTGGAAGAGGACAAGCGCCAGGCCCATGCCTGCAGCGGCGAGAATTGCTTTGCCGCCGTCAATCAGGATGCGGCGCCCATCCACCGCCCGCCAGCGCAGGTGGAGGATGAGGATGCCGATCAATGCTTCGATGCCCACCGCAATGCCGTTGGCCAACGCCAACCCCCCGTGCTCCAGGCCCCCCGCGCCAATCGCGCGTGACAGGCGGATGGCGAGGAAGATGTTCAAGCCGGTCGTGAAGAAGGAGACCACGAGCGGGGTGAGGGTATCCTGGCGGGCGGCGAAGGCACGCACTACCACCTCCAGGATGGACTGGCTGATCAAGGCAACGGTGTAGAACTGGAGGGCGTAGAAGACGAGCTGCGTGCTCTCGGCCGTAAACTCGCCGCCCTGGAAGAGAAGCACGATCACCGGGCGGCCGAAGACGACCAGGGCTACAGCCGCTGGAAAAGCCAGGGTCAGGATGGCGCGCAGGGCTCCGCTGAACGCTTCGCGCTGGGCGCGAGCATCGGCCTTGGCCGCCAGGATGGCCAGCGTGGGAAAGACGGCGATGCCGATCGCAGTGCCGATCAAGGTCCAGGGCGTGTTCATCAACTGGAAGGCGTAGCGCAGCGCGGACACGCGGCCCTCACCCAGCCCAGAACCAAGGTTGGCGTTAATCCAATCGATGCTGGCGCGCGCCATGAGCAGATCGATCACGCGCGGCGCCATCAGCACGGCCACCCGCCTCAGCTGGCTGTCACCCCAGCCGAGGCTGGGCCGCCAGCGGATGCGGAAGTAGAACGCAGCCGGGAGTTGGATGGCGAGGTGCAGGCTGGCACCGAGCACAGCACCCCAGGCAAGGCCATGAATGCCAAGGCGGGGCTCCAGGAACCAGGCCCCAGCGATGATGCCCAGGCTGTACATCGTCGGCGCCAGCGCCGGCAGGAGAAAGTGCTGGTGTGCGTGCAGCGCGCCGGTGAGGATGCTGCTGGCAGCGAAGATCAAGGTCGAGAGCAGCAGGATGCGCATCAGCTCGACCGTCAACGCCTGCACCGCCGGAGGAAAATTCGGTGCGATCCCCCAGCGGGCACCGGTCAGCGTAGGGGCGAAGATGGCGATCAAGAGCGAGGCGCCAGCTGTCAGCAGGAGCACTGAATTTATCACCCGGCTGAGCAGCAGGTTGGGAGCCTGGGTGCTGTCGTCCTTGAGCAAGCGGGCATAGACCGGAATAAATGCGAACGCGAGCGCCCCGCCGGCGAGCATCGTGAAGAGCAGCTCGGGGATGCCGTTGGCGGCCGTGAAGGCGTCGAGCTCAGCGCCGGTTCCGAATTTGAGCGCGATGACCCGTTGGCGGATGAGTCCGACTACGATCGAAGCCCCCAACCCGGCCATGACGACCAGCGACGAACGGGCGACGCCGGCGCCAGTGCCGGTCGCCGCGCTGGGGGTCCCTGCCACGCTCACTTTGAACTCACGTGGATACGCCCAACCGGTTGAGTTGACTAAGGGCTGGCTCCCATGCCGGATGCCACTTCAAAGCCCGCTGGTAATCTGCGATCGCACCATCCAGATCTCCGAGGGCCTCTCTCGCCAGCGCCCGCCAATAAAAACTCTCCTCCACGGCGGGTTCGCTCATGTTCTCGATCGTGAAATTCGCCAGGTTGAGGACATCATAATAGCGGCCGGTGTAGTAATACGCCCAGTAGGGACCAGTCTCATACCACATGATGCGCCACGGGCGGTGCTCCGGATCCGATATCGCCAGCTGAGCATCGATCGCAAAAGCTTCGTCATAGGCGTTGGCCGCCCCGGCGTAGTCCTGGAGCAGCCTCAAGCTCGTGCCCCGGTTGAACCAGGCGAAGAGTTGGTCGCGGCCGCTGAGCTCGAAAATCTCCTGCGAGGCGAGCTGAGCGGCGTACTCATAGTTGGCGGTCTCGTCCACCTGGGGTCCGAGGATGGCGAACAACGCCGCCTCCCGGTCGGACGGGTAGATGATGATGTAGCGGTAGTTGAAATGGCGCCAATAGGACTGCACATCGGCGTAGCTGACCGGAAGGTCAGGCATGATGTACGAGTCCTGAACGGTGAACCGCTGGCGGGCATCGTCATATCCGGTCACGACTTCGTAGTGCCCCATCCAACCGTCAAAACCAGGGCCTTCAAAGCCCTTCTCAATCATGACCGGGTAACCGGCTGCGATCAGCTGCTTAAGCAGGTCGAGATCCCCACCCACGCGGGTGATGACGCTCAAGTCGGTCTCTTGCGTGACAAAGTCCATCAGTTCGTAGGGCATCACGTTCTTGTCGCGCGGGTTTGGCTTGACAAAGTCAGCGATCGGTTTCTGGGTGCCGTCCCAGCCCCAGAAGGAGAGCGCCATCGACAGGTTTGCCGGGCCACAGTTGTTCCACTTCTGGTATTCGTGACGAACCCCTGTCAGCTGGACTTGTTCGGGGATGACTGTCGGCTCGATGGTTGGTGTCGGTGTTTGCGTTGGGGTTTCAGTGGGACCAGGCGTCGCGCTTGGGGTGGGCGTGGGCGAGAAAGCGGCCAGGGTGCTCTCGACCATGGCGGCCACGGTCGGGTTGGGCGTAAAAACAGCTTCCTCGGGGGGATTGATGGCATACTTGATGCGAGCCTGGAGCTCTGAAATGCGCCACCCGAGGCGGTCCTGTACGAACGGCAGCTGGTAGGCAAGCAGGCCAAGTACGAGCAAACCCGGGATGACGATCAACCCGATCTTTACACCAACACGGTTTTTCAACATGGCGGGATTATAACCGACACCAGTACACGCTAGACCGATCTGAGACGCAGCCCGTGAACCCTTTCCCATAGCCAAATCGCCTCAGCCCGCTCACTTTCCAGCATCCTGGAGCTTCTGGGAAATCCTAAAAATCTCGGCCATGTCTGCTCCTGAGCCTTGATTTGCCGGCGGCTATACCCTCCCCCTCGAACGGGCTATAATCCAGACAGATGATATGAACCGACGACTGAAGCATTTACGACAGATTGCACTGGCCAGCCCCATCCTGGCAGCACTGGTGCTTTCCCAGCTTGCGTCCGCCGCGACCGGGACTGTCCCATTTGCCCAACCCACGCCCTTTCCGACCCCGACGCCAGGACCGGACGGCCGCATCCTGTACACGGTCCAGCAGGATGATTCGCTATGGCGGATTGCGGCGCTTGCCGGGATCAGCCTTGAGCAGCTGATGGCGTTGAACGGCATCCAGCCTGGTGACTTCATCACGCCCGGGATGCAGCTTGAACTGGGCGTCGGAGGGCCTGTTCAACCCACGGGGGCGCCAGTTTCTTCCGCGGCCACGGCTACGGTACTATCGGCGACGTCCACACCAACGGTCGGGACAGGCGAGATCTGCGTCTTGCTCTTCGACGACACAAATGGGGATGGCCGCCTTGATAGCGGCGAGCCGGCGCTCGCAGGCGGACAAATCAGCATTATCGATATTGGGGGTTCGCTCGTGTCGGAATATGCCACCGAGAGCCTGGACCTCGAGCTCGAGCCAGGGGGTTTCTGCTTTGAGGATCTCGGGAATGCAGATTACAACGTCAGCGCAGCTGTGCCGGCGGGCTATAACCCTACGACCGGCTTGAATGTGGGCATCACGCTCAACCCGGGGGATGTCAAATACCTGCAGTTTGGCGCCCAGCCAGGCGCCGGGCTGGTGGACACATCAGCCGACACTGGGCGCTCAACCCTGCTCGGCCTGGTAGGCGCCCTGCTCCTGCTCTCCGCCGCCGGCCTGGGGTACTATGCCACACGGATCGGCAGGAAAACACCACGCTCCCTGCGCTGAACAGGCATGCAGGCGGGGCAATCGTATGACGCCGATCCTCGAAGGCTCTGGTTAAGGAAAGTGGTCCCGGCACGATCCGCTTTATCATGAAGTCATTTCATTTGGTCCTGGAAGAAGCCCGGATTGGATTCGAGCCGATAATCTGTTGTATGATCAAAGACACCTTGCGGGCTCTTCCTGGCAGCGCAGGGTAGCTCAAGGGCAAGTTTCGATGGGAGGTGTCAAGATGGCCGTCCTCGCAGATTTGATTGTTGCGGAAGCGGGTGACATCCCCTCCATCACCGCATCCGAGTACCCGCTTGGAGAGTTCAAGGGGGTCAATGTTGACGGTCTCGATCCCTTGACCCTCGCCGCGCTGCACGCCGATCTGAGCGGGGAGGTCTTTGAAACCCTGCTCCAAAAATTCCTACCGGTTGCGGAAGCCTCACCCCAGGGCCCGTGGCTCATCCAGTTCCCGGCCGATTTTCTCGGCCGCCTGGCGGAGTTCTCGCCGCCGGATTACCCCAACCTCGCGCAGCGCTGGTTGGCCACTGCGCAGGTCGTAGAAGCTGGCTGGCCCCAGGACGCAGCCGAACGATTTGTCGGGCAAATCGTCTACTTCGCGCAGAACGCATCCTTTGAAGGGAAAAACCTCTTCCTCTGGGTTTACAGCTGACCCCACCACCCTCACCTGTTGAGATCCAGCCGTTGATCCGGAGGCTGGAATCAAGGCTCCAGGATCCTGGATTAAGGTCGAGGCCAGAATCACTCGGCCCGCTGCTCGCGGACGAGTTCGTCGAATTCGGCAGCTCAGGGAAAATCTATAACAAAGCGCAAATCCTGGAATCCATCGGCCAGATGGCTCCTGCAACCTACGCCATGGACGATTTCAAGGTCACCCAACTCGAACCCCGCCTGGTCCTGGCAACGTATATCGTGACCCGAGTATTCACGCAAACGGGTGAGCGTGACATCTCCCTGAGGTGCTCCATCTGGGTCGAACGAGCCGGCAGCTGGCAGATGTTGTTTCACCAGGGGACGATTGTGTCACCCCAGGCGAGCCAGCCGACGGGGTAATCGATGGCGCAATACAAATACCGGACGGGAGCACAAAAATGACGGACCAACCCAAGGGGCCACCCTTAAGGCATCATCGGAGCGGCCGCACAGGCGTGTGGCACGCGATCCGGGCAGGGGTTGGCGCGGCCCTGGGTGTGGCATTGGACGGCGTAGCTCTCGGGGTGGGCTTTGACGTCGCCGTCGGTCTCCTCATCGGCGTTCTCCTGGCACGTCCCTAGATCCGCTTTCCAACGCCAGCAAGATGCAGCCTCCCGCTCTAAGATGGTGCAGGTTCGAGCAAATACGACAGCTACCTGCTTTAATGGCACGGCGCCTTGCGAAAGCCAGATTTCGCGTGCTAGTGTCTTGCGTTCCACGAACCGCTTGCCACTGGGAAAGCGCACATCCAGGATGAAACCAGACGCAATGAACGCGGATCCAACCAACGTGCCCCGGCTGAGGGGGATGCGAGCCTTTTACGTCCTGTGGGCTGGGCAGTTCGTCTCGATCTTCGCCACCCGCATGACCAATTTTGCAATCACGCTCTGGGCGTGGGACCTGACCGGTACGGCAACTGGGTTGGTGCTGGTTGGGGTCATCTCGTTCCTGCCAGGCGTGCTGCTCAGCCCCTTCGCCGGGACTTTAACAGACCGTTGGAACCGCAAGCTCGTCCTGGCGATCTCGGATACGGGAGCGGCGATCTCGACCGCGCTGCTGCTCATCCTGTTCCTTTCTGGGCGTGCACAGATCTGGCACTTGTACCTGACGGGCGCGATCGCAGGCGCGTTCGGCGCGTTCCAATATCCGGCTTACGCTGCGGTGGTCACGACCATGGTCCCCAAGGAGCAGTTTTCACGTGCAAACGCGTTGGGCACCGTGGTGGGTTCGGCGTCCGGGATCGCGGCACCATTGTTGGCCGGCGCGCTCCTGGCGGTTATCGATATCCCGGCCATCATGGTGATCGACTTGCTGACCTTCGGGGTCGCGATGCTAACCCTGGCCGTCATCCACATCCCGCAGCCCAAGATTTCAGAAGAAGCACTGGCTGGGCGCGGTTCTGTCTGGGCGGAAACACGCCATGGCCTTAAGTATGTGCTTGCCAGGAAGAGCCTGACGGCCATTTTCCTGCTGTTCACTGCCTCCAACATCCACGCTGCTTTCGGCTACCCGATGATGACGCCGATGATCCTGGCCAAGACCGGGGATGATGCGCTCATCCTGGGCATGACGCGTTCGGCCGGCTCGCTCGGTTTCCTGGCCGGCGGGCTGATCATGAGCGTGTGGGCCGGACCGAGAAAGCGCATCCATGCCGTGAACTTAAGCTTCATCCTGTGGGGTCTGGTCGGGGCCTTCGTGTTTGGTCCCGCCTGGTCGCTTCCGGCCTGGCTAATCGGGTCCTTCACCATGGCTGTCTTTAATCCCATCATCAACAGCGCCTACATCGCCATCCTGCAGGCCAAGGTCGAGCAGGATTTGCAGGGTCGCATCTTTGGGCTGGAGAATGCCATCTCGACCATTTCCTTCCCGCTCGGGCAGCTCCTGGCTGGCCAATTGGCGGACCGGGTGTTTGAGCCCGCCTTGGCGGAAGGCGGCAGCCTTACCGCTACGCTTGGGTCGGTCTTTGGTACAGGCCCCGGTGCAGGGATCGGCGTGGTCATCGTCATCGGGGGCGTGATCGCCATCCTCAACGGCCTGGCTGGCTACTTGATCGAGCCCATCCGCGAGATCGAAAGCCTGCTGCCTGACCACGGCCTGGCCAAGGAGCCGGCTCAGTCGGCTGGGCTATAATGAACGCCATAAGAGATTTCCGGACTTAACGCTTGGGAAGGTAGAAGGATGTTCCAGAGGCGGAACGAGAGGTCGCTCAAGCGGGCCATCGACCAGGCAAGCGACGCTGAACTGCGGGAGCTGCAGGAAGACCTGAACTGGCGCCAGGAGCGTGTGGCCCAGCTTGAATTCGAGCTGTCCGACACGAAGGCGGACCTGGCCCGCTTCGAAAGCCGGCTCGCCGATCGGTTAGGCGGCTTGCAAGACCGGTTGTCGGAGCTCGAGTTAGAGGTAGAGCAGGCGCGGCTGCGTGCCGCCCACAGGGCGCAGTGGCGTGAGCGCCCCGATGCGCCTGACTTGCATGCCGATGCCCAGGAGCAGTTCCGGAGGACATGGACCCCACGAGATAAGCCGGCAGAACCCATCCCCGACAAGCCGGTTTCTGACGCAACCAAGGCTGAGCTCAAGACCTTGTTCAGGGCTTTGGCCAAGCGCTTCCATCCCGACCTGGTGACGGATCCCGAGCAGAAGCGGTGGCGATCGAAAATCATGGCCCAGGTGAACGAGGCCTACGCCATGCAGGATGCGGCTGAACTGCGCCGGCTCGGTGCGCAGCCAGATCGCCAAGAAGCCCCACGAGAAAGACGCGCGAGCAGGTCCTGTCCGACCTGCGCGGCGAGATCCACAGGCTGGATGGTGTTATCCGCACGCTCGAACGCAGCTTGCAGGATCTCGTGAATTCTCATACGGTCAAGCTGATGCTGGAGGTCACCATCGCTGAGCGGAGCGGCCGGGACCTGCTGGCCGAGATGGCTGACGGACCTGCGCAGCCGGATCGCCGGGCTGGAGGCAGAATACGCCCGGCTGTCATAAACCCAGCTCGATCGATGTGCGCACCCCTTCAAGAAAACAGGCGGGCTCAAGCCCGCCTGTACCTTATTAACCCCTTCATTGTCGACGAGGGGACTCAAGATTGGTTTTGCTCCAGGATCTGGCGCAAGACCGTGTGCAGGATCCCACCGTTGCGGTAGTAGGTCACCTCGATCGGCGTGTCGATCCGGACCCGCGCCTGGAAGCTGCGCTCTTCCCCCGCGTCGCTTCGAGCGATCACGGTGACCTGGCTGCCAGGCTGAAGGTCATCATCCAGGCCGTGGATATCGAAGCGCTCCTTCCCGCTCAGACCTAGCATATCAGCATCCTGTCCGGGCATGAATTCGAGCGGGAGCACGCCCATCCCAACCAGGTTGGAGCGGTGGATGCGCTCAAACGATTCGGCAATCACGGCGCGTACGCCCAGCAGAAGGGAGCCTTTCGCAGCCCAATCGCGCGAGGAACCGGTCCCGTACTCCTTCCCGGCCAGCACGATGAGCGGGACCCCCTCTTCCTTGTAGCGCAGGGAGGCATCGTAGATGCTCATTTGTTCGCCGTCGGGCAGGTGCAGGGTGAATCCACCTTCGACGCCTGGCACAAGCTGGTTCTTGAGCCGGATGTTGCCGAATGTGCCGCGGGTCATGACGCGATCGTTGCCCCGCCGCGACCCGAAGGAATTGAAATCACGCGCTTCGATGCCATGCGACAGCAAATAGAGGCCGGCCGGGCTATCGACCGGGATCGCCCCGGCGGGTGAGATGTGATCGGTCGTGACCGAATCTCCCAGCTTATACCAGGACCCGGGCGCCTTCGATCTCGCGAATAGGGCTCGGCTCGGGCGCCAGGTCCTGGAAGAAGGGCGGTTCCTGGATGTAGGTTGAGTCGGCCTGCCACGCAAACTGTGCCCCTCCTGAAACGGGGATGGCATTCCAGGTCTCATTCCCGGTGAAAACATCCTTGTATCGCTCCCGGAAAGTCCGGGCGGTCACTTTCGATTCGACGATGGCCCTTATTTCGGCCGTGTCGGGCCAGATCTGGCGCAGGTAGACTGGCTCGCCATCCTTGCCTTCGCCCAGCGGTTCGTTTAGAAGATCGATGTCGGTGGTGCCGGCCAACGCATAGGCCACGACCAACGGGGGTGAGGCGAGGTAGTTCGCTCGAACGTACGGGTTGACCCGTCCCTCAAAGTTGCGGTTGCCGGAAAGCACCGCCGCGGAAACCAGGCTGCCTTCGCCAATGGCTTTCACAACGTCATCAGCCAGCGGCCCGCTGTTCCCGATGCAGGTTGTGCATCCGTAGCCAACGATGTTAAACCCCAGGGCGGCCAGCGGCTCGATCAATCCACTCGCCTCGAGATATTCGGTGACCACCGTGGAGCCCGGCGCCAGGCTCGTTTTTACGAACGGCTTGACACGCAGGCCAAGTTCGACCGCTTTCTTCGCCAGCAAGCCTGCGCCGACCATCACGTATGGATTGGAGGTGTTGGTGCAGGAGGTGATCGCGGCGATGACGACCGACCCGTGGCTCAAGGTTTCACGGCTGCCATTCGTGCCAACCGTAACCTGCTGCTTTCGTTCGGCAGGAGACTTGCCAAAGCCGCCGTCCTCCTTTGATTTCACCAAGGAGGCCTCGAAAGACTTTTTCATCTCGGACAGCGGGATCCGATCCTGAGGCCGTTTCGGACCAGCCAGGCTCGTCTCCACCGATCCCAGGTCCAATTCAAGCAAATCGCTGAATTCGGGCTGCGGGGCGTCAGGTGCGTGGAAGAGCCCCTGTTCCTTGCAGTAGCGCTCGACCAGTTCGATCTGGGCTGGTTCGCGTCCGGTCAGTTCCAGGTACCTTAACGTTTCGTCATCGACCGGGAAAAAGCCCGTCGTGGCGCCGTATTCGGGAGCCATGTTTGCGATCGTTGCCCGATCGGGAAGCGTCATGCCGGCCAGGCCCGGCCCGAAGAACTCCACGAATTTACCCACCACACCGTGTGCACGCAGCATCTGGGTGACGGTGAGGACCAGGTCGGTTGCCGTGGCGCCTTCCGGGAGTTTGCCCTGGAGCCGGAAACCGACGACCTCCGGTATCGGCATGACCATCGGTTGGCCGAGGATTGCTGCTTCCGCTTCGATCCCCCCGACGCCCCATCCCAGCACCCCCAGGCCGTTTATCATGGTCGTGTGCGAGTCCGTCCCTACCAGGCTGTCCGGCATGGCCACCTGCTCCCCCTCGACCTGGCGTGTGAGCACGACCTGGGCCAGGTACTCCAGGTTCACCTGGTGGACGATGCCGGTGGCTGGTGGAACCACACGGAAGTTCTCAAAAGCATCCTGACCCCAGCGTAAAAACTCGTATCGCTCGCGGTTGCGTTGAAATTCAATCTCCGCATTTCGCCGCAGGGCATCGGGGTTGCCGAAGAAGTCGACCTGGACGGAATGGTCGATGACGAGGTCGACCGGGATGATCGGGTTGATGGCTGCCGGATCACCACCAAGGCGGGCCAGTGCTGAACGCATCGCGGCCAGATCGACGACTGCTGGCACACCGGTGAAATCCTGCATCAGCACCCGGGCAGGGAGGAAGGCGATATTGCCCTGGCCGGTCTTTTTTGGCTGCCATCCGGCGAGGTTGATCACATCTTCTTCAAGAATCTCACGTCCATTGACCTGGCGCAGGGCGGCTTCGAGCAGGACCCGGATGGAGTATGGCAGCCTGTCGAGATTGGCGTGCGGCAAGGGCCGCCAGGCGCCAGAACACGACCTTGCCCTGTGTGGTTTCAAGCACGGACCGAGCAGCGAAGGGATCGTACGTCATGGGCAATACTCCAGTGGGAAGCGAGGGCAGGGGGCTTCCTTTGAAATCGCAGTTGCTTGGTGTGAGTATAATCGAATTGGTGTCCGCCGGTCATATTTCATTTATCCGTACTTACCCTTGCCAGTGCAGGAGCGTACCTATACTCCCTTCCGGTTAGTGCAGATGCCCCATTTCTATCTTTAACCGATTGGCGCTACAGTATAGGGGCTCGCAGCAGTGTATCCAGCCGGTGAGAGTGCAGACGGTGTGTGAAATCTAAATGGCAAAGCGATCATGGACCAGGACGCTGGGCAGCCTGATACCTGGCCGGGAAGCTGGGCGGTCGGTCATGCAGGCAGCGGTGATGCGCGGGTTAGCGTGCTGCGCGCCTTGCTTCTCCGGTCGAAAGACCTGGATTCCCTCGCCACGGATTTTTGCCAGGGCCTGGTCGACGAGGGCGCCTTTGATCTCGCCTGGCTCGAATGGACTGGATCGACCCTGCTCTCCTCGATCTCCACGACCTGCTACAAGTCACCACGCTTCGAACCGATTACTCAACGGCTCCAGGAAGGAGGAGAGCTCCGGCCCTTGCTCATGCAGGTTCGGGAACGCGACCAACCCGCGACGATGGATGCCAAGGACTCGCAGCAATCCAGGACTCTGCTCGCAGCCTTCCCGCTCAACCCTGGAGGTCAGTTTCGAGGTTGGCTCGTCGTCGGGAAGGGTGAGATCTCCGGCGGCTGCACAGCCAGATTGGGGCTGGCTGGATCCGCTGGTAGGTGAAGCGGCCAGCTTGATGTCCCATCTCGCCCGGTCGCAGGTGCTCGAGCAGCAAGTTGAAGAATTGGAGCAGCTGCGAGGCCTTTCCGAACTCCTTGCATCTGGCGCCGAAGTTCGTCGAAATCCTTACGGAAATCGTCTCGCGCGTGGCCGAGTTGCTGCAAGGTGACGGAGGAGGCCTGTACCTGGTGCAGGAAGGGACGACAGACCCTGCGCTGCGTGGTCAGTTACAACACGACGGAGGACTTCACGGGCACCGTACTGAAATTTGGGGAAGGTGCGGCGGGAACGGTCGCGCAGACTGGAAAGCCGCTCATCATTGATGATTACACGCTCTGGGAAGGACAAGGCGCCAGTTTTCAGCCACGGTGAACCTTTCCATGCCATGATCAGCGCCCCGTTGATCTGGCAGGGGGTCGTGAACGGGGTGATTCACGTCTTGCGGAGCCGGGATTTAAAACCATTCACCCACGCCGATCTCGAACGTCTGGAGTTATTCAGCCATCAGGCGGCCGTCCTGGTTGAAAACGTGCGCTTGCTGGGCGAGCTGACAGGACGGGCAACCCAGCTGGATCAATTGAACGCGATGACGCGAGCCGCGCTCCAGGCTGGCGATGTGGATCTGCTCGCCGAGCAGGTCACCAGTCAGCTGGCCGAACTCTACGGTGGCAAGCGCTGCGTCATCTCGTTTTGGGACAAGGAACGAAAACTCCCTCGCTCGGCCCTGCTTGACAGCATGGAACTGCGTTTTAAAGCGCTTGCGCTGGAAGAGGGCGCCAGAACCCTGACCCGAACTGTGCTGGAGGCGGGGCGGCCGCTCGTGGTCCAGGATCCGGCCAACAGCAAATGGGTCGCCCCTCAAATCGGCGCCCTTTTTGAGGCACAAACTGTGCTGGCAGTGCCGATGATCCTGGAGGAGGAATGGTACGGCGCCATCCTCATTACCTTTGAAGTTACCCGGACCTTCTCCGAGGCCGATCTGCAATTTGCCGAGCAAGCTGCTGGGCAGGTAGCCCTGGCGCTGGCTAAACTGCAATCGCTCGAGCGGGAGCGGTTCAGGATCCGTGAACTGGAGGCGGTGCATGAGGCCAGCCTCAACCTTGCCTCCAACCTGGAGCTGACCGTCGTCTTGAATTCGATCCTCACCAGCGCCCTGAGCCTGGTGTCCGCCGATGATGCGCATATCTTTCTCTACGACGGGGATGTGCTCAGGTTCGGAGCGGCGCAGTGGTCCGATGATGAAAACCCGGAGGTCTACGCCGAACCCCGCCAGGATGGGCTCACCTACAACGTCGCCCGATCCGGAAAGCGCATCGTCGTCCCGGATGCCAACCGGCACCCACTCTATACCGATTGGCTATGGGGAGGTGCGATTGCGGGCTTGCCGCTGAAAATCCAGGACCGGGTGGTGGGCGTGATGAACGTCGCCTGGCATGAACCGCACCAGTTCATGGAGCCGGAACTTCGAGCACTCGAACTGCTCGCTGACCAGGCCGCACTCATGATCCAGAACGCCAGCCTGTACGAGAATGTGGTCAAGGAAAGGCGTTCCGTCCAGCTGGTGTATGGCCTGGCACAGGAACTGGCGAATACCCTCGATCCGATTGAGATCCTGGAACGGTCCGTAACGCTGACTGCGGCCCATCTCGGCGCACGCGCAGGAGAAGCCTTTACCTATGATCCGGTCGCAGGGCTGCTCAATCTCCAAGCAGCCTCGCGCAGCGAGACTGCCTCCATCGAAGACCTGGCTCAGAAGCAGCTGCTTAAGTACGGTGAAGGCCTGGTCGGTTGGGTTGCAGAACACCGCATGCCGGTCCTGGTCGATGACGTGAAAGCGGATCGCCGCTGGAAGGAGATCCCTGGCCTGGACGAGGATGCGCGAGCCATGGTCTGTGCCCCCTTGACCGGTGGGGGAGAGCTGCTTGGCGTCATCAGCTTCCTGCACGACGAGGTTGGGGCGTTCAAGGTTGACCACCTCGACCTGTTGATCGCCATCGCCCGCCAGGTCAGCCTCGCGCTCTCAAATGCTGAAAGCTATCGCAAGATCGAACGCCGGCTGACCGAGTTCACTGCCCTTCGCCAGGTATTGGATGTGGTCAATCGACGCCTCGAGATGCAAGCGCTCCTCCAGGAAGTCGTGCACCAGGTAGGGACGGTGTTGGGTTTTCCGGTCGTAGAGATATACATGGTCGAGGAGCAAGATCTCGTCCTGGGGGCAGCCTATGGAGGGCCGCGTGACACCAGCACCCACATCCCGATGTCCAAGGGGATTATCGGCCGGGTTGCAAGGAACTCGGAACCTGCATATGTGCCCGATGTCCGTGTGGATCAGGATTACATTGTTGGGATCCACAACACGCTCAGTGAAATCGCCGTCCCCTTGCGCAAGGAAGACGTCGTCATCGGCGTGCTGAACGTCGAATCCCCGGAGGTCAGGAGCCTGACGGAGGACGATTTGCAGCTGCTCTCGGTCCTGGCCGATCAGTTGAGCATCGCAGTCGAGAACGCAGCCCTGTACGAACGGCTGCGCTCGCACGCCGTCAGCCTGGAAGATACGGTGCAAGCACGCACTGCAGAATTGGCGGAGGCCTTGAAGCAAGCGCGGGCGGCGGAACAGTTGAAAAGCCAGTTCGTCTCCGACGTTTCCCACGAACTGCGCACGCCCCTCAGCAACATCCGCCTTTACCTTGACCTCATGCGCCGCGGCCGAACCGAGCGGTATGAGGCGTACCTGCGCACACTCGATCGGGAAACCGAGCGCCTGGTCGTCTTGATTGAAGACCTGCTCACCATCTCGCGCATGGAGGCCGGGAGCATCATCCCGCAGCCAGTCGAATTGGATTTAAACCGGCTCGCAGAGGGCCTGGTCGAAGACAGGCAGCGTCTCTTCGCCGACCGGGGTTTGACGCTGCAGGTCGGCCTGGGCGGCAGCCTGCCGCGCGTCAACGCCGATGAACGCATGATTTCCCAGGTGGTCGCCAACTTGATGACGAACGCATTGAACTACACGCCGGCCGGTGGGACCGTGCGCCTGGCCACCAAGGTCGAGCGCGATCAGCAGGGGAGAACCTGGGTGGTCATCAGCGTGAGTGACAATGGGCTCGGGATTGCAAAAGAGGAACAAGCGCACATCTTCGACCGCTTTTACCGCGGCAGCGCCAGCCGCCAGATGGGAACCCCCGGGACCGGCCTCGGGCTCTCCATCTGCAAGGAGGTCGTCGAGCGGCACGGCGGGCAGATCAAGCTTCAGAGCAAATTGAAGAAGGGGAGCACGTTCGCCGTTTGGCTTCCTTTGAACCATCGGGCAACTGGCCAGGATTAGCGCCGGGCAAGACCCAGCGCAGCATAGATCACACTGCTGTCAACGTTTTTCTCCATTAGCTCCATGAATGTCTTCAGTTTTTCGGGTTGGCCGAGGCGGGTCTTGCCCAGTGCCTGTTCCATGCGCTCGATCGTCTCCATCGTGTTTTCCTTGACGAGCAGGATGGGGACGTTGAGGGCATCGGCCTGCTGGATGATGAGCGGGCTGGGGCGCAGAGTTACCGGTGAGAATCAGGGCGACAGTCGAGGTTTCGAGCGCGGCCAACTGGATATCGGTCCGATCACCGCCGGTAATGACGGCCTTGTTTGGATAACGCCGGAAGCGTGAGAGCGCGGCATCGGCCGTCATGGCGCCGACCGTCAGGCGTTCTGCCAGTGCGTCTGGATCCATCGCCTCGGTCAACACCTCCGCTTCAAGCAGCACCTGGATTTCCCCCACGCTGAGCGCTGAGAGGCGGGGTTGGAGCGGCAAGCTGCCAAGCACGGCAATCCCCTTCGCCTGCAGGTACGGTCGTGCATATTCTTCGATGAAGGCGAAATCTTCCTTGGGGACCTGGTTCAGGATCACACCCAGCAGCTGTTCCCCCAATCGGAAGCGAGCGGTCAAGACATCATCGATGATGCGCATCTCCCCCCGGTAGGGGACGACGACCAGCGCTGGTGCCCCGAGGACTTCGGCAACCCGCAGGTTGGACAGGCCCAACGCATAGCCTTCACGCAGGCTGCTGCCCCCTTCCAGGAGGAGGACATCTTTCCCCTCTCCAGCCTGGCCGGCGGCGCGCTTGATCTCCTCCAGCTTGTCGTCTTTTTCCAGTCCTTTCAAACGCTCGCGCAGCAGGCTCGGGGTTACGATGACCGGGGCAGCCTGCAAGGGATCCCCTTCAAGGCCGAGCGATTTGTACACAAACACGGCATCCTCATCCGCAAGCTGGCCTTCTGGCGTCCGCCAGGGCTGGGTGCTGACCGGCTTGAGATAGCCGATGGCGTACCCGTCTGCGATCATCTGTCGGCCGAGTGCCAGGCAAACAGCCGTCTTCCCGGAATAGGGCTCGACCGAGGTGATATATATGGCTTTCATTCGCTACTCCCTGTTGGATGGTCTGGGCCGTCGGAGGCATCTTCCCGCAAAGAACGCAGGATCAGCCGCATATCCAGCGCTGTCCCACCCTGCCCTCGTTCATACACGACGAAGGGATTGATGTCGAGTTCACTGATTTCGGGGAAATCAAGGACCAGTTGGCCGATGCGCAGCAGCACATCCACCAATCGCTCCTGGTCGACCGGGGGTTCGCCGCGTACGCCATCGAGCAGGGTGCTGGCGCGGATTTCTCTCAACATGGCCTGCGCTTCGATGCGGCTGAAGGGTGCGATGCGAAAGGAGGCATCACGCAGCGCCTCGACATAAATTCCGCCCAGGCCGAAAGTAACAAGCGGTCCAAACTGGGGATCGCGGTTCATCCCGATCAAGATTTCGAGCCCGGGCGGGACCATTTTTTGAACAAGGCATCCCCAAATCCTGGCCTCGGGCAGGTAGCGCTGCGCCCGGTAGGTGATCAGGTCAAAGGCGTCGCGTACGTCCCCCGGGTTCTCCAGGTTGACCTTGACCCCTCCGACATCTGTCTTGTGCAGGATGTCGGGCGAAGCTATCTTGAGCACCACCGGATAACCCATTTCCGCCGGCGATCTCGACCGCCCTGCTCGGTGTTTCAGCCAGCTCGGAAGGCGGGATCTCGATCCCGTAGGCTTTTAGAACCTCGCGTGCTTCCGAGTCGCCGATGGAAACCCGGCCTTCGCTGCGCACGCGTGCGATGATCTCGCGCACCGCCAGTTGATCGACGTCGAAGCTTTCGAAGACGGGGAGCGGTTCCGCCAGGGACTGGCGGTAACTGCTGAGCGCTTTTAGGACCCTGGCCGCTCGTTCGGGGAAGCCGAAATTGGGAACTCCACCAGCCTGGAGGATGCGCGTGCCCTCGCTCACCGCGTGCCTCCCCCATGAAGCAAGTCAGCACCGGCATGTCCACGCGTTTTGCTACTTCGACGATCACGCGTGCCGTTTCGCCGATCTCGGTCATCGCCTGGGGGGTGAGGATGACCAGGATGCCATCGACATGTGGATCGCCAGCTACCTGCTCAAGCGCGAACAAGTATCGATCAGCGCGTGCATCGCCGAGGACGTCGACCGGGTTCGCAGCGCTCGCCGCATCCGGCAGGAATTGTTCGAGTTCATGGATGCAGGCGGCATCAAAGCGGGCTAGTTCCAGACCGGCCTTCTCGAGCGCATCTGTTGCGAGGATGCCTGGTCCGCCGGCATTGGTGATGATTGCCACCCGGTCGCCCCTGAGCGGTGGCAGGTAGCCAAAGCCCAGGGCATAGTCGAAGAGATCCTGGAGCGACTCGGCCTGGATCACACCCGATTGGTGGAACGCGGCTTTGTACGCTTGCTCGGAACCGGCCAGCGACCCGGTGTGCGAGCTGACTGCCCGCGAGCCCGCCTGGGTGACGCCGGATTTCAACGCGACGATGGGCTTGTCGCGGCTGACCTGCCGCGCCACCTGGATGAATTCTTCGCCGTCAGGAAGTCCCTCGATATAGGCCAGGATGACGCGCGAGGAAGGATCCTGGCCCCATAGCCGCAGCAGGTCAATCTCGTTAACATCCGCCTTGTTGCCGAGCGAGACAAATTTGTTGATGCCGAGGCGGCCGGCCTGCGCCCAGTCGAGGATGGCTGTGCCAAGGGCGCCGGACTGGGACATGAAATCCATCGGCCCGGCCGGGGGCAGGCCGGCCGAGAAGCTGGCGTTGAGCGGGGTCACCGTGTCAATCACACCGAGGCAGTTAGGTCCAATCACGCGCATCTCGAAGCCCGAACTGATTTCCATCAACTCGCGCTCACGCTGCAAGCCTTCCATGCCGGCTTCCCTGAATCCGGCGCTGATGATGATCACGGCCGGGATGCCCTTCTCGCCACAACTCTTCAAGGCCTCGGGCACGTGTTGGTAGGGGATGACGATCACCGCCAGGTCGATTTCACCTTCGACGTCGAGCACGCTGGGGTGGGTCGCCAGGCCGAGGATTTGGCCTGGTTTCGGGTTAATCGGGTACACATGCCGCTCATCGTTCAGGAAGCCGCCGTTGACCAGGTTGTCGAGGACGGCATACCCGAGTTTCAATGGGTCGGTGGAAGCGCCGATGACGGCGACGCTGCGTGGGTTGAAGTACGCTTCTAGAGACACGGACCAGGCTCCATATTCCCGGAGGGCATCCTCAAGTCTATCCGATTTCAATCGCCCCAGCAGGGATGAGGTTCCTGATGTAAGGCGATGTTCTTCGTGATCGAACGCGTTAAGTCGCTGCTGTCGCGCGGAGGCGAAGGCTGAGTTGACCCACCGGTTGGTAGCTGTAGCGGTGGAAGGGAGTTGGCCCATGACGTTCAAGCGCCTGGCGGTGCATCCAGGTGCCATACCCCTTGTGACGGTCAAATCCGTACTCGGGATACGCCGCAGCGATCTCGCGCATCCATGCGTCCCGGGTGACCTTGGCGATGATGGACGCTGCGGCGATGGAAAGCACGTGGACGTCTCCCCTGGGGAGGGCGGTCTGGTCGAGCGGCACGGCTGGCAGGATCAAGTGATCCAGCAGCAGGTACCGCGGATCTGCACCCAGCCCGATCAGCGCCCGGCGCATGGCCATGCGGGTTGCCGGCAGCAAGCCGAACCGATCGACTTCGAAGGCGCCGGCCGCGCCCAGGCCAATCGGCCAGGGCGACTGCGCGTATCCGTTCGGCGTACTCCGTTCGCTTTCTTTCCGACAGCTGTTTTGAATCAGCGACGCCTGCCAGGGCCTGGAGCAGGTCTTCCCGTTCGAGCGGCAGCATGACTGCGGCGGCGACGACCGGCCCGGCCCACGCCCCACGGCCAGCCTCGTCGAGACCAGCCACACGCCATATCCCAGCCTCACGCAGGCTGTTCTCTAATTCGAGGGTCGGAACTGGGCGTTTACGGCGAGGGGGCGGCATAGCGTCCGCGTATGGCATTCCACCGGATGCGGAACAAATCCAGGAACATGAGGGTTGAGTCGCGCAGGATGCGCACACGGCTGCCGGCGTGGTAGTACCAGGGGATGGGTATTTCGACCACGTTGTAGCCGCGCTGGATCGCAATAAAGAGCAGCTCGACATCGAAGGTCCAACCCGTGATCGTCTGCGCCGGGAACACGTCTTCCACCACCGTCGCCCGGAAGCACTTAAAGCCGCATTGCGTGTCGCGAATTCCGGGAAGGGTCACCATGCGCACAACAAAGTTGAAGGTGCGCCCGATCCAATGCCGGTAGGCTGGTTCGCCAAACCGTTCTGCACCGGGGACCTCGCGTGAGCCGATGGCAACGTCATAGCCTGGCGCCGATGGAGGCAGAAACCGCCCGACTTCCTCAATCGGCATCGAGAGGTCGGCGTCGCAGATGAAGCGGTACTCCCCCGTTGCCGCCAGCATGCCGTGGTTTACCGCGCGGCCTTTGCCCGCCTGGGCGACTTGCAGCACCCGGACATGGGCGTGCTGCGCGGCGAAATCCAGGGCGATCTGATGCGTGCGGTCCGTGCTCCCGTTCTCGACGACGATGATCTCGGACGGATACTCCTGAGTTTGCAGGTAGGACCAGGTCGTTTCCAGGGTGTGGGGGAGGCGCAACTCTTCGTTATGAGCGGGGATGACGATGGAAAGCAATGGTTTCAAGGAGCCGGGTCCAGATGACGTCATCCGTAAAACGTGTTGGCGACGACGATGATGGCGGTTACCGAGAGGATGAGGATCTCGAAAAAGAGCAGCACGCCGAGGACGATCAGCTGCCGCCTGGAGAACGGCAGCCGGCGCAGGCTGAGGTCGCGCTGTTTGCGGGGGGTCAGGCCAGAGCGATCGCCCGCATAGAAGGCTTCCAATTCGAGTGAGGATTCATCGGGCAGGTTGATCGGATCCACCGGGCGAGGTGCTGCGCGTGGGGCTTGTTCGATTTCCGGCTCTGGCTCGGGTTCGGGTGGTTGGGTGAGCGCAGCGGCCAACTCAGCAATGTCATCCTGGTCCAGCATGGGATGATCCTGGAGCAAATTCGAGGCGAAGCGTTCGATGGCATCTGCCTGGACGATGCGGGTGACGGACGAATGGGAATCGATGTGCGTGCGCGGGTTGGTGAAGATGATGACGGGTTCGACATGTGGAACGTCGTAGCCAAGCTCGCGCAGCTTGCCGTGCAGCAGTTCGGCGTAACCGAGGGCGGTCTTGATGAGGTTCGGCCTGGCCGGGGTGAAACGCTGCGTCCCTGAGCCGCCGTACTTGAGCCAATCCTCACCCTTGGCCCTGTAGACTCCGCTCAGCCTGGACGGGACGAGCACCCGCACCCCTTGCGGGCTGAGCATCACGATGGGGATGACGGCAGAGCCATCTCCGAGCGTCAGGTTCTTAAGCGCCAGGTGCTCATCGCCCAATGTGCGGGATAATTTCTCGATGGCAGCATCCTGGGCCTGGATATCACCGTACCAGCCCAGGCCAAAGCGCAGACTGCCTTTGATGCGGTTCTCAAGGCTGATCTGTCCTTCATCATCCACGAATTCGGACAACTCTATGCGTCTCATCTTCAGACCTATCCGTACAATGCGGCTTTCCGTCGTGGAAAGCCCTGCCTGCACACTTATCCTGCACATTATATGCCAGACGGATAGGCGAACAAGCATATCGGCCTGGAAAGACGCTATAATCCATTTGCCATGCGCGTCAGTCGGTCCCTGTCCTTTGCCCTGCTTGCCTTGCTCTCCACGCTGGTCCTGTCCAGCCCAGCCACGATTCAAGCCCAATCCGATCGGCGCGTTTACCAGCTCGAAGCCGCCGGCCCACTCACACCAGCCATGGTCGGGTATATCGAACGCGGGATCACGCAGGCAAACCGCAGCGGCGTCCAGGCGGTTATCCTGCTGCTCGACACGCCCGGCGGTTCCATCGACCTCATGAACCGCATCGTCCAGGATATTCGCGCCAGCCAGGTGCCGGTGATCGTCTATATCTCGCCGCGCGGGGCAATCGCAGGCTCGGCCGGGACGATCATCACGTTGGCCGGGCATGTCGCTGCGATGGCGCCCGAGACGGCGATCGGCGCAGCGAGCCCCGTTGGCGGACAGGGCGAGGATCTCGGCGAGACCATCGCCGCCAAGGAAAAAGAAATCTTGAAGGCCACCGTCCGCAGCCTGACGGAGGCGCGTGGCGCCCAGGCCACTGCGTTGGCGGAGGCGACCATCGAGGAAGCGCGGGCGGTCTCGGCAGTTGAGGCGCTGGATATTGGCTTGATCGACATCATCGCCGAGGATGTCCCCGATTTGCTCAACCAGCTCGAAGGTCGTCGGGTGGGGATCGGTGAAGGGCAGGTGCTGGAGACCGCTGGGGCGGAAGTCGTACCTGTGCCTCAACGGTTCATCGAAGAATTCCTCCAGGTGTTGACAAACCCCAACATCGTCTTCCTGCTCATCACGGTCGGGGTTCAAGCGATTTTGATTGAAATCTCAAGCCCAGGAGGATGGGTCGCCGGGTTCATCGGGGTCGTCTGTCTGGCGCTGGGGACCTACGGACTGGGCATCCTGCCCGTCAACTGGTTCGGGTTGGTTTTCCTCCTCACAGCGTTCGTGCTGTTCTTCCTGGATATCAAGGCGCCCACTCATGGTGCGTTGACCGTGGCCGGGGTCGCCTCCTTTATCGTTGGGGCGCTGGTCCTTTTTAACACGCCCGCCACGCCGGATTTCCAGCGTGTTTCCGTCCCGCTTGTGATCGGGACCGGCATTGCCACAGCCGCGTTCTTCATGACCATCGTCGCCTTTGCGCTGCGTGCCATGCGCCGGCCGGTTGAGGTTGGCTCAGAGGCGCTACAGGGGCGGATCGGCGATGTCCGGTCGGATTTGGCGCCGATCGGCATGATCCAGGTGGCGGGAGAACTCTGGTCAGCGGAGATCGAAGCAGGCGCTGAGCCCATTCCGGCCGGGGCGCGCGTCGAGGTAATCCGCGTCGAGGGGCTGCGGCTGCGCGTCCGCCGCCATGATCCATCGGCCAGTTGACTCACTCTGGACGAAAATGTACACTTGCGCGCAAGCACAAAGGAGGCCTTCATGACATCCTCGTCTTTCCGAATGATTGTGCGCAGCGGGCCCAATCCAGGCACCGTCTTTGACCTGACCAAGGAAGTCACGATGATCGGTCGTGACGTGACGAACGAGGTCGTCGTCGGCGATGCCGAAGTATCCCGCCAGCATGCCCGGCTGACCCGCACACCGGGAGGCTATGTCCTCGAAGATTTGGGGTCCACGAACGGTACCTTCGTCAACGGTGAACGCCTGATGGCGCCGCGCGTGCTCAACCCGGGCGACATGGTTGCCTTTGGGGAGACCGTCTCCTTGATGTTTGACGCCCTCGCTCCTGAGGCGGCGGCGACCGTGGCCACGCCGGCCGGCTCGCCGGCAACGCTCGAACCGGCGCGGGCCGCGCAGGCTGCGCCTGCGGCCAGCCCCGTTCCCCAGCAGGCTGTCGCCCCTGAACCCGCCGCAAAGCCCGAGGGGGGTGGAAAACGGCGTTTGTCTGGTTGGAAGCTTGCGGGCATCGGGTGCTTCGTGCTCCTGCTCGCCTGCATCGGCACGCTATGGTTCATGGACGCTTTCTATCCCGACGTCCTCTACGCACCTCTGCGCTGGTTCGGTTTCTAAGCCCAGTCTCTTCCCAGCTTGTCAACCGGGGGGATATCCCCCCGGTTTTGTTTTAACTGCCCGGCATGTAACCTCCCCGCCCGCCGTGCATCCAAGGAATAGCGAACCTAAATCATGGAGCGTATCAATGGATATGGAAATTACCTTCCCTGGCGGTGTCCGTGTCGACGCAAGCTTCGGACCCTACACCGTCCAAACCGATCAACCGCCGATGGGCGGAGGCGCAGGAGCCGCGCCTACACCTTTCGCGCTGTTCCTGGCCTCGATTGGCACATGCGCTGGAATTTACGTGCTGGGATTTCTGCGCCAGCGAGGCTTACCCAGCGAGGGGGTGCGCATCCGCCAGCGTGTCCACAGCAACACGGTATCGGGGATGATCTCGCGAGTTGATCTTGAGATCCAGGTCCCACCCGAGATCCCTGAGAAGTACCATGCTGCCCTGGCGAAGAGTGCTGAGCTGTGTGCGGTCAAGAAACACCTGGAGGCGCCGCCCGAATTTAACATCACCACCCAGGTTGCAGCGCCAATCTCTGCGTAAGGCCGGTTTGCCCACGGGCGCAGACACGGGTGCGCCCCACCACATCAGGCTGGGCGTATAATCTCTTGTAGGGGCGACCAACCGGTCGCCCCTATGCGTGATCCAGAAAGGAAGCACTCCTTCGTCAGGGCAGACCGGCGGGTCGGCCCTGGTTTACCTGCAAGCGCACACGGGTGTGCCCTTACGCTTTTTCGAAGGTCAATTCATCATCCGCACGGCCTACCACGATTGTATCTCCGGGGGCGAAGTCGCCCGATAAGATGCGGAGTGCGAGCGGGTCTTGCAGGAGGCGCTGGATGGTGCGTTTAAGGGGCCGGGCCCCATAGGTCGGTTCGTACCCTCGCTCCGCAAGGTATGCCCGCAGATCATCCCCGATCTTCAATTGATACCCCTGCTCTGCCAACCGCTTTTGGACCCGGTCCAGCTGTATGTCCACAATCTGCATCAAATCCTCGAGGCGTCAGGTGATGGAATACCACAATTTCATCCACCCTGTTCAGGAATTCCGGCCTGAAGTGGCGTACGAGGAGCTCACGCACGCGCGATCTCGGTTGCTCGAGCCTCGGCCGCTTCCCCGCTCCAGAGCTCGGTGCCCAGGTTGCTGGTCATGATGACCACCGTATGCCGGAAATCGACAGTCCTTCCCTGGCCGTCCGTCAGGCGGCCTTCGTCCAGCAGCTGCAGCAGGACGTTGAAGACCTCCGGGTGAGCCTTCTCGATTTCATCCAGCAGTACGACGCTGTAGGGGCGTCGGCGGACGGCTTCCGTCAGCTGTCCACCCTCTTCGTAGCCGACATAGCCTGGTGGAGCGCCGAGCAGGCGTGATACGGTGTGTTTCTCCTGGTACTCACCCATGTCGACGCGCACCATCGCATGCTCATCGTCGAAGAGGAACAGGGCCAACGCCCGGGCGAGTTCGGTTTTGCCGACGCCGGTCGGGCCGAGGAAGATGAACGAGCCTATCGGCCGATCCGGGTCCTGCAGGCCAGAACGCGAGCGCCGGACCGCATTCGAGACCGCGCTGACAGCCTCGTCTTGACCGATCACCCGCAGGTGGAGGCGCTGCTCCATCTGAACCAGTTTCTCCATCTCGCCTTCCATCAAGCGCGAAACGGGGATGCCGGTCCAGCGTGAGACGATCTGGGCGACATCTTCTGCGTCGACCTCCTCTTTGAGCAGCGGGTTATCCTGCTGGATTTCGCGCAGGCGCAGTTCTTGTTTTGCCAGGTCTTCTTCCAGGTCCCGCAGCGTTGCATAGCGCAGGCGCGCCGCCTGTTCCAAATCTGCTTCGCGCTCCGCTCGTTCGACTTCAAGCCGCGTTTCCTCCATGCGGCCTTTGATCGCCCGGATTTCACCAATGACGTCCTTCTCGGCTTGCCACCGGCTGGTCAACCTGGTGGATTCCTCACGCAGGTCGGCAATTTCCGATTCGAGCTTATCCAGTCGCTCACGTGAGCTCTTGTCCTTCTCCTTTTTCAGAGCCTCTCGCTCGATCTCGAGCTGCATGATCTGGCGGTCGACCTCGTCCAGTGCGTGGGGCTTGGAATCGATTTCCGTGCGCAATCGAGCGGCAGCTTCGTCGATGAGATCGATGGCCTTGTCTGGCAGGAACCGGTCCGCGATGTAGCGCTTGGAAAGCGTCGCCGCGGCGATCACGGCGCTGTCTTGAATGCGGACACCGTGATGGACTTCATAGCGTTCCTTCAACCCGCGCAAAATGCTGATCGTGTCCTCGACCGTGGGTTCGGCCACAAACACAGGTTGGAAGCGTCGTTCGAGTGCCGCGTCCTTCTCGATGTATTTCCGATATTCATCGAGCGTCGTCGCCCCGATCATGTGCAGTTCACCGCGCGCCAGGAGCGGTTTGAGCATGTTGCCCGCGTCCATCGCTCCCTCAGCCGAACCAGCCCCGATGACCGTGTGCATCTCGTCCAGGAAGAGCAGGATTTCCCCGGCAGCATCCGTGATTTCATTCAGGACTGCTTTCAAGCGTTCTTCGAACTCGCCGCGGTACTTTGATCCTGCTACCAGGGCGCCAAGATCAAGTTGGACGATGCGCTTGCGCTTCAACCCCTCGGGGACATCGCCGTTGATGATGCGCTGGGCGAGGCCTTCGACGATGGCTGTCTTGCCTACACCAGGCTCGCCAATCAGGGCCGGGTTGTTCTTGGTCCGCCGTGAGAGCACCTGGATCAAGCGCCGGATCTCCTCATCCCGGCCGATGACCGGGTCAAGCTTCCCGCGCCTGGCCAACTGCGTAAGATCGCGGCCATATTTTTCGAGTGCCTGGAAGGTTTGCTCTGGATTGGGGGTCACGATGCGCTGTGAGCCTCGAATCTTCGTGAGCACGTTCAGGATGGCATCGGGGGTGATGCCAAAGGATTTGAAGCAGATCCGCCTCGGGACCTGCGGCAAGCGCGAGCAGGACGTGCTCTGTGGAGACGTAGTCATCTTTCATCGAGGCCGCCCGATGTTCTGCCGCATCCAGGACCCCGGCCGCTGAACGTGAAAGACCGGGCTGTTCGCCCCCGCCAACCATGCTGGGTAACTTCTTCAGCCTGCCCAGCAGTTCTTCGTGGAGAAGGGCCGTGCTTCCGGCGATCTGGGTCACGATGGCCGGGACGACGCCCTCTTCCTGTTCGATGAGCGCTGCGAGCAGATGCTCGGGTTCGATCGTGCTGTGGCCAGCCCGGCGGGCGATGGATTGCGCCGCGGCAAGGGCTTCCTGCGTTTTCTGGGTATATTTTTCGATGTCCATTTCGCTATCCTCACAAAACTGGGTGTCCAATTTGTGCCGGGGCTGCCCTTGTATCCTCCAGGCAGCTCCGTACCTACCCAGCGTACTTCCCACAGGTATGAGGGAGGTAGGCGGGATGTTAACAGAATGTCTGGAGCGGCTGTTAACGGAGTTCCAACATTCTGCATGCACTGCGCTGATATCGGCCGGTTAGGATATTGGATATGAACGAAGTACAAGCCCATCTCAAGGAGTGTGTATCCATGTCGTATTATTTAGTTCCACGAAGACGCGCCAACTGGAGTGGTTATCGCCCGGTAGGATTCAACGGTGGACGGCGCATGCCGCTCAACGTGAGCGCCAGCAGCGAGGAGTTCGTCATCACGGCCGAGGTCCCTGGCATGAAGGCTGAGAACCTTCAGATCGAAATTCTGGAGGACATCCTCACGCTGCGCGCCGAGACCCCTGAAAGCGAATCCGGTGAGGAAGCAACCTTGATGAACGAGATCCCCCAGGGCGCTTTCGAACGCAAGCTGCGGCTTCCCGAGCCTGTGGATGCTGCTAACGCTGAAGCGAAGATCGAGAACGGGCTGCTGACCCTGCATCTTCCGAAATCGGAAGATGCACGCCCGAAGGTAATCGAGGTCAAAGCATCCTGAAGTAAGCACCTCATCTGAGGTACAATGGGCGGCAGCTGCCGCCCATTGTCTTTTCCCGGAGCCGGTATGTTCCCCATTCGCGATACCATCCGCAGCCGCTCGGTACCCATCATCACCTACGCTCTGATCGCGCTCAATCTGCTTGTGTATCTTTTCCAGTCTTCCCTGACATCTCAATCATTCACCCTCTTTATCCAGAACTTTGGACTCACGCCCGCCCAGTTTTCGCTTCAAAATCCCTTCAGCTTGCTTACCCTTTTTTCGTCCATGTTCATGCACGGGAGCTGGTTCCACGTCCTCAGCAATATGTGGATCCTGTTCATCTTCGGGGACAACGTTGAAGACCGGATGGGATCGTTTCGTTACCTGGCCTTCTACCTGCTCGCAGGGGTTTTTGCCGCGCTGACCCATGTGTACTTTGCTCCACGGCTTGCTGTGCCCACCGTCGGGGCAAGTGGGGCGGTGGCGGGTGTGCTGGGCGCCTATTTCCTGCTCTTCCCCCGCGCCCGCGTCTTGACGTTCATCCCTCTCTTTATCTTCCCCTGGTTTATCGAGGTCCCGGCGCTCATCTTCCTCGGTCTATGGTTCCTTTTACAGCTTGCCAATGGTTTGATGTTTGGGGGAGTAGCGATGGAAGGGATTGCCTGGTGGGCGCACATTGGTGGGTTCTTGTTCGGGTTCGTGACGGCCAGGTTGTTCATTCCCAGGCGGCGGATGCCGGCGCCTCTCAAGCAAGACCCGTGGACCTACCGCTGAACTTCTCCCATCCCGGAAGCATGCACGTCGTGATACGATTAGATCCAAGGGAAATGAATTGGATGCTTTTGCATCCAGGGAGATGACAAGGATATGGCAAGCGAGCTAAAGATTAATCCCAATCTCGCAAATCAAGAATCGTTGACCGAACTACCAGGTATTGGCGAAGCTCTGGCTGAGCGGATCATCGCTGGCAGGCCTTACCAGGCAGCCGAAGATCTGCTGCGCATCCCGGGCATCGGACCGCGCTCGCTTGAGCGCCTGCAGCCGCGCCTGGTGTTCGACGAAAGTGCCCCGCCGGCCGCCGGAGCAGATTCGACTCAACCGGTAGAAAAAGCCGCAGCACGGACTGCTGTTGGCAAGGCCCAACCCGATTTCATCACCCGAGAGCGTGCCACGTGGCTTATCCTCGCAGGTGGCGCTGTCAGCGTCGTTGTGGCGGTCATTCTTAGCCTGGCCATTCTGGCCGGGATCAACGGGACACTCAGCGTAGAGCGCCAGGAGTCCATCCGGCAGCTGCGTATCAAGACTGACGTTATGAGCACGCAACTGGACGCCATAAGCGCCGATCTGGACTCTGTCCAGAGCCGATTACGGGCGGTAGAAGGGCTGAGCGGCCGCATGACCCTGATCGAGGATGAGGCGGAAGCGCTGCGGGGCGAGATGGATGCAGCCCTGACCGAGTTAGGCCGGGTGGATGATGCCGTCACGGTGCTCTCGGATCAAATCGGGTCCATCAGGGAGAGCGTAAACAAGTTTGACCAATTCCTGCAGGGCATTCGAACATTGCTCTCACAGATATTCCCCGGTCCAGTACCGGAGGTGACACCATGACCGACAGACCTCACTGTTGAACCGACCAGCCTAGGAGAACCGCAAACCGAGACTCCTGCGCCGCCCAGCGGTCCCAGCGTATTGGGCAGGATTGGACGCTTCCTGCTGCGCATGCTGGTGGTCATCATCCTGGGGATTGCCCTTGGCGCCGGGTTGTTCTATGGCGCGATCGACCTCTACCGCAACACGATTGAACCCCTGCGAACCGTTGACAGCCGGCTGGCTGACCTGCAGGCTAAACTCGAACTGCAAGAAGGTACGACAAGGGTCCAGATAGGCGATCTGCAGGACCGCACTGCAGCCCTGGAGGGGGACTTCACTGCGTCAGGTGAGAGCATCTCCGAGCTGGACGCCCGCGTGGGGGTCTTGCGTACAGACCTCGATCAGCAGCACAGCGATATCGCTGCCCTGCAAGCTGTTTCAGATAGGCTGACAAGCCTGACACAGAACCTGGACGGGCTCTCGGAGCGGGTAATGGAACTGGAGAACCTCCTCTCAAGCGAAGATCTCCCCACGCAGCGGATCACGCGTGATCTCCAGCTCTTGCGCGTGATGACCCTGCTCACCAGGGCGCGCGTATCGCTCAATCAAGTCAACCTGGGCCTGGCTCAAGGCGATATGCTGGCCGCGCGTGATATCCTGGCCTCGATCGCAGTTGAGGAAGATGTGCAGGTCGAACCACCTTCCGTGACTGCAGCGCTGGCGCGCCTGGATGCGGCCCTGGCAAGTGTGCTCAGCAACCGGGCCGTCGCGGAGGAGGAACTCGAAATTTGCTGGCAGTACCTACTTGCGCTCACGGCTCCGCCGACGACACCAACTGGCGGCGGAGTTACCGAATAATTCAAGGAGAGTAAACGTCGATGCAGGAACAAGAGGCGAATGCAGAGCAGGTCCCCCAGGAACCAATCCAGGGGGAGATGATGGGGGAGGAGCCAGAGGCGGTGTCGTTCGCGCCGGAGGAGGACCTCGAGCAGCCAGACCGGCCGCGGCGGTTGCGACGCATCCTGTTCTGGGCCGTGATCGTACTGGCAATTTTTGGCCTGGGGGTGGGTGCTTCCTGGGCGCTTCAGGTAACACCTCAGGCCGAGAGAATTGCTGCACTGACGGCCGAGCGCGACCAGGCAGTGGCCGATCTGGCAGCAGCCCAGGACGAGCTAGACGCGCTGCGCCCTCTCGAGGCGGAAAACGTCAAACTTGAAGCAGCCCTGAAGTCAACCGAGCAGCATCTGGATTTGCTCTTTGTGCTGGTCGACGTAAGCACGGCTCAGCTCGGCATCCTCCAGGAAGATGTCCTGGCGGCTAAGGCCGCCTTGAGTGGGACAGACGCCCGCCTGGCGAACCTGGAGAAGCAGCTCGAGGATAACGACGCGCAGACTGTGGCCAGCCTGCGCGAGCGCGTGGCGCTCGTCCTGGAGGAAGTCGATACAGACGTCTTCGCCGCACGCCGCGACCTGGAAGTCCTGGCTAACAACCTGCTCGCGCTTGAGCGGCTGCTCTTCGGCCCCTAACCGAAGCGCTCACAATAAGATCGAGCCCCCGAATCCGGGGGCTCTTCTTTTCATGGAACCGGAGGTTGTCCTAGTAACGAAGCTGAGCGCCGATGTTCCCCATCTGCTCGGTGAGCGGGTGGGCGGCGACGACTTCCACCTCGCCCCCGTTTGCGATCACGCTCTGCACTGCATATTCAACGGCATCCTCGATGTACTCGGTGCTCCCACCGCAAAATGGACAACTGCCGGGCATTCTCAACGAAAGGTAGCCGCAGTTCTGGCAGCGGTGGCCTGGCGCACGATATCCATCACGAATGTAGAGCGTATTGACACGGCCGGCGTGGACATGGGCCAGGGTGGCTTCAAGTCCGATAACGCCTTCCCCCCCTTTGGCTGCTGCATCGATGACCTGCTTGAGCACGCGCTCATCACGCGCCTGCTCGGCAGCCTGCAGTATGGCCATCGCGCGCTCGAAGATCACCGGAGGCGGGGCGGTGATTTCGATGCCGAAAGTCCCCATGACAAGGGTTTGCCAGCGCTTTGGCAGGCGCTCGATGAAGGGCTGGGCGATGGGTTCGCTGGCAGCGACGAGGATCCGGCGCACGCCATGCTGCTTGAAGAAATGAGCGGCGGCATCCGCAGCCTGGCGCATGTTGCGCTCAATCTGTTCATCTGAATACCGGGCAGGGTCGCCAGAGCTGGTCCGGCGGCCCGGGGAGCTCGACCCACTGCCGTGCTTGGTTTGTCGGATCTCCTCCCCGGCGACCTCTTCCTGCGCGACCAGCTGTCCAAGGTGAAAGTGGAGCAGACGCGCGACCTGCTGGTCGACGAGCACGACACCGATGTGGCCGTAGTTCTCAAGCAAATTGGCGAGCGGTTTCACATACGGGGCATCCAGCAATCGGGCCCGGCTGCGAACCGGAACGGAAAAAGAGAAGGTTTGAAAAAAGTTCGCGGGCTTGCAAGAAAAGATTGCCAGGCCGCGTCCGCTTCCTTCAAACTCGTGATCGATGAAGTGCAGGACCTGCTCCACGTCTCCAGGGGCCTGGGCGGTGTAGTCTTTGATGAGCTGACGCACTCGGAGACGGGTTGTGTCCGAGGCGCCGGTTTGTGGGCTCACGTCCAGGTAGACGCTCAAGACAGGGGAACCGGGCCGCATGCCGATCAACTGGGTGAGGACATCTTCGTTGAGCATGGCGAGCCTCCTGTTTCTTTAGGCTGCCGACAACCTTCAAGGGCAGACCTATGGGCGCGTGCCGATCGTGAGGGTGAGGTCTACCTCGCCCGTGCTGCGCACGACGGTCAAGGTAATCTCCTGCCCGACCTCGGTCGACTTGAAAAGGTATGACAGCAGGTCATCAAATTGGCGGACCGGGAGTCCGTCGATGGCGATGATGAGATCACCCCCGCCCAGCAATCCCGGCACGCCAGTCTCCTGCGTCCCCCCGCGCAAGCCGGCTTGATCTGCGGGCCCACCCGGGACAACCTCCGTAATGTAGGCGCCGTAGGTATTGCCGGTAAACCCGAGCGCCTCGATCGTCTTCAGATTCCACAGCTCATCATTCAGGCTGCTAACGCCGAGGTAGGGGTAAGCCGTCGAGCCGTTGTTGATTATGGCCGGAACCACCCGGCGAAGCAGGTTCACCGGCACGGCAAACCCGACGCCGGAATTGGCTGCACTCCCGTCCACCGTGAAGGACTCGGTCTGGATGGCCCGGTTGATCCCGATGACCTGGCCGGAGAGGTTGAGGAGCGGCCCGCCCGAGTTGCCGGGATTGATGGCCGCGTCCGTCTGGATCAGGTCTCCCGCCGAGAAGACCCGGTTGATGCCCGGCGCAGTTCTTTCGGATGACAATGAACGTCCGATGGCAGAGACGATGCCGACCGTCATTGTGCCCGACAACCCGAAGGGATTGCCGATGGCGACGACAACATTTCCAACCCGGACGAGGTCCGAATCGCCCAACGAGAGCGGGAACAACTGCTCCGGCGGCAGCGATACCTTCAAAACGGCCAGGTCCGAGTCGGGGTCTGTCCCGACCAGTTCTGCCCAGGCCTTCACCCCGGAGACGAAGTCGATTTCAATTTCGTCGGCGCCCTCCACGACGTGCTGGTTGGTGACGATGTAGCCGTCCTGATCGATTACAAAGCCGGATCCCTGTCCGGTGGGGATGGACCCGGAATGGGGGTCGCCCAGGTTTTCAAACGACCAGATGGTCACGACGCCCGGGTTAGCCATGTCGTACAGCCCGGAGAGGTCGGTTGAGTCACCAAGCAGCGGTAGTCCAATACCTGGCAGTGCTGCCGTGGGGGTCTTGACATCTAACGAGGTAGGGGCCAGGGTAGGGCTTGAGGTCAGGGTGGGTGCGGCTGCCGGTGAAGGCAGGAACCCACAGGCGAGGATCGCCATCGCCAATGAACCGGAAACCATTGCCAGAATTCGTTTCTTCATCGATACCTGTCCTTTAGCTCTGGAAATGCTGGAGCCGCAGGCGGGTCAGTCCTTCTTTTTACCCGCCAACTGCTCGAAAAGATTGCGCTCCTTGGCGCTCAACTTTTCCGGGAGCCTTACATCGATATGGACATACAGATCCCCCTCGCCCTTCGACTTCAGTCGCGGCATGCCCCGCTTGGCCAACCGGATGCTCTGGCCGGGTTGACTGCCGGGTGGGATCGTAAGCACGACATCCCCGCCCGGGGTTGGAACATTTACCTCGCCCCCAAGAACGGCGGTGTAAAGATCGACCTCGACATCCGTGTGCAGATCGTCCCCGCGCCGCTCGAAGCGTGGATCAGGGGCAACCTCGATCGCCAGGAACAAATCGCCCCGGTTGCGCGCGCCGCTTTCTCCCTTGCCGCTCACCCGCACCTTGGTCCCGGTCTTCGCGCCAGCCGGGATCTTCACCTCGAGCGTCTTGCCATCGATGCGAAAGGCGCGCGTCGTGCCGGCGTAGGCTTCCTGGAGCGAGATGCGGATGGTTTGCTGAACGTCCCGGCCGCGGCCTGCCCGCCCACTCGCGCCGGACTGCGGTTGTGCCCCGAGCCCGCCGAAGATTGCGTTGAAAAAATCCGAGAACCCGCCGCCGAACATTTCCCCCAGATCGCCCATCTCAACCCGGACGCCGCCTTGCGGTGCGCCAGCCCACTGGGACCAATCGAAATTCCCTGGGCGCCCACCACTGCGTTCCCAATCACGGTAGGAAGACCCCAGCTGGTCATAGCGCGCGCGTTTCTCCCGATCACCGAGCACTTCGTAAGCCTCGTTAATCTCTTTAAACCTGCTTTCAGAATTTGGATCGTCGGGGTTCTGATCGGGGTGGTGCTTCATGGCCAGTTTGCGGTACTGGCGTTTTATCTCGTCTTCGCTGGCACCCCGCTCGACACCCAGGATCTTGTAGTAATCCTTGTATTCCATCGACCTTCGGTTCCCCCATGCGGGGCCTGGTTTTGGCAGAGCGTATCTCTGACAGGTTGTATCTGTCCTGATTCTAACACGCCAGGCGATGGCGTTGGGGGACTAGCGTAGGAGAGAGATCGCGCCGCAATCCATGCTATCATAGCGGCATGATGGACGGAATCCGGCTCGAAAGGATCCTCGTCGTCGACGAGGATCCAGATACGCTCGATCTGCTCGCGCGCCAGGTGTTGACGCCGCAGGGGTACCAGGTGGTGACAGCCAGTGAGGCTGGCGCCGCGATTCAGAAGGCACTTCAATTCGGCCCCGACATGATCATCGCCAGCCTGACCTTGCCCGGATTGAGCGGCAAGGACTTGCTGGTGGCGCTGCGCTCCCAGGGAACCGATGTCCCCATGATCGTGACGGCCAAAAAGGGGATGGAATCGGATGCGATTCAGGCCTTCCGGTTGGGTGCGCACGATTACCTGGTTAAGCCACTGCGCGAGGCGGAAGTGATCGCAGCCCTGGAAAGGGTTATCACGGAGATCCGCTTGCGGCGGGAGCATCGCCAGCTTGCCGAGCAGCTGGCAGAAAGCAACCGGCAGCTCGAAAGGCGGGTGCGCGAGCTCACCACGCTCTTCGGCTTAGGAAAAACGGTGACATCCACGACCCATCAGGGCCAGCTTTTCAGCAAACTGATGGAAGGCAGCCTGTACATCACCGAGGCCGACATGGGCTGGGTCCTGCTGCGCACGGAGGATTCGGATGCGCTGTACCTGCGCGCCGAGCAAGGTCTGCCGGCAGGCGTCTCTGCCAAGGTGCATCAACCCTGGGATGATGGGGTAAGCTCGCTGGTGATGCTTTCGGGCGAAGCCCTGGCGATCCACGGCGATGGTTTGAGCAAGTTCAAACTCTCCCATTTTGCGGCGGCAGCATCTAATTGCTCCGATCAAGGTCAAGGATCGGCCGATCGGCGTGATTTCTGTTGCCCGCGCAGCAGCACGCCCATTCACAGAACGACAGCTGGCGATGCTGGAAGCGGTCGCCGATTATGCTTCGATCTCGCTGGTGAACGCCCGTTTGTTCCAGGCGCTCGAAGCCCGGGCACAGCGCTTGGAGCAGCAAATCCAGGGCGATCCCGGGAGTGATACCGATCCGCGCCTGCTCAGCGACGTTCACCGCAGCGTCCGGGCAGCACAGGCTGAGCTGGCAACGATGATGAATGAGAACAAGGAGATGCCGGAGAAGGGCCGTCTGACGACGATCCAGGAAGATCTCGACGCAATCCTGGAAAAGCTCTCGAAGGCGAATACCACGAAGAATTCACAAGCATGAGCACAGGGTTCCTCCCACATCAAGAGAGACCAGTCCTCCGTAAATTTCTATGAGCAAAACAGCACCCAACCCCCTCCCGGTCGCTACACGCGGCGATCTTATTCTCGTCGCCGATGACAACGCAGAGGTCCGCCGATATTTGGAAGAGGCTGTCCTGGTGCCGGCGGGCTACCGGGTCCATGCCGTGGGCGATGGCATGTCCGCCCTGGCGCTGGCGCACGACCTCAATCCCCGGCTCGTCATCACCGACAACCAGATGCCCAACCTGACTGGCCTTGAGCTGGCACAGAGGATCGGGCGGGATCTGCCCCAGATACCCGTAATCATGATGTCCAGCGAATCAACCAAGGCTTTAGTCCTGGAAGCCATGCGGGCCGGCGCGGCCGATTTTCTTTCCAAGCCTTTTGAGCCGGAGCAGATGCTTGCGGCAATCGAACGGGCCCTGGCGCGCGCGCCGCGGCAGGCATCGAGGTTGGAGGAGGGCGCCGATCCAACTCAGGGAAACGGGCGGCTTGAAAAGCGTGTCCACGAGCTGGAAGCCCTGGCCTACAGCGCCCGCACCGTCACCTCCGAGCTTGACCTCGACCATGTGCTTACCAGCGTCGTGGAGGAATCGGTGCGCTTGACCGAGGCCGAGGAAGGCAGCCTGCTCCTGCTCGATCCGGAGAGCGGCGAGCTCACCATGCGCGCCTCCAAGAACTTTGATGATGACTTTGCGCGGACCTTCAGGCTGCAGGTGCGTGATTCGCTGGCTGGGACGGTGCTGGAGCGGGGTGAACCCATCCTGCTTGATCAGAGCTCGCCGCAGAAGATAAAAACGGCCTACCTGGTCCACACCTTGATCTATGTCCCGCTGCGGGTCCACGGCAAGATCATCGGTGTGCTCGGCGTGGATAACCGCAAAGCCGATCGACCCTTGGGTGAGCAGGACGTGCGTTTGCTCACGTCGATGGCAGATTTTGCTGCAATCGCGATCGAAAATGCACAGCACTATGGCAGGCTGGATGGCCACCGGCGTGAGTTGGAGACCATCCTCAACCAATCCGATATCGGCGTGATCGTGGTTGATATGGAGAATCGGATCCTGCTCATCAGCCCCACGGCCCAGGCTCTTTTTAACATCGAACGCGATTGCACGGGATTATCTGCCGTGGAAGCGTTCGATGAACCCCGCCTGCTCGAGCTCTTGCGTGAAGCGGACAGCGGATACCGCAACGATGAGATCGTCCTGCAGGATGGGCGCGTCTTTCATGCTACGCGCACCCCAATTCGTGGCATCGGCCAGACGGTCTTCTTGCACGACATCACGCGCTTGAAGGAGCTCGACCGGATTAAATCCGAATTCGTCACCACGGTGTCCCATGACCTTCGCTCTCCCTTGACCGCCATCCTGGGTTACGTCGAGCTCATCGACCGGGCTGGAGAGCTGACCGACGAGCAGAAGGATTTCCTGCGCCGGGTGCGCATCAGCGTGGAGCAGATCGCGGAATTGGTCACGGATTTGCTCGATCTGGGGCGGATCGAAGCCGGCCTGGATACAGGCATGGAGGATGCGCCGTTGGCCGTGCTGGCTCACTACGCGGTGCAAGGCTTGCTTGCACAGGCGCAGGAGAAAGGCGTCGAGATCGAGACGCGGATCGAAGAAGACCTGCCGCTGGTGCACGGGGATCCCATCCGCTTGCGGCAGATGATCGGAAACCTGCTCGAGAACGCGATCAAGTACACGCCGGCTGGCGGTAAGGTCCGCCTGGAGGCGCACGAGGAGGATGACCAGCTCATCCTGCGCATCGCGGATAGCGGGGTCGGCATCCCGGCCAGGGACCAGCCATACTTGTTCGATAAATTCTTCCGGGCGAGCAACGTGCCGCGCGATGTATCCGGCACCGGGCTGGGCCTGTCCATCGTCAAGTCGATCGTAGAGCAGCACCAGGGCCGGATCTGGGTCGAGTCCCAGGTCGGCGAGGGGGCCACCTTCACGTTGGTGTTCCCCGCACTTTCAGCGTAAGATCCAGCGGCTTTCCTAAAGCAAAGTGCGCAGCTCGTTCAGGCTGCGCACTTTGGGTTAAACGGCGCCTCCGCCGGGGCGGTGAGGGGGGTAACCCGACGGAGGCCTTCGCCAAAGGAGGAGACAGCGATGAGCGTAGGGGTGCCACGTCTCTCGTCTCCGAGCGTTATAATACTTGCTGGCCCGCGGCGCGGGTAATGTATAAGGTCATTGGGGGTGCGTGACTTTCTTCACCAGCAAAAGTCGAGCATGGCTGTTTTCACGCATTTGTCCAGACCAGCTGGGTGAGCAAGCAAGGCGATCAAGGTATGGCCGAGACTGGCGACCAGGACGGAACCAAGCGTTTGCACCAGCGTCTGCGCCGTCTTGGGGGCAGGCGGCAAACCGCGCCGGCTGCAGCCCCGCCTCCACGGCCTGCAGGAACCTCCTCACAACCCGGTGCCCCGATCACAACCCCGGCCGGCACGGCTTACCTCATCGAAGAAACATATACCCCCGATTACATCCACGGCGCCAGCCCCCTGATCGATTCGTTACCTTTCGAAGCGGATTTGGTGGCAGACATCGCCCGCGACGCCTCGCTGCGCAGCGTGAAGCGAGAAGACCTGCTCTTCGTCGACACCGAGACGACCGGGTTGGCCGGCGGTGCAGGTACGCTCGTCTTCCTGGTGGGGATCGGGCAGTTTCTTGAGGGCCGCTTCCGCCTGCGTCAATTTTTCCTGCGCGACCCTGGCCAGGAGATCGCGATGCTCACAGCGCTTATGGACAACCTGGAGCAAGGCCAGGCCTTCGTCAGCTTCAATGGAAGAAATTTCGATATCCCCTTGCTCGACATGCGCTTTCAAATGGGCATGCGGGCCCTGACCGAGTTGAGGGCGTGGCCCCACCTCGACCTGCTTTATCCGGCACGGCGACTGTGGCGCAACGCCTTCAGCGATTGCCGGTTGGGCACGCTCGAGCGGGATGTGCTCGGTGTCGAGCGGACCGAGCAGGATGTGCCCGGTGCGCTGATCCCTGGCATGTACGTGGACTACCTGCGCACAGGCGACGCAGCTGACATGCAGCGCGTGGTGTACCACAATGCGCTCGATATCCTGAGCCTGGTCACGCTGACCGGCGAGATCCTGAAGCGCCATCAGCCGGAGGGCATCGCTGCGCTCAGCGGGCCGGAAGCACTCGGGGTGGCGCGCTGGCAGCAGGCGCGTGGACACGCCGAACCTGCGGAAGAGGCATTTCGCACGGCGCTGAAGTCGAAGAAGCGCGGGACCAGGCTCGAGGCGCTGCGGCATTACAGCGCCTACCTTAAGCGGCAGGATCGCCGCGAGGAGGCCGCAGCACACTGGATGAAGTGGCACGACCTGGCGCCAGAAGATCCCACGCCTTGTATCGAGTTGGCGATGTACTTCGAGTGGCATGCTGGAGACCTGGAGCAGGCCCAGGCCTGGGCCCAGGAGGCCTTGCTTTGCCTGAGCCACTGGCCGGCGAGCTGGCAGCGTGAGAGGGCCTGGGGGGAAATCGAGCACCGCGTTCGCCGTCTGGAACGGAAACAAAGCGCCCAGTAAGCCCAGGACTGTGATGCTCAGGCGGTTGGTTTGGCCGGAGTATCCTCAAGTTCGTGGCGGACGGCCTGGTAGAGGTGTTCGGCCCGAAGCTCTTGCAGGGTATAGCACGCTCCCCCCAGGCGGTCGGCCAGGTTCTGAGCCAACCCTTGATCGAACGCAGCGTGCTCCATGTTAATCACGACCGCCTTGATTTTCGCCTCGCGGATTTGATCGGCGATGCGGTGCGCCTCCTCCTGGGGAGGTTGGCTGCCCATGGCAACGTTCCCCGCCCCGTCGGTAAGCAGGATCATCAGCGGCAGCACGTCAGGATGGATGAGCTGCTCCTTGCGGAAGATTTCGTAGGCCAGGCTCAATCCGGCCGAGAGCGGTGTCTTTCCTCCAACGGGGATGTCGACCAGCGCGCGCTGGGCAAGCTGGACCGAGTTGGTCGGAGGTAGGATCGTCACCGCGCGATCTTTCTGAAATACGATCAGGCCGACACGGTCGCGGCGCTGGTAGGCATCGGTGAGCAGGGATAGGATCGCCCCCTTCGTGGCAGACATGCGTTCAGCCACCGCCATCGACCACGAAGCATCGACGACGAACAGCACCAGGTTGGCGGCTTTCCGAACCCTCACCTTGCGCTGCAAGTCCTCCGGCAGGATCGCGAACGAAACGTGCTTGCGCTGCTCCTCGCGCTCAAGCTGGTGCGGGGCCGCGGCGCGGATTGTCGCATCGAAGGCGATGTCGCTCGTGCGTTCGTGGGCTGGCCGGGATTGGATGTAGCGCCCGCGTTTCTGATCGGAGCGGGTGCGGGTGCGCCGGCCGGATTGGCGGCGAGTGAGGCGGTCGATCTGGCCCTCGATGCGCCTGGGGACGAATGATTTTCCGACGCGGACTTTGTCCCCGCCCTCCCACCAGCGAGCGTTCAGGGATTCGTTAACCGCCTGGCGTGTGGGTTCAACGATGCCGCGCTCTTCGCCCTCATCGTCTTCATCCTGAGCTAGACGGGCTTGCGGTCTTTTTTTTTAGCCTGGGGGTCGTCTTCGCCGGCTTCGGGTTCGCTGAGCTGTTCACCGCCTTCAAAGTCAGACTGGAACTGCTCAATACGCGACTGCAGGTCATCGATGTGGACTTCGACCTGCTGGAATGGCCCGTGCCGGATGCGATGCGGCAGCGCCAATTCTGCGGCCAGGGCGATGTCGCGTTGGCTGATCTGCATGCGCCCCTCGAAGGCGGCATGGGCGCGGGCGGCTTTCAGGATGACGAGGTCCGCCCGGTGACCGTCGACGTGCATCGATGAAGTCAAGGCGGCGATGGACAGCAGGTCCTGCTTGCTGTAGCCGACGTCTTCGAGGATCTCGCGCGCGGCTTCAATTTCGCGTGAAAGGGCGCCCTCGCGATCAAGCCATTGTTCGCGGAACGCAACCGGATCCGCCTCGAAGGCCAGGTTCCGTTCCATGATTGCCACCCGGTCCTGGGCTTGATGCAGGCCGTGGATCTCGACCGAGAGGGCGAAGCGGTCCAATAATTGCGGCCGCAGGTCACCCTCCTCCGGGTTCATGGTGCCGACCAGGATATAGCGGGAGGGATGGTTGAAGGAGATGCCCTCCCGTTCGACGATGTTCATCCCCAGCGCAGCCGAGTCGAGCAGCAGGTCGACGACATGGTCGTCGAGCAGGTTGACTTCGTCGATGTAGAGCAGCCCGCGGTTTGCGGCAGCAAGGACGCCGGGCTCGAAATGGCGTTCCCCTTCCTTGATGGCACGTTCGATATCGAGCGTGCCGACGACGCGATCTTCTGTGGCAGAGACCGGAAGGTCCACAAAGGAGGTTGTACGCTTCTCAACCGGGAGCGATTCTCCCCGATCGATGCGCTCCTTGCATTCGGTGCAGAACTGCGTGGGCTTCTCGGGATCGCAGCCAAAACGGCAGTCGGCCACGACCTCAACCTCAGGCAGCAAGGCTGCCAGCCCGCGGGCGGCGGTCGATTTGGCTGTCCCACGTTCGCCGCGAATGAGCACGCCGCCAATGCGTGGATTGACAGCATTCAAGATGAGCGCCCGGCGCATGCGCTCCTGGCCAACGATTGCGCTGAAGGGGTAGACAATGGCCAAAGGATGCTCCTATCGGGCGGGATTATACCCCATACCCCCTCCCGGCCAAGCTCAGAGGTTTACAACCCTGCCAAAGGCTCTTATAATGCCTTTCAATCTTAAGGACGGAGAGCAGATCATTTATGGACCGAAACGATGAGGTCATCGGGGAAGAAATCATGCACGGCGTGGGAAACGTCGAGCATGAAGAACACCCGATGGACGCTCTGCTTGAGGCAGAGGCATACGATTTAGAAACACCGCGCCGGGGTGAGATACGAACGGGCACGATCGCGCGTGTCACCGACAGCGACGTGCTGGTTGATATCGGCGCAAAATCAGAGGGATTGATTTCAAGCCGTGAGCTGGAACAGCTCACCGATGAGCAGAAAGCGGAGCTCGTCGTTGGTTCTGAAATCAACGTTTATGTCGTCCGCTCGGCGGACCGTGACGGCACGCTCCTGCTCTCCATCTCGCGTGCCGAAGAAGAGAATGAATGGCAGGAAGCTGAAGAGCTGCTCGAGTCGAGTGAGCCCTATGAGGGCGTGATCTCGGGCTACAACAAGGGCGGCCTAATCGTTAAGTTTGGCCATCTGCGCGGCTTCATCCCGGCCTCACAGGTCAGCCTCGCCCGCCGCCGCAGGGCGGAAGGCGATACACCCGACCAGCGCTGGGGGAAGATGAGCGGTGAGCCGATCATCGCCAAGGTGATCGAGGTCGACCGCCGCCGCAACCGGCTCATCCTCTCCGAACGGGCTGCCGCGCGTGAATCGCGCGATGCGCTGAAGGAACGCCTGATCTCCGAACTCAAACCTGGTGAAACACGGACCGGCACGGTCATCAGCCTGGCAGATTTTGGCGCTTTCGTCGATATCGGGGGGGCCGACGGTCTTGTCCATATCTCAGAACTTTCCTGGAAACGAGTAGCCCATCCAAAAGATGTGCTCAACGTAGGCCAGGAAATTGAGGTGAAAGTGCTGAACGTCGATCCCGAACAGAAGCGCATCAGCCTTTCGCTGCGGGAACTCGAATCGAATCCGTGGGACGAGATCCTCGAATCCTTCCAGGAAGGCCAGTTGATCGAGGGCACGATTACCAAACTCACCAAATTCGGCGCCTTTGCCACCATCAAGGATATCGAGGACTACGAGATCGAGGGCTTGATCCACATCTCCGAGCTCTCCGATGCCCGCATCGAGCATCCACGCGAGGTGGTTAGCGAGGACCAGACGCTCACGCTGCGCCTGATTAAGATCGATCGTGAACGGCGCCGGCTAGGACTGAGCCTGAAGCGCGTCGAATTCGGCCGAGTTTACCGATCTGGATTGGCAGACGGCCATCCAGGCTGCAGAAGAAAGCACGCCGGAAGCAAGCCAGCCAGAGCCAGTTGAGGCGATCGAAGACTTCGATGCTGATCTTGAAGGCGATATCGCCGATCTTCCCCCGGCAGCAGACTCCGATGATGCGGAAGCCGCGGTCATGGAAGCGGCGGACGAGGAAGCCGAGCTGGATGCTGCCGCCGAGGCTGTCGAACCGGATATGCCGTCCGATGCTGAAATGGATGCTGCCGAGGATGACGAGCTTCCGGAAGCTGAGATGGAAGATGAAGACGAGTTTGACGCCGAGATGGAAGAGGAAGAAGGGGACGAGGACTAAGCGTTTCCCCGGCTAGCCCTGGCCAGGAGCCAGGACCAAGCCTTGATTTTCCTCCGGGCGCACACCACGTGCGCCCGGTTGCTGTTCCGGCGCGCAGGGGAATTAAATCCTAGTTTCCGGAGCGGGTGAGGTTAATTTGGTAGAATACGATTCGTTCAGGAGGATTTGAGCGAGATGGTGTGGAGGAACAGCGGTGGCCGATAAGATGGAACGCTTTACGCAGCGGGCGCGCCGTGTGCTCAGTCTGGCACATGAGGAAGCCGAGCGGTTGCATCATAACTACATAGGTACGGAACACCTTCTGCTTGGCTTGGTGCGTGAAGAAGCCGGGGTCGCAGGTCGCGTCCTGCGCGAACTGGCCCTGGATCCAGCCCGGGCGAAAGAGATGGTTGAGCGGCTGACCGGGGTTGGCAGGCATACCGGCGGACGCATTGAGCTGGCGCCGGCCACCGAGCAAGTGCTGCAGCTGGCGATCGAGGAAGCGCGGCGCCTCGGTAATCACTACATCGGAACTGAACACCTCCTGTTGGGGCTCGTGCGCCAGAACGAAGGCGTTGGGGTCGATGTCCTGCGCCGGCTTGGGATTACGCCGGAACAGGTTCGCCGACAGACACGGCGCGTGCTGCAGGAAAGCCCCACGCGCAGGATGGCTCAAAAATCGAGCGGCAGCCAGCGAAAAGACCAGCCGAAAACCCCCCTGGTTGACCAGCTGGCAACCGATCTAACCGCCCTGGCCGAAGAAAACAAGCTTGATCCCGTGATCGGGCGCGAGATGGAGATCGAGCGCGTGATCCAGATTCTCGCCCGCCGGACAAAGAACAACCCAGCCCTGATTGGGGAACCGGGTGTAGGCAAGACTGCCATCGTGGAAGGGCTGGCCCAGCGGATTATCGCCGGAGAAACACCAGGCCCGTTGATTGGAAAGCGCGTCCTCCAGCTTGATGTCGGGTCACTGGTCGCTGGGACGATGTACCGTGGGCAGTTTGAAGAACGCCTGAAGCGGGTTATCGACGAACTCAAGTCATCCGAAGCGATCCTTTTTATCGATGAAGTCCACATGCTCGTTGGCGCTGGTTCGGCCGGTTCATCCGTCGACGCAGCCAATATCCTCAAGCCGGCACTCTCGCGTGGCGAGCTGCAGGTGATCGGCGCGACCACACTGGATGAGTACCGCAAGCACATCGAGAATGATGCTGCGCTTGAACGCCGTTTCCAGCCGGTGATGGTCGAAGAACCTTCGATCGAAGAGACGATCGACATCCTGCGCGGGGTTAGGCGTCCTTACGAAGAGCATCATAAACTGGTAATTACTGATGAAGCGCTCGAGTCGGCCGCCTACCTATCCGCTCGCTATGTCACAGACCGGTTCCTGCCCGATAAGGCCATCGACCTCATCGACGAATCGGCCTCCCGCGTCCGGATGTACAAGAGCCCGGAAGCCGTCTCGCTGCGCGATATCATCGGACAGCTGCGCAAGATCCGTGAAGCCCATGCAATGGCCCTGGATGAGTCACGCTATGATGACGCCCAGGAGCTCGTGCAGCGTGAAGCCCAGCTCGAAGAGCAGCTTGAGCTCCTGCGCGGGGCCTGGGATCGAAGCGAAAGCGGCCCGCGGGTGACCGAGGAAGATATCGCCGAAGTTGTATCCATGTGGACCGGTGTCCCGGTGATGCAAATCGCCGAGGCTGAATCGGAACGCCTGCTGCAGATGGAAGATGCGCTGCACGAGCGCATCATCGGGCAGGACGAGGCCATCAGCGCCATTTCCAAGGCGGTCCGCAGGTCAAGAGCGGGATTGAAAGATCCCAAACGTCCGATTGGCTCGTTCATCTTCCTGGGACCGACCGGCGTCGGAAAAACCGAGCTGACCAAGGCGCTGGCCGAGTTCATGTTCGGCTCGGAGGATGCCCTGGTCCAGATCGACATGTCGGAATTGATGGAGCGTCATAGCGTCAGCCGGCTGGTGGGCGCGCCTCCAGGATATGTCGGTTACGAAGATGCCGGGCAGTTGACGGAAGCCCTCCGCCGCCGCCCGTACTCGATCGTCGTTTTCGACGAGGTCGAGAAGGCGCACCCCGAAGCCCACAATATGCTGCTCCAGATCATGGAGGAAGGCCAGCTCTCGGATGCACGCGGCCGCAAGGTGGACTTCCGCAACGCGATCATCGTCATGACCTCCAATGTGGGGGCCGATATGATCAAGCGCCAGACGCAGCTTGGCTTTGACCTGCCGGCGGACGAGAGCCTGGAAGAGCGCCTGGCGTATGACGAGATGCACAAGAAGCTGACCGAGGCGCTGAAGAAGGTCTTCCGCCCCGAGTTCTTGAACAGGGTCGACTCGATCATGGTCTTCCACGCCCTGACCAAGGGAGAAATTACCGAGATCGTGGACCTGGAGTTGAGCAAAGTTTCAGACAGGCTCAGCGAGCATGAGATCATCCTCACCGCGAGTCCAGCGGCAAGGTTGAAATTGGCCGACCTGGGCTACGATCCGGATATGGGTGCTCGCCCACTGCGGCGGGTCATCCAGAGCAAGGTCGAGGATCAGCTCTCCGACGATCTGCTCTCCGGCAAATTCAAAGCCGGTGACCACGTCCAGGTCGACCTCGTCGACGATGAGATTGTGCTGGGCCTCGGCGCAGGCGCTCCCGAGGACGAGGCGCAGGAAGCAGTCCCGGCCACCTGATCTCTGGCAATTTGAATGAAAACCCGACACCGCCCGGTGTCGGGTTTTTGTTTCACGAACGTCTGGCGCTGTATAATCCCGGCAGGAGGCAGGGTGGCCAAAGTACAAACCCAGTACGTATGCCAGCAGTGCGGGAGGACAGCCCCGAAAGCCCTTGGGCGCTGCCCGCAATGCGGCGCGTGGAGCAGCATGGTTCAGGAGGTCGTCACCCCGCCAGGCCGCAAGAGGGCGAAGGCGCGTGGGGCAGGGACCGCCCGCGCTGTCCCGCTCTCACAGGTGGAAGGAGATGCTGGCCGGCGCCTGCACCTCCCCATTGCCGAGTTCGCCCGCGTGCTGGGCGGCGGGGTCATGCCCGGATCTGTGACCTTGATCGGTGGGGATCCCGGGATCGGCAAATCCACCCTCTTGCTTCAGATGGCGACCCTGATGGCTTCCGACGGCCGGGTGCTGTACGTCTCGGGCGAAGAATCCGAACTGCAGATCAAGGCGCGCGCACAGCGCTTGCTTCCCGGGGGAACCCTGCCCGAGGCGCTTTTCGTCCTGACCGAGACGGATCTGGACCTGGTCCTGGAACAAATCGAGGCCGTTGCGCCAACCGTCCTGATCGCCAATTCGGTCCAAACCCTGCAGCTGGCTAGCTTTGATTCGAGCGCTGGATCGATCACCCAGGTGCGTGAGTGTACTGCACGCCTGCAGGCCCTGGCCAAGGGCACAGGCACGGCCGTCTTCCTTGTCGGGCATGTCACGAAAGAGGGCGCCATCGCCGGTCCACGCGTCATGGAGCACATCGTCGACACGGTGCTTTACCTGGAGGGCGATCCTTATCATGCATACCGGCTGCTGCGGTCGGTGAAGAACCGCTTCGGCGCCACGACGGAGGTGGGCGTCTTCGAGATGGGGCCGGAGGGCATGATCGAGGTTTTGAACCCATCGGAGGCCTTCCTCGCCGAACGGGTGGTCAATGCACCCGGCTCGGCGGTGGCGGTGACGATGGAGGGCACCCGGCCTCTGCTCGTGGAGGTGCAGGGGCTGACCAGCCGCAGTGGGTTCGGCAACCCGCGCCGCACGGCAAACGGTGTCGACTTCAACCGCCTGCTGCTGACGGCGGCGGTCTTGACCCGGAGGGCGGGAATGCGGCTCGATGACCAGGACATCTTCATCAATATCGTCGGTGGGCTGCGGGTCGGAGAGCCGGCCGCCGACCTGGCGATGGCGATGGCCATCATGTCGTCCATGATGGACAAGCCACTCCCGGCGGATGCGGTCATGATCGGCGAGATTGGTTTATCGGGTGAGATCCGGGCTGTGCCCCAGATCGAAACTCGGCTGATGGAAGCGGCGAAGCTCGGGTTTGCACGCGCTTTCATCCCGCGCCACAAGCGGGGCAAGTCGAGCCAGGTGGCCGGGATCCAACTTGAGCAAATCCAGTCCATCAACGAAGCCCAGCGGGTTCTGTTCCCATCTTCCTGAGTTCACCAGATCTCCGTTTGTCCACGCGCGCGGCGCGCGTGACGAATTCGTCCCTGCCACCAGAGGCATTCTCAAGAATCGCGCCCGGTGAACCTGCTGGAATCAGCGTTGCCTGCAGCCCGCTGACACGCTCGACGGCCGGCCGTTTATTTAAGTTTTAAGGTTTCCCCCTGACCATCGAGCGTTTCCCCATTTTTGATCACAAGATGTGGGGGACCGGGTTGTGCCCTCCACGCCATATTGGGCCGATTGCGCCCAGGAGGGGGCGTGTTAGAAGAGCCGCTCCAGGTTGACGGCCGGAGATCCTTTAACATTTAGCTCTCTTAAAACTTTGTAAGTTTTAGGGTAGTCGACGGCTAAACGTATTGAAGGGTGGGTGAGGTTTTGCTAGAATGCAGCCACTGTGGGTGGAGGCGGCACCATGCACGAGGAGGAGCGCCCACAGGCCCCCAAGCCAATGTGAGCTCGTAGGTCGTCCCCTCGACGACGGAAATCCATCACAGCGGCATACCAGGGTCTTCGCCTAATCAAATTGAGACTGATCATCCGGCCGCGATTTATATCACGGCCAGGGCAGTTGGGAGGACTGTATGGGAGCAGAGCGGAGCTGGCAGGCAGCGCTCGGACAACTTCAGATGGAGATGCCGCGAGCAGCCTATGACACCTGGGTCCGCGATGCTGAATACCTCACCTACGAAGATGGCACCTTCGTCATCGGCGTCAAGAACGCATACGCCCGTGACTGGCTACAGGACCGGCTGCTGGCAACCGTCAAGCGCACGCTGACCGGGATCGTCGGAAGAACGGTCGACGTTCGTTTCGTTGTCTGGACCGGACCAGCCGCCGAGCAGGTCCAGGACGCAGAGCCCAACCTCCACCGGGTCTCACCTCCATCGAACGGCCATCAACCACAGCTCAACCGGCGATACACCTTCGACAGCTTCGTTGTCGGCACAAGCAACCGGCTGGCGCATGCTGCGGCGCAAGCCGTCGCCGAAAGCCCGGCCAAAGCCTACAATCCGCTCTTCCTGTATGGCGGCGTCGGCCTGGGGAAAACACACCTGCTGCACGCCGTTGGCCACGCCTGCCTGGAAGCCGGCTTGCAGGTTCGCTACGTCTCCTCGGAGGAGTTCACCAACGACCTGGTCAATGCCATCCTCAGCCATACAACCGCCGCATTCCGCGAACGCTACCGCCGGGTAGATGTCCTGCTCATCGATGACATCCAGTTCATCGCCGGCAAAGAATCCACCCAGGAAGAATTTTTCCATACCTTCAACACGCTCCACAGCGGCGACAGGCAGATCGTGCTCACCTCCGATCGGCCGCCACGGGCGCTCGTCACACTGGAGGAACGCCTGCGCTCGCGCTTCGAGTGGGGGTTGACAGCCGACATCCAGGCTGCGGATTACGAGACCCGCCTGGCGATCCTGCGCTCGAAAGCCGAGCGGCAGGGTAGGCAAGTGCCGCACGCCATCCTGGAGGAGGTCGCCCGCCGGGTGCAGAGCAATATCCGCGAGCTGGAAGGTGCGCTCACTCGCGTCCTGGCTTACGCCGAGCTGCGCGGCGAAGCGCTCTCGACGGAGCTGGTCGAATCAGCCCTGGCGGACATGCTCGTGCAGACGGGCCGGCCGGACGGCGAGCTGGTCATCGATGCCGTTGCCAGGCGCTATGGCCTGGAACCGGAGCGCTTGCTCAGCCGTGATCGCACGCGCGAAGTGGCACGTCCGCGCCAGATCGCCATGTACTTGATGCGCCAGGAGACGGATGCCTCGCTGCCCAAGATCGGCGACATGCTGGGTGGGCGCGACCACACGACCGTGCTGTATGGGTCCGAGAAGATATCTGAACTCATCGAGACCGACGACGCGCTGCGGCGTGAGGTGATGTCGATCCGCGAACAGCTCTACCGCCGGCTTGGCGCCACGCCTTAATCCCCAAATCAACCTGTTTGTCCCCCGCTTGATGCGCAGGCGATTGCAGGGCACACCCGTGTGTGCGCCCTGAGCGAAATGCACGCGGGCCGACACGCAGGTCGGCCCCAGCGGTTCTAACCGTGTATGTATTTGGAAACGAAGCGGATGAAGGGGTGCACGCGTGTGTGCGCCCGAACCTTCAAGCCGGGTATGCGAAAACCCCGAGGATTCCTGGACCGCCATGGACGGCCAGCGAGGCGACCAGGTCCTCCATCAGCAGTTCATCAATCTGGAAGCGTCTTTCAAGCTTATGTTTCACCATCTCGGCCTCGGCGGCTGCGCGGGCGTGGATCACCGCCGCTTTCAGCGGGATCTCGGAGGAGAAGGACTTCTCCCAGCAGGTCGACGATACGCTCGAGGGCCTTCGACCGGGTGCGGATGTTCTCGCCGGCCTCAAGCATGCCGCCTTCGAGCGAGATGATGGGTTTTACGTTCAGCAGTGAGGCAAGTGCGCCCTGGAGCCGGCCGACTCGCCCGCTCATCTGGAGATACTTGAGGGTTGCCGGGGTGAGGAACAAGCGGCTGGTGGTGCGAATGTGCTCAAGGCGCTGAAGAATGGCTTCGAGCGGCTGGCCCGCCTCCGAGGCGCGGGCGGCCTCGAGCACCATCCACCCGGTTCCGAGCGAGATGCTGGCCGAGTCGAACACGGCCACATCCGCTTCCGGGACCATTTCCTTGGCCATCAGCGCCGAATCGTAGGTCCCGCTCAACTTGCCGGTGACGGTGATGACCAACCCGGAATGTCCCTGCTCGCGCAGCTGCTGGTAGTAGTGGGCAAACGCGGCGGGAGCCGGTTGGGAGGTGGTGGGGATGATGCCCATGTCATCGATTTTCGCGTAGAACAAACTGCGATCGATGTTGATGCCCTCCTCGTACGTCTCCTCCTTGAACTGGATCGCGATGGGGGCGATGCGGATATCGTGTTGGTGGATGAGCTCGCTGGACAGGTTGTTGGTGCTGTCGGCAATGATTTTGATCATCGGTAATCCTTTCTTGCTTGGTGCAAGTCGGTCTGTCCGGCGTATTGCGGGAGGGGAGAGGGGGTCAAGGATTTCCTAACAGCCGGTGAGAACCCATTGATTGTAGATCATGGCAGCCCGTGCAGACAAACCGCGCCGCGGGTCATCCCGGGGGCTGAAAAGGCGCCTTCCAGCTCGGTGATTTGTGGACGTGCACGACGCGCCACGCTCCGTCCAGCTGGACCAGGACGCGGGTTTCATTCACGCTGGCGACGTCGACCCCGGCGGTGGAGCTGCGCGAGATGAGCAGGGTATAGGTGCAGATGGCCGTGTCCCCATAGCGCTGTTCGTGGTAATTTACGAGGTCAAACCTCTGCCGGCCGCTGCCGCCTGGGGTTCCCTTTGGATCGAGCGGCATGCCGGGGTTGTCCTCGCGGCTTGTCTCTGCGAGCATGAACTCATGAAAGGGGAGGCCATCAATCCGCTGGGGTGTGACGTACCATTCGTACAGCGTGAGATCTGGAATTGTGCTGGCCCGGTATGCATCGATGTCATTGTCGAAAATACCTTGCAGATGCTGCTCGAGAAACTCACGTGGTTCCTGCATGGCTCAAGTCACCTCCATATTGAATGGTTCTAAAGCAAGCTGACCGGGTCGACATCCACGGACCAGCCGTCGGGCAGCTGCTCCGGGATCCAGTTGGTGGGATCGGAACCCCGCAGGATGAGATGCCAGTGGTGAAGGCCGCGGATGCGTTCGAAGTAGCAGGGCGCCGGACCGATCAGGTCAAGCGTTTCGCCTGACCCACGCGCCGAGGCCCGCAGGATTTGCGCCATGCGCCCCGCCTCGCGCTCGGCTGCCTGTGCGCTGTTTGCCTTAAGCAGCAAGCGTACAAGCCGCGTGAAAGGCGGGTACAGGAGCTGCTTGCGGAAGGCGATTTCCTGGTCGTAAAACTCCCGGTAATCGTGCCTGGAGGCTGCCTTGGACCGCGTAGTGCTGTGGTTGGTAGGTCTGCAGGATGGCCCGTCCACCGAGCAGCCCGCGCCCGGCCCGACCTGCGACCTGGGTCAGGAGCTGGAAGGTCCGTTCGCCGGCGCGGTAGTCAGGCAGGTTCAGGCCCACGTCTGCGGAAATCACGCCTACCAACGTAACCAGCGGGATATCGAGCCCCTTGGCCAGCATCTGGGTGCCGATCAGGATGTCGGCGCGATGGGCGGCGAAGTGGGCCAGGATGACGTCATGCGCGCCCTTCTCGCGCGTCGCGTCATGGTCCCAGCGCAGCGTCCGGGCTGCCGGGAAACGGCTTTCGACCTCGGCCTGGATGCGCTGTGTTCCCGCTCCGAAGTGCCGCACCCGGCTCCCCCCGCATTCCGGGCAGGTCACGGGTGCCTGGCGGCGGTATCCGCATTGATGACACACGAGACCGGCTGGGTCACGGTGCATCGTCAGGCTGCGGTCGCAGCGAGGGCAGGTGGCCACCCACCCGCAATCCCGGCAGAAGATGTGGGTCTCAGCACCGCGGCGGTTCAGGAAGAGGATGGCCTGCTCGCCGGCGGAGAGCACCTCCTGCAGGGCTTCTTCGAGCGGACGGCTGAAGATGGAGCGGTTGCCTGCTTTGAGCTCGAGGCGCATATCGACAACGCGCACGGGCGGCAGCGCGATCGAGCGCGCCTCGCCCTCCTCGCTCCCGTAGCGATCCGCAATCCCCAGCCGGGAGGCCTGGCCTGCCAGCCGGGCTCGATGGCCCAGGATCCGGCGCGGGAGTTCCAACCGCTGCAGCTGACCCCGTTCGGCGCGGAAGGTGGTCGTCACGTCAGGCGTCGCGCTGCCCAGGATGAGCGTCGCCCCGAGCGTGCGGGCATAGGCCTGGGCGGAACTCGCGGGCATGATAGCGCGGTGACCGCTCCTGTTCCTTGTAGGATTCGTCGTGCGACTCATCGAGCACGATCAAGCCGATGTCGGGAAGCGGGGTGAAAAGCGCGCTGCGCGGGCCGACGACAATGCGCAAGTCCCCGGCCCGGCAGCGGCGCCAGGTGTCGAAACGCTCACCCGCGGAGAGCTCGGAATGGATCAGCCCGACCTGGCCCGGGAAGCGAGCCACGAACCTGCGCACAGTCTGCGGGGTGAGGGCGATTTCGGGCACCAGGATGATCGCGGTCCGCCCGCTTTCCAGCGTCTCGGCTACGCCCCGCAAGTAGAGTTCGGTCTTGCCGGAACCCGTGATGCCGTGGAGCAGGAAGGCGGCGTAGGTGCCCGCCCGGATAGCCTCGGAAAGCGGCTGCCAGACCGCCTGCTGGTCCGCTCGTCAGGCTGGGCGGCAGGGCCGGGACGAATTCCAATTCCTCGAGCGGATCGCGCCAGACCTCGGCTTCGCTCAAGGCGATCAACCCCTCCGCTCTCAAGTTTGCGCAGGTCACCCAGCGAGGCGGCGTGCTCGGCATACAACCAGGAGACCTCGATCGCCTCACCCTCGGCGATCAGGGTTTCGATGATGCCCTGTCTGCGAGCGTAGGCTTCGCTGCCCGGTTTGCCGATCGAGGCCACGCGCTCGCGGGCAAGGTCGGGTGAGGCTTGCAGGCGGGCATTGCGGACATGTTTCGGCCGGACGCGGGGCGGGTCGAGCACGGATTCGCGCTCGAGCACACCCTGCCGGAGCAAGGCCTGGACGGCAGCCTTCCAGGCCTGGCGGGGGAAGGCGCGCGCAATCTGCCGCGAACGGAGCTCGCCCTTTTTCTGCAGCAGGCTGATGACCTTCTGCTGCATGGCGTTCTTGGGCTCGACCGGGGTGTCGATCAGCCGGATGACCGAGTCGGCCTGCTGGCTGAGCCCCGGGGGGAGCATCAGCGTCAGGGCGTCGATCAACCCGGCGTGATACGTGTTTGCAATCCAGGCCGCCAGTTCGAGCTGCGCGGGAGTCAGCACCGGGAACGGGTCGACGAGCGATTCGATGGCCTTGGTCTCGGCGACTGCGGGGGAATCGGGAAGGCTGACGACAACGCCCTGCGTTCGCTGGCGTCCAAAAGGGACCGTCACAAGGTGACCGAGAGCGATGCGCTCACGCAGATGCGGGGGAAGATGGTAGTCGAAGGTGCCGCGCACCTGGGGGAGGTTGATGGCAACCTCGGCGAACCTGTGCATGAGCTTACTCGGGGTTGAAGGCTGCTTGCTTGGGGCCGCGCTTGGGAAGCGGCTGGATCGAGACGCGCGCAACCCGGAAACCATCCATGGCTTCGACTTTAATCCGGGCGCCATCGACGACGATAACGTCACCGATGCGGGCCAACCTTTCCAGTCGGCCAAGGACATATCCGGCGATCGTATCGTAATTGGGATCGACCAGGTTCAGATCGAAGTGATCGTTGACCTCCTCGATCAGGGTCAGCCCGTCGACCAGCGTGGTCCCATCCGGCAGGGATTGAATATCGGGCTCATCGTCGAAGGGATCGCTGACCTCACCCACGATCTCCTCCAGCAGATCATCCAGGGTGACGATGCCGGCGGTTCCCCCATACTCGTCGACGACGATGGCGATATGCCGCCGGCTCGTCACGGAAGAGGCGGAGCAGCGTGTTCACCCGGGCGGTCTCGGGAATGAAGATGGCTTCGCGCATCAGATCGCGCGCGGCGAGCGACTGCTGCTCCCCGTTGATGCGCAGCAGCACATCCTTCAAGTGGACGACGCCCAGGATTTGATCCTGGCTTTCGGCGTAGACCGGGAACTTGCTGAACGGGTGCTGGACGGCCAGCTCGAGCAGCTCTTCGATGCCGGTGTTCTCCTGCACGGCGACCATCTCGGTGCGCGGCACCATCACCTGGCGCACGAGCAGCTCCCCGAAGTCGAAGACGGCCGTGACCATCTCCCGGGCATCATCTTCGACCAACCCACCGGCGGCGCTGTCGCGGACGAGCATCTTGAGCTCTTCGACCGAGTGAACGAGTTCGTGGCCGGAGGCCGGTTCGATGCCGGCCAGGCGCAGCAGCGCATTTCCGGCACCGTTCAATGCCCAGATGGCGGGCTTGAAGATCCATTCCGTCCACACCGTCGGTTGGGCGACGACCAGGGCGGTGCGCTCGGGATTTTGAAGCGCGATGGATTTTGGCGCCAGTTCGCCCACGACGACATGCAGGAACGTGATGATGGCGAAGGAGATCCCGGCCGAGATGCTGTGCGAAAGCTGGGTCTCGATCTCGGCCGGAAACAGTTCGACCAGCGGATGGATCAAGCTGCTCAGCGCAGGTTCGCCGATCCAACCCAATCCAAGGCTGGCCAGGGTAATGCCGAGCTGGGTGGCGGCGATGAACCGGTCAGGGTTATGGATGGCGATCGATACCCAGCGGGCGCGCGGGTGTCCCTGGGCTTCGAGTTCGGCAATGCGTGTTCGCCGGACGCTGACGAGGGCGAACTCGGCGGCCACGAAGAAGCCGTTGGCCAGCACGAGTATGCCGACCAGCAGCAGGCGGAGCAGGTTTTCTGTCAGGCTGGCTTCCAATGATCTGCTCCCTTCCCGGGATTGCCCGGATCTCTACGCAGCAGTACGTTCCTGAATCTTCTGATCGGTAGATCACAACCGAGGCGTATCCGACGACGGAGCTCTTATCGCCTGTGACAGCGGCCGATGTCGTGTGTTCCAAGGCCTTCACCTGGTTCGCGCCCATCGCCCGGCAGGCCCACATCACGGCCGCTACCGCACCCCGGCCGCAGGCGAACCCGGCCCCCTCCTTTTCCGCGTTTATCACCCCGGCCGGGTCGAAGCGCTCTATGCGCCGGATCATCTCCCGATCCAGCACCAGCGCCTCCCGCTCGGGGTAGAAGTGAGAAAGATCTGAGCTGCCGATGATGAGCGTGCCCGGTTCAAGAACCCGGGCCAGGGTTTCGCCGACCGCACGCGCCGTCCTCTCGCTCTGGTCGCGCAGCATGATGGCCAGCAGCTGGAACGGCTTGCTCAACGCCCGCTGCAGGAAGGGCAGCTCAATTTCCAGCGCATGTTCCTGATCCTGCCGGATCCTTTCGACCGTGATCCCGTGCTCTCGTTCCAAACCCTGTTCGAAGCGGGTTTGCAGTTCCTGGTTGATCGTGATCGACGCCGAGCGGGGTGGCGAACGCGTCGTGCCCGCTGGTTAACACTGCGCTCGCGGCCAGCCCATGCAGCGGGGAGAGGATGACGACCGTCGCCGGCTGCATGCCCTGGACGAGCTTGAAAGCCTGGGCGGCGACCGACCCAGAGTAGCGGTGACCGGCGTGGGGAACGATTAATCCCAAGACCCGGCCATCGAGCGGCACACCTGTGCCGGCCAGCTCGAGGTAGCGATCGATCGACTCGGCGAGGGTTTTTTGATCGCCGGGGTACCAGCTTCCGGCGATGGGTGAGGGGCGCACGTCCGTGGGTTCGGGTATTTCTGACACAGCACCGGCATTGTAGCATAAAGCTCCGCCCGCTTGACTCAACCCGCCCGCCGCCGACCCGGAGAACCCCTTGACATCCGAACACTTGTTCGAGTAAGATTAGAACACCTGTTCTACTATGTTCAGGCATGGAGGTGTTCGATGGAAAGGGCGTTCTACCGTGAGGCCGCGTTTAATCAACAGGCAAACCAGATTGAATCGGCGTTGACCCATCTCGCGCTGCCGGCGCGGGTAGCTGGCGGCGTGATTCGCGAGGATCGCGTGCGCTATCACCTGACCCCGGCCGTCGGCGCGCAGCCGCTGCGAGTTCATCCAGCTCGCGGAAGATGTCGCCAATGCGATCGGGGTGGAGGAGCTGCGGATCGTGCGTGAAGCCGGCGAGCTGGCGATCGAGGTGCCGCTCAAGCACGCCTCGGATTTGCGCCTGCTGCCGCTGCTCCGGACCCTGCCGCGCTTGCAGCCGCTGTCGGCCCTGGTCGGCATGAGCCTCGATGGCAAGCCATTGGTGCTCGATCTTGCGCGCCAGCGCACCTGGCATGTGTTGATCCAGGCGCCGGCCGGCAGCGGGAAATCGGAACTGCTGCGGACGCTGCTTCTCTCGCTTGGTTTATCCAGCCGTCCCGCGCAGGTCGGCTTCCTGGGGATCGATCCGGGCGGGCGCGAGCTGGCGCTGCTTGAGGCGCTTCCACATGCGTTGACGGACCTCGCCAGCGATGCCGGTTTTACCGAGGATTTGCTGCTCTGGCTGGCGGAGGAGATCGACCGTCGCCGGCTGACCGGCGTGCAAAGCCCCCACATGATGCTCTTCATTGATGGGCTGGACGAGCTGCAGGCGCAGTTCGGGTCGGCCCTGCACGAGATGCTGTCACCGGTCCTGGCCCACGGGCAGGAAGCAGGCGTCCACCTCATCGCCAGCGCACGCCGCGCCGATTTGAACCAGGGTGATGCGCGCGGCGTGATGCGCGTGGATTGGCGTGAAGAGCAGGATGGGCGCGCGGGCCGCTTCTGCTTCCGGGCGGGGCTCGAAGCCGTCCTGGCTGATGTGGCCTGGATGGGTGCGCGCGAGCTGGATGAGGCTGTGCGCATGGTGCAGTCCGGCTGGCGCACAGGGTAAGAGGGTTGGCGCCAAACGGGAGCGAGGGAGCCGGGAAAGGTATGAGGTGAGGGTGAGATGAGGGTGATCGAGACCAGCGAGCGCATACGGGTGCACCGCAGGGGTTTGGATGCCATCCCGCTCGAATTCAGCTGGCGCGGCCGCCGCTATGCGGTCAGGCGCATCGAATGGATGCGGCAGGCGGGCGAGAGGGCGAGGAGCGGAAAGACGTATCAACTGCAAACAGTCCAGGGGCTCAAGTGCCGGGTCTCGCATGACGAGCAGGGTGATATCTGGCGGGTGGACCACATTCTGGGTCAGAGAGGAGGCATGCGATGAACGTCGGAATGTTGTGGTTGGATGAGGATCGAGGGCAACACGCTTTCGGTCCGGGTGGGACAGGCAGCTGAATACTACAGCCGAGAAGTACGGCACCAGGCCGAATACATGCGTGGTGCATCCGAAAACATTCGACGGGGAAGACGTCGTTGGGCCGCAGGGCATGAACGTGCGCTCGAGCACAACAGTGCTTCCAGGGCACTTCTGGCTCGGGATAGATGAAGGCGGCTCTGAACCAGTGAAGTAAAGCCGGACGAGGCGCGCTTGCAGTCGTCGGGCAAGGGACGCGTCATCGATGCCACCAGGCGGGGCGTAGCGGCTTTAACGAGGCTTAGGGGGGATGGGATCGAGGAACAAACGAGGAAAAGGGTCGTTAATCAGGCAGGGGCGAGGGCTCCCACCAGGCGGTCCAGTGCCGTGTTCAAATCGACCTGGCTCGTCTTAACTCCGATGTCGGTTCGCAGCAGATCATGGTAGATGAGGTCCAGGTCGGAGGCGGAGAACGTCCTGGCCTGGGAAGCCAGGCGCTTGACCAGGAACGCTGGAAGCGAAATAACCTGAGCCGGATCGGAGCCGTGGTCGATTGCCTCCCGCACCAGGATGAGCAGCCGGAACTGGCGGACGATCATGGCGAAGACATAACGGGGATCGTAATCGTCCAGCAGGCGGGCAAGCTGAATTTGTGCCTGCCGGGCCTGCCGCTGGGCAAGCGACATCGACGAATTCGAAAATGTCACCCTGTCCCCGGTATGGGGTCAGGAGCTCGATATCCCCGAGCTTGATCGCACGCTCGAAATCGACGTAGTCAAGAAGTTTGCGGAGCTCAAGATCGGCCAGGTAGGCATCATCGGCCACCCAGTCGGCCAGGAGTTGCGCCGCATCCGGATCGATTTCACCACCGAGTTCACGGGCGTGATCCAGGATCCAGCGGACGAACTCAGGTCCACGTGGACTGGCCAAGAAGCGTACGTAACTTTTATCGGGATGTTCTTCCGCCCATTTCCGCAGCCAGGTCCGCCGCCAGGAATCGCGCGACCGGCGCGGGGGCTGGAGCTGTTCGATGCAGAGCAGGGCAGTGCTGGCCGGGAGCGATAGTGAGCATGGCCTGCATGCCTTCGACGAAGGCACTGCGCTTCGGCAGGTTTTGTGCCCGATCGACGATGACCAGCCGGCGCTCAGCCAGGAAGGGCATCTGGGAGCAGATCGTCTGCAGCTCATTCAGCTCGAGCTTGTCGCCCTCGAAACGCTGGCGGTTCATCGCCACCGTCGAAGCATCCCCCAGCTTCTCGCTCAGCGTGGAGATAAACGCCTCCATGGCGAAGGAATCATCCCCGTACAGCAGGTAGAGCGAGGGTGCCTCTTCAGTCATCTTATGACCGCGTCAGCACACGGTGCAGGGTCATCCCCGCACCCTCGATCCGCTTCACCGGATAACACGCGCAGGTTGGCCGGGTCGCCATCTGTCGTGAGCTTCTCCTGTGCAAGCGTGCCCAGTGGCCGGGCGATGATCAATGCCAGGATGACATTGGCGACGGCGAGCGGGAATCGCTCGAGCCGGCGGCGCCATCCTTTTCCTTCACTTCCCATGAACGTGAGCAAGGTTGCGCCACTGGCCAGCATGGCCGAGGTGACCAGGTTTGTTCCGCAGTTCGGGTGGATCGCGAGGGCACGCTCTCCCGCCCGCAGGCGTTCGAGGGCTTTGTTTGTGAACTCGGTCAAGGTGTCTGTATCGACCGCACCGTAAAGCAGGAAGCCATGAATATCTGACCGGCCGATGAAGGTGCGGTCGGGGTAGCTCCGGCTCAACAGGTGAATTGTGGCATGCTCGAGCCCGTGGTTCCGGCGAATGCTGGCGAGCGGGTACCTTCCAAGCAGGGATTGCAGCACAGGCTGCCTCCAAATTCTCTATGTACGCGATTATACCCAGCCTTGCTGGCTGCCGCAGATGTGGCTGACTTACGAAGGGATGGCGTTGATCGCATGCGAAGGGAGCGGGCCCGGAAACAATAAGGTTTCTTGTGGCAGGTTGATCCCGATCGCTTCAAGCAAGCGGTCAAGTTCCTCCAGGGTTGTGCAGCGCAGGATGGGTGTGAGTGCCTGCGGGGAGACCTGGAGCGGTGCCAGGTAGCGCTTTAAATGCTTGCGAAACCTGAGAAGACCTTCTTCATACCCGTGAAAATCAAGCATGCGGATGAGGTGTGTGCCGACCACCAGGGAAAGCTCATCGATGGGGACGTCCTCGGGCACCTGGTCCCTGAAAATCCATGGGTTGCCCATGGCAGCCCGGCCAATCATGACACCGTCACAGGAGGTTACGGCAAGCATCCGCCGGGCATCCTCCGGCGTCTGCACATCTCCGTTACCGATAACCGGAATGCGGATGGCCGATTTGATCTCGGCGATCGCCTGCCAGTCCGCCTCGCCCCGGAACCCCTGCTGGCGGGTCCTGGCGTGGACCGCCAAAAGCGATGCGCCGGCTCGCTCGATGGCTTGCGCCACCTGCATGTAATTTCGATCCAGGTCATCCCAACCGAGCCGGATCTTGGCCGTAATGGGGAGATCCAGCTCGCTCACAAGACTGCTCACAATGCGTTCGATCTTGCCCGGTTCACGCAGGAGGCCAGCCCCAGCCCCCCGTCCCGAGACGCTGCGCACGGAGCAGCCCATGTTGACGTCGATGGCGTCAGGCTCGAGTGCGCGGATGGCGTGCGCGGCCTGAAGCAGCCGTTCTTCATCACTGTCATAAATCTGGAAGATGACCGGGCGTTCGTGTTCCATGTAACGGAGGGTATGCCAGGCGGCGTCCGCGCCCTGCAGGATGTCGATGGCGTTCACGAATGCGGTATAGCTGATCGAGGAGCCAAACTCCCGGCAGAGAGATCGAAACGGTAGATCGGAGAATCCGTCCATTGGGGCCAGAATCAATTCCCCGTTGACAGGGATATCGCCAATATAAAAGGAAGCAGTTTCACCAAGCATGGCTGGAGTTATACCGGACATGGTCTGGTGGGGTCAAGCACGTGATGCTCCCCAGGTTGTGAAGCCTGCCGCGCTGTAGGTACAATGATGGGATGGGCTGGAAGATGATAGGGCACGATTGGGCAGTCGACCTGCTCCAGGGGCACATCAGCCGGGGCCAGGTCCGCCATGCTTACCTGATCACGGGTGCGGACGGTATCGGGAAGCGAGCGCTCGGCCTGCGCTTTGCGCAGGCACTTTTCTGCACGGGGGCAAGCTCCCCGGGTGAAATATGTGGAGCCTGTCGTGCATGCCGCGCGATTGAGGAAATGGCCTTCCCGGATTTGCATCTGGTAGCTCCGGACACTCCGGGAGGGACGATCAAGGTTGAGCAAGTTCGAGAACTGCAGGGCCAGCTCGCGCTCAAACCGTTCGAAGGCAGATGGCGCGTGGCCCTGTGTTTGGAGTTCCATGACGCCAATGACAGCGCGGCGAACGCGCTCCTGAAGACGCTCGAGGAGCCTGCCTCGAGCGTGGTGCTTGTCCTGACAGCCCGATCGGCCGAGGCTCTTCTGCCGACGATTGTTTCACGTTGTGAAGTCATACCGCTGCGCCAGGTGGCTGAAGCAACGATTTACAACGCACTCCTTTCAAAAGGAGCAGCCGAAGAGCAGGCGAGGCTTATCGCCCATCTGGCGGACGGCAGGCCGGAGTGGGCGTTCGCGGCGGAGGCGGATGCGGAACAGTTAACCAGGAGAACGCAATGGCTGGATGACATGTTCAGCCTGCTGCAGGAGACGTTGGCTGGGCGTTTCGCGTACCTGGATACGATGCTGGAAGATGAAGATTCTCAGAGCCAGCGTGCCCTGGCCCTGGAAGCCCTGGAGCACTGGTCGAGCTTGTGGCGCGATGCGCTCCTGCGAGGTCATGGGGCGGAAGGGGTGGCGCCGCGCAACATCGATCGGGTCAAAGACCTGGATGCGATACTTGCGACCGTCGGCGTTGACACGATTGGCCAGATCCTGCGCGAGGCGGAGGCGGTGCGCGGTGCAATCCAACAAAACGCGAACGTGCGCCTGGCATTGGAGAACTGGTTTCTAGATTTACCGCACGGGTAGGCGCTCAACATTCAGGCCGGGGGTCGTGGACTCGTGGCGGTGTGACCGTGGGGGTTGAAGAGCTAGCGGCGTTGCGTCTCAGCGGGGCTCGACCACCAGGCGGATGGCAGTTCTTTCCTTGCCATTGATATCGACCGTCGTAAATTCGGGCAGGCAAGCCACGTCGATGCCGTCTTCCTGCAGGTAGCCACGTGCGATGGCGACGGCCTTGACAGCTTGATTGACCGCACCAGCCCCGATCGCCTGCACCTCAGCTCGACCGTGTTCGCGGACAACCCCTGCAATCGCACCCGCCACAGCCGAGGTGCGAGACTCGGAAGAGACCTTGATGATGTTCATCCGGCTCACTCCAATGGCGGATCGATAGTCGGCAGCCGACTTCGATCTAAATCGAGAGGATTGTACAGGAAGGGAAACTCGCAAGCAAATGGATGATCACATCGAAATCAAATCTTCGGGGTTATGGTATGTGGGAAACAGGAGTACACTTGTCTGAAGTTGGTATTCTTGGTGGAAATTGCCAGGGATGTCCACATCCAATAACCAAGCGAGCAGAGAGCTCCAGGAGGAATTTTAATGGAAGAACAACCGCAAGTTAGCAGTGACGATAAGTTGTGGGCAGCACTCGGATATCCGATCCCGATCATTCCCTTGATCGTGCTCCTCTCCGAGGAGAAGAAGGGCGTTCCCTTCTTGCGCTACCATGCAGTCCAATCCTTGATGCTGAACGTCGCGATCTGGGTTCTCATCGCCATCGTCGTGCCATTGACTCTGGGATTTGGCGCAATTTGCGCACCATTGCTCTGGCTGGTGACCCTGTGGCCTGCCTACGATTCCTACCAGGGCCGGTTCACCGTGCTGCCGGTCTTGACTGATTTTATGAAGAAGCAAGGCTGGGCGTAGGGGTTTCTTTCAAGCAGATGAGCCCGCTATCAGCGGGCTCATCTCGTTTAAGCATGACCTGGCCCGGGTATTCCCGGCCGGGACGAGCAGCAGCTGCAAGCGCCCTTAACCTGGATCCTCGCCGTTGGCGCGTGCGACCTCCTCTGCCCCGAAGATTACTTCCTCCTTGCCTGCCAGCTTCTCGTGAATTTTCGCGACGACCAGGTCGAGATGGCTCGGATGGGCGACATAGTCCAGGTCGTCGGCGGGCACGGAGAGGATCGGGCAGAGTTTGAAACGCTCGACCCAGGCGTCGTACAGGTCGTTCAAGCGCCTTAGGTATTCGGGTTGAATTTGGCGTTCATAATCCCGGCCGCGATGGGCGATCCGCTCCTGCAGCGTCTCCACCGATGCCCGCAGGTAGACGACCAGGTCTGGGGGAGGCAGGAACCTGGAAAGCACCAGGTAGAGTTCGCGGTAGGTCTGGTAATCACGTTCCTGCATGTGGCCTTGGAGCCGGAGGTTGTACGCGAAAATCTCCGCATCCTCGTAGACGCTGCGGTCCTGGATGGCGGAGGTAGGGTGATCGAGCAGCTGCCGGTGGGCGAGCAGGCGCCTGGTCAGGAAAAATATCTGGGAATGGAAGGACCAGGTTGGCATGTCTGCATAGAAATCCGCCAGGTAGGGGTTTTCACCAACAGGCTCATAAAACGGTGACCACCCCAGGCGTTTAGAAAGCAGATCGACGAGCGTCGATTTCCCAACCCCAATGTTTCCGGCGACGGCAACAAATCTCTTCGCCCCATCCCCGCGCTCGATTTCGTTCATGCCCCATGCCTCACAGACCATTCGTCAATCCAGGATTGGTTCGAGTCGATGAACGAACCTAGTTCTGCCATGCGGCTTGCATGCCAGGACCTTGAGAGCTGAAGGGTGTCGAGCAAGCTATCCCAAACCTGGACGAGTTCACCATCCGATCCCGTGCTGTCAAGGGCATAGGATGCGGTTTCCCACGTCTGAAGGAGAGGCCAGAGCAGGGCCTTGTCCTGGCCCTGCTCGGCGAGCTCCTGGAAGGCATTCAAGAAGTAATCCCGGCGCGGCGAGGTGAGCATCTCATCAAGGGCCAACCGGGACCCAGCATCGAAGGACTTTGCCCAGCTCGAAAGCAGTTCGGACATCGACGAGGCGTGCAGGTGGGGCGCTCCGAGCAGATTCAGGAAGCGTCCCCACAAGTCCGTGTAATCAAGGGCCTGGGCCGCGGCCGCTAGATGCATCCCTACCTGGCGGCCGGCGACCGGGAAACCGGTGAGGGAAGCGACGGCGTTGGCGGAGTTCATCAGAGCCTGGAGGTAGACCTTGACCCAGCGACTCGAGAGCGGAAGGAGGGAAGCAGCCTGCACCGCCTTGCGCTGAAAGGCAAGCGAGCGTGCGAGCATATGATCCGGCCGGTAGTATTGGCCGCGCGCCCCGGCTTGAGCCCACTCGAAGAAATGCTCTGGATCATAGAGGAAGATGGGTTCACACAGCGCAGGACCCAACCACGGATCCGTCCGCAGTTCACTCGGCTTGGCATAGCGCTCCCGAGCATGGTGGGCGATGTCGAGATGGACCTGGTATGAGAGGCGTACCACTTCACGCGATTTCACAGGTGGTTGATCGTGGATGAGGACGAGATCGATGTCGGCAGTCCCGCCGACTTGCGGATCTCCCCTGGCAACCGAACCGATCAGGTAGCCTGAGATCACATCCGACGTCTCGCCGCGTTCGATCGCTTCGCGCTCTGCCAGCTCGATGAGAAGTTGGCGTTCGATTTTCACTTCCCATCATCCCGGAGTGGGAGGGCTGGTTGATAGGGAGGAATGGCCAAGCGGGCGCGCACACGCTGAAGGATGCTTTCGAGATCTTCCCGATTGGCGACGAAATCGATTTGGCTGCTCTCGATCGTCAGCACTCCAGCGTCATCCCGATCACCGAAGAAAGCCTGGTAGGCCTGGTTCAACGCCTCGATATAGCCGCGGTCCATGTCGCGCTCGTAAGCCCGGTCACGGGCAGCGATGCGGCGCATGGCGACATCGGTTTCGACTTTCAAGTACAGGATCAGGTCTGGTTTCTGGAGCCGCTCTGCAAGCGCTTCATGCACCTGGTTATACGTGGTGAGTTCGTCGTTTTGCAGGTTCAAACGGGCGAAAAGGGCGTCTTTCTCGAAGGTGTAGTCGGTGATCAAGCTGCCTGAATCGAGCGCAGAAGGGATGGTTTTTCGCTGCTGGTGGTAGCGGCTGAGCAGGAAAAAAACCTGCGTTTGAAAAGCGTAGCGTTCCCGGTCGCCGTAAAAATTGCTGAGGAATGGGTTCTCCTCGAAGATTTCAAGCACAAGCTGCGCTTCGAGTTCCGGCGCAAGGAGCTTTGCGAGTGATGTTTTCCCAACGCCGATGACGCCTTCGATAGCCAGGTACATGCCGGGACCCCGCTGCTTTGAGGATGGTTAATGCTCGATGGGCAAGGATACATTCGTGGCGGTACTTGTGCAAACGAACAACCCGCACAGCGCTAGGGTTCGTATCGGAATTGCAAGCAATAGTGATGGTGGATATTGCTGACCCATGCGTTCCCCATCCCGTAGGGGGCAAGCGGGATGTTGTCCTGGACCCAGATGCGTTCGTCCTTGAGCGTGTAGTGGTCACGCAACCTATGGGCCAGGTCCCAGGCCAGAGGATAAATTCGCCCGCCCTTTTTGACATTTTTCACGATGATGGTGAGGTACGCACGCGGTTTTAGGTGCCTGCTCAGGCCGGCGTAAATGTTCACCAGCGCATCGAGGAAATCGATCGTAATCGTGCATGTTGCCCAGATCGGCAGGGTGCTCGGAGTACGTTACGTCCAGTTCGGGGGCAGCGCGCCGGCGGTGTTGGGTTTCTGCCCCCTGAGCGTGAAGCATATCCCAATACGGGGGTGAAGTGAGTACGTAATCGATGGGTGGAAGTTCCATCCCGGCAATTTCAGCCGCGTTGCCTTCGATGACCTCCAGGCGGGGCAACTCGCCGTGCGTCTCGTGTGCAGCACGCTCGTCTTCCAGGATTTGACGGGCAATCGAGGCATAGGCCGGGTTGAGCTCCACGCCGAGGCCGTTGCGGCCGGAGCGGAGGCACGCCAACAGGGTTGACCCGGTGCCAACCATCGGGTCAAGCACCATCCCCCCGCGTTTGGTAAAAAACTCGATGAAGGACTGCGCCATGGTTTCCGGGAACTTCGCTGGATGCCGCAGGACATCCTTGCGACGGGGGGGAGGGTTGTGCATGAACCAGGATTTCTGGAACTTTATCCACTCCTTGGTGGATAAATCGTTAAGGCGGTTGTTGAACGGGCGTTTTCTGGCCATGGAGGTTCCGATCGCTACGGTGTCACATTTTCGGAGTTGTTTTCTGACAGACCCCAGAGCATGTAGTCATCGAACTGAACGGTAGTTTGGCCACCCTGGCGGGTCCGGATGTACAAGCCTGAACCGCCACTGGTCAGCAAGCCATCGCTCACGCGGGCAATCTCACTCCCATTGACGTAGAGGGTGAAGTCCTTTCCACGCATGCGGACTGCGAGCACGTTATCGATCAGCAGCCCGGGGAAAACCGAGTCGGGCTGGGGGTCGGTAAAAATGACAAACTCTCCCTCGGTCGTAATGCGCGAGAGACGAGCGGCGCCCTGGCAGTTCAATGTGAAGCGGTAATACTCGCCGAGTGGGTTGGTGCGAAAAATGAGGCCATATTCGTCATCAGGCGAGCAGAGGATCGGACGGGCCGAAACCTGCAGGTAGGCGTCCGCTGTGATTGCAGCCGGGCTGAAGCCCAGGATCTGGGAGAAAGGTTGACGCGCGGACAGGCTGTAGGCACCCTCCAGCAAGCCTGCGCCCCCCGAGCCAAATATTTGTGGTTCCCAGCCGAGATCGCGCTCAAAGCCGTCTTCATAGATGACCTCCCCCAATCCCGAGAGCGGGTCGGCGGTGGGCGAGGGGGACGGCAGGGGGGTGAGGGTTGTGGTGGGGATCAAGGTCGGAAAGGGAAAGGTCGGGGTGCGGGTGGCAGGCAAAAGGGTAGGCGTTGGTGCGGGCTGGGTGGAGAGCGGGATGCACCCCGAGAGGAACAAGGCAATCGCGGTCAAAATCCGGCGCCGGTAAGGATGGCGTGCCCAGGCAGTCATCATGCGTCAGGCTCCGCAGGCAGGGAGGGAGACATGAGCTGTGGGCGCGCTGGCTGAAGGCATGGATTGAGGATACATCAAAGTACAGTTCAAGGGTATATTGCGCGGTGGGCGTGAGTTACGGCGTCACATACCAGAGCTTGAAATCGTCAAATGTGACCGTCAGGCCGGGCGTGTTGGCGGCATTGGCGTACAAGCCATAGTTACCGCTGGCGAAACTCGAATCCTGGACCTGGGCCAGCAAATCCCCGTTCGCGAAGGCAGTAAGGGTATTTCCCTCCGCGAGCAACCCCATGACGTTGGTGGCTTCTGAACCGGAGCGGATCGATCCGCTCGGTGTCCAATCCTGGAGCGCGATGAGAACTCCGCCAAACAGCTTCCGCAGCCGGAAAGCCCCGTCGCAGGAAAACTCGAGCATGTAGCCCGCGCTGCGCTGGCTGGGTTCAACCCGGATGGCCAGGCCGTATGCGTCTTTGCCGGAACAGTCCCCGATCTCACCTGTCACCTCAACATACAGGTTCCCCGTTTCGATGTCGGCGATGGTCGTGCTCCACCAGAGGAACGTATCTGCCAGGTAGTCAGTTGCCCTGAGCTGGCCGTCATCCCACAGGTTGGAAGCCCCCTCAAAGTTCGGGCCGACCCAGGTCAGGTTTGAACTGAAGTCGTCGTAGTAATTCGGTGCGGCCAGGTTTAACCCGAAGCGTGGATCATCCGGGTCAAGTTCCGGCGCCGGCGGAGCCGTGGTTGGCCCTGGGGTGTCCGTCTGGGTCGGCGTGAGGCTGGGGGTGATGATCGGCGTCGCGCTCGGGGGCCGGGTTGCGCTCGGGAGTTGGATCAGCGGCGGCGCCTGGGTTGCGGGAGGCGGCGCCGCCACTGGAGCCTGGCGCGTGCAGCCGAGCAACACGCTCATGCCTAAACATAACCCGACCCACCGCGCAAATCTCATGGGATGAAGGGGATATGCCAGAAGGCAAAGTCGTCGAAGCTGGCGGTCAGGGGGTAGGTGACCTGGGCCCGGACGTAGGCTGCGAAGAAGCCGTATGAATACGGCATTCCGTTGTCAAAGAAATCCGAGATGAGCTCATTGTTGATGAACAGGTAGAACTTGCCGTCATATCCCCAGACCCCGATGCGGTTGGTCGCGCCGAGGCCCTGGTTGATGGCATCCGAGGCCGTCCAATCAATCAAGGTAGCGGTCGGCCGGCCGGCTTCACGGAAGCGGATGAAGCGGTAGGCGCCGTCGCATGACAGCTCTACCGCATAGCCGCTGGGTGTCACATCTGCCTGGACGCGCAGCACGAGTCCGACCGCATCGCGGGCAGCGCAGTCCCCGTTGGTCACGCTCATCTCAACGTAAACCCGGCCAGATTGGGCGGAGGTATAGGACCAGTACAAGCCGGTATCCACCGCGTCGAGATCGGTGCCGATCAGCTTGCCATCCTCGATTTTGTATTCGGCCTTGCCGTTCGATTGGTCCGCCCCATACGTGTACCAGGTCTTGGGATTGTTGAAGAAATCGGTGTAGTCGGGGTTGGCAAGATTGAGGATGATGCGCGGGTCATCGCTGGCAACAGAGAAAGGCGTCGGCGTCGGTTCGAGCTCGAGCCGCTGGACAGCGGAGGTAGGAGACGCCTCCGGCTCGACTGCTGCCGGTTCCACGACGGTGGCGTCTGCCGGCGGGAACGTGGGCGCCGCTGGCGCTTCGGTTGCCGGGGCTTCCTGGCCAGCTGGAGTCTCTTCGGCTGGGCTGGCCGCCCTGCCTCCGAGCTGGGTTACGGCGATGAAGATGATGGCAAGGACGAGAAGAACGCTGACGGCGATCAACAATATCCGTTCGATGCTCATCGGCTTATTGGTCGGGGTTGTCATGGTTCCTCCTTAAGGGGTGAGCATGACTTTGCCTGAGGTCCCGGATGACATGGTTTCAAAGGCTTTGTCAAACTCCTCCATCTTGAAGTGGTGGGTTACAAGTGGGGTAAGATCCACCGCTCCAGATCGAATCAAGCCACGTGACTGGTACCAGGTCTGCCAGAGCCGGCGGCCGCTGATGCCGAGCACCTTGGCAGCTTTGAAGACGATGTGATGGTTCCAGTCGAATTTGAATGGGCCAGGCGCGACCCCGAGCAGGGCCGCATCCCCGCCTGGTTTGAGCAATGAAAAACCTTGATCGATCGCCGAGGGGGCGCCGGACATCTCCAGCAGGACATCAACCCCCTCGCCATCGGTCGCCTCGCGGATGAGCTCAATCACCGGATCGTCAACGGCATGCAGGGCCAGGTCGGCCCCCATGCGCCGGGCGAAGTCGACACGGTATGGACTGACATCGGTGGCATAAACTGCCCGGGCTCCGATCGCCCGGGCGACGGCAATCGTCATCAAGCCAACCGGTCCGCAGCCCGTCACCAGCACCTTCTTCGCTCGCAGGTCCACTGCGAAGGCGGTGTGCACCGCGTTCCCGAAGTTCTCCTGCAGGACGGCGATCTCAACCGGGAGGTCGGGTGGATTGGGCCAGGCGTTCTGGGCGTCGATGGCGATGTACTCTGCGAACCCGCCGTCTCGATCCACCCCGATCAGACGCGTGTTTTCACAAATATGTCCCAGCCCGGTGCGGCAGAAGGCGCAGGTGTTGCAGATGACATGCGACTCGAGCGAGACAAAATCACCCACTTCGGGGGTTTTCACCGACGAACCGCGCTCGACAACTTCTCCGCAGACCTCATGGCCGACGATGACCGGAGGCCGCACCCGGCTCGCAGACCATGCATCCCAGTTATAGATATGCAAATCCGTCCCACATATCGATGCGGCACGGACCTTGATCAGAACTTCATCGGGTTGTACGGTGGGGATGGGCACCTCACGCATCTCCAGGCCGGGGCCGGCATGGCCCTTGACTACCGCTCTCATCGTGTCTGCCATGTACCTCGTTCCCTCCGGCAGGGTTCGGACCGCCTGGAGTATAGCACGATCAACCTCCCCCAGATTAGGCGAGGATATAATCATCCCGGCATAGCGCATTCGTACTAGCAGGGAGGTTTTCATGGAGTACAGGAGAATGGGACAGTCTGGGTCTGAAGATCAGCGCACTGTCTTTTGGTTCATGGGTGACCTTTGGGGATCAGATTGACCGGGAGGTGGCACGAACGCTGATGATCGCAGCCTATGAGGCTGGCATCAACTATTTCGATAATGCAGATATTTACGCCAACGGGAAATCCGAGGCGGTCATGGGCGAAATCGTGAAGGATTTCCCCCGTGAAGCGCTTGTCCTCTCGAGCAAGGTCTACTGGCAAACGATGCCCGGACCCAATGGGCGCGGACTCTCACGCAAGCACATCATGGAGTCCTGCCACGCCAGCCTACGGCGGATGCAGGTCGATTATCTAGACCTCTACTTTTGCCACCGCTATGACGACGAGACCCCGCTGGAGGAGGTCGTGCGGGCGATGGAAGACCTCATCCGCCAGGGCAAAGTTCTCTACTGGGGGACGTCGGAGTGGAGCGCAGACCAGCTCCGCCAGGCATATGCAAGCGCGTCGGCTGTTCAGGGATACCCGCCGGCCGTTGAGCAGCCGCAGTACAACATGTTTGTCCGGCGGAAGTTGGAGCAAGAACTGGCTCCTGCCTCCGATGAATTAGGTTTCGGCATGGTGACCTGGAGCCCTTTGAAATATGGGCTCTTGAGCGGGAAATACAATGAGGGCATGCCAGGTGAAGAGACACGCTTGACGCGAGAACCCGAGTGGGGGGAGAAGGTCCTGAGCCCGGACCGGCTGAAGGCTGTGCGCGAGCTGACCGAGATCGCGGTCGAGATCGAGGCGTCGATGGCCCAGTTGGCGATCGCCTGGCTGCTGCGGTTGCCTCAGGTCAGCAGCGTCATCACGGGTGCGACGAAGCCCGGACACCTGGTGGACAACCTGGGCGCGCTCGATGTGGTGAAGCGTCTGACCAATCCGGTGTTGGAACGCATCGAGGCTGTGCTCAATGCTGTGCCCGAAACATCCTAATCGGGCAGGCTCGCGTCGCACCTGGCAGACAAGATCCAAGCCTCTTCAAGCTCTGCCAATTCAACATCATAAAAGCCGCTGCTCACCAACCCAACTCGGTCTCGAGCTCCAAGCCTACCGGATCGTCGAAGTCGATGCGGGCTGCAAAGCTGCGCCCGATCGATTCGAGCAGCTCCACCGCCCACACAGCATCCAGGCCGATCGCGCTTACATCCACACCCGACGGGATCTCGACCCCCAGCAGCTGCATGACGTCTGGGGCCAGATCGAGCTGGTAGCGGCGAAAGTCGAGCTCGCCGCTTAGGTCGTATTCTCGCCGGGTAACGTAGGTTTGCCAATCCGCGGCGTCCTCCAGGATTTCGTCCAAACTCCAGCGCGCCCACTGGAGCAGATTGGCCTTGTCGGCATCGATCCGGTGGGGGTGACGGCCGGTGCCGAAGGAGAGCAAGCGCGTCTCTCCTGGCAGGAATTCACCATCGGTGTAATGCAGCGCTTCGACCGCGGCATGGTATGCGGGGTTTCCAGCTACGCCGACTCCGCCGTCGACCCACACATGCGGCTGCCCGAGGACCACGGCATGGTGGGCAGGGAAGTAGGTCGGTGCGGCGATGCTGGCGAGAACCGCGTCCTTGAGCGGCATCGTTCCCCAGAGGGAGGCGTTGCCCGGCCCATCCTGGACGAAGAAGTCAGTGCGGCTGGTGCGGGTGTTCTTGGCTGTAATCAGGACCTTCAGCGGCAGATCGTTGAGTGGAGCGTCGGCGCCAATCGCTTCGAGCGTGGCGCGGATGAAGGCATTGCTGTAACGGTGGTTGCCCAGGTTAGCCAGCAACTGCCACCAGGGAAGTTTCTTGAAGGCCTGGCGCGCCAGGTCTTTATACAGCGCGAGCAAGCCGCGCGCGGTGAGGCCGAGCGCCAGGCCAGCGGCGATGATGGACCCGGTCGACGTGCCGGCCACCATGTCGAACAGCTCCGGCGCCGACTTCCCCTCACGCCGCTCAAGCTGGACAAGGCAGGCGAGCGGGATGATGCCGCGGATGCCGCCTCCATCGATCGAAAGGATCGTCTTCATCTACACCTCCTGCAGACTGCGCAGGTTATCACGCTTGTTGGAAACCTCAGGTGCGGGAATCGTGCCAGACCGTCTCGCTGAACTCAAAGACCGCTGCGAAGGACTCCCCGACGTGCCGAACGACCTGCTCCATCTCCGGTGCGGGCTGGAACAGGTCGGCCAGGGAGATCGCAGGGTGATCAACCAGGCCGCAGGCGATGATGCCCTCCCAATATTCCATATCCGGGTTCACGTTCAAGGCGAAACCATGGCGGGTGATCCCCTGCGCGTCGACCTTGATGCCGATGGCGGCGATCTTGGAGGCCTGCCGGCGGGCGGAGGGCGGACAATGGGGGCAGCGTGAGGCGACGTCCGGCTGCACCCAGACCCCGGTTAACCCACCTATCTGTCCGCTGACCAGGCCCATCGCGGCCAGAGCCCGGATAAGGCTCTCCTCCAGGCGGCGGATAAAACCCACGTAATCCGCCTGTGGCAGGCGCCCGAGTCTGGATACCGGGCCGAGCGGCAGCAGCGGGTAGCCGACCAGTTGGCCAGGTCCGTGGTAGGTCACATCCCCGCCGCGATCGGTCCAGCGCACCTCTACCCCGCGCCGTTCAAGCTCGGCCGCATCCCAGAGCAGGTTGGCTTCCTGGCCGCGGCGGCCAAAGGAGTAGACGTGGGGGTGCTCCAGGAGCAACAAGGTAGGCGGCCGATTGTCGGCCTGGATCTCCTGCGCGAGTGCTTCCTGAAGGTCGCGCGCCGCATCAAACCCCGTCAGACCGAGCCGTATAACGTCGAGTCGTGTCCCCCCGGCCTTCATGGGGCACTTCCCTTGGCCAGCGGGAGTGGGCGAAGTTCAGGTTGCCGCCGCGCATAGACGGCATACTCCGTGAAACCAGCGTGGCGCATCTCGTACACAGCTTGCTGCCAGCCTGCGCCTACGTCACCCGCCCTGTGGGCATCGGACCCGAAGGTCACGAGCCGGCCGCCTTCCTCGCGGAACCAGCGCAGCAGGACACGGTCAGGCGAAGGTTCGGCAACAGGCCGGCGCAGCGTGCTCGTGTTCACCTCCAGGGCGCGCCCAGACCGGGCAAGCGCAGCCAGGACAGCCCGCAGCTCGGGTTCGAATGGGCGTGGATCGAAGGTACCGTAGCTGTCGAACCCATAGCGCTTGACGATGTCCATGTGGGCCAGGATGTCGAACTCATCCTGCCGCAACCAACTTGAGCAGCTCGCTGAAGTAGGTGCGGTATGCGAACTCGGCCGGCTGCTCGAAGTACTGCGGCGTGAAGACGGTCATGTCTCCGATCCAGTGCAGCGAACCGAGGACATAATCCCATGGGTACCTTCCCAGGAGCGATGTGGCCTCGGCCTGGAAGAGGTGGGGTTCGCCAAATTCGAGACCGGCGCGAATCGTGAGTGATGCGCCGAATAAGTCGCGGCAAGCTTCGATCGCCGTCCACCATGCCTGCGGTTCGAAAAAGCCTGAGCATTCGTCCAGAGGATGGTGATCGCAGTGATCGCTGATGCCGATCTCAAGCAGCCCCAGCTCCATTGCTCGCCGGCATATGCTCTCGACGCTTTCGTCGGCGTCACAGGAAAAGTTGGAATGGAGGTGATAATCTGGCAGCACCGGCCCTGCTCCTTGACGCCAGCGGTCCACAGCCCCGGGGGGCACGCCTCTTGCAAGATTATAGTACTCCGGATAAGTTAGAATCAGCCCATGCCTGGAACGCTCCAGATCCTGCGATCACGACAGCAACGAGCCAAGCGCCACGCTGGCAGTCACCGCCTGCGCACCCTGGCGCATGTCCTGGCAGCCTTGTTCAGCTTTGTGGCCGGCATGGCCGTGCTCGGCCTGGCGCTCACATTTTCCAACCTGGCCACGTCCCTGCCCCCCGTCCAGGACCTGGAGGGGGTTTTCGGTCCCTCCGGCCGGGAGACCTTTCGACCGGCTCGATTTTACGACCGGGATGAAGAGCACCTGCTGTTCGAGTACTTGAACCCGGCTGCCGCCGATAGGCGCTGGATCTATCTCGATCCGACCGGGCCGATAGACCTGCCGCCCTATGCGCTGCAAGCCATGCTCATCGCCCAGGACGAAGGTTTCTGGAGCCACCCGGGCTATCTTCCAACCCAGGCCCTGTCGGCCATATCGGGTTACCTGCTGGGCACGCCGATCGATTGGAGCAGTCTGACGATCACTGAACAGCTGGCGCAAGCACAGCTTGCCCCGCTGGACGTCGAAGGCGGGAACCCCGGTGCGGTACGAGTTCAAGTGCTCCTGCTGGCGTCCGAAATCACACGCAGGTACCCACGCCAACAGATCCTCGAGTGGTACCTGAACAGCGCCGACTTTGGCCAGCGCGCGTACGGCATCGATGCGGCGGCTCTGACCTACTTCGGCAAGCACGCCAGCGACCTTTCGCTTGCTGAGAGCGCCCTGCTTGCGTCCATCCCGGGCAGCCCGCAGGCCAACCCGGTCGATGCACCAGAGGTCGCCACCCAAAACAAGCTGGGTGTCCTGCGAACCATGCTGCTGGCAGGTTTAATCAGCGAAAAAGAAGCCGACCAGGCGGGTGCGGCGCAGATAACGCTCGCTACCCAGGCACAGCTGCTGGGAAACCTGGCGGGGTTCGAAACCTATCTCACGCAGCGCATCGAACGCAGCTTCGGCCGTCCCCTGCTCGGGCGGAGCGGGCTGCGCATCCGCACCTCGCTCGACTGGGATCTGCACCAGCAAGCCGCATGCACGCTTGAATCGCAGATCAACCGGCTTAATGGTGGTGAACCTGGAGCGGTCCTGCCCCCGCAAGACGGTTCGAACTGCCTGGCTGCCGGCCTGCTGACACCGGTCCGACCGAGGGATGCGGGCGTGGATCACGCTATCGAAGCCGGCGCCGTTGTCATCACCAAGCCGGATACGGGCGAACTGCTCAGCTTCTTGGGCCAGGTAAGTTCGCCGGCTCCGGTCGCCGGACTAACTTCGCCCTTCACGGCTCTTACCGCTTTCGCCCAGGGCTACAGCCCGGCGAGCATGCTGCTTGATGTATCCCCAATCGAGGCTGGGTCTAGCAGCCCGGGACCGGCATATCAGGATCATGGTCCGGTGCGCCTGCGGCTTGCGCTGGCCAACCAATACCAGGCTGCGCTCGAGCGTTTGGTCGACCAGGTTGGTGTGGAAAGCGTTCAGCGGACGCTTGCATCCTTCGGTTTCAAGGACGAACCCAAAGAGCTTCAGACAGAAGATAACCGGCAGATGGATACATACCTGCTTGATCTAGCGAACGCATACGGCGTGTTCGCGAACGAAGGCACGCTGCGCGGCATATCTGTGCGAGACGTGTCACCCGGAGGACACCTGGAACCGGTTGTGGTCCTGATGATCGAAGATGGCGCCCGGCGCTTGATTTACCAGGCGGATCCTGCTTCGCAGGCACTGGTGAGCGCGCAGCTCGCCTACCTCATGGTCGATATATTGAGCGACGAAGCGGCACGCTGGCCGAGCGTCGGAAAAGGCAGTCCGCTCGAGGTCGGTAGGACCGCAGGCGTGGTGGCCTCGACCTCGCCTGGAGCCGGCCAGGCGTGGACCCTGGGCTTTACACCCGAGATCGTGGTTGGCGTGATGCTCCAGGCGCAGGACGAGCTTGGAACGGAGGCCCTGACCGCACTGAATGGACCGGCGCCAGTTTGGCATGCGCTCATCCAGTACGCGACGCGCGATCTGCCACCCTCAGCCTGGAATGCCCCGCCCGGGGTAAGCACCCTGGAAGTGTGCGACCCGTCGGGCTTGCTCCCCACGCCCTACTGCCCGTCCGTCGTCCGCGAGGTGTTTTTGAATGGTACCGAGCCGACGACCGCCGATAACCTGTTCCAGCCATTCCTGGTCAATCGTGAAACGGGCAAGCTGGCCACCCTCGACACGGCGCCCGATCTGGTCGAGGAGCAGGTCTTCATGGTCGTGCCCCCCGGCGCGGAAGCATGGGCCGAGCAGTCGGGCATCGCCCGCCCGCCGGAGGAGTACGACACGCTGCGGGCAGGCGAGATCGACCCGGCTGTGAACATCCGCACCCCCGGCCCCTTCACGTTTGTACGAGGCGTGGTTCGCATCACAGGCAGTGCAGAGGCAGAGTCGATGGAACGGTTCCGGGTCCAGTACGGCCGGGGTCTGAACCCGACCAGCTGGGTGCAGGTCGGCGAGGACGAAACGCGTCCCGTAGGCGGGGGTCAGCTGGCGACCTGGGACACCTCGGGCTTGAGCGGGCTGTACACGCTCCAACTGGTCGTCGTGGAGGATAGCGGGCGGCTGCGGACGGCCGCCGTGCAGGTCACCGTGGATAATGAAGCGCCCACGGCCGAAATCACGCTGCCAGGCCCCGGCCAGGTCATCGTCGGCACGGTCGACGACAGCCTCGTGCTCCAGGCGGACGTCGCCGATGACGTACGGGGTGGCCCGGGTGGTGTTCTACGTCGACGGCCAGGTGGCTGGGACCTTGACGGATGCACCTTATTCGCTCGTGTGGAGTCTGTCCCGGAGCGGCGAGCACACGGTGGAAGTCGAGGCGTTTGACCTGGCAGGGAATTCAGGTCGCTGCGCCCGAATCTCGTTTCAGTCATCCGTCCCTGATCAAGCCACTGATAATAGAAAACCGCCCTGCACTATTGCGGGCGGTTCTGTATCTGTTCATGTACGTTCAATGCGACTCAGCAGATGATCATACCAGAAGCCGAAGTTTTTGACATTCTCATTGTTCTCAACTTCACCTGGCGAGAGGGAGTTACGCGGATTCGGAAGCCCGGGGCTTGGATCGTCAGCCCACCGCAGCTCCACCGGATACGACGACCTGGACGCAGTAGTTTCCAGCGGCAAGCCCTGAGAAGATGTAAGTACCCGTCGCCGTGCTGTGTCGTTGATGCGATCACTGATCCACCACACCCGCCCTGGCGCAAGATTGACTGTCAGCCCGCTGCGTGGACCTTCGCCCGGATTGAAGCACCGTTGTTGTTCACATCGTTCACACGATTAACCGGAGATCGATCCAACCGGCACAGGCGTCGCCGTCGGCGGCACATAGCACGCGCCCGGTTCGGTGCCGGTCGGGGTGAAACCGTAGCCCCAGCGGCAGGTGTTGTCGAGCAGCGCCACCGCCTTCAACGGGTAATGGCTGCTTTCGCTGGCCGGCGATCCGGCTTCGGTGATCGTGTAGGCATCGTGGTAGTCGAAGGATGAAGGATCCTGCAAGCCCTCGTCAGACCAGGCGCCCCACAGGAACTCACCGTCAGAACCGATCAGGCTGAACAGGAAGGCGATCTGGACGTAATCGGCGTGGGAGGGATCGCGCCGGATCCAGGCTTCGTCCGGGCTCAAGCCATACCCGCTGTCGAAGACGCAGTCTTCATAGCCATCACGGGAGGCGTTGGGCGTGTCCACGCGCATCGCGGTCGGGCCGCCGACATCACCGTTGGCATCCCGGCAGGCGCGCACGCCATCGGTCGTCCAGGTGCTGTCCGGTGGTACCTGGCCGAGGATCAGCCAATCGCCGTGACCATCGAGATCGAGATCGATCTCCACGCCGTAGGCCACATCCTGCCCGGCGGGCGCGCCGCCTTCAAGCTGGATGGTGACGTAGACGAAGGGTGGGTTGAGGCTGAGTTCACCCCGGGTGATGTCCAGGTAATCCTTGTAGTCCATCGCCTCCGGGCTGAAGGGCCGTTCGAGCAGGTTGATGTCGTAGTTGTCGGCGATGGCTCTGCGCTCCGAGGCAAGCGCGGCCGTGGAGCGGTCGGTCATGAAGCTTGCCACGCCGGCCGGGCTGCTGGGGATCGTGACATGAACCACGGTCGCGGTCGCCGTCGGTTCAACTGCGGGTGGCACTTCCGTGGCTGCCGCCGGCTCGACATCCGGGGCGGAGGTCGCAGCGCTTGCCTCGCGGACGGCCTGGTCGATCGTCGCGGCCGCTGAAAGCGTCTGTTCCACGGCCACTTCGATATCCACCTGGTTCGATCCGCAGGCCGTCAGGCTCATTACCAGGAGCGATAATCCGATCAGCAGGACAAATACACGTTTATGGCTCATTGCAGTTCTCCTCCAGAATATGTTGATATCAAGCGCTATGCCAGATCACCCTTATAACGGGAGCGGGGTTGAGCTTGTGACAGCCTCGATCTTGCTGAGCTGCTGTCCAGTTGAATTTCCAATCGTACTGGAAGAACGAGATTTTCACCACGTGCAGATGCAACCATTTCCCATACGAGAACTCAGGGCGCGGCCGGGGGCTGCCAGTCAGGTTGAAGATCTCGCCCGGGATGATTGGTGAGGTTCATCTGGCCGGTCCCGTTGGTCGTCATGACGTAGATTTCCGGGTTTTGATCGCGGGTCGAGGTGAAGACGATCCACTGCGCGTCAGGCGAGAAATCGGGTTCCTTGTTGCCAAGGCTGTTGGTGAGCGATATCGGGTCCAGCCCGGGATTGGCGAGGGCGGCGATGTAAATCTCCTGTTTGCCGCGCTTGACGATCCAGCTGAAAGCCAGGTATGCACCATCGGATGACCAGGTAATCTGTTCCGCGCCCTGGATGCGGTCCTGCAAATCGAACAGGGCGGGGGCTTCCCCGTCGGCAGGTCGCAGCAAGATGCGTCCTGGGGCGCCGTTGATGGAAGCCGCAACCGCCAGCCGAAGCCCGTCGGGCGACCAGGCCGGGAAGTACTCCACGGCGTATCCGGCGCTCAGGTTGCGGGCTGATCCGACAGGCGTGCAGCCGGCCGGCAGCGGTTCACAGGCCAGATCCATCAAGAACACCTGCCGCTGCCCATTCACGCGGGTGCCTGTAAAGGCGATTTGCGTGCCGTCGGGCGACCAGGCCGGGTCGGTATCATCGCCCAGGCTCTGGGTCAGGTTGATCGGATCGACCGATCCGTCGAGGTTGATCAGGAAGATGTCACGGCCGAGGTCGTTCCCGTAGAGATCGACACCCCCGGGCGCGACATAGAGCAGCCGCTGTCCGTCGGGTGACCAGCGCGGCTGGGCCTTGTCGCCTGGGCCGAAGGTCACTTGCCGTGTGCCGCTGCCGTCCGGGTTCATCATCCACACCTGCAGCGTGACGCCGTCCTCGCGGTCGCTCACGAATGCGATGCGGGCGCTGCCACCCAGGACAACCGGGGCAGTCGTTGGGGTGGCGCTCGGGCTTGGGGTGGGGGTTGCTTGCGGGGTGTCGGTTGGGCTCGGGGTGTGTGAGGGCGTGGCGGTTGGCGTGTCCCCGAGCACTGCCGCAGCAACCGTTACCGTGGGTTCAGCCTGGCTGGTCGGCGTCGGCCGGCCGAACGGCAGACCGCCTGAAAGCCCCAGGGTGATCCCGGCCGCTGCAAGCAGGATCCCGGCCGTCCCGGCGCCGATCCAGATCCCCCGCCGGCTGCGCCGGGCGGCGGCAGGTCGAACTTCAGGCTGGGGTGCGCGGATGGTCTCCAGAGCCAATTCGCCCTGGAGCGCGCGCTTGAAATCACTGATGCTGGCGAAGCGGGCATCCTTGTCCAGGGCGAGGGCACGCGTAAGCGCCGCATCAAGGTATTCGGGGATGGCAGGATCGTACTGGCGCGCCGGTCGCAGTTCTTCCTTGCCCAGCATGCGCTGGATGCTGTCAGCCGGTTTCTGCCCGGTGACCAATGAGTAGAGCGTCGCGGCCAGCGAGTACTGGTCGCTGCGGGCATCCGTGCGCTGATCGCCGTATTGCTCGGGAGGTGAGAAACCAGGGGTTAAGCCGCGTGCGCCGGTCGTCGTTTGCCCCTGGTCGGACACCTTGGCGATGCCGAAGTCGACCAACACCACGCGGCCATCCGGCTGCACCTTCAGATTGGCGGGTTTGATGTCGCGGTGGATGATGGGAGGAACGAGACGGTGCAGGTACTCGAGCGCATCACAGGTCGCCAGCCCCCAGGCGATGACTTCCTCGACGCTCGGCGGGCGTTCCAGAACGCGGGTGTGCAGGTCGACCCCGGCGATGTAATCCATCACAAGGTACTGGCGCTCATCGAGGATAAAGTGATCGGTCACGCGCGGCAGGTTCGGATGGCGCATCTCGGCCAGCAGTTTCGCCTCGCGCTTGAACTGCCGCTCCGATTCAGGGTTAAGGTTGAGGTTCTCTTTGACCGCTACCTGGATGTCGAGGGTGAGATCACGCGCCAGGTAAACGGCGCCCATGCCGCCTTTGCCAAGTCGACCCTCGATGCGGTAGCGATCATGGAGCACGTCATCCGGTTGAAGGGACATGGCGGCATTGTAAGCCACGCAGGGAGCGTGAGCAACTGGGCCAGGGTTATAATTAATTGCGGAGGCTCGGTTTGGTCTGAGACAAGCCTCGTGACGAATGACCCTTGTTCCCAGCCATCGTCAGGGTTATGGTACCTCCAGGAGAACCTATGTCCGCTGAGCGAAAAGTCGTCGATCACACCGACCTTGAACCAGTCCTGGAAAAGTATGCCGGCCAGGGCCGGTCAGCACTCCTGCCGCTGCTGTTTGAGGTCCAGAACCAACAAGGATACTTGTCCGAAGAAGCTGTGACCGCCATCGGGAAGACCCTGCGGGTGCCGCTGGCGGATATCTTCGGCGTGATCGAGTTCTACACCTTGTTCTACACTGAACCGGTGGGGAAGCGTGTCGTCCGCGTTTGCACCAGCCCGATGTGTGCCATGAAGGGCAGCCAGGAAAACCTGATGTCGGCTGCCTCGCACCTGGGGGCCGAACTAGGACGGACGCGCGGGGACGGGGAGGTCCTGGTCGAGTCTGCACCCTGCCTGGGCCTGTGTGACCATGCCCCGGCTGTCCTGGTCGATGCTATTCCGGCTGGCCCGGTGAGCCCGGCGGATGTGGACCAGTGGAGCGTGAACCCGGTCGAGGCAGGCCCGGGGATCGTGGCTGGGGAACCGCGCTGGCTGACCGCGCGCTGTGGCGCGATCGCCCCCACGGACATCGAAGCCTATCGCTCGATGGATGGGTTTGCGGCCCTCCACAAAGCCCTGAAGGAACTCAAACCAGGTTCCGTGATCGACTTGATAAAAGCCTCCGGGCTGGTCGGTCGGGGTGGAGCCGCCTTCCCCACCGGCGTTAAATGGGAGTACACGGCGGGTGCCCCTGGCGACGAAAAATACATCGTGTGCAACGCGGACGAATCCGAGCCGGGCACGTTCAAAGACCGGGTCCTGATGGAGGGGGATCCGTATGCCATCCTGGAGGGCATGGCTATCGCCGGCTATGCGATCGGGGCGAAGACGGGCTACCTCTACGTGCGCGGAGAGTACCCGCGGGCCCAGCGGATTCTCCGGGAAGCGATCGATCAGGCGCGTCTGGCAGGCTGCCTGGGGGAAGGCATCCTGGGGTCGGACTTCGCCTTCGATGTCATCCTTCGCTCTGGCGCAGGAGCCTATATCTGTGGGGAAGAAACGGCACTCTTCGAATCGATTGAAGGCAAGCGCGGCTTCCCGCGCCTGAAACCACCTTTCCCAACGACACACGGCTTGTTCGGCAAGCCGACTGCGATCAACAATGTGGAAACGCTCTGTGCAGCAGCGTGGATCGTCCAGCATGGGGCGGAAGCCTACCGCAGCGTCGGTACAGACGGATCGCCCGGGTCGAAGCTGTTCTGTCTTTCTGGCGATGTTCAGAACCCGGGCGTGTACGAAGTGCCCTTCGGTACGCGCCTCGCTGATCTCATCGCCATGGCCGGCGGATCGACAGGTGAACTGCAGGCCATCCTGCTAGGAGGCGCAGCGGGCGCATTCGCCGGGCCGGGTGACCTCGACCTGCGTCTGAGTTTTGAGGACATGCGTGCCGCAAACCTCCCACTCGGATCGGGCGTTGTGACGCTTATCAACAGTGAAAGAGACATGAGGCAGTTCCTGCAAAGCCTGGCGCATTTCTTTGCCCACGAATCATGTGGGAAGTGTTTCCCCTGCCAGCTGGGCACGCAGCGCCAGGTGGAGATCATCGACCGCATGGCGGATGGTGGAATGCAGAAGGGTGACCTGGCCGCGCTCCAGGACATTGGCTTTGCCATGACGAACGCCTCGCTTTGTGGGTTGGGGATGACCGCAGCCACCGCCATCCTCTCGGCGCTCGAGCGCTGGCCGGAGTTGGGGAGCTGAGTTGACCGCTTCACAGGATGTTAAAGCGCGCGGGGCCGTACCTGCTGAATGGATTGAGCTGGGCGATGGTGCCCGGCACGCGGCAGGCGAACTTATCGAGGAGGCCCTTATCACGCTCTACCTCAATGGCCTCGAGCTGGCGACCCTGATGGGCACGCCGCAGCAGCTGGAAGCCCTGGCTTTGGGATTTATGACGACCGAGGGCTTGATCTGCCGGCATGGCTGATGTCGATCACACTCACGTCAGTGCCCAGTCGTGTTGTGTTGATGTCTGGACTGTGCGACGGGTTGAGATACCCGAGAAGCGCATCATCACCTCTGGCTGTGGGGGAGGCATTACCTTCGACGATCCCCAATCCGGGCTCGCGATCCTCGAGGATGATTTACACATTGAGGCCGGGCAATTGCTCGATCAATTCACCCAGCTGCAAAGCCCGGACAGTCTCTATGCCCGGTCACGCGGGGTTCACAGCGCCGGCCTATCCGATGGGACCAGCTTGCTGGCGGTGGCTGAGGATGTCGGCCGGCACAATACAATCGACAAAGTTGTCGGCCTGTGCCTGCTGAACGGGATCGAAACCCGCGGCCGGATCTTGCTCACGACCGGCCGGGTTTCTTCCGAGATGATGAAGAAAGCTGCCCGCATGGGATGCCCGATCATCGCCTCGAGAAACTCACCAACCTCACTTTCGGTGGCGATGGCACAGGCTTTGAACATCACCCTGGTTGGCTACGTGCGCCGGGCTAGCATGCGCGTTTACGCACATCCCGAGAGGCTGCGTATTGAGCCTGCTGACCTGATCGAGGATCTCTCGTCAAGTTTGAGCGTTTATCCAGGAGGGTATGGAAATCGTGACTGAGACGGTCAAACTCACTATCGACGGGCAGCAGGTCGAGGTTGAGCAGGGCAAGACGATCCTGGATGCTGCCAAGGAAGCGGGCATCGACATCCCCGTCCTGTGCTACTTTGCGCACACCACCGCCAATGGGCTATGCCGCCTGTGCGTGGTGGAGGTGGAGGGCACGCGCGGGCTGCAGGCTTCATGCGTTGCGGAAGCACGCCCGGATTCGGTAGTACATACCCGTTCCGAGCCGGTCGAACGAGCCAGGCGTACGATCCTCGAGATGCTCGCTGCCAGCGTGGATCTCTCCGAAGCGCCCGAAGTATTAGAAATGCTTGAGGACTACGACAGCAAGCCAGAGCGGTTCAACGGCGCGGTCAAACGCCAGCCTCCGCTCATCGATGACAACCCGGCTTATATCCGTGATTACGCCAAATGCGTGCTCTGCTGGCGATGCGTGCAGGTCTGCGCCGAGGACGCGCAGTACACCTACGCCATCAACTTCAGTGGAAGAGGGTTCGAGACGCAGATCAATACCTTCTTCGAGAAACCCATGCCTGATACAACCTGTGTATTTTGCGGACAATGCGTGGGGGTGTGCCCGACCGGCGCACTGAAAGGGAAACGCGAGTTCCTGTTCGAGCAGGGTGTTTCCCCCGAAGATATTTTCAAGGAGACCCGTTTGCGCGGGAAAGGCAAGCAATCGCGCAAAGGGCCCCATCTCGACCGAGGAGCTTAACATGCTGCAGGAAGAACGAATCGTACCGACCACCTGCCCATATTGCGGCGTCGGCTGCCAGATGGATCTGCATCTGCGTGGCGAGCAAATTGTTCGCGTCGACGGCCGTTTCGACAACCACGTGAATTTTGGCAACCTGTGCGTCAAGGGCCGCTTCGGGTATGACTTCGTCTACGCGCCAGACCGCCTGGATGTGCCGTTGTCGCGTGGCTCACGTTCGGCGGAGTTTGAGCCGACAAGCTGGGAGTCCGCGCTGAAGCAGGTCGCCGGGCGACTGATGGACGTGCGCGCCAAGCATGGTCCCGACAGCCTCGCCTTCCTGACCTCGGCCAAGTGCACCAATGAAGAGAATTACCTGATGCAGAAGCTGGCGCGGGCGGTCGTAGGGACGAACAACATCGACCACTGCGCCCGGCTTTGACACTCCAGCAGCGTGGCCGGTCTGGCCACAACGCTCGGCTCAGGCGCAATGACAAATTCCATCGACGATATCACCTCCGCCAGGGTGCTCTTCGTCATCGGCAGCAACACGACCGAATCACACCCCGTGCTCAGCCTGCAGATGAAGAAAGCCGTTCGCGAATATGGTGCACGCCTTATCCTGGCTGACCCAAGGCGGATCGAGCTCGCTGATTTCGCGTACCTGCACCTTCGGCAGCGCCCAGGTACGGACGTGGCCCTGGTGAATGCCATCGGGCATGTGATCCTCGAGGAGAACCTGCATAACCCGGAATTTATCGAAGCGCGGACAGAGAATTTCGAAGCATACCGGGATTCGTTGAAATCGTGGACACCAGAACGCGCAGCCGAGATCACCGGCGTTCCGGCGACCGACATCATCGAAGCCGCCCGGCTATACGCCACCTCCCCGGCCTCGGCCATTTTCTGGGCGATGGGCATCACCCAGCACACGACCGGAACCGACAACGTCAAATCCCTGGCCAACCTGGCCTTGCTCTGCGGGCAGGTGGGCCGCCCGGGTACCGGGTTGAACCCTCTCCGTGGTCAGAACAACGTGCAGGGCGCATGCGACATGGGCGGCCTGGTGAATGTTTATCCCGGGTATCAATCGGTGGCAGATCCGAACGTCAGGGCGAAGTTCGCAAAGGGGTGGGGCATCGCGGAGGAGTCGCTGAGCCTGAGAGCCCGGCTTGACCGTGACCGAGATCATGGATGGGGTGTTGGCGGGGAAGGTGAAGGCAATCTACGTGATGGGAGAGAACCCGATGCTCTCCGATCCAGACCAAACGCATGTCCGGGAAGCGCTGCAGGCGGTTGAATTCCTCGTCGTCCAGGATATGTTTGTTAACGAGACGGCTGAACTCGCCGATGTCGTCTTGCCCGCGGTCAGCTTTGCCGAAAAAAGCGGGACCTTCACCAACACCGAGCGCAGGGTGCACCTGGTACGCAAAGCAATCGAGCCCAGGACTGCCGCGCTCACAGACTGGGACATCCTCACCAGGCTGGCGAATGAGATGGGCGCCGGGTGGTCATATACAACCCCATCCGAGATCTTTGATGAGATGGCCGCCCTGACCCCGCAGTATGCCGGGATTTCGCATGGGCGCCTGGAGGGCGGCGGAATCCAATGGCCGTGCCCGACTTCGGATCACCCCGGAACACCCATTCTGCATGTGGGGAAGTTCACGCGGGGATTGGGTCTCTTTAGCGTGGTCGACTTCCAGGAAGCGGCCGAGTTGCCGAGTGACGAGTTCCCACTCATCCTTTCCACGGGCCGCGTCCTCTTCCACTGGCATGGGGGTACGATGTCGCGCCGATCCCCAGTGCTCGACAGCCTGGCGCCGGTCGCGGAGGTGGAGATTCACCCCGCTGATGCGGAGAAGTATGCCATTCAGGACGGTGGGATGGTGCGGGTCGTATCACCGCGAGGCGCCGTGGAAGCGCGCGCCCTTGTTACCCAGCGCTCCCCCCAGGGAACGGTCTTCATGACCTTTCACTTCGCGGAGGCGGCTGCAAACCTGCTTACGCCAAAGAACATCGATCCCGTAGCGAAGATCCCGGAGTATAAGGTCTCTGCGGTGCGGATAGAGCCCGTACACGAGCTGGCCCAGAGTTGATCCAGGGGCAATCCCCCCGGGCACGTTTAAATCTTCAGTTCCCAGCTTTCGAGCGTTGGGAGCAGCGTGGCGGCCGTGAGGTCGAGCGAGAGCGGGGTGACCGAAACGTATCCATTGGCAAGCGCCCAGAAATCTGTGCCCGAATCTCGAATCCCGGTCGGCGCTTCTCCACCAATCCAGTAGTACTTCTTCCCCCGAGGATCATCTCTTTCAACCAGCGCATCGCGATACACCCGAATCCCCTGCCGCGTGATGGCGACGCCCTTGATCTGGTCGGTCGGTATCAGGGGGACGTTGATGTTGAGGATCAACTCGCCCTGACGAGCACGGTCCATGGCCTGGGTGATGACCGAGCGAAAGATGGCTGCCGCAGGGTCATAGTCGATCCCACCCGGGTGGTCGGCAACAGGATCGACGGAGCAGGCAAAGCCAGGCAAGCCAGAAATACCAGCCTCCAGCGCCGCCGTCACGGTCCCGCTGTAGGTCAGGTCGTGACCGACGTTGGCGAGCGGATTGATACCAGAAACGACCAGGTCGAGCGGTTCCTGGACCAGTCCCAGGACGGCAAGCGCGACGCAGTCCGAGGGCGATCCGTCTGTCGTCAAGGCGGGCGTGCCGTCCGCCAGGCGGGTCTGGTGCACGCGCAGCGGTCGGTGCATCGTTTTCACATGCCCTGAAGCGGACCAATTTCGATCCGGCGCAAGGACTGTGACCGTTCCGAGGTCTTTGAAGGCCTGGACGAGAGCCAGCAGCCCTGGCGCCTGAACCCCGTCATCGTTGGTGATGAGGATATGCATCGCTTCTCTCCGTAAGACGCAGATTGTACACTGTTCGTCCCCTCCGCTGGTGGTAATTTGAAAGGTGGTTGAAAGCTTGGCTGCCCACAGGCGTATTCTATACTCGGAGTGTCCCGTACAGGTCTGGTAACGGCGGCGAGCGAGTCGGCGCTGCATGCCAAGCCTGGATTTGGCTCATCCAATGCATTTCGTTCAGTTCCGGCACGCATGGCAACCACACCGTAGCAGGAGTAAATCCGTGAAGAAAAATCCCCGTTCCCACCTCATCACGATCTGCACTCTAATCACAGCGATTGCGCTCGGGGCTTGCAGCTCTGCACAGCCACCCGCGCCTGCGGAACCCGCAGTGACCGAGGAAGCGCAGTCACCGTCTACCAGCCGCGTTGGCAAGCTGGAGGATGTTCGCCGAGCAACCGTGCTCATCGAGGCCACCGGCACCTTCCTCGACCCGGAGCAGGGCATGCTGCTCAATGCAGCGGGTACGGGCTCTGGTTTCATCATCGATGAGTCCGGGCTGGCGGTCACAAACAACCACGTCGTCACGGGCGCGGCCTTGTTGAAGGTCTGGGTGGAGGGCGACGATACGCCTCGCAATGCGCGCATCGTGGCCGTCTCGGAGTGTTCTGACCTGGCGCTGATCAACATCGAGGGGGATGGGTATCCGTTCCTGGAGTGGCACGAGGGTGATGTTGGCGTGGGACTGGAGGTTTACTCGGCTGGCTTCCCGCTCGGGGATCCAGAATTCACCCTCACCAAGGGGATCGTCTCCAAGGCCAGGGCAGATGGGGAATCTTCCTGGGCCTCGGTTGACGCCGTCATTGAGCATGATGCGACCATCAACCCCGGCAACTCGGGCGGGCCGCTGGTCGACTCCTCCGGCAAGGTCGTGGCCATCAACTATGCCGAGGCGATCGGAAGCAACAACCAGTATTTCGCCATCAAGGGCGAAGATGCGCAGCCTGTCATTTCACGACTGCGAGAGGGTGAAAACGTCGATTCGCTTGGCGTAAACGGGATCGCTGTGCTGACTGATGATGGAAGCCTGAGCGGGATCTGGGTTTCTTCGGTCGCCTCAGGCTCGGCGGCCGACAAGGCCGGCCTCAAACCCGGCGACATCATCAACACCATGGAGGGCCTGGTCCTGGCCACCGATGGGACGATGGCCGATTACTGCGACATCATGCGGACACACGGCACGGATGCCACACTCAGCATCGAGGTGCTGCGCTATGCAACGGGCGAACTGCTTGAAGGCCAGTTTAACGGGCGCGAACTGCGCCTGGTCGAATCGCTCTCCGGCTTGCAAGGTGCTGACCTGAGCGCCAGCGGCGCAGGCTATGACGACTACCTGACCGTTTACGATGACAACGGCGTGCTCGAGCTGACGATCCCAGCCTCCTGGACGGATGTGGACGGCGCACCCTGGGAGGACGAGGCCGGCAACTACCTGAGTTCGATCTGGGCGGCGCCCTCACTGGACGACTTCTATGAAACATGGAATACGCCCGGCGTGAAGTTTGACGCCGTCGCCCATACAGAAAGCGTGGGAGGGGTTCAGGCGTACCTCGACCTGGTCGCGGAAAGCATCGCCTCGCAGTGCAGCCTCGTGGAGGCGGATACGTATGAGGACAGCGTTTTCAGCGGCCTGTATGAACTCTATGGATCATGCGGCGGTGGCGACACGTCCTACCTAGTGCTGACGGCTGTCCCAACCGATGATCCGGGCGCCTTGATCGTCAGCCTGGAAGTGCAGCTGGTCTCAGATGAAGATTGGGATGCGCTTGAAGAGATCCTGGCCAGCTTCAACGTCATTGGATCCCTCCCAGGCAGCGCGACCAACTTCAGCGGTTCGGGCACCGGCGGGTACAGCGACTATGTCTGGGTGTATGACGATTTCAATTCGCTGCGCATGCAGGTGCCGGCGGAATGGGATCAAATCGACGGCAGCCCATGGTATGGCTTAAGCGATGAAATCGTAGGCGGTGGAATTACGGCAGCTCCAGACCTGGATGGGTATCGGACCACCTGGGATGTCCCGGGGGTCGCCTTCAGCGTTTCGGATGATTATGCGCGCCAGATCGGGTATCTCCAGCTCCTGGATGAGTTTCAATCCACCTACCTCGAGCAGTGTGAGTACGATGGCCGCTATGATTACGAGGATTCGCTGTACCGCGGCAAGTACGACTTGTTCATCAAATGCGGTGGACCCGGCGGGCCAACCCAGTTTCAGCTGGCAGCCGTCTCGATCGAAGATCAATTTGATTTTCTGATCCACCTTGAAGCAACCATCGTCAGCGATGCGGATTGGGATGCGATCGATGCCATCCTGAACAGCTTCGAGGTCGTTGGCCTGCTTCCCTGAGGTGAAGCCCCTGGCCAGGGTCGTTCCTCCGAACTGGATCGCCGGGGAGCCCGCGTGTAGCCCCTTAGGATGACGCCTTGGCTCGACCTCGCGAGCAGCCACAAGCCGCGGCGCGATCTCTCTGCTCCCATTTGTTCCCGGGCCTATGGGGAGATTGCTTCGCTGCGCGCGCAATGACACAAGGGGAGGGGCTCTCCAGCTTGAGGTGAGCGCGCGCTGCCTCAGGAGGGGGGAGATCGCAGCCTGCCTCGCGTTGACATGTCTGCTAGCGGCGTGATACTATCATCGTGCGAGAAGGGTCGTTCATCTTTTATTTGCGCCTTCTCCGCCCGGAATCATCCGCACAATTCGTTGGCCTGCCTTCTACAATCGACCTGCAGCAACCGCTAACATTCCAGGCCATCGGTCAACGAACCAAGAGGATGGGGGGTCTCCACACTGTGGGCGCCGGAACCGGGCGTCCACGGATTTGTTTAAGGTGGGTCTATGAGCGTCGACTTCGCATTTCGATTGATTGGCATGGTCGCCTTCGCCGTCGGGGGGGTTTACCTGGGGACCGTGCTTGGCAAATCAGCCGGTGAGCAACCCGTGCTGTGGGCGAGCGTCTTCGGGCTTGTCGGGGCATTGATGGGGTTGGTTGTGACCCCGTTTATCACCACCCGGCCGGCGCGGGCGATCCGCTCCCAGATCTCCCAGCTTTCCGCCCGCAGCATTGTCGCGGGCGCGATTGGCCTGATTGTTGGCCTGATCGTAGCTGCACTGGTCGCTTTTCCGCTCTCGCTCTTGCCATCCCCCTTCAGCCAGATTCTCCCCTTCCTGGGCGTAATCCTTTTTAGTTACTTGAGCGTGGCCGTATTCATCACGCGCCAGAATGACATTCTGAACCTGGTCAGCTCGCGCTTCTCAAGCACGGTCCAGGAGGCGAAGGGTGCGGTAGGCGCAGGCGGGAGCGTCCTGCTCGACACGAGCGTCATCATCGATGGACGCATTGCCGATATCGCCCACACCGGGTTCATCAACGGGCCCATGCTCGTGCCGTCTTTCGTCCTGAATGAACTTCAGCACATCGCTGATTCTTCGGATAGCCTGCGCCGGCAGCGGGGGCGGCGAGGGCTCGACATCTTGAACCGGCTGCAGAAGGATCCAAACATTTCCTTCAAGGTCACGGACCTCGATGTCGAGGGCGTCCGCGAGGTGGATGACAAGCTGGTCGTCCTTGCCAAGCAGCTGCGGGGCAGCGTGCTGACCAATGATTACAACCTCAATCGTGTCGCGGAACTGCAAGGGGTAACCGTGCTCAATATCAACGAGCTCGCCAATGCCGTGAAGACGGTCTTTCTCCCGGGCGAAAGCCTGGAGGTAAGCGTCATCCAGGAGGGGAAAGAGGTCGGACAGGGCGTCGGCTATCTGGATGACGGCACGATGGTCGTCGTGGAGGACGGTAAGGGGTATGTCAACCAGGTACTCCAGGTCACCGTCACGAAGGTGCTTCAAACGGCAGCCGGGAGGATGATCTTCGCCCGGCCTGGATCAGACCCCGGACACGCGGTCCAGGGAGAATAAAGGATGCCGCAAACCATCTACAACACCCTCACCAGGTCCAAGCAGCCCTTCGAGACGATCGAACCGGGTAAAGTGCGGATGTATGTCTGCGGTCCAACCGTGTACGACAAGGCGCATGTTGGGCACGCCATGTCTTCGATCGTGTTTGATGTCATCAAGCGCTACCTTGAATACAGCGGGTACCAGGTCAAGCATGTCATGAACTATACAGACGTGGATGACAAGGTGATCCTGCGAGCCCAGGAGCTGGGCGTTGATGCGCTCGAGCTGGCCAATACCTATATCGAAGAATATGACCAGCATTTGAAGGACCTGAACGTCGAACCGGCAACGGTATACCCGCGCGTCTCGCTCGAGATTGAGACCATCATCGGGATGGTCGAGGGGTTGATCGAGCGTGGCTTCGCCTACGCCATCGAGGGCGACGTCTACTTCCGGGTTGCCAGGGACGAAGATTATGGCAAGCTCTCCCATCGCCAGCCGGAGGACATGCGCGCAGGTGCCAGGCTGGAAGTCGACAGCCGGAAAGAGGACCCCGCCGATTTCGCGCTGTGGAAATCCGCCAAACCCGGCGAACCGGCCTGGGAGAGTCCGTGGGGGCCGGGAAGGCCAGGCTGGCATATCGAATGTTCGGCCATGAGCCTGCATCACCTGGGTGAGCGGATCGATATCCACGGCGGGGGCAATGATTTAATCTTCCCCCACCACGAGAACGAGATTGCCCAATCCGAGAGCTACAACGGGGTGCCGTTCTCGACCTACTGGGTGCACAACGGCATGATGCAGCTGAGCGGTGCCGATATGTCGAAATCGACCGGGAACGTGTTCACGGTCGAGGCCTTCCTGGAACAGTACGAGGCGGATGTCCTGCGCATCTTGATCCTGAACGCCAGCTACCGCAGCCCGGTTACCTTCAACGACGCGGTGATCGAGCAAGCGACTGCCGCCCTCGCTCGTTTAAAGGGCGGCTTGCGGCCGGCGGTTCCCCTCGCCGACGTCCCAGCCGAGGTCTCCGGTCAACTCGAGGCGGCGATCCAGGCGGCCAGGGATGGCTTCCGGACGGCAATGGAGGATGATTTCAACACGGCCGGCGCGCTGGGGCATCTATTCGACCTGGTAAAGGCGATCAATGCCGCCCGGGCAAGCGGCGCTGGCAGCGAGGATCTCGTCCACGCGCAGAGCGTCCTGCGTGAACTGAGCGCGGTGCTCGGCTTACGCCTCGAGGATGAAGGCATGGAGACCGGTGCCGGCCCCTTCATCGATCTTTTGATCGAGATCAGGCAGTCTCTGCGTGCTGCCGACCAGTTTGAACTCGCCGATCAGATTCGCGAGCGCCTGGCAGAGCTGGACATCACCCTTGAAGACAGCAAGGGAGTAACCACCTGGCGCAAAGCGTGACCTGTGCCATTTCCCCCGCCCATGAACCTTCTGCCATAAGACGGATGCAGGCTGCATGACAACCAATGGAATGGAGACGCTCTATGGCCGCAACCCGATCGTGGAAACACTCCGGGCAGGCCGGCGGCGGATAAGCGCGATCCGCATCGCCCAAGGGGCGCAGGCCGAAGGTGCTCTGGCGCAAATCATCGCGCTCGCCCGCCAGCTGGACATCCCGGTTGAATTCGTCCCACGCCAGGACTTGGACCGGGCCGGCATCAATCACCAGGGGGTCACGGCCGTTGCGAGCCCCTATCCCTATGCCGATCTGGACGGCATCCTGGAGCAGTGCGACGAGTCCCCCGAAAGTGCGTTGGTATTGATCCTGGATATGCTCCAGGATCCGCAGAACCTGGGCACGCTCCTGCGCAGCGCCGAGGCAGTCGGCGTGGCGGGGGTCCTCATCCCGGCCCACCGCAGCGCATCGGTGACGCCCGCTGTCGTTCGAGCCTCGGCCGGGGCGACGGAATACCTGCACATCGCCAGGCAGAACCTGGCCCAGGCCATGCGTGCGCTTAAGGAGGCTCAGTTCTGGATCGCTGGCCTGGAACAAGGTGCAAACGCCCAGGATTATGCCCGGGCTGCATACACCGGGCGGATGGCGATCGTGGTGGGTAACGAGGGCTCCGGGCTGCGGCGTTTGGTGCGTGAATCGTGCGATTTCCTGGTGGAAATACCCATGGGCGGGCGGATTGGCTCGCTCAACGCCGCCGTGGCTGGATCGATCGTGCTCTACGCGGCTCATGCGCAGCGGAATTGAGCGTCCATTGACGCTACCCCTAAATCTTGGTAAACTCGGCGCGCGAGGTCGGCAGGAGTGTCTGGTATAATGAAACAGCGCCGTGCAGGTGAGGCGCGTTTTGTTGTCATGCCGACGTAGCTCAACGGCAGAGCAACCGCCTTGTAAGCGGTAGGTTATGGGTTCGATTCCCATCGTCGGCTTGGTTTCCCAGCAAGCCCACGAGGCCCACGACCAGGGAACTCTGGGAAGTGTACAGGGCGACCATGGGCGGTTACCCAAGTGGCCAAAGGGGGCTGACTGTAAATCAGCTGGCATACGCCTTCGGAGGTTCGAAATCCTTCACCGCCCACCAGGTTTTTCAACGCTGCTCGGATCGGCAAGCGTGGTGCCTGCCCTCATAGCTCAGACGGTAGAGCACGTTCTTGGTAAGAACGGGGTCAGGGGTTCAATTCCCCTTGAGGGCTCTGAGGACCATACCAACCGGAAATTGACTGCATGAGGAGATAGGAACTATGGCCAAGGAGAAATTCGAACGAACGAAGCCGCATATGAACGTGGGGACGATGGGGCACATCGACCACGGGAAGACGACGCTGACAGCGGCGATCACGAAGTATTGTTCGTTCACGGGGAACGCCGATTTCCGGCCGTTCAATTCGATCGACAATGCGCCGGAGGAGAAAGAGCGCGGCATCACGATCGCGATTGCACACGTGGAGTACGAGACGGAGAAACGGCATTATGCGCACGTGGACATGCCGGGGCACCGCGACTACATCAAGAACATGATCACGGGTGCGGCGCAGGTGGACGGGGCGATCCTGGTGGTAGCGGCGCCGGACGGGCCGATGCCGCAGACGCGCGAGCACGTGCTGCTGGCGCGCCAGGTGGACGTGCCGTCGATCGTGGTGTATTTGAACAAGGTCGACATGATGGACGACCCGGAGCTGCTGGAGCTGGTGGAGCTTGAGCTGCGCGAGCTGTTGAACGAGTACGAGTTTCCGGGGGACGAGACGCCGATCGTGCGCGGGAGTGCGCTGGCGGCGTTGGAGAGCGAGAGCACGGATCCGGATGCGCCGGAGTACGCTTCGATCAAGGAGCTGCTGCGGGTGGTGGACGAGTACATCCCGGAGCCGAAGCGCGAGCTGGACAAGCCGTTCATGATGTCGGTCGAGGACGTATTCTCGATCAAGGGCCGGGGGACGGTGGTTACGGGCCGGGTGGATCGAGGGGTGGTGAAGACGGGTGAGAACGTGGACATCGTCGGGCTGAGAGAGAAGACGGTGAGCACGGTGGTGACGGGCGTGGAGATGTTCCACAAGACGCTGGACACGGGGCAGGCGGGGGACAACCTGGGGCTGCTGCTGCGGGGGATCGACCGCGAGGACGTGGAGCGGGGGATGGTGATAGCCGCGCCGGGATCGATCACGCCGCACAAGAAGTTCATGAGCGAAGTGTACGTGCTGACGAAGGACGAGGGAGGGCGGCACAAGGCGTTCTTCACGGGCTACCGGCCGCAGTTCTTCGTGCGGACGATGGATGTGACGGGGACGATCGAGCTGCCGGAGGGCGTCGAGATGGTGATGCCCGGGGACAGCGTGAACCTGCAGGTGGAGCTGATCGTCCCGGTGGCACTTGAGAAGGGTTCGACATTTGCGATCCGTGAGGGCGGCCTGACCGTCGGCGCGGGCGTAATCACAGAGATCTTAGAGTAGGAGTGGTTTGAGCTTGCCGCCAGGCGGAGAGCTCGCAACCGATTATGGCCAAGAAAGATGTACGCCCGGTAATTACCCTGGAATGCACGGAATGCCAGGAGCGAAACTACACATCTGAGAAAAACCGTCGGAATGATCCTGGCCGGCTCGAGTTGAACAAGTACTGTTCGCGCTGCCAGAAGCACACGATGCATCGCGAGACAAAGTAGGGGCTAACAAGCCCTTTTCGCAGGCGAGTAGCTCAATTTGGCAGAGCACCGGTCTCCAAAACCGGGGGTTGCGGGTTCAAGTCCTGCCTCGCCTGCCAGTGAAACCCTGCGACGCCTGGCGGGAACGGGCGTCGCTTAGTCTGAGGAGTAGTGGAGTGGCAAAATCCAAAGCCGCTTCGAAGCGGAAGTCCAACCCGATTACGCGCTACCTGCGCGAGTCGAGCGCCGAGCTGCGGAAGGTCACCTGGCCGACACGCCAGGAAGCCATTCGCCTGACGATCATTGTGCTCATCGTGGTTACGTTCATGAGCGCGCTGCTCGGCGTTCTGGACTTCGTGTTCTCGCGGGTCATCGCCTTCATCGTAAGCCTGGGTTAGAAGCTGGACTGCAAGGGAGTCACGAGTGAGCGAGTTTGAAGAAGAACGGGCTGAGGCGATCTCAGACGAGGAAATGACCGAAACGGCCGCGGCGGAAGCCGAAGCTTTGGATTCGGAAGCCGAGGCAGCCGAGCCGGAGGAGAGCCTGCCCGCGGCGTTGGCTGAGCTGGCGTCCGAGGATGCCGAGATGGAGGCCGAGGCCCCCGATGTAGAAGAAAGCGCAGCCGCAGACGAGCTCGAATCGCCGCAGGAACCGGCTACGCTGGAAGCGCCGGAAGCGATGGAGGAGCAGGAGGAAGACGAAGCGCCCGCCCCCGAAGCCCTGGAAGTGCCAACGATCCCAGAACCGGCCATGAGTGCCAAGGCGCAGGTTGAAGCCGAGGCCGAGGAAGAGCTGGAAGGGGAAACCCAACCGGCTGGCGAACCGGATGACGGCCGGCACTGGTACGTCGTGCACTGCTACTCGGGCTATGAAAACAAGGTGCGGCACAACCTTGAGCAGCGCATTGAGACCATGAACATGAAGGCCAAGATATTCGACGTTGTCGTCCCAACCGAAGAGGAGATCGAGGTCAAGGATGGCAAGCGCCGCACGGTTGAACGGCGCGTTTTCCCTGGCTACATCCTGGTCCAGATGCTGATGGACGAAGATTCGTGGTACGTCGTGCGCAACACGCCAGGCGTGACCGGGTTCGTCGGAATGGGCAACGACCCAACGCCGCTGCGGCCAGAGGAAGTCTCTTCCATCGTCAAGCGTATGGAGGCGGAAGCGCCCCGCATCAAGGTCACCTACAAGACTGGACAGAAGGTCCGCATCATCGATGGGCCCTTCAATGATTTCATCGGGACCGTCTCCGATATCGATATGGAACGGGCGAAAGTGCGCGTGATGGTCTCTTTCTTCGGCCGGGAAACACCGGTCGAACTCGATTTCCTGCAGGTAGAGAAGGCATAAGCTTCGGCTCGCCTGGGCGAGCCCAATGTGGGAGGGCTTGAAAGCCCGTTCGCACCACTGGAGGAGTAAGACTGTGGCGAAAAAACTAAAAGCAATCCTGAAATTGCAGATTGAAGCCGGCAAGGCCAACCCTGCACCACCGATTGGACCGGCGCTTGCGCCGCACGGCATCAACTTGATGGCGTTTTGCAAGGAGTACAACGCTCGCACCTCGAGCAAGATGGGCGAGATCATCCCGGCCGAGATCACCATCTACACGGATGGCTCGTTCACCTTCACACTCAAGACCCCGCCTGCAGCGGTATTGCTGCGCAAGGCGGCCGGTGTGGAGAAGGGCTCGGCTGAACCAAACCGCGATAAGGTTGGCAAAGTAACCCGAAATCAGGTTCGCGAAATTGCTGAAACCAAGATGAAGGACCTAAACGCCACGGACATCGAAGGCGCTATGCGCCAGATCGAAGGCACCGCGCACAATATGGGCATCGTCATCGAAGGTTGATCGTGGGAGGGTCGCCAGCGAGCGGCCCGTTGGGACCACAGGGAGATGAGAATGGCAAAGCAGGGCAAGAATTATCGCAACGCGCTCGAACAGGTCGATCGTCAGAAACTGTACGAACCCCTGGAAGCGCTCGAACTGATCAAGAGCATCGCTTTCACAAAGTTTGACAGCACCGTCGAAGTGCACATGCGGCTTGGCGTCGATACCCGCCACGCGGACCAACAGATCCGGGACACGGTGATGCTGCCCCACGGATTGGGCAAGACTGTGCGTGTCGTCGTCTTCGCCGAAGGCGATGCGGCCAGGGCGGCAAGCGAAGCTGGCGCAGATTTTATCGCCGACGACGAATTGATCACACGCATTCAGGGCGGATGGATGGATTTTGATGCAACCGTCGCCACGCCCAACATGATGGGCAAGGTCGGGCGGCTCGGCCGCATCCTGGGCCCGCGCGGCCTGATGCCCAGCCCGAAGGCGGGCACCGTTGTGCCCGAGGATGACCTGGGCCGTGTCATCGACGAATTGAAATCCGGGCGGGTTGAATTCCGTACCGACCGGACCGCCAATTTGCATGTGCCGATCGGCAAGATTTCGTTCGAAGCCCAACAGCTGTATGAGAACATGGCGGCCCTGATGGATGCCGTGCGGCGCACGCGGCCGGCTTCCGCCAAAGGCGCGTACATCCGGCGCGTCGTCATCAGCAGCACGATGGGGCCTGGTATTCGCGTTGAGCCAAACGCCGCCCTTGCGCTGGGCGGGGGATGACCTTCACAGCCTGGTAGATGCGCGGTACAATGGCTGCCGCGTTAGACAATTGCATCATCGTTTCGCCTGAGACAGCAGGTGTCTGGCAGCAGACTTAATTTCCTGCCGAGGTGAAGACTCGATTGAATCCGGACTACCCCTGAGAGTCTTTGCTTGAGCCATCTGTGCGAAGCGAAGACTCGAATTGATTCTGGGGAAGGAGGATAGGAAACTTGGCAATCTCTAAGCAGCGGAAAGAAGACCTCGTTTCGCAATACCGCGAGATCCTGGGACGAAACTCGAGCATCCTGCTGACCGAGTACAGCGGGTTGACCGTCAAGGAGACGGAAGCCTTACGCGAGAAAATTCGCGAGATGGGTGGAGAGTTCTTCGTCGTCAAGAATTCGCTGGCGAAACGGGCATTCGAAGAGTCAGGCTGGACACATCCAGATGATGCATTCGAAGGTCCAACAGCGATGGGAGCAGCTTCGGAAGATATTCCGGGGTTGGCAAAAATCCTGGTCGATCTCTCGAAAGAGAAGGAAACCTTCAAGATAAAGGCCGGGATTATCGATGGTGAGATATTCAACGCAATGCAGCTTCATCATCTCGCCGAACTCCCACCGATGCCCGTACTCCAATCGCAATTCATGGGCGTCTTGAACATGCCTGGGTCACAGCTGGCAGGCGTCCTGGCGGGATCGTTGCGGCAAGTCCTGAACGTGCTCCAAGCCCGGATCGATGCACAGCCGCAAGGCTCCGCAGCCTGACATTCATACTAAAAAACCAAGGAGAGCTTTATCATGGCAGATATCAAGAAAATCAAGGATGAACTGAATAAGCTGACCATCCTGGAAGTTTCAGAACTGGTCAAAGAGCTCGAGGAAGAATGGGGTGTCTCCGCAGCTGCCCCGATGGCGATGGCCGTCGCGGCCGGCCCCGGTGGCGCGGCGGTTGAGGCCGAGGAAGAGAAGAGCGAGTACGACGTCATCTTGAAGGATGTTGGTCCGAAGAAGATCGACGTGATCAAGGCCATCCGCCAGATCACCCAGCTCGGGCTGGCTGATTCGAAGGAACTGGCCGAGACAGCTGGCGCCAAGGTGCTCGAGCAGGCTGGCAAGGAATCAGCCCAGGACGCCAAGGCCAAGCTGGAAGCGGCCGGCGCTACGGTTGAACTCGCCTGAGCATACGATGCCTTCTATCAGAGCCGCCAAAAGTGGCGGCTCTGTGTGTTTAAGCCTGTGGTATAAACCACGCGGGAGGCGTAATGCGTGAGTCGATCCTGATCATCGAAGATGAGGAGCGTATTCTTCAGTTTCTCAGGCGTGGCCTGACCTATGAGGGCTACCAGGTGGAAACCGCGTTCGATGGCACAGAAGGCCTGGCGAAAGCCGACAAAACGCCTCCCGATCTTGTCATCCTAGATTGGATGCTGCCTGAGCAGGAACCCGGGTTGGACGGCCTCGAGGTGTGTCGAAGGCTCAGAGCTGGCGGCGATCTCCCCATCCTGATGCTCACCGCAAAGGATTCGGTCGCAGATCGCGTCCGCGGTTTGGATGCAGGAGCCGATGATTACCTTGTAAAGCCATTCGCTCTGAATGAACTTCTTGCACGTGTGCGTGCCCTGCTGAGGCGCTCCAAGACGACCCTGCCTGAAGTCCTCAGCTACGAGAATTTACGCCTAGACACCGGCACACACCAGGCATTTCGCGGTGACCGGGCGATCGATCTCACTGCCAAAGAATACGAACTCTTGGAACTGCTTCTCAGGCATCCGCGGCAGGTGTTGACACGAGATCTCATCTACGATCGCGTGTGGGGCTATGACTTCGGCGGTGAGAGCAACATCATCGAGGTGTATATCCGCTACCTGCGCCAGAAGACCGAGGAGGGGGGAGCCCCGCGCCTGATCCATACCGTTCGCGGCGTCGGGTACGTGCTTCGGGAATCGGAATGACCCTCAGAACCAGGCTCACAATCTGGTATACAGGTGTGCTCGCAGCGGTCCTGCTGCTCTTCGCCTCGATCGTCTACTTATCCCTGACGCTTAATCTCACGAACCAGGTCGAACAAACACTCAGCCAAACTGCGGATGACGTGCTAGCCACCCTCTCCGGCGGTCTGCCTGAAGACCTGGCGCTTACGCTGCGAGCGCTCGACCTCACTTCCCAGGTCTCGCTGCAAATCTTGAACGACCAGGGGGCGGTAATCTGGCAGTCGACCAACACGCCGGTCGAAAACGGCGTACTCGACCCGTCCAGCATTCCGGCTACGTCCAACGTTTACAGCAGCGTTTCGATTAACAGCCTGGATTACAGGGTGCTGACCGTGCCTGTCGTCCGACGCCCCGATGATGTACTGCTTGGTTTTCTCCAGCTCAGCGAAGACCTGGGAACGGTGAAGGCGATCTCCAGCACGCTGCTCACCATGCTGCTTGGAGGCGGTGTATTGGCCTTGCTTGCGGCCGCGATCATCGGCTATGCGGCCGCCGGAGCCGCTCTGAGTCCCCTGGAGCAAGTCACGCAAACCGCGCTGCAGATCACGCGTGCCGACGATCTGTCACGGCGCATTCCGCTGCTTGGGCCACCGCGGGGCGAGGTCGGTAATTTGATCCAGGCCTTTAACGAATCGCTCGAGCGGCTGGAAGGTGTGTTCCAGACCCAGCGGCGCTTCCTGGCCGACGTGTCCCATGAGCTGCGGACGCCGCTCACCGCTATCCGCGGGAATGTAGATCTCATCCGGCAGATGGGCTCAGCCGACGACGAATTGTTGGAGGTGATTACCTCCGAGGTGGACCGGCTTACCCGGCTTGTGCGCGACCTGCTGCTGCTGGCGCAGGCAGAGACGGGCAAGCTGCCGCTCGCACGCGAGAGCATCGAGCTGGATACCATCATGCTTGAAGTGTTCCAGCAGGCGAGGGTATTGGCGCGGGATGGTGTCGTGCTGCGCATCGGACGCGAAGACCAGGCTTGTGTGGAGGGGGACCGTGACCGGTTGAAGCAAGTGCTTCTAAACCTGGTCGCGAACGCGCTGGAGCATACGCCATCGCCGGGTGAAGTCACACTGGATCTGACCTGCGATCAGAATTGGGCCGTTTGGCGGGTGACGGATAGCGGCCCAGGAATCCCTGAAGAAGATCTTCCGAACATCTTTGACCGTTTCTACCGCAGGGATCCTTCGCGCAAGAGAAAGCCAGGCGGCGGTGCGGGGCTGGGTTTGTCCATCGCCTACTGGATCACACGCAGCCATGGGGGTGACATCGAGGTCGAATCCATCGTTGGCAAGGGCTCGACGTTCATCGTTAGGCTTCCGTTGAGCAACGGGCGGGAGCAACATTCTCAGTCAACCTGACCACAAGCTGCACAGCGTAACAAGGAGCTGGCGAGAGCAAGTGATCTAGTGCTTGGATTGATAACGTTACCCGTCCTGAAATGAGGCCAACGCGGCCTGGCACAATCTTGCGCCCCCGGCCTCCAGCCAGGCAACGAGGGTTTCGCTATCGCCGGTAGACTGCTGCAGGTCTTCCCAGATCCCGGTCCCCCAGTAGACGTAGCGGCGGGTTTCATCTGGCCAGAGCGTCGGATCGCGTCCAATCTGGCCATGTCCACCGTTGTATCCTGCTAACGCCAAATCGATCCGGCCGCTGCCTAGCTCGAGAGCCCGGTGCAGATAGGCAAGCCCGCGCCGGGCGTTGATCTCCGGGTCAAAACCATTCTCCTCCCCCTCAAAATGATAAGGCATTACCTGGAACAGGCCGCGTGCCCCGGCTGGGGATAGTGCGTGCGCATCACCGCACGACTCAATCTGCATCACGATCGCGACGAGCACAGGCGGCAGCTCGTAGGCAAGCGACCACCTTTCGATCGAATCTGACCATCTCCTCACCTCCGGCGTGAAACCAGCCAGTTCCTGGCCGATGGTGGTGCCCGTACGTCCAGGAGCGCTTGACGCACGCGCGCCGTCAACCCATTCGACCTGGGCTGGCGGTGCCTGATGTAAGGATTGGATAAAAGCTGCGCCATGCTGGGCAAACCAGACAACTAGGCCAGCCAGCAGAGCCGCTGGAAGGAAGTATTGGGCGATGAACGAAGCAGGGGAAGAACGCCGGGGGCGTAAGCCCCCGACGATCTGTGGGTGTCCCTGGCGCAAGCGCCCCCTCAGCGCAGTTTGCATGCTTCGCTCAGCGCCTGAAGTTAGATGGACGAGCAGCTACTGGGCGGCGCTGCCCGTTGGTTGGGATTGTGCCTGACTTCGGTGCAGGACGGATCGAGCGAGCCGGCGTTTCGGGCTCGGCGGCTACCGCTGTCCGCTGCGCACGCCCTGGATGATGGGCTTTCCTGCCGAACAGGCTGCGGGCAGCGAAGTCGCTGCTTGAGAGCGTGAAGGTGCCAATCATCAACACCCGGATCAGCCAGACGAGCATGGCGACGAAAAGCGGCACGCTTGAGAGCAACGTTTCGCGTCCGAGGATCTCGTTTCCAAGGCCGCTGTGGCCAATCAAGGCCAACGAAACCGCCCACCAGGTCAAGGCTGCGTTCATCGTCGCCGCGAGCAGCCACGAGCCAAGTAGATACCAGGTCTCCATGGAAGCCTTGGAGTCGCCCTGGGGCGAGAGCAAGCGCGCGATCCCGGCGAAATCCATGCCACAGAAAGCAAGGGCCAGGATGGTGGACCAGCGCACGCTGGCGAAGCTTAAGCCTCCCAAGAGATCCGTGAGGGCATACTCCGTTGTGCCGTAGTTGAAGCTCTCGAAGGCAATCAGGGCCCCGACCATGATCAAGGCGAAGAGAGAAGCCCTCGGCAAACGTGCTCGCTTCAACAATGCGCGCAGCGCAGGTTCGAGGCTAAAAGGGATTCGTGGACGGGACGTGCGAGCGTAGGTTGACATGGCCGACCTCCATATGGAACAAGTGTTCTAGGGTAGGTGCAGTATAGAACAGATGTTCTTTCCTTGTCAACCCCCAATTTCCCTCAATCGGGCGCCGGGCATCGCATGGGATTGGATTGCGATGAAGTTGTGTTGAGGAGGCTCAGGCAGCCTGGGTGCGAGCGCGGGTATACAGCCGGATGATGAGCATGCCCAGGAGCATGGCCGGGAGCACAATCAGCCCCGCTTCGGGCCCAAAACCACCGCCTGTGATGAGGTCCGGACCGGTTGTGGTTTGGCGGATGAGCGATTCGATCCGCAGCCCGCTTACCGGGAAGCCGAAGACGGTGCCTTCGAATAGGTTCCAGCCGACGTGCAGCCCGATCGATAACCAGAGCTGGCGGGTGCGAATCCAACCATAGGCCAGGAAGATGCCGGCGGCAAAGATGCCCAGGCTGGAAAAGAGGCTGCTGTTCGGGTTGGCCAGGTGCAGCACTGCGAAAACGCTGGAGGAGAGGATCACGCCCCATTCCAGGTTGAGGCCATCCGCGAGGTTCTGCAGGTGATAACCCCGGCTGAGAAGCTCCTCGCTGATCCCTACCAGCGTGAAAAGAAGCAGCCCCTGAAGCAGGACGGGGAGCCAGGCTCCGCCAGCCATCGATTGCCAGGCGAAAGAGTCGATCGTCAACCACCCCATCGCCAGCTCGGTCATGAAGATCAAGCCCATCAACAGCGCGGGGATCCAGAAACCGACGAGCAGGTCCTTGACGGCATGGGCGTCGGGCCGGAAGCCCAGGGAAATGAAGCTGCGCCGATCGAGCCAGCGCCTGGCAGCGAAGGTGGCGAGGAGGATGGCAATCAGTTCGATCGTCGCATCCAGGGGAAGGCCGAGCTCGAACAGGCCTCCGTTGTTCCATAGGACCATCACCACGCCCAGCGTCAGCAGGCTCAAGCTCAGGCCGAAGAAGAGGGTGTGGAGCAGCAGACGCCAACCGGCGCGCAGGCGGGGTTCATCAGGTGACAGCAGAATCCGCCGAATCCAGGTCGACCGCCAAGGCTTTTGGGATGTCATCAGATGCATATCCTCCTCAGGGGCAGCGCCATCGTCGGGGTGGGCTGGATCATGCTTCTGCCGCCCGGATAAGACGTCGGGCGAGGCCAGAGCCGAGCAAGGCCAGGCCATCTGTTGTCATGGCATGGCTGCAAGCCGCATCAAACAGGATGGAGGCACGTGCCGGAAAATCCTCATCCCCGGGCCAGAGTGCGGCACCGATCCTGATCCGCGGCAGAGGCTGGAAGGCATAGGCTGCCGGCGCAAGGTCCGGCAGGCGCTGCCCACCGAGTTGTGCGGCGGCGGTCGCCAGGTCGTCCAACTGGTCGCCGAAACGCCTGGCGAGCAGGTCGCCGCTGTAGCCCTGGAAAGCCTGGTTGTAGAACCCGCCATTGGGCAGCTCACGGAAGCCAATCCAGCGGTCAGCAAGCGGCGTCCCGTCGGCGGTGTCCAGGTAGTAGAAGACCATCGCCTGGTCGAAAGTGCTCAGCGGTTCCCCGTCGTCGACCCAGCGCACTTCAAGCCCAGGCCACCCAACGAGGACCTGGCGCCCCCAGTACGCAAACCTCATTCCATCCGGCTCGATTGCCGCTTCCACCAGGGCCGCCAGGTGCTCGCGATTGCGCGACTGAAGCAGTTCCTGGAGTTCGCCCAGGCGGCGGGTCATGCTCGACTGCCAGGCTTCGTGCGCAGCGGCGATGGAGGCGTGCAGCGGGTCGCGGCCACCAGCGGCCTGGTCGGTGAGTCCCGGCATCCTCAATCCACCCGCATCTTTTCCATGTAATCTTTGATCGTCGGAAGGGCGGTCAGGCGTTCCTGGAAGAAGTTGTTCACGAGGTTGATAATCTCCGCCCTGGTCGTCTCGACCTGGACCCGCCAAGCGTCGTCTTCCCCGCTCTTTCCGAGCAGACCGCGCAGCTGGAGCAGGGAGCGCACAATCTCGCTTTCCTGTTCGCCCTCGAGCGCTTCGACGACGGTCAAGATCAACTTGTCGGCTTGCTGGGTGAGGGTTTCGGCGGAGAACGTTCCGGGTTTGTCGACCACATCATCGATCGTCCGGATGAGCGACCAGACCTGGTACAGAGCCGTCGCGGGTTCATCGAAGAGCTCGCGCACGTAGGCAGCCTCCTCGTAGCGACCCGTCAAGCGGAAGATGTTGTACATGCGTTTGGCGGCCTTGCCGTAGTTGGCGTGCTGCCCGACGTATTTATGGACTTCCTTCTCCAGTTGGTGGACGTAGGATTCCAACGCATCGGCGGAAACGTGCTTGGCCAGCTTGGAGAAGAGCGGGATCGACTCGGCTTCCAGGTATACCTCCTGGAAGTAGGGGTCTAGGTACCCGTCGAGGGGTGTGATGCTGCCGTCGGGTGCCTCCCAGGTCACGTCGAGCATGTTGCTGGCGTTGGCCAGCGCCCCGCGCACGGGGTCGGCGACGACCCAATCCAACTTGCACCAGCCTGGATCATCCGCGACCTGCATCCACTCGATCGATACGGGTTTTCCGTCGGCGCCGAGGGCGTCGATCCTGCCCGCCTGAAGCTCGTCTACCGACCAGGAGATAGGGGTGCCGGCGCGGTGAAACTGGTCCTCGCGGTTGACATCCGCCGGGTAGGAGCCGAATTTGACCTCGATCAACTGGTACGTTGGGCCGCTCAGGCTGTCGAGCGCTTTCGTGCGGATGAGATCGGCCAGGATGCTGCAGGCCTCCACCCGGGTCTCGGCGATGATGTTTATCCGTTCGAAGTAGTCGCAGTCCCCGGGGTAGGTCTGGATCTTGGATTGGGCTGCGGAACCGGAGAGCGCAAGCGCCGTCTCAACCTTGCCCGGCGTGTCCTTGAATTCGACTAGCTGGCCGACCCGTCGAAAATAGGCCAAGTCATCCGGGCTGAAATCGAGCATGGTGACGGTGTGGCCGAACACACCGGCCTTGGTATCGACGAGCACGTCTGCGCTGCCCTTGGCCGCGCTCACGGCCGAAAGCCATTGCAGCGCTTCCTCCTCATCCAACTCGACCCCCAGTCGAGCGGCAGATTGAAGGATGCGTTCGAGCGCCTCGCCGGCAGAGGATCCCTCTTGTTCTGGCACGTTTGTTCCCTCCTCAGGCTGGATCAGGTTTTAACTATCGCGGTTTAGCTGGCTCAAGATACGTTGAAACAGGTATGCCTGGTCCTGCGCATCTTGCAGTGCATTGTGAGAGAGCGTGACCGGGCTTTCAAGCCGTTCAGAGACGTGCTGCATCCCGGTCTCGGACCAGCGGATGTTGAGCAACCCCATCGCCAGGGCTTTCATGTCCAGCGCAGAATGTCCAAAGGGGTTTTCAACATCATACCGCTGGAAATAGGCCTGGACGAACATCCAATCGAAGGGAGCATTGTACGCGACGAAGATTGGAGGTCCAGCCGCGGCCCTGGCCAGGTTCGCCCAGCGGGCGAACTCGCCCATGGCGCGGGCCGGGTCCACCCCGTCGATCTTCAGCTGCTCGATATCCAGGCCGCTAACCTTGAGCGCCTGGCGATCCACCAAGTCCCGATCGGGCTTTAGTTCCACGTAGAACGTTTGGCCCGGGTCTGCGACCTGGCAAGCCCCGATGGAGAGCATCGGATAGCGGGCTGGTGCCGGCCCGGCAGTCTCGATATCAACCGAGATGTAGTTGGAATCCGTCCCCGTCTCAGCCTTCAATCTGTTGTCCTGGTCCAGGTCCAAGCCTAGCGGCCGCTGATCAGGTTGCCCAGGATGTCGCCCCCGATGCCTGCGGCGCCCTTGCGTTCATCGACCTTCTGAAAACGGGCAGCCGCCAGCACGCGGTCGGCCAGGCGTGAGAACGGCAGGCTCTGCAGGTAGACCTTACCCGGACCGGTGAGGCGGGCCAGGAACAAGCCCTCTCCCCCGAAGAGTGCGTTGCGAAAACCCCCGATGAACTGGATGTCGTAGTCCACGGTCTCGGCGAAAGCAACCAGGCAGCCGGTGTCCACGCGCAGCGACTCGCCCGCAGCCAGCTCGCGTTCGATAATCGTGCCGCCGGCGTGTACGAACGCCATCCCGTCCCCCTGCAGGCGCTGCAGGATGAAGCCTTCCCCGCCAAAGATCCCTGCGCCCAACCGCTTGGTGAAGGCGACCTCGATTTCGATCCCCTGGGCCGCGCACAGGAAGGAGTCCTTCTGGCATAGGATGCGCCCCCCGAAGGAGGTCAGGTCGATGGCGATGATCTTCCCCGGGTACGGCGCAGCAAAGGCGACTCGCTGTTTGCCCTGGCCGGTGTTGAGAAAGGCGGTGATGAAGAAGCTCTCACCCGTGAAGGCTCGCTTCAAACCTTTGAAGACGCCCCCGCCGGTGGAGGTTTGCATCTCGATCCCGTCATCCATGTAGGTCATCGTGCCCGCTTCGGCGCGCACGGCTTCACCAGGATCGAGCTCGATTTCAACCAGCTGCAGGTCATCGCCAAAAATCTTATGATCGATTACGTCGGCCATGGTGTTCTCCTTTGTTGGGTCGTTCGTGCGTGGAGTTTACCAGAGATGAATGGGCGTTCCAACCCTGGTGTGACCAGGTGGGTCAGGTTTGCACGAAGTATCGATCGAGTTCCCATCGAAGCGGATTTTCGAGGATGTATTGGCGGTAGCGGGCGAGATCGGTTTCATCCCGGATGACGTGGTCGTAGAAATTGCGCTGCCAGAACTGTGTCCCAATGCTGCCGGTGAGCAAGTTGATCGATTTTGTAGTCTCGTACTTGTAGTAGGCAATAACTTCTCCGAGGGTTTCACGTTTTGTAGGGGCGGGGTCACCCCGCCCCTACGATTTGGTGATTCCTCAATGATGATGATTGCATGCAAGTGATTTGGCATGATTACGTAATCATCAACCGAGACTCGGTTGAAATGCACTTGTGTGTGAGTCCAAAACTTGTCAGCGATCGTGCCTTCATTCGACGGTGAAAAAAGACCTCCGATGATTTTTCCTAGCCGGCATTCCCTACGGTTTACACAAATCGTCACGAAATACGCCCCGGGCTGAGCATAATCGTAGTTTGAGAGGCGCAGAGATTTTCTACCGGAACACACCTCGATCCCCCTGGTGCATCGGTCGTGCGTGGTTTTTACAACTCATCCTCGTCGGGGGCTTGCCCGCTCAGGCGGCGCAGCGTGCGGAAGCGGCCCCGCGTCCGGGGCTGCCGCCGTCGAGCGCGCCGGTGAAGCAGCAATCCCAGTGCGGCGACCGAGGCGCCGAGCAGGAAGACCCGCAAATCCGCCTGCCCAATCTGGAGCGTGAGCAGGAAGATGGTCAGGGCGATGAGCCCGATCAGGATGAAGGCAGAGCCTAGCCGGGAAGCCATGTTAAGAAAAAGGCTCCCTGCCCGTATCACGGACAGGGAGCCACAGCTCCTCTCAACTGATCAAGGTGTGGATCTGTTCGTGCAGGTAAAGCGGCAGGTAGTAATGACCGCCGGCATTCTTACCGGAGGACCCGGAGCCTTTCCAGCCCCCGAAAGGTTGGAAGCCCGGCCAGGCGCCGGTCGTGGCTCCCTGGGGCCGGTTGGCGTAGGTCACGCCGGCCTGGATGTTCTCAAAGAACCAGCCCGTCTCCTCCTGCGAGCCGTAGAAGCCGGCCGTCAGGCCGTATTGGCTGTCGTTGGCGAGCTGCATGGCCTGTTCGATGCTCTCGACCGGGTGGACCATTGTGATGGGCAGGAACATCTCCAGCGACCAAAGTCGGTGGTCATGCGGAACGTCGATGGCGATGGTCGGTTCGCAGAAGAACCCCTTCTTGTAATCCCCGTCGCCCAGCACGCGCCCGCCGGTCAAGAAGCTCCCGGCTTCCGAAAGCTCCTCGGTGAAGGCTTTGAAATCGCTGTAGGCGCTCTTGTTCACGACCGGGCCGAGGAAGACCTCGCGCCGGGTGGGATCGCCGATGACCATCTTGTTCGTGACCTCGGACAGGCGCTCAATGAAGCTATCGTAAACAGGTTTTTCGACATAGATGCGGGAGTTGGCGGAACACTTCTGTCCCTGTAACCCGAAAGCCGAGCGGACGATGCCGGAGACGGCCCGCTCCAGGTCCGCGTTGCGGGAGACGATCGACGGGTTCTTGCCGCCCATCTCGAGGATCGTGGGACGCGGGTATTGTCCGGCGGCGAAGGAACGGTAGATCCCCATCCCGACGTCGTAGGACCCGGTGAAGGTGATGCCGTCCACCTGCGGGCTGTCGATGAGCGCCTGGCCCAGGGTGCTGCCAGGTCCGGTGACGTAGTTGATGACGCCCTGGGGAAGGCCAGCATCCCGGAAGCACTCGGCCAGCATGCGCACCGTCCAGGGCGTGTCGGTGGCTGGCTTCATCACCACGGTGTTGCCGGCGACCAGCGCCGCGCCAACCGGACCTCCTGTCAGCGCGGCCGGGAAGTTAAAGGGGCTGATGACGACCCACACGCCGTAGGGGCGCAGGACAGAGGTATTGGAGGCGGTGTAGCCCTCGAGCGGATCGACGCCCATCTTGACCCGGTAGCCCTTGTTGGCCTCCATCTGGCCGCAGGCATAGCGGATTAAATCGGCGGTCTCGGCGATGTCGCCAAGCGCCTCCATCCGGCTTTTGCCGACTTCGAGCGAGATGATGGCCGCAATCTCGTAAATGCGTTCGTCGATCTTCCCGGCGGCGGCCCTGAGCAGCTCAACCCGTTCCTGCCATGGCCTGTTCGACCAGGCCGGGAAAGCCTTGCGGGCTGCGGCCAGCGCATCCTGTGCGTGCTCCACGCCGCCGCGCTGGAAAGTTCCCAGCAGCCAATCCTGGTTAATCGGGGAGTGGTCCTCGAATTTCTCGGCCGCCAGCACATCCTCACCGGCGATGAACATCGGGACGTCCTCCCCCATGCGGGCTTTGACTTTCGCCAGGGCTGCATCATAGCTGGTATGGAGCTCTTCGGGCGGGTTGAACATCGTTGCGTACGTGAGTTTGAAGCTGGATTTTTTGTCTGCCATAGGTGGGTCTCCTGGGTGCGGGGGTGGATGTCGAACCTGCCTTGAGTATAGCTTCCTCGTTCGCCGCCGTCAAAAGCGCGATGTATACTGGTTCAAGCTTGGCCGGCTTACTTGCCGGCAAGGAGAAAGCCTGGGAAAGCCACGATGACCTGGGTGGAGTCAGGTATTTTCGCCGCTGGCGGCGATCACATCCCGCACACCTGGCGGGAATTTGCCCAGCAGACGGGCATTCGGGCAATCGTCCATCTGGCTGAAGGTAGGCCTGCTCGGTTCGACGGCGAACTGGAACGGTTCTTGTGGTTGAAGGTCGAGCGCGAATCCGAGGCCGATATTCCGACCAGGGAGCTGGCAGCCGAGTTCGTGCGCAGCTGCCGGGCATCAGGCCTGGCCGTCCTGCTGCACTGCGGCAGCGGTCGGCACCGCACGCGCTGGGTTTACGTGGCTTACCGGCTGCGTACCGGATCCAGCCTGGAAGGCGTGCTGCGGGCGGCGGCGGAAAAGCCCTGGATGGGGCCCTACCATACCGACAGCGGACTCTGGCAAACCTTCCGTACACATCTCCAGACCCGGGTGAAAGAACCGACCCATGATGACCCATGAGGAGTCCCCATGCTTTTCAACGAGGCCTTGTTCGTAGGGATTGACCCGACCGCCGGCCAGCGGCCGATGACCTACGCCGCGCTCGATTCCAAGCTCCGGCTTGTGGCGCTCGACCAGGCTGCGCTGGAGCAGGTGCTCGCCTTCATCGGCAGCCTGGAAAGTGCAGTGGTGGGCATCGACGCCCCGCAGGGCCCGAACAAGGGCCTGATGGCCGAGCCCGAGGTTCGACGCCGCTTCAATTTGCGGCCGGGAGGCGGGGCCTGGGAGAACTGGCGGCTGTGCGAGTACGAGCTGCGGGCCCGGAACATCCGGCTCTACGCCACGCCTGGTGAGGAGGGGGATGCAAAGGGTTGGGTGCAAACCGGTTTCGAAGTGTTCCAGCGGCTGGGCTCGATGGGATACAGGTTTTTGAACCCTGCCGACCCGCCCACGAAGCGGGTCATGCTGGAGGCCCGCTCCCATGTTGGGTACACCGTGCTTCTCGAACGCCGGCCATTTCTTAAGCGCACCCTGGAGGGACGGCTCCAACGCCAGCTCGTCCTGTACTTAGAAGGCCTCGACCTGGCCAACCCGATGCATGCGCTGGAGGAGATCACCCGCCACAACCTGCTGATGGGTCACCTTCCGCTTGAGCGCCTGCGCGAACATGAAGAGCTCGATGCGCTCATGGCCGCCTACATCGCCTACCTGAGTGCCACCCAGCCCGAGCGGGTGCAGCAGGTCGGCGACCCCCAGGAAGGGCTGATCAGCGTTCCTGCCGCTGGTTTGAAGGACTTCTACCCGTAAGCTTGTCAGCGCAGGCGAGATGCCTGCCTCGTGTAAGTTGCCTGGGTACGTATTCCACAGGTATTTTAACAATCCTCGCCGGGGGGCGAAGGGGTGCCCACACAAACCAGTCAGCCTGCCTCGCAGGCCAGGTTTGTGAAAACGTGTTCAGATACTTCGGCAGATCACAACATCAGTACCCAACGCTCGGGCTATGTAAATACCAACACCACCTATACGTCCTTCAATGAGTTTTAAGATCTGGTGGCGTGACCCCTCGACCCGTTGGATAACTTCGAAAATTGCGTGCCAACCTCGCTCAAACCATTTTTGTCAACAATCACCCAAGTGGGCGATGACATTTGAACCCTGATGGGGTCTAATTAAACTACGAAGGTGTTGGGGTAGGAACCCGCCTTCGTTCCCTCTTTTCGAAATACCCCCCATCCGCAGACTCTGTATTTACAGATCGCGCTACGTACTCAAGGTCTTTGGAAAAGAATAGCAGATTGAGGTGTTATGGAAACGATATCAACTCCTCAAGCTGGCTTCACTCGCGGCGTCGAGTTGGCCAGCTATGGAATCGATTTTGATAAGCTCCATCAGCACCAGGTCCAACCTCTGGTTCTGGTGGTTGACGATGACCTCGACAGTGTCGAGCTGATCAAGGCCACCCTGCGTAAGGCGGGCATGAACGTCATCGGCGCCAGTGATGGTTTCATGGCGATTATGAAGATGGCCAAAGAAAATCCGGACGCCATCTTGCTTGACCTGATGATGCCGGCCATTGACGGATGGGAAACTTTCAGTCGGGTCCGAGACATCAGCGAGGTGCCGGTGATTTTCGTCTCGGCCCTGGCGACCAGCAAGCACGTGGTCGATGGCTTGAATTCAGGTGTTGATGATTACGTGACCAAGCCATTCCATCCAGCAGAACTGGTTGCCAGGGTAAAGGCTGTGCTGCGTCGCGTCACCACCGTCGAACAACCCGAGATGTACGTTTTCCCACGAGTGGAGCTGACCATCGAGCTTGAAACCAATCACGTCATTCTGCGGGGAGACACTGTCGACCTCTCCCCCAGCGAATTCCTATTGCTGACCCAACTGTCCAAGCAAGCCCCCCGGCCAGCTACGTTCAGCCAGATAACAAGTGCCATCTGGCCTGAGAACAACGATGAGCATCAGCGGGATCGGATTAAGTATTTGATCCATCAACTCCGACAGAAGATGGAGCTCGATCCTTCCGATCCACAACTAATACAAACGAAAACAAGCGTTGGCTACCTGCTCGCAGCTGACGGTGGAAAGACCCCGGAGACGAAGTCTAAGCAGGCAACTCACAAAAATGGAAACGGGAAAGAGAGCGCGGACGTTAAATAAGTGGTTTTATGGCAGGCTCGGCAAGTTGGCCGGAATTGCATACACACTGGGCACCGCCAGCCTGATCGCATCGCTGTTGGTGGTCGGTACTTCAACGGTCGGATTGGCCGCGCTCGAAGAACCTTCCGATTTGTCGACAACTCAGAGCACTTGTCCTGACGGAGCCGGGTGGACCAAGCTGGAAGACACCAACTTCCACGAAGTGGATGGGGCTGTGAGCTATTGCGCAAAAGGCGGCAGCAGCAGTTCCGAATCCCAGGGGTGTGAAGGTTACTTTGTAATAGGATCTTTTGGTGAGGTCTCGGCTGTCATTAACGACGAAGAAGTTCTTGTGGTCTATCTCATTGGGCGTACAAGATCAACGACCCAACCTCTTCTCCGGATCCGACGGCTACCCAGGATCCTTCGCCAACAGCTGAGGTGACAGCAACACTAACCCCAGCAGTAGACCCTACCACCTCGTCGACCAACACGGCCTCCTCTGAACCCGCCAACAATTCCACCAATACTCCCTCCAGTACACCAATAAACACGGCCACCGCTAGCCAAACCAACACACCAACCAATACGCCGACGGACACGCCTACCAGCCCGCCGAGCAATACGCCAACCGAGACCAATACCCCGGATCCGCGCGTGACGCCGACGGAAACCAATACGCCTACCGATACGCCAACAAATACGGCCACAGTTGAGCCCACAAGCACACCCAGCAATACACCTAAGCCGCCTAACCTGGTCGACCCCAAGGTGGATTGGCTGATCCAAGATAATGATGGCAACAATCTGCCTTCGCCGGGAGACGTGCTGCAGTACGTCATGGCCATCTTCAATAACGGCGGTTCAGCCGCTGAGGGCGTCTTCTTCAACGATTCGCCTGACAACACCACCAGCCTGGTGGTTGGTTCTGTCACCACTACCAAGGGTTCGGTCGTTGTTGGCAACACCGCCGGGGATAACAGCGTTTCGGTTGACATCGGCACCATCGAAGTCAATGAAACCATCACCATCACCTTCAATGTAACGATTAACATTGGCATATCAACCGACATCACCAACATATCCAACCAGGGTATCATCACCGGCAGCAACATCCCTGACCAGCCCACCGACGATCCGGATACGGGTGAAGTGGACGATCCAACCGATACGCCTATCGTCCACCCAACGCCCAGACCAAACAACACGCCATCGATTCCCGGTGAGCCGACTGACGTTACCACGACCAACACCGTGCTCATCCCCGTCACCGGTGTGGATCGCTCGACCCAATCAGTTGGCGGCTTAAACTCGGAGTTATTAGTTAATCTGGGTCTCGGTTTGCTGGGTATCGGACTGGTCCTGCAAGGCTTGTCCCGCCGGCAGCGCCAGCGTAGTAACTAGACCTTTTCTAGATTGCCTTGCTGGTAGGCAGGCGCGTGAGGCGTCTGTCTACCGGTTAGGAATGAAGGATTATTAACTGCGACCATGTCTCACATGAACCCGACCATCCATTTCAATCGCCCTGACAGAAAAACCTGGCTGATGGTGATGCTGGGTGGTTGCCTTTTGGTGCTAGGCATCAGCCGGGGACTAATCCGGACAGCTGCCAGGATTCCTTCCGGATCCGAGACTGCCCGATCCGCCTCGGGCCTGGAAAGCGGTTTCCTACCCATGATCGAGGCCTCTCATTTGCCATCCCTGTCCGCCGAGGTAGCCCAGTTGAGCGGCGTGTCAAACACCCAATTCATCAACCTGGAAGCCATCGTGCAGGAAGCTGAGACGGTGGTGAGTTTGCCTGACGGCCGCATCGTGCCAGTGGATCAGGTTCCGCTGAGGTTGGTCATCCCCAGCCTCGGTGTAAACGCGCCAGTCGTAACTGCTTCATTAGGAACCACTCAATTCGATGGGGGGTTGGTATACCAGTGGTTGGCGCCTGATTTCACCGCTGCCGGCTGGCATTACAGCTCGGCATTGTTGGGTGAAGCTGGCAACACCGTCATTAACGGCCACCACAACGCCTATGGCGAGGTGTTTCGTGATCTGGTGAAGCTTGAAGTCGGTGATCTCATCTTCATCGAATCGGACAACGGTTACTTCAGTTATGTCGTTGAAGAGATCCTGATTTTCAGGGAGAAATATGTCTCGGCTGAGGTTCGTCGACAAAACGCACGTTTGATTGAACCCACTGCCGACGAACGATTAACCCTGGTTACCTGCTGGCCTTACGAGAGCAACTCGAACCGTCTGCTGATCATTGCCCGGCCTTTCACCGACACAAATCCATCCGGGCTGCAGGACAGCCCGTAATTGACGGTTGTTTCTCCACCAAAATTGACTACAAGATTCGGAGATCAGAAGCTGCGGATAGCGGGAGATTCAAGCAAGAGAGCAGGCAGCTTAACTGTCCAATCAGGGGAGGGATAGGGCTCGATCGGCTCAGCTGTGACGAATAACCGGCCCCAAACCGGATTGCCATCAAGCTCAATGCATGTTTGGAAAACAACCCGGTCAGCTCCGTTATAAACCTGATGAAACAACTGGCTGGCGCTCAAGACCTCGCCTTCCCCATCCAAATCGACAAAATTTGAGCGTGGACTCCAGGGTGAAAGCGCTTGCAGGTGGCGGACCGACGAAACCCGATAGTGGTGGCGTGTGCCATCTGCCAAGATCACGACCACCTGCTGGCCTTTAGCAAGGGTCAAGAAGCTCTGCCCGGCAAGGTAATTATGGGCGAGTAAACCAGTTGTCCCGTACTGCATAGCCAGCCCGAACAAACTGGCTGCATCCGGCTGGGAGGTAACATAGCCAGGATCCGCAGCTGGTTGGGCGAAAATTCGGAGGGCCAGGACATTCTTAACATAGACACCAACGGGTGATTTGGCGGAACCATGGGGGAGCAGGCTGGCAAAGGCGGCCAGCGATGGCGTGTCGCCAGATGTGCCGCTGGTCAGCGGTTTACCACCACTACCGGGGGTGACCGGGATCATAGCCGGCGCCGCCGTGACCGTCGGCGATAACAAGGCCACAAGAAGCAGCAGAATAATGGAAATATTCAATTGTCTGGCCAAGAAGCTCAACTCCATCAATCAGATTCCGGAGTACCCGGACTAGGCCGGAACCGACCGTTTGTTGGACCGCACCGATTTTAGTTTGTTTTTGGTTAGGTGGGGGTTTATTTATGGTTTTGTAAGTAGATTGAAAGCTGATAGAGATGGGTTTTCAATCCCGGGTTTTGGAGTACCAGCCAGGGAAATCAGACTATATCGGCCAACCTGGTAACCCAAAACGAGGGCGTTAAGACATCCACTTCAGCCTATATGCTCGGTGTGCGGCTTTTGAGCCCGGGACTGTGCCGTGGTCGACAATGATGTCCTAGAAGGTTCGAACAAAGGCTTGTTGGCCGAGCTCGAGATCCGGCGCTGCTTCAATTTACGGCCACGGAGCGCGGCCTGGGCGAATCGGGGGCCAAGCGCGTACGCGCTCCGTGGCCCGGACAACTGGCTCTTTACCACACCCGGCGAAGAGGGGTGTGGCGAAGCGTTAAGTGCGTAGGTTGGTGACCCCAACGATGGGCTGATTACCGTCCCCTCGGCCGGCACGAGAGCTCTCTATTCTTAATAACCTTTTCTAAAACCAGAGTATATACTTGCTGGGTTCTCCAGATTCTGTTCCACTCCATTAAGCTTGTCAGTACGCTTAGAGGGAAACCAGGCATGACAGATTCCCCAAAACTTATCGGCCTATCGGGCGATTCCGGGGGTCAAGAGTTTCTCCTCAAACCGGGCGAGAACCTGGTCGGGCGAGGCGAGGAAGCCGATCCGCAGCTGCTCGACCCGCGGATCTCGCGTGCGCACGCCATCATCCTCGAGGGGGTCTGCCCGCATCGTGGACCTGAACAGCACCGAGGGCACCTACCTGAATGGGGACCGGGTGACCGAGGCGGCCCTCAAGGACGGCGACAAATTGCGCTTCGGGGGCTCGGTCTTCCGTCTGCACCTGCCACAGCCCGTCAGCACCTCTCAGGACGCCATCCCCACCGTGCTCGGCAGCCAGGACGCCATCCCCACTGTGCTAGCCAGCGAAGATGACATCCCCACCCGGCTCGCCAACGATGAGGACGGTGGCGCGGATCCGGACGCGACACGCGTGGCACAAGAGCGGTCGGTCGGACCGCCGGCGGCATCACCCCCGCCACCCCCGCCAGCATCACCGGGCTCGCCGTCAGCGCAAGGTAGTAGGTCTTTCCCCTGGAAGGGTTTTTTATTCGGGCTGGTCGCGGTGGTGGTCATCGGCGTGGGCATCATGCTGGGCGTGCAGCTGCTCGGCGGTCCGCAGGATGCACCCCTCGCGCCCACACCCGCAGCGACGGTCGAGTTCGATGCGCCCAGCCCGGTCCCGTCTCAAGCGCCGGTCATCCCGGCCATCTTCACCCCTACCCTAGAGTCCACCCAGCCGGGGGCGACGCCAACAGGCCAGGACGACGAGCCCACGCCCCAGGCGCAGCCGGCTCCGGCCGAGGGGCTGGCACAAATCGCCTTCGCTTCTGACCGTTCTGGCCGGCCGCAAATCTACTTACTGGTGGTTGAGGGCGGCGAGCCGCGGCAGCTAACGGACCTGCCCGATGGCGCATGCCAACCGGCCTGGTCGCCGGATGGCACGATGCTCGCCTTCACCGCTCCCTGCACGAGCAACCGGGAGGAATATGCAGGTTCATCGATCTTCGTCCTCCAGGTTGACGCAGATGGGCAGCGTTTCAGAACCCTCCCCGCTCATCGTCTCCTTGAGCGGTGGTGAGTACGACCCGGCCTGGTCCCCCGACGGCTCGAAAATCGCCTTCACCTCGCTGCGCACCGGCCGGGCGCAGATTTTCGTAGCCGGGGCGGACGGCAGCAATCCGCAGAACCTGAACAACGACCTGGCTTTCAATTGGGCGCCAGCCTGGTCGCCGGATGGCACCCAGCTGGCCTTTCTCACTGGCCGGGGCGGGCAGGAGGAAGTGTGGTTGATCCCCACCGGCGGCGGGGAGGAAACCCGCTTCACGCGCGGCGATGGAAAGGACATCGCCCGCCCGGCCTGGTCCCCGGAGGGGGAGACGATCGCCTTCGAGAAGGTCGTCGGGAACATCTCGCGCCTGATGGGCGCGCCCGTTGCCGATGGCGGCGTGCGCGAAGCTCCAGATTTGCCAATCCGGCGCGCTATCGCTGCAGCCGATGGGCGAACCAGCCTGGTCGCCGGATGGCTCGCAGTTGGTCTTTGAGACCTGGCCGGGTGGGGTTGACCACAACATCGCCGTGATCAACCTGGGCTGCACCGGGTACATGGAGCTCACCAGCGACGATGCCCTCGACTTCGACCCGGCCTGGCGCCCGGCAGCGGGGCAGTAGAAAAGCTGAGGGGGCTGTGAAACCCCGGATATCGGGCGTATACTCGATCCCGGCTGCGAGTTCACCCGAGGCACGTTCCGCATCCCTGCCGCGATTGATGCGTGGGATAGCTTGGAGCGTGCTTGATGCCTGTAGTTGGCAGGCGATGAATTCAGGTTTGCTGGGGATCACCTGGGTGGAGGGTGCGAGCCGTGCTGGTTATCCGGGGCTGCGTGCCCCATTCTGTGGAGGAAGATCGATGGTTTCTAAACCCTGTAAAGCAGCATTGAAAGGAAGAAGTTCGTCTGCGGGCTGCAGATGCGCCGGGAGGGTGCAGCGATGACAGCGGATATGAGCTCGAACTCCTGCACCGGCCCAATCTGACGGAACCGGCGAAAAACGTTCTGGACTGCGGACGTGCTTGTTGGTCGGGGTGGGATGCCTGGCTGTGGTCGCCATCGTCCTCTGCCTCGCTACAGCCTTCTTCCTGCCGCGCTTGCGAACCGTTGTCGAGGACATCGGATCGAGCATCGGGATCGAGCAGCTTCAGGAGCTGGAGAACCTGACCGTCCCCAGCGACCTGCTCGATGAATTCGTGATCCCCACGCAAGCCCCTGACCTGTGTGCGGAGGGGGTCTGCTTGTCGTTTCCAGCAGGAGATGGGGCTTGAAGCCCTGGTCATCACGCAGCCTGCAGAGCTTGAACCCGATGTCTGGGCCGTACCCGAGCACCTCGAAATACGCTTCACGACCTATCCGCTCGTGGACAAGTTCCACCAGCCACACCTGAGCATCTTCGACGTGGAGCGCTTCCGCCAGGTTAACCCGAATGCCGGTCCGATCATCGATGAGCTTTCTACGCTCCTTATCTCAAAGCCACCGGCGCCCGAATCGATCCCGCTCATCCCGATCTTCAACGCCGCCCAGATGGTCCTGACCCAGGTCGAGTACCTGAGCTTTGAGGGCGGAAGCGGCGTGCGTTTCGTGACCCAGTACGGCCAGGGGATCTGGCCGATCAACAACCATGACCTGTTCTACGCCTTCATCGGACTGAGCGATGACGGCCGGACGCTGATCTCGTCCATCATGCCCATCACGAACCCGGGCCTGCCGGATGACCCCGAGACGGTCGCCGGTGAGGACTACGATGCATTTGCGGAGGGGTTCCCGGCTTACATCGAGACGACGCAAGCCATGCTCGATGCTGCCAGCCCCGGAAGCTTTTCGCCGGACCTCGGCGAGCTGGATGCGCTGATGCTTTCTATCGTGCTCTTCGACGCGCAGTAGCGACACGACAACCAGGATGGGTGAGGCTGGAGAACAAGGGAGGCAGCACGATGCGTACGCAAAAGTTGACCAAGGTTGTTGTGCTGGTCTTCACGCTCCAATCGCTGCGGGTGCTCTTCTCCACCTTTTCGGGTTCATCTACGACCAGGTCTTCGAAGGCCCGATCACCGCCTGGCTGGGCGTGAGCACCGGGCTGGCGCTGGCTGCGCTGCTGGCGCCAGCCCTTCTCGGCCGCCGCCCGACCCAGCGGCGTGCGAAGGCGTTGGCCATGGCCGCCATCCTCATCCGGCCGCTGCTCTCCGCGCCGGATGCGCAGCTGAAGTTCTTCGGCGCGGTGCTGGTCGCTGCGGCGGGATTGAGCTTCCTGGCGATCGAGTTTGCGCGTGAGCGTGCCACCTGGCGGGCCGTGCTCTGGGCCTTTCTCGGCGAACAGGCGCTGAGGTTGCTGGGGGATACCTTCGATCTCAGCTTGCAGCCCGGGTCGCTGCCCTGGATGGTGGCAGCTGGTCCATCGCGCTCGTGCTCTGGATCGCCTTCTTCCAGAAACCTGGATGCGGAGGCAGGGCGCTGAGGCGTGTCAGGCTTTCCTGGACGGCTGGCCTGGGCCTGGGTGGTTACCTTTTCTTGCAGGTCTCGCTGCTATCCCTGCCGAGCGCGATCGCTCGCTGGAGCGGCGTGCCCTATGCTCCGATTGCGCTGCTCACGCTGCTGGCGACCGCCGTCCCGCTTTTCCTGCCCATCCGCGAGCTCCAGCCAGCCCGTCTGACCTAGTCTCGGCCTGGGCCTCCTGCTCGGGGCAGCGCTGGTCGTCGGCTACTTCCTGCAGGGCGCCGTGGCTGCAGGATGCCTGCTGCTGGCGCAGATCGTGGCCGGCGTGACCTTCTCCAGGATCTACCGTGCGAGGCAGGGGGTTGCTGGCAACGCCGCCCTCCCGCTCGCAGCCGGGATGTTTTTGTTCCTGCTTCTGAACTTCATGAATGCCTTCGCCTTCACCTACCCGTACACGCTGCCCTTCATGCGCGGGCTGGGATGGGTGGTGTTCCTCGCGGCGGGGATCGCATTGAGCGGCACAGGGTTGGCGAGGATCGCAACCGGCGGGCGTGGCTCCTGACTCCACGCCGACAATTCGCGCTCGCATTGTCTGCTAGCCGTCCTCCTGCTGGCCTGCATCTGGTCGGTCCGTCCGCTGGCGGTGGAGCCATTCCCGGAAGGTCAAGCCCTGCGCTTTGCGACCTGGAACATCCACTACGGTTATGACGACGTGTGGCATACCACGCTGCCGGAGCAGGTGCGGGCGATCAGAGAGGCCGGGGTGGACGTGATTGCGCTGCAGGAGGTCGATACGGGCCGCATGACCAGCTACAGCGTCGACAACGCCTACTACCTTGGCCGGCAGTTGGGGATGCGGGTGGCCTACCTGCCGGCGGTCGAGCACCTGACCGGGATCGCCGTGCTGTACAAGGGTGCGCCGGCACAGGTGGAGACGCTGCTGCTGCCCTCGCTCCAGGAGCAGACCGGGATCATCCGGGTCCACCTGCAACCGCCCGGCGGCGAAATCCAGGCCCATGGCATCTGGCTCGGGTTGTCGAGCGAAGACACCCAGGCCCAGATTATCGAGCGCGCTGGATTTCATCGGGGAAGGCACGCGCGCCACCTTCGCCGGCGACTTCAACTCGCACGATGGAGAGCCGGAGGTGGAGGCGGTGTTGGCGAGCGGTTTCGCCGACCCCTTCACCCTGCTGGGTTACGACCCCATCCCGCCGACGGACCCGGCGATCGATCCCGAGAAGCGCATCGATTACGTCTTCGTGCGCGACCTGGTCCCCACGCAAGCCTGGGTGGCCGACTCGCTCGCCTCTGACCACCGCATGGTCGTGGTCGAGCTTGCCTACCCCTGAGGCAGTGCGACTCGCGCGAAGGCCAGGGATTGACCGGTGAGCCGCAGCCAGGTTGCCTGCCTCGTGCACGAAGCGCAGCGGGGCACTGCGTGGGGCGGACGTCGTGCTGCTGCACGGGCTGGGTTCATGCGCCGAGGATTGGGGGTTCCAAGTCCCCGCTGCTGACCAGGAACCATCGCGTGCTGGCCGTGGATCTGCCGGGACATGGACGCTCGCCCACGCTGCCCGGCTTGCCCACCATCGATGATTTTGCGGCTGTCCTGATCCGTGACTTAAGCCAGCAATTGGCGGGTCCGGCGCATTTCGTCGGGCTTTCGCTCGGCGGGCTGGTGGCGCTGCAGTGTGCGATCGCGCACCCGCGCTGGGTGCGCTCCCTGACCATCGTCAACGCGTTCGCCCGCATGCAGGTGCCAGCCCGCGGGCTGGGGCGGATGTTTGGGCGGCTCGTGCTGCTGGCGTTCGCGCCGATGAGTTGGGTCGGTCGCTGGGTAGCGGGGGGCTTGTTCCGCGATGAGGGTCAGGCCCAGCTGCGCGAACTGGCCGCCGCCAGGCTGGCTGCAAACCCGCGCCGGGCCTATTTCTCGGCCGCGCTGGCTGTGGCGCGCTTCGACGCCCGGGCCGCGCTCGACGACAGTCCGCTGCCCGACGCTGGTTATCGCCGGCGAGCAGGATCAGACGGTCGGCTATCAAGCCAAGCAGCGGCTGGCACAGGGCATCGAGGGGGCACGCTTCCTGGGGATACCGGATTCAGGACATGCCACGCCGGTGGACGCACCCAGCGCCTTCAACGAGGCGCTGATCAGATTCCTCGATTCGGTGGAAAAGTCTGCGAAGTAACTGCCGCTTAGTTGGCCAGCTCGCGATCGATGACCTGCTGAAAAGCCTGGAGCGGCTGGGCCCCGACCAGCGGGATGCCGTTGATGAAGAAGGTCGGCGTTCCGGTGACGCCCAGGCCCGAGGCATAGCGGGCGTCCGCTTCGACTTCAGCGGTGAACTGCCCGCTTTCCACGCAATCCAGCAAAGCCTGCGCATCCAAGCCTAAATCGTCCGCGTAAGCGCTGTAGGCATCGCTGTTGAGCGCAGGCTGGTTTCCGGAGAGCAGCAAGTCGTGAAACGGCCAGAATTCGCCCTGCAGGTTGGCGCATTCGGCGGCCTGGGCCGCTTCGAAGCCGCCCACGACCGGGAAGTCACGGTAAACGAAGTGGATTTGATCCGGGTAGGCGGCGAGCAGCGTGGGGAACGTTTCCGTGTGGAAGCGCTTGCAGTAAGGGCAGTTGAAATCGCTGAACTCGACGATCGTGATTGGGGCATCGACCGGCCCAAGCGCGGGATCGTCATCGAGGTCGATATCGAAGCGCACCTCACCGGGCTCGAGCGGGACAGGTGCCGCGGCGACCGGTTCGGTTGAGGCAGCTGGCGCGGCTCCCGGACGGCCCCAGAAGACATACCCTGCGGCCAGGCCCGTGACGAACGCCAGCGGGATGATCAGCGCATAAAGCGGCCGGCGCGGGATGCGCAGGAGATCCCCTTCGCTGCGGTCCGCGCTCGGCAGCGCTTCCTGTGCAGGATCCCCCGACAGCGGCTCGGCTTCTTCTGTGGTCAGTTCGGGTTGGGTGTCTTGGCTCATGGGCCGGATTATAGCATGCGTGTCGTACGCCGGTGGCTTGACAGGGGTGTTTTCCGTACTACAATTCATCTAGACCGACCGGTCAGTCTAGTCATGTCAAAGCAGCCTTCTCAACCTGCAGATCGCCGTTTGCAAATCCTCGATGCGGCCGAGCGCATCTTCTCCCGCAAGGGTTTTGACAAAGCCCGCATGGACGACATCGTCCACGAAGCCGGTCTTTCCAAGGGATCCCTCTACTGGTATTTCAAGAGCAAGGATGAACTCATCCGGGCGCTGCTCGACCGGGTGTTCATCAGCGAGATGCGTGAAGCCGAGTCGGTCAGCGAGCTGCCGGGTTCGGCTGAAGACAAGCTCCGGGCCTTCGTCGCCATCGCCGTGCGTGAGTACAAGCACTTCGAAAAAATCCTGCCGCTCTCCTATGAGTTCGTCGCCCTCGCCGCCCGCAGCAAATCCGTGCGGGCGGTCATCGTGGGTTACTTCCGACATTACCTTGAGATGCTGACCGGGATCATTCGGCAGGGGATCGTAGAAGGCGAGTTTCGACAGGTGGACGCCGCGCTGGCCGCCAGCTCGCTGATCAGCATGTACGAAGGCCTGGCGCTGTTGTGGTTCCTCGAACCGGAATTGGTCGATTGGGATCGCATGGCCGCTGAGCCGCTTGACATCTTCTTGGAAGGGATGCGGAGGCACGACGCATGATGGACTCCAAAGAATCGATCCATGGCACCTCCAGCCTGGTGCAGGTCATCGGCGAGCCTCGGCGCCCCAGTGGCTTAACGCCGCGCCTTTTCACGCTTCCCGCTCCTGTTCTACCGGCTCGGCCTGGGGCGCTTGCTCGGGTGGCGTTTTGTTCACCTGGTTCATGTCGGCCGCAAGAGCGGCAAGGAGCGCCACGTGGTGCTGGAGGTGGTCGATGTCGATCGTGCCGCGGGGCAGGTCTATGTCGCTTCCGGGTGGGGCGAGCGCTCGGACTGGGTGCGCAACATCAGCGCTAATCCGGCGGTCCAGGTTCAGATTGCCGGCCAGGGCTGGCCAGCACGGGCGCGCCGGCTCACGCCGGAGGAGAGCGGAGCGCTGCTCCTGCGCTACGGGCGAAAGCACCCGTCGGCGCTGCTGAACCTGGCGCGCGTGATGGGCTACCGCATCGAGCGCAGCGAGGCTGCCTACCGTGCGCTGGGTGAACGCATCCCAACATTTGTCTTCAAGAAAGTAGAGGCTTAAGCGTTTCAGGAAAGGAGCAGGGCGATGGATGTGGTGATTTTGCTGGCGGCGATGGTCATCGTCGGGCTAGGTGTGGGATGGGCGGCAGGATTGATCTGGAAGGGTGAGCGGCCGATGTCCGTTCGCAACGAGTACGTGGTGGCGGTCATCTCGGCCATCGCCATCGGGCTGCTGGATTGGTACATCATCCCCGCCATGGGATTCAGCGACACAATCAAGCTGCTCGGCGTCATCTTCGAACCCGCGCTTGGCAGCCTGCTGGTGCTGTGGATCATCCGTAAAGCCCGCAGCTAACATCCATGGACGGAGCCATCAACGCCGTTCACACGCAGGGCTTGACGCGCAAGTTCGGTGAGGCGCTGGCCGTAGATGGGCTCGATCTCACGATCCCATCCGGGGAACTCTTCGGCCTGATCGGGCCCGACGGCGCCGGGAAAACGACCACCCTGCGCTTGCTGGCCGGGCTGCTCGCCATCAGCCAGGGCGATGCATGGGTCGAGGGGTATGACCTCAAGGCTCAGCCGGAGGCAGCCAAGCCTCGGATCGGCTACATGGCGCAGGAATTCAGCCTGTATGCCGAACTGTCCGTGCAAGAGAACCTGCGTTTCTTCGCCGAGCTGTACCAGGTGCCGCACGCTCAGCTTGCCGAACGCATGCCGCGCTTGCTTGCGTTCGCGGGCCTGACCGAGTTCACGGCACGGCGCGCGGGCCACCTCTCGGGCGGGATGCAGAAGAAACTGGCGCTGGCCTGCACCTTGATCCACGAACCCCCGCTGCTCCTGCTGGACGAACCAACCACCGGCGTGGACCCGATCTCGCGGCGCGAGTTCTGGGACATCCTGACCACGCTGCACCTGGCCGGGACGACGATCTTGGTCAGCACGCCGTACATGGACGAGGCCGATCGCTGCACGCGCGTGGGGTTGATCTACCGCGGCCGGCTGGCTGCCTGTGACGCGCCACGCCGCATCCGCGGTCAGCTGGAGGGCCGGGTCGTTCACCTGCGCACCCCGGATTGGCGGGCTGCGCGCGACCTGCTCGCCGGGCTGCCGGGCGTTGAAGAGGCTCAGACCTACGGCGAGGCGCTGCATCTGCTCGTTGATTCGGCCGAACAACGGCTGCCGGAGATCCGGTCGGCGTTGGAAGGGCGCGGGCTGTCGGTCGTCGAGCTGCGCCCGGCTCCAGCCCGCATGGAAGAGGCTTTTATCACCTGGATCCGGAAAATGGATGCCGCGCATGCCCAACAGGGGATCGGCTGAGATGTCGCTCCGCCGGCTGCGGGCCGTGGCACGCAAGGAAGTGCAGCACATCTTGCGTGACCGGTCGACGCTCATCCTGGTCCTGGTCACGCCCACCGTGCTGATGCTGCTCATGGCCTACGCGCTTACGGTCGACATCCAGAACGTGCCGCTGGCCGTGCTCGATCAAGACCGCAGCCCGCTCTCGCGCCAGTTCATCGCCCAGATCACGGCCGGTGACGACCTCGACCTGTACGCGATGGTCGAGGACATGCGGGCCATCGAGGACCTGCTGCTGCACGGACGGATCAAGGTCGCGCTGGTGCTCGGGCCGCGCTTCTCAGAAGACCTGCTTGCGCTGCGCGGGCTGCCGATGCAGGTCATCATCGATGGCACCGAGCCCGAGAGCGGCGCGTTCGCCGTCGACCACGTTGGCTCGCGCGCGGAAGCCTTCTTGAATGAACGGCTCGCGCAGCAGCTCGCCGCGCAAGGGCTCGCGCTCGACACGCTCCAACCGCTGGATGTGCGTGTACGGGCCTGGTACAACCCCGGTTTGAAACCACGCATCGACATGATCCCCGGCTTGATCTCGCTTGTGCTTGGATTCCCGGCGCTGTCCGTGGCGTTGACCATCGCCCACGAGCGCGAGCACGGCACGCTCGAGCAGTTGATGGCGACGCCCGTTGGCCGGGGGGAGCTGCTGCTGGGGAAGATGATCCCCTACATCATCGTCGGTTTGGCGAACGTGATCGTCATGCCCGTGCTGGGGATGATCTGGTTCCAGGTACCCTTCCAGGGGAATTTCCTGGTATTTTTCGCGCTCTCGGCGATCTTCCTCTTCGCCATCCTGGCGATGGGCATCATCATCGGCGTCTTCATGCGCACCCAGGCTGCAGCCCTGGCGTTATCGTTCCTGTTGATTTTCTTCCCCGGTTTCTTCCTGACCGGGATCTTCTTCCCGATCGCATCCATGCCGGAGATCATGCGCCTGGAGGCGCTGGGGCTGCCCGGCACGCACTACGCGATCATCACGCGCGGGGTCTTCCTGACCGGGATCGGGCTGGAGGTCCTCTGGCCCTACGCAGTGATGCTGGCCGGGCTGGGTGCGGCCTTCACCGGGGTGGCGGCGCTCTTCTTCCGGAAGCGGTTGGGTTAGCGCCATGAACCGTGCGCGACGCATCCTCAGCCTGGCGATCAAGGAGTTCATCCACCTGCGGAAGGACTGGTGGCTGCCAGCCTTCATGCTTATAGGCGGCGCAAGTGAACTCCTGCTCGTGGGTTGGGCCACCTCGCGGCCGATCAGCAACCTGCCGCTGATGGTGCTCGACCAGGACCGCAGCGCGGAAAGCCGCCAATTCATCACGGATCTCGAGAACACGGGCACCTTCGTCCTTGCCTCGCTCGTGCCGGATTTTGCTGCGATCGAGGAGGCCCTCGACCGGGGTGAGATCAACGCCGCCGTCGATCATCCCCCCGGATTTCGCAGAAGAGATGCTCGCTGCTGATGGACATCCACAGCTGGCGGTTATCCTCAACGGAGCCGAAAGCGTCCCGGGCACGGCCGCGCTGCGGGCGATCGAAGGCCTGGCGCGGCTGCGCAACGAGCAGATCATCGTCGACCGGTTGAAGATTGATCCTGCCCAGTTCGCAGGCTTCGAGCCCCGCCTGCGGGTGTGGTTCAACGAAGCGCTGAGCGAGGCGCTCTACACCACGCCGGCCGAGCTGGGCTTGATGCTCGAGTTCACCGTCCTGCTGTTTGCCGCGCTCTCCTTCTCGCGTGAGCGCGAGCTGGGCACGCTCGAACAGCTGCTCGTGATGCCGTTCTCCTCGCTGGACCTGATTGTCGGGAAATCGATCCCGGTCATCCTGGTCGGCTTCTTTGATTTTGTCCTGATGCTCGGCATGGTGCATTTTGCCTTTGCGGTGCCCGTGCGTGGGTCGCTGCTCCTGCTGCTCGTCCTGGCTGGCGGCTACCTGCTGGTCGAGTTGAGCAAGGGGCTGGTGATCTCGGTCATGGCCCGTACCCAGCATCAAGCCTTCCTGCTGGTGATGATGATCGGCATGGCGGATTTCATGTTCACCGGGTACGCCGCACCGGTCGAATCGATGCCGCCGGCGATGCAGACACTGGCCAACCTCATCCCGGCCCATCATTGGCTGGCGATCCTGCGCGGCATCCTGCTCAAGGGCAGCGGGATCGAGGTGCTGTGGCCGCATGTGCTGGCGCTGCTCGTCCTGGGGCTCGTAATCGGGACGTTATCGCTGCGCTACGTTCGCCGGGCATTGGATTAATGATGACGGATTACGAAGCCAGGCCGCCGGCCATCGAGGCGAACCAACTCACCAAGCAGTTTGGCGATTTCACCGCCGTGGACCGGGTGGAGTTTCATGTCGATCGAGGCGAGATTTTCGGCTTTCTTGGCCCAAACGGTTCAGGCAAGACGACGACCATCCGCATGCTGCTGGGCTTGCTCAAGCCGACGGACGGGGAGGCGGTGGTGCTCGGGATCCCGGTTGCCGAGCAGCCGTGGGCGATCCGTTCCCGGGTGGGCTACATGTCGCAGCGCTTCAGCCTGTATAACGACCTGACGGTGATCCAGAACTTGAAATTCTACGGTGCCGCCTACGGGTTGAAGAACGCCGAGCTTGAGCGGCAAATCCAGCGGGCGCTGCACATGGCCGGCCTGGAAGGGCGGGAAGGGGTCGAAACCCACCAGCTTTCAGGAGGCTGGCGCCAGCGCCTGGCGCTGGGAGCGGCCATCCTGCACCGGCCCGAGGTGCTCTTCCTGGACGAGCCGACTGCCGGTGTGGACCCGCTCTCGCGGCGCGAGTTCTGGGACTTGCTCTACCAATTGATTGAGGAAGGGGTCACGGTGCTCGTGACGACGCATTACATGGATGAGGCCGAGCACTGCCAGCGCCTGGCTTTCATCCAGCACGGACGGCTGATCGCCATGGGTTCGCCGGATGAACTCAAGGGAAGCATCCTGGGTGGTCGCGTGCTCGAGCTTGAGCCGGACGACCCGTTGCGCGCCATGCAGGTGCTGCGCAAAGCACAGGCGGCAGGGACGGCCGGCCTGCGTGAGGTCGAACTTTATGGATCCCTGGTGCATGTCGTCACCGATGGGTCGCAGATCGCCGACGCCCTGCGGCGGATGCTCGAGCTCGAAGGGATCGCAGTGCGTTCGATCTCGACCGTTGAGCCTTCGCTTGAAGATGTGTTCATTGCCAGTATGCGTGCAGGAGGTTGAAATGACCATTATGCGGAAACCATCATCGTCGCTCCTGGCCTTGATGCTCGCGCTGCTTCTCGGCGCGTGCGCCTCGGATGGGACCGGAAGCCCGCTGCAGGCTTCCGGCACGGTGGAAACGGTCCGGGTTGTCATCAGCTCCGAGCTTGGCGGCCAGATTTCTGAACTGCGCGTAAAAGCGGGGGACCGGGTGCAAGCCGGCGACGTGCTCCTGCGCCTGGACGATGCGCTTTCTGCCGCCCAGCATGCCCAGGCCCAGGCTGGGCTGGGCGCAGCGCAGGGACAGCTGGCTGCCGCCAAGGCTCAGCAGGACGCCGCGCAAGCCGCAGTTGCAGCGGCTGCAAGCGAACCTGAACGCGGCCGAGGCGCAATTTGAGCAGGTCGCGGGCCGCAGCCTTGCTCGAGGAGGACGGCGGCGGACGGCGCTGGGTGGCGAACGTACCCAGTGCCTTCGACCGGCCGGGGTGGTATTTCGACCAGGACGAGCAGCTCCACGCCGCGCAGGCGCTGGTCGATGCTGCCTCCGTCGATGTCGAAGACGCCCTCGACGCGCTGACCGAGCTGCTGGCTGGGGACGATTACGCCGGGGTAGCCCAGGCCGAGGACGCCCTGGCGGAGGCTCAGGCGGCTTTCCTGCTGGCTGACCAGCTGCGGCGGGTGCCGGTCACCGGCGAAGGTGCGGCGGAAATTCGGACGGCGCAGCGGGAGGTGTATGATCGGGCCGAGCAGGACCTGGCCGATGCGCAGGATGAGCTGGATGGATTGATGGGGAGCGAGGCGGCGCAGACGCTGCTGGACCGTCGGGTAGAGCTGGCGGTGGCTCGCGAGCGCTACCAGCTTGCAGTGGCAGGCTACACCTCGCTGTTGACCGGCGATGAATCGCCCTCGTGCAGGCGGCGCAGGCCCAGGTGGACGCGGCCAGCGCAGCGGTGACCATGGCGCAGGCGGCGGCCGAGGCGGCCGAGGCGGGTGTGTCCCAGGCGGAACAAGCCCTCGCCCTGGCACAGGCTGCATTGGATCAGGTGGATGCTCAGATCGAGAAGCTGACCCTGCGCGCGCCGATAGCCGGGGTCGTCCTGACGCTCGCCAGCGAACAGGGCGAGATGCTGCTGCCGGGTACCCCGGCGCTCACGCTGGGCCAGCTGGACCAATTGACGATCACGGTCTATATCCCGGAGGATCGCTACGGTGAAGTCTCGATCGGGGATCAGGCCCAGGTCAGCGCTGACTCGTTCCCGGACCAGGCCTTCGCGGCCCGCGTAACCCGCATCGCCGACCAGGCCGAGTACACGCCGCGCAACGTGCAGACGAAGGAGGAACGCCAGACGACTGTCTATGCGGTCGAACTGACTCTCCTGGAGGGCCTGGACCAGCTCAAACCCGGGATGCCGGCCGACGTCACCTTTGAGGGTGAATGAGGCTGTCGAGACCGCTGGCTGAGTGAAACTTTGAGCGTCGATCGCCGTATAGGGATAGGGAGGCGGCGATGATTGGATCTATCGCTGCCGCCGTGTTGTCCCGATATCGGTGGGCTTGCCTGGCTATTGTATGCATACGCTCATGCGCTATCAAAGAAAGAAAGGCATTTTCATTCGAGATCCAGAGGGATCGGGGAGGACCGCATGACAGAACCAGAACGCTACGAGAAGGAAGAGAAACAATCCGCAGGTCGATGAGAAGGGGGATGAGAAGCAGCAAGAGAAAATGGACGAAAAATCCTTCGAGGAGAAGAACCGCCGCGACCCACTGGGGACGATGATCTGGGCCGGGATCCTGATCTGGGCCGGCGTGGTCCTGCTCGGCAGCAACCTGGGCATCCTCGGCACGCTCCCGATCCCGGCTGGGATGGGCGAGTGGTCGCTCATCTTCCTCGGCGCCGGCGTCTTGCTTTTCGTGGAGCTGCTGCTGCGGTTGCTCGTCCCCGAGTACAGCGGGCCGGTCATCGGGACGCTGATCGTATCGCTGGTCTTCATGGGGATCGGCCTGAACGACACCGTCGGCTGGGAGATGATCTGGCCGGTGATCATCATCGGGGTGGGTTTGCTCATGCTCCTGCGCGGGCTGCGGCGCTAATCCACCTGCAGGGTCACAACCGGCCCAGGTTGAAGGTGCTCAACTCGTCCCAGGCGTAGCGCAGGGGAGTCCACCAGCGTTCGCGTCCGATGCAGCGGAAGTACGGCGGCTGCATGGCCAGGATGAGATCCCCGATGCGGTAGCGGGCCAGGATGGGCGTGGAAACGACCAGCCCGCCCATCTCACCCGGGCGCATCTCGTGCAGCAGCTTGATCCCGCTGCGCGTCTGCACCTCGAACAGGAACAGGTCGTAGTTCGGCACCCAGGCCTTCTTTTCATCACGCTGCTGGCCGAACATGCCCTCCGTCGCCCCGTAGATCTCGCGGATCACCACCGGCCCGTACAGCGCCCGCAGTGCCGGCACGTGGTGGGTGTTGATCCCGGGGACGCTGCCCAGGGTCATGATCTGCGTCTGCCACAGGTCCTTGGGGTAGACGCCGTGCGCCCGGCGCAGGTAGCGTCCAAAGAGGATGGCGGTGGTCGCCACGCCGCCCACAAGCGTGACGTTCTCCTCCTTGCACTCCTGGTAAGCCAACTCGAAGCGCGCATCCCAGTCCGCTTGGGATTTGCCGCCGCCGAGCGCGTCGATCGCCTCCTGCGTCGGCAGTGAACGGATGGGGGTGCGGGTGGAAACGTACTTGGTGTAGATGCCCGAGCTGTACCCGTAGGAAAGTTCCCGCTCGCCCACGCGCACGGTGCCGACCTCAGACGGGAAGTTGAGGTTCAAATTGACCCCGGCGAACAGGTCGAAGCGCTTGCTTTCCATGACGTAGTTCATCATCGCCCGCCCGGCGCTGACGCGCATCGCCAGGTCGGTCGGGGTCATGGGGATGAACTTCGACTCGCCGGCGGTCGTGCCGCGCGTGATCGCCCATCCGATGGGTTCCTCATCCAGCAGCAGCTCGATCTCGCCCGCCATGACCCGGTCGATGAGCGGCTTGTAGTCGTCGTAGGTCATGACCGGGAACGCCGCCCGGTAACCCTCCAGATCTGAGATGTGCTCTGCCCCATGCTCCGCGCCGTATTGCGTGCGGGCGTAGCGCGGCAGGAGCTGGGCCAGGACCGCCTGTTGTGCGGATCCAGGATCGGCGACGGCGGCGTGCCATGGACCAAGCATGCCCTGGAGCATCTGCATCGGATCGGGTGTGCTCATGATGATCTCTCCTTGGATGGAGTCCAGAAGTCTAGCGCGGGTTGACTCAGGGGGCGAGTGCATCGGGCACAGGTCAATGCGAGTTAGGTACAATTCCAGCGTTAGAGTTTGTTCAGGAGGGAATACGATGTCAGATGATCCCATCTCGGATGTGCTGAAGCGCATGCCCTATGGTTTTTACGCCATCACCTCGCACGCCGGGGATGATGTGAACGCCATGGTCGCCAACTGGCTGACCCAGGTCTCCTTCGAGCCGCGCCTGGTCGCACTCGGGCTGCAGAAGAAGGCCTACTCCCACGGGTTGGTCGAGGAAGGCGGCGTGTTTGCGGTCAACCTTTTTCTCGCCAAGGACGTCGAATCCTTGAAACCCTTCACCAAGAGCCGGGCCAAGAACCCGGAGAAGATGGCCGAAGCCAGCTACACGCCGGCGCCGGAGACGGGCTGCCCGGTGCTGGAAGGCGCGGCAGGCGTGTTGGAGTGCAGGGTGGTGAAGATCGTCGACACCGGCGGTGACCATGACCTGGTCGTGGGCGAGGTCATCGCGGCGCAGGTCTTGAAAGAGGGCGAGGTGCAGGACTCGCTGAAGCTGCTCGACCTGGGCTGGAGCTACGCCGGGTAGCCAGCCCGCGCACGAGCCGGGTTTGCCCATTGCAGAATTCATACCCGCTCTGTATAATCCTAAATCCACGGGCGGTTAGCTCAGTTGGTTAGAGCGTTGCGTTGACATCGCAAAGGTCGTAGGTTCGAGTCCTATACCGCCCACTCAACCGCATACGACGCTCTGACCGGGACGAGTACCCGGGTTTGGGACTGCCAGGGAGAGGGGAGCGCTGACTGAAAATCCCCTCCAGGACCGACCGGAGAAAACCACCCGCGAGCGTGAACCGGAAACCCCGGCCTGACCGGGCGAGTATGGGGAACGGATCAGCCCCGATAGCAGCTGACAGAGATGACCCGCAAGGGTCAATCTGGGTGGAACCGCGAGAACCTGTCTCCCGCCCCAGAGGGCGGGAGATTTTCGTTAACGGGCCGCATGGGCCGACAGGAGGTGCGTGATGGCATCAGGCAAAAAGGAACGCTACCAGGAATCGAAGCTGTACCGGGTGCGGCATTCGACCGCGCACGTCATGGCGCAGGCGGTGATGGAGATGTTCCCGGGCGAGGCCAAGGTTGCGATCGGTCCGCCGATCGAGGACGGTTTCTACTATGACTTCGATCTCCCCCGGGCGCTGACGCCGGAGGACCTCGAACAGCTCGAGGCCCGCATGCGTGAAATCATGGCGGGAGAATTCGAATTCAAGCGCAAGGTGCTCACGGCGGACGAAGCGCGCGCATTGTTCAAGGACCAGCCCTACAAGCTCGAGCTCATCGACGGGCTCGAGCAGGGTGGACTCGACGAGTATGGTGAACCGACGGAGGATGCGCCCGAGATCTCGATCTACACGCAGGATGATTTCACCGACCTGTGCCGCGGGCCGCACGTCGAGAACACGAAACAGATCAACCCGGATGCGATCCGCCTGCTGAACGTGGCCGGCGCCTACTGGCGCGGCGACGAGAAACGCCCCATGCTCCAGCGCATCTACGGCACGGCCTGGGAATCGGCGGAGGAGCTCGAAGCCTACCTGTGGAAGCTGGAGGAAGCGCAGAAGCGCGACCATCGCCGGCTGGGCAAGGAGCTGGATCTGTTCACGACCAGCGAAGAAGTCGGCCCGGGGCTGATCCTTTGGAGCCCGAAGGGCGGCATGGTGCGCAAGATCGCCGAGGACTACTGCCGCGAGGAGCATGAGAAGGGCGGCTACGAGTTCGTCTACTCGCCCCACATCGGCAAGGCCACACTGTGGGAGACGAGCGGCCATCTCGATTGGTACAAGGACGGGATGTACGCCCCGCTCGACATCGAAGGCCAGCAGTACTACTTGAAGCCGATGAACTGCCCTTTCCATGTCATGATCTACAAAAGCCGCACGCGCTCCTACCGCGATCTGCCCATTCGCTATGCCGAGTGGGGCACGGTCTACCGCTTCGAGCGCAGCGGCGTGCTGCACGGCCTGCTGCGGGTGCGCGGCTTCACGCAGGACGACGCCCACCTCTTCTGCCGGCCGGACCAGATGCCGGAGGAGATCGATCGCGTGCTCGGCTTCAGCCTGCACATCCTGCGCGCCTTCGGCTTCTCCGATTTCCAGGCGTACCTTTCCACGCGCAACCCGGAGAAGGCGGCCGGGGATCCGGCGGCCTGGGAGGCGCCGACGGAGGCATTGCGGGAAGCCCTGGTGCGGGCAGAAATCCCGTACGAGATCGATGAGGGCGAGGCGACCTTCTACGGGCCGAAGATCGACCTCAAGCTCAGGGATGCGCTCGGGCGTGAGTGGCAGCTGAGCACGATCCAGTTCGATTTCAACCTGCCGGAGCGCTTCGACCTGACCTACGTCGGCGAAGACGGCCAGGAGCACCGGCCTTACATGATCCACCGGGCGCTGCTCGGTTCGATGGAACGCTTCATGGGGGTGCTCATCGAGCACTATGCCGGCGCCTTCCCGGTCTGGCTGGCGCCGGTCCAGGCTGTGCTCATCCCGATCGCCGACCGCCATGTCGAGTATGCCCTGGCGCAGGCTGCCCAAATGCGGCAGGCTGGGCTGCGGGTCGAGGTCGACCAGCGCGGCGAGCGCATGAACGCCAAGATTCGCGATGCGCAGCTGCAGAAGGTGCCCTACATGCTCGTCATCGGCGATCGCGAGCAGGAGGCCGGCCAGGTCGCCGTCCGCCTGCGCTCGGGAGAGGACCTGGGCGCGCTGGACGTAGCGGTGTTCATCCAGCAAGCGCAGGAGGCCGTGGCGAGCAGGGCGTAACCGGCATCGGGAACCATCGTCCAGTGCGGCCGGAAGCTGAACCTCCTTCCGCACGCTCGGCGTTTCGATATAATGCGGACATGCTCATGACCACCATCGGTCGCTCACCAACCGGCACGGCGGCTGTACCTGGCCGTCTTGATCGCCGCGGTTTCGCTCCTCGTCGGGAGACCGGCCTCGGCCGCCTCGGCGTCGAGCTCGTCCGCGGCCAGCCCGCAGCGGGGATCGGTTTGCCCGCCGCGCTTGATGCTGACCCAACCCCAGCGCTGCCTGCGGGAGGGTGCGCGCGCCGAGCAGCTCCAGAACGCCAGCCAGGGCATCTCGCCCGCGCATCCACTGCCTTTGCAGGCGGTCGATCCGACGCTGGGGCAGCTGCCCTTCTACTACCTGCAGTCGCGCGCCGATGGCGGCACGCCGCTCTATACCAGCCTGGACGATGCCTTCAAGGGCGAGAACGCCTACCGCACGGTCGAGCCCGGGTTTGTGTTCTTCTCCTGGATCGAGCGTTTCGAACGCGAGGGAGATGTCGCCTACATGATCGTGCCCGGTGTGTACATCCGCGGCGACGGCATGGCGCGTTTGAACGCACCCACCTTCCGCGGCCTGGCCTTCAACCGCACGCCGACCCAGCCCTTCGCCTGGGTGCTGGGGCATGCCGATACCCGCCGCACACCCGGTTCGAACGACCTGACCGGGCGCAGCGTCGAGCGCTTCCAATTGGTTTACGTCTACGATGAGCAGGAAGTCCTCGGCTACACCTGGTACAAGATTGGTCCGGAGGATTGGGTCGAAGACCGGACGCTGGCCGTGCTGCGGCCGGACCCAACCCGCCCGGCGGATGTGCAATCCGACCGCTGGATCTCGATCAACCTCTACGAGCAGACCCTGGCCGTGTACGAGGGTGGGCGCCTCAGTCTACGCCACGCTGGTTTCGACCGGGCTCGATGGTTGGTGGACGCAGCCCGGCACCTTCCAGGTGTACAAGAAACTGGAAGCCGACCCCATGTCGGGCTCCTTTACCGCCGATCGTTCCGATTACTACTACCTGGAAGACGTGCCCTGGATCCTGTACTTCGACCAGTCGCGGGCCCTGCATGGCGCGTACTGGCATAACGGCTACGGTTACCCGCGCTCGCATGGCTGCGTGAACCTCTCCCCCGCGGACGCGCACTGGCTTTACGATTGGGCGGATGAGGGGACCTGGGTCTACGTCTACGATCCGACCGGCAGAACGCCGACCGATGCCGAGCTCTACGGCTCCGGTGGGGCGTGATTCGCGTAGATTCAATCAACGATTGCGCGCGATTGACGACTGGTACCAAAGTACCGTGTTGGGGGGACTCCCCCGAATCTACAATAAGGCCTATCAAGGGTCACGCACGCTTCAACTCATCCCCGGGAGAAACAACCTCCATGTATGCAGACAATGAGCTGCTCTTCCCAACCCACGTGATTCCAAAGCTAAGGCAGGCACGCGGGGAGGAATTCCGCGCGCTGGTCGAGCGAGTTTCCCGCCTGCCGGATGACCATCCCGAGAAGCTGGGTTTCGCATTGATGATGATCCGCCTCGATGGCTGCCTGACCTGCGAAACCGATTCGTACCGCGCCATGCGCGGCTGCACGGCCTGCGCCAAGCAGACGCTGCGCCGCTATAAAAACCCGGATTCAGACCTGCTGCGCCACTACCAGAAGGCGCTGGGCGACATCCAGGCTTACGTCGGGCAGGAGATGATCCCGCTGCGGGTGGAGGAGCCGGTTCCCGCGCAGGCTGCCTGAAGACGACCGATGCCCACCTGAGCCGGACAGCGCTGTCCGGCTTTTAATTTAAGGAGAAGCGGCTGAGGATGCCTGTGGTAAACTCTATCGCATTCGCCAACGGGGGGTCACAGCCCGCCACGGGAGGAGAGGACGATCCTAACATCGACTGAGCGGCTCCTCTTTCTGCTCGCCGCATTTGTCTCCTTCACGCTCACCGCAGCCGCAGCGCGGCGCATCCTGCGCACATTGGCCCGCGGCCAGGGCCGGCCGGATTGGGCCCGCGTCCCGGGCCGGCTGCTCCAGGTCCTGCTCAAAGCAGGCACTTTCTCGCCTGTCTTCCAACGCCGCTTCGCCGCCAGCTTCTTCCACGGCCTGGTCGGCTGGGGCTTCATCTACTACCTGCTGGTCAACCTGGGTGACATTCTCCAGGCGCTGCTGCCCGGCTTCCGTTTCCTGGGCAGCAGGGCGCGTCGGCGACGTGTACCGGCTGGGGGGCGACCTGCTCAGCGTGGGCGTGCTGGTTGGCATGCTGGCCTTGATTGTGCGCCGCTTCGTGGTCCAGCCGGATGAATTGAGCGTGCGGGACACCACGCAGCTCAACCCCAAGGCCCGGGCCGGCATCCGGCGCGACTCGGCCATCGTCGGGGTCTTCATCCTGGTCCACATCGGGACGCGCTTCGCCGGCGAAAGTTTCCACATCGCCGCGAGTGGGGCGGACGCCTGGCAGCCGGCCGCCAGCGCCCTGGCTGGCCTGTGGGCCGGCTGGACGCTGCCTGCGCTCGAGCTCGCCCGCCACGCCAGCTTCTGGATTTCGCTCGGCAGCATCATGGCTTTCACGCCCTACTTCCTGTACTCCAAGCACCTGCACCTGTTCTTTGCGCCGCTGAACTTCCTGCTGCACCCCGAGCGGCGCTCGATGGGCGAGCTCGACGCGCTCGATTTCGAGGACCAGTCCATCGAATCGTTCGGCGCCGAGCGGCTGGAGGATCTGTCCTGGAAGGGCATCATGGATGCCTACGCGTGCATCATGTGCAACCGCTGCCAGGACGCCTGCCCGGCCTACCAGACGGGCAAGGTGCTCTCGCCGGCCGCGCTCGAGATCAACAAGCGCTATGAGCTCAACCAGCAGGGCGCCGCCCTCGCCGCCGGCGGCACCAGCCTGCAGACCCTGGTGGAGGCAGCCATCAGCGAGGAGGCCATCTGGGGCTGCACCGCCTGCGGCGCATGCATCCAGGCCTGCCCGGTCGGCAACGAGCCGATGCGCGACATCCTCGAGATCCGCCGCCACCTGGTGCTGATGCAGAACGCCTTCCCCGAGCAGCTGCAGACCGCCTACCGCGGCATGGAGCGCACCGCCAATCCGTGGGCCGTCCCCCAGGAGAAACGCCTGGCATGGGCGGAAGGCCTGCATGTCCCGACCGTGGCCGAGAACCCGGAGGCGGAATTGCTGTGGTGGGTGGGCTGCGCCCCGGCCACCGACCCCCGGGCGCAGAAGACGGCCCAGGCCTTCGCGCGGGTGCTCAACGCGGCCGGGGTGAACTTCGCCGTGCTGGGCCAGGAGGAGCGCTGCACCGGCGACTCCGCCCGCCGCTCGGGCAACGAGTACCTCTTCTTTGAACTGGCCAGCGCCAACGTGGAGACGCTGAACGCCGTTTCCCCCAAGCGCATCGTGGCAACCTGCCCGCACTGCCTGCACACGCTGAAGAACGAGTACCCGGCCTTCGGCGGCGAGTACCAGGTCGTGCATCACACCGAGTTGATCCAGGAACTGATCGAAGGCGGCCGGCTTGAACTCGACCAGGTCGAGGGCGGCGTGACCTTCCACGATCCCTGCTACCTCGGGCGCCAGAACGGCGTGCTCGAGGCGCCGCGCCAGGTGCTGCAGGACCAGGGCTTGACGCTGATCGAGATGGGCCGTTCGGGGCGCGACTCGTTCTGCTGCGGCGCGGGCGGGGCCCAGATGTGGAAGGAAGAGGAAGAAGGCACCGGCCGCGTGAGCGCCGCCAGGCTGGCCGAAGCGCGGGCGACCGGCCAGGAGACGCTCGCCGTGGGATGTCCCTTCTGCATGATCATGCTCGAGGACGCAGCCCAGGCAGAACCCGGCTCGCCGCACGTGCGCGATGTGGCCGAGCTGGTCGCCGAGCGCCTGCCGGGTAAGTCTTGAGAATTCGGACGGGGAGGGTATGATTGTGGGGTTCCTGCCGTCTGAAGGGGAATCGCCAGAGGATGTCCACGTCTAAGATCACATTTGTGGGATGCCCCTTCCACGCCAGATCGTCGCCCTGCCAGCGCTACGTGGCTTGCAGGGGGTTGCTTTTCTAGGGACGTCCCTGCTGCAGGAGGTGGCATGACGCCCGATCACGAAACGCTGCGCGCGATGTACTGGAACATGCTGCTCGCCCGCCGGACCGACGAACGCGCCTGGATCCTGCACCGCCAGGGGAAGATCGCCTTCCACATCTCGGGCATCGGGCATGAGGCGGCGCAGGTCGGGGCGGCCTTCGCGCTTGAGAAGGGCGTGGACTGGGTCGTGCCCTACTACCGCGACCTGGCCTTGATGATCGCCTTCGGCTACACCCCGCTCGATTTCATGCTGGGGTTAATGGGGAAGAAGGGTGAGCCGACCTCCGGCGCACGCCAGATGCCGAGCCACTGGAGCCTGCGCAGTGCGAACGTCGTCAGCCACTCTTCGCCCGTCGCCACCCAGGCGCCGCACGCCTCCGGGATCGGGCTGGGGATCAAGCTGCGCGGCGAGAAAGCCGTCGTGCTGACCAGCATCGGCGAAGGATCGACCTCGCAGGGGGAGTGGTACGAGGCGGTGAACTGGGCCGCCATCCACAAGCTCCCCGTCATCTTCATGATCGAAAACAACGTGTACGCCATCTCGGTCCACAGCTCGCTGCAGATGGCGGTCGACTCGGCCGCCCGCAAGGCCGATGGCCTCGGCTTGCCCGGGGTGAGCGTGGACGGCCTCGATGCGCTGGCGGTTCACGCCGAGATGACCCAGGCCGTTGCCCGCGCCCGGGCCGGGGAAGGGCCGACGGTGATCGAGGTGCGCGTGAACCGCATGACGCCGCACTCCTCCGATGATGACGACCGCTCCTACCGTCCACGCGAGGAAGTCGAGCAGATGAAAGAGGACGACCCGCTGCCGGCGTTCGAGAAGACCCTGCGCGAGATGAAAGTGCTGACCGAGAAGGATGCCCAGGTCCTGGACGAGCGCGCCCGCGAGCAGGTCGAGCAGGCCGTGGCCGACGCCGAGAGCTGCGCCCTACCCGGATGTGGCCGACGCGAGCCACCCGGTCTACGTCGAGGATGTGCAGCATGGCTGAGATCACGCTCATCGAGGGCCTGCGGCAGGCGATGGACGAGGAGCTGGCGCGTGACGAACGCGTCTTCATCACGGGCGAGGACGTCGGCGCGCGCGGCGGCGTCTTCCGCGCCACGCAGGGCTTGTTCGAGAAGTACGGCGCCGAGCGCGTCATCGATTCGCCGCTGGCCGAGCTGTCGATCGTCGGCGTGGGCATCGGGGCGGCGCTCTACGGCATGCGCCCCATCTGCGAGATCCAGTTCGCCGATTTCATTTACCCGGCCTTCAACCAGATCGTCAGCGAAGCGGCCAAGATGTGCTACCGCTCGAACGGCGAATGGACCGTCCCGATGGTGATCCGCGCGCCGTACGGCGGCGGGATCGGCGGCGGGTTGTACCATTCGCAATCGGTCGAAGCCTTTTTCACGCACGTCCCCGGCCTGAAGGTCGTCATCCCGTCCAACCCGTACGATGCCAAGGGCCTGCTCAAGGCGGCCGTGCGCGACCCGAACCCGGTGCTTTTCCTCGAGCCGAAGAAGGGCTACCGCCTGATCAAGGGCGAGGTGCCGGAGGGCGAGGAGATCCTGGTCGAGTTCGGGACGGCGAAGGTGAGCAGGATGGGCAGCGACGTCTCGATCTTCGCCTACGGCATGATGCACCACTACGCCCTGCAGGCGGCGGACGCCCTGCGGGACGAGGGGATCGAGGCCGAGGTCGTCGACCTGCGCACCCTGCTGCCGCTCGATAAGGAGACGATCCTGGCCTCGGTGCGCAAGACGGGCAAGGCGCTCATCGTGCACGAGGACAACCTGACCGGCGGGTACGGCGCGGAGGTGGCGGCGGTCATCGCCGACCAGGGCTTTCACCGACCTGGATGCGCCGGTCAAGCGGCTGGCCGGGCCCGACGTGCCCGGCCATGCCCTACAGCCACCCGCTGCAGGACTGGTTCATGCCCGACCCGGTCAAGATCGCCGACGCCGCCCGCGACCTGGCTGGCTTTTAGGTGGAAAACACGCATGGGCGAATTGGAGTGACGCATGGCCACTGAAGTCATCATGCCCCAGCTGGGCGAATCGGTCGTCGAAGGCACGGTCACCAGGTGGCTCAAGGCCGAAGGCGACCCGATCGAGGAATTCGAAGCGCTGGTCGAGATCAACACCGACAAGGTCGACACGGAAGTGCCCTCGCCGGCCAGCGGCACCGTCCTCAAGCTCTACGTCGCTGAGAACCAGACCGTGCAGGCCGGGACGCTGCTGGCCGTGGTCGGTGAGCCGGGCGAAGAGATCCCCGAAGCGCCCGTGGCTCCGGTAAAGCCCAAAGCTGCAGCTGCAGAACCCGCGGCAGCGGTGGCAGCCGCGCCGGCTCCTGCGCCGGCCGCGAAGGAACTGGGCTTCATCTCGCCGGTCGTGGCGCGCATCGCCGCCGAACACAAGCTCGATCTTGCGCGCATCCAGGGCAGCGGCCGGGGCGGCCGCATCACGAAGAAGGACGCGCTGGCCGCCGTCAAGTCAGGGTGTGACGAGCGCCGATCCCTGGGATTCGCCCGCCTCGGGCGAGCTCTTCCGCCCGTCGGAGGAGGTCTACGGGGCCAGCGCCAGGCGGCGCCCGCCGGCAGCCGCACGCGCCGGGCGAGGTCATCCCGCATACCCCGGTCCGGCGCTCGATCGCCGCGCACATGGTGCGCTCGGTGGCGACCAGCCCGCATGTCACGACCGTGATGGAAGCCGACATGGGCCGCGTCGTCGCCCACCGGGAGGCGCACAAGGCGCAGTTCGCCCGCGACGGGGTCAAGCTCACCTTTACGGCCTATTTTGCCGCTGCGGCGGTGGCGGCCTTGAAAGCCGTCCCGGTCGTGAACGCCTCCTGGTCGGAGGACGGCATCGTGCTCCATCCCCACGTGAACCTGGGCGTGGCGGTCTCGATGGGCGACGAGGGGCTGATCGTGCCGGTGATCAAGCAGGCCGAGTCGCTCTCGCTCCTGGCGCTGGCCGGCGCCGTGAACGATCTCGCCGCCCGGGCCCGGGCGAAGGAGCTCCAGCCGGACGAGGTGCAGGGCGGCACGTTCACCATCACCAACCACGGCGTTTCCGGCTCGCTCTTCGCCACGCCGATCATCAACCAGCCGCAGGCGGCCATCCTCGGGGTGGGCGCGCTGCAGAAGCGGGTGATGGCGCGTGAGCTGAAAGGACCCGACGGCGGGGTGGAGGATGTCTTCGCCATCCGGCCGATGGTCTACCTCACGCTCACCTTCGACCACCGCATGCTGGACGGCGCCGTCGGCGATCACTTCCTGGGCACACTTGTCCAAAAACTCGAGCGTTGGGCCTGATAGGTCCTGGCGCTTGATAAAATAGGATCGACATTTTCCTGGAGGAACGCTCCATGACCGAATATGACCTGATCGTGATCGGCGCCGGGCCGGGCGGCTACGTCTGCGCCATCCGCGCCGCCCAGCTGGGATTGAAGACCGCCATCGTGGAGAAGGAGTTCCTGGGCGGGATCTGCCTGAACGTGGGCTGCATCCCCTCCAAGTCCCTGCTGAAGAACGCCGACGTCGCCCACACCCTGCGCGAGCGCGGCGACGAGTTCGGCTTCCAGGTGGAGGGCTTGAAGCTCGATTACGGCGCGGCCGTCAAACGCAGCCGGGAGGTGTCCGATCGCCTGGTGAAGGGCGTCGGCTTCCTGATGAAGAAGAACAAGATCGACGTCCACATGGGGAAGGCGGCATTCGTCGAAGCGAAGACGATCGAGGTCGAGGCTGAGGATGGCACCAAGCAGCAGCTGAAGGCGAAGGACTTCGTGCTCGCCACCGGGGCGACGGCGATGTCGATCCCCGGCGTGGAGATCGATGGCGAGCGCGTGCTCACCTTCTGGGAGGCGATCCTGCAGGAGAAGCTGCCGAAGTCGGTCGTGGTCATCGGCGCCGGCGCCATCGGGCTGGAGTTCTCCACCATCTGGAGCTCATACGGCGTCGAGGTGACGCTGGTCGAGATGCTGCCGCGCATCGCCCCGACCGAGGATGAGGAAGTCAGCAAGGAACTGGCGAAGGCCTACAAGAAGCGCGGCATCAAGCTGCATGACCGGGACGAAGGTCGAGGGGATCGAGGTCCTGAAGACCAAGGTCAAGGTCAGCGTCTCCGGTCCGAAGGGCGCGGAAGTGCTGGAAGCGGACCAGGCGCTGGTGGCGATCGGGTTCCGGCCCAACTCGGGCGGGATGGGGCTGGAGGTGGCCGGCGTGAAGCTGGACGAGCGCGGCTTCCCAACGATCGACGAGCGCATGGCGACCAACGTGCCCGGCATCTGGGCCATCGGCGACCTGACCGGCAAGCTCATGCTGGCGCATGTGGCCTCGGCCATGGGGATCATCTGCGCCGAGAACATCGCCGGGGTGGAGACGACCACGCTCGATTACAGGATGATGCCCCGGGCGACGTACTCGCAGCCGCAGGTCGCGTCGTTCGGCTACACCGAGCAGGGCGCGGCCGAAGCCGGGTACGAGGTCAAGGTCGGCCGTTTCCCGTTCATGGCCAACGGCAAGGCGCTCGGATTGGGGGAGGCAGCCGGCTGGGTCAAGCTGGTGACCGATGCCAAGTACGGCGAGATCCTGGGTGCGCACCTGGTCGGGCCGGAGGTGACCGAGCTGCTGCCGGAGCTGACCATCGCCCAGATGATGGAGCTCACGCCGGCCGAGATCGCCCGCAACGTGCACGCGCACCCGACGCTGAGCGAGGCGCTGATGGAAGCCGCCCACGACGCCGAGGGCCACGCCATCAACATCTAGTCCCTCCCATCAATTCGGATTTTCGTAGGGGCGGGGTCACCCCGCCCCTACGCTTGGTTAAGGATGGGGATCCTCCTGTAGGGGCGACCGGCCGGTCGCCCCTGCGTCAGTACTAGAATCACCAGGTCCCAGACGGCAATGCGGCGTCCCCTTTCACCCTTTCCAGCAACCGCTTGACAGCGCAGGATAAATGACTTATAAAATAGGTCATATGACCTAAAAAATAGGTCGGTAAAGCCGGGGCAGGACACCCCGGAATGTCAAGCCGAGGCGTCGATGTTGGAACCGATCATGGGATCCACGAACCGAGAGCGGGTGCTGGTCTTCCTTCTCGCACGCGAAGAAGGCTATGCGCGTCAGATCGCTCGCTTCTTCGAGACGGACCTGTACCCGGTCCAGGACCAGTTGGAGAAGCTCGAGGCGGGCGGGGTCATCGTGAGCAGGTCCGTCGGCCGGACACGGCTGTATGAATTTAATCCACGCTATGCGTTCCTGGAGGAGCTGCCGCGCCTTGCTCGAGAAGGCGGTTGCATTCTATCCGGAGCAAGAGCAGGAACAGCTGCTGATGAACCGGCGCCGGCCGCGCCGGCGGGGCAAGCCAGGATGAAGCCGATCGGGGAGATGGACCAGGCCGAGCTGGCCGCGTATGTCCAGACCCACTTGAGGGAAAAGGGCATCCAGGTCGTGCTATCCGGCGGCGCGGCGACGGTCCTGTACACCAGCGGTGCCTATGTTTCCATGGACATCGATCTGGTGAACGTCTACCTGACGAAGCGCGGCGAACTGGTCGCGGCGATGGAGGAGATTGGCTTTTCCCAGCAGGGACGCCACTTCGGGCATCCCGGGAGTGCGTATTTCGTCGAATTCCCGTCCGGTCCGTTGGCCATCGGCAACTCGCCGGTGAGGGAGATTCATGAGATCGTCCTCGAAACGGGTTTGCTGCGGGTCATCTCGCCGACCGAATGCGTGAAGGACCGTCTTGTGCAGTATTATCACTGGGGGGACCGGCAGTGCCTGGCGCAGGCGGAGATGGTGGCCGTGCAAAACCACATCGACCTGGAGGAGATCGAAGCCTGGTCACGTTCGGAAGGCAAGCTCGATGCGTTCAAGGAGTTCAAGGCACACCTGGGGAAATCCTGATCCCGTTTTACGGAATGGAGGACCGGGCTGCTGCCGGAGCTGACCATCGCCCAGATGATGGAGCTCACCATCGCCCGCAACGTGCACGCGCACCCGACGCTGAGCGAGGCGCTGATGGAAGCCGCCCACGACGCCGAGGGCCACGCGATTAACATGTAATCTCTCCCACCAATTTGGATTTTCGTAGGGGCGGGGTAACCCCGCCCCTACGCGCGCGGCCCCAGATCCAACGACGTCTTTCCGGGTTTGCAGGCGATTTCAGACTGGTACGGTTCCTGTTGAGATCATCCTTGACATCCATCCCATACCATGCATAAAATATCATGCAAATTAGATCACCTTAGGGGACTTAATCTCCCCTGGTGAGGATCGGATGACCCCGTCGGCGAAGGGCTGGCCTCGCTCAAATCCCATCCCAGGCCCAAGACACAGCCTTATTCACAGACATTGGCTGCGGCCCGCCCCACTCGGGAAGCCCAGCTTCGCCCATTCGCATCCCACCCACCGCAGCCCGTCCCGAACCTGAACTCCTAATTCGAGTTTCCAGCCACCTCCTGCGACGAGGCGGTGGACGCCGGTGAGGTGAAAATCCCCGATGATGAAAACCCTGTTGTTGCCTGCGCTCATGATGGCAGCCCTGGCAGGATGCAAGGCTGGCCCTGCCACGCCTGTTCAAGAGATACTTCCTTTGCCGACCCCAAGCCTGCGGCCAGAGCCGACGCCGACGGAGTCCCCAAAGTGCCCAGAGGTGAAACCGGGCACGCTGCTCCTCGAGAACGAACCCATGGGCTACTGCCTGCTCTACCCGGATGATCTCCAGCTAATCGGCTCCTTTACGGGCGGGTTCTGCCTCGTGCCTGCCGGACCCACGATGGGGTGCCACAACGCCCGCTCCTTTGTTGCGGTCGAGGAGGCCGCTGGCCGCAGCGCGGATCAAGTGGCCGATGCCCTGATTGCGCAGCAAGGGTTCGAAACCGACCGCTCCACCCTCATCATCGACGGCGAGCAAGCCGTCGTACTGGCCTCTGTGCCGGCGCAGGACAGCCTGCGGACGATCATGGTCGTGCACGAAGGCCGCCTGTATGAATTGAGATTCGTCCTGCCCTATCCCGCTGACCCGGCTGACGTCGTCGAGCAGTTCGAGCGACTTTACAGCACGGTACTTGACTCGATTGCCTTCATTCCCCCTGCTGCTGCCCAGGCTCCCGAACCGGACCCCGCAGCCAGAGGCACGGCGGAGATCGTCTTTGTCAAGGACGGGAACATCCTTGCCTGGGAGGAAGCCACCGGCGGGATCCGCTCCCTCTACAACACGGGTGACGTCATCCGGGTCGAGGTAAGCCCCGATGGTCAGATGCTTGCCTTCGTCCGGCGGGCATTCTTCGCCGCCGGCGGGTTTGACGCCAATGAGCAGTCCGCCCTATGGGTCATGCGTGTGGATGGCTCGAACCTGCGCGAACTGGTCTCAGCCAGGGCGCTGCGAACCCAGCTCAATGCCGCAGAGGCCAACTCGACCAATTTCCCGCGCCTGGCCTGGATCCCCAACAGCCAACGCCTGCTGTACAGTGGCAACCTGTACAACGCGCACGGATATGGTGAGGGAGCGCATACCCCGTTAAGCGGCGTGTACGTCGTGGATGCGGTAACTTCAGCGACGGAGGTCCTTGCTCCTGCCGCAGAAAACCTGGAGTTCGCCATCTCGCCGGACGGCGAGCAGGTTGCCCTGGTTTCCACCACCAGCCTCAGCATGGTCGACACCGATGGCCGCAACCGGCACCCCGACCTCTTCGTGTACCCTGCGTACGGCGTTCCCGGAGCGATCACGCCGATGCGGATCTGGACCAAGGATTCGAGCGCAGTGCTGATCACGGGTCCGATCGAGGAGGTATCCCCCATCCTGATCCGCTATACCGTCTACCGCGTACCCGCCGACGGATCTCCTGCACAAGCCGTCATCACGCTCGAGGCGAGCTCTGCCTACCCCGCCTTCTCGCCGGACGGGGCCCGGGTCGTCTTCGACCGCTGGGCGCCAAGGGGGCCGGCAGGCGAGGGGGGCGAGGTGCGCGGCTGGATCATCACGGGCATCCAGCCAGACCTGGGTCCACTGGAGATGGCCGAGGGTTCACCCGGCGTGATGTGGTCGCCCAGCAGCAACGCATATGCCCTGGAACCCCTGATATTCGATCCGCAAGGCCTGGCCCATGGGCGGGCGAAGCTGTTTTCGCTGTGCCCGAATGCCGTGCAGGCAGTCGAGCTATGCAGCCCGGCATTTGACTTTGGCGAGCAGATCGAGTCGCTCGAGTGGCTCGACCAGACCCGCTTCCTTTATGTGACCTACGCGCCGCCTCGCCGCCTCTTACTCGGTTCGCTGGACGGGTCGCGAACCTTCATCGCTGAAGATCCGTTCGACTTCGCGGCTGTTCCCGCGACCTGCCGGGACGATTCCGAGTTCGTGGCCGATGTGACCATCCCGGATGGGACCCGCCTTGCCCCTGGCACGGTCTTCAACAAGGTCTGGAGGCTGCGCAACAGCGGGGACTGCCCCTGGGGTGGTTACCGCTTCACATACCTCTCCGGGGACCGCATGTCTGGTCCACGCAGCATCCCCGTCCCCGTCGTCCAGCCGGGCGGGGAGGTCGACCTGACCGTCACGCTCATTGCGCCGGAAGCAGCTGGGCTTGGCCGAGGTGTGTGGCAGATGTTCACCCCGGCCGGGGAGCCGTTCGGTGCCAGGCCGTATGTCGAAATCGAGGTGGAGTAAAGCGGGCTTGCGAGCTTGGGGCCGGGATACGTGTCGATGGCTTCATGGTAACCACGCTCAGTGCACTCGCGCCCGGTGTGGAGCAGGGACCCCGCCCCTACGCTTGGTTAAGGATGGGGTGGAATCTTCTGTAGGGGCGACCGGCCGGTCGCCCCTACGGTTGCGTCGATCAAGCGCCCCAACGGGCGATTTTCGTATTCCTCGAAGCGGCTCACGGTGGTGACAATCGTCAGCTTGTAGGCGGTGTGAATATCGTCTATTCTCAAACCTGTCAGGTGCTCACCCTGCTTGCGCCTCGCACACCGAGGGGATCCGTGCAGGCTGGACCCATGGACGCCGCGTGCAGCTTCCGGCCCTGAACCCGTGGGACACGCTGACCCAGGAGTGGACGCAGCATGGATTTCCTCAACAACATTCCCATCAATTCCACGGGGGGATTTATCGGCCTGGCTCTGCTCTTGATTGGCGGGTTCATGGTCCTGGCCGGCGTTGGCATCATCAGCATCCAGCAGGTCACGGTCAGGCAGGGCCGGGCGACGTGGGTGGTCGGGCTGCTGCTGGCCGTGGGCGGCGCCTTCCTGCTCTACCCGGAGTTATCCGCGCCCGATGATGCGTCTGACAACACGGCGGCGGTTGTCGCAACGAACGAAAGCGGTGTTGAGAATCCGAGCCCGACCGCCGTTGAGGACACCAACCCGGCAGCCGCGCTCCCGACTGCAGGTCCCAACCTTGCGCTATCCGACTGGAAAGCCATCGAATTTGTCGTACCCGGGGACGACTTATGGCTTGCCGAAGGGGGAAAGTATACAGCGGTCGGGTCCAAGGACACGTTTGCCTGGTCACAGGAAATCTTCGCCGGTGATGTCGAGATTTCAATGGACATCGAGAGTACCAACGCCTTTTCGGCGGCCAATATTATTCTGTATGGGAACGGCGGCTCGCTTACGCCTGGCAACCTGATCTTCTCCGTGGCCAGCGACCAGCAAGCAATCAGTGCTGATTCAATTTACGAGGGTGGCGGTGGACGGTTTCTTTTCTCCTCTCTGCGCAGTCTGAATTTTGGCGAGCAGAAACATACGGTCCTGATCAGCATCATCGATCGAAGGGCGAGACTGTTCCTCGACGGGGAGGAGATCGGATCGGTATTTGTTCCTCAGAACAGCAATACGAGTGGGAAGATCGGTCTGTTGAAAATTTGGGAGATCGGCGAAATCACGTTCTCAAATATTCGTGTACGGAGTGCTGAATCCCTCGAATAGGGGGGCAGATGCTCGATCAACCTCGCTCGGGTAGCTCACCTGGTACCAGCCGGTCGCCCCTACAAGTCTTTTCAAGTGTTCTGTGGTAAAACATCCCGCCGCCGCAGCTGGATCTTGGCCTCCAGAGGGGTTCGGCTGGATCAACGATCGCACCGGCCACGCTGTCAATGATTATGACTTTCCAGGCAGCAGGAAACTCGGGGCTGGCGGCCTCTTCAGGGAGGAGCGGGTAGATTTTCATGCTGAGAAACCTGGCCGTACGGAAGGTATACGGTTTGCCCGAGGACATCCGGGGCGAATTACTCCAGGCGGCGATCGCGGAAGGGTTCAAGCCCCTTTCCTGGCTTATCCGTGAATGGGAAGCGGAGACCAACCGGTTCTCACTGCCTGGCGAAGCCCTGTATGAGGCGCGTGCTGGAACGCGCCTGGTGGGGATCTGTGGTCTCAATCAAGACCCCTACAGGGAGGATGAAAACATCGGCCGGCTTCGCCGGCTCTACGTTCACCCCGATTTCCGCCGCATGGGGGTGGGGAAGCAGCTGGTATCGAAAGCCATCGGAGATGCGGTCGGTCAATTTGACCTGGTCCGCTTGAGGACGTTCGATGATCGATCGGCACAGTTCTTTGAGACGCTCGGATTCCTTAAAGTGGAAGGTGAGGCAGGGGCAAGTCACATCTTCGCGATCGACCCATCCGGTGCCGCGAGCTGAGGATAGGTGTTTGGCCTGACGCCCACCTGCCCGGCAGGAAGCACCGCATCCTCGTGAGCTTGCCGAGGATACCCTCAAGAAACCCCACAGTACAGATGGTCAACCAAGCACATCGTTAACCGGCCAGGCCGTTCGAAACCTGAACGATACGGCGCGATTTACCATCGAACGAACGGGTTAGCGCGGAGAGAAAAACCTGGCTGGCAGCGCTGATGGCTGCCATCTTCGATGTAGACACGATCCATTCCTGGCAAGCGTCCGATCGACCATGAACTCCATTGTGGTGGATCTCCCTGATCCGTTCCCTCATGTAAGGAACCCATATGAGCGAGGGATGACGGGCCGGCAGGCCTGCGGGAGCCGGTCAGCCCCACCTGCCACATGGCAATCCAACCGGGTTGTAAAGAGGACAAAAATTGTCTAACATCTTGAAAGCTAGATGAGCTCAATGTGCGCCCAGGGGAGGGTAGAGTATGGAGGACAAACCGGGTAAAAACACCTTCGCGGCATTTCTTGCTGCCGTCCTGATCGGCGGAGGAAATTTCATCGCCGTAAGCTTCAGCAACCAGGAGTTGGCACCTCTCTTTGGCGCCGCGCTGCGGTTCGCCGCCGCGGCCTTGATATTTTTCATCATCACGGTCGTTCGAGGGATCGACCTGCCGCGCGGGAAAGCGGCCACAGGCGCTGTGCTTTACGGTTTGCTCGGCTTCGGCGTGGTCTATGCCTGCCTGTATACCGCCCTGCTTGGTTTGGCAGCCGGAACCGTATCCGTCGTGATGGCTGCGACACCGCTCTTCACATTGCTGATCGCCGCAGCCATCGGTCAGGAGAGGTTGTCGCTGCGTGGCGTTGCGGGGGGCTTACTTACCATGGCCGGGATTTCCGTGCTTTCGGTTGGGGTGCTCGGTGGAAGCATCAACCTCCTTTACCTGCTCCTTGTTGTTGTCGGGGCGTTGGCGGGAGCCGCATCCACCGTCGTTGCCAAGGCCTACCCAAAGGTGAACCCGGTGAGCATGAATGCGATTGGCATGTCGGCCGGGGCGTTCGTGCTCGCTGCCGGCTCGCTCACCCTCAACGAACACTGGTCGCTGCCCTATGATGGGCAGACGTGGCTGGCGCTGGGTTGGCTTGTGCTGCTGGGCTCGGTTGGATTGTTCCAGCTCTTCCTGTTCGTCATCCGCAGCTGGTCCGCCTCCGCTGCGACCTTCGCCATTTCCGCCATGCCGGTCGTCGCTGTCGCCCTGGGGGCGATGCTGTTGGAGCAACCCGTCACCTGGCAGGTCGTGCTGGGTGGGGTGATGGTCATCGTCGCGGTCTATCTTGGGGCAGTCGCTGGGCGGGATACGACGACAGATCATCCTTGACAGCGCAGGAGGACACAGCCATGCAACGGGTTGGCCACGTGCGAAGCGGGTACACTACGCCTGACACGGCAAGTAGGGAAGGCGAACGGCTTGGCTACCAGAATTTCCATCAGGGGAATCGACATCGAAGTCACACGCAAAGCCATCAAGCACGCCTACCTGCGTGTGAACGGCGCGGGCGAGGTGCGCATGTCGGCCCCCAGGCGGATGTCAAACCGCGAGCTGGAGGCTTTCGCCCGTTCGAAGCTGGCTTGGATCCGCCGCCAGCAGCAGAAAGTGCATTCCCGGCCGCAACCGGTGGAGCACAAGTACGTCAGCGGCGAGCCGTTTTCCATCTGGGGCGAGACGGTCTATCTGCAGGTGGTCGAAACCCGGGGCACGCCCGGGGTCGCCCTCAGGGGCGCGGCGCTGCGGCTGGCGGTCCGCCCGGGCACAAGCCGGGCTAAGCGGGAGGCGTTGATCCAGTCCTGGTACCGGGAAGACCTAGAAGCGGCGGTAAAGCCGCTGCTCGAGCGCTGGGAAAAGGTGCTCGGCGTGCGGGTCGCCAGGGTAAGCCTACGGGCGATGAAGACCCGCTGGGGTTCCTGCAGCACAAAACCGCGCACGATCCGCCTCAACATCGAGCTGGCCCGCCTCAGCCCTGAATACCTGGAGTACGTGCTCGTGCATGAGCTCGTCCACCTGCTCGAGCCCTCCCACAACGCCCGCTTCAAGGCCCTGATGGACCGTTACCTCCCAGGGTGGCGGGGCACGCGCAAGTCCCTCAACTTGCGCCTTTCCAGACCCGGCCGCTGAGCCTCAAGGCAGGCCGCCCGGGCGCATGCGAGCAACGTTCGCTCCCCGCAGGATCCTGGCTTCTCCCGGCTCAAATCAGACTTGACAAGTCTTAATTATCGGGTATTATATCGACAACGGATATATCATGCGCAGATATATCCTATGGACAGGAGCGGCCCATGACGGAAACGACACCTGCACCCGAAAGTTTTCTCCCCCTGACCCCGGCGGTCTTCCACATCCTGCTGGCGCTGGCCGACGATGAGAAACACGGCTATGCCATCATGCAGGACGTAGAGCTCATGACCGAGGGTCAAGTCCAAATGGGCCCTGGGACGCTCTACGGCTCGATCAAGCGCATGCTGGCAGCCAGCCTGATCGAGGAGAGCGATGACCGACCCGACCCGACGCTCGACGACGAACGCCGGCGTTACTACCGCCAGACCGGGCTCGGCCGCAAAGTGCTGCGGGCCGAGATCGACCGGATGGCGGCGCTGATGACGCTGGCGCGCCGCAAGAACGTATTGGCCGGGATCGGATGATGGAGAGACCCATGCGCGGCGATCAAGGGCTGCCCGCCCCCGTGGAGCTTTCCGTCCGAGTCTACAGCACGCTCCTCGCCGCCTACCCGGGGCGGTTTCGAGCAGAGTATGGAGCCCCTATGCTGCAGGTCTTCCGCGATATCTGCCGGCGCGAGTACCGCCGTGGCGGACTGTGGGGGATGGCCGCACTCTGGCTCCGCACCACGCTTGACCTGGTCCGGACGACGGTCGAGGAGCATGTCGAGAGAGGGTTTGAGATGGACCGTGAGAAATTTGTGAAGTGGAGTGGTTGGGCTTTGATGGCCGGGGCGATCTTGTTCTCCGCCGGCCTGATCCTCGGAAACTTTGATTCAGATTGGAATGACCCGATCGGTGGGGTCGATGCCTTCTACGAAATCAGCCAGATTGCGGGCATGGGCCTCGGTCAGCTCCTTTTCGTGGTGGGTCTGCTGGGGCTGCGCTCCGGCTATGCCAACCGCAGTGGAGGCCTGGGCGCCTTCTTGCTCATCGCCGCCATCGTGGGCGGCGTGATCTCGCTGGGCGGGATGACGATCATGAACACATCAGAGGCTGGATGGACTGCGTGGGTCGCCGGGCTGCTGACGATGACGCTCGCGCTCGCTAGCTTCGGGATCGTAACCATGCGGCGCCAGGTCTTTTCGAGCTGGAACTTCGCCCCGCTCCTGGCAGGTATCTTCCTGCCGCTAATCTTCGTGGTCGGATCTGCGATCGAATCGAACGGTGGCTTGCTGGGTGATTGGATCTTCGTCCTGGGCACTTCGGGCACTTCGATCGGGCTGATCCTGCTCGGCTACCGCATGCAGGCTGATATCGATCGAGTACCTACGACTGCTGTCTAAGCGAGGGCCTCAACTGGAGCGAGGGAGCCAGATGGCTCCCTCGTTGGATTCGGGCAAGTTGAAAGGTAACTGCAGCGCAACCGACTTCGCTGGGGGAGAAGAACGGCCAATCTTCGTCAAGTACCGCGTGAAGGACGATTTTCTGGTCTCGCCCAAGAATCCCAATCCGGACGAAAACGGTTGTAATTGAGCCTCGTTTCGCTTATGCTTGGCGTTCATTGGAGCTCGAGCACCCCTGCGCCTGGCAGGGGTGTCCCCTTTACGGGCTCCTGGAGGCCGACCATGATCAGGTGCCGAGCGCTGGTTGTTCTTGTGTTGTTCACTGCCTTACAAGCCTGCGCTCCAGCAGCGGAGGAGACCTCCCCTTCTCTATCGACGCCGGAAACGAGTTCTGCAGCCGCCGCCCCCACAGCAACTGCTGTGCCAGCGCCTATCGAGCACCGCATCGGCATCCGTCAGGGGGACTCGGGTGCGGAGTTCTATGATCGCCTGACAGGTGAACGCTTCATCCCGCGCGGCGCCGACTACGTCCACTGGGTTGCCAGGCCGTCGCCCGGACAGGGCAATATCTGGGTCGATGCCCTCTTCAATACCGCTTTCGGTGAGCTCGACCAGGCGGAAGGGGAACTCCAGCAGATGGCGGCGCAGGGGTTCAACACGGTGCGGATGTGGAAGAACGCTTGCTGGGGAGAGCGTCGGCGGCTGCATTGGCGATCCGGCCGGCGGGCTTTCGGACGCCTACCTGGACAACATGACCGAGTTCCTGCGCCTGGCGAAGCAGTACGGGATCTACGTTGTTTTCACAGACGACTGGGTCCCGGATGACGGCGGTTACAGCCAGGAGCTCGCCCGCGCCGCCTTCGCAGGCTACAACGGGGTTTACCTCGATGAGCACGGCATCAACGCCGAGCGCATGTACTGGCAGGACCTGATCCAGGGGCTGATCGAGCGCGGGGCTGCGCTCGACGCCGTGCTGGCCTACGAGCTGAAGAATGAAGCTTTCTACGAAGCCGATTCCCAGCCCCTGAGCCGTAGTTCCGGCACCGTCACAACAGCCAATGGTTCCAGCTATGATATGGCCGATCCGGGTTCCCGGGTGCAGATGATGGAGGAGGGCTGGCTGTACTGGATCGACCAGCTGCGGGATTCGATCCAGGCCCTCGATCCGACGGCGCTGGTGACGATGGGCTTCTTCGTGCAGCAGGAGCCGAACCCGGTACGTGAAGGCGACCTGCGCCTGGTTTACCTCGACCGGGTGGTGCGCGAGTCGGAGCTAGATTTCCTCGATTTCCACGCCTATCCGGGGTACGACCTGTCCATCCAGGAGCATTTCGAAAACTTCGCCATGATCGGGGCCGGTGATAAGCTGATCGTGATGGGTGAATTCGGGGCCGACAAGAGCAACTACGCCACGGCCGGAACGCGCCGCAGCGGCCTTGCAGGCGTGGCAGGTCGAATTCGTGCGAGCTACGGGTTCGACGGCTGGCTGTTCTGGACCTGGGGGGTCAATCCTTTCGATGAGTTCTGGAACGCCTATGAAGGGGACGGGGTCGTGGCGACCGTGCTCGCACCGGTCAACCGGCCGGATCCGTGCGCCTTCGGTGATTTCGACTTCATCCGCTTCAACGCCGCAGCCCAGGCCGTGATCACTGCTTCGAGCTACGCGCCGGGCTATCCGCCCGAGCAGGCCGCCGATGGCAGCATGGACTACTGGAACAGCTCCGGCGGGGCGCCGCAGTGGATCCAGTTCACGCTCGAGGAACCGACCGATGTCGAAGCGATCGTCCTCACCAACGCCCAAAACCCGCCCGGGCGCAGCGTCCACCAGCTCTGGGTGCGGCAGGTGGGCGAGCCCATCTCGCTGGTGCACACCTTCGACGGCATCACCGACGAAGGCGATGTGCTGACCTTCACCCCGGAAGAGCCGCTGATCGGTGTCGACCTGGTGCGGGTGGTGACGACCTATGTGCTCGACCTGTGGCCGGCCTGGCACGAGATCGAGATCCTGACCCGAACCCCACCTGGGTGAACCCCCTTGGCGCAGGTGAAGAAAGGACCGCTGGGCCCTGCATTCAGATAGCGGGTCGATCTCGTCGGGTGGAGGATTGGCACGCGGAGGACGTCCGGCTGGTTCCCCCGGCCGGCCTGAATGTGGGCAGCATCCGTCGCGAGGCATGTGATGAGGTTCACGAAGTTGACTTTGTGCGGTTCCGCCGTATGATTTCAGGCATCGCAGACCCAAAATAACTCAATTAAACCGCGGCCGGCAGCCTGGCGACTCCGCGAATGGATCGCTGACCCAGGGTTGAACGTTTACGTTGAATGCGCCGCAGATCGGGTTCCGCCGCAGTCAGTCGATGGGACAGAAGGGTCAGCCAGAGTTTGCAGAAACCGCAAGCGAGATTCGGAGGATTCATGCGTACTGACACTGTGCAGCGTTTCGCCCGTCTCCAGCGCCGGCTGCTCGCCGGCCTGGGCTTCGCCACCCTTCTGCTGCTGGGCGGCTGCTTTCTCGACCGCTCGCCGATCATCTGGTCGACCGACGTCCGGCCGGCATTCGTATGCCCGGGCGACTTCGTGAATTTGTCCTACGACACCGCCGAAGGCGGCTGCCTGGGCGACGGCTGTCCGCCGCCGGTGTCGGTGAACGTCGTCTCGATGCCCGACATCCTGGGCGGGGGCCTGCGGATGCATGGCTCTACTGGGGGGAGCGCGGCCGGCCCGATCAGCACCTACACGACCTTCACCTTTAGCACCACGGGCGGCCGCTACGGGGATGTGCGCGACCCCGAAACGCACGCCGTCGATGTCATCCTGCCCTCCGCCGAATCGCCCATCCCGATCCGCGCCAGCTCGAGCTGCTCGGGTGACGCGCTGGTCTGGCAGCCGGTCGAACTTTCGGTGCCGGAATTTCGCTCGGAGGCTGTCCGCCTGGTGCGTGTGTGCAATTACGCCTCGGATGTCGTTTCGCTCTCCCTCGTGTTTGATACGACCACGGGTTCCCGCCGTTGGACTTTAGTACCCGGCACCTGTACGGAAGACCTCCCTACCGAAGAGGGGACCAAGGTCGTGCGGGCATTTCTTTCGCCCATTGTGGCAGGTCCGCCGGTGCGCTGCACGACGAGCAGCTCAGGAACTGGATCGACGGTCGAGCTGGTCGGGATCTTCACCTGCGAGCTGATGAGCGCCAGCGAGCCGATCGTGGCCGCCTCGCCCGAACCGACGGAGGAGGCTGCGATCATCCTGCTGCCGACGACCCTCCCGACCGAGACACAGGCTGCACCCGAGGAACCGCTCGCCACCTTCATCCAGAACGGCAACTGCCGGCGCGGCCCCGGGAGCAACTACGGTGTGCTGACGTCCCTGCTCCAGGGGCAGCAGCTGCCGATCGCCGGCCGCAATGCAGAAGGCAGCTGGTGGTACCTGACGCTGCCGTCCAGCGGGGCGCATTGCTGGGCTTCCGGCACCGTCCTGGAGCTGGCGGGGCCCTACATGGACGTACCCCTGGTCGCGGCCCCGCCCACGCCGACGCTCGCCGCGCCGCCCGCCGCCCCATCGAAGCTGGTGGTCGCCAACGAGGTGTGCACCCAGAGCGAATACACCGTTACCTTGAACTGGATCGACAACGCGAACAATGAGGACGGCTACCGCGTCTACTACAACGGCGGCCTAATAGCCACCTTGGGACCGAACGCGACCAGCTTCCAGTACGCCGTGCCTTCGAGCTCGGCTGCCGACTACGCGGTCGAGGCGTTCAACGCCGCGGGCGCCTCGGAGCGCATCCATGTCAGCGAAGACGGGTGCCTGGTGTGAGCTATGCGCCTGGGTGCAGTTCGAGGTCATGACTTGACCACCTGCCATGGCGTAGGCGTGCCTCTCCGACGGCCTCCTGCGCAAGAAGTGCACGGATCAATGCGATTCTAGCGCCTGCAAGTGCGGCGGGTGACCGTCGGCGAGGATGATCAATATGCAAAAATCTGTTCGCATCTTCCTGTACCTGGTCTGCGCCTTGCAAGCGCTTATGGCAATAGCGCTGTTCCTCCAGTGGCCGGCCGTGACCAACCTGTGGCCATTCGAAGGGACGACGCCGCTGACCTTTATCTTCCTCTCCTCGATTTTCGCCGCCGCGGCGGCTTCGACGTTCTGGGCGACCGCCAGCGGCGCATACGGGGCTCTGGCTGGGATCGGGCTGGACTACGTCGCGATTTTAACGCCGTTGGCCGTGCTGTCTTTTCAGCTTGGCGCTGCCAGCCGTGCTGCACCGATAACAATCATGGGGTTGTTTAGCGTGATCGGAGCGCTCTTCGGAATTGGACTCGTCCTGTGGAGCATCCGCATCCCGCTTGTAGAAACACCGAAAATGCCAGCCCTCGTGCGAGGCTCATTTATCGTCTTTATCCTCGCCCTGCTGGTGGTTAGCGCCCGTTTGATCTTGAAATCACCCAACGTGATCCCCTGGTCGATTACGCCTGATCTCTCGCTCATCATCGGCTGGATGTTCTTCGGGGCGGCGGTGTACTTCGTCTACGGCATAATTCGGCCGAGCTGGCAGAATTCAGCCGGGCAGCTGGCCGGCTTCCTGGCCTACGACCTGGTCCTGATCGTGCCCTTCCTGACTCGCCTGCCGACGGTTGCACCCGAGCACAGGCTGGGTTTGATCGTGTACACGATTGTCGTCAGCTACAGCGGTTTGCTGGCGATCTACTACTTGTTCGTCCACGGGCCGACCCGCTTGTGGGGGAAGAGCACGCCATCCCAGGCCTCGATCACCGGGAAGTAATCCGAGAGGTGGCCCGCACTCCAAGCTGTTGCACCCATCCTGTAAAACGCCCTGGACGATGGCGGGCAAGGGCTTTGGCGTTTTGCAGCGCCGCGCACGTCGCCCACGGCTGCTCAAGGGAGCATCCCCGCCAGCCCGGTCCAACGGCTGCAGTGCGCAGTCACAAACCCGGATGCATTTCGTTATAAGGTTGTGGATAACGATTATCCGAGTTATGCAATCAGGAGGAGAGGCAGTTAATGAAACCCAAATCCCTATGCGTGGCGGTGCTGATCATGCTGGCATCGGCTGCTTGCACGCTGCCGGACGACCTGGCGCCGCCGCCCACGGCGACTCCGACTCCGGACCTGCCCGATGACATCCTGCCGCCGCCGGCGCCGCCCACCTTCGTCGAGTCAAACCTGCCGGCCAGCATACCGGCCTGCGCGGGTGAAGGGCTGAACCTGGTCGCATCCTACGAGATCGAACCGGAGGGCATCTCGCACGTTGTCATCCGCTACCGGCTCAACGGCGGGATCCCGGAGAAGACCTCGCCCTGGACAGAATTTGTCATGATGCCGGAGGGCATCCTGGATGCGCTCGATCACTTCCGTTTCGAGTACCCTGATCTGGGTGCGGATGCTGCAGCACTCTTTGCCGGCACCCCGGGCGTTTTCGAATTCATGCTGCTCGCCACGGATAACGACGGCGAGAGCAGCAAGTGGCCGACAGGAAACGGGACCACGGCAGAGATGGAGCTCAGTGCCTGCCCCGAAGAAGACAAGGGTTACCAGGTGCACGAATATGGTGTTTCCAGCCAGCAAGCTGGTTACGGCCCCGGTTGCTCCCCGACCGAGCTGGTTTTCGAAGTCATCGTCTCAGGGTATGGTCAGGTTCAGGATGCCTGGCTGCGCTACGAATACAGCGCCCCCAGCAATTCGCCTGCAGTTGTAAGCCCATCCTTTGAGATCCCGCTGCAGGTCACCGGTGAAGGCCAGGGGTTCCCGGGCTCGACGCGCCTGGCGCTGACGGTGGATGTGGGCGCCGAGGCGAACACCTACATGGCTGCCCAGGACGGGTTCCTGAGCTACAACATGTACGTCCGCCTGCAGGACAACCAGGTGTTCGAGTACCCGTACGGGGGTCCGCCAATGGTATCGATCGAGTCGTGCTTGACGCCGACCGTCGCACCGCTGATCGCCATCCCGCTTCTCCCGACTCCCTCCCCGACCCCGTTGCGCCTGGCGCCTGCTCCGACTGCGATCCCCATTCGCTAGCGGCCGGCGGGCGCTTAACCAAAAAGCAGGCCTGCCATCAGGCAGGCCTGCTTTCGTTGCTTATTGGCCGCTGACGGTAAGCGTATAAGGCGAACTCGAACCGTCCACTGCGACGGCGACGTCGATGTAGTACGGGCCAGGATCCGGGTTCTCGATCGTCACGCTGCGCGTGTCGCCCTGGCGGTCCCTGTCCATCCACTCCGCCGGGACCTCATGGCGCACGAAGATTTCCAGAAATCCGGACAAGCCAGATAGCTCGATCGTTGCGCTGCTCAACCCTTCCGGCAGTTCGATGCAGTAGTACTGACGCGCGCGCGGTCCGTCACCCCGATCGGTGATCTCCCCCTGCACGGCTTCGTCCAGGGCAAGCTCCTGTGCCGGTCGTTCACACTGGTCATGGCCGGGAAGCGGGGCGCCGGTCAAGCCCGCCACCGTCGCGGGTTCGGTCGTCACGCTGAGCGAAAAGGGCGAAGGTTGCTTCGGACCGGCGGTGCCGACCTTGATGTAATACGGCCCGGCCACGGGGCTCTCGATCACGATCGCCTCGGGGGTCGTACCGTTTTCACCTGAACGCCAGTACTCCCCGAAGGCGTATTGCAGCACTTCTACGTAACCGTAACCCAGGGTCAGGTCGAGGTTGGCGCTCAGACCGTCGAGTAGGAAGGTCGCGCTCGATAGGCCTTCAGGAAGTTCAACCCAATAGCACAGCTCCCAGTGCGGATCGCTGATCTCGGATTGGACAGGGGTCCCGACACCGATCTCCTCCGGTGGTGGGTTTTCGCAGATTAAGTTCGAGGTGATTGCAGCCTTTTCGGTAGCCTTTTGTTCGGTCTTGGCTGGCTGCGGGCTGGGCTCATTTTCCGCTGGCTGGGGTTCGGGTGAGCCGCAGGCCGCCAGGCTTATGAGCAAGCACGCTGCAGGGATCCATTTCCACCGCATCACACTACCTCCTCCCTGGGTTTGCATTTTTCTCCCATGTCAGGGTTGCGAGCCAGGATAAAAAACGACATTTATTGTAATATTTATCAAGAAGGATGATAAGGAGGCACACAGTTCATGCCCCAGTTGCTGTATTTCGTCGGAACCTACGCCATCCCAGTTAACAGGCTCGAGGAATTCAAGCAGGCCAACATCGCCATGGGCGATTTCGTGCGGGCGAATGAACCCCAGGATCCTCAGCTGGCACACCTATTTGAACGATGACGGCAGCGAGGCGACGACGATCATGGTCTTCCGTGATTCAGCCGGCCTCGAAGCCCATCTTCAGGTCGCAGCCTCCAGGGTGAAAGAGGGTACGCAGATGGTCCGCACGAAGGAGGTCAACCTCTATGGAGCACCAAGCGAACGGGTGATCGCAGCCCTGGAGGAGATTTCTGCAGCCTCGGGGGATTGGCCGCTCACGGTTAAGCCCCACTTTTATGGTTTTCCTGACTAATCCCACTGGTCAGCGGGTGAGTCATGCCTGATCGGCAGCTCCCGGATTTGCTTAAGCGCCGCTTCAAGGTTGATACCGTCGATGAAATGTGGAAGAAAAACCTCACCGAGGGCAATCTGCGCATGCGGCACTACCGCCATGTTTACGGCATGCTCCCCTCCAACCCGCGTTGTGTCAACTGCCACCGGCCTTTTGCGGGCGTAGGAGGCTTCCTGCTGCGAAGGCTGCAGGGGGTGCGGAAATCTCCCAAGAATCCGCGCTACTGTGTCGGCTGCCACAATTTCACGAGCCGCTTCCCGGGGGGTGCGGAAATCGAGCTGACGATGCTCTTCGTTGATGTGCGCGGCTCTACGGCGATCGCTGAGAAAATGGATTCCCACCATTTCAGCATCCTGATGAACCGTTTTTACGAAGCCGCGATCAGGACCCTGGTCGAGGCGGATGCTTTTATCGACAAGCTGGTCGGCGACGAAGTCACGGCGCTCTTCATCCCGGGATTTGCCGGGAAGCAGCATGCCCGGCGTGCGGTTGACGCTGGCCAAGCCCTGCTGCGGGTCACCGGGCATGGCCGGGCCGAAGGACCATGGATCCCGGTCGGCGTCGGGGTGCACACCGGGCCGGCCTGGGTGGGATCGATCAGCGGGGCAAGCGGGGAGGCCGCAGATTTCACCGCGCTGGGTGACAACGTGAACATCGCCGCCCGGCTGGCTTCGAGGGCTGAGGCCGGGGAGGTCGTGATGAGCGAGGACGCTTATGCATCGGCAGGGCCTGGGCTGGCGGATCTCGAACGGCGCCAGCTTGCGTTGAAAGGCAAAAGCGGGCGCATCCCCGTGCGGGTCCTCAGACTAGACACCCCCCCGGCCTGACCCACGCTGCACCCGATTTATCTGCTCCAACCGCATATGCGCAATCGAAGCTTGAAGCGCCGCCGCTCGGGGTGGCCGGCCTCGATGCCGACGCCTCGTCTTGAAATTTACCGGCAAGGCGTCTCGGAATCGATCGAAGGTGGATCACCCGCCTGGCGGGGTGACGAGCAGCTTGTCGAGGCGCATGCCGTCCTTGTCAACGACCTCGATGCGGTACCCAGACCAGGTCACGCTCTCGCCCTCAACCGGGATGCGGCCCAGCCGGTCGAGCACGAACCCCGCCAGCGTCTGGAAGTGGTTTTCCGCCTCGCCCGGGAGTGAGCCCAGATTAAACAATTCACGGAACTCGTGGATCGGGAGCATGCCGGCAAGCAAGTAGCGCCCGTCCTCCAGCCGTACGACCTCCGGCTCGGAGGGAGACTGCGCCTCGGGAAGATCCCCCACCAGCCCCTCCATTAAGTCGCGCAGCGTGACAAGTCCCTGGATCCCGCCGTACTCGTCCATCACGAAGGCGATCTCGGTCCCCACCCGGCGCATGTGCTCGAGGGCGTCGAAAACGGGTGTGCTCCCGGGCACGTAGAGCGGCTCGAGCAGGGCCTCTTCCAGCCGGATCGCCCCTTGTTCGACAACCTGCGTGAGCAGGTCGTTCGCCTTGACGTAGCCGATCAGGTGGTCCAGATCTCCCCGCGCCACGGGATACTGGGAGTACCCGCTGGCCTTGATGCGCGCCGCGGCCTGCTCCAGGGGATTGTCCAGATCGAGCCAGACGATCTCCGTGCGCGTCGTGGCGAGGGACTGGATGAGGCGGTCCCCGAGCTGGAAGACCCGGTCCACGATCGTGTCCTCGATCGGTTCGAAGATGCCAAGCTCGGTGCCCTGGTCGACGAGCAGCTTCACCTCCTCTTCCGTCACAGCCGGCTCACGGCTCGGGCGCACGCCTAGCAGGCGCAGCACGAGCGCGGTGGACAGGTTGAGCAGCCGCACGAGCGGCGCGGCGGCCCGGGATAGCATGCGTACCGGCCGGGCGGCAAAGGCTGCTGTGCGCTCGGGGTTGAGCAAGGCGATCTGTTTCGGGGCGAGCTCACCAATCACGAGCGAGAGGTAGGTCAGGGCCGTCACCACCACCGCCACCCCAAGCGCTTCGCTCGCACCCGGAGAGAGGCCGAGTGCTGTGAAGGTCTCCTCCAGCGCCTCGGCGAAGGTGGCGCCGCCGAAGGCGCCAGCCAGGATGCCCACGAGCGTGATGCCAATCTGCACGCTCGAGAGGAATCGGCCCGGGCTGTTGGCCAGGTCGAGCGCGGCCTGGTAGCCCGCCCTGCCCTCCATCGCACCCAGACGCAGCCTGGGCCGGGAGGCCGAGACCAGGGCTATCTCGGACATGGCCAGGAAGCCATTGAAGAGGATCAGGACCAGGATGGCGGCGATTTCGATAAATGTGTTCATCTCCGGATTCTACCTGATGCACTTTCTTGCGGATCGTTCGAGTCGTCGTATACTCGGTTCCAGAGGATGGTAGAAGGAGGGGTTGATGGACGAGCATGCCAAGATCGCCCAGGTAAAATCGCAGGCTTTGGCCGGCCTGATGAGCAAGCCGAACGTGATCGGGGTCGGCACAGGCTACAAGACGAGCGCCGGGCGCAAGACGGGGGAGCTGTGCATCGTGGTCCTGGTCACGCAGAAGATCCCCCGCGCCGGGCTGGACGCCAACTCGCTGGTGCCGAAGAGCATCGGCGGCATCTCAACCGATGTGATCCAGGTCGGCTTCATCCGCGCCCAGCCCGCGCGCACCGACCGCTGGCGCCCGGCGTTGGGGGGCGTGAGTATCGGCCATTACCAGGTCACGGCCGGGACGCTGGGCTGCATGGTGCGTGATAACGCCAGCGGCGAACGATTGATCCTCTCCAATAACCACGTGCTCGCCAACAGCAACGATGCCAAGCCTGGCGATGCCATCCTGCAGCCAGGGACGGCGGACGGCGGGCGCGCTCCGGGCGATGTGGTGGCGGAGCTTGAGCGTTTCTGCCCGATCCAGTTCACCAGCGCACCCGCCAAATGCGGCCTGGCCCAGGCCTACGCCGACTTCGGCAACATGATTGCCCGCCTGCTCGGGTCCAGGCACAGGGTGGAGGTGATGTACAGCGACCCACAGGCGGTGAACAACGTCGACGCCGCCCTTGCCCGGCCGAACGTGGATGCCGATTTCCTGGACGAGATCCTCGAGATCGGCGCGCCCTCCGGGACGACGGAGGCCCAGCTGGGGATGACGGTTCGAAAATCCGGCCGGACGACTGCACTGACGAGCGGCCAGATCGTCGTGCTCGACGCCACGCTGGAGGTGAATTACGGCTCGGGGACGGCTCGTTTCGAGCACCAGCTGGTGAGCACGGCCATGTCGCAGCCGGGCGACTCCGGTTCGCTGCTCGTCGCTTCGGATTCGCTGGCGGCGGTGGGCTTGCTCTTCGCAGGCTCCGACCAGGCTACCATTTTCAACCCCATCGCCAGCGTGCTCGACTGCCTGGATGTGTCGCTGTGAACGGCGAGCTCGACCCAAGCCCGGATCCCCGGGTCGAACGCATCCAGGAGATCAAAGCCCGCTTTGAAGACGAACTCCTGGCGAAAGCCAACGTCATCGGGGTCGGGGTAGGTTTGCGGCGCAAAAGCGGGGTGACCACGGACGAGCCGGTCCTGGTCGTGCTGGTTTCTCACAAGGTCCCGAAGGCCCAGCTGGCCGAAGGGGACTTCGTGCCCGACCGGATCGAGGGTGTGCCGGTCGATGTGCAGGAGATCGGCTTTATCCGCAGCCACGAATAGAAACAAGCCCGCGTTGGATTGAGCTGGGTGAAATGTTATCCAGTAGGGGCGCATCGCGATGCGCCCCTACACATTACGTGGCGCGATCCATCGTCATAAGGTGGGGAGGTTCCTGCGAGTAGGGGCACGGCGCCGCCGTGCCCCTTACCATCGCCCAACCATTTCTGTAAAAATGAACACATTCCGACGCATGGGACCTGGTAGCCGGTCGCCGCATCCCAATTACTGGAACGATGCTCGTAGGCTCAGAGGAGATCGCCGATTAAACGCGCTCCAGCACCCAGAAATGCGATAACCCGAGGGCGCGCAGCGGCGTGCTTTCCAGCCGCTGCAGGACCGCGCGCAGCATTCGCCCCAGCCGCGGCCGGCTGGCAATGATGTTGTCGTAGGCCCCGAAGATCACCTTCCGATCAACAATTTCAAGCGGAAGCCCAGCCATGAGCCGCGCCAGGTCGCGCCGGGTGTAAGCCCGCACGTGCGGTGCCAGGCGGTCACGCAGCGAACGCGGCAGGTAGTTCACGAAGGGGATATTGCCGAACCGGTACCGGCCGCGCCAGAATACGCCGTGGGTTTCGAAAGGATAGCCGCGGTTCGGGAACGAATAGCACAACCCGCCCGCCAGCGTGTGCCGGGGTCGGCCGCCGCAGCACGCGGGCGATCTCCTCCAGCGCAGCCCGGTCATCGGCGACGTGTTCCAGCACCTCGTGCGACAGGACCAGGTCGAAGCTGTCCGTTGGATAGGGGAGCGCCTCACCGGCGCCGCGCACGACGTTGCCCGCTAGCTCACCAGCCGACCGGGCGTGCCCGGGGTCGAACTCCAGCCCGAAGGCACTCCGGGTGTGTTTGCCCAGGTGGGCCAGGTACTGGCCGACACCGCAGCCATCATCGAGCACTCGCCCGCTGGCCCGCTCCCCGGCTGCAGCCAGGATCAGCGCCAGGCGGCGTTCCTGGCCGGCACGCCAGACGTAGGATGGCTCGCCGCGCGTTGCGGCGCGCTCCAGGTCGCGCGGCGGTGTTGGGCTCACGCTGCGGCCTGCTGCCCGGCGATGCGGTCCAGCGCCAGGCCAATCGCCGCCGAAGCGCCAACCTGGCGGTAGGCGCCCGACCTCCAGGCGGCACGCACGTCTTCGACGGGGAGCCAGAGCACCTGCTGCTGTTCCAGGTCACCCGCATCGGGCTCCTGGACCTGGACGCACCCGGTGGCGAGGAAAAAGTGAGCCCAGCCTGCGCCGTAATTCCCGTTCAGGATGAAGGATCCCAGGGGGTGCCAGGCCGAGGCCTGGCAGCCGAGCTCTTCGAGCAGCTCACGCTTGGCCGAGCTCAAAGGTGCTTCATCCGGATCGAGCAGCCCGGCCGGCGGCTGCACATCGACGTCATCCAGGCCGCGCTTGTAGGAACGGACCAGCCCGATGCGGCCTTGCTCATCGAGCGGGACGATCATCGCGTAGCCTGGCGTCTCGATCTGCAGGTAATCGCGAACCTCGCGCCCATCGGGCAGGCGCACGTGCTCGGTGAAAAGCCGCAGCCAGGGCAGCTGCTCATAGACCAGGCGGCGCCCGAGCGTCTCCCAGCGTTCCGGGTTTTGGTCCTCGTAACTATCGTTCTCTCCCATCGTGCCTGCCTTCCAGTCGCTCAATCCGGTCTATTATAATTCGACCGGCTGGTCGAGCCCCACTTGCGGTAGGACGGTGGAGGATCGAAGGAGAGCACCCCAACTTTGCACCGACAACCGGAACCCACCTCGAAGCAATCCACGCTGCAGACCTGGCTTATGGCGGTCCGCCCACGCACGCTTTACGCGGCGGTTGCGCCCGTGTTGGCCGGTGGCGCGGTTGCCTTCGCCGCAGGTGGGTTCAAACCGCAAAGGGTCCTGGCGGCGCTGCTGGTCGCCATCCTGATCCAGGTCGGCACCAACCTGTACAATGACGTGGCGGATTTCGAACGCGGCGTCGACACCGTCGATCGTTTGGGCCCGGTGCGGGTCACGCAGGCAGGCTTCCTGAGCCCGGGCCAGGTCAAAGCCGGCGCGTACATCTCCTTCGCAGCAGCCGGCCTCGTTGGCCTCTCACTCGCAGTCGCCGCGGGCCCGTTCGTGGTCGTGATCGGCCTGGCCTCGATCCTGGCCGGACTCGCTTACACCGGAGGACCTTTCCCGCTTTCCGCCAATGGGCTCGGTGATCTCTTCGTCTTCATCTTCTTTGGTTTCGTTGCCGTCGGCGGGACGGTGTTCGTCCAGCTGGGCGGCGTGCCGGCCCTGGGTTGGCTGGCTGGCGCCATGATGGGGGCTTTGATCACCGCGCTGCTCGTCGTCAACAACGTGCGCGACCATGAGACGGACCGGGCTGCCGGCAGGCGGACCATCCCTGCCCGCTTTGGCCGGGAGATCGGCTGGCTCGAGTTTTGCTCGCTGATCGCCCTCGCCTATCTGCTCCCGCTGATTGCCGTCATCGCTTTTCGTGAGACCGCGTGGGTGATGCTCACCTGGGCGACGCTGCCGCGTGCGCTGCGCCTCGTGGGTGACCTGCGTGCCCTGCGTGGCCCGGCGTTGAACCGCGTCCTGGGCGCCACTGCCATGTTGGCGTTGTGGCAGGCTGCGCTCTTCAGCCTCGGCTTGCTGGTGGCTCGCCTCTAGATGGGCTGTGCTCCCGAGGAAGTGCTTTAGATCCAACCCCTGACTGCGTAGTAGAGCAAACCCATCCATTCCCGCAGCGCACGCCGGCTGGCTTCCAGCGCTCCAAGATCCGGGAGCAGGGGTGCCGGGTCGGGCTGTGTTGCGGAACGTTCCGGTGCTGGACCCGGTGTGGGGTTGAACCCGGCCGCTTCGAAGCTGAGCATCGCCCGCCGCAGGTGAGTGGTGGAGGTGACCAGGACGAACTCCGATACACCGTGCGCTTGCAGCAGAGGCGGAACGTTGAGCGCCTGGTCATGCGTATCAGCCGAGCCAGCCTCGATCAGGATTTGTTCAGCCGGTACGCCCAGGTTGAGCAGCAACTCGCGCATCGTTTCGCTCTCGGCCCGTGTCAGCCCGGATTCGGGGCTGGCGCCGCCCGAGACGATGATCCAGGGATCATTCAACAGGTGGGAGATGCGCAAGCCTTCCAGTGTACGCAGCGTACTCGAGTCGCTCAGGATCTGGGTCGAGTAACCATCATCCTCGTAGGTCAGCCCGCCTCCGCCCAGGATCACGACCGCTTGCTCTGAGCCGGCCTCGAAGCGTGGGTACCCACCTCCGAGCGACTTCTCGAGCAGGCCGGCTGTTACCGGCAAGCTGAGCAAAAGGTAAGCGCCAGCCAGGATGGTGAGCCACCAGCGACCCCAATGCTCGGTCTTGCGCCCGGCATAGAGCAGGATCACACCCGTACCCAGACCCAGGAGGAGGAACGAGATTGAGCCAGGGATCAGATTCGCTTTGACGAACTCACTGAAAGCGTCCATCGGTGGCCTCCTGTTTCAATTCCGGTTTCAGCCCACGGTGGATAACGATCGTGCCCAGCGCGCGGCGTACAAAGCTGACCGATGCCAAGCCGGCTGCGCGCATGCGTTCGGCCAGCCGTTCGGCGCGGGCGAAGGCCTCAGTCGAGGCCGGCAGGTAGCGGTATGCGGCGGCATCGCCGGCAATCAGTCGCCCTAGAAGGGGGATAACGCACCGCAAGTGGAAGCGGATCAGCGGGGTGAAGGGTCCAGGTACCGGCGGGGTTGTGTCGAGGCAGGCGAAGCGCCCCCTGTGCTTTAGTATGCGTTCCTGCTCAGAAAGAACACGGTCGAGGTCGACCACGTTGCGCAGCAGGAAACCAGAGACCACACCGTCGAACGACGCACTGGCAAATGGTAGATGCCCGGCGTCGGCCAGCACCCAGGCGATCCGCTCCGCACCCGTGCGGTGTTTGCCGATGGTGAGCATCTCACGGGTGAAGTCGCAGGCGACCACGCGTGCCTGCGGGTGTGCTTCGAGACAGGCAAAGGACAGATCGCCGGTCCCAGCGCCGACGTCGAGAACACGATTGTCTAGGGTCAACTCGAGGTCCTCAACCGCCTCACGCCGCCAGGCGGTATCCAGGCCGAAGGTCATCAAGCGGTTGAGCAGGTCGTAGCGCCGCGCGATACGCGCGAACATCTCCCGCACCTGTTCGGCGCGTGGTGCTACCGTTGTATCGTTCATTTACCGTTGAGGGCGATCACGGCCCGGGGGATGAAGGGCGTGTCATCTTCGGTGGAACCGAGGTACAGGTGAATTTTATCCACGGTGAAGGTGAACTTGGGCTCGGGAGGCAGCACGATGGCCTTCTCCTCGGCGCTTGAGGTGAAGCGAGCCAGCGTGAGGTGTGGGTGCAGCTCGAGCCCGTGCTCGCCCTCGTAAACCGGGTACTCCGGAAATTCGGCTGCCAGCTTGCGGTAAAGCGCCAGGACCGGCTCCGGGTCAGATGGCGCCAGGTAGATGGCATCATCGAAACGGCCATAGCGATCGAGCGTCAACGCAAAGGGTCGTATCTGGCGGCAAACCTGGTTTAGTTTCTCGACAGCGGCCTCGACATCTTCCGGTGGGACGAAGGGGTAGAGCAGCGTCAGGTGTGCCGGGAGCTGGTTGTCGAATGCTTCCGAATCGTATTCAGACCGGAGCGGGTAGCTGAAGACCTGCACTTCTTTGGGAGGTACGATGAGCAATGCCGTTTCGAGTGCCATGGATTAACCCACCCTCTGCCAGGGACAAAGCCATCTTTCAAGCGCGTCCACGCCAAAGTATAAACCCAGCCCGAGCAGGCTCATCATGACCACGCCGGCGTACATGCGCGGGTAGTCGAAGAGCGTGCTTCCCTGCAGGTAGATATAGTAACCCAATCCCCGCTGGGTCGCGAAAAGTTCGGTGATGTAGAGCACGGCGACGGCCGTCCCGATCGATTGGCGCAGGGCGGTCAGGATGGCCGGCAGGCTGGCAGGCAGGTAAACGAAGCGCAGCAGCGCCCGCCGTCCAGCGCCCAGGCTCTGGACGGAGTAGATGAGCTCGGGCCGCAAGCCAGCTGCCTGGTCGCGCACGAGGACCAGGATCTGGAAGAAGAGGATGAGCGTGATGACCGCGATCTTCGCCAGGTCGCCCACGCCCAGGAAGAGCAAAATGATGGGGACGAAGACGACCTTGGGGATGGGGAAGAGCAGGTAGATGACTGGCTCGAGCGACCGGTTGAGCCGGGGCGACCCGCCCAGGAGCAGCCCGGCCGGCACGGCGGTCACGATTGCGAGGGCGATCGAAGCGAGCACCCGCCACAGGCTGGCAAGGGCGTCGAGCCTCAGGTTTCCGCCCAGTTCCTGCAGCATGACGATGAGCACAAGCGAGGGTGGGGGAAGGATGGGCAAGTTGAGGGCGCGTGAGAGGACCTCCCAGGCTGCGCCCACGCCCAGGGCGGCGAGCAGGATCCGGCGTACGGTCACGAATGCGCCTCCAGGACACGCCGCAGCTGGTTGCAGATTTCCAGGTAGCCGGCCGAGCCGCGAAAGGAAGGGGCGCCCGCCTGCGGGTTGTTGACGGTGACCGGCTCGCGGTTGGGGGGATCGCCAAGGACGAGGATCTTCCGCCCAAGCACGGCGGCTTCCTCGATGGAGTGCGTGACCAGAATCAATGTCAGCCCGCGTTCCTGCCCCAGATCGAGGACGAGATCCTGGAGCGACTCGCGCGCCGGCGCATCCAACGCGGCAAAGGGCTCGTCCATCAAGAGCAAATCGGGTTCGAGCGCGAGCGTGCGGGCGATCGCCGTGCGCTGACGCTGCCCGCCGGAGAGCTGAGCCGGGTAGCTTTCAACCAATTCCGCCAGCCCGAGCCGCTCAAGCCAGGGTTGCAGGCGCGGCCTGGTTTGAGCCACGCGTTCATCCACGGGGGCGTGACGGCCGTCTGGCCCATAGAACCGCCTCAGCTTCAGGCCAAGGGAGGCGTTGTCGAGGACCGTCGCCCAGGGGAGCAGGCCGAAATCCTGCAGGATCAGGCCCGTGCGCGGGCGGGGGCGCTGGAGCGGTTGGCCGGCGATCCGGACCTGGCCCACCCCTGGCCTTCGCAAGCCCGCAAGCAGGTAAAGCAGGCTGCTCTTCCCGCAGCCCGAAGGACCCAGGATGGCCCAGGCTTCACCCTGCAGCACCTGCCAGTCAAAGTCTGTGAAAACCGGTGCACCGCCCGGGTACTGGAAGGTCAGGCCTTCAAGTTCGATCATCGCTGGCAGGCTGTCGGGTGTCATTTTCGGCTGCTAGGCGCGGCCCAGGCTCAGGGAAGATAGGAGCCGTCGACGGATGCGGTAAAGTCCACGGGCTGCGAAAGCAAGCCCTTCTCCATGGCCCAATCAAGCGCATCCTGGAACTGCGCTTCGCTCGGCACAGAGGCGGCCGGGTACTCCGGAAGCTGGTACAAGCCGATGAGAGGGGGAGGGACCAGCGCTTGCTCGCTGAGCAGATCATTCCAGGCCGTCCGGTCGCCGTTGATGGCGACCACTGCCTTCTCTATTGCGCGCAGAAAAGAACGCACTGCCTCCGGATTGGCCCCGAGATAGCTGCGGGAGAACGAAATCACACTGTGGCTGATCTCCGGGTAGCTGGTGTCATCGATCACCGCTGATGCGCCGTTCAGAATGGCGAGCGAGGCGGCTGGATCAGGAAGGTTGGCGGCGTCGAGCTGGCCGCTGTCGAGCAGGTTCATGCGATCGGATATCTTGGGCACGGCCAGGGTCACGATCTCGCCGGGAGAGAAGCCAGCCCGGGCCAGGATGCGGTCCGTCGTGTACTCGATGACCGTCCCTTCGGAGACACCGATCGGGACGCCTTTCAGGGCATCTACGTTGGTGATGCCGCTCGCGGCAGAGGCGACGATGCGGAAGACCGGGCTATCGTCGGTGGCGACGCGGGCGAAACGGACAGCCGTGACTTGCGGCTCGGCCTTGTTGTAGAAAAGGACCGACACAATTTCGTTGATCATGGCGTCGATCTGGCCGGCCTGCATCAGCTGGTCGCGCTCTGGCGCGGATCCGACGGGGATAATCTCGACCGAGATCCCCTCCTCGCCGAAGAATCCCTGCGCCTGGGCGACATAAATCGGCAGGCCATCCAGGACGGGGAGCATGCCGACCCGGACGACGGGCGTTTCCTGGGGAGCACTGGCGCATGCCCCGAGCAAGATCATAGCTGCGCAGATGAGCATGCTTTTTCTCATGAGAACCGCACCTCTATTGGCTGATGTGAACATCTTCGCGGGCTTGGACCGAACCCAGGCCTAATTCTATTCGATTTTTATCCTCCTTCGCTGCGTTGAAGCATAGTAGGGGCGCATCGCGATGCGCCCCTACTGGTATGCGATGGAATACATAATTTGGCTCGGATTCTGTTCCAATTCAACCGGGTAGCGCTGGCGCCATATCCTGATATCCCGGGTAGAGTTTACTCGCGAGGTGGGAAGAGGTGGTTCCACCCAACCTGAGCTTGACGATCATGAAATGGGTAAGGGCGGCCGGCCGGTCGCCCCTGCAATGCACGCGATACGTAAAAGTAGGGGCACGAGACAGCGTGCCCCTACTTGGATATCGTCACCTGTGTATTACTAACCAACCGTGAACGAAAACTGGTCGATCCCGGTTGCGCCATCGGGACGTGCGCCGCGCACGGCCACCGACTGCAGGGCGCCGCCGCCATCGTAAGCCCGGACGCGTGCCGTGTGCTGTCCGGCCTGGGCCGGCCAATCGTAGCGCCACTGCACCCAGCTCAGCGGGCTTAACCCGGGATCACGCAGCTGGGCAGTTTCCCAGGGTCCATCATCGATCTGGACCTCGACCTTGCTCACGCCGCGTGCGCCGGTGTAGGCGATGCCGCCCATCGGCACCGAACCGTTTTCGGCGTCGATCATGCCGGTGTCGACCGCGTCGATGACCGAGGTGCTGTTGACGATGGCTTGCTCGCTCCAGCCGCGATCGACCCAGTAGCCCGGCCCGTTGTGGTCGATGACTTCCATGCGTTCGATCCACTTCGGCTGCTTCATGCCGTAGTGGTCGGGGATGTAAATGCGCAGCGGAAAGCCATGGGTCACTGTCAGCGGTTTGCCGTTCATTTCGTAGACCAGCAGCGTGCGGTCATCCATCAACTCGGACATCGGCACGCTCTCGTAGAAGCCATCCGCCGATTCGATCGCCAGCTCTTGGGCGCCCGGCTGAAGGCCGGCCTCGGCCAGCAGGTCCTTCACCCGGATCCCGGTCCAGACCGCCGTACCAATCAGGTCTCCCCCGATCGGGTTCGAGATGCAGGATAGCGTGATGACCTGGCTGAATGACGGGCGGCTGCGGATGTCGTCCAGGGTGAGGACAAGCGGATTGTTGACCATGCCTTCAAGCTGCAGGCGCCAGCTGTCACCGTCGACGCGCGGCGCGACGGCGTTGATATCGACCGTGTAGAAATCGTCGTCCGGGGTGAGCTCGGGGCGCGTGCCCGGTGCGGGCTCAGGTCGGGCTGAAAGGATCTCAGGAGGCGGTGACGCTGCCGGGCCGGAGGTCTTGGTGAGATCGGGCAGCCCCTCCCCCGTCGCGCCGGTCGAATCGGGGCTTGGTGTGGATCCTCCCCCAGCCGGCTGAGCGCCAGCGATCCGAGGCCGACGGTCAGCACGCCCCCGCCGACCAGGTACATGAACTGCCGGCGTGAAAACGCAGCTTCCGGTTCCTTGGCCATGGCTGGTGGCCCGACGCGCAAGAGCCAATCCATCGTGTAACCCCAGACGAGCAGCAGCGCACCGATCCAGAGCGCACTCACGGCCAAACTGGGTCCCGGGCGCGAGAGGGCAGCGTGCACGAGCAGGAAAGCCAGCGCGATCACCAGCGCTGTACCCAGGTTCCAGGATAATGCCTGTTCCGCCCTGCGTCGGGTAAGCCAGGCCAGGAATAGACCGGCCAGGGCGAAGATGACGATGAAGAGCGTCAGGGCCATCGCCCGCTCCCCGGCCTTTGCCAGGTCAGAGATTTGTCCCAGGTTCAGGCCGCGGATGACCGCCACCATGCTGTCAATGCCGAACGTAATCAGGCCGCCTGGCAGCGTGCGCGCAATCCAATCGAAGACATCGAACGGCGGAAAAGCCAGGCCGAAGAGCTGCTGACCCAGGAAGGCGATCGCCATCAGGGGCAAACTGGTGAGGGCGCCTAGTGCCGCCCCGAAGAGAAGTGAGGGTTTTTTCATGGATCTCCATCCTTGGCGTGTTGGTCCATTTCATTATAGGTGTAATCATGAACAGAGTCTTACGGGAACTGCGTAAACCGGTTCTGCCCGGGTTGTTATAATAAATGAATGCGGACACGGATACTCTGGTTTCTTGCTGGGGCAGGGCTCGCGACTACCATCCTCGTCGGACTGTACCAGGTCCCGCCCATCCACGACCAGGTCGAATGGCGGCTGGACGCAGCCTCAGGGATCATACGGGGATGGATATTCCCGGGCGATCAATTGCCGGCGATGGAGGCGCTGCCGGACCAGGTCCCTCCCACCCCCTGGCCGTCGCACACGCCGCGGCCGACCGCGAGCGGCGTCCCGCCGACCAGCACCCCTACCCCCACCCCGCTCCCGGAGCGGGTCTCGCTGCCCGCACCCGAATGGGAGAAGCAGGATTGGAATAACTGTGGCCCGGCGACGCTGGCCCTCGGCCTGCGCTACTTCGGGTGGGAGGGGGACCAGTTCGACATCTCAGACCTGGTGAAACCTGACCGGGGGGATAAGAACGTCAACATCGATGAGCTGGCTTTCTTCGTGCGCAACCGGGCGGGGTGGTTGGAGACCGATTTTCGCGTCGGCGGCACGCTTGAAATCCTCAAGCGTTTCCTGGCTGCCGGATTGCCAGTCATTGTCGAGAAGGGTTATGTGATCGAAAGTGATGGGCCGGATGCCGGATGGGCGGGACATTACGTGCTGCTCACGGGCTACGATGACGCGCAGGAGACCTTTACCGGGCAGGATACGTTTATCGGTCCTGACCAGGTCTTCACGTATGATGAGCTTGACGAAGGGTGGCGCCAGTTTAACCGCGTCTACATGTTCATCTATCCCCAGAACGCACCCCCGGATCTGGCCGCCATCCTGGGTGACGACCTCGACCTCGAAATCAACCGGGAGCATGCCTCGGAACAAGCACGCGCTGAGCTCGAGGCCAACCCGGAAGATGCCTACGCCTGGTTCAACCTGGGGACGAACCTGGTCTATTTTGAGCGCTATGGTGAAGCGGCGAAAGCCTTCGACAACGCGCTGGCGCTGGGTCTGCCCTGGCGTTTCACCCGCTACCAGTTTGGACCCTACCTGGCGTACTTCCACGGCGGCCGAACCGAGGACGTCATCACGCTGGCCAATGCGACGCTGGCGCGGACCTCGAAAGCCGAGGAATCGCTGCTCTGGCGCGGCTGGGCCGAGTACCGGCTTGGGGACACGAGCTCCGCGGTCCAGGATTTCCAGCGCGCGCTGGAGATTAATCCCAATTATCAAGACGCAATCTACGCCCTCAACTTCCTGGGGGTGGGAGGCTGAGCTGGCGATGTCACGAATCGAGTGTTAACGCATCTAAAGGATAAGAGGCGGAGGATCCAGACTTGGTTGCACACTCCGCCGACCAACGAAAGGAAGGGTATTGAAAAATGTTAATCAGCAAAGAACTCAACCAGGCGATGAACAAGCAGATCGGCAGCGAGCTGGGCGCTTCAAACCAGTACATCAAGATTGCGGCCTACTTCGAGATTGAAAACTTGCCCGATCTGGCTGCATTCTTCTTCCGCCAGTCGGACGAGGAACGTATGCACGCCATGAAGTTCGTGCACTACATCCTCGAGGCCGGCGGCGAGGTAAGCATCCCGGCGATCGAGGCGACAGTGGCCAGCATCCAGTCGGCCGAGCAGGCGGTTCAGCTTGCGCTGGATTGGGAATTCGAGGTCACGCGCCAGATCAATGCCCTGATGGACCTGGCGATCAAGCAGAGCGATCATATCGGTCAGAGCTTCCTGCAGTGGTTTGTCAATGAACAGCTCGAGGAAGTCTCAACCATGGACCAGCTCTTGGGCGTGGTCAAGCGCGCCGGTGACCAACTGCTCTTCGTGGAGCAGTATGTCGGGCGGCTGGGCGATCCGCATGCCGGCGGTGCGCCGGCCTGAGTGGAAACCAGGCATACCAGGGGCTGGTCCGCGGGCCAGCCCCTTTTTGATTCCCAGGCCGGGGGTTCATGTCGTGGAATTTGGCAGCAGAACCTCTGCAAGCCGTGCGCTTGCGGACGAGGGCTGCGTACAAAGTCCAGTGGCGCTCTCGACTGGAGTCCGGCAGCGTTGCTGCCGGCGCGGGTGCAAGGCTTCCGCACTCCACGAACCCGGGTAAAGAACCCTCCCAGGAGTCCATCGGCAGAGCTGCTGGCCTCCACAGCTTGCTTGTGGGGATCAGGTCTCTCGTTGACCAACTCAAAAAGACCTAGAGCGTGCTGAGCACCATGTCGACAACCCCCCAGGCATTCCAATCCGGCTTAAGCGGTGGGTAAGAATTGGATGGCATGCTGGGTACGGCTTTGGCTAGAAAGATGCTAGGATGTTGGCGCTTGGAGACCTTGCCGTTGGATGCTGCAGAGAACACGGGATCGAAAAAAACATGTCCAAACCCTTGATCCTTGTCGTTGATGATGAAGACACGATCCGCGAGGTCGTACGCCGCTATCTCGAGCGAGATGGTTATGCGGTTGTCGAAGCGGGCGATGGCCGGGAGGCGCTGCGCTTGTTCTTCGAATCGCCCCCCGACCTGGTCATCCTGGATCTCATGCTGCCCGGGCTCGATGGGTTGGATGTCGCCGACGAGATGCGCGCCGAGCGCAAGGTGCCGATCATCATGCTCACGGCGAAGAGTGCCCAGCACGACCGCATCCTGGGCCTCGAACGGGGTGCCGATGACTATGTGGTCAAACCCTTCAGCCCGCGTGAGTTGAGCCTGCGGGTCGGTGCGGTCTTGAGGAGATCCTCAGACACGCTGGCTGCCTCGGAGGAGCCGGTGTCCTTTCCCGGGATGGTGCTGGACCCCGCCACGCGTTTGCTGACCATCAATGGACGCCAAATCGATCTGACTGCCAAGGAGTTCGACCTGCTCGCATTCCTGATGCGCCACCCGCGCCAGGTATTTTCACGCGACCAACTGCTCGACAAAGTGTGGGGGTTTGAATTCTTCGGAGACCCCTCCACCGTGACGGTACACATCCGCCGCCTGCGGGAGAAGGTCGAACCCGACCCTTCGCACCCGACCTACCTATTGACCGTGTGGGGCGTGGGTTACAAGTTCCAGGAGCCAGAATGAACGAGCCGCGACCGCGCTGGATCGTCCTGCTGCTGGGGGCGTTCACCCCGCTGCTTATCTTCGTCCTGCTGGCGATCCTCATCATGCGTCCGCCTTTGCAGGATCTGCGGCAGCTTGCGCTCTCCTCCGGGTTGACGGCGCTGCTTTCCGCCCTCATTGGGTACGCCAGCCATCGCCTCGGGCTCTGGCGGCGGCTGGGCAGTTTAAGCCTGACGCTGACCGTAGGCTACGTCGTGGCAGCAGTGCTCATGCTGCTCAATGTTTGGGTCACGGCCGGGTTGATGTTCATCAACGAGCACGATCTCGCGCTGGCCGGCCTGCTGCTGTTGTTCGCCAGCGGCATCTCGATCGCCTTTGGTGCATTCCTCTCCAACGCTTTGGCCACGTCGTTGGGCCGGATAGAAGAGGCGACCCAGCAGGTAAGCAGGGGTGAGTTTGATGCTCGTGTTGCGCTGGAAGGCCGGGATGAAGTCGCCCGGCTGGCGCAAGCTTTTAACGAGATGGCTGAACGGCTGGGACAGGCTGATCAGGAGGCGCGGCGGGTTGAATCGGCCCGCCGGGACTTCGTCGCCTGGGTCTCGCACGATTTGCGTACGCCGCTCACCTCGCTGCGCGTCATGATCGAGGCCTTGGTGGAGGGGGTGGTTGAAGACGAGCAAACGCGCACCCGCTACCTGCACCAGTGCCAGGTCGAAATCAAGGCCATGAGCGATTTGATCGACGAGCTTTTTGAGCTGTCACGCGTCGACAGCGGCCGGATCAAGATCGAAGCGCAGCCGGCTTCTCTTTCGGATTTGGTCTCTGATGCACTCGGGAGTTTTCGCGCCCGGGCGGAGGCCAAGCAGGTTCACCTGAGCGGTGAAGTGGCCAATGACGTCGATCCCGTGAGGATCGGGATGCGCGAGATCAGCCGCGTACTTCAAAACCTGCTGGAGAACGCCCTGCGCTACACGCCGCCCGGAGGGGAGATCAACGTGCGTGCCCAGCGTATGGGCGAGGCAGTGCTGGTCGCTGTGCAGGATAACGGCAGCGGGGTGGGGGACGGGGACTTGGAGCATGTTTTTGAACCCTTCTTCCGGGCAGACGGGAGCCGCCGGCGGCAAGAAGGGAGCGGTGCGGGAGCCGGGTTGGGCCTGGCGATCGCGCGCGGCCTGATCGAGGCGCATGGCGGGCAAATCTGGATGGAGAGCGAACCCGGGGTGAAAACGACGGTGCAGTTTATCCTGCCCCAGACCGGGATGGGGAGGTGAGGTGCTGGTAAATGAGAGGCTTGTTGTTGGTGGGGTTGGCAGCGGTTGTCGGGTCATGTTCCGTTCCCAGGCAGGTCGAGCAGCGCGCTCCTACACCGGGCGGCGTGGAGGTTGAGCTGCAGGATTTTGGGCTCGCTCCCGAGCTGACGAATCAGACCTGGTTGAACAGCGATGGTCCCCTCTCGCTGGAAGGCCTGCGGGGCAAGGTGGTGCTGCTCGAGATGTGGACCTTTGGTTGCGTCAACTGCCAGCGTGTCATCCCCTACCTGGTCGCGTGGGATGAGACATACCGCGAGGCGGGCCTGGTCGTTATCGGGAACCACTACCCCGAGTTTTCCTACGAAGAGGATCTGGGAAACCTGCAGGAGGCGATCGAGCGCTTTGGGATCCAGTACCCGGTCGCCCAGGATAACGAGGGACGCACCTGGCGGGCGTACAAGAACCGATATTGGCCGACGATGTACCTCATCGACAAGCATGGGCACATACGCTACGTGCATATCGGCGAGGGCCGCTACCAGGAGACGGAAACCGCGATCAAGGCGCTCCTTGCGGAACCTGGCGCATGACCCACCCCCTTGAAATCACTCCCCAAACAGGGATTCGCCGCGGGCAGGGTCGGCTGCCGGACCCTCGCTGATCGAAGCGTAGAAATCCTGGTCATAATCCCTGGTGCGGACCACGACCGGCATGGGGACGGCATGGCCGAGGATGAGCGCTTGCTGGCGAGTGTCGAGGCGGGCAAGCACCTCGCGCAGGGTGCTGGCGCCGCTGACACCTGAGAAAACGGCCCGGATGTCGGCTTCATTGTCAAGCAGGCAGGTGACGCGCGTCCCGATCTGGCTCATCACCTCGTCCTCGATCCCGCTCGGGCGTTGATCAACGATGAGCAGGGTGACGTTGTACTTGCGCAGCTCGCGGGCTATGGCGCCAAAGATGGTGTGGGCGGCGATCTGCGGGTCGAGGAACTTGTGCGCCTCTTCGATGACGATGACCAATGGGCGCGGTTCTTCCGCCTTGCCCCCGGCGGCGAGGTTCTTCATCTGGACGTAGCGGGCGTGTATGCGGCGGGTGAGATAGTTCGCCACGAGCACGTACGCAGCCAGCGTGTTGCCGTAGTTCCCGAATTCGAGCACCACGCTCGTCCCGATGCTCAAGCGCTGGAAGATATCGTCCACGGCCCGGTCGGCGCTGCCCTCAACAAGGAAACCCATGCGCGGGAAGAACGATTCGAACTTGCGCCGGATCGCCCCCAGGGTCCCGGGGACGATGCGCCCGGTATCGATCATGTCCTGCAGGTCCTCGTCCGGTTCGGATTCGGAAAGCAGGCGCCCGATCCAATTCCTGCCCAGGCGCCGGTGTAAGAAGTACAACGCCTGGGTCTGGACATCGGTCAATCCGAGCAGGGAGGCGAGCATCTCGACGTCTTCTGGCTCCAGGTCCTCGTAACCAATGGTCAGGCGGCCATCGATCTTGCTGCCCCGGGCGCGCGATGTATCCTCATCCAGGGTGATGACGCTCACCCGGCCGTCCTGGTATAGCTGGCGCAGGCCCTTGTACTCCCTGCCGGCTTCGTCCTTTACGCTCCAGCCGTAATCGTTGTGCATGTCGAAGATCAGCGTGGAAGCCAGGCCGGATTGGACGATCCCGGCCAGGATCGTTCGCGTGATGAAGGACTTGCCCGTCCCCGTCTTTCCAAAGACGCCGGATGAGCGTTCGACGAAGCGTCCCAGGTCAAGGTTTACCTGGACCGCTTCCATGTCGAGCGGGGTACCGACGTAGAAGTGCGTTTCATCCTCGGCGCCGAAGACGCGGGCCACATCCTCGGCTGAGGCTTCATACACGCGCGAGAAATGGGAAGGAATCGTCTTAATCGGGCGCGGTTGATCCCCTCCCGATTCCAGCATCAACATCGGGCTCACCTGCAGGGTGGCGTAGGCGACTTCCCCCTGGTACACGTCAAGCGTGAAGCGATCTTCCCCCTGGGGAGGGCGGTGGATCAGGCCGGGATCGCTGGCCTCCAGGGCGATGTCGGTGATCAAGCCAAAGAAGGTGATCCCGCTCTGGCGGCCGTGGATGACCACATACCGTCCGACCGCAAGGCGTTCGACCGTGAACCCCGGGTCGAGGCGGACCCGCAGCCCGCTCGAGAGCGACCCCTCCAGGACCTGGCCAAGGGGGCGGCCGCCCTGCTGCTCATCGAGGAATGCATCGAGCTGGGAAGGCTCACTCATCGTCATCTCCACTCATCCGGACTGCTTGCGCAATGCATATGGATCGCCATGTTCATTCTGACTCTCGCCGCAGCCTATCCAGGATGGTTTCCAGGCGCGGGAGATCGCCGGACAGGGTGCGGGCGATGGTTCGACCTGCCTGAAGTAGGAAGCGCTCCCGGTCACCCGCAGGATGTGCGTCTTTCATGTCCTTGAGGAGCGCGGCAAGCAATTCATCCCCCGGAATGCCTTCGACAAAAAGGAGCTGGCGCGTGAAGCTCAGGTCGTGGCTGATCCGGCGCAGTTCGGCTGGTTCCAACAGGTAAACGGGGGCCAGGGTGAAGGGCGGTTGGGGCGGGAGGCTGCTGTGGAAGCGGTCTCCCTGGATCCACCCAAGCGTAAGTGCGCTGAATTCGACGGGAGCTTGCCGGTTGCGCTGGGCATCCGCCAACTGTTCGGCCGGCAAGTCTTCGAGCGTTGCCATCTGGCGTGCAAGCGGGTCATCTTCGATGCGGATGTCGTACAGCACGCCGATCACCTGCACCTGGCCATTTTCTGCCGCCGCTTTGACACACGCACCGAAGGCGGGCATCCCAAGGCTGGAAGTGCGGACTGCACCCGAGAACATCAGTGTGCTGCAGCGGGTAACCCTCCCCATGTGGCTCAGGATCGGTGGACATGCTCTCTGCTCCGTTCATGACAGGGATCCCGGTGATGCTGTGCGGGTTTTCATCCAGGCTTTCTGCGAGGATACGGCTGGCATGCCTGATCCGGCGAGCGCCTTGCCAATCCAATCTTCCAGCAGCCTCCCTTCAGCCTGCGTGACAACGGCCAATTCATGCGCACGCACCAGCACATACGGATAGCCCCCGGTCGTGGCGCACTCACGCAGGACCCCGGCGTGGACCCTTTCAAGCAGCGCTTCGCTCTGCGCGACCCAGCCGGGAACCTCGACCCGCAGGATCTGTCCCTGGGCTGAATGCAAATAGAAGAAATGGACCGCTTGCCCGGCCGCCTCGAAATCCCTGTTCAGGGGCGACACGAGGCCGAAACACGGGCTGCGGTGGCCTGGAGGCAGGAGTGTCGAGAAGAGTTGGCTGTCGCTGAGCCCGTCGAAAAGTGCAGAGGGGATCTCACCCGCTTCGAGTGCGGCGAGCGGCAGGGTTGCGACCTGTGCGAGCGCGAGCACATTATGGCCACGCGGGCGGTCGATGATGCCTGCCAGGGCATAGCCTGCCTCACGGATGTGCTGCATTGAGTCGAGGTAACCCTTCAAACAGCGGTCAAGCGCTTTCTCGCCGGCGCTGTGGGCTTGAAGGACCATCCACAGCAGCAGGCTGTTATCGAGCAGCGCCAGCCCAGGTCGATCGATGTCTGCCTGGCAGGTGTCAGCCAGCGCCTGCATCTCACCCACGTCTCGCTGGAGACTGACCCAGGGATTGCCGATTGGCTGGCCCGATTCGTGGTACAGCTGCTCATCCTCGAAGTAGAGGTCGGTCTTTGTGAAGGTGTACGGCGCCTCGGGATGATCATGCTGAAGTCGAATGGCGGCGATGTTGACCACGTAGAAAGCTGCGGCGGCGTGGCGGTCGGGGTAGATCTGCGAACCATCTGCACCGCATACGACCAGGTCCATCACCGGATCCGGCGGGGCGATCGATAGGGGAAACCCTTCACCGGTTGCACGCGCACCGGTCCAGCGGTTCCCTGCCAGGTTTACACGCTCTTCGAGCTCGGCCTCGGGAAGCGCAGCCAGCGTATGGTAGCTCCGGACGGCTGCCTTCAGCGCTTCGAGCTGCCTGGCTTGCCGCTGGGACAGCGCTTGGCTCAGTTGTTGCACCTGTGGAAGGAGCTGGGGTAAGTCAAGGCTCATGGTCTGTCCCTCTGGAACACATGTTCCGGATTATAGCCGATGGCGGGTTCGCTGCAATGCCTGCGCTTGACCGCCGAGCGAACGGCGGTCTACAATCCACCCGGCGCAGGCTTCGGGGGGCGCAGGGCCTGTTTCTTCGCCGCGCGGGGTTATGCTATACTGCGCGACGGTGGATAAAAACACATGAGCGGACGCGATTTCAATCTGGCAGAGAACCTTCACCGGCTTGGTTTGGGGTCGATTGCGGCCGCAGTGCTCGATGGCCTGGCGCCCCTGGCGCCGCTCGGGGCACAGGGGATGTACTTGCTCGAGCCGATCCTCGGCCCAGGCAAGGGATGGCGCAAAGTTGCCCGGACGCTGGAAGACCCGGCGACGTTCGAGGCCCTGGCGCAGCAGCCTGAGGCATGGAGCACAGCATGGGGAGCATTGACCTGCTCGGCTTGTTCGTCCTGCTGGTGTTCGTCGTGCTGCTTCTCGTCTTCCTGGCGCTGGGGGATCGGAGGCGGCCCCTCTTTCGGCCGATCGAAGGCTACGAAGCCCTGGAACGTGCCATCGAGCGTGCGGTTGAAGCCGGAGAGCGGGTCCACCTCTCCCTGGGCACGGGCTCGCTGATCGGGACCGACAGCGCGCCGGCGCTTGCCGGCTTGGCCATGCTCGAGTACATCGGCCGCATGACGACCCTCAGCGACAAGCCGATGGTGGTGAGCACCGGGGACGGCGCGATGGCGATCCTCGCCCAGGACAGCCTGCGCAGCATTTACCGCTCGGCAGGGACGCTTGATCGCTTCGGGCCAAATCGTGCTCGCATGCTTGGCCCAACCCCGTATTCCTACGTCGCCAATATCCCGATTCTGCTGGCAAGCGAAGACGTCTCGGCGCATATCCTGGCCGGTTCCTTCGGCGCCGAGGGAGCCCTGGCCGCCGATTTCGGGGAACGCCAGGGGACCTTCACGCTTGCCGGCACCGATGATGCTCAATCGCAAGCCTTGCTTTATGCGACGGCAAGCTACCCCCTGATTGGTGAAGAGATCTTCGCAGCGGGGGCCTATCTTCAGGATGACCCCAGTCACCGCGCCAGCTTGCAAGTGCAGGATGCGGTGCGCTTCATCATCATCGGGGGCATCCTGCTGGGTGCGCTCCTGCGCATCCTTGGAATTAGCCTATGAAGATAGGTTCCTACATGCTCTGGGCGGCGACCGCCGTTGGCACAGGCGTCATCGTGCTCCTCGGGTACTTCGTCCAACTTGAAGGCGGAAACCCAACCGGGTTGATGGCAACGGTCTTTGGCTTGCGGCTGCTCATCATTCGATGGGCTGTCCTGCTGGCCGCGGTTGGCTTGCTCCTCGGCCTCGTTAACCTGTTCAGCGTCCACTGGCGGAAGGTAAGCGACCAGGAGCAAGGTTGGACATACAGCACGGTGCTCATCCTCACGTTCTTCATCACCTTGCTCCTCGGCCTGGTCTTTGGTCCAGATCACCCGATCGTCCTGCTGCTGTTCAACGGCATTCAGACCCCGGTTGAAGCAAGCCTGGGTGCGCTGCTGGCGATTACGCTTACTTTGGCTGGCTTCAGAACGTTGCAGCGCCGGCGCGATCTCGTCGGCCTGGCCTTCATCATCACGGCGCTCCTCGTGTTGCTTGGCTCGGGTCCAGGGCTCATTCCTAACGCAAGCGAAGGCTTCGGATTTTTCAGCGGTTTGAGGAACTGGCTGGCCCAGGTCGCAGCGGCTGGAGGGGCGCGCGGCGTGCTGTTGGGCGTCGCGTTGGGGTCCGTTGTGACAGGCTTGCGCGTCCTGCTCGCGATGGATCGGCCTTACGGTGACTAGCCCGATGCCTGAACAGCGCTGTCCGATGTGCAGCACGATGAACCCGGAAGAGGCGCAAACCTGCATCTCTTGCGGGGCGCGCCTCAGCCCGTTGGTCGCGGGGAGCCCAGCGGAAGAATCCCCTGAAATGCCCCGGGAAGAACCCACTCAAGAGGATGGTGGGGGAGAGGACTGGCTGGACCGTATCCGCGCCGGCGTGAGCATGGAAAGTGAACCAGAAGAACCTCCAGCATACAGCGAGAGCCCGACCGGGTCCCCGGAATGGCTTGGCGGGCTGCGGGACGCTGAAGATCCGTACAACCAGGGTGGTCCGGACGAAGCCATTCCGGAGTGGATGGATGAGTTTATTGCCGCTGGAGATGAAGAAGGCGGCGAGGATGTCCCGGAGTGGTTGGCGCGCGTACGGGCCCGCAAATCGACCCGCCCTGGTGTAGAAGACAGTGGAGAGGAAGAGCAGGATTGGCTCAACCGGCTGCGTGACGAGAGCGGCCAGTTTGCCGAATTCGTTCAGGAGGATGCGGTCGATTCAGGCCTGGAGGACCTGCTCCCCGGGTCGATAGAGGAGACCGGTGAGGATCTGCGCAAGCCGCTCCCTGCGGAGCCCCAGGAAACAGACGCCCATCCGACGCCACCTGTCCTTGACCTGGGCTTGCTCTCCGACGTCCCCGGGGTGCCGGGCTCACCGCGTGCTGCAGGAGAAATCCCAACCGGGGAACCACAGACGGATCCCTCGTCGCGCGTGCCAAGCGGCGGGTTCGGGATTGATTGGGGCGAGGAAGACGAGCCGGGCGACGTGGCGGAGGGCGAGCCTGATGCGGGCCAGGTTCCGCATGTTCCAGCGCTCGTCAGCGACGAGAGCGGAGAACGTCCCCTGGTGGAAATCGATGAGAGTGTGCTCGACTCTGTCGAGCTGCCCTCCTGGCTCGACAACATCCGCCCTGTCCAAGCGCCACAAGCCGAAGTAACTGCCGAGGGAGACGACGCACCTGAAAGCGGCGAGGTTGACCTGGCGCCGGCCACCCTGCCTTCCTGGTTGGAGGCCATGCGTCCTGTCGACAGCTTCCGGCCTGAAATCGAGATTGAACCGGATGACGTGCAGCAGGTTGAATCGGCAGGTCCCCTGGCTGGTCTGCGGGGCGTGTTGATGGCAGAGCCGGTTGTCGCCATCCCGCGCACTTCATCTGCTTCTGCGGCGCGTTTGGAAGTGACCGAGAGACAATTTGCACAAGGCGATCTGTTCCACCGGTTGATTGAGGAGGAAGAACGCGAGTCGGTCGTGTTGCGGCGGCCAGGGCGGCGGATCCCATTAGCCCGCTGGCTGGTAAGCCTGATTATGCTCCTGGCGGTGATCGTGCCGCCGTCCCTGAACCGGCTGGGACTGCAGGGCTTCTCGCGACCGGTGGACATCCCGCGTGAAACCGCGCCGCTGATCGCGCTCGTCAACAGCCTGCCCACCGATCGCCCGGCCCTGGTCGTTTTCGATTACACGCCTGGTTACACGGGTGAACTGGACAGCGTCGCCGGTTCCATCATCGAACACCTCTTCTCACGGGCGATCCCCATCGTGACCCTTTCGACAAGGCCGACCGGCCCGCCCCTGGCCGAGGCTTTGCTCTCACGCCTGGGCGCACCCTACGCTGCAGTCAACGGGCAAGCTTACCTGCACCTGGGGTACCTGGCGGGCGGACCGACGGCCGTACAGCTCTTCGCCATCTCACCCCGCTCCGCTGTCCTGACCGGGTTCATGCTGCCGGCCAGTGCCGATGAAGTAGGGGCCGAAATCGGCCCACAGGCTCGCTCAGCAATCTGGGAACACCCTCTACTGCAGCCGGTGAACCGCCTATCTGACTTCAGCATGGTCGTTGTCATTACAGCCGGGACCGAAACTGCCCGTAACTGGGCTGAACAAACGCATCCCTGGATCGGCGAGCAGCCGCTGGTCATGGTACTCAGCGCCGGGGCCGAACCGCTCGTGCGGCCTTATTTTGAAGCGACGGAGCCGCTGGTAGACGGCATCTTGACCGGGCTTCCGGCAGCGGTCGCCTACCAGGAATTGAGCGGCCTGACCCCGGCTGCAGCACAGCGCTGGGACATCTTCGGCAGCGGGATGCTGGCGGTGGAACTGATCCTGCTCGCCGGTGCGATCTATGGTGCTGGCTCGTGGCTGTTGAGCTTGCGCAGACGTTGATGGGGAGACTGCCGACTTGCCTGACGTGACGCTTGACTTGATTGGCATGGTCATTGGAGCCATCATGACCCTGATGGTATTGAGCTATGTCATCGGGGACAATGTGCTCTTTCGCGTGGCGATGTACCTCTTCATCGGGGTCGCCTCGGGCTACGCCGGCGCCATCGCCATCCGCAACGTCGTGCTCCCCGCGCTGGTCGACCCGCTTTTGCAGGGGGATCCCCTCGCCTTGCTCTCCTGGGAAGCGTTGGGCACATTCCTCATCCCCTGGATCCTGACCGTGCTGTTGGCCTTCAAGATGAGCCCGCGCCTGGCCCGGTTTGGGAGCCTGCCGGTGGCGATGCTGGTGGGCGTTGGCGCTGCCGTCGTGGTCGGTGGTGGCATCACGGGGACCTTGATCCCGCAGGGTTTGGCGGCTGCGGATGGGCTCGCGGCGCAGGTCATCTTCCCCGCACAGGGAGAGGATATCGCCATCTGGCTTGAGCGTGCTTTCAGCGCATTGATCGTGCTGCTGGCGACCATCAGCACGCTGATCTATTTTCGGTTTGCCGCCCGCCGGGATCTAACCGGGGGCACGCGCCGCTCACGCTTCACCGCTGTCCTTGCATACGTCGGCCAGATCTTCATCGCCATCACCTTCGGTGTGATGTACGCCGGGGCGCTGACCGCGGCCATCCTCGTCCTCGGGCAGCGCTTCGAGTTCCTGCGTGCTGTTCTGGGCGCATTGGGCGGCGGGTCCTGAGCTGAGATGAGCACCTACCTCGACGCCGATACCCTGCTTGCCATCGATGTGGGCACGGTCAACACCCGGGCCAACCTGTTTGACGTCGTCGACGGGCGCTACCGGCTGATTGCGACCGGCCGAGCGCCCTCCACCGCAGGTCCACCCCTCTTTGACGTGAGCGAAGGCGTGCGCATGGCGATCGAGCGTGTGCAAACCATCACCGGGCGCAGCCTGGTCGATGACTCCGACCTGCTGATTATGCCGGTGACAGGACGTGGGGCCGGGGTGGACATGTTCGTCGCCACGGGTTCGGCTGGACCCAAGGCGCGCACGGTCATCCTCGGCTTGATGCCCGGCGTGTCTCGGCAGAGCGCATTGCGTTTGGCGGATTCAACCTATCTTCAAGTCATCGAGACGATCGACCTGCTCGACCAGCGCAAGGAAGAGGAGAAAATCGATGCCATCCTCGCTGCGCGCCCGAGCTTAATCCTGATCGCGGGCGGCACGGATGGTGGCGCCAAGGATTCCATGCTCCAGCTTGTGGACCTGGCCCTGGTCGCGGTTGGCCAAATGCCGGCCAACCAAAGGCCGCGCATCATCTACGCCGGGAACCGCAGCCTGAGCGCAGCCATCGGGGAGCGTTTCGGCGATCGGTTTGAGTTGGCGCAAGCGCCCAATGTGCGCCCGAGCCTGGAGGTTGAGGACCTGGCCAGGGCGCGTCTGGCGCTGGGCGAGGCGATCGCGGAGACGCGCGCCCGTAAAATACGCGGGTACGACGAACTCGAACAGTGGTCGGGCGGGCGCCTGATGCTCACAGCGGATGCTTTTGGGCGCGTCATCCGCTACCTGAGCCGCATTTATGATCCTGAGAAGGGCGTGCTCGGGGTGGATCTGGGGGCAAGCCACACCATGGTCGCGGCTGCCTTTGAAGGCGATCTGCGCATGCGGGTTGAGACGGAGCTCGGATTGGGCGAGTCGCTTCCCAAGCTGCTCAGCCGCTCGAATCTCAGCAACGTGAAGCGCTGGATGCCGCGTGAAATCGGCAAGGGCGATCTGCTGGATTACATCTACAACAAGTCTATCTCACCGGCAACGATCCCGGTCGACGATCTAGACCTGGAAATCGAGCTGGCCCTGGGCCGCGAGTTGATCCGGGTGGCGATGAATGAGGCCCGTACGCAATGGCCACGCGGCAAGAACCTGCGCGACTCCTGGCTGCTCCCACCGGTGGAGCCGATTATCGCCAGCGGATCGGCGCTCGGCCGGGCGCCGGCGGCGGGCTACGCCGCCCTGGCGCTGCTGGATGCCCTCCAGCCGACTGGAATCACGACCCTGGTGCTCGACCCTTACGGGCTGTCACCTTCACTGGGCGCAGCGGCGGGATCGGTGCCCATGCTAGCGGTACATGTCCTTGAATCAGGGAGTTTCGTGAGCCTGGGAACGGTCGTCTCAACCGTGGGAAACGCGCGGCCCGGACGCAAAGTGCTCACGCTCCGCCTGGAGGTTGAACGCGGCACGGAGGACATCGCCGGCGAAGTCAGGATGGGGCAGCTGGTCGTCATCCCGCTGCGGCAGGGTGATCACGGCAAGTTGACCCTGCGCCCCGAACGCGGCATTGACGTCGGGTTTGGCGGACCGGGGAAGGCGGGCGCGCTGCGGGTGGCGGGAGGCGCGGTGGGGTTGATCATCGATGCCCGCGGCCGGCCGCTTGAGTTTTCCTCCGACCCCGCCCGCCAGCAAGAGCAGAATCTGAAATGGCTGCACGATATTGGGGCCCGTAAATAATGGATGGCATGCTTCTTGCATCATTCTGGCCGATGAGCCATGACTGAGATATTTATTCCTGCCGTCACGCACGTCTCGACGATGACCGCTATCCGGCGCCAGCGCATCCTGCCTGTGCCCGGTACGGTGCTCGTCCGCGTGAACGAGAAGGTCCAGGCCGCGGATGTCGTGGCTGAAGCCGAAATCGAACCGAAGCATTACTACCTGGATATCACCCGCGCCCTGGGTCTTTCGCTGCGGGAAGCCTCCCGCAGCATCATCCCCCAGAAGGGCGACCGGGTTGATGCCGGCGATATCATTGCCGGGCCGGTAGGATTGACGAGAAGGACTGTGCGCGCACCCGCCGAGGGACACATCGTCGATATCCGCCAGGGGCGGGTGCTGCTTGAAGCCCGCGGCGAGCTGTTCCAGCTCAGGGCTGGTTTTCCGGGCGTCATCGTCGCCAGTGACGGTACACAGGCCGTAACCGTCGAAGCGACCGGGGCGCTGATCCAGGGGGTATGGGGCAGCGGCAAGCAGGATTTCGGCGTGATGCGCATTATCGGCGAAAGCCCGGCCGCCCGCTTACAGACCGATCAGTTGGACGTGAACCTGCGAGGTGCGGTGCTCGTGGCCGGCATCTGTGACCACTCGGCTCCCCTGCACCAGGCGACCGAACTTTCGGTGCGCGGCGTCATCCTGGGCGGGATGTCGGCTGAGCTCATCCCGGTCGCCCGCCGTTTACCCTATCCGGTCCTGCTCATCGAGGGTTTTGGCGAACGGCCGTTGAACAGCATGGCCTTCGGGTTGTTCGTGAACCACGTCGGGCGTGAAGTCGCCGTCGATGCGGGGACAGCCTGGCCGCAGCCCGGTCACCGGCCGGAAGCCATCATCCCGCTCCCGGCCAGCCGCCAGGTATCCCTGCCGGAAGAAGTCGTGGCGCTCAAGGTCGGAAGGCGGGTTCGCATCCTAAAACCCCCCTACCTTGGGGAGGTAGGGGTGGTGAAAGAGCTGCTCAAGAACGCTGCCCGCTATCCCAACGGCGTTCGAGCCCGCAGCGCTGCGATCGAGATTGAAGGGGTGGGGACAACGACCATCCCACTGGCGAATTTAGAGATATTACAGTAAAAAGGGCGGAGAGGCGTGGGCGGGTCCTATTGTTTGAGGCCCCTCACGACCTGGACGCGGAGGAGTAGAGACGATGGCAGAAGATTTCGATGTAGGAGCACCCCTGCCGGAGGAGTCATCGAACCGCACGTTCGTCATGGTTGCGGGGGAACTCGGGGCGCTGCTGGTCTTGAGCATGATCTGCCTGGCAGTGTATGCTCTCGTGCTGGCGCCGCGCCAGCAGGCTTCCCGGGCGACGCAGGCGGTCGAGGTCAACTTGCAGAATACCCAGCAAGCCCAGACCCAGACGGCGGCCGTGGTGCAGCAAACGCCATCACGCACGCCAACTGCCACCGGCACCCTGGAACCGACTGCGACGGTGACCCCGACCCAGGTCGTGGTCCTGCCCACGAGTACGGCGACGCCCTTTCTGACGCTGCCGACCCTGGCACCGGAAACGGCGACCGCCGCAGCACAGCAAACGCTGGCTGCCCAGGGTGGGGGTGGTGCGACTGTCACCGCCACGACGACCGCTCTTCCTGCAACAGGGTTTGCGGAGGACATCGGTGTCCCGACGTTGGCTTTGCTGGGTGGCGTCTTGCTGGCGGTGATTTTCATCGCCCGCGGGCTGCGAACCCGCACGACCTAAGCGCAGCCTCGCATTCACGGCTTTCATTAACCTATGACAGGCAGGGTCAGCGCTAAGGTGACCCTGCCTTCATGTCGGGAGGATGCATGGGCGGTTCGACGCTACCATTCAGCGCAATGCGCGAGCGGGTGATCACAGACCTGGCCTCGGGCCACTGCGTTTCTATCACCGGATTGAGCAACACTGGAAAATCCATGCTCATGCGTTCGCTGGTCGATCCCGAATGTGCGCAGGCCTACCAGCAGGAGAGTGGCCGGCCTGGCCACCTGGTGTACATCGATTGCAACCGCGCCGTGGCAATCTCGGACCAGGCTTTTTACGAGGTTGTCCTGCGTTCGATCCTCGAGCATCTCGGAAACCAGGTCAAGAGCACGCTGACCCCTAGGCTGCGCGAGCATCATCAAGAAATCACCGAGGCAGATACCTCCTTTACCGCATCGCTCTCCTTCAACCTGGCCCTTTCAGATTTATGCGAAGAGATCGACCATGATCTGTGTTTGCTCTTCGACGAGTTCGGTGAAATCTACGCCGCGCTCGATGAGCGTGCCCTGCTGAACCTGCGGGCTTTGCGCGACCGCTTCCCACCACGCCTGGTATATGCCACCGCAACAGAACGCAGCCTCCCGCAGCTGCGTGGCGCGGCTATCGAGGACGAGTTCGCCGAACTCTTTTCCCGATTCACCTACGGCATGCCGCTGCTTGAACCCGACGAGATGGACCAGCTCCTTGACCGTCTCGATTTGAGCGGGATCCCCGCCGGCCTGCGGGCAAAGATCCACGATCTCGCCGGAGGGCATCCGGGGATGCTCGTCGCAGTAGCGCAACTCATCGTCCGGCAGGGGCAGGAGGGCAAGGTCGATCCGGAGGCGCTGGCCAGGCTCGAACCTCAGCCCCGGGCGGAGTGCATGAAGCTATGGGACCAGCTCGAGGCTGGGGATCGTGAGGCACTGATTAGCCTGGTCCTGGAGCCCAAGGCGGGACTGCCGGCGCGAGCGCTGCACCGCCTGCAATCCCTGGCGCTGCTCAGGGACGGGAAGCCATTTTCGCCGATCTTCGCCGACTTCATAGCTCGCAAGGGTCGCGGGGCCGATGTCTCGGACCAGGGGGTTCACCTCGACCTAGATTCGGGGGATGTGTGGGTGGAAGGGATGCGGGTTCCGGTCCTGACAGACCTCGAGTACCGGCTGTTGGAACTGCTGCATGAGCGAAAAGATAAGCTCACCGACAAGTACCAGATCGTGACCGCTGTCTGGGGCGAGGACTACCTGGGGAGCGTGGATGATGCACGGGTGGAGAAGCTTATCAGCCGGCTGCGGAGCAAGATCGAACCGGAACCCTCTGAACCGCGCTACCTCATCACCAGGCGTGGCCGCGGGTACAAACTCCTGACGGCTCCGCACAGCGAGTAAGATTCACACCCTCCCTGGACAATCCAGTGGGTTGCGTTTCCTCCCAAGTTCATCATATCTTGGTACCATAGATGGACCAGATGGCATTCGATGCCATGGGGCAGATGAAGGAGTATCATCCTGAGGTGGGCTCTCCGAGGATGGAGATGAAGTTATGGCAGCAGGACTGATCCTGGTCGTGGAAGACGATGTAGCGCTGCTCGAGGGGATTCGCGAGTTGCTCGAGCTTAGCGATTACCAGGTCCTGACCGCCTCCAACGGCCGCGAAGGGCTCGAAGTGCTGGCGACCGAGGTGCCGGACCTGATCGTCTCCGACATCATGATGCCTGAGATGGATGGCTATGATTTTCACGCCGCTGTGCGCGAGATCCCGCTGATGACATCGGTCCCCTTCATCTTCCTCACGGCACGGGGCGAGAAGAGCGACATCCGGCGTGGTAAATCGCTCGGGGCGGATGATTACATCACCAAGCCCTTTGATGACGTCGACCTGCTGGTCGCGATCAGCGGCAAGCTCTCGCGTTTTGAGGCGGTTAAAGCGCAGCAAAGCGGTGAACTGGCAGACTTTAAACACAAGATCCTGCTCACGCTCTCCCATGAATTCCGGACGCCGCTGACGTACATCCTGAATTATTCTGACCTGCTCAACAGCGAACGCGAGGACCTTTCGAGCGAAGATTTCGGCGATTTCATGCTCGGGATCAAACGCGGGGCCGATCGCCTGAACAAGCTTGTTGAGGATTTCCTCATCCTGGTTGAGCTTCAATCAGGGGAAGCGCTGAGCGCCTATCATTTTCGTCGTGCAGCGCTGGAGGATACCGGTGCCTGGCTGCGTATCCTGGCCCGGAGCTTCCAGCGACAGGCAGATGAGAAGGGCGTGGCACTCGAGATCGATGTCCCGGAAGACCTGCCGTCGATCACGGTTGACGAGGCCTACCTGTCCGATGCGCTTGGAAGGCTGCTCGACAACGCCATCAAATTCTCAGAACCGACAAGCGAGCGGGTTGTTTTCTCGGCACGCGTGGATGAGGACGAACTGTGCATCCAGGTCGAGGACGAAGGGCCGGGCATACCTGGTGCTGAGATCGATCACCTGTATGACGTCTTCCACCAGATCGACCGGGCCAAGCGAGAGCAGCAAGGTACCGGATCGGGCCTGGCCATTTGCAAGGGGATTATCGAAATCCACGGCGGCCGGATCGAGGTCGAGAGCAACCCCCCTAAAGGTACAACGTTTCAGATTTATCTTCCGTTGGAAAAAGCAACCTAACCTGCCAGCCGCTCGCAGACGTCACTCCAGTCGCCGTCCGGCGGCAGCTACTTTGTGTCGCCCCCCTCCGCGACTTGCTTCCCGTATTGAAGAAGGCTGGAAAGCATGGCCTCGTCGCGTGCCTCCGCGTATACACGCAGCACAGGCTCTGTCCCGGAAGGCCGGATCAAGAGCCACGAGTCATCCGCCAGGATGTACTTCGCGCCATCGAGCGTCGAAACCGCGCGCAGGGTTTCCCCCCCGATCTTCGCCGGCGCATCCTGGGCGAGGCGTTCGACCATCCTGGACTTTGAGATTGGGCGTGCAAGGCGCAGGTCGACCCTGGCGTAATGGGCCGGGCCGACCGCATCCAGCAGTGCTATCAACCAGGTCGTGGAGCGTGCTGCCCGAGGCCGAGACGATCTCGGTCAGCAGCAGACCCATGAGCACGCCGTCGCCTTCCGGGATATGGCCCTGGAAGGCAATCCCGCCCGATTCCTCCCCACCGATGAGGACGTCATCGCTCATCATCCACTCGGCGATATGGTTGAAGCCCACCGGTGTTTCGATGACCTCCAGTCCGTACTGCTCAGCGAGGCGGTTGATCATCTGGGTGGTGGAGACGGTTTTCACCACCTTGCCCTTCCAACCCCGGGTTTCGACGAGGTATTGAAGGGAGAGGGCCATGATGCGGTGCGGATCAACGAACTGCCCGCGACCGTCCATCGCGCCAATGCGATCCGCGTCGCCGTCCGTGGCTAGCCCGAGCTGGCCATGCCCGGCAGCGATGGCGCCTGCCAGGGCGCCCAGGTAATGCGCGATGGGTTCCGGATGGATGCCCCCAAAACCAGGGTTCATCTCACCCCGGACCTCGAACACCTCACAGCCCGTGCCCTGCAGGATCCCCTTGATTTGGCCCCGGCCTGATCCGAACATCGAATCGACGACGATATGCTGTGGGTTGTCGGCGATCTTGTCGAACTGGATAAGCTTCCGCAGATGGTCGTAGTAGGCGGGGGTCGGGTTGAAGCGTTCGATCAGGCCCGCCTCACGCGCATGGTCGAAATCCATGAGGTTCGGACCACGACCGTGGGCCTCGTTATCGTTCAGGTAGACTTCGACCCGCCGGCATTGCTCACCGGCTGCCGAGCCGCCAAATGCGGCCTTGAGCTTGAGGCCGTTGTAGCGGGGGGCGTTGTGCGAAGCGGTGATCATCACCCCGGCAATCGCGCCGAGCTGCCGGACCGCGAAGGAGATGGCCGGGGTGGGGGCATCGGCGCTGGCCAGATGCACCTTGAAACCATTCGCCGCAAGCACCCGGGCCGCTTCGACAGCGTAGCGATCCGAGAGAAAGCGGGTATCAAACCCGACCACCATGCGCCGTGGGTCGGGAGCCGACTCGAGCCGGGTCCCGTTCAGCCACTCCTCCGACGCGACGGCGTCGGCGATGGCCTGCGTGACCTGCCGCAAGTTGTGAAAGGTAAACGTGTCAGAAATGACACCCCGCCAGCCGTCGGTGCCGAAGTGAACGGGCATGGATGAACCTCCTGGTCCTTGAGCGGCGGGATTGTATCAGTGAGCAGCGCGGCCGGTCAAACCGGGCCGGCACCGTACTCGAGCACGATGGCAACATCATTCAAGTTCGTGCCGGTCGGCCCGCTTCGAATGAGACAACCGGCTGCGTCAAGCGCGTGGTAGGAGTCATGGTCTGTCAAGGCTACTTGCGGGTCCATCCCGTTCGCCCGCATCCGCGCGCATGTCTGGCCGTCGACGATGGCCCCGGCGGCATCCGTCGGCCCATCCACGCCGTCGGTGGCGTAAGCCATCAGGGCGATGCCAGGCTGCCCATCCAGCTCGATGGCGGCAGCCAGCGCCAATTCCTGGTTGCGCCCCCCAAGCCCGTCCCCGGTTACGCGAACCGTCGTCTCCCCGCCATAGATGCTGGCACGGGGCGTCCGATTTTTCCCGGGGGGTAAGGCCAGCCCGGCAATCCTTTCGCCCGCCAGTACGGGCTTCGCCATGCAGGGACGGCTCCACGACCTCGGCAGAGAATCCAAGCTGCTTCGCGCATGCCCGGGCAGCGTGGACGACATCCCGGTTGGACGCCAGGAGCACATTTACCGGGGTGGGGAAAGCTTGACCCCCGGCCGGGTTGCTGCCGCAGGCTGGCCTGGATGGAAGGTGAAGCCGTTTCCCAGAGCCCCAACCGTTCGAGCACATTCCTGGCCTTCGACCGGTCAACCTCTTGTGGAACGGTCAAGCCAGAGCCGATGTCGGCAAGCGGATCTCCGATCACATCCGAAAGGATGAGGCCGATGGTGGTTGCCGGGGCTGCCAGGGCGCACAGGCCGCCAGCCTTGATCGCTGAGAGCCCCTTCCGAACGCAGTTCAGCTCTTCAATGGGGGCACCGCTTCGCAAAAGCTGTGAGGTGAGTTCCTGCAGATCCTGCAAAGCAATCCCGGGCGCGGGCAGCTCGATCATGGCCGAGGCGCCGCCGGAGATCAAGCTTAGAACCAGGTCGCCGGGCTGGGTTTGGCTGAGCATCGCCGCCACCGCTTGACCAGCTTCCAGGCTGGATCGATCGGGGAGCGGGTGTCCCGCGTGAAAAGCCTGGATCTGCGCGCTGGGCGGCCGGTAGCCCGGTTGGCGGTGAATGATGATCCCCTCGTGGATTTGTCCCGGCAGAAGCTGCAGAGCCGCTTCGGCCATCCCAACCGCAGCCTTGCCGACTGCCAGCATGAAGACGTGCGGCCCGCCTGCCAGGTCGAAGCTATGCTCCTGGACCCGAAGCTGCGTTCCCGCCCGCTCGAGGCTGCGGCGGACAGCTCGCCCCGGGTCCGCGGCCTGCCGGATCGACCGCAGGATTTGGGTGAAATGGGCTTCGCGATCGCTAAATGCGGGCGGGTTCATGGAAGAACAGGGATCCGGCGGGATGGATAGATCAGGGTGATTGCAGGGCTTCCACCGCAGTCTGGGCAGCGCGTGTGGGGGCGACGGCATCCTCAAGCACGGCTTCAACTGCATTCTCGATCAAGGGGCCGGTTCGCGTGCGCAAGCTTTCTTCAGGAAGTGGCTGCGCGACCGTCACCAGGCTGCTTGCCAGGGATGCCTCCGGGCTGTCGGGCCAGGCAGCCAGGGCGGTGCTGGATGTTGGGAGGATCCCGAGGGCATAGGTCCACTCGCCGAGGAATGCAGGATCGGCGAGCCAGGCAATCAATTCGGCTGCTAACTCGACCTGGAGCGGGTTCTTATCGATCAGGGACCAGGACCAGGTCGTCGTGAGCGCCACCCCGCGGCCATCCTGGGTTGGTTGGGGGATGGCGTTTAACCGGTTCAAATCCGCCTCCCGGATGAAGGAGGCGAACGGGGCGCTCGCGCTCGCGGAGCGGTTCGCCTGCAGTTCTGATCCATGTTTCGGAGGCCCGGGTGAATTGGCGGACCTCGGGTTCGATGACCCCGAGCTGCATGGCTTGTGAGTAAAAATTGAGCACCTCACTCAACGCCAGCGCATTCAAGGAGGGGTTCCCGTTCGCATCTCGCAGCGTGCCACCCCGGGCGAGGTAGTCTGCCAGGGCGTAGCGGGCGCGCGTGTCTCCTGCGGGAAAGAGCATGGTGCGGCCGGACTCAAGCAGCTGGTCCCAGCTGCGCGGGGGCTCGCTGAACAGGTCAACCCGGTAGGCAAGCACGTCAACCAGTCCGCCGGCCGGGAAAGCGATGAGCCTCCCATCCAACTGGGCGACGTCTTGTGCAAACTCGTACCAATCCTGGTCATCACCCTCGGAGAACCATGGCTGGAGGGTGGCCAGGATGGCGGCCGCAGATGCGTTGCGGAGCGAGTCTTGATCGAGCAGGACCACGTCCGGGAGTGCTTGCGGTGCGGCAGACCTGGCTGAAATCAAGCTATCCAACAAACCGCCTTCGCCCGATTCCGCTTTCACACGGATTTCGACGCTTATGCCAGGATGCCGCTCTTCGAAGCCAAGCAGGCGTTCCGTCAGCAGGTCGTCCTCGCCGGCGGGCGCGAAGAAGGGAGCAACCCACAAGGTGAGCTTAGTTGGCGCGGGATACGTGGCAGTCGCCTGTGGAATCAGCGGCGCATCCGTCGCCGTCGCTGACGCAGGTTCGGCCGTGTCCTTGACGACGGAGGTCGGGGACGGCTGGCACGCGCCGGCCGCCAGGACCAGGATGGAGAGCAGGATGAAAACGTTGCGTTGGGTCATCGCCCTGTGATTATACAGGGGTTTAGGAGCCAGGCGGCATGTACCCTCCCGATCGCCCGTGGAGTTTTTTTGAAGGGACACCGTAAGCCGATCGGAAAACGGATATGCTAGAATCGGATGAGCATGTCCAGCGAAAAATCCATCCAACTCTTGCTTGAAGGCATCCCCTCCAAACCCGGTTGCTACCTGATGAAAGATCAGGCAGGCCGGGTCATTTACGTCGGCAAAGCGGTAAACCTGCGCAGCCGGGTGCGATCGTACTTCCACGAATTTGCCGATCACCCCCGGAAGACGCGCGAATTGGTAGCCCACATCGCCGACATCGAATGGATCGTGGTCGGTTCGGAGCTGGAAGCGTTGATCCTGGAGATGAACCTGATCAAACGCCACCGGCCAAAATACAACGTCCGGTTGAAGGACGACAAGCGATATCCGTATATCCGGGTGCATTGGGCTGACCCGTTTCCCAAGGTGACTGTGACCCGCAAGGTCAAAGACGACGGCAGCCGCTACTTCGGGCCATACACGAGCGCCTGGGCCGTCCATCAAACGCTGGACGCGCTGCGCAAGATGTTCCCCTACCTGACCTGCGACCGGGTAATTACCGGCGAGGACAGCAGGGCATGCCTGTATTTCGACATCAAGCTGTGCGTTGGGCCGTGCATCGGCGCCGTAGAGCAGTCGACGTACCGGGCGATGATCGATGACCTGTGCCGGTTTCTCCAGGGACAGACTGAGCCAGTTGTGGAGCGGCTGCAAGCCGCGATGTTACAGGCATCAGAGGAGATGAAGTTTGAGCGTGCGGCAGCCATCCGCGACCAACTGCAGGCGATCGAGCGCGTCGTTGAGAGCCAGATCATCGTCAACCAGGATCGCAAGGACGCGGATGTCATCGCGTTTGCCCGTGATGAGCATGATGCGTGTGTGCAGATATTTTTCATTCGCAGCGGAAAACTTATCGGGCGTGAGTACTTCGTGCTGGATGGAACACAGGAGGCCGGCGACGCCGAGCTGGTTGAGGCTTTTGTCAAGCAGTTCTACACGGAGGCGACCCATATCCCGGACCGCATCCTGCTGCCGACCGAAATCGAGGAAGCGCGCATTATTGAAGCATGGTTAAAAGGCAAGCGCGGCGGCCCGAGCGTTAAACTTTCCGTACCCAGGCGGGGCACGAAGCGAGAGCTCGTCCGGATGGCGACGGAGAACGCAACCGAAACCCTGGCTTCCTTGCGTGCCCGCTGGGAGGCTGACCGCAGCAAGCATGTCGAGGCGATCTCGGAACTGCGGGAAGCGCTCCGGCTGCGAGAGCCACCAAACCGGATTGAGTGCTACGATATCTCGAATTTACAGGGGACGGCCGCGGCGGGCTCGATGGTCGTCTTTGAACAGGGCGCACCGAGCAAACGGTTGTATCGCAGTTTTTCAATCCGCGATGTCCAGGGGCAGGATGACTTCGCCAGCATGGAGGAAGTCCTTGAGCGGCGGTTCAAACGCTGGCGGATTGCGAACGAAGAGGCAGCCAAGCCCGGGGGAAAACTGGATCAGGGGTTTGGCATCCTGCCGGATTTGTTGATCGTGGATGGCGGCAAGGGACAGTTGGGCCGCGCCTCGGCTGTGATCGAGCGCCACGAACTAACGGCGCGTGTGCCTGTGGTGTCGCTGGCCAAGGAGAACGAGGAAATCTTCCTGCCGGAGCAGCGGGATCCCGTCATCCTGCCTCGCCGTTCGCAGGGCCTGTATCTCGTCCAGCGGATCCGGGATGAAGCGCACCGATTTGCGCTGCGCCAGCACCAGCGGCAGCGCCGCCGGGATGGGCTTACCTCCAGGCTGGATGACATCGCCGGGATCGGCCCGGCACGCAAGCGCGCGCTGATGAAGAGCTTTGGCGACCTGGAACGGATGCGCCAGGCCGAGGTTGAAGACCTGGCCGCTGTGCCCGGGATAAGCAGAGAGCTGGCCCTGCGGGTTAAAGATTCGCTTGAGGTCATGGGAGGCTGAGCATGCCGACCGTTTGGATTGTCGATGACGATGATGAGATGAGCCATGCGGTTAAGCTCATGCTCGAACTGCTTGATTTTTCGGTCGTTACCCACGGAGATGCCCGCAGCGCAGCGACCAAGCTGCTCGCTGGTGGCCGGCCCGATTTAATGGTGCTCGACATCAACATGCCTGAAGTGAGCGGGATCGACCTGCTCGAATTCTTGCGCCGGCAGCCGAACCTGCACGGGCTTCCTATCGTCATGCTTTCCTCGGAGACGACAGACATCCAGGTGGATGAGGCGATGGCGTTAGGCGCCGATGCCTTTGTTTTCAAACCGGTTACCCTGGAAGAACTGGAAGCTGCGATCGAACGGGCGCAGAAAGCCCACGCCTGACACAGCAGCAAGGCGCGCCAAAGAAGTTGGCTTGCGCCACCCCCTCAGGATTGCTCAACCAGAATATCTGGCGCTGAGATGAAGATGCCCTCCCGGGCGGCAGCTGCAATCAGGCGTGGGACATCGCCTGCTGCGATCAATGCCGCCTGCGGGTTGAGCAGGTCCTTCAGGTAGCGCCTGGTCCCCCGCCGATCGAGCAGCGTCTGCATGAGCGCCTCGTCCTTGGTCCGCAGGACCTGCAGCTTCTCGATGCGAGCCTCCAGGCCATGCCGCTCCCAGCGGTCGAGCGCCTGCAGCAGCGAAGGGGGCACGGTCGTCTCGCACTCCTCCAGGAGCTGTTTGATCTGCTTGACCTTGAGCCCTTGCTCGAGCGCCAACTCGAGCGCGGCGGGTGTGATGCGGTAGTGGTACTCGTCCACCTCGGATTCGACCCATTGTGAAAAGCGTGCGAACTGGTAGCGCAATGTGCGCGATGCGCCGCGTGAAAATCGAAGATTCCCGCCGCTATCAATCCGGATGCTGGCTTCGGTTTCCGTGATTGGCACTCCCTCGGCGCGGTGAAAAAGCAATTCTGCAGCGGGGGTGAGCCGGAAGGATTGCACGGCGCCCCCGGGGGCTTCCAACCCGAGATCGGCGATTCCCAGCCAGTGCAAGACCCTCACGATGACGAACCGGAGCAAGGCGCCCTCTACGTGGTCCCAGGCTTCGATCCCGTTTAACATGCGCCCTTCCCCATCACGCAGGTACCAGGTGTCAAAAGTTCCAGCTGGGCGCTGGAAACCTGGTGCGGTTTGATAAATCGCCTCGATAAAGGATGGCAGGTCCCACCACGCTCCGGTTGGAACTGCTTCCAGGAAAGCAAGGATCGAATTCCGAGTTTGGAGCGGATCGTTTGGCCAGCCGTCCTTGCCGGGTTGGAGCTCCCCCAGCGCGGCAAGGTCGTTCCAAGACCTGGAGTTTCGCCAGGCTGTGACCAGGCTGTGGAGTGCAGGTGCGCGAGCTAGCGCCAGGAATTCGCGGGTGGATTCCCGATCGAGGACTTTCGAGCCGTCCTGCAGCAGGGCGAGATCAAGCAGCAGTTGTTCGAGAAGCGGGGTGGCCAGCGGCAGCTTGAAATGGCCGGATGGGACCGCCTTCCCGACCGGGGACCCGGACCCACGGCGGTAATAAGCAAGCAGCGAGGTTGCATCATCGATGATGGCGCTGTTTGCATGCGACACGTGCTGCGGTTTTGTGGCTTGCGCGCCAGGCGCGGGCATCGGGGCGGGAAGCGCAGGGCCAAGCGCGTTGAGAAGTTCATCAGGGATGTACACATATTCCTGCGGGCCGCCAGGCGTGTCGAAGAAGGCACGACCGATCAAGCCGCGATACCACAGGTGCTCCGTGGCCGATACCGGATTTCGCCAGGGATGCTCCCTGTCGCGCCGGGCGGGTCCGAATTCACGCACCGCTCCGAACTCGCGGGTGAAATCGGGCATCGGCATCCTGCCGCCATTCGCCAGGAGCCGCTGCAGGGCTGAGCGGGCTTCCGTGGAAAGGGAAGCCTGGTTGTCCGAGAGCAGGTCCGGTTCCTGCAAAGACCTTTCTAGCCAGCCCGCTACTTCCGCACGGCTTGCGGCCGGCGGCTCCAACCCGGTCGTCTCGGCGATGGCGAGCAGCAATCCAAGGTCATGATCTTGCAAGCATCGGCGGAGTGTGGGCAAAATTCCTGGCCTTCTGTTCCCGGGCTCCCTTTATCAGAGATGAAGTGTTAAACGATGACCTTGAGCGCGCCAGGCACGATCTCGATTTTGACCCCGGTGACATTGGATCGAAAGCCGGCGAATATCTCGCCGTCCGTGTGGATCGTGACCGGCTTTTCTGAGGTGAGTTCAAGTGTTTTAAAGGACCCGAGCCGAACGGGTTTGAAGCGCCCATGCGTGCCATTCATGACTTCCGGGATGAGGCGGAACATCATCGCCCGGGAGACTTTTTCGATCATGGCGTAGTGGAAGATGCCGTCGTCGGGCACGGCCTCTGGCGCGACATGAAAGCCACCGCCCTCGCGCGGGCCATTGCAGGCGACGAACATGAGGACATTGCGATCGATCTCCTCGCCATCGGTGACGATCCGCATGCGTGGCGCGTCATGGTTGCGGATGATGGTCTGGATGACGGCCCACAGGTACATCATGAACCCCTGCAGGCGGGTTATCTTGTAGGAGTAGATGGTGACGGTGGCATCGAAACCGATCCCGAGCGTATTGTCCCAGTACTCCGTCCTGCCATCTTGATCCTGGATGCTCCCGAGATCGATCGTGCGTGGCTCACCGTGGAAGACGCGCTCCATGGCCTTGTCCATTTCGGCCTGGATGCCGATATTGTTGCAGAAATCGTTGCCCGAGCCGATGGGGACGGCGGCCAGCATCGGCCGCTGGCTCTCCGGTACACGCATGAGGCCGTTGACGACTTCGTGGACGGTCCCATCCCCCCCGACAGCGGCAACCACCTCAAAACCCTCCCGTGCGGCTGCCTCAGCCAGTTCCGTGGCGTGCTCGGGATATTCCGTGGCTGACCAGGACGCACCGCCCTGGGTCTCGATGATGGGCACGAGTGAAGAAGCCAGGTTCCAGGATCGGCCTCGATCGGAATGCGGGTTGAAGATCAATTTAACTCGACGCGTCATGATGGTTCGCTCCATCCGCTCTCTTCGACCGCGATGAAGACATCGGTAGCCGAGAGCAAGCCGATGATTGCCCCGCGCTCGTCCTCGACGGGGAGATGGTGGATGCCCAGGTCTCGCATAACTTGGGAGGCCTGGCGTAGCGACCAGCCAGGCCTGGCGCAGGTCACCGGGGAGGTCATGATCTCGCGGACTGTCACAGATGTCGGGTCGCGCTCTGCGGCCGCAATCTTGTCGCGAATATCCGTCGTGGTGAGGATTCCGTAGGCTGGCTCGGATTCGGTAAGATCGACCACCAGGCTGTGAATACTGCGGCGCCGCATGAGGGTCAGCGCTTGTGAGACGAGCAGTTCGGGCTGAACGATTGTCGCCGGACTGCTCATCCAATCTTTGACCGTGTTCGCCATGCTGCCTCCTTCGCCACCCCCGTGCCGAATGTGTGGATTATAGCCCAATCACCAAATCGGACCTGCAAGAGGAACCACGCCTACAAGTTTTTAAGCCTAACGCCGATTGACTCTGGCTCCGGGGGTGCTTAAAGTTGAGTCATAGAGCCTCAGGCCACCAAGCGGCTGCATATCTCCGCAAGCTGCGGCACCCTCCGGCCCATCTGACGACCCCTCGCAGGTTGAGGTGGTCATGAAGATAGCGCCGACCGACTGGAGGAACGCCCTTTCGCTGCAGCGCAAGAGTGCGGGATCATCCGGTGAACGCGGCAATGCCGGCCGCCGTGTGGATGGCAGGAGGCTCACCTCTTTAACCCCTTCCCGGATAGAAAACCGTATGGACGACTGCGCGTCAATCCGCCTTGGGGATGCGATGCGCCGCCCCGTTTCCGAGGAGCCGGTTCAACGCTTCCACGGCCTGGTCGAAATCCTTGAACAGGATCGCCTGCATGCCGGCCCTGCGGGCTCCTTCAATGTTGCGTTGGAAGTCATCGATGAAGACGACTTCGCCTGCTGTGAGCTTGAGTTCATCGAGGGCCAGCTGGTAGATGCGTGGATCGGGTTTTACAATTCCGACCTCGCATGAAAGTACGATGACGTCGAACGCGTCCGCCAGCTTCCAGTTCCCCTCCAGCAGGTGCCGCACATCCGGCCAGGCGTTGGATAACAACCCGGTCTTGTACGCCGGCCGCAGCGAGCGGATGATTTCGGTCAGGCGGCCATCGAGCCGGTCGCCCGACCAGAAATCTTCCCGCAAGCGTGCCAGCCTTGCTGCTGAAAGGGAGAGCTTTTTCCCGATCGAGCTCCAGACCTGCTCTGCATCGCTCAACCCCAGAGCGGCCAGCCGGCCTTGTTCCCCTTCGAAGACAAGCCGATGCAGCTCCCCTCGCTCGAGGCCCAGTTCAGCCTCCCAGTCATGCCTGGCGCTCCAATCCTCGGTGCGCAGGATGACCCCGCCCAGGTCCCAGAGAACGGCTTTTATCGGTGTGCGATGGATCTCGGTTTCAGTCATGGCACCTCGCCAGCATCCTGGTTCAGAGTTCAGGCACCCATGATAGCAGTTGGTCTCGGGCCGGCGCTGGCCTGGCTCAAGCCTGTTCCGTCTGCAGTATTTCACCGTCCCGAAGTACGAGCTCATAAGAGCGTCTTTTCCTGGGCGACACGCATGCCGGCCTTTCGGTAGAGGTGGGTCGCGCCGGTCAGGTTTTCACTGTCGACCCCTAACCCGACGCGGCGCATGCCGCGCGATTTGAAGACGCAAAAGGCATGCTGCAGGAGCGCCAGGCCCAGCCCGCGCCGGCGCCAGTCAGGCTGCACCCCCAGGACGCTGATCCAACCCATTTCAGGATCGAGCGCAGCGCGGGGGCGGCAGAGGGCGAGCCCTGCGATGCGTTCCCCGTCCATCGCCAGGAACCACAGCGAAGGGTCGAACCGGCGCTGTTCGAAGAAGTAGTGCCGCCAGCGGTAGTAGCCGCTTTCGTCCGCTTCGGGGATGAAGCCCCAGTGATCCTGGAAGATGGCCTGGTCGGCCGCGTACACCATGCGCGCGTCTTCGGGAAAACGGAACTGGCGGAGCGTGATGCCTGCCGGCCAGGCCGGTGCTGCGAGCTCCTGATCCAGGTCGAGGACCATGTCCCACGAACTGCGTACCGGGATCATCCCGAAGCTGGTCATCAAGCGGACCGCGGGTTCGTAGCCTGCGGGGACATTGCAGCGCATGCTGACCCGCAGCCCACCCGGCACATGTTCTGCAGAAGCCAGAGCACGTTGGTGAGCCCAGGTCAACAGAGCCCTCCCGATGCCGTGGCCTTCCCAGGCCGGATCAACCCTGCCCTGCACGCTGAGATGAACTGGCGGGTTGGACAAGCTCCAGACCTCGATCAATCCCACCGGTTTCTCTTCATCCGTCAGCACGAGGCGTGTGTCCCTCTCGAGATCGAGATCCGGCGCGCGCCATTTCGCATGGTAGCGTGCGAGCTCGAACTCGCTGGCGCCAAAGATCGCCTCGGAGCTGCGGTTCAGCATGGGGACGATAGCCTGCAGATCGCGGAAGCGAGCCGCCCGAACGTGCAGGCCTTGTTCCGTCAAGCGCGGGAGTATCCCTGGTTTGCTTTTATTGCCTATCATGTCACTGCTCCAACTGTACTGCCTGTTGCTGTCCTCCAGCCGCATCTCAAGGCCTGCAGGGGTTGTTGCATCGCATCTCCCCCGCTTGATAGGACCGGAGCCTGCAGGCTGGGGTGCTTGTCTCGAGCGGCGAGCCTCCCGAGTATCACAACCATGGTGTTTATCAGCATCCGGAACCGCTGGCATGGTGTTGTGAGTATCACCTGAGCACCTTCGAAAACTATACACGGCTCGGACCGGATGCGCCGCGGTCGAGCCGTGTTAAATGAAAACCGCGGGCGCTGAAGTGCGCCCGCGGTCGTTATTCCTGGTGGAACTTAATGCTGAGCAGGCGCACTGCGCGTGGGTACGGCGGCACCGAATCCATCGGCGCTGCGGCAACCCGTGAGTTCTTTCAGATAGACATTCGACATCGTGCACCTCATCTCGTTCACTACCGTGCCAGTCTACAACCTTCCACGGGCCGTGTCAAGAAAACCGGCAAGACATTTCGGTCAGGGTCCCAGGCACGGGCTCGGCAGCGAATACCCGCTGCGCGCACCACACCAAGCGTACTTCGTCCCCCCCTGCTGCAGGTACCCGGTGAACTGGTTGCCGTTCGAGAGCATGCGCCAGGAAAAGGACAACGGCGTGAGCGCAGTCGCCGTAGCCGCATTCACAGTCGGGGTCGCGCTGATTAAGGATCCGGCAGCGTCGCGGTTGTAGTCGCTCAACGTCCCATAGAGCAAGACGCTCGAGAAGGCGGCGCTGATGGCATCCCCGCTTTGTTGAATGTAAAAGCTGAAATCCCCTTCGCTATCGATGTAGGTGTTCCAGTTCCCGGTCCACCCGGGGAGCGGGGTCGGTGTCGGAGGCGGCGTGATGTAGGGCAGGTTCGCAGTATCCCCTTCGACGATCGTCGTCTGGCCCCAAACCCAGCATGGATCCCGGCCGGGGGTTGTATTCTGAATGTACCACCAGCCCCCTCCGTTGAGTTGGCCGAGTACGATTGAGGGTTCTCCGACCGTCAGGTACCCGATCACCGGGTACACAGGGTCGGGGCCGAGTGCGGCAGTTCGTGTTGATCTCGGCCCGGATCGAGGTGGTCGTGGAGGTCAAGGTTGGCAGGGGTGTTGCGCTTTCCAGGGGGGTTGAGGTGGCCTGCGGCGTTTCTGTCGCCGCAGGAACAAGCGCGGCCGCAGCCGTATTCACGGCGTTCTCAAAGGCAAGCGTGGCTGCAACCGCAGTCTCCACCCTGGCATCTTCGCCAACCTGGTCGGCACTGGTGGCCGGGCTGCACGCGCCGCCCAGCACGGCCAAGGTCAGCAGCAGGGTGAGGGAAGCAGTGTGTTGAGATCGTCCTCGGATGTACGAGCATGGTCTATGTCCCTTCGCAGCAAGAATAGGACAATTATAGTCTGAATATTGCCGGCAGGTGGCAGGAGTGGTTCGAACTTCAGCCGTTTAGCATGGATCGGGCTTGCTCAAGCGAGGTTGGGCTGCCGATGAGGCCAACGACGTCTTCCAGCTCGAGGCGGGTGTCGCCGTGGGGCACCATGACGCTCCCATCCCGCTGCAAGCTGAGGATGAGCGCATCGCCCGGCAAGCGGATGCGGCGCAGGGGGGATCCCGCCAGGCGCGTATTGCGCACGCGGACTTCGCTGACGTCGATGTCCTCCGATGTCTGTTGGATAAGCAGGTCAAAGACGGAGGGATAGTGCAGCGCACCCTCCAGCGCCATGGCGATGGCGAGTGCAGGCTGGACGATTTTTACCCCGCGTGCCTGTAAGCGTGGGATGAGCTCAACATCGCTGATGCGCGAGATAACCAGGGGGATGTGAAAGCCCTCCACGGCCATGTCGCAAACCTCGATCGTCTCTTCGACGGTCGTTGTCAGATCCACCAGGGCACGCGCGCCGGCTGCCCCCGCTTCCTCAAACGCCTGCTTGAGTTCAGCGCATCCCAGGATGAGTCTGACGTTCATTTCACGAAAGGCTGCCAGGCGGCTCTCGTCAGGACAGATGATGGAAACTGACTCGCCGGAACCGATCAATCGTTCCGCCAGGTATTCAGCCAGCTGATCCTGTCCAATAATGATGACCCCGCTGCGCCGCGTCTCTTCCTGCGCGGGGTGCAGGCGGTTGAAGGCCAGCGGGGCAAGCGTGACCGAGATCACCGCCAGGAGGATGACCGCCGCGTTGACCGCATCGGTGATCAAGCCCAGGCTGAGCGCGATCGAGGCCGAGGCGATGATCAGGGAGAGGCGGGACGAAAGCAGCGCCCCCCCGGAGAGCGTTTCCCGCCACGAAAACTTGCGCCGTAAAAGGAGCGCCGGCAATAGTTTGACCGCGAAGGCGATGAGTACCAGCAGCGGGACGAGCAGCATCGCCTGGGGAGACTGGGCCAGGGCTTCCAGGTTGAATTCCGCGCCCACCATGATGAAAAAGATCGGGATGAAGAAGCCGTATCCGATGGCATCCAGTTTTTCCTTGGCGCCCTCGTCACCCCTGTTGGCCAACAGTCCTGCAATCGCACCCGCCAGGAATGCGCCCAGGATGACCTCCACGCCGAGCGCCTCCGCGAGCACGACCCAGGCCACCATCAGGGCGAAGGCCCCTCGAATACGGATTTGGGCTGTGGCGCTGGAGAGCTCACCCAGGATGCGCTGCAGGAGGCTCGCCCGACCAAAGCGTTGCACGAACCTGACGGCCATGATGAAAAGCAGGAGCAGCGCCGGTATTAAGAGCAGGTCGAGGGTGAGGCCGGTGCTGCGGATGGCGATGACCAGCGTCAGCAGGAGCAAGGTTACGAAATCGGCCACCGAGGCGGCCACAAGCATGACCTGCCCAAACTCAGATCCCAGCAGTTTGCGTTCCTTGAGCACGGGCACGACAACCCCAAGCGAGGTTGTACTCAGGATCAACCCCATGAGCAGGGGGCTGTCCACGAGGCCGAGCATGGCTAATCCGGCAGAAGCGAGCAAAGCCAAACCCAGGGTGCCGGCGAAGATCAGGAATCCCAGGGGAAGTGGGCGGCGGGGATCAAGCGCTTCCCGCAGCGAGGAGGGGATCAGCAGTTCAAAGTCAACTTCCAGACCGGACAAGGAACATCAGGTATGTGAAACCGAACTCAGCCAGGAAGTCGAGAATCGGCGAGGCCTCAATCAAGTTCAATCCGCTGCGGCCGACCACGATCCCGGCCAGGATTTCACCGACGACGATCGGGAGCGAAATGCGCCGCACCCGGCTGGCGAGGATGGGTACAACCAGGGCCAAGCCGGTAATGAGCAGCAGCGCGATGAATGGATTATGTTCCAAGGGGCTTTCTCCAGCTAAGCTAGTGGGCTAACGGTCTGGGAAGAGGCTACCATTATAAGGTAGCGTGGCCATGGCTTTGCTTGAGGACCGCGTTGAGCATATCCGCGAACAGCCCATAGGCCGTCGTCTCCGGGCCAGGGCTTTCCTCCAGGATGGTGAGCGGGCCGAGCACGTCGGAGTGGAAGGTGATGGCCGAGGAGGTGCCGGAGACATTGTAAAGGGGATCCTGGCGATCGACGGCCTCCGGATGGACCTCGGCAATCACGCCGCCCGGTGTGCGGCGGGCGTAGCAGACCAGTTTCCAGCGTTGCTCATCGTGGCTGGCCTGTTCGATCATCTGCGATGTGATGCCGCGAATGCCCTGGCGATCGACCTTATCGGGCGTCAAGGGATGGTCCATCAAGACGGTGACCAGGGCGGCGACTTTTACCGCGGCGTCCCAGCCATCGATATCCCCGGAGGGTTCGGTCTCGGCGATTCCAATCTCCTGGGCATGGGCCAGGGCGGCATCGAAGGAGGAACCCGCCTCCATCAAGGTCAGGATCAGGTTCGTGGTCGAGTTCAAGACTGCCCGGAAGGATTCAAGCTGAGCACCAGGAAGGCCCGCCCGCCAGAGCGAGAAGATGGGGGCTCCGTCCATGACGGTGGATTCGAACAAGAAACTCCGGTCAAGGCTGGCGGCCAGCCTGGTCAGCTCATGGTAGCCGTGGACGACCGGGCCCTTGTTCGCAGTTACGACATGCATGCCAGCCTGAAGCGCGCTGCGGATGTGCGACAAGGCCGGTTCACCATCCGTGTAGCTGACCGGCGTGTTCTCAAAGAGGATGTCCGCGCCGCAGCCGGAGATGAACGCTTGCGGGTCGGCTGGTGGAGGCGATTTCGAGAGCGAATCCAGGTTCTCGGCGCGACTTGCCAGATCAAGCGCTTGTTCAAGGTCGAGCCCGTCGCTCGTCCAGCGCGGCGCCATGGGAGCCGGTCATCAGGCCGACAACCCGCCAAGAAAGTCCATATCGGTTTGCAAGCTCGCCTCGTTTTGAGAGCAGCAAACGGGCGAAAGCCTGTCCGACATTGCCGAAGCCCAACAGGGCGAGCCGAATTTCACGCATGCTTTTCCATGTTCAGGGTCGTGATCCGTCGATTATACCAACGGCCAGGGGTAAGGCCGGCCGGGGCCGGGGCCAGGGAAGACGCGCTCGGCGAGCAGTGCACGCGCGCGCTGCCGCATGGCTTCGAGCTCCGGTTCGGTCAGCAGGACTGAGAGCTCTTTCTCCAGGGCCATCCCCGAGGAAAGTTGGTCGAGGAAGCTTCCGATATCCTCCAACAGGTGTCCCGGGATGGGCTCACCCACGAAATCCCACACGACGGTTCTCAGCTTGGGTTCCTCATGAAAACATACGCCATGATCGATGGACCAGAGTGTTCCCTCGCCATCAACCAGGATGTGGCCGCCCTTGCGGTCGGCATTGTTGACCAGGATGTCGAAGAGCGCCAGCGGGCGAAGCCGGTCCTTCTGCTCTGGGCTGAGGGTGAAGTAGTGCTCTTCCGGATCAGCCTCGATGTAGGCCTGGAGCGAACCCGCCCCGGCTGGTCCTTCGCGCCGCAGAATGGTGGGGGGCACGAGGCCCCAGCCCAGCGCCTCGCTCACGAGATACGCGGCCGCTTCACGCTCCACCAGGCTGCCATGTGGGAAATCCCATAGCGGTCGCTCGCCGCGGGCCGGCTTGTAGATAGCCTGGATGGTGGACCTATCAGCGCTGACGTTGACCAGGTAAGTGTAATTGGAACCCCATACGACCTGTCCTACGGGTTCTATCGAACCATGCTCGAGCAACTGCACGATTCGGCCTTTCTGGTCTCCGACATCATCGGCTGGGGGTTCCGCCTGTGCGTGGGGGAAAGCGTTCATCTCGGATGAAGGCGGGCTTAGTGCTTATGTCCGTTCCGCTTGGGGCAGAAGTGGCCTTCAGGATCCATCGGTTCGCCGCAGTTGCCGCAAATCGGCCGTCCTTGCTCGGAGACGAGCAGGCCCCAGGCGCACATCTTGCGCAGTTGGGACCGGCTGCACCAGAAGCGGGCTACCGCGGCCACTTCAGGGTCTGCATCCGGCGGCTGAATCTCACGGGCGACGAGCACGAGCAGATCGCTCTCTTCGTCGTAGCCAAGGCCCATGTGACCGACGCGGAATGCGGGATCGATCGGCTCTTCGAGCCCCATCTCGGAATCATCAAATTCACCAGACGCCTGGGGTAAATCCGGCAGGCGGTCCTCGAGATCAATCAGGAACTGCTCCAGGCCGACGGCCAGGGATTGGATTTGCTGTTTTTCGACGATGAGCGTAACCAGCTGGTCGCCGGCTTTGCCCTGCAGGTAGAAGACGCGTTTACCTGGCGGGCCGATGGCGCCGGTTGTGATGTTCTCGACGGGGTGAAGCTCATACGTTATCGAAGCCATATATCACAAGCTGCCTCTGATTTTCTTTGAACCCTGGGGGAAGTATATCACCCCGATTCTTCGGGATGCGTGGCACGGTTGTCGTTCACCTTGATCAGCCGCACGGATTGCCCGCTGAATGCCAGCACGCTGATGGAGGCCGGATCAATCGTTAAGCGTTGAAACATGTCGAGCGGCAGGCCGAGGAAATGGGCCAGGGCGAGTTTGATCGGATCGGAATGGAAGACAACGGCGACGTTCGTCTTCGGGCCCCGGTGGCGGGTGAGGAGCTCATCCAGGGTCGCCACGATCCTGGCCTGGGCTTCGGCGAAAGATTCACCGCCAGGGAAGCGTGCCATGGAGGGCCTGGCCTGGATCACGGGCCAGAGTTTGCGGCGGTGGAGCGCCTTGAGCGAGGCCCCCTGCCAGCTTCCGTAATCGATCTCCAGTAGCCCGGGAAGCGGCTGGACGATCCTTTCCCTGGGCTGCGGCGATCGGGGTGGCGGTCTCCATGGTGCGCTCGAGCGGGCTGGCGTAGACAGCTTGCAGGCGGACAGGCTTTAACAGCTTCGCCAGGCATGCCGCCTGGTGGGTTCCGAGCTCGGAGAGGTGGATGCCAGGCATCCGGCCGGCGAGCTTCCCCTTGCCGACATACTCGTTATGGCCGTGGCGGATGAGAAAAAGCAGCTTCATGTCTCGTCTGCTTTCGCACTGCGGCGGCGGGCGGTGAAGCCGCGCTTGATGCGCTCAACTTCTGTCTCGGATAGCTCGGGCAAATCAACCGTCTCTGTAATCTCAAGCGCCGCGCGTTGGGCCGCGCGCCAGCGTTCGAGGCGGGCCGCGATCTCAGGCTCGCGCCCCTGGTCGCCAGGGCGGTAAAAATAGGTTCCGAGCAGCTCTTCTGGCAGGTACCCCTGGCCGACGTGATGCCCATCGTGCTCATGGGGATAAACGTAATCCTGGCCATGGCCGAGGGCCTGGCCATCCCGGTTGGTGTCCTTCAAGTGTTTGGGGACTTCGACCACGCCACGCTGCTCGAGCAGCTTGTAGGCTTTGAAGTACGCCCCGGCGCTGTTCGATTTCGGCGCAGTCGCCAGGTAGAGCGTCGCCTCCACAATCGGGTAAACACCCTCTGGAAGGCCGATGAACTCGAAGGACTGCATCGCTGCAGCCGCGACGACAAGACCTGATGGATCGGCCAGCCCGATGTCCTCGGAGGCCAGGATGAGCAGCCGGCGCAGGATGAAGCGTGGGTCCTCCCCGGCGTAGAGCATCTTCGCCAGCCAGTACAAGCGCGGCATCCGGATCGGAACCGCGCACGGATTTGATAAAGGCCGAGATGGTGTCGTAGTGCGCATCTCCATCCTTGTCATACAGGACCGCCCGGCGCTGGATCGATTCCTGGGCTACGCTGAGCGTGATGTGAACGGCTTCGTCGGGATCCGGGCGGGTCGTCTCGACCGCGAGTTCGAGCGCGTTGAGGGCATTGCGGGCATCCCCGCCAGCGACGCGCACAAAGTGCTCGGCCGCATCCGGCTCGAGCACGATCCGGCGTTTGCCATAGCCCCGTTCTGGATCCGACAGCGCCCGCTGGAGGATGGCGAGCACATCGGGATCTTCCAATGGGCGCAGTTGAAAGATGCGTGAACGTGATACCAGGGCGCCGATGACCTCGAAATAGGGATTCTCGGTCGTCGCCCCGATCAGCGTGATCGTGCCGTTCTCGACGTGCGGCAGGAGCGCATCCTGCTGCGCCTTGTTCCAGCGGTGGACTTCATCGACGAAGAGGATGGTGCGTGTGCCGTAGAGTTTGCGGCGTTCATCGGCAGCCTTGATCACGGTCCGCAGCTCGGCCTTGCCGGCCAGCACGGCTGAGATCGTCTCGAAATGAGATTGGGTGGAATTGGCGATGACCATGGCCAGCGTGGTCTTGCCCGTGCCGGGCGGACCCCAGAGCAGGAGCGAGGAGAAGAGGCGGTCGGCTTCGATGGCCCGGCGCAGGAGCCTGCCCTCGCCGACGATCTCTTCCTGGCCTTCGAACTCATCCAGGTTGCGCGGCCGCATGCGTGCCGCAAGCGGTGCCTCGCGTGCGATGCGGTCCTGCATGGCGTGCTGGAAGAGGTCCATATCTGTCGATTGTACCATCGGGATTTTCTCCCGTCCGACGGCGAAACACGATGTGCGAGGACCTGCGCATGGAGGGATCGCCAGGAGGCTGGCCGGGATGCCGAGGGCCGGGTTGCGGGGATGGGGCAGGCCTGCACACGCGGCATCATGGGGATTCCTCGCCCTACGGGCTCGGAATGACACACAAGTATGTCATCCCGAGGAGCGTCGCGCCGAGGGATCCCCGGTACAACCTTGAGCGAGCCATGTCTGCTTTTTGAACCTTGCCCTCATTCACAATGCCCTAGGGACCCCTCGACTACGCTCGGGGAGGCACGGTGGGGATAAGCGATCCAATGCGCTCGGGGAGGCACCTCCACCGTGTCTTCCCGAGGCGTCCTGTGCCGAGGGATCCCCGGTACAGTCTTGGGCGAGCCATGTCTGCTTTTTGAACCTTGCCCTCATTGCACACTGCCTCAGGGACCCCTCGACTACGCTCGGGGAGGCACGGTGGGGATAGCGATCCAATGCGCTCGGGGAGGCACCTCAACCGTGTCCCCGCGTCGAGGGACCCGGTCAACCTTGAGCGAGCCGTGCCGACCGCTTAGCCTAGGGCTCGATGCTCGCAGGAGGACATCTGCGCTGAGGCACTCCAGTGTCTTCCCGAGGCGTCCTGTGCCGAGGGATCCCCGGTACAGTCTTGGGCGAGCCATGCCTGCTTTTTGAACCTTGCCCTCATTCAGAACGCCTCAGGGACCCCTCGACTACGCTCGGGGAGGCACGGAGGGGATAAGCGATCCAATGCGCTCGGGGAGGCACCTCCACCGTGTCTTCCCGAGGCGTCCTGTGCCGAGGGATCCCCGGTACAGTCTTGGGCGAGCCAGACCTGCTTTTTGAACCTTGCCCTCATGCACGTTGCCTCAGGGACCCCTCGACTACGCTCGGGGAGGCACTTTTAGAAGGAGGCCTCCAACCACCCCTGTCCTCGCGAGCGCAGCGAAGCAATCTCCCTGTGAGCCTGGGAGACCTCCCGGGTGGGGATGAACATCCACTTTGGGCTCCTCGCAAAGACAAGATGGCGTGGATCGCATCGAATGAAAAGCTCGCACGCAGGTCACTATGTTAGAATCCTGCGTACGCCTCCGTTACGGAGGGCGGAGCAAAGGGAGGTTTCGTTGCCTGAGGAAAACGTAATCAAAGACAATTGGGTCGTCCAGCTCGATTACAAGCTCACCGTCGATGGTGAAGTGATTGACACCACCGATCCGGAAGATCGTGAACCGATCGAGTTCATCCAGGGCCAGGGTCACATCATCCCCGGCCTGGAGAAGGCGCTCTACGGCATGGCGGCCGGTGAGTTCGCGCCAGGTGCAGGTCAAAGCCGAGGATGGGTATGGCGACCTCGACGAAGAGGCCTTCATCACCGTAGACCGGGAGGATTTTCCCGAACTCGATCCCGGTTGAAGTGGGTACGGTGTTCGAGATGCGGGAGCCAGATGGCGATTTGCTGCTGGCGCGCATTATCGGCATTGATGGGGATGAGATCAACGTCGATCTGAACCATCCCCTGGCGGGAAAGGACCTGCAGTTTGATGTCACCGTGCTCGAGATCCGCGAGGCAACGGCCGAGGAACTCGATCATGGCCATGTGCACAGCCACGGGGATCACTGAACCGGCTCGATAGCCGGCCAGCGCCATGTCAGCTGACCCGCGCCTCATGCTCGCCTCTGCCTCACCGCGCCGCGCCGAACTGTTGGCGCTGACCGGATGGGGCTTCGACCGCTGCACGACTGACCTGGATGAGTCGCAGCAGCCCGGCGAAACCCCCCGGGAACTGGGCATCCGCCTGGCGTCGAGCAAGGCTGGCGCCGCCAGGGAAATGTGCCAGCCGCAGGCGCTCACATTGGCGGCGGATACGCTGGTCGTGCTTGATGGCGTGGTCATGGGCAAACCCCGTGATGCGCTGGAGGCTGGCCGCATGCTGCTGGCCCTGCGCGGGCGGCAGCACACTGTGCTCACCGCCGTCGCCCTCCAGGCGGATGGGGAAAGTCAAGACCCACATCGAGGTCTGTGAGACCTCCGTTCCCATGCGATCCTATGAAGAGCCTGAACTGCGCGCCTACATCGAGGGCGGTTCGCCGTTCGATAAGGCCGGCGCCTACGGCATCCAGGACGAGGCGTTCCGACCGGTGGACCTGGATGCAATGCGCGGGTGCTACGCGAACGTGATGGGCCTGCCGCTTTGCCACCTGGGTCGTGCCATCAAACGGCTGGGGTACCCGCCGGTGGTGGACATTCCTCAAGCCTGCATGAGTCACACAGGGTATGATTGTGACGTGTACCCGCTGATCGAAAAGGGAGAGCTGTGAAGCGATACATGGCGCCGCTGGCGCTGCTGGTGATCCTCCTCGCCGGTTGTTCCTTCTCGGGCCCTGGGGGCACCGAACCTGAGGTCACGCCTACCCTGCCGGATCCGGTTCAAACGACCGAACCCGCTCCCGACCCGAACACCGCCGCACGCCAGTTTCTCGATGCATGGGTTGTGGGTGACTTTGAGCGGATGTACGCCATGCTCAGCCCGGCTGCGCGTGCCACCACCCCGCTTGAAAGCTTCAGCGAAGCCTACCGGACCGTCCAGGCTACCCTGGCTGCATCCGGCGTGGAGTACGAGTTGGTCTCAGCCCTCGTCGCCAGCCCTGGCCGGGGTGAGGTCCGCTTCCGCGTTGTGCTGCAGAGCGCAGTGTTGGGGCCGTTTCGCGCGCGAAGCACGCATGGACCTGTCGCGCGAGCAGGGTGGAGATTGGCGCATCGATTGGACGCCGGCCACGATCCTGCCCGAGTTGGAAAACGGCCAGCTTTTGTCGCTTCAAATTATCAATCCCGCCAGGGCGAATATCTACGACCGTGAAGGGCAGGCGCTGGCTGCCGAGCCGCTCGCCGGGCAGGATAATGTGGCCGGCCTGTGGATCGTCCCCAACCGCATCGGGGGTGAGGACGCCGAGGAGAGCATGCTCAGCACGCTGCGCAGGCTGTTCAACCTGGCTGATGTGGACCCCATCCTTGCCCGTTACGACAACATTCGCAATACCGATTGGTTCGTGCCGCTGGGTGTGGTCCCGATCGAGGATTACCAGGCCGTGGGCGGGCTGCTCGATTCGGTCGGGGGCGCGTTCCCCCAAACGTATGCTGCCCGCTATTACTTTGGCAGCGGGCTGACCCCCTTCGCCGGCGGCGTTGCCCCGCACGCAGTCGGCTACGTGGCCCAGATCCAGGCCGAGGAACTCCAACAGCGACTGGCCGAGGGCTACGGCGGGGATGAATTCATCGGCCGCATCGGCATCGAGCAAGCCTACGAGCCCGAGCTGCGCGGCCAGCCTGGCGGGACGCTCTACCTGCTCGACGCGGACGGCAATACCCTGCAGGTGGTCGAATCACGCCCATCTGAACCCCCGTATGCGGTGTACACAACCCTCGACCGTGACCTGCAGGAGATCGCCCAGCGCTCGCTGGAGGGTTTCTCGGGGGCGGTGGTCGTGCTCGAGCGCGACACCGGGGCCGTCCTGGCGATGGCCTCTTCGCCGGCTTTCGACCCCAACCTCTTCAACCCGCTCAATCCAAACTGGGATGCCGAGACGTTCCGCATGCTGAACGAGGCCAACCAGCCGTTCGTCAACCGCGCCGTCCAGGGGCTGTATCCGCCCGGCTCGACCTTTAAAATCATCACCATGGCTGCCGCGCTAGAAAGCGGCCTGTTCCAGCCGGATACCGTCTATGACTGCCCGCACCAGTGGACGGAAGTGCCCGGGTACGTGCTCGACGATTGGACGCTCGATCACGAGCAGCCGGCCTCGGGTGAGCTCACGCTGCAGGGCGGCCTGATGCGTTCGTGCAACCCCTGGTTCTATCACATCGGCTACACTCTCTTCCAGAACGGGATGCCGGATGCCGTATCCGAGATGGCGGCCGGCTTCGGCCTGGGGCAGTCGACCGGGATCGAGATCGGCGACGAAGCTGGTACGGTGCCAAGCTCGGAGACCAAGCTGGCGCGCACCGGTGAGGAGTGGATCTTCCAGGACGAAGTGCAGCTGGCCATCGGCCAGAACTTCCTCGAGGTGACCCCGCTGCAGATGGCGCGCTACGTTGCCGCGGTCGGGAACGGGGGTACGCTCTACCAGCCCCAGATTGTCCAGCGGGTCGAGAACGGTGAAGGCCAGGTGCTGGAGCAATTTGCACCGATCGAGCAGGGCACGCTGCCCGTCAGCGCTGAGACCCTGACGGCGATCCAGGAGGCGCTTGTCATGGTCGTCGAGAACTCGCGCGGCACGGCGTACCGGCGCTTCCTGGGATTGAACCTGAATGTAGCCGGGAAGACCGGCACCGCCACGACCACCGGCCTCGCCGAGCCGCATGCCTGGTTCGCCGGCTACACGTTCGAAGGGCGTGAAGACCTGCCGGACATCGCCATCGCCGTCATCGTCGAGAACATCGGCGATGGATCTGATTACGCTGCGCCGATCTTCCGCCGCCTGGTCGAAACCTACTTCAAGGGACGGCCGCTGCAGTTGTTCCCGTGGGAAGCCAGGTTGTGGGTGGAGCGCACCCCTGAACCAGACGAAGGGGAGGGAACCCCGCAACCTTGACGCATCCCGAGCAAGAACTGCTGAGCGGCCTGATCATCAAAGCCCAGTCGGGCCTGTTCGAGGTCGAAACCGGGGAGGGGCTCATCACCTCCCGGCTGCGCGGCCGCCTGACCCAGGGCCGGCGCGAGGGAGATGCGGCGGCCATCGGTGACCGGGTGCGCGTGCGCCGCCTGGATGATGGCAGCGGCTCGATCGAAGAGATCGAAGAGCGAGAGCGGGTGCTTTCCCGCCAGGCTCCCGGCCGGCCAGACCAGGAGCAGGTGCTGGTCGCCAACCCCGATCAGGCGCTCTTCGTCTTCGCCTGCGCCGATCCCGACCCCAACTTCCGCATGCTCGATCGCTTCCTCGTCGTAGCAGAACGCGAAGACGTGCCAGCGCTCATTGTCGCCAACAAGATGGACCTGGTCGTCGGCCGCAGCGCCCGGTCCGAATTCGACCCTTATGAAGGCCTGGGGTACCCGGTCCTCTACACCTCAGCCGAGACCGGAAAGGGCGTGAACAAGCTGCGCAAGACTCTGCAGGGCAAGATCTCGGTTTTCGCCGGCCCTTCGGGTGTGGGGAAGACGAGCCTGCTCAACGCGGTTCAGCCTGGTTTGGGACTGCGCACGCGCGAGATGAGCCAGGCCACCGGGCGCGGCAGGCATACGACGGTAGCTCCCAAGCTAATCGCACTCGATGTCGGGGGCTATGTTGCCGATACGCCGGGATTGAAGGCGCTCGCCCTGTGGGATATCGAACCTGAGGAATTGGATGCCTACTTCCCAGAGATGCGTGAGCTCGTGGCAGCGTGCGATTTCTCAGACTGCACCCATATCCACGAACCGGGCTGCGCGGTGATCCAGGCTGTTGAAAAGGGCGACATCGCGCCCGAACGCTACGATTCCTACCGGCGCATGCGGAGCGGGGAAGACAACCGATAGTACCCTGGTCCTGTTGCGAACCTGACCAATCGAATCTATGCTGGGAACGGCTTTTCGTATAGCCGTGAAAGGGGTTCCTCCATCAGGATACGCCGCGTCCTGCCCTATGTGCTCGCCACACTGCTCCTGCTTGGGTTGACCGTCCCGGTCCTGGCCCAGGGTGGAGTAGGGCGCTATTACTCCGAGACTGGCCACACGCTCGATCCCGAATTCACAGATTATTTCGATTCGCACGGCGGGCTGGACATCCTCGGCTTCCCAATCACGGATGCCTTTGTGGACTACTGGACCGGGCTCGTCGTCCAATACACCCAGAACAGCCGCATGGAGTACTTTGCCGATCCGGGGACCGAGAGCATGCAGGTGGGCTTGAAGGAACTCGGTGTCGTTTTCGTCGGTGAACGGGCGCTGGATCTGGCTGACCCACTGGCCAGCGGGTCGAGCGCAGACTGTGAGTACTACCCGATCAGCGGGCACAGCGTTTGTTACATGTTCCTCGATTTCTACCGCGAGCACGGCGGGCCGCAGCTCTTCGGCTACCCGGTTTCTGAATTTACCATCGAGAATGACCGCCTCGTGCAGTACTTCCAGGGCTTCCGCCTGGACTGGTACCCCGAGAATAGTGCCGGTGGGCAGGTTCAGGTCGCCCCCCTTGGCCGGATGCACTTTGAGTTGATGGAATACGACCGCGATTTGCTGCGCCCGAAGACGCCGAACGACGCCCAGCTTTACCAGGTCGTGAACCTGATCCCGCAGGCTTCCGTTGCCAGACCGGTCATGGGCTCGGATGGAGTGCAGAAAGTCAACGTCGTCGTGCGTGATCAGAACCTGCTCCCTGTCCAATCAGCCGCGGTGACGCTCGTGGCCCACTTTGCCGGGGAAACCCGCACGCTCCTGATGCAGCCCACCAACGCCCACGGCGTGAGCTCGCTCGACCTGGCCTTTGAAGGTCAAACCCCCGGCACCGAAGTCGACCTGGAGTTTTTCGTGGTCTCAGGGACAGTGCTGACGATGACCCGAGATTCCTTCCGCATCTGGTGGTAGCACGGCCTTTCCTTGGCTAACTTCTAGATCCACAACAGCATCCCACTCTGGAACGCCACCCAAGCGCGCCCGGCGGGCTTCGCGCAATGATGGATTGAAGTGTCTTCCCGCGGCGCCCTGTGCCGAGGGATCCCCGGTTCAACCTTGAGCGAGCCATGTCTGCTTTTTGAACCTTGCCCTCATATCACAATGCCCTAGGGACCCCTCGGCTACGCTCGGGGAGGCACGGAGGGGATAGGTGATCCAATGCGCTCGGGGAGGCACCTCCACCGTGTCTTCCCGAGGCGTCCTGTGCCGAGGGATCCCCGGTACAGTCTTGGGCGAGCCATGTCCGCTTTTTGAATCTTGCTCCTCATAATCAAGGGAACGCCTCAGGGAGCCACCTCGAGGGGATACGTGATCCAATGCGCTGGGAGGCACCTCCACCGTGTCTTCCCGAGGCGTCCTGTGCCGAGGGATCCCCGGTTCAACCTTGAGCGAGCCATGTCTGCTTTTTGAACCTTGCCCTCATTCACAATGCCTCAGGGACCCCTCGGCTACGCTCGGGGAGGCACGGAGGGGATAGGTGATCCAATGCGCTCGGGGAGGCACCTCCACCGTGTCTTCCCGAGGCGTCCTGTGCCGAGGGATACCCGGTACAGTCTTGGGCGAGCCATGTCCGCTTTTTGAATCTTGCCCTCATTCAAAACGCCTCAGGGACCCCTCGACTACGCTCGGGGAGGCACGGTGGGGATAAGCGATCCAATGCGCTCGGGGAGGCACCTCCACCGTGTCTTCCCGAGGCGTCCTGTGCCGAGGGATCCCCGGTACAACCTTGAGCGAGCCATGTCCGCTTTTTGAACCTTGCCCTCATTCACAATGCCTCAGGGACCCCTCGGCTACGCTCGGGGAGGCACCGATAAAGGGAGGCCTCAACCCGCTCCGATCCTTGCGAGCGCAGCGAACCACCCTATAGGTGAGGAAAGGAGTCTGCGGCGAGGGATGAAATGGAAAGGGGTGAAGGGCAGGTTAGAGCGGGCGCAGGACGCGGTCGTCGCGCAGTTGTTTGAACCAGAGCGAGGCCCCGCGCGGCATGGATTCGAGCGCGGCTTCCTGCCAGGCACGCACCCCGAGCGCCTGCACCGTTTGCGGGCGATACCCGACGGATCGCCACGCACCGACATGCTGCGCAAGGTAGGGGGGCAGGAAAAGCAGCGAGGCTTCGCTCTGAAGCTCGTTGGAAGCCCGCTCGACTTCTTCCATCAGGGCGGGGATCGCTTCGTCGAGCTGCAGGCCGGTTTCGAAGTAGAGCTCATCGATGCGCGTCACCAGGTTTTCTACCTGCCAACCGGCCAGGCCGGATATCTCGCTGTTGCGTAAGATGAGCAGATAGGCCTTCTCCCCGAAGGCTGCCATCACGTCCTGGCGGGTCATGCGTTTCTTGCCGTGGGTCACCTGGGTGATGAAGCGGGCGATGGAGTCGGCATCCTGCGGCCGGCCACGGCGGACGATGAGTTCGCCGGGGCGGACGACCGGAGGTTCCGGCAGCAGGGGCTCTTCCGGCTTGGGAAGCTTGTTCCAGGCTTCCTGTACCTGCTCCCAGGTGTTATCAAACGAACCATTGTTGCGCAGGACGAGCTTCGCTGCCCGCAGTTTCAGCGCCTGGGGAGACTGGGCGGCGATGCGCTGGCGGGCCGCGGCTTCAGACATGCGGCGTTTGTGCATCAAGCGCGCGATTTGAAGCTCGGCCGGGGCATCGACGACCCAGATCGTGTCGCAGCCGGCAGCCAGGTCCGATTCGAGCAGTTTAATCGCCTCGATGGCGACGATGCTCTGTTTTGCCCGGCGAATGAGCAGGTCGACGGCGTGGGCGACCAGCGGATGAACGATGGCTTCCAGTTTGACCAGCGCATTTGGGTCTGAGAAGGCAATCTTGGCCAGCTTACTGCGGTCGATCTGGCCATCCCCATCCAGGATCCATTCACCGAATGTCTTCAGAACCAGTGGATACCCCGGGGCGCCCTTGGCCATGGCGCGATGGGCCAGCGCATCGGCATCGATCCCATATGCACCGAGATGCTCGAGCATCTTGCGGACAACACTCTTGCCCGTGGCGATGTTGCCAGTGAGACCTATGACGTACTTACCTGCCCAACGGCTCAAAGTTTCCTCCCCGAAGTGTGGAAATTCATTCTAGCCGCGTGGGGGTGTGATGTCAAAGGAATTCTCATTGTGGCCGGACATGGACCACCTGAGATCCGACGGCAAGGTAAATGTCGTTCGGTGGACCGAGCGTCATGGCGCTGATTTCGGTTTCGAATGGCTCAAGCGGGACGAGCTGCCCCTGGTAGACCAGGCGCAGGCTGAAATGGAAGACGCTGTTGCTGAGCAGATCAAGGAAGTACAGGGCCGGTTCTGGCGGTGAGGAGTAGGCCATCTCAACCGGGATGGCGCCGGGGATCTGGGCAGTGGGTTCGAATCCGGGGCGCTCATCCTGGAAATACGGCTCCGCGTCGCATTCCACCCGGATCCGCCGCGTGCCATCATCCTGGCGGGCGCCCAACGTACGCTGGCAGCGGTCCAACCGCCCATCGGCGTAGAGGATGACCAATTCATCCTGGGCCAGCGCCAGGTCGACCGCCCCTTTCAGATCGCGCACCTCTTCCACAAAGTACAGCTGGGGGGTCCCGCTGAAGAACCCGCCGGCGGCCTCATAGATCCAGACCGCGTTCAGCACCGGGTCGAGGACGTAGAGCGACTCGGCGAAGACATCGATCGCCTGGATCCGTCCCCAGCCCAGGTCCGGCGCCGTGAGCTGAGAAACTGCCGGCTGGCGGTCGGGTGCACAGTAAAGCAAAGTGCCGTCGGAGTCGACAGCGACGATGCCTTCTGCACCCAGCGCGCCCGGCGCGGGCTGCATCACGATGTCCACGGGTTGACCAAGGTCAGGGAATGGGTTAGAGGGGCTCAAGCAGTCGAAGGTTGAATCGATTTCGAAGCCTCGCTCAGGTGCGCCCCAGGCATGCCGGATGATGGGCTTGGATGCATCGAGTACGAAGAGATCCGTGGTGGAAGCTGCCAGCGCAGTGATCTCGGCATCCGTCCCAAAACCACCCCGCACAACGGGCTGAAATTCAACCCGTTGGACCAGGTTGATTTCATCCAGCGCGCCCTGGACCTGCGTGCCGAGCTCCTCGGAGCCTGGGCTGCTGCCGTAGTTGCCGGCAAGCTCGAGCATGCGTTGTGCCTCTTCCCAATCCGGACGCGCTTCTTGGGCGGAAGTGCGCGTCTGCGCCCGGGCGGCTGCGATCAGCGCTTGATCAAGGTAAGCCTGGAACTGATCGCTGCGTCCCTTTCCGAAGTACAGGATCGAGGCGATGGCGACGATGATCAGGGGCACAAGGATGGCGGTTCCGATAAGGATGCGGCGTGAGAGCGCATCGGGCTGGAGCGGCTCGCTGAGACCTGGGGCGACCCGGGCAATGAGGCTGGAGGCCAAGGTAAGCAGGCGCCGGCCGAGGTTGGTCATCGCCGACCGCGTGGTCTCAAGCAAGGGTTGCAGCGCCGACAGGTTGCGAGGTTGGCGCATACCGACCGTGCTGCGGAATGCGCGCGCACCCTGAGTCGGCGCGGCTGTCGTGATAGTGGGATCGGAGCCCGAGAACACCGGCTGCAAACCGGCTGATCCGTGGGGTACGATGCGCGCCAGCACCCCGGTCAGATCCTGCCCGCTGGCCGCAACCAGCCGATCGACGGCCTTTTCGAGATCGAGCGGGGACAGGCCGGCCAGGGTCCCATCCGACCATACCTCGCTGGAGGAGGCCGTCATGACGAGCACATCCGAGGCCTGGATCTCGAGATGGTGGTAGCGAATGTGCGGCGTCAGGCTGATCCCGAGCGGCCGCTGGGCGGCTTCGTCGGAAGTCATCCGGTTGACGTTCCCTGGCCGGACAAGCACTGCCTGTCCCCGGCCGGACTGCCCGATATAGAGGTCGCGGCCGCGCAGGACTGCGCAAAGCAGATTCCCCTGCAGGTTGACCTGCTGGTCTTCACCCTGGTTGGCGTCAATCACCTGGTCATTGACTACTGCGATCGCCTCGCGCATGGCCGAGGTGACCGAACCGGGAGTGAAGTAGTACGCCTCGGCCGCCAGGGAGGCCAGGTGGTCGAGGTGGCCAGGAGAACCGGCGCTCGATCCTGCCAGTTCGAGGTTGATGAAAAAGAAATCCTCCTGGCGCCCGCGGGCTGCCCGGCGTGGCGCGGTCTGGGCCAGCGTTCCGGGCGGCGGGGTCTGGCGTGCTCCACCACCAGCGATATGGATTAGCGCGACATCTGCTTCAAAAGTTTGAGTCATCCAGCGTATTGTACAGAAACGGAATCTGCCTCGCAATGCACGATGCAAGATGCTTGCCGGGGCTGGTAGAATGCTGGGGGTGGGGGGAACGAGAATTCATGATGCAAATCCACTTTGAACAAGATCCGGCTTTCTTCCAGGATTATGGGGAGAAATGGGACCAGCTCGTTCTGGCGGGCGCCACCAGGTCTCCCTTCCTGCTGCATTCCTTCCTGCACGCGTGGTGGTCGACCCGCGGTGGTGGGGAATGGCCCAATGCCAGGCTGCACCTGGGGCTGGGCCGGGATGAGCGTGGGGAAATCATGGCCGCCGCGCCGCTTTTCTACGATCCAGCTACCGAGGCGCTGATGCTCCTTGGCAGCATCGAGGTCGCCGATACGCTTGATTTGCTTGGGCCGCCGCCGACGCTTTCAACCTTCGTGCCGGCGTTACTGGAAGCGCTCGATGATGCGGGTCCTGCCGGTTGGAAATCCATCGACGCCTACAATCTGCCGCAGGCTTCGCCAACCATTGCTTTGCTTGAATCGGCTGGCACACAACGCGGTTGGCAGGTGAAGCGCGAGCGCTTGCAGCCCGCACCGTACCTCGAGCTGCCTTCAAGCTGGGATGATTACCTGGAGCAGCTCGATAGCAAGCAACGCCGTGAGCTTAAACGGAAAATGCGGCGGGCCGAGTCGTATCCCATGAGTGTAGGGTGGAGGCTCTACCAACCAGGCGAAGACCGCAGGGATTGGGTAAATACGATCCTGGCCTTGATGGACCACGATCCGCAGAAAAGAGCCTTCCTGACCGATCCGATGCGCGAGCACTTTCACCTCGTGGCCGAGGCGGCCGAGCGCGGCGGCTGGTTGCAAATGGCTGTGCTTGATGTAGGCGGCGAGCCGGCCTTTGGCTACTTCAACTTCGATTTTGACGAGCGCCTGTGGATCTACAACTCGGGTTTCGATCCCCAGCATGCCGCACTCTCCCCGGGATGGGTGCTGATGGGTCACCTGATCCAGTGGGCCATCGAACATGGCCGGAAGGGGGTTGATTTCCTGCGGGGGGGTGAGACGTACAAATACCGGTTGGGTGGCGTAGAACGGTTCGTCGAACGCGTATCGCTCACACGCTGAAAACGACTTCGCCTTGAGGCCGGCCGGCCATTCCTACAACAACGAATTTACCAGGGCCAGCGCTGAAACCACCACAAACCCGCAATCCCGAGCAGGCTGAGAACGATCAGCAGGAGCGCAGCCGCAGCGACCTTCAGCCAACCACTCGAGCGCGGACGCGCGATGAACACATCGCTCTCCAAGGGTGTTGCAAGAATGATGATCGTGATATTGTCCCTTCCACCCCGCTGGAGCGCCAACTCGGTCAGCGCCTTGAGGGCGAGTTCGGGGGGACGCGAGGTGAGCGCAGCGTGGATTTCCTGATCCTCAACCAGGTCCGTCAGGCCATCTGAACAAAGCAGCACCTGGTCGCCGGGAACCAAATCAGACCCTTGATTGGCGATGGCTTGCTCATCCCGCTCGCCGTCGTGGAGCAGCATGCGAAAATCAGCATCCGGAGGTTGTTCACCTCCGATATGCCGGCGCAGGACGTGGGACTGGGGATGATCGCGTGCTTCCTCGGGGGAGATGATGTCATACTCGATGGCTTCTTGAACCCAGGTATGGTCGATGCTGATTTGACGCAGTTGGCCGGCATGGAGCAGGTAGATGCGGCTGTCACCCACCGTCGCAGTGAAGAGCGAGGAACCGATGGCGACGGCGATGGCGATCGTCGACCCCATGCCGCTTTTTTCACTGGACTCTGACGCTGCCTCGGCTACGACCTGGTTGGCTTGCGTAATCGCTTGCTTGAGGAGGGGAAGGGGGTTTCCTCCTTCGAAGGACTGGAAGGTCTCGAGCAGCGTTTCAATCGTCAATTGGGCGGCCACTTCCCCAGCCTGATGCCCCCCGATCCCATCGGCGACGGCGGCCAGGATGACGGGTTGGTCATCCTGCTCGAGCCGGTAGCTGCGGACAGCGAAGCGGTCTTCGTTGTTTTGGCGCTGCTTTCCGGTGTGACTGCCGGCAGCTACGATGAGGTGGTGGTCGATCACTGGCTCGGATCTCCGTGGGGCAGCCCGGGTTTGGGTTTCGCTGGAGCTGGCTCAACCCGGATCGGGCGCGGTGGTGGCGCATCCGCCAATTCAAAGCGGAAGCCGGCGGCGCCCAGGTGGACCACATCGCCGTGCCGCAAGCGTTGGCCTGCTGCTGGGACTTCCGCGTAGTTTATCCAGGTTCCGGCGGTGGTTCCCTGGTCACGTATAAGATACTCGCCATCGGCCTGTCGAATCAAGCGCGCATGCATGCGCTCGACGGAGGCATCCTCGATCGGGACCGCCGCGTGGGAGGGATCGCGCCCCAGGATGGTGTCAGTCCCGACGAGCGGGATGTATTCATCCGAGGGGTTCAGGGGAACCAGATAGGCTTCCACCGGTTCGTCAGGGTGCTCGCGCTGCAGGGCAGCCCGCCGAAGCAGGGCTGGCCGGATCGGTTCCGCCAGGTCCATCTCCTTGCCCCTGGGCTTGCGCGAAGTGATGATGAAGGCTGCGAAGAAGATCCCGGCAAGCAGGACGGCGAGCGCGAGCAGGAGCGAACCGAGGGCAGGCTGGATCGCACTCAAGCCGCGTGGAGGAGCCTGGACCTGGAACGTCACTGTCGCTGGTTGGGAGATGCCCTCCAACCCGAGCGAATCGGTGACAGCAACCTGGAGGTTGTACTGCCCCGAGGTGAGGATCGGCCTCAGATCCCACTCAAGGGCATCCATCGGTGCTGTGCCGCTTTGTGCAACGACCTCCCCGTCCACGATGAGGCGGCTGGAAACAATTGGGCGCACATACCCATCCGGGTAGCTCACGCCGAAGGCAATGTCGGCTGTCGTCGGGGGTAGGTCTTCGAGCGGGAGAGCCGGGTCGTCCGTGGACCGCTCAATCTGGGCCGGCACGTTCAGCAAGGTGACCTGGGCGGGCTCGATCTGGAGCACAAAGTTCGTGATCGCACTCGTCCCCTCCCCGCCAACGAGGACGCGGATCTGGTGCGGGCCCGATTCTGCGGCCGCCGAGCGGTACTCAAGCCGGTACTGCTTGCGCTGGGACAGGATTGTTTCCGCCAATGAGTCCAATCCGACCGGGTTGTCGAAGCGAATCAGTTGGCCGCCGGTCTCCTCGGCCAGGCGCAGCAAGATCTCAAGCTCAGGCTGGTCTTCATCTGTAATCTCACCCATCAGGACCGGGTAAATGGCGGTGCCTGTGCTGCGAGCACGGGTGATGATGTTGGTCAAAGGGATATCGCGCGGTTGGCGGAGCAGAGTCGTGACAAAAATCAAGCTGGTCGGCCTGGCCGAATTGGGATCCCCGCTGGAGAAATAATCGAGGGATCGAAAGAGAAGCTCATATCCAGCGCCAACTTGTTCAAAGGTTGGCTGCGCTGCATTGAGTGAGCTGGCTAGCTCGGCCGCGCTGTCGCTGTGCTGGGCGAGGACCTGGTCGTTGGTGAGCAGGGTCAGGTCGTCGATCTCGAGTTGACCGAACTCAGGCCGGCTCCAGATATCGAGGAGAGCGGCCTTCGCCAGGTCAAAGCGTGAGCGCCCCAGGGTGTCACGGATTCGCAGCCCCACATCCGTGTTGATCGCATAGACCAGCTGAGCGCCAACCGTCTCCTCACCCACGCTGAAGGCGAGGATGGGATTGCTATCCTCTTCGAGGCTGAAATCTTCCGACCCTAAGCCGCGCTGGCGGAGGCCGGCGCCATCCAGCACCTGCGCGTAGAGGGTTACCTGCGGGAAGTTGGCGAGGTCCGGTTCAGAAAGGTGGAGACGGAGGGCATCTTGGGCGTGACCCGAGGTTCCAGTCGACCCGAGTATGAGGGTGAAAAGCAGGAGTCTAAATGGCATCCTGAGCCAGTTCCAGCTCATGCGGCCATTGTAGCATGTCCCCGGCGAGCCGTCGGCATTGCAAGCGGCTTACAAATCCACCCGCGGGGTGCGTAACCAGCGTACTATGAAGGAGGCGAGAAACGAGCTGGTGAGAATGGGGTTTCGATTATCGGAGAGTGTTGCCGAGCCCGATGCTCGGCTGGATGAGAGGCCTGTCATGATCAACACGCAGAACCCGATCGAGCGCGCCTTACGCATCATCCTGATCGCGGGTTTTTTCTCTGTACTCGGGGTAGAGGCCTGGCTCATCTTGCAGGCGCTAACCCAGCTGCGCTAGCCCGCGCTGCCGCAACCTAAGCCAGACCCCGGACGATCCGGGTGCTCTGCTGCGCAACCTCGCCCCGTGCCTGTCCCCTGGTGGACAGGTTTTTTCATTCCCACTCGATCGTGCCAGGGGGTTTGCTCGTGATGTCGTAGACCACCCGGTTGACGCCGGGAACCTCGTTCACAATCCGGCTGCTCATCCGGGCCAACACTTCCGGGTCGACCCTGGCCCAGTCCGCGGTCATGAAGTCTTCCGTGGTCACTGCACGGATGGCCACGACCTCGGCGTACGTCCGCTGATCCCCCATCACGCCGACAGAGCGAACCGGGAGCAGGACGGCGAAAGCCTGGGCGATCGCCGTTTGGCCGTCACCATCCAACTCCGAAACAGGTCCGGATTTAATCCCCCCGCCCAGCTCCTCACGCACGATTTGGTCGGCTTGCCGCAGGCGGTCAAGCCTGTCAAAGGTCACTTCGCCCAGGCAGCGCACGGCCAGGCCGGGGCCTGGGAAGGGTTGGCGATTGATGAACGATTCCGGCAGCCCGAGCTCCCGCCCCACGGCCCGTACTTCGTCCTTAAAGAGCTGGCGCAGGGGTTCAACCAGGGCGAAATTCAGGTCGTCGGGCAGTCCGCCGACGTTGTGATGGGTTTTTATCCGGTCCGCTTGCTGGCGGTCGGGCGTGCTCAATTCAACCACGTCCGGGTAGATCGTGCCCTGGACGAGAAAGGGGAAATCGCCTCTCAGGGCTGCCTGCTCCTCGAAGACGCGGATAAACCGCTCCCCGATGATGCGCCGTTTTAGCTCGGGTTCGGTCACGCCCGACAGGGCATCAAGGAAGGTTTCGCTGGCGTCGATGGCGTGCAGCTTTAAGCCCAGGTTGGAGGAGAAGGAGTCGACAACCGATTCGGCCTCACCGCTCCGCAGCAGGCCGTTGTTGAGGAAGATGCATTCGAGCTGCTCACCCACCGCTCGCTGGACGAGTGCGGCAGCCACCGCGGAATCGACCCCGCCGCTCACGCCCGCCAGGACCCGCTCAGGACCAACCTGCTCCTGGATGGCCTTGACGGCTTGCTCGATGATGGAGCCAGGTTTCCAATCGGGAGCCGCGCCGCAAATGTCTGAGACAAATGCTTTAAGCATGCGTGCCCCACCCGGCGTGTGCTGCACCTCCGGGTGGAATTGGATGCCGTAGCGCTGGCGGGCACGGTCGGCCATCGCTGCGACGGGCGAGTTCCCCGATTGAGCAAGGACTTCCCACCCGTCCGGTGGGTCTTCGATCCGATCTCCATGGGACATCCAGACCGAGTGCTCGCCTGGTGGGATGAGCGGGTTGGGGGAAGTCACGTCCAGCAAGGCCAGGCCGTATTCCCTTTCGCTTGCCCTGGCCACGACCCCTCCCAGAGCATGGGTAAGCGCTTGCATGCCGTAGCAGATTCCGAGGATGGGCAGGTTGCTGCGAAGGATGTAGTCGGGGATGCGCGGGGCGTCTGCATCATAAACGGAAGCGGGTCCACCGGAGAGGATGAAGCCGAGCGGGTTGAGCGCCATGACCTGCTCTCGTTGTGCATCAAATGGGAACAGCTCACAGTAGACGTTCGCCTCACGCACCCGCCTGGCGATCAATTGCGCGTACTGTGACCCATAGTCAATGATGGCAATCGAGTCCATCAGCGCCTACTCTGCGAATTGGATCTCATCGCCTTCCATGGCGGAGACCCTTGCCAGCGCCTCGATCGGTACCCCCAGGTGGTCGAGGACGGCGCGCGCACCCTCGAACGTCTTCTCGATCAAGGCACCGATGCCCACGATCTGCGCGCCGGCAGCCTGCGCCAATCGGACCAGGCCGAGGATGGTTTGCCCGGAAGCCAGGAAGTCATCGATGATCAGGACGCGTTCGCTGGCGCCCAGGTATTCAGGCGAGACGATCAGCTCTACCGTCCGGCCCTTGGTGTGGGAGGGTGCCAGCGTGAGGAAAATTTGATCCGGCATCGTGATGGGTTTCGACTTCCGGGCGTAGACCACGGGGAGATGAAGATGGCGGGCGGTCATCACGGCCGGGGCGATGCCGGAGATCTCGGCCGTCAGGATTTTCGTGGCGCCCAGGTCCTTGAAAAGCCGGGCGAATTCCCGCCCGCATTCATCCATCAGGACCGGGTCAACCTGGTGGTTGATGAAGCCGTCGACCTTGAGGATGCCATTCCCGAGGTTCTTGCCTTCAGCCAGTATCCGCTGGCGTAACGCTTCCATGTCTGCCTCCTCCCGTCAGGGTTGATTGTACGTCGATGAACCGGGGGGGCAAGCACCCGGCCAGCATACGCAAGAGCGCGGGGTGTATGAGTCAGGCAGGAGGCGGGGGATGCAGGGCATGCCTGACCAGAGGCCTTGCTTACGCCAGGCAAAACTACAGCCGCTTGACATAGAACGTATGTTCCGGTAAAATACGAACAAGTGTGCGGCATGGACGATTGCGGCATACGGGCTAAACGGGCCCAGATGAGGAGGTTCCAGGCATGGCCAAACGGAAGCTGACCGACCGTCAGCAGCGCATGCTCGATCACATCCAGCGCTTCAGCAGTGAGAATGGATATCCACCATCGATCCGCCAGATCGGCAAAGCAGTCGGCATCTCATCGACCTCGGTGGTCAACTACAACCTCAACCGATTGGTCGAGGAGGGTTTCCTCGATCGTGATCAGAACGTATCACGTGGGATCCGCCTGACCGATAAGTTGATCAAAGCCAGCAACACCCTGGGGGACGTCATCCGGGTCCCGCTGGTCGGGCGCATCTTCGCCAGCGAACCCGTGCTCTTGCCGAGCACCAATTCGCCCATCTTCAGCGCCGACGAGGCGATCGAGATCACGCGTGACATGGTCGGGTCGACGGAGGATCTGTTCGCCCTGCAGGTTAAAGGCGATTCAATGATTGATGCGATGGTCAGTGAAGGTGACATCGTGGTGATGAAGCGTGAACTCGAGTGGCGCAACGGCGACATGGTTGCCGTCTGGCTGAACGATGTCGAGGAGACCACGCTTAAGTACATCTACCGTGAGGGTCCGCGGGTGCGCTTGCAGCCGGCCAACCCCACGATGGAACCAATCTATATCGATAACCCTGCGTCACTCGATGTCCAGGGCAAGGTCATGCTCGTCATCCGGCAACTGAACTAAGCCAGCGCTGGAGGAATCTCCTTCCATTTTAAAGGCGGCCGGAAAGCGGCCGCCTTTTGTATTTACTCCACACGGCGGATCACAGCCAGCATGCGCGGGGAAGTCTCAGCGTAGGCTTGCAGGTCATACTCCCCATACAGTTCCAGAACGCTGAACCCTGCCTCTTTGCTCAGGCTCGCCAGCTTGTCCGGAGGCCTGAGGTAATAATCCTCTGTGACCGAGACTCGTTCCACGTTTCCCTCGGGATGGAGGATGGAATACATCCAGACCACACGTTGGACTCCTGGTGGTGATGGCGGTGTATGTGCTTGCACCTGGACGCCGATCTCGCTTCCCGAGAGGAGGAAGGAATCGAGAATCTCTTCCGGGTCATGATCTGGATCGAGCGCCGTCGATGGGTTCGGCAGTTCGCATGCCAGGGCAGCGTGAGGCTTGAGCAGCGAGCTCAGCTGGCGCAGGAGGCGCACGAACCCATCATCGTCAACGCTGGCCAGCGTGTTCAGCGGGGCGATGGCCAATCCGAACTGGGCGCGCAATCCCATAGAGAGGATGTCCATGCATGCGAGTGATCCGGAGTGGAGCTCATGTCCTGGTGATCCTCGGAGGCGTGAGTGGGCGATCTCCAGCATGGCTAAGTCTCTGTCAAGCCCGAGCGCGGAGGCTCCTGATGCTATCACTTGAGCGAGCACGCGCGCCGTGCCGCAGCCAAGCTCCAGGACAGGGTCGCCGAAACGTTCTACCAGCGCCATCCAGAATGGGAGGTCGTCTTCGTAGTCCTGGTACTGGGCGTCATAGAGGGACGCGAATCCTGTTCCCGGTTGTTTCACTTGAGCTAGCCTGATTTTCCCTTCACGAAGCTTTCCGAGGCGGCCCGGTGGGCTGGCGCTGCCCAGAGATGTGGAAACTCCCTGCGTTCTGCCGCGGCCGCGCTGGATGGATCAAGCGTGCGGCCTGCTCGCAGCATGCGCTTGATGGCGCTCACCGCGCCGGGATCGTTGGCGGCGATGGTCGAGGCGAGTTCATATGCGGCGTTCAGCGCCTGACCGCTGGGCGTGATACGGTTCGCCAGCCCATACTGGTGGGCTTCCTCACCGGTCAGAACCCGCCCGGCGACGAGCCATTCGAAGGCCAGGGCGTAACCGACGGTGCGCAGCAGGCGCATCGCACCACCCCAGGCGGGGCTGATGGCGAGGCGGACGTGCATCAATCCGATGCGCGCATCTTCGGCCATCACGCGCATGTCACATGCGAGCGCGATTTCCGCGCCACCCCCCATGGCAGCGCCCTCGACTGCGGCGATGGTTGGGCAGGGCAATTCCGCCCAGCGGATCAAGGCCTCTCCCATCAAGGTCATCAGGCGGACGCCATCGACGCGGCTGAGATGGTTGTGGAGCTGGGATAGATCACCGCCGGCGCAAAAGGCGCGTGCATCGCCGGTGATGATGACGGCTCGCAGGTTCTCGGCTTCGTGCGCCTCCTCTGTAACTTGCTGGAAGCGCTGCATGGCTTCCCAGGATAGCGCATTGCGCACTTCAGGCCGGTTGAACTTTACCAGGCCGATCCCGCTTTCATCGATCTCAAACAGCAGAGACGGGTCCATCGCCATTCTCCTTGACCGGCCTCGCAGTGGGCCGTATACTCACACCTGACGGGGTGTAGCGCAGCTGGCAGCGCGCCGCGTTTGGGACGCGGAGGTCGGCGGTTCAAATCCGCCCACCCCGACTGCATGTTATAACCCCGGAGCAGGAGGAGGTTTCGGTGCGCGGAAAACGACTCTCGAAAGAATCCCGCAAGGTCGATGTCGTCCTCGTATCCGCCCGCTATCACCCGGAAACGAAGGCGCTTGATTTTGCCCAGGGTTATGTCCGGCGCGGCAAGGTGTGGAGTGATCAGAAGTTGCTCTCACGAGCGGACCTGCTCGGATACGCCTCCCAGGGAAAGCGCCTTGTCTCCGGGCAGCCAGTGGGCGTGCCCGGCGAGTTCGAGCAGCTGCGGCCGATCGCAATCGACGGCAGCGGAGAAGGCAGGGTCCTGCGCGGCGAGGGTTCGCCCGGCCCAGGCGATAATCTCGGCATACCCCTGGTTTAAGCCCTGGGCAGGTGACCCGCCCCACGCGTCTTGACCAGTCATCATGGCGACGGTAGAATGCGTGGCGTGCGGGCGTCGCCAAGTGGTAAGGCATCAGCCTTCCAAGCTGACATTCACGGGTTCGAATCCCGTCGCCCGCTCCATAGCCGCCCTTCAGGGCGGATTTTCTTTTTCCCGGTGGAGGGTTCGAGCAGGCTACCACGCGCCCCCGGGCTCTGCTACAATCGGGTGCCAGGGCCCGTAGCTCAGTGGTTAGAGCGGCCGGCTCATAACCGGTTGGTCGTAGGTTCGAATCCTACCGGGCCCATTCGGTTCATACCACGCCACTTTTATTGGACGACACGGCCTCCGGGCAGGGGATTTGGACCAGGGGGCGCATGACCAAGGTCGGCTTGCTGTCGGGTTGAGCGACATGTAGAATGGTCCGCAGAGAACTGGAGAAGACGAATTTATGGACTCAATCCGGCGTTTTTTCAGAGGCCGCCAAAAACCGCCGCCTGATCAAGCCTCGACCGCCCCGCTAGACCCTGCCAAGCTGCCAGAACCGTTTATCGACCTGGTTCGCCAGCACTTGAGCGTGGGGTCGGCTCAATCCATAGGCCAGGAACGCAAGACCAATGATGATGCCTTGCTCGTCATCTCTGGGAGCGCCGAGAGCAACGATGGCATCCCTGATTTCGGTTTGTTCTGTGTCGCAGATGGTTTGGGTGGCTACGAGAACGGCGCTCAGGCGAGTGCGGTGGCGGTGCGGGTGCTCGCCCAGGGGCTTACCCAGGGCGCGCTGCTGGATATCCTGGATGCGGAGACGAGGGAGAACCTGGCCTCAATCGAGGACATCGTCACGCTTGCCATTCAACAAGCCAACCGGGAGGTTCGGGCACGGGCGGAGGGCGGTGCGACCACGCTCACCAGTGCGCTCGTCATCGGCAGCAGCATCACCCTTGGCCACGTGGGCGATTCGCGCGCGTACCTGGTTCAACCCTCCGGGATCGAGCTGCTCACCCGCGACCACTCACTCGTCCAGGAGCTCATCGAGACCGGCACCATCACCGAGGAGCAGGCGGTCGATCACCCCCAGCGGAACGTGCTCTGGAACGCGATGGGGAAGGCGCTGGACGTAAAAGTGGATGCGAAAACGGTCTCCTTCCCGGCCGGGGCAAGCCTCGTGCTTTGCTCGGATGGGCTGTGGGGGGTGATCGGGGATGAAAGCATCAAAAGCATCGTACTCGAGTCTGCGTCACCCCAGTTGGCTTGCGAGGCGCTTGTCGAAGCTGCGAACAAGGCCGGCGGGCCCGACAATGTGACCGTCATCGTCGTCCACAAACCTGATATCCGCCTCCTTTCAAAACCATCCTAACTCAATTCGCCATCCACATCCCGGGATGGCGGTTTTGTTTTCCCTTTAAAACGAACCGCCGGATGTGGGGGGGAGACCATCCGGCGGTCCTAATACGTGCGGGGGACCTATCGTCCGTACAGGGGGGGAGCACGAGATCGATAGGGGGGTTCCCCTGAGATGCCCAGGTTGATACCAGTACACTCGCGTCTTGCCTGAGCACCCTGACGCTATATTACACTAATTTTGTCCAAATTGCATTAACTTGGGATTAAGGCGCTCATTCCTCATCACCCTGGAAGAGCCGCAGCCACCGATCGACGTCAGCCGCACTCAAGCCGGTATCGGATTTCTGGGGTTCCCCGTCACCTTCCTGAGAGAAGAGTTTCTCGGCGAAGGACTGGCTTTCCACGACCCGGGCGCCAGCCTTGCGGGCCGCCTCCATCACCTCTCGATCGCTGCTGACGACTGTCCAGTTGGCGGCGCGCGGGCCAAGCTTGCGCAGCTCGGCTCGAATTGCATCGTCCGCCGTGCGAGGAGCTCGAACGAAGACGGCACGCAGGAAGTGCCCCGCCTGCAGGTTTTGCTTTCCCGGCTGAGCCCGGTCAAAGAAAACCGTCGCCTTGCGACGGATGCCGGTAAAGTAGGCATTCAATTGGTCAAGCAGCTGCTGCTCATCGTCCAGATCCGACAGGTTCAGGTCTGGGTGAGCGGCAATTAAATTGTGGCCATCAATCATGAAGGGCATACCGTTCCCCTTGGCGGCGCATCATCGGCGTTTCCGAGGAGTCTACTGCTGCGGCGTACCACGCGTCAATTTTCTTTCATCCAAAGCTGTGCTATCATCCGCGGCCATGGGAAGCGTGCGCCGCTGCGAGCTGGAAACCTTACCTGCTATATCTTGCCATCAACGTGGTCGTCTCGGCAGTGACCGTGTTGATCGTCATCAGTATCTTTGGCGGTGGACGGCGCGAGCCGCCCGCGACCCCAACTGCGACGGTCGATGTGCTCGGACAGGTGGACCGCGCAGTTCCCAGCGTTACCCCGACGACGGCGCCCTCCCCGACGCCGCGCACCTACACGGTGCGGGTGGGGGATACCCTCTCCGATATCGCCGAAACCTGGACGTCAGCCTTGAAGCCTTGATGGAGGTAAACCGCCTGACGGATGCAAATACGCTGACAGCCGGCCAGGTCCTGCTCGTGCCCGAGGCTGAGACCGGCACAGCCGCAGAATCTGCCCCCGGCAGCGACGACCTCAGCCCAGGATACCCCGCAACCGGCGAACGGGCAGGTTGTGATCAATGCTGTTGAGAGCGCAGGACTCCTTGAGATGGAATCGGTCCGGCTGCTGAATACGGGCGGCGAGGTCACGATGGCTGGCTGGCGGCTTGAGGACGGTGAAGGGCACACGTACACGTTCCCCGAGTTTACCTTCTATTCAACCGGCGCCATCGATGTCCATACCCGGCAGGGGACGGACACGACGATTGACCTCTATTGGGGGTTGAGCGAAGCGCTGTGGCTTCCGGGGAAAGTCATCTCGCTGCGCGATGCGTCCGGCGCCATCCAATCGACCTTTAAAATCCCATGACGGAACTGGCCAGGGAGACGGGTGAGCTGAAAACCCCCGCTGGATTGGAAGGCATGGTCGAGCGCAAGATAGCAGAGGCCTACGCCGCCGGACTCTTCGACGATCTCAAGGACGCCGGCAGACCGCTCGACCTGCGTCGCAATCCCTTCCAGGATCCAGCCTGGCGTCTCGCTTATCACGTGCTCGAGAACGCCGGCATGGCGCCAGCATGGGTGGAAGAGAGGCGCAGCATCCAGGAAGCTCATCACAAAGGTACGCCACGCGCAGCAGGACCCTTCCTTGAATCCAAGCTCGAGCCGAAGCAGGATCATCCGGGGTGCACGCGGAAATCCGGGCGCTCAACAAACGCATTGAGAGCCTGAACCTGACGGTTCCACACCCGGCATTTCGCCTCGACCGGATTCGTTACTGATGGATTTGGAGTGGGATGCAAAAAAAAGCCGGCCAAGACGGCCGGCTTTTACATGAACGCTTTGAGCCTTATGCTTCGGGGTTTTCTGGTTTCGAAGGCTCCCCCTCATCTTCCTCATCTTCGCTGCTTTGCAAGCCTTCCCTGAATTCGCGAATGCCTCGACCAAATTCGCCGGCAATCTTGCTCAAGCGCCCCGGGCCGAAGAGCAGGATGACGATGAACAGGATAATGATCAGTTCAGAGCCACGTGGAAGACTCATTCAAACCTCCGCTCGCTTGATTGATCGCCATTATATCACCAACAGGTGTTCCAGCCGTCCGGCAGGCAGCTTTCCTTGCGTCGCCGTGTCCCCTTTGATACACTCGCATGCGCGCTTCATGTGCGGTCTTTCGAAGCTGGGTATTCAGTTGACGCAAAGCAGGCATTCAGGTTGGTGAGGATAATATGACCCATGCGCTTTACCGGAAGTGGCGTCCACAGCGGTGGGACGAGGTCATCGGGCAGGAGCATGTTATCCAGACCCTTCGTAATGCGTTGCGCAGCGAACGGCAGGTCCATGCCTACCTGTTCGCCGGGCCACGCGGGACAGGCAAGACCAGCACGGCACGTCTGCTGGCCAAGGCGCTCAACTGCACCCATGAAGACCGGGGTGAGCGGCCCTGCGCTAGCTGTGACAATTGCCTGGCCCTTGCCGAGGGTCGTTTCCTCGATCTGATCGAGATCGATGCCGCCTCGAACACATCGGTTGATGACATCCGGGATTTGCGCGACCGGATTAACTTCGCACCCAACCAGGGCCAGTACAAGGTTTACATCATCGATGAAGTTCATATGCTTTCGACAGCGGCTTTCAACGCCCTGCTGAAAACGCTTGAAGAACCCCCCGAGCATGCCATCTTCGTCCTGGCGACAACCGAGGTGCACAAGATCCCGGCCACCGTACTCTCGCGCTGCCAGCGCCACGAATTCCGCCGCCTGCCGGTGGTCACGATCGTTGAGTACCTGCAGTCAAGGCTAGCCAGCGAAGCACTGGAGATTGAACCCAGCGCATTGGAGCTAATCGCTCGTCAATCGACCGGGAGCTTGCGCGATGCAATTTCGCTTCTCGACCAGTTGGCCTCGGGCGGCGAGGTGGTTTCGCTCGAACGGGCGGAGATCGTCCTGGGCACGGCCGCCAGCGAATCGGTGCGGGCCATCGTTCGCTCCCTGGCGGATGCCGAAGTCGGTCAGGGGTTGACGGCGATCCATGTTGCCCTGGATCGAGGTGCGGACGCTCGCCAACTGGCGCGGCAGGTCGTTGACCTGCTTCGAAACTTGCTGCTGGTGCAGATGGGAAACCCCGATTTAATTGAAGCCACGCCAGAAGCCAAAGCAGAGATAAGCGCGCTGGCCGGGAAACTCACGACCTCCCAGGTGCTCCGGGCCATCCACAGCTTTGGCCAGGCGGCTTCCGACCGGCGGACGACCTGGCTGGCCGCACTCCCATTGGAGCTGGCCCTGGTTGAGGCGGCCGAGCAAGGGACGCCGTCCAACCCGGGTTCTCCCTCGCCAGGTAAACCTGCCCCGCCGCCTTCGACGGCTTCCCCTCCCAAGTTGGAGGAAAGGCGCGGCGGGAAAAGCCAGCCCGACAAGCCATCCACATCTGCACCGCCAACCACAGCCGGCGAAGGAGTCATCTCCCTCGAAATGCTGCTCACTTCCTGGCGGGAGATCCTGCAGGCGGTCAGGCAGCAGGATCCACGCGTCCAGGCATTGTTGAACTCATGCCGTCCCTTGGGAATTGAGAAGGGGAGCCTGGTCATCGGGTTCAGCAGTGACTTGCTGCGGGAAAAGATGGAAAAAGAGCACAACATCGATATTGTCTGCAAGGCACTTAAGCAGGTCTGTGGGGTTACGCTTGGTTTGCGCTGCCTGCTGACAGAGTCCTGGCAGGATGGGCGCAGGTCGGAGGAGGAAGCCCCACCACCGATGGAAGATGATGGCATGGTGGCGACGGCGATCCGCGAGCTGGGTGCGCAGGTCGTCGAGGTTGAGCAGTGGCCACCTGACCAGCGAGCAGCGGGAAACCAACCGGGCTAGTAAACATTCCGATGAGGTCATGATGAGCAAAGATAAGTCAGGCCGCGCGGGCGGCAAAGAACTCCTTTCGAAGATGCAGTCGCTGCAGGATCAGCTGCTGAAGGCGCAGGAAAATCTGGCCGGCGAGATGGTGGAGGCGAGTGCCGGAGGTGGCGCAGTTACGATAAAGATGAGCGGCACCCAGGAATGCCACGCCGTAACCATCAAACCAGAGCTCCTGCAGGCTGGAGATGTCGAGATGCTGCAGGACCTCATCCTGCTGGCCGTAAACCAGGCGATCCACGACTCGCAAGTCCTGGCAGCCCGCAACCTGGGCCCGCTAGCAGGTGGGCTGGGATCGTTCGGATGAGCAGCCGGGCGCCAGAACCCGTCGAACGCTTGATCGAAGCACTGGCGCGCCTACCCGGGATCGGACCGAAGACCGCCTCGCGGCTCGCGTTTTATCTGCTGCGTGCCCCCGAGCAGGAGAGCAGCGAACTTGCCGAGGCGGTGAGGCGGATGCGCACCGAGACGCGCCTGTGCTCCGTGTGCTTCAACATCACGACCGCCGGTGTAGACCCATGTGTGCTCTGCAGCCAGGATGACCGCGACCGGAGCAAACTGTGCGTCGTGGAAGAGCCGCTTGATGTCCTGGCGCTGGAGCGCACGGGCGTTTACCGCGGCCGCTATCACGTCCTGCATGGGGCGCTCTCTCCCGTCGAGGGCGTGGGCCCCGAGGATTTAAGGATTCAGCAGCTGCTGAGCCGGTTGGAAGCAGACGAGGTTCGCGAGCTGATCCTGGCGACCAACCCGACGATGGAAGGTGAGGCAACGGCGATGTACTTGAAGGCTCAGCTTGAAGGCCGGGAACTTACGATCACGCGCCTGGCGCGCGGCCTGCCATCCGGAGGGGACCTCGAGTATGCGGACCTGACCACGCTCTCCCAGGCGCTTTCTGGGCGGTCCAGCATGTGAGCGGATAGCGCAAACGAATTGCGTTATATGGATCCGGCTCTGCGCCGGATCCGTTTTTTTCCGGGGCAGATGACGTCACTGGCCAGGCGCCCCAAGCTGGGCCAGGGCCAAAAGCCGTGTGCCCAGCCAGGTCACGGCCGAGATCGGCGCGTAGCACCAGGGAAGTTGGCAGGGACAGTCCGCTGCGAGCTCGCCAGGATGCGCCGGCGAGGAGCGCGGCATCATGGGGAGGGTGAACATCAGGCGGTCGGGGAGATTGCCACCCCGGCCAGAACCCGGTGCAGGCGTCGTCCTGCGGGCACTGCACAATGACACAGCATCTGTCATCCCGAGGAGCAGCGCGCCGAGGGATCCCCGGAACGCAACCCCGGGAGAGACGGGAAGGAGGTCGGGCGGATTCGCCAGAGGAATAAGCCCGGCATCACGGGTGGTCTCTAACCGCGAGTTCGGGAAAGGGAGGGACATTGGGCAACACAAACCTTGACACCCGGGTGGTGCAGGTTATAATGGATTTACTTCAACGCAGGGTCTCGCCCAGCTTCTGGGAAGACCTGGACAACCGAATACGATCGAGGGCTTGCAGGACCACGTATGCTAGGCCGGGAAAGTGAACGGCCTCGCCGATGTTGGCACGTTACGCATCGGCGCTTTTTTGCCCCTGCCCCTTGACAGTGGTTGTGACGGGTGGTACGATGTCCCGCTCGGACAACGGCACCTTAACAACTGAAGAGTGATAGGAAGCACCAGAAATCTGTGGACCCGGTCAAGAATGACCTAAACTACGTCTTCGGATGTAGCGGAAAGTCTTACGGAGAGTTTGATCCTGGCTCAGGATGAACGCTGGCGGCGTGCCTAATACATGCAAGTCGAACGAGACCCTTTGTATTCGTACGAAGGTGTTCTAGTGGCGAACGGGTGAGTAACACGTTGGTGACCTGCCCCGAAGAGGGGGATAACCCTTGGAAACGAGGGCTAATACCCCATGTGTTCCAGAGTGTTAGAGGACTCTGGAAGAAAGGAGCAATCCGCTTCGGGAGGGGCCTGCGGCCCATCAGCTAGTTGGTAGGGTAACGGCCTACCAAGGCGACGACGGGTAGGGGGCCTGAGAGGGTGGTCCCCCACACTGGAACTGAAACACGGTCCAGACACCTACGGGTGGCAGCAGTAGGGAATATTGCCCAATGGACGAAAGTCTGAGGCAGCAACGCCGCGTGCGCGATGAAGGCCTTCGGGTTGTAAAGCGCTTTTCTGGGGGAAGAGTAAGGACGGTACCCCAGGAATAAGTCTCGGCTAACTACGTGCCAGCAGCCGCGGTAAAACGTAGGAGGCGAGCGTTATCCGGATTTACTGGGCGTAAAGCGCGTGTAGGCGGTTTGGTAAGTCGGACGTGAAAGCTCCTGGCTCAACTGGGAGAGGCCGTTCGAAACTACCAGACTTGAGGGCAGTAGAGGGAGGTGGAATTCCAGGTGTAGCGGTGAAATGCGTAGATATCTGGAGGAACACCAGTGGCGAAGGCGGCCTCCTGGACTGTCCCTGACGCTCAGACGCGAAAGCTAGGGTAGCGAACGGGATTAGACACCCCGGTAGTCCTAGCTGTAAACGATGCAGACTTGGTGTTGGTGGTTTAAAAACCATCAGTGCCGTAGCTAACGCGATAAGTCTGCCGCCTGGGGACTACGACCGCAAGGTTAAAACTCAAAGGAATTGACGGGGGCCCGCACAAGCAGCGGAGCGTGTGGTTTAATTCGAGGCTACGCGAAGAACCTTACCTGGGTTTGACATATACGTAGTAGGGATCTGAAAAGTGACCGACCCTTCGGGGAGCGTATACAGGTGCTGCATGGCTGTCGTCAGCTCGTGCCGTGAGGTGTCCGGTTAAGTCCGGTAACGAGCGCAACCCTTGTCCTGTGTTATACGTGTCACAGGGGACTGCCGGTATAAAGCCGGAGGAAGGTGGGGATGACGTCAAGTCAGCATGGCCTTTATATCCAGGGCTACACACACGCTACAATGGCCGGTACAATGGGTCGCGAAGCCGCGAGGCGGAGCCAATCCTCCAAAGCCGGTCTCAGTTCGGATTGCAGGCTGCAACCCGCCTGCATGAAGTCGGAGTTGCTAGTAACCGCAGGACAGCTATACTGCGGTGAATACGTTCCCGGGCCTTGTACACACCGCCCGTCACGTCATGGGAGCTGGCAACACCTGAAGTCGGTGACCCAACCGCAAGGAGGGAACCGCCCAAGGTGGGGCTGGTGACTGGGACGAAGTCGTAACAAGGTAGCTGTAGCGGAAGCTGCGGCTGGATCACCTCCTTTCTAAGGGAGCTTGAGCAAAGGCTTACGGGCCGGCGCTCTACTCCACAACCGGAAATCGTCATCTCCGCGGTGAGATGACGTCCGGATCGCAGGTTCTGACTTCCTATCACTCTTCAGCGGTTGAGATGCCACGGGCCTTTAGCTCAGTTGGTTAGAGCGTTCCTCTGATAAGGGAAAGGTCTCAGGTTCGAATCCTGAAAGGCCCACCTGTCAACGGCCGGCGTGGTCCCTGGGGATGTAGCTCAGCTGGGAGAGCGCTGCCTTTGCAAGGCAGAAGTCAGGGGTTCGAGTCCCCTCATCTCCACCTGAGCCTAGCTGCGAGAGGTAAAGTTTGGGAACAGCAGCGGTTTTGCTGAACTGAATAGGTAAGCTCGAGCACGATCGCGATCGGTCCTTGTCGGCCCGGCGGTGTGCCGGGCCGCAGTGCGTAATGCGCTTTGTCGATCGAGGTGGTCGGCCCAGGTGACTGGGAGGACGACCTCGGCGGACAAGCCGCCCGGCGGGAAGAAGACCCCGCTTGTAAATCGGACATTAACAACCGAATAGCTGACAAAGAAAAGTGGAAGAACGTCAATTTCTCCGCATCACGTTGTGTTAAGCTACTAAGGGCGTACGGTGGATGCCTTGGCGCTAAATGCCGATGAAGGACGTGGAACACTGCGATAAGCCTCGGGGAGCCGTGTGCAGGCTGCGATCCGGGGATTTCCGAATGGGGAAACCCGGCATCGGGACGCAAGTCTCCGGTGTCATCCTCTTACTGAACACATAGGTTAGAGGAAGGGAACCTGGGGAACTGAAACATCTTAGTACCCAGAGGAAAAGAGATCATTCCGCTAGTAGTGGCGAGCGAACGCGGAATAGCCCAAACCAGTCTGGCTTGCCAGACTGGGGTTGTAGGACCAGCGTATGGGAGTGATAAATCGGAATGTTAGCCGAATGGTGTTGAAAAGCCTACCATAGAGGGTGCTAGTCCCGTAGGCGAAAACAGTCCGACTCCCGCTGAGTTCCTGAGTACCACCGGGCACGCTAATCCGGTGGGAAGCTGGGGAGCCCACTCTCCAAGGCTAAATACGTTTAGCGACCGATAGTGAACAAGTACCGTGAGGGAAAGGTGAAAAGAACCCCTGTTAGGGGAGTGAAATAGAATCTGAAACCGTGCGCCTACAAGCAGTCGGAGGGCTAATAGCGGGTCTGTGCTCCCGGGAAACCGGGGTGTGCGCCGCTAGGCCTGACGGCGTGCCTTTTGGAGAATGAGCCGGCGAGTTAATCTCTGTGGCAAGGTTAAGGGAGTTACACCCGGAGCCGCAGCGAAAGCAAGTCTTAATAGGGCGACGAGTCGCAGGGATTAGACACGAAACCGAGTGAGCTACCCATGGCCAGGGTGAAGCGAGTCTAAACGCTCGTGGAGGCCCGAACCTTTCATAGATGCAAATATGTGGGATGAGCTGTGGGTAGAGGTGATATGCCAAACGAACTCGGAGATAGCTTGTTCTCCCCGAAATAGCTTTAGGGCTAGCGTCACGCGTTCAGTACCGGAGGTAGAGCACTGGATGGGCTAGGGGGCTTATAGCTTACCAAACCCAACCAAACTCCGAATGCCGGTACTCCAGAGCGTGGCAGTCGGACAGTGGGAGATGAGTCTCATTGTCGAGAGGGAAAGAGCCCAGACCATCGGCTAAGGTCCTCAAGTTTGAGCTAAGTGGAAAACGATGTGGGATTGTTGAGACAGCCAGGAGGTTTGCTTAGAAGCAGCCATCCTTTAAAGAGTGCGTAACAGCTCACTGGTCAAACGATCCTGCGCGGATAATTCAACGGGGCTAAGCTCAACACCGAAGCCATGGGCCTTCACCCCCTGCGGGGGGTGGGGGCGGTAGGGGAGCGTTCTGTCCGCACTGAAGGTCGACCGAAAGGACGGCTGGAGTGGGCAGAAGTGAGAATGCCGGCATGAGTAGCGTAAAACACGTGAGAACCGTGTTCACCGTAAGTCTAAGGTTTCCGACGGAAGGTCAATCCGCGTCGGGTTAGTCGGGCCTTAGCCGAGGCCGAAAGGCGTAGGCGATGGACATCCGGTCAACATTCCGGAACCACCTGAGTGGAGTGATGGGGTGACGCGACGAGGTAGGCCAGCCTGCGATTGGTAGTGCAGGTGGTAAGCGTGTAGGCGTAGAGGCCCGCAGGTAAATCCGTGGGCTGAGCCGAGGCGCGATGCCGAGCCCTAGAGGCGTAAGTGGTTGAGCCTTGTCGCCAAGAAAAACCTCTAAACGTTGAAACTCGGGTGCCCGTACCGCAAACCGACACTGGTAGACGGGTAGAGTATACCAAGGTGAACGGGAGAACCCTCGTTAAGGAACTAGGCAAATTAGCCCCGTAACTTCGGGATAAGGGGCGCCTCCTGGCGTGAAATTTATACAGATGGAGCGCTGGAAGGTCGCAGTGAAATGGCTCTGGTGACTGGTTAACAAAACCACAGGTCTCTGCAAAGCCGCAAGGCGATGTATAGGGGCTGACGCCTGCCCAGTGCCGGAAGGTTAAAGGGAGGGGTTAGCCGTAAGGCAAAGCTCTGAACTGAAGCCCCGGTGAACGGCGGCCGTAACTATAACGGTCCTAAGGTAGCGAAATTCCTTGTCGGGTAAGTTCCGACCCGCACGAACGGCGTAACAACTGGAGCACTGTCTCAACGAGGGACCCGGCGAAATTGAAGTCGCGGTAAAGATGCCGCGTACCCGCAGCAGGACAAAAAGACCCCGTGGAGCTTTACTACAACTTGGCATTGCGCTCGGGCTTAGCTTGTCTAGCATAGGTGGGAGGCTGTGAAACTGGGGCGCTAGCCTCGGTGGAGCCAACAGTGGAATACCACCCTTGCTAAGTTAGAGCCCTAACTTCTGGCCGTTATCCGGCAGAGGGACAGTGCCAGGCGGGTAGTTTGACTGGGGCGGTCGCCTCCTAAAAGGTAGCGGAGGCGCCCAAAGGTTCCCTCAGGCTGAATGGAAACCAGCCGTAGAGTGTAAAGGCACAAGGGAGCTTGACTGCAAGACATACGCGTCGAGCAGAGACGAAAGTCGGGCTTAGTGATCCCACGGTACCGAGTGGAAGGGCCGTGGCTCATCGGATAAAAGCTACCCCGGGGATAACAGGCTAGTCTTGCCCAAGAGTTCACATCGACGGCAAGGCTCGGCACCTCGATGTCGGCTCATCGCATCCTGGGGCTGGATAAGGTCCCAAGGGTTGGGCTGTTCGCCCATTAAAGCGGTACGTGAGCTGGGTTCAGACCGTCGTGAGACAGGTCGGTCTCTATCCGCTGTGGGCGTAAGGGATTTGAGGGGAGCTGCCCCTAGTACGAGAGGACCGGGGTGGACAGACCTCTGGTGTGCCAGTTGTCGTGCCAACGGCATCGCTGGGTAGCCACGTCTGGCAGAGATAACCGCTGAATGCATCTAAGTGGGAAACTCGCCCCAAGATTAGATCCCTCATCCCGTTAAGGGAGTAAGGCCGCAGAGAGACTATCTGCTTGATAGGCGGCAGGTGTAAGCGCAGCAATGTGTTTAGCTGAGCCGTACTAATGGCCGAGGGCTTAACCTGTGATGCGGAGAACTTGACGCTCTTCCGAAGCTATTCGGTATCTTAACAACTTATCTTTGTTGAATCGTCCCTTGGTGATTTAGGCGACGGGGGTACACCTGGTCCCATCCCGAACCCAGTAGTTAAGCCCGTCAGCGCTGATGGTACTTGGCTGGTAACGGCCCGGGAGAGTAAGCCATTGCCAAGGGACTTTTCTATTTAATCCGGAGTACAACGTGCGCGGAAATCTCTGCATCCCGCCCACGCTCCTACGGTCCATCCTTTCATAACATCATTCCGAGCTCGTAAAGCGAGGTATCTCCGCAAAGCAGCGCGCTCACGCTCGGCTCATCCTTGCAACCTTGAACCGCCATATCCCGTGATTTGTCCCGGGGATCCCTCGTCGCGCTGCTCCTCGGGATGACATTAAACGGATGATCCTCAACACCAATCCGTTCCCTTTCCTGTCATTCCGAACCCGCAGGGTGAGGAATCCCCAAGATGCCGCGCGATCATGCTCGGCGCATCCGTGAAACCGTGAACCAGTCCTGCATTGGGAATGCCCCGGGGATCCCTCGTCGCAAAGCTCCTCGGGAGGACAGTCCACCCTGTCTTCCCGAGGCGTCCTGTGCCGAGGGATCCCCGAACCATCCTTGAGCGAGGCCCGGTCCCTTTTCGAACCTTGCTCGCATGTGCGATGTCACAGGGGCCCCTCGGCTGCGCTCGGGGAGGCACGAGGGGGATAGGTCCTCCAATGCGCCTGAGGAGGCACACCCCACCCTGTCTTCCCGAGGCGTCCTGTGCCGAGGGATCCCCGAACCATCCTTGAGCGAAGCCCGGTCCCTTTTCGAACCTTGCTCGCATGTGCGATGTCACAGGGACCCCTCGGCTGCGCTCGGGGAGGCACGAGGGGGATAGGTCCTCCAATGAACGTCTTCGCCCCGTGATGTCGTCTGCCGCGAATTCCCATAATGCTGCGACTGCCTGCCGGTGCTTCCTGGCCACCTTCCACCCAATCGAAAATAGGAAAGACGTCAAACGGAATAAGACCATTGGCCAGTTGCACGCGGCGTCATCTCTGCGCAGAATAGGGTTAATTCTCCTCGGAGGCATGCATGAAGTCTGAGACCCACGCCACCCGCATTGAGAACTTCGACTGGGACTCGCGTTTGGCCAAGCGGACCGAACGGATGAAAAGCTCCGTGATCCGCGAACTGCTCAAGCTCACTCAGCAGCCGGACATCATCTCCTTCGCCGGCGGGCTACCAGCGCCAGAACTCTTCCCGCTGCGAGAGTTTGACGAAGCCTGTCATTACATCCTGCAAAACGCCGGAGAGATCGCCTTGCAGTACAGCCCGACCGAAGGATTCCCACCCCTGCGCGGCTACCTGGCAGAGGCGATGTCGAAGTACGGAATCCATGTCGAACCCGATAATATCCTCATGGTTTCTGGCTCCCAGCAAGGCCTGGACCTGCTCGGCAAACTGTTCGTTGACAGCGATGACTGCATCGTCTGCAGCCGGCCGACCTACCTGGGCGCATTGCAGGCATGGAATGCCTACGAAGGGCATTTCTGCACCGTGCCGCTCGATGATGACGGCATGGTCGTGGATGAGATCATCCCGATCCTCGAAAGCGGCCATAAGCCGCGCCTGGTCTACGTACTGCCAAACTTCCACAACCCGGCCGGCACGACCCTCTCGCAGGAACGCAGGGAGCGGTTGGTGGAGATCGCTCGTACATATGACCTGGTCCTGGTCGAGGATGACCCCTATGGAGAGCTGCGGTTCGACGGGGAATACCTGACGCCGATATTCCGCATGGCGCCCGAGCGGACGATCTACATGAGCACGTTCTCGAAGACGCTCGCACCAGGCATCCGCCTGGCCTGGGTCGTGGCGCCGAAGCCGCTCATCTCAAGATTGGTCCAGGCGAAGCAGGGTGCGGATTTGCATACCGGCACCTTCGTCCAGATGGTTGCGGATGACATCTGCCAGCGCGGGATCTTGAAGCAGCATGTCAAGAAGCTGCGCGCGGTCTACCGCCTGCGCAGGGACGCGATGGTGGATGCCATCGACGAACATTGGCCGGAGGGCGCAAGATATACCCGCCCGGCGGGCGGCCTGTTCCTCTGGGCTCGGACCCCCGAGTCGATCAACACGCGCGAATTTCTTGAAGAGGCGGTTAAAGCGAAAGTTGCCTATGTCCCCGGTTTTGCTTTCTATCCAGGGGAGACCGGTGGCGATCATTCCATGCGTTTGAATTTCTCAAATGCCTCGGAGGAGATGATCAACGAGGGCATCTTCCGCCTGGGGCAAGCGATGAAGCGAAAGCTAAGTTGATTGGTAGCAACCCGTAAGGACAGATTGCTTCTTGGCTAGCATACAATAGGGGTAGATACGATTTATCCTGGGTGAGGGTATTTTGAGCGACGACTCCATCCAATCTGGTTGGGACGCACTCTTCGGCAGCCCCGCTGACGGCGAGGCTGGGCGTCCCCCCAGCCTGCATCCCAGCGGCAATCCGCTCGAGCGCTATCTCGAACTACCAGGTGTGAAAGGCGTGCTGCGGGTCGCTCTGGAAGGGACGATCCTTGGCCAGGCCGGTGAGGTCGAGGCTGAACAGGATGCGGCTCTGGCAGCGTTCCTGGGTGCGGCTGGTGGCCAACTCGGTCAGGCGATGGGGGTGGGCGCGCTGCAGTATACGACGGTCGCCTTCGGCGGCTCCGCCCCTCTAATGCTGCTATTGAGGCAGCCCGACGCATTCCTCGGTTTGCTGCTCGACCGTGGGATTTCTCCAACGCACGTGATTTCAAGGCTGCAAGATGTGAAAGGCCGGCCATGAACCAGGAAGCTTTGGAGAATGTCCTTCAAGAACTCCTAACTCTGCCAGGGGTGCTTGCCACCTTCGTTGGTGACACGGAAGGCACTGTTCTCGCCGCCACACAGCGCAGCGGGGAGCAGGCTTCGGCCCCGACCTCTCCCGCCCGTTCCGTTGCACGGATGTTGGCTGGATTGCGGTCGCTCCGCCGGAGTGCTCCGCTCGAGATCGATCTTGTTTTCCAAAAGGGCAGGATTCTTGTGCGGCCTATCACGGATCACTTCCTGGCCTTGCAGTGTGAGCGTCAGCTCAACCTGCCCTTGCTGACGATGGCGCTGGACGAAGCTGTCCAGCACCTGTCCCAGGTCTCCGCCGGCCAATCAGTTGGAGAACAACCCGTACCGGCAGGTGTGCAAGCGCTTACGCAGATTGCCCGGGAGATGTTGGGTGAGCGGGCGGGGAAGGTCGTCGAGCTGCTGGAGAGTTCGGATGGCTCGCGGGAAGAATTGTCGCGAACGATCGAGCGGGTCGAGGAGATCACACGCTTGTTCATCGACAATCGCAACGCGAAGGAAATGGCGCGCCGGATGCGTGCTGCACTCTTCAACCAGGGATAAGCAGGAGGAGATCAATGCTCACAGTCTCGTTCGGTCTTAGTTTCGCTGCGATTGTGGTCATGGTCATCAATGCAGTGCTCGCCATCCGTTTGCGGCGAGCGATGCTTGGAGGCGTGATCCGCACGCGCTGGGGGATCATGACCAACTTGATCATCGTCTTCCTTATAGGCTACATCCTGTCCCCGTTGCTGCTGGTGCTCGACTTGCCGATCGAGTACATGGGGTTGGTCGTCTTCGTGGTGTTCCTGTTTGGTGCGGTCTTCGTCGCGGTCGTCATCCGCATCCTGCATGATACGCTCGCCTCGCTGGATTTGCTCGATAAGTCCTGAGCCGTCGGCTACACGGGTCAGCCCAAAACCACACACCTGATCTCCATCGGCCATCTGACCGGCATCCATTTACCTGGTCGTTTGGAGCTTGCTGCCAGGCACAGTGCAGCGTCGGATCTCCCGCTTGCTGCCCATGAGCTTCCCTTCCCGAAGAAGGGTATCACCCTGCTGACGATCCCCGTCCTTCTGAAAGGTGCAAGCCCTCAGCCCTAGGCACAGGACTGAAATCGGACTAAACTCATCCAAATCCGTTTCCTGAGGGAACAACATGCTAACACTGCTCATCGTTCTGCGATTGCTCCACATTGTCGGTGGGGTTATCTGGGCCGGGGCGAGCTTGATGCTGACCTTCATCGTCGAACCGGCGGTCATCGCCTCTGGCGAAGATGGGACGCGCTTCATGCAGCGGCTCACGGCCCAGGGGCGCTTTGCGAACTATATGTTGGTTTCGGCTGTCACGACCGTCGCAGCCGGGGCGACGCTCATCTGGATCGTCTCAGGGGGGTTCAGCAGGGCATGGGTCAGCTCCGGACCCGGCCTTGGTTTTATCCTGGGAGGGTCTGCGGCACTCATCGCCTTCTTCATCGGTTACCTGGTCCAGAACCGCACGACTGAGCGCATGGTACACCTCGGCCGGACGATCACCTCCGCTGGCAGCCCGCCCACCCAGGACCAGATGGCTATGATGCAGACCTATCGAACTCGGATCTCGCAGGGTGGCCGGTGGACGACCGGGTTTCTCATCGTCTCGGTGGTCATGATGGCTGTCTCGCGCTATCTCGTGTTCTAACCTATGGCCTTGTAACGCTTTCAAAGACCCCCTCCCAGCGCGGCTGGAGAAAACGATACGATCCCATAATCCGCACCTCTTCTTATGGAAGAGGTGCGATCGTATCAGGATGCTTTTGCCGGAGTGCTTGCTAACCCTGCCCGCGTTCGAAGGGGAGCAAGGAGCGGGCTGCGCTGCGGATTGCCTCAATCGGCCGGACACCCTCCGCGGCCTGCTGCTTGGCATCAAACATGAGGGGAGGATGGAAACGCAGCTGGGGGTGGATGGCCAGCCTGCCGGGGGTCACCAGGTGCTGGACCGCTTGCAGGATCTCGGCGATGCGCTGCCGGTCTTTAAGGTTGCGGCGCAGGCGGGTGAGTGGGTTCTGCAGGCTGGACCGAGCGAGCACGCCGCTGAGGATCCCGACCGATACCTTCGTCTCGGGAACGCGGCGCAGGATGACATCGATGGACTCAGACCAATGTTCCAGTGCACCCTGCATCCCGGGCTGGACGGCAGGGTCGGGCTCGAGAGTCCCACCCGGGAAAAGCAGGACCGCGCCGCCGGATCGAAGATGGCGGATTGCGGCCCGGACAGGTGTCAGGCGTTGATAGGTATCCCGCGAAACGTAAATCAAGCGCTCCCGCAGCAGCCGCAGGCTTGTGAAGAAGGGCAGATCAGCCAGGACGATTTTCAAATCCGGGCGAGGGACTTTTGCGGCGATTATCAGCCCGTCAAGCATGCCCGGGTGGTTTGCAGCGATCAGCAGCGGGCCCTTGACCGGGATGGATTGATCACCCTCCACGTCAACCGACATGACGAAGCGCGGCAACAACCATTCGCTTGCCTGCGGGAGGCCGTGGGCACGAACCCGACGCTCGAACTCAGCTGCCATGGCGGCCAGCCTGTCGGCGGCGGGTTTGATCATCGAAGCGATCAACCGGCCAGGCAGGCTGGCGCGTGAGGCGCCGAAAACCTTCAGGACCTCGCTCGTCAAGCTTTCTCTCAGCGACTGCAGGTAACCCTGTGAGAGGTCTTCCAGTCCAGCTTTCATCGCGATCTATCCTGTAATCACTATACCTGCATTGATGACCACCTGTCTAGATGGCGCAGTTTGAAGCGGGTGGCACTCACCACCTACGTTCCTGTCAGGTGCAGAGGAGATCACTGCAACCCTGGCATCCTTTCTGCGTATTGCAGATTAGAGAATCGATGTGGAAGCCAGTGTGGCTCATCCCAAGATAAGAAGGTGTCCCGTGAAGAAATGGATCAGCATAAGCCTGTTTGCAAGCCTCGTCCTGTCCGCATGTTCATTTACCCTGCATTACGAAGATGGATCTGGGATCGTGGTCCAGGAAACGCGGGAGATCGGCCGGGTGGACAAGGTGGTGTTTGAAGGCATCGGGAAGCTCGTCATCACGCAAGGTTCGGAAACTTCGCTCGAGATTGAAGCTGAGGACAACATCTTGCCCCGCATCGTGACCGAGGTGGAGCGGGGGACGCTTACAATCCGCTTCGATACCGAGCGGTGGGAGAACATCATCCGTCCCACAAAGCCAATCGTTTTCCATTTGCAGGTGGAAGACCTGGCGGAATTGGGCCTTTCGGGCCTGGGGGATGTGGAGTTGATCGATCTCAAGTTGGATGCGCTCATGGTCCGTTTGAGCGGCGCCGGGACGATCGCTGCGTCCGGATCCGCAAATCAAATGGACATCAACGTCAGTGGTGCCGGTTCGTATGATGCCGGTGATCTCGAGAGTGGGGTCGTGAGCATCAACCTGAGTGGCGCCGGGAACGCGGTTGTCTGGGCCAGCGAGTCGCTCAACGTCAGCATCAGCGGCCTGGGCAATGTGAGCTATTACGGAAACCCGGTCCTGCACCAATCGGTCACTGGACTTGGAAATATCCAGTCAATGGGCGATCGTTGATATGTGTTCGAGGGCTCGTCCTTGCGACGATTCAAACTACCCTGATTGAGAAAACCGGCCTTGCGGGCACCCGTAAGGCCGGTTCCTTTTACAGCATGGTCGGATTCATACACCGGCGAGCTTGCGGGCCTGTTCTGCCAAGCCCGCTAAAGCCGGCTCCCTCGATAGGAAGCTCTCCATGTCCGGGGTAGACCCATTCCGGGTTCGCGGCCTGGACGCGCCTGACGCTGTCGTAGAGCACGGCCCAATCCTGGGCCAGATAGCGTTGGACGTGCGCCTCGCCGGTCGACGAAAGCAAATCCCCAACGAAGGCATGGCGCCCTTCGAAGAGGAACGTGGATGATCCATAGGTGTGGCCCGGTGTATGCAGCACTCGCGCGGATATCCCCGGCAGGTTAAGCAGATCGCCCTCTTCGAGTAGGAGATCAGGCTCGCAAGGTTCAGGGGGCTGGACACGTTCGAGTAATTTGGCTGCGAAGACCAAGAATCTTCCCAACCCACGTGGCTGTCCCAGAGGAGATCGTCCAAGGCGGAGTGCACCTGCGTCCGCATGGTGGATAGCGACCGGCGTGCCGGCAGCCCTGCGAATGCCCGCTGCGGCGCCAAAGTGATCGATATGAGCATGCGTCAACAAGATCATCAACAGCCGGTCAGTGGCCAAGCTTGGGTGCCGCAGAATGGCACCCGCATCCCAACGCATACCGGCATCGACCAGCACCTGCCCCTCGTCCCACTCCACCAGGTACACGTTCGAAAACCGTAAGCCGATTCGGGTGATGTTCAACTGCATCCGGCCTCCGACTGCTCCGGCACAACCTAACCGGCCGGCGTGGCCGTCGCCGGGAGGAGCGGCAGTTCATCCAATCCGACCAGGTCCAAGCCCTCCTGAAAAAACCCAGCTGCCTGTGAGACCTTCAAAACGGATGTCAACCTGGCTGGGACTTATGCGCAGCCAAAGCGTTCCCTCCGTGTCCAGCGAACGCCCATCGAAGAACAACCAATCACCGTTGTTCAGTTCACCGATGGAAGCAGACCGGCTGGTGGGTTCCTGGCGGACGTGCACCCGCGGCAGGACGACCTGCATGCGGATGCCGACCGGCGCAGGTGTGATCGTTGCAGTTCGCGAGGGGGTGGGGCTGGTTGCTGTCGTGTGAGTGGGGATCGGGCTCGTAGCGCTGGGGGTGGGCGAGGAGGGGATGGCGGCTGTCTCACTGGGCGGGATCACCGGCGTCGCCGTGGACGTCGGCGATCTTGGCGACAACGACAAGTAGGGCATCAGCCAGGTGTTGAGCGCGAGCGAGGTCGCGAGCGTGAGCAAGATGGCCCCCGCCAGCCTGGTGTTTGTGGCTTTTTCGAGATCCTCGAGCGAGTTATGCTTCGCGTCTGCCTGTGACTCATCTGTTTCTTCCGGGTTCGAGGGTCGCGGTTGGAGAAGCATGTATCCGCCCGCGAATATGCAGAGAAGGAGCAGGAGATACAGCGTGGCGGTGACCAAACGCGCCGGCTCCATGGTCACCGCTTCGATCAGAGCCAGCAGCGAGCGCAGCATGCCGAACATCGCGAAGATGGCCAGCAAGATGCGAAGCGGACCCTCGCTGAACGATTTCATGGGCATCTCACTTATCCCCCGTTTCCCTCACCTGGCTCCCTGACCTGCCCACTTGCTGACAATCCTAGCACAAGCAACGCATGTGGGAAACAGGTCGGCTGCGAACCCGGGCCAAGCATAGAGCTTGCACCGCCGAAATCTGCAGCGTGTCGTACGGGGGGATTGCGAGATCCGCCCCTGGCCATCCGACGCGAAGGCAGGTCAGGATCCTTGTTCCCGGCCAGTCTCCTCTGCAGGTGGGATATAGGGCCTTCCGACTGCAAGGACATCTTCCAGCCCGTGGATGTGTTCCCGGTAGGCCTCATCTGGCTGGGCGCCCAGGGCGTCGAGGGTGAGGGAGAAGAAGCTGCGGGCAGACGCCGCCAGGATCACATCCAGGATTTCCTCATCGCTCAATCCATGCGTGCGAAGGGGCTCGATGTCCGCCGGCGTGATGTGGTGGGCTTTGCGGATGACCTTCATCGCCAAATCCATCACCGCGACCTCTTCAGCGCTGAGCCCTGCATTGTGATGATCCTGAATGAGCGCCGTCAATTGTTCGGCATCAAAAAAATTCTTACGGAGCACCGCTCCGTGTGCAAACATTCAGTAAGTACAGGATAGGGCTTTCGCTGCCGCGATGGTGACGAGCTCATACCGCCGCAAGCGCATGTTGCGGCGGATGCTTCCCTGAAGCTGGCGCCAGGCGGTAAGCACTTCTGGCCGCGTGCTCAGAGCCAGGGAATAATTGGCAATATATCCCTTATGTTCCAGGTCGTAATCGAACAGTTCGCGCGTCTGGCCTTCAGCTTCTTCAGGCGTAATCGTTTTCAGGAATGTCATCGTCCTGCTCCTTGCAGTCGATTGCGGATGGGTATCGCCATCCGTGCTCTGCCGTCCAGAGAACGGATATGGCAAAGTATAGCAGTCAATCACCTGACCACGGCTTTGCACGGAAATGCAAAATGGAATACGATGCAACTGGTCAGGCGCTTGGACTCGGGCAGGGAATTGCTTTGGATCCGCTTCAGCCTGATTGACCGTGTGGTGGAAGTAACCCGGCACGAACGCAGTTTTCCAGATACTCCTGGAGGTCCTTCGAATGAGAAACCGAAACCAGCTTATCCTCGGCCTGGGCATGATCCTGCTCGGTGTGATTTACCTGGCTGCCAATATCATTCAAATTGACTTGGGGCGCATCTTCTGGCCTTTGCTCCTCATCCTGATCGGCGTCTGGATGCTGCTCAGGCCACGGGTAGCCATGGACAACTGGATTTCGGGTTTCACTTTCATCGGTGACATATCCCGGCGCGGCGCCTGGCAGGTCGTGGATCAGGATATCCGTAGTTTCGTGGGCGATATCGATATGGATTTTTCGCAAACGGAAGTGCCGGATGGGGAAACCCATTTCCGCATCCAGAGCTTCGTCGGGGATGTGGACATCATCGTCCCGGCGGGGATCGGGGTCTCCCTCTCCACAAGCGGGGTGGTTTCTGAAGTGCGCTTCTTCGGCAGGAAGCAGACTTCGGTGTTTGGCCCGGTGGAGATGCGGACCGACGGCTATGCTGGAGCAGACAAGAAAATCAAGATCAGCCTGGATTGTTTTGTGTCGGATGTACTTGTCGTCACAGGTTAATCGTTAACCGCCTCTGGAAAAGCTTGTTCCGAGGAGGGTGTGATGCGCAGTCAGCCGGATGAAACTTCCCGGTGGACCCATCCCAGGCCGTCTACATAGACCGCCACGCCTTCATCAGACAAGTCAGCAACTGTCGTTCGCACGGTCCCAATTGGCCACGATAGCAAGCGCGCCAGGTCAGTTTCCTGGGCTGCGCCGACAGATTCGAGACAGGTCTCAAGCACGGTGCGCCGTGCTTCTGCAACCCGGATCGGGCGTGCGAGATCGGGGATCTCATCGAACCAGCGGTCGAACAAATCGTAAATAAAGGCATAGCGCCAGGCGCCGGCCTCGGCGATCCCAACCGGCACGATCCACAGCCCGCGCTGCAAATCGGTTAGCGCCCGGTCGAAGCGGCTTTTCACCGCGCTGCTGCTCAGGTTGGCGCGCTTGCGGAGTTCAATCGTGTGCAGCGGTCCGTGCTCGAGCAGGGCTTCGCCGATTAGATTCGCTTCAAAGGTCAGGTGACCGGCCTCATACGCAAGGCGGTAGTCGTCCAGATCGGCGACCCTGGGTGACAGTGCATATAGGAAGGGCAGCACTTCCAAACTGGCAAAAGTCGCCTTCCCACGTAGATACTTTCCATAATAGACACGCTTCATGGGGATCAGCGCATCTTTCCAACCCCAGGTCACGTGACCAGGATCATCGTGTACTTCAGCCACTGGCCGGTCGCCCGCCACGGCCGTCCACAGGCTGGGCAGATCGACACCCTTGATCGGCCAGAACGTGATAAGCCCGCGCGCTTCGATGAAGGCGATCGCCTCTTCGAGCGAGTGCAGGCGCTGCCCGGGCAGGGTGTGAAACGTGCGCCGGCGGTATTGTTCCAGCTTATTTGGGGTAACTTGGCGACTCGTCATCACAGAGGATGATACCGCGCAGCGAGCCATGCGGCCGGGTGCCTGAACCGTGCCACAGGAGCCATCGCCACGGCTAGCCAGAGCGAGTACAATTTCGCAAACATTGGATAAGGTAAGCAAATGTGAGGCGAAGATGCGCTGGTTGCTGCGATCCAAAATCCATAACGCACGGATCACCGATGCCGATCCACATTACGTGGGCAGCATCACGATCGACAAGACCTTGATGGAGCGCGCCGGCATCTGGGCTGGCGAGCGAGTTCTGGTCGTGAGCAACGACAGCGGTGAGCGGCTCGAGACCTACGTCATCCCGGGCACGCCCGGATCGGGCGCGATCGAGATGAACGGCGCTGCAGCCCTGAAGATGAAGAAAGGCGAGCAGGTCATCATCATGGGTTTCGAGCTCCGAGACAAACCGCTCGAAGCGCGCGTCGTACTCGTCGATGAGCAAAATCGGTTCGAGAAATATCTCTGACCCGGCCCGCGCAGGTTTCCACGCACCCTGCCCCTTTGTATAATCCGGTCACTTTGAACAACCAGGACGAAATCCAGGATCTTGTCGCGGGTGTATCAGCCGGAGACCGGCAGGCGTTCCTCGCCCTGTACGATGCGTTCTCCAGCCGCGTCTACGGCCTGGCGATGTATATGCTGCGTGATCGAATGGCCGCTGAAGACATCACCCAGGAGACGTTCCTTAAACTCTGGACCCGGGCTGATACCTTTCAACCCGGGCGGGGACATTTCGTAACCTGGCTCCTTGCGATTGCCCGCCGGACGGCTCTCGACCGCCTGCGCATGAACTCCCGCCGCCCGCCCATTTCCGAACTGGACTCCGACCCCAGCCTGGCTTCCCAGATACCAGAGCCCACGTCGGTATCCTCGGATTCGCGCTGGAGGACGATTCCACTGGCGCTGGATGACCTCCCCGATGAGCAGGCGCAGGTCATCCGGCTCGCCTTCTACTATGGACTGAGTCAATCACAAATTGCGGAGGCGCTGGATATTCCTCTAGGTACGGTAAAAACACGCATCCGGCTCGGGATGGATAAATTGCGCCATGCTCTGCATCCTGACGATGACCGATAGATCCAATTCGATGCCGGGCTCCGTATTAAAGATGGAAGAGGATTGAAAATGGATGAGCGCTGCACTCAGATCGAAGCGTTGCTTCCAGCCTATGCGCTGGAGGCGCTTGATGTTGCAGAACGCTGGCAGGTTGAATCACACCTCCAGGCATGTCCCGCGTGCAGCGCAGCTCTGGCGGAGTATCAGGATGCCGCATTAGGCCTGCTCGTGGCAACCCCAGTGCTCGAACCCGCTCCCCGCCTGCGCGCACGTCTAATCTCTGCGACGGCCGAACCTGGACCTACAGCTTCTCGTCTGGCAGGACGAGGTCGATATCGCCTCGTCATTGGACTGGCCAGCGGTTTGCTTGCCGCATTCATGATCATCACGGGTTTCTTGGTCATCGAGGTGCGGGAGTTAGCCGGCAACCAGGCCCAGCTCGCTGAGCAGCTGCAAGAAGACCAGACGGTCTCCGGCTTGTATTCCTATCCGACGACGGTTTCGGTTGTGGTGGAGGGCGAACGTGCATACGGCACCTTCCTTTATGAACCGAATTTGCCGGTATCCGTGCTCTACGCCTGGGGTCTGGACATGCTCGAGGCCAACTCTACTTACCAAATTTGGCTGATCGAACCCGGTGGAAGCCGGGTAAGCGGGGGAGTATTCCAGGTCGGCGAGGACGCCCGGTTTGTGCGTCTGCTGGTCCGCGCTCCGGAGAATCTCTCGAGCTACGAGGCTATCGGTGTGACGGTCGAGCCTGCGGGTGGCAGCGAAGGACCAACCGGCCCCAGGGTCCTGGGAGCAGATCTATAGCCTGGGCATATCCGGCAAGATAAGCGCGTGGTCGAGGCATCGAGAACCTCGGCCTTTTTTTATTTCCGGCAAAATCCGGCCGGATAGATCCAATTTGCTTCCGATTGGCGTATTAGCTACTAGATCCGCACATACGCTGGACAAAAGTGTGTGCTAGCTTACAGGAGGAATGAGATGGTACGAAGAAATCAGGTGGCATTAATTTGCGTGATCGCGCTGCTTGCACTGGGCGCTGCCGGCTGTTCAACTGCGGCGGCGCCAGCAACCGAAGCCCCGCAACCAACAGCGACGGAAGCTGCGCCCCCTGCAACGGCCGACACGGCACCCGACATGGAGCCTAGCGTGCTCGTTGAGGACCAGGATGCGGGCTCAGGAGTCGTGACGGTCAAGCAAGTTGAGTCTGCCGGGCCGGGCTGGCTGGTGATCCATGCTACGACGGATGACGGGGCTCCGGGCGCCATCCTGGGCTACAGCCCGGTGGCGGCGGGGGGCAATCAAAACGTGATGGTTGAGATCGATCTGGCAGGTGCGACCGACCAGCTCTTCGCTATGCTTCACGTCGACGCCGGCGTGGTCGGGACTTTCGAATTTCCAAACGGGGAGGATGTGCCGGCGCGTTCGGGCGAGCAGATCGTCAATGTGCCCTTCCAGGTCAGCTTGCCGGCAGCAGCCGTGTCGCATACAACGCTTGCGTTGGGCGAGTCGAGCCTGGGGAAAGTCCTGGTCGACGGGCGCGGCTTTTCGCTTTATCTCTTCTCGCCCGATGGCCAGGGTGAGAGCACATGCTATGACAGCTGCGCCAAGAATTGGCCGCCTTTCACCATCGACGGCGAAGCCACCGTTGGGCGAAGGTCTTGATGCAGGGCTGCTCGGCACCACAGTCAGGGATGACGGCTCGACCCAGCTGACCTACGCCGGTTGGCCGCTCTACTACTTTTTCAATGACGTTCAACCTGGAGATGTCAATGGCCAGGGCATAAACGACGTGTGGTACTTGCTGAAAGCGGATGGCAGCGCCTTGATCGGTGGGGACGGCCTGCCGGATTATTAAATCGAACCGGAAGTAGAAGCTTCGGGGTGCACCGGCAACAAGGTGCACCCTTGTTCGTTAAGCACTCAGCGGTTACGATTTGGTGATGAGCTACCGAATGAAATCGCGTGCCTCGATATGGCTGCTGCTCGGCGATGGCGTGAGCTTCATCCTGATCACGCTCGTTGGGTTCGCCAGCCACGAAAGCCTATCCGCCGCATCCCTCGGGCGGATGCTGGCCACCTTCCTGCCCTTTTATGCCGCCTGGCTCCTGGTTATTCCCTGGCTTGGCCTGCTTAAAGTGAACAGGTTTGCCATGGACGGATATCCTGCGTCGGGTGTTGCTGGGCGTGCTCTTCGCCGCACCCCTGGGGGGCTTTCTGCGCGGGCTCATCCTAAATGCCCCAATTCTCCCGGTCTTTGTCCTGGTCATGGGTGGCGTGACAGCGGTGACGATGCTCACCTGGCGCCTCCTTGCCAGCCGCTTTCTAGGCACAAACTCCCCGGTCTAAGCCGCTGTTGCACGCCCATTCCCGGCGCGCTATGATGATGGCGACATGGACGAAGCCTTGCTCATCAAGGACGCCCGGGGCGGTGATCTGGACGCCTTCAACCGGCTGGTGATCGAATACCAGAGCCTGGCCTTCAACCTCGCTTACCGAATCCTGTCTGACCCTGCCGCTGCAGAAGATGCCACCCAGGAGGCCTTCATTTCAGCCTACCGGGCGCTGCGCCGATTCAGGGGTGGTTCGTTTCGAGCCTGGCTGATGCGCATCGTGACCAATGCTTGCTACGACGAGCTCCGCCGCCAAAAGCGCAAGCCTGCCACGTCGCTGGAGCAGCTCACCGAAGAGCGTGATGATTTTCTCGAGGATGCTGAGAGCTCGATCTCGGCCGGTGCAGAAAAGCCCGAACAGGAAGCCGTGAGGGGCGAACTGCGCACGGCCATCGAACGCTGCCTCGAAGGGTTGTCCACGGAGTTTCGCGTCGTCGCCGTACTGGTCGATATCCAGGGCTACGATTACCAGGAAGCCGCCCAAGCTGCAGATACCCCGATCGGGACGGTCAAGAGCCGCCTGGCACGGGCCCGTGCTCAGCTGCGGGATTGCCTGCAGCAATCCGAGGAACTTTTACCCACCCGTTATCGTCTGGAAGGTGGGATGAAACGTTAATGCGAAGAAACGAAGAACTTTCAATGCGCGACCTGGAGAGGTTGTCGGCGTATATCGATGGCCAGTTAGGCCCGAAGCAGCGCGCCGAAGTTGAAGCTCGGCTGGAAACGGAACCTGGTTTCTCACAAGCCCTGCGTGAGTTGGAGCGCGTCGTCGCTGCAGTCGGTTCACTGGAACCTGTCCGAGTCCCGCGCAATTTCACGCTGACCCCGGAGAGGGCTGGCGTTCGACGCCCATCACGCAGCTACCCGCTGCTTCAGTTTGCGACCGCCATCAGCGCGCTCGCATTCGTGGCTTTAATCGGGGTTGATATATTCGGGGCTCAGGGTTCTGCTTTACAACTCGCCGCCAGGGCGAGCGAGCAAATCGCGCTCGAGTTCGGCTCCGGCCGCCTCGGATGAAATCCAGGAGAATGAGGGAGCGGCGTACTTTCGCAGCCGGGGAGCAACCCGCCGAAGAGCCGCTGGAGGACGCGCTGCCCGCGGCAGCTGCAGCGCTCGAGGGAGAGGCACCAGTCGAAGCTGAAAGCGGGCTCGCAGAGGATGCAATGAAGCTCAGCGCGACGCCAGCCCCGACAGCCGGGGCAGAGGAGCGGGCTGCAGCGCCTGAACCAGAAGCCCTGGGACAGCAGGCACCGGCGGTGGGCGAAGCCCAGGCGGCGGAAGCCGACCTCTCGGCGACGGTTGTCTCATCAGTTGAGTACCGGGCTGAGCAGGATGCCGCTCAAGGGTTGGATCTGCTGCGAGCGGGCGAGATCCTGACCGGAACCCTTGCCTTGTTATCAGGGCTCTTCCTTCTCTACCGCCGCAGAACCGCGTAGCCACCCACGAAGCTCAACCCGCGTTCACGCGAAGGATCGAAGCGCATCAACCTGGCCTCCAGGCGGCCCGGCTTCGGCCATACTCCGGGTTGAGAATCCTGTTTCTGCCTCTATAATCATGGGACCCACCGGCAAATCATCCCGCCGGCACGAAGGAGTCCAGGACACCGACCGCACATGCACTTCGATGTTTTCAGCGTCTTCCCAGAGGTCATGCAGACCTATCTTCAAGCTAGCGTGCTTGGAAAAGCACAGTCCGCCGGTCACGTCTCCATCCTGCTGCACCAACTGCGTGACTACGCAAGCGACCGCCATCGCACTACCGATGACGAACCCTACGGCGGGGGAGGCGGGATGGTGATGAAGCCCGAGCCGGTGTTCACCGCCGTGGAGAGCGTGCTGGGGGAAGCCTTAGGGTCGGTGCCGGTCATCCTGCTCACACCCCAGGGGCGCGTGTTCGATCAGAAACTTGCGGCCGAAATGGTCGAGCATCCCAGGCTGGCCTTGATTTGCGGACGCTACGAAGGCGTGGATGAACGCATCCGCCAGCACCTGGCGACGGATGAAATCTCGATTGGGGACTACGTGCTCACCGGGGGCGAGCTGCCGGCGTTGATCCTCATCGATGCGATAACACGGCTCATCCCCGGGGTGTTGGGGGATGAAAACGCCACCGCCCATGATTTGCATGCTCATGGGTTGCTCGAATACCCGCATTACACCCGCCCCGCAGCTTACCGGGGCTGGGAGGTGCCGGCCGTATTAACCTCGGGGGACCACGCCCGCATCAAAGCCTGGCGCCATCAGCAATCCTTGCGCAGGACAAAATCACGGCGGCCAGATCTACTGGAAGGGGCAGAGCTCAGCCCGGAAGATCAGCGGGTCGTAGATGAAGCTACTCATGATGAAGAGGGGGAGCCATGAAGATGGGACAGGTAAGAGGCGGCCGTCAGGAAGCGCTGCTCATGCTGGGGATCGCAGGGGTGATGCTCAGCGGGTGTAGGTCAGGTGCGGATATCGACATCCCCCTCACGCTTCTGCCTCCAACCCCAACGGTTGAAGTCGTGCTGACCCCGACCCCGGTCCCGCCCCCGCCGGAAACGTTGATTGTCTGCCTGAACCAGGAACCTGAATCGCTCTTCCTTTATAGTGATGCGGCGATGTATGGCCCGGCCGCTGCCGAAGCGCAGACGGTCTTGCAGGCAATTACCGATGGACCGGTCGATATTCTGGACTGACGGGCTGGCGCCGGTCATCCTGGCCGCAGTGCCCTCCTTTGAAAACGGCAGGGCAACGCTTGAAGCGGTTCAGGCGGCCGAGTTAGATGTGTACCTCAACCCGGTGACGATGCAGGCGGAGAATTTAAGATTGGGGAGCCCGTACATGCCGCAAGGATGCCGCGGGCCTGAGTGCGTCAAGCAGTACTCGGGGGGAGAGGTTGTCATGGAGCGCATGACGGTTGAATTCGAGCTCCAACCGGGTTGGCGCTGGTCGGATGGCGAACCGCTCAAGGCATCCGATTCGGTCTTCTCTTACCTGCTCGACTCGTCCAGCGAGCTCAATACGACCAAGTACCTGGTCGATCGCACCCAAGCCTATGACGCGCTGGACGAGCAGAGGGTGCGTTGGACTTCGATCCCCGGTTTCCTGGATCCCGACTTCGCCACGCTGTTCTGGCCGCCGCTGCCCGAGCACCTGCTGGGCAGCCTGAACCCCGCTGACCTGGCTGCGTCTGATGCGGCGGGCAGGATGCCGCTGGGCTGGGGGGCATACCAGCTCGAGACCTGGGTGGAAGGGGAGCGGATCACCCTCAGCCCGAACCCGTATTACAAGCGCGCCGATGAGGGTTTGCCGCAATTCGATCGCCTCATCTTCCGCTTCATCGGTGGAGACAGCCGGACAGGCGTCCAGCAGCTGCTCACCGGTGAATGTGATGTGCTCGACGAGTTCGGTGCTTGACCCGCTGGACGCGCCGCTCCTGGAGAGCTACCTGGCGGAGGGCAGCCTCGATCTAAGTTGGGCGCCCGAGCCCGAGTTGGGGATGCTCGTCCTGAACAATGCACCGGTAGGTCGCCAGGGAGAAGCATACTTCCAGGCGCCGGCCGCACGGCAGGCTGTTGCCGCCTGCCTCAACCGCCAGCAGCTCGTTATCGACCTGTTCGGGATCTATGGTTCCCTCCCCGGCACATGGCCGCTGGGTGCGCTCGCAGATGCCAACCCTGGAACCGGGTCCCTGGCGTATGACCCGCAGGCAGGCCGAGACCTGCTTCGAAGCATCGGTTGGGTAGAGAACGAGACCGAACCCGGGCAGCCGCGCGTGGCCTGGGGTGTGCCCGGAGTTGCCGTGGAAGCGAACTGGTTGTCACCTACCTCTCGACTGGAAGCGCCCTGGAGGAAGCCATCGCTGCCAGGCTCATCCAGGACCTCGGGCAGTGCGGCTTCGGGGTTCAACTTCAGAGCGTGTCCGCTGAAGCGTGGGTAGAACCGTGGCCGCAGGGCGTCATATTCGGTCGCGGGTTCGATCTGACGCACTCACGCTGGCCGCTATGGATCACACCCGTTTGCGAGATGCTCTCGGGACGCGAGATCCCGGGGGCAGAGCATCCGTTTGGGGTCAACGCCACCGGTTTTTCCGACCTGGCCTACAACCAGGCGTGTGACCGCTTGCTCCTGGCCGGGGTTGATCCCGGGATACGCACGGCGGCGATCGAGGCCATGCAGCAAAGCTTTGACCTGAACCTGCCCGCCTTGCCGCTCTACCAGCCTCCACGCCTGGTCGCGTTTCAACCTGGATTGTGTGGGGTGGAGCTGCACACGTTCAGCGAGAGCGCGCTCTGGAACGTAGAGGCATGGTCGCGGGGCGGTAATTGTCCCTAGTTTGATTGAACCAACCGCCAGGCAGGCTGGTATATTATGAGGTAAGTAGGGCAAAGGTGGAACTCGATATAGAACAAGAAGACCGGCAGCTGGTCCTCCGTCTGCAAGACGGCGACCTGGAAGCTCTGGGCGATCTTTACGATCGGCATCGCTCCCTGGTCTATCGCACCGCGCTGGCCATCACCAGCGAACCGGAAGCCGCAGCAGACCTGCTGCAGGATGTTTTCCTGAGGTTGCATCGCTTCGCCCACCGCATCGATCCCGAACGCCCCATCCAGCCCTGGCTCTACCGCATTACTGCAAACCTGTCCTACACATGGATGAAGCGCCGCAGCCGCTGGCTTCGCTTCCTGCACGAGATGTCCGACTGGGTTTCGCGAGAACGTCGGCCGTCTGTACAGCGCCAGGTGGAACTGGACGAGGAAATCCGCTGGGTGCAGCAGGCGGTCGCATCTTTACCGCTCCCCCAACGGGTGGTTGTGGCGCTGTACTATGTCAATGACCTATCCTTGAAGGAGATTTCAGAGACGCTGGACATCCCGGTAGGCACAGTAAAATCCCGCCTGTATTACGGCCGCAGCGTGCTTAAGAAGAAACTCGGACTGCGGCCCGAAATGGTGCTTGAGGTACTGTATGAGCTCTCGTAAGCCAATTCGCAGTGACCCGGTCGATGTCCTCATCGCCGGCACGTTAAAAGCATGGGTGGGGCGCAGCCGTGTTCCCTTCGCCGGGCGGGACGAACTCATGCGCGCCGTGCAAGCCGGGCAGGAGCACAGGGCGTTCGGGCCGTCGGCTCAACGCCATGCTGCGCAGCCTCTTCATCGCGCTGAGCGGGATCCCGGACGCACTCATGGGCGAAACGGTGTTCGAGACCTATCAACGGGAAAGCCAGGCATACTCCCGTGAACCTGTCTCGCTCAGCATGAACTTGATGCACATGTCCGTCTTTTATTCGCATGCCCCACGCCTGGGGTTGTTTAGCATCGTACTTTGAATGAACCGGGCGTCTTCCTTTTCAGAAGGCGTGATAAGAACCCGTTTGTACAGCGAGCAATGGTGGAATGAGCTGCGAACCGGTGTTGATTGACGAGGCCTGATTTCAGGGTATAATCGCAACGGCTCGCGCCCGTCTTTCTTCCTCGGTGGGCAGGGAGCATACTTGATCTGGACTTGTTGGAGGTCGACCATAGAACTGGTGGAAACCAGCTTTTATTTTCCCAACGCACTGGCAGAAGATCAATTGGGCAAGAAGGCGTTTCTTTCGCCTACCTCCTCCCGTCGCTTATCGTTTCAACCCAGGAGAGAAAATTTTGGCGCCTAAGATCCTCGAAGTAAAGGACCTGGTTACGCACTTCCACACGCACGAAGGTGTCGTGCATGCTGTAAATGGGGTTTCTTTTCACGTGGAAGAAGGCGAGACCCTGGGCATCGTCGGTGAGAGTGGTTGTGGCAAAAGCGTCTCCGTGCTCTCCGTCATGCGGCTCCTGCCGCAGCCTCCGGCGGAGGTTCAAGCAAAGAGCGTCATGTTCGGACAGCAGGAATTGACCACCCTGGAAGAAGACGAAATGCGCGAGATCCGCGGCAGCCAGATCGCCATGATTTTCCAGGATCCAATGACTTCACTGAACCCGGTGCTCACCATTGGATTTCAAATCATGGAGCCGCTGCGGGTCCACCTGGGGATGAGTGAGGAGGAAGCCCGTGAGCGGGCGGCCGAACTGCTGCACCTGGTCGGGATCCCCGAAGCGCGTGACCGGCTGGATGACTACCCCCACCAGTTCTCGGGCGGCATGCGCCAGCGGGCGATGATCGCCATGTCGCTGGCCTGCAACCCATCGCTGCTCATCGCCGATGAGCCAACCACCGCTCTCGATGTGACCATCCAGGCTCAGATCGTGGACCTGGTCAAGCGTTTGCGCGACCAGTTCGGCATGTCGCTGATCTGGATCACGCATGACCTGGGCGTGGTGGCTGGCCTGGCCGACAGGGTGATGGTGATGTATTCCGGCTTTGTCGTCGAAGAGGCGCTGATCCGTGAAGTGTACGAAAACCCACGCCATCCCTACACCCATGCCCTGCTCAAATCCCTGCCGCGCATGGATGGCAGCCCGGGCGAGAAATTGATGTCGATCGAAGGCCTGCCGCCCGAACTCTACAACAAGCCCGTCGGTTGCCCATTTGCTCAACGCTGTGAGTTCGTCAAGGATAAATGTTGGGATCACAACCCCCCCCTGGATGAGGTCGAGCCAGGCCATCGCATTGCATGTTGGGTTGACATCACGACAGGGGAGCTCCGATGACAGACAAGCAAACGCTGATCCGGGTCGACAAACTCACCAAGCACTTCCCCATCACGCGCGGCATTCTCATTCAGCGCGAGGTCGGCGCCGTGCAGGCCGTGGACAAGGTGTCTTTTGATATTCGCAAGGGAGAAACCCTCGGATTGGTGGGCGAAAGCGGCTGCGGCAAATCCACGACCGGCAGGACCATTCTGCAGCTCTACCGCCCGACGTCGGGCCAGGTGTATTACAACGACCAGAACCTGGTCGAGCTCAAGGGCGAGGGGCTGCGCCGCATGCGCCGCAACATGCAGATGATCTTCCAGGATCCCTATGCCTCGCTCAACCCGCGCCTGACGGTGGGCAGCATCATCGCCGAACCGCTCGAAGTGCACAACATCGGCAACGCAAAGGATCGCAAAGAGAAGGTCGCAGAACTGCTCGAACTGGTCGGCCTAAGCCCGCACTTCATCAACCGCTACCCGCACGAGTTCTCGGGCGGCCAGCGGCAGCGCATCGGCGTCGCCCGGGCATTGGCGCTCCAGCCGGAATTCATCGTCTGCGATGAGCCCATCTCGGCCCTGGATGTCTCGATCCAGGCGCAGGTGGTGAACCTGCTCGAAGACCTGCAGCAGACCTTTGGCCTGACCTATCTGTTCATCGCCCATGACCTGAGCATGGTGCGCCATATTTCCGACCGCACGGCGGTGATGTACCTGGGAAAGGTGGTCGAACTAGCCACGCGCGACGAACTGTATGCGCATCCCGCTTCACCCGTACACCCAGGCGCTGCTCTCGGCCGTTCCGATCCCGGATCCGGCAAAGGAAGCACGCCGCCAGCGGATTATCCTCGAGGGCGACGTGCCCAGCCCGGTCAACCCGCCCAGCGGCTGCCGCTTCCATAACCGCTGCCCGCTGGCCGATCGATATCTGCAGTGAAGTCGAACCGGAGTGGCGTGAAGTGGCGCCCGACCACTGGGTCGCCTGCCACCTGGTTTGATTTGTATGTTGGACGAGAAAGAAATCCGGGCGGCAAGGCAAGCCCGGTTCAATCTAAGACATGGAGAGGAGGTGGTGGGATCGAGATACGCCAAGGTAAGTATCGTGAAGTCCGTTAAGGATTGTGCTTAGACCATCTTTTTGGAAGGAGAAGAGAGCACATGAAGTCCAAGAGTTTTAGTATTATCGCGTTGCTGGTCGTAGCGAGCATGGTGCTCGCCGCCTGCGGGACCACGGGTGCCGTTGAGACCGTCGTCGTCACCGTCGAAGGTCAGCCTGGTGAAACTGTCGTCGTGACGGCCACGCCAGCAGCCATGACCGAACCGGTCACCAACTACGGCTACAGCACGACCGACATCCCCACGCTCGACCCGCAGATCGGCGAGGACGTGGTCTCGATTAACTACATCGAGAACCTGTTCGTCAACCTGACGAACGTCGACCTGGCGACAAATGACATCGTCCCCGATGGTGCCTCCAGCTGGACCATCAGCGATGATGGCCTGACCTACACCTTCACCATCCGCAACGACATCCCCTGGGTGAAATACAACCCGGTAACGGGCGAGACGACCCAGGAAGTCGATGATGAAGGCAACCCGCGCTTCGTGACCGCCGGCGACTTCGAGTACGGCATCAAGCGCGCCTGCGACCCCGCCATCGGCTCGTACTACAGCTCGGTCATCGCCCCGCAGGTCAAGGGCTGTGGCGACGTGCTGTTCGCCGATGAGGCCACGCCAGAATTGTTCGACGCCATCGGCGTGACCGCGGTCGATGACAGCACGCTCGTCATCGAGCTCGAGTACGCCGCCAGCTTCTTCATGACCATGACCCCGATGTGGACGCTCGCTGCGACCCCCGCGTGGGCGATCGAAGAGCATGGTGAGGACTGGGTCGAGGCCGGCAACATCGTCACCAACGGCCGCTACGTGCTGGCCGAGTGGGTGCACAACGTGCGCCGCATCGCCCTGCGCAACCCCCTCATGCCTGAGGATATGCGCGGCGTCGGCAACGTCGAGAAGATTATCGTCAACGTCGTCCCCGACACCAGCACCGGCTACGCGCTGTGGTTGAACGGCGAAGTCGAATCGGCCGGCATCCCGGACGAGGAACTGGCTGCACATCTCGAGCAGTTCCCAGACGAGACCGTCCAGATCGCCGATCTGGCCGTCTTCTACATCTCGTTCCGCATGACCAAGCCGCCGTTCGATGACGTGCACGTCCGCCGCGCCTTCGGCGCCGCGTTCGACCGCCAGCTCTACATCGACACCGTGCGCCAGGGCCAGGGCTTGCCAATGAGCCACTTCGCACCTCCAGGCATCTTCGGCGCACCGCCGATCGATGAAGTTGGTGTGGGCTTTGATCCTGAGTTCGCCGCGGCCGAGATGGCCGCCGCCGGCTACCCGAACTGTGAAGGCTTCCCGCAGGTCACGCTGCTCGGCTACAGTGGGGCTTCAACGCTCTCCTGGATCGAGTTCGCCAAGGCCAACTGGGAAGAGAACCTGGGCTGCGACCCAGACCTGATCACGATCGAGCAGCAGCCGTTCGCCGAACTGCTCGCCGCCACTGCGGCCAGCACCCCCGATGAGGACGCTCCGCACATGTGGACCCTCGGCTGGGGCCCCGACTACGCAGATGAGAACAACTGGGTCGGCGACGTGCTCTGGTGCCAGACCGACAACCGCTCCAAGCGAACGTGCAACGAGATCGATGACATGATCGTTGCCGCCCGCGAGGAGACCGATCCGGCCACCCGCATCGAGATGTACCGCGAGATCGAGGAAGCGTTCTTCGGGCCTGAGGGTGAGTATCCCTTCTTCCCGATCTTCCTGCGCATCGCGTTCCGCGCTGACACACTCATGGTGGACCCACACCGAGGCTCTGTTCGGTGGACAGCAGTGGTACAACGACTCCATCGATCAGGCAGCTCAACTAGCGGCTCGCGGCGGGTAATTCTTCCGCTGCAGTGAATACCCTCTGGGGGAGCAGGGCAACCTGCTCCCCCAGATCAAGCACTAATTCAATTTCTTTTATAGAAAGTCGTTCGATCCAAGATCAACGCATGGTAGTACTTCAAGTAGCTTGTATGAGCCTATAGGTCAGCATGTCTTTCTGGCTGCATTGAGAGTGGGGGAAGGAGCAAGCCGTGACAAAATACATCCTGCGCAGAATCCTGGTGGCCATCCCGGTCATGATTGCCATCAGCCTGGCAACCTTCCTCCTCATCCAGGCGCTTCCGGGTGGTCCCTTCGACACCGTCGGGACCAAGGCCATGCCGGAGCAGATCAAAGCGCTGCTCGAACGGCGCTACGGGCTCGATAAACCGCTCTATGAGCAGTACTTCCTATACATGGGCAACTTGCTGCGTGGCGACCTGGGACCGATGCTGCGCTTCCGCGGGCAGGATGTGAACGACATCGTCGCCCAGAGCCTGCCGGTGTCGATGCAGCTTGGCATGCTGGCCGTCATCCTCGGTTTCTTGATCGGGATCCCGGCCGGCGTCATCGCCGCACTGAAACACAACAGCCTGATCGATCACTCGGCCACATTCATCGCCGTGCTGGGCGTCTCGATCCCCAACCTTGTGCTGGGACCCTTGCTGATCCTCGTCTTCGGGGTTTACCTGGATTGGTTCCCGATCGCCTTCTGGGGAGCCGATCCGCCCTTCATCCTGGGCCTGTTCCCCAAGCCGACCGCAGATTTCTGGCTGCACGCTGCCATGCCCGTCTTCGCGCTGGGGACGGGGATCTCGGCCAGCGTGGCGCGCCTGACGCGGGCCGGTCTGCTGGAAGTGCTCTCGGAGGACTATGTGCGGACTGCGCGAGCGAAAGGCCTGCGCGAGCGGGTCGTGATCGTCGTGCATGCGTTGAAGAACTCGCTCATCCCCGTCGCCACCATCCTGGGCCCACTGCTGGCAGGCGTGCTCACGGGGACCTTCGTCATCGAGCAGATCTTCGCCATCAACGGCCTGGGGCGCTACTTCATCGGCAGCGTGAGCCAGCGGGAATACTTCCTGCTGACCAGCATCACACTGCTTTACGGCGTTTTCCTGATCGTCGGCAACCTGTTCGTGGACATCATCTACGCCTGGCTCGACCCGCGCATTCGATACGACTGAGGATAGCAAACCATGGCTGAAGCGGTAGCACTCGACCAACCACTGGAAACCAGCGATGTGACCAAGGGCCGCAGCCCGGGGCAGGATGCCTGGCGCGAATTCAAGCGCAACAGGGTCGGCGTGGCCGGCTTGATTTTCATCGTTGCTGTCACGCTGATGGCGATATTTGCTCCACTGCTTTCCCCGTATGATTTCGCCTATCAGAACAACATCAATTCGCGCGCCAAGCCCATGACGGGCTACGTCGTCCTGACCGAAGATCTTGAGAACTGCCACTGGGCCGGGACGCCGCTCGAGTGGGGCTGCACAATTTTCTTCACCGGATCGGATGCACTGGGGCGTGACCTGTGGAGCCGGACGGTGTACGGCACACGCATTTCCCTCTCCATTTCTCTGGCTGCTGCTGCTGTGAGCCTTATCATCGGCTCAATTTACGGCACGATCTCTGGCTACGCCGGCGGCCGCACAGATAACCTGATGATGCGCGTAGTCGACTTTCTATATGCCGTACCCCTCCTGCCCATCATCATCCTGATGCAGGTGTACTTCAAGGCGCTCGCACGGCAGGGCGTCACCGAAGGTTTCTCCGGGAAGATCATTCAGATCAACCAGGACATGGGCGGGATGCTCTTCCTGTTCGTCGCAATCGGTGCGCTGAACTGGATCGGTATGTCGCGCCTGGCGCGCGGCCAGGTGCTCTCCTACAAATCGAAGGAATTCGTGGAGGCCGCCCGGGCCGTGGGCGCAAGCAGCACGCGCATCATCTTCCGCCACTTGATGCCGAACATCGTAGGCCCGCTGGTTATCGCCGAAACGCTGGCCATCCCAGGATATATATTCCTGGAAGCCATCCTGAGTTTCATCGGGCTGGGCGTCAACCCACCCACACCTAGCTGGGGCCAGATGATCAGCGAGGGCTACCAGGGCTTGCGTTCGAACCCGCACCTGGTGCTCGTCCCCGGGTTAGCACTCACAGTCCTGACCCTGGCCTTCAACTTCATGGGTGATGGGCTGCGCGATGCCTTTGATCCAAAACTGCGGGGCCGGAAGTAACTCGCCAAACCAAGAATTGGCGGATCAGGATGATGGGTAACTTATTCGCAGCGGCCGACGGATTCCAGGCCGAGTTGAAAGAAGGTACTACTCGTATGCGATCAACGAAAAACGTCAAGCTTCCACTCTTAGTACTCATCCTGGGGATTCTCGCTTGCAGCCAGGCCGGAGAGGTGTTGACACCCGAGGAGGCAACGCGGCGGGCGCAGGTGGTGGCAGAGGCGACAACGCTTCCCACAGCCGTATCCAACGTCTCGGGGATCGAAATCGGCTCGCGGGTACGTTTCGATACGGTCGAATACTTGGTGCTGATGAAGCGAGAACCGGGTTCAGCCTTGATTGCGGTCCAATCCGAGCGTGGGGCTACGGGAATCGTTGTTGGCTCGCAAGACGTAGACGGCTTGCCCTGGTACCAGATAGAGACGCCTGGTGGGGTAGGCTGGCTCCCCGGGAACGTACTTTCTTCCGTTAGCGCAGAAACATTTGACGATCTAGCCGCAGGCGACATCGCTTACCTGTTCGGGACGAGCGAGATCGTTAAGCTGCTCGTCGCACCTGGGAACAACCTGGGTGCAAGGGATGGGAGCGCCGGTGCCGAGGTGACCATCCTGCAGGTGACCGAGTTCGAAGGCGAGCAGTGGATCAGGGTCCGCGCGCCAGCCGGCGAAGGCTGGGTGCGTTCGTCCAACTTGAGTTTGACCGCTCCCTGAGAACAGCGCGTTTGCTAAGATTGAAGCCATAGAGGTCTACGACGAATACAAAACGATATGGGAGGCGAGGTCTTGTTCCCGCCTCCCGTTTTTCTTGACTTGCAGGTGCTGGATATGCGCTTGAACAGACGAAGATCTTTAATGGGGAGCATCCTTCTTCTCGCCCTCGCCGTTGTGCTTGGCGGGTGTTCGAGCTGGTCGGACCGCCTGTGGGTGAACGCGCCGGACTGGAGCCGGGCGGTGCGCGTCGGCGAAACAGCACGGCGCGAGCCGAGCCCGGTCGTCGCGGTGGCCAACGAGTCCTTCATCCTGACAACCTCGCCGGATTCACAATCACCGGCATTTATCCTGAAGGCGCTCACTGGCGATGGCTCGATCGCCTGGGAGCGGCGGATCGAGCTTGAGACTGGCCTCCCGGATGAGCGCCAGATGATCCGGGATGGATCGCGGCTGCACATCTTCTGGCTGGATAGGGGTGAGCTTTTCCACCTCGAACTGGATGACACGGGCGAGGTCATCGGGGCTGCAGAAGCCCTGGCGACCGAGATCCCGGTCGGCTATTTCAACACTGCAGTCCGACCTGATGGCACGCTCACGCTCTGGTATTCAGGCACCCGTGCCGACCCAGGCGTTTACGCCCTGCCCCCGGGGACTCTGCATGGTGCCGCCACCCTCGTCGATCCACTGGGAGTACGCCCCTCGCTGCAATACGACCGCCAGGGAACGCTGCACGTGAGCTGGGCCCGGCTTCCCACTGGGTTGGAAGGGGAAGAGTTCTACTACGCCCGCCTGGCTGAGGGCGTCTACAATCGATCCGCCAACCAGCTGCTCATCAAGCTCCAGATCCCGCTGAACCAGGTTGTCACGGGACCACGGTTGGGATTGGATTTAACCCATGTTTACCTGGCTTGGTCGGTCGAGGTCAGGTCGGGCATGTCCGCCGGGGACATCATTGCCTCCTATATAAGCTTTCCCGTAAAGGGGTTGGGTGCGCAGCGGCAAGTGAAGACACTGCGCATCCCTACGCCCTTCGACCTGCCGTATGAAGCTGTGGCAGGCCAGGACTGGTCAGAAGTCGACCTCACCCAGGCTGAATTGCCAACCACGGGGCGCGTGACAGATATCTCCTTCCTGCCCGGGCAGCCCGCCCAGGCTCTGGCAACGTTCAAAGCCCAGGTCGATTACCGCCGGCGAAAGAGCCAGTGGCAGGTCGGAACGCTCCGGTTCCAGGAGGGATCTCCCCGCGGGTATCAGTTGGTGAGTTTTACCACGGCCGAATCCGCCTTCCCCAGATTGGAAGGCGATCAAGATGGGTTTCGTTACCTGACCTGGCTGGAGGGCGGATCGCGTGAGTCTGGTCCTGTTTACATCACCTCCACGAACCCTGGGCTGCGAACGGCGCTCAGCCGCCTCACCCCTGGTGATGTCACCCAGATGGTGGCCGAATCCCTGTTCGGGATGGCCTCGGGGATAATCCTGTTCTGGTTCCCTCTCATCTGGTTGTTGGGGAGCCTGATCGTCCTGTTCCTGACCTCGCCCCTGAGGCGTGAAGATGAACCGCTCCTTCGGGCCGGCACGCTTATCAGCCTGCTGCTCGCCGTGGGGGTCTTCTGGGTGGCCAAGCTCTTCATCTTTCCGTATATGTTTGACTACGTTCCCTTCTCGGCCTGGGTTCCGGTTCTCCCGGCTGCCTGGCGTGATCCTCTCCGCCTGGCGACCCCCATCTTGATCACGGTCTTCGCCGTGGCGACCGGCTTGTGGTTTACCTACAAGCGCGATCAGCGCTCACCGCTCTTCTTCATCGCGATTTATGGGTTGATCGATGGCTTCCTCACCCTGGCGCTGTACGGCGTGATCTTCTGGGGTGACATCTAATCAGGCACTCCCCGGAGGGTGGCGGATTAACCCTTCCAGCCAAGCGGGGTGAGCGCCTGCGCCGGTCCAGGGAATGCGACGGTTGAGCCGAGGGCCGGAAGTCCGCTGCTGAACCGGTTGATCTCCCGATCCCAGGGAAAGCCAACTTACAGACATCTCACGCGGAGGATGATTGAATCCGGGCAGATTCCGCTGAAAGCCGTGAGATCAGTGGACAGGTGGCAGGCGTTGTTTCGATTCCCGAGGCTCTTCACTCGTTGCGATCTTCATGCTCCAGGCGTGTGCCGGCACCCAGATCACAGCTGAGTCCGACGAGCCCTTCCAGACTTCGCTTCCAACCCCGAAGAGGATCATTCTGCGTCCGGGTGACCTGGTCCTGGCAGCGGATCCGGGATGACATTCCACCAATCTTTGCCGAGTCGAGTCTGTTTACCGCTGCTGAGTCCGCTAGCGACGAGTGGAGCCAGGATGAACTCGTGCTCGGGATCACGAACGGAGGAGAATCGCGCGCCTATCCCGTGCGGCTGCTCAGTTTGCATGAAGTCATCAACGATGACGTGGGCGGCCAGCCGCTGGTCGATAACCTGGTGCCCGTTGTGCTACTCGGCGATCGTTTACGAACGTGTGCTCGATCGCGAGTTGACCTTCGCCGCTTCCGGCTACCTGTACCAGAACAACCTGGTCATGCTGGATCATCAGACCGAGACCTTATGGAGCCAGGCGCTCGGGTGTTGCCCTGCGCGGTGCACGGCGCGGCGATCGGCTGCGGATGGTGCCTTCGAACCTGATCACGCTCGCCGATTGGGTACGCGGACCATCCCGATACGCAGGTCCTTTCACGCCAGGACAGCTTGGCCATGGACCGGATCCGACTCCTCGATCCCTACGCCGGGTATTACCGCAGCGGCGCAGCCGGCCTCACCGGACGCAGGATCCAGGACGACCGCCTACCTGCGAAAACGTTGGTCGCCGGGGCCGCCGCCGGCGGATCGGCGCTGGCGATCCCCCTGGCCAGCCTGGAGGCGAGCGGCTGGGTCCAAGCCGACGATGGCAGGGAATCCAGTGGTATTGAATTACGATGCCCGCTCCGGGTCGCTGCGGGCATTTTTACGTGAAGTGGATGGCCAGACCTTGCATTTCGAGCCTGGACAATCCCTTGCCCATGGATGTTGCGACCTGCCAGCACCTGGGACCTGGATCAAGGCATCGCAGTGGCGGGCGAGGCCGCAGGAACACAGCTCGAGCCATACCCCGTCATCCTGATCTACTGGTTCGCCTGGGTGGATCTGCACCCGGAAACTGAGCTCTATCTACCATGATCGTTGCCTCAGATTGCCCCAGAATCCACGTTGTCTACTCGTAGTAAAATCGGATATCAATCAAACCGCGATACGGACAAGGAGTTGCAGCCTTGAATACGAAGCGATGGATCTCCATAAGCATTGTCAGCGTGCTGACGCTCATTCCTGATGGCCGCCTGTTCGAGCCCGACCCCATCCGTCGTGGAAGTGCCTGTTGCCGGTCCCACGGGGACAGGCCAGGTGGTCGTCGTAACGGCGACCCCGGGGGCTTCGGTCACCAGCAAACCACTCAACCCCATCGCCGCGACCGCCCAGGCGCTGGCACAGTCGATCACGCTCGTCCCACCCACGCGCGGCCCGCAGCCGGATGATTACGAGGGCATGCTTGAACAGGCCTGGAACCTGATCAACGAGAATTACTACAGCGATCAGTTCAACGGCCATGATTGGCCGGCGATCCTGGAGGAGTTCCGCCCGCGCTTTGCAGCGGCGCAGTCACAGGCAGAGTTCTGGGGCTTGATGGATGAGTTTGTCGGCAGCCTGGGGGACAGCCACAGCAACTTCCGCACGCCGGCCGAAGTCTCCGCCCGCTACGGGGGCGGCTCCGGTGGAACCGGGCGTGCCTGGACGGGGATCGATATGTGGCCGCCGCCCGGCCACCTGGACGGCAGCCTGGCGCTATTCGATGTCTGCCGAGTTGGTCCCGCCGCATCCGCTGGTTTACAGCGTGGCGACCATGTTTTGGCGATAAACGGGGATCCGGTTATTCTGGATGGAAACACCGATCTCGATGCGCTCGTCTTGCGGGTGATGTTCGGGGATGAGGGCGATTCGAGCGTCACGCTTACCGTTCAGCAGGGGCCAAACGCGGCGCCCAAAGATGTGAAGCTTAACCTTGGTGGTGGCGGCGATTGTGGTGATTGGACTGCGGAAATCGTGTCCACCAACCCACGCATCGGCTACATCCGCATCCCCGACTTTGACTCGGGATCGGATAGCGTGCTGCTTGACCTGATAAACGAGCTCGAAGAGGATGCCCCCTTGGACGGCCTTATGCTGGACATCCGCCAGAACCCCGGTGGCAATTCCGATGCGGACATCGCCATCTTCACCCAGGGCACCTTCGGGACGGTCGGGCCTATGCGGGAAGGCAAATCCCGCCCGGTTTATCGCATTCGTGGACCCGTAAAGTGGAACGAGACCACCCCGGTCGTGCTCCTGACCAATGAAAGCAGCCACTCCGCCGCGGATTACTTTGCGGTGGCCATGAAGCTCTCGGGCCGGGCGACCCTGGTGGGGATGCCGACTGCGGGCAACACGGATGGCTGGACTTCATTCACGATGCCGGATGGATCTCAAATCGGCATTGCGATCATGATCCTTGAGCTGCCGGATGGCTCCTCGATCGAGGGCATCGGTGTCCAGCCGGATATCAGGGTCCGCAGCGACGACTGGGGGATGCGGGACACCCCCGACATCCAGTTTCAGACCGGGTTGAACTTGTTGCTTGGCAAGTAGCTTCACATTTTGTGTCTCGTACCTGCAGGAATGCTGATATAGGGGCACGGCGCCGCCGTGCCCCTACGGTTTCCTGGGCGGATCATTCTTCGTGTCCATCGCTGATAGAATTCCAATCAATATGATGGATCAGACGAACCCCCCTGACCCTGGGGGACAACCCTTGCTGGAGGTATGCCAGCTTAGAACGACATTCCCGTCCAAGGCCGGCCTGGTGCGGGCAGTGGACACGATCGACCTGCGCATTGCGCGCGGCCAGACCTACGGGCTGGTCGGAGAATCCGGGTCGGGCAAGACCGTGACGGCGTTCTCCATCATGCGCCTGGTCGAATTTCCTGGAGAAACCAGTGCCTCGAGCATCAGCCTGGATGGGGTGGATCTGCTGAGCATCTCGGAGGAAGAACTTTCCCGAATCCGGGGATCGAAAATCGGGTTCATCTTCCAGGATCCCGGCGTGCGCCTCAACCCGGTTTTCACGATCGGGACACAGCTGGCCGAACTCTACCAGGTGCATCTCGGTTGGGATCACAGACGGGCATGGGAGCAGGCGGTCGGCCTGCTGGAGAGGGTCGGAATCCCGGAAGCCAGCGAGCGCGCTCATGCGTACCCGCACCAGCTCTCGGGTGGCCAGGTCCAGCGCGTGATGATCGCGCTTGCCTTGGCGCTCAGCCCTGACCTGCTCATCGCCGATGAACCGACGACTGCGCTGGACGTCACCATCCAGGCGCAGATCCTCGAACTCATCAAGTCTTTGCAGCGGGAACGAGAGATGGGCATCCTGCTCATCACCCACGATCTGGGGGTGATCGCCGAAACGTGTGACCGGGCCGGCGTGATGTACGCCGGCTACATCGTCGAGGAAGCGCCGGTCGAGTCCATCTTTCATACGCCGCGCCACCCCTATACCCAGGACATGCTCGCCTCGCTGCCACCCGCTGAAACCAGCCCTGACCCGCTACGGTCGATCCCCGGCAGCATCCCCGATCCAACGAACCTGCCCGTTGGCTGTCGCTTCGCCCCGCGCTGCGAGGCGCGGTTGCAGTATGGGCTCGAGATCTGCGAGCACAGCGATCCCGACCTGCTCGAGCTCTGGCCGGGAGAGAAGGTACGCTGCTGGCTGTACCAGGCTGCGCCTGGACATACCCCCCCGCTCAACCCCAAAGTGTAATCGACGGGTCCCTGAGGCTTCGCGTATCGCAGCAGGGCTCGAAAAGTCGAGATGCCTCGCTCAAGGATGCATCGGGGATCCCTCGGCACAGGACGCCTCGGGAAGACACGCCATCTGTCATTGCGAGGAGCCCGTAGGGCGACGTGGCAATCCCCCTGCAGATAGGGAGATTGCTTCGCTTCGCTCGCAATGACACACTCGGATGGGTTGTCCCTCTACCCGTGCCTCCCCGAGCGCAGCCGAGGGGTCCCTGAGGCATTGCACATAGCAGCAAGGTTCGAAGAGCGGCTGGACCTCGCTCAAGGATGTATCGGGGATCCCTCGGCACAGGACGCCTCGGGAAGACACGCCATCTGTCATTGCGAGGAGCCCGTAGGGCGACGTGGCAATCCCCCTGCAGATAGGGAGATTGCTTCGCTTCGCTCGCAATGACACACTCGGATGGGTTGTCCCTCTACCCGTGCCTCCCCGAGCGCAGCCGAGGGGTCCCTGAGGCATTGCACATGGAATCAAGGTGCGAAAAGCGGATGGATCTCGCTCAAGGATGTATCGGGGATCCCTCGGCACAGGACGCCTCGGGATGACAGGGTGGATGGGCCTCCCCGAGCGCAGCCGAGGGGTCGCTGAGACTTCGCACCTGGACGAAAGGCTGCGGGGCACAGGACGCCTCGTGAAGACGGTGTGGGGTGTGCCACCCCGGGCCAGGAACGGACATTGCCTGCCCTAGCGGGCGTTGTTACAATGGCAGGCATGAGCCCGCCACGCGTACTCCTGGTCGATGATCATCGCGAAGTCAGCAACATGCTGCGCTCGAGCATCCAGCTCTCCGGGCTGGACTGCGTGGTCGTGGATGTCACGACCGGCGAGGATGCGATCCAGGAGATGGGACGCGGTCCAGTCGACCTGCTGGTGGCCGACGTCCGCCTGCCTGGCATTTCCGGGCTTGACTTGATCGAGCGCCTGGAGCAGATCTATCCCCAGGCGCGCACCATTCTCATTACGGGTGAGCCTTCGGCCGAAGTGCGCCGCCGGGCCGAGGCGTTGGGCGTCGTCGCGCTGCTCGAGAAGCCGATTGGCACGAGCCTTTTCCTGGAAGCGGTCGCCCGCGTCCTGCGCGACGTGCGCCGGCCGGCCGTCAGCCGTGACCTGGCCGGTGAGAACCGTGCCCGCCTGCTCGCCCGGCTGCAGGTGCTGCATGCGACGCTGGAGGCCACCTCCGTCCAGTTGATCGATTCGTTCGGCCGCATCGTGGACCAGGAAGGCCAGATCCTGGGTGGAGACACCGAGCTCGTCCATTCGGCGCTGGCAGCTGCTTCGGATGCGGGACAGAAGGTGAGCGAGCTGATTTCAGGCTTGCTGCCGGCGAACGTCCAGGTGTTCGAGGGGGGAAAGCGAACCTGTACCTGTTCAACGTGGGGGCTTTCTACAATCTCATCATTGCGGTCGACAGTTCGAAGGGGATGGCCGAGACGGGATCGATCCTGGTTGAAGGCAGGCGGGCAGCGGACGAATTGCTGGAGCTCCTCTCTGGTTTTGGCGCGGTTGAGGTGGCCGGGCCGGAGCGAACTGTCCTCGAACAGCGGCGTCAAGCAGCCACAGGCCAAATGGAGGGTCATCATGGATGGAGATGAGGGCGAAGTAAAGAAGGATCTTGAGCAAGCGGGCAAGGGGATTAAACGCGAAGCTGCGGATGAATTCTGGGATCAGGCAGCCTCTTCCCCGTCGAACAAGAAGGAGGGCGAGGACGGCATCCTGACCTATGAAGAAGCACGCAACCAGGGTCTGCTGGAAGAGGATGAGTGATAAATAAGGCCCTGCGGATCGACAGGATACCCTATGTTACAATTTGGGACGCCCAACCACGAAACACGCATTGGGGCGTAGTGTAACGGCAGCACACCGGACTTTGAATCCGTTGATCCAGGTTCGAATCCTGGCGCCCCAGCCTGAAACCCTTAGTAGACGGTGTACCCACCTGTGCAAGACGACGAACCACCATCAGAATCGGCACCCACCTCCCCTGGCACTAGGATTCGGGCGGTCGTTAATGCCGGCCGATCTCCTTTCCATCCCTATTCCCATCCCATCCATCAGGAGCATGCGATGTCAGTCAGAGCGGTAATCCTGGCCGCCGGGATGGGGACGCGCATGAAATCCAGGAAGCCGAAGATGCTCCACTTGCTCGGTGGCAAACCGCTGCTGGCCTGGGCGTTCGCCGCCGCCTCCGAAGTCGGTCGGGTCAGCCCCGATCGTTGTGGTTGGCCCAGAGGCGGAAGCCATCCGGGAGGTATTCGGGGTCGAGGTCGAATATGTGCTCCAGTCGGAGCGGCTCGGGACCGGGCATGCTCTCCTCCAGGCCGAAGCGCGCGCTGCGTGAGCATGACGGGCCGATCCTGGTCATCAACGGCGATCTGCCCTTGCTGCGCGCAACGACTTTGGCAACCTTGATCGAGGCGCATCAAGCCACGCACAGACCCAATCACGCTGCTGACCGCAGTCGACGAGCAAGCACGCGGCTTCGGCCGCATCTTGCGCAATCCGGCTGGCGAGATCGAAGCCATCGTCGAGGAGGTGGATGCGACCGGAGAGGCGCGTGCCATCAGCGAGCTGAACGTCGGCGCCTACTGCTTCGACCCGGGTTGGTTGTGGGGGGCGCTGCGGCAGCTCCCGCTCTCTCCAAAAGGCGAATACTACCTGACCGACACGATTGGCCTGGCGTACAGGTGCCGGGCTGAGCGTAGGATCGGTCCAGGTTGAAACCATGGACGAGACGATCGGCGTCAACACGCGCGCCCACCTGGCCGAGGCCGAGCGAGCCCTGCGGACGAGAATCAAATCTCGCCTGGATGGAGCAGGGGGTGAGCATGCAGGACCCGGCCACGACCTACATCGGCCCCGAGGTCGTGATCGGTGAGGATACAACCCTCCTGCCGAACACCCACCTATCCGGGGACACAGAGATTGGCCAGGATTGTGTCATTGGTCCGAATACGATCATCCGGGACTCGAAGATCGAGGCCGGCTGCGTGGTCGAGGCTTCGGTTGTGGAAGGCGCCTATCTCGAAGCCGAGGTTGAAATCGGACCCTACGCCCACCTGCGGAAGGGCGCGCATTTAGGCCGAGGTGTCCACATGGGCAACTTCGGGGAGGTGAAGAACAGCCACCTCGAAGCCGGGGTGAAGGTGGGACACTTCTCCTACATCGGCGATGCCCACATCGGGGAGAACACGAATATTGGTGCAGGTACGATCACCTGCAATTTCGACGGTGAGCGCAAGCAGCACACCGAGATCGGCGCAAACGTGTTTATCGGAAGCGATACGATGCTCGTCGCCCCGCTCGAGATCGGTGACGGCGCCCGCACGGGTGCCGGATCGGTGGTCACCAAGGACATCCCGCCCCATTCGCTTGCAGTCGGTGCACCAGCCCGCGTGATTCGAAAGTTGGATAAAGGTGATTAACCCCAGCATAGGCATACCCCTTCTCTTCCTGGCGCTCATCCTGGATGTCACCATCGCCGGAGCCCGGAGCGCCTTCGTAAACAGCCGGCTCGCACAGTTTCGAGCCATGGAAGAATCTCAAAACCGAAGAGCCTCACTCGCCATCAAGGTTCTTTCCGAAGCACGCCGCCTCATCCTGTCTTTACGCATCGCCCAGACGGTGAGTCGTCTGCTCCTGCTTGGACTGGCGCTGCTGCTCTTCCTGCCCACGCAGATTGAGGCCACCAGCCCAATCGCCCCGATCACGGCCCTCGTGCTCGCCGTTGACCGGATTGCTGCTCGGCTTAGCCGAATTCTTCGTCGAGAACATCGTCCTGAGGGATCCCGAGCGGTGGGCGCTGCGGCTTGCACCGATCGTCGCGGCGCTTGTCCGGGTATTCGAACCGATTGGCTGGGTGCTGCTGCGCCTGGCACGCTTGATCTCCAGCCCGGGCGGACAGCGAGGCGCATCCGCTTGTTACGGAGGAAGAAATCATGACCCTGGTCGATGCCGGCCAGGAAGAAGGCGTCATCGAGCTGGAAGAAAAAGCGATGATTTACTCGATTTTCCAGCTGGACAATACGCTGGCGCGCGAGGTCATGGTCCCCCGGATCGACATCCTGGCGTTCGACGAAAAGACGACCTTGAACGAAGCCACGGAAACCCTGCTCAACACCGGGCATTCCCGGGCGCCGGTCTTCTCAGAAAGCATTGATAACGTCATCGGCCTGGTCTATATCAAGGATTTGCTGGCCGCCTGGCAGGCGGGCAAGACCGAGCAGCGCGTGGCGGACATGATGCGCGAGGCGTACTTCGTTCCCGAAGCGAAGAAAGTCGATGATTTGCTGACCGAGATGCAGGCTACCCGCATGCACATGGCCGTCGTCGTCGACGAGTATGGCGGGACCGCCGGGGTGGTCACGATCGAGGACATCGTCGAGGAAATCGTTGGTGAGATCCTGGACGAGTACGATTTCGCCGAAGAGCTGCCCTACGAGCAGCTTGAAGAGCATGAGTATATCTTCAGCGGGGGCATCGATATCGATGATGTGAACGTCATCACCGGCGCCCAGATCCCGAAGGACAACAGCGAGACTCTCGGGGGTTATATCTACGGCCGGCTCGGCAAGGTACCGATCCCGGGTGAGACGGTCGAAGTCGGCGGGCTGCAGCTCTCGGTCGAGAAAGTCCTCGGCCGGCGGATCCTGAAGGTGCGAGCCAAGGTAGAACCAAGCGTTGTGCGGGAGAGGAAGTCCAATGAACCTGACGAAGGAAGAACGAACTGATCTCGTGCACCGCGCCATGGCGATCCGCCATCGCGCCTACGCCCCATACTCCAACTATGCAGTTGGGGCAGCCATCCTCACGAACGATGGGGAGGTCTACGAGGGGGTCAATATCGAGAATGCTTCCTATCCCTTGAGCATCTGCGCAGAACGGACAGCGCTCTTCCAGGCTGTCTCACACGGGAAACGCGGCTTTCGGGCCATCGCCGTGGCCACGGATAACGGTGGATCCCCGTGTGGAGCCTGCCGGCAGGTGCTTTCCGAGTTTGGCCTGGAAATGAAAGTCTTTCTCGTCGACGGGTCCGGGGAAGTAACGCGTGAAACGAGCGTGGGCGAGCTGCTTCCGATCGCCTTTACACCTGATCAACTCAACACGACCTGACAAATCTAAACATCTGAGAATTTGACATCGAAGGACCCTCCCCTCACCCCCCTAGGATCTGTGATGGGTTCCTTCGTACCATCCGAAGTCCAACCTCATTGCCTGACCGCCGAACCCGTGAAGTGCATCGTGACCACGTATGATGACCACGCGGATCGATTCAGGGATGAATATCGTCGCTGAGCGGGTGAAGGGTTCGCTGCCGTGCGCATGAAGCAGGATCCGTTCACCGAGCAGGTTCCCGCCAGGTCCTCGACTACCCAGCGGTCGGCGAAGCTGGGCGCTTCGCCTGGATCATCATGCACCAAGGTCACATCGAAACGATACTTCCGTCCGGCAAGGGGTAAGCCACATCAACGATGTTCGCTTCACGCAGGTCAAGCATCGTCTGGTCTCCTCCGGGGAGAGCGGCTGAGGTGCTGGTGGGGGCATTTCCGGAGGGGACGGTGACGTAGCGGCTGGCAGCTGCCCGGGTGTGCAGGAAGAAAACAGGCTGCCGCCATGCAAGCGATCAGCGGCAGAACCGCGCTCAGAGGCGTTTCATCAGCTCATCCCTTTGCAGCGGTCCGGCTTGCGGGGCTATGCCGGGCACCCTCCGCCGTGTACAATCGGCCAAGCCTTTCAGCGTCGGGCAGCGCAGGTCAGGCGGGTCGACTCTGGAATGCAGGTAGGTCGGGTGAGGTAGATCATACCTCAGCGGACAGCCTGCTTCCCCTGGGGTGATTGGTATAATCGCCGGATGAACGGACGAGAGCGGGTTTACCGGGCAGAGGGCATCGTCCTGCGCCGCAGGGCGCTGGGGGAAGCCGACCGCCTGCTGACAGTCTTTTCACGCGAGTTCGGCAAGATTGCCTTGATTGCGAAAGGCGCCCGCCGGCCGAGTTCGCGTAAGGCCGGTCACCTCGAGATTTTCACTCGCCTGAGGCTGGTCGCTGCCCGGGGACGCGAGCTGGATGTCCTCACGCAGGTAGATGCGCTCGATCTCTATCCCCGCGTGCGCGCCGACCTGGATCTTGTCGGTCAAGCCGGCTACCTGGTTGAGCTTGTAGACCGCTTCACAGTCGAGCGGGAAGCGCATGAAGGGCTCTTCAATCGTCTCGTTGGCGGGCTGGAGATGCTTGATCAAGGCCGCAATCCGCACAACGTCGTCCGCTTTTTTGAGCTGCGCTTGCTGGAAAGCGTGGGCTATCGTCCGGAACTCTTCACCTGCGTGAACTGTGGGGAAGAAGTGCGCCCGGAGGCGCAGTTCTTCTCATTTGAACAAGGCGGGATCCTGTGCCCCCGCTGCGGCGGAGCACATGCCGCCAGCCGCCAGATCTCGCTCCCGGCATTGAAGGTCCTGCGCCATGTGCAGCGCAGCCCGTACTCGCAGGTCGAATCGCTGAAAATCGGGAAGGGTGTGCGGCTTGAACTGGACAGCCTGATGGAAGGGTTCTTCACCGCACTGCTCGAGCGGCGGTTGAACACACCGGATTTTATTCGCGAGGTGCGCAGGGTTGGGGGCGGCCTTGATCAAGATGCCGCTTAGCGGGGAATGCTCGTAAGCCTGAGGAAGAGACGAGTTGATGAAGCCGAAACCTACGTTGCAGTCGATCATCCTCCAGCTTCAGCAGTTCTGGGCTGACCAGGGCTGCCTCATCTGGCAACCATACCATACCGAGGTGGGCGCGGGGACGATGAACCCGGCCACATTCCTGCCGCGTCCTGGGACCCGAAGACTGGTGGGTGGCGTATGTTGAACCCTCCATCCGGCCCGCCGACAGCCGCTACGGTGAAAACCCCAACCGCTGGGGTCATTACTACCAATTCCAGGTCATCATGAAACCCGATCCGGGCGATCCGCAGGAACGCTACCTGCAATCGCTGGTAGCGCTTGGCATCGACCCGCTGGAACATGACATCCGTTTCGTGGAGGACAACTGGGAACAACCGGCGCTCGGCGCCTGGGGTCTAGGCTGGGAAGTATGGTTGGACGGCCAGGAGATCACCCAGTTCACGTACTTTCAACAGGCCGGCGGCAAGACGCTCGATCCACCGGCGGTCGAGATCACCTATGGTTTGGAGCGGATCCTGCTTGCCCTGCAATCCGAGGAGAGCTTCGTTGAGCTCGATTTCAATGAGAAGGTCACCTACGGTGAAGTGCTGCTCGAGGCGGAACGCGAACACAGCCGCTACATCTTCGAGGTAGCCGACGTCGAACGCCTGCAGCAAATGTTCGAGGAGTTCGAGGCGGAGGCCAACAACTGCCTCGCCCATGGATTGATCTTCCCGGCGCATGATTACGTCCTGAAATGTTCACACACGTTCAACCTGCTTGATGGCCGGGGGGCGATCGGGGTGACCGAGCGTGCGGCCATCTTTGGCCGGATGAGGGAGCTGGCCCGAAAAGTGACCGACGGGTATCTGCTTCTGCGCGAGGCAGCCGGGTTCCCCTGGGTCGGACGCTGGAGCCAGGAGCAGGTCACGGTGGAAAACGTCGAAGCCGGCCGCGCGCCGGCTGGTGCGGCTGATTTCATCCTGGAGCTTGGGACGGAGGAGCTCCCGGTTGGCGATTTAACGCACGCGCTCGAACAGCTGCGCGGGGAGGCACAGTCGTTCCTGGAAAATCTGAGCCTTGATCATGGAGCGGTTGAGGTGCATGGCACACCCCGCAGGATCGTGCTTCTCGTCCGCGACCTGCTTCCAACCCAGCGGGATGAGCTCTTGCTTGAAAAGGGACCTCCCTTCGACCGTGCTTATGACGAAGGGGGCAACCCGACAAAAGCCGCCGAAGGCTTTGCGCGGAGCAAAGGGATTGCGGTCGCCGATCTCGAGCAGCAGGAGATTGACGGCGGGGTATACGTCATCGCGCGAGTCGAACGCAAAGGCCAGCCTGCAGCCAAGGTCTTGCAGGAGAACTTACCTGAACTGATCGCCAGCCTGCGCTTCGACAAGTCGATGCGCTGGAATCAAAGCGGGGTTGCCTTTTCTAGGCCGATACGCTGGATCCTCGCCCTGCACGGCGAGCAGGTCATTCCGTTTGATTTCGCCGGCGTGAACTCCGGGCGCAGCACCCGCACGCTGCGTTTCGATGATCCGCCTGTGCTCGAGATCCGGGACGTTGAGGACTACCAACGTCAGCTGAGCCAGGCCGGGATCATCCTGGATGAAGAGGCCCGCCGAGAGCGGATCGAGGGGATGATCCAGGCGCTCGCTGAGGAAGTAGGCGGCAGCCTTGCGGAAGACGCGCTCCTGCTGGAGGAAGTCACCAACCTGGTCGAAAAGCCGAGCGCGCTGCTCGGTCGATTCGACCCGACCTTCCTTGAGCTTCCACGGGCGGTCCTCATCTCGGTAATGAAGAAACACCAGCGCTATTTTCCTCTTGAAAAGGAGGGCGAACTGCTGCCGTACTTCATCACAGTCCGAAACGGGGGCAGCGACAACCCAGAACTCGTCGTCGCCGGCAATGAGCAGGTAATCCGGGCGCGTTTTGCGGATGCGCGTTACTTCGTCGAGCGCGATCTTCAAAAACCGTTGAAAGCGTACCTTCCGGACCTGGCGAGCCTGACCTTCGAGTCAAGCCTCGGATCGATGCTGGATAAGACGCAGCGCATCGCATCCCTGACCGAGGCGCTCATCCCACGCCTGGAGCTCGGGGCGGAGGAAGCTGAAGCTGCCCGCCAGGCGGCCAGCCTGTGCAAGGCAGACCTGGTGACACGCATGGTGATCGAGATGACATCGCTCCAGGGCGAGGTCGGGCGGGTTTATGCATTGCGCTCGGGTGAGCCGGAAGAAGTAGCGCAGGCAATCCGCGAGCACTATCTGCCTCGCTATGCTGGGGATGCGCTCCCGGAAACGTTGCCTGGCATCGCCATTGGTCTTGCGGATCGTTTTGATACCCTGGCCGGTTTGTTCGCCGCCGGCCATCAACCTTCGGGTGCCCGTGACCCATTTGCCCTGCGGCGAACGGCCATCGGTTTGCTGCAGATATTGATCGGCCAGGGGATCACCCTGGAACTCGACGCGCTCCTGTCTCTTGCGGGAGAAAGACTCCCGCTCGCATTCGAAGCCAGAACACTTGGAGGCCTGTCAAGCCTTCATTCGTTCACGCTTGCAGGCGATCCTGCTCGCCGATGGGTTCGGGCATGATGTGGTCGAAGCGGTGTTAGAAGAGCAAGCCAACAATCCAACCTCAGCCGTTGAAGCTGTGAAGGAACTGCAGTTGGCGAGCGAGATGCCGGGCTGGGATGCGCAGCTTCAAGCCTATGCTCGCTGTGCGAGGATCACGCGCGGGGAGCCCGGAGCTTTCACCATCGATCCTGATGTGCTCGTCGAACCCGCCGAGCAAGGATTGCATGCTGCGCTGCTTGCCAGCCTTGCAGGAGAGCCCGAACCAGGCTCGGTGGGCGATTTCCTGCGTATCCTGGATTCACTTGTGCCAGCCATCAACCGCTTTTTCGACGAGGTGTTGGTCATGGTCGATGATGCTGGGCTGCGTGAGAACCGGCTGGCCCTCTTGCAAAAGATAGCCGGGCTGGCGATAGGTGTGTGCGACCTATCCCAGATGGAAGGCTTCTGAGCGAGTCCACGAGTGAGAATGACGCCCTGCAATGTCCGGATTGCCGAGTGACACCCGCGCGGCTATAATCCAGCTCCAAGGGCACTGGCGCTATCCAATCGAACGCAGACCCTGCCTGTCAACCTGCAATTCGCCGAAGGGGCAGGACACCGTTCGAATTCACAACATCCCGCGTTTTCACATCAAGCCAGGATAGGGCAAATGAACCTCTTGATCCCAACCGGAGCCCCATGAGGGGATCTTCCGGAAGCCGGCCAACGAGAGAGGCGAGACCAGCGCAATGGGTGTGATTGACGAAGTCAAAGACCGGATCGACGTCATCGAGGTTGTTGGCGAGACGGTCAAGCTGCGGAAATCAGGCAAGAACTACACCGGTTTTTGCCCCTTCCATCCCAACACGCGCACACCCTCCTTTGCGGTGTTCCCCGAGAGCGGGACATGGCGCTGTTTTGGCGCCTGCAACGAAGGGGGAGATGTATTCAGTTTCGTCATGAAGAAAGAGGGCTGGGATTTCCCGGAAGCGCTGCGCTACCTGGCGGAGCGGGCCGGGGTAGAACTCACGCCCCAGACACCTGAACAGGAAGCCCAGGACGAAGTCAACGATCGCCTGAGAGAACTGCTTGAGGCTGCCGCCACCTTTTATCGACACAACTTATTGCAGAGTGAGGCAGGCAAGCCTGCGTTGGCCTACCTGCGTTCACGTGGCATGACAGATGCATCCTTAGAGGCGTTTGGCGTGGGATTTGCACTGGATTCCTGGGATGCAGCGACGATTCATCTGCAGGAGCGGGGCTACCAGGCGCAGGAGCAAGTTGAGGCAGGCATCGCTTCTGAACGTGACAGCGGAGGCATCTTCGACCGCTTCCGGGGCCGGATTGTATTCCCCATCCGGGATGCGCGCGGCCGGATGGCCGGGTTCGGAGCGCGGACCCTTGATCCGGAAGGCGTGCCGAAGTATTTGAACTCGCCGCAAAGCGTGCTTTTTGACAAAGGACGCTTGCTGTATGGGCTCGATCAAGCCCGGATTGCCATCCGACGTGAAGACCGGGCGGTGATCGTCGAAGGTTATATGGATGTCATCGGATTGCACCAGGCTGGATATGAGAACGCGGTATCACCCATGGGCACCGCCCTCACGGAGCACCAGCTTCGCCAGCTGAAGCGTTACAGCCGGCGCATCATCCTTGCCTTAGACGCTGACGCCGCCGGCAGCCAGGCCACGCTGCGCGGGTTGGATGTCGCTCGCGACACGCTTGACAGGGAGGCTGAACCCGTCTTCAATTCCCGCGGCCTGGTGCGCTATGAAGGACGTCTGGATGCCGACCTGCGCATCGTCAGCCTGCCGGAGGGACTGGACCCTGACGAAATCGTCCTCGATCAACCAGCAGGCATGGCCGAAACTGCTTGAAGGAGCACAGACGATCGTAGATTACGTGCTCGATGTGAGCGTTGCGGACGTCGACATCGAAGACCCGAAGGGGAAAGCGCAGGTCGCCCAACAGGTCCTGCCGTTGATTGAGGATGTCGCCAACCCGGTCGAGCGTGAAGCTTACCGCCAGAAGTTGGCCCGGCGCTTGAAAGTGGATGAGCGATCGCTCCAATCCTGGCGCCGGCCATCGGGACGCAAAGTCAGCCCGGCAGGCGAAGAGCAGGTGGACGGATCCGCCGGCATCACGGCCACGAGCGATGTGGCCATGGTTGAACGCTTCTGCCTGGGGGTTCTGCTCAATGAACCAGGTTTGCTGTTTCGGGTTGATCGCGCCTTTCAATCTCTGGAGATGGCTCGACCCGGGAAGGATGATTTTTCCAGCGCGGAGCGGCAATTGATCTTCGCCAGCATCCGTTCCGCACTTGCTCAAGACGAGGTCGACGCTGTACGCTTCTGGCAGGAGAACCTGGCGCCTGCTCTCCGTGAAGCAGCGCAGGTATTCCAGGAGCTTGCGGGCGATCTGGACTCAAACTTGCCACGGGTCATTGAAGAGGTCCTGGCGAATTTCTTTCGTCTGCGCAAGCGCAGCCTGGATGCATCGCTCACGAACATGAGGTTCCAGCTTGAAGCCCTTCAGGAAGAGGCAGGTGAAGCACTACGACCGGGACGCCATGTGGCAAATCACGCGCCGGGTCCAGGAATTGGCAGATCAGCGTGAGCGATTGGATCGAGCGCTTGTCCGTGGGCCGGGGCTCTCTGTTGCTGCGAGCACGTAGGAGTATGCTGTACAGATGACCAAGAAGAAGAGCCAGCAAGCCGAGCACGATGCGCTCGACCTTCCTGATGACGATGTCGATAATCCCCGGGAAGCTGTGGACCCGGTGGATGTTGTTGAAGGTGAAGCGATCGTGGTTGAGCCGGACCTGGAGGAAGACGCCGAAGGCGAGGCTGGCAGCGATGGCGATGAGAAAGGCCTGGAGAAGCTTTCGATTGCGCTTGAGCTCAGCGATGACCCGGTCCGCCTTTATCTTAAGGAAATCGGCCGGGTTGACCTGCTCAGCACCGATCAGGAGCTGTGGCTGGCCGTCCGTATGGAAGCTGTCAATCGTATCGATCTGCTTCGGTCCGGGCGGGGCACCCGCAAACCCGCCGGCAGCCTGGCGAATGTGTACACCACGCTTTTTGAAGATTTGCGGACCGCCTGGCGCCGGGTGAACGAGGATGCAAAACGGCTCGATCAACCCGAGCCCGATCTCGAGCTCATCCTGGCGGAGGCCATCCAACTGCGTGAAACCTGGCAGTCGCCGATGATCTCCTACCTGCGCGCGTGGTTGAACACCGAGATGTGGGGCACGGATCCGGTTTGGGAGCAGGTAGCCCGCAATGCACTCGATGTCTTCCAGGTGCTCTATCTCCTACCCGGCGATTTTCAAGTCCGGCTGGTCGAGCGTTTCGGCAAGGATCAGGGGCTGCCTGCGAAGCGAACGATTAAGCGCTGGATCGATGAAGAGGCAGATCTCGAGCGGGAAGTGCGCCTGGTCCGGGCGCTCGCGGACGAAGCACAGGCTGCGCTCATCCGGGCAAATTTGCGGCTGGTGGTCAGTGTCGCCAAGCGTTACATGGGGCGGGGGATCGCGTTCCTCGACCTGATCCAGGAGGGGAACATCGGCTTGCTGCGGGCAGTCGAAAAATTTGATCCGGCCAAAGGCTACAAGTTCAGCACATACGCCACCTGGTGGATCCGCCAGGCGATCAGCAGGGCGATTGCAGACCAGGCGCGCACAATCCGCATCCCGGTCCACATGGTCGAAACAATAAATCGATTGGTGCGGATACAGCGCCGCATGGAGCAGGAGCTGGGGCGGGCCCCGACGTCCGAGGAACTGGCGCTCGAGATGGATTTGATGGAGCCGCACGAGATCAACCTGATCCAGCAGGCGCTGAGCGCGGAAGAGAGCCTCGATCCAGCCCTGGACAGAAAATGGAAGCGGGCGGCGGGCAAGGTGAGGAAAATCATCCGAATCGCCCAGGAGCCGATGTCGCTCGAGACGCCGGTCGGCGCGGAAGAATCGAGCCAGCTTGGCGACTTCATCGAAGATGAGACGATGCCTGAGCCAGTGGATGCTGCCGCTCGCGAGCTGTTGAAGGAACAGGTCCAAAATGCCCTGTCGGTGCTTACCGAACGCGAGCGCCAGGTGCTGGAGATGCGCTTCGGACTGCGCGATGGCAAGGATTACACGCTCGAGGAAGTCGGCCGGCATTTTAAGGTGACCCGCGAACGCATCCGCCAGATTGAAGCCAAGGCATTACGCAAACTTCGGCACCCAACCCGCAGCCGGCACCTGCGCGACTATCTCTCCTGAACCGGGCGTTTCCCCGCTTCCCTCCAGTCTTATCACGAGTTATTTCTTAGCCTTCGAGAAGGCCGAGTCCCTTCGTGCCCTCCCTGAGACATCGCACAGTGTAGTGGGGCTCAAAAAGCAGCCGTGTCTCGCTCAAGGACGTATCGGGGATCCCTCGGCCCAGAACGCCTCGGGAAGACAGGGTGGGGTGTGGCTCCGTGTGCGCACTGGAGGACCTCCCCGCCTGTGCCTCCCCGAGACATCGCGCAGAGTCTGCGGGGTTCAAAAAGCAGCCGTGTCTCGCTCAAGGACGTACCGGGGATCCCTCGGCCCAGGACGCCTCGGGAAGACACAGAGGATGTGTGCTCAGACTGGTATTTCCTCAGACAAATCACGGAAAGTCGGGTTCAGGCTTCGGATCAGCGCGAGTTTCTTGCTCCGTCGCCAGGATTTGATCTGTGACTCTCGACGACGAGCGTCCTCAACTTCCCGGAATTCTTCCCAGTAGATCAATCGGGAAACTTGAAATTTTTTCACAAACTGTGAACCATAATCCGACAGGTGTTCTTCCATACGTCGCGCCAGGTCATTTGTCATGCCGACGTAGAGCACACCATAGGAGCTGGATAAGATGTAGACGAAGTAGGACCGTAGGTTCGGTTTCATCAATAGACTTGTGTGCTCCCCCTAGCAATACAAAAATATCATTTTTCAACCAATCGTGCACACGAAGATCGTCTCCAGAACTTCGATTTCGGAGATCTACTCAGTTTGTTCATCATGAATGTGTATGAGGTCACATATTTCAGGCTGGATGAGACGTCAGATCCGTGCGTCTCTTCGTCCTCCCTCGGCCCAGAACGCCTCGGGAAGACAGGGTGGGGTGTGGCTCCGTGTGCGCGCAGGAGGACCTACCGGCCTGTGCCTCCCCGAGCGCAGCCGAGGGGTCCCTGGGACATTGCGTACTGTAGGAGGGTTCAAAAAGCAGCCGTGTCTCGCTCAAGGACGTACCGGGGATCCCTCGGCCCAGAACGCCTCGGGAAGACAGGGTGGGGTGTGGCTCCGTGTACGCGCAGGAGGACCTCCCCCTCTCGTGCCTCCCCGAGCGCAGCCGAGGGGTCCCTGAGACATTGCGTACTGTAGGAGGGTTCAAAAAGCAGCCGCGTCTCGCTCAAGGACGTACCGGGGATCCCTCGGCCCAGAACGCCTCGGGAAGACAGGGTGGGGTGTGGCTCCGTGTGCGCGCAGGAGGACCTCCCCCTCTCGTGCCTCCCCGAGCGCAGCCGAGGGGTCCCTGAGACATTGCGTACTGTAGGAGGGTTCAAAAAGCAGCCGCGTCTCGCTCAAGGACGTACCGGGGATTCCTCGGCCAGGGACGCCTCGGGAAGACAGGGTGGGAGGGGGCGTCCCTCTACCCGTGCCTTAGAATCGAACTGGAGGTAAGATAGTGCCGAGGGAGTAAACCCAACCAACCGGTCGGACGATGCTATTAATCCCTATTGTTCATGCCACACGTCCGTTGACCCGCTCCCTGTGATTGTGATAGCTTAACCGTTGTGATAGAATGGGCATTGAGCAGGTGTGAAAAATTTCACAATGCACACCTGCACATCAAGCACACATCGAGGACCGGATGCCGAGTGATTATCTCCCGATAGCCGTTCTTATCGTCTTCTCCACCGCCCTGGCCTTCCTGGTGATCGGCCTCGGCCATCTCTTTGGCCCACGCCGGCCAAATCCACGAAAAGCGGAGCCCTACGAATCTGGCATGCGGCCCTACGGGCCAGCCCGCAGGCGCGTCCCTATTCATTTTTACTTGATTGCGGTTTTATTCATTCTTTTCGATATCGAGATCGTCTTCATGCTGCCCTGGGCTGTTGTCCTGCGCGAGCTCAAGCTCCAGGGATTGATCGAGATGCTGGTGTTCATCGCGGTCTTGCTGGTTGGGTTGGTATATGCGTGGAAGATAGGAGCGTTGGAATGGGAGTAGAGTCTAAACTCGGCAACTTTGGCGTCGTAACCACCACCCTCGAACAGGTGGTGAACTGGAGCCGGACGCGGGCGATGTGGCCGATGCTCTTCGGACTGGCATGCTGTGCAATCGAGATGATGGCAGCCGCCGCCTCCGATTACGATACGAGTCGTTTCGGGATGGAACTGATGCGGGCCAGCCCGCGCCAGAGTGATTTGATGATCGTCGCCGGCCGGGTGACGCGCAAGATGGCGCCGGTCCTGCGCCGGCTGTATGACCAGATGCCATCGCCAAAGTGGGTCGTTGCCATGGGCGATTGCTGCTCATGCGGGGGCATCTTTAACAATTACGCCATCGTGCCCGGCGTGGATGAGATCGTCCCGGTCGACGTCTATATTGCCGGCTGCCCACCACGACCTGAAGCCCTCATCCACGGCATTCTCACGCTTCAGGAGAATGTCATGAATGAGAAGATTACCCATTACGCATAAGCGTATCCGGTCCATAGCCAACACGGCTGCCTGGCCTCGGATCGGCATCCCTGGCCTGCGTCGACCGGGGCAAATTACCTCGAAGGGCGAGCACTATGAGCATCCATGAAAAAGCAGTCGACTTGCTGCGAAAACGTCTGGGGAAGGGTGTACTTGATGTGGGCTCTTTCCGTGATGAGACGACGCTTACCCTGACCCCGGGCAGCCTGGTTGATGCATGCCAGTTCTTGCGCGATGAGGAAGGCTTGCAGTTCCGCTTCCTGGCGGCGCTGACTGCGGTTGATTATTGGCCCGAGGAGCCCCGCTTCCATGTCGTCTACCAGCTATATTCACACGCCCACGCAGTTTTCCTGGGTTTGCGCGTGCCGGTCCGGAGCGATGATCTGTCGATCCCCTCGATCGAGAGCGTCTTTCCGAACGCCAACTGGCACGAGCGTGAGGTGTTCGATATGTTCGGGGTGACCTTCGAAGGGCACTCGGATTTACGGCGGATCCTCATGCCACAGGACTGGGAGGGCCATCCGCTGCGCAAGGATTACCCGTTGGGTTACGAAGAGGTCCAGTTCTCCTTTAACTTTGACGAGATCGATCGCCGCAAGCCCTATGCGAAGGAATGACGGCTGGTAGTGTGAGGTGGAACCGACGATGGCGATAGAAGAACTCGAGACAACGCTAGACGAACTCCGGCATCTGGTCTCCGAGCGCGCCCTCGAGGGCGATACGATGCTGCTCAACATGGGACCGCAGCATCCCAGCACGCACGGCGTGCTGCGCCTGCTGCTCGAACTCGATGGCGAAGAGGCGGTCAACGTCATCCCCGATATCGGCTTCCTTCATACGGGGATCGAAAAGAACATGGAAGCCAAGAGCTACGAAAAAGCGCTGGTGATGACGGACCGCATGGATTACCTGAACAACCTGGGTAACAACCTGTGCTACGCCATGGCGATTGAGAAGCTGGTGGACCTCGATGTGCCGGAAAGAGCCCAGGCGATCAGGGTCATCATGGCCGAGCTGCAGCGCATCTCCTCACACCTGATCTTCCTCGGCTCGCATGCGCTCGATTTGGCGGCGATGTCCGTCTTCCTGTACTGCTTCCGGGAACGTGAAATCATCCTCGATATCTTCGAGATGTGTTCTGGAGCCCGGATGATGACCTCCTACATCCGGCCCGGGGGAGTGTGGCGCGATGTGCCGGCGGAATTCGAGCCGGCCGTGCGCGATTTCCTCGCGTACATGCCACCGCGAATTCAGCAGTACGAGGACATGCTGACAAACAACCCGCTCTATATCGACCGTACCCGCGGCATCAGCGCGATTACGGCAGACCAGGCGTTGGAGTGGGGCTTGAGCGGCCCGGTTGCCCGAGCTGCGGGTGTCGATTGGGACCTGCGGAAGTCCAATCCGTACAGCGGCTACGAGCAGTATGCGTTCGAGGTCCCGCTCGGGTCCAATGGGGATGTTTACGATCGGTACATCGTGCGGATCGAGGAAATGCGTCAATCGCTGCGCATCATTGAGCAGGCGCTCGACCATCTGCCGGGTGGGGCTTTCCGGAGCGATAACCGCAAGTTTGTACCCCCTCCGCGTTCAGAGCTAGGCCACAGCATGGAGGCGGTCATCCATCATTTCAAGCTGTGGACGGAGGGCTTCCAGGCGCCGAAAGGATCGGTCTTCGTCGCGGTCGAATCGCCACGTGGCGAGCTGGGCTGCTTCCTCGAAGGGGACGGTGGCCCGAAACCCTACCGCGTCCATTTCCGCACCCCCAGCTTCGCGGCGCTGCAGTCCATGCCGATGATGTCGCGCGGGCACCTGGTCGCAGACCTGGTGGCCATTATCAGCAGCCTCGACCCGATCCTGGGAGACACCGACCGCTAGTTGGTGGATGCGTCGCTGCAGCCACCTTCGCGTTTGAGAGCAGGAGCACATACCTTGTTGGCGGATACACATCAAAAGGAAATCGACCAGATACTCTCAAAATACCCCCCCGATCAAAAACGGGCAGCCGTCCTGCCGCTGCTGTACCTGGCCCAGCACACCTACGGCTACATCACGGCTGAAGCGATTGATGAAATTGCCGGCCTGCTCGAGTTGGATCCAACCCAGGTCGGCGGGCTGACGGGCTTTTACACCCTGTTCCACGACCAACCCGAAGGGAAGTACCGTATCCAGGTCTGCACAGATCTTCCCTGTGCGCTGCGGGGCGCCGAGACGTTCGCCCGCGACCTGTGCGAGAACCTCGGGATCAGGCTGGGGGAGACGACGGCAGATGGCATGATTACCGTCGAGGAGGTCATGTGCCTGGCCGGCTGCGACAAGGCGCCGATGTTCCAACTCCAGGATGACGAGCGGCATCCATTACCATGAGAACCAGGACGTCGCTTCAGCGCTGAAGCTGGTCGAGGACCTGCGGAGGAGGAAAGCTGATGGCTGAGCACATCCTCCTTCGGCATAGGGATATCGAGGGCATCGACCAACTCAAGGTCTATCGCAAGCACGGCGGGTACAAAGCGTTTCGAGAAAGCCGTGCGTGAGATGAGCCCGCAGGAAGTCATCGATGAGGTCAAAGCCTCGGGGCTGCGCGGGCGTGGCGGCGCCGGCTTTCCGGCCGGGGTGAAGTGGGGCTTCCTGAGTCCAAATGTCTTCCCGCGTTACGTGGTAGCAAACGCAGACGAATCCGAGCCCGGGACTTTCAAAGACCGGGAGCTCATGGAGCACAACCCGTACCAGTTCCTGGAAGGGGTGGCCATCTGTGCCTACGCCGCCCAGGCCAACGTGGCCTATGTCTACTGCCGGGGTGAGTTCTGGGACCTGGCGCACGAGCTTGAACGCCAGATCGGCGAGCTCTACAAGGCGAAATTGCTGGGCGAGAAGCTCTTTGGTTCGGACTACGGGCTCGATATCTACGTCCATCTTGGCGCCGGCGCCTACATCTGCGGTGAAGAGACTGCCCTGCTTAAATCGCTGGAGGGCAAACTCGGCCAGCCACGCCTGCGGCCACCGTTCCCGGCCGCGGAAGGCCTCTTCGCCAAGCCCACCGTCGTGAACAACGTCGAAACCCTGACGAACGTCCCTCCGATCATCGAGCGCGGGGCAAGCTGGTACCGCACGATCGGGACCGAGAAGAGCCCCGGCCCGAAGATATTTCTCACTGTCGGGCCATGTCGAACGGCCTGGGAATTATGAACTACCACTCGGGACGACCTTCCGCGAGCTGATCTTTGAGCATGGTGGCGGGATCCCGAACGGCCACAAGATTAAAGGCATCATGCCGGCCGGGGCCTCGGCTCCGCTCCTGGCTGCAACGGACGAAGTCCTGGATACCCCGATGGACTACGAATCTGTGCCTGCCGTTGGGTCACAGCTGGGCTCAGCCTCGATCATCGTCATGGACGAGACGGTCGATATCTCGTGGATGGTCTATAAGACTTCCAGGTTCTTCAAGCACGAATCATGCGGGAAATGCACTCCCTGCCGGGAGGGTACATACTGGATGTACCACCTGACCGAGCGCCTCCAGAACGGTGATGCCGTCGAAGCGGATATCGACCTGCTGGACAGCGTCGCCCGCGGCATCCAGGGCAAATGCCTTTGTGCCCTGGGAGAGTTCGCCCTGATGCCGGTCGTATCGGGGATCGAACGCTTTCGCATCGATTTTGAAACCCACACCGGGGAACAATCATGAGTGATTCGCAGGTAACGCTGAAGATCGAGGGGATCGAGGTAACGGTGCCCAAGGGCACTTTGATCGTCGATGCCGCCAAGCAGGCCGGGATCGATATCCCGGTGTTCTGCTACCATCCGAAGCTGGACCCGGTCGGGATGTGCCGGATGTGCCTGGTTGAGTTAGGCACCCCCCGCGTGGATCGGACGAGCGGCGAGATCGTCCGCATCCGCGGACGGGGAGATGGTGATCGACTACCGCGAAAAATTGGAAACAGCCTGCACGGCGCCCGTCAGCGAAGGGATGGATGTGCGCGTGACGAGCGAGAAGGCGGTGGCCGGGCGGAAGCAGATTGTCGAGTTCCTGCTCACCTCTCATCCCCTGGACTGTCCAATTTGCGACAAGGGTGGCGAATGCCCGCTGCAGGACCAGACGATGGAGCATGGCCCGGGGAAAAGCCGTTTCCTGTACGAAGACAAGAAGCACCTGGCCAAGCATGTCCCGCTTGGAGACCTGATTTTCCTGGACCGGGAACGCTGCATCCAATGCGGCCGGTGCGTCCGCTTCCAGGAAGCAGCTGGTCGATGAACCGGTGATCGGGTTTGGGGAGCGCGGGCGCAGCCTGGAGATCGTCACGTTTACGGATCCAGGATTTGATTCCTACTTCTCAGGCAACACCACGGATATCTGCCCGGTCGGCGCGTTGACGACGGCTGACTTCCGATTTGGCGCTCGCCCCTGGGAGCTGCACGCGACCGCCTCCATCTGCACCCATTGTCCGGTCGGCTGCAACCTGGTGTTAAACACCCGTCGTGAAGCCCAGGCGGGCGGGCAGAGAAGTCATCAAGCGCATCCTGCCGCGCCAGAACGAAGCCGTCAATGAAATCTGGATTTGCGACAAGGGTCGTTTCGCCCACCATTTTGCGACCAGCGAAGAACGCCTCACCAGGCCACTGATGCGGGTCGATGGCGAACTGGTGGAAGTAAGCTGGGAGCAGGCGCTCAAACATGCTGCCCAGGGCCTGGCTCAAGCAGGAGAGGGCGTGCTTGGGATCGCCGGTGGCCGGGCCTCCAACGAGGATTTGTTCAACTTCAAGCAGGTGATCGACCGCCTCGGGGGCCAGGCCGTACTGGATGGCACCCAGGGTGGCGGGGATTGGGTTGAAAAACTGGGCGTAGGCCAGGGCACAAACTTGAAAACGCTGGGCGAAGGGGATGCGATTTTCGTCATCGCCAGCGATCTGCACGAAGAAGCGCCCATCTGGTGGCAGCGGGTGATTGCCGCCGTGAAACGCGGGGCCAGCCTTGTCGTCGCCAACGGCCGCGAGACGTCGCTGGATCACTACGCAGCCCATGTCCTGCGCTACCAGTATCCGCAGGCGGTCCATACCGCACTGGGGCTGCTGCATGCTGTCCAGAAAGATAAAAACCTGGAGCCGTACACGGGGGATCCGGCTTTCACAGCGGCTTCGGCCAACCTGGCCGAAGCCGAAAACCTGGTCATCTTCTTTGGCAGCGAAGGGCTCGACCTGGCCGGCAGCGAGGCGCTTGCGCAAGCGTGCGCGCGTTTCCTGGTACAAACCAGCCATGCCGGCAAGCCCAACAACGGCTTGATCGCAGTCTGGCACGAGGGCAATACCCAAGGCGCCTTCGATCTCGGCCTGCGTCCAACGGCGGACCTGGCCGAGGCCATCAAGCGCTCGGCCGCGATATATATCATGGCTGCTGACCCACTCGGCAGCCACCCAGGGCTGGCAGAGGAACTCTCCCCTGAGACCTTCCTCGTCGTCCAGGAGCTCTTCCTTACCGCCACTGCCGCCGCAGCCGACGTCGTTCTCCCGGCGCGCTCGTTCGTCGAGCGCGAGGGCACCTTCACCAGCGGGGAGCGCCGGGTGCAGCGCTTCTTCCAGGCGCTCAAGGGACACGGCGAGGCGCGGGCGGACTGGTTGATCGCCGCGAACCTTGCCGGCGAATTGGCGATTGAACTTGAGGCTGGGAGCGCGGCCCGGGTCTTTGAGAACCTGGCCGGGACGGCCCCAGGTTACGCAGGATTGGACTACAGCAAACTGGCGGTGCTCGACGAGCAGTGGCCGCCAGTTGGAGACGTCGATCTCTATTTTGGCGGCACGGCGCAGAAGAACCGGTCCGGTGTTGGCGTGCAGCTGCCGAACGCAGTCCAACGCGGCGAAGCCGTCGACCCCGGTTGGATGGCGCCAGCCGACGAGCCCCGCCGTAAAGGCTTGCTGCTTGTCCCAATCTCCCGGCTATACGATCCAGTGGCGACGGTCCTCCATTCAGAGGTGCTCGCACCGCGCCTGGCTCCCGTGGTGCTGCGCCTGAACCCCGGCGATGCGAAGCGCCTGAAGCTGGAAGCTGGCGCGCAGGTTGAAATCCGTGTCAACGGTTTCAGCACGCATGTCACGTCGATGATCGAGGAGGCAGTTCCCAAGGGGATTGCCTTGATGAACCGCAGCCAGGAGATACCAGCCCGTGTACCGCAAGAAGTTGACGTCAAACCCGTTGGCTAGTCGAGGGATCGAATGACTGCTGCAAATCTGCTTGAGTGGGGCCTGGAATCGATCGTGATCATCGCCATCATCGTCGGCGGTTTCGCGTACCTGACGCTCTTTGAACGCCGGGTGCTGGCGCGTTTCCAGGTGCGCATCGGGCCCAACCGGGCCGGGCCCTGGGGCTTGCTGCAGCCCGTCGCAGATGGGATTAAGCTCATCTTCAAAGAGGAACTGATCCCGGCGCAGGCTGACAAACTGCTCTTCATCCTCGCCCCGGTGATCACGGTCTTGCCGGCCTTGATCATCCTGGCTGTGATCCCGCTTGGCCCACCGGTTCAAATTGCGGGCCAATCGATCAGCCTGGGCCTGGCTTCGAACGTGAATGTAGGCGTGTTGTACATCCTGGCGGTGGCCTCGATCGCCGTCTACGGCATCGTGATTGCCGGCTGGTCTTCTTCGAATAAATACGCGCTCATGGGCGGGCTGCGCTCGTCGGCCCAGATGGTGAGCTACGAATTGGCGCTGGGATTGTCGGTCATCGGGCCGATCATCCTGGCGGGTTCGATGGGCATCGATCAAATCGTCGCCGGGCAGCGCGGGCTGTGGTACGCCGTCCTCCAGCCGCTTGGTTTCCTTATCTTCTTCATCGCGACGGTGGCGGAAGTGAACCGGGCTCCCTTCGACATGCCGGAAGCAGAACAGGAGCTGACGGCGGGGTACCACGTCGAGTACTCGGGGATGAAATTCGCCCTGTTTTTCATGGCAGAGTACGGCAAGATGATTGCGGTGAGCTTCATCGGTGTCACGCTGTTCCTCGGCGGCTACCTGGGGCCGTTCGTCGACCGCTTCTGGTGGTTGGGGCCCATCTACCTGGTGATCAAGGTGGTGGCGTTGCTCTTTGTATTGGTGTGGATCCGGGCAACGCTGCCGCGCTTCCGCTATGACCGCCTGATGGCCTTCGGTTGGAAAATCCTGCTGCCGCTCTCGATCCTGAATGTGTTCGTCACGGCAGTGTTGGTTGTGTGGTTGGGAGGGTAGTGATGAAGCCGCTAGAAATCCTGCGCAAGCTGCCTGAAATCCTGCGCGGTCTGTGGACGGTGTTTAAGAGCATCTTTGAACCACCGGTGACGTACCAGTATCCGGAAGTGAAGCGGCCCGTTCGGGAGCGTTTCAAAGGCCGCCATGAACTGAAGCGGTATGAGAATGGGCTGGAAAAATGCATCGGCTGCGCGTTGTGTGCGGCTGCATGCCCGGCGGACGCGATTTTTGTCGAAGCTTCCGAGAACACGGATGAACAGCGCTTCTCGCCCGGCGAGCGTTATGCCAGCACTTACGAAATCAACATGCTGCGCTGCATTTTCTGCGGGTACTGCGAGGATGCATGCCCGACCGAAGCGATCGTACTCGAACATAACTACGAGCTCTCGTTCACCAACCGCAGGGATGCGATCTACACCAAGGAGCGGCTCATCGTCCCCGTCCCTGCTAACGGCAAGCCCACCCCACAAAGCGTACCACCCGGGGCGTTTGATCGATCGATCCCGGAGATGAAAGACCCGGTGTAACCGGAGAAGCCCGAAGGAGTACTATGACGACGGATCTGGCAATCTTTCTTGGGCTGGCGGCGATCTCCACGCTTGCGGGCATCAGCATGCTCCTGAGCCGGAATGCCATCTATTCAGCGCTCTTCCTTGTCTTGAACTTCCTGGCAGTGGCGACGCTCTACCTGCTGCTAAATGCGGCCTTCATCGCCATGGTGCAGATCACGGTCTACGCCGGTGCGATCATGGTGCTCTTCCTGTTCGTCATCATGCTGCTCGGTCCGGCGCGCGACCAGCTGGGAGGGCCATTCCGCTGGCAGCTGCCGGTGGCACTGCTGCTCGGGTGTTGGCTTGCTGTTCGAGTTGGGTTTCGTCATGCTCGCCCGCAGCGATGGCCTGGCGAACGCAGTCGCCAGCCTGGGAGAAGGTTTCGGGAGCCCGGCCTCGGTCGGCCGCCTGCTGTTCAGTGAATACCTCGTTCCCTTCGAAATCACCTCCGTCCTGCTCCTGGTGGCCATGATCGGTGCGATCGTACTCACCCGGATTGGCAGGAGGGAGGGGCGATGAACATTCCTGCATCATACGTGCTCACGCTATCAGGGGTGCTCTTCACACTGGGGATCCTGGGTGTGCTGATCCGGCGCAACGCCATCGTCATCTTCATGTCAATCGAGTTGATGCTCAACTCGGCCAACCTGGCGTTCATCACCTTCGCCAGGATGATGGGCCCTTCGCCGGAAGCGCTGCGGGGACATGTGATGGTCTTTTTCATCATCGCCGTCGCTGCGGCCGAGGTGGCGGTCGGTCTGGCGCTGATCGTCGCCATCTTCCGGAACAAGGAAACCATTAACGTCGACGAAGTGAACAGCCTGCAGGGATGATGAAGCAGGTGGAGGCAGTGCATGAATTACCTTGAAACAGCGGCGGCAGGAGGTTTGTACCTCTACGCTCCCTTGATCATCGGGCTGCCCATCGTCGGGCTGCTGATCAACATCGCCTTCGGACGCCGCTTCGGAGAACGCTTCGCAAGCCTGGTCGCCAGCAGCGCGGTCGGTTTGGCTTTTTTGATCGCCATCCTGCAGTTCATCGCTTTGCTTGGCCACCCCGAGGGATCAACGATCCTGCTGGCCGATTGGATCACGGTCGGCGACCTGTCCATCCCGTGGTCGCTCAAGGTCGACACGCTCTCGACGACGATGATGCTGATGGTGACGGGCGTGAGCACCCTGATCCACGTCTACGCCAGCGGCTACATGCACGAGGACGTCCGTTTCCAGGGTGATCCTGGACGGTACACTCGCTTCTTCATCTTCTTCAACTTGTTCGTAGCCGCGATGATGGTGTTGGTGACGGCCGACAACTACCTGATGATGTTCGTGGGCTGGGAGGGCGTTGGGCTGTGCTCCTACCTGCTGATCGGGTTCTGGTACGAAAAGGGCGCCGATGGCATCGGGAATGCTGTCGCCGGGAAGAAGGCCTTTGTTACAAACCGCATCGGGGATTTCGGTTTCCTGATCGCCATGTTCCTCATCTTCGGCGCTGCCGGGAGCTTGCGTTTCGAAGAGGTCTTTCATTGGGCGGAAACAAACGGGTTGGCAAACGCCGGCGTGGTCACGGCGATTACGCTCTTCATGCTGCTCGGTGCGACGGGCAAATCTGCCCAGCTTCCGCTGTTTGTATGGCTGCCAGATGCGATGGCCGGCCCGACGCCGGTTTCGGCCCTCATCCACGCCGCAACCATGGTCACGGCCGGCATTTACATGATCGCACGCAGCGCGCCGCTCTTCGCCGTTGCCGAGTTTTCCTCCAACACGGCGGCCCTGATCGGCGCGGCCACCGCTTTCTTTGCGGCGACGATCGCAGTCGGGCAGTTTGATATCAAGCGCGTACTGGCCTACTCGACCATCAGCCAGCTAGGTTTCATGATGGCTGCCGTCGGGCTTGGGGCGTACGTAGCCGGCATGTTCCACCTCGTGACGCACGCCTTCTTCAAGGCCCTGCTGTTTCTTTCATCGGGCTCGGTCATCCAGGGCGTCGAACACGGACACCATCATCTCGCGCATGAGCACGCTGAAGGGCACGATGAGCCCTTTGATCCACAGGACATGCGCAACATGGGTGGGTTGCGCAGCCGCATGCCGATCACATTCTGGGTATACCTGATCGGGGCGCTGGCCCTGGCCGGCATCCCGCCCCTGGCCGGTTTCTTCTCGAAGGATGAGATCCTGGCCGATGCGAGCCTGACCAACAACCTGGTCTATGTCCTGCTTGCTGCCGCGGCATTCCTGACCGCGTTCTACATGGGGCGCCAGATCTTGATGGTCTTCTTCGGTCAACCCCGCAGCGAGCCCGCCGGGCATGCGCGTGAGAACCCGCCCGTGATGACCATACCTTTGATGATATTGGCGGGGCTTTCCATCCTGGGCGGCGCGCTGAACCTGCCCGGCGTCCACACGCTGACAGATTGGCTCGAGCATACCCTCGAGCATGTCCACGCCACGGAATTTAACATCATGGTGGCGGTGATCAGCGTCGGGCTGGCCGTTGCGGCGATCCTGCTGGCCTGGACGCTCTACGGCCGTGAAACGCTGAGGAAGGGGCAGCCTGACCCGCTTAGGCGCATCCTGGGCCCGCTCTTCACCGCGCTGGAGCATAAATGGTGGGTCGATGAACTTTATGCGTTCCTTTTCATCCGGCCCTACATCGCCATCGCCCGGTTCCTGGCTGAAACGCTGGACTGGCGTTTCTGGCACGATTGGTTTCACGACTCGGTGCTGGGAGCTTCCTTCCGCAACGGCACGCACTGGCTGGCGCAGAGCTTCGATCTCAACGTGATCGATGCGGCCGCCAACGGCCTCGGGAACCTTACGCAGGGCGCGGCCTCGGGCTTGCGCAAACTGCAGACCGGCTATGTCCGCTCTTATGCGCTTGCACTTTTCGTTGGCGTGATGCTCGTGCTCACCTACGTCATCATTGCTTAGATTGGCTGAGGACATCTTATGAACCTATCGACTTCCCTGCTCACCTGGTTGACCTTCTCCCCCTTGCTGGGTGTCCTGGTGATCCTGTTCCTGCCCAAGGACCGCAAGCCAGCGATCCGCTGGGTCGCATTGCTCGCCTCCCTGGTTACCTTCGGGGTCTCGATCATCATGCTGACGCGCTTCGACAGCGGCAGCGGAGCAATCCAGATGATGGAGCGGCGGCCATGGTTCCAATTGGCCGGGATTAACATCGAGTACTCGCTGGGAATCGACGGCCTGAGCGTGCTGCTGGTGCTCCTGACAACCTTCCTTACGCCAATCTCCATCCTCTCAACCTGGTCCGCAATCGAGGAGCGCTTGAAGGAGTTCATGATCTTCTTCCTGCTGCTCGAGGTGGGCATGATCGGGCGTTTTCGTTGCGCTCGACCTGTTCCTTTTCTACATCTTCTGGGAGTTCACGCTGGTCCCGATGTACTTCCTGATCGGCATCTGGGGTGGTCCACGCCGGGTTTACGCGGCCATCAAGTTCTTCCTGTACACGATGGCGGGTTCGATCCTGATGCTGCTGGCCATCCTGTGGCTTGGGCTGCAGTTCGACAGCTTCTCGCTGCCCGACCTGATCGCCGCCGGCGGCATTCCGGGGAGTATCCAGACCTGGTTGTTCCTGGCCTTTGCTGCTGCGTTTGCGATCAAGGTCCCCATGTGGCCGCTGCACTCGTGGCTCCCCGACGCGCACGTGGAAGCGCCGACGGCTGGTTCGGTGATCCTGGCCGGTGTGCTGCTGAAGATGGGAACCTACGGCTTCCTGCGCTTCAACCTGCCGCTCTTCCCGGAGGCTGCGGTGCGCCTGGCGCCGTGGATGGCGCTCTTTGCCGTGATCGGGATCATCTACGGTGCGGCGGTGTCCTACGCGCAGAAGGATGTGAAGAAGCTCGTCGCCTACTCCTCCGTCAGCCACCTGGGTTTCGTCATCCTGGGTTTGTTCGCGCTGAACCCGCAGGGGATCCAGGGCGGGATCCTGCAGATGGTGAACCACGGCTTGAGCACGGGAGCCTTGTTTATCATCGTCGGCATGATCTATGAGCGCCGCCACACGCGTGAGATGGATGCTTTCGGGGGTCTTTGGAAGATCATGCCGGTCTATGGCGCGTTGACGCTGATCGTGACCCTCTCATCGATGGGTTTGCCCGGCTTGAACGGCTTCGTCGGGGAGTTCACCATCCTGCTCGGAGCCTTTGGTTCGAAGGCCATCGGTTCCCCCTGGTTTGCCGGAGCGGCAGCCGCCGGGGTCATCCTGGCTGCCATCTACATGCTCTTCATGTTCCAGAAGCTCTTCCTGGGACCGCTGGATAAGGAAGAGAACATGTCCCTGAAGGACCTCAACCTGCGTGAAATCATCACGCTGGTCCCGCTGCTGGTCTTCATCTTCTGGATCGGGCTTTACCCGCGCCCGTTCTTCGATTTGATGGCTCCCGCCGTGGATAAACTGGCAGCCGCCCTGCAGGCAGCAGCGATGGTGGTGCATTGATATGACCTCGCAAGATTTGCTGACCGCGCTCCCGATCCTCGTCGTCGCCGGCTTCGCCTGCCTGCTCCTGATCGTCGACGTCTTCCTCCCCTCCGAGCGCAAGGGGGCAACGGCGGGACTGGCCGCGTTAACGCTGGTCGCGGCGATGCTGGTCATCTTGCTGCAAACGGCCGGGGATCACTCGGCGTTCGGCGGGATGATCATCCAGGACGGCTTCAGCCGCTTCCTGCAGGTGCTCTTCCTGGCAGTCGGCCTGGTTGCCATCGGGCAGGCTTACGACTACCTGCACCGGCGGGGGATCGAGCGGGGTGAGTACTACGTCTTGCTGCTCTTCAGCATCTCGGGCATGATGCTCATGGCGAGCGCGGGCGACTTGATCGTGATCTTTGTCGCCCTGGAACTGCTCTCGATCCCACTGTACGTGCTATCGGGCTTCGCCCGCCCGGAACCGGCTTCAGAAGAATCGGCCTTGAAGTACTTCCTGCTGGGGGCATTCGCCTCGAGCTTCCTGGTCTACGGCATCGCGCTCGTCTTCGGCACGACCGGAACCACGCAGCTCTCGGGCGTCTTCAGCGCCGTCCAAAACCTGGGCAGCGCACCGCAGCTCTTCTTGCTGGGTGCGGGCATGATCCTGGTCGGGCTGGGGTTCAAGGTCGCCGCCGTGCCCTTCCACATGTGGACGCCGGATGTGTACCAGGGCGCGCCGTCCTCCGTGACCGCGTTCATGTCGGTCGGCGCCAAGGCGGGCGGGTTTGCCGCCCTGCTGCGGATCCTGCTGGCCGCGTTCCCTGCGGCCGCCGGCGCGTGGGGGCCGATCACGATGTGGCTTTCGGCCCTGACGATGATCTGGGGCAACGTGGCCGCGATCGCACAGACGAATATCAAGCGCATGCTCGCGTACTCGAGCATCGCCCATGCCGGCTACATCCTGATGGCCGTCCCGGCAGCGGTCAACCCGGCTGCGGCCGGGCAGGCGACCCAGGGCGCCCTCTTCTACCTGGCGGCATATGCGATCACGAACCTGGGCGCATGGGGTGTCGTGCTCATCCTGGAGAAAGCGAAGGGCGGAGGGCTGGAGATCGACGACTACGCCGGGTTGGGAGCCCGCCAGCCGGTCCTGGCCCTGGCCATGGCGCTCTTCATGCTCTCGCTGACCGGCGTTCCACCGACGGTTGGGTTCATCGGCAAGTTCTACCTGTTCCGGGCCGTGATCGACGCCGACTTGATCGGGTTGGCGATCGTGGGTGTGCTGACCTCCCTCGTCTCCGCCTACTACTACTTGCGGGTGATCGTGACGATGTACATGCGCGAGGGCGAGCCTGAGACCAGCGGGGAACCGCTGCTGAATACGACGGTGTGGGCGGCAGCCCTGGGCACATTCGTCTTCGGCGTGCTGCCCGGACCCCTGCTGGCACTCGTCGAACATGCCGGCTTGATCCACTTCCTACCCTGATCTGTAATGTATGCACGCAGAGCCTGCCGTGAGATGGCAGGCTTTGTTGTTAAGCGGTTAGGGATGACCCTTACCAATCGGCCATTCGCCGGTTCCACACAGCCCGGTATCATGAAGAGAGAGAACGCGAGCGAGGGAGATTGAGGGAATGAAAAAGGCGCGGGCGCATGTCCTCATTTCAGGGCGCGTGCAGGGGGTCAGTTTCCGCTACTACACGATGGAGGAAGCCCGGCGGCGGAGCCTGACCGGGTGGGTGCGGAACCTGTGGGACGGCAGGGTCGAAGCCGTGTTTCGAGGGGGAGCCAGGTGAGGTGGAGGCGATGGTCGCCTGGTGTGGCCACGGCCCGGGGTCGGCTTCCGTCTCCGATGTTCAAGTTACCCAGGGCACGCCAACCGGTGAGTTCGAGAACTTCCGCATTCGGATCAACGCCAGCGCCAGGGGATAGTTCCAGGCATCATCTGCAACCATTGTTCAAGATGGGGAAGCGCCCGGTCGTATGACCGGGCGCTTCCTTTGGTAGGGTGGTGGAACCCATCCCTTTGGAAGGAGGTTGCCTGCTCCTCTAAAGGCCGTAGAAGCTCATCAGGTAGGCCCGCAGGTTGACCGGGGAACCTGACCAATACTGCAGGTACATCGCCAGCATCTCGCCGGCATAGGGCGTCTCGACCATCAGTTGTGGGCTGCCTTCAGCCCCACCAAGGGCGATCATGTAGGGTGAGCTCTGAGCTTCGCCGAGGATGACGAAGCTCGGGCTGCCCTCGCCGGGTCCCTCGATGCTGAAGGCCACCGAACCTGCCGGCTCACCTGCAACCTCCCCCTGGGCGCCTGCGCCTGGCTCCGGCTCGGCGCTGCATGCAGCCTTGCCCTCCGGTTCATTGGCGACGCTCAGGGCAAGCGTGCCGCTGGCTTCCCCCATGAGGATGAAGTAAGGGGCGCTCCCGGGTTCTCCCTGGGCGCTGAAGGATGCGCTGCCGTCTGGCTCACCGGCAACTTTGAAGTAGGCCACGCCGTTCGCTTCGCAAGCGAACTCGAATGCAGGTGCGGCGCCGGGTTCGTCCTCGGCGCTGGCCGAGGCGGCCGTCTCTGGTTCACCTTCGACGATGAAGTAGTTCGCACCCTGGTGGTCCCCGACGATTTTATAGCGGGCGAACTCGCCTTCCGGTCCTTCGACGTCCAGCCCGGCTGAGGCCGATGGCGGCGCCTGCACGTCGTAGGCCGGGGCGCCGTCGCCGGGTCCTTCCACGTGGAACGCCGGGGCTGCGCCTGGCTGGTCTTCCACGCTGGCCGAGAGCAGGCCGTCGTCTGGGGCGGCGGTTTCGAAGCGCAGCGAGCCGCCGTCCACGGCTTCCTGCTCGAAGATGGGCGCGCCCAGGTCGACGGCGACGGCGTGAGCCGAGGCCTGCGCCTGGGGTAGAAAGGCGGCGATCGCGAGCAGTGCGGCGGGGATGAGGTAGCGGGAAGTTCTGATTCGAGCATTCATGGTGTCCTCCGAAATCTTGGCTGAATTCGTGCCACAGCGCTGGTTTAGGTTCACCGGCACAGCCGTGCCGTACCAGCGCGACCCGGGCAATGAATGTGTTGCCCGGGTCGACTTTCAATGGCGCCCCAGGTTGAGCAGGAAAGCCGCCAGAGCCTGGACCGAGCGCAGGAGATTGAGATCCTGGCCGGATGCACCACGAGCATCCGAGCGAGCGACCAGGCGCTCCTGCTCTGCCTCATTCAGGAGCTGGTCCCGCCGGAGGCGGTTCTGCTCCTGTAGAGCGTGGCTGTTGAGGTAATCCTGGCTGTTCATCGCATCCTCCTCCCAAAGTTGGAACACGGTGCCTGTACTTCTATGAACGTGGAGGAGGCGATTTTTCCATCACGAATTGTGATGCATTAGCCAAGATTGCAGCGGTACGGCTTGAGTTCTGATCAGTATTGAGTGCCCCGGGATGAATATGATTAACTTGAAAAGTAAGATGTAAACTAAAGATTTTGGATCCCTATAGAAGTTCTGTCAGGCTCGAGCATCTGCTGTTACCAAGAGAAAAGCATGAGACCATGTGATTTCAGAGTCTCATGCTTTCGAATTGTCCACCGACAATGAAATTGATTCTGTTATTGCCCTTGGGCACAGACGAAAGGTGAATTTTCAAGTGAACTGTATCCCATAACATTCATATAGTCATCCCAGAACTCGGTTTGTGTGAGGCTCGGCTCAGTGGGGGCAGATACAGTCTGAAGCCAGGATGCTGCCAAACCGGAGACAAGCGGTGCTGAGAACGATGTGCCTGCCCAGTACCCGTATCCGAACTTTGATGTCGAAATCGAAATGGTGCTGAGTAACCCGTATGGGCATTCAGGATCCACGCAATCATTCTGGTTAGGCTTGCACATATTGTTAGAGGTTAACGCACCATCGCCACCGGGGGCATACAAATCAGCCCTGTTCGAGTAGCACGAAATACATCCGTTTTTGTTAACCGCACCAACACCAATCACATGCTCGAATTTCGCAGGAATCTCCGATGGCATAGGTACACCACCACCCGCTGAGTCATTGCCAGATGAAGCGACTGTGATTGCCCCCAAGGCCTCAGCGATCTCGGTCGGGACGCGCAACGCTTTGAACGTTTGTAACCACCCCATGGATAAAGTGCGGTTTGCTAAGACATCCCATAGCGTGCTCTCAGGGTTGAAATCTTTGAAGAATTGGGGAAGGAGATGGCGGGAGTAAACCCCAAGCTAAGGTTTAGAACGGTTCCTTGCAGCAATCTCGTATTCTCCCCTGATTTGAAATTGGCTTCGAGGGAGCGTTGAAGAAATGTGTTCATAGACTTTGCCAGCGTGAATAAATCGCCCATACCATAGTCATTCAGAACACGAATGAGGTGGAGATTAGCGTAGGGTTCGACGGCATTGGCGAGGCTTGCTCCGAACAGGCCATGCTCCCGAAGGTCAGGTGCACACGGATTGTCTGGCGCAAGCGAAATCGGGAATTGAGGGCGAGTGATGCATAGCTGGAACGCTCGAACATCACGTGCAATATTCCAAACTGCCTCTTGAGTAAATGGTGATGTGTCGAATATTCCGATCCGAAGTGGGTTGCTATCATCGCCATGACTGATATAAGTATTGATTGAGTCAGGGATGGATGAAATATTTATCCATGGGTACAAGTTCGAGAACGCCCATTGGGACCAAAACGCATCATTCGGTTCAGGAACAGGCGGCGAAGCATTGGGAAGGCCAGTTGGATTCGGACCAGAACTAGATGCACTTCCTTCCCCTACCCAAGGACTACCTTCGCCAACCCAAGGCAAGCCCTGAATATAGACAACATCGATATAGATTTCTGGATCAACTGGAATGAAGTTATCATCCCCAGTGAGATCGACTTGAAGATATCCCTCCAGTTCCTGACGAACGTCTTCGTTAATTTGACCCAATGTGCTTTGGTCCAGCTCGAACAAAGCCATCCGATAATCCTTGTAGAGTTCAGCAATGGGTTCTCCTGGGACAAACTCTGCCAGATAATCAAAATCCGTGAAGTCTACGATTCGGAATAGGGAACTAAAGTTAGATGAAATTCGATTGATTGTTTTTTTATTTCCAGTCAGGATGATCATATCCTTGACGTAGGTTGTATCCGGGGTAATCGACCTGGCGCGTGGAACAATCTTCTCATCAAACTCGTCGAGAAATTCAGAACATTGATCAGGACTTGCGGTTCCGATGACGCTGTCAGATCCCCAGTTCGAAATCAGCGGCAGTTATTGGATTACGAACTACCCTACAACATGCTCCCATTAGTGTTGCAGCAACGTAAACCCATATCAGGAGTAGAAACCTTTTTTTTTGATTGATCCTTCTAGTCCGTTTCATGAGATCCTCCCCAATTAATCTCTGTTCATGAACACAAAGGGCGGTACTTTTGAGCGATGGATCGAGACTGCTCTACTCCCCTTGTCACTAGTTATGGCAATCCCGAAGCCCCAACAAGCATGAACGGCGCCCAGAAGTAGGGGTGCGACCGGGCATGCTCAGAACCCGCACGAGACTGCTCCAACCAGCTCAACTGTGCGTTCCTGAGCGCCTCCGCCTTGGTGTCCCCTGACTGCAGATTGCGATAGAAATGGCTCATGATCGCAGCCGTCGACTCATCATGGACTGTCCAAAGGCTCTGAAGTAGTGAAGAAGCCCCGGCGCTGAAAAAAGCGCGCATCAACCCGATCAGCTCATCACCTCCAGCGAGGACCGAACGACCCGTTTCACACGCGCTGAGCGTGATTAGCGAGCTGGGCAGCTGAAGTTGGAAGATATCCAGGGTGGATAACCAGCCATCCGGGAATGCCAACCCGGAAAACAGCGGGTTGTCCGGGCGGAAGACGCCATGTGTTGCCAGATGAAGGACCCGCATCGCTTGCATATCTTGCAGTGAGCTCAGACTGGCCTCCTCGCCCAACAGCGGGTTTACTCCCAGCACATCACCCGACCTCTATAGCCTCCCTCTCAGCAAACGGAAGCTTGCCGTTTACATCCCAGCCGAGGACGAGTGCGTGTTCCCCAGATGGGGAAGGGTTCAGGCAGGTCCGCAGCATGCTCGCAGACGGCAGGTAGCTGATCGTGTATCGATCTATCAAGAATTCGCCCTCTGTCACGAGCGCATGAAATGGCAGATAGTGGAGTTGTTTATGTGGGACGATAAGCAGATGCCGGGCCTGTCCGGCGTTGGCTAGTGCTGGGCTGATCAGGATTTGACCGCTAACGCTGAGCAAGTTACGGGCTGATCGTTCGAGATGTGGAAGGTGATCCCGGGATGAATGAGGTACGGTCGACAGGTTGAGCTCCAGCAACCGCAGGTTCTCCAGCAGCGGACTGTTTACGTCTCCCAGGTTGATCTGCTCGATATGATCCTTGCTGAGGATAAAGAGCCAGGCCTGGTCTGCAAGCAAGGCGTACTCAAGGATTAGTGTGGCTTCGTCCAACAGGTCGAGGGGAAGATCGACGGTCACGGTATCAAGGAAGGATTCCCTGGCGTAGCCGGCATTCCGAACGAGCAGTTGATGCCACAAGCCAGTGATCTCGTCTTCCAGTCGGTTGAGCTGCTCGTAGCGCGGCCAGAGTTCATGGATGAGGGTCGGGGAAAGATCGGCCGGCTCTTCGAAAAATTGGATGCTGCGAACGAGTTGATCTCGGCGCTGGCGGAGTTGATGTAGCTCGCGAACCCGTGCGCCGTCTTTTTTGGATTTGGATGTAATCCTGAGATCGGCACGATGGGAGAGGAGGTCCATGAGAGATCTCGATTTGGCTCTCTCTAACGTGGTGAGCGCTCGTTGGGTATGACCTTGATTTGCCGCCAGAGAGAGAGCCTCCTCATAGATCGTGTCCTTGTCGGCCAGGAAGCTCGGGCGGAACTCGAGCATCACGTGGGAGCGGATTTGCTCGATGGAATCGAGGGTCAATTCATAGAACTGCAATGCTAAGTCAGTGTTTCCCTGATCTACGCACAGGAGCGCCCGGGCATGGTCAAGTTGGTATGTGAAATTGGGGAGGCGACTCCCTTGCATAGCCTGTTCAGATTGCTGGATTGCTTGCTGTGCGTCTTCGGCCCGGTCGAGTGACCGATAAACATGGAACAAAAGCAGGTGGGTCCGGGCAACCAGGTATGGAATATCTAGTCTCTTGGCCGATGCCGAGGCATCAACCAGGATACGTTCAGCAACCTGGGCAGCTCCGTGTTTGAGCTCAAGCGAGGCTCGCTCAAGATCGGAAAGCAGTACCCAGAATTGATCCTGTCCGCGCTCGAAACGGTCATGTGCTTCGAGCAAGGATTGGCTGGCTCGAGTTGCTTGACTGAGACCGCTGAAGGCTGAAGCCTCATTCATGAGCGCTTGACCAACCTCTACATCGAGCTGCATGTCTAAGAAGGTTGTTCGAATTTCCTGGCAGCGATCCAGGACATCCTTGTACCTTCCGAGCTCGAGCAAGCAATCTGTAATGTACAGATCGACCCGGGCTGCGTCACGACTGCGATTGTCTTCCAGGAGGATATCGTATGAATCAAACAGCAAGTTGAGGGCCTCGTTGTACCTTGCAAGGTAGATATAGGTCATCGCGAGGATTTTCATCGCGTGGGCGACGTCGATTTTGAGTCCAAGGTCGCGCAGTTCATTGAGTGCCTGCGTACACGCAGAGATCGATTGATCAAACTGCCCGAGGTTTCTAAGGGCGATGGCTCGATTCAAACCTGCACGAGCGAGAAATGGTTTCGCGTCGTCGCCAAGACCACGATAGGCTTCGCAGGCTTCATCAAAATGGACCAGGGCCAGGCGGTTGTCCCCATTCCTGCCGAACAGTATGCCCAGATTCACCGTGAAGTCGGGCAAATCGAAGACTTTCGTTGTTAATCTTGAAAACATGTCGCGCGCTGTTGGCGGTTTCGATGGCTTCTGTGAATCTGCCCAGGTTCGCCAAGGCAAAAACTTTCCCAATCTGCGCATTAGCCTGGAGTATCGGGTTGTCAAGCTCCTGGTAAATGGCTGCTGCCTGGTCATAGCGGGAAATAGCCTTCGCGTAGGCAGCGGATCCAAAGGTATCCCCATTCGCCCGTATTAGGAGAGCCAATGCCTGGAAGCCGGGTTCATTCGCGAAGATGCTGTACTTATCTAAAGCATCCGCGATCCGCAGCATTCCGCCTAGATCCGTGTGAAGAAGGTTGTCGGCATGCGCTTTTAGACCAATGGCGACAGCTTGAGACTCGGTTGGAGGGATCGAAGAAAAGATATCTGAAAAATCAGGATTACCATCGGATAGAGCCTGATTGACAATCTCATCGAGTGCTGGTGGCATGCTGTTTCACAACCTTCGGGTCAAGTTAGACTTGGAACTCCTCGATAACGATCTCAACCTCTTCGCAGCGCAGGATCAATTTATACTTTCCCGCCGGGAGGGCATCGAAGATAAAGGTGCCAGCTGCGTCGACTGCCGAATGTGCAAGCACCGTCGCATCCTTGACTAAGAGAGCCCGGCAGCCCTCATCCGGGAGTGCAGTCACGATGCCGAGGATGGAGTTCATGCCATCCATCTCCGGCTTGGGCACTGTGGTGAGGGCGATCTGTACATCTTCCACGCGGTAGATGACAGGTCTACGCCCTTCCCCGCGTACCCCAGAAAGCGCTGGTGCAAAAGATGGAAGCGCTGGTGGTATGCCGGATCCAGATGAGAGGAGTTGGGCAACGAGCCTCCTTAGACGCTGTGAAGAAGAATGGTTGATATCGGAGCTTACAAGCCCCAGGTATTCATCGAGCTCTTCAAGTTCGGATGGGCAATAGATACATACATCTAGATGACGCTTGATCTGACGGCTGGCCCTTACGCCCAGGATGTTCAGCCTGTACTCGCCCAACTCCGACGAAGTTGGGCAGTTTGCCCGGAAGAGTTTCTTTGCAAACAACCCATGAACCAGGGCGAGCTCCTTCGTCCGAGCTCGGCAGGATCCGCAAGCCTGAAGATGGTTCATAACTTCATCAGCAGCCTCACCATCCAGGTACCGCAGCAGCACAGCATCCGTCAAGGCTGGAGGTGCAATGCAGGTCATATTGAAGGAATGCCTCCTGATTCGATTAACGAAGTTATCCCCATTTTTCAATCACCATCTTTAAATAAGCTTGCGAAGCGTTCGTCCCGCCTGAGACGGGCGATGACATTCTGCTTGACCAGGTAAATCTCGTCCGTGTCTTTGAACGACTTTGGATAGTATTCGAGGATCTGACGCGGTTTGAGCCCCAGCACGAACGAGGCATACAGGCAGAGTTTTTCCTGCTTCCCGTTGGCCCGGGCCTCGACATACTCCCAAAGCTCTGACCCCTGGACTCGATCCAGGGCGTGCGCTTCGGGTGAGGGGTTGTCCGGGATGGGGGTTCCTTCCCCGAGCTCATCCTGCAGCGCAGCGATGGCATTTGCTCGGTGGTGGTCGATCAAGACCGAGTGCACGCACATCTGCACGTACCGCAGTAAAGCGCTCAACTCGCCGAATTTCTGGAACTTCTTGCGGTCAATTGAGAGCCAAAGCTTTTCGAACGTTCGGTTAATGAAATATTCGTGGGTTTCGCCGCTCTCGTGATAAGCAGGGTGGCGTTCGACCCAGCTTCGTACGAGCGTGCGGTACTGGGCCATCAAGCCCGCCCAGGCTTGCTGGTCCTGTTCACACAGTGCGCGCCGGAACAATTCAAAGCAGGAGGAGGGATCGTGTTCGGGCGCGCTGAAAGAAAAGTGCCGTTTGTTCAGCGCATTCATCGAGCAGGCGATGATGCTTATGGTCTCGGACGTTTCCGGAGCCGCTGATGCCACCCTCCCCGGCTTGTCAAGCAGGAAACCACTGCCATCCAGCAGCTGCTGCCCTCCAGACGGCGATATGGACAGGATGCTTTATGTGGCTTGAGATTTCGAACCGGGGAGTGCTGCGCAGGGATCGGTGCTGAAAGCCCCCAGGGTGTGGGTGGAGCGTTGGTTCGAGATGTCTACATTATCACGCTGAAATAGAGGCTGTCAAATAAACAGCGTGTTCGATTGGATCCTCGGCGAGCGACAGGAATCCTTGAAGACGAAAACGGCTTATTCCGTGCGCCGGATCTCGTAGCTGTCGAAATCTCGAGCGACCACGGCGGCAGGGAAGATGCCCTGGGCTTCGGCCAGGATGTCGCGCTCGCGGTAGCGCCGGGAGAGGTGGGTGAGGAACAGCTGTTTTACGCCGGCCTCGCGGGCCAGGTTGGCCGAATCGGCGGCGGTGAGATGGCCAAATTCACGCGCCAGTTCGGCTTCCAACGAGAGGTAGGTGGCCTCGATGATGAGCGCGTCGGCTTCGGCGGCGATGCCCTCCAGGCCGGCCGTGCTGCCGCAGTCCCCGACGTGCACCAGGCGCGCGCCGCGCCGCGCCGGCCCCAGCACCTCTTCCGGGGAAATGCGCCTGCCGTCCTCCAGCTTGACCTTTTTCCCAGCCACGAGCTGCCTGCGCAGCGGCCCGGGCGGCAAGCCGAGGGCATCGGCCTTTTCAGGCAGGAAAGGGCGTTTCTCGGCTTCCTCGAAGTGAAAACCGAAGCATCCCGGGCCGCGATGTTGCACGGGGAAGGCGGAGACGGTTAGATCATCATCCTCGATGATGACCCCTGGTTCTAGGATGCGTAAGTCGATCTTAAGCGGCGGTTTGGCACCGCGCAGCACGACGCCGAACAAAAGGTCATGGATGCGTTCCATCGCCCACTCGCCGGCCCAGATTTCCAGGCTGTCGATCGCTTCCCAGCGCGAAAAAGTTGAGAGCAGGCCGGCCAGGCCAAGGATGTGATCGAGGTGGCCATGCGTGATCAGGATGCGGTTGAGCCGGCGGAACCCGAGCCCGGAGCGCAGGATCTGCCGCTGTGTTCCCTCGCCGCAGTCGATCAGGTAGCGCTGATCGCGATAGGAGATGATCTGTGAGGAGAGTCCCCGGTTGATCGAGGGGGCTGAGGCAGATGTGCCGAGGAATGTGATTTCAAACAAGGGCGCCCCTGTGCTTGCTCCGTATTGGAGCAGGTCTCAAGGGCACCATTGTACCTTAATCGACCTGAGTGCTAGGCCGGGAGCAGGCTCCGGGCAGAGCTGGAACCGGCCGTTAAAGCGGCCAGCCCGATCAGCATCGCCGCGCTGGAGGCATAGGCCAGCCAGGCGCTCAAGCCCCAGGCCGTCACGAGCGCCATGGCGATGGCAAGGTAGGAGCGGTGGAACGCACGCCGCCAAAACCAGGCCGGTATCCATGCCGGTTGGGCAGCAGCGAGAGCGATGGTCAGACACCCTGCCCCGCACAGGATCACGCGTGCCGGGAGAGACCAGGAGTCCAGTCCAAGCAGCATCGCCGTGGCGGGCAAGAAGGCTAAGAGCGTGAAGAAAAGCCCAATCCAGTTCAACCTGCCTCGCAGGCCGCTGCTCTTCCCATGCATGAGATTTCCCAGCGCGAAGGAGAAGCCAAGGTAAATCGCCCCGATCCCAAGAACCTGCCAGAGCTCAAGCAGTTGCATAGCAAACCTTCCCCGCAGCGTGTTTTCCAGTTGATCCAGCAAACCCGTGTCTTGATGCTGCTGAAAGGGAGGATGCAAGGAGTATGCCGTGAGGGTCAGGCGGTGCGGGCGATGGCGGTCAGGATGAGGATGATGACCGAGAGCAGGAGGTGGATGCGGCTTATACGCCGATCCTGGCGCAGGATTTCCCCGCTGTCTGCCCCGGCACCTTCGGAGGTCAAGGCAAGACGCAGTGCCTGCCGCGAACGGCGGGGATGAAGGGACCAGCTCTGGTAGGCGAGGAGGGCGACCATCCCGGCGATGGCGATGTGCTTGAGCAGGATGGCGACCGACCAGCGGTTCTCGACGGTGAGAAAACCATCGTAATTGGGGTTGGCAGCCATCTGCATGAGGCCCGTCCCTGTCAGGACGGCCAGGCTCAGCCAGGCTAGCGGTTGAAATCGGCGCCAGAGCTTCTGGTTGAGCTCGAACATGGTTTGTGAGCTCGAGAGGGGGAGGGCGGCCGGCAGGAGCAGGACGGCTTGAAATGCAATCCCACCGATCCAGACCACCGTTGCGAGCATGTGCAGGGCGTAGGCTGTCGTGAGCACCCAGCCCTGGCTGGCGTCAACCGCCATTGCCTTAACCGCTTCCGTCCGGTGTGGGCGTGGGAGTCGGCGTGGGTGTCTCCGTGGCCGGGGGTGGGGGCGGCGGGGCGGAGGCTTCGGCGCAAGCCTTCTCCGCTTCGACGGCGGTCGGCTCCATCTCTGGGAACGGCCAGGCGGCAAGCGAACCGAAGTACTGCTCTTGAGCTGCGCACGGATCCCCTGCATCCCAGAGCTGGTCGCCGAACTTCCAGGCCGCGTTGCCATACTTTGAGCAGGAGTCGGTCGTCGCCCCCTGTTCGCAGAGCGGTCCAAACAGCTCTGCAGCCCGACCCCAATTCAGCCCGAGGTAGCTGTTCGCCAGCAGGTACTGCTGGGCGAGCGACTCGCGGAACATGGCGTCCCGGTCCAGGGGACCAAAGCGCTGGGCGAGGCTCAGGTTATAAAGCCCCTCTTCCATCTCCCCACCCGAGATGAGCTGCATGCCGCGGTAGCGGAGTGCGATGTACATCAACCCATCCACCCTGATCGCCTGGTAAGCCGGGTCTTTCGCCCGCAGCGCCAGGAGCTTGTTTATCGCGAGGGTCCAGTCGCTGGACGCAATTGCGGCCTGGGCCTGGGCGAACAGATCCTCCGGTGGGGATGGATCCGGCGTGGCGGTGGGCGCAGCCGGCGGGGTAACCGTGGGGACATTCGTGTTCACCAGCGCCTCGACCAGACGTTCCTCGGCTCCCGGAAAGGTCGGATCGTAGCGAATGATCGCCTCGAAGCGCTGGCGGGCGTTCTCATAACGACCGGCGGCAAGATCGGCGATTCCCAGGTCGAATTGCTCCTGCAGCGCGCGCGAAATCTCCTCCCCGGCGATGTTCTGGTTGATGCCGCGGCCCTGCGCGTAGGCGACTCCACCGACCAGGGTGAGCGTCAGGATGTATGCGAGCAAGATGTAAAGCACGCGCCTGCGGGAGGTCCGTGCCGCCGGGCTGGCTTCGATTTCAGGCGTCTCAGGGCTTCCAGTTTCAGGGTCTTCCCCGGGTGGTTTTGGAAACATGCCGGGATTATACCGTACTTGATTTCGGGCTCTGCGAGCGTGAAAACGGCCATCGTTTTCCGGTTCTTGACGCTCGTTCTCGGCGGGTGGTAAGATGCTCATCCACCCGCTCATCCTGTGACAGGGTTCACAATACGCTATGTATCTGAGTGGCAGCAAATGGAATCTACGCCGCAAGCGCAAGCGGTCAAACCCGCTGCGCATCATCTTCCTGCTCCTGGTGATCGCGGCGATGGTGTATTTCTGGCAGGTATACGTACCCGCCGTGCCAACACCCTTCATTCCAACCCCCACGCCGACCCGCAGCCCGGCTTCCTTCGTGCTGGAGGCGGAGAGCTTCTTCCAGGCGGGCAAACTCCAACTCGCCGCCGAAGCCTACAAAGAGGCGATCACGGTCGATCCGCGCCAACCGGAGTATTACATCGAGCTGGCCCGCGTCTACATGTACGCCGGCCAATACGAACAAGCGGCTACGGCGGCACAGGATTCCCTTGTCCTGGCTGACACCGCGCTGGGGCATGCCTTTCTAGGTTGGTCGCTTGATTTCCAGGGAGGGTATGCCGAGGACGAGGTAGAAAGGCAGGACCTGCTGGCACAAGCGCTGTCAGAGGTGAAGCTCGCCGTCGATAAGAATCCAAACCTCCCCGAAGTGCGCGCGTTCCACGCTGAAGTGCTTGATGGATTCGAGCGTCGATAATTACGAACAGGCTCTGGCCGAGGCACGAGCCGCGCTCGCGCTGGATGCCAAATCGCTGGAGGCAAACCGCGCCCTGGCCTACGTCTGGGAATTGACCGGGAACCGCGAACTTGCGCTCCAGTATTACGAGACCGCCCGCAGCATCAACCCCAACCTGCCGCGCATCCACATCGATATCGGAAACATGCTGCGCGCCCTGAACGACATCGACGGTGCGCGGGCGAGCTATCTGAACGCGGTGTCGCTGGCCCCGACCTGGACCGAACCGCTGACGCTGCTCGTCCAGCTCTATGCCGGCGTAGGGGAGTACGGCATCGCCAGCCAGTACGCACGCCAGGCCGTCGATCTGGACCCGGGAAATGCGAAGCTGAGGGGGAACCTGGGGCGCATGTATTATCACAACGGTGTCTACGATGAGGCGATCGCCCAGTTCAACCTGGCCATTCGCGGCGGACCCTCACCGGAAGGCGTCGATGTGACCGGTCTGCAGATCAGTGGTGACCCACGCGTGCTTGAGTACTACTACACCTACGGCCTGGCACTGGCCAAATCGGGGATATGCGACAAGGAGACAATCGACATTTTCACCGCCATCCTCCAGCTCGCCCCAGAGGATGAGATCGCAGTCTTCAACGCCGAGGAAGGCCTGGTGTTGTGCGGCGAATTGGAGCGAACGCCGACCCCTGAGACGACGCCGGCCGCAGGCTCCTGAACGACCGGAACTCCCATGAGGCTCACAGGCGAGAAACTTACGCTCGGTGAAGTCCGCAACCGCTCGAATCCCTGGCGGGTGCTTTTCCTGCTTGGACTTGATCGCAGCCGGTGTGTTCCTGATTCGCGGCTGGCAGAGCGGGGAGGTCCAACCCCTTTTCGCACCGACACCGGGGCCTACCCGGAATTCGACCTCCTACGCAGATGAAGCAGAAGCCCACTTCAGCGCCGGCAACTTGCTGGCCTCGATCAATGCCTTCCAGCAAGCGGTCGCCGTCGAGCCGGGAAACGGCACCTTGTGGGCGAAGATGGCTCGGGTCCAGATCTACGCCAGCGACCTGCTAACCACTTTGGCCGAGCGCAGGCAGCTGCTGGCTCAGGCTCGCAGCTCGATCAACACGGCGGTCGAGGTGGCGCCCGATGACAGCTTTGTATACGCCATCAAGACGCTGGTCTACGATTGGTCGGCCTCGGCCGAAGTCGAAGACGAAATCGCCGTGGGAGACCTGGTCCGCGTGACGGTCGCCGACGTTGAGGGCGGGCGAATCGAAGCCGGCGTGATTGAAATCGAGGGCTCCGGCGAGACGAGCGCCGCAGCAACGCCAACCGGCGCTTTGGTCAATGATGGTTCGCTGACCGGCCGGGTGGAAGCCATCGGCCAGGACGGCTGGGTGATCGACGGCCAGACCATCTACATCTCGCCCGTCACCGTCATCCGCTCGAAGAACCGCCGCCAGGCGTTCCTACTGGAGGCGGATAACGCCGCCACGCGTGCAGTCCAGCTCGACCCGGAAAATGTGCTCGCCAATGCCTACCAGGCCGAGGTGCGCGTCGACCAGGGCAACGTGGCCCAGGCTGCCGACCTGGCGCAGGCGGCCGCTGAGCGGGCAGCCGTCCATCATCCGTGAGCCACAATACCTGATGGATGTCCACCGGGTGTATGCGACCGTGCTCGAAAACCAGGGCTTGTACGTGGCGGCAATCGAGGAATACGAAAAAGCGGTCAACATCGCCCCGAATCTGACCTTCCTCTACCTTCGGATCGGTGCCAATTACCGCAGGCTGGCCGCCTCGGCGCCCAACCCGGCAGCCAGGCGCGAGCTGGTCGACCTGGCACTGGAGAGCTTTGAGAAGGCGGCGCGGATCAACGACCAGCTCCAGATCGCCGATCCAAATCCCTACCTGGCCATCGGACGGACGTATATGCAGGATGGGGAGTTCTTCATCGCCGCGCTCAACATCGAACGCGCGGTCGAGATCGATCCGACCAACCCCGAGATTTACGCCAGGCTGGCGAGCGTGTACTTCCAGGCCCGGAACTACGAGAGCTCGATCGACACCTTCAAGTGCGCCCTGGAAGGGTGCACCACCGCCGAGAGCGGCGACCTGCTGTGTGAGTTGGGGATCTACTTCTGTGAGACGGGGACGGAACAAGCCCTGGCCGTCGGTCGAGACGTGCGCGGGCTGCCGCTCTCGGAAGAGAGCGTTGAATACTACTACACCTACGGCTCAGCCCTGACCTTCTACGCCGGCGACCCTGATCACCCCGAGGCGTGCCTGGACGCCGAGCGCATCTTTCGCCAGTTGATGGAGAAGTATGGGCAGGATCCGCTGATCAGCGCCATCGTGAGCGAGGGCCGCGCCCTGTGTGCACAGCCGGTAACCCCCACGCCGGAAGCAGCTGCATCACCCCCAGGCATTCCAAATCCCACCCCTTGACACCCCCAACCAGTTTCGGTAAACTTTGCACGCATTAGCACTCTCAGGTAAAGAGTGCTAAAATAGGTAAAGGCACCAAAAATCCAATCAATTCTTTTCAAGGAGGGTCGGCATGGCACTCAAGATTAAACCTCTGGCCGATCGGCTGGTCGTCAAACCCCTCGAACAAGAGGAAGTGACACCAAGCGGGATCGTGCTCCCTGAGACGGCAAAGGAAAAGCCGCAGAAGGGCGAGGTTCTGGCCGTCGGGCCAGGCGCACGCAATGATGATGGCGAGCATGTGGCGCTCGAGGTATCCGTGAAGGACACCGTGCTGTTCGCCAAATATGCAGGAACCGAAATCAAGATGGATGGGGAGAAGGTGCTCATCCTGCGTGAAAGCGACATCCTGGCCATCCTCGAGTGATAGGTTTAGGACTGTTCCAATTTAGAATCTTATGAGGAGTGGATAGATTATGTCTGCAAAGCAACTAGCCTTTTCCGAGGATGCCCGCCGCCGACTTGAAGACCGGCGTGGATGTGCTCGCCAGCGCTGTCGCAACGACCCTCGGGCCGAAGGGCCGCAACGTAGCCCTTGATCGGAAATTTGGCTCACCCACCATCACCCATGACGGCGTAACCGTCGCCAAGGAAATTGAGCTTGAAGACCCGTTTGAGAATATGGGTGCCCAGCTTCTGAAAGAGGCAGCCACCAAGACGAATGACATCGCAGGCGATGGCACGACCACCTCGACGGTCCTCGCCCATGCCATCGTGACCAATGGCTTGAAGAGCCTGGCAGCCGGGGCGAACCCGATGATGCTGAAGCGCGGCATCGAAGCCGCCGCGAAAGCCGTCGCCGATGCGATTAGCAAGCAGGCGATTGACGTCACGACCAAGGAAGAAATTGCCTCCGTCGCAGCCATTTCCGCGCAAGACCGCGAAATCGGCGAGCTCATCGCGGAAGTGATGGACAAGGTCGGCAAGGACGGCGTCGTCACGGTTGAAGAATCCAAGGGACTCGAGTTCGAGACCGAATACGTAGAGGGCATGCAGTTCGATCGCGGCTACATCTCCCCCTACTTCGTCTCCGACCCGGAGAACATGGAAGCCGTCATCGAGGAACCCTACGTCCTCATCCACGACAAGAAAATCTCCGCCGCGACCGATATCGTCCCCATCCTGGAGAAATTGGTCCAGATCGGAAAACGCGAGCTGGTCGTCATCGCCGAAGACATCGACGGCGAAGCCCTGGCGACGCTCGTGCTGAACCGCATCCGCGGCATGCTCAACGTCGTCGCCGTCAAGGCACCAGGTTTCGGCGATCGCCGCAAGGCGATGCTGCAGGATATCGCCATCCTGACCGGCGGCACGGTGATCACGGAAGAACTCGGACGCAAGCTCGAATCGGTCACGATTAATGACCTCGGCAAGGCCGGAAAAGTAGTCGTCACCAAGGATGACACGACCGTCATCGAAGGTGCTGGCGAGAAAGACCGCATCAAGGGCCGCATCGAGGAAATCAAGGTCGAGATCGATCGCTCGACGAGCGACTACGACAAGGAGAAGCTGCAGGAACGCCTGGCCAAACTGGCCGGTGGTGTGGCGGTCATCCGCGTCGGCGCTGCAACCGAGACCGAGCTTAAAGAGAAAAAGCACCGCGTCGAGGATGCGCTCTCGGCGACGCGCGCGGCTGTGGAAGAAGGCATCGTTCCTGGCGGTGGGGTAGCGTTGATCAACGCCATGGAAGCCATCAAGAAGTTGAAGATGGACGAGGAAGATGCCAATACCGGGATCAAGATCGTTCGTGCTGCGCTGGAAGTCCCGATGAAGGGCATCTCCGAGAACGCAGGCATGGACGGGGCCGTCGTCATCGAGACCGTTCGCCGCAAGCAGGCAGAAGCCAAGAACACGAACATCGGCTACGATGTCCTCTCCGGCGAATACCTTGACATGATCGAAGCCGGGATCATCGATCCGGCGAAGGTGACCAAGGGCGCCCTGGAGAATGCTGCCTCGATCGCAGCCATGATCCTGACCACGGAAGCCCTGATCACGGACATGCCCGAGAAGGACGCACCCCCCGCTCCACCCATGCCGGATTATTAAACCGGCGTGCGCAAGGTGTTCAATGACAGCCCCTGTATACAGGGGCTGTTTTTTATCATGGCGCGACCCGCGTGGTCAGCTTTGCGTAGAGGCTAGATGAAGGGTTGGATGGGGGAGCAAACCCGACTTTATTAACCGTATACAATGAAGGAGAATCACATGTCATCCGGTGAAAACAAAGTCCTCAGGCGCTCGCGGTCCAACCGGGTCGTGGCTGGCGTGTGCGGCGGGTTGGGTGAATTCTTTGGCATCAGCCCATTCTGGTTCAGGCTGGGGTTCGTCATCGCCTCCCTGCCGGGTGGATTGCCGGGGATCGTACCCTACCTGCTGTGTTGGATCATCATCCCCAAGGCATGATCCGCACCTGGCAAGCGTTTGAGAGACCCGTCTGAGGGTGGAGGGCGCATGAAAGGTTGGCACCGGCTGGGCACAATCCTGGCCTTGAGCGGCCTCGCAGCTGCCTGCGGGCAGATCTGGTCCCGCTCGACGGCGCTAAGCCTGGAACGCGACCTGGCTACCCTGCTCGGCACACCGGGGCTCAGCGATTCGGCGCCGAACTGCAACGTGCTCGGCACCACCCGGACGGGGTTCTGTGTGTACGAGGCAACGGAAGCCGAACTTAGCTCGATCGTCGCCCAGCTCGACCTGCTGCCCTTCACGGTTGGAGGCGGATGGGTCAGGGTCATCGGTGGGGCCGGCCGAAGAGGTCAGCGCCGGGTGTTTGGACCAACCCGGGTTTGAAAATCCCAGGCGCGTGGTCGCGATTCGAATCAGATCGAAGGGCGGATACGATCCGGCTCGAGAATGGGGTGGCTTTCGAATACCTGCTCGTCTTCTTCGAACCCGTGGGGGGAGGGATTTGCATCCAGGCGTCCTATGCGTATGGCTGATAAATCACCAGCCTGGATAGCGGGTATCGAGGGTGTGCGCCTCGCAGGTGTGTCGAATTAACTGAGCGTCGTATAGAGGAACCAACCTGCTGCCAGCACGGCCAGCACGAGGCAGCCGCATGTGAACAAGCGGGCCGTGAACTTGAGCAAGAAGCGCAGCAAGAACCAGCCAACCACGAGGGCAAGTAAGGCGAGCAGGACGCTTTCAGGCCGCACGTTCTCGAGCAATTCCATCATCCCATCCTCTTCATCGTCGGTCCACGACAATCTGGCCGTGTTTAACAACGACAGATACCAGATTCGTGCCAAACCTGTATCCCAGGTGGCGATAGTCGGGAATTTGCATGACGAGGAGGTCGGCTTGTTTGCCGGGTTCCAGGCTGCCGATACGCCCGGCGCGTTGGATGGCGGAAGCGGCGTTGATCGTCGCCGCGGCAATCGCCTGGGCCGGCGTCAGGCCCAGCTTGCGGCAGGCGAGGGCGATGGCAAACTGCATGCTCTCACACCAGGCCGTCCCGGGATTGAGGTCACTGGCTATGGCCAGGATGGCGTCTGCCTTGAGCAGCGCCTGGGCCGGCGTGTACTCCAGCTCACCAAGTCCAAAGGGCGTGCACGGCAGGGAGACGGCAACCGTCGTGGATTGGCCGAGGGCGGCGATGTCGACCGGGGGGGTGTGTACCAGGTGGTCGGCAGAGGCTGCACCGAGCTCGACCGCCAAACCCGTACCACCCAGCCCGGCGAACTCATCGGCGTGGATTTTGAGCGGGAAGCCGAGCTCGGCTGCGCGGACGAGGATGGCGCGGCTTTGCTCCAGGCTGAAGGCACCCTCTTCGCAAAAAACGTCGACAAACGGCAGCGGCGCACGGCTCGCGTGGGATTCCCACCATGCGAGCAGGCCCGGCAGCATGTCCTCGACGATATGTTCGGTATAGGCTGCATACCCCCCCCTCCCGGCGCCGGCGTACTCAGGCGGCAGGGCGTGAGCCCCCAGGAAGGTCGGCACGAGCTCCAGCGGACCCTCGCCATCCAGGAGCAGGATGGATTCCATGAGCTTCAGTTCAGTCGCCAGGTCCAACCCATAGCCCGTCTTGGCTTCCGCCGTCGTCGTGCCGTACTCGAGCATGCCAGCAGCCCGTGCTCTCGACTCGTTCACGATCGTCCCCAGCGATGCTTCGCGCACCTGGCGCACGGTGGAGGCGATCCCCCCTCCGGACGCCATGATGTCCATGTAGCTCATCCCGCTCAGGCGCTGTTCGAACTCGCTCGCGCGATCCCCCACCCAGCATAGGTGGGTGTGCGGGTCTACCAGGCCGGGCATGACGACCTGGCCAGTGGCATCGATCTCTAGCTCGGCCGTGTAGCTGGCGCGCAGCGCTGTAGTGGGTCCAACAGCAACGATCTCCCCTGCCGCGACGGCGACCGCGCCTGCATCGATGATCCCCAGGGTTCCCAGGTTTGAACCGCGTTGAGCCGGCCCGGGGATTGTGAGCACCTGGTTGGCGGAGTGGATCAGGAGGTCGACGGCGTTCTTGATCTGGCATGGAGGCGGGTCCTTTCACAGGCTGCCTGGATTATTCTACTTTGATGCTGCGGATGAGCAGAAACAGGCTCACGAGGGCCATCAGCGCCGCAAGAGACCCATTCACAATCAATCCGCGGGGGTAGAGCACGGGTCCGATGAAGGCGCCCAGGGCACGCCCGCCGGCAGACGCGGTCAGGTTGCCCGACAGCAGGGTGGCGCGGGCGTGAGGCGTGATTTCACTCACCATGGAGATCAGGCTCACAAAGGTAAACTCAAAGGCGATGTAGAAGAGAAAAAGGCCCAACAGCGCTCCAAGCAGACTCCTCCCGGTGAAGGGCAGGAGGAGGCAGGAGAACGCGATGACGCACAGCCCGGCGCCGACCGCTCGCCGTTTGCCCAATCGATCGGTCCAGCCAAAAACGACGCCCTCCCCGGCCAGCTCGGCCAGACCGATGACGGCCGAGGCTGCACCCAAGGCCGCAACCTGCAGCCCAAAACTGCCCTCCAGCCAGACTCCGTACACGATGTTCACGACCTCGTTGCCTGTGCTGAGCAGGAAGGCGATCGCGAGCGCCGCCATCGCGCTCGGCTCAACAACGATGGATTTGAGCGTGCCCACGAATGTGATCCCGGCCGGCCTTCTTGTCATCAGGGCCGGGATGGCGCGTTGGAGCAGGATCATCGCCAAAAGGCCCAGGATGCCCAGGATGGGGAAAGGGGCTTGCCAGCCAAAGCGGGCGATCAACCAGCCAGTCACCGGCAGTCCGATAAGGGCCGCCCCGGACCACCCGAACTCGGTTACCGCGATGACCTTCCCCCGCTGCATGTAGGACACAGAATCCCCGAGGTAGGCCTGCATCGCCGGATCAAAGAGGATTTTGCCAGCGGCCCCGAGCAGCAAGGCGATCACCAGGCTGGTGAAGCTCGGCCATACACCGACCAGCAAGAACCCCGAGCTGAAGAGCAGGATCCCGATGACCATCGTCCTCCGCCGGCCGAGGAGATCTCCAGCGGATCCGATCACGGGACCGAGCAATCCCAGGACCGAACGGGCGGTAATCGCCAGCGCGATCGATTGGATGCTGACCCCAAGGGCCCGTGAGAACGTGGGCAGGAAAGGATAGACCATCCGAAAACCGGTGTTGATTACGGCCCGGATGGATGAGAAGAGGAGCAATTGGCGGGGCAGACTCGATCGTGGAGCCTCGTTCATGCCGCCTTCGACTGCAGCTTGATGAGCGAGAGGGTGAGGTAAACCGCCGTGAGGATGTTTAAGAGCAACAGCAGCAGGAAGAACAGCCGGATCGTAACGGAATCCGAGCCGAAAATGGGTGAGGCCGGGTGCATGACCTCCGCCGCCTGGGTTATCGACCAGAACAGCGCCAGGGCGAAGGATATGTTGAGCACGCTCGCCAGGCGGGGTTGTCTTAAAACCAGGATCGCCAGCTGGAGCAGGATGCCGATAACCGCATAGTCCAACCCGATCTTGAAACGAGGTTCCGATAAGTAAAGCCCGTTCCAGTTGGCCTGCATGGTCCACAGGCTTAAGGGGAGATATGTGAGCCAGAAGATCAACCCTGTCTGGCCAAGGCTTTTCGACCACGCATGGAACCGCTCGCTCCGGAAGACCAACCCAGCTACTCCGGAAACCGCAGCCGCGCCGAGTGCGAGCAAAGCCGTCCAGACCCAGCTGCCGTGCAGGTAAACCAGGCGAACGTTGCTGCCCAGGCTCCGCTCTGGGGGACCAAAGATGCTCACCAGCAGGGTCAGCAGAAGGAAGAGGAGCGTGAGAAAATGGGGTTTCGTGCGCCGAATCATGGAACGCATTGTACCCTTATCCCGGAACATGAAGCGCCTGCCAGGGGAGAGATGCAGGGCAGGAGCATGACCTTGGTGTGGGCGACATCATTTCGCCTTAAGCATCGGCATCTTGATCCCGTGTCGGCGGGCGGCTTCGATCGCGACCGGGTAGCCGGCATCTGCGTGGCGGACGATCCCCAGTCCGGGGTCGGTCGTGAGCACACGTTCGATCCGCCTTGCAGCCTCGGGCGTGCCGTCGGCGACGATGACCTGGCCGGCGTGTTGGCTGAACCCTATGCCAACGCCGCCCCCGTGGTGGAACGACACCCAGGTCGCGCCCCCGACCGCGTTCAGCATGGCATTCAGGAGCGGCCAGTCGCTGATCGCGTCCGTCCCATCCAGCATGCCCTCGGTCTCCCGGTTGGGCGAAGCCACGGACCCCGTATCGAGGTGATCGCGGCCGATCACAATCGGCGCTTTCAGTTCGCCGCTGGCGACCATTTCGTTGAAGCGCAGTCCAGCCTTGACCCGCTCTCCATAACCCAGCCAGCAGATGCGGGCCGGCAAACCCTGGAACTGGATCTGCTCACGGGCCAGGGTCAGCCAGCGCAGCAGGTGTTCATCGTCGGGGAAGAGTGCCTTTACTGCGGCATCGGTCGCAAAGATGTCTTCCGGTTCACCCGAAAGGGCCACCCAGCGGAAGGGGCCTTTGCCTTCACAAAACAGCGGGCGAATATAGGCGGGTACGAACCCCGGAAAATCAAACGCCTCCCGCAAGCCATGGTCGAATGCCCGCTGGCGCAGGTTGTTGCCGTAATCAAAGACTTCGGCGCCTGCCTTCTGAAAGGCGAGCATCGCCTCGACGTGACGCGCCATCGATGCCATGGAGCGCGATGTGTAAGCCTGTGGATCGCGGGCTCGCAATTCGGCAGCCTGGTCAAGAGTCATGTCGTTCGGGATGTAGGCCAGGACATCGTGAGCTGGCGTCTGGTCGGTGACGACATCCGGGATAACGCCGCGAATGACCAACTCGGGGTAGACATCGGCCGCGTTGCCAATCAGGCCGACCGAGCGTGGCTGTTCGTTGGCCAGCGCCTCCTCGACCAGGGTCATCGCCTCCTCCAGCTCATCGACGACGAACTCGACGTAGCCATGCTCGAGCCTGCGGAGCGCCCGCGCTGGATCGATTTCCACGATCAGCCCCACGCCTTCATTCATGGTGATGGCGAGGGGTTGGGCGCCGCCCATGCCCCCCAGGCCTGCCGTGAGCGTAAACTTGCCACGCAGAGATGGCCAGCCTCGCTGCCTGGCTAGAGAGCCGAGCGTTTCGTACGTGCCCTGCAGGATGCCCTGGGTGCCGATGTAGATCCACGAGCCGGCCGTCATCTGGCCGTACATGATGAGGCCTTTGGCTGCCAGTTCGTCGAAGTGCTCCTGGGTTGCCCAGTGCGGGACCAGGTTCGAATTGGCGATCAGCACACGCGGGGCATCCGTGTGAGTCTGGAATACGGCCACCGGTTTGCCGGACTGAACCAGCAGCGTCTCGTCGGCCTCGAGCTCAAGCAGGGTGGCCAGGATGGCCTCGAGGCATTCCCAGTTGCGTGCCGCCTGGCCGCGACCGCCATACACGACCAGGTCCTCCGGGTTTTCCGCTACCTCGGGGTCCAGGTTGTTCTGAAGCATGCGGTAGGGAGCTTCGATCAGCCAGTTTTTACAGTTCAACTGGGCCCCGTGTGGCGCCTTGAGCGAGCGTGCTTTCGCCATGATGACCTCCTCGTCGAAGGGAGCTATACGATTTTCCCTACCCAATCGTCCCAAGCGCTTGACTGGGAGCCTTGCTTGAAATCGGAGACGTGTCCCCGACCTGTGGATCGAGCCCTTCCTGGATATGTGCTCCCTGCCGGGAGGTCAGCGTTCACCCCAGCGGTTGACATAGACCACTTCATCCAGCTGCGTACGTCCACCCTGGCGGGGAGGCTGCGTGAGCAGATTGGCATCGGCAGGGTAGCCGAAGGAGATGGCGGCGTTCAAGTGCCATTCAGCGGGGAACCCGAGCAATGTCCGGGCTGCTTCCGGCTCGTAGATGGTCGCCAGGCATGAGCCGATGCCCAGCTCCCAAGCCGCCAGCTGCATGTAGGCAGCCGCCTGTCCTGCGTCGAACATGATCGACCAGCGCTGCGCGGGGTCAGGCGTGAGCAGGCAGACGCCAAGCGCGGCTCCCGCCAGGTGCCCGGCGAAGGTGCCCAGCTCGGACAACTGCTGCAGGAGGGTTGGATCGGAGACGGCGATGAACCGCCACTGCTGCCGGTTCTTGGCGCTTTGCGCGCGGCGGCCGGCGTTCAGGATGGTCTGCACCGCCGAATCCGGGAGGGGTTCAGGGAGGAAGTCGCGGACGGCGCGTTTGAGCCGGATGGCTTCGTGGACCTGCATCTTCACCTCGATTCTGGAGTATTCCATTATACGTTGGAGGGCTGGCTGATCGAAAGCCGGCGGCTGGTCATGCAATCAAATGCCGGCGCATAGAAGCGCCGGCATATTCAAGCTTGAGATACGTGCGAGCCAGGTTACGCTGCGAGGCCCATGAAATTGGTCATGCGCAGTTTCTGGACGAGCTCCGACTGCGCAACGCACCACACGCCTTGAACCGGGCAATCATCCCCGAAAAAGCACACGCTCGGATCCTCGACACACTCGTTGAGCAGGATCGGGCCATCGATGGCCTCGATCACCTCTAAAAGCGTGATGTCTCCAGGCGAACGGGCGAGCGTGACGCCGCCCCGTGCGCCGCGTGACGTCTGGACCACGCCGGCGACCGAAAGTTGTGAAACGATCTTCGCCAGGAAGGACGGTGGGATGCGCTGCTCACGCGCGATCTCACTCGTCGGGGCACGCCTCCCGTTGTTCAGGCCTGCCAGGTACAGCACTGCGCGTACCGCGTAATCTGCTTGCCGGGTAATCTGCATCGCGGCCTCCATTCGAGCCGGTTACTCTGCCCATCAAGATAGGAGTTGTCTGGTTAGGATAAGTGTACGCTGTGCGGGGAGCGTGAACAAGTGAAGAGTGTCACAGGGCAAATATGACACATTACGAAACGAGGTGGGACAGGGAGAAAGGCAACTCCAGGGGTTTGATCAGACAAACGGTTTAATGCTCGCCGCGAAGCACATACCCTTGGCTGCTGGAGGGGGTGGATTGGGGGTGTGCGTGGTATGATTGCGCCGGATTGGGGGGATTCGTAACCACATTGATCAGGAGGGTACGCAGTGAAGAAGATTGCTGTCATCGGGGTGGGGTATGTAGGCCTGGTCACGGCGGCTGGTTTTGCGGATCTGGGCAACCAGGTCGTGGCGCTTGACATCGACGAGGATCGCATCGCCGGTTTGAAGCGCGGTCAACTGCCGATCTACGAGCCAGGCCTGGAGGAGATGGTCGAGCGCAACGCATCTGCCGGCCGGCTTGAATTCACCACATCCTACCCGGACGCCATCCACGGAGCCGACTTCGTCTTTATCGCCGTGGGCACGCCAGAAGGGGTCGATGGCGAGGCCGATCTTAAGTACGTCCAGTCGGCGGCCGAATCCGTGGCCGATGTCATGGAAAAACCGCTGGTCATCGTCAACAAATCAACCGTACCGGTAGGGACGGGGGACTGGGTGTCCGACATCGTTCGCTCGCGGCAGAAGGACGGGGTCGGATTTTCGGTCGTCTCCTGCCCTGAGTTCTTGCGTGAAGGCTCCGCGATCCAGGATTTCATGAACCCTGCCCGTACGGTCCTCGGTTCGATGGACAGGGAAGCCGCAGAGCGGGTCGCCCAACTCCACCTGCCACTGCGGGCGCCCATCGTGATTACAGATCTGCGGACGGCGGAGATGATTAAGTACGCTTCCAACGCGTTCCTGGCGACGCGCATCTCCTTCATCAATGAGATCGCCAACATCTGTGAGGCGCTCGGCGCCGACGTCAAAGAAGTTAAGACGGGCATGGGCTACGATCCACGCATCGGTCCTTACTTTCTCGACGCCGGCCTGGGCTATGGTGGATCCTGCTTCCCCAAGGATGTCAAAGCCCTGGCGCACATGGCGGCTGAGAAAGGCAGGCATCCCGCAGCTGCTTCAAGCGGTGATGGATATCAATGACGACCGCCGGCGCTTGATGTTTGACAAGGTGAAGCAGTCGGTTGGATCGCTGAAGGGCAAGCGCATCGGCATACTCGGCTTGACGTTTAAACCGAACACCGATGACCTGCGGGATGCGCCGGCGCTGGATGTCGCCCGCAGGTTGGTCGAGGCAGGCGCACTCGTCCGAGCTTATGACCCGGTTGGCATGCCAGGGACGGCGCGCCTGATGCCCGACCTGGGCATGGCCGAGGATCCTTACGCCCTGGCTGAAGGTTGTGACGCGCTTGTCATCTGCACAGAGTGGAATGAATTCAAGCAGCTCGACTTGTCCAGGATTCGTGCTCTTATGAAGACGCCCCTGATCGTGGACGGCCGCAACATCTACGAGCCGCGCGATATATCCGCTCTCGGATTTAGCTACCGGGGGTTTGGACGCGGGTATGGGCCAGATGGCACCCCCGTCGTTGAGTGATCGAAGCATGCAAAGCGCCGCTCCCGTACTGCGAACGAAGCTGAGGAATGGTCTACAAGTCCGGCTAAGGGAAGTACACAGCGCGCCACTGATCAGCACGTGGATTTGGTACCGTGTTGGCTCGCGCAACGAACTGCCCGGGCAGACAGGGATTTCACACTGGGTCGAGCATATGCAGTTCAAGGGCACCCCGGATTTCCCCTCGGGCGTGCTTGACCGGGCGATCGCCCGCGACGGGGGTGTCTGGAATGCGTTCACCTGGTTGGATTGGACGGCGTACTACGAGACGCTCCCTTCTGACCGAGCCGAGATCGCGCTCAGGCTCGAGGCTGACCGGATGTTCAACAGCTTGTTTCTTCAAAAGGAGGTCGAAGCTGAGCGAACGGTGATCATCTCTGAACGCCAGGGGCATGAAAATGAGCCTACCTTCAGGCTTGCAGAGGAGGTCCAGGCAGCGGCATTCCGGGTGCACGGGTATCACCACGAGGTGATCGGCGACATGGTTGACCTGCAGCGGATCACGCGCGATGAACTCTATGCCCACTACCGCCGGCATTACGTCCCGGCGAATGCCGTGCTCGCCATCGCCGGCGACTTCAACTCCCGCAGCATGCTGAAGAAAGTGCGGGAGATTTTCGGCCAGCTGCCGAAAGAGCCCATGCCGGTCTTCGAGTCGAGGCCTGAACCGCCGCCCCAGGGAGAAAAAATTATCAACGTGGAGGGCCCAGGAGAGACGCCGTATATCAAGATTGTCTATCCCGCCCCCCCGGCTGCCGCAGACGACTTCCTGACCCTCGCGGTGCTCGACAGCGTCCTGGCCGGTGCGTCGAGTTTTAACTTTTTCTCCGGTGGGATATCCAACAAAACTTCACGCCTGTACAAAGCCCTGGTGGAAGGTGAGTTTGCGGCTTCCGTCCGGGGCGGCCTGGCGACTACGATCGATCCTTACCTCTACACCATCCATATCACGGTCCGCCCGGACAAGTCCGTTGAGCAAACATTGGCAGCTTTCGACGCAGCTTTATCGAAGGTGCTCGAAAGCCCGATTTCGAAGCTCGAGCTGGAGAAGGCCATTAAGCAAGCCCGGGCACTCTTCGCCTACGGAAGCGAGAGCGTTACCAACCAGGCCTTCTGGCTGGGGTTCAGCGAGATGTTTGCCGATAACGCCTGGTTCGACACCTATCTCGACCGCCTGGAGCAGGTGACGACAGACCAGGTGCTCGCCTGCGCTCGGACATACCTCCCACCTGCAAAACGCGTGGTCGGTTTCTACCGTCCCGTGAGGGAGGGCGGGCATGGCTAAGCGCACCTTCACCCTGCCTCGGCTGGATCCGTCGACCCTGCCCGGGCCAGAGAACATCCTGCGGGTTTCCCTCGAGAACGGCATCACGCTCCTGGTCCGGGAGAATTTTTCCACGCCCTCCGTCGTCCTCAGCGGATATCTCCCGGTTGGCTCGCTCGCAGACACGGAAGAGACCGCTGGACGGGCCTACCTGACCGCTGGAGCCTTGACACGCGGGACGCGCACCAGGCCCTTTACAGAAATCTTTGAAGCGCTCGAGTCGATTGGGGCGAACCTATCGTTCAGCGCCGGTGCGCACACGATTTCCTTCCAGGGCAAATCGCTTTCCGAAGACCTGGGACTCGTCCTTGAAATCCTGGCGGACACGTTGGCTGCCCCCACCTTCCCCAAAACCGAGGTGGAGCGCTTGAAAGCCCAGCACTTGACTTCGCTCGCCATCCGCGAGCAGGATACGGGCGCGCAAGCGGAAATCGCATTTGACAACCTCGTCTACGCCAGGCACCCGTACCGCATACCGACCGATGGCACGCTGGAAAGCGTCAGGGGCCTGCAGGCGGCGGACCTGCGCCGTTTCCATCGGCAGTACTTCTCACCGCAGGGGATGGTGGTCTCGGTGGTGGGCGGGATCGAATCGAAAAAGGTCGTCGATCTCGTCGCGGCAGCGCTCGGGGGGTGGAACACAAGCTCGAAGCCCGAAATGCCGGCCCTCCCGCCGCTAAGACCGCTCAAGGCTATCCGCCGGAAAGTGATCCGGCTGGCCGGCAAGCAGCAAAGCGACATCATCATCGGGGCTGCTGGGCCGCACCGCCAGGATGAAGACTTCTTGCCCGCCGTCCTCGGCAACAATGTGCTTGGCCGCTTCGGGATGATGGGGCGCATCGGTGAATCGGTCCGCGTATCCGCTGGATTGGCTTATTACGCCTACAGCCTGGTCACGGGCGGTCTTGGGCCAGGCCCATGGCAGGTCATCGCCGGTGTAAATCCCCAGAATGAAGAGAAAGCGATCGAGCTGATATTCGGTGAGATCCGCCGCTTCGTGGAAGCCGGCGTCAGCCGCACGGAGCTGCTCGAGAACCAGGCCAATTTCATCGGACGGCTGCCGATGCAGCTCGAGTCCAACGAAGGTGTTGCCGGCGCCCTCACCCACATCGAACGCTACCAATTGGGGTTGGATTACTACCAGCGTTACCCGGAGCTGATGGCGAGCATCACCCGGGAACAGGTCCGGGAAGCTGCCGAGCGCTTCCTGAACCCAGAGCGCCTGGCCGTTGCCATCGCCGGACCCAAGGAAACAGCTTGATGGAGCTGCGCACAGGGGTGGATATCGTTGAGGTTTACCGGTTGGATCGAGCCATCCTGCGGCATGGGGAGCGGCTTTTCGACCGATTTTTCACCGTGCAGGAGCTGATCGACGCCTCCGGACATACGCCCGCCCTCGCCGCCCGGTTTGCAGCCAAGGAAGCGATCGCCAAGGCGCTTGGCACGGGCATCGGTAGGGTCGGGTGGAAGGACATCGAGATTATCAACGGCCCGCAGCGTGAACCCCACGTTCTCCTGCACGGCAGCGCGAAGGAGCAGGCGGACCAACTCGGGCTGGACTCGTGGTCTGTCAGCCTGAGCCACACTCACGAGCATGCCGTCGCCATCGCCATCGCGCTGAATTCCGGATAAAACGTTTGATGACCGAAACAATCACAACCGGCCTTGTGATCGAAGATTCGCAGCACGTAAGCGATGAGCTTGTCGCCTCGCATGTTGGGTCGGGATCGCTCAAAGTCTACGCCACGCCGTCGATGGTCACCTTCGTCGAGCATACCTGCCGCAGGCTGGTGGAGAAGCTCTTGCCGGAGGGACAGACGACCGTCGGAACGATGATCAAGGTCGAACACCTGGCGCCGACTCCACTGGGAGCCACGGTGCATATTCGGGCGCAGGTGGTCGGGGTGGAAGGCCGCAGTGTACACTTCGCGGCCGAGCTGTGGGATGCGGTCGAGGTCATCGGCCGTGCAGAACACACCCGTGTCATCATCGATACGGATCGCTTCCTCGATCGTGTCGGCCGCAAAACGCCATAGGCGCTGTTCCGCTTCATTTTCGATAGGAAACCAGGCCAGGGTGCTTTGACGCCCTGCCGGGAGCATGATACAATCTTGCTCACTCCCGCCGGGCAGCAACCACGACCTGGCGGGACGTATTCTGCCCAGCCTGGGCAAATCCACACGCCGCAGGATCGAACGGGGCGTGCCGGCCGGCCAGCCGGTACCTGTTTGAGATGAGTGCGGCGGAGGTCTAACGCGAAGGAGGTCGCATGGCCGTCATATCCATGAAAGCCCTGCTCGAAACAGGGGTCCACTTCGGGCACCGTACGCGCAAATGGAACCCGAGGATGAAGCAGTACATCTTCACCGAGCGCAACGGGATCCACATCATTGACCTGCAACAGACCCTCGAAGCACTCGAGGTAGCCTATGACCTGGTCCGCGACATCGTCGCGAACGGCGGGGCAATTCTGTTTGTCGGCACCAAGCGCCAGGCCCAGGAGACGATCGAGATCGAAGCCAAGCGCTGCGGCATGCCCTATGTGAACCTGCGCTGGCTTGGGTGGGACGCTCACCAACTGGCGCACCATCCGCAGCCGCATCGATGAGCTCGAATCACTGGAAAGGCGGCGGGACGAGGGTGAGTTCGAGCTGCTGACGAAGAAAGAAGCCCTTGGCCTGACGCGTGAGATCGATAAGCTCGAAGGCCGGCTGGGCGGCATCCGCGAGATGCGCGGCCTGCCGCAGGCGCTCTTCGTGGTGGATGTCCGCCAGGAAGAAACCGCGATCCACGAGGCGAACCTGCTCGAGATCCCAGTCATCGCGCTCGTCGATACGAACTGCGACCCACGCGTGATTGACTATGTCATCCCTTCCAACGATGATGCCATCCGGGCTATCAAGCTGCTCACGGGCCGGCTGGCGGATGCGGTCCTGGAAGGGAAGGCGATGCGCAAGGATGAAGAGCCGGAACAGCCCGGGGATGCAACCGCCGAATCGGTGGAAGCTGCCGCAGCTGAGATGAGTGATGAAGAGCTGCTTGGCGAAGCCACCCTGGCGAAACTGCAGAGCGGTGAATTCGGCGACCAGGGAGAAGCCGGTTCTGAAGAAGCTGAGGCTGAAACGTCCGAAACCGAGGGTGAGGATGACGAAGCGGCAGAGGAAGAAGTGGAAGCTGACGCTGACGAGCCCGAGCAAGAAGACGAAGGTGACGACGACGAAGACGACGAAGACGACGACGAAGACGAAGATGACGACGAAGACGAAGACGACGAAGATGACGATGATGAGGAAGAGGACGAGGGGGAGGACGACTAGTCATGGGTGTTTCCGCTGAAGAAATCAAGAAACTGCGTGAGATGACCGGTGCAGGCGTCCTCGATTGCCGGAAAGCACTCGATGAGAGCGGGGGGGACCTGGAGCAAGCGGTCATCCTCCTGCGGGAAAAAGGCCTGGCCGATGCTGAGAAGCGCGCCGGTCGCGAAACCCGGAACGGCATGCTCGAGCTGTACAGCCATGGTGAAGGCAGGGTAGGGGTGATGGTCGAGGTCAACTGTGAAACCGACTTCGTCGCCCGGACCGATGGTTTTCGCGAACTTTGCCCACGAGGTCGCCCTGCAGATCGCGGCTGCCTCACCACAATGGGTTTCCGAGGAGAACGTCCCCGAGGAGATTGTTGAGCGTGAACGAGGCATCGCCCGGAAATTTGCCGAGAGCGAGGGCAAACCCGAGAACGTCATCGAACGCATCGTGGATGGGCGCCTGCAGAAATTCTTCGAAGACGTGGTTTTGCTGAGGCAAGCCTACATCCGGGATGACTCGAAGACCGTGGATGACCTGCTCAAGGAGACCATCTCCAGCACGGGTGAAAACATCCTGATCCGGCGCTTTGAGCGCTGGGAGGTCGGGGAAGAGCTGAACTGAGAGAAGAGGCCAACGAGAGTTGGCCTTTTTTTCACCTTACGCATAGACGCATAGCAACGTGAGGCAGAGATGAAAGAGCCAATCTACAAGCGAATCCTGCTGAAACTGGGAGGCGAGGTGCTCGCCGGCAAGAGCGGCTTTGGAATCAATCCCGATCGTGCTGAAGCCGTGGCGGAAACTGTCCAGGGCGTGCGCGGGCTTGGCGTCCAGGTAGCGATCGTCATCGGCGCCGGCAACCTGTGGCGCGGCCGGGAGGGCATCGAGCGCGGCATGGAACGGGCGACCGCCGATTACATGGGCATGCTCGGCACGGTCATCAACTCGTTGGCCTTGATGGACGCACTCGAGCGGGCGGGGGCGGTCACGCGGGTCATGTCGGCCATGGAAATGCGCGCCGTTGCTGAACCCTACATCCGCCGGCGGGCGATGCGCCATCTCGAGAAAGACCGGGTTGTCATCCTCGGAGGCGGGACCGGGAACCCCTACTTCTCGACCGATACTGCCGCTGCGCTCCGGGCGATGGAGATCGACGCCGACATCGTGATCAAGGCGACCAAGGTCGATGGCGTGTACGACTCCGATCCCGAGCAGAACCCGGAGGCGGTGCGCTTCGATCAGCTCAAGTACATCGATGCCCTCAACCGCCGCCTGGCCGTGATGGATAGCACGGCGATTTCGCTCTGCATGGACAATCAGCTGCCCATTTTGGTGCTGGACATGTGGCAGCCGGGGAGCCTGGAGAAAGCGGTGACAGGCGAGAAGGTGGGGACCATGATCAGTGATTGACATGGAGCTCTCATGTCAACCGCCAGCATGCCGGGCTGCGCTCCCTGGGTACGGTTCATGATTTCCTTGCTCGGCTGACCCTCTTCGCAAATTCCTGATTTTTGAATTATCCTATAGGCTGATGGCCTGACTAGCCGATAGCTTGCCCGAGGAGCTGCAGCATGGTTAAGGACGCACTCGCCGAAGCCGATAACCGCATGAAAGGCGCCCTGCGCGCGCTGGAGGATGACCTTGGCGCCATCCGGACCGGGCGCGCCTCGCCCGCGCTCGTCGAACGGCTCGATGTGGAGTACTACGGCAACCCTACGCCGCTCGTCCAGCTTGCCACGATTTCCGCGCCCGAGCCGCGCTTGTTGACCATCCGGCCTTTTGACCCGGCCAGCGTGAAGGATATTGAACGCGCCATCATGGCCTCCGACCTTGGCCTGACGCCCTCCAACGACGGCAAAATCATCCGGTTGAACATCCCCGCCCTGACCGAAGAGCGGCGCCATGAACTGGTCCGGGTGGTAAAAAGCCGGGCGGAGGAAGCGCGAGTCGCCGTTCGCAACGTCCGGCGAGATGTCCAGAATGACTTACGCGAGTTCGAACGTGAAAAACTAATCTCTGAGGATGAACTAAAACGGGGTGAGGATGATCTTCAAAAACTCACCGACCGCAACATCGAGGAGATCAACAGCCTTTCAGATCGCAAGGAAACCGAAGTTCTGGAAGTCTGACCCAACCTGTGACCCACTTATGAAACGCGCAGCGAAGAAGAAGCCGCCAGAGTCGGTCCCGGTGCATGTGGCCATCATCATGGATGGCAATGGGCGCTGGGCGCGCTCGCGCGGCCTGCCGAGGCTGGCAGGGCACCGGGCTGGGGTTGAAAACTTGCGGCGATTGCTCGAAGCAGCCGTGGAGTACGGCGTGCGCTATCTGACGATTTACGCCTTCTCCACGGAGAATTGGCAGCGGCCAGAAGAAGAAGTGCGCGGGCTGATTAACATCCTGGAAGAGGTCATCGATCGCGAGCTTGACCAACTGCACAAGAATGGAGTCCAACTCCAGCATATCGGCCGGCTGGAAGAGCTCAGTCCATCCCTCCAGGAGAAGGTCCGCTCGGCGATTGAGCTTACGAAGGATAACGACCGCCTCATCCTGACGGTGGCCTGGAACTATGGTGGGCGGGATGAGATCGTGCATGCCATCAAGACGATGATCTCGGAAGGCCTGCGGCCGGAGGAAATCACCGAGGAAACCATTGGATCCTACCTGTACACGGCGGGGACGCCTGATCCCGATCTGATCATTCGCACGTCGGGCGAGATGCGCATGTCTAACTTCCTCATCTGGCAATCGGCCTACTCGGAGTGGTACCTGACGCCCACCTTCTGGCCTGATTTCGGACCGGATCAGCTTCTCGAAGCGCTGCATGATTACGCCCAGCGCGAACGTCGGTACGGCCGAGTCCCGGATCGACTCTCCACCCCATAATATGCTTCGAGAACGGGTTGCCATATCCCTTCTGCTCATCCCGCTCCTGGCGTGGGTGATTGGAGAAGGAGCATGGCTGTTCGCGAGCCGGGATCGTCATCGTGCTCGTCCTGGCCTCGATTGAGTACGGCTTGATGTACCGCACAGCTGGTCGACGGCCAGCCCTGCCCATCCTGGTCGCTGCAGCCGCGCTTGTCCCGCTGGGCCGGCTCACCTGGTCGATGGAAGCTGATGCCGGCGTGCTGGCAGGGTTCATCCTGCTGGCCATGGCCTGGCATGCCATCGACTTCGAGCGCGGGGCAGAAGCGCCAGGGATCGATTTCGCGCTGACCACGACCGGTTTGGTCTACATCGCCTGGTTTGGTGCATACTTCATCTCGCTGCGGGAGATGCCGGATGGCTTGTGGTGGTTCATGGTCGCGCTGCCCTCGATCTGGGTCGCCGACAGCGCCGCCTACCTGGTCGGTCATCGCATCGGCCATCACCGGCTTTCCCCCCGCTTGAGCCCGAAGAAGTCAGTCGAAGGGTACGTGGCAGGCATTCCCGCCGGGGCCTTGGCCGGCTGGGGCTTGAGCCAGCTTTGGCAGGTTGCGCTCGGGCCGGGATCTGCGCTCACCCCCCTTGCCGGGCTCGTGACGGGCGCGGTGATCGCCGCCCTGGCCCCGATGGGTGACCTGGGCATAAGCATGTTCAAACGCGAGCTCAAACGCAAGGATACCGGAACGCTGCTCCCTGGCCATGGCGGCGCGCTTGACAGGATCGATTCATGGCTGTGGGCGGCTGTGCTCGGGTACTACCTTGCGCAAATCTTCTCACGCTAGCTGTTCACTTTCCGGAGGCAACAATCCATGATGGAAAAACCATCACGAAACCTGGCGCTGGACCTGGTCCGCGTCACAGAAGCGGCTGCCCTGGGCGCAGGTCGCTGGATGGGACGCGGCGACAAGATCAGCGGCGATCAAGCTGCGGTGGACGGGATGCGCCTGGTGATGAACTCGCTTGACATCGATGGGGTCATTGTCATCGGTGAAGGGGAGAAGGACGAGGCGCCGATGCTCTTCAATGGTGAGCGGCTGGGAACCCGTAAAGGGCCGAAGGTGGATATCGCCGTCGACCCGGTGGAAGGAACGCGGCTGCTGGCCGAGGGGCGAGCCAATTCGGTTGCAACCGTCGCACTCTCCGAAGCCGGGAGCATGTTTGATCCGGGTCCGATCGTGTACATGTATAAGATCGCAACCGGCCCGCAGGCGAAAGGGCATATCGACCTGGACGCCCCCATTGAAGACAACCTGAAGGCGGTCGCAAAGGCAAAAGATGCCGATGTGGATGACCTCACCGTCGTCATCCTCGACCGGCCGCGGCACGCCGAGCTGATCCAGCAGGTGCGCAGCACAGGCGCCCGCATTCGGCTGATCACCGACGGAGACGTGGCTGGCGCGGTTATGACCGCCAGGGTTGAAGCCGGGATCGACTTGCTGGTAGGGATCGGCGGGACCCCGGAGGGCGTGCTTGCGGCATGCGCGTTGAAGTGCATGGGCGGTGAGATCCAGGGCCGCCTGTACCCCCGGGATGAATCCGAGGCAAATAAGGCGCGTGAACTGGGTTTTGACCTGGACACGATCCTCACCACGGAAGATCTCGTCTCAAGTGACGATGTGTTCTTTGCACTTACCGGCATCACGGATGGTGAGCTGCTGGACGGGGTCAAATACTACGGCGAGGGTGCACGCACACACAGCCTGGTCATGCGGGGGCGGACCGGCACGGTGCGTGAAATCATCGCCACGCACCGCTGGGAAAAGCTGATGGCCGTGAGCGAAATTCCGTATGACCGACTCGATTGACGGCGAACGCGATGTAGAACCTGTCCAGGGCAGCCAGGAGCAGGCTGCGCGGGTGGGGTCTCACCCCCGGCATGTGCTCAGCAGACTGATCGCGAAGCTGATGACTTTCGCAGGTTGGATGGGCCTCGGCGTTTCACTCTTGCTCTTTATTACCATGCCTATCTTCCTGCACCGCCTGAACACAAGCCTCTCGGTCGAGCTCATGTCGTTATCCATGTCGCTGCGTGCTGCCTCAGATAGCCTGGCAGGTCAGGGTAAAAACATCGATCAGCTTGACGCTGCTGCTTCAAAATGGGGCGGAGTTGTCAGCCGAAATCAACGAAAGCTTGACCGCGGTCACCCCGCTCCTGGACGACATGGCCGCCTTCCTTGGCGGAGAGCTACCGCTCACCCTGAATTCGACAGAGCGCTCCCTGCGTTCGGCAAGCGAAGGCGCGGCGGCGATCGATGCCTTGCTGCGCATCCTTAGCCGGATACCCTTTATCGGCTCGATCGATTACGACCCGCGGCAACCCCTGGATGCGAGCCTGGTCGAGGCTGCCGATGGGCTCACGCCACTAAGCGAACCCTTGGTCGAGCTGCAGCTCGATCTGAACGAGTTCAGTCTATCGTTGGGGGACCTGCAAACCGAGATCGACTCGATCCGAGGCCAGCCTGGCCGCTTTGAGCGGCAAGTTGGCCGGGATCAAAGATACGATCAAGATTGGCAGCGACCGACTGGCAAGCCTGGCGGCCCTGATCGAGGACGTGGCGGACCGCCTGCCGGGGATTGCCATCACCTTGGGAATTCTGTTCGGACTTTCATCCGTGTGGGTCATGCTCCTGAATGTCGTGCTCATCGTCCAGGGCAGGCAGTGGAGCGTCCGGATAGGCGAGGCGTAACACAGCAGTGGGAAAATGGTTCTCCTTGCGGAAGGGAATCCGGCGTGCTATAATCCTTGCGTTACAAGAACTGGCCAGCAAGCTGTGGCCTCCCCATCGATCGACCCAGATTAGTAATCGATCTTTATCCAAATTCCGTCCAGAGACCAAAATTCGCTGACGGTTTAAGGTTCAAACCTTATCTTTCCTCAACCTCACATCAAACTAGTTCTGCAGGGAGTCCTTGAATGAATATTGGGCAGCTTGAAGGGATGACGTTGGCGGATTTACGCGCCCTCTCGAAGGATTACGACATCGCGGGTGCAACACGCCTGAAGAAAGAAGATTTGATCATTCAAATCATGCAAGCCGACGCCGAGAAACGCGGGCTCGAACTGCGCGGGGGCGTGCTGGAAATCATGAACGAGGGGATGGGTTTCCTGCGGGCAGAACATTATCTGCCGGGCCGGAATGACATCTATGTTTCGCAGTCACAGATTCGCAGGTTCGGGCTGCGAACCGGGGACATGGTCATCGGCCAGATCCGCCCCCCGAAGGATACAGAGAAGTACTTTGGTTTGCTGCGGGTCGAATCCATCAACGGCATGGATCCAGAAGAAGCAAAGGACCGGCCGCGCTTCGAGGACCTGACCCCGATCTTCCCGCTCGAACGCTTTGACCTCGAAACCGATCGCTTCACGCTTGCGACACGCATGATTAACCTGGTATCCCCGATTGGCAAGGGGCAGCGAGGGTTAATCGTTTCCCCGCCCAAGGCCGGCAAGACAACTGTCTTGAAGCAGGTCGCCAACGCCATCTCCACCAACTACCCGGGGGTTCACCTCATGGTCGCGCTCATCGGTGAGCGCCCGGAGGAAGTCACCGATATGGATCGCTCGGTGGATGCCGAGGTGATCGCCTCGACATTTGATGAACCGGTCAGTTCACACGTGCGCGCAGCCGAGATGGCGCTTGAAAGGGCAAAACGCCTGGTGGAATGCGGGAAGGACGTGGTCATCCTGCTTGACTCGATCACGCGCCTCTCGCGCGCGTACAACCTGTTGGTCACCCCATCTGGCCGCACGCTCTCCGGCGGCATCGACCCGGCTGCGCTCTATCCCCCGAAACGCTTCTTCGGAGCAGCCCGCAACATCGAGGAAGGCGGCTCGTTGACCATCATCGCCACCTGCCTCGTGGACACCGGTTCACGCATGGACGACGTGGTCTATGAGGAGTTCAAGGGAACCGGCAACATGGAGCTGCATCTCTCCCGCAAACTCCAGGAGCGCCGCGTCTTCCCTGCCTTCGATATCGATCGTTCATCGACCCGTCGCGAGGAACTGCTGCTGGGGCCAGATATCACGCAGCGGGTCTGGCTCATGCGGCGCATGTTCAACCAGCTGGTGGACGCACCCAATGGCTCGGGCATGGATATTACCAATGCTACCGAGGCCATCCTGACCAGGGTTGCACAGACGGACAACAACATCGAGTTCCTGGAGACGCTCTCCATCGATTGAGTTCGCCCGCGCACCGGCTCAAACTTCGGTTATCATCCTGAATTGTGATGAAACGCGTCTTCCCTGCTGTGCTGTCGGTGGCGGCTCTTCTGGCCGCCATCTGGGCGGTACGCCTGAACATGGTGCCTGCCGCAGACGCGGCTGATTCCATCAGCGATCCCCGCGCCCACGTCCCAGCAGGATTACGACCCCGATCTAATCCATCTTCCCGATTACAGGAGCGCACCTAAGTCAGCTATGCTGGCACGCAGCGTGGAAATTCGGACCATCCAACCCACCCGGGCCCGCATCGATGTCCTGCGCTATACCGTTCAACCCGGGGATTCGGTTTTTGGGATCGCCGACAAGTTCACCATCGAGCCGGAGACGGTGCTCTGGGGCAACTACGAGACCCTGAATGACGACCCTCACCTGCTCCGCCCCGGCCAGGAACTCAACATTCTCCCGGTTGATGGCACTTATTACCAATGGCAGGCGGGCGATAGCCTCTCGAAGGTGGCTGATTTCTTCGGCGTGGGCGAAGAGGAGATTTCGTCCTGGCCGGGCAACAAGCTGGATCCATCCAACCCTGAGCTCGAACCCGGCGATTGGGTCATCGTGCCTGGCGGGCAGCGCGCTTTTCAGCAGTGGTTGGTGCCCACGATCGCCCGCGGCCAGGCCGGCGTGGGCTCGGCGTTTGGCCCCGGTGCCTGCACAGGACCATATTCTGGGGCAGTGGGGACAGGCGGGTTCATCTGGCCGGCGCCTAATCACTACGTCTCTGGCAATGATTATTGGTCGGGCCACCTTGCCATCGATATTGCCGCCGGCGTTGGCACGGGCGTCTCCGCTGCGGACAGCGGGGTTGTTGTGTTCGCAGGCTGGTCGACGGTGGGATACGGGAACATGGTCATGCTCGATCACGGCAATGGCTGGCAATCGCTATACGGTCACTTGAGCCAGGTCAACGTAGGCTGTGGCCAAAGCGTCGTACAGGGACAGGGCATCGGCCTGGCGGGATCGACCGGCAACTCAACCGGTCCCCACCTTCACTTCGAAGTCAGGTACGAGGGCGGTTTCGTCAACCCGTGGTTTGTGCTCCCCTGAGAAATTGCGCGGGTATTGACCCCCGCTGGACGGGCTGATAGGATACGCGCGATGGATGAAACTGATCAAAATCCCCAGGATACTCAATCGGATATGCCGGCTCCTCAGCGTCGAACGGATCGCTCGTCGCCCGCATCTCGCTCTGGATCAGCATCGCCCGCCTGACGCTGCGTGAACCTCTCCTGCGCATGACCGGCCACCTGGCGCTCCTGGTTGTGATTGCACTCGGCGTCTGGGCGGCCAGGCTGGGGTGGAACACGCTGCCGCAAGATCCCCTGCCGGTTTCGGTCGAGCAAGCCGAGGCCGCCGCAATCACTGAGCTGCCGGCCGAGAAAACCCTCGGGCTGAGCGAACTCCCGCCTTTCTCCTCTGGCAGCCTGCACGGGGCGAGCCTGGTACGGAGTACTGGCATCCACACCGTGTTCCCTGAACGCCCGCGCATGGATGTCATCAAGTACGAGGTTCAAGCCGGCGATACGCTGTTCGGCATCGCGGACAAATTCAGTTTGAAACCCGAGAGCGTGTTGTGGGGGAATGACGACATCCTGCGTGATGACCCCCACCGCCTCTCACCCGAACAAATCCTGAAGATCCCGCCCGTTGATGGAACGCTCTATGTCTGGCATGCGGGTGATGGCCTGAATGGCGTGGCGCGCTTCTTCGGGGTCGATCCCCAGGACATCCTCACCTGGCCTGGCAATAACCTCGATCCGAACATGGATCCAGGCAACCCGGAGATCGAGGCGGGAACCGTGCTGATGGTCCCGGGTGGCCACCGCGAGCTCGTGAGCTGGAGCGCCCCGCGCATCACGCGCGCCAACCCGGGCGTGGCGAAAATCCTCGGCCCGGGTGCATGCGGTACCTCGGATGGGGCGGTGGGTACCGGGTCATTTATCTACCCCACGCCCTCCCACTCGGTATCCGGCTACAACTACAGCTCGGTCCACCCGGCGATCGACCTGGCCGGGAGTACGGGCAATGCGATCTTCGCCTCGGATACCGGCGTCGTGGTGTATGCCGGCTGGAACGATTGGGGCTATGGTTACGTGATCGTGCTCGATCACGGCAACGGCTGGCAGTCGCTCTACGCCCACCTGAGCGCGATCAACGTCGGCTGCGGCCAATCGGTGTACCAGGGCGGGGTCATCGGGGCGATGGGCTGCACGGGGAACTGCACCGGGTCGCACCTGCACTTCGAGCTGATGAACGACGCCTACGGCAAGGTGAACCCGCTTAATTACCTGCAGTAGAATGCAGAAGCAACCCGCGCGCTGATTGCCGCGGCTCCAACGTGAGCCGCGGTTTGTGATTTAAAGCTCATTGCTGGCTGGAAATCGTGGCTTGCTCTATCATTGGCCAGGGCGTCCTATCACGATAAGCATGGAGGTAGGGCATGAAGGTCTTACAAGAGGGCAGCGGACCGCTGCTCCAACCGATCGATCTCGATGGTTTTCGCGAATCGAACCGCGCAAAACCCAAGGCACTCGTGGATAAACGCATGACCGAAGCGGAAGCCGTGCGTGCCTTCATCCATCCCGGTGATTACATCGGGACGGAATTGTATGGGAGCGTGCGCTGCCCGATGTCGCTCACGCGTGAGATCGTGCGCCAGGGGATTGGCGAGCTGCGGCTGGCTGGCCAGGGTGTGCTCGAGGCGGATTTGCTGCTGGCCGCCGGGCTGATCAAGGCGCTCGACATCACCTACATCGGGCTGGAGGTGTACGGCGTCTCGGCAGCTCTGCGCCGGGAGGTCGAGAGCGGGCGGGTTGAGCAGTGCGTCGAGTGGTCCAATGCTGCCCTCGCCTGGCGTTTCAAGGCTGCGGCGATGGGGGTCCCCTTCCTCCCTGTTCGCTCGATGCTGGGCACCGATACGCTCAGCTACAGCGCGGCCAAGGTGGTGGAATGTCCTTTCACGGGTGACCCGCTGTGCCTGCTGCCGGCGCTCATCCTGGACGTCGGCTTGATCCATGTCCACCGGGCCGATATGTACGGAAACGCCCAGATTGACGGGATCAGCGGTTTCGCGGCCGAAATGGCGCGCGCTTCCAGGCGATTGCTCATCAGCGCCGAAGAAATCGTCCCGACGGAGGCGATCCGGGATCACCCGGAAAAGACGATCATCCCCTACTACCTGGTCGATGCGGTGATCGAGGCGCCTTTCGGCTCCCATCCGGGTGAGATGTGCTACCTGTATGAGCGTGACGAGCCGGCGATCAAAGCCTGGGTCGAGGCCTCGGCCGAGCCGGACACCGCAGCCGCCTACCTCGATCGAACGATCCATGCGCTGCCCGACCACCAGGCGTACCTCGATCTGGTTGGATCTGAGAGGCTGGAGGAACTGCAGGGCATGGTTCCCGGGAGGCCGGCATGACCGAGGCAGCCTACAACCCGAGCGAGCTCTTGATATGCAGCGCCGCCCGGCTGATGCCGGACAAGACGACGGCCTTTATCGGCACCGGCATCCCGATGCTGGCTGCCTCGCTCGCGCAGAAGATGCATGCCCCCGAGCTGGTCGCCATCTTCGAGTTTGGCGGGACCGGGGCACAGCTCGATTCGCTGCCCCTGGCCGTCGGCGAGCGGCGCACCTTCCACCGTGCGCTGGCCGCCTCCGGGATCCTGGATATCGTGGAGACTGCCCAGCGCGGCTTCATCGAGTATGGATTCCTGGGCGGGGCGCAGATCGATCCCTATGGCAACCTGAACAGCACGGTCATCGGAGAGCACGACCATCCCAAGGTGCGCCTTCCGGGCAGCGGCGGCGGCAACGACGTCGGGTCGCACTGCTGGCGGACGATCGCCATCATGCGCCATGACGCCCGGCGCTTCGTGGAGAAAGTCGATTTCATCACAACCCCCGGCTATCTGAGCGGACCCGGCGCGCGCGAGGCGGCCGGGCTGCCGCGTGATACGGGACCATACCGGGTCGTGTCCAACCTGGCGATCCTCGGGTACGAGCCGGAGAGCAAGCGCATGCAGCTGCTGGCGACGCAGCCGGGCGTGACGGTCGAGCAGGTGCTCGAGAACACCGGGTTTGAGCTGCTGGTTGCGGATGAAGTCGAACAGAACCCTGTCCCGAGCGATGAGGAGCTGAGGATCCTGCGCGAGGAAGTCGACCGGGATCGGTTGTACATTTAGCCGACCGTTCAGGATCGCCACCGCCAGGAATGGGCTGGGTTCAAGTGCCATCGACAAGCGGGGTCTACCGCAACGGGGGAATGCCTCGCCGCGCTCGCAGTGACATGAGCACTGTCGATCCAAACCTGCAGGGTGAGCGCTCCCTCTGACATGCTAATGTGAACCGGGCCTGACCCTCAGTTCAAACCTGCAGCGGTCGGATTGGTGCCCCCTCGGCTGCGCTTTGGGCTCCCTATCCAATTTTTTAACTTTGGGTGACATCCATATCGATCTCTTCGAACAGCCTCCGCGAATATTGTCTATCGCAGGAGATGTAGGTCCTGAAACACTTCCCAGTCCCAAAATTCTTGGAGAATTCAGACGCGAGACTTCATTAACCAACCTGGAGTTTGCATCGCTCAGTTCGCAGTGACCCCATAGCAAAAGGCAGGGTACTGCATAAGCCGGTGAAATATCAGCGACAAGACTTTGAGTACGTTCGAGGGGTAGCGAAAAACCTCCCGGTTGGGGAAATACGACCTTCCCAAACGAGCGGGGGAAATACGACCTTCCCAAACGAGAGGTGAGGCGTTCAGCGCGCCCGGCAGGACTCGAACCTGCGACCCCTTACTCCGCAAGCAAGTGCTCTAATCCACTGAGCTACGGGCGCTTTGACGAACAAGCAAACCATTCTCAGGTTTGCTCGGCCATTATACCGCAATCCAGCCTCGGCAGTCGCGCATCAGTCGCGGCCATTATACCGCAATCCAGCCTCGGCAGGGTCGACGCAGTGCAGATCCGGCCGATTGGCGGGTGGTGCAGGAGCGGGGAGGGAGGGATTCGAACCCTCGGTAGAGGTTTAAGCCCCTACAGGCACTTAGCAGGCGCCCCCGATCAACCACTCCGGCACCTCCCCAGGATATAGTGTTTTCAGGCGGAGGGAGAGGGATTCGAACCCCCGGTGGGTTGCCCCACAGCGGTTTTCAAGACCGCCGCCTTCGTCCACTCGGCCATCCCTCCGGGCGGCCCTCCAGAACGCCGCCATTCTACCATGCGGCTGGATGACCGTCAAAAATCACGCCCCTGGCAGCCCCTCCTGGATGCCAGCCGCCCGCCAGGCCTGATACAGGCCAAGGCGACCGTTTTCTCCGTCGGAACGGTAGGTCTCCAGCACCTCGAAACCTGCACTCCGGGCCAACTCCAGCAGTTCATCCTGCGTGAAATGGTGGACGTAGCGCACGCCAGTCCCACCTTTGCGCCAATCGAGCAGGTAATCCCCCGGGTCGACTTCCCCTGCGGTCAGCCCAATCTGTTCCCAGGGCACGACGCGCGCCTGCAGTCGTGGGCTGGCGAGGAAATCCCAGCACGACAGATGCAGCTGTCCTTTCGACTCAAGCAGACCCCAGGCGGTCCGAAGCAAGGTGAGGCGGGCTTCCCGGCCGGGGATATGATGCAGAACGGCAAAACACAGCACCCGGCCGACGCGGGCTGGCCCGGCGGTTCGTTCCCCGAGCCGGGCTTCCAAATCGGGCGCCATCAAATCGGCTTCGAGGAAGCGGACGCGCGGGTCCTCGACCGTGGCTGCGGCCTGAGCGAGCAGGACCGGGCTGTTGTCGACCCCGAGGTAGCTTCCAAGCTGGCCCTGTTCAAGGAGGTGGCGGGCGACCCCGCCGTTTCCACAGCCCAGGTCGAGCACGGTCTCGCTTGCCCCCACCTGTTCAAGCGCCCGCAGCACGCCTGGCTGCAGGCGCTGGCGGGTCTCGGCGAATGGCTCGCCGAACGTTTGGTAGAATGAATTGTTGACCCGGCGCAGGGTCTGGAGGACGTCGCTTCGCATGTCCAGCATTATACGTCTATGAAACCAGAACAGGTCTGGCTAGAAGCCCGTGACTACTCAGACGAGCAGCTTGAGACGGCCAGGGAGATCCTGGCTGATGTTCGCGCCGGGCTGAGCGTGGCCAGGGCCGTCCGCCGGCATCCGCTGCCCTCCGGCGGTTATGTGGCCAAGCACATCCTCATCCATGCCTACCGCGAATTGACCGACGATGGCGACTGGCCGTTCGAGGCGGAGATGATCGAGCGCCTGCGCATGAAACCGGTCCGCACCCTGTCCGGCGTCACAACGGTGACCGTGCTCACAAAGCCTTTCCCCTGCCCCGGGAAGTGCATCTTCTGCCCGACCGATGTGCGCATGCCGAAGTCGTACCTGCCTGATGAACCGGGGGCGATGCGCGCGCTGCACCACGCGTTCGACCCGTTCGACCAGACGCAGGCACGGATACAAGCGCTGGAGGCCATCGGCCACCCCACCGATAAGATCGAACTGCTCATCCTGGGCGGAACGTGGAGTTCCTACCGCCAGGATTACCAGGCGTGGTTCCTGCAGCGCTGCCTGGACGCCATGAACGGGTTTGACTCAAGTTCGCTGGGTGCGGCACAGCGTGCCAACGAACAGGCACCCCATCGCAACGTTGGGCTCGTGATCGAGACGCGACCAGACCATATCGACGCAGATGAGATCGCCCGGCTGCGTGCCCTGGGCGTGACCAAGGTCCAGATTGGCGTGCAGAGCATGGACGACGAGATCCTGGCCATGAACAAGCGCGGTCATACCGTGGCCGAGACGCGGGCCGCGATGCGCTGGCTGCGCGGCGCGGGTTTCAAGATTGTGGCCCATTGGATGCCAAACCTGCTCGGGGCAACGCTCGAATCGGACCGGCAGGATTTCATGAAGCTCTGGTCAGATCCGGATCTGCGCCCCGACGAGCTAAAAATATATCCCTGCCAGCTCCTGGAGAATGCAGACCTCTATAAGAACTGGCAGGCGGGGGAATACCAACCCTATACGACGGACGAACTGGTCGATCTCCTTGTCGAGATCAAGCCCGCCATTCCACGCTACTGCCGCGTCAACCGCGTCATTCGCGACATCCCCTCCACGAATGTCGTCGACGGCAACAAGCGCACGAGCCTGCGGCAGGATGTCCAGCGCGAGCTGAAGCGGCGCGGTGAGGCGTGTCAGTGCATCCGCTGCCGGGAGGTGCGGGGCGGGGTGATCCAGGCCGAAGCGCTTGATCTCCGGGACCAGGTCTACCCTACGGGAGGCAGTGAAGAGCACTTCCTCTCCTTCAACACACCCGAAGACCGCCTGGCCGGGTTCCTGCGGTTATCCTTGCCCGTAAACGCTGCACCCGACCATCGCCTGCACGACCTGGAGGATGCGGCGATCGTGCGCGAGGTGCATGTCTATGGCCAATCGCTTGAAGTCGGCGAGGATACGCCCGGGGTCGCCCAGCACAGCGGTTTGGGCACGCGCTTGATGCTCGAGGCGGAGCGCATCGCACACGGGCGTGGCTATAAGACCCTGGCCGTGATTGCCGCGCTTGGGACGCGTGGTTATTACCGAAAACTTGGCTACTCGCTCGGTGAAACGTACATGTTGAAGATGTTGGGGGATTAAACTCTCACCCGGCTCCAGGCCACGGCCTGACACGGATGTCGGCACCTGAACGGAGGGCATCGAGCACACTCGCATCGCCCAGGATCTGGCCAAATGGATTTACATCCGACGCAGCGCGCGGTTCACCGGCCAGGCTGGCCGGGGTTGGTCCCCAGAAGATGCACATGGCTTTTCCCGGTGGCCAATACGCGAGCTCCCCGAGTTTCATCTCGGTCCGCGCATCATCCGCGAGTTCGAGCTCAACCGGGATCGAGAAGTAGATTTCATCGCCCCAGCGATTGACGCTGGAGAGGATGGGCAAGCTGGCGTAAATCCGCCGGGCGGTCTCGTTCTCATACAATTGGGCCTGCAGCGTCACACCCCCAGCGCTGATTTCCAGCATGTCCATTGTGCGTTCCCTCCACGTCTCACGTATCGCATTATCGCCATCTCCCCCTCTGCTCTCTAACAACCTCGCTCTACGGGGGACCGCTCCAGCCGGTCCTGCAGCCGGCCGGCGAGGTCGATGGGGAGCCGGCGAAGGCCAGTCCTGGTGTGAAAGATAGCGACCCAAAAAAAGTATAGCATCCGGGACAGGTTCACCCGTGCGATATAATGCCAGACGTCTAACCTGCGTTCCCTGGAAAGGTGCCTGGCATGGGGTTTCATGGTGGTGGTTGGTGGTCATTCATTCGGTATGATGAGGAACAAGATCGTCCCCAGATCAGCCGGGACCTCATCCGCCGCGTCGCCGGTTATGCTCGTCCATATCTGAAGCGTGTCATCCTTATCCTCGTCACCATGCTCGCAATCTCGCTGCTGAGCCTGATCCCCCCGCTGTTAATCCGCGACCTGATTGACAAAACCCTTCCTGATAAAAACATAGCCCGGCTCAACCTGCTTGCGCTGGGGATGGTACTTATTCCAATCGTCAATGGCTTGATGGGGGTCGCGCAGCGGAACGCCAGCGCGACGATCGGCGAGGGCATCATCTACGATCTGCGGCGCTCGCTCTATGCGCACCTGCAACGCATGAGCCTGCGCTTCTACACCAACACACAGGTCGGCGAGGTCATGTCGCGCTTGAACAACGACGTGGTCGGCGCCCAGCGGGCCATTACCGGCACCCTGGTAACCATCGTGAGCAACATCTTCTCGCTCATCGCTACGCTGGCCATCATGTTCACCCTCGAATGGCGGTTGACCCTGCTTGGCATTGCCATCCTGCCCTTATTCGTCCTGCCGGCCCGCCGAGTGGGCGAAGTGCTGCGGGATGTGGCCCGGAAGCAGATGGAAATGAACGCAGGCATGAACGCCCTGATGAACGAGACGCTCAACATCAGCGGCGCCCTGCTGGTTAAAATCTTCGGCCGCTACCGTTCGGAGGTCGACCGCTTCGAGGGCAAGGCTCGCGATGTGCGTGATATTGGCATCCGCCAGGCGGTGATCGGTCGCTGGTTCTTCCTCGCGCTCAGCCTGGTCAGCGCGGTTGGGACGGCGCTCGTCTTCTGGCTCGGTGGGCATCTCGTGCTGCAAGGCGTCTTCAGCATCGGGACGATCGTCGCCTTCAGCGCCTACCTGGCTGACCTGTACGGCCCACTCATCGCCATGACCAACGCTCGGGTCGAGTTGGCGACGTCGATGGTCTCCTTTGAGCGTGTATTCGAAGTGCTCGATCTGCCGGTCGAGATCAAGGACGCACCCGGTGCCTTGCACCTCGATCATGTGGATGGTCGCGTTGAATTCGAGGACGTGTGCTTCAACTATGCAGAGTTGGGGACAGGTGTCGTCGGCCTGGAGGAGCTGCGCAGGTTCGGTTGGGGCAGGATGTCCGGCTACCATCCACCTGGAAAACTTCAAGCAGAGGAGCCCGAGGGTGAAGAGCAAGCCGAACCAGAAACGCGCTGGGCGTTGTCGGATGTGTCCTTCGTCATCGAGCCCGGCCAGGTAGCGGCGCTTGTTGGCCCGAGTGGTGCTGGCAAAACAACCACAACCTATCTTCTCCCGCGCCTCTACGATCCGACCGAGGGCACGGTGAGCATCGATGGTCACGATCTCAAGCGCGTTCAGCTCGATTCGCTTGCTGAGCACGTGGGGATGGTGACCCAGGAGACCTACCTCTTCCACGATACGCTGAGGGTGAACCTGCTTTACGCCAAGCCGGATGCGACGGACGCGGAGTTGGAAGCAGTCTGCCGGGCGGCTAACATCCATGAATTTATCGCCGGGCTTCCAGATGGGTACGACACGCTCGTCGGGGAGCGGGGCTACCGGCTTTCGGGCGGGGAAAAGCAGCGCGTGGCGATCGCGCGCGTACTCTTGAAGGACCCCAGGGTGTTGATCCTCGATGAGGCAACAAGCCATCTCGACTCGCAATCGGAGGCGTTGATCCAGCAGGCGATGGAAACCGTCATGCAAGGCCGGACCTCGCTCGTGATCGCCCACCGGCTGAGCACAATCATCGACGCCGATCTCATCCTCGTGATGAACCAGGGGCGGCTGGTAGAGCAAGGCCGGCATTTCGATTTGCTCTCCGAAGGCGGCCTCTACGCTGAACTGTACTCCACACAGTTCAAACCCCAGAACGCACCAGCCTGACGGTCTGGACTTCACGCCACACTTCTCCACAACGATTGCAACCCAGCGAGGATTTCTGCGTACTGTAAGATAGAGGAAGCAGCGAGGGCTGTTTTGCATGGCGGACTTTGACCGAACAGCAGAAAGGGATTGGGTCAGGCTTGCCCGAGAGGGTGACGACCAGGCATTTGCGAACCTGGTCGAGGCATTTCAGGGGCCCGTGTTTAACCTCTGCTACCGCATGCTGGGTGATCCGGTCGAAGCGGAGGACGCCGCTCAGGAGAGCTTCCTGCGTGCGCATCAGAACTTGCGCAGCTATGACCCCGAGCGGAAATTCGCAACCTGGATGCTCTCCATTGCTTCGCACTACTGTATCGACCGTCTGCGCAGGCGCAGGCTGACGTTGCTCCCGCTCGAGGACGTGATGCACAGGCATGACGGTGCGCACCCCAGCCCTGGCCCCGAAGACCGGTTTATAAGGCTGGAGATTCAGGAACAGGTGAAGTCGATGCTGGAGACCCTGGGCGCACAGGACCGGGCTGCCTTGATCCTGCTTTATTGGTATGACTTATCGTACGAAGAAATCGGCGAGACGCTCTCCCTATCCGTCTCAGCAGTAAAGAGCCGGTTGCACAGGGCTCGCAAGGAACTCGCCTTGCGGTTGAGCCCAGCTGCAGAAGGTGTCTTGCAAGGAGGTCTCCAAAATGGACCATCTGCAGTATGAAGCGATGCTGTTTGATCCGCCTCACGCCGCTTCGGATGATTATGCCGCCCTGGAATCGCACCTGGCTGGCTGCATTGCTTGCCGGAGTCTTGCGCTCGCCATCAGCCCGATGGAAAAACGCTTGAAGGGTGCGGCGATCGTCATGCCGGTCGAGGGTTTCACGCAGCGTTTCCAATCAAGGCTGGTAACCAGGCGCCGAAAGACGCAAGAACGCTTGCTCTACATGGCAGTCCTGACAATTGCGGCGGGGCTGGTGGCGCTCGCCATCCTTTTTGGAGGCGAACTGCTGTCTGCGCTATCGCCATTCCTGAGCTCTGGGCTGAAGTCATTTGGGCAGGTGATACGCATCGGGAGTCTGCTTGCCTTGCTCGGCGACTTCCTGGCCGTCTTGGTCGAGAGCGTTGTTGGAACGCTTTCACCGGCTTACCTGCTGGCTGCCTCGTTGGCTTTCAGTGGTTTGCTTACGCTGTGGGTTCTTTCACTTTACCGATTCAACTACCAAACAATTCGAAGGGAGAAAATATCATGAAGAAACTGAATACGCTCATCCTGACCGCCCTGGTGCTGCTCCTCGCGCTGCCCCTGACCGCCTTTGCCGGTGGGTTTACGGACGGACGCGTGGTCCTGGGCGGCGAGTTCGTCCTGGAAAGCGGCGACACCCTGGACGGGGATCTGGCGATCATTGGTGGCATCGCCACGCTGATGGCCAACTCCACGGTCACTGGCACGGTCTTCCTGGTCGGAGGGAACCTCGTCGTCGATGGGACCATCTCGGGTGATCTGGCTATCGTGGGCGGGAATGCCCGGCTGGGTCCGGCTGCGGTTGTCGGCGGAGATCTGCTGACCTTCGGCGGCAACGTCAACCGCAACGGTGGCACGATCATGGGCGACACGATATCCGGGGAAGAGCTGAATTTCCCCCTCAACTACCAGTTCACGCGTGACTTCCCGTTCCGCAACTTCTCGACGAACTTCGGGGCCAGCTATGCAACGCGCGCACTGACGTTCTTGTTCCAGAGCTTCATGCTGGCTGCGCTGGCTGTGTTGATCGTCATGTTCCTGCCGAAGAATGTCGAAATGGTCGCGGCCACGGTCGTTGATCAACCGGTCATTGCCGGCGCGTTCGGGCTGCTGACCTTCATCGTGGCGCCTGTCCTGATCGTGTTCCTGATTATCACGATCTGCCTGGCAGTGGTCGGGATCGCCGGTGCGGTCGTACTGGTTGCAGCCGGTGTGCTGGGTTGGGTTGCGCTCGGCATGGAGGTTGGGAAGCGCTTGGCGAAGGCAATGAACCAGGACTACCAGCCGGTCGTTGCTGCAGGCTTGGGGACCTTGATCTTCGCCCTCGTCGTCAACGGGATCGGCTTCATCCCCTGTGTTGGATGGCTGGCGCCCTTCCTGGCTTCGGCGGTTGGGCTCGGAGCGGTTCTCATGACGCGCTTTGGAACCCGGGCTTACGGGATGCGGGTCGCGGAAGTTCCCGCGGCAGACCCACCGAGCAAACCGGCTCCCAAGAAGCGCAGCACGAAAACCAAATCTACCAAGTGATGCGTACGACGGTTACCTAAGCTGTAAAGCCGCCCGGCAGGCCATCGCCGGGCGGTTTCTATTCCAGGAAGAGGGTCAATTCTTTGAAGGGCTCAACCTCGAACCGACCCGCAATCGCTTCAAGCGGGCGATCACCCAACTCTACCCGGACGACCTCTGCCCCCACGGGCTGCACGGAAAGCCGACGGGGTGCACCGGGGAAGTGCCCATCGACCTGGCGCGACAGGGTTGCCGCTCCTTTGCCTGCAGCCAGCAAATAGCGGTCGAGCTGCCACGGGCCGTAGCCGTCCCCCGCGTCTTGGTAATGAAATCCAGCTACTCCATCGCCAGGCAGCACGATGAGCAGATTCAAGCCGCCAGCCTCATCCATGGGCAGCAGGCTGCCGGCCCGGATGAGGAGCGGGATGCTATTCAGGGTGACGGGCAGGGTGATTTGGCCAGGCCCGTCGTACTGCAGCCCGGTTGCGAAGTCATACCAGGTGCCCGGTGGGAGGACGACCGTCCGTTCAACCTCCCCTGGCGTAACGACTGGAGCTACCAGAAGGGAATCTCCCAGGAAGAACTGGTCGTCGATATCCCACAGGTCCTGCGCCTCTGGCTCATCCCAGAACATCGGGCGCATGAGCGGGATTCCGAGTTGGCTCGTGCGCCACGCCTGCGTGTATAGATATGGGATGAACCTGCGGCGAAGCTGGAGACATGCCCGCACCGCGTCGAGCGTCTCTGCGTTGAAGGACCAAGGTTCGCGGCGGGGCGTCCCGAGGGCGGAATGCGTGCGGAAGAACGGCGTGAATGCGGCCATCTGGAGCCAGCGCAGGTACAGCTCGGGGCTCGGTTTTCCGCTGAATCCACCGATGTCGCTCCCGGTGAAAGGCACCCCGCTCATCCCCAGGCCGAGCAGCGTGCTGATCGTCCGCCTCAGCATCTCCCAGGTGCTCTCCGCATCCCCGGTCCATAACCAGGCGTAACGCTGCACGCCGGCCCAGCCCGAGCGCGAGAGCAAGAAGGGTCGAGCTTGGGGACGGTGTTGGCGCAGCGCCTCAAACCCGGCCCGGTTCATCAGCAGCCCGTATAGGTTGTGTGCAGCCCGATGGTCACCCGATTGCCCATCCAGCGCATGCTGCGTGACCAGGGGGAGCGTAGGTTCCCCCCACGCGCTGAACGCGCTCGGTTCGTTCATATCGTGCCAAATTCCGGACATCCCAGGCTCAAGCAGCCTTGGATAATGCCCGGCCCACCATTTGCGTGCCGCATGCAGGGTGAAATCCGGGAATGCGCTCCACCCGGGCCAGACCGGTGCTTGCGCCAGCCGTCCTCCCGGCAGCCGGCAGAAGATGCCCTCGTTTTGTCCGCTGTCGAAGACGTCAAAGCCGCGTTCAACCTTTACCCCTGGATCAAGGATGGAGACCAGGTGAATGCCTTTGCCTTTAAGATCGGAGGCCATCTTGGGCAGCTCAGGGAAGCGTTTTTCATCTATGGTAAAGACGCGCTTCCCGTGCATGTAATCGAGGTCGAGGTGGATGGCATCCAGGGGCAGGTTGTGCTCCTCAAACTGCGCGGCAAGCTCGAGGACCTCATTTTGCGTGCGGTATCCCCAACGGGATTGATGGTAGCCGAGCGCCCAGCGGGGTGGAAGTGGGGCTTTACCGGTGAGCTCACCGTACAGGCTCAACGCATGAGCGGGGCTGCCCGGGATCCAGTAGGAGCGGAGCATCCCCTGCTCAAACATCAGCCTGGCATGCTCGTTCAAGTCGAGCTGCCCGTCGAACGCGTTTTCGTAAAAAACCAGGTAGCTCCCGGCATCCTGGAGCACGTAGAAAACCGGGATGCAGGCATACAGGGGATCATGGCCGGGGGCATAGCTGCCACCGGGATCCAGGTTCCAGAAGCGGTAGCTTCCTCCCCTTAGATTCAGCCCCGCCGCTCGCTCCCCAAGGCCAAGGACGACCGCCTCTTCAGGGAGCAGGGTTTCAACCTCCCACGCCGTGCCATGCCTGGTGGGGATCCCCTCCCGGCGCAGTGTGCGCTGGTCACCGGTCATGTACTTTACTTCGCCGGTGGGGGCCACCTCCACGGTGTACTGCGTTCCGGCCACCCGCCAGCGACCGTCCCGTTCGGACAGGTCAACAGGATCCCCTTCCCAGCTTCGTTCTGCGATCGCGTACGGGACAGGAGGTTCCCCGGGTGTCCAAGAAGCGCGGACGATGCCAGGCGCCAGGTACAGGATCTCCAGCGCTGCCTGTTCAAATGTAAATCGTGCACCATGAGGGAGGGGGAAGGTGTGCAGCAAGTCGCCGGGCGTTTCGACGGTGGCTCCCTGCATGCCATGTTTTCCACTGCGGTTGAACCTTGCCTGGCGGATGGCATAGTTGATGGCAGCAAGGGTGTTCGAAGTCCCGATGAAGCGAATTCCACGCAGGATGTCGAGCAGTGATCTCGCCATGCATCTCTCCGGAAACCTGGCTCGAGATGAGGTCCCGGACATGAGCGTATCATGAACGGGAGGTTTGGTGCCCCATCGAACCTTAAAGAATTGCCATTTTGGTCGCTTTGACTGGCGGGTCCTCATACGCTTGGCTATAATCGTTCCGGCGGCGAGCACCTTATGCGCACGAGATAAGCCAGCGGGAGTGGTATGTCCTTCGTTCATCTCCATGTTCACTCGGAATATTCATTGCTCGATGGCCTGAGCAAGGTAGATAAGCTCGTCAAGCAGGCCAAGGCGTTGGAGATGCCCGCCCTGGCCATCACCGATCACGGCGCCATGTTCGGGGTCATCGATTTTTTCCGGGCGGCGAAGGCGGCTGAGGTGAAGCCGATCATCGGGATGGAGGGGTATCTCGCCGCGCGCGGGATGCAGGATCGCGAAGCTTCGGAGGACAGCAAGTCTTACCACCTGCTCCTGCTGGCCGAAAACGAGGTGGGATACCGCAACTTGCTCGCCATCGCGACCGCCGGCCAACTCGAAGGCTTCTACTACCGGCCACGCATCGACCACGATTTCCTGGCGGCGCACAATGAAGGTCTAATTTGCACCACTGGGTGCCTTTCCGGCGAGGTGCCGCGCGCCATCCAGAATGGCCAGGATGCGCGGGCGACGGAGCTGCTCGATTGGTATTTTGACGTCTTTGGTCGAGACCGGTTCTTCTTTGAACTCCAGCAGCATGACATCCCCGAGCTGCCCGAGGTGAACCGTAAGCTGATCGAGCTAGGTCAGCGCTACGGGGCAAAGTTCGTGGCCACCAACGATGTCCATTACGTTGAACCCCAGGATGCCGAGCTGCAGGATATCTTGCTTTGCATCCAGACCGGCTCGCTTTACACCGACGCGAACCGCATGCGTATGACCGATCCTTCCTACTACCTGCGCTCGACACAGGAGATGCAAAGCCTGTTCGGGGATGTCCCCGGTGCGCTTGAAAACACGCTCTGGATCGCCGAGCGCTGCAATGTCGACCTGGAGCACGAGGGCTACCGGCTGCCGCACTTCGAGGTGCCCGAGGGGCACACGCCGCAATCCTACTTGCGCGAGCTGTGTGTGAGCGGCCTGGAGAAGCGCTATGGTTCGGATGCCACCAGGCACGACCTCCAGGAACGGTTGGACTATGAACTGCGCATCATCAACGAAATGGGGTTCGACACCTACTTCCTGATTGTCTGGGATCTCTGCCGCTATGCTCGCCAGGAAGACATCTGGTACAACGCCCGCGGATCGGCGGCGGGTTCGCTCGTCGCCTACAGCCTTGAGATCACCCTGGTAGACCCCCTGGAGCACGGCCTGATCTTCGAACGCTTCCTGAACCCGGGCCGGGTATCCATGCCTGATATCGATCTGGACTTCCAGGATGACCAGCGCTACCGGGTGCTCGAGTACACGGCCCAGAAATACGGCCGTGACAAAGTGGCTCAAATCATCACCTTTGGCACCCTTGGCGCCCGGGCTGCGATTCGCGACGTGGGTCGCGTGCTTGATATCCCGCTGCCTGATGTGGACCGGGTGGCGAAGATGATCCCCAACATCCCGGGAAAGGCGATGACGATCCCCGATGCGATCCAGCGCGAACCCGGTTTGCGCCAGATCTATGAAGAGACGCCGTACCTGCGCGAGTTGATCGACACCGCCTCTAAATTGGAGGGTGTCGTGCGCAACGCCGGAACGCACGCGGCGGGGGTCATCATCACCGATGTACCCATCACGGAGTACATCCCCCTTCACCGCCCGACCGGGGGCAACAGCGAGGACAGCCCGATCGGTTCGGTCACGCAGTTCGAGATGCAGATCCTCGACTCGCTTGGATTGCTGAAGGTCGATTTCCTGGGGTTGTCGACGCTGACGGTGATGGCGCGTGCCTGCGCCCTCATCCGGGAACGGCACGGGGTCGAGCTCGATATCCATTCCATCCCCGTTGACGATCCAGCTACTTTTGAACTGCTCGGAAGGGGCGAGGTGCTGGGTGTGTTCCAGGTCGAAGGCGTCGGGATGCGGCGCTACCTGATGGAGATGAAGCCGCGCGAGCTGGCAAACGTCATCGCCATGGTGGCGTTGTACCGGCCAGGTCCAATGGAGTTCATCCCGACTTACATCCGCCGCATGCACGGTGAAGAGAAGGTCTCCTATCGCCATCCCAAGCTGGCCGACATCTTCGAGGAAACCTACGGCATCCCGGTCTACCAGGAACAAATCATGTCGGCAGCGATGGCGATGGCAGGGTATACCGCCTCAGAAGCGGACGGCTTGCGGAAAGCGATCGCCAAGAAGAAGGAGAAACAGCTCAAGCGCCACCGTGAGAAATTCATCGCCGGTGCGGTTGAGAAGGATATCGACCGGGGGACGGCGAGTGATGTCTTCGATGAGTGGGAGAATTTCGCCCGCTATGGGTTTAATAAAGCCCATGCCGCCGATTATGGTGTGATCGCCGTTCAGACAGCCTACCTGAAGGCGCATTATCCGCTCGAGTACATGACGGCGCTGCTGTCTGTCTTCAAACATGACAACGACCGGGTTGCGCTCTACATTGCCGACTGCCGTAGGATGGGGTTCGCCGTCCGTCCACCCGATGTAAATGCGAGCGTGCTGGATTTTTCGGCTGAGGCAGACGAGGATGGGAAGCCGGCGATTCGCTTCGGCCTGGGTGCCGTGAAGAACGTGGGCGTGGGTGCGATCGAAGCCATCCTTGACGCACGCCAGGCCGCAGGGCCCTATGAAAATCTGGAGCAATTCGCCCGGCGGGTGGATTTGCGCCAGGTAGGAAAGCGCGCACTCGAAAGCCTGATCCGGGTTGGGGCGTTGGACAGCCTGGGCATGCGCATCACGCTGCTCGATGCGCTGGATCGAATCATGGGCTTGTCCACCGCCCACTTCCGCGCTTCAGAAGTTGGTCAATTGACCTTCTTTGGCGGCGAAACCGGAATTGAAGAGACGCTCGATCTTCCGCAAACCGTGGCCAATGTCCCTCAGCGCAGGCTGCTCAGCTGGGAAAAAGAACTGCTCGGAATCTACGTCTCGGACCACCCTTTGACCCAGCATGTGGATGTATTAACCAAGGTCGTATCGCACTACAGCTCGGAATTGGAGGAGAGCACCCATGGGCAGGAAGTGCGCGTAGCAGGTGAAGTTGTCGCCATCCGGCCATACCAGACACGGTCTGGCAAGCCGATGGCTTTCGCCACGCTCGAAGATTTGCAGGGCAAGATTGAGCTGGTTATCTTCAGCCGGGCCTGGAAGGATATCTCCACCTGGCTGGCTTTAGATGCGATCGTCGTCGCCACCGGCAAAGTCGACCGGGAACGCGGCGAACCGAAGATCCTCGTTGATAACATGACCGCGGATTTTCAGCGCTTAAAGCCCTTGAACGGGAGTGCCTCCCGTCCCGAGGCTGCCCGTCGAGCTGCGGAAAAGCCCAGCCAGGGCCAAGCAGATCCAGCATATGCTGAAATTCAAGCCATGGATCCAGAACCGGAGATGGACCTGCCTCCAGCAGGAGATCGCGTGCCGCGGTTCGTCGAAGGTTCCCAACCAGCGGCATCGGCCAGCGAGCCTGGGCGCGGCGTGCCCAGCGGTGCCCCTCAGCCGGTGTCTCTGCAGGAGGCATCCGGCGTAGATAGATTGGACGCTTATGAGGAACATGTATCCTCTGTGCCGCGCATAGTCCCGGATGAGGCAGGGGCCGTGGTCGGCGCACGCATGATCACGATCATGCTCAATTCAACCGGTGACCGGACACGGGATGCCCGCCGCCTGCGCCGCGTTCACGGCCTGCTGAACTCCTATCCCGGGGAGGATCACTTTGCCTTCCTTCTTTTCGAAGCCTCACGGCGTTATCATATGGACTTCCCGCATTCAACAACGGGCTACAGCCCAGAACTGCATGCCCAGCTCGTGGAGCTGTTGGGAGAGCGGGCGATCCGCATTGAGCCTTTGAGGATGCAATGATGATTAAGACAGTCGGGGTGCTCACCTCGGGTGGGGACGCACCAGGGATTAACCCGTGCATCCGGGCGACAGTCCGGTCTGCGCTATACCATGATCTCGAGGTCATTGGCATCCAGGAAGGTTTTGATGGCCTGATCCGAGGCGAGATGCAAAATCTGCGCGCCAGGGATGTGGGTGGGATCCTGCAGCGCGGCGGCACATTCCTGCGGACGGCGCGCTGCCCTGAGTTCCACGAATCCAAAGGCCAGCGCCAGGCGCTGCGTGAGCTGAATGAATCGGGGATCGATGCGCTGGTCGTGATCGGGGGCGATGGGACAATGCGCGGCACGCGTGTCCTCTGCTCGATGGATGTCCCCGCAATCGGCATCCCGGCCTCGATCGACAATGACATCTGGGGCACCGATATGGCCCTCGGCGTCGATACCGCGCTCAACACGACGATGGAGGCAATCGACAAACTGCGTGACACGGCCTCCTCTCACCAGCGGGCTTTCCTCGTCGTCACGATGGGGCGCAATTGCGGCTATCTCGCCCTGATTACCGGGGTCATCTGCGGGGCCGAGGTCGTCATCATCCCGGAGAAGGAGATCCCGCTGGAGGAGATCCCAATCCGGATTGAGCAAGCCTACAAGCGGGGAAAAACACACGCCATCATCGTCATGGCCGAAGGCGCTTCCTACAGCCCGGAGGATGTCACGGATGCCCTGGAGAAAGGCGAGGTTGGCTTCGAGACGCGCGTGACCATCCTCGGCCATGTCCCCAGGGGCGGTATCCCTTCTGCATTTGACCGCATGCTCGCCACGCGCATGGGTGTGCGTGCAGTGGATGCCTTGCTCGCGGGAGAGACCGGAAAAATGGTAGGCCTCGAGGGGCGCTCGCTCGTCCTGCGTGACTTGGACGACGTAGTGAGCAAGTCGCGCGGCGTGAATCTCGAATTCTACGATTTAGCCAATATCCTGGCGCGGTAACCCCCATCCAAAGCTATTTTCACCAGGAGTGAAGTTCATATGAGAATTGGAATCCTTACGGGCGGAGGGGATGTCCCTGGATTAAACCCCTGCATCAAGGCAGTTGTCAACCGGGTCCTGGATGATGGGCATCATGTGCTTGGCATCCGCCGGGGTTGGGCCGGGCTGCTCGAGTGCGACCCGGACGATCCCGCCTCGATTGACGAGAATACCGTCAAACTTGATTTTCAACGCGTGCGTACCATAGATCGAACCGGCGGCACATTTTTACACACCTCCCGCACCAATCCTAGCAAGGTATCGCCCGACAAGGTGCCGGAGCTTCTGCGCGATAAGATCCAAGGTGAAGGTGTCCAGGATTTTACGCCGCACGTTCTGCGGGTTATCGAGAAACTCGGCATCGATACCCTCATCCCGATCGGAGGGGATGACACGCTCTCCTATGCCCTGCGTTTGCATGACGAAGGTATCCCTGTCGTCGCCATCCCGAAGACGATGGATAACGATGTATTTGGGACCGACTACTGCATCGGGTTTTCTACCGCCGTCACCCGCAGCGTTGGCTTTATCCATAACCTCCGGACGAGCACGGGATCGCACGAACGCATCGCCATCATCGAGCTCTTTGGCCGTTACAGCGGAGAAACGTCCCTGGTGGCGGCCTACCTATCAGGTGTTGATCGCGCGCTCATCTCGGAGGTCCCATTCGACGCTGAACTCGTGGCCCGTTTCCTGATCGAAGACAAGGCCAACAACCCGTCCAACTACGCCATGATGACGATTTCGGAAGGCGCCAAGCCTGAAGGCGGGGAGATGATTTTGCGCGGTCGCGAGGATGCGTTTGGACACAAGAAGCTGGGCGGGGTGGGGGCTGTGCTGGGGGATCTGATCCGCGAGTCGACCGGCGAGAACATCATCTACCAGCAGGTCGCCTACCTGATGCGCTCAGGCAGCCCGGATTCACTCGATCTGATGGTGGCGTTTAATTACGCCACGATGGCGGCGGACCTCGCGGTGAGCGGCGTCTCGGGCGGCATGGTCGCCCTGCGCGGTGGGCTCTACACCCATGTCCCGCTGGCTGTCACCCGTCAGGGCGTGAAACGCGTCGATGTGGATGCGCTATACGACAGCGAGAATTACCGCCCCAAGATCCAGAAGATCGAGGGCATGCCGATGTTCCTGTCCTAACGTCAGGGGAAACAGGCGACAGCCGATATCTGACAGGCTTGCGCGTAGGATTCTCGTAGGGGCACGGCGCCGCCGTGCCCCTACATTGAATCTGGGTGCAGTTCCATCTACCCGGCCCATTCTCCGTAGGGGCTCATGGTGATGCGCACTTTTTTATTGATCCGGCCGTGCCTATCCGAAAACCAGGCAGACCACACGTGTGCCCCCTGCATTCGTTATCACATCACCGTAGGGGCACGATGTATCGTGCCCCTACAAAGTTTATCGATGCAATCTAATTTTCCCGGCCCATCCTGCGTAGGACCGCACCGCGGTCCGCCCCTGCGGTTCTCTTCGAAACCATTATTTGCTCAGAACAGGTCTTGGGTTGGGGCTGCAAGGGGTGTCCACAACACGGCACGCCCACATACTAATGCGGAGCAATCCTTTGGGAAATTATCGTCCTTGGTCGATGCGATGCAGCCCGGCTTTAAAAGCCATGCGCAGCGCAGACTGGTACTCCTCACCTGACACCGCCTGGTTGATGGCGGGGTACTTTTGGGCAAGGTGGGCCGGTCGGTACTGATCCATGATATTCAGGTAGGTATCCGGCGAGATCTCTTCAGCCAGGAAACGCACGACCTGCCGCGTACCTGCTGAATGCCGCGGCAGGACGAGGTGCCGGACGAGCAACCCCCGCTGGGCAATGCCATCCTCATCCAGCACAAGATCGCCGACCTGGCGGTGCATTTCCTTCACCGCGCGCTGGTTGACAATGGGATAGTGCTCAACCTTCGACAGCTTCCGTCCCTGGCCAGCCTCACCGTACTTCATGTCCGGCATGTAGATGTCCACGACCCCATCCAGCAAACTCAGCGCGCTGAAGCGAATCGTAGCCACCGGTATTGTAGACGAGCGGTAGGCGGAGCCCTGCCGCCGCTGCGATGACCAGCGCCTCAAGGATCTCGGCCACGACATGCGAGGGGGAGACAAGATTGATGTTGTGACAGCCAAGTTCCTGCAGGCTGAGCATCATCGCCGCCAGTTCCTCTGAAGGTACCTGGCGGCCCGCAGGCGCCTGGCTGATCTCGAAGTTCTGGCAGTATACGCAGCGCAGGTTGCAGTACGAGAAGAAGATCGTACCCGAGCCCCGCCACCCTCGCAGCGGGTCCTCCTCGCCATGATGTGGGCCAAAAGAAGCCACCCACGCCTCCTGGCCGGTATGGCAAGCTCCCGATTTCTGCGAGCGGTCTACCCCACACGCACGGGCGCACAAGTCGCAGGCTAGCTCATGCTCGCGGGCACGCACTGCACGCAGCTCGAGTTCACCCGTGCGGTAGAGCCGCAGGTACGCGGCTTCAAATTCTGTCATGTCACGATCATAGCAGACGACTCGTTACAGGTGTAGTGGGCTAACCCCCGCGTCCCGCCTCTGGTCCGAACCTTGCATCATCGGTGGGAGAACAGTCAGATTTTCCTTGGAGGAGAGTTTGCCATGACAGAGTACCAGGTTGGAGCTGCAGCCATCATGGAGAGATTGAACGCCCTTCCCGCGCCCTATCAAGGGAACGCGCTTGACTGGCTGAGGAATTGTACACAATCACCCATGGAAGACCCCGAGCATGAAATCGACAGCTTCCTAGACCGACTGCCGCCGAGTGCCCGGGCCACATTTGTCTTTCATACGGGTAAGCTGCTGGAGACGGCGTTGACCTATTTCGGCCGGGGCTGACCCAAGCGCCTGATCACCCTGTTCAAACTATACACAAACGGGACCCGCATAGCCGGGTCCCATTTGGTTTGTCAGCGTTTCCAGTTCGAAGCTAGGGGACGGTGACGACACAGTTCGGGATGACTTCCAGGTTGGATCCGGTTTGGTTGAACGCGGCCCCATCCCAGGTGTGTTCGAGCGTCATCCACTCGCAGGGGCCGAGTGGGCCATTGTTTACCGTCCCCAGTTTGCTGGCCTCCTTGAACTGGATCCGGTTATCGATCTTGATCCACTCTCCGTAATATCCCTGGTTGGAGTAGACCTGCGACAAGCCACCGCCATTCCACTTGTGGATCGTTAGTTCTAACGTGACCTGGGGGTTCGAGTGACGGAATACGACCACGAGCAGCTTCTGGCATTCCCCAAACGTGTAGTAGCCGGAGTCATCCGTCACCTGGCGCAGGTTCGGGTCTCCACCGGATGTGTTCCATACATTCACCCAGGCAGCCCCGTTCCAGTTGTCGACTGAGACGGTCTTCCCAGTAGCCCCCGAGTTTGTTATGCGAACCCGCTGGTAGGTGCCATCGCAGTTGAAGGAGATCCCGCCTGGCGGAGGGGTTGCTGTGGCGGTTGGCGGCGGGGCAAGCTGGACCCCCGGTGGAACCGGGACATCGCCCGGCTGACCGTACCAGTCGCAGATATCGATATCCGTCGTCTCATCGCCGGGCAGAACCTCGAACGCGACGAGGCTGTGGTCGGTGCAGCTGACGGTCAAGCCGCAGGCCACGGCTTGCGAGAAGGATCCACCAATCGGGCTGACACCGGGACGCCAGGCATACGCATAATAGCTGCCGACCGGCAGGTTGAGCGCATACATCCCGGTGCCATCGGTGTGGGCGAGACTGGTGATTTCATGGGTGACGGTGTTCTCGAAGAAGAGCGTCATTTCGGGCAGGGGTGGTTCGGATGGGAAGCAAACTTTGCCCGACACAGACCCATCGGCGGGTAAGGGGGTATTGGTCGCCGGGGCTACTGTCGCCAGCAGCGGGGCTTCGGCGGTCAGCGTCGCCGCGACGGAAGTGCTAACGATGTCGGGATCGGCGCTCGAGGGCAAATTGCAGGCAGTGAGAACGATAACCGCGACCAGACATATTCCTAAGGTGAAGGGTTTTTGCATCGCAAAGCTCCTGTGTTTGCCCTGGGATCCGTGCAGACGCCTGGCGGGCCGCTATAACCAGGAGGGCTCGGTGTATGTTCCGAATACCTCTCGCATGACGTCGATGATTTCGCCCAGCGTTGCGTAAGCGTGGACGGATGCGAGGATGTAGGGCATCGTGTTTTCGGTGCCCTGGCAGGCGATCCGCAGCCGATCCAGCGCCTGGCCTACTGCTCCATTATCGCGTGTGCTGCGCAGGTCCTGCAGCCGCTGGGCCTGGCGTTTGTACCCTTCCGGGTCCATCGCCAGGATCGGGATCTGCAGCGGCGCATCATCCTTGAAGGCGTTTACCCCGATGATGGAGCGCTCTCCGTCGTCGATCTCACGCTGGTAACGGTAGGCTGCCTCCTGGATCTCGCGCTCGAAAAAACCAACCTCGATGGCCGGGAGCACGCCCCCGAGTTCGTCGATCTGCTTGAAATACGCCAAGGCCTGCGCCTCAAGGCGATTGGTCATGGCTTCGACGAAGTAGGAGCCTCCCAGCGGATCGACGGTGTTCGTAACGCCCGACTCCTCAGCCATGATCTGCTGCGTGCGCAGGGCGATGGTTGCTGCATGTGCCGATGGAAGTGCCAGGGCTTCATCCATGGAGTTGGTGTGAAGCGACTGTGTTCCGCCCATCACGGCCGCCAGGGCCTGGATCGCCACGCGCACGATGTTGTTCTCGGGCTGTTGCGCAGTCAGGCTGACGCCGGCGGTCTGGGTGTGGAAGCGCATCAACCAAGATCGTTCGTTCGACGCGTGCAGCGATTCGCGCATCTCCCTGGCCCAGATCCGGCGGGCTGCACGGTACTTCCCGATCTCTTCGAAAAAGTCGTTGTGGGCGTTGAAGAAGAATGAAAGGCGCGGGGCAAAATCATCAATCGCCAGGCCGCGTTCGAGGCTCCAGCGAACGTACTCCAATCCGTCAGCCAGGGTGAACGCCAGCTCTTGCGCCGCTGTTGAACCCGCCTCGCGGATATGGTACCCGGAGATGGAGATGGTGTTCCACTGGGGGAGGTGAAGGGTACCATGTTCGATGGTGTCGATCACGAGCCGCATGGAAGGTTCGGGAGGGAAGATGTACTCCTTCTGCGCGATGTATTCCTTGAGGATGTCGTTCTGCAGCGTCCCCCGCAGCTGGTCGGGGCGGACACCTTGTTTCTCTGCTGCAGCGATGTAGAACGCCCAGATGACAGACGCCGGGGAATTGATAGTCATGCTGGTCGAAATTTTCTCGAGAGGGATTCCCTCCAGCAGGACTTCCATATCCTGCAGGGAAGAGACCGCGACGCCGCATTTCCCGAACTCGCCGAGCGCTTCGGGGGCATCGGTGTCATAGCCCATCAAGGTAGGCAGGTCGAAGGCGATCGACAGCCCGGTCTGGCCTTGTTCGAGCAGGTACTTGAAGCGCTGGTTGGTTTCCTCAGCCGTGCCAAATCCGGCGAACATGCGCCGCGTCCAGGGCCGGCCGCGGTAGAGGGTGGGATGGATCCCGCGTGTGAAGGGGTATTCCCCTGGCAGCCCGATATCGGACAGGTAGTCCATACCGGCCAGGTCGAGTGGGGTGTAAAGCCTATTCACCTCATCTGAGGAGGTCGTCATGAAGCGAGTTTGGCGCTCTGGAAAGGATGCCAGGGTTTGCTGGAGGGTTGTCTCTTCCCATTTCTCCATAGCCTGTCGAAGCGCGTCCAGCATCGATTCATCAAACATCCAACATCCTCCAGCGTCGAAAATGGGCTGCGGGGATTATAGCATGCGCAGTTAAGCCCTCTCCAGGCGTGCAGTCTTCGTGTGTGAGGCAGCTTGCAAACGCCTTACATTCTTCCCCGCACGCATTTGGGCTGTGGCACAATCTTGGTGTAAAGAGCCCGGGTTCGAATCCGGGGCAACCAACGAAAGTGCCGGGAGGGCAAAATGGACAAGACACAGCGTATGGCGATCGTGATGATCGGCCTGGCATGGCCGGCGATGGGGCTGGGTTTCATGGCGCTCCACTTCGGCTACCTGCCTTCGGGCCTGAGCCTATTTGCAGAGGCGGTCGGCCTCTTCCTCTCAGGCATGTTGAGCGGTTTGATGTTCACGACCGTGAACCGAGTATTCGAAGGCAGCGCCGGGTCGCTGCTGGTGAAGGCGGGCTACGTACTCTTCGCGCCAATTGCGATTATGACCGCGTTAATCGCCCCGGGGCTGGTCGAGGAGTACGGCTCGCCAATCTCCTTCGTCCTCGTCTCGCCATTGATGATCGTCATGTACAGCACGGCGGCCATGGCGGCCGGCCTGGGCATGACGGCCTGCACGGCAATTTTGGCCAAGATCCTGGCCGAAATCCTCCATCACGAGCCCGAAAAGGCGACCGAAAAAGTCTCTATCACCAGCTAGGACATGGCACCTCCCGGCCATAGGCCCAACCCCGCCGACCGGCGGGGTTGGCGCGTTAAAGCGTTCAGCGTACACTTGCACCCTGGCCACCGGATTGGAGTAAGAGCCATGCCAGCCTCCCAGGATCAAACTGAACTGAGCCGCAGCGCCGCACGGGTGCAGCAGGCGCTGGATGCGCGCGGGATCACGCTGCAGGTCGTCGAGCTTCCGGGCAGCACGCGGACGGCAGTCGAGGCCGCCCATGCCGTTGGGTGTGAAGTTGGGCAGATTGCCAAATCGCTCATATTCCTCTCAGAGCCTTCAGCGCGGCCGATCCTGGTCATCGCCTGTGGTGCCAATCGAGTCGACGAGGAGAAAGTAAGCCGCCTGGTAGGGAGCCCGCTGCGGATGGCGACGGCCGACGAGGTACGGGAGCTAACCGGGTTCGCCATTGGTGGGGTGCCCCCCGTTGGCCATCTCACCCCGCTCGAGACGTGGATCGATTCAGACCTGATGAAGTTTGAGGTGATCTGGGCGGCGGCAGGCAACCCGCGCGCGGTCTTTCGGCTCGCACCGGACGACCTGGTAAAGCTTACCCGCGGGAAGGTAGCTCAAACGGCCTGAGGCGCCGGTCAGTCTTCGAGTGGGTTGCCGTTGGAACGCAGGCCTCGCAGGAAACCCAACATGCCAGCGGCGACGACCTGGCCCTGGATCCGGGCGCGGTCGGCCAGGCCACGGGCGCGCGCGAGCCGGATTTCAGGCTCCTGGGGGCTAACTTCGTACAACTCGATCAGCACGCCATGCGTGCTGCTCGGGTGCAAGAATGCAATTCGTTTGCCGGCGGTTCCCACAACCGGTTCGGGGTTAATAAGGGTGATCCCCTTCTCCTTCAGCAGGCCCAGGCACGACTCGATATCGTCGACCTCGAAACAAATATGGTGGATGCCAGGACCGCGCTTCCCCAGGTAACGCGCCACGCCGCTTTCCTTGCTCGTGGGCTTGACCAGCTCAACCTCAATATCGGCGATGGGCAGGAATGCGACCACCGAATCCTGGTCGGGCACATCTTCCACGTGGGCAACCTCCAACTGGAGCGTGTCACGCCAGAAATGGAGCGCGGCTTCGATGTCTTCCACGACGAGGGCAATGTGGTTGATGCGTTTGATCGTTGACATCCGTCCTCCGGAGCTCCTTGTGTACTCTATTCTAGGCGATTACGCGGCCCATGATCAACTGCAGAATGACCTCTATTCAAGGGAGCCGTCGGTGCATTGGCCTGCAGCGGGAACAACTGCCGGATCAGATGCGTTAAGTGCTTGAAATCGGCGTGTGAATCAGGCCGAACCTGGCGATCGGATGGAGGTTGCCATGAGAAACTTGCTCTGCTTCTTGATGATCGGTGTGTTCATGGGATTGAGCGGGTGTGCTGGTACCGAAGCCGGTATCAAGGTCAGCTGTGATGATTTTTACGCTGAGGGGACTCGAAGCGGGATGGTTGAACTGGCTGCCGGGGAGAGGTTGGAGCTCGTCCTGTGCTCCAACCCGACGACAGGCTTCCAGTGGGATGACCAGGCGGAGATAAGTGATCCTGCCGTCTTGGCGCAAGTAGCGGAAGCCTTCGAGGAACCTGCTGCGGGCGAGGATAAGGCACTGGTTGGTGCTCCAGGGGCACAAAGGTGGACTTTCCAGGGGATGGGATCTGGCAGCACGCAGGTGGTCTTGACTTACAGCCAGCCCTGGGAGGGGGGCGAAAAAAATGCCTGGACTTATACCTTGAGCGTGACCGTCCGGTAGGTACGACAGGCGAAAACCCTGGAAGGCTCATAGGTTTCGCTTTCCTACACTGTTCATGGAACAGGGTAATCAGTTCGCCATGGCATACATGCCGGCGGAGCCGCCAGCCAGCCAGCCGGTCGAGAACGCGGCTTGCAAGTTGAACCCACCGGTGTCCGCATCCAGGTCGAGAAGCTCCCCGGCGAAAAAAAGCCCTGGATGGAGCCGCGACTCCAGGCTGCGCGGGTCCACCTGCTTCAAGTCGACGCCCCCGGCTGTGACGATGGCCTGCGCGATTGGCGCATGCCCGACGATCTCGAGCTGAAAATCCTTCAGCCACAGGCGCAGCCGTTTGCGCTCATCCGCAGTAATCTGGTGGCCCGGCTTATCGGCAGGGATACCCGTCAGGTCAATGCAGATGGGGATCAGCGAACGGGGGAGCAACTCGCCCAGGATGGTCTTGAACAGGCGCTTCCCGTGCGCATCGAATTCTCGCCGCAGCCGGGCATCGAGGATGTCCTGTTCGAGGGCTGGTTTCAGGTCAATCGAGACCGAAACCCTGGCTCCTGTCAACAAGCCATCAACGGCCCGGCGGCTCAGGGTCAGGATGATCGGCCCCGAGAGCCCATTATGGGTGAAAAGCATCTCCCCGAATTCCCGGGCCTGGGGTTTGCCATTGGTGAGCAAAGTGCAGCGCACATTTCGCAGTGACAGCCCTTGCAGGCGTCCGACGAGATCGTCTGCCGTGATGAGCGGGACCAGCGCCGGACGGATGGGCGTGACCGGGTGTCCAAGCGTCTCGGCCAGCCGGTAACCATCTCCGGTGGAACCTGTTCCCGGGTACGATGCCCCGCCGGTGGCCAGGATCACGGCCTTCCCACTCAGGCGTTCTTCGCTGACATCCGCACCGGTTGTCGGCATCTGGCCGCGCGAGCGCAGACGTTCTACGGAGAGGTGCCAACCGGCATCCCCCCGTTCTAACGCGCTCACCCGCCTGTTGGTACGGATCGTCACCCCCTGTTCCTGTGCCCAACCCACCAGGGCGTCCACCACTTGCTGCGCATCGCCGCTAGCTGGAAACACCCGCCCGCCGCGCTCGATTGTGGTATCTATCCGCAGGGTGCTGAGGAAGTCGAGCAGGTCCTGGGTGAAGAAGCGGTGGAAGGCATGCTGAAGAAAACGTCCGTTTGGGTGGAAGTGCAGCTGGAATTCCTCCATGCTGGCGATGTTCGTCAGGTTGCAGCGGCCTTTGCCGGTGATGCGCAGCTTGCGGCCTGGCCGGTCCATCTTCTCGAGCAGCATCGTCCGCGCACCGGACGCGGCAGCCTGCCCGGCAGCCATCAAACCTGCTGGGCCACCGCCGATCACGATGACCTGCCACGTTTCTCTCATCGGTGCCCTTTGCAGCGTGTCTTCCCGAGGGCGAAGTGTACATCATTCCTCCGTCCCCGTGCCGGATCAAGTATTCTAAGGAACTATCGGCTCCCTGTATGCGTTAGCACGGTAGGGCTGAAGAGCGGTGCGATGTTCCACGGCCTCCAGCCTGTGATTAAATCAAGGAACTCTGATTGAGCATGTCGATGAACGAGGAGGCATGGGAATGCGAAGACCTATAGGTGGGCTATTCGTATTGTGGATGGTCCTTGTGGCGGTCTCGAGCTGCGCCAGGCAACCGGCGGAGTGGGCAACGCTCCGCGGCCAGGTATCGATCGGACCATTGGTGCCGGTCGTGCGAGAGGGCGAACCCGAACCCACTGCGGCGCCGGAAGTGTATGCCGCACGCCAGATTGTCGTCTACAAAGTTGATGGTCAAACGGAGATGATCCGGGCCGAAATTGACTCCACAGGTGCCTACAACGTCACGCTGCCGGTCGGGAGTTACGTCGTCGATATCAACCGGATCGGGATCGATAGTGCGGCCGGGCTGCCGGTCCAGATCGAGCTTCGAGCGGGAGAGGTCCTAACGCTGGACATCGAAATCGACACCGGCATCCGCTGAAGTGCGAAGGACCGTTGGGAGGGTCGCTGGGCACCGCGGCGGGTGCTTCAACATCCGGTGAGGAACTCATTAAGGTTCATGTCCTATAATTCAGGTGGTTGAACGAGTTGTAGGAAAGGATCCACATGATCGAGTTTGAAAATCGCATCAAGATCCAGAAGCCAGCTGAGGGCGTATTCCGGTACGCTGCCAATCCAGAAAATTACCCGGAGTGGAACTACTTCGTCATGGATGTAACGAAGATCTCAGGCGACGGCGTTCATGAGGGCGCGGTTTCACCAAAGGCGCAAAGAGGACGAGCAGGTCCTTGAGGTTGCTGCCATCGACCCTGGCGTTCGGTGGTGATCCGCACTGTACCCCCCTCGATGCCGGAGCTCGAGCGCGAGATGAACTAAATCGATCAGGTTCGACGGAGATCATCGACCGTTGGCGGCTCAATCTAGGGCTTCCAGGATTGCTCGAAGGATTGGCCGCTCGCCGCGTCAAGTCAGCTGTGCGGCAGAATCTCGAGAAGCTGAAAATCCTGCTCGAACAGGGGCAAGTCGTCCTGCAGGACGGGAGAACATCTCGCTTGTGAGCTCAGTTTTCGCTTGAATTGGAGAAAGCAACGGCTCGAACAAACCTAGAGGGTAGAGCTTGGCCGGTATTCGCCCCAAACCTGCCGCAGCACGCCGCAAATTTCACCCAGCGTGCACCCGTTTTCCACCGCGTCGATAAAGCCAGGCATCAGGTTCGCACCACCGCTGGCAGCAGCGCGGACAGCTTCCAGCGCTCCTGCAGCTGCCGCCGCGTTTCTGCGTGAGCGCAGCACTTCCAGCCTCGTACGCGCCTCGTCTTCCATGTCTGGATCCACCCTGAGCGCCTTGAGCGGGGTAATTTCATCCGCGACATAGATATTGACGCCGACGACGTGCTCTTCACCGGCTTCAATCCGCCTCTGAGTCTGGTAAGCGCTCTCGTGGATCTCGTGCTGCATGAAACCTGCCTCGACGGCGGCCAATGCGCCTCCCATGGTTTCGATCTGCGCCATGTAGCGCGTGGCCTGGGTTTCGATTTCGTCCGTGAGAGCTTCGATCGCATACGCACCGGCCAGGGGGTCAATCGTGTGCACGACCCCTGATTCGGCATCCAGGATTTGCTGTGTGCGCAAGGCGACCTGGACCGCGTGTTCCGTGGGGAGCCCAAGGGCTTCATCCATGCTGTTCGTGTGGAGGGACTGGGTGCCGCCGAGGACTGCTGCGAGCGCTTGGATGGCAACGCGGACAACGTTGTTGGCTGGCTGTTGCGCGGTGAGGGTGGAGCCGGCGGTCTGCGTGTGAAATCGAAGACGCCACGAACGTGGATCCTGGGCGCCGTAATGTTCACGCGTGATGTAGGCCCACATCCGCCGGGCGGCCCTGAACTTGGCTACTTCTTCCAGGAAGTCATTGTGGGCGTTGAAGAAGAATGCCAGCTGGGGGGCGACATCGTCGACGTTCAGACCGGCTGCAATCGCTGCGTCTAGATAAGCCCTGGCGTTGGCGAGCGTAAAAGCCACTTCCTGGACAGCCGTCGATCCAGCTTCGCGGATATGGTAACCCGAGACAGAAATCGTGTTCCAATTGGGCACGTCTTCCTTGCAGTAGCTGAAGACATCCGTGATCAGGCGCATAGCCGGTTTTGGCGGGAAGATGTAGGTCCCGCGCGCAATATATTCCTTCAGGATATCGTTCTGGATTGTCCCCCGCAGCTTGGACGGCTCGACGCCCTGCCGCCGGGCCACGGCGATGTACATCGCCAGCAAAATCGCAGCAGGAGCATTGATCGTCATGCTGGTCGAGACTTTATCGAGCGGGATCCCTTCGAAGAGGGCGGCCATGTCTTCCAGGCTGGATACCGATACGCCGACCCGTCCGACCTCGCCCCGGGCGAGTTCATCATCGGCATCGTAGCCAATCTGCGTTGGAAGATCGAAAGCCACGGATAGGCCGGTCTGGCCTTGATCGAGCAAGTAGCGGAAGCGGTGGTTCGTCTCCTGGGCGGAGGCGTACCCGGCATACTGCCTCATCGTCCATGGCCGGCCGCGGTACATGGTGGACTGGACCCCGCGCGTGAAAGGAAATTCCCCAGGCAAGCCGAGCTTGGCGAGGTAATCGAAATCTGCCTCGGGCAGGTAAACACGCTCGACGGGGATCCCGGATTGGGTGTAGAAAGTCTCGCGCGCCTCACCTCGCCTGGATAAGGCCTGAGCAAGCGGACCGGCCTTCCAGCGTTCGAGGGCATCGGCGAGCTTCCTGTTTAGAGACTTATCCATGGCCGGCGGCCTGGCCTATCGCTTCTTGCAAGGCAGCGGATGGTATGGGGTCCATCTGCTCGAAATTCGCGAAGGTGATCTCTGAGAACGCAAACCCAAGCGTTCCCCGTAAGCGCTTGACGATGGAGAGGTAGCTCCGCTGGACGCGCGCATCCCAAGCCAGGTCCAGGGCCGCTGCTGCTTGCTGGATGCTGGGCAGGTCAGCGCCTTCGATTTCGAGAAAGCAACCGAAGGGGAGTTCATCGAGCATGAGCGTGACCGGGTCAAGGAGCAGGACCTCGCGGTACTTTTCGTAGATCGCGATCGTTGAGTAGCCAAGCGAGGTGAGCAGCTCGAGCGCCCGGTCGAAATCATCGACCTCGATCTCGGTTTCCTCGCGCTGCTCGAACTGCGCAGTGCCCCGCTTGTAGGTGAGCGTGACCCGTGCGCCCTGCCGCAGGCGAAGGAGGGCTTCCCGGCCGATAAGGTCGCCTGCTCATCATCCAATCGGAAGTTTCGCTCGAGGTAGCGGCCGCTTAAGACGCGCCCGCCCCGGTTCAGGATCTTGCTGCGCATGGCCTGTCGGGCGGGGGTGTAAAACTTGGCCTCGATTTCCACTGGTTATTCGCCCTAACTGATGATGAGCATGACTTGATTCTGATCGACGCTGTCGCCGGCGTGCACCCGCACCCGGCTGATAAGGCCGTCACGCGGTGCCTTGAGTTCGTTCTGCATCTTCATCGACTCGAGGATAATCAGGATATCCCCCGTGGTGACTTCCTGGCCTTCCTCGACTGGGATGGTGACGACCATCCCGGGCATGGGGGCTTTCAAGATGTAATCACCCCCGAGGACTGCTGCACCCCCAGAACTCTGTCGCAAACGGCGCTGGCGTTCATCCTCCACGGCGACGTTGAAAAGCTGACCCAGCAGCAGCACCTGCAGGCCTTCTTCACCTTGCGATATGGAGGCCTCATAGGACAGGCCATTCAAGATGAGTGAGTAGATTGGCTGGTTTGCAACAGACTGGAAATCGGCCTCGACCAGCGCTCCATCCACGCTGAGCTGCTGATCGGGCAGAAGTTCGATCTCGATTTGCCTATCGCCTATCGTTGCGATGTACTTCATTTTCCATCCTCGCTAGCGGTGCATGCGCTCCCAGCGTCCGACCCATTTCCAGTTGCTTGCGTCACGTTTATTGCGGCGCACGATCTGCGATGCCTGCTGGATTTCGTGATGGGCGACGAGCGTCGCCATCACTGCTGCGACCATCTCCCGATCCTCATCGCCATGTTCGACTTCATCCATCGAGAAACGTTCCTCGACAAAGCGTGTATCGAATGCGCCGGCGATGAAGCGGGTGGATGCCATGATGTTCTGGTGGAAGGGGATGTTCGTTTTCACGCCCAGGATGCGGTACTCCTCCAGCGCCCGGCGCATGCGCAGGATGGCTTCTCCCCGCGTTTCGCCCCAGCAGATGACCTTCGAAATCAGCGAATCGTAGTAGGGGGAGATTTGAAATCCAGCATACACGCCTGTATCGATGCGCACTCCCGGGCCGCTGGGGGGGACGACCGAGCTTAATGTCCCAGTGGAAGGGATGAAGTTGTTATAGGGATCCTCGGCGTTCACGCGGCATTCGATCGCCCATCCGGTGAGCTCGATGTCCTCCTGCGTGTAGCGCATCTTGCGGCCGCGTGCGATGCGGAGTTGTTCCTTGACGATATCGATGCCGGTGACGATTTCGGTCACTGGATGCTCGACCTGCAGGCGGGTGTTCATCTCGAGGAAGTAGTAATTCTCGTCCTTGTCCACCAGGAACTCGATCGTACCGGCGTTGAGGTAATCCACCGCACGCGAGGCTTTGCAGGCGACCTCGCCCATCTTTGCTCGCAGGGCCTCATTCATAAAGGGCGAGGGGGATTCCTCGAGCAGCTTCTGGTGCCGGCGCTGGAGCGAGCACTCGCGCTCCCCAAGGTGGATGACCTCGCCGTGCGTGTCGGCCAGGATCTGGAATTCGATGTGGCGGGCATTGATGATGAGCTTCTCGAGGTAGACGTTGCCATCGCCGAAGGCCGCCTCGGCCTCCCGGCGGGCGGCCTGGAGCAGGCCAGGCATCTCCTCCAGGGAGTTGACCTCGCGCATGCCTTTCCCGCCACCACCGGCCGTGGCTTTGATCAGAAGCGGGAAACCAATCCCTGGCGCCAGCCTGAGCAGGTCATCATCGGTCAGGTCGCCCTCGCCCTCGGTGCCCGGGACGACTTCGACGCCGGCTGCCGCCACCGTTGCCCGGGCGACAGCTTTGTCGCCCATGGCGGCGATCGCCGATGGGCGTGGTCCGATGAAAACCAGGCCGGCGTCCTGGACGGCCTGCGCGAAGTCATCCCGTTCGGCCAGGAATCCGTATCCGGGGTGGATCGCGCCGGCGCCGCTTTTCTTGGCGACGTCGATGATCACATCCGCCGCGCAGGTACGAATTCGCGCGCCGCAGGTCCCCCGATATAGTAGGCCTCGTCAGCCTGGCGGACGTGCAGCCCGGCCCGGTCAGCTTCTGAGTAGACCGCGACCGTGCTCAACGCCAAGCTCCCGGCAGGCGCGGATGATGCGGACGGCGATCTCACCCCGGTTTGCGACAAGAACCTTGTTGAACATGGCTATCTCTACACTCCAGATTGTCCCCGCAGGAAATCAATCACGGCCTGGTTGAAAAGGTCAGGGCTCTCGTGCATCGGCATATGTCCTGCCCCTGGCACCAACCACAGCTGCCCGGATTGGACACCCTCGGCGATGTCGCGCGCGTGTCTCTCCGTCGCATGTTCATCGAACTCGCCCTGGATTACAAGGGTGGGGCAGGCGATTTCACCCAAGCGGTCCTTCATATCTAACTCATGGAGATCGCTCTGCAGCCAGTGCTCGATCCAGGCCTGCGCCAGCTGCTGCGCTCGCTTGCCGTGTTCCCGCTCCAGGGCCGTCGACAGCGGCGGGCGGCGAACATTCGCCTGGATCCCGAGCAGCCCATCGAGCATTTTTGGCTCGTAGTAGATGTGGGCGGCAATGACCACCAGGCTGATGACCCGCCCCGGCCAGCCGGCGGCCATGAGCAAGCCGATGGTTCCGCCATCGCTGTGCCCGACGACATGGACACGCTCGAGTCCGAGGGCGTCCAGGGTTGCGATCGCTTCCTCTGCCCCCTGGGTTAGAAAGCCGGTTTGGAACCCGCTCCGCTGTTCCGAGCGGCCGTAACCCCAGCGATCATACAGCAATAGCTCGAAGCCGGCTTCCGTGAACTGTGCGATTTGCCGGCGCCAGGACCGCGTCGATCCCAACCCGTGATGCAGGAAGAGCACGACCTCAGAAGCAGGCATGCCGAAACGCTGATAGTAGAGTCGGTGGCCGTCGATCTGGATCATGCCGTCCGACTGCACCATCAGCGCGTCTGCGTGCTGGCTAAAGCGGGATGTTGCCATGCTTCTTAGCCGGGTTTGCATCGCGTTTGTTCGCCAGCATCTCCAGGCCATTGATCAGGCGCTGGCGGGTAAAACGCGGTTCGATGATGTCGTCAATGTAACCCCGGCCGGCAGCGATGTAGGGGTGGGCGAACTTCTCCCGGTATTCATCCACCAATTCTTTCTTGCGGACATCAGGATCATCTGCCGAGGAAAGCTCGTTGCGGAAGATGATGCTCACCGCGCCATCCGGCCCCATGACGGCCAGTTCAGCGGTAGGCCAGGCCAGGTTGAGATCGCCGCGAATATGCTTGGATGACATCACGTCATACGCCCCGCCGTAGGCCTTGCGCGTGATAACAGTGATCTTTGGCACCGTTGCTTCACAATAAGCGTAAAGCAGCTTCGCTCCATGGCGGATGATCCCGCCATGCTCCTGCCCGGTACCGGGCAGGAAGCCAGGCACATCGACAAAGGTGATCAGCGGCAGGTTGAACGAATCACAGAAGCGGACGAAGCGGCCGGCTTTGTCCGATGAATTGATATCGAGCACCCCTGCCAGCACGTTGGGTTGGTTGGCGATGATGCCCACGCTGTGTCCCCCCAGGCGGGCGAAGCAGGTCACGATGTTCTGTGCATACTGCTCGTGAACTTCAAAATAGACGCCATCGTCGACGACAAGCTTGATCACATCGCGCATATCGTAAGGTTTGCTCGGGTCGTCAGGGATGATGTGATCGAGCGCGTCCTCGGTGCGCAGGCGATCATCGGAGGAGGCGACGAAGGGCGGGTCCTCCATGTTGTTCTGGGGCAGGTAGGAGAGCATCACGCGTATCATGTACAGGCAATCCGATTCGTTCTCGGCAACATAATGGCATACCCCGGAGATGCTGGCATGGGTATCCGCACCGCCCAGTTCCTCGAAGGAGACTTCCTCGTGGGTCACGGTCTTCACGACATCCGGGCCGGTGACGAACATGTAGGAGGAGTTGCGCACCATGAAGATGTAGTCCGTAAGCGCGGGCGAGTACACGGCGCCGCCGGCACAAGGCCCCATGATGGCGCTGATTTGTGGGATCACGCCGGATGCGAGCGTATTGCGCAGGAAGATGTCCGCGTATGCCCCGAGGGAGACCACACCCTCCTGGATGCGCGCTCCGCCCGAGTCGTTCAAACCGATGACCGGAGCGCCGTTCTTGATGGCCATGTCCATAATCTTGCATATCTTCTCGGCGTGAACTTCCCCGAGGCTGCCGCCGAAAACTGTGAAGTCCTGCGAGAACACGTAAACAAGCCGGCCGTCAATCGTCCCCCAACCCGTCACGACGCTGTCGCCCAGGACCTTGCGTTCATCCAGGCCAAAGTCTGTCGTGCGGTGGGTGACGAACATATCTGTTTCGCGGAAGGAACCCTTGTCTAGCAGCAGTTCCAGCCGCTCACGGGCCGTCAGTTTCCCGCGGGCATGCTGTTGTTCAACCCGGTCCTGACCACCACCGAGAGCGGCTTGCTCGCGCAGTGAATTGAGACGGTCGATTTGCGGTGATTCGGTCATTCGACAAACTCCTCAGCGTAAGCCTTTACCTGTTTCCATCCAAGCAACCAAAGCACAAGCAAGGACCCCAGGCAGGCCAGCGTGCCGTAGAAGGGCAAATCCTGGCGAGACATGGTTGAACTGCGGATGAGCAAGCGGTCGACCCAGAACCAGGCAAGATAAAGGAGGGTCAATACGCGCAACAACCTGGGCGACCAGGTCTTGCCCATGAACATGCCCACAGCGCCAACCAGTCCAGCAGCGCCGAAGGCCAGGCTCCTTGCCGGGAGGTACCATCCGGGGACTGTCAGCCCAAGCTCCGGCAAACGGACCCAAACGCTCAACCCCGAAAATTGTACGATCGAGAACGTTAACACTAGCAAACTGATGAAGGTTACGACCCACGGTCTACGTCTCATGCAAGAGGACGATCTTTCCCAGCTGATCTCCGGCTTCCAGCCTGGTTTCTGCTTCGGCGGCCGAGGGAAGCGGGTAAATCCGGTCGATCACGGCCCGCAGTTTTCCCTCGAACACCAGGCCCATCACGGTTCGAAAATCTTCAAGCGTCCCCATCGTGGAACCGAGCAGCGACAAGTGCTTCGCAAACAGGTAGCGGTTATCGATCTCGAAGACCGGTCCACCGGTGTTGCCGACGGTCAGGATGCGCCCGCCCTTCCTGGCAGCCCGCAGGCTGGAGGGCATGCTGCCGGCGCCGACGTTGTCGACCACGACATCGTACCCGCGCCGGTTGCTGGCCTGGTAGGCCGCCTTGGACCAGTTACCCTCAGCAGATCGGTCGATGACCTGGTCCGCGCCCAGAGAGCGCGCCAGGTCCAGTTTCGCCGGAGTCGAGCCGACCACGGTCACCCGTGCGCCCGCAAGTTTGGCAATCTGGATGCTGGCCGTGTTCACCCCGCCCGAAGCGCCCACGATGAGCACGCTTTCCCCTGCTCGCAGCCGGCCGCGGATGATGAGCGAATGCCAGGCGGTCTGGTAGACGAGGCCGGCCGCAGCAGCTGTCTCAAAATCAATTTCATCAGGCAAGGCCAGCAGGTTGCGGGCTGGCACGACGACATATTCCGCCAGCGTGCCGTGGATCGTTTCGCCCAGCAGGTGCCAGTCCTCGCACATGTTGTCGCGGCCGGCCAGGCAGACCTCGCAGTGGCCGCAGCCGATGTTGGCGTTGATGGCCACCCGCTGCCCGACCTCGAACCCTACGACGCCGGGCCCGAGCTCCGAGATTTCCCCTGCCCCGTCTGAACCGCTGATATGCGGCAAGGGGAGTTTCAAGCCAGGCCACCCGTTTCGGACCCAGAGATCCACGCGATTCAGGGCCGCTGCCCTGAGACGAACCTGCGCTTGGCCCGGGCCGGGAACGGGCGTAGAGATCTCCTCGTACTTGAGGACTTCCGGTCCACCGTGTTCATGGAAGAGAATGGCTTTCAAGAGACGAACTCCTTCATCCGCGGAGATTTATGGCTGGTAGCGATACTCGTAGAACAACAAACGTCCATGCCGATTATAGCGTGTGCTGGTTTCACCCGGGTTATATCTGCGCGGGATCTGCTCGAGCGCTGCCGTTTGTTCCGGCAGGATGAAGAACAGATGTGCGTGGGCTGTCTCTCCCTCCCCGCTTTCAACTGTGAAGGGCGCCTCGAGGTCATGCCCTGTCCTGCCCGGGAGAAGGTAGGGCAGGCTCGGGATCGAGCTGAAGTACATGCGCTCACCCCCGACAAAGTAGACCTCGACATCAGGCGCTTCCTCGCGCAAGACGTTGATCATCTCCATCGTGACTTCACCATTTAGACTGCCGTAAGCCTCTGCCGGGAAATACTCACGAAACAGATGGCTCACATTCTGGAAGGCGGCTACACCTATGAGCAACACAGCCGACAGGTTGAAGAGCTGTTTGCCCGCAGGTGCTTGCGTACTGAACCATTTCGCTGTCCGGTCCAGCGGCATGGCGACCCACAGGGCGAGCATGGGCGGGAGAAGCAGCATGCGCTGTGCATTGGGCGCCTGGATGCTCAATCCACCGACGATCAACGTCCCCATGAGTGTGAGCAGGGGCAGGCTGTGGCGGGGATTGCGGATGGAGAGCAGGCTGATGGCAAAGCCAAGTAAAAATAGCACGGTTGACACGCCAAACAGCAGCGGTACACCTGAGCCAAAGTACACGCCCTGCAGCTCGGAGATGGTCAATCCTGAGGCCGTAATCCAGATTTGCTCGAGCACGAGCCCTAGCGGCGTGGTCCCTAACGCTGCCGCGGCGGGTTCGATCCAACCCGGGATGAGCATCGAAACCCGGCTGGCGGTGAAGACAAGGCTTTCGGGATGTTGGAGGTAGAGCAGGATCAGCGGCATAGCCGCGATCAAAGCCAGCCATGCCAGGCTGACCAGGTTGGAGGCCCAGCGCGAACGATTGACCTGTCCACGCGTAAGATGGATCGACCACAATCCCAGCACAAGAGGTATGAGCCGGGCGGTGGTGTAGAAGTACTGGGCAATCCCCAGGGCCATTCCCGCGATCAAAAAACTCGATCTCCGCCCACTTTGAGCGCCGGACCACAGCCCGAGCGCAGCGATGGAGAAGGAGAGCCCATCGAAGATGTTGTTGTAGGCGACCCGGCTGAAGAAGATGTGCTGGTGGAAGCATGCAAGCCAGATCGCCCCCAACCACGCCGTCCTGCGGTTGAACATCGAGCGCAGCAGCAGGAACGTGACCGGGACGGTGAGTGTCCCCACCACGGCCGACACGAGGCGGATGGCGTCCGCCGTCCGGCCGAAGACAGCCTGGCTCCAGGAGACCAGCCAGAAGTAGAGCGACGGAAACGAGAACCAACCCAGGCCGAGCGGGTTGTTCCGTGTCCCATCGATAAACTCCCACCCTGTAAGCCCGATCGAGCCCTCATCGCCTGAGAGCACGTAAGGCATGCTGCCGATCTTCCAGGCCCGCAACACGAATGCAGCTGCGATCAACCCGGCCAATGCCAGCCGCTCGCGCTTATCCAGCCGGTCATCCTGCCGCGCCCGCTCAGGCACAGTGCGTAAGCCGCGCCAGGTGCAGATCATCCCAGCCAACCAAAGCGGAATGGCGAGGCTGCTGACCACTTGTGGGCCGTCCCCGGCTGCCGCCCGGGACGCAAGTGCGAACCCGAAGCCGCAAAGAAGCCAATCCGTGCTGCGCTTTGAGGTTCCTAGCCAGGATTGAAACCGGTTCCGCCACGAATGCAGGCTGCTTGCCTGGGCATCCAGGCTTGCGCCGGCGAAGCTCAGCAGGCCGAGCAGGAGGACCGCGGCCGCGACGGTTTTAAGCGGGCTAACGATGGTGAGGTAGGCGCCGAGCAGGATCAGGATGAGGGGTGAGATAAAACCACGCCACCCACCATTGCTGGAGGAGGTCAGGCGTTGGGTCTCGAGGTTCGCCATCGATCAGCGGACCTCAAGCTCACGCAGGTGGATCTTGAACGGATCACCGGGCGTGAGGCTTGTGATTTCCAGGACAAGGCTGCTCACGTCCGATACGCGTGTGGGGAAGTCGAGTTCGACGGTGGGGTCGTCCGGGTAACCGAGGTAGGAGCCGGAAGCATTGGCAAGTTCGGTCCCGTTCTCATTCAGCGCGCGAAGCGCGAGCTCAAAATCCATGCTGCCGGTGCTGAGCGTGATGCCCTGAATGGTGCGCGGCTCGCCGAACGTAAGCTTGAGGACGGCCGGGTTGGCGTCGTAGACGCGCGCCAGCGTGTAGGTATCGCCGTCGAACAGGTTGGCGATCTCCCCCATGTCCAGGTAGGGGTGTTCGAGCGTGACGGGCTGACCCTGGATGGTCATTCTTTCCACCCTTGGGCGCTGGCGTTCGGCTTGCTCCTCGGTGAAGATGTGTTCCGCCTCGTCCGAGTATGAGAAGCTCACGAAAGAGAAGCCGGGCGATCCATCCGGGTAGCGGAGTTGGTCAAGGACCTGCACGCTCCCAATTTTTGGGTCTGAGCGGAGCTGGTCGACCTCGGGCTGGGTGAGCACGAAGAGCATGCCCTCATGAAGATCGAGCATGTTCTCGAGGTAACCTTCGGCATTGGCGATCGAGAGCGTGCTTGCATCAGGGATGAAGAAGCGGGCCAGGACATCCGTGCCATTCGCCCAGGTCGGTGATAGGAAGATGCGCAGATCGGGGTCGGTCTTCTGCAGCTGCTTGATTTCTTCGAACACCTCGCTCGCCCCCCACTGCAGGCCGATCATCCCGTACTCATCTGTGTATCCCGGACCCCGGATGAGCGCATCGGCCAGCATCCCGATCTGGATCCCGGCCAGCAAGACGAACGCTGCGAGGGCGAGCAAGATCAAACTTGTCCGCTCGCGAACCCGTTCAAGTAGCCAGACCAGCGCTAACCCGCTCAGCAATGCGAATGGGATGACCAGGGAGAGCACCCGCGTGATGCCGACGCCGACGAGGACGCCAGCCATGGGGATCGCCAGCAGGGAGGCGAGCACCGCACGAACCGCGGGTTCCCTATGCCGCTTAAGTGCGATTATGAGGCCAAGCGCAAGCAGGGGAGCCGTGGGGAGCAGCAGATGTCCAAACGCATCCATCTGATGGCGAACGAGGTCTCTGGCGTTCGGGGTGAACCAGTAGGCGGGGTTCAATCCACGCAGGTAGTAGCCGAGGGAGGTCGAGAGTTTTGATAGGAGGCTGCCCTCCTTGACCCAGTGGCTTTCCAACATCCGCAGCGCGTTCGTGTGCTCGTCTGGCAGGAGCGCCTGGAAGCGAAAGTAGGGAACGGCGAGCAGCAAGAGCAGCGGGATGGCCGTGAGGAGCATGCGGCGATTCTCCCAGTGCACGCGGCGGTCGACGATGAGCAGGAAAGAGCTCGTTATGAGGATGATGATTTGCCCGGGGGCGTAGCTGTAGAAGGTGAGCGCGGCGAAGACGACGGCGAGAAATAGGAACCGTGGAGATCGGGTTGTGTAAAGCAGGTAGGCATACAGGAACCCGGCGTACATGCTCACCATCAGGCTTGTCTCGAAGGCCGTACGTGAATGCAGGAACCAGGCCGGGGTCAGGCCGAACAACATGACCCCCAACCACCCCCAACGCTTACCGGTCAGCAGGGAGAAGCACTGGCCAACGGCGGCTGCACCGAAGACGGTAACGACGGCGGAGGCCATGCGCGTCACGATGACTGACTTGCCCAGGAAGTAGGTTGGAAGGAGTTGCAGGTAGACGGAGAGGCTCAGGTTGTACTCGTAGACGTTCTTAAAGTACGTTGGCAGGAAGATCCCATCGCCGCCGTGGAGATGATCACGGATGAGGTCGGCGGCCAGGTTGGCCTGGATGGCTTCGTCGGTAAAGAAGTAGATTGGGTATCTGTCAATGCCGATGAATCGCGAGAACGCATAGACGAGGAGCGCGAGCAAGAACAGTGCGCTGCCCCGGTTGAAGAGACCCCATGCCCGGTCGAATATCAACCCAGCTGGCTGGCGTGTCGCGTTCGCATCCCGTGGACGGGGAGCGGCCTGTCCACCGCTGCTCATCATAGGTATCCAGAATCGGTTTCGCCCGAACGGGCAGGCAGAGACCAGGGGGCGCTGATTTTCACGAATTATGAAGGATCAGCGCAAGCCCAACTCCAGGCGCGATATGACCAGGCGCTGGATCTCGCTCGTGCCCTCGTAAATCTCGGTAATCTTGGCATCGCGGAAGAAGCGCTCGATGGGCAGCTCCTTCGAGTACCCCATGCCGCCGTGGATCTGGACCGCGGCATGCGCGCAGAACATGGCCGTCTCGGAAGCGAAGAGCTTCGCCATCGAAGCCTCCAGCGTATAGCGACCACCTTCCTGCTTGGCGCGCTGTTTGGCCAGCGCGGCGTTGTAGATGAGCAGCCGGCTGGCCTCGATGCGTGTCTTCATGTCGGCCAGTTTGAAGGAAATGCCCTGGAATTCTCCGATCTTCTGCCCGAACGCCTCCCGCTCGCGGGCGTACTCGAGGCTGGCCTGGTAAGCAGCCTCCGAGATGCCCAATGCCTGGGAAGCGATGCCGATGCGCCCGGCGTCAAGGACGGTCATGGCGATCTTGAAACCCTCGCCCTCCTCGCCCAGGCGGTCTTCCACCGGGCAGCGGTAATCCTCGAAGACGATTTCGCTCGTGGCTGACGCCCGGATCCCGAGCTTGGGTTCGGGCTTGCCGAGCGTGTACCCCGGCTGCTTGGCGTCGACCAGGAAGGCGGTCACGCCGCGGTGCTTCTGTTCGGGATCCGTCATCACGAAGACGAGCACGAAGTCGGCCCGGGGCGCGGATGAGACCCAGGATTTTCGGCCGTTAAGCACGTACGCATCCCCATCGAGCGTAGCCCTTGAGCGCATCGTGCCGGCATCGGAACCCGACATCGGCTCGGTCAGGGAGTACGCGCCGATGGCCTGTCCGGAAGCGACGGCCTTGAGGTACTTCTGCTTCTGGTCTTCCGTTCCGAAGCGCTGTATCCCGTAGCAGAAGAGCGAGTTGTTGACGGACATGATCGTGCCGTGGGCAGCATCCGCCTTGCTGATTTCCTCGAGCGCAAGGACATAGGCCAGCGTGTCCATCCCGGCGCCGCCGTACTCTTCCGGCACCTCGATCCCCATGAAACCCATCTCGCCCATTTTGCGAATGGTCTCAATTGGGAATTCGCCGCTCTCATCGAACTCGGCCGCGATCGGGGCGACCTCGTTCTCGGCGAAGTCCCTGGCTGCCTGGCGGATCATCTCATGTTCTGCGGAAAGCTTGAGGCTCGGACCCTCGGTGGGCGAAGACGTTGGCGCCATGCGGAGACCTCCATGGATGCACGGGTGATCGATATGGACTCGATTATAGACCAGGTGGGGCAGGTCGGACTACTTCAGCCGCAGGGGGATGCTTAAGCCAGCCGGGAAACACAAAGCGCACCTTTTTCGGGGTGCGCTGTAGGGTAGTGTGGCGCAGAGGTGGCTAAGGAATATCGATCTCGGTCTCACACGAGTTGTGCCCCGAGTCGCTGCCAGGGCCCCCATCGCAGACATCGGTCCCCTGGCCGCCGTTCAATCGGTCATCCCCGGCTTCACCATAGAGCAAGTCGTCGTCCTGGCCACCGCTCAGGTCATCGTTGCCGTCCCCACCGAGGATGATGTCATTTCCCTTTTGGCCGTCAAGGTTGTCATCCCCGTTCCCGCCGACGATGCAATCGTTTCCGTCGGAACCACGCAGGTGATCGCCGCCGGCCGTGCCCAGGATGAGGTCGTTGGCATTCGTCCCGGAGGCGCCGACGACGATGTTGGTCAAGTTCAGGCCGTTGCAAGCAGCGGGTTTGAGCGCGTTCGCATCGATGGCGATGCTGTCATCATCGAGACGGGTCGCGGGAACGCTGTTCGTGGCGGCAAAAGCGCTGCTGATGCTCAGGATGAGCAGGGCGAGGCTTCCAAACAAAGCGAGCCTGGATAGGCCGAGTCGTTTCATGCCCCGGATTCCCTGTCGTCGGATAGATTAGCCGACTGTCCTTCGCTCACGAGATCCAATTCGAAGTTGAAGACGGCCTCACTGGTGCGGACCTGGAACTTGTGCAGGTCCCCTTCTTCCGTGTGGAAGATGAGGTTCCCGGACCGTTCTGCCAGCTTCGCCAGGTCCTCCAGGCTGTGGATTTCGGTTTGCTTAAGCCTCCCGGGTGGGTCGAACTGCTCGACTTCCACGAGCAGCGCGCCATACTGCATGAGGATCTCAAGCATTGGGTTGCGCTTGGTGAGGGATCGGACCCCAATCAAGATGGCGGCGATGCCCAGGACGCTAAGTGTAAAACTTACGCCGGCGATCCAGCGCGCACTCTCGACCGTGAGATCAAGCCCCAGGATGGAGATGGTGGCAGGTTCTTCCTTCATACGCGTGATGAAGCCAGACGCGCTTGGTGTGAGTGGGTCGCCGGAGCCATTCACTGGATCACCTGCAAGCAGGTACATCTCCATGTCATCCAGTTGGAAGTTAAGCTGCGGGTTGAAGCTATCCTGGAAGGGAGTTCCCGCCAATGGTGCCCTCGACAACAATCTCTGGAAGAACAACGGTTGTGTACACCTGGCGCTGGTAGCCGGTGCGCTCCCTGAGGAGCTCGGTCAGCGAAACCAGCTTATCGACGTCGATGGGCGCCTCAAGCGTGGCCACGTTCCCGCGAAATTCGGTCTCCGGGATGAGGTCGATCGTGCGCTGCCAGCCGCTGGAGTCTCCCACCTGGACCGATAGGCGGTAGCGGCCTTCCAGCTGGGTTGGCTCCTGGGTCACGAAGCGGTAGTCGAATTCAAGGTCGATGACGGGCACGAGTTGATGGAAGACGGGATCCCCGGTCGTGAGCATGCCGCCATCGTAGATGCTCGGCGGCGCCCCTTGATGGTAGGCGAAGCTGCCCTGGTGTTCAAAGGAGACGTCGTCCGGGACTTGAATCGTCATCGGTTTCAAGAACGCGAACAAACCCAGCAGGAACGCACCCAGCGCGAGCGCTCCCAGGGCGAAGATGACCCCATCCAGGTTGCCTGACCAGGCTTCGATTCGTTTGGTTTCCGACACAGTCCTGCTTTCCTTCAACGCTCCTTCGCTGGCAGATAAGGCATTCTGGCGGAGCGTGATCATGACAATAAATGCGGTTGCTAAGGATAATAGCGCAAGTCCGGCCGGCATGCGAAGCTTGAGCAGCAAGCTCGCGGCGCCAGGGATGTGAAGCCATTCCTTGCCGATGAGTTCATCCCCGACAGGTTCATACGAGTCGATCCATTCGTTGTTGTCGCCCTTGAAGACGAACCTCTCCCCGGAGCGGTCGATGATGCGGTGAATGATGGGCCCGATGGTTGGATGGCGGTAGGTGACCACATCGCCAACCTCGTAGGTTTGCGTCTCACGGACGACGACCAGGTCGCCTCGGTGCAGGGTGGGCTCCATGCTGGCGCCGGCTACCATGACGTAGGCGGACTGCCCGCCGAACTGGGCCGGGGCGAGGATGATCCAGGCGAAGGCCATCAAGGAGAGGATCATCCCTCCACCGAGCGCCTTTCTGACCCGTTTGCTGAGTTTCATCGTCAGGGGGCAGGGCACAGGCACACATTTGTGCGGCTGTGCCCTGCCATCCTCCCGTCTATATCGTTCTTGACGGGTTTAGTTCGCAGCTACGACACGCAGGCTGGCTGCGCTGAGGACCGACTCAGACAGGCCGGAGCAGGTGACGCTCGTGCCGCCCGAGATCGTGCAGCCCGACCAGCTCGTGCCGCCATCGAAGGAGATGTACGCCTCCGAGGCCGCGGCACTCAGCGTGAAGGAGACCGAGTCGATGTCGGACGGGTCCCCATCGCTGTTCAGGCCATACACGATGTTGCTCACGGTATAGCCGCTGATCGCACCCGATCCATCGCCGGCGCTTGTGCCAGGTACGGTGTTGGACGCGGCAAAGCCGTAGATGGAGGCAGCGAGGATGAGTGCGATGACGAGCATTCCGAAGCTGCGTGGTCGAAGAACATTTTTCATATGAACCTCCTGAGTTCAAGTTTTCGTCCTGTGGACGATGGGCTATTCTTCTCTCATCATTCTTACATATGAGACCGAGAAACGACCTTGCAGATAGCTAACGTAAGGTGGCTGCAAGGTCTGCGCCAACAACCTTGGAGAAGCCGAATCCAGGGTGGAATTCGCACAGAATCGCCGGCCTTTGACCCGGCCCCGGGCAGCAGGTACAATGACTGCCGCATCCGGATGGGAGTAGCTCCTTGGCTCAAAATAACAGTCCTCAGGTGCATGGCTCGATCGACGAGCCCACCTTCCAACACCTGGTCAGCCTGGCCGCGCTCGACCTCACCGAGGAGGAAGCGCGCTACCTGCGTGCGGAGCTCAACCAGCAGCTGCGGGCAATCGCCGAGTTGGAGTCGATTGACCTCGATCATGCGACTCCGATCACCTCGCATGGCGTGCCTTACACGTTACAAACATCTCCCGAACTGCGTGAGGACGAACACCAGCCCAGCCCCGAGGCGGACGACATCCTTAGCCAGGCGCCTGAGCTGCACGATCGCTACCTGGTCGTGCCGGACATCCCGCACGAGGATCTTGCGTGACCCGCTCCCCCGTTGATCTGCCCGCATACGAACAAACGCGCCTGCTGCGGTCGGGTGAGATCAGCGCGCTGGAACTGGTCGACGCGGCGCTGGCGCGCATTGCCGCCGTGGATGGCCGGGCTCCTTCACTCGATCCCTACCAGATGGAGCCGGGTGACCTGGACGCGATCCATGCCTTCATCACGGTAACAGCGGAACGTGCACGAGAGCGTGCGCGCCAGATTGACGACATGCTCGCTGCGGGCGACGACCCCGGCCCGCTCGCAGGCGTGCCGCTGGCGGTGAAGGACATCTTCTGTGTCAAGGGCACGCTCTCCACGGCCGCGTCACGCATCCTGGGCAATTTCACGGCGCCCTACACCGCGACGCCCGTGAGCAGGTTGGAGGCAGCCGGTGCGATCGTGATCGGCAAGGTCAACCTGGATGAGTTCACCTTCGGATCCTCAAATGAATCCTCCGCGTTCCTGCCCGCGGTCGGGAACCCATGGAACCCGGCCTACGTACCGGGGGGCTCCTCCGGGGGCAGCGCGGCCGCTGTCAGCGCGGGGGAAGCCGGGCTTTCCCTGGGGACGGACACGGCCGGTTCCATCCGCCAGCCAGCGGCGTTCTGCGGCGTGGTCGGGCTCAAACCGACCTACGGCAGGGTCTCGCGCTACGGGTTGATCGCCTTTGCCTCCTCGCTGGATTGCCCTGGCCCGGTGGCGCGCAACGTGCACGATGCGGCGCTCGCCCTGGGCGCGATGGCTGGACCGGACAAGCGGGACGCGACTGCGGCGAAGGTCCCGGTGCCAGACTACATCGAATTTCTGGGCCGGGAGGTGCGCGGCATGCGCATCGGCCTTGTCCCCGGACTACGCCAAGCTGAAATACCCTGATCCTGAAACCGGCGAGCTCATCGAGCAGGAGATCTCGGCCGAGGTCCAGGCTGCCGTGGAGCATGCGGCGCAAGTCTATGCGGACCTGGGGGCGGAGATCGTGGAAGATGTGCCCATGCCGAACACCCGTTTCGGCATCCCGGCCTATTTCGTCATCTCACGGGTGGAGGCTGCTTCCAACCTGCACCGCTACGATGGGGTGAAGTACGGCTACCGCACAACGGACGAGGTGCAGGACCTGGCCGAGATGTACCAGCGCTCGCGCGGGCAGGGTTTTGGCCCGCAGCCCAAGCTGCGCATCTTGATGGGGATGTACGTTTCCGCAGAGCAGTATGAGAAGGATTACTATGACCGCGCTTTGCGCGTGCGAACCATGATCCGGCGCGATTTCGAGCGCGCGTTCGATCCGGCTGGTCCCTACCGCCTGGATGCGCTCCTGACGGCCACGACGCCAGCCACGGCTTTCAAGCTGGGCGCCGTCTACGGCGATTCGGTCCTCATGCAGTATGCGGATTTGCTCACGGTGGCAGCCAATCACGCCGGGATCCCCGGCCTCTCCATCCCGGCCGGGCTCGATTCGAGCGGCATGCCGATTGGCGTTCAATTGTTAGGACCTGATTTCAGTGAAGCCGCGCTGCTCCAGCTCGGGTCGGCCTATGAAACGGCTACCGGGACGGAAGCGTGGCGATCGATCAAGCCTCTCGTGCTGCGCGATGGCGCAGCCAGCGGGAGCGCGGAGTGAGATGCAGATGATAAAGCACTATGTGCGCTGGGTTCTATGGCTTGGCTTGTTCATCGCCCTGGCTTCTTGCTCCGGCGCAAGCAGCGTGGACAGCGGTACGGTGAGTTTGCCAGAGATACGGGAGCCGACCGAGGTTGGCCTGAGCACTGGCATGAGCTGGGACAGCCCGCCCGAGATGACTATCGATCCGGAAGGCATCTACCAGGCGGTCCTCGTCACCGAGAAGGGCGACGTCCGGGTTGAACTCTTCGCCGATAAAGCGCCGATGACCGTCAACAACTTTATCTTCCTGGCGCAGGGCAGGCTATTACGATGGGATCACCTTCCACCGTGTGCTGGCTGACTTCATGGCGCAGACCGGTGATCCAACCGGGACCGGCGGTGGTGGCCCCGGGTACGTGTTTGAGGATGAGATTACGCATGGGTTGCTCTTCGACCAGGAAGGCCTGCTGGCGATGGCCAACGCTGGTCCTGGTACGAACGGCAGCCAGTTCTTCATCACCTTTGGCCCGACGCCGTGGCTGAACGGGCTGCACACCATCTTCGGCAAGGTGCTGGAAGGGATGGATGTCCTGCGCTCGCTGACCCTGCGCGACCCGAACGAGAATCCAGATTTCGAAGGCGACCGGCTGATCACGGTCAAAATCGAGCAGGTCGAGCGCAGCCAGATCCCGACCCCGACCGCGATGCCTGAGGCCATTGTGCCCATCCCAGAAGAGGGGCGGCCCCTGGCAGCGCTCCCGCCGGCGGAGCGGGAAGGCCTCTACACCGGTCAGCCGGACCTGGTCATCGATCTTGACAAGACCTACACGGCCAACATCGACACCACCAAGGGGCGCATCAAGGTCAAACTCGAACCGCTTTCAGCTCCCCAATCGGTGAACAACTTCGTCGTCCTCGCCCGTCTCGGTTACTGGGATGATTTCCCCATCAACAGCGTCCAGGAAAGCGCCTTCATCCTGACCGGTTCGCCAGCCGGGCAACCAGAGAGCGACATCGGCTACCTGCTGCCCTCCGAAAACGGCAGCCCGGCGACCGCCGGCGCGCTCGGTTACTGGTTCCGGCAGGATCAGCTGGCTTCGAGCGGCAGCCAGATTTTCATCGTCCTGGAGGGCCTGGAAGGGATGGAGGAGTTCTTCACCATCTTTGGATATGTCACCAGTGGACTTGAGAACGCGCAGGCGCTCACCGTCGAGGACAGGGTTACCCGCATCACCATCCTCGAAGAGTAACAGGTATACAGGGAAACATGCCGGAATTCGAAGCGGTCATCGGTCTTGAAACCCACATCCAGCTCAACACCCGCTCCAAGATCTTCTGCGGGTGCAGCGCCAATTCGTGGGGGGCATTGCCCAATTCGAACATCTGCCCGGTCTGCACGGGGCTCCCGGGCGTGCTGCCGGTGCTGAACAGGGCCGTGGTAGAGAAGGCTGTCCTGCTGGCGGCGGCGATGCAGGCGGATTCGATCCAGGAGCGTTCGTTCTTCGCCCGCAAGAACTACTTCTATCCCGATCTTCCGAAGGGTTATCAGATCAGCCAGTATGATGAGCCGCTTGCCCGGGGTGGCGCGATCGAGATTCCACTTGAGGATGGCGCCTCCCGCTTGGTGTCGATCACCAAGCTGCACATCGAAGAGGACGCCGGGAAGACCGTCCACGAACGCAACCGGCGCTTGATCGATTTCAACCGCTGCGGCGTACCGCTGGTGGAGATGGTCACCGGGCCAGATCTTCGCTCTGCCGATGAGGCTGCCCAATACATCATTCGTCTACGACAATTGCTGCGCTGGCTCGGGATCTCCGAAGCCGACATGGAGCGAGGACAGCTGCGCGTGGATGGCAACGTGTCGATCCGTGAGCCGGGCAGTGAGGTCCTGAACCCGAAGACCGAAATCAAGAACGTCAATTCGATTGAGAACCTGCGTGATGCCATCGAGGCCGAAATCGAGCGCCAGATTCGCGAGGTATCCGCCGGACGGGCGATCGAAGCCTGGACGCTGGATTGGGATGAAGAAACCGCCACCCTGCGCAAGATGCGCTCGAAGGAGACCGAGGCGGATTACCGCTACTTCCGTGAGCCTGATCTGCTGCCGATCCTGCTCGATCCAGCCTGGAAAGAACACATCCTGGCCGATTTGCCCGAGCTTCCGCTCGCCCGCAGGCAGCGCTTCGTCGAACAGTTTGGATTGCCGCTGTACGACGCCGAAATCCTCACCGAGGAGCGGTCGCTTGCAGATTACTTCGAGCGCGCCCTGGCTGCTTATTCAGGCGAGGCGAAGGACATCAGCAACTGGTTGATGAACGATGTCCTGCGATTGATCCGGGCGCGCGGGCTCACCGCCGGCGAGCTCAAGTTGACCCCCGAGTACCTGGCGGAAATTGTCACCATGGTGAATGCGAACAAAATCAACGCCACAACCGGGAAGGATTTGATTGAGCGCGTGCAGGAAAGCGGCGAGGCCCCGGCTGCGATCGTGGATCGCGAAAACCTGGCCCAGGTCTCGGATGAGGGTGAGCTGGAGCGCATCGCCCAGGCTGTGCTGGCCGAGAACCCGGATCAGGTCGAGACGTTCCGATCGGGCAAGGAGACGGTCCTGGGCTGGTTCGTGGGCCAGGTCATGCGCAAGACGCAGGGCAAGGCCAACCCCCAGCTGGTGCGCGAGGTCCTCGAAACCCTGCTCAAGGGATGATGGAATCCGGGTCAGCGGCCGATCCCATCCCCAGGCTTAAACGCCAAACACATGCCTGAACGCATGCAGAATCCGGCCTTCACCATCCGTCCCGCCCGACGCGCCGAAAAGCCGCTGCTTGTCTCGCTCATCCGCTCCGGCCGGCTGAACCCGCTCGGGTTGGATTGGCGGCGTTTCCTGGTTGCAGAGCTGCCCACGGGTGAGGTCGTCGGCTGTATCCAGCGCAAGGACCACGCTGGAGAGGTTCGTGAATTGGCTTCACTTTATGTCCGTCCCCGCTGGAGGAAGCAGGGGATCGCAAGCGCGCTGGTGCGTGAATTGATGCACCGGACGGAACCGCCCCTGTGGCTGACCTGTCGGGAGCGCTTGACAAGTTTCTATCATCGTTTTGGCTTTACGACCGTCGAGGCCCCCCGGCAGATGCCGCCTTACTTTCGTGCGGCGTGGCGCATCTTCCGCGCCCTGCGCTTCGTCCTGGCTGGCACGGATGGGCTCGCCGTCATGCGCTTCGTTCCCCCGTTGGATCAAGATTCGGAATAAAAAAGGAGGCGGAGAACATCTCCGCCTCATGGATATAATCCGAGCTGCTTGATATGTGTCGCGGGTGTCTTGCTTAGAACCTGCCCACGACCAGGAACATCGAGACGAGCGACAGGAAGACTGCCACGAAGAAACCGATCGCGGCGGATTGGTGGTGCTTCTTGTTCCTGAAATTAACCATCTCCAGGTAGTTATTAAATTCCTGGATCGTTTCCTTGTTGACTTCTACCTTCGATTCGTCGACTGGTTCCTGCCCTTCGCGTGACCGGAAGTGAAACGTCCTCAGGGTTTCCTGCGAGAGGCGCCACTGCATGTAAGCCAGGTAGGCAAAGATGGCGGCAAGGATGAACCAGATCGGGAAAATCACATTCATTTCAACGACCTCCTGACAGCGTCAAGCGAGTTCCATCCGCTCCAAGATAGTACAGAATGACGTGAAGTGCAATTGAACCAATCATCCTATCCCGATTATAGCAGGGCGTGAGGAGACCAGGCTGCCTCAGGCATAGGAGTAGAACCCGCGACCACTCTTACGGCCCAGGTAACCAGCGTCGACCATCTTCCGCAGCAGCGGACAGGGCCGGTACTTGTCCTCTCCCAGATCGCGCTGCAGCACCTGCATGACGAAGAGTACGACATCCAGGCCGATCAGGTCGGCCAGCGCGAGCGGTCCCATCGGATGGTTCATCCCGAGGCGCATGACCGTATCGATCGCCTCTTCTGTCCCAATTCCTTCCTGCAGGGCATAAATCGCTTCATTAATCATCGGGCACAGGATGCGGTTTGAGATGAAGCCCGGCGAATCCAGCGCCTCAACTGGTTCTTTTCCCATCTGGCGTCCGACTGCAAGCGTGGTTTCGGTTGTCTCGTCCGAGGTCGCCAACCCGCGCACGACCTCCAGGAGCTTCATCAGTGGGACCGGGTTGAAGAAGTGCATGCCGATGACCTGCCCCGGCCGGCGGGTGGCAGCGCCAATTTTGGTCAACGAGATTGAAGATGTATTCGAGGCCAGCAGGGCTTGCGCCGGCGCCAACTGGTCCAGGTCGGAGAAGAGCTTCAGCTTCAGTTCCGGATTTTCCGTCGCCGCTTCGATGATTAAATCCGCTTCTCGCGCGGGTTCAAGGTCCAGCCCGGTCGCGATCGAGAGCGCCGACTGGGCCTGGTCCTCGGTGATCGCGCCCTTTGCGCCGAGCTTTTCAACCGAGGTGCGGATGGAGGATAAGCCCCGCTCGAGCATTTCGCTCGAGATGTCCATCATGCTCACCTGGTAGCCCGAGACAGCCGCAGTCTGCGCGATCCCGCTGCCCATGGTGCCGCTTCCGACGATGAAAATCTTCTTGATCTGCATGCAGCCCTCCGACGACGATGCCTGGAAAATGATTTGCCGGGCAGAACCCAGCGACGTTGAAATGAATAGCCTGTGGCCTTTATTCGAGCTCGATGGCCATGCCCACCGCTTCGCCGCCGCCGAGGCACAGCGAGGCGATCCCCCTCCGCAGTTGACGGGCTTTGAGCGCATGGAGCAGCGTGGTCAGGACGCGCGCACCCGAGGCGCCGATCGGATGGCCGAGCGCGATGGCGCCCCCGTTGACGTTGACCTTATCCCATGACCAACCCGATTCGCCGAGCGCATATCCATCGGCGAGCACCTGTGCGGCAAAAGCCTCGTTTAGCTCGATCAAATCGACATCTTCGGCTGACCACCCGACTCGGTCGAGCAGCCGGGGGATTGCGCGGGCGGGGGCGATGAACAGTTCCTTGGGTGGTACGGCTGCCTGTGCATAACCCACGACGCGCGCCAGCGGCTTAATCCCCAGTTGGTCGGCTTTCTCGCGGCTGGCAATAACGACGGCCGATGCGCCATCGTTCAAGCCGGGCGCATTCCCAGCCGTCACCTTCCCGTCTGGTTTGAAGGCGGGCGGCAGCTTGGCGAGCCTCTCCAGCGAAGTGTCACGCCGTGGGGTCTCGTCCTCTTCAACGACGACCGACCCCTTGCGGCCGGGCACCTCCACCGGAGCGATCTCGGCCTTGAAAGCGCCGGAGTCGATCGCCTGGATGGCCTTCTGATGGCTTTCGTAAGCCCATTCATCCATCGCCGCGCGCGAGACCTCATATTCATCCGCGATCCACTCGGCAGCCATGCCCATCGCCCAGTCCTCGAACGGATCCCACAGGCCATCGAGCAGGAGCGCGTCGAGCAGTTGAGCGTGACCATAACGCAGTTCACCACTCCTGCCCCGCAGCAAGTAGGGAGCATTGCTCATGCTCTCCATCCCGCCGGCGATGATCAGGTCGGCATCTCCAGCTTTGATCGCCTGGCTGGCGAACATCCCGGCTTTGAGCCCCGAACCACAGACTTTGTTGATCGTGGAAGCCCCGACGGTCGGGGGCAGCCCAGCAAAGATCGCTGCCTGGCGGGCTGGCGCCTGACCCAACCCGGCGGAAACGACGTTGCCCATCAGGACTTCGTCGATCTCGGCCAAATCTGTAAGCCCGGCAATTTCTACGGCAGCCTTGATGGCAGCTGCGCCCAGCTGTGTGGCGCTCAATGGGCTGAGCGCGCCCTGGAAACGCCCCATCGGGGTTCTTACGGCGGCCAGGATGACAGGATCGCGGGGAGAAGTGTTGTCAGTCATGGGCATCCTCTTTCGGGATTAGCGTTGAACATCAGTCGTCGATTTAAGATGAGCTTGAGGGTATGCCTTCCCAAGAAGCGGCCAGGAGTGCATAGGTTTCATCCAGCCCTTCAGGGATGACGCGCGTATGGGCTGTTGTGGCCATGAAGTTCGTGTCACCGGACCAACGTGGCAGCACGTGGATGTGGATGTGTTCTTTCACGCCAGCGCCGGCGGCTTCGCCGATGTTGGCACCCAAATTGAACCCATCAGGTTGGTAGGTTTTTCTCAAAACCGTCATCGCCGAACTTGTCAGTGCGATCATCTCGTTCAGCGTGGCTTGTGGGAGTGTTTCCAGGGTGTCCTGGTGTTCGAAGGGGACGACCATCATATGGCCGTTGGTGTAGGGGTAGCGGTTCAAGACGACGAACGCATGCTGCCCACGATGGAGGATCAGGTTGCCCGGGCCATCTGCTTGCTGGGGCAAATCGCAAAAAAGACAGCGGTCAGGCTGTACGCCTTCTTTGATATAGGTCATCCGCCAGGGAGCCCAGAGATATTTCATTCGTTGTTAGATCGATTGTAGCAGAGATCACGCACGGAGAGAAATGACACTGGCATGGTTTGTGCATCACTGGCTACAATGGCGCGTCATGGATGAAGTCAAATTGCGCAGCTTGCTGCCGGTTGGCGGCCTGGGATTGCCGTTGCACGTGTTCGCCAGCATAGGTTCGACCAACGACGTCTGCGTGGAGTTGGCCCGATCGGGAGCTGCACACGGCACGCTGGTTGTGGCGGACGAGCAGACTGCAGGTCGGGGGCGTGGAGGACGGAGCTGGATAACCCAGCCCGGCGGTGCCCTGGCCATGAGCATTCTCCTGCGCCCGCAAGCCAACGGTCCGCTCCTGCCAGGATACTTTACCCTGATCGGTGCGCAGGCCGTGGTGGAAGCCTTGGCTGAGTCCGGCGTGGCGTCCTGGATTAAATGGCCGAACGATGTCGTGGTCGAAACCGGAAAAGTGGCTGGGACGCTGGCAGAGGCGAGTTGGTCGGGGAAGGTCCTGGATTACGTCGTGCTCGGGATCGGAGTTAACGTTACCCGTGGTTCGCTCCCTGCGCAGGCTGCAGTCGACTTCCCGGCTGCCTGTGTCGAGTCGGAAGGCGAGCCTGTAGAGCGTGAGCGCTTGACGGCACGCATCGTGGGTTGCCTGGCAGCTGAGTTGGACCAACCCGATCCCGCCGCCCTGCTCCGGAAGCTGGATTCGCACCTGGCGTACCGTGAGCATCTATTGAAGGTAGAAGATGGTACTCGCACTTACCAGGGCTGGATCGATGGGCTCCTGCCGGATGGTCGATTGAGGATTAGGCGGCAGGACGGTGAACTCGAGGTGCTAGGCTTATCTGCTCATATCCGGCCCTTTGACATATGAAGTGTTTCGGATAAACTCTGCGCATGTCGGCAGGCGGGAACGCCGCTGACCCCGGAGCATGCCGGCCGTAGCGGCCAGGTGTGCAGGGAGGTGACCAGTGTTTGATAATCTACGTAGGCTTTCGGACGGGGAAGATCCGTTTATTGAGGAAGAGCAGGAAATCCCCTTCGAAGTCGAGGAACCACGTCCACCCCGCCGCAATTTCCTGGGAATGACGCCCGGGCAGCGCCTGATTCTCTCGCTGCTGTTGCTGGGAACCGTCATCATCATGGGCCTGATGTGCCTGATGGTGACCGAGAAGGTGTTTATCTTCTAGGTTGAGCGGGCGGCTTTCTTCGATGGATCAAGGGCACGGCATCGCCGTGCCTTTTGTATTCTTCGGTTGGGTGATCGCAGCCCAGACGGCATCTTGGGGCGCATCGCAATGCGCCCCTACGGATAATTCGTCAATCCAGTAATCTCCCAGTCAGGAAATCGTGTAGGGGCACGATACATTTCACAACCCAGATATTTGCTTTCCGGGATTGGTGTGGTGGTCTGCGTACAGGCGACCGGCCGGTCGCCCCGACAAGAAAGGTGGTCGCAATCCAGACGGCATGTAGGGGCGCATCGCAATGCGCCCCTACGGAAGGTTGGCTTAGAGGGAGAACATGCGTTCAGTGACGGTCGTGTACGGGGCACGATAGATTTCACAACCCAGATATTTGCTTTCCGGGATTGGTGTGGTGGTCCGCGTACAGGGACCGGCCGGTCGCCCCTACAAAAGGTGATCGCAAGACAGACGGCATGTAGGGGCGCATCGCAATGCGCCCCTACGGATGATTCGTTAATCCGTGATCTAGTCGGAATCGTGTAGGGGCACGATACATTCACAACCCAGATATTTGCTTTCCGGGATTGGTGTGGTGGTCCGCGTACAGGCGACCGGCCGGTCGCCCCTACAAGAAAGGTGATCGCAATCCAGGCGGCATGTAGGGGCGCATCGCAATGCGCCCCTACGGGTCTTCGCCGATCAGGATCTTCCTCTACGGCACCAGGGTCAAATGTGCTTCGGCGGCAGACTCCACCTGGCCGCGTGTCCAGAGCATGGGGTGGTACTGGATGTTTCGCCACGGGTCGATCATGTCGTCATAGTGGCGGTTGTACGCGTGCCCCGATTGGCCGGTGGTGTGCATCGCCAGGGACTGCTCAAAATACTCAAAGTCGATGATGTGCCGGATCGATGGGACGGTGGTGACGCCATACGGCTCATTCAGGCTGTACCCGGTGTTGTTCACGGTGGCGATGGCGCCATCCACGGGGACGGGACCGCGATTGAAGAGGGCCTCGATCAAGCCGATCCCGCTCTGACCCAGGCTCTGGTTCTCAAACGTGGCCGTGTGGAGGTCACCCCAACGCCAGCTGGCCATATCTCCACCCAGCTTCTCGTCCAGTTCGTCGATGGCATCTTGCAACGCGAGCAGCACCATTTGCTCCATGCTTTCCACTTCGTGCCGTGTCGATGTCGTCAAACCAGTGCGAATCGGGCTTCTCAAACAGGTGCAGCAGGGCAACCTGGAGTTCTCCACCCGCCCGCCTGAGGAGCGCATCACCGACCTCATCCTGGAATACCCGGATGATGAGGTGGCCGCGCAAGGATTCGAAGAGCGCGGCTGCGGCGCTATCACGGTCAGCAACGCCATCCCATGTGCGCAGCATGTCGAGCGCCTCGGCCTGCCGCGATTCGCTCGGCGACACGGCCAGGACATAAGGCAGGATGTCGCTGTGCGTAGATCGGGGAAGAATCGCCTTGTATGCGCCTCATGTCGTCCAGTGTGAGCTTGTCGGTGCCTTCGATCAACTCGATGATGCGCCGCGCCCGGAACCCTGGCGACCAGTCGGCCGAGAGGAAGTAAGGGTAGGTGCTGTCCACGACGGCGTTGTTGGCGGTGACGATATAACCAACCTGCGGGTTGAATGCGCTCGGCAGGTCTTCGAAATCCAGGTAGCCGATCCATTCGTGGGTACCACTCCATCCGGGAGCGGGCAGGGTGCCGTTGCCGGCGGCGCGGATCGGGATCTTGCCGGGCGCCTGGTAGCCGATGTTGCCCTCCACGTCGGCGTACACGAAGTTCTGGCTGGGGGCATCCCAGTAGCGGAGTGCCTCCCGGAATTCCTCCCAGTTGCTTGCCCGGTCGAGGGAGAGGACGCTCTGGACGATCGTGCCCGGCTCCAGGGCTGTCCATGAGAGCGCCAGCGGCTGCCAGCCATAGGACCAATCCTCCTCGATACCGTTGAGCACGTCGTTGATGATTGGACCATGGCGGGTGACGCGCACACGCAGGATCTCCGGTTCTTCCTGCCCGGCGACGAAAATCTGCTCCTCGATCACCTGCATCTCTTCCCAGCGTCCGCGGAACTCCACCTGGTTTGGATTCTCCGGGTTGAGGTTCTCAACGAACAGGTCCTGGACATCGGGGCCGAGGTTCGTGACCCCCCAGGCGATGTTATCGTTGTGACCGATGATCACGCCCGGCACGCCGGCAAAGGTCGCTCCGACGATGTTGTAAGGGCACTGCGGCCCAACGGGCTCGCAGTGCAAACCGGCTTCGTACCAGATGGAAGGCATCTGGATCCCCAGGTGGGGGTCATTGGCCAGGATGGGTTTGCCGCTCTCGGTCCGCGTGCCGCTGATGACCCAGTTGTTGCTCCCGATCCCCTCGCCTGACCCGAAGGCCCGCATATCAAATGCAGCTTCGGGCACGCTTGCCAGCGTGGCTTCGTTCAAGGCTTGCGAGACGATGACCGGGTAATCTGCCGGGTAGGGAGGCATGAGTTCTTCCAGTGCTTCAGCGCCCAGGACGGCAAGGATGTTGGCCCGGGTAAGCTCATCTGTCCTGTTTCCGCCCAGGTCCCAGGCCATGACCTTAGCCCAGCTCAAACTGTTCACCGGTGTCCAGGGCTCCGGGTCAAAGCTCACGCCCGTCAGCCCCAGCAGCGTAAACTCGAGGCTCAGTTTGCCGCGTTGGCTGTTGATGTAGTAGTTCACCCCATCGGCATAGGCTTGCAGCGCGGCCAACTCTGGCCCGCTCAACAGCTCGGCTTCCTGCTGGGCAGTGCGGTTCCAGCCGACCGTGCGGATAAACCGGTCCTGTTCGAGCGCGCTTGGGCCGAGGATCTCCGACAGGCGTCCCGCGCCGATCCGGCGCCAGAACTCCATCTGCCAGAACCGGTCCTGGGCGTGGACGAAGCCCTGGGCAACGAACAGGTCGTACTCGTTGCTGGCGTAGATGTGGGGGATCCCGAATTCATCTCGATAGACCTCGACCTTATCCTTCAGGAATGGGATCTGGAAGCTGCCATCGGTCTGCGGGAAGGAGCGGCGGACGACGACAAGCCCCCCAATGCCCACGACGATGATAAGGATGATGACGATAGCGAGGACGATCATGAGCGTGCGCGATCTGCGGTAGGTCATGGCGGCCTCCTGGGCGAGTTACCGTGATTCATAGCACCGATGGCTTACATGGTCAATTTTCCGACGGCTTTTGGCCGAATGTGGGCGTGCGGGGAGGCCCCCAGGCTATGTATAATGGTTGCAGCGATGGCAGGGTCAGCCACGAAATTGAACCGCAGTTTCTTACCGAGTCCGAGCGAGTGGGCATTGAAGTACATGACGGCATTTGAGCCAGGCAACCTTTGGGATGGGAACCAGCCAGGATGAAATCGCGACCGGCGATCATCCTCGTGCTCGTGTCGATGTGTTTCTGCATCGGGATGGCTACGGTCCTGCTGGGCGAGGAAGGCACAGCCTCGCCTCTTACCCGCATCCTCGACATCTTCCCGGATGGCGGCCCGCGCTGGTGGTCCCCCGATCGGGAAGCGCGCACCACGATCCTGCTCCTGGGTGTGGATCGGTTTGACCGGCCTGATCCGGCTTTGCGCGCCATCTGGCTGCTTTCGATCCAGCCTCCTGAGACACCCGTGATCCTGACCGGCGTCCCGACCAATCTCGACCTGGTCGAAGGAGCGAATGTGACCCTCGAATCATTCTTCGCCTGGAGCGCCGAGGGAGGGGTCGCGCCCCCGTTTATCGAAGCGCTTGAACGCGCGTTGCGGGTCCAGATCGATATCGTCTCTGTCATGGACGAGCACGCTTTTGCGGCGCTCGTGGATTACGTCGGCGGCTTGCCGTTGGGGGGTGATCTTGGCTTGCCGGTGGAGGAGCAGATCCTCAGTGGAAACCAGGTCCTGGCCTTGCACACGGTATTTGAAGGCGACCCGGTTGGCCTGGTGAACCTGCAAGCGAATGTGCTGGCCGGCTTGCTGCCGCAGGTGGCAAAGCTCTCCTCCAACCCGGACCTGACCCCTTGTTGAGCCTCGTGCCTGAGCACGCCATCATCAGCATCCATGAAGCCCAGTTGGCGGTTCTCGTCTCGCGCTTGCTGCCGCTCAACATAGACCAGGTAGAGATCCTGGTCGTGCTCAAACCGGTCCCCTGAACGATCGAACATAACGTACACCAGCTCCGTTCGCTGTCCCAAATATGACCCCTGCGGTATAATCAAGTGGCGACCCGCCGCCGGCGGGTTGTCGATCTATAGACGCATACAAGAGACAGGATTCGGATGGAAATCGGGACCGTACGCCAGGTCGATATCGACGATCAAATGCGCAATGCGTACCTCGATTACGCCATGAGCGTGATCGTCTCACGCGCCCTGCCGGATGCCCGGGACGGCCTAAAACCGGTCCACCGGCGCATCCTGTACGCCATGCATGAAATGGGCATCCGCCCCAACTCGGCCTACCGCAAATCGGCCCGCATCGTCGGCGAGGTGCTCGGTAAGTATCACCCTCACAGCGATCAAGCGGTCTATGACGCGATGGCGCGCATGGCTCAGGATTTCTCGATGCGCTATATGCTCGTGGACGGGCAAGGCAATTTCGGATCCGTCGACGGCGATCCTCCAGCAGCGATGCGTTACACGGAAGCCCGGACGGGGGCCATGGCGGCCGAACTCCTGGTGGATATCGAGAAGGATACGGTTGATTTCACCGACAACTTCGACGGATCACTGCAGGAGCCGCTCGTCCTCCCGGCCCGGCTTCCCAACCTCCTGTTGAATGGCTCGGCCGGGATCGCGGTTGGCATGGCGACCAATATTCCCCCGCACAATTTGAAGGAGCTGGCCAACGCGATCTCCTTCATGGTCGACAACTATGACCGCGTGGATGAGATTGCATTCGACGAGTTGATGTCCTTTATTCCGGGGCCCGATTTTCCGACGGGCGGGATGATCGTCGGCAATGAAGGCATCAAGCAGGCCTACAGCACGGGTCGCGGTCGGATCGTGGTGCGGGCGGTGGCTCATATCGAGGAGATGGGAACCAACCGGCACCGCATCGTCGTCACGGAAATTCCCTACCAGGTGAACAAATCGGCCCTGATCGAACGCATCGCCGAATTGGTGCGGGGCTCCAAACTGGGCGATATCTCTGACTTGCGCGATGAATCTGACCGGCGCGGGATGAGCATCGTCATCGAGCTCAAGCGGGGCGCGCAACCGCTCAAGGTCCTCAACCAACTCTACAAGTACACCGCCCTGCAGACGACCTTCGGCGTCCAGCTGCTTGCCCTGGTCGAACAACGAACCGCGCATGCTGCCCTTGAAGCGCGCGCTGCTCGTGTACATCGAGCATCGCCTGGTGGTCATCACCCGCCGGTCCGAGTTCGAGCTGCAAAAAGCGCGCGATCGTGCGCACATCCTCGATGGGCTGCTCATCGCCCTCGCCAACCTGGATGACGTGATCGATACCATTCGCAAATCATCAGATGCCGACCAGGCCAAGGAACGCCTGATCACGCGCTTCAAGTTGAGCGAGGTGCAGGCCCAGGCCATCCTCGACATGCAGTTGAGGCGGCTGGCGGCCCTTGGAGCGGCAAGAAGATCGAGCAGGAACATAAGGAAGTGATGAAGCAGATCAAGCTACCTCGAGGATTTGCTCGCGCATCCAAAGAAGATCCTGGCCCTGATCAAGGATGACTTGAAAGAACTCTCGGAGAAATTTGGAGATGAGCGACGCACGCACATCGCGCCTGATGTGAGCGAGGAGTTCAGCGAGGAAGATCTGATCCCCGATGAGGCCGTCTTGATCAGCATCACGCAGCGCGGCTATGTGAAGCGTGTGCTGGCCAAGACCTACCGCCGGCAGGGTCGCGGCGGTCGCGGCGTGCAGGGCCATTCCATCAAGGAAGAGGATGAGCTGATGATGCTCATCCCGGCTCGCACCCTGGATACGGTGCTCTTCTTCTCCGACCGGGGAAAGGTCTACTCGGAGAAGGCATACCAGATCCCGGATGCGGACCGCACCGCCCGCGGCATCCCGGTCGTCAACATCCTGGCGCTGGAGGCCAACGAATCGATCACGGCAGCGGTCGTCGTCCCCGATTTCAAAGCGGCAAACTACTGCACGATGGTCACCCGCAAGGGGAAGATCAAGCGCGTGGCGCTGCCGGAATTCGCCTCTGTTCGTCCCTCGGGATTGATCGCCATCGGGCTGGATGGTGACGACACGTTGGACTGGGTGCGCCTCACCAGCGGGAAGGATGACGTGATCATCGTCACCGCCCAGGGGCAAGCGCTTCGCTTCCACGAGAGCCAGGCCCGGGCGATGGGGCGGCCAGCGATGGGCGTGAAGGCAATCAATCTACGCAAGGGCGACGCGGTGACCGGGATGGCGGTTGTCGTCCCTGGAGATGACCTGCTGGTCGTGACCGAGAAGGGCTATGGAAAGCGCACCCCGCTCGAAGCATACCCGAGCAAGAACAGGGGCACGATGGGCCTTGTGACCCTCAGCCGTGATAAACGCAAAGTCACCGGCAAAGTTGCCGCAGCCCGCGTGGTCAACGAAGAAGATGATCTGACGATCATCTCGAGCGGGGGGATCGTCTTGAGGACAAAAATCAAGCAGATCAAGCAAGCAGGCCGGTCCACGATGGGGGTGCGGGTGATCGATCTCAAGAAGGGTGAGACCGTGGCCGCTGTCGCCAATATTTCGGCCAAAGAATTGGCCCAGGTCGGTGTCCAGGACGAAGAAAGCTAGCCCAGATCCAGTTGAGCCAAGCCAGACGAGGGTGCGAACGCACCCTCGTTTTCATTGGAGGCGAGCGCGGGAGGTATGACGCTCGGGGGACGCCGCCCTCAGCCAGCAGCGGCCAGGCTGGTGCCTGTCTTGTCCCAGCTAACCTGCTCTGGTGCTGGGCTCGTGAAACCGAAACGCGCTAATTGAGCAGCCATGCTCTCCGGGATCCCCGCTCGTGAAAAACCGCAACTTTCCATCTGGCTGATCATTCAGCATCGCATTTTGCTCGAGCAAGCGTTCTGCCTGGCGGGCGATGGCAGGCGAGGGATCGATCACCTGCACGGCGCTGCCGGTGATCGCCCGAATTTGTGGGATGACGAATGGGTAGTGGGTGCAGGCCAATACCAACGTATCGGCGCCCGCATCGAGCAGGGGTTGTATACCACGGGCCAAGATCTGGTGCGTCGCCTGTACTCTCGAATTGGCCAGCCTCGATTTGTTCTACCAGGCCGGGCAAGACGCTGGGCAGCACCCGCACGCCCTCGGCAAATCTCTCTACGACCGACGCATAGAGCTTCCCCTCAAAGGTCGTGGGGGTTGCCAGTACGCCCACGACGCCGCTCCGGGTCGTTTCAGCCGCAGGTTTTACCGCGGGCTCCATGCCAACGAAAGGCACTTCGGGGAACTCGCGCCGCAAGTCCCCCAGGCTGGCAGCTGAGGCTGTGTTGCAGGCGACGACGACCAGTTTCGCGCCTTGATCGAGCAGGAAGCGGGTGATCCCCAGGCTATAACGCCGGATCTCTTCCAGTGGGCGGGGGCCGTAGGGGACATGGGCTTGATCGGCCAGGTAGAGCACGTCTTCAGCCGGCAGCGCCTGCCTGATCTCGCGCAGGATGGAGATCCCGCCAATGCCCGAATCGAACAAGGCGAGCGGCCGGCGGTTGGGCTGTGGATCCTTGGGCATCTCGTTCCAATCTCCAGGGCAGAAGTTTACCGCGAACAAGCCATGGTACCCCGAGTCGGGTTGTGGTGCTCGTATTAAAAAAAAAGAGCAGCGCTTGGCGCTGCCCGGGAGATTCGTCAGTCGCGCTGTTCTTTCAAGCGCGCCCGCTTGCCCGTTCTATCCCGCAGGTAGTACAGCCGCGAGCGGCGGACCTTGGCGCGCCGTTGGAGTTCAATCTTTTCCAGGCGTGGGGAGTGGAGCGGAAAGGTGCGTTCTACCCCGATGCCGTGCGATGCGGTTCGGCGCACTGTCACGTTTGCGTCGGTCCCGCCCCGCCGGATGCGGATGACGATGCCCTTGAATTCTTGAACTCGCTCACGGTCGCCCTCCGAGATCCGGAAGTGGACCGAGACCGAATCGCCTGAACGCATCTCGGGGATATTTTCGTTCTTTGCGGGTTTTATTGCATCCATGATATCGGTCATGATTTTATCCAAACAGTTGAGAAGTAATTTTTTTGCCCGACATGACAACCGCCCATTTGCACCGGGCGGCAGAACGGAAAGTATACCACAGGCGATTTGAGAGCGTCTAGGTTTTAAACCTGGAAGGTGTTCAGTGCGTGGCGCCAGGCGTCTGATCTGTGGTCTGGCCTCAAGGACGGGGATCGAGGCGTAGGCTTCGGTGCGCTAACGCCCCTGGCTGGCAAGCCAGGACCGGGCCAGGGACAAACCAACCACGGTCTTTGCGTCGAGAAACTCGCCATTCTCAAGCATATGCAGCGCCTCGTCCCAGGCGATGCGTTCCTTGGAGAGCCGCTCATCTGCATCCTGGGGCAGCGGAGAAGCGGTTAGCTCGCTGGCCACGAAGTAATGCAGCAGCTCAGAGGAATATCCGGGGGCGAGAAAGGTCTGTCCCAGCGCTGTGATCTGCCCGGGGGCGAGGCCCACCTCTTCCCGGCACTCCCGGATGACGGCCGCCCGTGGTTCTTCTCCAACGTTCAGACCTCCGGCGGGAAGTTCGAGCAGCTCCCGGCCTACGGCGTGCCGGTACTGGCGGACGAACCACACGGCGTGGTCAGCTTCCATGGGCAGGAATGCCACCGCACCAGCATGCTCAACGACATCGACTTCGTAATGATGCCCGTCCTCATATTCGAGCGTATCCTGGCGCAGGTTGAAGACCCTGCCTCGGTAAAGCATTGAGGTCGAGACAAGCTTGAAATCCATGCTCACTCCTTGAGAAGGAACAGGGCGACCCGTGGGTCGCCCTGGATGTATCCGCCGGCAGGTCCGCTCAGGGGATAATCAGCTCCTGCCCGGGGTAGATCGTCGCCGGGGAGGTCAGGTTGTTAGCATCGATGATGGCCTGTGGATCAACCCCGTAAATACGCGCAATCTGCCAGATCCACTCGCCCGGTTGAACGATATGCGTCGTCCCGCTGGGAACGGCTGTGCCGGGTGTCCCGGTCGTCGTGACCTGGGCTGGAGGGGCGGCCGTCGCAGGCGCGGCGCCGGAGGAAGGGATGAGCAATACCTGCCCGACCTCGAGTGTGCTGCCAGCGGCCAGGTTGTTGAGATCGATGATATCCTGCGGGTCGACACCGAACTCACGCGCGATCTTGAAGATCCAATCCCCGGCCTTGACGACGTATTCAATTTGACCGGGCACAGCGGTGGGGGTCGTGAGGACAGCCTCGGTCGCGGCCATGGCGTCCGTGGGCTCGGGTGTAGGTGTGGAGGTTGGCCCGGAGCCTTCCAGCGCCTGGGCGGTCTGGGTCAGGATGGCGGACCGGACCGCATCCATCGTAGCCTGGGTCTCGGATTGCGGTTCCCCACCGCCGGCTTCATCGGTTGATGGAGGCGGGGTGGAGGCGGATCGGGTGCATGCGGTGGCTCCGAGTACAAGAACGATCAGTAGCGTAAGCACCAGGGACTTCCGGCGCAGGTGGGCCATGGGCTCCTCCTAGTCAGCGTGGGGCGGCAATTGCACATCCCGAGGCGAACCTCAAGCGCGCATGGTAGCATAGCTGCTGGGGCGCGTCAAGCGGGGCGAGCGCACCCAATCACCGGATTCATGCAAAAACGAGCACAGATGTTCTATCCAAGTGGAGCGCATGAAAGCAAAACGGCCTGCTGATTTCAGCAGGCCGTTACAAAGTTCCCAGGGTTTCAGGCTGCCTGGAGCAAGGGCCGGAACTTATACCCGTACACAATGATCCCGCGCTCGCCTTCTGACCGAAGTTTGCGGGTGACCATCTCGACCGGCATACCGATCTCGAGCTTGTCCTCTCCGAGATCAGTAATTTGCGCGGTCACGAGGGGACCTTCGTCCAATTCGACCAGCGCGACGGTATAAGGCGCTTGTTCTTCATGTCCAGCAGGGGCATCGTAAAGGGTGGTGAAAGAATAGAGTTTGCCCCGCCCGCTGAAGTGAAAGTGGGTTCTCGCATCTTGCCCGCACTCTGGACAGATGTCGCGCGGGGGGAAGATTTTGTGTTCACAATGAGGGCAAACCTCGCCCACCATGCCGTAGCGTTGACTGCGCAGACGCCAATGACTGGAAACTTCCATCGATACCTTCCTCTGATCCGTATAGGACCTGCTACGGTGTAGAGTTTAGCGTTGCTGGACTCTCAAGAACTATCAAATCGCTCTCAGGCAGCCTGCGGCCTCGAAAGGACATGGGTGACTGCGGTAGCTGCAACACCGCCCAGGCATTGGATCATGGCATGCTGTGCCCCCTCGACCTGCGCATTTCCGGCCCGGTTCTGGAGCTGGAGCGCAGCCTCCGCCGCCTGGTATACACCGGTTGCCCCGCCGATGTCTCCTCTCGCCTTCGAACCGCCAAAGGTGCACAGCGGGGTGCCGCTCCCGGTTCCCACTGCGCCGGCGCTGGCCAACCGCCATCCCTGACCTGGTTCCGCCCATCCGGAAGCTTCCAGCGCCAGCGCGGCGTACACCGAGAATCGATCGTGCAGCTCGATGAAATCGATATCGTCTTGTGAAACGCCCCGCCTGGCTGAGCGCCTTCTGGGTGGCCAGGGTGACGGCAGAAAATATCAGCGGGTTTGCCCTATCATGCAGTGCGATCGAATCAATGGCGGAGGCTGAGCCCGAGATCTGAACCAGGGGATAAATCTGGGAATCGGGCAGCGCATCGGAGCGCACCAGGAACAGCGCCGCCGCACCATCGGCAAGCGGGGCGGCATCGAACATGTTCAGGGGATCGCTGAGGATCCCTGCCCGCGCATACACCTCACGCGAGATGGGCTTCTGGAACATCGCATAGGGGTTGTTCGCCCCGTTTGCATGCGCGCTCACACTGAAATCCGCCAGCGCATCGGCTGGAAGGCCATATTCATGCAGGTAGCGCCGCATCAGAAGCGCAGCCTGGCTGGTCTGTGTGATGCCGTGGATCGACTCGTAGTCAGCGTCGCCGGCATACATGACGGCGGCTTCGACTTCGCTTGTGACCCGTTCCGTGACTTTCTCGACCCCGACTACGAGCGCCGACGATATTGCACCGGATTGGAGCGCCAGGTAAGCCTGGCGAAGCGCAAGGCCTCCGGAGGCTCCGGCTGCTTCGATGGCGACGGCTTCAATGCCCCGCAACCCGGCAAAATCAGCCAGAAGCGCTCCCAACTGGGTCTGGCGTGACAGCGCCGAGGCGAGCATGTTGGCAACGAAAAGCGCCTGCGGCGCGGCTTGGGAGGCCTCCGCCCTGGCAGCCGAAATCGCCTGCAGCGCCAGCTCCTTCAAGGTCAAGTCCCAGTGCTCCCCAGCGGTCGTCATGCCTACGCCGGTGATATAGACGGCTTGCTCTTTCGATGGATTTTTTGTCATAGGGTCACACCATCAGCTTGTTGCGATAACGGGCATAGGTTGCGTAATCGATCTCGGTGCGGCGGGCAATATACGATTCCGTATCCGGCGCAGCCTCTCTCCGCTCCGCCAGCGCAGGGCCAACGCGTAAGCTGATCGCATCCGAGCCGGCACCGGAGCCATACGAAACGAGCAGGATCCGGTCACCGGCTTCGGCGATATCAAGAATGGCGGTCAGCCCGACCAATGCGGAACCGGCATATACATTGCCGATGCGGGGGACGAGCAAGCCCGGGGCGATTTGTTCCTCGGTGAAACCCAGGCTCTTGGCGACACGCTGCGGAAACTTGGTATTCGGTTGGTGAAAGACCGCATAGCGGTAATCCCCGGGCTGCACTCGACAGCTCTTCGAGCAGCGCTTGCGCAGCTGCAGTGATATGTTTGAAATAGGCTGGCTCGCCTGTGAAGCGTTCTCCATGCTCAGGGTACTTTTCGTCGGCCCTGCGCCAGAAATCTGGGGTATCCGTGGCGTACGAATAGCTGCCCTCAATCTCGACCAGGGCCGTTTCCGCGCTACCCAGGATGAACGCCGCTCCACCAGCGCCTGCTGTGTACTCCAGCGCATCCCCCGGGCGTCCCTGAGCCGTGTCCATACCGATCGCCAACGCATATGCAGCCATGCCCGAGCCGACGAAACCGACCGCAGCCTGTACCGCTTCGGTGCCGGCTTTGCACGCAAACTCCCAATCGGCAGCCTGGGTATGGGGTGTCGCACCGATCGCTTCCGCCACGACGGTTGAGGTCGGCTTCACGGCGTAAGGGTGTGATTCGGAACCGACCCATACGGCCCGGATTAGGGAGGGGTTGATTTGAGCCCTGGCGAGCGCGTTCCTGGCGGCCTCGATCGACATCGTGATGACGTCTTCGTCGAGGCCGGCGACCGCCTTCTCCTTGATCGGCGTGCCGCCGCTGCCCCCCTTCCAGATGCGGGCGACCTCCGTCGCCGGCAGCCGGTAGCGGGGGATGTAGGCACCATACCCGGTGATCCCCACTGCCTGGCCGGGCTTCATCATCAGACCTTTAGGAACCAGACTGGTCATTGTTGCTATCCTCGCTATAGCCGGAGCGGACATACGCCTCGGCCTGGTCAATGTGTATCGTGCCGTCAGCGACCATGCGCCGGGCGATGGCCTCAATTTGCGCACCCTGGGCACCGGCGGCGATCGCCACCTGTCTTGCATGCAGGGACATGTGGCCCCGCTGTATGCCTTCGCTGGCGAGCGCCCGCAAGGCCGCCAGGTTCTGTGCCAGCCCGACAGCGGCGACGACCTGGGCCAGCTCGCGCGCGTTCTCGATCTGCATCAGCGCGAGGTTCGCCCGGGCGAGCGGGTGCACGCGGGTAGCCCCACCAATCGTCCCGAGGGCAAGCGGCAGTTCCAGCTCGCCCTGCAGGGAGCCATCCGCGCCCGCGGACCAGGTGCTCAAGGACCGGTAGCTCCCGGAGCGGGCGGCATAAGCATGGGCGCCGGCTTCAACCGCTCGCCAGTCATTGCCGGTGGCAATTACGACCGCATCGATGCCGTTCATGATCCCCTTGTTATGCGTGGCTGCGCGATACGGATCCGCATCGGCGAAAGCCCAGGCCTCGATGACGCCTTGGCGGACGTCCTCGCCCGAGTATTGATCGAACGCCAGCTTTTCAACCGGTATCCGGCAGCGGGCACGGGCCAGGCGGTGGTCGGCCAGGTTGGATAGGATGCGCAGGTGCGACCGCCCCCCGGTCAGCTCCGCGATCCGCGGTGCGAGCAGCTCCAGGGCCGTGTTGACCGCGTTCGCTCCCATCGCATCGCGCGTATCGAACAGCAGGTGGATGATAAGCATGGGTCCAACTGCGGTCTCCTTAAGCATGCGCACGTGGAGCGAGCGCGCTCCCCCGCCCAGGTTGACCAGGAGTTCATCAGCTGCGTTCGCCTGATCGAGAAGTTCTTGCTCGTGCTCCAGGATGAGGAGAGCTGCGGCTTCGGGATCAGGCAGGTCGAGGACCTGAATCTGCCCGATCATCTCCGGCGGATCGCTCTCAGCCTGGAATCCACCCCCGGCGCGGGCGAGCTTGGCCATGAATGACGCGCCAGCAACGACGGATGGTTCTTCGATTGCCATGGGGATCAAACGCTCGACCCCGTTGATCTGGAAATTCGTGGCGATGCCGAGCGGCAGGCCAAACACCCCAATGACATTTTCGATCATATGATCGGCCTGTTCGGGGGCAAGCCCATTGTGCTCGGCATAGAGCGCTTTGAGCTCAGCAGGCAAGCCGCTCGCTTGCGCAGCCTGGTCTAGACGCTCCTGGATGCTCAGCTTGTACAATCCCGCCAGGCGGGAAGTGGGTTCGTTCCCCATGATTTCATCCTCGTGCATGACGCACTGTTCCCATTTATAGGCGAGACCTGCTGGCAAAAACTATCAAGATCAGCCCAGGGATGGTCTGAATTGGTTGGCACATCGTGGGGGTCGGCGGCTAAAGCCATGTTGCTGGAGCATGAGGCCCGCGAATTGGTTCTCATCATTCGAATAGGGTAGAATTTATCCTGAAGTGAACCCATGGTCGTAAGAGAGCCTGAACTGAATCAAAAACCGGAACAAGGTGCGCAGGGGTATAACGATTACCGCTCGGACATGATGGCCCTGCACCGCGCCACCTTGAGCTTGTTCTCAGATCTTTCGCTCGAGGGCGTGCTGCGGCGCGTCATCCACGCTGCACGCGAACTCTCGGGCGCGCGCTATGCCGCACTTGGCTTGCCCGCCGAAGATGGCAGCCTGGAAACGTTCATCACCGTCGGCCTTTCCCGGGCAGAAGTGGCAAAGATCGAGCATGAGCCTGAAGGACATGGCTTGATCGGAGAGATGCTGCGGGCAGGACAGAGCATCCGCATCCCGGAGATCAGCGACCACCCCAAAGCCTCCGGCTTCCCGGCCGGTCATCCGAAGATGCATTCCTTCCTCGGCGTGCCCATCTCGGCCTACGGTCGGCCGCTGGGTCAAATTTACCTGACGGATAAAGCAACGGCTCCAGAATTCTCGATTGAGGATCAGCGCCTGATCGAGATGCTGGCGGCGCATTCGGCCGCAGCCATTGAAAACGCCCGCCTCTACCATAAGGTGCTCGAAAACGAATCTGAGCTCTCGGCGCGCAACGAGGAGCTTGGCTTGATGTACTCACTCGCTACGGCTGTCAGCTCGACCATCGAGTTGGAGCGGCTGCTGGAAATTATGCTCGAACGCGTGATGAAGCTTTTTCACGCCAATGCGGGTGAGATCTTCCTGCTGGAGGAGGCCGATGGCGTCTACCGCAAGGCAATCCACATGGGAGAAGCGGGCTTAGCCTTTAGCGAGGTGGAGACCTTCCGACCGGGGGAGGGGCTGGTGGGGAAAGTGGCTCAGCAGGCGAGCCCACACTGGATAACGGATGTGAGCAGCGACCCTGGCTTCGTGCGCAGGGCAGTTGCCAAATCGGGCTTTAAAACCGTTGTCGGGGTCCCTCTCACCGCACCGGGGAAGGTCACCGGCGTCCTCACGCTGGCCTTTCACGCCGAGCGGTCCATCGATGCCAACGAATCTGGATTGCTCGCGGCGGTGGGAGCCGGGGTGGGGATTGCCGTCGAGAACGCGCGGTTGTACCGGCAGGCACGCCGGGTTGCCGTCCTGGAAGAACGGGATCGGATCGGGATGGATTTGCATGATGGGGTCATTCAATCCATCTTCGCCGTCGGTCTCACCCTTGAATACGCTCGCCTTGATGTCCAGGAACGCGCACCGGATGCGGCGGAACGCATCGATATGGCCATTGCGAACTTGAATAAATCCATCCGGGACATCCGCTCTTACATCCTCGATCTGCAGCCAAGCCGCATCTCGACCGAGGACTTGATGGAGGCGCTTGAACGCCTGGCGCGGGAGTTCAAGGCCAACACGCTGGTGGAAGTGGATCTGTTGGTCGAGCCCCAGGCATTAGCAGCAGTGAAAGGACCGATTGCGAATGACTTGTTCCACATCTCTCAAGAAGCATTGGCGAACGTCGCCAAACATGCCCAGGCAACGCACGTCTGGGTGAGCGTACGAGAGACCAAGGATGGGGCGATTACGCTTCAGGTGCTCGATAACGGCCGCGGGTTCGAACTAGACCGTGCGCCGCACCTGCTCGGACACGGGCTTTCCAATATGGCCGAACGCGCGCGGGTGTTCGGTGGTGAATTCAGCGTTGATTCAAGCCCCGGTGAGGGGACGACGATTACGATCCGCATCGATCCCAAGCATACCCCCTAGCTACCCCCCTGTCCCTCAACCACATCAAGCTGCTTGGGAGTTTTGATTCCAAGTGCAAGGTATTGCTGCGTGACAGGTTTCAAATCACATCGGGATGTTGGTCACTTGGGCAGCAGGTGGTGGGCTTCTATACTGATCCCAACAGAGGAGTCCATCTTGGCGGGCGTTGTTAGGGTTTACATCATTGACGAACATGCTCCCGTACGCTCAGCGCTGGCTGAGCGTCTTGGGCGTTCTGCAACGCTTGAGGTTATAGGGCACTGCGGCGATCTTGAACAAAGCATCGCCGAGATCAAGGCCGGGCAGCCCGATCTTGTCCTGCTGGAGGTCAAACGCAAGGATGGGATGGGTTTGGAGCTCTTGCGCCAGCTTTCCGGACTCCCGGGTCCCCCGAGGCTGGCAGTGCTCACCAGCTATCCGACCAGGTGGGAAGAAGATGCAGCCGTCCGGGCAGGTGCGGAGGGCTACCTCTTGAAGAACATCGATTCGGAAGAGTTAATCGCCAAGATCGAGGACATCCTCGAAGCCTGAACTTGCACGAGGAAAGAGAACCAAAAAACGCCCTGCGCAGGGCGTTTTTTGTAAGAGCGTTATGTTAACTTCGCAGGTACTGGGTTCGTAAAATGTAATCGAGCCAGATGAATGCGATCGATCCGGTAGAGAGGAAGACCAGGACCGCATTCGCAAGGGAGAATTTGTCGAAAGTCGTCCCAAAGATGAGGATGACTCCGATTGTGCTCACCAAACCTACACCTGCCGAGATAACCCATAGAAGTGTCCGGCGAAAATTCATTGGCGATCCCTCTCATCCTTCGGCGTCGTCGCTTATCGAAGCGGATTTTATCGCGAGCCGCTCCAGTGCGTCAAGCAATGCATATGTGGTGCTGGGGACCGATGCCATGTATCATCAGGCCAGACGGCCCAACTCTTTGACTTCGGAGGCGTGATCGTATGCAGCGGCTGCGTGAAACGGGCGCATCAAAAGCTGGAAGAGGTTGCCTGGTCCTGTTTGCCCTGTTCTGGACCGGCTTCTCCGTGCTCTGGACCTATGCCGCCTGGCGTGGCGGTGGCGGGATATTCGCCCTGTTTGGGGTGCCTTTCATCGTGATTGGCATCGCCCTGCTGGTCAGTGCGTTCTGGCGCACAATTGCCGGGATCCGCATCGGCCGCCCCGAGCTCTCCGTCTCGAAGGATATGCTCCGCCCGGGCGAGAAATTCTTCGCTCGCTACCAGCAGTCCTTCCGCACCCCGATCGACATCCTGGAGAGCAGGGTTGAGCTGCTGTTCCGGGAAACGGCCATCTACCGGCGCGGCACCGATACCTACACCGAGGTGCATGAAGAAGTGCTGGATTTCTTCGAATCACCCACCGGGCATTTTGGTGCAGGCGAAACGGCGCGCAGCGAAGGGGAACTGAAAATCCCGGAGGCTGGAATGCATTCTTTTTCAGGGACGAACAACAAGCTGCAGTGGTTCCTGCGGATCAAGGTCAATGCGCAAGGCTGGCCGGATGTCAGCGATGAATTTGAACTTACGGTTCCCGCGGAGGGGTTCTGAAGATGGCGGAGGTCGACTTCGTCCTGGGTTTCTTGCCACCCGACAGCCTAGGCCAGACCCCGGTTTTCCACCCCGGCGAATCGATCGCCGGAACGATCCAGGTCACCCCGCGTGAAACGCTGAATTGCCGGCACCTTTTTGCCAGGCTTCGCTGGTTTACGGAAGGAAGAGGCGATACGGATAAACAGGTTCTTGAGGAGCTCGACCTCCACCAGGGCGAGCTGCGGGGTGGCGTCCCCTTCTATTCCCGCTTCCAATTCAGGCTGCCGATGCAGCCCTGGAGCTACACTGGGCATTATGTAAACATCATCTGGGAAGTGGAAGCCGTGATCGACCTGGCCCTGGCTCGTGATCCGCGCGCAGGCCTGCGCTTTATCCTGGCCCCGGAAGCACGCCGCTAAGGGTCAGCAATCGCCTGATATCATCCGGTCCCAGGGCTCCTGGACGATCCAGGACCTGAAATGCCTCGTAGAGCGCACGCTCCATCTTCCTCAGGTCAGGTGCAAACTGCGCGAGAAGTGCTTCCGCGCCCGAGCGGGTGAACCAAACCGGCCTGGGTTCTTTCCTGGTGAACACCCCGATACGGGCGTTCAGCAGGGTCTGGAGCTGGGCGGCGTCGATCGCCGGAAGGGTGAGCGTTTTCCAACGATCCGCTCCGGCCTGTTCCAAAATTTGCTCTAAATCTTGATGACTGCTAAAGCAAAGCTTGAGCCGGTTCACAGGTTGGGATGTGGCCGATGCCAGCAGTCGCCGCCTTGACCGCGTGCTCAAGCGTTCGATCTCGTCCAGGAGCAGGATGTGTCCTTCATCAACCGTGAATGAGGGGTACTTGGTGCCGGGCTCGAGATAGATGTAACGGGCAGTCCTGCCGCGCTGCTCCAATTCTCGTTTGATAGCGAGCAGGGCGCTGGTCTTTCCGCTGCCCGGGTTGCCGAGGAGCTGGATGACCGGGATGTCTGAGTCGAGCGCGTGAATAAGTTGGGGGTGAAGCCAGCTCAGGTCAGACCACATGTCGAGCTCAAGCGCTCCGAAAGGATTTCGGAGCAGGCCAAGCTTCTCGAAGGGAAAATAGTCTACCGTGCGCATCTGTAAATCAGGGTTGGGCAAGCCCAGCCCGGTAATCCGCGGAAGTTCCCCAGGATTCCACTGCTTGGAATTCAGGTTTGTGGGAATGGAAGTGGACCCTGATCGAAGCCAGGTCGAGCTGCGGGTGTTCTGCAAAGTGCTCCCGGTCGCCGTAGCGGATCGCCTGCAGCACCTGCGGCATGTGGTGCTTGAATATGGAGGCCCGCCAGGCGGCTCCCCCCAGCACAAGGCCTCCGCTGACATGAACGTGAACGTCCAGGGCCAGGCGAGCCTCATCGGACCGCCATTCCGCCAATACCTCATCGCGCATCAAGCGCGTATACCATCCGGAAACCTGTTTCCTGTCATACTCGCTGGCGATGGTAAGGAAGAGATCCCCCGTCCGATCGGAATGCGTCAGCGTGTACCGGCGCGGCAGCCAGCCTGATTTGCTTTCCTTGCCTTCCAGCCGTACGTGGAGTTTTTCAGGTTGAAATTCAGCCACGGAGAACCCTCGTGTCTGTTCGCGTATGATTTCTCATGAGACGAATGTCCTTGCCCTGCGGACGACACCCCGAATGAGCCCGGAGAAAATCAGGCGGTGGATGGGGTACAGCAGGTACCAGTACAGGAACCCAGCCAATCCCCTTGGCGCAAAGTAGGCGACCTGCGCAAGACGGGAGCGACCGCCGGAAGGTTGGATTTCAAACAAGAGCCACGCGCTCCCGGGGAGCTTCATCTCGGCCCGGAGCAGCATCTTGCGGTTTTCGACCAGCTCCTCAACACGCCAGAAGTCGAGCGCGTCACCAGGCCGGAGTGTGTCGGGGTCCCGGCGACCACGCCGGAATCCCACGCCACCAAAGATGCGGTCAACCAGCCCCCGTAGGTGCCAGGCCCAGTTGGCGTACAGCCAGCCGTTAGCGCCCCCGAGCGAGGTGAAAGCCCGGTAGAGAGCCTTGGCTGGCAGGTCAAGCTCGATGATCCGGCGCTCGATAATCATCCCCTCCTCGGTCACGAGCTCTACTGGCGGAGTGTCTCCCAGGCTGGTTACCAGGGCATCGCTCCAACTTGTCTCCAATTTGCCATCGAGATTGGAAAGCGCTTCGGAAACTGCCTGCCGGTAGGGGATGGGTTCGATCGCTGGAAAGGCATGCCGGGCCTGATCATCACGTACGACGACCTCGTTTCGCAGGCCTTCGATAAGCGGACGAGCGATGGAGGCAGGGATGGGTGTGACCCAGTGAACCCAGTAGGATGACAGGCGCGGTGTCAATACAGGCACGGGGACGATCCAGCGCTTGAGCCCTCGCACGGATGCGTAGCCGTGGAGCATCTCACCATACGTCAACACCTCTGGCCCCCCAATTTCGAAGACGCGCGATCCTTCCAGCGGGATGGTCAATGCTGCCTCAAGGTAGTCGAGAACATTGCGGATCGAGATTGGCTGCGTCCGGGTGAACACCCAGCGCGGGGAAATCATCACAGGGACCCGCTCTGCCAGATAGCGTATCATCTCGAAGGAAATGCTTCCGGCGCCGACCACAATTCCAGCCCGGAACTCGATGACCGGGATGCCCGTGGCGCGCAAAGCCTGGCCCGTCTCCTGCCGCGAACGGAGATGCTTGGATAGATCGGCATTTGGATCGCCCAGTCCGCCCAGGTAAATGATACGCTGCACACCTGCTTCCCGTGCGGCTTGGGCGAAATGACCGGCTGCCCGCAAATCGCGGGCGTGGAAATCTTCCCCGCCCAGCATGCTGTGGACCAAGTAGTAGGCCGTGTCTACGCCTTCCAGTGCCGCTGGCAAGCTTGAGGGATCGAGCACGTCAGCCTGGACAACCTCGACCCGTTCCGCCCAGGGCCGGCCGAGAAGCCGGCGTGGATCACGTGCGAGCACGCGCAGCTTGCTCCCGCGCTGTAGCAAACGGGGGATAAGTCGCCCGCCGATATAGCCCGTACTTCCTGTAATGAGGGTCGTCTCAGGTTTCCCAGACTTCTTGCTCGGTCCTTGCATGGGTCAGTTTGCCTCTTTCCAGCGATCACGGGCCGCCTGGTAGCTTGCGAGGGTTCGTTCGCGCGCCAGGGCATGATCAACGATGGGTTCCGGGTAGTCCCGCCCGATATGGACTCCGGTGCTCGCCTGGCGTGCCGAACTCAGACGCCAGGGCTCGTGGATCTCGCCCGGTTCAAGCGGTTGGAGCTCGGGTAGCCAGCGCTTGATGTAGGTTCCCTGGGGATCAAATCGCTTCCCCTGCGTTACCGGGTTGAAAATCCGGAAGTAAGGAGCGGCATCCGTCCCGGTCCCGGCAACCCACTGCCAACCACCATTGTTGGAAGCCGGGTCACCATCGAGAAGGTTTTGCATGAACCAGCGCTCCCCCCAGCGCCAATCCACCAGGAGATCCTTAACCAGGAAGGAGGACGTGATCATCCGGGCTCGGTTGTGCATCCAGCCTGTTTGGGCAAGCTGGCGCATGCCGGCATCGACGACCGGGTATCCTGTCAAGCCCTGCTTCCAGGCCAGGAATTCCCGCTCATCGTTTCGCCAGCGGATGCCTTCGTAGGCCGGCCGGAAACTCGATCTCTGCACGTGTGGGAAATGGTGCAGGATATCCAGGTAAAACTCCCGCCAGATGAGCTCGCTCAACCAGGTTTCGGCACTTGAGCCTCCACTGGCCGTCAAGGCGGGATGCATGGCCTTGTGGGCGGCGCTCGCAGCAGTACGGGGGGAGAGCATGCCGAAGCGCAGGTAGGGAGATAGCCGTGAGGTGCCGTCTTCGTCCATGCAGTCACGCAGATCGGCGTAGCGGAGGATTGGACCTTGCGCTAGGCTGGCAAATGCATCCAACCGGGCCAGGGCCGCACCCTCACCCGCGAGAAACTCCCCCGGATTGAGATAGGCGGGATTTTCGGGGATCACACCCCCTGAAATGCCGGCTGGCGTTCGTATTTGGGTGGGCGGGGGGAGCGGGGGTTTCAAATCCCAGTCCGAAAGCCAGGCACGGCGATATGGTGTAAATACGGTATACGGCTTGCCATCCTTTTTCAAGGTTGAGCCGATTGGGCGGATCGACGTACCTGGAAGCAATACAAGGGGGAGCTCAGCCTTGATGACCGCGTCCCTGGTTCGAGCATAGCGCGAGGCATCCTGGGCTGCGTAAATGGCCGTCGCGCGGGTTTCTTGGGTCAGCTGCTGCAGGACTTCCTTTGGATGGCCTGTGCGGAAGATCATGCGGCCGCCGAGCCCTGCTATCGAGCTGGCCAGCTCGCGCAGCCCGGCAAGCAGGAAGGCCGTCCTTTGCTCGGCGACCGATTGTGAGGTGAGCAAAGCTGGATCGAAGATGAAGAGCGGGATCGTGGACTCGGATGTGGATATCGCCTGCATAAGGGCGGGGTTGTCGTGCAGGCGCAAGTCACGGCGGATCCACCAGATGGCGGTCGTCATGTCCTGGAAAGCCGTTCACGGATGGCTGGCGAATCCTGGCTACGACCTATGAATACAGTGCAGTCCTTACCGGAGCGGGCTCGAGGGAATGCGGTTGTCTGCCCACCCACGCCTGCCCCGACGACCACAACCTGTTTCATGCGACTAGGCCCGATACCGGTCAGCGGCGGCGGGTGCGGACCCGCAGCGCGATCACAGCCAGCGCATACATGGCGACCGCCAGGAGCGCGGCAGGCTAGGAGGGCACGTCCGATCACGACCGGTTCCCAGCCCTGGTTCAGGATCGAGCGCATGGCCTCCAGGACATAGGTGATCGGATTGAGGCGTGCGGCTACTTCGAGCCACCCGCTCAGCAGATCCAAGGGGACGAACGTCGGCGCAAGGAAAGTGAGCGGGAAGAAAATGAAGCCTGCACCCTGGGTTGCCGCCGCGCTGCCACTGCCGAGGGCGGCGGACACCGTGAACCCGGCAAACCCTGTCCCGAGCAGAACGGCCAACCCGATTGCGGCGTAGATCCCGGCGATGCCGGTGGCAGATTTCAAGCCCATCAGAAGCGCGACAAGGATGACGATGTGGGCTTGCAGTCCCAGGATCAAGGCGCCAGCCAGGATCGGACCCATAAGCAGGGCTGCCCGGCTGATGGGGGTGAGCAGGAGCTTGTCAAAGTACCCGGTTTCGATGTCCCGCACCATATTCTGGGCGGCGATACCGGCGCCGGCCAGGGACGAGCTCACGATCGAGAGGGGCAGGATGAAGCCCAGGTAATTGTTCGTACCCAGATTGGGGATGAAACTCGAGGCCTCGCCAAGGGTCGAGTTGTAAATCACCAGGAAGAATACACTGATCCCGATAGGTGGGATGAGTGCCTCCGGGGTGCGAAAGATGGTCACCAGTGTGCGGCGGACGACAAGGTAAAGTTGGAGCGGGAACGACGCACGCGGCGCCGCTCCAACTGAAGTCTGAGGTTGCATGGTTGATAAGGTCATGATTCGCCGTCCTTTAGGCGGCCTTCTTTTCGTTTTGAGGCTCGGGCTCGGTTTCGGTTATGCTCTGGCCGGTCACCTTCAAGAAAACATCGTCGAGAGTCGGCTGGGTGAGCGTGAGCGATATCGGGTTCAGGGAGGCTTGCTGAAGGTCATTCAGGACCTGCGGTATGGCTTGCGCCGCCCCGTTCATGTACATGCGCAGCGTGTCGCGATCAAGGCGTGAACCAGGAAAGCCGGATCCGACCTCGGCCAACGCGCGTTCTGCCTGGAAGCGATTTTCGAAGGAAACATTGATCGATTCTGTGCCAACGGAGGCCTTGAGCTTGGCCGGAGAACCCTGGATCTGGAGCTTGCCTTGATCGATGATGGCAATTTCGTCGGCCAGCTCATCGGCCTCCTCCAGATATTGTGTCGTCAGGAAGATCGTCATGCCCAGCGATTGGTTCAAGCGGCGGACTTCGTTCCAAACATCGCGCCGGCTGGCAGGGTCGAGGCCTGTCGTCGGCTCATCCAGGAAGAGGATTTCGGGTTGGTGGACGAGTGCCAGGGCCAGGTCAAGCCGGCGCCGCATACCGCCGCTATAGGTCGAAACCCGGCGTTTGACCGCATCCGTCAAACGCACGAGTTCAAGCAATTCTATCGGCGCGGGCACGGGCGTTTGAGGCGTTCATGCCAAACAAGCGCGCCTGCATGATGAGCAATTCCATCGATGTAAGCAGGGGGTCCAGGCCGATTTCCTGGAGCGCGGCGCCGGAGATGCAGCGGACATCGCCGGCTTGCTCGACGACATCGTACCCGCCGACGGTGGCGAAGCCTGAGGTGGGAAGTGCGAGCGTGGTAAGGATCTTGATAATCGTGCTTTTACCGGCTCCATTTGGGCCAAGAAAACCAAAGATCTGGCCTGCGGATACCTGGAAGTCCACTCCATCCACGGCGGTGACACCACCTGGGTACACTTTCGCCAGGGCTTCCACGGAAATTTCACGGTTTGAGACGCAGCGTGACTGTAGCTCCATATTACGTATTGCTCCTCTCGAGCATTGATTTTGTCTTCCATTCACGGTAGGCGAACAGGAACGGCAGGCCGATCGCCATGAGCAGCCCGACAGGGGACCAGAGAAGATGCCGTCGCAGTCGGAATTCGACCTGGTCCATGATCCAGCAAGAAGCTGGCGAAGCCGCTTCGAACGAGTGCGTATGTACCCAGCTCTCGAAGGGTCCTGAAACCTGGATATCGTCAAAACCGGCAGCGTTCATGTTTTCGATGCGAGATTGCCAGCGAACCGGGAGCGGGCCCAGCCACAACCTGAAAGACAGCAGGCTGCCTTCTTGCAATGGGTCCGGCGCCACCAGATCGCTCATGAAAAAGAATGGCGGGGTGATCGATTTCAGGCTGCTGGCAGCGCGGTGGAAATCCACGGCTGTACCCAGCGCGACCCGTACGAGAAAACGGCGTGAATAGCGCATGATGTGGCTGGTGGGTTCTCAGGCTCAGCGCCTGAAAAACTGCCCCAGGGTTTGACGGACGGTGAAATGGCGCATGTACTCGGAGGCAGCCTGCGCGGTAAACGCCCGTGGTTCATTCACAAATTTTCCGAGCGAGTTTTGCTTGGTGACGTTGCTCACCGCCAGGAGTTCAAGCAGGCTGCGCGTCACGGGCGGATTGGGAAACACCCGCTCCATCACGGCTACCGCCAACTTGATCAGCGGCATGGGGACGCGGATCATCCAGCGTTTCGCACCGAGTGCGTTGAGCGTGCGACGTTCTATCTCCTCCAGGGTGAGCACCTCGGGTCCGCCCAATTCGAATTCATGCCGATACGTGCTGGGATCGTTCAGCGACTTGACCACGCTTGTGGCGACATCTCCGACCCAGACAGGTTGGAACAAGGACTCCGGCCCGCCAACGATGGGAAAGATGAGCGGTGTGAGGCGGACCAGGCGGGCGAACGTATTGGCGAATTCATCTTCCGGCCCCCAGATCACGGACGGCCGAAACGCAGTCCATTCCAGGTCGGTTTCCGCCACGATTTCCTGTGCGCGGCCTTTTGAGGCCAGGAAGCGGTAGGGCAGGGCTGGATCCGCCCCGAGCTGCGAAATGTTGATAAAGCGCCGCACGCCGGCAGTCCGGGCTGCTTCGACCACGTTGCGCGTACCCTGCGTGTTGATCCGCTCGTACGTCGCCTGACCGCGTTCGATCGCGACTGCGACGGTATGGATGATGGCATCGATGCCTTCCATCGGCCCGGCCAGGGTTTCCGGACGGGTCACATCGCCCTCAGCCCACTCGACGGACAGGTCCGACAAACGTGCCTCGCGCTTCGCTTGCTCCCTATCTCGGACCAGCACGCGCACGGCCTGCCCCGTATCCGTGAGCTTGCGGGTGATATGACTGCCAAGATATCCGGCACCACCAGTTACGAGGATCATCTAGCTTTGCTCCTCCGAGCCAGAAGGGCTCAGTTCGGGTTGATTTCGACCAATCTGTTTTCGAGGAAATCGGTGACCACTTTGGCTGGACGACCGACCTCTTCCTTGAGGGCGGCGGTGTACGCCGCCAGGTACGCATGCAGCAGGCCGGGCGGCATGGAGACATTGGCGAGCAAACCACCGATCCACTCGATGTCGAAGGCCAGCAAGCCGATGTCGCCCAGGCGGAGCGCTCCGAGCAAATCCTGGGTGATGAATTCGTTTGCCGTCGCGAGCTGGCCCGGCTCGATGTCAGGGTCGTCAAAATCCTTCACAAGGCGGGCAGTGATTGCGGCTTGGGCCTTGTCAATTGCGGCGATGGCCTTGCTCAACACCTCTGGCACGGGCTCGATTTCGGGTGGAGCTGGGCGGATCTTCAGAATGCGCTCAACCGCTTGTGGCGCGTCGTTCAGATCCTCGCTTAGCCAATGACCAGGAATGCGCTCGGCAAGCCCAGGCCGCTGGTTGAAGACCCGACCCCCGAAGGCCAGGGATATGTTGCGCTTGGCCAGCAATTGCCCGAACTCGCGCAGGGCTGCGGCCGTGCTGATTTCCTGGGCGGACATGATGACGAGATCTGGCCGGGTGGCATCCAGGGCTGATTCGAATTCGGCCAACGGCACGTTCGCCCCGAGGAAGTAGGCCCGGTGGCCCTGTCTGCGGAGCAGGAAGGTCAGGATGAGCAGGCTGAACGTGTGTTGGTCGTGGGGGGGACACGCGATCAGGACGACCCCGGATTGGGTCGGCTGCGGTGCGGAAGCGATGAGGGCTTCAACACGCCGGATGGCGAGCGAGGACGCGAAATGCTCCTGCTGGACCGTGAGATCGCCCTGGTACCAGTCCTCCCCAATCTTCGACAAGCCTGCGACGAGCAGCTCCAGGCAGACCGTCTCCGGTGAGAAACGGCCAAAGGCCTCATTCAGAACGGCTTCGGCCTGCTCCTCGTTGAACGTCGCGGCAGGCCTGGATCCAGGCGTCCCGCAAGGTGATAATCGCCTCGCCGCCGGAGAACTGGGCCTCGGCTGCAGCCGCCCCTTTGCCGTAAGGCATCGCGAGCAGGGGGTCCTTCTGGCGGGCTTCAAGCGTCCGCCAGAGATCCACGGCCCGGCTGATGCTCAGACCTTCCTCCTGGCGCGCACTCAGCCACTTGAGCGTCTCGATATCACGCCGGCTGAACAGCCGGTGGCCGCCCTCGGTTCGCCCTGGCTCGGGTAAGCCGTAGCGCCGTTCCCACGCTCGGAGCGTGTCTGGTTTTAATCCGGTCTCGCGCACGACCGCTTTCAGGTTGAATGTCGCCTGATGCTCTTCGTTCGCCATGTTGGCCTACCTCCGTTGGGTGATGACCCACCAGCTAGAACTCTATCACATTGCAAAGATATTATCAAGATATGGCACAGAATTATGCGGAAGCAGGTTGTGGGATTGACGGGTGGAGGGGATAAGAAAAGCTCCTGACTGGCTCAGGAGCTGTGGATCGTTGGTGCCCCCACGGGGATTCGAACCCCGGTCTTAGCCTTGAAAGGGCTACGTCCTGGTCCCCTAGACGATGGGGGCAACGGGCCGATTGTACCATTCCGCCGCGGGCGAGGTCAACGGTTTGTATCTGTTCAGGACATATGAGTCAGGGGGGCTTTTGAGGCCATCCTTGTTAATGACTGGCCGGGCCCTGACCGCACCCTGCGATCGCTGGGGACTTGGAATGTAGGAGCGGTTCGTGTTGGCATCGACCTCCAGCGCTGCCTTTCGTACTCAGCCCTGGCAGATCTGGAGCCGGCTTTCTGCCTCCTGGTTTCAGCGGACGAAGAACATCGTGACCGTATCGCCGGCCGTGTTCACCGTGTCGATCTCGAGCGACTTGGCCGTACAGCGGTAGGGTGCGGCGCCGGGCAATGTGAGACTGAATTCCGGTCCTCCGCCTGGTTGTTCGGCGGATCGTCCGTCCTTGTAGGCCAGCCACTCGAACACCTCGGTCTCGACAGCCTCGATGTTGAAGAGGATGAGGTCCTCTTCGGAGGCGTAGGTGCCCAGGCTGCGGAAACCTCCGATCCCCTGCAGGTACCAGTTCTCGGTGAAATCGATCTGCAGGGTCATATCCCCGGTGTATCTGAGATGGCCATCGGGATAGAAGTCCATCGTCAGGAATCCCTGCGGCACGCGGAAATTTTCCATCTGCACCATGATGCTCACGAGCAGGTCCAGATCCGCGGTTTCCATTGTCCAGAAACCCTCCAGGCAGGCATCGCGCGGCGCATCTTCAGGAAAGGCGGTGGGCATGATGATGTCCTCGTCGGGCTCGGCTGGGGCGATGTCTTGATCGGGTTCGATCGGGACGAGGTCCTGCTGCGCTTCGGGCAGGCCGGGCTGTTGGCTAGGCCCACTGCAGGAGGCAAACAGCGTAAACAGGATGGTTGCGGCAAGCAGTCGATGGATTCTCATGGATAACCTCATTCACGTGCCTGGAAAAGGATACGTTGAGAGTGCGCCACGCATTCAAGTTCAAATCCCGATCTGGGTCATCCTCCGTTCTTCTGTTTCTCACCTCGCACTGTCTCTCAACGAGTTTTCTTCTCGAATCCTGCCACCCGTTTGAGCCTCAGGCTGGATCGCCTTAAAAGACAAGCGACACCTGTTCGTGGGAGCCGCTGGAGCTGAATGGGAAGAGTTCAGTTGTATGTGACGATATATTCTGCATAGAAGGTAGGAATTGTCAATAATTTCGGTAAGAAGGCCGAGCTGCCCTCATCTACGGGACCGGTTCCCGGTCAGCGCGCGTAGGTTGGAGAACCGAGGGCTGGGGGTCAAGCTGGAGCTACTGAACGCTGGGAACCATTGGGACGACCTCGCCGGGTAATCTGCCTTCCGAGAGCGAATCGCAGTCCCTGCCTGTAGCTTCGTACCTGCCGAAGCAGGGGGTAATCCCCTAGACGGGTCCGAGGACCGTATCGGTGGTGAAGATTTCCCAGCCATTGTCAACGACCTCTCCCGAGCTCAGCATTATCTCCCTCGTGCACAGGTGCCTGAAAGTGTCACACCCGATGTCCGGGATGTTGTAGGCTCGAGTCTCAACGAGAAGATCGACTGCTTGGGTCCTCGAGGGCAGCCTGGGGGAGAAATTGGGGTGGGTGTTGGCAATCTCGACAAGTTGGGCGATGGCGCCGGGGTTCGTGCAGAGAGGCCTGAGTCATCACGCCGGGGGAGGCGGGCTCCGGTGGGCAACATGCTGCACGCAGGCGAGGCTGAGAGCACGGATGAAGCTGGCTATCCTGAAACGCGGCTGCACCTAGCGAGCTTTCACGATCATCTCTCCGGCTGCTCAGGCCGCCAAGCAGCTCCAAGCTGCCTGGCCTGGCGCGCCAGGCCTGCGCGAAGCGCCGCATCCTCGCGGAGCGGAGCGCACCCTTGGGTGCAGTCGCCTCGTGCGAGACGTTATGCCGCTTATCTCATAAAAGCTAGAGCTCCAAAGGCATTGCTCAAACTATGCGCAACCCAACTTGGAAAAACACTTCCTGATTGATAAAAAAGCCACCCAAATAACCACCCTGCGATGAATTGCAGGATGAGAATTGGCCACAATTTTGAATCGATAGTCAGAATTAATGCATGAGGGAGCAAGAATATTAATGACTGGAATATATTTCCCGTAGCAAACCCCAGCCTTCTTATGAGCAGCCCCCCTATGAAACCACGGAACAAGATCTCTTCGCCTAAGGCGGTATAGATAGCCTCTCTCAATAATGCAAGCAAGAAAGATGCAATACTCAACGACCATCCCGAATACGCCGATTGAGCGATTCCAGGTTGTTCAAGCAGGACAGGAGGCAGATATTTCGTAATTAATAATGTGAAAAGCCCCGGGATTAAACCAAGAACTAATCCAATTAATAGAAACTTTCGATTTGGTCTGGTCAAACCGATGTTTCTGAAAATCCTTCGCGTATCTTGTTTCCGAGCCTTGTTGACAAGAAAATATATGTAAGAAGGCAATGAAAAAAGGATAAGTCCAACAGGGATTTCCATACTCTTTCTCCGTTATCAGCAGCATAACAGCTTCGTGCTGCGAAGCCCCGGGTACTTTCCGGGGAGGCGCCGGGGCCACCCCAGCGGCCAGGAATTCCCGCACCGCACTCCCGCTCCATCTCTCTAGCAAATCGCGCGGCACCGTCCGTCGTTCACCCCGATGCTCTTACGGGGCCCTGCATGTTATGAGAAGGGTCCCCGGTCGCCTCTCGAAGATCCCGAGTTCTTTGCAGGGCTGCGAGACGTTAGGTTGCTACGTGTCTACAAATCGAGGCGGAAACGACACTTCTTCCGTTCCCCTTCTTGATACATGTCTGTATCCTCAGGAAGCTCAACAACATCTACAAACTTGGCACCCACAATCTGACAAGTTCTTCTTGATGCAGTGTTCTCAGGATTGCAGGTTATCCATATTGTTTTCATTTCATGTTTGCGAGCCAATGGAAGCAACAAAACACATGCTCTTGCCGCATATCTATGCCCTCGGTGCCCGGGGGAAACATAGTAAGCTATGTGACCGCCATACTTGATAATGTGCTCCGTGTTACCTATTCGCAACTCGATGGTGCCTATTTCCTCTGACGTACCAACCTGTCTCATGTTGAACTTGTAAGCGGGTACATAGTTAATGGCAGGATTCCCCGGGTAGTTCTCAACCAAAACTAGCTCAAGATCATCGTCGACCAAAACGCCAGGGGAATAAAACTCAAACACTTTTAATGGATTACCTTATCAAGCGTAGCGGCCTAAAATCTTTCCTTCCTTCTACAGCGCCTCGGATTACCCAGTACTCCCTCCTGCAGCGAACCCGGAAGGGAGAAGTAGGCGTTGGGGAGGAAGGTCGGAAGGCCATCGAAGGGAGGTGCGATTTCGACCCTTTGAGCGCGGCTAGCGTTTCGAGCGCTTGCGCGTTTCCTTGCCCCGATAGGAGGGCGCGGTGATGGGGGCGATGCGCACCAGGCGGCGGTCCATCAGGCGCGCCTGCAGGCGCGGGTCGATCTCGTCCAGCGTGTTGGCGCTGGTGATGACCGTCGGCAGCCCAGCGTTGTAGCGGTGGTTGATGAGCTGGTAAAGCTTCTCCTGCACCCAGGGCTTGGCGGCCTGGGATCCGAGGTCATCCAGGACCAGCAGCGGGGCGGTGCGGATCTCCTCGAAGCGCCGGTCGTAGGAGACATCCGAGCTGGGGCTGAACGTCGCCCGCAGGTGATCGAGCATATCGGGTACGACGACGAACATCACCGGGTAACCCTGGCTGGCACGGTAATTGGCGATGGCGGCCGCCAGGTGGGTCTTGCCGCTGCCGTAGGGTCCCATCAGGACCAGCCAGCCTTCCGGGTTCTCGGAATAGCCCTGCGCCATCTGGAAGGCCTCGTCGAGGGTCTTCACGTGGGTGGGGGCCAGGTTCTCCTCCTTGCGCAGGCTGAAGGTGCCGAAGGTCTGATCGGCGTGGACGCCCAGGCTGGAAAGCTCGTGCTGGCCGCTGTCATCGACCGGCCGGCGGTAGTCCGGGGAGAGGATGTGGGCCTGGGTCACGATGGCCGGGTCGGAGAGCCGCGAGCGCATGCGGCCTTCGATTTCTTCCAGCGTGAGGTTGGTCGTGATGACGAGCGGAAGCCGGTTGATGTAACGGTAGTTGAGGATCTGGAAGAGCTTCTCGCGCGCCCAGGACGTGGCGCTCTGCGTGCCAAAATCATCCAGGACCAGGAGCGGGGCGTTGCGCACCTGGTCGAAGCGCTCCTCGAAGGTCACGTCCTCGGCGCTGTACGCGAACCGCAGCTGATCGAGCAGATCGGGGACGGTCAGGAAGAGTGTCGGCACCCCCATGGTGACGACATGGTTGGCGATGGCCGCCGCCAGGTGGGTCTTGCCGCAGCCATAGCCGCCGTGGATCAGCAGCCAGCCATCCAGGTTGGCGGCGATAAGCCTCAGCCTGGTTGAAAGCCCGTTCAATCGAATCCGCCTGGTGGGTACCGATGCCGACCCGCCCCCGGGGCTGGAACGTCTCGAAGGTGAGTTCGCGAAGCTCATCCAGCTGACTGAGGCTGAAGAGCAGGTGGCGCATGCGGGCGCGTACGTCGCTCTCGCGGCATGCACAAATCTGAAGCCGGCCGAAGTCGGGATGGTCGACCGGCAGGTCGGCGCGCAGGTATCCTGAGCCCCCGCAGTTGGGACAATTGGGATCGCCAAGCGTCTTGCGTTCACCAGGCGAATCAGGAGTCCCAGTAGTCGGCGAGTTTGCCCTGGATGTAGCGGCGGCGAGCCTTTTCAGAGTCTCCTCGATCTTCTCGCTCATCCTTGCCTCGTTGCTCCCATGCCTCAAGTATCGCTTCGATGTAGCGCCATTTGCGGACGTTGTTTTCGATGGCGATGCCGATCGCCTCTTCGATCCAACCGGCGGGGTACTGGCGCTCGGCATCCCGCAGGCGTTCGGCCAGCATCGGTGTCAGCGGACCGATGTTCTGCTCGTAAAGAGTATAGACGTTCGGCCGTTCGACCACCAGTGAGAGCGGTGTGAGCGGATCACCGCTGGGGGACCACTCACCCTTCGAGGCCGCGGCTACCGCGGCGCGGCCCTTGGCGCTGTTTACAAAATAGAAATCCTCGACACCCTGATCGAACTCCAGGCTGACATGCAGCAGCGTGCCGCGCGTCACCGCCCGCTCCAGCGCTTCTGCGAGCGCAGCCTCAGGCGTCGAACCAGGGGTGGCTAAGGCCGTCATCAAGCGCTCGTCCATACCCATCTCGCGCTTGCTCAGGTAGCGGAAGGTACCTTCCCGGCGGGCGAGGACCCAGAACGCATACAGGGTCACCTGGAGTTCGCCGAGGTGGTCGATCTGCGGCAGGAGATCGCTGAAGAACTCGGCTGGGATGGGGATCAGCGCCTGTTTGCCGTCCTTGAAACCAGGGAAACCAGGTTGGCTCGTGCTCAAGGCTGTGATCCGTCCTACACCGCGGCCAGGTCGACCGGGCGGGTGGCGGCATTCTCGAACTTGGCCAGGGATTGGCGGAAGACGAGCTCGACGCTGCCCACCGGGCCGTTGCGGTGCTTGGCGACGATGATCTCGGCGATGTTTTGCTTGAGCGTGTCGTCCTCGTATTGGTCCGGCCTGTAGATGAAGAGCACCACATCTGCGTCCTGTTCGAGGCTGCCGGATTCGCGCAGGTCGGACAGGATGGGGCGCGGCGGGCGGCGCGATTCGACTGCCCGTGACAACTGAGCGGCAGCCAGGACGGGGACGTTGAGTTCGCGGGCCAGAGCCTTCAGGTTGCGCGAGATGTAGGAAACTTCCTGCACCCGGTTGTCGATGCGCGTATCGCCGGTCATCAACTGCAGGTAGTCGACGATGATCAGGTCGAGGCCGACCTCCATGTGCAGCCTGCGGCATTTCGTGCGCAGCTGGAGGGGCGTGATGGCGGGTGTATCGTCCAGGTATACCTGCGTGTCGCTGAGCGCGCTGACGGCCTGCGTGAAGAGCGGCCATTCATCATCTTCCAGGTTGGCAAGGCGCAGGCGCTGCGAGTCGATGCCGGTCTCCTGGGACAGCAGGCGCTGGACGAGCTGCTCGTTGGACATTTCGAGCGAAAACAAGGCCACGTGCCGCTTGTGCAGTTGGCTGGCGTTCTTCGCCACCGAAAGACAAAAGCCTGACTTCCCCTGGCCGGGCCGGCCGGCGATGATGAGCAGATCGCTGGATTGCAGCCCTCCCAGCAGCCGGTCCAGGTCGATAAAGCCTGTGGGCACGCCCAGCGTTTCGTCCTGATGGCGGGCGAGGTAGTCGATGCGGTCGTAGTACTCGCTGAGCACACGCTTGATCGGCTGCAGCTGGTGGGTGAGCCGACGTTCGCTCACGCCAAAGATGGATTTCTCCGCTTCGTTGACGACCTCCTCGATCGCCGTTCCGCCCTGGTGGGCCAGGCGCGCAATCTGGTTGGCCGCCTCGAGCAGCCGCCGGCGGGTGGCCGTCTCCTCGACGATGCGGGCATAGGCCTCTGCATGCAGGGAGGAGGGGACGTTGTTGATCAGGGAGGTGAGGTAGGCTGGCCCGCCGCTTTCGTCCAGGCGGGACTGGCGGTCGAGTTCTTCCGCGACGGTCAGGATGTCAATCGGCAGCCGCTGCTCATGAAGGGAGGTGAATGCTTCCCAGATCCAGCGGTTGCGGTGCAGGAAGAAATCATCGGTGGAGAGCGTGTTGGCGACGTCGTAATAGACTTCGGGGTTGACGAGGACCGAACCGAGCAAGGCTTCCTCCGCCGGCCGGTCGTGCGGCAGCTCCTGCCCTGAGCGGCCATCGCCGGAGCTTCGACCTGAAAATGCCGGAGGGGTGAGATCGGTCATGCAGGTTTCCTGTCAAATGTCTGCCTGGCACCAGCAGGGGTGAGTCGACCAGGGCAGGCAGCGTGGATGAGCCGTGCGTCACCGTCCCGGTGGGGACCGGTCGGGAACGGATTACGAATCTTTGCCGCTGTCGTCAGCAGAAAGATCGTCAATGTCGAGCGAGTCCATGAAATCCTTGAAGACCTCCAGCCGTTCGTCTGGAGGAGCGTCTGCGTTGGCTTCCGTCTCGAGATCAGCTTCGGGGATGGAAGAGGCTTCCTCCATCACTTCTTCGGCGACAAAAACCGGAACGTGCACGCGAACTGCGAGAGCGAGCGCGTCTGACGGGCGGGAGTCGATCCAGCGCTCTTCGCCATTCACCTGCATCACGATCCGGGCGAAGAAGACGTTTTCCCGCAGCTCGGTGATGTCGACCCGGGTGACCTGGGCTCCGAGTTCGGTGAGTGCGTTGCGCAGTAAATCGTGGGTCAGCGGCCGGGCGACCTCAACATCCTGCAGGCTGAGTGTGATCGCCTCGGCTTCATACGGACCGATCCAGATCGGCAGGAAACGATCCGAATCACGTTCCTTCAATATGACGATCCGTTGTTGAGACATCAAGCTCACACGGATGCTGTCGATCTCTACCTCTACCATCCTGCTGGCCTCCAGGAGTGCCGGTGCTGGAATTGAAGCGATTATAACATGCACGCTAGGTGACTGTGCTTCGCAACCCACAGTGCGGCTATACTCTTGCTAACGTCCCCGTTACTTACCGGGCATGAGATGGAGGTCCAATGTTCGAAGGATTGTTAGCCCCGGCAGGGGTGGTTGTTGTGGGGGCATCCCGCGATCCGGTCAAGCTGGGATACGGCGTCGCACGCAACCTGATCGTCTCCGGGTATCCCGGTGAGATCCACCTCGTCAATCCGCGTGGGGGATCGTTGTTCGACCGGCCACTCCACAAAGACCTGGCGAGCGTCCCCGATCCGGTGGACCTGGCGGTGATCATGATCCCGGCGCCGGGCGTGCCCCAGGTGCTTGAAGCATGCGGCCAGCGTGGCATTCGCTTCGCCATCGTGGGAGCGGGCGGCTTCCGCGAGACCGGTGAACAGGGCGCCCAACTCGAAGCTCGCTGCCTGGAGGTCGCCCGTGAGTACGGGATCCGGGTCCTGGGGCCGAACTGCATCGGCTACCTCGACACCCATCTGCCGATCGATACCAGCTTTCTCCCCCTGCCGGGGCCAATCCCGGGTGAGATTGCCTTCCTCTCCCATTCCGGCGCCATCTGTGAAGCCGTCATCGATTGGGCGCGCGGGCAGGGGTTTGGCCTGTCCAGGCTGGTGAGCCTGGGGAACCAGATGGACCTGACCGAGGGCGAGCTGCTCCCGGCCACTGCGGCCGACCCGCATACGCACGTGGTGGCCATGTACCTGGAGGGGATCGGCGACGGACCGGGCTTCATCGCCGGGGCGCGGGAGGTGGCGCGCATCAAGCCGGTTGTGGCGATCAAGGTCGGGCGGTCCGAGGGCGGGCGTGCGGCCGTCGCGTCGCATACGGGCGCGCTGGCCGGGCGCGACCAGGCCTTCGACGCAGCCTTTCGCAAGGCTGGTGTCATCCGGGCCCGGCACAGCGAGGAGATGTTTGACTGGGCGCGCGCCCTGGCCTGGTGCCCGCTGCCGGCCGGACCCAGTATGGCGGTTCTGACCAACGCCGGTGGTCCAGGTGCGATCGCGGCAGACGCCCTGGAGGAGAACCAGCTGCGCCTGGCGCGGCTGGGAGAGGATACGCGCAGCAAGCTGGCCGAGCTTCTCCCACCAGCCGCGAGCCTCAAGAACCCGGTGGACATGCTCGCCGGGGCAGGCCCGCGCGAGTACGCGGACTGCCTGCGCTCACTCCTGGACGATGAAGGTGTGGACGGCGTCATGGTCATCCTGCCGCCACCACCGGTCACGACCGCGGCCGAGGTGGCCGGCGCGATCATCCCGGTCATCCGCTCCACCAAGAAACCGGTCGTCATCGCGTTGATGGGCGAGGACCTCATTGCGCACGCGGCGACCCTGTTCCGCGGTGCGCGCGTACCCGACTACCGCTTCCCGGAGCGTGCTGCTTCCGCGTTGAGGGTGCTCCACCTGCGTTCGCTCCAGCTGCAGCAGCTGGAGGACGCCCCCCAGCCTGTATATGAAACCGACCAGGCAGCGGCGCGCAGGATCTTCGAGCGTGCAGAACGAGGAAGGGACCAGTTCCTGGATGCCCAGGCCTCGCTCGAGCTGGCTGGCGCGTATGGAATCCCGGTCAGCCCCCAACAGACGATCAAGACTAAGGCTGAGGCGAAGCAGGCAGCCAACGATCTCGGTTATCCTGTCGTGATGAAGATCAACTCGCCCGACGTCCCCCATAAGTCCGACCTGGGAGGCGTGCTGCTCGATCTGAAGGATGAAGCGGAGATGCTCTCTGGATTCGTAAAACTCATGCAGCGCCTGCAAACAGCCCTGCCCGGCATCCCCGCTCAGAGCCTCATGCTGCAGCCCCAGGCGCCTCCAGGCCAGGACGTCATCGTAGGGTTTGTACGTGATCCCCAGTTCGGTCCGTTGTTGATGTTCGGCTCGGGCGGGGTGGAGGTGGAAGCCCTGGCAGATGTGGCCTTTGCGCTGGCACCCCTCAGGCGCGAGGAAGCGGCCTCGATGATTGGTTCCACCTGGGCAGGGAAGCGCATGAAAGGCTACCGGGGGCAGCCACAGGCGGATATCGAAGCCGTGATCGAAGCCCTGCTCCGGCTGAGCCAGCTCGCACAGGATTTCCCGACCTTGCTCGAGCTCGAGATCAACCCCCTGCGGGTGTTCGAGTCCGGCCAGGGGGCGTTGTCGTTGGACGTGCGCGCCCGGGCTGAAATCCAGTCAGACCCCGGAGGTGGATAACAACTATACAAAAGCTTGACAATAGCATGATATTGTGCTAGGATTGACCCACAGCACAAAATCCAAACGCAGGAGTCAAGCATGCTGGTCTTAAATGAGAAAAACGAGTTGGTACTGACGGAAGCACCACGGGCTACCTATTTACCCGATGGTGGCAAGATGGAGCAGGTCATGGCCTGGCGGTCGGGACAGGTTCCCGATCAGGAGATGATGGGTGCAGTCCGCACGTTGCTGGAGGGCATCGGTGAGGATGCTGCCAGGGAAGGGCTGGCGGATACCCCCAAGCGGGTGGCGAAGATGCTGCGCGAGGTTACGAGCGGATATGCAGTCGACCTCGACGCGGTCATCAATGGTGCCATGTTCGAAGAGGAGTACAACGAGCCGATCGTGGTGCGTGACATCAACTTCTACAGCATGTGCGAGCACCACATGCTCCCCTTCTATGGAAAAGCGCATGTCGCTTACCTGCCAGCCGGGCAAGTTGTGGGTTTGAGCAAGATCCCGCGTGTGGTGGAGATCTTCGCCCGCCGGCTGCAAGTCCAGGAGCGAATGACGGATCAAATCGCCAGCTTCCTGATGGAGAAGCTTTCGCCTCGCGGGGTCGCGGTCATCGTGGAGGGGGCGCACTTCTGCGCAGTGATGCGCGGCGTGGGCCAACCACAGGGGATCATGCGGACACAGGCCGTTAAGGGTGAGGATCCGGAGGTCCGCAGGCAGCTCCTTCAACTGGCTGCAGCTGGGGCGTAACGATCAGGTTTACAATTGGTTAAAGTAGATGAGTTTAGGATGGAATTGGTTGCATTTGAGCATCCGTGGAGGTAGCTGATGGCGGTGCGCGTCGTAACGGACAGTACCTGTGATCTCCCAATCGACATCGTCGAAAAGCTGGGCATCCGGGTGATCCCGCTTTACATCAACGTCGGGGAGGAGAGTTATCTGGACGGGATTGATATGACGCGCCAGCAGTTCTACAATCAGCTGCCGGGTTTCAACCCGCCTCCGACGACAGCTGCCCCCGGGGTCGAGGTCTTTAAGCAAACCTATGATGAAATGGCCGCCGAGGGGGCAGATGAAATCCTCTCGATCCATATCTCACAGAGTTTGAGCGCGACGCCTGAGGTCGCCCAGGCTGCGGCCGAGATGACGGAGAGCGTCCCGGTGACGGTATTCGACAGCCGGCAATTGAGCCTGGGGACGGGCTTCCTTGTGGAACGAGCAGCACAGGCCGCGCGCGAGGGGATGACCGTCGCCGAGATCCTGCCCATCCTGGAGGAACAAGTCAGCAGGACGCGCGTCTTCGCCGCGTTGGACACGCTCGAATTCCTGCGGCGCAGCGGGAGGATGAATGGTGCGATGGCTGGCCTCGGCAGCCTGCTGAAGATAAAACCTCTGCTCAAGATGTACGAGGGCAGCCCGACCTCAGAACGCATCCGTACCCAAAAAGCCGCTTTCCAACGCTTGCTGACCCTGCTCGAAGAGGCGATGCCCATCGAGCGCATCGCCTTGCTTCACTCCCATGCAGAACCAGCCGCGCGCGAGTTGCTGGAGCGGGTAAAAGGCAGCCTGCCCTCCGGACCCATCACGGCGGTGGATATCACGCCCGTGATCGGCGCGCACATTGGGCCGGGAGCGGTGGGTTTCGCGATTATCAGTTCACCTTCTTAGAAATCAAAAGCTCAGACCATCCACCCAGATTGAACTGGGAATTCTCTTGCTGCATGGGTTGGTAGCCTTCTCAGGGGGTCGGCCGGTGCTGGACGAGCGCTTTCGCCAATTCAGCCCCGACTCGGGCGTTGCTGCGCAGCAATGCCAGGTTGGCTTGAAGCGTAGCCCCGGCCGTAATCTCCGCCAGGCGGGATAGCAGGAAGGGCGTCACGGCTTTTCCACGAATGCCGCCCTCCGCAGCCTCGGCTTCGACTTTCATCAACGCTCGTTCGACCTCCACCATCGGCACGGCGGCTTCCGCAGGACATGGCACGCAAACCAGCACGGCGTGCCCGGGCGATACCCGCCAATGCTGGCGGATCAGTGCCGCCAATTCGCCGATGGTATCGACCCTGACCTCCAAGCCGAGTCCACTCTCCCGGGAGTAAAATGCCGGGAGTTCGTCCGTCTGCCAACCGATCACGGGCACGGCGTTCGTTTCGAGCCATTCCAGCGTCCGGGGGAGATCGAGGATGGACTTGGCGCCGGAACACACAACGGCGACCGGTGTCCGACAGAGTTCCGGCAGGTCAGCCGAGATGTCCCCCTCTGGTCCGCGGTGGACGCCGCCGATGCCCCCGGTTGAGAAGACCTCGATGCCCGACTGATGGGCTATTAGCATCGTCGCCGCGACCGTCGTCCCGGCCGACAGGCGCCTGGCCTGAGCGAGGGCGATTTCGCGCCGGCTGGCCTTAATCGCCTCCGGATTAAGCGCAAAGGCTTCCATGCTGGCATCATCCAGGCCGACCCGCACCTCACCTTGAACGATGGCGATCGTCGCCGGCACGGCCCCGGCACCCTGGACTTCGACTTCCAGGCGCCGGGCGATTTCGAGGTTGAGCGGGCGGGGCAGCCCATGCGTGATGACGGTTGATTCGAGTGCCACCACCGGCTTTCCACTTGCGAGCGCATCGGAAACCTTGGGGAGGATCGAGAGCCAACCTGCGCGCGAAGGATCGAGACGCCTATTCACATTACGCGCTCGCCGTCTGGGCGGGGTGGGGGATTAATCGAGCTCGAAGGCCGAGACTAGCGCAGCTCGTCATACAGCTTCTCGAGCGATAGCTCGTGGGAAACGGTCCCGGAGGTCTGCAGCGTGAGCGCTGCCGCGGAAACTCCCAGGCGGACGGCTTCGTCCAGCGGAATGTCGTTCAGCAAGCCAAAGATGACGGCTGCCGTGAGGGCATCTCCAGCGCCCGTGGGGTCTACGATCTCGGTTTTCAGGGCGGGGATATGGCCGCTGGCATCGTTGGTCGCGTAGCCCACGCCGAATTCCGCCATGGCGATGATGGCGATCGCCACTCCCTCTCCAACCAGGTGCCTGGCGGCTTCGAGCGCCTGGTCCCGGTCTGCATGGGGCACAGGGTGGGGGCAGAGCGCCCCGGCTTCAGCCTCGTTTGGGGAGATGAGCCAGAGCCGGTCCAGGTAGGGGAATAACTTCGGGGCGAGCTTGACCGAAGTGGGGTCGGCGGCAATCCGCACGCCCGACCTGTGGGCTAACGCAACCGCTGTGCGCAAGGTCTTTTCGGGCAAGTTCGCATCGAGAAAGACCGCGCCCGCTTGCTTGAACAGGGGAAGGCGAGCACGCAGGTGTTCGGGAGTAATCGCGGCGATGGCACGCATGTCATCGATGCCGACCTGCAGGTTGCCGGCTTGATCGAGGACGGCCAGGTAGCATCCTGTAGGTTGATCGGGAACGACCAGGCAGTGGTCTGTGTGGACCCCGGCTGCGGCGGTCTCGTCGAGCAGACGCTGCCCCTCCGGATCATCGCCGACGGCCGTGATCAGAATAGCCTCCATGCCCAGCCGGGACAGGTTTTCGGCTACATTGCGGGCGACTCCGCCGAGGGAAGAACGCATCATCCCGGGGTTGGATGTCCCACTCTGAAGCGTCGCATTGACCCTGCCCACGACATCCAGCCCTGCGGAACCGATGACCAGCACCGGGCTGTCGGCGAATTCACCTTCACCCATCACCGGTCCCCTTCGCCGCCGAGCACGTGCGGGCGGATGATGTTTTCTAAGTGGGCAAGCACCTCGCGCATGGGGAGGCGTTCCTTCTCGTCGGCCGGGAGCTGGGCGTAGTACCTCTCGAGTTGGCGTTCGACCTGTGCCAGGAGTTCGAAGCAGCGGTAGTTTTCCGGCAGCTCGCCCTGGCTCCATACCTGGATCCATTGTTGCAGGTTCTCCAGTACGGTGTCCTGGAAACGGTGCGCAGCCTGGCGCTCCAGGTAGGAAGGCGTGCGGTACAGCCGGAGGCGCTGGTAATCACGCCAGGCCGAGAGCAGCGTGCGACCGGGGTCGATCTCGCCCCGGTTGGTCTCTCTGACCGGCAAACCGAGCTGCCAGATGCCGACCCCGATCCAATCCAGCTCGAGCCCGAGATACCTCAGCCGGCGCTGAAGGGCATCGGTGTGGAAGTGTTGGGTTAAGGCGCGGCGTGGGATCTGGAACCGGGCGGTATCTGGTTCATGAAGTTCCTCTGTGGCTGGTTCAGCCTGCCCAGCCGAGGGTTGGAGGGCGAGCAGCGCCTCCAGGGAGTGCCGGCGGATGAAGCGGTGAACCTCGCGCTCGGCGATCCGCTTCAGCAGATCATCCGCGGTGCGTGTTTTTGACTTGTTAATGGGTTGGGCGTAAATGAGCCTGCGGATGCTCTCCTCGCTATACGGATATGGGTTGGATAGATCACGCTCCAACCCGCCACCATAGACACGAAAGACAATCTGGATATCGTGGGCGGTGAGAGGCACGCCGTCGGAAGTTTCCGCGTACGTCTCCTCGAGCCGAATGATCCGGTCACGCAAGTCTACGACATCCCGCAAGCGCTCAAATCCGGCCAGGAAGGCGCCTCTCCCAGCCGCGGGACCGGATGGATCCGTCCGGGTGCTATCCGGACTCTGCCCATAAACCCGCGGCAGGCCAGCGGCGGTTTCAAAGACGGCAGCAAAGCCCAGATGTGTCTGGACATAGCCGGGTCCACCCACCCGGGCCAGAGGGTTGTTGGCCTCGATCTGGGGGACGTTTTGACGGTCGATCCGGAGGCGAGGGTAGCTCAACCCAAACAGGGACCCAAGCAGGTAGCGGAAAGCGGATCCCACGGAATCGATCTCAAACAAATCGTTCAAGTAGTGAGCGGCGAGTGCGATCCCGCCGACGATCCCGGCCAGGACGGGCAGGAGGTGGAGGATGACCTGCGGGTTTAGAAAGGTGCTGGCGATATTGGCAAATGGAAACAGGAGCGCCGGCAAGACCGGGATCCAGTTGTAGGGAATCTGGCCGGGGTATCCGAAGATGACCACCAGGATCAGCCAGATTGCCGCCACCGTAATCCCGGCCAGGGTGAAGCGGACTAAGGCTGCAGTCGGATCACGCCCGAGAAGCAGGCGGGCGGCGGCGCGCATGGTTGAGCGAAGGAATGCGGCTGGGACAGGGGCCTCGGTGTGGTTGGGATTCATGCGTCCCTCTCCCTGCAGCTGCCATCGAGGTTCTCCAGCGCCTCCAGCATTTGTTCGAAGCGCGGGAGGAGGTGGCTCGCGGCTGGGGCAACGCCCTCGGCCTTGCAGAGCGAAACTGCCCCGCGCAGCAGAGAAGCCAGGCTATCGCGCGTGCCTGGTTTCTCCCCCTGCGTTAGCACCCGCTCAAGCTCAGCTGGCAGGCTGCGCAGCATAAGCAACACGGCCTCCATTTCACCCTGTTTCCGGTGCGTCTCGAGGGCTTCGCGCGCTTCCTGCAGCGCGGATTGCGTCTCCCCGTACCACGCCTCGCGCCACTGGAGCAAACGCTCACGCTGCACATCAGGGGGCACCTTGAGCGAGCTGACCTCGAGGTCAAGCACCCTGATGCCGCGCGAGAAGAGGATGTCGCTCTCGAGCGCATCCCCCTCGGCAGCACGCGCCTCGACGGGCTTATGTTCGATGGCAGGCGTGAGGCGTAGAAGCATGCGCTCGCCAATGATTTCCAGTGGCGGCTGCTCACCTTGATGATCCGTGAGCAATTGGGTCAGTGACCAGTGTTTAATTTCCTCCCGCCACAAATCAGAGACGAGGAGCAGTGGCAGTTCATCCCAGGAAACGTCCTCGTACTGACCATACATGTGGCCAAAGACCGCCCGCTCGACGGATGGCGCGTGGAATTCGTAGGGGGGTTTTTCCGGGTCGCGGCCTTCGCGAGGTTCACGCCGGTGGCCGGGATCGATCATGAATGTCACGCGTATCTGGGCCGAGACGTTGATGCCGTCCCGTGTGACCGCGATCGAGGTCAGGGTCTGGCCTGGTTCCTGGGGAGTGAACGCTGGTTCCCCTTCACCCAGGGATCGTTCTTGGCGGCGTAGGTCGACCGCCTCGGCCAACCTCTCCCCTGCTCTGGAGAAGACAACCCCCGGACCAGCCGCCCTGGTGAAGGACGTGTCCGTGCGCAAGACAACTGCGCTGGCATGGTCAACAAGGAATACCCCCGGCCCGCGCCGCCGGTCCTCGCCATGAGCCTGGATCGCCTGTCCTTCGCGGATGTACGTCACCGGCCCACGCTCCCCCAGCACATGGCCGACGAGGCGCTGGATTGCAGACCAGCGGTCATCGAGACTTCTCGACCGGCAGGACGAATTGGGCGCAGATCACGAGTGTGGCCAGGAAAACCAGCAAGAGCAGGTCAAGATCAAGCACCACTGAGCTGAGCATGGCCGCCTGGCTATTGGAGTCCAGCATGGCCAGGTTGAGCAGAAACAACGCGCCGATCGCGATGAAACTCGCCCATGCAGTGAGGGGATTGCGCGAGTCCGGGCTTCCGGTGAAGAGGATGCCTGAGGCCCGCGCACCGAGGAAGAGCAGGCAAAGCACTGCCAGCGGGGGCAGCGTGAAGAGCATGATGCGCGGTGTGCCGGGGATCGGGATTCGATTCAGGAAGTAGTCGTATACAATGGCAGCTGCAAGGAATAATGCCAGGATGATGAAAATCGGGCGGCGGTAGAGCGGGATCCTCTCCATGACGCGCCGATTGTATCCTAAAGGAGGGACACGGCCAACACAGCACGCTTCGCAGGGGATGCACTTGCAGTGTATCGATCTGCGGGTTAACGTATAGTATCAGGCCGGGTTAGTCCGATGGGAGGGAGATGAATGGTCACACGCGAGTCGGAACTGCTACGTGTTCTCAATGAGCTGGCCGCAGGTCTGCCAACCTCACACTGGATCGCCCTGGTGGACGACGATGGGTTGCTCATGGCCTGTGTGCCCGAAAAACCACCCGTCGATGCTGAGCGAATTGCAGCGATGGCGGCGGCTGCCATGGTCACCTCGCAACGGGTGCTGCAGGAGACGGAAGGCGGGCAGCTCCGGTTCACGACGATCGGGGGTGCGAACCGCCAGGTGCTGATCGTGTTGGTGGATTCAAAACGCTTCCTGGCAATTGGGCTCGATCCTGACAAACCCTCGACTTCAACCTTCGGCGTGCTCGTGCGCTGGGTCCCCGAAATCCTGGGCATCGTTCGAAAGCGGTCGATGCAGGAGTAAGGGGAGCCCTCGCCGCGTTCATCAGACGCCGTTCCGGCCCAGCCGGCTCGCGACCAGTGCCCATTCATCAGTGTTTCAGTACGTGAATCTTCATTGGTAGTCTATTGTCCTGGAGGTACAGCATGGCGAGCATCGCACAATCAAACGTCCAACCGTCCCTGTTTCCGGAATCATCCTGGCTGCGAAACCGCCGCTGGGACCTGACCTTCATCACCTTGAGCGTGATCCTGGTTACGGTTCCATATGCATCATACCTGCTCTTGTTGAAGCTTGGCCCGATGCTGAACCCCGTTGCATCTCTCATCGGGGCGGATGTTGAATCCTTCAGCCGCAACCTGGTGAACGCCACGGTGGCATTACTCGTCGGTGGTCCGCATATGTACGCAACCTGGACCAGGACAGCGCTGGACGTGGAGTTCTTTGCCAAGCACCGCCGCTTCGTTTATTCGTCGCTCGTCATCCCGCTCATCGTCATAAGCCTGGCCCTGCTCAACCTGCAGCTGCTGCTGACCATCTTCTTCTTCTGGGCCTCGATTCACGTCCTGCACCAGATTATCTATATCAGCGATCTCTACGAGAACAAACGTGCAGCCAGCCTCACGCTCTTCTCCAAGCTGGCGGACTACGGCGTCATCCTGACTGCGCTTTATCCGCTTGCGGCCTGGAAGATCTCGACCGGGCAATTTGCCATCGGTCCGAATGACTTGAGCGCGCTGATCGGGCAATTCGTCCCGCTTGGACCATGGATGGTGTGGCTGGCTGGGAGTGCATTCGGCGTTGCGCTCGTGGTGTGGATCGCAAAGAGCGTGGCAGAGTGGCGGCAGGGAATCCTGCATACCCCGAAGACGCTGTTCATCGCCTTGACGGTAACCGCCTCCTTCTTTGTGCCAGCCTTAGGAAACCTGGACACCGCATTCCAGGGGATGAACGTCTGGCATTCCTTTCAATACCTGGCCCTGACCTGGATGCTTAATAACATGCGCTATGAAAGGGGTGAGCTTAAGGCTTCGAGCTTTGTACAGAAGCTCTCCTCCTCGGGGTCTGCCCGCCGCTACTATCTATTTAACATGGCGCTGACGATTGCGGATGTCGCCCTGGCTGGCGTCATCTTCCTGGTCATGAGGTTTGGCTTCAACCGCAGCTTCGACTACGCGTTCGACCGTGCGTATTACATCGCCGTGCTGAGCTTCCTGTGGATCCACTATTACTTCGACCATTATCTTTTCGCCAAGCCGGGAATCATCCGGAGCAGCAAAGCGAGGGCACCTGCGTAGTATCCGGGATGGCCTCAGGGACAACGCTAGGCGAGGTTTTCGACCAAGCCGGGTGAGTGTGTGAAGGGGCACACTCCGTTAGCGTTGTAGGTCCCCCGCCAACACAGGTCCATCCGCGCGCTTATCTCGCCGCTGGATTCGGCACACAGGAGTGGGACACCATGCTCGAGATTAATCCGACAAACGCCGAATTGGATGCTCCCCCGCCAGAAGGACAAAATCAACCGATCTCGCTGCCACTCGCGTGCCAGGTATGCGGGCGGCAGGACGCGACCTTGCGGCTCGTGATCCTGCCGTACGTCATCAGCCTCGTGGTGGTTACCTTTCGCCGCGCCTGGATCGGGGTGTGGTGCTGGCGGCACCGCACCCTGCGCCAGGTCCTGGCGGGGCTCATCACCGCCTCGCTCGGGTGGATCGGGATCCCCTGGGGTTTCATCTATACCCCGGCGGCGCTCTACAAGTTGGCCCGCGGTGGGGATCAGCCGGCTGAAAAAAACGCGCAACTTCTTTTAGCCCTCTCGGATGTCAAGCGCCAGCAAGGGGATGCCCATGGCTCGCTGGCCCTTGCCCGGGAGGCGTTGAAGCTGCAGGAAAGCGAGTCGGTGCGAGAGAAGATTCGCGCCTTGATGAAGGACCACCCGCTCTCGCTCACCCGCCCGGGTGCGATCAGCCCGCTGCCCTTCCTCATTGTGCTCATCGCAGCTTCGCTCACCGGCATCTTAATCGGTGCGCTCGACCAGTGGCTATCGATGCTCTTCGGGTTGTTCCTGGGTGAGGAAGTGCATATCTTCATCGCCATCCTTACCTGGGCTCCTCTGGTTGCGATGAGCTTCACCGGTGGGCTCGTGCTCGCTGAATTGAACCGTTGGGCCATTGAACGCTCCCGGCTGGACAACATCCTGCTGGCGACCGTCCTGGCCTTGACTTCGGCCGCCCTGGCCATCTACGGGATCCCGCAGGGCAGCATGCTGGCAGATTTCTTCTCCGCCCTGGTTGGCGGATTCGAAGTGGCGAACCTGGGTGAGCTGATTCAAATCACCGGTGCCGTCCTGACCCAAGGTGGGGTTTGGATGGTAGAAGACTCGATCCGTTCGGAAGGCGCGTTTGGCGTCATCTATCTCTCGATCCTGGTGATAAGCGGTCTGTACTATGGTTGGATCGCGCTGCACTCGGCGCGCGAAAGCGTGCACTGGCTGGTGCGCCTCGATTTGCTCGAGGGCGAGTTGATCGACAAGCCCGAGCGGTCTGTGCTGCCGGCCTGGGGCGCCATCGCTGGCGTGATCGTGGCGTTCAGCCTGGCGGCATTCGCATTTGCCGGGGACACCACGCTCAGCCGCGGCAGCCCGGATGTGGTCGCAAAACTCGAATTGGGAGACAACCTTTACAACCAGAACGATATGCAGGGTGCGGCGGCAGCTTACCAGGAGGCAATCGCACTCGACCCAACCCTGCTTGAACCCCATCTGAGCCTGGGCTGGACATTGTACAACCTGAACGACCTGGAGGGCGCCGCGACGGCTTTTAACGATGCGGCTGAAATCGAGCCTTCCTCGCCGGATCCGCACCTGGGTCTGGGCTACACCCGCCTGGCCCAGGATGATCTTGAGCGCGCGGAAGCCTCCTTCCAGGCCGCGTTGGCTGGAGGGGGTGATGTCTATATCAACAGCCAGGCGTATTACGGCCTGGGGTCGATCGCCATGTCCAGGTCGAGGGTAGATGCTGCGATCGGTTTTTTCGAAGAGGCGATCCGCAACGATTGGAATTTACCTGTTGCCCACATGGATCTGGGACTGGCGTATCTTGCGCGCGGGGATTTCGACCAGGCTGTCACCAAGGGCAATGATTTGCTCGGCGTGGCCTCCGATTGGGCAGCCGTGCATGCCCTCCTGGGGCTGGCGAATTACCAGCTCGACAACCAGGAGAAGGTGGAGAGCGAAATCGAGTGGGCCGAGGACCTGGCGCCACAGGATATGTACTCCTTCATCTTGATGAGCAACCTGTATTGGAACCTGCAGCGCTTTGACCGGGCCCAGGCCATCCTCGAACAAGCTCTCGAGATTTACCCTGGAGCCAGCCAACCAACTGGTTTGCTGAGTTCAGTCTATGCTGTCACCGGGCAGCAGGTGCGCGCAGCCACCCTTCTCGATAGCTACGAGGAAACCTACCCGGCTGATCCAGGCATCCTGCTGGCACGTGCCTACCTGCATCTGCAGCAGCAGAACCTGGAGGCAGCACGCAGCACGCTGGAGGAAGCGCTTACGCTGGATCCTGAAGACGCTGAAACCATGAGCGATCTCAGCTTCGTCGAGTTTCACCTGGGAGAAACGCAGCGAGCGCTCGACCACGCCCAGGCCGCACACGCCATCTACCCGTACGGGCAGGCAGCCTTGACCAATCTCGCCTTCGCCCAGAGGGCGGCCGGGATGATCGATGAAGCGCTTGCGAGCGCGCAGGAGGCGGTCCGGCTTTCACCGAAATCAGATCTGCCTCACTTCATCTTGGGCGTGTGCTACCTCGATCTCGGTCAGGTTGCGAAGGGGGCGGAAGAACTGCGGGCATTCGTGAACCTGGGCTGGGAGCGGGCGTACGTACGGGAGTACCTGAACGAAGCGCGTTCGTTCCTCCAGACCCTCCCCTGAGCCTGGAGCCGGGCCTTACCCAGCATTTGACCTTTTGACGCCCAGCACATAAACTGGGATTGTGCTCGCAAAAGTCCACGCAGCCGCTGTCCTCGGGCTGAAGGGGGAAATCGTGGAGGTCGAAGTGGACACGACGCGCGGGCTTCCCTCCTTCACCATCGTAGGGCTACCGGATACTGCCGTGCAGGAAAGCCGCGAAAGGGTCCAGGCGGCGATCAAGAACGCCGGCATGATTTTCCCGCGCCACAAGGTCACGGTTAACCTCGCCCCGGCAGACTTGCGCAAGGAAGGTCCAGCCTATGATCTGCCCATCGCCCTGGGTGTGTTGGCTGCGTCCAGCCAGGTCAACCCGGACGGCCTGGCGGATGTGCTCGCCGTCGGGGAACTCTCGCTGGATGGGTCCTTGCGCCATGTCCGTGGGATCCTGCCGATGGCTGTGCTCGCGAATGAGCAAGGGTTGAAGCGGATGTTCCTGCCGCAGGCAGACGCCTCGGAAGCGGCGCTCGTGGAAGGGCTGCAGGTTATCCCGGCCGGCTCCTTGACGGCGCTGATCAACCATCTGTCCGGGGTTGTGCCGATCAAGCCCGTCCCACACCTCGTGCCAGAACCAGGTCACAGCCCGGATGGGGTTGATTTTGAAGCGGTCCACGGCCAGGAGAGCGTCAAGCGCGCCCTGGAAGTCGCCGCAGCCGGGGGTCATAACGTGTTGTTGAATGGCCCGCCTGGGGCTGGCAAGACCCTCCTGGCGCGTGCGCTGCCGACGATCCTGCCCTCGATGTCCTTCGAGGAGGCGCTCGATGTGACCCGGGTCTACTCGGTCGCCGATCAGCTGCCGCCCGGTACGCCGTTGATCCACGTCCGGCCGTTCCGAGCGCCCCACCATACCATTTCGCACGCGGGACTGGTGGGGGGAGGCAACTGGCCGCGGCCAGGGGAGATCTCCCTCGCTCACCGGGGCGTGCTCTTCCTGGATGAGCTGCCGGAGTTCGGACGCCAGGTGCTCGAAGTCTTGCGCCAACCCATGGAGGATCGGATGGTGACCATCAGCCGGGCGCGCGGCTCGCTAAGTTTCCCGGCCAGTTTTATGCTCGTGGCGGCAATGAACCCCTGCCCGTGTGGTTACTTCGGTGATCCCGAACGCGCGTGTACCTGTTCCTTGTCCAGCGTGACACGCTACCAGAAGCGCATCTCAGGCCCGTTGTTGGACAGGATTGACATTCACATCGAGGTGCCACGCGTCGACCTCGAACAACTCACGGGCCGGTCGAAGGGGGAAGCATCGCAGGTTATCCGTGAACGGGTTCAAGAAGCGCGCTTGAGTCAGCGGACCCGATTCAGCGGGTCATCGCTCACCTGCAATGCCGACCTCGGGCCGGGGGATATCCAGGCATTTTGTGTCCTTGACGATGCTTGCGTCGATCTCATCCGCCACGCGGTCCGGCAGCTCCAGCTATCGGCGCGCGGGTACCACCGGGTGCTGAAGCTCGCCCGGACGATCGCCGATCTGGCCGGCGCGGTAGAGATCGAAAAGCATCATCTTGCCGAGGCGCTGCAGTACCGCCCGCGCCGCTGGGCATGAAATTGCAAAGCTGGGCGTAGGAATACACGTGGGGTCGATTACAATGGATGCAACGTGGGGGAGGTCACCCGCCGGGAAGGAGCCTGCAGCGGACTCTCTCGCAGCGATCGCACGTCCCTGGTGTTATGGAACGCTCTCGAGTCGGTATATACTCAAGGTGGGTTCGCCCTCTGACCCAAGGGGAGGGTTGATGTTAAGTTTTCCCGAATCACTGGACGCGCTCGAGCGCATCATCGAGCAGTTCAAGTCGCTAACAGCCCTGCGGGCGAATTTAAAAGCCATCGCAGACGACCTCGAGGGTTTTCAGAAGCTCCTCGAGTATTCCCATGAGAAGGACTTTCAAACCGTCGATGAGGCGCTGGACTACGTCGACACGGTGCTCGTCCCAGAACTGCGCGGCATGAGCGATGCCTTAAAGGCAGGGACCGAGGAGCCGTACCAGCGGCTGAAACTCGCCCGGGAGCAGCTCGAACGCCTGGTCTTGCGGATGCGGATGGTCGTCGACGGTGATGTCGATGACTTCCTTGGATAAGCCCCGTTTCGGATTCAAACGCATAACATAGGTGGTTGCCATTAGGGGCAGTCCTGGCCTTGTTCTTAGTGCCCGGTAGGTCTGGCAAGATCCGCAGGGGCTAACCAATGAGTCGGCCCGCATGTTTACCAATCCGGGCGCACACTCATGTTCGCCCCTTCGTTTTCCTCCGTTGGTGCTGTCCCCGATAAAGTAACACCCATGAACGGTCCGGTACGAGTATCTTGGGGCTGGCGATGAACGATGAGGCTCCCAAGAGAGTCATTTGGGACGGCCCCTAGCTTTTCACTTGCTTCGTGAGGCGCGAGCCGCGCACAGCATGGTTAACCAGCCTTGGCGGTGCGGGCACTCTGCAGTGGATCCAGGATGCGGGCCGGGATTGCTGCTTCGCCTACGACCAACTCATCGCTTGAGAGTGCGCTGGCCTTAAGCAAAGCCAGCCCGATCCACCCGTTTCGCGGGGAGCAGGCTGCCGAGGTCAGCCGGCCGGCATCACGCCCGTCTGTCCGGACCAGCATCCCCGGGGCGATTTCACCTTCGCACCCGAGCAGGACCAACCTGCGTGCGAGCTGCCCCCGGCTCTCCATCCTTGCCAGGATTTCCTGGCCGGTGAAACAGCCCTTAGAAAAGCTGACCTCATCCCACAGCCCGACTTCGAGCGGGATCGTTTCTTGCGCGAGCTCGGCACCGGAGCGCGGCACCCCGGATTCAATCCGCAAGATCTCGAACACTTCTTGCTGCAAGGCGGGTGAAGCATCCTGCTCAGCGAGCTTGTCAAATTTCGCGTGCGCTTCCCCCGGCAGCAGCAGCTCAAAACCGCCAGGTTTGGGGCTGGCCACGGGCCATCCCATGGCACCATCCGCAGTCCAAAACCGCCCGGGACCCGGATCCTGGGTCAGGAGATCGAGCTCGAGCAGGAGGTTGGCTGCGTTCGGTCCGTAGATGCCCCAGTGATGAAGCCCTGGTTCTACGCCGGCGATCTGCACATCATCCTGGAAAAAGATGTACCCCTGGATCCATGACCTCACATCCATTCCTCGGCCTGGAGAGGTCATCACGACCAGGTCATCTGCCCGGCAGAGGAGCGTGATGAGGTCGACGATCCGCGCCAGGGCGTTGGTGAGGATCGTGCGCCGCAATTCACCGGGCTTGAAATCGAGGAGCGCATTCGTGGAGATGCGGTTCAGGAGATCGACCCGGTCCGCGCCGGTCAGATTTAGCAAGCCAGGTGCTGGATGTGCAATCATGACCGCGTCGGAAAAAGCCCGCTCGTAGGCCTCGCTGATCGCACGTCCGGGGTGGGTCACCATGTGCGCATGTTCCCAGGTTCCTGCTGTTAACAAATAACACCAAAGTTATCCAAATTATACCTGCCCGGCCGGGCAGCCGATATCCGGACGCCATCATGTATAATCCGCGCCAGGCGCTGGTATGCTTCCTGCACCCCGCTGGGTACAGGTACGAGATGAGCAGGGCTAATGGCGAAGGATCGTAGGGCAGCAGAAGACCTATCGATTGCAGAACTCGAGGCAATCCTGGCGAGCAAGCGCCGCGAGGCCCGGCAGGCGCGCCTGGAGCAGTTCAGGCGCAGCGGACGTGTCCTCTCGGTGCCGGCCGATGTGATGTCCAACGGCGGCGAGGTAGGACCTGCTGGCTTCGGCAGGACTGCCGATAGCGCTGAGAGCATTTCGGACCAGCCATCCAGGATGAAGCGCTTCTTCAACCGCTCGCTCCTGCTGATCGAGATTTTCGGCGCAGCCGCGCTGCTCTACATTCTGCTCAGCGGTGCCGGCGCCCTGCAGAAATTGAATGCAGAAGTTGCCAGCGCGCTCGGCTCGGGCGCAGCCTCCCCCACACCGCTGATCACGGCGGTGGTGCTGCCCTCCGGCCACACCCCGCCGACCTCTTCCCAGGGGGCGCAATTCAACGAGTTGGAGATCCCGGAATCGCTGCGCCCATTCGTCCAGACTTACAGCAATATTGCCATCCCAACCCCTGGACCCGAACAAGCGCGCAACATTTTGATCCCGGCCATCTTGAATGGCGAGGTTCCCATCGTCCAGGGTGACGGATGGGAGCAGTTGAAACGCGGCGTCGGGCAGCACATCGGCAGCGTAGATCCGGGCAAAGATGGAAACCTGGTGCTCTCCGCGCATAATGATATTTACGGGGAATGGTTCAGGGATCTCGATCAGCTTCAACCCGGTGATGAGATTATCATCAAGACAGCTACGCGTGTTTTCACCTACCGGGTGACAGATACACGCCTGGTCGAACCCACCGAGGTGAGCGTCCTCGAACCCACGGCTAAGCCGACGATCACGCTCATCTCTTGCTACCCCTACCTCGTGGATAACCAGCGCATCGTCGTGTTTGGCGAACTTGAAACCAGTTAGGTTTTTGTAAGCCAGGGAAGCGGGTTTCAGGGTTATAGTCAGTTTGTGCACGCCGGTGACTGTCCCGGCCGATTTCACGTCTCAGAGTCTCAAAGGTCCTTGTGAGGGGAGGTACGACCCGCCACGATGGAGAACCCAGGGAAGGCGCCGGTCCGGGTGCGCTTGAGCATTCGCTGGAAGATCATCCTGCCCTTCATGCTGTTAGCGCTGCTGCTCGGCCTGGGGGCAGTCATCCTCATCAACCGGCAGTCGAGCCAGGCTGACCAGGTCCGTTTTCTACGCCAGCTTCGTGACAGCGGACAGCAGGCGGCGGACGAGGTGGTCCGGATCGAAGCCAGGCTGCTCGAGATCGAGCGTATCCTGGCCAACACCGAGGGCGTGCCAGAGGCGGTTGCGCTGGCCGATGCAGAAGAACTTCGAAACATCCTGCTCCAGACAGTCGTGAACAGCGCAACGGACGTCGCCGTCGTCCTCGATCGCCTGGGGAACAGCCTGTTGGCCATCCGCCGCAGTTCGCCGGCTGCACAGGCAGATTATGTGACCTTGCGCGGGGAAGGTTTTTATTCCGGTTGGGCGTTCGTTCAGGAGGTGCTTGCCTTCGAGCCAGGCGCGGGTGAAGAGGACGACTTAATGAAGCTGGCCGGGATCGAGGCGCTCGATCTGGGGGGTGAGCAGGTCCCGGTATTCTTCATCGCGGGCCCGCTCATCGACGAGCAGGGGACCGTTTTTGGAGCGGTCCTGGTAGGGAAGTACTTTACAAACTTTATCGATGCCCTTGGGGAACGTGCTAATGCGCACATCTCGATTTACGGCCAGGGGACGGGTGAGCTGCTGGCCTCGGATTTTTCCCCCGAAGACCCCAAGGAGCCGGCAGGTTTAACGCTTGGTGAAGACCTCGCCAGGCAGGTCGTGGATTCGGCGAGCAGCGAGGAACCTTTCCGGACGATCACAGTTGCAGGACAGCTGTACGGTGAAGTGCTGACCCCGCTCGTGGCGCGCAACCATGAGCTGCAGCTGGGCATCCTGGGGATCTCACTCCTGGGAGGGGAGGATGCCGACGCCGCCTCGGAACAACTCCAGCAACAGTCCAACGATTTAATCCTCTTTGCCGCGCTTAGCCTCGTTTTGGTGATTGGGATTGGCTGGCTGGTCTCGGCCTGGATCACCCGGCCGCTCGACGAACTGACGTCAGCCAGCCAGTCGGTGGCAACAGGCAACCTGGCGACCCTGATCCCGGTCGGTGGTTCAGACGAGATCGGCGTACTGGCCAGCAGTTTCAACAGGATGCTGGAGGGGATCCAGCAGGAAGAGCGTTTTCGTGACCTGGTCAACCAAACCACGACCGAGGCCGCCCGGCATGAGCTCCGGCAGACTCTGGCAGATGGCGAAAACCTGCTGAAGGGCACGCAGACCCGCGCCGCAGTGCTCTACGCTTTCCTGCAGGGGATCGAAGAGGGGGCTGACCCGGTCACGATCATCTCCGATCTCAATCACGCCTACCGTTCGATGCTGCCAATCCTTAACAGCCATGCCGGGATCGTGGAAAGCTTCGGCGGCGTGGGCATGCGGGCTTACTTCGGGATCCTGCCCCGGTCGCTGCCCCTGGCGGTCAGTTCGCTCCAGGCCGTGCATGCCGGCATGGCGCTGCTGGATTTCATCCGTGAACTGAACGAGGCACGCACAGCAGCGGGACAGGTGCCGCTGGACTTATCGATTGGGGTATGCACCGGGATGGTTGTGGCGGGTGGGGTTGACGCTTTAGGCCAGGTCCGCTTGACTGCCCTGGGGCCGGCATCCGATCAAGCCCAAGTCATCGCCAGGGTTGCCGGGACGAACCCGGGCAGCACGCTGCTGATCTCGATGGATGCCCATCATGCGCTCCAGAGCGCCTGGGATCATTTCAAATTTGGGCGGCGGGGTGAACTGCCACTGAATGAGGGTGACCAGCGCCTGGGTGTGATCGAAGTGCTCGGCCGGTCGACCCGGCTCATCGATTCGATCGACCCGCAGGCGCTTGTTGGTGATCCAGAGGGGCCTGCTGAGGGCTAGGAAACGAGTTAGGCTTGTCAGCGACGGTGGTTTCGCATAGTCTGTAAGCCACACTGCTGCATGCTGGTATGGGTACTTGTCTTGAGGGATGTCTCGCCCAACGCAGGAGGCGCGTTTCTAGCAGGTAGAAAGCGAGAACCATGATGAAGAAATACGGTTGGACTTATAAAATCGGCCTCGTCCTGGGGATCCTGATCGTCGTCTGGATCGCAGCTGCGCTGCTCCTCAACACCGCCTCCGCCGAAGGACTTCCGCTCTCGCTGCGCTTGAGCTCACGCCTGTCGGCGGATTACAGCGTGGACAAAGTCGGCCCCTTGAAGGCGTTGAGCCTCTCCATCATCGGCGATATGCTGCGCGACATGGGGATGGGGGCACAGGAAGCCGAGGAGCACGAAGCCTCGATGAAAGCGCTCATGGAGGATCCAGTCCCGACCGCCACGGCCCGCGATTTCGAAGGCGCCGCCCCGTTTACTGCGACGCCGACAAACACCTCCACCCCGACGAATACACCCACCTCCACGGCGACGCCGACCTCCACCTTCACGCCGCGCCCGACGGCGACGAAGACACTCAAACCCACGCAAACCAAAGTTGCGGCAACGGCAACTGCTTCAGGTCCGGTCGACTCGAAGACGCCGTCTCCCCCGGTTCTTAGCCTATCTCCTGCACCAGGTTCCACATTGACAAGCTGCGATTTCACAGTTGTGAGCATGACGGTTTTTGACCCGGCGTTTTCTTCGGGTTTTTCGCCGTCAGAAGTCCTTGTCAAGCATGAGATGCACAGCGGGGGTTATTACTACCAACAGGTCCCCTTAATTTCAGGGGGTTTCGTCTCCGGGCCTGGATCAGATTGGAGCGCCACATATGGTGGCCCGATGATACTTTCGGATGTTGAAGTCGGTGACACCTTCAACGTCTACGGCAAGATAAAGGACATCGCAGGCACGGGCTGGGTAATATCAGCAGCGTACACCTATACTTACAATGGCGCGGCCGATTGCCCATGACCGGTCATCCGTTTCGTCTTAAGAGCGCCAGCGGCAAGGCATAACCAAAATCAGAGAGCGGCCAGATTGGGCCGCTCTCAATTTCTTTGGGCGCAGTCGATCAGGTTCCAGGCCTGTTAACGACGTCTTGATACGAGCCCGAACACGGCCAACCCCAGCACCAGCCCTGACCCAGGGCAGGGCAATTGCAGTCCCTTCTTCAATAACCCGCTGTTATCCACCTGTTCGGCCTGGACGATGCCCGCGGGATCTTCCTGGCTATCAGGTGATCGCACCTCAGGGAGGCTGATAGCATCCCCGGGCTCATCTTCCCCGACGACTTCGTAAGCCTGCTGGTCGATGACCACGATCACCCGTTCGCCGATGGACAAAGCCTGGCCGAACTCGACGTGGGCGGCGGCAAGTTCGAAGTATGCCTCCGACAAGAAGGGAACCTTCAACGCCTGCATCCCATCCGGATCGAACTGCGTGTCCACCCACACCCCATCCATCCAGCGGTACGCGTGGGTGCCGGCGACCTTCACCAGGTCCTGGTCCTGCACGCTGAGGGGCACGGCGACATCGGCTGAGCGGTACTCGGATTCGGCTGCTGCCTGCCCGACGGCCTTCTCGCCGCTGACGATGGTCGGCATCGCCATGAGTTCATCGAATGCCTGGGCCGCGATCCCTTCCTGTGCTTCAGCGCCAAGGGCCATCGGCTCGGTCACGAGATAGCTGGTATAGGGCGTGACAATCCCGTAGCGGATGCTGAGGCGGACGATCTGCGCCACGGTCTCCTCCTGCGGGCCGTGCAAGCGGATCTCGTTCAGCAGGGCGCCGATCTTGCGCGTGGCCCAGAGGCGCGGCAGGAATTCGGCCCCGCCGGATGAGCGGAAACGCTGATCGGGGTAATCGAACACCTGGCGGATTCCATCGATCTCACCTTCCAGCCGGATGGTGTCAACGCCTGCGGACCGGTAGCGGCCGAGCAGGATGAGCTGGCCGCCGGCGAACAGGTCAGGAAGGACATCCGGGTAGAGATCGAAGGCAGTCACCTGGCCGAAGTCGAGCTCGAGATCGGTCAAGACGGGCAAGCTGACCTTGGCGAAGAATGCGCTGACCACCTCGTCGATCGCCTGGCCGGGGGTGACGTAGGACGTCGTGCCGCGGTTCTCCTGGGCCATCGAATTGAGCAAGAAGGTATCCACGTCATACCCCACGCCAAACGGGAACAGCCGCACGGTATCACGCATCGCCTGGCGTGCGTTTGATAGGATCGCCTCTGGCTCGGTCACGCCTTCGGTCGGCAAGCCATCGGTGAGGAAGATCAGGATGGTCGGCCGCGAGCGGCTGGCCAGGTTGAGGGCTTCGAGGAGCGCCCGGTTGATGTCGGTCGAACCGACCGCAGAGAGCGAATCCACCCACCGTCCCGCAGCCTGGCGGTTATCGATGCCTTGCAGTTCTGCGGCAAAGACCTGCGTGCTGGTGCTGAAGCTGATGATGTTGAAGCGGTCCTCGGGATTGAGGTGGTCGAGGACATAGTGCATGGCTTCCTGCGCCTGTCTGAATTTCTCCCCGTCCATGCTCCCGGAGCGATCAAGCACGAAGATGACATCCTTGGGGATGACCTGGTCGCTGGCATGTTCAATGCTGGGGGCCGCCATGAGCAGGAAGAACCCGTCTGGATCCTCACCTTCCGGATCCCGGTAGGTGATCAAGTTCAGCCCAATGTCCTCCGGCGCCACCGAGAAGTAGAGCTCGAAATCTGCATCCGGTGTGATGAAGCTGGATTCATATCCGACCAGGGCGTGGCGATTGTCCTGGCGGGTGACATCGACCGGGTGCGAGGGCGAGTACACGGCCTTCATCGGGATGGGGCTTTCAATCTCGACCGTGACCGAAACGCGTTCCAACGGCTCGGTCGAGAACTTCTCTGTGTTCAACGGGTAGCTGTAATGGAAGAGCCCATTATCCGCTGCAAGCACCTGGGTGTATTCGAGTTCGATCCTGCGTTCCTCGCCGGAGGCGATGGGGAAGATCGAAGCCCGGACGGCGCCGCGGTCGATGTATTCGAGCAGGGCGGGATCGCGCATGCTGCGCACGATGTCTTCGTAGATGCCGCGCGCCTCCTGCTTGGAGAGCACCTCACCTTCGACCGGTTCACCATCGATCCACAGCGTGAAATCGTCAACGGCGGCATCGACGGGGATGGGGAAGACGTAGGTGCCCTCGACCGTCCAGGGATTGTCGTTGCGGAAGACCTGGTCCACGTGGGTGACCGCCACCTGGTCTTTGATCTGCACGGAAACGTCGTGGAAGGCAATCGCCAGCTGCGAAAGCGGGGGTGGGTTCGGGCACGGTCCAAAATCGCAGATGGGCGGGTTCGGGATCACGATACCGTCCGCGTAGGCTGGGATCGTGTATCCAAGTGCGAGTGAAACCAGGATGATGAAACTGAGCAAAGCTTGTCGGCGCAGCATGGGAAGCCTCCTGAAAGCGTGTGGGACCTGCACTCTAGACGAGTTTTCGCCGGTCGCGGTTCCCGCTCCCGGCATTGGGCACCACCCCGCATGGTATAATTGGCCATCCCTCCCACCGCCCAACGTGGGAGTTTCGTGTGTAAAGGCTCATGGAAGAGAAACTACAGGGTATCGAAGCGCGTTACGAGGAGATCAATCGTGAGCTGGCCGAGGTCGGCGAGGACTACATGCGCGCGGCGGACCTGGGGCGTGAACGCGCCGAGCTGGAACCGATCGTTGAAGCCTACCGCGAATATGTCTCGCTGATGGATCAGCGAGAGCAGGCGCTATCCTTGGAAGGCTCGGATGAGGAAGAGCTGCGCCAGCTGGCTGAAGAGGAGCGATCCGGGTTGGATCGTCAGATCGAAGTCCTGGAGCAGGAGCTTAAGGCCATGCTGCTGCCCAGCGATCCGCGCGACCGGCGGAACGTGATCATGGAAATCCGGGCCGGGACGGGCGGGGATGAAGCCACGCTCTTTGCCTCAGACCTGTTCCGTATGTACGCACGCTACGCGGAGAAACAGGGATGGACGATCGAGATCCTCTCCCAGAACGAGACCGGGGTGGGGGGTCTCAAGGAAATTGCCTTCCTGGTCAAAGGGCGGGGAGCTTACTCACGCCTGAAGTTCGAGTCGGGCGTCCACCGCGTCCAGCGTGTCCCGCAGACCGAATCGCAAGGCCGCATACACACATCGACCGCCACGGTAGCGGTGCTGGCCGAAGCCGACGAAGTCGAGATCCAGATCCCGGAGCGCGATATCAAGATGGACGTGTACCGCTCGGCAGGCGCCGGCGGGCAGAACGTGCAGAAGAACTCCACCGCCGTTCGCCTGACCCACCTGCCCACGGGCATGGTCGTCCAATGCCAGGATGAGCGTTCGCAGCTGCAAAACCGGGTGCGAGCCATGAGCATCCTGCGCGCCCGGCTCTACGACATCGCCGTTCAGGAGCAGCAAGACGCGGAAGAAGCCAGCCGGCGTGCCCAAGTCGGGACCGGTGAACGCTCCGAGAAAATTCGCACCTACAACTTCCCACAATCCCGCGTCACTGACCATCGCATCGGGATGACCTCCCACAACCTCCCGGTCGTGCTGGATGGCGAACTCGATCCGTTTATCGACGAGATGGCGACCCGCGAAGAGTCAAAACGTCTGCAGGCCATCGGTGAGTAACCCAGGCAACGACGGTGAACATCCAGCAAGCACTCGAGCATTCACGGCCTGCAGAGCCCGCTTCTCACCCCTCCTTCTCATTTGAAGCACAAGTGCTCCTGGCAGAGGTCACGGGCAGGAGCCGACCCTGGGTGCTGGCCCATCCCGAAAGTGAGCTGACCATCGAGCAAGCCGCGCTCTTCGAGCAGCAGCTAGCCCAAATCCGATCCGGGGTACCACTCGCCTACGTCCTGGGGCGTCAAGCTTTTTATGGCAGGGACTTCCAGGTGAGCAGCGCGACGCTCATTCCACGGCCGGAGACCGAGCAGTTGATCGCTCTCGCACTTGAAATCGCAGCCGATTTCCAGGCGGGTTTCCTGGTGGCGGATGTGGGGACCGGGTCAGGTTGTATCGGGATAACCCTGGCCTGTGAGCTTCCCGGGATAACCATCCTTGCCATCGATCGCTCGCTGGAGGCGCTGCGCATCGCCCAGCGCAACGCCCGGGTTCACCAGGTTGACGCTCGATGCAGGATGGTTCAGGCGGCGCTGCTCGATCCGATCAACGTGGAATGCATGCTCATCTGCGCCAACCTGCCCTACATTCCCACAGCGCGGCTGAAAACGCTTGAAGTCAGCCGTCACGAACCACGCCTGGCCCTCAACGGCGGTCCAGATGGGATGCTTACACCCGCCCGCTCATCGACCACCTGGAGCGTTACCTCCATCCGGCAGGCTCGGCGATCCTCGAGATCGATCACACGCATGCCTTGGCACTCCTCGAGCATGCCTCGCAAGCCCTACCCAGGCAGGGCGGTTCGTTTGAAGGATGATCTCTCCGGTATGGCGCGGTTCCTCGTCATCGGGCCAAAGGGTAGCTGAGATGCCAGCGCTGATCCTGCCGGTGGACGCCCCAGGTTGGCTCGAAGAGGCAAGCCGCGTGATCGGCCGGGGCGGCTTGCTGGTCATGCCCACCGATACCGTGTATGGGATTGCAGCGGATGTGCATAACGCAGAGGCGATCCAGGAGCTGTTCCATGCCAAGGGCCGGCCATCCGAGAAGGCGATCCCGGTGCTCATTGGACAGGACGCAGACCTCCAAAAAGTAGCGATCGATGTGCCGGCGCAAGCCGAAAAACTCATGCAGACGTTCTGGCCGGGGGCGCTCACCCTCATCCTCCCACGCCGGGACGATATGCCGGCAGCCATCGGACCCGGGGATACGGTGGGGGTGCGCATGCCAGATCATCCCATCGCGATAGAACTTCTCCGGCACACTGGCCCGTTGGCGGTCACCTCGGCCAACCTCTCGGGCGAGGCCGAGGCGCGGACGGCGCTGGAGGCGAGCCGCGAGCTGGGTGAGCGCGTGCAGCTCATCCTGGATGCTGGCAAGAGCCCGGGCGGAAAACCATCGACGGTGGTCGAATTTCATGCCAACGGGCTGCGGATTCTAAGGCAAGGACCCATCTCGGAGGGCGAGATTCGCCGCACAGTCAGCCGCGGATCCGTTGTTGATTAACCGGACTTTAATATTCGGCTCATGTTTCACTCATGTGCCGATGCATAATAGGAGATGCATTCTCCTCTTCAAACCCGCGCCAGGGAGCAGCGAACTCCCGGGCGCGGATTTGTTTTAAGCGGATGGGGGGCAATCGCCATACTGGAGGCGGTCAGCGAGGCCGTTGCGCGGCAGGTGTTCGCAAGGACTGACCCAGCCACAGGCCGGCGTGCCAGCGCAGGTAGGTTTCGACGTGGGTGCGCCAATAGGCCAGGTCGTGATCGCCCGGGTTGATCTGCATGGTCGGCGCGTAACCACTGCTGAGCAGCAGCTCGACCAGCTGCATGGTTGTCGGGAAGAGCGGATCACGCTGGCCGATATCGATCCAGAGTGATGGGCGGCTCGCCGCCGGGATCGACCCCAGCCAGGCCAGGATGAGCTCATCGGCCTGCAAAACAGCCGGGCTGTGCAGGCTGATCTGACCGAATACATCCGCATGTTGCAGTCCGATCTGGAGCGCCTGTCCTCCACCGCGCGAGAGTCCGCCGATTCCACGCCAGGCGGCGTCAGGCCGCGTGTTGAACGTTTGGTCCACGTAGGGAACCAGGTTCTCGACGAGCGCGGGTTCGAGGTCAAGCCCGGTTTGTTCCCAGGGCATGATCATGATGAACGTGGGTGTGACGCCGGCGGAGAACAACGCATCGGCGCGATCCAGCGCGCCGGCTTGCCCCCACTGCGTATCGTCCCCCAACAGGCCGTGCAGGAAGTACAGGGTTGGGTAACCCAGCGCGCTCTCCGCGTCATAGCATGGGGGCAGGTAGGCCCGGAAGGGCAGATCACGAACCTGCCCCGGGATGGGGATGACATCCTCGACGACGGTGCCCTGGCTGAGGCTGCAGGCAGCAGCATGTATGAACGGTGTTGGTTGCGGGGCCGGGGTCGGCGTGATCAAGCGGGTCTGGCCCAGGTTCATCTGAGCAGGGCTGTCACTGCCCTGGGTCGGAAAGCGCGAACCGGGGCCAGGCATGACGGCCAGCTGCAAGGCCATCGCGAGGGATAAGAAAAGGAACACCCCGCCAGGCTGCATGCGACGGGCAGCAGACCGGCGGGGGCGCCTGTTGAGTGCAGTGTAGCGGGGGAGCTTTCCCGGGTCAAGCTGCATGGATCAGCCGGCAGGGGAGTGTTGCCGTGCCCCGAGGTTGTGGTTCATCCAAACCGCCCCTCGACATAATCCTCTGTTCGCTGATCGCGGGGATTGGTGAAGATTTGACGCCCGGGGGCAAATTCAATCAAGGCCCCGCCGAGGAAGAAGGCGGCAAAGTCAGCCGTTCGCGCGGCTTGCTGGACGGAATGCGGGACGAGCACGATGGTGTAATCCTGCTTCAGCCGGGCGAGCGACGTTTCGACCTTCCCGGTTGATATCGGGTCGAGGCCAGAGGTGGGTTCATCCAGCAGGATGAGTTCTGGTTCGAGCGCGAGCGACCTGGCCAGGCACAGCCGCTGCTGTTGACCCCCCGAGAGCGATGACGCTGGGTCATCGAGGCGGTCATGCACTTCGTCCCATAAGGCAGCATGGTGCAGGCTGCGCTCGACCGCCTCGTCGAGGCGGGCACGGTCCTGCTCTCCGCTTAACTCGAGCCCGTAGGTCAGGTTCTCACGGATGGTGAGCGGAAGGACGACCGGCCTTGCGAACACCATGCCCACCCTGCGGCGCAGTGCGATGACGTCTGTCTTTGGGGACAGGATGTCCTCATCGTCCAACCAGACATGGCCCTGGACCTCGACGACATCCGCCAGGTCGTTCAGACGGTTGAGCGTGCGCAGGAGGGTTGACTTCCCACCGCCCGCAGGGCCAAAAAGCACGGTGATCGCCTTTTCCGGGATCTCCAGGTTGATATCGCGCAGCAACTCGGTGCCATCCGAATACGCAATGGTGAGATGCTCGATGCGCAGTTTCGGCTGCCGTACCTCGGGGGTGCCGGTGGGGGACTGGCTCGCTGCTACCATCGCCGGCGCGCCCTCGCACGCGAGCGGATGAAGGTTGCGACGAGATTCATGCCGAGGACGAACGTCAGCAAGACGACCGCAGTGCCGTATTGAATCTTGATCGGCATCCCGGGCACCTGGGTCGAGATCACGAAGAGGTGATAGGGGAGGGCCATGCTGGCATCGAAGATGCTGCTTGGCAGGCGGGGCAGGAAGAAGGCGGCGACGGTAAACAGGATCGGGGCGGTCTCACCGGCTGCGCGCTCGAGTCCCAGGATGATCCCGGTCAGTATCCCGGGCAGCGCCTGGGGCAGCACGATCCGGCGAATGGTCTGCCATTGGGTGGCGCCCAGCGAGATGCTTACGACCCGGAAGCTGTTTGGGACAGCGCGCAGGGCTTCCTCGGCCGTGCTGATGATGACCGGCAGGGTCATGATGGCCAGCGTGAGTGAACCGGCGACCAGGCTCGTGCCAAAACCCAGGAAGAGCACAAACAGACCCAGGCCAAAGAGGCCGTAGACCACGGACGGGATGCCGGCCAGGTTGATGATGGCGATGCGGATCGCCCTCGTCCAGCGGTTGTCGGAGGCGTACTCCGAGAGGTAAATGGCCGCACCTACGCCAAGCGGGACGGCAACGAGCGCGGTCCCCAGCGTGAGCCAAAACGTCCCGACGATGGCGGGAAAGATCCCCCCTGCACGCATCCCATCGCGGGGAACTTCCGTGAGAAAGCCAAGCGAGATCGCCGGGATGCCGGTCGCGTAAATGTGGGCGACGATGAGCAGGATCGGGATCACGGTCAGCGCCGTGGCTAGAGTCATGAGTACAAATCCCAGCCGTTGGGTTCTTTTCCGGCGGGCTGCCCCTCCACCCGGGGTCACGTGGACTCGTTCCATGTTCGTCATTGCCGAAGGCCCTCTGCTCCCGGGAGGTGCTTCACGAAAGGATCCGCTCTGCCCGGCGCTGCTGTCGAAAGACGACGGTCGCCGCGGCCAGGTTCACGGCCAGCGAGATCAGGAAGAGCACGATCCCGATCAAGAAAAGGACGTGGTAGTGCACGCTCCCGTTGGCGACCTCGCCCATCTCCGCCGCTATCGTGGCTGTCATCGTCCGGGCTGGTTTAAAGAGCGCATTCAAACCCGTCGGAAACACCGGGGCGTTGCCCGTGACCATCATCACGGTCATCGTCTCCCCGATCGCCCGGCCGATCCCGAGCATGATCGCTGTCAGCACGCCCGAACGGGCGGCTGGCAGGGTGACACGCCAGATGGTCTGCCAGCGGGTCGCCCCCATCGCCAGCGAGGCATCGCGGTATGTCTTCGGCACGGAGTCGAGTGCGTCTTCAGCCACGCTGACAATCGTCGGGATCGCCATCCCTCCCAGGAGCAGCGCGCCGGTGAAGGCGGTCAAGCCGGTGGGGATATCGAGCGTGGTGCGGATGGCGGGTACGATGATGAGGATGCCCACAAACCCGAGCATGACCGAGGGCAGGCCTCCAAGGATCTCAACCAGGGGTTTTAGCAGCTCGCGCGACCAGCGCGGGGCGATCTCCGCGATGAAGATGGCGCTCGCCAGCCCGAGCGGAACAGCGAAGAGCGCTGCACCTAGGGTGACGATGAGGCTGCCGCCGATCAGGGGCAGGAGCCCGAAATACGCCTCGATCGGGTACCAGCGGAGTTGAAACAAGTTCGACAATTCGAGCTCTGTCAAGGCCGGGGCCCCCTCCCGCAGGAGGAAGATGAAGATCATCGTCACGAAAACGATCGCCGAATACCCGGCCGTTTTTACAAGTGCGGTGATGAAGATTTCGCCTGCAGGTTTGCTGCGCATGACGACCCTACCTCAACAAAGGGACAAACCCGAGCTCTTTGACGATTAATTGCGCTTCCGGAGAAAGGATCCAATCGAGATACTCTTTGATCGCCCCCGCCGGTTCGCCGGCGGTATACATGTAGAGATCACGGGCGATCGGGTACTCGCCATCATTGACCGTCTCCGCCGAGGGAAAGACGAACCGGGAAGTCGCGTCCACGGCCACGGCTACGACCTTGACCTCATCCGTGACATACCCGAGCCCGTCGTAGCCGATAGCATTCGGGTTCTGCTTGATCTCGGCCGTGATGCCTTCCGAGGATGGCAGAAGCAGGGTGTCGGTCGAGAAGAGGGTCTTGTCCTCCTTGTTCCCGAGGCGGAGCACGTTCTCTAGAAAGTAAACGTGGGTCCCGGAGTTCGTCTCACGCGAGAGCCGGACGATGGGTCGATCGTCCCCGCCAACTTCGGCCCAATTCTGGATCTTCCCGCTGTATATGGCTGAAATCTGCGGCAGGGTTAAGGCATTTACTGGATTTTCGTGGTTGACGATGATGGCGATGGCATCACGCGCGATCACGTACTCCACAGGCATGATGCCGTTTGCTTCCGCATCGGCGATTTCCTCTTCCTTGATGCGGCGGGAGGCGTTGGCGATATCGACCGTGTCGTTGATGAGTGAGGCGATGCCGGTTCCTGACCCGCCGCCCGTTACGGAGATCCGAACCGTTGGCTGGACGGTTTGATAGCGTTCAGCCCAGGCCAGGGCGAGGTTTACGATGGTATCGGAACCCTTGTTCTCAATACTTTCTGCTTGCACAACTGCTGCATTGGCAGGCTGGGAGGCCTGGCATGCAGAGAGGGTGAGCATTGCAAGAGGGAGGATGGCCGCTGCCTGTCGAAGATTCATCAAGCGCTGATTATACGATGTGAGCACAGATCTCCCAAGTTCGACATGTACCCACGGCAGGATACGGGCTCATAGGCCGGCTGGCAGTTGGTGTACAATCTCGACATGCCTGCCGCTAGAAACGAGCCAAAATTCCAGGTTCGCTCGCTGGATTTCTACTATGGCGCAGTTCGTGCGTTGAGCCAGATTGAAATCGACATCCAACCGCACCAGATAACCGCGCTGATCGGCCCCTCCGGATGCGGGAAATCGACATTCCTGCGATGCCTGAACCGGATGAACGACACCATCCCGGGCACCCGCCTGGAAGGTGAGGTCAAGCTCGACGGGATCGACATCTATCAGACCGATTTGGATCCCGTTGATTTACGACAACGCGTGGGCATGGTTTTCCAAAAACCGAACCCCTTCCCACAATCTGTCTTCGACAACGTGGCTTATGGCCCACGCATCCTGGGATCTGCCAAGGGCAGATCAGATCTTGAGGCGCTCGTGGAGCATGCCCTCGAGCGGGCTGCGTTATGGGATGTCGTCAAGAATCGCTGGAGCGAAAATGCGCTCGGGCTATCGCTGGGGGAACAACAGCGATTGTGCATCGCCAGGGTCCTGGCCACCGAGCCGGAAGTCATCTTAATGGACGAGCCGACTTCCGCCCTCGATCCGATTGCTACGCTTGAAATCGAGAACCTGATGACCCAGCTCAGAAGCGATTACACGATTGTCGTGGTGACCCACAACATGCAGCAAGCCGCGCGTGTGTCCGACCGCACCGGGCTTTTCTGGTTGGGGGAACTTGTGGAGTTTGGAGATACTGGATCGATCTTCACGCGTCCGGTGGATGAGCGCACTGAAGCGTACGTCACCGGGAGGGTGGGATGATCCAGGCGAGGAGACAGCGATGAGCGGTGGACTCCGGGCGACGTATGATCGCGGAATTCAACCAGGTCGTTGACAACATCCTCAAGATGGGGAACAAGGTCGACCTGGCGATATCGTTGGCGTTGAAAAGCCTTCAGGAGCGGGACCAGGTGCTTGCTCAGCAGGTGATCTCTGACGATGAGCAAATCAACCAGCTCAGGTTTGAGATCGAGGAGGCCTGCCTGGTTCTCATCGCTACCCAGCAGCCGACGGCGAGCGACCTGAGGACGGTGGTTGCGGCCATGAACATCGTCGTCGATCTTGAACGCATGGCTGATCACGCTGCCGGGATCGCCAAGACCGTGATCCGCATGGGGGATGAACCGCTCTTGAAACCCCTGATCGATATCCCGCGCATGGCGCAGCTGACGCGGGAGATGCTGCGAGCCGCTCTGGATTCCTTTGTCAAGCGCGATGCCCAGAAGGCGAAGGTTACGGCAGCCCTTGATGAAGACGATCGATCATCTTTACCGCGCGATCTTCGATGAACTGGTGGAGATCATGGCCCACAAGCCGGAAGGCGTGGAGCGGGCGACCTACCTGCTGTGGTGCGCGCACAACCTGGAACGCATCGGCGACCGGGTCACGAACATCTCCGAGCGGGTCATTTTCATGACCACCGGTGATATGCTCGAACTCAATACCTGATCGGCGCATGACCGCGCCGGATCGTTCTCCGATCCTGTAGAAAGCAGGCTAGGCACGCTGCCGGGGAGGCGCCGGCAGCCAGGACTGATCTGCCCAGGTGACGTTCTACGCAAGTTTCGGGTAATTTCCACCCAGCATTTTGGCGTATAATTCCAAGTAGAAATCCATTTGCATGCCTTCGGGGCAGGGTGAGGGCTGAAGAGCCCAATTCCCGATCGGCGGTACAGCCCGCAAGCGTTTCGACGCAGGATCCGGTGAAACTCCGGGGCCGACGGTAAAGTCCGGATAGGAGAAGGCAGCGAGACATGCGTACGCGTGCTCTATAATGTCGCCCCGGAGGATCCATCCTTCGGGGCATGCTGTTTGGGTATCGCGCCCACGCACGTCCCGGAACTCCCGCCCCGCACGCATCCAAGGCATGCGGTCCGGGAGTCATTTTGGCAGCACAGCCACAGAACTTCCCCAGCCAAATCCAGGAAATCCATGCGCCTGCGCGCGGTGTCGGTGTATCTCTTTCCGCTTGCCCTGCTGTTGGGGCTTGCCGTGTGGGCTGGCGCCAGCCGGTGGAGCGGGCTTCCGGCTTTTATCCTCCCATCTCCGATGGCTGTATTTTCGAGATTTTCAATTGCGCTTCAAGATGGCAGCCTGGTCAGGCACGCCTCAGCCACCTTATCCGAGGTGCTCGGCGGTCTGGCGTTGGGCTCTGCAATCGCCACCATCCTGGGCTATGGTCTGGCGAAATCTTCGACGCTAGAACGCCTGTTGGCTCCCTACATCGTCGCCTCCCAATCGATCCCCATCGTTGCCATCGCTCCGCTGCTCGTCATCTGGTTTGGGCCTGGCCGCCTGTCGAAAGTGCTGATCAGCTCGCTGATCGTCTTCTTCCCGATCCTGGTAAACACGATTGTCGGGGTCCGCTCGGTGCCGGGCGATTTGTATGATCTGATGCGTTCACTGCAGGCGAACCGTTGGCAGATCTTCCGCCAGCTTGAGGTCCCGGCTGCAATGCCCGTGCTCCTGGGTGGTTTGAAAATTGGGGCGACGCTCTCGGTCATCGGAGCAGTGGTTGGTGAGGTGGTCGGGGCGGAGGAAGGCCTGGGGCTGCTGATCAACATCGGTCGCGGTGTCTATGACACGACCCTGGTTTACGTGGCCGTATTTACGCTCATCTTCATGGCGCTCGCAATTTACGGGTGCGTCTCGTTGATCGAGCGGCGTTTGCTGGCTTGGAAAGAATAATCACGCAACGCACTTAAGGAGTAGGTTGATGAAGAAACGTGTCATGCTTATCTGGGTAGGGGTCATCCTGGCCGGATGCACTGGCAAGGCGACCATCTCGCCGACCCCCGCGCTCCAGGAAGTCAAACTTACGATGGGCTACCGGCCGGATGTCCAATTCACCCCGCTTTACGTCATGGATGCGAAAGGGTATGACCTGGCGGAAGGGTTGCAGGTCGAATTTCAACATCTGCCCGAGACGGAAGCGGTGCAGCTCGTGGCCTCTGGCGATCTCAAGTTCGCCATCGTCTCTGGCGAACAGGTGTTGCTAGCCCGGGCACAAGGGCTGCCGGTGGTCTATGTCATGGCCTGGTGGCAGGATTACCCGGTCGCGATCGCAGCTCCAAAGGCACTCGGGTTGCAGGGTCCTACAGACCTGGCTGGCTTGCGGATTGGGATCCCTGGCCTCTTCGGGGCGTCCTATATCGGCTATGAAGCCTTGATGAACGCGGTCGGTGTGCCCGGAGATGCGGTTCAGCTGGATTCGATTGGCTATACCCAGGTCGAGGCCTTGAGCCAGGGATTGGAGGATGCGGTCGTGATCTATGCCACGAACGAGCCGATCCAGCTCGAAAAACTCGGCATCCCGGTCGATGTCTTCCGGGTGGCCGACTATGTCCACCTGACATCCAACGGCCTCATCACGAGCGAGCAGGTGATTCGGGAAGAACCGGAAACAGTCCGGAAAATGATCGCGGCATTCCTGGCAGGCCTGCAGGCAACCATCGCCGATCCTGAGGATGCCTACGGCATTGCCCTGGGCTACGTCGATGGCCTGGCCGAAGCGGACCAGGCGGTGCAGCGTGAGATCCTGGAGACAAGCATCGAGTTCTGGGTTGCGGAGAACCCCGGATATTCGCGACCGGAAGCGTGGGAAAACATGCAAGACGTGCTTCTGGGAATGGGTCTCCTGGCCGAACCGCTGGAGCTTGCCCGGGCTTATTCCAACGATTACCTCCCGGGGGAGAAGCCTTGATGCGAGCAACGCCGCTGCTCGAGGCCAGGGACGTCTCGATGGTGTTCCGGAATGGGAATGGTGGGCTGCCCGTTCTGGACACGATCAACCTCGCGCTCCGGCCGAAGGAGTTTTTGTGCGTGGTCGGGCCGTCCGGATGTGGGAAGACGACCTTGCTGCGCATCCTGGGGGGATTGTTGGCCGCCACGGAAGGCGAAGTGTACTTCGGCGGGGAGCTGCTGGCCCGGCCGCGCCGCAGGATTGGCTTCGTCTTCCAGCAGGCGAACCTGATGCCCTGGCGGACGACCCGGGCCAACATCGCCTTGCCGCTTGAGCTGGAAGGTCTTGCGCCCGAGATCGTACGCCGCCGTGCGGATGAGCAGATTGGGTTGGTCGGCCTGGAAGGCTTCGAGGCCAGTTATCCGCGCGATCTCTCCGGGGGGATGGCCCAACGTGTGGCCATCGCGCGGGCGTTGGTGCATGAGCCGGAGGTGCTGCTGCTGGACGAGCCCTTCGGTTCACTCGATGCGCTCACGCGGGAACGCATGGCACTGGAGTTGACGCGTATTTGGAGCAGCCGGCTCTCGACCGTGGTCATGGTCACCCACTCCATCCCGGAGGCGGTCCTGCTCGCGGACCGGGTTGTCGTGCTCAGTCCCCGGCCGGCCTCTATCATGCTTGACCTTGCGATCGACCTGCCCCGGCCCCGGGATATGGAGATGACCTATTCGGCCGCGTTCGGCGCCCTGGCGGCCAAGGTGCGTGAGGCGATCCGTTCTGGAGGGTGATCGGAATGTGGATTATGTCCAGACCCCCCGATAGAGAATGATCGTTCGGGGGCGTGCGTAGGGGCGACCGGCTGGTCGCCCCTACATGGTCATCGGATCGTTAAACGACAACCGGGCACATTAACTGTGCCCGGTCTGCTGTCTTAGAGCCCTATCATTCCTGTGATATGTTGCTCGTCTTGCGCGCTCTGCGGCGGCGGATCCAGCGCCGGATCAGCGCGATGGGGATGGCGAGCAGCAGGATGACGGGGATGAAGAGGATGACGAAGACGATGGCCGCATCTGCCAGGAAGCGCAGCACGTTGATCAGCGCTTCCAGGGCGGTCTTGGCCGTGCCCTCGGGCTGCCAGCGCCCGATCTTGAGCGGCTGCGAGACGACATCCGGGAGCAGGTCGACGGATACGGCGGACAATCGCGCCGATTGCTCGAAGTACTGGATCCTACCCTTGGTGACCTCGATTTCCTGCCGCACCTGGCGCAGGTTTTCGAACACGCGCAGGACATCTTCGGCCTTGGTCAGCGAGGCCATGATCTCACGCAGTTCCACCTCAGCCGCCTCGAGATTGCGCAGCTGGGACTGCAGGTCGGTGTATTCCTGGGTCACATCCTGGCCGGTGATGTTCTCGGAACGCACCTCGACAGCACCGTTCTTAATCTCATCCAACGCCTGGTCGAGCGAATCGGCGGGCACCCTGATCGTGATGCTTGCCTGGGTCGCTAGCACGCCATCCCCGAAGGTCGATTGGTACGTGTTGGAAGAGACGACAAAGCCACCCAACGCTTCCGCCATGGCCGCAATCTCTGCTGCCCGCGCGGCCGGATCGACAACCACGACCGTTAAATAAGCGTTGCGAATGACGAGGCGTTCACCTGCAGAATCCTGTCCACTGGAGGCCGGGTTGATGAGTAGGGTCGCCGTATCGGACGAATACTCAGAAGATTGTGCAAAGGATTCGCCGCTCTGGAAACTGGGCGAGACAGCCAGCCCGCGTTCCGGTGAGCTGAGCGCTGCCCCGGCGCAGGCGGACAGGAGCAGGGATCCGAGGACGAGGAGATGGCCAATTGATGACTTCTTCATGAGGGTCCTCCAGCTGGTTGGGTTGTCGGTGCAGCTATGAGACGATGGAAGGGGCTGGAAGGTTCCCGTTACCAGCCAGCGATCAAGCGCAGGGCTTGTCTTTCGGGCAACCCGGCTTTGAGGATGCGCACCTGGACATCCTTCACATCATAATCCGCCCGGCGCATCTCCCAGGTGCCCGCGTCGGTGTCGAGGATTGCGTACGGAAGCGCGTGGATCGCCATCGCGCGGCTGGCCGACGGAACCCGGGTTCATGATCATCCGCGGGCTTAATTCCATCGCCTCTTCCCATTCAACCGGTTTGATCATGGTGTAGGCATCCTCAAACGGTTTCTGAAAAAGGAGCGGGATGTGGGAATGCCCGACGAGGCAGTAGTCCGTCTCGAAAGCCTCAAAGTTGCGGTCGGCCGAGAGTGGATCGAGGATGTATTCCCAGACAGGCTGGTTTGGGCTGCCGTGGGCCAGGGTGAAGTTTTCGAGCGTGACCTTGCTGGGGAGCGTGCGCAGGAAGGTCAGGTTGCTTTCAAGCAAAGTATCCTGGGTCCAGGCCACGACCGAACCGGCATCGTGATTGAAGCGCGAGAGCGGAATCTCACCCATGGCCGCCTGATCGTGGTTGCCAATCAGGCACAACAGCTCGGGCAAGGCCTGGATGCGTTCGACACATTCGTTCGGATCTGGACCGTAGCCGACCAGGTCTCCCAGGCACCAGGTTCCATCCACCTCAGGGGCGGCATCGAGAACCGCCTCCAGGGCGGTTAAGTTGGCGTGGATATCGGAGATGATTAACACTCGCATGGATCAGATGGTAGCATGACCATGGGTGGAATGGAAGCCTACTGCAAGGAGTTTGTTAGCCTCTATCCGCTGGCGTATAATCGCGAATCTACCATGCCAATCCTTGAAGGGCAGAGCATCGAGTTCCTTAGTCATAGCCCGGAGCAAACGCAGCGGGTCGGTGTACGTATCGGCGAGCTGCTTGAACCCGGCGATCTCGTCTGCCTGGCGGGCGACCTGGGATCGGGTAAAACCACGCTCACCAAGGGCATTGCCCGCGGGTGGGGTTCGCTGGATGCGGTGGTGAGCCCTACCTTCATCCTGATCAACGAGTACCGCCGGGCCGACCGGCAGGTCCTTTACCACATCGATGCGTTCAGGCTTGCGGATACGCTGGAAGCCGAGTTCCTCGGGCTCGGGGACGTGCTCGATGGAGATGGGCCGGTCGTGCTCGAATGGCCGGAACGGATCCTGGCCGCGCTCCCCGCCGAACGATTGTGGGTCAATTTGCGCTGGATCGATGATTTGCGCCGTGGCCTGGAGTTTGCCGCCACCGGGCTGCGCTACGAACGCATGCTGCAGCGCTTCCGCCAATCAGCCTTCGGGGGTTGACCATGCTCCTGGCGATCGATACCTCCACGCGCATGCTCGGTTTAGGGCTGCACTCTGGCGACAGGGTGCTTGCAGAAACCATCTGGCAAACCAACCGCCATCACACCGTTGAACTCGGCCCCCAGATTGCTTTGCTGCTTCGAAGAAGCGGGGTGTCCGCCTCGGACCTGACCGCGATCGCGGTTGCCGTCGGTCCCGGATCCTATACTGGCTTGAGAATCGGCATGGCGATGGCCAAAGGATTGGCTTACGCACGAGGCTTGAAGCTGGTTGGTGTTTCGACCTTCGACATCCTTGTGCATGCCCAACCTGCTCGTCCAGAACCGCTGCTCGCAATCATCGAGGCTGGGCGGGGAAAGGCGGCAGGTTTGTGGTACAAATGGGGCCGTCGCGGTTGGAGCTCAGTGGGAGATGCCATCCATTTGGCCTGGGAAGAACTCCCGGAAGTAGTGGAAGAGAAGACTTACATCCTTGGGGATATCGATCCTGCAGTGCGCAAGGAACTCGATACCTACGAATTGATCGAAATTGCAGTTCCATCGAGTTGTGTGCGCAGGCCGAGCGTGCTGGCCGAGATCGCGTTCAAGCGCATGCGTACGGGGAAGCTGCCCGCCAGCCAGAGCCTGGTCCCCGTTTACCTGAAGAACCCCTGACCCACCGCCGATGACATCAGGTGATGCAGCCCTTTCCATCCGCCGAATGACGCTGGCTGACATCGACTCGGTTGTCATGATCGATCGAGAGAGCTTCAGCATGCCCTGGTCGGCTCAATTCTACCGATCGGAGCTGAACGATAACCCGGCAGCATACCTATACGTAGCCGAAACCGGGGAGGGGGAACGCGAAGTGGTTGGGTATCTCGGTTTCTGGTTTATCGTGGATGAGGCGCACATCAGCACTTTCGCGATACACCCGGGGTTCAGGATGCGCGGTTTTGGACGGGCTTTGTTGAAATATGCGCTTGAACAGGCCGCGGCCTTCGGCGCCGAGGTCGTCAGCCTGGAGGTCCGGGCGTCGAACCGCACTGCTGCGGCCATCTACGAATCCTTTGGCTTCGGGGTGACCGGGCGAAAGCAAGGTTACTACCAGGACAATGGCGAGGAGGCGCTCTTCATGCGCCTGGATGACCTCCGGCCCTGGCGGACGAGCGTAAGGGAGGCCTGATTTGAGTTCTGAAGATGTCCTGAAAATAGTCGCCGAAGAGGTCGCGGTGTGCACCAGCTGCGCACTGCACCATTCCCGCAAAAATGCCGTACCGGGCGAAGGACCGGCACATGCGGATTTGATGTTTATCGGCGAAGGTCCGGGCTTCCACGAAAACGAGCAGGGGCGGCCCTTCGTCGGTGCGGCGGGTAAATTCCTGGAAGAGCTGCTTGGAAGCATCTGGTTAACCCGTGAGCAGGTTTTTATCGGGAACGTCGTAAAATGCCGTCCACCCGGAAACCGTGATCCGCAGCCGGAGGAAGTCAGCGCGTGTTCCGGGTACCTGGAACGCCAAATCGAGGCGATCAATCCCAAGGTCATCGTCACCCTGGGGCGGTTTTCGATGGCCCGGTATTTTCCCGATGCGAAAATCAGCAAGATCCACGGCCAGCCGGAGGTGGTTGAAGGGCGCTTGATCGTGCCCATGTACCACCCTGCAGCAGCGCTTCATCAACCATCCCTGCGGAGCGTCGTGGAAGCCGATTTTGCAAGATTACCGGCGCTGATTGAGCAGGGTTCTCGCCAGGCATCTGCTGGTGAAGCCACTCCAGGCCCTGAACAGCTCAGCCTCTTCTAACTCGAATCTTACTGGATCAAGGAGATAAGCCTTACATGGCGAATCAAAGTGCGAAGCTGCCACCTGCCGCCCAGGAACTGATCGACAAATTCCAAAAGAAGCAAGGTTCGATCGGCGTCGTCGGCCTCGGGTACGTCGGTCTCCCGCTGGTGGTCGTCCTGGGGGAGGCCGGTTATGACGTCGTCGCCCTCGATACGGACCCGAACAAGGTCAAGGCTTTGAAGGAGGGCAGGTCCTACATCGAGGATGTCTCCCAGGAGAGTATTGCGGCGCTGGTCGAGGCTGGCCGTGTCAAACCGACGACCAGCTACGAGGATTTGCGGGCCGTGGATGGTGTGAGCATCTGTGTCCCGACCCCGCTGCGCAAGACGGGCGACCCGGATCTTTCGTACATTGTGGCCGTTTCGAAGGCGCTGGTCGGCGTTCTGCACCCCGGGATGGTGGTCATCCTCGAGTTCGACGACCTATCCGGGGACCACGCGTGAGTTGGTACAGCCAGAGCTTGAATCGACCGGTCTGAAGGTGGGCGAGGATATCTTCCTGGCCTTCTCCCCCGAGCGGGTGGATCCCGGTCGTGAGGACTGGACGACTGCCAACACGCCGAAGGTCATCGGCGGGATCACCGCTGCCTGCACCCAGGTCGCGGCAGCGATGTACGCAGCCGGCATGCAAGACGTGGTCCCGGTCTCCTCGACCGAGGTCGCCGAGATGGCGAAGCTGTTGGAAAACACGTTCCGGGCGGTGAACATCGGACTGGTGAACGAGTTGGCCTTGATGTGCGAACGCCTGGGGATCGATGTCTGGGAGGTGATCGACGCGGCCGGGTCAAAGCCGTTCGGGTTCATGCGCTTCACACCCGGCCCAGGCCTGGGCGGGCATTGCATACCGATCGATCCGCTGTACCTCTCCTGGAAGTTGAAAAGCGTGAAGTACAACGCACGCTTTATCGAGCTCGCCAGCGAGATTAACACGAACATGCCACGCTACGTCGTCGGGCGGATCCAGGACGTACTCAACGAGGCCGGTCATTCGATAAAGGGTGCCCGGATCCTCATCCTGGGAGCGGCATACAAACCGAATGTATCCGACATGCGCGAGTCCCCGGCGATTGATGTGATCGGTCTGCTGAGGGACAAGGGCAGCCAGGTTTCCTACTTCGACCCCTTTGTCGCCTCGATCGAGGGCGACGATTGGACGATGGAGTCTGTCGATGATCTTCTGCCAGCGCTCAAGGAGGCCGATCTGGCCGTCCTGATCACGGATCATGAGGCGCTCGATTACGAGGCGATCGCCAACCAGGCAAAACTCATCTTTGATACGCGCAACGCCTTTCGCTCGCGCGGGCTGGACCTGGCTCACATCGTGAGGCTTTGATGGGGCGCTATCTCCTCACCGGGGCAGCCGGTTTCATCGGTTCCCGGGTCGCTGAACTATTGCTTGATGACGGGCAATTCGTGCATCGGGCTGGACGACCTTAACGATGCCTACGATCCAGCGCTCAAGCACTGGCGCCTGGCCCGAATCCGGGATCGTGCGCACATGCGTTTCGACCAGGTTGACATCACCGACCGGGGTGTGCTCGCTGCCATCTGGGAGCCAGACGGCTACGACGCCATTATCAACCTGGCAGCGCGTGCCGGCGTCCGCCCGAGCGTGGCAAAACCTGAGATCTATATAGAAACGAACGTCCTCGGCGCCCTCAACCTGCTTGAGCTTGCCCGGCAGAGAGGCGTATCGAAATTTGTGCTCGCCTCCACGTCCAGCCTGTACGGCGAAAACAACGCGATGCCGTTCCGGGAGGATGCGGATATCAGCCGCCCGTTCTCGCCGTACGCCAGCTCGAAAGGGCGCGGCCGAGATGCTTTGCCACAACTACCACCACCTGCATGGCCTGGATGTGACCATCCTGCGGTATTTCACGGTATACGGCCCGGCCGGCCGGCCGGACATGAGCATCTTTCGTTTCATCCAGTGGATCGCCGAGGGCAAGCCGCTCCGGCTGTACGGGGATGGCCACCAGGAACGCGATTTCACGTTCATCGACGACATCGCCCGTGGGACGATTGCTGCTGCCAGGCCGCTCGGGTTCGAGGTGATCAACCTCGGCAGCGACCGGCCGGTGAAGATGAACTACGTGATCGAGTTGATCGAGGGCTACCTCGAGGAGAAGGCGCACATCGAGCAGACGGATGCCGTGCCAGGCGATATCCGCGCGACCTGGGCCGATATCCGCAAGGCGGGTGAGCTGCTGGGTTGGCGCCCTGAGGTGACGCTCGAAGCAGGCGTGAAGGCAGCCGTGGACTGGTACCTGCAGGAGCGCTCCTGGGCGAGCGCGATTGATACGCAGGATATCTGAGCATCGATGGCAACCTTGCCGCGCCTGATCGCAGCGGTCATCCGCCGCTTTGTCTCCCACCCGCTGATGCAGCGGGTGATTCGCAATACAAGCTACCTGTTCAGTGCGCAGGGTTTGGCGGCAGCCTTGAGCATGGGGCAGGGCATCCTCACGGCTCGTTTGCTCGGGGTGGAGGGGGTGGCGCTGGTTGGGATCATCACCCAGTTCTCGAGCAACTTGAACCAGCTCATCTCCTTCCGGATGAATGAACTTGTCGTGAGCTACGTGGGCGAGTTCAGCGCACGCGGCAAGCCGGACTTGGCTGCGGCGACATTTAAGGCTGCGGTGCTGACCGAGCTCGCCGGTTCCTTGCTGGGGTACCTGTTAATCTTTCTGCTCGCACCGCTCGGGGCCGAAATCTTTGCGCACCGGCCGGACCTGGTCGGCTTGTTCCGCATCTACGGCTTGTTCCTGCTCGGGAGCTTGTTTGCTGAGAGCGCCACGGGGCTGCTGCAGTATTTTGATCGTTTCCGGGCGCTCGCTGTCGCCATGGTGGGTCAAAGCATGCTCACCATCATCCTCATAGGTTGGGCTTTCCTCTCGAATGGAACCCTGCAGTCCGTCCTCAACGCATACCTGCTGGGCAAAATCGCCTGGGGCCTGGTGGTATCGCTGCTGGCGGCAGCGGAAGCACGGCGCAGGTGGGGCTCGGACTGGTGGAGGGCCAGCATCAGGCTGCTTGCGCCGTGGAGAAAAGAGCTCCTGCGGTTTGGGATCAGCACGAACCTCTCGGGGACCTTGAAGCTGGTCACCCGGGACAGCGAGATCCTGTGGTTGGGCGCTTTCAGCACCCCGCTGCAGGTTGGGTATTACAAAATCGCCAAGGCCATCACGAACATCATCATGATGCCGATCACGCCCCTCATCAGCACAACCTACCGCGAGGTGGCGCGCGAGGTGGCCAGCAAACAGTGGCATAACGTACGCTACCTGCTCCGGAGCGGGACAATCCTGGCCGCGCTCTGGACCGTGCCAGCGGTGGCCGGGTTGATCGTCTTTGGCCGTTGGGTCGTCGGGATTTACGGCGCAGAGTTCCTGCCCGTGTCGTACACGAGCCTGTTGATCTTGCTCGTCGGGATCGCGGCCGTGAACATCTTCTACTGGAACCAACTGGCGCTCCTTCCGCTCGGGCTGCCTGACACCCCGACCAAGGTCCAGCTAATCGGCGCCGTGGGGAAGGTTGTCGGAACGATCCTGCTTGTTCCTGTGCTGGGCGCTCCGGGGATGGCGGCCTTGTTGAGCGGTTTTCTCTTGCTGACGACCCTGGCCCTGGTCTGGCGGACGGTGGTCGAGATCCGCCGGGCAGAGGCGCTCGATCCAGAGCCGGCCCTGGTGTAGCTTGATGCGGATAGCATTCATTTCGGCCTCGCGCATCCCATCCCGGACGGCGAACTCGATCGAAGTGATGAAAGTGTGCCAGGCGTTCCTCGACGCCGGTCACGAGGTGCGGTTGTGGGCGCCTGAAGTGGCAACCGAGATGACCGAAGAGGCGCTGAGGACCTGGTATGGCTTGAAACAGGCCATCCCGATCGTCCGGATCCAATCCATTCCGCTCTTTCGCCGTTATGATTTTTGCTGGCGGGCTGTGGGGCAGGCTTCGAGCTGGGGGCCGGACCTGGTCTACTGCTGGCCGATCCAGGCGGCCTATTTCAGCACCCTCCGCGGATTGCCCACCGCGATTGAAATCCACGACCGCCCGTATGGGCGCATAGCCCCACGGCTTTTGCGATCGGTCCTGGCCAGCAAACACACCTTGCGGGTCCTCCCGATCACACAGGCGATGGCAAATTGGCTTGCAGCGCGTTATCCTGCCGGTTTCGACCCTGGGCGCACTGTTGTCTCGCCGATGGGTGTCGACCTGGAGCGCTACCAGGATTTGCCTGGGAGTGAGGAAGCGCGAGCACAGCTCGGGCTGCCGCCGGGGTTCACCGCAGGGTATACGGGGCACCTGTATCCGGGTCGCGGGTTGGAGCTGATGCAATCCCTGGCCCGGCTCAACCCACAGGTGAGATTTCTCTGGGTAGGCGGGGAGCCGGCTGCGGTGGATGCCTGGCGGGTTCGCCTGGTGCAGGCCGGCATCGGCAACGTCCACCTGGCCGGTTTTGTCCCCAACGAAGCGCTGCCGCTTTACCAGGCTGCCTGCGACGTGCTGCTTATGCCCTACCAGGAAGCCATCGCCGGGAGCAGCGGCGGCGATACAGCCCGCTTCGCCAGCCCGATGAAGGTCTTCGAGTACATGGCCTCCGGCCGGCCGATCCTGTCAAGCGATTTGCCCGTCCTTCGGGAAGTCCTGGATGAGTTCTTTTGCACTCCTGCTGCCGGCTGGTGATTTGCATGCCTGGGATGGGGCCTTGAAGGCATTGCTTGCTGAAGATGCCCGGCGCGACAGCATGGGTCGCTTGGGTAGAGAGAGAGCTGGTGGTTATTCCTGGCAAGCCCGTGCGGAGAAGGTGCTTAGGGGAATGGCGAATGCGTAGTCGATCCACGCCACAGACTCCAGCGATCCAGCCTGCCCCGCGCGCCACACGTAATTGGCTCCTGGCTTTGCTCGGGTTGGGGGTGTTGGTACGGGTCGTTTTATTCCTTACCTATTCCCCGGTGGAATACGGCGACAGCGGCTCGTATCTGCGTTTGGGAGAGGCGATGCTGGGGATCGGCGAGCGTGGGTATGATGGCACGCGGGTCCCAGGGTACCCACTCTTCATGGCCGCCCTCGGCCTCGATCCGCAAAGCATATGGATAGGGCAGATGGCCCTCGGGCTGCTCATCTCGGTCATGCTTTTCGAGCTTGTGCGGCGGCTGACGGGGGATCCGCGGCTCGGATTCGCACTGGGTGCGATGTATGACCTCATCCCCGGGCAGGTTCTGTTCGAAGCGAACCTGCTTTCGGAGACGCTGACCACATTCCTGGTGGTTTGCACGATCCTGATCTTCACCTTCTATGCCGCGACAGGCAGCGTTCGAAAGAGAGCCTGGCAGCTGCTCCTCTTGGGCATCAGCGCAGCGGGCATCGGCATGGTGCGGCCCTTGTTCTTCCCTGTTACGCTGGTCCTGATTATCGGGGTGTGGATCGCCACACCCGGAGGGATCAAGCGAAGAATCCAGGCGCTCGCGTTGTACTCTGTTTTCCCGCTTCTAATCCAGGGGGGCTGGCTGATCTACATGAGGAGCGATTGGAATGTGCTCTCACCGACGGCGATGGGCGGGTACAGCCTGGTCCAGCACACGGGAGGGTATTTTGAGTATCTGCCCGATGAGTATGCCGCCATTCGGGATACGTACATCGAGTACCGCGATCGCCAGGTAGCCGAACGGGGGGTGCAAACCAATGCCATCTGGGAAGCGATCCCGGCGATCACCAAGGCCTCTGGACTTGGATTTTATGAACTCTCGCGTGAGATGGGCAGGTTGTCCTGGATGTTGATCCGGGAACATCCCGGATTGTATTTGCGCAACGCGGCCAAGGGCTGGGTGGATTTCTGGAAGGCGCCTGTATATTGGAGGGCAGAGTCGTTTCAAGTGGATGCCTTGAGCGCAGTCGTGGCTGTGATGGTACCTGTTGGAAGGGTGGCATCCCTGTTGGCGAACTTCCTGTTTCTTCTCTTAAGCGCCGGGTTGCTCTTGAGCCGCAGGGTACGGTCGTGGATTAGAATGGAGGCCGTGCTCGGCATTTGTTTTGGCATGGTGTGGGTTATCTCCGTCGTCCAGGCCCTCCTGGATCACGGCGACAACCCGCGCTTCCTTGTACCGCTGCAGATGGTGGTCTTGCTCGTCGTCAGCGTCGGTTTGCATCGTATCCAGTTCACCAGGAAAGTTGCCCAGGATGCTGCGTAGCTCCAAATCACCGTTCCTGCTGCTGATTGGCCTGGCGCTCGTCGCAGGTGGCGTGGTCGCGTGGATTGAGACGGCTGCGCTTGACCTGGGGCTTTGGGCAGCCTATGCCTTCCTGATCTTGGTGGGGGAGGGGCTGCTTTACCTGGCCTGGAGGGTGGTCAAGCGGGATGGGGCGGACAAGAAACTTTTCACGTTTGCGCTGATCGGCTTGTTTCTCCGGATCGGGGTTGGGGTTGCCCTGTACCAGGGCTTGCCTCGTTGGGGCTACGACGAAAAAGCGCAGAGGGCAGGTTATGTCTACTGGGATGCATATAAAAGGGATACGGACGCGTATGCTCGAGCTCGGAGTGATCAGCCCTTGCTCACGGCCTTCACGACTCCAAAACCGAGCGATCAGTATGGCGGGGTTCTAGTCCTCAGTTCGTTGATCTATCGTCATATAGGCCTACCCGGGCATCACCCCCTCTTGATTACAACGTTTTTCGCTAGTATCTCGCTGCTAACTGTCATCTTTACGTGGGGGTTCCTGAAGCGAGTATTCGACGAGAGGATCGCGTGGGTCGGGGCCTTGATTTCCATGCTCTATCCAGAAGCGATCCTACTCAGCGCATCACAGATGCGCGAGCCATTCTTGATGAGTGCTGTGGCATTGGCATTGTATGGATACTCCTTCCTGCGCACTGGACAGTTCCGTTCAGGCTTGCTGCTCTCTTTGCTTGCCGTGGGAGTCTCTGACTTTCCCCATTTCACCACCGACAGTGCCAATCTTGCTTCTCCTCTTGGCAGCGGCGTGGGTTTGGGAAAAGAAGGAGCAGCAACGCTTCATTGGGGCAATCACTTTGGTGGGACTCATCATTGCTGGTATAGCATTGATGGTCAGCGCCAAGGCTTGGGCAGCCTTGGAAGGCGTGGACGGATCCATTCTCGAGGTGACGCGAGCCTGGCTGGCGAATGCGACAGCCCCATGGCGTATCACGCTCGTTTCCGGCCAGTCGGACCTCCTGGATGTCATTCTTGATCGTTTGCCCGGTGCGGTTCAAGTGCCTTTTTTGGTGGTCTTTGGCATCCTTCAACCACTACTGCCGGCTGCCATCGTTGCTCCCGGAGCCTCGATATGGCGCATTGTCGGTATTTGGCGCAGCCTGGGCTGGGCGGTTTCGCTTCCGGTGCTGTTCTATGCCACGATCAATGGAGTCCGGAAGACGCATCGGGGCAGCTTGATGCCCTATCTTGTCATTCTCTTTTGGATTGCAGCTACCCTTTCATCCCTGCGGGCTCCCAGTTATCAATGGGATAACCCACGTTATCGGGCAACCTTCATCGCTGTCCAGGCTGGAATCATGGCTTGGGGGTGGATCGACCGCGAAGAGTCGAGTGATCCATGGCTCAAACGGGCATTCATTCTCTTGGCCATCGCTTTCATTGTCACGACCGGATGGTATTTCGGCAGGTATTCCGGGGCTTTTTCCATGAGCTTGGAATTGACGGTGATATTGGGGGTAGCTATTGGTCGGAGTGATCCTATGGGGGATGTTGTTAAGGGATTTCCAGAATCGTAGGGCATCCGTAGGGATCATTCCAGACGACAAGATGTATAATTCAGCTCCTGAATTATGGATACTGACCGATCGCATAGGAGATATCAATGTCAATTGCGTTGATTACTGGAATCACAGGCCAGGATGGGTCTTACCTCGCCGAATTCCTGATCAGCAAGGGTTATGAAGTACATGGACTTATCCGGAAAACGAGCACCTTTAATACGGAGCGAATTGATCATATCTATCAGGATCCGCATGATCCTAAGGCACGGCTTCACCTGCATTACGGAAATCTTTCCAACGGGGAACAGCTTACGAACCTGGTTTACAACGTCAAGCCGGATGAGATCTATCACATGGGAGCTCAATCACACGTCAAAGTCAGTTTTGACATGCCCGAGTACACGGGAAACGTGACTGGTCTGGGCACTACGCGCATCCTGGAAGCCGTCAGGCGGAGCGGGATCAAGACCCGGTACTATCAGGCTTCTTCGAGCGAGATGTTTGGAAATTCGCCTCCCCCACAGAATGAGCAAACGGCCTTTGAGCCACGCAGCCCATATGCCATCGCAAAGCTCTACGCTTACTGGATGGCCGGCAATTACCGGGAAGCCTATAATCTGTTTGTTGTGAACGGAATCCTCTTCAACCATGAAAGCCCACGGCGAGGGCCTACGTTTCTTTCCCGTAAGGTAACTCGAGGTGTGGCTCGGATCAAAGCCGGACTGCAACCAAAGGTCTATCTGGGAAACCTGGATTCACGCCGTGACTACGGGTACACACCTGAATATGTCGAGGTCATGTGGAAGATGCTCCAGCAGGAGCAACCTGATGATTTTGTCGTTGGAACTGGAATTGCTCCGACGATTCGTGAATTTGTCGCGGAGGCATTTGCTTACGCAGATATGAATTGGGAAGGATATGTCGAAATCGACCCGCGTTACTTCCGGCCAACCGAAGTTGATTATCTGCAGGCGGATCCGGCAAAGGCCAGGGATCGACTGGGTTGGGAACCCAAGGTCACGTGGAAGGACCTCGCTCGCATCATGGTCGATGCCGACCTGGAACTGGTTGGCCTTCCGCCTATCGGGATGGGTTTGCACATCCTCAAATCGAATTTTGGTGAGTGGCATCGCTGGGAGTCAAGCGTGACTGCGGTGCTGAAGAACGCTGGGAAAGGCGTGGACATGGATTAGGGGCAGGCTGCCCTCCGATGTTCATTAGCACGTATTCAACCCGCTTGTCGTCTTGGATATCTGTTGGGCAGAATCAAGTCTACACTGGATTGCTTATTTAGGATTTGGAGCCCTGCCCTCGCGCACCTTCGAAGTCGAGCGATCAAGTTCTCGAAGAACGCTGCATGCTATGCGGCAAGAGCCCGACCTAGATTTCTCTATTTGCAGCCCTTGGTTCTGGATGAGCGCTAATATCGTGACGCTGGGACAGGAACAGAAATGCGATTGCGAAGATTGGTAATATCAACCTCCAGGAATAACACGTTGGAAGAATGAGCCAGGAGACAGCCGTGAAGATTTCAGTTGTAGTCCCAATCTTCAATGAAACGGAAAGCATCTCGCTTCTCAATGCCGCCATTATCTCGGCTTTGGATGGGTACGAGTACGAGGTGATCTACGTCGATGATGGTTCTACCGACGAGAGCATGGGCATATTGGAGGACCTGGCCGCAGAATATTCGGATAAGGTGCACGTGATTGAATTCCGCAGGAACTTCGGTCAGACAGCGGCGATAGCGGCAGGCATCGATCATGCGGAGGGGGAGGTCATTGTGACGATCGATGCTGATCTGCAAAACGATCCAGCAGACATTCCCAAACTTGTTAAGGATATTGAAGACGGCTACGATGTTGCTTCCGGTTGGCGGATCGACAGGAAGAACTCATTTCTAACACGGACGATCCCCTCACGGGCTGCGAATTGGCTCATTTCTAAAGTTACGGGTGTTCGCCTGCATGATTATGGCTGCACCTTGAAGGCATACCGGCGCGAAGTGCTGCAGGGATTTCATCTCTATGGCGAAATGCACCGATTCATCCCAGCGTACGCTGGGGCGGTGGGTGCAAAGATCATCGAGGTACCGGTTCAGCATCATCCCCGTAGGTATGGAAAAGCTAAATATGGCCTGGAGCGGACAGCGAAAGTCATCCTTGACTTGTTTACCGTAAAATTCCTGATCAGCTTTTCCAATAAACCAATCTATCTCTTCGGTGGAACCGGGCTTACGCTGATTGCACTGAGTATGATCGACCTGGTGGTGCTGATCATTCGCCGTATCACCCTCCGTATGAACACATGATACGTTCTCCGCTTCTACTGATGAGCGTGATGCTCTTCATCGTAGGTTTCCAGTCCATCCTCATGGGGTTGATGGCCGAACTCATTGTCCGGACGTACTACGAGTCACAGTCGAAAGCGACCTATTCGATCAGGCGTACCCTGCCACCCTTCCAAGAAAAAGAATGAACCAGGCCAAGCATCGCATTGGCAGCGGTGAACTGCTCCGCTGGGCGGGGAGTTTGCTCTCGATCGGCCTATTGATCTACCTCATCAGCAGGCAGGGATGGGAAGAGATCCTCGATAGCGCAGCTGCTATTCCGATTTCATCCCTTGCTATCGTAGCCGGCTTGATGGTCATTTCCCGTTTGGCGGTTTCACTCCGGTGGTACTCACTGGTTCGGTCTGTCGACAGGCGTTTCCCATTCCTTGAGAGCCTGCGCCTAACCCTTGCTGGGCTGTTCGCCGCCAATTTCCTACCCACGACGGTCGGGGGTGATGTCGTCAGGGTGGCGGGCGTCCTTAAACGAACTCAAAACAGGATGGATGCAGCTACATCCATCGCAGCCGACCGCTTGATAGGGCTGACGGGGATGGCCATGCTGGTACCCCTGGGTTTGCTTGAATCCTGGGGATGGATCAGCAGCCAGGTACAGCAGGGTGCTGAATGGGGATCGGTGGCCCGGCTCATGCCTGGTCCGGTGCTCGGAGTCCTGCGGGGTGAGGCCATCCAGAAGCTCATCGGAAGGATCCAGCGGGGCTTCGGATCGCTCCTGGCCTGGCTCAAACGGCCAGGAGCACTGCTGACTGCCCTTGGATTTACATGGATTCACCAGATTTGCCTGTTTACCAACATCTGGCTTCTGCTCCACGGCATGCACGACGGCCTGGCGTGGTGGCTTATCGCCGGGTTGTGGAGTTTATCCTATTTCATTACCCTGATGCCCTTCTCAATCGGTGGTCTTGGAATTCGTGAGATTTCGATCACGTTTATCTTTCAGGAGATCGGGGGCATCACCGTCGAGACCGCGCTCGCCCTGGCGGTACTGCTGAGGGCGATCGATATTCTTGCCAGCTTGCCGGGTTCAATATTCCTTCCCATGATCCTCTCAAGCTTGAGAAGGGATTCAATCTAGTGGGAACGTGGCTTGCTCCACTTGAAGCGTCTGTGTTCAGCAGTGGAAGTGGTCGTCGCGCGGCATTGACCGGGATCCGGACCTTTCTTGGACTTACCGTACTGCTTGGATTGTTCGCCCTCCTCGATCAGCGGCGCTATGCGGATGAAATCGCTGTATGGGCGGTGTCCCCTTACTGGAGATGGGGTCTACGTCTGGGCGCGGTACTGCTGGGTGTCATAGGTTTGGCGGCGCTCTCCTCCTGGTCCCGTCTCGGCTCACGCTGGCTTGAGCTGCTCGACCGGCTGCGGGCTTTCACGTTGCGGTTGGGTATTTTGAGGTTTGTCTTCCCAGCCCTGCTGGCCTTCGCCTTCCCCGTCCTCATCCTGGGCGAGTATGGCCGGTTCTTCCTGCCGTTCTTTACCCGGCTGTGGGTCTTCTGGATTCTCGATCACGCTCGCATCCTGGTTTGCTGCGATCTCCTGGCCAGGAAGAAATCCCATCCTTGTGTTCATTACCGTTGCGATTGCGTTCGCGGCGCTGTACCGGGTGGCGGTGTTTCTCGCCGACCTAAGTACTTACCCTTTCTCTCTGAGTTGGTCAGAGGCAAGCCGTTACTACTATGCGTCCTTGTTCCTTTCAGAGAAGCTGTACGGCTTTCCAATCCCGTCTAGCATCCTGCATCCCACTCGCTACCTGATGCAGGCCTTTGCCTTCCTGATCCCTGGTGCCGGTCTTCCGGCTCACCGTGCTTGGCAGGTCATCCTGTGGGTCACTTCAGCCGTTCTGACCGGCGTTGTCTTGGCCAGGCGTGCTGGAGTGGACGGGAAGCGGGAGCGATGGCTGTTCTGCCTATGGGTGTTTTTATTCCTATTCCAAGGGCCGGTTTACTACCATCTGCTCGTGATGGTTATCGTGGTCTTGTGGGCTGCGCGTTCCTTGAATGGATGGCGGACCTTGCTTGTTGTTGTGCTCTCATCCGTCTGGGCAGGTATGAGCAGGGTGAATTGGGTGCCGGTGCCGGGGATGCTCGCCGCGCTGCTCTATTTTCTTGAGCAGGCAAGGGGAACTGGCAGTATCGTGCGCTACTTGCGCTGGCCGGTTCTTTGGTTTGTCGGTGGCACCCTGGTTGGATTGGTGAGTCAATCCCTATACCTGTTCCTGTCCGGCAATGATCCCTCCACTTTCGGGTCGAGTTTTTCTTCACTGTTGTTATGGTACCGTCTGCTGCCCAGTGCAACCTACCCGCTCGGGGTTCTGCCCGCCATCCTGTTCGCAAGCGTGCCTCTGTGCCTGGTATGGATTGCGAGATGGAATTCGGTCCTGCGCAGAACCGACTGGATCAGGCTCCTTGGGATCGTCTCCGCTCTCGTTGTATTACTCATCGGGGGAATACTGGTTAGTGTGAAAATCGGTGGAGGCAGCAACCTGCATAACCTGGATGCCTTCTTGGTGGCCATGCTCATTTCGGCGGCGTACTTGCTGGGCAACAAGTGGGTGCCGCAGGCTGCGCCGATGCAACCTACAGCCTGGCAGACAGCAGCCCTGGTGGCAGCTATCTGGATGCCGATTTTTTTCGCGCTGGGGAGTGGTCTGCCGCTGCGGTCGCATGATCTTGAACAAGCCCGGCAAGCCCTGGGTTCGATCCAGTCGACGGTGGACCGGGTGACGGCGAAAGGGGAGGAGATCCTGTTTATCTCTCAGCGTCATCTACTCACCTTTGGTCAGATCGAGGGGGTTGAGCTCATCCCGGAATATGAGACAGTCTTCCTGATGGAGATGGCGATGTCGAGAACACAACCGTATCTGGATCAATTCCATGCAGACCTAACCCAGAAACGGTTTGGGCTGATTGTCGTGGACCGATTGTCCACGCAGCTGCAAGGACGGGAACATGGCTTCGCCGAGGAGAACAACGCCTGGGTTGAAGAGGTCTCCGATTCCGATCCTTTGCTACTACGATGAGCTCACGAGCCTCACCAAACCTCATCTTCAGCTTCTTGTGCCGTCCACGAACAAGTTGGGATGCACCCCTTGAGATGGACTGCAAGCCGGAGAAGCGGTATACGGAGTCCTCGTGTACTGGATTAGAACGGACCCGGGCGCAGGGATTGCTGCGTTGGTCGTCCAGCTGGCGCTGATCGGGTTCAGCGGCTGGATATTGGCCGGGCATGCATTTCGATTGCCTTCTCGAGAACGCATACCTATCGGAATCAGCCTTGGGTTAATCCTGTTCGTCTTCTTGTCGAACCTGGCCGGGCGGTGGTTTCCGCCCGAATGGGCCTTCTGGGCTGCCGCAGCAATCCTTGTACTGGCAGCTGTGCTGGTTTTCGGTTTTAACAAAGGCGGTCTCCTTGATCCGGGGGATATGCAGGTCTGGCCGCAACTGATCCTCATTGCCGCACTTGCGATCCTCTTTTCGCTCATCGGGCGCGGGTTGGGGATATTTGATGATCGAAAGAACCTGTCCATCATCTCTTTGATGGCCGCCGGCGATATCCCTCCTCATTTTTATATGAACCCCGATTTCCTTTTCAGCTACCATTACGGGTTCCAGTTACTCGGAGCGATGCTGGTACGCATCGGGGGCTTGTTCCCGTGGAGTGCCTTCGACCTATCCAAGGGTATGGTAGCAGCGCTTGCCATTTGGCTGAGTTATATCTGGGGTAAGCGGGTAAGCCACAGCCAGGCTGGGGGGACAGCCTTTGCCTTACTCCTGGTGTTTATCAGCGGGGCGCGCTGGCTCCTGCTGCTGCTTCCCCCATCACTTGTTGCAAATCTCTCGCAGGGGATGAGCCTGTGGGGGTCAGGCGCTCAGACGGCTCAAACCTTATCCCAGGCATTGTCCTCCAGTTGGGTGATTGAAGGTGGACCCCCGCTGCCGATCCCATTTGCTTTCATAAATGGAATCGTCCAACCCCATATTCTTTACATGCAGGCCGGCCCCCGCTCGCTGTCCTTGCTGATCTTCTTCATAATCCTGCTCATCGTTCGCCGCCGCCGTTCTTTCGGCGCAGCTGTAATCGTGAGCCTGCTCCTGGCGACGTGGGCGCTGACCGCTGAGGCCGAGTTTGCGTTGTTCATCCTGGGCATTGGCGTAATGATGGTGGCTTGCATCCGTTCCAATGCATGGATTAAGAGCGGTGAGCTGCGCTCGCTCGTGGGAATGGGGTTCCTGGCAGGGGTCCTGAGCCTATTCCAGGGCGGGACCATCACACAGATAACGCAGGCGCTTCTCTCTCCAAATCGCGAGGGATTGGTGCTCGCTTCGCTTGGCCCGGATACAGGCTTTAGCCTACGGATACCACCTGCAGTTGTATCATCTCATTTAGGTGAGCTCAGCTTGCTGAACCCTGGCCAGATCCTGATTTCAGTATTGGAGTTGGGCCCGTTGCTTCTCCTGCTCCCCTACGCCATCCATGCTACCTGGCGAGCTGCACGGCGTAGGGATTACCCTCTGGCGGCGATCGGTGTGAGCACCTTTATCGGGTTCATCCTGCCAGTATTTGTCCGTTACAACGTCGATCGTGATGTTTCACGCTTGACCCAATATGCCCTGGTCGGCTGGTTGATCTTAAGCTGGCCGGCCCTGGTGCAAGCTTGGAGACGGGGCGGGGATAAAGCGCGGGTTTTTCTGGCAAGTGTCGGTTTTATTTCGATTTTCGGTGGCCTGGTTGTCACAGGCCCCCTGCTGTCGGCGATCCAGAGCGCAGTCCTCACGGATGAGATAGCCCCTGTAGATGCCGCCATGCTCCGCTCGACATGGGACCGGCTCGAGCCTGGCAGCCTCATCCTCGATTCAGATCCCTGGCGGGCGGTCCCAATCACTGGAAGGCTGACCCGTTCTTCGGCTGGTTCCTATGAGACGCTCGAAGAGTGGGAAACGCTTCAGGCCCAACCTCTACTCGAGCAGGTTGTCGCCTCCGGGTTCGACTATATCTATATCGATTCAAACTGGTGGGAGTCGATGGGAGCAGCAGCGCGTGACTCGTACGAGGACCCGTGTGTTCAATTGGTACAGGAAGCGCACGATAACGCGCAAAACGGCTCTCGCTGGTTGTTTGATTTAAGTGCCTGCAAACCGAGGTAAAACCATTCTACCGGCAGATTCGTGGCGCGGGATCGCTTGGTTGACTCCATCACCATCGAGGTTATAATTCAGAAGTTGAATTTTGGAAGGAAGATGGCATGGGAGAGGCGCATACCTCCGAATACGCACGTGACCTGCTTGAGGCAATTGAGCAAGATCCGGATGTCACGCAGTCATCGCTGGCTGTCCGGTTAGGTGTAGCAGTTGGTACTGTCAACTGGCACCTGAAACGCCTCGTTGCCAAAGGATACATCAAGGTTAAACGTGCGGAACGGAAAAAACTGCGATACATCATTACCCCGGAAGGGATTGCGCTCCGGGCACGCTTGACAGTCGCCTATATCGAAAGGTCGATGGAGCTGTACCGTGAAGTGCGGGAACAGGCGCGAGGGGTCCTGCAGCACGCCAAGGATGCAGGCTATCCTCAGGTATCGATCGAGGGCAACGGCGATATTGCCGAGATATGCCGCTTGACGGGAATGGAAATGGACATGCGCATTGCCAACAATTCCGAGGATGGTTTCCCGGTGATCAGGATTGAAGGGTCGAAGATAAGCCTGCAAGTATCGCCGCATGGGGACGAAGATCGATCATTGCTGGAAGGAGAAATCGATGGGTGACTGGGTGAGTGACCCGCAATTCTGGGCACAACGTAAAATTTGCGTCACTGGTGGCGCGGGTTTCCTTGGCTCTTACGTGCTCGAACGTCTCAGGGAGCGTGGGGCAAAGGAGGTATTTGTTCCCACGATCGACGAATACAACCTGGTCCGTCCCGATGATGTTCGCCGAATGCTTCGGGATGCCGACCCCGATATCATCATCCATCTCGCCGCCAACGTAGGCGGGATCGGCGCAAACCAAGCTCATCCAGCCGAATTCTTCTATGAGAACCTGATGATGGGCGTCGAGCTCATCCATCAGGCTTGGGAAGCAGGCGTTCAAAAAGTAGTTGCACTTGGGACTGTATGCGCATATCCGAAGCATGCCGAGGTGCCGTTCCGGGAAGATGCCATCTGGGATGGGTATCCGGAAGAAACGAATGCGCCGTATGGTTTGGCTAAAAAGATGCTCTTGGTCCAATCGCAAGCCTACCGAGAACAGTACGACTTCAACTCGATCTTTCTTCTGCCTGTGAACCTCTACGGGCCGAGGGATAACTTCAATCTCGAGTCATCGCATGTGATTCCAGCCTTGATCCGGAAAGCTTATGAAGCGAAGAGCCGCGGTGAGAGGGAGATCGTGGTTTGGGGGGATGGATCACCAACCCGGGAATTTCTCTATGTAGACGACGCAGCTGAGGGGATCCTGCTCGCAACCGAATTCTACGATAGCAGCGAGCCTGTAAATCTGGGATCGGGCGAGGAGATCTCCATCAAAGACTTGGCTGAGAAGATCGTCGAACTCACCGGTTTCGATGGGCGTTTGGATTGGGACACGAGCCGACCGAATGGCCAGCCGCGACGGGCCCTGGACGTGTCGCGGGCGAGAGAGCGATTTGGATTTATCGCAAATGTAAGGTTGGAGCAGGGTTTGAAGCGGACTGTGGATTGGTACAAAGATCACTATATTGCGGGTAAAGGCTCAAGGCAGATTTCGTGAACCAGCTCCTTGATTCTGAACGGACCAATTCATCCAAACAGCGGACGATTATTAAGCCATCTAAGGGTTGGTCATGGGTGGATATTGGTGAATTGTGGCGTTTTCGCGAATTAGTCTACTTTCTCGTCTGGCGCGATGTCAAAGTCCGCTATAAGCAGACATTGCTGGGAGCCGCCTGGGCGATCTTGAAGCCCTTTCTGAGCATGGTGATCTTTACCATCATTTTTGCAGGACTCGCCAACCTGGAAACCGATGGCGCTCCGCCCCCTGTGTTCTACTTCTCCGGATTGCTGCCCTGGGTGCTGTTCCAGGATGGGGTTACCAAAGCCGGGGCCAGCCTCGTGACGGGCAGCAACTTGATCACGAAGGTCTACTTCCCGCGGATCGCCATTCCGCTCGCATCCGTATCCGCCGGCATCGTCGACTTCGCCCTGGCTTTCATCATCCTGCTGGGCATGATGGCGTATTACAGGGTTCCGGCGTCCCCTGGTCTCTATTTCCTCCCAATACTTATTCTCGCCGCCTTGATGACGGCGCTGGGCGTTGGGCTCTGGCTGTCCGCTTTGAATGTAACCTACCGGGATGTCGGGTACGTTACGCCCTTCCTCGTTCAGGCGTGGCTGTATGCGTCCCCGGTTGTTTATTCGGTAAGCATCATCCCTGAAGGCTGGGCTCGGGCTTTATACGGGTTGAACCCGATGGCTGGTGTCATCTTGGGGTTCCGCTGGGCCATCCTGGGCGGCGCCCTCCCATCGCCAGGATTATTTGCCAGCTCGTTCACCGTATCGCTCGTCCTCCTGGTATCAGGCATCCTATTCTTCCGCCGGACCGAGCGAACCTTCGCCGATGTGGTCTAAACGATGAACGAAGTCGTGATACGGGTGGAGGGGTTGGGCAAGCAGTACCGCCTTGGCGCATTGCCCGCTGGCTACGACACAATCCGGGATGCGATTGCCAGCGGCTTGAAACGATTGGGTGCAGGTAAAACCCGGCATGAACGAGAAATGATCTGGGCCTTGCACGATGTTTCCTTCGATCTGCAGCGCGGCCAGGTCTTGGGAATCATCGGCCGCAATGGTGCCGGAAAGAGCACGCTGTTGAAACTGCTCTCGCGCGTCACAGAACCTACGGTCGGTTATGCCGAGATTACCGGTAGGGTTGGGTCTTTGTTAGAAGTTGGGACCGGATTCCACCCCGAGTTATCCGGGCGCGAAAACATCTATCTAAATGGGGCGATCCTGGGGATGCGGAGGACCGAGATCGAAGCGAAATTTGATGAAATCGTGGGGTTTGCCGAGGTTGATCGGTTCATCGATACACCCGTTAAACGGTATTCCAGCGGGATGTACCTGCGGCTGGCCTTCGCCGTCGCCGCACACCTCGAACCTGAGATTCTGGTAGTGGATGAGGTTCTCGCCGTGGGTGACGCTGAATTTCAACGCAAATGCCTCGGCAAGATGAGTGACGTGGCACAGGAAGGGCGCACGGTGCTGTTCGTGAGCCATAATATGTCGGCGATTTTACGCCTGACGCATGAGACGATTGTCTTGGAGAAAGGGCGGATCGCCCTGCGGGCGCCCACGTCAGAAGCGGTCGATTATTACATGACCTCAGGGATGTCACGTTCTGGAGAGCGGCTTTGGGAGCAGACAACAACCGAGCCTGAAAATCCTTTCCAACCAATCGCCTTGCGCGTCCTGGATCTTCAGAACCGCGTCGTAGATCGGGTTGTTGCGCGTGAGGGCTTTAACATTGAGTTCGAATACGTCCTGGACGAACCCATTAGTGGGTTGCGCGTGGGTTTATACCTGTACACCAGCCAGGGAGAGCCGGTATTCACATCCTTCGATACTGATCAGTCTGACCGATATGAACGCCTGACCGAGCGCCGTAAGGGGCGATATATATCCAGGTGCCGGGTTCCTGCCGATCTCTTAAACGGGGGGACCTTCGTCATCGGTGTTAATGCAAGCACGTTCCAGATTCGTTCCTACTTTACAGAGGAGCACTCCTTGACCTTTCGTGTGGATCCGATGGGATCGCCCGGCACCCAATGGGCAGAAAAGCGTCGTGGACCGATACGCCCGGCCCTTGACTGGGAAGTCATTCAGGGAGCAGGGTGATTCGAACCTATTCACGTACTTGGCTGAAGGCTCTATTGGGACTAGTCCCCGGAAGCGCTTCATTATACCAATCGCTCCGGCCCGAGGTCGTTCCTCCGGGTGGATACGACCTGGAACGTCTCCTTGGAGCGATACCGCACTGGAACGGGGCTCTCCGGCAAGTTGAACCATGGATTGCGCCGGGGGAACGCCGACGGCTGCTGGTCCTGGGGTATTTGAAATGGTGGTTGGAGTATGGTGTTGCGCTCGGCTTGTTCTTGCATGCCGCAGGACATGAGGTGGATCTGGCATTCCTTCCCTATCGGGATTGGACTCGACAAATTACTCGCTTCGATGCGCGGAGATCAGCCTATTATATCGAGCGGCATTTGAAATCCACCGGGCTGCCACTCGGGTTGAGATCGCTGCTCAGGGGAGCCGGCGAACCCTTGTCTGCGGGGCTGGAGAGGCAGATCGCAGCTCAGTCCCTCCTAGATGTACAGTACACCCTGCAAAGGGAAGATATCGATCTATCGGCGGATAAACGGGCTGCTGAGATCTACAAAATTCGCTGGATGCGTAACAGGGATGCGGCGGGAGCAGCCCTTCGGCTGATCCGATCGTCCCAGTATGATGCGCTCATCATCCCGAATGGAAGTATTTTGGAGTTCGGCATCGTTTACCGTGTTGGACAGGAATTGGCTGTGCCGACAGTCACCTATGAATTTGGCGAGCAGAGAGAACGGGTGTGGCTCTCGCAAGACGACGAAGTCATGCGTCTTGAAACCACCAAGCTATGGCAGGCAAGCGGGGACGTCCCGTTATCCGTTGATGAGCGGGCGGGATTGGATCAACTGTTTGAAGCGCGCCGGGGGGGGACGACATGGGAAAGGTTCAAACGCAGATGGCAGGCTGGCTTGGGGGAAGGGGCAGAGCGTGCCCGGCAGGTCCTCGGCCTGGACGCTGATCGCCCGGTAGTTCTATTGTGTACGAACGTCGTAGGGGACAGCCTGGCGCTCAATCGCCAGATTTTTACCGCAGGGATGGCGGATTGGCTCAGCAGGACGGTTGCGTTGTTCGCAAATCGTCCGGATTGTCAACTGGTGGTGCGGGTGCATCCCGGTGAGATGCTCGGCGCCGGACATCCTTCAGTCGAGATCGTGCACGCCGCTTTGCCCGCTCAGCCCAGTCACGTTAATGTGGTCCCTCCCGAATCCGAGATCAACACCTACGATCTAATCGAACTTGCCCACCTGGGGCTTGTGTATACGACTACAGTAGGTCTGGAATTGTGCATGCACGGCGTGCCTGTCGTCGTAGCGGGTGCCACGCACTATCGTGAAAAAGGATTTACCGACGACCCAGGCACCTGGGAGGAGTACGTGGACATGATTTCAACGAGGCTGGCGGAGCCACACGGGCGAAGCTTGTCTCAAGCTGAAATCGAGAAATCGTGGCGGTATGCGTACCGGTTCTTCTTTGATTTCCCCTTACCGTTTCCATGGCACCTGATCTCATTCTGGGAAGACCTTGAACGGCACCCATGGAGCGAGGTTTTGAAAAGGGAGCACCTAAGCGAGTACGAGCTGACGCTGGGTGCATTTGCCGGCAAGCCGATTGATTGGGCAGCGAAGGCTGGTATTTCGTTGCAGGCGGAGGTGGACGTTGCGAGATAGCTCTGAAGTGAAGCGCGAAGTCCAACAGTTCTACGATCAATATGGGTGGAAACAGATCGGGGAGGGCCTGTACCAGAATTCCCGGTATGAAGATCTGCGTGCTGTTTCGAATTCTTATATCCGACACTGCCGCGAACGAGTTGGCCGCTACCTTCCCAAATCAGGGCACCTGATTCTCGATGGCGGATCAGGACCCATTCAATATCCAGAGTATGAGGACTATTCGCGAGGCTTTGACAGGCGGGTATGCCTTGATATATCGAGCCTTGCACTGCGGGAGGCGCGCAATCGGATTGGCGATCATGGTTTGTTTGTCGTTGGAGATTTGGCCAATCTGCCTTTCCGCAACGATGTCTTTGACGCGATGGTCTCCATGCATGTCATTTACCATCTCCCGATGGAGGATCAAGAATCTGCGTTCAGGGAGTTTTACCGCAGCTTAAAACCTGGGGGCAGGGCAGTGGTCATTTACAGCTGGGGTGAACACTCGAGTTTGATGCGCTTGACCCGTCTTCCGGTCCGGTTTGCCGGCAGCTTGCTCCGCTATTACAGCCGGATTCGATACGGCAGGAACCGCCCGCTCCAGGTGAAAGGCCGTGAGGTCGATAGCGAGACGGAAGCGCTTCTGACAAAACCGGGGTTGTACAGCTTCAAGCATGATTCCCGCTGGCTGGAGAGCAAGGTAGGAGATTTGCCGGGGTTCGAGATCAGGGTTTGGCGGACTGTGAGTTCTGCGTTCCTGCGAGCCTTGATACACCGTCAATTCTTCGGTCAGTTCTGGCTCAAATTCCTGTCCTGGCTCGAGGAAAGGTTTCCGCACTACCTCGGCCGGCGGGGACAGTACCCGATGATCCTTTTTAACAAGCCCGGGAAGCCCACTCAAGGCGGTTGATTAATGATGAAAACGGAATGGTCCGGCAAGGTGGTTCTGGTCACAGGGGGTACTGGTTCTTTCGGACGCGCATTCATCAAGCGGATGCTCACGGACTTTCATCCCGCCAAGCTGATCATCTTCAGCCGCGATGAGCTTAAGCAGCATGAGATGCGGACAAGCGGGTTTGACCATCCGACCCTGCGATACTTCATTGGTGATGTGCGGGATGCCCTGCGGGTCCGGCGGGCGATGCAGGGGGTCGACATCGTCGTGCATGCTGCAGCGTTGAAGCAGGTGCCTGCTTGCGAGTACAACCCGATGGAAGCCGTGATGACCAACATCATGGGTGGGCGGAATGTGGTTGAAGCCGCCCTCGATACGGATGTGGAGAAGGTGATGGCGCTGAGTACGGACAAAGCCGTCAACCCGATTAACCTGTACGGCGCCACGAAGCTTGCCGCAGAAAAATTGTTCGTTCAGTCCAATGCGTATGCCGGGGGCAGGGATGTCCGCTTCTCGTGTGTTCGCTACGGGAACGTCGTCGGCAGTCGCGGGAGCGTAGTACCCATGTTCATCCGGCAACGCGAGAGCGGAAAAGTAACCATAACCGACCGCCGTATGACTCGCTTTTGGCTCTCCCTGGAGCAAGGTGTGGATTTTACAATTCGTGCGATCGAGGCCATGCAAGGGGGTGAAGTCTTTGTGCCGAAGATACCAAGCATGCACTTGATGGATCTGGCGAAAGCAATCGCCCCAGAAGCCAAACTGGAGATCATCGGGATCCGGCCCGGTGAAAAGTTGCATGAGGTGCTGATTTCAGAGGACGAAGCGCGCCACACCTTGGAACTGCAGGACATGTATATTGTGGAGCCGCCCGGTGCGCTCTGGTTTGGACATGGGTGGCGCACCCAAGGAAAGCCGTTGGAGGAAGGCTTTCGGTACGCGAGCGACAACAATAGCGATTGGCTCAGCGAAGATCAAATACGCGAGCTGATATTGCCATTTGAAGAAGCGGGATAACCCCAAAGCCGGCATCATGAATACTTTGATGATCACCGGGGCGAGCGGTTTGCTGGGTTCAAATCTCGTTCTCGAGGCCCAGGATCGCCTACGATGTTACAGCCGTTGTACATCGCCATCCAGTCAAGTTCAAGAAAGCCAGGATCAGGATTGCCGATCTCACGGATCCCCCCTCTGTGCGGGATCTGTTCTCGGAACTCCGCCCCGAGTGGGTCATTCACTGCGCAGCGGATACAAACCTGGAGGATTTAGAGCACAATCCAGTAAGGGCGACCCTGGCTAACAAAACCATGGCCGCCCAGCTGGCAAGGCAGGCAGCTTCCATTGGATCGCGCTTCCTGCATGTATCGACAGATGCAGTTTTCGATGGGCGCGCGGACCGCTATTCTGAAGCCGATCCTCCCCGGCCTTTAAATACCTATGCATGGAGCAAACTGGAGGGAGAATTCGCTGTCCTCGATGAGCACCCTGGGGCAGCGGTCATCCGTATGAGCATGTTTGGTTGGAGCCCGGGCCGGCCGAAATCACTTGCTGAATGGTTCTATTCACAATTGCGTGCGGGTGAACCATGCCTGGGGTTCTCCGATATCAAATTTTCACCTGTCTACGCACCGGCTATCCTGGAGATTTTCCTTCGGGTACTTGAAGCAGATCTGAGCGGACTCTATCATCTCCCAGGGGATGAATGCATTAGTAAATTCGATTTTGGCTGCCGCCTGGCGGAGATGTTCGGGTTCTCTCAAGCGTTGATTGAAAGCGGCACATCCGATCAGATGACGTGGGCGGCCGAAAGGCCAAGAAGAACCTGTCTGGATGGTTCCAAAATCAAACAAGCCCTTGGGATTGAGCTTCCGAGCCTGGAGCAGGGGCTAGCTCGTTTCCATGCCGATGTTGACCGTTGGCAGGGGTAAATATTTCCTACCAAGACCTGGAGTTATCCAATGGCTGAAATTAACATTGCTGGACGCAGGATCGGAGATCATCACCCGACGTACTTTATTGCAGATATCGGCGCCAATCACGATGGACAGCTCGAACGCGCTAAGGCGCTCATCCACCTGGCGAAAGAGGCCGGAGCCGACGCGGCCAAGTTCCAGAATTTCCAGGCGGCGAAAATCGTTTCTGATTATGGGTTTAAAACCTTGCGCGGGGGGCAATCGCATCAAGATCCGTGGAAGAAATCCGTCTTCGAAGTCTATCAAGATGCCTCGATCCCCTTTGACTGGACCCGGATTCTACGGGAGGAATGCGACAAGGCCGGAATCCATTACTTCTCCTCCCCGTATGATTTCGAGTGCATCGATATGCTTGAACCCTTTGTGCCGGCGTACAAGGCAGGTTCAGGGCTGATGTCGTGGCCTGAAGCGCTGTTGTACATGGCAGCCAAGGGGAAGCCGATGCTGCTCGCTACGGGCGCCTGCGAACTGGGGGAGGTGGTCGATAACGTCCGTGCAGTCCTGAAGCTCAATCAAGAAGTCGTCCTGTTTCAGTGCAACACCAATTACACAGGCAGCGAGTCCAATTTCGATCACATCCATTTGAATGTGCTCAAGACCTACAGCCAGCTCTTCCCGAATGTGGTGCTTGGCCTTTCGGATCACACGTCCAGGCATGCAGCGGTCCTGGGGGCAGTCGCACTTGGTGCTCGGGTCATCGAGAAGCACTTCACAGATGATACGGGCCGGGAAGGCCCCGATCACCCCTTTGCGATGGATCCGGTGAGTTGGTCGGAAATGGTTGCACGCACTCGCGAACTAGAACGGGCACTTGGCTCTCCGCTTAAATTCGTCGCCGAGAACGAGCGGGAGACGGTGCTGGTTCAGCGCCGGTGTCTTCGCGCGGCTCGTGCTATTAAGGCCGGAGAACTAATCACGCGTGAGATGATTGAGGTACTGCGTCCGGCCGCACCTGGCGCAATCCAGGCTAAGTCGATCGATGCCGTGCTTGGTACCAAGGCGGCCGATTCTATCCCGGCCGGTGAAGCCCTGTACTGGACGATGCTGGTGGATGCGTGAAGGTCCTTTACTTCACCCTGAGCCACGGCCCTCATGACCAGCGCTTCCTGAATGCCCTGTCTGAAACAACGCATCAGGTCTGCTTTATGCCGCTCCTTCCGCCTCCACAAGGCTGGGTCCGTAACCATCTTCCGGACACAATCGCGGTCGAGGGCCATTTGGAAGATGCATACCGCGTCCGGTGGTCGCGCTTTCCAGCACTTGTGCGGGCTTTGCGAACCCGAATTGCGGGAATCCGGCCCGATATCATTCATGCCGGTCCGATCCATCCTTGTTCGAGCCTTGTCGCGCTGGCGGGCTTCCATCCCCTGGTGAGCATGTCGTGGGGGTCCGATGTGTTAAGGGAAACACGCAGATCTGCGTGTCGCGCTCGCCACCCGGCTGACCCTGGCCAGAACTGATTCCTTTGTTGGCGATTGCCAGGCTGTCAAAGCGGCCGCGCTACGGTTTGGGATGGACGAGAAGGGGATTGTCATCTTTCCCTGGGGTATCGACCTGGATCGTTTTTCCCCAGGCTCTGGCAATGCGCTTAGATCGCGATTGGGTTGGGAGGAAGCCTTTGTCCTCCTTTCCACCCGTTCTCTTGAACCGATCTACGGCGTAGACATGATCGTCCGAGCTTTTTGTCAGCTTGCCCCGGAGTATGCTGATCTGCGCCTGCTGCTGCTTGGGAGCGGGTCCGAGCTGCCGAGGTATGAGGCATGGCTCCGTCGAGCAGGTGTGCATGATCGTGTATGGGCAGCAGGGATGGTTGACCAGAAGGACCTGCCAGACTACTACCGCGCGGCAGACGTGTACATCAGCGCGTCTCACAGTGATGGAAGCTCCGTCTCGCTTCTCGAAGCGTTTGGTTCCGCGCGGCCAGCAATCGTCTCCGACATCCCAGGCAACCTGGAGTGGGTGCAGCCAGGATTTAACGGCTGGGTATTTCGGGATGGTGACCTCTCCGCTCTGATCGCGCAACTGCGTACGGTTCTCGATGCCCGGGGCAGAATCGAGGCGATGGGTGCGGCAGCCCGCAAAATTGCCGAAGAGAAGGCAGACTGGCGTGCCAATTTCCCGAAGCTATTGGACGCATACCATTACGCCTCAGCAGCGGTGGGGGGAACCTGTGAGCAGCCCGAGAATTGTCACGATTATTCAGGCTCGCATGCAGTCAACCCGCTTGCCTGGGAAGATCATGCTCCCTATTCAGGATGTGCCGATGCTGGCCTGGGTGGTCGAGCGCGCCCGGCTAGCCAGCCTTCCGGAGGAAGTCGTGGTGGCAACCACGACTGATGAATCGGATGACGAGGTGCAGGCCTACTGCCAGGAACGGGGCTTCCCCACCTACCGGGGTCACCCCCGGGATGTCCTCGACCGGTACTATCACGCCGCCCAATCGTACGGGGCTGCGGTCGTCGTGCGGCTTACCGCGGACTGTCCGTTCATCGACCCTGGCCTGATCGACGAAACGGTGGGAGCCCTTCTCAGTACGAGATTCCAGGCGGATTTTGCAGCGAACCGTTTACCGTGGAAACGGACATACCCGATTGGATTGGATGTTGAAGTTTGCACGCAGGAAGCTTTAGCGGCGGCGTGGGCGGAAGCGAGGGATCCCCACCAACGGGAGCATGTCATGCCGTACCTGTATGAACACCCTGAGCGGTTTAAGATCGTGCAGATTGATGCAGAAGCTGACTACGGCAGGATGCGTTGGACTGTAGATACGAACCAGGATCTCGCATTTATCCGGGAGGTTGCCGCGCACCTGCCAGATCGAAGCGACTTCGACTGGCGAGATGTGTTAGCCTTTCTCGCCGAGCATCCGGAAATCATGAAGATCAATGCTTCGGTTAAACACAAGACACATCGTGATGTGGGTTGAACCAATGGGATTGAGTACTTGCAGGCAGAGCATATGATTACGCTTTTTACGGCGCCGAAGCCGTTTCTGGATCAGCACATTTCCACGATTCAATTCAACGCGGTTCGATCGTGGAAGGAACTTGGTGCGGAGGTCGAGATCCTGCTCATTGGAGATGAACCCGGCCTTCAGGAGGCAGCACAGGAATTGGGCGTTGCGCAGCTCAAGGTTCCATCACGCGCGCCGAGCGGCGCCCCGATTGTAAGCGAGCTTTTCTATGCTGCTCGCCAAGCTGCGCATCACTCCCTGTTGGGGTATGTTAACGCGGACATTATCCTGTTGGACGATTTCCTGGCATCGGTTAAGCTCGCTGCCGCTTCCCTGCCGCGCTTCCTGATGGTTGGGAACCGCTGGGATGTCGACCTCGATCAACGGCTTGTGATGGAAGCAGCTTGGGATCGAGACCTACGGGATCACGTGATGGCCCACGGCCGGCAGCATTCTCCAATGGGGAGTGATTACTTTGTCTACAGCGCAGGAGAATTCACATCCATCCCACCGTTTACCCTGGGTCGATCCGGGTGGGATAATTGGATGATGTACTGGGCGCGAGCACAGGGGATACCCCTCATAGATGCAAGCCGGGTGATTACTGCCATACACCAGGAGCACGACTACGCCCATTTGCCGGGAGGGATACCGCATTACCGTCATCCAGAAAGCCAGGGGAATATCGACCTTGCCGGAGGCTATGAGGCTATGTTTCGCCTGCGGGATGCAGATTGGATACTCTCCAGCGAGGGTTTGCGTCCGAAGCGCTTCAAGGAGTGGGAGTGGCCGCGGAAGCTCGAGGCAGACTTGATCGCGAGGTTTAGAACCGGCACCTGGGCGAAACTAACACGGATGGTGTTCCATCCCCGTGATGCGCTTGCGTATTTCCAACACAAATTCCTGCGAGCAAGCGCCCCCCGAGACCGGGCATCAGGTGGTCAAGGGCCATCGCTATGACCCGCATCGGCATGAACCCCGCAAGGAATCGGAAGACCGAGTACCGTCCCGCCCGGGTCACGGTGGCAGTGCTGGTGTACCTGCCTCACCTGACTGGGTACTTTGAAAACAGGCTCGATGTTGTCAAGCTCTCGCTTGAAAGCCTGCTTGCGAACACCGGGACAAAGCATGACCTGCTGGTCTTTGACAACGCCTCCTGCGATGAAGTCGGCGACTACCTCCACCAGCTCCGCTCCGAAGGGAAAATTCGCTACCTGCTGAGTTCGAGTGAGAATATTGGAAAACTTGGCGCTTTGAGGTTGATTGCGGGTGCAGCACCGGGAGAGCTGGTGGCGTACGCGGATGATGATACGTTCTTCTACCCTGGATGGCTGAAGGCACATCTGGAAATCTTCGATCATTTCCCAGCCGTTGGGATGGTTAGCGGATCACCTGAGCGAACCCTTTTCGACCATGGCATCCAGAGCAGCCTGGAGCGTGCTGACGCCGATCCCGATTTCAAGCTGCACTATGGGACGGCGATTCCGCTTGAATGGGAGCGGGAGTGGGCGGCTGCCCTGGGCAAAGATGTGCCAACATACATCCAGGCGGTTTCCAACCTGCAGGACATCCAGGTGGAATACCGTGGAAAAAAAGCCTATGCCACAGCTTGCCACAACCAATTCCTTTGTCCAAAAAACGTTCTGCTGGAGCATCTGCAGGGAGCCTGGTCAGGCCGCCTCATGGGGGGATTGAACGAATTTGATGAAGCGGTCAATTCCTCCGGGTACCTGCGTCTAACAACTCTTGCCCGCACAACGAAGTTAATCGGAAATGTCGTCAGCCCAGAATTGGCTGCGGAGGCAAAACAGCACGGGATCCTGATTGGAAAGCGGTATTGGATGCGAGACGAGAGCCAGCACCCTGGGTTGCTTCAGCGTCTAGCCGCCCGGGGATTTATACGCTGGTTTCTGCAAGGGATCTACAACCGTTTGTTCTGGATTCTCTCGGGCCAGTCTGGCATGTGGGTCGAGCGCGAGCAGGAAGATCCGGAGTCGCAGACTTAGAGCAGATTATTCCAGCCCGCTACCGGCTTTTGCTGGTTCAGGCCGAAGGTTGGAACAAAGGGCAGATCAATGCGTGCAGGACAGAACCCGGCCAAATTCGTCGAACGCTTGGATAACCCGGCAGCAAGGGTCACGGTTGCTCTCCTGACCCATATCCCTTACCTGGAGGGATACTATGCCGAATCGCTTGAGGTACTCAAGGCTTGCATCGAAAGCCTCGCCCAAAACACAGAAGAACCCTTCGACCTGATGGTCTTTGACAACGGCAGCGGTGCAGAGGCGCTTGACTACCTCGAGTCGCTTTACGCAGCCAATCGGATCCAATTCTTGATCTTGTCTGAACGGAATTTGGGAAAAGGCAGGGCTTGGGAACTGATCTTTAACGCAGCGCCGGGTGAGGTCATCGCCTATGCAGACAGCGACGTCATCTTCTATCCGGGCTGGCTGACGGGGGCGATTAGAATGCTGGAGACATTCCCACGCGTGGGCATGGTCAGCTGCCGGCCGATGAGAACCTACGCTCAAGGACACACAGCAACCACTGCGTGGGCAACCGAGGAGCCGGAAGCACGGCTTGAGGACGGGCAGTTCATCGACTGGGAGACATTCCGGGAGCACGACCTAAATTTAGGACTGACGGAGGAAGAAGTAGCTTCTCGCTTCGAGCAAACCAGCGATCTGCGCGTAACCTATCGGACACAGCAAGCGCTAATCGGTGCAGCACACTGGCAGTTTGTGGCCTATAAGCAGGTGCTTCAAGCCTGCCTTCCTCTCGGCATCGAACGTCCACTGGGCGATGATCGGAAATTGGATGAAGCGGTCAACCAGGCTGGATATCTGCGGTTGATGACGGTGGAGCCACTTGTGCGGCACCTGGGGAACACGCTGCCTGAAGGAATTGCGGGACCGGGCCAGGAGGGAAGGTCGAACAGAACCCGGATCTCTGCCCGAAGCAGCAGGTTTCTGGATTTTCCTATTGTCAGGCGCCTGCTCCTGGGAATATATAACAAGATATTCCGCTGGTATTTTTACCGTTGAGGCAGGTTTCGTCCTGATGGATTTCATAAACATTTTCATTGTTGCCGATCACGGGCTCTCGTTAGTCTACTTCCTGCAGTCCGGAATCCAGGAATACCTCCATCGCAACGGTATCAACGTCATCTTGTTCACAGACGATGAGCTCGCTGGACGTATACGGGAACGCTTCCCTTTGCCAGGCCTCACAGTCGAAGGTATGAGAATCGGTGGGGTCCGTCGATACTCCCAAACCGCAAGGGCGACCCAGTGGTGGGTTGGATTTCTGCGCCGAGTTGGTGGCTCACGCAGGATCAACACCGCCGCGATGGACAGCTACATCAGACAGGTGGCGGTCGAGGCAAAATTATGGCAGCTGCCCTTCCTGCCTATAGCCTGGGCTTTGGTTTGGATCCTGCGCCGTTCGAAGAGAGCCGCGCGGCGCTCGTCCGCTACCAGGAGCGGTTTACCTCCAACATTTATGGAGACTTGTTCGAGAAGTACAAGCCCCAGCTCGTCGTGGCCAGCACTCCGGGTTGGCGGGAGGATCGGTATTTGCTGCGGGAGGCCGCTGCACATCACACGCCGACTGCTTCCATCATCCTGGGTTGGGATAATCCAAGCAGCTATGCGCTGCCAGGCGCACCGGTCGATAAAATCACCTGCTGGTCGGATATCCAGCGTGATGAACTTGTGCTGGGATCGGATTGGGATGCGGGGGACATTCATATCGGCGGCATTCCAATCTATGATGGATATTTTGATCGCCGGTGGTCGATGGATAAGGACAAGTACTTTCAAGTCCATGGATCGGATCCGAAGCGTAAACTTACTTTCGTATGCCTGCAGCTTTGTAAGCTTTTCGCCAAATTATCAGAATGTGAAGGCGCTCGTGGATCTGGTTGAATCAGACGAGCTAGATATGCCCGTGCCAGTTGCTTGTGCGTTGCATCCCAACCACTTTCTGGGACAACTGGCTCTTTCAGGATGAGCGCAGGAAACTCTACTGAGTTAGCGCAGGCCAAACCTCATGTCCACTCGTAGAGCCTGTTCCGATCGGCGGGGCGCTGGCATTACTCTGGGCGAGGATATGCCAGAGAAAGCCTCGATGATGGCGCATGCGGACGTGTTCTTGACCGTTTACTCGACCATGGTGGTGGAGGCCGCCATCCATGACCGCCCGGTCATCAGTGTTTGTATCGACGCAAAGCGAGGTTGGGGGTACATCCGCAGGATGCCGCTCCTGCAAATACTCCTGCTGCTTTCGAAGATCGGAGACTGGCCCACCCATGATCGCTTCCCGCTTCGCGGGGCAGGGCCGGGTCGTTTACGACAGGGATCAATTGCGCAAAGCGCTCAACGACTACCTGACAGACCCCGACCGTGACCGGAAGGCAAGGCGAGATTCGTCGAGCGTGAAGTGACCTATACGGATGGCAGCGCGTGGCGGACGGCAGAATATTTACGTTCGCTGGTCGGAGGGAGTTCAGGTGAACTTGTATTGCTGGTTGGTCCATCGGGGTGCCGGCATCTCCGTACCTCGTCAGCGTGAGGTGATGATATCGTGTTGTTCGTGGTCCCGGCAGGAGTACGCTTCCTGACGAGGAGCTTGCCACCGTGAGCGAGCGATCGCTTGAAGAAGCCCTGGACCATAAGCCGGATGCGGTCATTGTTTCAAATCCGACGGCTTTGCATCTCGATGTCGCCATCCCGGTCGTGAGGGCCGCCATCTCTTGATTGAAAAGCCTATATCGCATTCTCTTGATCGGGTTGACGAGTTACACTAGGCCGCTAGAGAAGGTGGAAGTCCTTGTTGGATTCCAATTTCGCTTCCACCCGGGCATCCGAGCTGTTAAGCAAGCGTTGGATGAAGGGCGGATCGGGCACCGAATTATGTGCAGCTCATTTGGAACATCCTGATTGGCATCCATGGGAGGACTACCGGGATTCTTATTCTGCTCGAAGCTAGTTGGAGGGCGGGGGTTGCTCTTACTCTTTGCCATCCATTTGATTACGCACGGTTTCTCTTCGGCGAGGTCGTTTTCTTCGGATGGTCGGGTGGAAAAACAGGAAGTTTAAGGATCGAGGTCGAGGACATCGCTGTAGGGCCACGATGCTGATGGATTCAGCCAAGGTGGTGACAGTCCATCTAAATTACCTGGAGAGGACCATCTTACAGGAAGCCAGAGGTGATTGGAACCAGGGAGTGTCCTGGTCGAATTATCTGGCCAGGTCGTCATCAAATCTCCGAATGGAGCAGAATCACGGATTCGATTGAGGAAGGCTTTGAACGCAACACGCTCTTCCTCTCTGGAGACGCGGCATTTCATCTCAATGGTTTCGGGGGAGATCGATCCCATGTGTACATTGGATGATGGGGTTCAGGCTTTGCGGATAGCACTCGCTATTAAGTAGAGAAATGTCTAGGCAGCGGTCGTGTCAAAAAGTCAGTATCGTCTTCTAGGCTTCTATCGACAATCCGCTTGTTCAAATTTCAATCTGGTACTCCTTCTGCAGGATTGTTATGGATCGTGCGATATTGGAAGTACAAGAGTTTTGGCTTGTATGAGGACCATCTGACCATTATTCCAACTGCGATTTCAGATGGAGCCACTCACCTCGTACAGTATATTGACCAATACGTTATTAATCTATATGGACAAGGCAGATCCTTCATCATTCATTTATTCGGCTTTTCTCCTGGCTCGGCTGGCGATTAGGCGGTTTAGGAACGATATACATCCTGGGCTATCTGATCGTGCTGGGCAACGCAGCGGCTTTCTACCTCCTGGTGTCGGAGAATACACGGGCAAATCCTGGCGGTCCTAGCGGGTGTTCTTTTCGTACTCTATTCGGCAGACACCACTCAGGCATATCTGACACACTCACTTGGTATTTACCCCTCGATGCTGTTCCTCCTGGTTGGATTTCACGCATACCTCTCGCGGAGAAGAAACCTCTCTTATCTCCTCGTCGCATTGACATTGCTAACGTATGAATCGACCTACTTAATATTCCTAGTGGCGCCCATCCTAACTGCCTCACCCTGGGGAAGAGAAAAGACTTCCGAGATGGTCAGGCATGGAGTAATTGTCATTGCATTATTCCTGGCAGTTTTTCTCTTACGCTTGATGCTGGGTGATGACCGGATCGCTGATGTCCAGGGGTGGGCACTCCTCTTGACCCCTGTCCGTCATATGCTCGTTGGGCCGCTTGTAAGCCTTTCAAGCTACTTTTGCGGTCGTACCAAGTTCTTCGCACCATCACATCCGTGCAGATGCTCTGGGTGATTCCCTCAATTCTTACTCTTTTGGTTCTCTTCCGCCGCTGCAGAATCAACAATCTTCATCATCCTTCGGATACCCAGCATCCGCCTACCCACGCTGGTGGAGGAACAGTCGGGCTGTTGGCCCAAGTAAGCAGGAAATGGAGGGAGCTGGCGCTCGAAAAACGTCGTTTGGTGATCTTGCTGGCAATTGCCCTGCTCATGGTTGTACTCGTGTACCCGTTACATATACCACCCGCTCATTTTCAATCAGCGGTCGGGCTACCAGGGTCCACTTTGCGGCTGGACCGGGGGTAGCTCTTTTCTGGGGAGTGTTACTGTATGCCGCTGTTGCAACGCGCGTCGAGGTTATCCTGTTCGCTTGGATCGGGCTCAGCCTTTTTGCGGTGATCCTGCCTCTGATGGTTGTCGTTTGGTTTCCAGATTCAGGACGATTACAAGCTCGGCCTGGGAGCGCCAGCATGAATTCTGGAATGAAATTCTCGCCATTCGTTGCGCCGGCCGGGGATGGGACTGCAATTCTTGTGCCCTTCAGTCTTCCATGACGTTGAGCAGATCGATGCCAACACCTGGAATCTCCCCCGGGTCCTTCGGCAGCTCTTCCAATTCCCGATGATTGGGAGCAACGCCATGGTCTATCGGCTCGTTCCGGGGTGGGAATTGATGCTTGTCACGACGGAAGTTCATCGTTCAACTGGACGTCAATGTGCCTCCACGCACCGGTGAAGTCGCAGCCATCCATGACGCGGATTATAGGGAGAGGAGAATTGGCAGGGCATGGAGTGGAGGGCCGGAAGTCCCATCGGGAGTACCCCCATGATCCGCTCAACGGGGAAGGAAGCGAACCGCAGTGAATACGGGCATGGTTTGTTGTATTCCCTGTTTTCCTTGGGTACGAGTGAGCTCCAATAATTATTCGTCCTGGATCAGCGCCATGTCCGGAACAATTCGCGTCATGACTCGCAGACTGGGGAATCTCGAGGTGCTGCCCAGAAAGGGGTCACTGAATCGTCGGGTTATTGAGGCCTTCCGCCACTGGTGGCCCTTGCTATACTTGGTTCGCCGTACTGGGATCATGCGATATGGGGATTCCAGCCAGTTCGGCGAATAGGTGGGGTTTAAACGTATCGTTCTGCGAGCCGTCGGGACTGCAGGAAGAAAACCCGGACGATGAATCGAAGAGGTTATTATTGAGTCGGTCGCCCAGGTATGATCAGCCGGTAATCGAGCAGGCAAACAATCTTCACAATGAGTGGGTTACTTGGAAGGTGACTAACCTTCGGCGATGTAAAAAACTTGAAGAGAGATGTTCCATTCGGATTGTTCTGCATAATCTTGGCGATTTGTGGGGTAGCCGGAGCCTACTCTTCACCCGATCTGGACCGGGTGCGAGTGGCGATTTAGTCTATTATGTAATGGGGCAGAGAACATCGCGTCGGTGAAGGGTTCAGCAGGATCTCCGGCAGGGGTGAAATCAGGCCAATTACGGGTTTCCCTCGATTCTACCCGGTTGTGGAAGCCTCTTTTATGCTCCTGGCAAGGATTTATATGTTTCTGCAAGTATCCTCAACGCCCTGCTCTCAAGGACTCAACATTCTATTGAGCATACTCTTCGCATACTGGTATACCCGATCCAGCAGCATCATACATTATGGGTTTTATCCCTACTATCGTCTATGAACGCCTTAATATTCATGGTTGGTAATGCTGACGCCATTTTATATCGCTGTCGCTCTTCACGTTGCTTGCGTACTCTCTCTCTTCATCGCAAAAGCCTGCCTTGGCTTGTTGCGGCAGGATTGTCGGGTGGTTTAGCGGATCATGACACCGCTATGCAGGGATCGCACTTCTTCCAGCGTTGCTTGTTCCGAATCCTGTTGCTCCAACATGGCGGTTGGCGCAGAAAAATCATCGAAGTTGGTATTTTGAGCGTGTGATGCTCCGGCCCCTCGCGTTTTCCCTTGTGGGCAATGTATCAGGAGCAGGTACGCACGTAAACCGGGACGTTGTTTTCCACATGATACGCCCCGAACTGGCCTGGCTGGATCTTACCGAAATTAGTTCTGGTTTGCGCCGAACAAGTTGCCCCTCAACGAAGTTTTCCGGGGGATTATCGCGATTCTCGTGGCAGCTGGTATCCCGTTATGGTACGCCGAACGTTGCGCGCGAAGATTTTCTGCTCGCTGTGTTCAGGGTAGCTGGAGGTTTTTTACGAAGGGCTTCCAGTGATGGATTTGTCTGACCTCATCTGCTATCTTGGCGTTCTCTTTATACAAACTCCCTCCTCTTCGATGCGGTGACGACCGCCGCTAGCCTCGCTATCTGCTCCCGATATACGTGGTTGTCGTTATCCTCTTTGTTTGGGTTGCTTTATCGTATTGTTGAAAGAAGGAATTTCCAGCGAAGGGCGATTTGGTTCACGTTACTCTATGGGATGTTATCCTCGGGTTTGGTGGTTATCAGGTTTTTGAACTTGTAAGATATCCAATTCCCTCGTTGGGTATTCTGGCTATCGATGGAGCAACCCGCAGGTCGTAGGTCAACTGGAAAGCTTAAGGGTCAGTGACCCGTAATATCAAACAATCCAGAATTGGTTTACTTCCTTACGGGAAGACCAGCCTATATGCGTCCGATCGACTTCGATCCATACTCGCTTGAAAATCGTCCTGATTATTCCGATCAGCTGCGAACTGACCAGGAATTACTGGAAAGTGGCGCGATCTACGTTCAACTGAGGGATCCCCGGCCTGAGGAGGAGAAGGTCATCGGGGATTTGGACATGATCCCATTCGCAATATTCGACGATGCGGTATTCTACGGATCCCCAAATACGGTGGATCATCTGCAATGGTGATGTCTATCAGGTGGATCGAGCAACTTGTCGCCCGGTGAGAAACTCCATGAACCAACCTTGTTGAAGGAAAATAGTCTCCATGAGCGAGATCCGGATTTCAATTGTTTTACCCATATATGAGGAGCCCGAGAGCATTCAGAGCCTGATGCATGAATTGATGGCGACCCTTGAAAGGCGCTGGTGAGTCATTTGAAGTTATCGCCGTCGAGGATGGATCAAGGGATGAGACTTTGGAGGTCTTGCAAGATTTGCTCAGGCAATACCCTGAACACCTGAGGATTGCGCGGCACCTTTACAATAAGGGAAATGGCGCCTCTCTTAGGACGGGAATTCGTGTTGCCAAAGGTGAAATTATCGTAACCATGGATGCCGATGGTCAGCATTCGCCCGATCATATTCAGTTATTGGTTGAAAGATACCTCCCCTATGATCTGGTTATCGGGGCGAGAACTGAAGTCCTATAAAGGCAGTTGGTACAGAAACGTAGCCAATCGTTTTTACAATCGGTTTGCCAGCTGGCTCTCGCGATCGGAGGTGCTCGATCTAACCTCTGGATTTCGGGCGATGCGTCGTTCAGTCGCGCTGCACTTTTTACCGTTGTTTCCCTCCGGATTTTCAGCCCCGACTACGACAACCCTGGCCTCATTAAAAGCTGGTTACAACGTGAAATTCATCCCGATCCAGGTTCGCGAACGGCAATCCGGGAAGAGCAAAATCTCGCTCTGGTCAGATGGATCCAGGTTTCTGGTAATTATCTTACGCATGATTATGCTTTATGATCCGCTGAGAATCTTCATGCCGACCGGGGTGATTTTGGCTTTCCTCGGAATTTTGGCGGGCATAGCAGGAATTATTCACACGGGCAGATTGGTTATCGCAAACTCTGCAATTCTCCTGCTCTTGGTCGGTGTCGTAACCTGGTTGCTTGGGCTTATTGCAAGCCAGATTTCAAGCACCTTGATCCAGTACCATGGCGATGAGACCATTATTCTGCAGTCTGGCGAGGATCTGGATTGATTGCCAGGCAAGTTATGCTGTGGTCGAATGTTCATCCGTTCTCTCTGCAAGAATGAAGGTCCATAAAAACGGATTACGGATTTCGACCACCCGAAAATATCGCTCAATGAGCCTTTGAAACCCAATACGTGTCCAATGATTGATGTGCTCTGGTGTATTCCCCCACTGCCTAAGGTATTTCAGGCGGATCATATTCCCGATCCTCCACCAGGGTTCATGCGGAACACTTAGGAGGATGTGCCGGCTCGAGATGCGCCTGAGTTCTCGCAGGACCAGCTCAGGATCGCCAACGTGCTCCAAGACTTCGAGGCAGAGGATCAGTTCAAAGGATGCATTCGCGACAGGCAATGCGTGTAAATCACCCTGGACGTATTTAGATGGGTTTCTATTCTTGGCTTCGTGCAGCCGGGCAAGATCGTAATCCAAACCCAAGTGAAACTGTGCGAGGTTTCCCTCAAGCAAGTTGAGAATGATGCCTTCACCACATCCGGCATCCAACATCGTCGTCCAGCTGAGATTGCGAAGTATGTCCTTGATGGCGCTGAAAAAGCGGCTATTGGCATACCTGGCCAATAGGCTTTGATTAATATACTTTGTTTGAATTGAAGCCAGATTTTCGCTGGAGGAGATCTCTCGCATAACTTATGTTCTCCACTTGTCCGCTGATGGTGCGTTTGAGACTTCTCCCGCATCCAGGTTTCTGCGATGAGGGGAAACTTCGTGATCATGTGGGTCGCCACAGGGGTTGAAGAGATCCCAGGCCGGAGTACCCCCGGAGCAAGTCAATTGAACCCGGAGTCGACAATGCCCAGCGCGCGGGACTAGATAATTTCCGCCAACCTATTGAAGTAGAATTGACCTCAAGGCAATTATAGCGGGTTCCATTGCACGCAGCAGTGGGCTTGCCGGCGCACATGCGGCTGAATTGTATTCACAGGCACTTGCATCAGACCCGATTTTCGCTGCCCACGAACCGGAAGGCCGAGGACGCAACGCCTCGCAAGCGCATAAGTCGATAAGGTGTGACAGCTAACTTCTTTTGAGGAAAGAGCTTCGATGTCAGGCAAGCTCCAGATGCAAAACAGAAACGTCCTTCTGCGAGTGAGCTACCTGGCAATCATCGTCGTATTCATCCTGGCAAAGTTCGAAGTATTTTCGCTCGATGCTGACGGAATCTTTCCAGACACTGCTTCCTATTCGACAGAGTTTCATACCCACCAAGATGACGGGAGCACTAGGGCTTTCATTAGACCCATAACGATCCCATTAGTTTACAGGATTTTAGGTGTCAATGGTCCAGTAGAGGGTTTGAAGGCAGAACATCTTTCACGTGTCACATCCTTCCAGTTTGTTTTCTCCAGCATCAGCTGGTTGATTCTTGGTTGTATCCTGGCGAGGACAACACGCATTCGGGTGCTCAAGCCGGCTGCCCTGGCCATCCCGCTCAGCCTCTTCATTAAGCTCGGACATTAGCCAGTGGGATCGCATTCTTATCTCCGAATCGATATCTACTTCCTCCTTTGTTTTATTCATTGCGGTCATCGTCGTGGGATTGAATAGCTGGCGAACCCTCCTTTCAGGTGATGTATTAAAGCGTGTCATCTATGCTGCGATGTTCCTATCCCTGGCAGCACTTTACTCGTTTTCGAGGGATACGAATGCCTACTTGGTCATCCAACTGGCTATCCTTCTTGTACTTTTAACCTTCCAGGTGTGGGGAAGGGATCGAACCTCTTGGAGGCTCCTGGCCGCCATCTCCCTAGGCTTGTTTGCCATCTTTTCAGTCCAATTGATCTCTTCGACGACTGGCCAGCGATGGTATACACCATTTCTGAATGTTTTCTTTGAGCGGATACGCCAGGATGATGCCGCCATAGCCTTATTCCGAGAAGAAGGTTTGCCGCTCGATGAGAACGCTCTTTCGGAGATCAGGGGACTGACAAGAGAAGAATTCATCGATTGGTTGAGGGATGAAAGGGGGGATGAATTCTCGGCTTGGATCAAAGCAAACGGAAATTCTACCTATGTCCTTTACTTGCTTCGAGATCCAATACGGACCCTGGGGAAGCCGCTGCTTTCAATTGCGCAGATGATTACTCCGGATTCAAGTGAGTACCGAAAGGTGATCAAGGAAGATCCGGCATGGTTGACAGCCATATCGACAGTGTTTTTTCCAAGATCAATCTTGGTCCTGTGCATACTTCTCATCATCCCGCTGCTTCTCATGGTTAGTATCAAGGCTGAGGTACTTCCTGATCCAAAATGGCTTCTCCCAATCTTTTTACTGGTCTCGGCATTTCCCTTGATGACGCTTGTCTTCCATGGAGATGCAATCGAATTGGAAAGACACGCCTTTCAAATTGCCATGCAGCTTCGAATTGCAGCCTGGTTATCCATGCTCTTTGTATTGGATGCCTGGTTGCGTCACTCCTCCAAGGGATCCAGTTCCCGCACGAATAGGAGCGGCGAAAGAGCAGCAGGGGCGTAACCGATCAAGCTGAATGGATAGATGCGAAACAGCTGGAACGAGTCGACCAGCAGGACGAAATCCGCAAGCCATGAAACGGTTCCTTGCTGGACCAACAAAGTCACCCGCAAGGCCTCGTCTGCCTGAAGTGGCATAACAATCAACAACACAGTTGGTGCAGTCTTGCAGCGCCTGGTCGATCGCTTGAGCGTGCATACAGGGCCCGATACGGCGCAGTTGCCTGTCTGGTGTTGGTGCCTGGGAAGTACCATTGGACCTCCCAGAGATCACACAGGCAATTACACACTGTCTGGATAGCACGCTTGGTACGATGTTATACTCGACTGCCAGACTTGTCGGAATGGTTGAAGTAAGAGGGGTAATCATCCCGGTCTATGGCGACGAACCAACGCTTCGAATAAGCCGTCGGATTTCATGCATTAGCAGGAGGAATTGGGATAAATGGACCCATTCATCCAGTTTCGGCTCAATGACAAGGTTGCGATCGTAACGGGAGGCGCAGGTTTACTCGGTCAGGCGTTCTGCCATACGCTCGCTTCAGCCGGGGCAAACGTTGTCGTTGCTGACATCAACCATGAGCCCGGCGAGGCCCAGGCCTCATCGCTGCGTAAGGAAGGTTTCGAGGCACAGTATTGTCATGTTGATGTCAAAAACCCCGAATCAACACACGACCTGACTGCATTTACTGTCGAGAAGTACGGCAGGATCGATATCCTGGTAAACAGTGCGGCCCTCGATCCGAAAGTCGACCCCATGCACGCCCTCCCGGGACAAAATTTTGTCGACTTCCCGCTAGCCCTCTGGGAGGAGGCGCTGGACGTCAATCTCACAGGGCTGTTTCTCACAAGCCAGGCCGTTTTGCGGCACATGGAGCGCAATGCCGCAGGGGTCATTATCAACCTCTGTTCAACCTATGGGCTTGTGGGTCCCGATCAACGTATTTACGAACGCGAAGATAAACCCAGACAATATAAGCCTGCCTTCTACTCCACGACAAAGGCAGGTGTCCTAGGCTTCACCCGTTACCTTGCCACCTACTATGCCGGAACACGGATTCGGGTGAACGCACTCACCCCGGGTGGGATATACAATGATCATGACGAAGCCTTTGTCAAGCAGTATTCAGCTCGAACCGTCCTCGGCCGAATGGCGAGAGGCGATGAAATGAATGGCGCCTTGCTTTTCTTGGCATCGGATGCTTCATCCTACATGACAGGGTCGAACCTGGTGGTTGACGGAGGCTGGACCGCTTGGTGAAGTTCCAATTCGTAGTGGGATGTGCGCCTTGGGGCATGGGGAAATCTTGGACTCACCCCGAATAGACATAGCACCGAATGCTACCTTTGTTTGTGGCCACCCGAAATCAGGCACGAGCTTGGTTGCTTCCTTATTGGATTCGCACCCGGAACTCGTCGTATATCCTGAGGAAACGCTGTACTTTCGCCACGTATCGCCAAACATTCTCGGCGATGTGGCATCTCCAGACATCCTGGCCGCGAAGCAGTGGCTGCTCCGGATATTCCATTGGGACAGCGCGGGTACGCATCCAAGCCAAATGAATTATCCAGGCCGAGATTACTCAACCATCGTGCACGCCGAAGTCAGCACGGAATTTGATCGTGTTTTCACATCACTGGGAGCCAGGAAGAGTGATCTGTTACCTGCCGCGATCCTTGCCTATGGGCGAGTTGCCGGCATCTTGGGCAAGCAGTCTCATCGCTGGATCGAGAAATCCCCATTCAACGAATATTTTGCAGCGATGATATTTTCAGTTTGGCCACTTGCGAAGTGTGTTCACGTTGTCCGTGATCCACGCGACAACTATGCGTCCTACCGTCTGAAGCATCCCGAATGGACAACGGAGGTGTTCGCACACTCCTGGTATAGATCGACCAGGACAGGCTGGAAGAATCAAAAACGATATGGGGAAAGTCGCTATCACATTATGCATTATGAGCACCTCGTCTCCCAGCCAGAGCATGTGATGAGAAGGCTTTCCGCTTTTCTGGAGGTCGAATTCCACGAGGAGTTGCTCAAGCCTTCACGTGCCGGGCAAGAATGGCCAGGTAATTCGATGTTCGGCGATCAATTCTCGTCCATCAGCCAGGAGACGGTTGGAAGATATGCCACGAATCTGGAGCCGGTTTCGGTTCAACTGCTGGAGAATTTGCTTCTACCCGAGTTCAGTCGGCTTGGCTATCGAACTCGAAAATCCGGTAAGCTTTAAAGATCGGATGAAGTCATTACTGGTGCGTGCGCGATGGGCGCTCAAAGCTGGATACGGGTAGACGAGTGTACGGACAGCATTACCAAACCAGTATAAGGTATCGATTTCCCGTAATTTTGACATCTCAACGCCAGGAGCTTGATCCGAGCATAGGAAAAGAGAAGTGACCTTGCCTGCATGAAAACTTCGGTCGTGATTATCCCAGCACGAGGAGGTTCGAAAAACCTCCCCCGCAAGAATATTCGCATGCTTGGCGGCCATCCGTTGATCGCCTACAGCATCGCAGCCGGCGTCCAGGCGGAAACGATATCGCGAGTCATCGTCTCCACCGATGACGACGAGATCGCAGAGATCGCCTGCAGCTATGGCGCCGAGGTGCCGTTCATGCGGCCAGCAGCTCCTTGGCGCAGGATGACACGACCGATTACCCGGTCTTCAAGCATGCACTCGATTGGCTGGCCGAGAGCGAATCCTATCGTGCCGGACATCGTCGTCCAGCTCCGACCAACCTCGCCCCTCAGGCCGCCGGATTGCGTCGATCGTGCGGTCAAACTCCTGATCGATGATCCGCAAGCCGATTCGGCCCGGGGCGTGATCCCCTCTGGCCAGAACCCGTACAAGATGTGGCGCATCGACCGATGATGGCCAGCATGCAGCCGCTCCTTCACGATGATTTCGATGAACCCTACAACATGCCCCGCCAGCAATTGCCGGCAGACGTACTGGCAGACAGGGCATATCGACGCCATCCGCCGCAGGACGATCGAGACCGGGAGCTTGACCGGCGAGATCATCCTGCCCCTGATCCTCGACCCGCGCTATGCCGTCGATATCGACACGGACCGCGACCACGAGCGGGCAGAATGGATCATCCGCCAGGGCGACCTGCCGCTCGTTCTGCCAGGCAGTATGCCTCGCAGGCTGCCGGGAAAAGTTGAGCTGGCGCTGTTCGACTTCGATGGCGTCTTCACCGACAACCGGGTGTGGCTTAACGCGAAGGGCGAGGAGTGGGTGGCTGCCGACCGGAGCGACGGCTGGGGGATCGCCCGCCTGAAGGAGCATGGAGTTCAAGTCGCAGTTGTATCCACGGAACGCGATCCGGTGGTTGCAGCCCGTTGTTCGAAGCTTGACATCGAGGTCCTGCAGGGTGTGCGAGGATAAAGCCGAGGCGGTGAAGAGCCTGCTGAAACAGCGTGGAGTCAAGCCGGAGCATGCCATTTTCGTAGGCAATGACGCCAACGACGTGCCGGCATTTGCGCAGGTTGCCTGCGCGCTGGCCGTGCAGGATGCCCATCCCAGCGCCCAGCGTGCCAGGCGGATATCATCTTGAAACACCAGCGGTGGATATGGTGCGGTGCGGGAAGTTTGCGATCTGTTAATCAGCTCACCTGGAGGCAGACTGACGATATGGCCAATCCTATGAAGCTCGGCGACCGCTGGGTTGGCAAGGACCAGCCGACCTATGTTGTGGCCGAGATCGGTATCAACCACAACGGCGATCTCGAGGTTGCCAGGCAGTTGATCGATGCCGCCGTAAAGGCGGGGGTGGATGCGGTCAAATTCCAGAAGCGCACGCCGGAACTATGCGTCCCGGACGACCAGAAGGAGAAAAAGCGCGAAACACCCTGGGGATATATCACCTACCTCGATTACCGCTACCGGGTCGAGTTCGGTCCGGAAGCCTATCAGGAGATCGACCAATACTGCCGGACCCGCGGCATCGATTGGTTTGCTTCGGTCTGGGATGAGCCCTCGGTGGATTTTCTGGAAGCATTCGAACCGCTCTGCTACAAGATCCCATCGGCTTCGCTCACCGATCACAACTTGCTTGCGCCACGTCCGGTCAACCGGCCGGCCGGTCATTCTCTCCACCGGGATGTCGACCATGGAGCAAATCCGACGAATCCGTTCAGTTGATCGGGACCGAAAACCTACTTCTCACGCATGCTACAAGCACGTACCCGTGCGAACCGGAAGAGCTTAACCTGACCATGATCCAGACTCTTCAGAGGGAATTCGATTGTCCCATCGGGTACTCCGGCCACGAGGTGGGCTTGATCCCGAGCGTCGCAGCGGTGGCTCTCGGCGCCTGCCTGGTTGAGCGGCACATCACGCTCGACCGGGCGATGTGGGGCAGCGACCAGGCCGCTTCGGTAGAGCCCGCGGGGATTCGAAAGATTGGTGAAATATATCCGGGTCACGGAGGAAAGCATGGGAGATGGGATCAAGCGTGTTTACGAGAGCGAACTCCCATCGCTGCAGAAGCTGCGGCGTGTAAACTCCCCGTAGTGCGGAAATCCCTTGAGCCCACGAAATCCGTACACAGCCTGGCAGCAACTCAAGCTCGATCGGGCATGGCAGCGCAGATCGCGGTGGTGGAATAGTATCTTGAGGCATGAGCTGGGGAAGGGGCGATGCACCGCCCGATCCTCTTCTTCAACGCCTCGACACGCATCCATCGGGTCAGCCTGAATGCGGCCTACAGCCTTTTGACGTGCTGGGCTCTGCGGGCAAGGAGTTACCCGGTTCGATATCTGGTCTGTGAGCAGGGCATGGAGCAATGCATCCTTGGTGCACGCCCGAACCAACCAGCGCCGCTCCACCATGCAGGACATGCATTCGGTTGAGCACGCGCATTTTCCCTCCCAGCTGACACATCGAATGGATCAGGATGCAAGCAACGGCCGGTTGAGGCCGACTTCGCGGCATGTCGGTCGAGGATCTGGCAAAGTGGACCTGGGAGGGGATCCCGCTCGGGCAAATCGTGCTGCCAGGATTGCGCTGGGTCCTCCGTCGGCACATCTGCGTGATGATGAAGTCACGCGCGATTTTGTACAGCCGGTTTCTGGGTCAGCGTCAGCCTGGCGGGATTATGCCCGGACCTTGGCCTCGCTACGGCCACGGGCTGTTGTGGTCTTCAACGGCATTTTTTATCCCGAAGCCCTGCTGCGGCATGAAGCCCTCACGGAAGGGATTTCAGTCATCTCTCACGAAGTCGGGCTGAGCCCTTTTCGGTGTTTTTTTCCCACAAGGAAGCTACCTTTCGGCAGATGGATATCGAGGGCGAACCAGGGCTCGAGCCGGATCAGAATCGTCAGCTCTCGACTGGTATCTGGACAACCGCTTCCAGGGAGAGTTCAGCATGGCCGGGATTCGCTTCTGGGAGACGATTAACGATATTCCTCCGCTGAAATGCAAGCCAGGCGACCGGGTTTGAGGCCACATCCCGTGTTCACGAACGTGATCTTTGATACAAGCCAGATTCACGCCAATACCGTCTTCGGGGATATGTTCGAATGGCTTGATGGACCTGAAAAAGTGATGTAATCACCGATCCCGAAGATTTGCTTTTCATCCTGCGTGCCCATCCGGACGAAACCGGCCTGGAAAACGAGCCAGGAAAGCGTTTCCCAGTGGGTTGCAGGAGCGGTCTGGATCGACAGAGCGAACGTCCTGTTTATTCCACCGGATGACGGAATTGAATCTCGTACCGGTTGGTCGAGGAATCGAAACTTGGTGCTCGTATACAATTCATCGATCGGGTTGGAAGCATCAATCCTCGGAAAACCCGTGCTCTGTGCGGGCCGGTCACGCTACACACAGGCGGACACGGTGCTGTTCCCTGCGGATCGAAGGAGCCTATGGGAGAACTCGATCGATGCTTGCCGGAGGTTCAATCGGGGTCCAGCCGGCGGAATTCAGGCACAATGCCAGGCGATTTCTGTACGATGAACTGTACCGGGCTTCGCTTGATCTATCGCAACTTCCTTCAGGAAGACCCAACCATGCCAGGCATGGTGGACCTTGAAGGAGTTCGATCCGGCTGAGATTGCTCAATCCACCAGCACTCCAGGCCATCAGCCGGGGGATCTCGAAGGCACGCCGTTTCTGGTCGATACCTGATGTGGGAAAGCAAATCATCGTCGGAGACCGCTACCAACTTGAAGGCTCAGCATCTCGGAATGGGTCATTGGTATAATGAGCCGTCCGAGGAGATAAACGATGCCCATTGATTATCAGGAGACATCAAAAGATCTGAAAACCCGCATCGGTATCCATCAGAAGTACGGCGGCCGGGATATCGATGCCTGGATGCTGGACACATTGAAACCGGAGAGGCGTCAGCATTCTTGATGTCGGCTGCGGATCTGGAAAACAATGCAAGGCCTTTTATTCGCTCTCGGTGGCGAGGTTGAAATGACCGGGGTGGATGTCTCCGGGAGTTGCTCGCCGATGCTGTGCTCTGAATAAATCGCTTGGAAATCCATTCCAGATCCAGGAGATGGATTTCAACCGGTCATTCCCATTTCCGGAAGACATGCTTCGACCTGGTCACCTGTTGCTTCGCGATCTACTACGCGGACGACATCCCCTTCACGATCGGCGAGATGCATCGGGTGTTGAAGCCCGGTGGCCGGCTTTTCACGACCGGCCCGATGCCTGAGAACAAGCAGTTGTTCTACGATGTCATCAAACAGGCCACGGGGAAACCGATTCCACCCATGCCGGGCAGTTCACGCTACGCGAGCGAGATTCTGGAAACGATCAAGAGCAACTTTGTCTCGCTACATGATCTGGACATCTTCGAAAACCCACTTGTGTTCGATGCTATCGAACCATTCATCAGCTATACTCGAGCTTCGCTCTCCGAGGACCGCAAACTCTGGATCGGCCTTGTTCCAGGGGGGCGACGATTTCGAACGCGTGATGGAGCAAGATCGAAGAAGTCGCCGGCGAGCGTTTCACGAGGGAAGGACGCTCGTCATGACGAAGGTCGTCGGCGGGATCATCGCCGACGAAATAGAAGCAAGGGATGAGCGTGATTTTTTCCGGCAATCGAATCCTGTTCCTAGGAGCCCATCCAGACGACATCGAATTGGGGTGCGGCGCGTTGATCGCCCATATCTCAGGGCAGGCTCGACTGCGCTGTGTCACGCTTTCGGATAATCAGAAGAATCCATTACTCTGAAGAACCTGGTTCAAGAACATCACCGATCGATGGCGGTGCTCGGTGTACGGAAGAAGCAGGTTATCCTGAGGGATTTTGAAACTCGAAATTTCCCCCGGGACCGCCAGGCAATCCTGGAGTTTCTCTACGAACTGAACCGTGAGTTCAAACCAGATGTCGTGTTCACGCATACGGAAGCCGACATCCATCAGGATCACGATGTCCTGCGGATCGAAGCGCTGCGCACGTTCCGGGGGGTTTCGGTTCTCGGCTATGACGTGCTTCGCAGCAGCTACGGCTTCTTCCCGAATTTCCTCGTTGAGGTCACGAGGGCGACGTTGAGAAAAAGATTGCTGCGCTGGCAGCAATACAAGACCTATGCGGACAAATACTACTTCGATCGAGGACGTCATCCGATCGACTTCCATCCGTCACGGAGCTCTTGGCCGAACGCCCTTATGCTGAAGGTTTTGATATCCTTCGCATTGTCGGGGCGTTCGATCAATCACCTGGCGTGCGTTGATAGAAATGATCCAAACAACGGATTCTCAAGCAGCCACCCATCCAAATATCCCATGACGAACTTATTTCAGCCGGGTCGAATCCAGTTGCGGGGGCGGATCCGGTGGCAAGCGAAGCGCTTGAAGGTACTGATTAACCACGGGCCTCGGGCTGTCGCCGAGCTGCCGATCGTGTTCGGCAATGCTATCCCCAAGTGTGGGTCGAAACTTCTTTTCAATATCTTGCGGAGTCTTGAGAGCATTGGCCCTTTTGTTGATACTGGTTTAAACGAGATCAAACCATACTACCAAGGCGCAGCAACGTCTCAGGAATGGATAATCAAACAGTTAGATTCCTTGCGCTCAGGAGATATCCGGTTCGGCTACCTGAATGCTATTCCCGAGTATCTTGAGCGATTAACTCAAGTGAATTGGGCCTCATTTTTTATTATTCGAGATCCGCGTGATCAAATCATTTCAGAGATATATTACGCACTCCAGATGCATAAAGGGCATACTCTTCATCACCTCATGCAGGAGTTACCTAACATGCAAGCACGTATTGATGTGCTAACGCGGGAAATCGACAACGGCCCGTTTCAGCGTGTTGGGGTTTTCGACCACTACGCTCGTTTTTCTGGTTGGATAGAACACCCAGACGTATGTGTGCTGAGATTTGAAGATTTGATTCGTAACAATCGATCTGAGATTGAACGAATCATTTCGTTTCTTGAGCGAAAACATTTCCGACCCAGTACACGGCGCGAACACGCAATCACAATAATGCTCGACGCAATGGCGCCAAAGAAGTCTGAAACGTACAGACAGGGAAAAACTGGGGGTTGGCGAGATCATTTTAATGCGGGAAACATCGACATCTTTAAAGAACTTACAGGAGATCTTCTTGTCAAGTTGGGTTATGAGAATAGCCTTGATTGGTGAAGTGCCAAAGCAGCGGAGATCAAGATCTTATCGACTCCACTGGGAAACTCATCGGAGCATCATATTCGATGAAGAAGTCCGGGAGCGGTAGAGGGCAAAATGAGAGAACAACCAATTTGCTCGATCATCATCCGGGCTTATAACGAAGAAGACCACATCGGGCGGTTGCTCACCGGCATCCTGGAGCAGACTCTGAAAGATGTAGAAATCATCGTGGTCGATTTCGGGCTCCACCGATGCAACCACTTCCATCGCGGCGCCTTTCCAACCCGGGTTCTGTCAATCTCCCCTCGGCAATTCACTTTTGGACGTTCCCTCAATATTGGCTGTCGGGCTGCGCAGGGGGAGTTCCTGGTGTTTGCCAGTGCCCATGTTTACCCTCGCTACCCGGACTGGCTGGAGCGCTTGCTGGAGCCGTTCCAGGACGAAACCATCGGATTAACCTACGGTATGCAGCGGGGTGATGGCAGCACACGTTTTAGTGAAAATCAGCAATTCCTGCGCATGTACCCGGAGGCTTCCGTGAACGTGCAAAAGCATCCGTTGTGCAACAACGCCAATGCTGCGGTGCGCCGAGCGCTTTGGGAACAGCACCCATTCGACGAAACACTATCGGGATTGGAAGACCTGGCGTGGGGTACCTGGCTGCTTTCGCAAAGGTACTTCCTGGCCTATGCTGCGGAGGCGATGGTCATTCATGTTCATAACGAAAGCGCGCGCCAGGTGCTGAAGCGTTATGAGCGGGAGGCGATTGCCCTGGCAGCGATCAGGCCGGAAGAGAGCTTCCATGCCTGGGACCTGGTACGGCTGACCATATCCAATATTGTGCAAGATCTCCGCAGCGCGGCTTCCGAGAAAGTCTTTTGGAAGGTACTTTGGAGCGTCATCTGGTTTCGAACGATGCAGTATCTTGGAACGTACCTTGGGTTTCGCCACGCTGGTCCGGTGACCGATGAAGTTATCCGGGCTTTTTATTACCCTACCCGGCCGGCTGTGAAGCCAACGGGTGGACCCCGCCCGATTCCACCGATCGATTACACGGGTTCATCTCAGAAAATAAGCGCCGGGAACAAGGATGATCATGAAGAGTAGCGACTCCGTTGTGGCGCTGGTGCCTATGCGGCACCACTCGGCGCGTGTAGAAGGCAAGAACTACCGCCTGATCGGTGGAACCCCGCTCTACGCCTTCATCCTGCGGACACTTTCAGAGGTGCCCTCCGTGTCCCGCATCGTGGTGGATACGGATAGCCCGATCATAGCAGCCGGGATCAAGGATGGGTTCCCCACCGTCAAGGTCATCGACCGGCCGGGGCACCTGACCGCAGATGAGGTCCCGATGAACGAGATCCTACTGCATGATGTCGATCAGGTGCAGGCTGATTTCTACTTGCAGACGCATTCAACGAACCCACTTCTCACATCCAAGACCATCAGCCGGGCAATCGATGCCTTCTTCAGCCGATGGCCCGAGCGCAATTCGCTATTTTCCGTCACCCCGGTCCAGGCCAGGTTGTGGACAGCAGAAGGGCAGCCGGTGAACCATGACCCGCAGGTGCTGCTCCAAACCCAGGATCTCGCTCCTCTGATGATTGAGAATTCCTGCCTGTACATCTTTTCCCGGGATGGTCTTCTGAGCCGGAGAAATCGCCTCGGGGAACGGCCCATCCTGTTTGAACTCGGCCAGGAAGAGGCCATCGACATCGATACCGAACCGGATTTCAGGTTGGCGGAACAGCTGATCCTGTCGAAACTCAGCGCTGGCTAGTGCAGCTGCAGCCGCCGGGCGGTCAGTCACACCGACTCACGTGAGGTCAAGATAGACGAATGCGTGTCCTAATTTCAGCGCCATATTTCATCACCGTTGCCGATAAATTTCGCCCGATCTTCGACCAGGTTGGTCTCGAGGTCGTTGTGGCTGATGTTGACGAGCGGCTTTCAGAAGGCGAACTGATGGAGTTCGCGGGCGAAGTCGATGGCGTGATTGCAGGGGATGATCGCTTCACGAAAGCCGTACTGGTGAAATGCTCACCGCGGTTGAAGGTCATCTCCAAATGGGGGACTGGGATCGATTCGATCGATCTGGCAGCCGCAAAGTCACTTGGAAGTCCAGGTCTACAACACGCCTGGTGCGTTCACCCAGCCTGTCGCAGACAGCGTGCTGGCCTACATACTTGCGTTCGCCAGGAAGTTGCCCTGGATGGATGCCGGGATGAAGGCCGGGCGGTGGACGAAACTTCCCTTGATCGCGCTGCACGAGTGTGCGCTGGGAGTCGTCGGCGTGGGCCGAATCGGCCAGGCGGTTCTGCTGCGGGCCAAGGCATTCGGGATGACGCTGCTCGGCAATGACATCGTTCAACCGGATGGCGAAACAATCGAACTCACTGGGGGTGAGGATGCTCTCTCTGCAGGAAGTGCTGCGCAAGTCCGATTTCATCAGCCTCAACTGCGACCTCAATCCCACCTCCCACCACCTGATCAATCGGGATTCGCTTGCGGTCGTAAAACCGTCAGCCGTGCTCATCAACACCGCGCGCGGGCCGGTTGTCGAGGAAGGCGCGCTGGTCGAAGCGCTCCGGGCAGGCAGCCTTGCCGGGGCCGGGCTCGATGTCTTCGAAGACGAGCCGCTTCCGGCCGCGAGCCCCTTGCGCAGCATGGAGAATGTGCTTCTGGGCTCACATAATGCCAATTCGAGCCCAAGTGCCTGGGACCGAGTTCATGTGAACACCGTGCGGAATCTCTTCAAAGGGTTGGGGTTTGAACCGCCCGACATCCCGGGCTAGACCGAAGCCCAGGCAAGCCAAGGAGTCGAGATGGAAAAGGTCGCTTTGATAACAGGGGTCCAGGGTGGGATCGGATCGGCTACGGCCAAGGCATTCGCCTCGAAGGGCTGGTTTGTCTACGGTTTGGACCGCCTGGAACCAGCGGCGGTTCCCGAGAACGCAAATTACTTGCAGTGTGATATCTCAAATCCGGCCGCACTTGAAGCTGCGGTGGCTGCAATCGCCCGGTCGGTGGATCACATCGACGCGTTGGTGAACAACGCCGCACTCCAGATCTGCAAACCGTTGATCGAATTCACGCTCGAGGAGTGGGATCTGACGATGGCGACGAACCTGCGGCCGGCGTTCCTCACGGCCAAGTATGCCTATCCGCTGTTGAAGAAGGCGAGGGGGACCGTCATCAACGTCAGCTCCGTGCATGCGGTCGCTACGTCAAAGCACATCGCAGCCTACGCCGCGAGCAAGGCCGGCCTGACGGGCTTGACGCGGGCCATGGCGATTGAATTTGCCGAGGATGGGATTCGAGTAAATGCGGTTTTGCCCGGTGCGGTCGATACCCAGATGCTGCGCGATGGCTTGATGCGAGGGCATGTCGGTGAGGGCAAGGACGAAGAACTGCTGGAGGCGGTAGGGCAGAAGACCGTTATAGGGCGGGTCGGTAAACCCTCCGAGATCGCGAGCACGATCCTGTTTCTTGCTGATTCGGCTGAATTGGCGTACCTGACCGGACAGGCGTTAGTCGTCGATGGCGGGGCGACCATCAGGCTGAGCACAGAGTAGGGGGTGGCTGAGGCTGTGATGTCGATATTCATGCAACTTTTCATTGGTTGCAGGGTAGATCCAGACTCAAACTATCATTGCGGTAAATTTTGAACAGCATGAACAGATTCATTTATTCGATTAAATCACTTGTTCCCCAACAGATATGGAGCAAGGTCACGGCTCCTTATTGGTGGTGGTACAACCGGGCCAATCACCAGCTGGCTGCAATCTACGATCGGCGGTTGGCGAAGAGCAAGGCCGATCTTAGCCAATATAAAAACATCCACCAGGGAAATCGTTGTTTCATTATCGGGAATGGTCCCAGCCTGAATTCGAACGCATCTCACGCTGCTCAAGGGAGAATACACCTTCGGTATGAACCGCATCTATTTGATGTTCCCGGAGCTAGGGTTCCAGACCAGCTACTTCGTCTCGGTCAACACCCTGGTAATCGAGCAGTGCGCCCAGGACATCCAAAATCTGGCTATGCCGAAATTCCTTACCTGGAGAGGCCGGAAGTGGATCAACAAGAAATCTGATGTGATCTTCCTTGACACCGATTACACGCCTCCCAGCACGTTCTCACAGGATGTTTCAGAAAGGGTCTTCGAAGGATCCACGGTCACGTTTGTAGCCTTGCAGCTAGCCTACCATATGGGTTTCGATGAAGTGATTCTTGTCGGGGTTGACCATCACTTCTCGAGCACCGGACACCCCAATGAAACCGTTACCTCCACGGGTGCCGACCCAGATCACTTTTCAGAGGAGTATTTTGGGAAAGGGTTCCGCTGGCAATTGCCTGATCTGGACGGGCATCGGAAGCAGCCTATCTTCTGGCAAGGGAGGCCTACACGTGCGCCGGACGGAGGGTGTTGGACGCCACGCGGGGCGGAGGATTGAAGGTTTTCCCGAAGGTGCAGCTATGAAACGCTCTTTCTCGCGATGAAACAATAACGACAGCCGGATCAACCTGGAGGGCAGCTTCGAAGCAGGATCTGCTGTGGACCTCGCTCGTGATCCTGGTTTTTAGCCTGGTGATCCTTCGCGTATCTTGGATTAGCGATGATGCCTTCATCACCTTCCGTTCGATCGAGAACTTCGTCCATGGGTATGGACCGGTGTACAACGTGGGGGAAAGGGTGCAGACGTTCACGCATCCATTATGGATGCTGCTCCTCGGCCAGCTACTTCCTGCTCAACCGAGTCGTAGGCCTCGATGTTCCCGCCTTACTCGCTTTCATCACCCTGGCATGGTCGTGGGCTTTCACGGCTATTTCTCTTTCAATCCTATACAGGATGACACGGGGGCGAATCTGAGTATTCATCCTTGCGGTGCTTGTTTTGATAAGCTCAAGGGCTTATACGGATTTCGCTGCATCCGGGCTGGAGAACCCTCTCACCTGTGCGCTTATCATCAGCTTCGTTTACCTGCAGCGAAGGCCAGTCGAGGCCGCAGGTGCCCGGCGATCCCGTACGGGACTGGCATCCAGCTTCATCGCGGGGCTTGTCGCTTTGAACCGTATGGACACCTTACTCATCATACTGCCCGCGCTGATCTATGGGTGGTTTGTTGCGAACCGGAGGAAGGAATACTCGTATTCGGTGCTGCTAGGTTTCCTGCCTTTCATCGCCTGGGAAGTCTTCAGCCTCGTGTATTACGGTTTTCCATTTCCGAACACAGCCTATGCAAAATTAAACAGCGGAATTGCGGCTGGTGCGTATATGCAGCAAGGCCTCCTTTATCTGGTGAACTCGATTTCACTGGACCCACTAACGTTAAGTGTTGTCTTCGTGGCACTGGCGCTGGGCTTGACAGCCTCGAAGAAGGATCCATGGCCCGCAATCAGCCTGGGGATGGGCTTGTACCTGGTTTACATTATCCGGATCGGCGGGGATTACATGAGCGGCCGGTTTATTAATCCGCTCATCTTCCTGTCGGTTGTCCTGCTCAGCGGAATCGAGATCGATTGGGAGCGGTTTGCGCTTCCAGTCACGGCCGGGATCCTGTTCGTCAGCCTCGCTTTGGGAAGCCCACCGTTCCTGTCCGACTCGACCTATTCAAACCAACAGATTGATATCCGTGCTATCGCCGACGAAAGGGGTTTTCGCTACGCTGAATGGGGTTTGCTGCGGATCTCGAGGAACACCTTGCTCCCCGGCTCGCCTTTCGCTGGGGAGAACTGGCGCTTTGAAAAGCTCAGGGAGGTTCGCATATCTGGAGCGATCGGCCTCGAAGGGCTACACGCGCGGGCCAGAGACCCACATCCTGGATGTCATGGCCCTGGCCGATCCCTTGTTAGCGCGTTTGCCTGCCAAGGATCAACAACATTGGCGCATCGGCCATATCGAGCGCGACATCCCGAAAGGATATCTGGAAAGCTTAAGGGCAGGTGAAAACCAGATCGAGGATGAAGCAATTCATGCGTACTACAACGAGCTTTCGAAGATTGTCTCCGGATCGATCTGGGATGCTGCCCGATGGCGCAGCATTTTCAAGGCTGCGCTCAATACCGAGGTGGTTGCACCGTAGAAGTCTGGTAGGCCAGCGCTGTCGTGAGTCCATTCCACAATGCCTCCTCAGCGCAATTTGAAAGCTTGGAAGGTACCCTAAAGCGTACGTCTGGGCAGGAGCGATGACTGTAAATTCTCATCAAAACAAGATGGCTCCCTCACGGAGCCAGGTAATGTACGTGATTGCATTGATCGTATTCATCTTCCTCCTGATCCGTACAGCCTGGGTCAGCCAATATGCCTATGTCAATTTCAGGATCGTCGAAAACTTCACCCATGGATACGGTTTAACGTTCAATCCGGGCGAACGCGCTCTCCCTATCAGCCAGCCGGCATGGCCGGCGTTTTTGGGCATTGTCTATGCCGCTGCAACCAATGGGATCCACCTGCCCTCGTTCAACCTGTTGTATGGAATCACACTCCTGATTCAAATGACGTTCTCGATCCTGGCGCTCTCGATCCTGCTGCGCAATCCAGGGGAAAGAAGCTTTGGCGTGATTGTCGCCCTGATGTTTCTGTTTGTTTCGAAGTCGTTCATAGAATACTCAACATCCGGACTTGAGAATCCCTTGGTCCACCTACTGCTCGCCATTTTTTTCGTGACGTACCAGCGACTGGGACGGGCCGAAGATCATAGAATACGGAAAGACCTTTCCTCACTGTTTCTTCTTGGCAGCGCGATCATTGCTGTCCAATGGCAGTGGGGGGCGCTCGTCGGCCCGGTCATGATTGCCGCTGGTCGGCGGAAGAGGAACCGGCAGCACGCGAAATTCGCATCGTATCTGTCGATCGCTTTGCTTGGACCGTACTACCTGCTTACCTATGTGTCCACAGGCACCTTTGTGCCTCTCCAGGTTCTTGCGCGCCTGCGTGCAGGCGTAGGCCTCGGCCGGCTTGTCCGGCAAGGTTTGATGTACTTCATGAACATGCTGGATTTTGACCCGTTGTCTATCCTGTGTATCGGGTTTGCCATTCTTGGCTGCTGGCATTTTCGGAAGAAGTCGATGTATCCCTTCCTGGGTGGCTTGCTGCTTTCAGCAGCGCTCATCATCTTGCTCGGCGGCGATTCTCTCGGTGGACGGTACTTCTCACCGGTCGTCCTCACGAGCGCATTCCTGATCTCCCAGCTAGATTTGCAGAGATCATCCAGCGCTGCTGCGGCACTGCTCATTATCTTCGTCATGGGTGTATTCAGCGCTCGTTCACCATGGAGGAAGTGATGCAACCTATTCCTACCAGGTGGCCGACCAGAGAGGGATCCTGGATGGACGCGGTGTTGACTATGCCGAAACGGGGCTGTTAACGCTCAATCGGGATGCTTATTATCCGCCCGGGTCAGATTGGGCGGGTGGGGATTGGGTGTTTTCCGGCTACCAGGGGGTAGAGTTTTTAGCAGGAAGCGGGGGTTTGGTTTCCAGGCATACGCACTTGGCCCGAACATCTATGCCACAACAAACACCGGGTTGGCCGACCCTTTGCTCCCCCGTCTGCCAGTGAAGGATCGCGTGATATGGGACCTGGATTCCCTGGAGCGCCAAATCCCTGACGGTTATCGCTGAGGCAGTGCTGAGCGGCCCGGAGGCATTAGGGTCACCCCTGGATGAGATGTATTCAGACCTGCGCTCACTGACCCGCGCTCGCTGGTTTTCCCGCGCCCACCTCTCAGCGGTCTGGTCTGTCCTCTTAAGGGGTGTTCCCGGCCGTTAAGTCGGTTCCCTCCTTCGACGACGTCAGGCAAGGCCCGGGCGTAACCAGGCCATCGGAGCCGCCCTATCCCCGGGTCGAATACACAGATTTCCCATCTTCGCAGCGGCTCCCCACGACTGCCGGCGCATCGGCTGGGCTATAATGTTCTGCGTGCCCTGCTCGACTGTTGATCCGAGCAGCAAGGATGGGTAAGTGGGCTAGCTTGCCAGGCTTGGCAAGCAATGCCAGGCTCAAGCAGCAGGCAGGGCGTCGGATACATCGAGGTATCGGATCATGATGCAGGATCGGATCGGAAGAGGATCGGAACAGGTCCTAGGTACAGGATGGTTATGCGGATGATTCGTCCTGGGTTTCGAATACTGGCGCTAGCGCTTCTGCTCGCTGGATTTGCCATCCGGCTGTTGGACTTGACGGACCCGCCACTCGATTTTCATCCTTCGCGGCAGCTGTTTGCTTATACCAATGCGCGCGGGATTTATTATGCATTGGTCTCCTGCTGACGCTGCTAACGCAGAGATCCGGGAGAAGGCAATCGATGCCTGGCAGGCAACTGACCGGTATGAACCGCGAATCCTTGAAAGCATCGTAGCCGTCCTGTACCTGTTGCTCGGCGGCGAGAACTTCTGGATCGCCCGCATCTTGATGTCGTTAATCTGGGCAGGGGGCGGATGGGTTCTGTACCAGCTGGCAAGGAAATTGACCGGTCCGGGTGGGGGGCTCTTCAGCCTGGGCTACTACTTGTTCCTGCCCTTTTCAATTCAGGCCAGCAGATCCTTCCAACCTGATGTCTTGATGGTCGTTGGCCTCATCTGTACCGCTTACCTGCTCCTCCGATGGTCGGAGGAGCGTTCATGGAAGTTTTCGGTCTTTGCTGGCGCAATGGGAGGCCTGACAATCCTGGTAAAGGCTCAGGGGATTTTTGCTGTCTCTACCATGGCGCTATTGGCGGTTTGGATGACCTGCGGTGTAAGGGCTGCAATCACGGACCGCAAAGTGTGGGGTATGGCCGCACTCATGCTGGCTTTCCCGGCTGCGTACTACCTGAGCCCACTCCCACTCCAGGGAGGCGCAGGAAGTTACTTCGCGACCTTCACGATCGCCATGTCATCCTTGCTCAAGGATCCGGGCTTCTTCGTCCGCTGGGCCAATTTTGTGCATGACTTCGTCGATGTTGCCGTGATCGTGTTGGCTTTTATCGGTTCGCTGTTCTTTTCCCGCAAAGGTAAACCGATTGCCATAGGTTTATGGTTGGGATATGCCCTGCTCGGTCTGTTCTTCCCCTGGCAGATTCATACCCATGACTACTACAGCCTGGCTCTCGTTCCGACGGTAGCACTCGGTTTGGCACCGATCGGCACCAGGCTCATCGAAGGTATTCGCCAGGAGAACCGGTTCGCTCACGTGCTCTTTATTGCCGCATGTATCTTTGCGATGGCCTATCCGGCCTGGATCGCCCGATCAGGATTGCTTGGAAGTAACTATCGGAATGAGCCGGGAGCATGGCGAAAGATGGGCGAAGAATTGCCTGCCGCCGACAGGATGATTGCCCTGACGCATGATTATGGCTGGCGCTTGTGGTACTGGGGATACCTTCCCGTGGACCTGTGGCCATACCAGGCTGATTTCGCACTGCATTATGCGCGTGGAGGAAACCTGGGCGCTGATGTCCAACCCCTGTTCAACCAACTGACCGAAGGAAAGGATTTCTTCCTGGTCACCCTTAACGGAGAGCTGGACGCGGCAGGCCGACCTGAAGAAACTGCTCTATGACCACTACCCGATAGTTCAGAGGGGGGATGGGTACATCCTGTTTGGACTAACGGCTGATCTTTCCAGTCAAGGTTCATCCTCCCACGATTTGCCTTGAGTCAAGTCGTGCCCTCCAACGTGTCCCCCGAGCAGAGCCTGCCCCTGGTTTCCATCGTGACACCATCATTTAACCAGGCGGAGTATCTGGAAACCACGATCCGCAGCGTCATAGACCAGGATTACCCCAGGATCGAGTATCTGGTAATGGACGGCGGGTCGACCGATGGGAGTGTGGAAATCATCAAGCGTTTTGAGAACAAGATTGACTACTGGCACTCCCGACCGGATCTAGGACAGGCCGATGCCATCAACCAGGGCTTTCGGCGGGCACGGGGCGAAATCGTCGCCTGGTTGAACTCGGATGACGTCTACCTGCCAGGCGCGGTCGCGGAAGCAGTTCGTTCGTTTGGTGAGCACCCAGAAGTTGGCATGGTCTACGGCGATGGGATCATGGTCGACCAAGACCTTGAGCTGCTCGACCAACACCGATACCGGCAGTTGTCGGTCGTAGAGTTGCTGGCATTCGAGGTTCTTCTCCAACCCGCCACGTTCATGCGAAAATCGGCGCTGGAGAAAATCGGATATCTCGATCAAGGTTATGACCTTATCCTGGACCATGTGCTCTGGGTGAAGATTGCCACAAGCTACCCCATTCTCCACGTCCCAAGTTTCTGGGCTCTGGAACGGACCCACCCGCAGGCAAAGACGATTGCGCTGGCGGATCGTTTCGTGATGGAGGCGGAGAAGCTGATCGAGCAAGCACAAGCTTCAGATCTATTAGCAGATGTGATGATCCAGAATCGTCATCGGATCGCTGCCGGGCTCGATGTGTTCTCCGCGCGGCGTTTGATTGATGCTGGCAAGTATCGTACGGCATTCTGGCGAATGAACCGGGCCATCTTCAAACACCCTTGGACCGCGGCCCGGTATTGGTATAAATGGGCTCAGGCTGCTTTCAGTATGCTGGGGTTGGCGGAGGTTTTCTTCTGGTACCGGCGCACTCGCAGGAAACTGACCCATAGGAACGCTCCTGCACCTATGGAGGGATTCTCCAAAGGTTTGGATTGAGCTATGCACGCAAACCATCGTGTTGAGAACCCAGTTCAGGAAAAGCAGGCTGGAAATCCAGGGCTGCCCCTGGTTTCCATCGTTACCCCTTCCTTCAATCAGGCAAGATTCCTGGGTGACTCCATCGAGTCAGTGTTGAATCAGGATTACCCGCGCATCGAATACATCGTGGTAGATGGCGGATCCAATGATGGCAGCCAGGAGATCATCGCCTCCTACGGTGAGCGTATCTCGTCCTGGATTTCGGAACCTGATTCTGGACAAACCGATGCCGTGAACAAGGGATTTTCCATGGCGCACGGCGATATCTTCGCCTGGCTCAATTCGGATGACACCTATTTGCCAGGTGCTGTGAGTATGGCGGTTCAATATTTACTTGAACATTCCGAGATCGGGATGATGTATGGGAAGGCTTTCTATGTGGACCAGGAGGGCAAGGCAATCGCCCGTTATCCAGCCGGGAAGACGAGTTACAAAGGATTAAGGCGCGGCATCAATACCATTCCCCAGCAGACCATGTTTTTCCGTAGTATTCTGTGGAAAATGGTCGGACCGTTGGATCCCAGCTTCTTTTATGCTATGGATTATGACCTCTGGGTGCGTATCGCAGCTGTCGCGCCGATTGGATTTCATCCCCACTTCATGGCCAATTTCCGCTTGCAGGAAGATTCAAAGTCGCTAACCCAGGCCTACCGCTGCTGGCCAGAGATGATGCGGGTTCATTTCAGGGAGGGCGGAAGTAAATTCTCAATCCTCTATGCAAAGTACTTGATTCGACGAGTTGTTGAACCCATCATGCCCTGGAAAATCAGAATCAAACGAATGCTCTTCAGGGTTTTCGGAGAACGAAGGGATTCTTTCGGTTGAAATCTCCAATCACGCTACCCACGTGCCCGATCCGCATCTCACCCTCAAAGAGGCTACAAGGGAGGCATCCGGGTTGCTGACGAAGAAATCGAACTTGAATGTACTTGCCCAGCGCTGGATCTCATCCTGGCCGCGGTTTTTCCTGGCCATGCTGATTGGTGGCTTGTTCGGGTATCTGGTCTCCATGTTGAACCAACCGCTGTACCAGGGTTCTGCCCTCATCCAGATCAGCATCGATCAGAATCGTGCAAGCGTTCCAGATGATATTACGGTTCGCCAAGCCTATGACCGCATTCGCCTCGTTATCCTGGCTGACGATACTTTGAACGCCACGCTTGAGCTCTACGCTGTGAGCGGAGTGAATACGGGGGACGTTCCAACATTGCCAGAGTTCCGTTCGATGATCAAACTAGCGCAAAGGTTCAACGCCTTTGAACTCGTGGTGAGTTCTGCTGATCCCGAACAGGCATCCTCGTTGGCCAACTTCTGGGGCGAGGTCGCCTTGCGCGAAATTGAAGCTGCAACATCCTACACGCTCTTAGCCGGTGCATATCAAAGTGCTTTGTACGAGGCTTCCTGCGTGATCTCCATCGAGGACGGCGGATCCGATCCGCAAGCGATCTGGCAATGTGCTTCTGACCGTGCGGATGTCGATCCAGAAAGCCTGTCTGCCGGAATTTTGGAGGCGGTCAAACAAGTCGCGGAGTCCTCCCGATATTTTCCTTCTCCTGGGCAAACCGGGCCGAGGTCCCGTTACAGTAGCTCGGACGCGGCCGACGGCTGGCTCGTCCTGGCCGGGTCAGTCCTGGGGCTCATCGGCTTAGTCCTCATCGAACTATTCAGAATGAACACCATCGAATCGATGTCGTAAGTGGTTGGGACAAAAGCTGACGGGCCTCGACGATTAAGGTTGAGGGGCAATCTCAATCCTCATAAGAGAAGATGTAGGAATAGTATCGAATGACGGTAGGCATGCTATTCGTGGAGAAGTGGCGGGTGTCAGGGGTGAAAATCGCCTGGCCTCTCTGGCTTGCTTTGCTTGCTGCCATCCCGGTAACCAGTTCTCCGATCATTGCGTCGTTCAGCGGAGGGGAGACCCCGGTCAGCCCCCTTGCCCTGATCCCGCTGATCTTGATTTCAGTCTTATGGCTCGTGCCTTTCATGATCAGCCGCAGACGGTTTCCCTTGGGCGTCTGGCCGTTAATCGGTTTCTTGTTTGTGGCCATGATCTCCGGCTTGGCCGCGATGCAGCTGCCCATCCTCCCTTTTAAGCACACCACCCCGTTGGAAAGAACATTGCGGGCCTTCATCACGCTGGGGATCGGATTCGCCTTTTTCATGGCTGCCGCCAACTTGCCCATGAACAAGGATCAAGTACGGTCGAGCTTGCGAGCAATCTATCTCGGGCTTGGCATGATGCTGATCTGGTCGAGCGTTCAAGCTTACATCGTCCTTGATGGGTCAGACCGTATGCCCCTGATCGTGACCCGGATCCATCACCTGTTCTCGGTGCGCGACCCGCTCCCCGATCGCGTTACTGGGATGGCCTTTGAACCATCCTGGGCTGCCGATCAGCTTGTGGTGTTGTATATCCCGCTTTTGCTCGCAAGCGTTTCTCAAAAATGGTCAGTATTCCCAGGCTTTCGGAAATGGCCCTCCATCGAACTGATGCTGCTCGTCTGGTCGGGTGCAATTCTCGTTCTGCACAAAATCGCGCGTCACCATGTTCCGCAGTCGTGGCCTGGCTGATGATCGGGGGATTTGTCATCGGGGTTCACCGCCTGCGTGATTTGATCAACCGCTGGTATGGTCCGTCGCGCAAGCGCCGCATCTCTTTCAAGGCGGCCTACGCAGCGGCTGTCGTCATCTTGAGTTCAGGCCTCACCGCCCTGGCGATCGGGGCGCTGGTCGCTTTCAAGGAGACAGATCCGCGCGCAACCAATCTGTTCTCCGCTCCGAAGCGATTGGAGGAGTTCCAATATTTCTTTCCTAACGAAGGCATTTACGAACTGGCAAACGAATTGGCTTTTGCAGAACGCATTGTTTACTGGGATTTTGGGTTCCATACCTTCGCGAATCATCCGATCCTGGGGGTAGGTCCGGGAAATGCGGGTTTCTTTTTCGAGGAGAACCTGCCACCCTATGGCTACGGGCTAACCGAGATTCGGAATGTCCTCGATCTGGATGAGTATGGGTTTCCTAATCCTAAAAATTTATGGCTTCGGCTGCTCTCCGAGACAGGAATCCTCGGCTTTTCGATGTACGTATGCTGGTTTCTGTTCATGGCGACGACCTCCTTCCTGCTCTGGAAAGAGAATGCTGTCATGGCAAAGGTGCTGGGGCTTGCCGGATTAATGGTAGCGATGATGCAATTCTTCGAGGGGTTCAGCCTCGACACCTTCGCACTCCCTCAAATGTGGATCGTCTTCGGGTTTGTTACACTCGTCTCATCCTCGCGCTTCCGGCAGACGGTGGATTAGAATGCAGTGCGTGCTCGCAATGATGGACCGGCTCGAATGATGACCAGGACTGATCGTTTTGATAACGAACCTGTCTGAGATATTCCGTCTAATCCTGGTGGCAGCGGTATTCTGCCTGCTGGTGACGCCCGTGCTAACCCGGGTTGCACGAATGGGTGGGCTGGTAGACCAACCTGGATCAGCCGCACACAAGACCCACCGAAAACCCACCCCGCTTGCCGGCGGGATGGTCATCGCGGCCAGTTTGGTCCTCGCGGCGTTCCTCCTTCCGGTTACACGCTACCCGGAGACGAAGGGCATTTTTATCGGCAGCGCCGCCATCTTCCTCTGGGGGCTGGTTGATGATCGATTCCAGCTAAAACCTGGCCAGAAGCTGATCGGGCAGATTCTTGGCCGCCGTGCTGGCAATTTTCTACGGGGTACAAGTCCATATCACCCGCATCATCGGGTTGGACCTGCTCATCAGCGTCGTCTGGCTGGTTGGCGTCACAAATGCTTTTAATTTTATCGACAGCATGGACGGCCTTGCCGTTGGTTTGGCCGGCGTGACCCTGGCATTTTTCATGCTTGTTGCGATCGATTCCTCTCAGCCAGGCCTGGCCGCCCTGGCAGCCCTCATACTCGGCGCCGTCATTGGGCTTTACTTCTATGTATCCTCACCGGCCCATATCTTTCTTGGTGATTCCGGAGCACAAACCCTGGGGATGATCCTCGGGGCTTTGGGGATTGCTTATACACCAGGCCAGGCTGGGCTGCCCCAGGCGCTTACATGGTTCATCCCGATCCTGGCCTTATCGATTCCCATTTTTGACATGACCCTCGTGGTCCTTTCGCGGCTGCGACGGCGGCAGACGATCTACAAGGCAGGAACCGATCACCTTTACCATCGACTTGTTGCCCTAGGCCTGCATCCCTCCCGGGCAGTAGCCGTAATGCACATCTTTGCGATCCTGGCAGGTTTAACAGCCTTCATCGCCCTTGGAACAAATGTTGTTACTGCCAACCTGCTTTTTGCCGCCAGCGTGGTATTCGGCCTCGCAAGTCTCCTTTGGCTGGAGCACAAGTATGAACAAGCCAGGCGGGACATTTAACTTGCGACCTCTCGGATAAAGGGTAAAACGTGATGAAGCTTGTCATTCAAATCCCATGCTTCAATGAGGGCGATACGCTCGCCGAAACCCTGCAGGATCTACCGGCGGTTTTGCCGGGCGTAGATGAGATCCAGGTGCTGGTCATCGATGATGGCAGTGCCGACAATACGTCGCAGGTGGCGCGCGATATGAAGGTTGAGCAGGTCGTTCGCTTGCCGTCGAACACAGGCCTGGCAAACGCGTTTTCCGTTGGTTTGAAGCGTGCGATCGAGCTGGGTGCGGACCTCATTATCAACACAGATGGTGACCATCAATACCGTGGTGAAGACATCGAGAAGCTAATCCAACCCATCCTTGCAGGCGAAGCGGATATGGTCATCGGTGATCGTCAGGTTGGTACGCTGCAGCATTTTTCCAAAACAAAGCGGTTTTTGCAGAAATTTGGCAGCTATATCGTGCGGTGGGCTTCGGGAACAAAGATCCCGGACACGACCAGCGGCTTCAGAGCTTTTTCACGCGAAGCGGCACTGAGGTTGTCGATATTTTCCGGTTACACCTATACCCTGGAGACGATTATCCAGGCAGGTAAGAAGGGCATCGCGGTTACCTCCGTGCCGGTTGGGGTAAATGTTGTTCAACGCCGATCCAGGTTGATCCGCAGTACAACCAGCTACATCCTCCGCTCCGGTGCTACCATCCTGCGGATCTTCATGATGTATGAGGCCCTGAGGGTTTTTCTCTCCCTCTCCGCCCTGCCGCTGGCGGCCGGGATTTTCCTGCTCGCCCGCTTTGGATACTTCTTCCTGATCGGGGATGGATCCGGCCATGTCCAATCCTTGATCGTTGCAAGTATTTTGATGATCCTTGGTTTCATAACCATTCTCATGGGGCTGTTAGCCGATTTGATCGCAAGGAATCGCCGATTAGCGAGGATATCATCTACCTGATAAGGAGGTCGCGCTCACACGGTGTAGACGAGTAATGTCGATGACCCGACGAGTCCGCAAAAGCTCGGTGCCTGCCAACCCGTTCGCGGACAGACTTTTGGGAGTCAAGTTGGCGCTGACCTGGGATTTCCTGCAAGCGGGCGCGATTTCACCATGACCTGGATCATCGCTGGTCCGGTTTACCCATACCGGGGTGGCATCGCGCACTTTACAACTGCGCTGGTCCAGGCAGCCCGGGCTCACCACAAAGTTCACGCGCTCAGCTTCTCACGGTTGTATCCCGGGTTCCTTTTTCCAGGCGACAGCACATTGGACCCAAGTGCTGCGCCGCAGGAGATACACCCTTGGGGTTTGGTTCATTCGCTCAATCCACTCAACTGGTGGATAGTGTTGAATAGGATGCGCAAGCTGCGGCCTGAGCTCGTCGTTTTTCAGTGGTGGACGACCTTCCTGGCACCTTGCTACGGTACGTTGGCCTATTGGCTGAGGAGATGGGAAATCCCGGTGGTTTTTATCATCCACAATGTCTTACCGCATGAGCCACGAAGAATGGATCGTTGGCTGGCGCGAAGCGTGCTGCGCAGCGCCTCCGGCTACCTGGTCATGGCAGCCCGTGAACAGCAACGGCTGGAGAGCCTCATGCCGGAAGCCAGGGATAGGACAATCCTTCATCAACACCCGGTTTACGTTCACATCCCGCGCGCAGCACTTTCGAAAGAAGCCGCCCGTCAGAAGTTGGAACTCCCGCAAGAGCTACCAATCTTGCTCTCATTCGGCTTTGTTCGCCGGTACAAGGGCATCCTTCATCTTCTTCAGAGCATTGCCAGGCTCAGGGATGAGGGCCGTCCAGTGTATCTGCTCGTGGCCGGGGAAATCTGGTATGACCTGGATCAATATATCCGGGAAATCAACAACTTGGGGATCATGGAGTATGTCAGATTTGACAACCGTTATATCCCTGATGAAGAAGTCCCTATTTACTTCAGAGCTGCGGATATCTTCGTTGCGCCATACCTGGAGGGGACCCAAAGCGGATCGGTCCGCTTGGCCGTAAATCAAGGCATTCCCATGGTCATATCCGAACACCTGGCGGAGGGTCTGGAGACAATGCCGGAGGGAGCCGTGCAGACCTTTCGGGCAGGGGATGTACAGGCTTTATGTGAGTCGATTACTGCGCAGCTTGGGGTGGCTCAGCTTCATCAACGGGAGGCAAATGCGCAGTCGCCCGGGGTAACATGGGATGATCTTGTCCTCGCTCTCACAGATTTTCACGAACGCATCCTGCAAAATCCATGAGGGCAAACGGATGCCAAGAAACCCTGAGGGTGGGGTCATCCGCAGACCACGCCTCCGCCTGCTCCAGCGGGGATCACGTTGAAAGCGCCCCAGGAAAACCGGAGTTCGCCCAAGCACCGGCTGTGCAGCCTACAGGTTTGAAATCTCCCATGCACGTTGCGCCTCCCTTGATGCATTCAACTGGATTGGCCATTCCGATCTACAACTCTACTGCAGGGCATGCCCCGGCTGATCCGGCTCTGCGCCGGCTGGTGTTTTTCCCCTCTGAACTTCCCTCAACAGGATCGAAATGGACCAGCCTATAATCGGGCTCGCGAGTTGGGTCCTGCACACGCTCCTCTGCTTTTCGCTCGCCTACTTGTGGGTTCTCCCGTTCAAGACCGGCCGCATAGCCCTCGATTGGGCACTACTGACCTTTTTTTTGGGTTTACTTTACGACCTTGAGCTTGATGTTGCTCGGTCTATCGGGTTTCCTCAGTCCCCTGGCGATCGGCGGAGTCTCGTTACTCGGCTGCATCACGATGCTCGCAGTCCCACGTTTCAGGCGAACCCTTAAGACGCTTCCCGCCACTGCCCGGACCTCATATCGAGCTTTTCGGGCCTGGTTCTCGGCTTTGGATGTGTGGCTTAAGGCTTTGAGTGTGGGCTTCCTGGCCTACATGGCCATTCGCTTCGCGTTCCTGATCTGGGCACTGCCGCCGTTTGTCTGGGACTCGCTCACCTACCACCTGACCAACGTCGCCCAATGGATCCAGGACGCAAGGATCCACATGTTCGAAACGCCGGTCGAGCAAATCTATAACGCCGCGAACCACGAAGTCTTCACCACCTGGTTCGCCGTTTTCTACCGCCAGGACGTCATCATCGAAGCTGCAGGGCTGCCTGCTTATTGGATCGCCGGATTGGCGGTTTATGCAATTGCCAGGAATTTGGAATTGAAACCAAATGCAGCCTGGATTGCCGTCGTGGCGTACCTCTCCACACCCGCCCTGACCCTGGCGATCACGGGGACCAAGAACGATCCAATCGTGGCAGCACTATTCCTGCTTGCGATTGCACTTGTCCTGCACGCCTCTGAATTGCTAGAACGGGATTTTCTTCGCAATGGATGGAAACTCGTGCCGCTGCTGATTCCGGTGCTCTTGTATGCTGCAGGAACGAAGGCATATATCGTCCATTTGCTGCCTGGGATCCTCCTTATCGGGACAGGGATGTTCGTTCAAAGGCGAGGGTGGGGGGGGCTACGAAAGAGCGCAGGAGCGGTAGTGGACGGCCTGCGTGGTGAACCGGCACGGATAAAACTCGCCATTGCTGTCGTCATGACAGCCTCCCTCTTCCTGGGATCGTACTGGTATGTTCGGAATTGGATCCTGATGGGGAATCCCTTCTTTCCCTACAGCGTTGAAGTCGGTCAGCGCGAGGTGCTCAGTTCAGACATTGGCGGGTTCCAGTTCGGAGTGCAGAATTTCATAGCGACGTTTCAGCTTTTCCTGGCGCGATTTGGCGATAAGCTCTACCGGATACGGCCTGATCTACCCTATACGACCGGCTGGGGATGGGTGGCGTATGCGATCGGTTTCCCGGCAGCAATTTGGAGCACGATCCGTGTGCGCACGTATCGAGTGATCGCGGCCGGGTTTCTGATTTCCTTCCTGCTGCTGCTGTTCTCGAGCCCAACTAGCCCATGGAATATGCGTTATTTCATCTGGGTTCCGGCATGCCTGGCGCTTGCCATCGGATTTGTGTTTGAGCGCTTGTTCACTCCGGGGAGGAGGCCTACCCAGTTGTGGAAGATCTTGTTCACTTTGCTCACAGCTTTGAACTTGATCATGGTCGTCACCTACAATTCGATCCGGATCAAAGATATCGAGGCGATGATCAGGCTCCCGGTCAGAGACCGCAGTGCTGCGATGTTCTCCGCAGCGGTGCCGGATGCGTATCGCGAATATATTAAATCTGTGCCCGGGGATGAACTCCTTGGTTACAACGTCACCGGAAATGGATTCGTGTACCCGCTATACCGGGCAGACTATTCCCAGCGAATCGTCTATATTCCCATCGACCCAGACAGCGGCTGTGAGGAGATTGCTCAATCGATGATCGATCGGGGTACTCGGTATCTGCAAACCGCACCGGTTCATACTGCGGATAGCGTGAGGAGCAAACTGTTCGATTGCTCGCAGGCCGGCGGGATCCTGCAAGAACGGGGTGTGGATTTATATGTCCTCGGAAAATAAGACGGCGAAATGGGAGCCTGTATTGCTGATCGCCAGCATGATCCTGGTGGCCTGCTGGTACGCTTGGCCTCAAATCGTCTACTCCCTTTTCATCGGGTACGATTTAGGGTCGTTGTTTGCCCCGCAGTTTATGGAAAAGATCACTTCGCTGCTGGGAGTCATTCCATGAAACTCTGCTTGCTGCGCTTGCAACCAAAGTAACCGAGTTTATACCGTTGAGGTAAGGAATAGTTGGAAGTGGAATCATGCTGCCCGTCTCCAAAGTAAACTTTCACAAGGAACGTCGAGCTCACTGGGATGGCGTCGCCCTGGAGTCTCAAGGGTATCAGCGCTGGTCCGGCTATTACCATCGCTGGCTTGAGAAGGTCTTCCGTTTCATCGTTCCTCCTGCTCAGAGGATCCTGGAGATCGGCTGTGCGGATGGGAACCTGCTGGCATCTTTGACCCCTTCCTTCGGTGTCGGGGTGGATTTCTCATTCCGCATGATTGAAAACGCCAGGCGGCATCATCCTCAGCATCAATTTATTCAGGCAGACGGCAGCCAGCTGCCGCTCCGGGGAAGCTTCGACTTCATCCTGCTCTCGGATCTCTTGAATGACGTGTGGGATGTACAAGATTTACTGCAAGAAGTCCACCGGCTCTCTCATGCGCGGACACGGATCATCATCAATTGCTATAACCGGGTTTGGGAACCAGCACTATCCCTGGCCGATAAACTCAACCTCGCCCGACCCAACCTGTACCAGAACTGGCTCACCGTTGAGGATGTCGAGAACCTGCTCAACCTGGCTGACTTTGAACTCATCAAGCGCTGGGAAGAGTTTCTCTGGCCTGTGCAAACCCCTATTGTGGCCGGGTTGGTTAACCGGGTCCTTGCTCGCTTGTGGCCTTTCAATCACCTGGCACTGACCCATCTGATGGTTGCTCGGCCGACCTCAGTGCCAGTCAGAAAAGACAAACCCACAGTCTCGGTCATCATTCCTGCCAGGAACGAAGCCGGCAACATACCGGAGATATTCCGGAGATTTCCGGATCTCCGCTATCCCACCGAGCTAATTTTCGTCGAGGGGCACTCGAAGGATGATACCTACCAAGCCATCCAGAGAGCGATCGAGAGCCAACCGGACATGGCATGCAAGATCATCCAACAGAAGGGCGAGGGCAAGGGCGATGCGGTTCGCGAAGGGTTTGCTCTGGCAAGTGGTGATTTGCTCATTATCTTGGATGCAGACATGACTGTCCCTCCGGAAGAGTTGCCCAGATTTCTTGAGGTCCTGATTTCGGGAAAGGCCGAATTTGCCAACGGGGTCAGGCTCGTGTACCCAATGCAGGATGAGGCGATGAGGTTCATCAACCTGGTCGGGAACAAACTCTTCAGCCTTACTTTTTCGTGGCTGCTGGGGCAGAGGTTGAAGGATACGTTATGTGGAACGAAGGCATTATGGAAAGAGGATTATGATCTCATCGCCAAGGAGCGCAATTACTTTGGTAGGATCGACCCATTTGGGGATTTTGATTTGCTGCTCGGTGCTGCCAAGCAGAATTTAAAAATCGTGGATGTTCCGATCCGCTACCACAGCCGTACCTACGGATCGACGAACATCTCGCGTTGGTCCCATGGTTGGCTGCTTCTCCGCATGATGGTTTCTGCTGCGAGGCGGATCAAGTTTGTATGAGGTGCCGATGCACATGCATCCCTGGACCGCCGCCCCTGTCTCGGACGTTTGGATGAGCTGGCCAGGTTGGTTCAATTCGTGAGATGTGAAAGCAGATTTTCTTCGCTCTGCATGTTGAGCTGGCAAGAGCGTCGGAATGGGTTGGAGGGCAGGATCGTATGAGCCCGCAGCGGACGTCGAGAGTTGCCTGGATTGCAATCGTAGGACTGTCTCTCGCAGCCTACTTTGTTTTCACGCATTGGCTCCAGCCCACGCCTTTCTATACCGTCAAGTACGATCCCGAAATGCAGTATTTTGAGAACTCCCTGGCCTTCTTTGACGGGGTCTCCTACGCCTATATCGATCATCCCGGCACACCCGTGGAGGTGATTGGCACATTTATTCTTGCGCTGACACGGCCGCTAACTCGTGGTTTGGGCGAATTCTTTGTGCCATACCACTTGCAGCATCCTGAACTATTCCTATCCCTGGCACATGGGTTGTTAACCATCTTGAGCCTGGGGGTTGTCAGTTTGTTGGCCTGGAAGGCGTTCCCGGTAAAAGAGCAGGGCGGCCTTGTGCTCGGGATAGGAATCGCTGTTTTGAATTTTGCCGTGCTGGCTCCTCTCAGTTTTAAAGCGCTCCACTGGTGGACCCACAATGCATTCAATTTTCCCTTCGGCACCCTGCTGCTAATTGGTCTGCTTCTCAGGCTGCGAAGATCGGAGAGGCTGAGTCATCTGGGAATATTCTGCCTGGGATTGCTTTCCGGCATCCTGGTTGCTGTTCAGATCTATTTCGTTGCCTGGGCAGTTGGCGTGGTCGCCGCTATCACGCTCTATGAGTACTTGTTGACGCGTCGAATCCGCAAGGCGCTGGGAGCGATGCTCCTCACGCTTACCGGGAGCGCCGTTGGTTTCTACATCGCCTTCGCACCTGTGATGCACCGTTTTCGACGGTTTTATATATGGATGAAGGATCTGGTGCTTCATCAGGGGCGGTATGGGGGTGGCCAAGAAGGTTTTTCAAGCCCAGGCCAGATGGTCGATAACCTGGTCTGGTTGTGGAATCGGGGACAACTCATTTTGATCGTCAGCTTGACGGGATTGGTGTTGTTGGGTATCGCCATGTGGTGGCGCAGACGGGAGACGGAGTCGTTCCCAGGGTGGTGGTCCATGTCCGTCGGCGTGCTGGCGCAAACCATCCTGCTGTGGGTACTCATCGTGAAACACCCAGGCCAGAATTATCTATTGACCATCGCGGCAGTCCTGCCAATTCAATTCGTTCTGATCGGCGATGTGTTTCTTAAGCACAGCACGCGGGCTGCCAGGATTGTCAGGGTCCTCGGTTGGCTGATGATCCTGGGATATGTATGGGGATTGGTGTCTGCTTTCCAGGCCCACGTGAAGCTCAGCAGGCAGGTGGCTCTGACGGAGGAACTGGTCGCCGAAGCGATCCAAACGGCGGGAGAGCGTTCAGGCAAAGACCCGGAGGAATTGGTGATCCTATGGGGCTACGGTGTGGCGGCGAAATGTTACGCACTCCGATTTGGCAATTTCTCAACCGAGGGTGCCGCGCTCACCCGTGAGATCAACGATATTTGTCCTGGCGAATGGACGTATGATATATGGTCAGAGGTTGTGGAACTCCCAAATGCCTATCAAAAACTCTGGGAGAACGATGATTGGGATCTCGTGATTCTCCCGGAAAATTTTATTCCGAAGGACCCAGAGTTTAGAGGTGAAATCACCATCCTGGAGGTTCAAACGGAAGGATACGGGCGACTCACGCTTCTCACACCCCCGATAGGGGAAAAGTGAACGCGGCCACAGACTGTATGAAAATCTCATGCGATGAAGGCGATCCTGGTCGCAGAATAAGGAAAGGAGTTTTCCATTCTACGTAGGTTGTTAAAAAGGCTGGGGGATTTTGCCAGGACGGATCCTGCTTTCTTGGCTTTGATGATCCTAGTCGTGATACGCCTGGTCCTCGTTTCGATCACCCTTGCTTTTCCGGAGGGGGCTGCGCTTATTGATTCAAGAGGGTATATGGATCTCGCATCGTCCCTGGTCTATGATGGGAGCTACGATGATCTGAACTGGCCTCCGGGCTACGCCTTCTTCATCGCACTCGCCAGCGGTTGGTCGACGCCAAGCTTTGTTGGAGTAACTGCGACCCAGCTGGTTCTGACCTCCCTTACGGCCTTACTTCTTGTGCCAATCGGCGAGAGTATCGCCAACAAGCGTGCCGGTTTGATGGCAGGCTGGCTCTATGCACTCTCTCCGAATGCAGCCTTATGGGCCATCACGGTCATGACGGAATCGCTCTACGCGTCCCTGCTGGTTGTAGGCGTGGGCGTATGGATCCTCGCAAGAAAGGATTTCAAATGGGGTCGGTACCTTGCCCTGGGGATCTGCCTTGGCTGCGGCGCACTCGTCCGAATCGTTAACCTGCCGCTGATTCCGATTTGGACCGTGCTGGGGGTATTGCCGTTGATCTCCAAAAGGCAATCCAAACGAGTGATGATTGCCGTCGTCTCCATCGGATTGGGCGTCTCCGCATTGATCCTTCCCTGGTCTGTGCACAATCTGGTCGTGCACGGGAAGTTTACCTTTACCGAGGAAACATCCCGGACATTTTATACTTTTAACATCGCGACTGTTCTCGCCGAAGTGGACGGAACGAACCGAGGCGAAGCTGCACACAAGTTGGCTCAAACCGAAGATCCCTTCCAGGAAACACTGAATCTGATCGCGCAGCACCCGGCGACATTCATCCGTGAGCAGGCAAAGGGGATCATGCGATCGACGCTGGGTGTCGCTACGGGCGCCTGGGGACGGCTGCTTGGGTTCCCCCTCGAAATGCAAGGGAGCCTAAACCTGCTTGGAGATCTCCTGTCGGGTAGGTTTTCCTCGCTGGCCGCCCGGGTTCAAAACTTGCTCCAGCTTCCGGAGACAGCAGTGCTGCTGGTCTTATCGCTCCTGGGGATCGGTCACACACTAACCTTGTACGTTCTTGCTTCAGGCATCATCCTCCGCCGGGGGGGAGATTATCCGACGGTCGGGCTGCTCATCATCACCGCAGCCTTCCTCCTGGTCAGTCCCGGGGCTGTCGGGCAGGCGCGGTTCAGGATACCGGCGGAACCACTACTTGCGCTCCTCGCTGGCATCGGGTGGGATAACTACCGGACCTGGGTGAAAGACAGGCAGTGTGCCAGGCGGGAGCGACGAATAAACCCGTCCGGCTGACGCATAAGTCTCACCCGGCGGCCGCCCAACCCGGTTGACTCAGCTTGCCCAGTCAGTGTCGCAATGCCACGACCCCGGCTTTTCCAAGTACTCGAAGGTGATGCAGGGTTTGATTCCAGGCCTGCTGCAGTCCAGCTTTTCCGTTCAAGAGCGCAGCAGCTTATGCGCTGTCATCCTCCCAGAGGATTTCCGGGGCTTGCCAGGTCCAATCCGGCAGGAGGCGTGTGAGGACTCTACGTTTGTATCCACCGATCGTTCTTCGTAATCGAATCCTGCTCGCTAGTATTGGATCGATGCGCTGGGTGCCCGGTGGGTCGGGCATTTGTGCCAGGAGTGTGATGTACAGCTTCAGGATGGGCGAACGGAAGCTGCCATGGGCCTTGCTCCATAAGACCTGGAACCCCGCACGTCGCACGAGATTTGCCAGGGTCTCCGGCGTGAAGGCGTACAGGTGCGCCAACTCAAAGGACGCATGCTCGTACAGATTAGGCACCTCGATCAGCACGTAGCCTGCCGGGGTTAAGACACTCATTCGCCAGGGTTTTAAGAACCTGCAGTGGATCCACGAGATGCTCGAGCACATGCATCATGCTTACGAAATCGAAAGATCCCACCTTATCGTTGAGAAGCTCATCGATGGATCCAAACGTCTTTACCCCGTCTGCTTCGCTGAACCGCCGGTAGCCTTCACCTGGCTCAATCCCGACCATCTCACACCTATAAGCTGCCCGAACGGCCTGCAGCAAGGCGCCGCTTGAGCTCCCGATATCGAGATGCCGGGCAATGGATGGTATCTGCTGGCGTATCATCTTCACGGTTATGGCAGCCCGGGTCGACTGCATCACGAGGTCCTTCTTCACTGGTTGTTCAGAATCCTGGTAGAGGCTGCGATAGCCTTGCCGATAAAAGGCTTGCAGCTCCTCCTCGCCTGGGCGCGGGGACTGAAAGACCAGGCCACAGCTCTTGCAGATCCAGTATTGCAGTGGATTCCCCGCGTGGTGGGCGGTCTCAAACTGCACGAAGGATGTCCGCTGACAGGATGGGCAATTTTCCACTTGATCCATGCGACTCCCCGGTCGATTTTACAAACAGCTTTTGAGAGCTATGAGATCGGACACCTGCAATAAGAGCGTAGGGCCGGTTGGTATCTTATCACCCGACTTGTAAGCCGGCGAGTGGATGGGCGTTGCGGCAAGCAGTGTGAATGATGATAAGATAAGCTCCGTTTAATGCGGATCGCATCCATCGTCGAACCCGGTAAGGGACACAATCTAATGGAAAAGTCATCCAAACTCATCGATCCCTACGGCGGGAAGCTGGTAAATTTGTTGGTTTCAGGAGAACGAGCCGCCGAACTGCGTTCGCTACGCTGGCACGCTTCCTTCCTTTCAAATCAGTTCTCGAGTGGAGTGTGATTTAGAACTGCTCGCGACCGGGGGTTTCTCGCCGTTGGACCGCTTTATGGGGCAGGCGGATCATGAGCGTGTCGTCAGCGAGATGCGGCTTGAGGCGGGGCCACTGTTCCCGATCCCGATCACTTTCCCCGTCCAGCACGGGGATAACATCGCAATCGGGAAGCAGATTGCACTTCGCAATGCCAACAACAACTTACTGGCCGTGATGACCGTCGAGGAAATTTATCCATGGGATCGAAGGCGGTCGCCAGGAATGTCTTCGGTACAATCGACTTGCGTCATCCACTGGTAGCGGAGATGCACCGATGGGGAGAGCTCAACGTATCAGGATCGCTCCAGGTGCTGGAGCTGCCGAAGCATTATGACTTCAAGCCGCTGCGGTTGACCCCATCGCAGACGAGGCAAGTCCTGACAAGCTTTCACGACCCAATGTGGTCGCCTTTCAAACCCGCAATCCACTTCACAAGGCGCACGAGGAACTCACCATTCGTGCGATTGAAGCCGTGGATGGCGTGCTCCTGCTCCACCCGGTCGTCGGGATGACCAAGCCTGGTGACGTCGATCACTATACGCGTGTTCGGACCTACCGCGCCCTGGAATCCGGTTTCTTTGACCCGTCGCGTATCTTGCTGGCGCTGCTTCCGCTTGCGATGCGCCTGGCAGGACCACGCGAGGCGCTGTGGCATGCGATCATCCGGAGGAATTTTGGCGCCAACTATCTGATTGTCGGTCGTGATCATGCCAGCCCCGGGATGGATTCGCAGGGTAAACCGTTTTACGGCCCATACGATGCCCAGGAACTGGTCGCAAAGCTTCTCAGACGAGATCGGCGTGGGCGTCCTCACCTTCCAGAACATGGTCTATCTTCCTGAAGAAAATCGCTATGAGGAAGTCGACAAAGTCCCGGACTGGGGTGAAAACGAGCTCGATCTCTGGCACCGAGGTCAGGGAACAGTACCTGAATCGCGGCATCCGCCTGCCGGACTGGTTTACTCGCGATGAGGTTGCGCGCATCCTGGAGGAGACCTATCCTCCCCGTCACAAACAAGGTGTTTGCATTATGGTTCACCGGGCTAAGCGGTTCTGGAAAATCCACGACTGCGGAAGTTTTGACGGTCCTGCTGCTCGAAGCCGGCCGTCAGGTAACCCAGCTTGACGGGGATGTCGTGCGGACCCATCTCTCCAAAGGACTTGGCTTCAGCAAAGATGACCGGGATATCAATATCCGCGGATCGGCTATGTCGCTTCCGAAATCGTCCGTCACGGCGGGATCGCCGTTTGCGCCGCGGTAAGCCCGTACCGGGCAACGCGCAACGACGTACGCAACATGGTCGGCACGGATCACTATATCGAGGTATTTGTCGATACGCCGCTCGAAGTTTGCGAATCACGCGATACGAAAGGCATGTATGCGAAGGCACGCCGGGGTGAGATCCAGGGCTTTACCGGGATCGATGATCCTTACGAGGCTCCCGAGCACCCAGAGCTCGTGATTGATACCGTGCAACCGGACGCCGGAGGACAACGCCAGGGAGATCTTGAGATTGCTCGAGGAAAATGGGTTTATCCGCAAGCGTCAGGGATTGAGAGGTCATCGAGAACCTCGCCTAAACGCATTAGAGGGGACTCTTGACCCTGGATCGAGAATGGGTTGGGGGTCGTGAGCTCTCCTTGGTGGACGGCTTAGCCAGATCGGGGAAAGAACTGAAAGGATTATGCTACGATGGCATCCAGACTGGCTGCTCGGTGGCAGAAAGTGCGGATCCTGCCCGGTGATACAGTCTTGTTCCACAGCAGTTTGAAGCGTACGCTCCAGGAACAGGGCACCACACCGGTGGAGATCCTGGAGTCTCTCCTGGAGGCTGTTGGCCAAGCAGGGACGCATGGTCTTCCCCCTTTTTAATTTCAATTTCACCAAAGGCGAACCCTTTGACATTCGGTCTACACCATCCCAGATGGGTGTGCTGACAGAAACGGCCCGGAAGCTATCACGGCGCGGTCCGCAGCGGGCATCCGATTTACTCCTTCGCTGCGATCGGTGCCAAGGCCAAGCTTTTCGACGTCAACAACTACAGCGGATATGGCGAGGACTTCCCCGTTTGCGATCTTGCGCCAGATCGACGGCAAGATTGCGGTTCTCGATCTGGATGATCTGAACAGCATGACCTTCTACCACCACATCGAGGAGATGTATGAGGTCCCTTACCGCTTCCACAAGAAATTTTCTGGCGACTACACGGACTGGGAAGGGGAAACGTCCAGCAGGACGTATGGTCTGTTCGTGCGCGATCTCGAGCAAGGGGTCTTGACGGATGTCAACCCGATGGGAGAGCTCCTGTGGGAGATGGGTTTGTACCATGGGGAGCGGCAATTCGAGGGGATTGGCTGCCGGACGATCAAGGCCAATGAAATGTATGCTGCCGTATCAGAGGTGATCGAAGACGGCCGGGCTAAGGGCTTGCTCTACAGCATCGGGGCGTGACAGCTAGCTCATGGCAGATATCGGAAGTTCGATCTATGCCCTGGCAGAAGAGCTCTTCCCGATTTGTCGAAGTATTACCGGGGACGGCGTCAGGGAGACGTTGAAGATCCTCCAGCGGCACAGGCCGGACCGATGCGCATCCACGAGGTGCCGATCGGGCGAGCAGGCCTTCGACTGGCAGGTGCCGCGTGAATGGAATATTCATGATGCGTACGTGATCGATCCGCACGGGGAAAAGATACTTGATTTCCAAGAATCCGAACCTCCACGTGGTCGGTTATTCCACGCCCGTGGACGGTACGTTTTCCCTGGAGGAGCTGCAGCAGCATCTGCATTCGCTCCCTGACCAACCCGATGCGATCCCCTACATCACTTCCTACTACCAGGAGCGCTGGGGGTTCTGCCTGACTCACAAACAGCGTGAGCCGCCTCGAGCCGGGTCAATACAGGGTCAAGATCGACAGCGAGCTAAAGCAAGGAAGCCTGACGTACGGAGAGCTTCTCCTGCCGGGCAAGGTCAAGGACGAGATCTTTCTTTCCACCTATATCTGTCATCCTTCCATGGCCAACAACGAATTGTCCGGTCCCTGTGTCGTGGCGCATATCGCTGCGTGGCTGCAATCCGAAGCGAGACACTACACTTACCGGATCGTATTCATCCCGGAGACCATCGGGTCGATCGTTTACTTGAGCCGCAACCTGGAGGAGATGCAGAAGCAACATCATCGCCGGCTACAACATCACCTGCGTCGGTGATGATCGTGCTTACTCCTTCCTGCCTTCCCGGCGGGGTGATACGCTGGCCGACCAGATCGCCCGCCACGTCCTCAAGCATCTGCATCCGGATTATCGTGCCTATACTTACCTTGACCGCGGGAGCGACGAACGCCAGTATTGCAGCCCGGGCGTCGATCTGCCGGTGGCTTCACTGATGCGCACGAAGTATGGTGAATACCCGGAATACCATACCTCTCTCGATAACCTCGAACTGATCTCGCCGAAGGACTGGCCGGAGCCTATGAGGTGATCAAAACCTGCATCGACATGCCTGGAGGCGAACGAGACGTTGCGGGTGACCGTCAAGGGTGAGCCGCAGCTGGGGAAGCGAGGTTTGTATCCGACGTTGAGCACGAAGAAGACAGCCGAAACTGTCAGGGAAATGATGAATCTGCTCGCATACGCGGACGGTTCGAATTCTCTCCTGGAGATCGCAGATTTGATCAACGTCCCCATGTGGGATTTACTTGCCCATCGTGGAGACATTGAAAGAGGCACAGCTGTTGGAACCCAAGTCGGCTAGTGTTCTAGCCCGGGTCGGTTCGAAAATCGAGGTGAAGCATGTCTAAACGACCATTTCGAAATCGGGGAGAAGGCGAGCCTGTCCAAGGTGATCTCGCAGGCTGATATCGAATCATTTGCCCATACGACAGGCGATATGAACCCGGTACATCTGGATGATGCGTTTGCCCGGGGAACGCGTTTTAAAGGCCGCATCGCACATGGCTTGCTGAGCGCAGGGCTGATCTCGGCCGTGCTGGGGACACAGCTGCCCGGCCCAGGCAGCATCTACCTGAGCCAGAGCTTGAAATTTCTGCTTCCGGTTCGGCCTGGCGATGACGATCACTGCGGAAGTCCAGGTCACTGGGTGGCAGCCCGAGAAATCTATCATCAGCCTCGAAACACGCTGCCTAAACCAGAACGGCGATGAAGTGCTTACCGGCCAAGCGGTCTTACTCGTGGAGCAAGTGGCAGCATGAGCCATCATCCATCCTGCCGGCGGCATTCGAAGGATGAGGTTGGGTTTGGATCTCCCACGTAGGGCCAGTCGTATCAGAATGAGGTTTCTGCAATGCGGGCAAACGGGTTTCGAAGAACACTACCCTTTCTGCTGACGCTGAGCATTCTCATTCAGCTGGGTCTCAGCTTCTCCCATATCATTCTTCCCCTCCAGGCGCGGCTGCGAACCGTTTCGGGCAGCCCGATCCTGGAGCGCAGTGCACGGCTCAGCTTTGGCGATACCTTTTTTGAATATGTCGAATTCGTCAAGATGAATGTGCCCGAGAGCGGCCGGGTTGTCCTCCCGCCGGTTTCGATTGACAGCACGTATGGAAACCAGGGCATCATGCAGTTCTTCCTCTTTCCCAGGTCCACCACCAACTGCCCGGATGCCATCCTGGTTGAGGAATGTTTGCAAACCTTCCGAGGCGAAAGCACCTACTTCCTGTACATCGAGGGCTTTCCCGCGGAGGGAGCAGCCAGCCGTTCCAGGGAATTGCTGCTCTTTGATGATCACCAGGGTTTGTATGAACCTCCCGAAAGATAGTGATTAGTGGGGTTGGCTTGACTTCCATCTCGATCGTGCAAACCATCGGCATTCTGGTCGCGTTCTTCTTGCTCGGGTTTCTGGTCCTGAGGATATTCAGGGAAAACACGGGCGTGTCCGAGGTGCTCGGATATGCGTTCCCGCTCGGCGGGGGCATCCTGTCCTTTGTATTATTTATCATCTCCTGGATCGGGTTTCGTCTGGATGCGTTTTCCATCGCATTGACGTATTTATGCCTGAGCAGCATTGGTATCGGTTTCCTACAGCTCCGGCATAAGCCTGTTGACGACCGAAGGAGCCAGGTGGAGAACGGGCAGCCAGCAATACGAGCAAGCGGCCGCCTGGCGATCGCTGTTTTCTTCGGCCTGGCCCTGATTGCGGGGTATCTGTCGGTAATGCGAGCCTATTCCTCCTGGGATGCGATCGGGATCTGGGGGGTGAAAGGGTACGCAATTGCCCGGGAGGGAACGATCCAGGCCGCGGGTGAGTGGGGCAGCCATGGCCTTTCCTACCCCTTGAATATCCCGCTCCAGATCGCACTTTTCCGCATCTTTGGCGGCGATCCTCTTCCTGGATCGAAGCTTATCTTTACGGGATATTACCTGTCCCTGGCCATTGGCATATACGCCTTCTTGAGGGCCGAGGTGGGTACAGTCCCGGCATTCCTGGGCGCGATGCTGGTCGGGACGACGCCGATCATCTTTGAACATGCGACGATCGGCTACGCCAACCTGCCGTTTACGACCTACCTGGTCCTGGGGTTGGTGGCTGTGATGGAGAGCACGAAATTCAGGGACGAGAAGCGCCAAATCCTGGGAGGCTTGTTCCTCGGGTTGGCGAGCTGGACCCGTCCGGAAGGTGTCTTTCTCATCGTGCCGATATTGGCCGTCCTGTATTGGAGGATCCGGTCCCTCCATCCGGTGGGGCGGCCTGGCCAAAGAACCTGGGTCTTCCCCGCAGTTTTGCTGATTGCGGCCTGGCAGGCATTCACGGTGATGAATGGTTCTCAAGGATTGTTGGGGGAGGTACTTCGCTCCGCATGGGCATCCTTGCAGCGAGGGGACTTCCATCTCGAGGCGGTCTACTGGACGGCACGTTTTGCGGTCAGGCAGCTCATCGAACCGAAGGTGTGGGGCTTGATCTTGCCGGTTGGGGTGCTTGTGCTGATCGCAAGCTGGCGACAGGTTTTTTCACGTGAGAACGATGCGTTGTGGTTCCTCGTGCTGCCGGCTGCGATTGCCGGGCTGAGCCTGTTTGCCTACTACTACCTGATGTCCTTCGAGCAAGACATCCAATACTTGCTCGGCACGAGCGCGAACCGCCTGTTCATGCCGGTGTGGGTAGCAGCATTCATCGGGTTAGTGGCTGCGCCAGGATGGGCGACGCTCCAAGAGCATTGAGGTCACGCTCCGCTCCTCTGCATGGCGGATCGGCGGCAACCCATTTCGCTTCTGTACTTATCTTTGCAGGCAGTCTACAATAATCGGGCTGAAGGAGGTCTCTCTTCAAAGATTATCGCGAACCTATGATGAGGGGAAAATGCATACCCGCTGTTTAGCCCAAATCCGTTTTCCACCCTCGGTCCAAGCGGGGGCCATCCACGATTGAACCCAGAAACTACGCTTGACCGGGATCGGGGGGGTCCGTAACCATGGTTTCAAGACTGTAAGATGGACTTCGCTTCACTGTTCATCATCCTGGTTCCTCTCACCCTGGCGCTAATCTTCCTGCTCCGGCTTGGGTCGAAGGCGGGAGGGATCAACGCACCCGCATCCTGGCAGGGGGAATTTTTGGTTTCGATCGCCATCTGGGGAGCGTTGATCATTGTCATCACGGAGGGGTTGAGCCTGTTTTCGTGGATCAGCCGGCTCGGGCTGACACTGGCCTGGCTTTTCGCGGTGATTCTCACCGTTTCGTTGGGCCTGCGAGAGGATCGCATCAGGCAGGGTTGGCGCCGATTACGCGTGGGATCAAGATCGAGACCCCCTGGGAATGGATCCTACTTCTGGCGATGACGGCGATCGTCGTCGTCCTGTTCGTAATCGCAGTCGTGGCGCCTTCCAACAACGTCGATGCAATGCAGTACCACCTGCCGCGGGCGCTGCACTGGCTGCAGAACGGCTCGCTGCGGCACTATCCCACTGCCCGCATCATGCAAGACATCCGGCCTTACTGGGCTGAGGCCACCATCCTGCACCTGCGGGGGCTCTGGGGGAATGACAGGCCGGTAAACCTGGTGCAGTGGTTCAGCATGCTCGCCTCCATCATTGCTGTCACTGGGATTGCCAAGCTCTTTGGATGTGAGAAGAAAAATACCTGGCTGGCAGCAATTTTCACCTTGACAATCCCGATGGGCCTGCTCCAGGCTTCGACGGCGCAGAATGATTACGCGGCGGCGCTCTGGGTTGTCGTCTTAGCCTATTTCGTCGTGCTCAGCCGCGTGCGGCGGCTCCAGCGGCTAGAGTTCATCGCGTTCGCTCTGCAATTGCGACGGGGATGCTCACGAAAGGCACCTTCTTTCCGTTCGCCGCGCCCCTGCTGGTCTGGTTTTTCCTTGGACGCTTGAAAGAGGCCGGCCTGCGTCAAGTGTTTATAGAAGTATTGTTGGTCAGCGGCATCGTGGCAGCCCTGAACGGCGGCTTCTGGCTGCGGAATATTCGGACCTACGGAAGCCCATATGGCACGCCAATCCCGGTCGGGTTGTCCCATGATATTCGGGAGCCCGAGCCCTGGATCGCCAGCGTCGAGAAAACCACAAGCGAGCGTGGCAGCGCCCTGCACGCGGCCTCCATCCCCATCATCAACGCTCCCGTCCCAGTCAGCATCCGTGGCGTCGCTATTGACGATGGGCAGAAGGGGATCGCATTGCTGCGAGATTGGTTCACTACGGTGATCCAGATGATCGCCATGAATTTCGTCACGCCCGTCCGGTCGATAAACCTGCACTACTTCAGCCTGCTCAGCAGGATTTCAGGACTTTTCCCTACGCCGTATATTGATTTGCTGGATGCGATTGCATGGAACCAGGAAAACCTGGCCGGAAGCCCGCTGCACCTGTTCGCGGCAATATCGAGCACCGCAGCCTGCTGGTGGTTGCTCCGGAAAAAAGGTTTCGGGCTCACGGCCGTATACGGCGCAAGCGCATGGGTTGGTTACTGCCTGCTGGCCTTCATCGGGCATGTGACTGTTGTCTACAGCATTCGCTATCAGCTGGCCTACCTGGTGCTGTGTGCGCCCCTCGTCGGCGTTGTTGCCGGAACGTGTGCAGAAAGCCTGGATCAGGAATGGGGTTCTGGGGATCCTGCTGCTCTATTCTCTTCCCTACCTATTGATCAGCAACATGCGCCCGATCATTGGCATGCCGCCCTGGCCGACCCGGGTGGGGAGCATCTTCACCACCACCCCGGCTGAGATTCTCTTCGCGCTTAATCCGGGCAATCTGGACGAATACCAACGTGTAACCAGGTCGATCGAAGGTGCAGCATGCAAGCAGGTCGGGCTTTGGCTGTATCATGAAGACCTGGAGTACGCGTTCTGGTGGCTGCTCGAAGCCCCGCAGAGCGGCGTGGAGCTGCGCTTCATCCATACCGAGCCCGCCCTGGAGCGGTACTTCGAGCCCGATTTCAAACCATGCGCAATCCTGTGCACCCAGTGCCAGGGGTTGGAGGCAGTGAAAGGCTTGCCGCTCAACTCCGATTTCGGCCAGGTGCAACTCTTTTTAGGTGAGTGACCGCCTCTCCTGAAGCGGGACAGGCTGCGGGTTGAGAGAGATGTGCTATACCGGGGTCCGGGTAGACCACCTGAGCAGTGTGAGCTTATCCCAGCTGTACGCCTACCTTTTCATGTTGTGGCTCTTGGAGCCGGGACCCTCGGAGGCGATCCGCTCAAGATGAACATCGAACCCACGTCGATCCCCGATGTCAAGATCCTCGTCCCGGATGTGCTCCTGGACGAGCGCGGTTTTTTCATGGAGACGTTCAACCGGCGCTGGCTGTCCGAAGCCGGTTTACCGGCGGAATTCGTCCAGGACAACCACTCCGGTTCAAAGCAGGGCGTGCTGCGCGGGCTGCACTACCAGGTTCGGCAGCCGCAGGGCAAGCTGGTGCGGGTGGTGACCGGTGAGGTGTTCGATGTAGCCGTGGACCTACGGCGGAGCTCGGAGACGTTCGGCCGCTGGATCGGTGTCACCCTGTCGGCAGCGACCAAGCAGATGGTGTGGATCCCGGCCGGCTTCGCCCATGGTTTCTACGTGTTGAGCGTGTGGGCCGACCTGCTCTACAAGGTCACCGCACCCTATGCGCCGAAGTGGGATCGAGCGCTGCGCTGGGATGATCCGGCACTGGGGATTGAATGGCCGCTGATCGAGGGCGTCGCTGCCGCTGCTCTCGGAGAAGGACGCCCGGGGACTAGGATTTGTGGATGCTGAAACCTTCCCGTAGACTTTGGTACTCACCCGACCGAATTCCAGCCGCGGGCGTTGCTTGATGAAGAATGTGCTCGTGACCGGTGGGGCCGGTTTTATCGGCTCGAACTTCATTCGGCTGCTGCTGCAGGAGCCGTCGGTTCGCGTCTGGAACCTTGACGCGCTCACCTACGCAGGCAGCCTGGAAAACCTGAAAGATCTCCCAGCTAAAGATCGCCACACCTTCACCGAGGGGGATATCTGCGATCAGGAAAAAGTTGAGGCGTTGCTGCGTGAGAACCGCATAGATACCATCGTGCACTTTGCGGCCGAGTCCCATGTGGATCGCTCTATCCACGGGCCAGGTGCGTTCGTGCGCACAAACATCCAGGGAACATTTTCGCTGTTGGAAGCGGCACGCAAGCTCTGGTTGACGGAGCGAATGCTGCCTCTCAATGAGGTCCGCTTCCACCATGTCTCTACAGACGAAGTATTCGGATCGCTGAGCCCCGCTGACCCGGCTTTTAGCGAGACCACACCCTACAAGCCTAATTCACCCTATGCCGCATCGAAAGCAGCCAGCGATCACCTGGTGCGATCGTACCAACATACATACGGGATGCCGACCCTGATCACGAATTGCTCCAATAATTACGGCCCCTTTCAATTCCCGGAAAAGCTCATCCCCCTCATGCTCCTGAACGCGCTGAATGGCAAACCGCTTCCAGTATACGGCGATGGAATGCAGATCAGGGATTGGTTGTACGTGGACGACCATTGCGAAGCCCTATTATTGGTTCTCAGATCAGGGATAGTTGGTGAAACGTACAACATAGGTGGTAACAACCAGCCATCAAATCTCGAGATCGTCAATGCGATCTGCGAGCTGTTGGACGAATTCGTCCCAGACTCGACACATGTACCTCACCACAAGCTGATCCAATTCGTGGAGGATCGACCGGGGCATGACCGCCGCTATGCGATGGACATCAGCAAGATCCGGACTGAGCTGGGTTGGGAGCCGCGGCATGATTTGGGACAGGGTCTGCGCCAGGCCGTATCATGGTACCTGGAGAATCGGGTCTGGTTGGAGGCGATCATCCTTGAAAAAGACTATCAATCCTGGCTATCCATCAACTATGAGCGCCGAGGAGAATAGAACGTGAAGGGAATCATCCTGGCAGGTGGTAAGGGAACGCGTCTTCACCCGATCACGTTGAGCGTGAGCAAGCAACTGCTCCCCGTCTATGACAAACCGATGATTTACTACCCCCTGTCGATGCTGATGCTGGCCGGCATCCGCGAGATCCTGGTCATAAGCATGCCGGACCAGCTGCCGCTGTATCAAAAACTCCTGGGAGATGGGACACAGTGGGGACTATCCTTTTCTTATCGAGAACAACCTGACCCGCGTGGTCTCGCGGATGCCTTTCTCATCGGAGGCGATTTTATCGCCGGGGAACCGGTATGTTTGATCCTGGGCGATAACATCTTCTTTGGCCAGGATCTGCCCGAGAGGCTGCAAGCGTTCGGCACAACTGGACGAAGGGGCTATTGTCTTTGCATATGCGGTGCGCGATCCACAGCGGTACGGCATTGTCGAGTTCGACGATGATGGGCAGGTGCTGAGTATCGAAGAAAAGCCCGGTCAGCCGCGCTCGCGATATGCGGTCCCAGGGATCTATTTCTATGACAAGCATGTTGTGGATATCGCCAAAAAATTGAAACCCTCTGCCACGCGGTGAGCTGGAGATTACGGATTTGAACCGTGTTTACATGGATCGCGAACAGCTGCGGGTAGAGGTGCTTGGACGGGGCGTAGCCTGGCTCGATGCCGGGACGCATGAATCCTTGCTGCAGGCGGCGACATTCGTTCAGACATTGGAGGAGCGCCAGGGGATGATGATCTCCTGCCCGGAGGAGATCGCTTTCCGTATGGGGTTCATCACCGAGGCGATGCTGCGGAAACTCGCCAGCACAATGGCGGGCAATTCCTACGGCGATTATCTGTTGAGATTGGCTAACCAGGAAATCGAATAGCGAAGTATGCGAATCTTGCTGTTAGGGAAAAACGGCCAGGTAGGATGGGAACTCCAGCAGGTGCTGCCTTTGTTCGGGGAAGTCATGGCTCTCGACAAGCCTGAGGTGGACTTCACAGATTTGGCTGGGCTGCGCCGGATTGTGCGTGATCGAAGGCCGGATTTGATTGTGAATGCTGCCGCGTACACAGCTGTAGACCGGGCAGAGAGCGAACGAGAGCTGGCGATGACCGTGAACGGTATCGCCCCGGGCGTCCTGGCCGACGAGGCGGTCCGGCTAAAGGCGGGTCTTGTGCATTACTCCACGGACTATGTGTTCGATGGCATCAAGGGCGAGCCCTATACGGAAGAAGACGTTCCAAACCCGCTGAGCGTGTATGGAGAGAGTAAGCTTGCGGGCGATCGAGCGATTGAAGCTGTGGGTGGAGCCTATGTCATCCTGCGCACGAGCTGGGTGTATGGGGCGCGTGGCAGCAATTTCTACTTGACCATCCTGCGGTTGACGCGTGAACGGGAAGAAATCCGCATCGTTGACGATCAAGTGGGGTGCCCGACGTGGTGTCGATCGATTGCGCATGCAACTGGGCAGATCCTCCTCAAAGCAATGGAGCAGCCCCAAGGAAATTTCTATTCATTTCTGGGTGAACTTGCAGGTATTTATAATTATTCTTCGAGTGGGGAGGTAAGCTGGTTCAGTTTCGCCAAGGCGATCATTGAGCGGCACCCTGATCGTAAAGCATTTCACGTAGAAAAGATCTGCCGATTTCATCCGAAGAGTATCCCGTCCCGGCCAAACGACCCCGGTACACGGTTTTATCGATGGACCACGTGATCAACACCTTTGGGGTGGACGCGAGTTCATGGGGATCCCAGTTGTCTGGGTGTATCGAAGATCAATCTCTGTCACTTTCCAAAAAAAGACCATGATCGATGTCTTGCTGGCCACGTATGACGGCGCTCGCTGGCTTCCGGAGCTGCTTGATTCCCTTCTGAATCAAACTGAACAGCGCTTCATGATCCTGGCGCGTGATGACAGATCCTCGGATGACACGTTTCAAATCTTGAGAAAATTTCGCAGTCATCATCCCGGGAAACTTCAGATCATCGAGGATGATTCAGGCAATCTAGGTGTGAAGGGAAACTTCAACCGGCTGATGGAATGTTCATCGGCTCCCTATGTGATGTTCTGTGACCAGGATGATGTCTGGCTGCCGCACAAGATTGCCGTGACCCTGGAAAAAATGGAAGAACTGGAGGGGGAAAACAGGGCAGGATCGCCGATCCTCGTGCACACTGACCTGGAGGTCGTCGATGAGTCGCTCACCACTCTCGATCATTCGTTCTGGCATTATCAAAACCTAGATCCAAGAGCGGGGAATCAGATCAACCGGGTCCTGGTGCAGAACGTCGTCACGGGCTGCGCGAGCATGGTGAACCGGTCGTTGGTGGAGCTTGCATCACCCATTCCCGGTGAAGCCGTGATGCATGATTGGTGGATGGCCTTGACGGCGGCAGCATTCGGGGTCGTTGCGGCACTGCCAGTCGCCACAGTCCTGTACCGGCAGCATGACGTCAATCTCCTGGGGGCTCAGGGGTGGAACCTGCGCTATGTCCTGCGTACGGCAAGGTGGGTGTGGGATGCCCAACTGCTAAGAGATAATGTACGAAGGACGATGAATCAAGCGCACGAATTCCTTGGCCGCTACAGGAAACATCTTACGGTTCCGACAGCAGAATTGGTCAGTGCCTGGGCTAATCTAATGGAAGAAGGATGGTTAGCAAGAAGAATTCGTGTTATGCGGTATGGCTTCTTCAAGGTAGGATTGGTACGCAACATCGGGATGTTTATGCAAATGTAGGCTGAGGTTCGGTAATCGACCTCGAGGATCACGAGCAGCCCACGTGTCTCGATCTTCAAATGGGGGAAAGATTTTGATTATTTTCTTTCGTTACTCAACATGCGCAAAAGACCTTCTATAGGCATCTACGACTGTTTCTGAAAGGCCATCGACTTGAATTATCCCATGATTGATCCAGATCGCTCTCTCGCAGACGTCCATTACCGAATCAAGACTATGCGAGACGAATAGTATTGTCGTCCCATTTTCACGAAAACTTCGCATTCTGCTCATGCATTTCTCCTGGAATTCGCCATCCCCAACGGCCAGGATTTCGTCGATGATGAGGATATCAGGATCGACATCAGAGGCGATGGCAAAACCCAGGCGCATCACCATGCCTGAGGAGTAGGTCCGCAGTGGTGCTTCAATAAAGGCTTCCAGCTCAGAGAACTCCACGATGCTATCGTACTTCTCATCCATCTCCTTACGCGAAAACCCAAGCATGGCGCCATTCATGTAGATATTCTCGCGGCCGGTCAACTCTGGATGAAAACCTGCCCCTAATTCGATCAACGGTGCGACCCTGCCCGTTACCGCAACCCTGCCACTGGTGGGTCGGATAATACGCGATATCACCTTAAGCAGAGTGCTTTTACCGGCTCCGTTGCTTCCAATGATGCCGACGGTTTGCCCCGAGTTTACCTTGAGGTTGAAATCTTGGAGCGCCAGGAACTTGCGATGACCTACACTTCGTCGCTGCAGAAGCCGGATGATGTATTCTTTCAAAGTAGGGATGCTCTCGGTCGGAACGCGGTATTCAACAGAGACATCGTTCAGGGTGATTACAGATCCATCGAATGGTGTGAGTGCGGGCATGGGTTGCCTATGTTCTATATGCAAATTGATCAGATAGCCGTGTGAACAATGCCCATCCCGCGAACAGAGCCAGGATGGCTGCCAGTGTAGATAGCCCAATCATCCTGAGGTCCGGTAATGGGGAATTCAACAACAGCGCCCTCAGTAAAGCCACATAATGGAACATGGGATTGAACTGCTGCAGGGTTTGGATTTGGTCCGGCAGGATATCCATTGGATAGATGATTGGTGTCAAGTAAAAATACATGCTTATCAGGACCGAGTAGATATGTACAACATCGTTGAAAAACACGACCAGAGCAGCCAGGATCGAGCCAATCCCGAGGGTAAAGATCGCTACTTGTAGAATCGGGAATGGAAGCAGGAGCCAGGATACCTGCGCCTTTACACCGGTCATAACCGAAAGGATGAGCAGCGGGATGAAGGAAAACAGCAGGCTCATAACAGAGCTACCAACGGCTGATGTGACAAAGACGCTGGAAGGGATGTATATTTTTTTTAGGACTCCACTGTTCTCAAGGATACTGTTCATGGCAAACGTAGTGCCTTGAGCGAACAGGCTCCAGATGACCAGGCCGGACAGCACAAAAATTGGGTAATTCTCGACGTTAAATCTGAAAAGGTATGAGAATACAAGGACGAGGACGAGCATGGTGAGTAGTGGATTAAGCATTGCCCACACCACCCCAAGCAATGACCTCTTGTAGCGGACTTTCAAATCTCGCATGACGAGATTCCAAAACAAGAAGCGATACCGCCAAAATTCCGAGATCTCGAACAGAAAGGGAAGACGCGCTTTGTCAGAATCGTATCCAACCTGATTCATATGCCTAGCACCGGACTTTGACATAAGGGTTGTTGTACCTCGCTGAGTGTGCGATCATCAAGGGCGATTATAATCGTAGATTCCGCGCACAAGTGCAAGCTTGAGCGTTGGGATGAGTGGCAATCAGCGCCCCGAGCTGCTCCCCAAGAACAGGTCGATCGTAAAACGTTAGTTGCGGAACGATTGGGTACGTATCATCACGAGTGACCAAAATAAGTGTTTTTGGAGAAAGTCATCAAGTATTTAAGCGAAGAAAATATGCTGTCTGGTCATCAGGTAAGCCTGCCGCGAGCTTGTGTGCTTAAGGGAGCAAACAGGAGGAGGGGAGAATCGAGTTCGCTGCGTTGAATACAACAATCCCAAGCGAGATCGAACGGTGCTCGATCCCAATGCTGAGCTAGCTCAGCCTGAATGCTCAGGTTGATTGTCGACGACCCATAGTGCTGCCGTGCCAGGAGAGGTAGATACTCAAACGCACACATTACGAAAGTATCTTGCACATGACATCTACGATTATCAGACTGCACGGTTCGTGCGTAATCGGACCTTGGCTCGAGCTGGAACGATGATCCTGCCGGGGTCCGATCATTACAATTCAACTCAAATCGATTCTTGGTCTAGCTCTTGGCAGTCTGCCAATGGCTAAAGAGGAATGGAATATTTCATCCTTTGGCCGAACGAAGGTTCAGGCCCTCGGAGGGGGACTGACCGTGTGTTTGGCGATTCTAGGGAGATGTGTTAAAGGTTGGGCTGTAACCATCTAATCCGGACGAGTGAGACATTATGGATACGGATCCCAAGAAGTTGATCGTGGTATTAGGAATGCACAGGAGCGGGACGAGTTCGGTTTCCCGGGGTCTTAAAGTCCTGGGAGTGGATCTTGGAAATAGGTTTATGTCACCCGCAGAAGACAACCCCAAAGGTTTTTGGGAGGATCTTGACATTTATGCGCTGAATGTTGAGATGCTCGATCACATCCATCACAACTGGGATACCTTAGCTCCAATTCCAGCTGAAGACATAAACAAGCTCTCTGAAGACGGTTATCTCGAGCGGGCAGTCGAGCTGCTCCGAGCGAAAACTTCCGAAACCCCGATTTTTGGTTTTAAGGATCCACGCATCGCAAAACTCACCCCATTCTGGAATAAGGTTTTTGATCGCGGCAAGTTTGATGCGAGTTACATTATCGCTATCCGGCACCCGCTCAGCGTGTGTAAATCGTTGGAAAAGCGTAACGGTTTTGATTATCTGAAAAGCAACCTGTTGTGGTTGGGGCATGTGATCGAGGGACTAACGGGCACACGAGGCGCACAGCGAATCGTGATTGACTACGATCTCCTGATGGCATCTCCAGAGTCGGAAATGCTGAGGATCGCAAGCGAGTTCGAACTTCAAGTGGATTTCAAGGAATTGGAGGAATTCAAGACGGAGTTTCTCGATCCCGCACTACAGCATACTGTGTATCAAATCGATGATTTGCTCATAAACGAGACTGTGTTTCCGCTTGTCCGGGAGATCTATTCGATGTTGTGGGATGTGGCCTCGGGTAAATCACAGCTTGAAGATGCCAAGACGATCAAGAAGATGGCCGAGTGGATGAATGATTATGCTCTCTTGGAACCCACTCTGACGCTTGCAGACAAGCTATATCTGAGTATAGCCAAACACGAACAGCAGGTACAGGCGCTGATGGCGCAGGTTACCGAGCGCGACCAGCAAGTGCAGGTACTTACCAGTCAGGTTGAAGCTCAAGAGCAACATATTCAGGCGCTTACCGCCCAGGTTGAAGCTCTGGAGCAACAGGTTGCGAACGCACGCACCCAGATCACCCTGATGACAACTGGAAACGCCTGGATCCTGGTCAATGCCCTTCGAAAGCTGCGCATTACCTTCAGCCCACCGGGCTCCTGGCGTGACAGGCAAGTCCGGAGGGCGTGGGGCTTGTTCCGAACGGCACAATCTCAAGGTTTGGCCGGCATTTTCAAGCGGCCGGGGAAGAGGGGGAGCCAACGCCAGGATGCGCTGAACCAGGCAGGCGAAGGAAGTGAGCCTGTCGACAGTAGAGCAGCATTGGCAGGTTCCCTCACCGCCAGCCTGCATGAGTTTCAGCAGGCTTCCGAGGCTGCCATTGTATTTCCCGATTGTCCGCGGCCAATTCTTAGCGTTGTGATCCCGTCTTACAACGGGGAAGCGTTCTTGCTCCAATGCCTTCGAGATCTGGCACGTCAATCCAACGATATTGCCTATGAGGTTATCGTTGTCGATGACGGATCAGGCGACAACCTGCGGCATTTTCTCTCCCGCATCGAGGGCATCAAGACCGTGACTGCCCCCGCTAACGAGGGCTACGGAGCGGCGTGCGACCGGGGTGTTGCCGTTTCACGCGGCACTTATCTGCTCTTCCTGAATAACGATTGCTTCGTCACCGAAGGCTGCCTGGACGCATTGATAGCAACTGCCGAGCACGATCGGCGCATTGGAAATCGTAGGCGCAAAGCTGGTACTCCCTGATGGAGACTTACAAGAAGCGGGTGGCATCATTTGGAACGACGGCACTGCCCAACAGTACGGCCGGGGTCAGGATCCGGACGACCCACGTTTCGAGTTTGAACGAGAGGTGGACTACTGCTCGGGGGCATGCCTGCTGGTACGGAGGGATGTATTCGAAGCGTGCGGCGGCTTCGATGACGCTTACTCACCAGCGTACTATGAGGACGTAGACTTATGCTTCCGGGCGCGCGACTTGGGTTTCCGGGTCATTTATCAGCCTCGGCGCGAGCGATCCACTTCGAGGGTGCGACGGCGGGGACGGATTTGGAATTAGGTATTAAAAAATTTCAAGTAACAAACCGGGCCAAATTTGTCGATCGTCATGTTGAAGCTCTAGCTCACCAGTATCCAGCAAGATCGACCTCTGTTCATACAGCCAGCAGTCGCCGACCAGGGATCCGTATTCTTGTGGCTGATGTGACCGTCCCCCGGTGGGACTGGGACGCCGGTTCGCTGCGATTGCGCAGGTTGATCGACATTCTTGGCGATCTTGGACATCGTGTCACGCTTCTTCCCGAGGATAAAGCCGGAGCCCAGCCCTATACGGAAGTGCTCCAATCCTTGGGTGTTGAGGTGCTTCACGGCGATTATGACCATCAGGCTCTATTGAAGGCAAGAAGGGGTGAGTTTCAATTGGCGATACTATGTCGCGCCCCTACAGCGGCCAGGTATTGGCAGATGCTTGAGGCTGCCGGCAATCGACCGCCGATCTTGTTCGATACTGTTGACCTGCATTACCTTCGGCTGGAGCGCCGTGCAGCCATTGACCAGGACCCCGCCCTCGATAAGGTTGCGGCGGAGATGCGCAAGATCGAGTTAGCACTGGCTGCCAGGGCAGACCGGGTTTGGGTTGTAACAAGGGCCGAACAGTTGCTTTTGGAGGAGACCACAGGCATCAAGAATGTCGGCGTGGTTCCCACAATTCATCTGGCTGGGAAAGACGGTCTTCCTTTCGAAGAGCGGCACGGGCTCCTGTTTGTAGGGGGATTCCTGCATGAACCCAATGTTGATGCTGTAACATACTTCACACGAGAAGTATTTCCTTTGATCCAACTGCAACTGCCGGAAGTAGACTTGCTGATAGCCGGATCAAACCCACCCCCAGCCGTGTGGGATCTGCAGGATGATCACATCAAGGTCCTGGGGTGGGTGGAAGCCCTTGAACCCTTGCTGGGGAGGGTTCGTGTACATATCGCACCGATCCGTTTTGGAGCCGGGATGAGGGGCAAGATCGGCGAAGCGATGGCGGTCGGGCTGCCGACCGTGACAACGGTACTCGGCGCGGAAGGGATGGGTCTGAAAGATGAGTTTTCGGCGCTTATTGCAAACTCGTCAGAGGAATTTGCTGCCAAGGTCGCCCAAATCTACAACGATGAAACACTCTGGACCAAGGTTGCAGACCAAGGTCGTCGCCACGCAGAGCTTCATTATGGATATGGTGCAGTGCGCGACACAGTCAAGACGGAGCTTGAGATACTCCAGTTACCAGTCATTCGAGCAACCAAGGGCCTACCTTGATTTTCAGGGAACGAGGGATGCTGCCAGCTCCTGCGGGTAGTCCGCTGTATACCCTCCACCAGATCGGAAATACCTGGCCGCTGATTGCTGGTAGGAGTGTCTTTCGCCCTCTCATGGGAGGATATAAAGTATTGTAGAGGGGCCGGAATGGATTTTGCCCTCATTAGTGCACTGCATTCAAAAGGATGAGTAAAGAGCCTTTCTAAGTGTGTAAATAGTCCTTATTGGCAGAAAACCTGCTACCAGCTGTAAGGTACAAAGTGCTTGCGAGCCAATGTAGGGAGATGCCTGGCATTCCAGTTTTGTCGACTGTTGAAGAGAGATGAGGAACCGGAGAAGAACGAATGCCGCTTAAAAACCAGGGATCACCTGAAATAATGCCATCACCGCAAGCCGTGGCCGGCCTTCTCCGTTCCGTGACCGTTTTCCTGGAGAGTAGGAGTTGGAGGCTATCACTTGCCATTGTCGAAATGCTCGGTATCTTCAGGGGAAAGCCCCGCTATTATCTTGAGAACGATCTTTTAGCAGCTCTCGAGAAGTTACACCAGGCGGCTGAGCTAGGTGAGGACGGCCCGTCGCAAGTACCTGGGTTTGAACCCGATTCCATGGCATCCAAAGTGACCGAGATCCTTGTCGTACTGCAGGCGTTCCAGGAGATTTTGGCTGGCCAGCATGTTCGATCGGTTTCTGGTTCTTCCCATTCGGTTCCTGCAGCGTGTGCTGGGGCGGGATATCGGACTATCCCTCCTTCAGCGTTGGGCACAAGTTGAAGTGATGAAGGGGCGTCTCGCGTCTGGGGTCTCGCCGGATGACGGTAAGCCTTATCGCCCAGGGGCGGTATTACCTGGCGGTGGATTTCCTGATGACCGCTGGCAGGTGCTTCAGCCGGAACAGCGAGTTGCCGCCCGACTGGGCTCCGAGGCGCTTCCCACCGCCACCCAATCTGCAGCTACAAGTGCTTTGCGGGCGATCGCCTTTTACCTTCCCCAGTTCCACCCTGTGCCCGAAAACGACCTGTGGTGGGGCAAGGGCTTTACCGAGTGGAGAAATGTTGCCCGGGCAAAGCCTCTCTTCAGGAACCATCTACAGCCGCGGTCTGCCAGGCGAGTTGGGGTTCTATGATCTTCGAGTGCCTGAGGTCCAAGAAGCTCAGGCAAATCTAGCCAGCACGTTCGGGCTCGAAGGTTTTGCGTACTACTATTACTGGTTTGGCGGTCGCAAGATTTTGGATCGACCGCTGACCCAATTCCTGGAAAACGATAACATCAAACTTAAATTCTGCTTGTGTTGGGCAAATGAGAATTGGACTCGAAAGTGGGATGGAGGACGACGGCCAAGTATTGATCGCTCAGGAGTACAAGGATGGTGACGATGAGCTTTTTATTAGGGACGTTGAGCCCGCTCTGAGAGATGAGCGCTATATCCGTGTGGGCAATCGCCCGCTCCTTATCGTATATAGAGTCGACTTGTTGCCCAATCCTCGAGCGACTGCCGAAGTGTGGCGGAGGTATTGCAGATCAGCGGGTCTCGGAGATCCCTTCCTTGTGGCGGTTCAAAGTTTCGGAAGCCGGTCCCCAGAGCCATTCGGATTCGACGCAGCGATAGAGTTTCCCACGCATAACTATTTCTGCCAGCCAGTTAACCACCTGGTCAAGTCGCTCAAGCCGGACTTCAATGGTCGTCTCTTTGATTACGCAGAATTGGTGAAGCTTGCCCTCGAGTCGCCTTCGCCGAAATTCCTGAGGTTTCGATGTGTCACCCCAGCATGGGACAACACACCCCGAAATCCGATCACTGGACAAGCCTTCGTAGAATTCATCACCGGAACTATATGGAAACTGGCTCAAGCAGGTTTGCGAGGAGACAGCTGCCTCGCTTCCGCCAGAGCTGCAGTTGGTCTTTATCAACGCCTGGAATGAATGGGGCGAGGGAGCATACCTGGAACCTGATGATCGATGGGGGTTGAGCTACCTTGAGGCTACGGCCAAAGCGCTTCTCTCCGTTGGCGGTCATCGTGTTACGGAGGACGAAGCGGCAGTTTCAGCCCACCATGCGGCGGATATCAATATTCAACGGCACGAGTGATCAACGATTGTTACGTAGACCAGAACTGACAAGCCACGCTCGACCACTGCTGGTCCGGGAAGCAAGGCACTTGGGCTATACTCGACTTGTCGGTGTGCTCGCCGAATATTGATTTATCCAGTCAGGAGAAGAGTTATTAGATGAAATGGTTTCCGCAATGAAAACCGCAAAAAGGCTGCTGCGAAAAGTGATCGATCGCAGGAAACCAGCGGAATCCGCGCCGGTATTCGAGAATTTGGGATACTGTTACGGTTGCGATTCCCCGGTTAAGTTTGTTGCCAGAGGGGATTGGTGGCGTGATCAATATATCTGTGAGGCATGCGGATCCATTCCCCGCGAACGGGCACTGATGTTCTGTATCGACAGGTTCTTCCCGTCATGGCGTGATCTGGTCATCCACGAGTCCTCCCCTGTAGATCGGGGCGCAAGTCGTCGACTTAGGCAGGAGGCACAGCATTACGCTGCCACCCAATTTGTGCCCGGAGCAATCGGTGGATCTATTGTCGGAGGTGTTCGTTGTGAAGACCTTGAGGCGCTAACCTTCCCGGACGACAGCATCGACCTGCACATAACGCAAGATGTATTTGAACATCTCCTCGATCCAGCAGCGGCTTTCCGTGAGATTGCGCGCACCCTGCGCCCGGGTGGGGGACATGTTTTCACGACACCGCTGGTGAATAAAGAGAAGCCTTCTGAGGTTTTTAGCCACCCGTACTCCTGAAGGAGAAACTCTATTGCTGGTCGAGCCGCCGGAATTCCATGATAGCGCCAACTCCACGGGCGGCTCGCTCGTCACCCGGCACTGGGGATTTGACCTGTGTTCATACATACATAAAACCAGCGGGCTCTTTACGCAGATGATCTGGATTGACGCCCTTGAATTGGGAATCCGCGCCGAGTTGATAGAAGTGCTTATCACAAGGAAACCTGTTTAGGAGCAATTCACAACTTGTCAAACGAAGCTGACTCTACTCCCCAACCCAAAACAGGCTTCATTCGCAATCATGGTTTCCGAGACGCAATGCAGCATCCGGTTTCTAAGGACAAACGGTGCTGTTCAGAATCTGCTGCCGGGCGATAACCATTCTCATGTCAATGGCTTGCCGTAGGGTAGGGGGGTTCGAGCGTCAGTCCCGTTATCTCCACGTTGAGGATGGGTAAATGAAAAAAGCACTGATTACGGGTATTACTGGGCAGGATGGCTCCTATCTTGCCGAATTTCTTCTGGAACAAGGCTATGAGGTTCATGGCATGGTGCGCAGGGTTGCACTCGAGGATCCCGAGCACAGGTTATGGCGCATCCGGCATCTACTTCAGCGTGTAATCCTTCATGCCGCATCTCTCGAAAGCTATGCCAGCATTTTCAGGGTCATTGATTCGGTGGCACCAGATGAGTGCTACCATCTGGCTGCTCAGAGCTTCGTAGGTTACGCTTTCGATGATGAGTTCACCACAATCGACACGAACATTCATGGAACTCACTTTCTACTATCCAGCATCAAGGAGCGCGCACCGCACTGCCGTTTTTACTTCGCAGGCTCGAGCGAGATGTTTGGAAACGCAACGGTTTCGCCTCAAGATGAAGATACGCCCTTCAACCCGCGCTCTGCATACGGCATATCAAAGGTTGCGGGGCTGTATCTAACGCGGAATTATCGAGAGGCACACGGTCTGCACGCCTGCGTCGGCATCTTATTCAACCACGAGTCTGAGAGAAGGGGATATGAATTTGTAACACGGAAGATCACAAGTACAGTGGCACAGATTAAACTGGGTCAGCGCAATGAGCTGCGGCTTGGTAACCTTGAGGCTCGCCGCGACTGGGGATATTCCCCTGAGTATGTGAGAGCCATGTGGAAGATGCTGCAGTTGGAAAAGGCAGACGACTTCGTGATCGCTACAGGCGAGGCTCATTCCGTGGGGGAGTTCGCACAGAGGGCTTTTTCCCTCGTTGGCTTGGATTGGGAAAAGTACGTCGTCACCGATAAGAAATTATTCCGACCGGCGGAAGTCCGCGAGCTTAGAGGCGATGCCCGGAAGGCGAAAGACCGCTTGGGATGGACCCCTGAGACTCAATTTGATCGCCTGGTTGAGAGAATGGTTGAGTATGATATGCAGCTAGCCGCCACCGCCGACGACAGCCGGGCAGGCGCAAAGGCTGACCTGTTTCTAAATGAGCATCAAGACTGAATATCTTCGATAAGCTTTTCGAATAGCTGAAGTGCGTGCCTCGCCCGCCGATTGAAGGATTGTCGCCGGGGAGTATCTGTCCATTGCCAGCCTCACACCTTTCAGATTAGGGGTAGGCGTGGACAACGGCATGTGTCCAACCGACTCCGCCTTGAGCAGGAGGAATTCGGTATGGCGTCTTGTAGCGTCCGGCCCTTTCGACACTGGAGAAACCTGCATAGATGAGCATCTCCTCCAGCGAACGAGTGCTGAACCGCCAGTAGAACCCCTCGTAACCTGGAGAACGTTCTGCTTCGCGGACCCCGAAGTGAATCCAGGGTTTCTCTGGAAAATCGTCGTCGAGCGTGTCGTCGATGATGGTTTCTATGACAGCAACTTTCTTCGTGATCAAGCGTAGAATTCGACAAAGCCCGCAACGGAGCCATGAGATGCAAGAGTAAAGCGCCACAAAAAACGAGATCGAAGGTGCCAAGTCTTTCAGGGGATGCATCGTAGACGTTGCAGGAGGTGCGTGTCACCTTTGAGTTCCTCCAACTGCTTGCTGTTAGAAAATTAAGCGCCATGTCTCGTTCAAGGCCGTCGGATCTAAGCTTCCGAACCGGAGGCGTCAAATCGAAATCTCCCCAGCGGTCAACGTCGATGGCGACTACGGGAGCTGCCCCCCGTTGCTCGAGTTCAAATGCCCAGAAACCATCTGCTGATCCGACGTCCAGTGCGCTCATTCCTGTCAGCGTTTCCGGAAGGTGGTAGTGCTTTACGACAGGGCGAAGATCATACACCCCGTTTGTTGTGAGTCCTCCAGGCAATTCGATGGTGTGATACCAACCCTGATTAAGACGCGCATCCTCTTGAGTAGTAGGTAGTGGATACTTATCGTTTGGCATGGCTTGGAGTATACCTCCGAAGTTGATTGCGCCTGGATCAGGCAGACGCAGTGGATCGCCGAGCGTGTCCTCGCTTGGACGAAAGAGGTTGAGATAGTATTCGCCTTTGGGCTGCAGCCGATCTTATTTGGTGCTGGTGATAGCCCGCGGGGGGCGACCTATCAGGCACTTAGACCTTCGTGACCACAACCAGGGCGGGCAGGATAAGCAGGCTCGCAAACTTTGAGGGTCTGCCGGTGGAGATGTTTGCCAGGCTTCCAGCTGTATGCGCGTGGGAGCACTGTTCGTCAACGAGTTCTTTGACAAATCCAACCATGCCATAGCTGTGGCATGCGAATGGGTGCTTCCCAGGTTTCGGATCGGTTTGAGTGCTAAGGTTGAACTGCTTCCCGTCGGGCCAATCGTCGAGGTATCCTGTCCCCCAATCTTCGATGATGTACATTCCTCCCGACTTAAGATGATTGTCGAATAGGTGCCAGAACGATGCCTTGGTCAGCAAGCCCATATGAGAGGCATCGTCAATCACGATGTCAAACCCATCGGGAGCACGATTGTCAGCCACCTGCGAGAGAAAACGCGTGTCGGATTGGCTTCCTTCAAATACCTGAATTCGTTCCTCGCTCTGGAATTCAACGGTGAGGCGGATATCGATCCCGGTTATCTCGCCGCGAGGGAAGTAATCTCGCCAAAGCTGGAGTGACCCGCCCCGATATACGCCAAGTTCCAAGAGCCGAATTCGGCTTGTCAATAAGCGGGGCAAAGATCTCGTCGTACCAGTTAAGGTATTGATGAGGGACCTTGTCCGTGTCGTATCGACTGAGGTCAAGTTCGCCACTACGCATTCGTGCCTCTCAATCACACCGGCGATTTCGGCCCGGTATTGTTATCTGATTTGGCTCACAGTTAATGGTGTCCCGACCGATACGAATGAGCATCCGGCGTTTGTGAGGCGACTTCCCGGAGTGTAAACACCGAAGCGTACTTCCGACTGGAAAAGGTCCGAGATCGTCGATCCTGCTAGCATTACGATCGGTGGGTAGCCACAGCCCGGTTTCACTTCTGATGGAATGGGGCGCTAGAGAAGTCGCAAAGACCACCTAAGCTTGATCGCCGGGTTCGTGAGCCCAACGATGGTGGAGCATACATCAATCATCTTCGTCTGACAAGTTTTTGGCCTTATCCATGCAGGTTGGCGAGGGTTAGCTCCCAAAGCCGCAAGTGACGATCGGGGAGCCGGGGTGAAGAAGGTCCAACGGTCATGTCAAAGTGGCACTCACGCTGGAGGGGTTTGGGCGGGTGTTGCTGCCGTGTATGGACTTGACTCGTATGCCCTAGTCAGCATTGCGCGACTGAAACAAGCTCACGGCATAGTCGTATAAGCGCATATCAAGAGCGTTTTTATCGAGCAATTTTCGGTAGAGCTCTGGGCCAAGGGCATCCCGAATGTCGTCTATTCGTTCCTGGAGCGTTTCCTTCCTGCCAGGGGTCTGGTTAGCAGGAACGTAATCCATGTTCAACCGTCCAAAATCCCTTAGCAGGTAGTCGCCCATCCGTGCAATCGACTTATCGAAAAACTCCACAATTCCAAAAAAGGGAAGCTTGAAAAGTTGCTGCCTTGCTTCTCGCAAGTCCGAATCAATTGCTGCGGCGGTCCTCATGTCGTCCTCTCTGCCCGCCAGGTGAACCGTTTGGAAGTTCTGGATTGCGACATTATGGCTTTCTTCCAGGCCCCATCTAACAAATCCAGCAAAGTCATGGGCATGGGCTTTTTCTCTCGCCGGAATGTGTTTGTCCGGGGGCTGCCGGCTCTCATAGGAGTAGACGGATCCAACGCGATCGATAGGATGACGCAGGAACACTATCGGATGAAAGACCACATTCGGGTGAACGGGTACAGGCAGCCTGGCCTGATGACTTGATATTGATTTGAGCTGCGGATTGTCCAGGCTAAAAAGCAGGATGCTCGCCGGACTCATGATGTCCCTACGACGGGCCGCCTCGATCGTTCCCCACTGCTCACCGAAATTATTCCGCAGTATGGCATCAACCGTAACACCGGCGTTCTTATAGATATGGTAGTGAATGATCACGTGCCGCATCTAGTATGCCATTTCATCCGGAGCTGTTCATCGTCAGGGCGCCCGGCTGTGACTGGAAGCCAGGTTGCCGGTCTGCGATGTCACCTGGGCCTTGGTTTCGCGGCCACACACGCAACACATACTGGACAGCTGTGACATGGTTCGGGATCTGGTCAGCAGCCTGGCAAGCGTGCCTCTCGAGCAAACCTGGTTGGCAAACAGGATAGCACAACTGGCGAGCGAGGATGACTCGGCATTGGGTGAGGCAAGGAGATTGGCCTTGTCCAAGCAGCTGTCCCAAAAGAGGGAGAACCTGGATGAGGAATATTTTGGACACTGGCCGTCGAGGGTCCTGCGCAGGGGGGCAGGCTTACTGCGGAGTGAGCAAGCTTCTCATCACCTACGGCTGCGTTGTTGTTCTGGGGTCGATGGCCCACGCGTAAGTGCGGGTTAGTGCTTCTGCCTGTGGCTGATAGTACAGCCTGTAGCCAAGGTAATCGGTGTGGTCGAATCCGGCTTGATGTAAGACCCCTGAAATCTTCTCCAGATCCTGATGATTGAGCGCGATAGTGATGGCCGAGATCCTCTTCTCTCCGAGCCAACGCCGAAGTATGGAGAGTGCCGTCTCGCTGCCTGCTCCACCACTGGTCACATAATCGTGCAGGGCAAGCCTCTCCTGGAGTTCCTGGGCATTTACCCGGTCCGCGAACACCGAGAGAATTCCCTCCGTATAATGCCGCCTGGCGACCAATGGATAGGCATGCTGACGAAAGGTCGGAACCCAGGCAGAAATCCACTCCGGTGCGAGAACCGGGGCATCCTTGCCAGCCAATTGGTTCACCCGCTGGGCGACGGCATACTCTGCCACGGGCACCTTCAATCCGAGCCGAAATCCAATAAAGGCCCCATCCTTCCACGGTCTTCCCAGGGCCAGGGTTAGACCCACGGCCGAGATGATGACCAGGAGCACGCCCCGCCTCGCGAGACCGTTATGAAAGCTCCCGGCGATCCCTTCAACCAGCAGGATTGCCAGGAACGCCGGCAGGGGCAGGGTCCAGAAGAGACGCCACGTAAGGTACTTGGCTGTCACGTTCGCCCCCCAGAGTTCACTCACGAAGGGGTTTATGCAGATCAACATGAAACCCAGGCTGAAGGCGAGCACCCAAAGTCGGGTCGCACGATCGGACAGGACGCTCCATGCGCTCGATAGGGCGAAGAGCCAGAACCAGAGCGTGAGACCCGTGGCCAGCACGAGGTGGGCGGCCGCGTCAATCGGCATGAAGGGTTCGAAGTCATCCAATCCGGCGATCAGTCCCTCCCGGATGAACGCGCCGCGCACGATCAGCCAACCACGACTGGGTAGATTGAGGCTAGCAGGCCGATGGCCAGCCGGCGGCTGGCTGACCATGAAGGCCGCCAGCAGGCAGCCAGGCCAAGACCGGCGGCGATCGGCGCCGCATATAAGGCATTGGCCGTCATCCCGACCGCCGCAGCCTGGGCGAAAAAGAGAAGTAGCCAATTCTTCAGGTTGGGCTGGGCAAAAAACTCGGCTGCGTAAACGACGATCAGGGGAATCAACGCGGTCAGGAACAGGCTTTTTCCCTCGAACATTCGCACGAAGGCAAAATTGCCATACATCGTATAGGTGCTGCGCAGGACCAGGAGTATGGCGATGAGCGCCAGGGTTGCCCAGCCCCACCAGCGGGGCAAGAACACCCGAAAAAACCTGGCCGCCGCAAGGACACAAAACAGGCTCAGCAGCGGGGCAAAGATAAAATGGAGCACAGTGATCGGATCGGCGATGTTCAGCACTTTCGCAATCATGGCTGTGAGGAGCTCGAAGGAGTGGACCCGGTAGGAGGGTATGAGGTAGACACCGGGAATGCCGTGCACCGAGTCGCTCGTAAAGATCCCTGCGCCCGGATTATCCAGCACCGAGACAGTCATGTTGATGGCGAGCGTCTGGTCCACATTCACACGATTGATGAGCAGCGCACCAAGTAACGCAAATGCCAGTGCGGCAAAGAATGGCAGGTTGTTCCAAGGGCCACTGCCGGCACGGCGAATTTGCAGCAGCGGGGCACGGAGTTGGCGAAGGAAGAAGAATGCTAAGTAGAGGACGGTCAGGACCCAGAAGATCCTGTATTGATTGCCGAAAGCGAAGATCGCTGCGAGTGCGGCGCCGAGCAGGAGATGGATTAGCCTACGGCTATCTTCGGGTTTTCCGCCGGCGCCTGGCTTTCTTCCGGCAAGAGCGCTGGCCAGTTCCATGCGCGGGATACCCAGATAGGCAATTATGACCACCGAGGCAATCAGCACCAGGGGCGCGAGCCTGAGGAGGTCGCCGAAGCTATTACCCGAGAGGGCGATGATGTTGGCCAGTACGGTCCAGCAGGCAAGGAGCACAACGACGGCCGAACAGGTCACCCGCAAAAATGAATCGAGCCGGGTGTCGAAAGGTTGTGGGGCGTCTGTTGGTGCACGCGATTGTGGGGTCATCCTGATGAACGCCCTCCTGGGGGGCTACATTTAAAGCCGGGGTTTTATTCGGAAATCTTGCCGGAATCTGTTCGAGATTACACCTGTGATAACTGGGCTCCCAGAGCCCCGATACCAGGATCGAGGACAGGGAAACGCCAACAGGTTCGTGCACCTATATTCATGTGGTCTAAGTCCCCGATCGTCCAATCCGGTTTCGAGGCATATGCTGAACTCGAGCAAAGAAACATGAAAAGCCTTGCGCAAACCGGCCGCCAACGGCTCGAATGCGATTGGCGGAGCTAACAGCGTTTTTTCGTTAGCTTTCATTTCACCCGATTAGGACCTATCACGCCTACATCCTCACTGCAGGCGGATCCCCGAGATCCTACCGGCTAAGGATACTGCAAACCCGATCTACTGCCTTCATGCTTGTCGGCAGGCAGGACCTGCCCACCCACTCCCAGGCAGAGCGCCAGCCACAGGGCTTCTCTTCGCTTGAATTGGACTGGGCAAGCCTGCCCTGGTCTCCCATGGGCGCTGCCTCATAAGTCGCCTTGCTATTTGTTAGCTGGCCAGGGAGCCAAAGGTGGAAACTGGGCCAAAGCCTCAGCCTCAGCCTCACAGTCCCGTAGAGGGTTCAGGCCTATGGCCCGTACAGCCATAAGCTCGGCCCGGGCTAGTTCTATCGCAGCAAGAAACGCGGGATCGGAGTGCAACCTAGCGACCACGGCGGCACCCACACTTCGTCCCTCAATGACATCGCTCTGCCAGTGAACATTGCATATCACGCGGCTCTGCCCAAAGGCTCGTCCCCTGGCAAGGATTGCGTCGGTCTGTTCGGGGGATATCTCACTTAGGATGAGAGCCCATGCCCACCCAATCGCGGAATGCCCGGAAGGATAGGAACCATCCATTTTCAAATATCCATCCTGTTCCGGCGTGCAGGTGGGTTCTTTGTTTACAACGAAAGGTCGAGTGCGCATGTAACTGTTCTTGGCTGTGTAAGTAGCAAGGCCTGCATCGGTGAGGGTTCGGCAAATCAACATGTATAAATGTGGTGTGTCCTGCTCGGTGATTGGAGCATTCAGTGCGCAGGAGAATGTGCCGGCTGCCAGCGGAAACATCAAGTTAGCGTCGTCTGCAGCCAAGTCCCAGCGTGGGCTACCACTCAATGCGAGGCTGTTTCGGCTTACGTCCAGATCAAGGGCGAGAGCAGTGGAACCTGCTGCCGGAGGCGGAGGCAGCAGGGCCAGGCTGTTTGGGAGGCTTTCGATGGGTAAGTATCCCTTTAAAATACCCGGGGATATTTCTGGCACGTCGTTTACTGCAGCCATGTCCCCGGTCGGGCTGCCACTTAAAGAGGTGCTGTTTCCGCTCAACTCAGCATCGGGTGCGAGCACTGTGGAATCGGCAGCAGGAGCTGGCGGAAGAAGGGCCGGTCTGGTTGGGAGCGACTCGGGAGGCTGGTGCCCTTGCAGAATACCTGGCTTTATCTCTGGCACAGCGTCGGGCGTGCTTTGCTCTCCAACATTTACGCAACCTGCGAGCATCGCGAGGCATGCAAGAGCAAGCAAGCGTTTACACAGCACGGCCCTACTCGTAGGTTTGATCATTTGGGATGCATCCCTTTGCTGCGAATGGAAGGATTTGCCTCCATGCAGATTTAGACAACGCTAACTACCCATCATGTCAACGCGTTCTTGCGTACTTCAGCGTTGGAATTAGAAGTTATCTATAGCGGCACATGCCTCCCGGAATGCCTGGACATTCCTGCCAGCTCGTGTCAACTAGAAGGATGGGATATTAGAGGCCTGCTGGATCAACTTTGCACTTGCTCGGCAAGTGACAACCTCGAGTTCATGGTGCGCATACCTACTTCCAGGAGCTCGCCACAGAAACAGCCGCCATGGTGACCACGATGATGCCAAAAAGGATTCGATACTGACCCCGGAAACGCCGTACGTTCTGGGAGTCGAGGCCGTGCTTGATTGTTCTCGCGGCGAGGACCGCAAAAACGGGGTAGAAGACCAGCAGGAACTCCAGGGCAGGCGGGATCAAGCCGCCCGCCGCCAGTCCGAACAGGTAGACGAAGGATAGCGTGAAAAGTGAAAAGGAGGCCAGGAAGGCAAAACGCGGTCCAAAACGTACAGCATTGGTTGAGATATGGGTGGCGCGATCCCCTTCTAGGTCCTGGATTTCCTGAACGAGATGACCGGCGGTTATGATCAGGCCGAAGTAACCTCCGATCAGCAGCGCCCGGGCGTCGACGCCTGAGAAAAGGGCATACCCCAGTAAAAATGTCAGCACGCTGCCGGCGATGTGCAGGAAGGATGACAGAAGCGGGATGCCTTTTCCCTTGAAGCGCAGGACCGGGAACGAGTAGGCAACCCCCAGGAGTAGGATCAGTGTTCCAAGTACCAGCAGCCTGAACGAAAGCGCTCCCAGAAGGGCCAGGCCGCTCAGACCCAGTACCAGGGCTAGCCAGAGCTTATCATGATGGGAAATCGGCTGGTCGGCAGCATCAGCCGTGTCTTCCGGGGCGCTGCTAGCATCCGAAGCCCGGTCAGACCAGTCGTTGAAAGCAAAGATGTGCGCCATCAGCAGGAACCCTGCCAGCAAGAAGATGATGATTCTTGATGTCGAACTGAGTGTCAAACTGGGAAAAACAAACGCCAGGCCCACCAGCGAGGGGGCTTGGAAAATGAGGGCGTCGCGATAGCGGATACTGTGAAGAAGCGCTCCAAAACTTGTGCTCATGTCTTCATCTCGCCTGAACTAGATCCGATTACCGAAATAACGAGTTTGCGGTGTGTGCCTACTTCGAGTCCCCGGCCGGTTTCCCAGCTATCGCCGGTTGGCGGGATGTATGCTTCGAATGCCACGAGAAAAACTTCGCTGCAAGGAATGCTGGAAAAGCAAACCAGAAATAGTATATGTACGATCCAATCAACATAGTCCGTGCATCAGGCATCCTAAACCATTGCCAATATCCAATACCTACACTAAACGATTCAACAAGCCTCGAGGTTAGCAAGAAAACCAGAAACAGCCCGAGGTGGACAAGATGAAATAGGATCGACGTCCTGTTAGCAATGCGGGTGGCTACGGCACGTGTGATGGCATAGATGCCCCATGCATAAAGGCTGCCAGCAAAAATAATCGCGATGGGGAAATGATAGCCGGGAAAAAAGATAAGTGACGATGGATAGAATGAACCGCTCTGGATACAGTTCTGCCTCTGCTCCATAAGGATTGTTGTGGGGATCGCAAAAACGAGGACGTGTAGGTCCTCAAATTCCATCAGTCGAGCTCCACGGATCCTTGAGAGAAATACATACGCCCAGGATACAAAAATCACAATTTCAAAAAGCAAGTATCCCATGAGGGCTTCTCCTCAGCCTTGGAGCACTGGCACCCCAAAGAAACATGTACTGATTCGACAAATTATCCTAATTTTCCTTCAATCACGGAGATCTCAGCACTTGATGAAATTCATTCGCTCAGTCCCGGACGAAGTTCGTAGATACAAATCGTATCGTTGTTAAATACCAATCTAAGATAAGGGGTGGTATCTAACCAAGAATAGCCCTCTGCTACCATCCCAAAGCGCGTGCCGGTAGCTGGATCACACCCAGACATAGAGTGAGGGGTATGGCAAACTAAAAATGGCAAATCATGCCAGACGAAATGCGTGACGCCCAAGGACTCAAAATAATAAAACGAATCCGCAGATGGCAGACGGTCGGTGTATTGTTGGACCATGATTCTGCTTGGCGGAAAATAGCCGCTTACGCCACCCAGAATGTTTCTTTCGTGCTTGGTTTGCCAGATTACATAGATGATCTCATCGATGTAATCTGGCCATTGCGTGCTGTTTGAAGGCAAATCCAGAAATCAATGCGTTAGGCTTATCTTTGAAGAACTGGGCATAGCCACCTGGAATTGCTGGATACTTCATGATCTCATATGAGTTTAGAGGCCATGAAATATTTTCCGCGGAAATGAAAAGAGTAATAAGCACCAATCCTATGGAGGGAAGCTTGCGGTTCAATCTTCCAAGGTGATGTGAGATTTTTTCCCAGCCCAGGCCGGCCAAAATGCTCAGCGATAGGAGTGCAATTGTATAGCTCCGTAGTTCAACACGAAGGTATTTCGCGAGGGGAATATATTTATAGAAGAGAATAAGAGGAGATTCGATCACTGTCTCGCCAACTGTAATCGTCCTCCCGAGAGCAAACACAAGACCTAATATCCCTATCAAGATTAGCTCTAACTTTTGTTTGTTTAAACGGGGAATCGCTAATATCGCGAGGAGAGGCGTGGCCAGGCCTACGAACGCGGAATGTGCAACCCTGGGCCACCCACCGGCACTTGGGTTAATAAATGGATACGTGATTAGCTTGCCGGGGAGTGTACGTAGAAAGTCTGAAAGCTGGAAGCTATATACTTCCTCCCACTGGCTCAAAGAAAACACATCTACTACGCCAAGATTGAGCACGGTGTTTAGGTAAAAAAGGAAGAGTGGAATTGGGATTAGTAAGTATGTGCCTGCGAAAAGGCCAATGCCGCGCCACGAGCTGGCTTTCCATAGGTTGCGAATGCTAAACAACAAGATCACCGCAAGGATAAGGGTCTGATAGATGTAAACCTGCACTGAAAAATACATCTGGAGACCGCCCATAAACCCGGCGGCAAGCATTAACCTTGCGTTGTCTTCACTGATCGCACGTTTTATGAAATAGGCACCTAATAGCGGAAAAAAATAGAAGTGGATTGGCAAGTGATCGATATCGGCCCAAACATAGTTTGAAGTGCTAAAAATAAATGCCACGAATACGGCCGAAGACAAAGACTCAGTATATTGCCTTGCTAGAAGAACACATGCGAATGCCATCATCGCGAGCAAAAAGGCTTGAGTGAAGTACAGCGCGAAAACATCGCTTGCGCCAAGTGCTCTGAACAGCATGAAGATGCTTGCGGAACCTATGCCTGTCTCCCCATAACGTGCAATATCAGCTGGATACATCGACTGTCCAGTGAACTGGCCAGATACCAGTGTCCGGATGCGATCAAGAAAGGTATTGGATAGTGCAGGCCCAAAGAGAGTGTCAACAGTCCCGAATATTGAGCCTGAATGAGCAATAGGGAGCAGCAACAGCAGGAAGAATCCTAGAAAACCAAGGAGGATAATGCCTAGCTTACTCCGCTCTGGAAGGGAATTCCACCAGGACGTCGATCGGTTGTTGGCAAGGCTAGGGCGGCCGAGATTTTGCAAGCTGAAATCACTCCTCAACTGGGCAAGGTTGAATTATCAAAGGACGGCTCAGTGGCGGAATTTATCCTGCGAGGAGCTTCGCCACCCTGAATCCTTCTGCGTTTGATAGCCCTCTGACTAGCTGCATATTGTAGCAGGACAGAGGGTAGACACCAAGCCAAGTTGACAGGGGAAGGATTGGAGTAAAGAATTTTTACAAAATGATAATTTCGTAAAACCCAAGTGTGCGATTTCAACTCATGCAGAACCTGTTTTTTTACCGAGCAAGCCACGAGAAACATGAACCTGCTCCCTGGGTTGGAAGAACGCAATGAAGCACGGGATGTGCCAAATTCAGGTCACACTTTAGACATATGCCGATCAGCCCACGTAATGAAATTCGGTAGGGTTTGAAGGGAATGCAACACTCTCTTACTCGATACGTTTAGAACGCGTGGAGGATGGCACTCAAATTTGAGGGGTCAGCCTAATAGACGGTCGGCTGAATTCTTGCAGATCTTTCAGGTTTGCTCCTAGTTAACTCAATTACCACGCCCTTCGTGCTAACTCCCACTAATCGTGAGTTGCAGGAATTGAAAACCGAGCATCCCAAGCATAATTTGGGAATCACATTTGTGGTCGAGATCAGTTTCACCCATGGCTCGGAACTTGAGTGATCCGAACTCGAAATCCCGGTTCCTGAGAGAACCCGAAGGGTCGAAAAGAAAGCAATTGCGAATCTTTCTTCACGCGAGGTGCTGCTATGCTTTCTCTTTTCTATCATGAGACCGTAATGTCGCACCGATCTGTGCCTTGCGAGTACCACAACCTCGAAAGAGCGAACAGCATTGGCGATCCCAGAACAAATGGACCGATAACTGCAAGTTCAGGAGGACCGTATTCTCGCAGGACACTCGAGCGTTACCATTAGAAAGCCATAGGAAACAATCGGCATTGCTGTGAACCAGCGGGTACTTGAGCCCAGCGAATTGGTGGAAAGCGCCACTCGAGTATCAGATATACGACGAAAACGATAAAGCCCGTGACAATCCAGCCATAAAATTCTGAACCGGCACGCCAAATAGCCGCCCTCCTGTTCCCATACCCATGCTCTGACAAGCGGACCGAGAGAGATTGGATCGAAAACAAGGTCTGGGCCGTTGTGACAACCCCTCCGAGAGGGCTTACCCAAATGACCGGGCAACTTAATTCGGCTGCTGATCGGTGGATCTCCAAGAATGCAGTTAACAACCACAAGGCTGCGGTACAAATACATGAACCATGAAAGTGGGATGAGCAATGGGACAAACCCCAAGCGTATTCCGAGCACACCTGTGTAATGATAGCCGCCATAAATCCAACCGCCGGCTACGCCGAGCTGCTCAAGTGCCCACGATATGATGCTGCTAATTCCAAAGAGGGTGAGTGCATTTTTCCATCCGAGGGCGTAGGCGGCATGAGCCAAGGCAAATAAAACCGTTGGAATCGTCTGCCCAAAGATGCCGCCAGGAAGAGCTGGGAGGGGAATAGTCAAGCGCAGGAGGGGCTGGATCACAACCCCGTATACAGATATCAAGAAAAAGGATATGACAAACAATAAATGCAGACGTTGTTTCAATGTACTCTCCTCGATTTGCGAGAAAGCAACTTTCTAACGAGCAAAATACTTTAGCTATTAGATAGCAGGATTAGAGCATAATGCAGTAATCCGCGGCAATTGCTCTCCGGCATTACTGAAACCCCCATTCGAAAAGATGCAGGTGTTAATGTCCAATTTATTCGCTAGATTATGTTGAAGGCCATAGATGAAACTTCTTATAGGAATATATCGTGATTGAAAAAATAACTATGCCTACCGCCAACAATCCAAGTGATTGCGATAGAGCACCGGAGACTATGCCCATCACAAGAAAAGAAGCTTGTGAGATGATTAAAACGGCTGAGGACGAGAGATCCGGCGACCGTTGAAAGCGGGGTTGTCTAGTCAAGATCAGGGTTCAGCGCGAGCAGCAGCAACACAGACGTTGCAAATCCCATTGCCGAGAGGGGAATAATCACACCTATTATCAGGGTGGTGATAAGAAGCACGCTGAGGCCGATTAGAATTGCACCTACAGGCACGAGCCACCTCGCAAGCCAACCATCACTTCGCCCCAGCCAGCGCAAGACCGCCGAGAAGGAAAAGGCCCAGACCAGAACCCCCAGAAATTAGCATATGGAACGCCGTAGAACTGTTCCGCCAGCTAATCCCCCGCCAATGCCACAAGCCCAAGCGAATCGCAACGGGATCGACGAGGAAATCAATAAAGACAATTAAGCAGGGCATCCGAGACTGGTTTGGACCATTCCGGCAAATCCGTGGTGTCCGTAAAAAGCCGCATGGCGTAGAGTTGATTGCCCCAAGCAATTCCAATGGCGAGAGGGACATCGAATACCATTAGGCTGAACTGCTCATAATCGTAACTTTGTGCCTGACGTAAAGATAAAAGCTCCAAGAGAATGCCATAAGCAATGCCAGCAAGGAGCTGCCACACAACCGCCCTTCCCGTTCGTACTGCATGGCCCAGGCATAAGAGAAAAAGGATGAGTTCGAGGAGCTCAAACGCAATAATATAGGGATTATTCATATGGCAAGGGATTCAAGGCTTGAAAGGTCACAAACGAAACTCATCGGCGGCATCCGATTTTTATTTTCTTTGTTAGTCACAAAGCATACCATTATATCTGTGCCATTGAGAAGCGAAATCATTTCGCTGTTACTATGCTCGAAACGCGTTCTGACCTTGGTTTCTGGTCCGATAACACCTCCCATTGTTGATTAGAGCCAATGCAAGACACAAACTGCTATCGTCGAGCCTACATGGGAGAAGTTTGGCCAACCATTCAGCCCACCGGATGCATAGTCGGATCCTGGTAGTGCTCCCAATCGCCAGTGGATCCCACGCTCACACCGGCGGTTTTTGCCACCATCTGCTGCTCGTCGGCCGATTAGTGAAAGAATTCGGCACCATATTGGGTCGTGATTCCACGTGATGCCCGGAAGCTGGCGCTTCGAATGATGGACTGCATGTCATTTTACAAACCTTGATATGTCCAGCCAAAGATGTACCACGCTCCTCCTGACATCGATCATTGATCGCAGGTTCTGCCCCAAAGAGTTCCGCAGCCTGTGATGGCCGGTGCCCCAGATAGTGTGGTCGGCGCCGCACCGTCTCGTATGGTATTCCAAGAAGGCGTTCGTACTCGCTAGCGAAGCGCTTAAGTGGGCCCTTGGTCAAGGGGGTATTGGCAGATATTCCGCCGTGAAATTGATGGAAAGTGGCTTCGCCAAGTAAAACTACGGGTTCAAGGTATTCATCTTCCATCAGCGCGATTGAAGAAATCGAGGTTTACCAGACCACCGCCCTCCGAACTGAAACGCTCGTCGAAGCCGCCGAGTCTTCGATAATGCTGGCGGCTAACAGCAATGCAGTTGCTCTCAGCCATGTCGCCGTAATAACCATCCTTGCTGGAGCTGGCAAGTGATGAGACAAGAAACAGATTGTAGCCATCGTTCCTCCAATCAATTGTCTTGAGCAGATCATCTTCCACTGTCTGGTTATAGCCCGTTAGCATGCTCTTGTACTGGGGCTGCGGACCCAGATGCATGCTCAGCGTATACACAAAAGGACATTCGTAAGCGGCGTGAGCTTTCAGAGCATAGTGAATGACGCCGGGCGTGACGATCCTGGCTCCGTCGATCATGATCATCACCAGATCGCTGGCGGCGATCTCAACTCCGTAATTCAGAGCAGCGGCGGGCGAAGGTTTTTGAGGCTCGAAGTACAGATAACGGAAATAAGGGCCGTGCCCAGCACCTCGGTTTCGTCGAGGGGTTCATTAGACCCATTGTCGATCGCAATGACCTCATAGCTCCCCACCTCGATGCCGCGCTGGTAGCCATCAGTCAACGAGAACAGCGTGCGTCGCGCCTCCCTCCGCATGTCGAAAAAGCACACTATTACGGGGATACACGCGGAGGCGTGGTCATTACAGACTCCGAGCCATCCCAGAGATCTGCTGCAGCTTTCGGTAGACGTCGAGAACATCTTTTGGCAGATCATCAAATCCCGCTGCGCTCTGATGCTTGAGCCGGGAGTCGAAGAAGGTGGGTCCCATGGGGTCAGGCGGAGCGCGAAGTCCGCAATCATGCGGACGATGGCCGCCCGATATTTATCAGGTCGGAGATCAAAGGATAGGATTGGAAACGGTCTTTCGCTGTGAATGGAGAGAATGGCCTGATTATAGGCGAGCCACAACGCCAGCGCCTTATCGCGCCCAGGCCATCCCGCCATGCGAGCGAGCCAGCAACAGCCATCGGGTGACGGAAAGTGCCGGCGAACAGCAGGTGAGGTAGTACCTCACCGCAGAACGGCAGGGTGAGCACCGTACGGGGATCCTTGAAACCCCATGGTGAGAACTCTGCATAACCACTGATAATTTCGTCACGTCGTCGTCGGTGTCCACGTGTCCAGCGCAGATTCTCCGGTGGCTGGTCCCAGGCGCCATTTGAGTAAGCCAGCACATCGTCATTGAGACTGCGGATGGCGAGATTTTCCCGGTTGCCTTTTGGGTTGTGCGGTGCACGCTCGACGACATCGCCTAACTCTAAACCCGCTTCTTGAAGGCATCCAGCAAGACAGCTCGTCCCACTACGGTGCATGCCGAGCACGCAGATCACGGTGCTTCCAGGTTTGGGGTCCTGTCCGAAAAGCTTGGCCATGATTGTATGGATAGAGGACATAGGCTCCTCCCAGGGAGCTCCATATTCTGAGCTACCGAGCCCGCTCATATCGAAAGCATCATCATAGCCTGCTCTAAAGGCTGAGGCAAAATCACCTCGCCATCTAGCCAAGAAGGTAATCTGGCTCAAAATCACTATCCAGAGGGTACTCTATCGCAGGCTTAAACCATAAGGCAATCAGAAATCGAAATCGAGTGGAACGATAAAGGGTATCCCTGGTAACCCGCAAGACCAACGGAACCTTTATTCGCAAGCTTCCCGCAGATAGATCCTAATCTCAGCATGAGAAATTAGCATGATCGATTGGTGCGTCTTGTCCTCCAATTCCTTTGGAAGGAAAGAACCTACTTGGGGTTGATGATCTTCATCTCTAAAACCAGCCCCTCAAATGGGAGCATGGATGCTCTGTTAGCTGACTTAACACCCTTGTTCTGGTGCAAGCTCTGGGCTCCTCTAATTCATCATTCATAGCAGGGCGCAGTATCTTCGCCTCACCTGCGGGGCACATTGAAATCGCAGAAAACCCCAGCCATGCACCTAGCCGGGGCGGCGGAAACACAGCATCTTCTGGTCCCGGGGGTGCTCCCAATCGCCGATGCTTTCCATGGTAAGTCCTGCAATACCCGCCAGAAACTGGAATTCGGCTAGCGAGTAGTGAAAAGGATCGGTGTCGTAACGGGTGATGATCTCGCCTGGAGTATGCCGAATCTCGGGAAGATGCCCGGAAGCTGGCGCTTCGAAGAAGCTGGCATAAAATTTGCCGGCGGGAGTTAAGACCCGTTTTGCCTCGATCAGGCAGCGGACGATCTGGTTGGCATACAGGTGTGTAAAGAGCGACACGGCGATGGCGAAGTCAAACTTCACTCCAAAAGTAGACGCGTCGAACCGGTCATTGACCGCCAGGTGAGGCTGCTTGCCGTCCAGGCCAGCTTGCTTCAGCTCCATCTCGCCGGCCTCGATCAGCGAGGCGTTGATGTCGAGGCCGTAATACCGGCTCACGTCCAGATAGTTGACAAAGTACAGGCCGCCCCTAAGTGCACCACAGCCGATATCCAGGAGCCGGTGGTGCGGGAGGAGGCCTTGGGCTTGCATGAAGTTCAACTGCAAGGCACCAATTTCATCCCACAAACCCCCGATGAAGTCCCTGTGTTTTCCAGCAGCAATCTCCTCGGGGGTCAACTGCTGCCCGTAGCGATTTACGCCTCGCATCATGTCCTCCTTAACCCAGGCAAGTTTGAGAACCTTGGCCCGCTCCGTTTTCGATCTCAGGTGATGCTGTAAGATTATCAGGGAACTGATTATCCCATGCTAATTGTCCTGGTCGGCGTGTAAGCAGAGGAAATCCTGGCATTATGGTTCAATGGATGCGTGAGAAGGTCGCCAGACAGCTCAAGGGCTAAGCTTGAGCTGCCTCGTTCTCCCCGAGGCTTGAAGATCAGGTTCCAAAGCAAGGTTTTTGCGGATAAGGTTCCGCGCCAAAATTACAGTTACACCCGGCTTATATTTCACGACCGGCAGAAATCCGTATTCTTAAAGTGCCATTGCGATGGCAGTCCTACCGCCCCCAGCGGTTAAGGAGCTCTGCCACCACGCCGGGGCTTCTTGCGGAATCAGGTATTTGATGGCATCCAACGGCGCAAGTGAACGGACAGTTCGGGTTGACGGATAGCGCTTTGAGTGTATATCATCCGGAACATGATCCCCATCGAGCTGTCTGGCCGCTTGGCCACGCGAAACACATCAGCGCATCTGGGGAATGGTTTTTCTCTATCATCGAACGGATTTACAGCAGGTTGTGGCTTGTGAGCTATGTCCATCACCTCTTTAAGCGCTTCAATCATCATTCCAACATTAAATGCTGGCGAGCTATTAAGCGACCTGCTCGGCATTCTCAACCGCCAATTTCCCACCCCGCTCGAAATCATTGTCATCGACTCATCCTCCGGTGACGATTTGGTAGACATCGCTCGAGCCGCCGGCTGCCGGGTCGAGCTCATCCCGCAGGCATCCTTCCACCACGGCGGTACCCGCAATCTCGGCGCCCGGCTTGCCCGCGGCGAGGTACTCGTCTTCCTCACCCAGGATGCCCTCCCTGTTGATCCGGATTTCCTTGCGCATCTGATCCGACCGATTGCCACAGGACAAGCCGCGGCAGCGACCGCCCGCCATCTCGCAGCCCCTGGCGCTTCGCTGCTCGAGCGGTACGCCCGCCAGCAGAACTACCCGGCCGACTCGTTCGTCCGGAGCAAGGCTGACGTGGAGCGGTTGGGAGTGATGGCCTACTTCTTCTCGAACTCCGCCTCGGCCATCGATCGAGCAACCTTCGAGCAGCTGGGTGGTTTTTCAGAGGAGGTAATCGTGAACGAGGATATGCTCTTCTGCGCCCGGTTGCTGCACGCCGGACACCGTGTCGCTTATCAAGCCGATGCGGTAGTCTACCATTCGCATGAGTACTCACTCCAGGAGCAGTTCCAACGTTACTTCGATATCGGGGTATTCTTCGCGCAGGCTGAGGGCGCCCTGGGAGATGCTGCACCGGGCGGCCGCGGCCTTTCCTTCGCCATCGGCCAGCTCGTATATCTATTGCGAACCGGCAGCTGGGTGTGGATACCTCGCAGCGCAGTCGAATCAGTGCTCAAGGCACTGGGCTACGCGCTTGGAAAGCGCTGGCGACGCCTCCCGCATCGATTGTGCGCGGCTTGCAGCCGTCAGAAATCGTTCTGGACCACACTCCCGCCTGCTTGAGCGCGACAGCCAGGCGCCCCCGGCAAGGCGGCTGTATCGCCAGGAGCTTGCACTTCGCGGTCGACGAACCTATGATCACAAGCCAGCGTGTGAGAAATTAATTATGAACGGATCTTTTCAAGCACAGGGGGCTTCTCCAAATGGATGAAGGAACGAGACCGCACACGAATCGATCCGGATGGGTCCTGACCGTGGTGATGCTGCTTGGCGATCTGCTGGCCGTGGCGCTCGCGTACGGGCTTTCCTTCAGCTTTCGCCGGTTGGTGCCCCTGCTCCCCCCGCTGGAGCACGGCCCTGATCTCTATCTCCAGGCATGGCCGCTGCTCCTGCTCTGGCCCCTGGGTTTCTTCATCCAGGGTCTCTACCCGGGCTGGTGGCACACCGCCAGCGAAGAGGTGCGCCGCATCGTCTGGGGTTGTACGCTCGCCGGCCTGCTGGTGATGTCGGCGACCTTCATTACACGCACCGGCCCACAATACTCGCGTCCCATCATCGTCGGCGGTTGGCTGCTGAGCCTCGTGATTGTGCCCTGCTTGCGGCTGCCCTTGAAGCGCGGACTGGCCCGCATCGGTGTCGTCGGTCCACCGGTCGTGGTGCTCGGGGGCGGGCCTCACAGCGCAGATCTTCCTGGATGGGATCCAACGCCTCAAACCGCCCCCGTATAGGCTGGCGGCGGTCTTCGATGACGACCCCCGGAAGCTCGGGCAGTCCGTCGCTTCGACACCCGTCGTGGGTGACCTCCAGCAAGCTCCAGCCTGGGCGAGGGAGCATGGCGTGCGGGCCGCGATAATCGCTATGCCCGGGCTCGAACCGGCCCGCCTGGTGCGGCTCGTCCAGTCGATGAGCGAGTTCTTCCCCTGGATACTCGTCGTCCCCAACCTGTTCGGCGTAACCGCCATCAACGTCGTCCCACGCCAGGTGCAGGGCATCCTGGGCCTCGAGCTGCGCCAGAACCTGCTCTTCTGGTGGAGCCAGGCGGTCAAACGCCTGATCGATCTGATCTTGATCGTGTTCCTCCTGCCTTGGGTCCTGATCGTGGGGATGGTCATCTCCTTCGCAATACTGATCGAGTCCGGCCGGCCGCTTTTCTATATACACAATCGCATCGGGCGGCGCGGCAAACCATTCAGGGCATGGAAGTTCCGCTCCATGCTTCATTCAGGCGATGAAGTATTCAAGAGTGCGATGGATCAAAGTTCAGCGTTGAAAGAGGAGTGGGAGCAAAGCCACAAGATCAGGGATGACCCTCGCCTAACTTTTATTGGGAAAGTCATACGCCGGCTGAGCCTGGATGAACTGCCGCAGTGCTGGAACGTGCTCAAGGGAGATATGAGCATCGTTGGCCCTCGCCCAATCATTGCAGCCGAAATTCCCAAGTATGGGGAGGCTTTCGAACTATACAAGCAAGTCCGGCCCGGCCTGACCGGATTATGGCAGGTGAGCGGCCGCTCCGACCTGCCCTACCAGGACCGGGTCTGGCTCGACAGTCACTACGTGCGCAATTGGTCGATCTGGCTCGACATCATCATCCTGATCCGGACCGTGGGCGTTGTGCTCACAGGGAAGGGGGCGTATTGAGGCCGCGGATAAATCCTATTCGAGATTGATTCCACCCCCCGGATGTTCAAGACTGCCAGGGAAGGGGATTCCTCAATTGTGGCCTCTTCAGCAGACCCAGGCATCGGAAATGATCCTTCCTAAAAGCCATCTGCGTAAACAAAGAAACCTTTGTTTGGGTACAATTTGACGACCATTCCCTAAGTCAATAGGTTGGCCGGATCACTGAGGGCAGGAATGTCATTGCTCTCGTTCACTGTGCTGCTTCTCCCAATTACCTTATTCTTGCTCTTCCTGTTCTTTCTTGCTCCACAGAAACATCATAGGACCGGCGAGGCACGTCTCCAGGGTTTGCTGCTGGCGATGCTCGCCTTCGGCACGGTCCTTGTTTTCATCACCGAGATACTTGGCACGTTATCGAAGATCAACCCTGTCTGGCTCTCGCTTGCCTGGGTGCTGCTGGCCCTGGTGCTGACGATTTCTGGAGTAAGGCGGGGGTGGCTTCTAGCCGGGTGGCGTGGATTGCAGGGGTTCATCTCTGATCTTCAGGGGTTGGATTGGCTCCTGTTGGTTTGCGTATTCATCCTGCTGGCCATTCTGCTCGCTGTCGGCCTGGTCGCACCGGCGAACAACGTGGATGTCATGCAGTACCACATGCCCGCGCGCTCTCCAGTGGATCCAGAATCAAAGCCTGGCCCATTTCCCAACCATCTACGACAACCAGAATACACGCCCGTACTTCACCGAGCTGCTCGTACTGAACATGATGGTCCTATCAGGCTCGGCTCGGCTGGCCAATGCGGTCCAATTGTTCAGCGCGGTCGGGATGATGATCGCTGCGGCAGGCATAGTCTCGATCCTGGGTGGAGGCCGTAAATCGCAGTGGGTCGCGGGGCTTTTCACCTTCAGCCTGCCGATGGGCTTGCTCCAATTGACCACGCCTAAGGACGACGTCATGGCTGGGTTCTGGATCGCGACCATGCTGTATTTCGTCGTGCTCAGCAAACGAAGACGACTTGCGCCGCTGGAACTGGTTGCGCTTGGTCTCACCCTGGGGCTGGGTATGCTCACGAAAGGCACCTTCCTGCCCTTTGCAGTCCCGATCATGGCGTGGTACTTCCTCCCCCGTCTGCAGCGGAGTGAACTTGGGAAACTTCTGCGAGAGGGCATCCTGCTCATGCTGCTGGCCGGTGTTCTGAATGGTGCCTTCTGGGTCCGGAACATCAAGACATACGGGGGACCCTACGGCGATCGGCTGCCTCTTGTGATCCCTTTCATCGGGAACAACCCGTCCACATCCTCGGCTCCCGACATGGTCGGAGACAGGCTTGAGTTGGCGATGGGGCTTCAGGATTCGATTGTAAACAGGCAGTTGATTAAGATCGCACAGATGGCGGCGATGAACCTGATGACGCCGGTGAGCGCCTTGAACGAGGGGATCCTGAACCTCCTGGCGTGGTTCCCTGCGGTCTATCCAGAAAGCTACCGGAACATGCTGCGGGAGGGGGTGTGGATTATGCCAACACCGCCGGAAATCCGCTCCACTTCCTGCTCACCTGCCTTGCTCTACTATTTGTTGTAATCAGGTTGCGCAAGCGTGATGGCAAACTGCTCGCTCAAATGAGCCTGGCTGCGTTTGCTGGGTATGGATTAATTTCATTTAGCGACTGCGCCACCTGGACGGTATGCATGCGCTACCAGCTCCCGGTTTATATCTTCGGAGGTGTGCTCCTTGGTACCTTTGTTTCGAGCTTGGACAGCAAAGTTGGGGCTTCACTCACCGCGCTCTTCTTGATATATTCACTGCCCTACGTGCTCATCAACAACATGCGTCCTGTGATCGGGATGAAACCCTGGCCGACCCGTATCGACAGCGTTTTTACCACGCCGCGTGATGAGATCCTCTTTGCGCACATACCCAATTTCCGGGATGAGTACGTATGGGTTGCTGAGCGAGTGCACAGAAAGCCAATGCAACCGGGTCGGGCTCTATCTGCAAGCCTACGAGTTTGAATATCCGTTCTGGTGGCTGCTGAATGCGCCGCAGAGCGGCATCCAGCTGCAGCACATCCACAGCTCGCCGGAAACGGCCAGGTATCAAGATCCCGCTTTTGCACCCTGTGCCGTCATCTGCACCGTATGCGGCGGCGAGCAGGAAGTTGCAGGCCTCCCCCTGGTATCCGACTTCGGGTCAGTGCAGTATTATTCAGCTCACAAGCCGTAAACCGGCCACGAGCCTTGATTTCAATTGAGGCTAAGTGCTGCTGCTCCTAACTCGGGATCAACTCGAAGGAGGGTAGCCATTCATACAATCGGTACCAGTGTTGGATTTATGGGATCTGGCGGATAACCCACGTTGACTGCAGGAATGTGCAAGTGGTTAGAAACATGCTTGATGTTACTCAACTCGAGAGGCGTTCCTGAGCCACAATAGTTGTCTGCGAGCCGTCGACGCGACCTTGGATGAGGATAGCCACCCCGGAGCAAGCCCCTTGGCAAGTAGGCTATATTTATCCTCCAGATAGCGGAGTATTCGCTCTGGGCTTTGGAGAGCATGGATTCGTAAATTACCAATAACATTACACTCCATCATCTTGGAGCGGGTAAGCATCCCAGTGATTATCGTGGTCTCAAGGATAAGACGAGGGCTAAAGCTTGTCGATATTATTTGATAAAGCCAAAAGTTGGGCAACCATGTCCACCGTGTCCATCCTTGACCAGGTCTTAATATCTGGCTCAAACTTCCTCCTTAGCGTTATGCTTGCCCGCTGGCTCGCACCTGAAGAATATGGCTATTATGGGATTGTCTACGCAGTCTTCCTGCTTCTCGTATGGCTGCACAGCGCGTTGGTCCTAGAGCCGCTTACAGTGTTCGGATCTGGTCGATACCTCGACCAGATCCAGGCGTACTTCCGAGCCAACCTTAAACTCAATACCTGGTTGACCATTGTCTTGAGCAGCAGCCTGGTAGTCACAGGCCTGATCGCAGGAGCTGATGGCGCTCTGACAAACCCGTTCCTGTCCGTGGCCTTATCGCTTCCACTCATTTTCCTTTACTGGTTCTTCCGAAGGGAATGTTATGTACTCGGGCAGCCCTCGCTCGCACTCATAGGTGGCGTACTCTACTTCCTTGGCATCCTATCTGGTGGAGTGCTTTTCTATGCCACAGGCCTTATCTCAGCTTCTGCCGCGCTGATCCTATTGGGGGTAGCTAGTATTTTGCCAGCACTCGTGCTGAGTGTGATGATTCGCAGAAAGGTTTCTCCCCACGAAGAGACTCAAGCCCCTGTCGAGTTGAGTGAGGTGCTAGGCTTACATTGGGAATACGGGCGCTGGGTCGTTGCCACAGGCGTGGTCTACTGGCTGGTCAACCTGATGTACGTGCCCGTGGTAGGTTTGATCCTCGGTTTGGAGAAGGCCGGGTTATTCAAAGCCTTCCAGACTCTTTTTCTACCTATCGAGCACATCCTCACCGCGCTAGGGTTGCTGTTACTCCCCCGGCTTTCGATAATGGCGATTAGGAAAGGAAAGGATAGCGTGCTGAGGATGGCGGGGAATTCTCAGCGGAGGGGCTGTTCTAGGTGCTGGTTTCTACAGTCTCGTGATCTCATCCATTGGTGGGACTGTAGTTTCATCACTATATCAGCAAGCGTTTTATAGCCAATATTCCCACCTGCTTCTCGCGTTTGGGCTAGTTGCCGTTCTGGGGGCGGCACGATTTGGATTTGCCAATGGGCTGCGGGCGATTGAGAAACCCCAAGCATATTTTTACTCCAACGCAGCCGGTGCAGCCGTATCACTCTCGATCGGGATTATTATGGTTCGCCGTTGGGATGTCGCTGGGGCGGTAGGAGGGCAGGCTCTTAGCATGTTTGTAAGCTTGCTTGTCCTCATCCTGCTGTGGCAGAAGTTCCGAGGTTCCAGAGGGTCAGTCGCGGCGTGATGATCTCAAAATCGGATCGCAGGAAGATTCGATATGTTCTCCGTGCGGAAGGATTCACCGCTCTCTTGCGAAGGCTGGGAGGGAAGATTAGAAAACGGCTCTCAAAAGAACCCGACGAGGTATTGATCGTATTCCAGGCATTAAGGGTATTGCAAAAGGCGAATAATGATCGACGTTGGTGCTTCAACTGGGCTCAAACTGGCGCCCTTCGCTGATGCTGGATGGCGTGTTTTTGCATTCGAGCCTGACCCACGGAATCGAGTAGTCCTGGAGCATGTATTCGGCGACTATCCAAACGTGACGATCGATCCGCGAGCGGTGTCCAATAAGAGCGCCGAGAAGGTCATCTTCTATTCAAGCGAAGTATCACTGGGGATTAGCGGCTTGACACCTTTTCATCCGACCCACACGCACACGGATGTGGTCGATGTCACAACTTTAAAGGAATTCTTAGTTCAACACCAAGTTCACGAAGTTGATGTCCTGAAAATCGATACCGAGGGACATGATTATTTCGTGCTAAAAGGGTTCCCGTGGGACCTTATTCGACCAGAGGTAGTTATCTGCGAATTTGACGATGGGAAGACGGAATCCTTGGGATATACGTGGCAGGACCTGGCTACCTATCTGAAGGAAAAGGATTATCGTGTCCTGGTATCAGAATGGAAGCCGATCAGTGAATACGGCGGTACTTATCAGTGGGACCGTATTTCAGAGTTTCCGAGCAAGCTGAATAGCCCGGCTTCATGGGGGAATATCGTGGCTGTTGATAATGAAGACGTCACAAAAATTATTCTAAAGAAATTCTATTCCTTCTGAGGTTACCAATGGATTTCACGCTCAGAATGAGGAACCGCCAACCTCTACTGATGTCAGACCGAGAAGTGTGCGGTGCAGGCGGCATATGCGGACGGCTTCGCTGGATAGGTATTCTTGATGTTTAGAAATTCTATTCGCCAGCTTTTCCAGGGGCTCTACTATCGGATCATGATCCCTGTTTGGAGAAGAAAATTCTCACCGCATATTGAACAGGTACAAATAGCTGAGAGGGAATTCCGATTTTTCTTCAGCAGTACGCAAGCTGATGCTTGGTATTTCCCACCGAAAAAACACGCGATTGTGGAATATGAGTGGGTTGCGAAGAATGTCAAGCTTTCGGGCGAAAGAATTCTCGACATTGGAGCCCACCATGGTCATTACAGCATGTTCTTGGCCGCTTCCGTACCCAAACCAGCAAGTTTGTTTGCCGTAGAACCGTTACCATCTAATTGCTCAATTATTGAGATAAATGCATCCTTAAATGGCTATGGCATCGAAATTGTGGAAGCAGCTGTATCAACTACTTTCGGCACGAGCAGCTTTCTTCCCCGCACAAATGGCAAATTGCTCTCTACTGCCGGCATGCAAGTCCGGACCATTCCATTACACGCCATCGACAATTCGGCGACAGTCGTAAAGGTGGATATCGAGGGGAACGAATTCCAGATTTTTCCAGAAGCGCTTGAAAGAATGAAGAATGTGCATACGTGGATCATTGAGCTTCATCCCAGGTATGGCAACGTACAGGTGCTTATTGATGGATTCATACGATCCGGTTATCACATCAGCATCCTGGATAAAGAGAACGACATCGTTCGAGAACTGGATAAAGCCGAAGTTATCAATTTATCGACTTCCATACTCTGCAGGCGATAGGTTTTTTTGTAAGCAAGGATGAAGGCATGCTGTCACGATTAAGGTATTTGCGATTGGACCGAGATCACTGGACGGCGGATGGCAAGTGCATTACTCCGGAGGGTCGCTGGAAAGTATCATCTAGCGGCTTGGAAACTGGACCAGATGCAGCCGGAGAGCCACGCACACCGACTGTTGAAATTCAAAGATAAGCACTCCGATGCGCGGTGTGTGATCCTTGGGAATGGACCAAGCCTGGCGTCAATGGATCTAACCCCCATCAGGGATCTCGTTACATTTGGTTTGAATCGTATATTTTTAAACTTCGCGACGATGGGTTTCTCAACAAACTATCTCGTCTCAATGAACAATTACGTCATCCGACAAAGCGCGAAAGAGATCGAAAATCTGGATATTCCCTCCTTGTTAATTGGTCGAGCCGTCGATCGATAAACGCAAGCTCTCATATTCACTATTTACTCGAAGGATTCCGACCGGGTTTCAATGGAGATATCACCTCTGGAGTGTGGGGTGGAGCGACCGTCACGTATGTGGCTTTGCAAATTGCATTTTATATGGGGTTCTCAGAGGTCGTTCTTATCGGGATCGATCATGACTTTAAGAAGAAAGGTATTCCGCACACACTGATTGTTTCGGATGGTGACGATGCAGACCACTTTGACATCCAGTACTTTCCGAAGGGTTTTCGTTGGCAACTACCCGATTTGAGAACATCTGAGTACGCATACACTCTCGCTCGCGATGCTTACAGAGCTGATGGTCGGCAGGTTCTGGATGCCACCATCGGGGGCAAACTGAACATCTTCCCAAAAGTCGATTTCAATAGCCTGTTCTGATGGCTGTTAAAGTTTCCTGGGTTGCTGACGCCAATTTCAGAGTTCGCGCCTGATTTGAACGGATGGCAATGACAAGATTAGAGATCGCGAGCAGCGGGTGCCTCCCAGCTCCAGTGGACGTCATTGGCACGAAGGTAAACGCCGTGAATATGTCCATGACACTGGACTTGATCTGCCTCTCGCATAGCTGACCGACGCCAGGAGTATATGTGTGTCGTCCCAGCACATACACTGATGGCTTGCGGGAGGATCCGGTATTGAAACGGATCGTCAACGCATCCGGGCTCGCCACGCCCGATGGCATGTCGATTGTATCGTTGCTAAGCTTCGCGGACACAGGCATATCGGACCGCGTGTATGGCCCGGATCTTTTACTAGAAGCCTGCCACGCGGGCAACTCACGCGATTGGAAGCATTTCTTCTATGGGGGTGGATCCAGGCGTGGTCGAGTCCCTGGAAGGCATGCTCGTCAAACTTGTCCCCGGCTTGAAGGTAGTGGGATCGTATTCCCCGCCGTTCCGACATTCAACTGAAGTCGAAGAGGATGGGATCATCGCACGAATCAATGATGCCGAGGCCGACATCGTGTGGGTCGGTCTGGGTTCCCCTAAGCAGGAATATTGGATGGCGGCGCACCTTGGGAGAATTGACGCTCCACTGATGATTGGCGTGGGCGCGGCATTTGATTTTCTTTCTGGAAGCAAACCGCAGGCACCGCTCTGGATCCAAGCGCAGCGGATTTGAATGGCTTTTTCGTTTTCGTACGAACCGCGCCGGCTCTGGCCACGATATCGGCAATACCCTAAATTTGTGCTGCTAGCTTTAATACAGCTGCTAGGATTGAAGAAGTTCAGAACCGATGTATGAACCCACACTATGCCTCAAGCCGGAACCTGCTGCTCGGGACACACTCGGGTGGAAGCATCTATGAGCAGCGAACCTGTCAGCATAAAACCCCAGCTCAGCGTCGTCATCGTCGTCGGCGATGAAGGAACCCGCGCAGGCCTCGAGCGCACGATGCAGAGCCTGCGAGCTCAAGCGAGCTTCCCGTTATGGAGGTGATTATCGTCGACTGCAGCGCGCCCGGAACTCCACCGCTCAAGGGAAGTGACCACGCCAATGTCCGCACGGTCCAGATGCCGAGCGATCAGACAACGCTTGCCGAAGCACGTGCGGAGGGTGTGCAGCGGCGCGGGCACCGATCGTGGCTTTCCTCGACGAACACTCCTTTGCCATGGCAGGCTGGGCCGAGGCGCTTATCGAAGCCCATGAAGGTCCGTGGGCGGGGGTTGGCGGCGAGATCTACAACATGTCTTCTGCCATCGGCGCGGCAGATCCGATTTACCTGATGGGCCACGGCCGCTGGGTACCGCCTGCCAGCGGGGCAAGGTGACCTCCTGCCCTCGCATGATACCTGCTACAAGCGGGAGATCTTGCTCAAGTACGGTGCGGATTTGCCGCTCCTGCTGATGGCCGAACCGGTCTTGATGTGGAAGCTCGCGAGGATGGATACCACCTGTATCTCGATCCGGACGTGAAATCGCTGCATGGCTATACCGTGAATCCGCTGACCTTGGTCGCGTTTTATGCCTGGAACCGCTGCTTCGGCGCAGCCCGTTCAGGGTGTTCAATGGTCGCGAATCAAACGCCTGGCCTTCGTGTTTGCGTCCCCTCATGGTCCCCTGGTCGCGCGCACTGAACCTTTTCAAGCTGCTCTGGAAGCGACAGCCCGCAGCGGCTGTGGGTGTTTTTTACGGGCTGCCGTTCATCCTGTTGGCCCAGTATAGCGCTGTGATCGGGGAAGCGGTCGGGATGATCGCCGGCATCGGGAACGCGGAGATCTTGTTCACCCAGACGCATCTGCGCGGGCTGCGCATCCTGCCTGAGCTTCCGGAGCAACCGAAATCCTGACTGCTGGCGTATTACGCAGCTAGGCGTCCGGGGAATCGCCGGACCGGGCGAGGCGATGTATGCCTGCCAGTGCATGGGGCTTGGTCGGGGACAGGACGTCATCAACGTCTGTGCGCGGCTCTTCCGTTACAATAGGCGATCCGGCTTTCTCCTGAACCCATCTCCGATACGATGCTTTCCGGGACCTACAACGGTGATGACGACGAGAGGCTTTAGACTTATCGGTTGTATTGCAGGTGGGCGGTGAGCGCGAGACGGGCGGGCAATGCCTGGCAGAGCTTGCTGCGGCAGGAAATCATCGATCACATGGAGATCATCCTGATCGATTACGGCCTGGATGCGTTTCCACCCCTCCCATCTTCGGACCATCCAGCTGTGCGGCTTATCGCCACGACCTGCGTACGAGCCGATCGGCGAGAGCCGCGCCCTCGGCGTGCGCGACGGCAACCGCTCCGATCGTGGCCTTCATCGAGGATCATTGCCTCGCCTTCGAGGGTTGGGCGCAGGCGATCGTGGAGGTGCACAGGCAGGGGTGGGTGGCGATTGGCTGTGAGATGCATACGGGCAACCCCGGGGTCGGGATAAGCGACTCGATCGCCTTGATGAACTATGCCCGTTGGCTGCCGCCCACGCACGCCGGCGTTTACCCACTGCTTGTGGGACATAATGCTGCCTACGATCGCGAGCTGATGCTATCCTTCGGTGATCAATTACCAGATCTCCTGCGCTGCGACCCGGTGCTGCAGTGGAAGCTGCAGGACATGGGCACCGGCTCTACCTCGACCCGCGCATCCGGATTGCGCACACCAACGAGACCGAGCTGGCTGCAATTGCGGTCGGCTACTTTCAATGGAACCGCATGTTCGCTCCAACGCGAGCCGCCGTTTTCAGTGGCCGGGTTGGCAAAGAGCAGGCTGGATCATGCTTTCCCCCTTGATCCCGGGATCCCGGCTTGCCAAGCTGTTGGTCTATACGCTGCGGGAGCGTAAGGACCTGCTTGGGCTCTACTTGCGTTCCCTGCCGGTCCAGTTGGTCGCACAGATTTCCGCCGCTTGCGGACAGGCTGTGGGTTTACTCTTCGGGCTTGGAAATGCCGAGACGGTGTTCCTGCATCTATGAGCTTAATCAAGTTCGCCGTGAGTTGCGGACGCAGCGCTCCGCTACAGACTATCGACGCTGATGGATACAACGCCAGCCGTAAGCATCATCATACCCGCATACGAATCCCAGCAAACGCTCGATGCCTGCCTGAATTCTTTTCGCTCGCAGACGTTCCGGGATTACGAGGTCATCGTGATCGACAGCAGCCCCAGCGATGCATGTGAACGCATTGTTCACGCTAACCACGCCTGGATGCGCTATGAGCATGTCACCAACCGCATGCTCCCGCATGAAGCGCGGCAATTTTGGTGCCCGGCTGGCGAACGCCGATCTGCTGATATTTTCAGACCCGGATGTCTATGCAGATCCGGGGTGGTTGGAGAACCTGCTCAACTCCTACCAGATATTCGGCGGCGTACTTGTTGGTTCCGTCCTGTACTACGGCCGGAAATGGCGTGATATCGGGACTCACCTGGCGAAGTTCGACCTGTTCCTGCCGGGTGGGGACGTGCGTCCAATCGACATCGCACCCACATTAAACTTGCTCTGTCCCCGGACCGTATTTGATGAATTGGGCGGTTTTTCGGGGGAGCACATGATCGGGGACACCGTCTTCAGCTGGGAGCTTCAAGCTCGCGGCTACTCCATAACCTTTATCCCCGGCGCCCTGGTCAAGCACCATCACACCACAACCTGGCTGGAGCTTTTGCGTGAGCGCAAAGTGCGCGGCCGGGAGTTCGGGAAACTCCGGCGGTGCAGTTTGGCTGGGACCCACCTGGAATTCCTCGCCCAGGCGCTCATTACGCTGCTGCCGCTGCGCCTTGCCAACCTGGTGCTGAGAACGTTTCGCAGCAGCCGGTCGGCGGGGATGATGCTCCAATTCATCCTCACGCTCCCGATCAGCCTGAGCGGGCATGCCGCCTGGCTGTTGGGTGAGATAAGGGGAATGTTCGATGCGGTTGGGCGTTGAGGGAACGAAATCACGCTGAAATCCTTTATCTCACCCATAACCTGGCGGGCGTCGGCGGGAGCTATATGCGCTCCTTCTCGCTGGCGCGTGCGCTGGTTTCGCTTGGTCATCAGGTGACGCTGCTCGCCAGCCGCTCCAGCGCCGGGTTTACCAGCAGGCGGTCAACCACGGAAGGTGTCACGATCATCGAGATGCCGGATGTATTTCCGGCAAGGATTCGCAATGGCGGGCTAAGCCCGTTGGACACAGTCGGCCGGGCGTTCTGGGCAGCCCGCACTCACTTCGATGTCATCCATGCCTTCGATCACCGACCGGCGGTCATCATGCCGGCCATGGTTGGGCGTGCGTTAAGGGTGGGCTGCTCGTCTCGGATTGGGCTGATCTCTGGGGGCGCGAGGGCATTGCGGCGGAGAGTGGGAACGCTCTACGCTGGCTGCTCGGCCTGGCAGACGATTTCCTCGAACGAGCTGTCCGAAAACAAGTTGACGGCGTGACTGCAATCACCAGCGGACCTCTACCACAGGCTGGCAGACCTGGGCGTGCCGTCAGACCGCCGCATGATCCTGCCTCCAGGTGCGGCCGTGGAGTTGATCGAGGAAATCGATCCGCAGGCAGCACGCCAGAAACTGGGGCTCCCACTGGAGGACGCGTATCGCAGCATTCTCAGGTTTTGCCCCGTATGATCAAGACTTCATGAATGAAGTGATCCTAAAACTACTGGAGCAGGATCGCCAGGCGATCGTGATCTCCTGCGGCGCGGTGAACTCGGGTTTGCAGGCGCAGGTGGAGGCGGCAGGCAGTGCCGGCAGGTTGGTCCAGTACGGGACGCTGCCCAGGGATGGGATGAGCGTAGTCTTGGGGGCTGCGGATTGTTTGATGCTTCCCTACCTGGATACATCCGTCAACAGGGGCCAATTCCCGAACAAGTTCGGTGACTACCTGGCAGCCGGGCGAGCAATCATCACCCACCCGACTGGCGACCTGGGTGCCCTGGTGAAGCGAGATAAAGTGGCGCTTCTGTCTTCCCCGGTCCCGGATGAATTCGTCCAGGACATGCTCCAGCTTCTTCATTCCCGGGAGGCGTGTGCCCGGCTGGGGAGGCTGGCGCAGGGATCACGGTAGAGCGTTGGACCTGGAAGATGCGTGCCGAAGAAGTGTACCGGTTCTACATGGACCTTCTAACGCTTAGAAAGCGTTAAAGTCCCCCCGCAGCGGTGGGACCATCGAAGGTAATGAGCCTGGCTTACCACGAACCGCCCAATCTGGATTGCAGCCATCGACCAGGCAATCGCAATAACCCCCCTCGATAGCACAAATCCAGCACCAATTGTGAGTACGGCTCCGGCAACCACGAGCTGCCAGAGTACAAATCGGTGCAGGATGTCCTGATCGCTCTGTCCAATCAGATGGCTGCGCGGGAAGACTTCAATCAAGCGAAAAAAACCACCAATTGCCAGCCATGGAATCATCGCCACATTATCTGAATATCGACCGTCATAAATCCACTCCAGCGCTGTTGGGCCGCTGAGGATCGCCAGGACTGCCAGGGACAATGCCATCATCCTGAACCTGGTCACTGTTCGGCGGAGACTTCTGGCACGCAAATCAATCAGTTCCGTGGTCAGTATGCTTCGAAAAACATCGGTGAGCAGGTCAAATGGTTTGAGGATGGGTGATATTGCACCATAGGCGGCAATCTCTGAAGGAGCTAATAACCCTCCTCCAAGGGCAACGACGCCCTGGTCTGGGAGCTGATAGCTGGATTGGGTGAAAAGAAAGACAATTCCTGAAAGGCGCTCACGCCAGGTAAAGTGCCTTCTGCCAATCGGTCTGATCCTAGTAAGGATGACCAGGCCAACGAGCACGACAAGCACCATCAAGCCGAGATAGGTCCCAAGAACAAAATCAAGCGTTTGCTTGATCGGAAAAATGGATAACGCGGCAGCGGGAAGGATGAGCAGGCTATTCGGCAGCCTGACTAGAACGCTAGCCCAAGTGTGGCTGCGAGTTGCGTTCATCATGCGTGATTAAGTCTGGATCGCACCCTGGAATACGACCAGGCTCAAGATGACAACCGAATGACCGGGTGAAAGATGATAGCCCAGGGTGGCAGCAACCAGGAGCAGGCCAAGTACAGGGATTCCCATTAGAATTGTAAACAGGAGATCATGAATCCAGTCGAACTCACCGGCTGCCGCCTGGCTGTACAATCGTTGAACCAGCGTCGCCTGCCCAAGGCCAGCGGTCATGACGCCGACCTGTACGACAGCCAGGATCAGGGTGATTAAACCGGCATCTTCCGACTCGAGCTGCCGATAGAGAAGTACGATGCCCACGAATGTAAAAGTGCTGGTAAGGATCGAAACCAGCATCGGCCCCTGGAGCAGGTTCGCCCAGAATGCGACCGATGGTTCGGCAGAGGTTGCCGGGGGATCGTGATCAAGCCCGGGTGGTTTCAAGGCTCCATCCAGGGGAGTGTCAGCACGAACGGCGCCGAAGCTTCATGCATGTGTGAACTCGATGAGAAGGCGATTGATTGGATCAGCGATCACTGTTATCCTTGGCTCCATACTTTCCTGTAATGACATACGAAATATCGAATGAAATCCTCTAGACTTTCACCCTTGAGTGTTCAGCTCTTCATCATCGACGTGCTGTTGACGCCGCTGGGATTAGCGCTGGCCAGCTACCTGCGGGCGATGCTGCCGTTCGGGCGAACAGGCGCTCTGCCGGTCGAATCGACAAGTTTGCCCTGGCCCGTGTACGTTTCTGCAGTTCTATCCTGGTCAATCGCGCTCATTATAAACGGAGCCTATGACCCGGAACGAGTGCTGCGATGGTTCAATGAGACCGGGCGGATCATATGGTCTTCAGCCGTGGCCACGGTCTTCATGGCGGGGTTTATATACATGACTTTTCGTGAGATCTCCCGCCTGCAATTTGCCTATTTCTTCTTCGTAAACTTGACACTTCTTCTGAGCTATCGAGCGGTATTCCGCATCTATTATCGCCTGATCGGACGAACACGACCCGGAGCAAGAAACAGGGTACTTATCCTGGGAGCCGGTACCCTGGGTAAGCGGATCGCCCACGTGATTGAAGATCATAGCCGATGGGGATTCAATTTGCTCGGGTTCCTCGACGATGATCAGGAGAAACAGGGAAGGAGAATCAACAACATTCGGGTGCTGGGAAAAATCCTGGATATCAAGGCGATCGTCCAGGAGCACCACGTCGACGAGGTTTGGGTCGCATTGCCAGTATGGGCGCTGGACCGGATTAATCTTGTTGTAGCGGAATTGGAAAAACTGCCGGTGAGGATCAAAATTGTCCCTGATTACTTCTCCCTGGCCTTGGTCAGGGCTAAGGCTGATGTCCTTGGCGGGATTCCCATAATCGGTCTGCGTGAACCGGTGATTGTCGGACCAGCACGCTGGTTAAAACGTGGATTCGATCTGGTCATTGGCAGCATGCTGTTGGTTGTTAGCCTGCCCATCATGCTCGTTGTGGCTATCCTGATCCGTGTTGACAGCAAAGGGAAGGTCCTCTTCACGCAGGAGCGGATCGGCGAGAACGGCCGGATATTCGGCATGTATAAGTTCAGGACGATGGTGGATGATGCGGAACGGCGGCAGGCGGAGGTCATCAAAGCAACGGAGCAGGGAGAGATCCTTCATAAGCAAGAAGACGATCCTCGTGTTACAAGGGTTGGGAAGGTGCTCCGGCGTTACAGCCTGGATGAACTTCCTCAACTCTTCAATGTGCTTAAGGGCGAGATGAGCCTGGTGGGACCTCGGCCGGAGATGCCCTGGTTGGTGGATCGATACGATTCGTGGCAGCGCAAGCGTTTTGCTGTTCCGCAGGGGATTACGGGCTGGTGGCAGATCAATGGCCGCAGCAATCGGCCGATGCACCTGAACACCGATGATGACCTGTATTACGTGTACAACTACTCGCCCTGGCTGGATATCCAGATCTTACTGCGAACCCCGATCGCAGTTATCCGTGGAAAAGGGGCATATTAGTTATCCTGAATTGGGATCAGTCGAGCATCTTCGGGTGCTTTCCAAGCCTTCATCTTGGAAACTTGCATTTACGCATCAATAAGCTGCTGTCCGTTGGAGGTTAATTAGGATGCTGCTCGGGCTCCTTCCACTCCTTGCCACCGCAATTCTTTTCGTCTGTATTTCCAACAAATATTCCAATTGGGATTGGCGATTGTGTTATCTAAGATCCATCGTCATAAGTGGTGGTTATCTCGTCCTAAGCACAGAAATTCTCAGCATCTTCCGTCTGGTTAACCGAACGTCGATTTTTGCCACGTGGTTTCTTCCGATCCTCGTAGGCGTTGTTAGGATTCTTCGACATTTGCGTAATGGCGATCGAATTCGGAAGTTGCATATGCATATCCTGGAGAAACCAGGTTACCTTTCAGGGGTCCTTTGGATTGGCATCCTCCTAATATTGATAGTCACTTCCTTGATTGCGTGGATATGGCTGCCCAATACGTGGGATTCTCTTCGGTATCATATGCCACGCGTTGCCCACTGGGCACAAGAACATGCGGTCGTTCATTTTGCGACCGGGATAGAGGTTCAGAATGGGATCGGCCCATTCGCAGAGTATGCGATCCTGCACACGTATCTTCTTGCGAACGGTGATAGATGGGCAAATTTCATCGAGTGGTTTGCGATGTTTTCCAGCATGATTGGAGTTATGCATCTAACTTCAAAACTTGGAGGAAGCAAGACCGCACAAAATCTCTCCGCAGTATTGTTGGTCACATTGCCGATGGGAATTGCACAAGCAACGAGTACGATGACAGATTTCGTTGTGGCGTTATTTGTCGTTGCGTCTGCTTCCGAAGTGGTTTCTATGCACATGGAGCAGGTCCGAGACTCAAACGTGATCCTGCTGGGACTTTCGGCAGGATTGGCGATCGGGATAAAACCCACCGCCTATGCCTACCTCCTTCCCTTTGCCTTATACACTCTCGTTGTTTTACTCAAAAGGGTTAATCTCCTCCAAATAGCCCGATACTCGATACTGGTGTTGACAACAATCTTCATCCTGAATGCCGGCCAGATGACGAGAAACTTGAAGACATATGGGAATCCGATTGGGGCAAGTTACTTGGTTGCCGAGCAAACCAATGAACTTATGACAATGAGCGGGTGGATCTCCAATCTCGTCCGACATGCCAGCCTGCATGCAGGAACGCCGTGGGATCCAGTCAACACTTTCATCTATAAGGGAATAGTCAAGATCCATCTGATCCTTAACTTATCGATGGATGATCCGCGGACGACCTCGATCGGCCCCTACATGTTCTGGGCTCCCCGGTTGGAGGAGACATTTGCCGGAAACAGTCAACATGCGTACCTCTTTCTGGTTGTTGCCATCCTAAGTTTGCTCGTAATACGTAAGACACCGCTGGAACTTTACATTTATGGACTGGTTGTTATCACCACATTCATGGTTTTTAGTATCGTATTCAAATGGCAAGTGTTCAGTGCGCGCTATCACCTGCCTTTCTTCGTCCTTTTTATCCCATTTCCTGCCGTGATCATGTCTCGATTAATGCCAAGGTGGACTAACAACTTGATCGGTGTAGGATTTATTGTCCTGGCATGGCCCTGGGTATTCAACTTAGAAAACAGATCCATAAATCAGCACATTCAAGCCTTCCAATCCTCAGAAACCAATGACAGCGTGATGAGTTTCTTCAATATGGGTGAAAGACAGTACACGGAATTTCTCCCAATAACTAATCCGATATCTGATGTAGGTTGTTCACAAGTGGCAATGTTAATTTCTGGAAACGGCAGGGAGTACCCATTCTGGAGAAATCTTGGAGCACCCCGTGATGATTTGAAACTTGAGTGGATTGTGGTTGGGACGCCTTCAGAGAAGTATAGGGATCAATCCTTCACACCATGTGCTGCAATTTGCCAATACTGCCCATCTGAATGGACAATATTTCGAGACCTATATTTGTCGTTGAAGGATAGGGAGTACGTCCTGTTCCTAAAGGAATAGCAACTATCTAGACTGAAATTATCCTTTAGACATTGATGCGAAAGTCCTGATGTCATCCATCAGGTCTGAATAATTCGAGGTCAATGCCGTAGAGTGCCACTGGGATCATCTCAAACCAGATGCGATACTCTATAACCAAACCAAAAAGGAATATCCCAATGGTGAATGTTATGGCTATGAGTTTGAGCGAGATCACTTGTTTAGTACGGTAGGGAAGCAGCAAAAGCGACGTGAGCAACCCTGCGTTTATGAAGATAGGGTGATTCGATTTCAAACGGAGCAGGCTTTCTACATTCTCCAGAAGTCTGAACTCGCTCGGTGAACTCGTCATCGTCATGGTAACTATCGGAGATGGATTTTTAGTAAGAACATCCAAGAGACCTTTGCATATTGCGGCTAGTAATACAGTACTAAACAAGTATATAAGTCGTTGCTTCACGGTTTTACGATCCCAAAATAGGAAGGGAATTACGAGAAGGATGATGGTCTCTTTAAGAAGGATAGCAATGGGAACGAATCCGATCAACCAGGCAAGCTTCTGTTTCTCGATCAGGGTTACCAGAACAACGAATCCAAATAATGCAGGCAGATCCCAGGGATAGATCCGGGTAATCCCCATCCCGGGTAAGTAGGCGAATGAGATGCCAGCATACAGCCCAAATATGTAAAAGATTGATTTTTCTCGAAAGGTGAATATCAATATGATCGATGAAAACATGTACCAAATCGCAGTCCAAGCACTCGGTAAATACAGCATTACATGTTGAGGATCATCAGGCTCTACATATAATTTAATCAGCTCTTTTAGTCGGCCTGCGAGAAAATTCGAGAGGATCCTGGTTCTAAACTCCTTCCTGGTCTGGCTATAGTCCTCCAAATTGACGGCAAAAGAATAGAATGCGCGTGTGTTGTCCTCGTGGGAATGTGCAATTATCCTGACCTGCTTGATGAGCATCACGCTAATGGCCATCGAGATGATGATCGGGATCAGATAACCGGCGATCGACCTGTAAGATGTCATCTGGAGCAATTCCATATTCGTGGGTCGGGGGTGCGAGTCCAGTCGACGCTGCTTCGTGTAACGGAAGTCGTAATGTCTATGGGATCCATGGGATAAATTCTAAAAGGATTATCGATCACTCCATGAATACTATATTTGATTTTCAGGTACTTTCTAGAGCAAGTTTTGGAAGGGTGCGAATATCAAAGATCGAAGCAAATTACAAAAACACACCCAATGTATTTAGAGCTTGCATGATCCCGCGTCCTTGTCGTAAAGTTATCCACCGACTGGAAAGGTGATGCCTTGACACACCGATATCCTTGTGTTGATCGGTTCGGATAGGAAACTATATGCTCCTTGTTCTTCTTATTCCATTCACATCTGCCCTGACTGCTATTTGGATAAAAAACGAATTCAACTGGGATTGGCGCTCATCCTTGTTCCGTGCGGTTATCCTTACTGCTGCGTATGGGGTCTTTACTGTTGAGTTGTTCAGCCTTTTCGCTTTGGTTCAGCGATGGTCAGTCATCCTAATTTGGATCCTACCGGGGTTGGTCCTTACATGTTTGCTCATTGCGAAGGATAAAGACAAAGACCTGGAGTATTGGCCTTCGGTAAAGTTTCCTCAAAGCTTTCATGACCGCGGAATTGTCATAGGTATCGGAGTCATTCTTATCATTTCCGCGATTATTGCTTATTCTGCCCCTCCCAATACCTATGACTCGCTTACCTACCACATGAGCCGGGTAGCTCACTGGGCACAGCATGGTGGGGTCAGGCCGTTCGCCACCGGGATCTTGCGACAGAACTATATGAGCCCAGGGGCCGAGATGATGGTGCTCCAGACGTATGTCCTCAGCCAGGGTGATCGTTGGGCGAATGCTGTCCAGTGGTTTGCGATGCTGATCAGCGTGATCGGGGTTTCGAGCATCGCCAGGGATCTGGGCGCCGGACGCAGAGGCCAGTTGTTCGCCGCGTTGTTTGTCGCCTCCCTTCCCATGGGAATCGCCCAGGCATCCAGCACGATGACGGACTACGTGACGGCCATGTGGGTCATGCTCGCCGCTTCTGAAGTGCTGGCATTCGATCGAGGGGCAAAGCCGACACCGGCCCTCTTGTTTGCGGCTGCCGCAGCCGGTCTAGCCATCCTGGCGAAACCGACCGGTGCAGTGTACATCGTGCCCTTCGCCCTTTGGGGTGGGATACGTCTCTTCCAAAGAAAACCTTTGCGCAGCGCTGCTCCCACCATCGGAGCAGCACTGATAATTGTGGTGTTGTTGAACCTGGGTTACTTCCTTCGCAATTGGGTCGTCTTTGGGAACCTGCTCGGGGGCGGCGCACAGCTGGATCTGTTTACAAACGAAATCATCAACAGCCGCACGCTCATCTCAAACCTGCTTCGCAACGCCAGCCTTCACGCGGGAACCCCCTGGCAAGGGTGGAACGACACCCTTTATTCGGCTCCTGGCGAAGGTCCACTGGAAACTGGACCTGGGTTTAACAGATCCCAGAACCTCGATCCACCCCTTCTTCACGATCTGGCCCTATCCGGCAGATGAAGCACGGGCTACGAACACGGTCCAGGCTGCCATGATCCTGGTTGCCATAGGGTTGGTCATCGGTGAGGAGAAGGAATCGTGACCTGAGTTTGTGTGGTTTGGCTTGTCAGGCCTTGCAGGTTTCACGCTCTTCGCCAGCTTCTTTAAATTTGATGTCCTCGGAAGCCGGTACCACATGCCATTTTTCGTCCTCCTGGCGCCTGTGGTGGCCGATGTCCTTTCGAAATCTTTTCGTGGCAACAGTTCTAATGATCGCTTCATTTCTGCTGCTCATCGGGGCGGTCCCCCTGTTGTTGAATTTGGAATCCCGCAGCCTGGTCTCGAACGAACAGGGCGATAGCGTGTTCACGACCCGGCGTCTCGATCAATACTTCATGCAGGCGCCGGACCAGGACGAACCCTACATCGAGATGACCAACTTAATTGAAGAGGATCAGTGCGGCGATATAGGTTTGATGCTGCGGGGAGACTCGCCAGAGTATCCCCTCTGGGTGTTGCTAGGCGCACCCGATAAAACCTGAGGATTGAGTGGATCATCCGTGAATCGGATGTATCGGGGAGATTCAGGGATCCCAATTTCGAGCCGTGTGCTGTTATTTGCGAGACGTGTGCGTCGGAGGGTGATCAGTATAATGATCTGTCACTTGCTTACGATAACCATGGTTTCCGCCTGTACCTTCATCCCTGAACCACCATTGGTGGAAGCCCGGTAAGCCTTGAAAACTCCACAACGAGTCAGGTCAGGGACCTGTTTCACAGACGTGGTTGCTATCGGTGAACCTTGAGCAAGAATCCTGAACTTGAACTAACTGATCTTGCTTCCGTGCTTGAACGAGGCAGAGACGATACTGGCCTGTATCCAGAAGGCTGAATCATTTCTGCATGATCGCAAGTGTCGCTGGCGAAATCCTGATTGCGGATAACGGAAGCACGGATGGTTCGCGTGAATTGGCGCTTGAACATGGGTGCAGAGTTATCGAGGTCGCTGAACGAGGTTATGGGAATGCACTGCTTAATGGCATCAGGGAGGCAAAGGGGAAATGGGTCATCATGGGGGATGCAGATGACAGCTATGATCTCTACCATCTGGATGGTTTTCTCGAAATGCTAAGGGCGGGTTACGACCTCGTCATGGGAAATCGCTTCCGCGGCGGCATCTCCCCTGGAGCCATGCCCTTCCTCCATCGCTATCTCGGCAACCCGATCCTGACCGGCATCGGGCGCTTGTTCTTCCGACAGCACCATCGGAGACTTCCACTGCGGCTTGAGGGGATTCCGCCGGGAGGCGATCCTCGATTTGGACCTGCGGACAACCGGGATGGAGTTTGCCTCAGAGATGGTCGTCAAGGCGACCTTGTTTGGGTTGAGAATTACCGAGGTGCCTACGACGCTTTCTCCAGCCGGGCGGACACGAGCCACCCCACTTGCGCACCTGGCAAGATGGCTGGAGACATCTGCGATTCTTGCTGCTTTACAGCCCACGCTGGCTGTTTCTCTACCCGGGATCTGATCATGATGATCCTCGGGTTTGCTGCCACGCTCGCCCTCCTGCCGGGTCCGATCAGCTTAGGCGGGCGGAGGCTTCGACATTCACTACGTTGTTGTACAGTTCCATGGGCATCGTCGTAGGATATCAGGCAATCCTCTTTGCTGTCTTCACCAAGGTCTTCGCCATCATGGAGGGCTTGATGCCTGAAGACCGCCGGCTTACCATAGTATTCAAGTTCATCCGTCTCGAAACGGGGCTGGTCGCCGGAGCCGTATTGCTGCTTGCCGGATTGCGGCTGACCATCTATGCGTATTGGTCATGGAGCACGCAAGCCTTTGGTGATCTGGACCCAAGGATTACGTTCCGAATCGCCATTCCGGCCGTCACGGCGCTCATCCTGGGGATTGCAGACCGTGCTTTCATAGCTTCTTCCTAAGCGTGCTGGGAATGCGGCGTCGAAGATGAGATCCGGATCAGGTGTGGAACTCATAAAAGCCCAGAGGCCGAAGTTGGCAGCGCTCTTCGGATTTCTTCATGATCGGCTGATTTACCAGAGAAGGATCCACGCAATTGCAGGAGTCATCCCTCCACACGTCCCGTCCGGGATATTGCTTGATGTCGGGCTCGGGAAACGGTGATCTGCCTCGCTACCTGATGTCGTTCGTCCCGATGTGAAATGTGATCGGGTTGGATGTGTTGATCCGGGTTCGCGGCGGGGTGCCCACCGTGGAATACGGTGGAGAGACTTTCCCCTTCCGCGATCGTTCGTTTGATGCTGTCCTGATTGCCGATACGCTTCATCATGTTGCTTCCAATGCAGGTGATATTGAGTGAGTGCCTGAGGGTGAGCCAGGGTCCAGTCATCGTAAAGGATCATTTTTATCGCAGTCGTTGGGACAGATTTCTGCTCCGGATGCTCGATATCGGCGGGAATGCGGCCCATGGCGTAGAGTCGATTTACAACTACTACACTCGTGAGAGTTGGGAGGAATGCGTAGACGCATTGGCGCGCGGAAGAGTTCCGCGTTGAGGAAGTCGCAGGCCAGTACCCCCTGCCGTTCCAGTTTCTCCTCGGGAAGAAATATCCAGTTTGTATCGAAGCTCGTTCCGTTATCAAATGATGCATATTCGGTCCGGGAAATGCATCTTGAATTTGCACGCTCAACGCACTCGTCAAGGTGACCTTTTCTCCCTTTAGGTGAGTGCCAACGCAACTGTCAAACCATCAATTGGGTCTGAAGATGGCTAAACCGATCGATGGACAAGTTTCAATCATTGTGCCGTGCTACAACGAGCAGGGGACAATTCGATTGCTCCTCGAGGCGATATATCAGCCAGGATTACCCACGCGCCATGCTGGAGGTCATCATTGCAGATGGCCTATCTCTGGATGGTACCCGTGATCAGATTGCAGCGTTTTCGATAAGTCATCAGGATCTAAGGCTGCATGTGATTGACAATACACAGCGCACGATCCCGGCTGGTCTGAACCAGGCCATTCAGCAATCGAGGGGTGAATTGTCATTCGGCTTGACGCGCACTCAATCCCTGCCGAAGACTATGTCTCGCAGATGCGTCCAGCTCCTGCGACGATACCGGAGCAGCCAATGTCGGGGGGGTTTGGCGGATCAAGCCGGAAGTCGACACCGATATTGCGCGTTCCATCGCACTCGCCGCTGGGCACCCACTTGGTGCAGGGGATGCCCGCTACCGCATTAATGGGCAACCCGGCCAGGTCGATACGGTCCCTTTTGGAGCTTTCCCGCGCGCATGGCTGGATCGTATTGGACCCTTCAATGAGGACTTGCTTACCAACGAAGACTATGAGTACAACGTTCGCATTCGAGCCGCCGGTGGGGAGATCTTGTTTGACCCCACGATCAAGGCGACTTACTACTGCACGGCGGAATATCCCTGATTTAGCCCGACAATATTGGCGCTATGGATTTTGGAAAGCACGCATGCTCCAGGCCTACCCTAACTCCATCCGCTGGCGGCAAGCGATGCCTCCTGCATTTGTCACCCTCAGCGTCCTTCTGTTATTAGCAGGGTTCTTCCTTCGATCGGCATGGCTGGTTCTCGGGGTACAATGGGCGATCTACGGAGGATTGACTGTGGCGGCAGGGATCGGCGCTTCGGTTCGAAGCAAGTATCGACCGGGAATTCTGAGGTTTTCCCCTGGCGATCTTTACGATGCACTTGGCCTGGGGAGCAGGATTTGTTATGAGCTTGACCTTGTTGGGGTTTGGTAGGCGGGATGAGTGATACAAGTTCAACAAGGCGGCGCTGGCGCTTGCAGGATGGCGAGCGGCGATTAATTCTCGTTCTCGGGGATTTTGGGTCGTCCCTGGGAGCTGCATTACTCGCGCTCTACCTCTGGGCACAGCTGGATTGGCTTGGTTTCTCAACCGTATTTGTTCGCTTCAGAGCGGGCTGGTTCTTCCTGCTTGCCCTTTCTATGGCTCCTGCTGATGGTGAACAATTACGAGGTGCCTCGTGCCGCATCGTGGCGAGAGACCTTACGCGGCATTCTCCTGAGTTCGCTCGGAGGGAGTTTTTCTTTACCTGCTTGTTCTACTTTACATCAGCATCCGGGGTCACTCCCGAGGCGTGGGGTATTGTATTTCCTGGTCCTTACGACACTCTTTTCGGTAGCATGGCGTTGGTTGTACATCCGGATTTTCACTGCACCGGATTTCATGCGCCGGGTACTGGTGATCGGTGCTGCGGAGAGCGGACAAACGATGCTCTCCGTATACCAAGCAGTACGGCCTCCGCCCTTCACGCTGGTGGGCTTCGTCGATGACGATCCGGCAAAGTCCGGAATAAAGATGGGGGAATACCCCATTCTTGGAAACAGTCAGCAGTTGCTAGGGCTCATAGAATCTAAAGCGATCACCGACCTTATCGTCGCCATTCTAGGACCCATGCGGGGGGAGATGTTCCAGGCAGTGTTGGATGCCCAGGAACGGGGTTTGAATATCACCCGCATGCCGGTCGCCTACGAACAGCTCTTGGGTCGATTGCCGATCAATCATCTCGAATCCGATTGGTTTTGCGCTCCTTTGTGGACGAGCTGAGAGTTCCAGCGACTTTACCGGATCCAAAAAAGGGTCTTGGATATCCTGGGCGCCTGTGCTGGATTGCTATTCACGTTCCTGGTTTTCCCCTGGGTGGCAGTAGCCATCCTGATTGAAGTCGGGTCGCCCCGTCCTCTATCTTCAGCCAAGGTTAGGGCAGGGGGGGCGGAGCTTCAACCTCGTAAAATTCCGCACGATGCTGCAGGACGCAGAGGCGGATGGCGAAGCGCATTGGGCGATGGAAGGAGATCCCCGGGCAACGCAAAGTTGGAAAACTACTCCGCAGGATGCATATTGATGAGTTTCCCCAGTTTTGGAATGTCCTGGTCGGTGAGATGAGCCTGGTCGGTCCTCGTCCGGAACGGCCGGAACTTGGTGGCTGAACTGGAGAAGCTGATCCCATTTTACCGTGCCCGCCTTCTCACCAAGCCAGGTATAACGGGATGGGCGCAGGTGAATTACGGCAAAGGCGCCTCCAGTACACGGCTCCGCCGAGAAACTGGAATACGATTTCTACTACATCAAACATCGCGGTTTCTTCTCGGATATCTGGATCATCCTCCGAACACTGGGTTCGATCGTGCGCTTCCAGGGAGTGTAGAGCGGTAACGGGAGTCGTCCTGACTCAGCAGGACGACAACCGGGCACCCGCTCGAAAGCATCCCACCATGAAAATCAAACGCATCTTGGGGCTCTCGCTAACACTCCTGGGGAGTATTTTAAGTCTGGTCGCATTGGGCGCGTCGGTTCTTGGAATTGAACAGGAGGGTGGTTGGGGGCCGGCTCGATCGTTTCTGCTTGCGTCAGGGATCGTGCTAATCGTGCTTCCCCATCTGCGTCGTGGTGTAACTCGGCTGGGCAAACTCGAGTATCCCGGATCGAATTTCCGCCATCTGCTCCAAGTCTGCCGTTTCACTAGCCGAAAGTTCATTGCACACCCGCATCAAAGTCGAATATCAAGCCCCCGACAGGACGAGTACAAGCCCATCTAGCTAAACGCAGGGACGGCTTGGATCCATCTCCAGTTGCTCTCTTGCTTCTTGCTCGCAACAGCTGTGTTTACTTTCTTCGTGTCCGTAGGCCGATGGGATGATTGGCTGATTACGACCCGGCATTTCCATCTGCTGGCGGAAGGTTTCCGGCAAGGGCATACGTATCTGGCAGTTGACCCCGACCCAGGCATTGCTGGAGCTTGAAAATCCTTATCCCTTCGAAAATCGGGAGAACATTACGCAATTGTGGGATGCAAGTCTCTACAATGGGAGATACTACCTGTATTGGGGACCGGTACCAGCATTGGTTGCATTGGTGATCGAGTTGGTTGGCCAGAACCCCGATAGACGATCCGTGTCTCACCTGGTTGTTTCTGGTAGGGATGGTTCTCATTTGCCTACTCATCTTGCGGGATGTATGGGTCCATGATTTCGATCAGCTTCCGGCGTGGTCGATCATGCCTGCAGCACTCGTCGTAAGCTTATCCAATCCGCTTCCCTGGGTGATGTCCCGTCCTGCTGTGTATGAGGCGGCGATCGCAGCAGCTCAATTCTTCTTCATGGCAGCCATCTACATGGTTATCCTGCTCTCGAGAAAATTGAGTGTGGCTGTCCACCTGCTTGCGCTCCCCGGAGCTTTCATGGCAATGGCGATTGCATCGAGGATAACCATCCTCCCAGGAGTAATCCTGGTGCTAGCTGGTTTTATCCTCTATCTGGATCGAAAAAGGTGCTATGTTCTACGTTCAGGACGAAATCGGGTTTGGCAAAAGCGAGCCGTCGTGTTTGCTCCCGTCATCACAGGTTTGATTATCCTTGCAATCTACAACCAACTCCGATTTGGCTCGTTCTTTGATTTCGGACACAGGTATCAACTTACCCTTGAAAATTTCGCGGGATACTACACAAATTCGTTCTCTCTTCGTAATGTCCTTCCTAATCTATATAACTACTTGTTGAATCCATTTAGGAAGTTAGATACATTCCCTTTTATAAAGCCACTCTGGGGCAGGTACTCCGTCCCTATACTGAAAAGTACCGCATCCGCTAGCTATAATGCAGAACAGGTCACCGGAATGCTGGTTTCGATTCCATTTCTCAGTTTCATATTCTTGCCGCTTTACTATTCGTTCAAGACTATCTGGAAGCAGATCGATGCCAAGCCCATCAGAGATATTCGAATTAGACTTGTTCTTCCAAATTCCTGGAGTTGGTTATTTATAACACTCCTCGTTGCATCTTTTGTGATGCTGATTCCCCTTTAATCTTCAGCTACAATACTATGCGCTACATACTGGATATCCTCCCAATTTTGGTAATTCTGGCGGCTGTTGGGTTTGCATACGGCATCGATCATTACAGCTCGAACAGATTTATCAGGAATGGGGTTTACCTGCTGGCTATTCTCTTTTCTATCTATTCAGCGACGGTTGGCATCCTGTTGGGTATAACGGGCTATTTTGCTAATTTTGAGCACTTTAACCCAGTTCTCTTCGATCGAATTAGCCGCTTATTCTCATTCTAAGATCTGAACTGTAATCCAATTGGTGGAACCGAACCCGTTCAAACAACGACTTATCAAGGGACCTGGGGGGTCTCAATCGGGAGTTCGATGGCTACCAATTTGGTAGGTAAGTTATTCAATATCGATCAATTTACTCCCTATCTCCTCCGTACTTCAGGAATCCAAAGACAGCTTCGCCATAATCGACTTTGTAGAGAATGTCATCATCGGATTGTCCTTCCCCAGATCTTCCAGGGTCGCACACCACAATGTAATCTGTGGTCGTTGGGTCGGCCCAATCCGGATAAACAAGAATATCGCGACGAGTAAAATTCCTCAGGGCAAAATCAGGGCCAAAAACAACTGTGCTCGCTCCTTCAGGTGCTTCAACGTTTAAGAATCGCGCAATTTCACGTAGGCTCGTGCACCAATAATCGAGCTCATATTTACCGAAAGCATCCGCAGTGGTTCCAACAATCTGGTTATAGTAAGTGTATTCATAAGGGTGGAGATTCTGATCCCCCAAACACCAGGGATCAGGAGCGTAAAGACCACAACGGTTCTCAACTTTTGATCGTGCAAACGATTATAGATTTCAGTTAGTGCAAAACCTGTTAGGATTATCAAAGGGGGAAGCAAAAATAGCACCTGGCGTGTATTTCCATAAAGCGGTGTCCCGGTCGCAATAATGTAAGTGAACGGCAAACCAAACATTGCTAGAAGCAGTCCCCCAAGCATCCGGCTTGTTGGTTCCATGCGTCTAAACAATAGGATCCCAATACTAAAAGGTACAAGAATAAGGGAAGTGATCGTCAGCTGAACTCCCAGAAGAACAGGAAGGTAGTGCCACGGCAGATTGCTCGATTGAAGAACTTCCCCCAGGTAAAGGACACGGTGGGGGGGAAAATTGCTCAACACCTGTATAGTTTCAACGATGCTGCTCAGCGGGGATTCCCACAGGTATGGCCAGGCAAGATAGAGAACGAGTAGTGCTGAAGTGAAGTAGATGGTGAGGGAAATGAACGTTGATCGTCGGTAGTTATAGAATGCAAAAAGAACAACGAGGATCCCAATATATGCTGCCGGTAACCTGAGCGAGGCAGCAAGTCCAAGGACGGCACCCGCAACGACAACCGGTCTGGTCCTCGCTATAGTTGCTTGAAAAGGATCGCTGAAATTAGGGAATGTTCGCTTGAAAATCCATAAATTAATACGAACAATGACAAATGCGATGGGTATCCGAACCCACAGATAAACTCTGTAGAAACGATCCAAATACAGCGAGAGCGGGGTTTTATAGGAATCCGTGGCTACTATATTGAAGATGGATTGAAGAGGCTGCCAAGCTCTACCCGCAAACATTCTTTCGATTAGATGATAACTATAATGCAGGGTAAAGGACCCAATCCCGAAGTCCAAGATTATAAAAAGCGAGATGATTGGAAGCGAAATCGCAATTAGTTTGACAGCGATCGGTAAGCGAGTCCACTGGTCCCGCAACTTGCATACCAAATCACTCAAGTTAACAGATGCGTTACCTACAAGTTGATCCTCTCTCCTGTGTTGAACTTCAAAGGCCTGCAACCCAAGAGTAAAAGCCCAGAGAATCGCGGTCATCAACGGAATATCTTTTTCGTTGATGAATGCATGACCAAACAGCAGGGGTTGGGTGAAGACCAGGATTATGAGATAAATGCTGATCTGTTTTGGAAACAATCGGCGTGCAATTTGATAGATGGCAGGGAGTGAAAGTAAAAAGGAGATGAAATTTAGCCCATGGCGAATATCGACCTGATGTGCTGCAGGAAAGGCTTTTTGAACTATACGCACACTTATTTCCGAGAACATAAAGAAGGCGGGGCCGTAATATCGTTGGTCATGTGTGATTAGATAGGCTCTAGAACCTGCATAGGCCTGAAGAGCATTTCTCCCCGTATCAGCATCATATTCATCGTCCCATGACTGACCGTACTGCGGGGCGAGGGTAATCGCCAGGGTCACACCACTAACGAAGAGCAGTAACAGGACGAGAGTTTGACTTCGAATAATTGCTGATTTTGGTAACCCGTTGCGGCGGGTATCGTGATAACTTCTCATCGTAAATGCCGACTCCGGTTGCTACCCAAATACCCTTTGAGTCAAATTTTGAACTTGACACAGGCTTCCCGTTTATGAGACTTGAATGTGCTATCCTTATCCAACTTGAGAGGAACAAAACTCTCTCTGGATTGTGCATTCGGTTTACCCAGTTGTCAAAATCGTTCGCCTGATATGGGGGCACTACTGGACCATGCATGATTATTCATCTACGAGATTCGAGGCAGATCAAGTGGCTTATCTGCCCAACCATATTTACGGTTCAAGGGGCATAGCACGATGTCTTCCTTAGTCACCGGTGGTGCCGGATTTATCGGTTCGCATGTCGTCCACGCGCTTTCCGAGCGTATGGCGGCATTACGCGTCTTCGATGACCTCTCGACCGGATCGCTCGATAACCTGCAAGAGCTCGATATTGACTTCATTGAAGGCGATATCCGCCAGCAGGACGACCTCACCGCCGCGATGGAGGGGGTCGAGCACGTCTACCACTTCGCGGCGTTCATTTCCGCCCCAGACTCGGTTTCTCAGCCAGAAGCGTGCTACGAAACCAACATCCTCGGCAGCCTTGAACGTGCTCCGCGCCGCCCATAAAGCCGGCGTGAAGCGGGTCGTGCTGGCTTCCTCAGCGGCAGTCTATGGTGATCACGATGAAGCTGTCGATGAAGCAACGCCTAAAGCAGCCTGCCTCCCCCTACGCCGTGTCAAAACTCGCCATGGAAGAGACCGCCCGACTTTTCACCCGCACCTACGGCCTCGAGACGGTCTGCCTGCGCTTCTTCAACGTCTACGGGCCGCGCCAATCGCCAGATTCACCCTACGCGGCTGTGATCCCGCAGTTTATCCAGGATCTGGAGCGTGGCGGAGGCATTACCATCCTCGGCGATGGCCAGCAGACGCGCGATTTTGTCTATGTTGGAGACGTGGCCCGGGCGTGCTTGCTGGCCATGGACTGCACCGCAAGCCTCCGGTCAAGTCTTCAACATCGCCGGCGGGGGTTCCATCTCCATCCTCGAACTGGCCGGAATCTTGCAGGGTTTCTATCCGCAGGCACCGGAGGTACAATTCGGCCCTTCCCGCCCAGGGGATGTGCGCTTCTCCCATGCCGACATCACGCTTGGCCCGGTCAGCGTTGGGATATCGCCCGGAGACCGCCTTGCAGGAAGGCCTTTCGAGTACGCTAGAATGGTTCAAGTCGACCCGTGCCTGAGATAAGATGAAACCATTGATCCAAATCCGCAACCGCTACCTGCTCCTGGCCGACATGGTGCTGATCGTCATGTCTGTCCTGGCCAGCTTCGCACTGCGGCTCGACGTCGGACCCGTCTTCAGCTTCTACCTGCCGTCCGCCTTGACGATGGTGGCGATTGCCTTCCTCGTCAAACCCGTCGTTTACTACTTCTTCGGTCTCTACCGCCGCTACTGGGTGTATGCCAGCCTGCGCGAGCTGCGCTTGATCTTCATCGCAACATTGGCTGCCTCGGCAGTTGTCGGGGTGTTGGTGGTCTTGATCCGCAGCCTGGGCGGGTTCTCGGTCGGCTTCCCGCGTTCGGTCATCGGCATCGATTGGCTGCTCTCGCTCTTCAGCGTGGGCGGGTTGCGCATCGTCATCCGCCTGCTGGCGGAGAGCGGTCAGGTAAGCCAGAAAGCCGATGGGCTGTTGGGGCGGAAGCGGGTCGTGATCGCCGGTGCCGGCGATGCGGGCGTGCTCGTGCTGCGCGAGATGCAGCGCAACCCGCAGCTCCACATGGCCCCAGTCGCCTTCATAGATGATGATCCTGAAAAGAAGGGGATGGAAATCCACGGCATCCGGGTGATGGGCGGGCTGGAGTCCGTCATAGAGGTCGTCCAGCGAACCATCGCCGATGAGGTCGTGATCGCCATCCCCACTGCACCAGGACATGTGGTCCGGCTGCTCACCGAGGAGTGCCGCGCCAAGGGCATCCCCTTCCGCACCATGCCCGGGATCTACGAGCTCATCGGTGGGAAAGTCAGCGTGAGCCGGCTGCGGGAGGTCGACATCGATGACCTGCTGCGGCGGGAACCGGCAGCCCTGGATGATGAGGCAGTCGGGCGCACGCTCTCAGGGCGAAAAGTCTTGGTCACCGGCGCAGGTGGATCGATCGGGCTCGAACTCTGCCGCCAGGTCGCCCGCTGGAACCCGGCCCAGCTCATCCTGCTCGGACACGGGGAGAACAGCATCTTCGAGGCGCTGCTCGATATCCGTGCAGACAACCCGGCGCTCTCGATCTTGCCGATCATTGCCGATGTGCGCGATGTCGATCGGATCCACGCCATCTTCAACGACTTGCACCCGGATGTCATCTTCCACGCTGCGGCGCATAAGCACGTCTCGCTGATGGAGATCAATGTTGAAGAGGCGGTCACGAACAATGTCCTCGGGACGAAGAATGTCGTCGAGGCCGCCATCGCCTGCGGCACCTCCCGTCTGGTTCTGATCTCTACCGACAAGGCGGTCACACCGAAAAGCGTCATGGGGGCCACCAAGCGGGTGGCCGAAATGATCGTGCGCGATGCAGCCAACCGCACCGGGCGCAACTTCGTCACCGTTCGCTTCGGGAATGTGCTTGGCAGCCGCGGCAGCATCGTGCCCATCTTCCGCCGGCAGATCGCCAGCGGCGGACCGATCACCATCACCCATCCCGAGATGCGGCGCTTCTTCATGACGATCCCCGAATCGGTGCATCTCGTGCTGCAGGCTGCAAGCATGGGCAGCGCAGGGGACCTGTTCGTGCTCAAAATGGGGGAGCAAATCCGGATCGTGGACCTGGCCGAGGATTTGATCCGCCTCTCGGGCCTCGAGCCAGGCAAGGATATCAAGATCGAGTACACCGGCATCCGGCCCGGCGAGAAACTGAGCGAAGCCCTGTGGGACGATGGGCTCATCTACTCCGATACCGACCATCCGGATATCGTCAAGGTCGACGAGAACGGCTACCTGGAACGACCAGCCCTGGAAGCGATGATCGACGAACTCGTCCGCCTGGCGGAAGAGGGAGATTCAAGCGCCATCGTCGGATTGCTGAAGGAGCGGGTGCCAGGCAGCCTGCTCGGTCTTACCCCGCCCCCGGACCTCACCTCGGTCCTCTAAACCTACCCCACTTCATTAAAAATCAACTAATAGCAATCTCATGCCGCAGTGAGGGTCTGCTTGCACTCCGTGCATATCCAGATGGGGATGCTTAAGGGATCGTGGTTGCTGTTGGGGGAGGCAGGGTTTGCGTGAATGTTGGCGTTGCCGAGGGGACCAACGTCGGCGTCGAGGAACTTGTGGGTGAAGGCGTGGGGCTGGGTGTATCTGTTGCCGTCGGCGTCGCAGTGGCAGTTGCGGTCGGTGTTATCGTCGCCGAGGGTGGGATGAAGCGCGTCGGGGTGATGGTTGCCGTCTCGGTGATCGTGGCCGTCACCGTGGGGGTGAAGGTTGCCGCAAGCGGCAGGGGGGTGTCTGAGGGTGCCAGGGTCGCGGTAGGTGTCTCGCGGGGCGGGGCGCGGCGGATGGCAATCCAACCGGCGCAGTAGCAGGGGACCGTGATGGCGATAATCCCCACCAGGATCAGGTATAAACGGGTGCGTTCCATCGATCTCAGTGCGGGGATGCGCATGGCGAGGCGATGATACCAAGCATGACTCGGGACAGCAAGCGATCGGCATTAACTTGCGATGAACCAGTTCTCTCGGGTCGATGTACTTCTTGTGGAAGAAATAGACGATCCTCGTCCCTATTTGCCCAGGCAGAAAGGTACAATTCGTTCATGCAAGGGATCGAGTTCTCATGAGCAATAAGCGAAACGGCCAACCCTTCGATTGGCTGGCCTTTCTGCTGCTCATGCTGATGGCGCTGATCACCGCCTGGGCGCTCTCGGCGACCGAATGGGCGGAGGATCTGAACCTCATCCCGCTCATCGTGCTGATCGCGGTTTGGGCCGGGTCCGCCCTCGCCCGCAGCCGCTTCCCGGGCTGGCTGGCGGCACTCTTCGCCCTCGCATACGGCATCTTTATCGTCGGGTGGCAGCTGGGATTGACCCTCGACCCAGCCCTGATCTGGCAGCGCAAGCTGCTGGTCCTTTACGGCCGACTGGCGGTCTTTGGCTCCGTGCTCATCGTCGGTGAGCCAAACCGAGACCCGCTGATGTTTGTCCTCTTGATGTGTTTTGTGTTCTGGCTCATCGGTGTGCTCAGCACATGGGGGGCAATCCGAAGGGAGAACCTGTGGATCGCCGTCCTGCCAGGTGCGCTGGCGATCATCGTCATCGCCTTCTACTACCTGGGAGAGGCAAAACTAGGGCTTTTTCTCGGTGCCTACCTCTTCTTTGCGTTGATCCTGGCCGTCCGAATGGAACTCAACCGCCATCAATCCCACTGGTCCAGCTACCGGGCGCGGGTGCCGATGGATATCAACCTGCGCATCAGCCTGGCTGGGTTTGTCGCAGCCGCTACCCTCGTCATCCTTGCCTGGGGCGTGCCAGCCTTCGCACGCAGCGAGCAGTTGGCCGAAACGTGGTCGGTCATCTCGCGTCCCTTCGCCTCCTTAAAAGACCGCGTGGGCGATGCGATCGGCACCGTGCGCGGCCCATCGGCGGTCGTCGCCAGTGAATACGATGACGTCCTCCAGCTCGGCGCCGGCACCCAGCCTGTAAACCGGCTTGTGATGACGGTCATTCCGGCCAGCTTCCCCCGGTTCGGGGGACGGTTTTATTGGCGGGCACGCGTGTATGATCGGTATGAAGGGTATCAGTGGTTCTCCCCTCCGACCGAGTCGATATCGTTCGACCCGGCCGAGGGGACCCTGCCCGTCGAATCCTTCCGGGGCCGGGAGCTGGTCGAAATCAGCGTTTCCCCCGTCGGCCCGGCTCTCCGTCAGCTTTTCCTGCCCGCTCAGCCGCTCTGGTTGGACCGCACCTCCGAGGTGCTCGTCTCCAACGTGGGGGAGGGGGCTGCAGATGTCATCCAAATCTTCGCCGACAGGCTGATCTACGAGGGCGAGTCGTACATCGCTCGCAGCGCCCTGGCCTCGCCCTCGGCCGAGCAGCTGAGACAGGCTGGAGAGGTCTACCCCGACCTCGTGTACAACCAGTATGTCCAACTGCCGGAAACGGTCTCGCAGCGCGTAATTGACCTGGCGCAGGAGATCACAACCGACCTCGAGACTCCGTATGACAAGGCCGTGGCGATCACCCGCTGGCTTCGGTCCAACATTTCCTATGATCGGGTCACGGAAGCGCCGCCCGCAGAGGCGGATCCGCTGGAATGGTTCCTCTTCGATTACAAGATTGGGTTCTGCAACTACTACGCCAGCGCGGAAGTGGTCATGCTGCGAACCCTCGGCATCCCGGCCCGTATCGCCGCTGGCTACGCTCGCGGCACGTACGACGCACAGCAGGGGCTGTACTACGTGTACGGCGAGGACTTCGCACGCCTGGCCGGAGGTCTACTTCCCGGAATATGGCTGGGTGGAGTTCGAACCGACTCTCTCGCAGCCGGTGCTGACCCGGCCAGAGGGACTGGGTTCAAACGATCCCGGCGGTGGTTTCCAGGCCAACCCGGATGGGAATGAGGCTCCTGCGGCCGAGGACCGCCTGGAAGGGCTGCTTGATCCGGAGGCAGCAGTCCCGAATGCTGGTGGGGGGCTCGCGCAAGCCGCGCTTGCGGGCCGCATCCTGCTCGCGGTTGCAATAGGCTTCACGCTTGCACTGATTTGGATCCGGATCAATCCCTCCAGCTGGATTACCGTGCAGGCTGGATTGGCGAAGGTCATCCAGCGGACCGGCTTTGAACCGCCAAGCGCGATCGTGCCGAATGCTCGAGGCTGGGCGACCCCCACGGGCCGGATCTATGCCGCGTGGAGCGCGTGGTTAAAGCGACTGGACCTGGCGACCTCAGAGGCGGAGACGCCGCGCGAACGAGTCACGCGCTTCCAAATGGCACTCCCGGCGCGGGGGGAGCAGGCCAGCGTGCTGGTTGATGCGTACATGCAGGAGCGGTTCGCACGGGAAAAAGTCGACGAAGACGGGGTGCGGGCAGCCTGGCGCAGTCTGCGCGGTGCGCTATGGACCGCCTGGTTGTGGAAGTTAACTGCTCGTTGGCGGGAAGAGGATCCCCGGGCTGGCTCGTAGGAGCAAGTTGAAGGGGCTGGCCACGATCAGGCCAGGACCTCCGATGAGGGGTACGCGAAGAGCGCCGGTGTACCACCGGTATGCCAGAAGAGCACCCGCTCACCTGGCTCGATCTCACCCCGCCGGATGAGGTCGATCAGCCCGGCGGCGGCACGACCTGTATAGACCGGGTCGACCAGGATGCCTTCCATCCTCGCGAAGAGCCCAATCGCCTCCCGCTCCGGCGCGCCCACCACCGCGTATCCGCCTCCAAGATAGTCATCGATGATCTCGATCTGGGGGGCCAGTTCTGGTGAAAGCTCGAGCCAGGCGAGGGTCTCCTCCAGCAAAGGCCGCAGGCGCGCTTCGAGTGCTTCACGCGTGGGATCGACGCTGATCCCGGTGACCCTGGTTGATAGTCCGGCTGCAGCTATCCCGGCCAGCATCCCGGCTTGGGTCCCTCCGGAGGAAGTTGCAACGACGATCCGGTCGAATACCTGGCCTGACCTGGCGAGCTCCTCGATGGCGAGTGCATAAGCGGACGCACCGAGCACGTTCGAACCACCGTACGGGATCAGGTACGGCTCGCTGGCCCCGTTTCGCGGCGGCTTCGAAAGCTGTCTCCAGGACCTCATCCGGATCTTCCTCACCGCTCCAGATGACCTGCGCGCCCAGCACATGATCGAGAAGCAGGTTGCCCGATGTTTCCCCAGGGGGATTGCCCGTCAATACGAGCGTGCAGTCCAGGCCTAAGCGGGCGGCTGCTGCGGCGGTCTGGCGGCAATGGTTCGATTGAGGTGCACCCCGTGTGAATAGGAGCCTGCATTGAGCCTGAATGGCATCAGCCACGAGCAGCTCGAGCTTGCGGGTCTTATTCCCGCCGAACGCGAGACCGGTCAGGTCATCGCGCTTGATCCATATCTCAGGTCCACCCAGAGCTTCCGAGAGGCGCGTCATCCGCTCGAGCGGCGTGGGGAGGTGGGCAAGCGTGATGCGGGGGATATCATGCAAGTTCATCTTCTTCTCCAAGCCGCCCGTGGTGGGCTTCAATCCAGGGATTGGCGTGTGCTCGTCACGCCCGACCTTTCGCATCAGCGACAGGACAGCAGGCATCCCAACCCTGTACAGCTGGTAGAGTGTACGGTTCAAGGGCAGGTCGAACGCACCCGGGGTTTCCAGGAGCCGGCCTCCAAACCCCTCCTTGAACTTGTAGACACCGTACATACGGTCGGATGGGTCGATCACATCCGGTGCGCCCCACATGTCGTAGGTCGTGCAGCCGACCGACTTCGCCCAGCGCATCGCCTCCCACTGCAGCAGATAGGTGGGCATCTTCTCCCGGTGTTGGTCGAGGGACATCCCATACAGGTAGTACGCCGTCTGCGCGATAGCGGAAGATGATGATCGCCGCCACGGCCTCACCTGCCACGGTGGCGATTATCGGCAGCGCGTCCCCAGCCTCGATAAACGCCCCCCAGGCCTGGCGATAGTACTCGGGCGACCGGATGACGAACCCATCCCGGAGCGAGGTCACGGCGAACATCTGGTAGAGCAGGTCGAGATCGGCGATTCGACCCCTGCCGGACCTCAACCCCTTTCCGGTCCGCGAGGCGAACGTTGTAACGTGTCTTTTGCTTCATGGCCGCCAGGAGCTCTTCCTCATCCGGACGCAGGTCGATCAGGAGCGTGTTCCTGAACTGCACCTGCTCGGCGGATTTCCGCCACCCGGCGCGGTCGAGCATGGAAAGGACGTCGGAGTGGTGTGAAAGGGTTGGGGCTGATGAGGATCGAATCCCGGGAGGCTGGCTGGGGGAGCAGCGGATCCATCTTGAGGTAAAACGCGCCTCTTGACCGGGCTGTTATCGACAGGTCCTCCAGCACTCGTTGGACGACCTCGGTCTGCTCCCAATCGAGCAGTGGACCCTTGGGGCAGTAGCCCATCGTGAGGCCGGGCAGCTGCGTGCGATAGAGCATCTGCGCCGCTGCGATGGGCACATCCTCATCGTTGAACCACGCCAGGCGGACAGGCTTCCACCCGTACTTGGATTTGAACGCCCCCCAACGCCACGATTGCAGCAGGTGATCCTTGCCAAGTTGGCCGAGCGTCCCTGTCCAGGCTTCTTGCGTCTCGATCTCCCTCAGCTCGAAGCTCATCCGACACCCCTGCGCATGAACCTGAATAGGAGCCGATAACCAGCGTAGTGGGCCGGCTTGTAGACCCTATCCCAGGCTCCGATGCTGCGTACGATTTCACCGCCGAACCCCCTTTTGAAACGGTAAACCCCCCATAGTCCATCCGAGCGTTCGGTGAATTGCTTCTCGAGGACAGCGGGCTCAGCATCCGGGATTCCCCACAGGTCATACTGCGTACAGCCATGTGCCTTTGCCCAACGCATCGCCTCCCATTGGAGCAGGTAGGTCGGCATCTTCTCACGGTGCTGATCACGCGAGGCGCCGTACAGGTACCACGCCCGGGATCCATGCCGGAAGACCATGACGGCTGCGACGGGGTACTCATCTACTTTTGCGACGAGCAATTCGCACGCGTCCTGTGGATAGAAGATGTCGTAGGCACGCTGGTAGTAAGCCTGGCTGTGTGCGCCAAACCCGTCCCGCTCCCCCGTCTCGTCCATCATCTGGGAAAATGCGGCGATGTCGCCCCATGGTTCACGATTACGCCTTTTCGTTCGGCCAGCCGGATGTTGTAGCGGGTTTTCTGCTTCATCTTCGCCAGGATGACCTGTTCATCATGCTCAAGGTCAACGACGATGGAGCGTGGAGGTTGAATGGGGTGTTCTCCGGGTTGGAAACCTGCCTCATGCAAGCGGTCGGCTTGTGGTTTGGACCAGGGGAGATCGGGTTCGACCTTGAGCGCGAAGGCAGCCTCTCGCCGGCAGAGATCGTCGAGTTCAGGTAGAAGCAGATTGAGTGCATCGCCGCCCGGGCCACGTGGGATGTAGGCCAGCGTGAAGCCAGGCGCCAGCTTTCGAAAGAGGACCTGTGCCCTGGCGCCTCTGCTCTGCACGGTGTCTGTACGCCAGCCGAAGGCGCTTTTCAAGTCAGCCCAACCCGGCGTTTGGAGCAGATGTGCGTCGGGGAAGTCTTGAATAAATGCTTGCGGTCGCTGAGCTCGGATCGGGTGTCGTCACGGTTTCGTACTATACCACGGGCAGGGCGGGTGGGCTCTTGCCCGGGGAAGCATCTCGGGAAGGCACAATAGAGAAGGGTGTCTTCCCGAGGCGATCCTCCATCTGTCATTCCGAGCCCAGAGGGCGAGGAATCCCCACGATGTCACACGGGAATGGGTGCCGCACGCTGACCTGGTGCGCACCTCTCGAGGGCAGCGTCCTGGGGATCCCTCGTCGCATTGCTCCTCGGGATGACACAAATAGACCCCACCCCGTCATTGCGAGCGCAGCGAAGCAATCTCCCTGTTGGCTGGGTGCGTCCCCATGATGGTGAAGAGGAAGCTGGGTTTGTTGCTTGTGCCAGGCACTCTAGCGCGATGTATCGGGGACCCCTCGGCTTCGCTCGGGAAGGCACAATAGAGGAGGGTGTCTTCCCGAGGCGTCCTGTGCCGAGGGATCCCCAGGATGACGAAGAGCGAGGTGGGTTCGCTACTTGCTCCAGGCACTCTCGCGCGATGCTCCAGGGACCCCTCGGCTACGCTCGGGGAGGCACGGAGTAGGAGACGTGTCTTCCCGATGCGTCCTTGCGCGAGGGATCCCCATGATGACGAAGAGCGAGGCGGGTTCGCTACTTGTTCCAGGCACTCTCGCGGATGACACTCAGGATCCGTCGTTGCGAGGAGCCCTCGGGCGAGGCATAGCAGTATACGTCTTCCAGATAGGAGACGTGATCCCAAATACATCCGTCATTCCGAGTCAACAGGGCGAGATCGCCACGATGTCGCTCGGGAATGACGTGCCTCACTTATGCGACCTTATGCCTGACCGCTCGAGGGCGCGCCCAGGGACCCCTCGGCTGCGCTCGGGGAGGCACAGCGGGAAGGGTGTCTTCCCGAGGCGTCCTTTGCCGAGGGATCCCCATGATGACGACGAGCGAGGTGGGTTCGCTATTTGTACCAGGCACTCTCGCGCGGCGCCCCAGGGACCCCTCGGCTGCGCTCGGGGAGGCATAGTTGTATACGTCTTCCGAAGGCTGATCCTCCATCTGTCATTCCGAGCCCATAGGGCGAGGAATCCCCACGATGTCACACGGGAAAGGAGTCACATCCACGCGACCTTGTGCCCACCTTTTGCGGGCAACGTCCTGGGGATCCCTCGTCGCGTTGCTCCTCGGGATGACATAAGTCGACCACTCCGTCATTGCGAGGACCTTGGGCAGACGAAGCAATCTCCCTCTCCAGGCTAGGAGAGTGGATCCCAATGATGGCTGAAGCAGGGAGATGCTGGGCTCCGCTCGCAATGACGACCATACTTATGGACCAGCTTGACCGCTGGGTCGTCCAGGGACCCCTCGGCTGCGCTCGGGGAGACACATCTGCACGGTTACATCCATCTTTGTGCCTGACGACGATTGTGCTGTTTAATCGTCCCAAACGGACCCAGTTTCTTGACATACATCCAGATACCGTGCTAAAGTAGCCCTATAGTATTGCAGTACCATGCCAAGAATCATCGCAAGGGGGAAAAGGAGCAAGATGAAGCGAGCCCAACGTCGCGGTGAAGCCCACCCGCGACGGTTGCGTTCGCACCACATCGCCGGCTGGCAGAGCCCATCTGCGTAATGCATGATGACCAAGGCCACGTGACGACAGGCCTTGCGGCTGCGGCCGGCACAAAGGGGGCGGAGCGGCGTGTCTCCATGGGTGGTTGGATCCCAATCGCTCACAGACACGCCGCCAGCCTTGTGCGCCTTTGACGCTATTAGACCTCCATGGTAAACTTCGTCCGTTCTGCCCACGGCAGCTATCTCTGTTGATAAGGAGCGTCAATGCTTGAGCCCTGGATTTTCATCGCCCTCTTGCTTGGCGCCGGGATGCTCCTCCCGGCGGTTGCCATCGCAGCGAACTGGCTGCTTGCACCAAGCAAACCCAATGCACTCAAACAGTCGATCTATGAATGCGGGATCGAAACCATCGGGGAAACCTACGTCCAGCTCAAGGGCTCCTACTATATTTACGCTCTGATCTTCGTCGTCTTCGATATCGAGGCCGTGTTCCTATTCCCCTGGGCCGTCGCGTACGACAAGCTCCAGCTCTACATGGTCCTTGAAGGCGTGCTCTTCATCCTGATCCTTGGCGCAGGCTTGCTTTATGCCTGGCGCAAGGGAGTCCTTGAGTGGGTTTAGCGGCAGGATATAGATCGTCCATGGCTGATGGCAACGTCTCATCAGCCGTTTGTTTGCGTGTTTGCGGGAGTGATGGATGGCTGATTTTTTGCAGGATCCATTCAGCTGGATCGGTGGACAGTTGGCTGGTTGGCTGGGCTCGCTTGGACTCGCCCCAGCCGGGGTGACGTTCGTGCTGCAGCTGCTCGGGGCATTCGTCCTGGCGACGGCCATGCTCCTGCTCACCTTCCTGCTTATCTGGGCTGAACGGAAAATCGTCGCCCGTATCCAGGACCGGCTTGGACCCAACCGGGTTGGACCCTTCGGTGTCTTCCAGACCGTGGCTGATCTGCTCAAGCTGGTGACAAAGGAACTCATCACGCCGACCGGCGCCGATTTAATCCCCTACAACCTGGCACCGCTGCTGGCGGTGATGTCGGTCGTGGGCCTGTGGGCGGTCATCCCCATGGCCCCCACGCTGCTCGGTGCCCAGATATCAACGTCGGGGTGCTCTACATCATCTCGATCGGGGCGATCGGTACGCTGGGCATCATGCTGGCCGGGATGTCCTCCAACAACAAATATGCCCTGCTGGGTGCGTTCCGGACGGTAGCCTTGATGGTTTCCTATGCTGTCCCAATGGTCCTGGCGCTTCTGGTCCCTGTCCTGCTCTCCGGTTCGATGGACATGGAAGCCATCGTAAACGCCCAGAGCCGCTTCCCGTTCATCCTCCTGGCACCGGTGGCGGCCTTGATCTTCTTCGTCAGTTCCCTGGCCGAGGTCGGGCGGGCGCCATTCGACCTGCTCGAAGCCGAATCGGAAATCGTCGCTGGCTTCCACATCGAGTACTCTGGTTTGAAGTTCGGGATGTTCTTCGTCGCCGAATTCCTGCATGCCTTCACGATCTCGGCCCTGACGGCTACGCTCTTCCTGGGCGGCTGGCAAGGACCCTGGGCGGAACTCTACCCCTTCCTGGGGTTCGTGTACTTCCTGCTCAAGACCTCGCTGGTTTACTTCGTCGTCATCTGGATCAGGGGTTCCTTCCCCCGCATCCGGATCGACCAGATGAACGCATTGAATTGGAAATTCATCACGCCGGTGGCCTTGTTGAGCCTGATGTTCAGCGCCGTCGCTGAGAAGTCGGCCGAAACCTTTGGACTCAACCGGCTGTTCATCCACCTGGGCGCGAGCGGTGCGGTCATCGTCATCACGTTGATCGCGCTGGGAATGTACGCGCGATCGGCCCGGAAGAAGGCCGAATTGAAGAAGATGCCCTCCACCAGCGGTGCGATGTAATCGGATGGATATGACGAGAGAGACCGCATGCTGACCTTAATGCAAGTAGCCTTCCTTGTTGCCGCGCTGCTCACCTTGATCGCAGCGCTCATGACCGTAAGTTCGCCCTCGATGGTCCACAGCGCGCTGTGGTTGATCTTGACCCTGGGCGGGATCGCAGTCCTGTTCGTCCTGCTGAACGCGGGCTTCCTGGCCGTGGTCCAGGTCGCGGTCTACATCGATGCCATCGCAATCATGATCATCATCGTCGTCATGCTGACGCATGACCCGGTTCACCGGCAGGGCATCGCAGGCGACCAAGACCTGGTGGGGGGCTGCGATCGCCTCCATCCTTCTGCTGGTTGGCCTGGTCGTCATCTTCACCCAGACGCCGGTCCTGGGCATGGGCGTGCCCGAGATCGCACGCACGCAGGAAGCCATCCTGAAGGACATGGGACAGGCGTTGGTCGATGTAGACCAGTACATTCTGCCGTTCGAGATTGCATCCGTCTTGCTGCTGGCTGCGTTGATCGGGTCGATCATCGTTGCCTGGCCGAGACAGGATACAGCGCCGGAGGAGGTTGACCGATGATCCCGCTCTCCTGGTACATCCTCTTCGCCGCCCTTCTCTTTTGCATTGGCTTGTATGGTGCGCTCGCCCGCCGCAGTGCCCTGGCCATCCTGATGGCGATTGAGATCATGTTGAACGCGGTCAACCTGAACCTGGTCGCTTTCTGGCGCTACATCACGCCCGAACAGGTGTCCGGCCAGGTCTTTGCCCTGATCGTTTTCGCAGTTGCGGCATCCGAGGCCGCCGTCGGCCTGGCGTTGATCATCTCCCTCTACCGCAAGCAGCGCACGGTGGCAGTGGAAGAGATCGATATGTTGAAGTGGTAGGCGAGGCGCTATGCACATCGAAACCCTGATCTGGCTCATCCCCATCCCGCCCGTCCTGGCTTTCTTCAGCATCGTGCTGGGCGCGAACCGCAGCAACCGCCTCAGCCACGTCATTGCGGTCGGGGGCATGGTGATCTCCTGGGCGCTTTCCATGGTCGTATTCTGGAACGCCATCACGACCGAGGAGCTCGGACACCATCCATTCCAGGTTTCACTCGGCTGGCTTCCAACCGGCGACAGCGTGTTGAAGATGGGCGTGCTGATTGATCCGCTCAGCGCATTGACGCTCTTCTTCGTCGCCTGGACCTGCCTGATGATCTTCATCTACAGCATCGGCTATCACAATTTTGGCAAACCCCGCGACAGCGAGGACAAACCCGGCCTCCCGCCAAAGAGCGGTGGCATTGAGCCGATGTATGCCCGCTTTTTCGCATTCATCTCGCTCTTCGCCTTCGGCATGCTTACGCTTGTCATCTCCGACAATCTGCTCCTGCTCTTCATCGGCTGGGAGATCATGGGATTGTGCTCGTACCTGTTGATCGGTTTCTGGTACGGCAAACCCTCGGCCCGCGACGCCATGGTCAAGGCGTTCATGACGACCCGCGTCGGCGACGTCTTCATGCTGCTCGGGCTGGCGTACCTGTATTCTGCGACCGGGACGCTCAGCTTCCGTGAGATCCTCTACAACGAGCATGTGCTCGAGATGCTGGCGCACACGCCATCCATCATCCCGGCGCTTTCGACGGCCGGTTTGATCGGGTTGCTGATCTTCATCGGCACGGTGGGTAAATCTGCCCAGTTCCCGCTCCATGTCTGGCTGCCGGACGCGATGGAAGGCCCGACCCCGGTTTCGGCCATGATCCATGCGGCAACGATGGTCTCGGCCGGCGTGTACCTGGTCGTGCGCTTCTTCCCGCTGATCACCGCCGGATGGGTCGAAGGCCAGGCGCTGACCCCGACCATGGTCGTCATCTCCGTCATCGGTGGTTTTACGGCGCTCTTCGCGGCAACGATCGCCGTGGCGCAGAATGATGTAAAACGCGTCCTGGCCTATTCGACCATCTCGCAGCTGGGCTACATGGTCGCTGCGGTCGGCATTGGCGCATACGTCGCGGCCGCCTTCCACCTGATCACCCACGCGTTCTTCAAGGCGCTGCTCTTCCTCGGTTCGGGCTCGGTCATTCACGGCATGGAGCACGGCGTGCACGATACCCACGAGCATGTCGATCCCCAGGATATGCTCAACATGGGCGGGCTGCGCAAGAAGATGCCGCTCACATTCTGGACCTTCCTGGTTGGCAGGCTTCGCCCTTTCCGGTTTCCCGATTGTGACGGCTGGGTTCTGGTCGAAGGACGAAATCTTGAGCCATGCCTTCATCAACGAGAACATGGGGATCTTCATCGTGCTCGGCCTGGCCGCCCTCCTGACGGCTTTCTACACCATGCGCCAGATCACGCTCACCTTCCTGGGCGCCCCGCGCACGAAGGCGGCTGAACACGCCCATGAATCCGTGTGGACGATGACGCTGCCGCTCGTTGTGCTGGCCGTCTTTGCAGTGGCAGCTGGTTGGGTGGGGATCCCGGAAGCATTCCCGGCGCTGGGTGGGATCCTTCCGAACTGGCTGCATGAATTCATCGGGGGGACACTGCTCGAACACCCCCATTCCCTGCCCTTTGATCTGACCCCGCTTCTTGTTTCCGTAGGGGTCTCGCTGGGAGGCCTCGGTTTGGGTTGGTTGGTCTACCGGCGCGTCCCTGCAGGCGCTGCCGATCCACTGCGCAAGCCGCTTGGTCCGATCTACACACTGCTCGAAAACAAGTACTACATCGATGAGCTCTACGAGTCGCTTTATCGTCCGCCCGGCCTACTGGCTGGCCGAGACCTTCACCTACCGCTGGATCGACCGCGGCATCATCGACGGGTTCCTGCATCTGGTCGGCAGGACCTCCCTGCGCGTCGGCTCAGGGCTGCGCTCCTACTTCGATGTTCCCGTTGTCAATGGGGCCGGGGATTTCGTCGGGGAGGGCGTGAAGAAGTTGGGCCGTACCTTCCGCTTCGTCCAGACCGGCCGCGTCCAGGAATATCTGATCATCGGCATGGTATTCGCCGGCATCATCTTGTCATACCTGCTGGTCTTCCGGCCATAGTCGACATGGGCAGAGCCAGACGGAGATTGGGTTTATGAGCTTTTTCCAAGACCACATTCTGACGCTGATCCTCTTCTCGCCGGTCGCCAGTGCGCTGATCGTGCTGCTCCTGCCGCGGGAACAGGAACGGACAATCCGCTGGGCAGCCCTGCTCCTGAGCCTGGTGCCGTTTGCCTTCTCGATTTTCATGTGGCTTGCGTATGTCCCGGGTCAGGCTGGTTTCCAGTTCATCGAGCAGGCTGCCTGGTACGAGGCCATCAATTCAAGCTACCACCTGGGGGTAGATGGCATTTCTGTGCCGATGGTGCTGCTCACAACCTTGCTCACGCCCATATCCATCCTGATCGCATGGAGCATCAAGGAGAACATCCGCAGTTTCATGGTGCTGTTCCTGCTGCTCGAGACGGGCATGCTCGGCGTGTTCATGTCCCTGGACTTGCTGCTGTTCTTCGTCTTCTGGGAGATCGGGTTGGTCCCGATGTACTTCTTGATCAACCAGTGGGGCAGCGCAAACCGGAATTATGCCTCCTTTAAATTTCTAATCTACACCATGGCTGGATCGCTGGGGTTGCTGCTGGCAATCCAGATGATCGGCGTCGCCTCCGGCACGTTCGACCTGATCAGCATCACGCAATCCTGGTCCACCCTGACGGGGCCGCTGACGCTGCTCGGGCTTCCCATCACGCTCTCCATCGCCAGCGTCAAGACGATCGCTTTCTGGGCGTTCGTCATCGCCTTCGCGATCAAGGTCCCGGTTTGGCCGTTCCATACCTGGCTGCCGGACGCCCATACCGAAGCGCCGACCGCTGGATCGATGATCCTGGCCGGTGTCCTGCTCAAGCTGGGGGCCTACGGCTTCCTGCGCCTCGTGCTTCCGCTCTACCCGGCCGAGGCCAAGGCTTTCGCCGGGGTGCTCGCCTTGCTGGCGACCCTGGCCATCGTGCTGGGGGCTTTTGCTTCGTGGGGCCAGAACGATTTCAAGCGGCTCGTGGCGTACTCGTCGGTCAACCACATGGGGTTCGTGGTATTGGGGATCGCCGCTGCGGCCTACGCCCAGGGCACGATGCACGCGCAGGATGCAGTCATCGCCTTGAACGGCGCCGTGCTGCAGATGTTCAACCACGGCCTGTCCGCGGCGGGCATGTTCCTGCTGGTTGGGGTCATCTACGAGCGGGCCCACACGCGTGATCTGGATCAGCTGGGTGGGCTCTTCCCGCTGGCACCGATTTACGGTGGGATCCTCATCTTCACCGGCATGGCCTCGCTTGGGCTGCCGGGCTTGAACGGGTTCATCTCGGAATTCATGGTCGTGCGGGGCGTGTGGCCGATCTTTACCCTCTTCACGGCGATATCCATGCTGGGTTTGCTGATCACCGGCGCGTACATCTTGAAAGGGATCGGCAAGGTCCTGCACGGCCCATTGAATGAAAAGTGGCTCGGCCACAGCCTGGAAATCAACCGGCGCGAGGTGCTGGCGATGGCGCCCTTGATGCTGCTGATGCTCATCATCGGTGTCTGGCCAGCCTGGATCCTGAACGTAATCAACATGACCGTATTGAGGTTGTTTGGATGAGGAGCCGGCTTGCTGAAGGTGGAGATTTTCGTGCCCTGTAAGCAACCGCTTTAAGAGAGCAAACTATGGCCTTTCCTGTACTGAGCATCATCATTTTTACGCCGATCGTGTTTGGTGTCGCGCTGCTCTTCTTCCCGGCTGACCGGCATCGCGCCATCCGCATCACGGCGCTCACCGGGGCCACGATCGCGCTCGGCCTCTCCGTCTGGGCATACTTTTCCTATGACCAGGCGCTGGGCGGGTACCAGCTCGTGGAGCAGTATCCGTGGATCCCGCGGCTCGGCGTTTCCTACCATGTCGGCATCGATGGGATGAACGCACCGCTGGTCCTGCTGACCGGGATCGTCATCTTCACCGGCGTGCTCGTGTCCTGGGGGATCGACGACCGGCCGCGCGAGTTCTTCGCCTTCCTCTTCATCCTCGCCACGGGCGTCTTTGGCGTATTCGTGGCACTCGACCTGTTCCATCTTTTCTTCTTCTATGAGATTGCCGTCTTCCCGATGTACCTGCTGATCGCCATCTGGGGGTGGAAGGTAACCCGCGAGTATGCGGCCATGAAGCTGACCCTGTATCTCTTCATCGGGTCGGTGATCGCGCTCGTCGGCGGGCTGGCGATGTACTTCGCCTCCGGGGCGACCTCCTTCGGCTTGCTCGATCTTGAATCGGCAGGTTTCTCGGTCGCCTTCCAGCGCTTCTGGTTCCCGTTCGTATTCTTCGGTTTCGCCGTCCTGGGCGGCATCTTCCCGGTCCACAACTGGTCGCCCGACGGCCACGTCGCCGCACCGACCGCCGTCTCGATGTTCCACGCCGGGGTCTTGATGAAGCTGGGTGCGTTCGCATCCCTGCGGGTCGGGATCATGCTCCTGCCGGAGGGCGCCAAATTCTGGGCTCCGCTCATCCTGGGCTTGGCGACGGTGAACGTGGTATACGGCGCATTCATCGCCTCGGTGCAATCCGACTTCAAGTATGTCATCGGCTTTTCATCCGTATCGCACATGGGCCTCGTCCTGCTTGGCTTTGCCACGCTGAACAAGGACGGGTTGACGGGAGCCGGGATCCAGATGTTCTCGCACGGGGTGATGACGGCTCTCTTCTTCGCCGTGGTCGGGATGGTGTATGACCGTGCGCATACACGCGAGATCCCGAAATTGGGCGGTTTCATCAAGGCCATGCCGCTCGCCGGCATCGCCTTCATCGTCGGCGGCCTGGTCTCGATGGGCATGCCCGGGTTCTCGGGGTTCATCGCCGAGTTCCCGATCTTCATGGGGCTCTGGCAAACCCAGCCCATCCTGGCCATCATCGCCGCCATCTCGATCGTCATCACGGCCGGATACATCATGCGCGTCATCGGGCGGGTCTTCTTCGGAGAGATGCCGGAAGAGTTTGTCGGGCATATCTCTAAAATCAACCTCCAGGACAAGGTGGCACTCGTCATCCTGGCCTCGATCTTAATCATCGTTGGTGTCTACCCGAGGATCATGGCTCCATTGGTTGAATCAGGTGCCCAAGCCGTCCTCTCCTTGCTGGGAGGTGCCTAAGTGACTGGAGGCGCATTCACGCCCACTTCGATGCTCGCCATCCTGCCTGAGATCTCTCTGCTCGTCCTGGCGGGCGTCATCCTGATCTTTGACCTGGCCACACGGCGCCGGCGGGCCGCGATTTTCGGTTGGCTTACCGCGCTCGGCCTGACAGCTTCCCTGGTGTTGACCCTGCTTTATGCCCGCCCGGATGCCGGCGACAGCCTGGTCTTCGGCGGCATGCTGCGCCATGACTGGATTGCGTTTGCGTTCGCGCTGCTCTTCCAATTTGCGGCTGCCGTGACGGCCCTGGTCTCGACCGGCGTCGAAGGGCTGGCCGACCGGGGTGAGTACTTCGCCCTGCTGGTGGTGACGACCCTGGGCATGACGCTCATGGCGGCCTCGGCGGACCTGATGATGCTCTTCCTGGCGATCGAGACGACCTCGATCCCGCTCTACATCCTGGCTGGGTTCTTGAAGGGGGATGAGAAATCGACCGAATCGGGCTTGAAATACTTCCTCTTCGGCGCGGTCGCCTCCGCGGTCATGCTCTATGGCTTCAGCCTGCTTTATGGGTTTACCGGGGAGACCAACATCTATGCCCTCGCCAGCGGGATGCTGGAAGGCGCCTATTCGCCCTGGCTGGTCGCAGGCATGGCGGTGCTCGTCCTGGTCGGGTTCGGCTTCAAGGTCTCGATCGTTCCCTTCCACTTCTGGGCGCCGGACGTCTACGAGGGCGCTCCGACGCCGATCACCGCTTACATCTCAACCGCCTCCAAGGCGGCCGGCTTCGCGGTGCTCGTGCGCTTCATGCTGGCCGTATTCCCGGTTATCGAGAGTGAGTGGACGATGCTGCTGGCCATCCTGGCTACGGCGACGATGACCGTCGGGAACCTGTTGGCGCTGGCGCAGACCAACATCAAGCGCCTGCTGGCCTATTCCTCGATCGCCCATGCAGGGTATGCCCTGATCGGGCTGGTGGCGTTGAGTTCATTTGGCGCGGCCAGCGTCCTTTTCTACCTGATCACCTACATCGTGACCAACCTGGTCGCTTTCGCGGTGGTCATCCTGTTCTCGCGCAGCGCCGGCTCGGAGGAGATCGCGGATTACGCCGGGTTGAGCCGCCGTGCGCCTGGCCTGGCGCTCGTCCTGCTGGTGGCCTTTCTATCCTTGAGCGGCATGCCACCCTTCGCGGGGTTCGTGGCCAAGTTTTACGTATTCGCCGCGGCAGTCGAGAGCGGTTGGATCTGGCTGGCGTTCGTAGGTGTGTTGAACGCCATCGTCGGCCTTTACTACTACATGACGGTGCTCAAGGTCATTTATCTCTATCGATCAGAGCAGGAGGATCAGCCGATCGCAGTCCCGCGGACCTATGCGCTGGTCCTGGTGGCGTGCGTGCTCGCCATCCTGGTGTTGGGCACGGCGAGCGCACCGTGGTTGAATTGGTCGATCACCAGCGCCCTGAGCCTGTTCTAACTGGACAACTTGGGTCTGTTTCATTGACCCTCTGAATCGCTTGTGATACAATTCTCGAACTATGGGTGAGGCCGGCAGACCCCCCACGCAGGATTCCCAACCGGAATCTCTAGCGCTCGCGGTGGCGGGGGTGTTGGTGCAGGTGGGTTGCCTTACGGTGATCGTCCTCCTGGCAGCCCTGGCTGGCGGCCTCTGGCTTGATACCCAATTCAACAGCCGACCGCTCTTCACCTTGTTCCTGGTATTGGGGAGCGTTCCGATTACAGTTTACCTGCTCTTCCGGATCGTGCTCTCGGGCATGAAACGGCTGCAGCCGACAAACCCATCCCCGGTAGATAAGATAGCTGGGGAGCATGAGGAGGCGGATGGTGGAGAAAACCCGTAGGTGGCGCTGGGGCGTAAACCGCTGGTTCGTGCTTCTGTTCGTTGTCCTGGGGTTCCTCGCCGCCCGTGCCTATGCCCCCGTTCTCCCCCATGTTCAGCTTCCAGCCGAAGTCCTAACCGAGCACCCGCTCTTTACCATCCCCGGGGTGGGGGACATTTATCTCACCAACACGCTCGTCGCCACGTTGATCGCCGACGTACTTCTCCTGGTCTTAGCCCTGGTCATTCGCGGCGCAATCCGCAAGGGTGATCTCGTGTTAGGCGGCATCTCGGGCGCGATCGAAGCCCTGCTCGAGGCCTTATACGGCCTGGCCGAGACATCGGCTGGAAAATGGGCAAAGAGCATCTTCCCCTGGATGGCGACCATCTTCATGCTCGTGCTGGTGGTGAACTGGATGGAGCTCATCCCGGGCGTGGACAGCATCGGGCTGCTTCACCATGATGAGCACGGTTACCCGGTCGAGCAGGTGGGGCAGATTGGCGACACAGCCCTGATGACCATTCTGCCTCAAGCACAGGACGCTGGACACGAAGCAGGTGCCGAAGGGGAAGCCCACGCAGAGGGCTTTGGGGTTGTGCCGTTCGTGCGGGTTGCCTCGACCGATCTGAACTTCACGGTTGCGCTCGCTTTGATCGCCGTCGTCATGACCCAGGTCTTTGGCATTCGTGCGCTGGGCGTCTCTTACTTCACAAAATTCTTCAATTTCAAAACGATGTTTACCAAGCCGATCTTCGGCGTCATCGATTTCGCCGTTGGCATCCTGGAACTGGTGTCCGAGTTCTCCAAAATCATCTCGTTCTCGTTCCGGTTGTTCGGCAACATCTTCGCTGGCTCCGTATTGTTGTTCGTCATCGGCAGCCTGGTGCCTGTGCTTGCGCAGTCTGGCTTCCTGATGCTCGAATTCTTCGTGGGCATGATCCAGGCCATCGTCTTCGGCATGCTCACGATGGTGTTCATGGCTCAAGCCACGGCCGGCCATGGGCATGAAGAAGGGGCACATTAGCCATCAAGCACAAGTTAGCATGATCTTATGATTAAGGGAGGCAATTCGAGATGCAAGGTGATGTTGTAGAAGCCGCAAGGATACTGGGGAAGCTGATAGGCGCAGGCCTGGCGACGCTGGGCATGATCGGCGCCGGTCTCGGGATCGGCGTGCTCGTGAACGGCGCTGTGCAGGCGATGGGCCGCAACCCGGACGCCTCCGGCAATATCCAGGTCAACATGGTCCTGGGGATCGCCTTCGCCGAAGCCGTTGCGATTTACGCGCTGGTCGTCGCACTGCTGATCCTGTTTGTTGGGTAAAGGATGCCATCCTCACCGGGTGGATGAAGGAGGGATCCCTTGGAAGCATTAGGACTTAATCTGGGTTACCTGTTGGTCCAGATTTTCAACTTCGCAATCCTGTTCGTCATCCTGCGGGCCTGGGTTTTCAATCCCATCGTCGGCCTGCTCGAAACACGGCGTGAAACCATCGCCCAGGGCGTGGAAGACGCACGCATTGCGGCCGAGGCGCGGGCAAACGCCGAGAAGGAAGCGGAGACCATCCTGGCCGAGGCGCAGCGGCAGGCGAACGAAAAGGTTCGCGAGGCCGTCGGCCGAGCGGAAGAGGCGGAAATGGAGCTGCGCACTGAAGCCGAGAAGGAAGCGACCAAGATTCGTGAGGCCGCCCTGGGCGACGCAGAGCAGGAGAAGGCCCAGGCGCTCGGGGAGCTGCGCGGCCAGATTGCCGCGTTGGCCATCGCCGCCGCACAAAAGGTCATCGGCGAATCGCTGGATGAAAAACGACAGCGTGGCCTGATTGACGAATTTTTCAGTGGGATCAAGCAAGGCAAGCTGGTCCTGCTTGAGGGTGAAGAAATCGCCGGTGCAGCTGCCGAAATCACGAGCGCCTTGCCGCTTACCGACAAAGAGCAGGAAGTCGTCCGCAAGGATGTGATTTCGAAGGTCGGGAAAAACGCAACGATTAGTTTCCGCGTCGATCCCTCCATCATGGGCGGTCTGATCGTGCGCGTCGGCGACCGGGTCCTGGATGGATCGGTTGCAGGCAAATTGGACGAGCTCCGCCAGACCCTGCGCTGAGCTCGTCCAGGCTGGGATAAACCACGGCCTCTTCCCACGGTGAACACGCCAGGGGATGGCGACAACGCTGATGCATCTCGCACAGCTCCTTGAAAACGTATCTGGAATACAATCCGGCGGTCAGCCTGAGGTGAGCATCTCGGGCGTGACCGCCGACTCGCGCCAGGTGAGCGCTGGATCCCTTTTCGTAGCCATACAGGGCACGGCAACGGATGGGCACCGTTACCTGGATGAGGCTGTCCGGGCGGGTGCGGCTGCTGCGGTTGGCGAGCGACCCGACCCCGGCCTTGGCATCCCCTACATTCAGGTGACGAATTCCCAGCTCGCTCTGGCTGAGATCGCAGCGGCCTATCATGACTACCCGGCACGGAAGCTGGTCATGATCGGCGTGACAGGCACCGATGGCAAGTCAACCACCTGCAACCTGCTTCATGCCATCCTCACGCAAGCTGGGCTGCGGGCCGGCCTGATCACGACCGTAAATGCGGTCATCGGCGACAGGGTGCTGGACACAGGCTTGCATGTCACCACCCCGGAAGCAATCCAGGTCCAGGGGTACCTGGACGACATGGTCGACGGCCGGCCTCACCCACTGCATCCTGGAAGCAACCTCGCACGGCCTGGCGCAGCACAGGGTCAGCGCATGCGAGTTCGACATCGGGGTGGTGACCAACATCACCCATGAGCATCTCGATTACCACGGCGGCTACACCCAGTACCGGGAGGCAAAATCGCGGCTTGTTTCGACAACTCGAGCCCGGCCATCGGAAACCCGCTGGGCCAGAGAAAAGCGCCGTCCTCAATCATGACGACGACTTATTCCATTTTCTGGAAGGAATAACCCGAGCGCAAGTTTACTCCTACGGGCTGGGACCGGGCGCAAAAGTTCGCGGCGAGGGGTTGGAGACCTCGATCGGCGGCCTCACGTTCGAGATCCTGGATGGAGATCAGCGCTACCCGGTTCGGAGCAAGATGCTGGGTGGATACAACGCCTATAACATGCTTGCGGCGTGGACGGCTGCGGTAAAAGGACTCGGCATCTCACCAGAAGCAGCCGCACGCGGCCTGGCTGAACTGGAGAGCGTGCCTGGGCGGATGGAAGTCATCGAGCTTGGACAGCCCTTTACTGCCATCGTGGACTTTGCCCACACGCCGAATGCGCTGAGAAGGGCCCTGGAAACTGCGCGTGCGCTGGCAAAGGGCAGGGTCATTGCAGTATTCGGATCGGCCGGCTTGAGGGATCGCGAGAAAAGGCGCCTGATGGCGGAAGTGTCGGCCCAGCTGGCGGATGCCACGGTGCTCACAGCCGAGGACCCACGCACGGAACCGCTGGAGGAGATCCTGTCCGAGATGGCCGCCGGTGCTGAAGCGGGTGGCGGCCGCGAAGGAGAGACTTTCTGGCGCATCGCCGATCGCGGGCAAGCCCTGCGCTTTGCGCTGCAACTGGCCGAGAAGGACGACCTGGTCATCAGCTGCGGAAAAGGACACGAGCAGTCGATGTGCTTTGGCGAGACAGAATACCCGTGGGACGATCGGACCGCTATGCGTGCGGCGCTTTCCGATTTGCTGCAGGTGCCTGGCCCCGAAATGCCCTCCCTCCCAACTTCTGCCTGATCATAACCAGGCCAGTATGCATTTGCTGCCCCTCCGGGTCTCGACAGGACTAAGGGATACTTGCGGAAGGGGTACCTTAAAGATAAAGTTGGATGGTTGGAATGATTTTCAATACCCGCGCTGGAGGGAGATGCGATGACGGATAGTTCGGGAGAGGAACATACGATTGCCTTCCTCGATCTGGCCAATTTCGAGGATGGCGCTGCGATACGCGGCGGGTGTTTGATCACGGATTCGCTCACCCGTCCCATCGAATTCTGGGTGAGCGGGGTCGTTCGTCCATCGAGCATCCAGAAAATCCTATACGGCGATACGATGCATGAGTACATCTGCACCGATCTAATTGGGATCCCGCTCTTACAGAAGCTTGAATCAAGCCCCGATTTGATCCTCGTGCGCGACGCTGAATTTCTCAAACTGCGCCAGCGGGTGGATAAATCCGTGCTGTGGGTGCGGGCGACGGTCGACGGTCAATACGTGCTCCAGGCGCTGCCTGGGTTTGAGAACGAGGCCGAAGCAGGCCGGGACATGCTGCCGCGCCGGTTACGGGGTCGAAACATCATGGAACCGTTCCTGCGCATCCGTTCGGCTGTCGAGGAGGCGCATAGGCTGCGGGTAGGGCAGGAGAGCAAAGAATAAGTTGGCCCCGCTCGAGATCAAACCCGGGAAGCGCTCCGCCCGCATCAAGCCAGCCGAGGTCTACCCTGCGCGTGATCCCAAACTACCTCGTTCACCGGCGAAATCCTTCCCGCTCAGCGGCAGTTTGAAGCAAGCACCCCCTGAGACAACCCGTCACTCCATGCAACTCGACCAGGCGAACGACGCTCTGCATCTCGCACCAGCCGCTCTCCCTGCAGCCCATCCTTGAGCCGATCACCAGCCAGCTCCGGTCTGGAGGAGATCGGAAACTTCGCGATGGAGGCCGGAGCATGATCCGCTCCCGCTTTTCGGGGAACAGTTCACGCCGCAGGTCGCCCAGTTCGCCGCTGGTCCCCCGGTCGCTTCCACGAGCCTACACCCCTGAGGTTGAAAAGGGCCATGTGCAGGCGATGGATACGCTCAGCCCCATCCGCTCCCTGCAGCCTTTGCTCACCCCTTCCGTCCTCAACCAGGAATCAGCCGACCTCTACCTCCCGGCCCGGGCGATGGATCACCAGGTTGAAGCGATCAATGCCTTCCTGAAGAACGATGCATTCCTGCTGGCGGATGATCCCGGGATGGGGAAAACGACTTCGGTCTGCCTGGCGCTGGCAGCCAAGATGCAGGCTGCGCAGGCACAGCGTGCCTTGCTGGCGTGTTCGGAGGGCTCTCTGCACCATACCGCGAAGACACTTCTCGATTGGGCACCAGGCTTGTCCGTGACGGTTGTTCGCGGGAGGTTCGGAGGAACGAAGACTGGATTGGAGCACACCGGCCCACGTGTACCTGGTCGATCTGCCAACGCTGAAGGCTGATCTCGAGCGTGAGCTGCTCACGGGTGATGACCTGATATTTGACATCCTCGTCCTTGACGATCTCTCGATGAGCGGGCTTCGCTTCCAGGCTTTCCCTGGCGTGCTTGCGCGAATCGAAGCTCCGTTAAATGGGTTCTTTCAGGTGGTCTGCCAACCCAGGCTGATGATTGGATCCAGCTGTTTGGTTTCCTGCTGCCCGACCAGGTCCAGGGCACCGACGGGATTACGACGCCTGACCTGCAGCGCAGGTTCAAGCCGTACTACTTGCGCAGGGAGAAGGCTGCTGCACGTGATTCCCTGCCGCAACGATCGCGGGAGTTCCGCTGGGTTGATCTCGATCCACAGCACGCCAGGCTCTACGAAGAAGCCCTGGCCGAGGAACGGCACCGACATCATCCAGCTTGGGTGACGCTTTGAGCCCAGCGCATATTGAATCGGCCGTTTCGAACCTGAAAGCGGCTGCCAACTTCGAAGGTTCATCACTGGAGAGCAGCAAGGTGCGCGCCCTGGTCCCGCTGGTCGAGCAGATCGTGGCGATCGATTCGAAGGTCATCGTGCTCAGCCAATTCCAGGCTCGCGGCCTCGAGCGCCTGCAGTCCGTGCTCGAGCCGTATGGCGTGCTCAGGATTTCGAAGGACACAAGCGATGAGGAAAGGCGGACGATCCTGCAGTCCTTCCGTGCACAGGCACATTGGCATGTGCTCCTGCTGGAGTCGGGCGCAAAGACGGATGGTGAGCCGCTCGTCGAGGCCTCGTACATCATCCATTTCGACCACGCCTGGAACCCAGCCCTACGCATGCGCACGGAACTCAAGCTGCATCCAGCGATCTTCAGGGCGATTCCCATCACGATCTACGAATTCTGGGTGGCGGGCACGGTGGATCAGGCGCTCTTCTACCCTGCTGGCCGAGAAGAACCTGCTTCCGACCGCCATCGCCGAAGGCACCCAGCCCAGGGACTTGGAAGGCCGGATCAAGCTGGAGGAGTGGTTGCAGGATGTCCTCCAGGTTGGTCCGGATGAGGAAGATCAACCCCGGATTGGGATCGAGCCCCCAGCAGGGACGGGCATCCTGCCCGGCACCTCCGTCCTGCGCGACAGGCTGGTTGAGATTTCCCCCGATACGCTCATGGCCGGGGTCGAGACGCTGATGAAGGCGCTCGGCTATCCAGAAGCCACGCTGCTGGATGAGCAGGAGCTTGGACCTGGCTATCTGCTCGCCTGGCGGGATGGCGAGGAAGGGGTGGAGAGAGTCTTGGTCCGCTGCATCCAGGGACCGGATAACGTCGGCGTCGCTCAGGGGCGGAGTTTGCTGAAGGAGATGGAGGCACGCGGGGATTCGGTCGGAGCCTACTTGATGTCGACCGCAGACTTCACTTCTGCCTGCCGCAAATTGGCTGATGAGTCCGAGGGCAGGTTGGCGTTGGTTTCCGGCGCCGAACTCTACCGGCACCTGCACATCCTCGGTCGCTTCTGAACCCGGAGGCGTATGTTGGAGCTGCCATGAAATCGATTCTCTTTGTGTGCTCTGCGAATCAGTGCCGCTCACCGATGGCTGAGGTGCTTGTTTAAGAAATTGGTAAATGAAAAGGGTGAGGCGGATGCAGTGGCGGGTTGAAGTCAGCCGGGGTGTGGGCCTATGCCGGATCTCCGGCGACCGAGAACGCGCAGCAAGCGATGCAAGAACGCGGGTTGGATTTGAGTGGTCACCGGTCGCAGCCGGCGACGAACAGCCTGCTGGCCCAATTCGACCTGGTGGTCGTCATGACCCGTGAGCATAAAGATGCGCTCCTGGAGCAGATGCCGGCGCTGGATGGGAAGATTTTCCTGTTTCGCGAGCTTGCGGGAGAGCA
>CAVPZJ010000006.1:0-843172 GCA_963710255.1 uncultured Chloroflexia bacterium
TCGAGGCCGTTATGCCGCTTTTAGGAGTAGTGTCCGTTCTTTCACTCTTAGTTAAAAATGCGGGGAGAACTTGATGGGGGTAAGTCGAATCCGTTACATTGCTATTCTGATATCTGTCTCGGTGTCCATCGCCTGTTGTTCGTCAGCAGCAGAGCCAGCCAATAAATATCCATATCCAATTGTGGAAACAGTTGATCATATATCAACACCAACGCACACGAGTGTCCCCACTTCTGCGACACCTATTATTAGTCGCTCCACATCTACTCCCTCCGACGGAAGTTGGACTCTTGACGAAGAGGAGTTGGCTACTCTGGGTGCAATATTTCTTGAGACTGTGAGAGCTCCAGGTCCAACGCTTGATCCTGCGTATTTAGCAACACCAGTTAGCACACCTGCAGGGGATGGGTACATTGTTGATTCCCTGCATATCTCCCCACCCGTTCATCGTTATGAGTTTTCTCCAGCAAATCATTGGTACATGCAGAATGATCTCGAGACAATCGTCGTCTGGGCGGGGGTTGATGGGGAGGACCTGGAACAAGGCGTAATCTATGTGACTCACTCCGTCCGGGACTCTGTGGAGAGGTTTGAAACCCCAGTGAAGTCCGGATGGGTGAAAGTGGTCGAAGCATATGGAGAGGTCGTGGTTCTGGAATCGAAATACGGGCTCACATTCTATTTCAATTTGCCGGGCATGAGATTTGTTGCTTATCCGGAAGATGAGGTTCCTACCGTCACACCGCCCGTGTCATGAAAATCTTGTTTGAATCAACGGGATGGTCAAAGCGGCATAACGGCTCGCAGGAGGCGACCGGGGCAGTAGCGCGATTTCCTATCGATGTGCGCGTGCTGGGGTTAATGATTTGCTTCCGGCTATCCATTGCCCCGGCGCCTCAGCTCGAGGCTGTTAGCACGGCGGTTCCTGCATTGCAATGCTGATTGAAGGTATGATAATATGTCATACCGGAGGTTTGAGATGCCAAAAGAAAAAGTTGCAGTCACAATTGAGAAGGAACTTCTAGTGCGATTAGACCGAGTGGTCGCGGAAGGTCGATATTCGAGTTGGAGCAACGCTGTTGAAGCAGCAGTGGAGGAGCGATTGGCGAGAATTGAGGGGACACGACTTGCGCTGTGAATCTGCGAAATTAGATCCGAAATTCGAGCAAGCAATAGCCGACGAAGGATTGGCGGGGGATCTGTCTGAATGGCCAGAATATTAAGGGGAGAGATTTACTGGGCTGACCTAAATCCTGTACGTGGCCATGAGCAGGCCGGCCACCGTCCAGTTGTTGTGATCAGCCAAGACATATTTAATTCTCGATCGGGAACAGTGATCGCCATGGCGGTTACAGGCCAGCCGCAGCAGGCTGGCTTTCCACTTACGCATGAACTTAAGAGTGGGAGCCTGCCCAAGCAATCGTGGGTAAAGATCAGCCAGGTAAGGACGTTATCAACTTCTCGGTTAGGGGAGAGGATTGGACAGGTTGACCCGGAAGAGATCAGCCTTCTTGTAGATGGGCTGAATGAAATTATCGCCGGCTAACGTCTCGCAGGAGGCGACCGGGGATGCTGCGCGATTTCAGAGCGATGGAGCGGGTATGGCGGTGCGGGAATTCCTGGCCAGGTGGGACGGCCCCGGCGCCTCAGCTCGAGGCTGTTAGCCGGAAACAATTCATGTCGGGGGGATGCTATGAAACACATAGTTTTCGCACTATGCCTAAGCTTGATCGTGAGCTCATGCGGCACAGAAGGACCTGCCACAGAAATACCTGGAGCAGACTTAGTGCCGATTACTTTTCCCTCAGAATTTCTCGAAGATTGTACGATTCAAAATGTAGATATCTCATCACGTGCTATTTTCGATGAGACGATTGGGATCAATGAATCAATCAAGCTTTCTCTTGCTGTAAATGAATCTAATCAGAATAGAGCAATCCTAGGGTTTGAGCACCAAATTACGAAAATCGATCAGGTCTGGATACCAGAGTGCATGGAACGCATGAAAATGCTGACGATTCAAGGGATCGAGAAGACGATTGAAGGGGTTAAGCTTTATTATGCTGGGGAAGTTGCAGATGCAATCCCCGCTTTTCGGGAAGGGTCATCCTTGATTACTAATGGATCCTGGCACATAGCGATATTACATATGTGCCTGCAAACTGGATTTAATGACAATTGCTATCAATTGATGAGGCGTTAGATTAAGTTTCCGGCTAACGTCTCGCAGGAGGCGACCGGGGATGCGGCGCGATTTCCAAGCGATGGAGCGGATGGTGGCGGCGGGAATTCCCAGCGCACGGGCGTCCCCCGGCGCCTCAGCTCGAGGCTGTTAGGCGTATGCTCATAGTGGAATTCCTATGCTGAAATCAGTGCCCATATCAAAGGATAGGAGGTGGAGAAGGGAACTTCGTGGCCTATCCGCGCCAATCCTGTTCGCTGTTGCAGTCGCGTTTATATTTCAAAGCTGGGAGATCGGTCTGATGTTAACGGCCAGCCTCGGTCTTCATGAGTTAGGGCATATCCTAGCGATCTGGATTCAAGGGGTTGAGTGGGAGCTGGGATTTGGAGCTGTCGGGGCTTGGACCAGATCTCCGCTAATAGAACGCCAGGCTCTTGGTCACTATAGAAACTCTCTCATCCATCTCGCTGGACCAAGTTCTAGTTTCCTTCTTGCGCTTGCCGCCCTCGGGATGTTCTTCATCATGGATGGAGTGGTCGATCGTGTGTACTGGCTGTTGTTGATCAATCTCAATGCATTACTCGCCCTCCTCAACTTCATACCCATGGGCAATCTTAGTGATGGAGGTAAGTTCGTTAGGAGGCTGTTTGCCTCATTGCCCGAGAAGGAAGAGAGACGCCTACTGACTATGCTTGTGCCGTCGTTCTTTTCATGGATCATGCTCTTGTATGGGCTTGACCTTGTTCGTGCCGCATCACTCGGGATCCTAGTCCTGTGGCTCTTCATCGGCATGGTTATTGAGGCGACCCAAGATGACCCATCGGAGGCTGAATCGCTCAAAGCAATGACGAGCCAACAAGCTGGAGTACTCACAGGCCTTGTGGTCATGCTCTTTTTTCTCAGCACTTGCATGGTGATTGTCACCCCGTTTTGGCTGACTGAAGGCGCTATCCTAACAATGGCGGAAAGATGGATTTATCTTGTCGCCAACGTCATCTGGAGAAGTTCCATCGTGCTGAGGGTAGGTCTGGCCATTGTGGGTGTTTTCCTACTCTTGAGAATAGCCCGATACGCCTTGACGAGACTTCGAGGATTTCGTGCATAGAGATTTCAATTCTTAGGACGTTAGCATACGCCTAACAACTCGCTGCAGCGGACCCCGCGGGGCGGGTGATTTGCTATTGTGAGCTGTGAATGGCGATTATGGAAGACAAGAAGAGGTGCGAACGGGGCCGCTGAGCTCGAGACCGTTATGCGGATAACCTTGGGAGTAGGTAATACGCAAAAATGATTGAAGTCAATACAGTAATGGTCTTAGGCGCTGGCGCCAGCATGGATTTCAAATATCCATCAGGATCAGGTCTGATGTCGGAAGTGCTTTCAATCACATCAGATCAGAATTCAGACGCATATCACTGCATGAAGTTACTAAGGAAAAGTGACGATGAGATCTTTAGATTTAATCGAGAATTGAAGTACTCGGGTAGGTACTCAGTTGATACATTTCTCGAGCATCGTCCGGAATTCATGGACATCGGCAAAATTTCCAGCACACTTGCTCTGATGAGGCATGAATCATTAGAAAGTTTATTCAAACCTGATGACAACTGGTATCGATATCTATTTCAAAGGATGGAGACTTCATTCGAACGGTTTTCAGATAATAGGATAAGGTTTATTACTTTCAACTACGATCGAAGCCTTGAAATGTACCTTTTTACTGCTCTGCAGAATTCATATGGCAAGAAACCACCAGACGTTGCACAAGTGATATCAAAAATCCCAATTATTCATGTGCATGGGACGTTAGGGGAGCTCCCATGGATAAAACCCCAAGGTAGAAAGTATGAAGTCACTTATGATCCAGAAGTTATCTCGAGTTCTGCGGAGCAGATCAAAGTCATTTCTGAAACGTCCAAAATCGATGATGCATTTGGAGAGGCGCGTAAGTTACTTAGCCATACAAGCCGTGTAATATTCCTCGGATTTGGATACCACAAGACAAATATCCAGCGTCTTGCGATGGAAAAAGGTAAAGATCAACAGATTTTTGGAAGTTGCTATGGATTAACAAATCTTGAATGTCAAGAAATCATTGCCGAGTTTAGGCCAGCTCAAATTCAGCTAGGTGATTCAAGGTGGAAGACACTTGAGTTTCTGAGGGAAAAAGTCTCTTTATAAGAAATCCGCATAACGTCTCGCAGGAGGCGACCGGGGATGCGGCGCGATTTACAGGTTACTGAGCGGGTCATGATGGCGGGAATTCTCAGCTAGGGTGAATGCCCCGGCGCCTCAGCTCGAGGCTGTTATCCTGCTACTGAGTAGTAAGATAAATGGCATGCTGAAGATAGGGCTAGAGTATATGAAAGCGTCCCTCATACAACACCGCAGAAACTACAGCTTGGGAGCGGCATGCTTGGCTTTTGTTCTCGTGCTCATCTTTTCACCTCGATTGAACGGTGCTCGCATCATCCATGGCATTCGCTTCATAACGAAGACGGGGGCACCCGGTCTGACTGATCTTGGGTTGGTGCTCTTGGTCGTCGTCCCGATTGTGACGTTCTTTGTGATGTATAGCCTCATCTGGTGGTTGAAGGGCCGGCAAAAGCTCGAGGATGAAAAGCTCATATCATGAGGGTTCTCACTTGAGAGGCTCTTTCAAATTCCAGGCCGTATTTGGCAGGATCAAGCGGAAGCTTTGAATCCCGTACGTTTCCTTCAGCCCTGAATTGGATCTGCAATGGTTGCAGACTTAATTTCCATAGGGGAGCCCGGGAGAAGCTTGAATTCAAAGGTCGAGGCTCTTGCTACATGAGCCCTTCTCAAGGACATCGAGCAGCATAACGTCTCGCTGGAGGCGACCGGGGATGCAGCGCAATTTGCAAGAGATTGGACGGATGTGCGGGTCGGGGTTTCCTGGCTATGAGGCGTCCCCCGGCGCCTCAGCTCGAGGCTGTTAGCACGGCGGTTCCTGCATTGCAATGCTGATTGAAGGTATGATAATATGTCATACCGGAGGTTTGAGATGCCAAAAGAAAAAGTTGCAGTCACAATTGAGAAGGAACTTCTAGTGCGATTAGACCGAGTGGTCGCGGAAGGTCGATATTCGAGTCGGAGCAACGCTGTTGAAGCAGCAGTGGAGGAGCGATTGGCGAGAATTGAGGGGACACGACTCGCGCGTGAATTTGCGAAATTAGATCCGAAATTCGAGCAAGCAATAGCCGACGAAGGATTGGCGGGGGATCTGTCTGAATGGCCAGAATATTAAGGGGAGAGATTTACTGGGCTGACCTAAATCCTGTACGTGGCCATGAGCAGGCCGGCCACCGTCCAGTTGTTGTGATCAGCCAAGACATACTCTAAATTCTCGATCGGGAACAGTGATCGCCATGGCGGTTACAGGCCAGCCGCAGCAGGCTGGCTTTCCACTTACGCATGAACTCAAGAGTGGGAGCCTGCCCAAGCAATCGTGGGTAAAGATCAGCCAGGTAAGGACGTTATCAACTTCTCGGTTAGGGGAGAGGATTGGACAGGTTGACCCGGAAGAGATCAGCCTTCTTGTAGATGGGCTGAATGAAATTATCGCCGGCTAACGTCTCGCTGGAGGCGACCGGGGATGCTGCGCGATTTCCTAGCTATGGAGCGAGTAGGCGAGGCGGGATTTGCCAGCCAGGTTGAAAACCCCGGCGCCTCAGCTCGAGGCTGTTAGCCGGAAACAATTCATGTCGGGGGGATGCTATGAAACACATAGTTTTCGCACTATACCTAAGCTTGATCGTGAGCTCATGCGGCACAGAAGGACCTGCCACAGAAATACCTGGAGCAGACTTAGTGCCGATTACTTTTCCCTCAGAATTTCTCGAAGATTGTACGATTCAAAATGTAGATATCTCATCACGTGCTATTTTCGATGAGACGATTGGGATCAATGAATCAATCAAGCTTTCTCTTGCTGTAAATGAATTTAATCAGAATAGAGCAATCCTAGGGTTTGAGCACCAAATTGCGAAAATCGATCAGGTCTGGATACCAGAGTGCATGGAACGCATGAAAATGCTGACGATTCAAGGGATCGAGAAGACGATTGAAGGGCTTAAGCTCTATTATGCTGGGGAAGTTGCAGATGCAATCCCCGCTTTTCGAGAAGGGTCATCCTTGATTACTAATGGCTCTTGGCACATAGCGATATTACATATGTGCCTGCAAACTGGATTTAATGACAATTGCTATCAATTGATGAGGCGTTAGATTAAGTTTCCGGCTAACGTCTCGCAGGAGGCGACCGGGGATGTGGCGCGATTTCCAATCGATGAGGCGGGTTTGCGGTACGGGAATTCTTGGTCGATGGGGTAGCCCCGGCGCCTCAGCTCAAGGCTGTTAGGCGTATGCTCATAGTGGAATTCCTATGCTGAAATCAGTGCCCATATCAAAGGATAGGAGGTGGAGAAGGGAACTTCGTGGCCTATCCGCGCCAATCCTGTTCGCTGTTGCAGTCGCGTTTATATTTCAAAGCTGGGAGATCGGTCTGATGTTAACGGCCAGCCTCGGTCTTCATGAGTTAGGGCATATCCTAGCGATCTGGATTCAAGGGGTTGAGTGGGAGCTGGGATTTGGAGCTGTCGGGGCTTGGACCAGATCTCCGCTAATAGAACGCCAGGCTCTTGGTCACTATAGAAACTCTCTCATCCATCTCGCTGGACCAAGTTCTAGTTTCCTTCTTGCGCTTGCCGCCCTCGGGATGTTCTTCATCATGGATGGAGTGGTCGATCGTGTGTACTGGCTGTTGTTGATCAATCTCAATGCATTACTCGCCCTCCTCAACTTCATACCCATGGGCAATCTTAGTGATGGAGGTAAGTTCGTTAGGAGGCTGTTTGCCTCATTGCCCGAGAAGGAAGAGAGACGCCTACTGACTATGCTTGTGCCGTCGTTCTTTTCATGGATCATGCTCTTGTATGGGCTTGACCTTGTTCGTGCCGCATCACTCGGGATCCTAGTCCTGTGGCTCTTCATCGGCATGGTTATTGAGGCGACCCAAGATGACCCATCGGAGGCTGAATCGCTCAAAGCAATGACGAGCCAACAAGCTGGAGTACTCACAGGCCTTGTGGTCATGCTCTTTTTTCTCAGCACTTGCATGGTGATTGTCACCCCGTTTTGGCTGACTGAAGGCGCTATCCTAACAATGGCGGAAAGATGGATTTATCTTGTCGCCAACGTCATCTGGAGAAGTTCCATCGTGCTGAGGGTAGGTCTGGCCATTGTGGGTGTTTTCCTACTCTTGAGAATAGCCCGATACGCCTTGACGAGACTTCGAGGATTTCGTGCATAGAGATTTCAATTCTTAGGACGTTAGCATACGCCTAACAACTCGCTGCAGCGGACCCCGCGGGGCGGGTGATTTGCTATTGTGAGCTGTGAATGGCGATTATGGAAGACAAGAAGAGGTGCGAACGGGGCCGCTGAGCTCGAGACCGTTATGCGGATAACCTTGGGAGTAGGTAATACGCAAAAATGATTGAAGTCAATACAGTAATGGTCTTAGGCGCTGGCGCCAGCATGGATTTCAAATATCCATCAGGATCAGGTCTGATGTCGGAAGTGCTTTCAATCACATCAGATCAGAATTCAGACGCATATCACTGCATGAAGTTACTAAGGAAAAGTGACGATGAGATCTTTAGATTTAATCGAGAATTGAAGTACTCGGGTAGGTACTCAGTTGATACATTTCTCGAGCATCGTCCGGAATTCATGGACATCGGCAAAATTTCCAGCACACTTGCTCTGATGAGGCATGAATCATTAGAAAGTTTATTCAAACCTGATGACAACTGGTATCGATATCTATTTCAAAGGATGGAGACTTCATTCGAACGGTTTTCAGATAATAGGATAAGGTTTATTACTTTCAACTACGATCGAAGCCTTGAAATGTACCTTTTTACTGCTCTGCAGAATTCATATGGCAAGAAACCACCAGACGTTGCACAAGTGATATCAAAAATCCCAATTATTCATGTGCATGGGACGTTAGGGGAGCTCCCATGGATAAAACCCCAAGGTAGAAAGTATGAAGTCACTTATGATCCAGAAGTTATCTCGAGTTCTGCGGAGCAGATCAAAGTCATTTCTGAAACGTCCAAAATCGATGATGCATTTGGAGAGGCGCGTAAGTTACTTAGCCATACAAGCCGTGTAATATTCCTCGGATTTGGATACCACAAGACAAATATCCAGCGTCTTGCGATGGAAAAAGGTAAAGATCAACAGATTTTTGGAAGTTGCTATGGATTAACAAATCTTGAATGTCAAGAAATCATTGCCGAGTTTAGGCCAGCTCAAATTCAGCTAGGTGATTCAAGGTGGAAGACACTTGAGTTTCTGAGGGAAAAAGTCTCTTTATAAGAAATCCGCATAACGTCTCGCAGGAGGCGACCGGGGATGCGGCGCGATTTACAGGTTACTGAGCGGGTCATGATGGCGGGAATTCTCAGCTAGGGTGAATGCCCCGGCGCCTCAGCTCGAGGCTGTTAGGCCGCTTGGCTTTGTGACTAGGAGTGAGTGAATAATGCAAAAACCATCATTATTCGTGATCTCGTGGGTGCTGGTGAGTATCTTGAGCTGGGTGCTCGGAGCATTAATTTCTACTTTTATCACTTCAATTCTTTCTAGTCCGGATTCCAGTCTTGGATTAATCGATGCAGCTCAAATGGTCCTTTATATGATTCTGGTGGGGTTTTTTTCTTCTTTTGGTAATCGATTCCTACTTAACTTTTTCCAAGTGGACGCTAAACGATGGTTCCGGAAGACCATCATTGGATGGGCGGCCGGAATTGTTCTGGCGTTCGTCGTAGGGGCTTTATTGATCATTTTCCTGTATTCGATTCTTACCCGTATACCTTTTGGCTCTTCAGAAGAGGCAAGCTGGTTTTTCCTTAGTATAGGGGCTCTGGTTATAGTACCTATCATGTCTGGTCTTGCGTGGATTATTCTTGGGACAACTGTCGGGGTCTTCCAATCAGGTGAGATCCGTAATTGGGGAGGAAAAGGTAAACAATGGATTATCTTGTCAGGGCTTAGTTGGCTTTTTGGAGGGGTATTGTGCATTACATTATATTATGTGCTTCCATACATCTACGCCACTCATTTGATCTCCAATATAGCATTTGATGTTCCGAATGGTCCCCATGCTCGTCCCGATTTGAGGACCGGATTTAGTGTTGTGCGATTGATGACCGCGATTACCATGGGAACTGTTATTGGTTTTACGACAGGCAAAAGGATTAAGCCTTTGGTTCTTAAGTTTTTTCAGGATCCTAGCGTCAGGCAACAAGCGGCCTAACGTCTCGCAGGAGCTGACCGGGGATGCGGCGTGATTTGCAGGCGATGGAGCGGGTGGCGGGGCGGAGAAGTCCAGGCCAACTAGCGAACCCCGGCAGCTCAGCTCGAGGTTGTTAGCCGGATGAATCCATTTTAAGCAAAGTGCTGCCAGCGAGCATGCTGTTCAACTACTGAGTCGTGCCTGAGAAAGCGTGGCCAGCGAAGGGGGCTTGCCTGAGAAAATCCTTCCTTTGAATCAAAGCCATTGGGTTCTTAGATTTTGGAACATTAAGCATATCTAGATCTCGGTTCGAATGGTGCTATGCTCTTGGAAAGGGGTTAGAAGAGAATTCGCTTTCTGGGTTGGAGAGACCTGCGCTGCCAGACTTGGATCTGCAGGAAAGTCCGGAGCCTGAGATCTAGCTGCACATTTGGAAGTGTGGGGCGGTCCGGTCCTGTCGTGGCAGAGTCCATTTTTCATCCGGCTAACGTCTCGCAGTAGGCGACCGGGGATGCGGCGCGATCGGCAAGATGGAATCCGGAATTTGGAATTTGATCAGGTGGCCAGGGGGAATGCCCCGGCGCCCAAGCTCGAATTGTTAGCTGGCCATGAATGTGAACATGAGAGAAGATGCACAAAAGCCTGTGTTTGCTACTAAGATAGATTGCGTGCGATTATCTGTTCCCAAAATAGAATCTGGATTAGCTTTCTATAGGGATGGTTTGGGGTTGCAGGTTAAATGGAGAAGCGAGACTGAGGTGGGTCTGGGTTTACCTGGCGCAGACTCAGAATTAGTGCTCCATACGGAAGATAGAGCAGTCGAAGTTGATTTCTTAGTCTCATCTGCCGACGAGGCGGCAGAGCAATTCAAGAACGCTGGTGGGGAAATCATTCTTGGCCCCTTTGATATCCGAGTCGGTCGTTGTGTTGTTGTCATGGATCCTTGGGGAAATGATTATGTTTTGTTGGATCAAAGCAAGGGTTTGCTCAAAACCGATTCGGAAGGAAACGTAATCGAGTGATAACTTACGAATTGTGATGACAGTCAAGTGGCCAGCTAACGTCTCGCAGGAGCTGACCAGGGATGCGGCGCGATTTGCAGGCGATGGGGCGAGAGCCGGAGATGAGAATTCCAGGCCATATAGCCAACCCCGGCAGCTCAGCTCGAGGCTGTTAGGCGATCTTGACACTATGCTTAGGTGGAAATTGAGATTTATAAAATATCTTGAAATGTTATTGATCCTTGCATGCCTAGTGGCCTCGTGCTCACACACAAATCGTCAGCAAGAGTATTCTATTCCAAGTCCCACATCGAGAGAATCAATCATTCCCTCCCTCACGCCAACTGATTTTGTGAGTAAAGCTGCCATACCAACTAATACACCTAATAAACCTACATTTACGCCCGGGCCAAATATTCAATCAACACTTGAGGCATCAAAACTTGATCATGTTGAAGAACTATCGAACAATGAAATGACAAGCCTACTTGAGCTAAATTTCGAGACTGAGGATCCCTCATGTTCATTGCCTTGTTGGAACGGCATTACTCCGGGAAATTCAAATATTCTTGATCTACCCGAATTCTATGGTCGCCTAGGCTTTAAGCAGTTTAAAATTGTTGAATATGACACCGATCGTGTAGCTTGGGCTGTATCAGATGATCTAAATCGTGCTCAATGGGGCAGGGATTATTACCTTGAGATCGGTGCGCAGTGGATTGAAGGATCTGATGAGGTTTCAGTTATTCGGCTAATCACACTTAGCTCTCCCAAGGGATTTGATCTAGGTATGTTGCTTCGGAAACTCGGCTTTCCCGAGATCGTCCTGATGGATGAAATCGGTCAAGGTACCGGAATACAAATGCTCTTGGCCTATCCTCAGCGAGGGATATCGATAACGCTATTAGTTGATGTAGACAATTCTGGAACCATGCTTTGTGTCAAGTATCCATTCATTGAAGCGATCTATTTGGTATTTGCGGATCCAACAATCGATGTAATCGAAGAAAGTATTCCAATGGATTATCCAAATGATCCTTCATATTATACAAGCATGGGCGAAGAGAGAATGTTTAAGTTTGTATTGCAATCCAAATGTATACCTCTTACATGGGCAAGTAACTAGTTCCTGTCCACCAAAAAGATCGCCTAACGTCTCGCAGGAGCTGACCGGGGATGCGGCGCGATTTGTAAGCCAGGGAGAGGGTGCCGGAAATGAGAAATCCAAGCCGGCTAGCGAACCCCGGCAGCTCAGCTCAAAGCTGTTAGGCAGCACTATGGTAAATGAATAGTCCATGCCACATAAACGTAAGATTGCTATTGTGTTGATAATGGTCTCACTCTGCTGTGTTATTGGTCCAGCATTTGTTTATTTCATGTTAACTACGACATCAGTAAAACCCGAAGCCACCTATAAACTTGCATGGTCGCCAGAAGGAAAACTAATTGCATTCGAGTGTGTGTTCTTCTCCTCCGAAGAAAGAAAGCGTCAGCTGCAAGAATTGTTCGAGCCTTATTTCGACTACTCGAGCAGGGAGATATGTGTCGCCGACTTTTCACAAGACGAATATATTAGATTGTCTCCCATGCAAACCGGTTTGTTTCCCTCGTGGTCTCCTGATGGAAGATATCTCGCTTGGTATTCTCCTCCAAACTTCCTTCGAATATGGGATAAGGAGCTAGAGGTTGTCACTGACTACGAAGCTCCTTTGGAATATATTGATTTCTCGTCATCCGGAAGAGGTGATGGCTTAGCATGGACATCAGACGGCCTCAATATTCTCCTTCAGGGACCAGGCCTGAAGCTTAATCTACTCTCCGGCGAATATGAAATTCTTCTCCCAGTTGCAGATGGCATCTATCAATGTTGTTTTACTTGGTCTCCCAATGGCAGATATCTTGCTTTCATATCCCACGAACGGTTGCTTGTCTATGAAGCCGATACACCCGTTTTCCAAAGTGACGCCAATGCAGCCGCTCCAATGACTTGGTCTAACAACGGCGAAATCTTAGCATGGAGTAAAGGGTCTTGGCTTGAGAATGAGCTCGCCATTACTATCTTCCCGACCACGACCACTCGTATCCTTGATACGAGTTGAGAAGTTTCATTCAGATACCCAACGTGGGGCTTTGGGTCAGAGAGTATCGCCGTGAGAGGAGACCATACGATCTATTTGCTTTCTCTTGGCTTATCAGGTGCAACCCCACCAGGCGGGATCCTTATTGACACAATTCATACAACACCTGACATCAGTCTATGGAGCAGTCTTTCTATGTCTCCAGACGGCCAATCAATTGCTTATGATTTTCGAAGAGGGCTCAATCGTTTTTGTTTTCAGTTCCGGAACTCGGCATGCTTTACGAGATCTCCTTCCAAGTATCTCTGGAAAGCCCTCCGAGGAAGCTTGGGCCCTGAATAGTGCTGCCTAACGTCTCGCAGGAGCTGACCGGGGATGCGGCGCGATTTGCAGGATATAGAGCGGATGCCGGAGATGGGAAGTCCAAGCCAAGTAGCGATCCCCGGCAGCTCAGCTCGAGGTTGTTAGGATGACTTCCTCCATTATGAATGACTTACAACCTCGATTCGACTTATCTTCTGCAGAGTCGGAGCACTACGATCGCAAGCAAGAGTTCCACTCCAACAACGCCGAGTTGCTGCACGACATCCTTTGCTTGTGTAACTCCTATTCGGATCAAGATCGCTTCCTGGTATTCGGCATCGACAATCGCGGAACCGTTGTTGGTATAGCAGATGATGTTAATAGAAAGACCAATTCAAACTTCCAGGACCTGGTTCGGCAATCTAATTTCAATCGACTCCCTTCAGTCACGTACACAGAGACGGAACTCTCAGGGGCTATAGTCGGGATTCTTCGCATTCGGAACCGCCCTGACAAGCCGTTCTTCTTGACCCAGGACAAACGGGAAGGCAAAGTGACAATCAGGGCGGGCGTCATCTATACTCGTCTCGGAGACACCAACATCCCTTTGAAGGAATCTGCGCCTGACGAGATGATCGAACTCATGTGGCGCGAGAGATTTGGTTTTGGCCTAACCCCTCTCGCCCGCATGCACGGTCTGCTCGCCGACACCGAGAGCTGGGTCTCAATCGAAGAGGATAACTCTCTCTACCATAGTAAATTCCCGGAGTTCACGATCAAGCGGGGCAAGGAGCTCGTTGATCCTTTCAAGGAACCATGGGTGGAGAGGTTTCCCGATTCCAGTGCCCATTCGTTCTATGTCACGTTGAATTACCACACCACAGTGTTGGACCAGATCGTGTTCGTTGTTGTTGACGGAGGGCGATACACAATCCCCTTGCCGACTTTGGTGGCCCAGCACGAGTACTGCATGGACTCGAAGTCTGTTGGTTTCAAGATCGCCCTCATCTTTGATCAGTACATGCCTCTCCACAAAGGGCTGCCCATGCATGGACTGAAAATCGTCTAGCGGGTGTTCGTCATCCTAACGTCTCGCAGGAGGCGACCGGGGATGCGGCGCGATTTGCAAGCGATGGAGCGGGATGGCGGATTGGGAATTCGCTAGCCAGGGTGCGAATCCCCGGCGCCTCAGCTCGAGGCTGTTAGGCGGATGAATCCATTTTAAGCAAAGTGCTGCCTGCGAGCATGCTGTTCAACTACTGAGCCGTGCCTGAGAAAGCGTGGCCAGCGAAGGGGGCCTGCCTGAGTAAATCATTCCTTTGGAACAAGACAATTGGGTTCTTAGATTTGAGAACATTAAGCATACCTAGATCTCGGATCGAATAGTGCTATGCTCTTGGAAAAGGGTTAGGAGAGAATTTGCTTTCCGGGTTGAGCGGTCGGTGCTGCCAAACGTGGATCTGAGGGAAAGCCCGGAGCCTGAGAATCAAGGTTCTTGTTGGGAAGAGTGGGGCGGTCCGTTCCTGTCGTGGCAGAGCACATTTTTCATCCGCCTAACGTCTCGCAGTAGGCGACCGGGGATGCGGCGCGATTGGCAAGATTAGATCCGGAATTTGGAATTTGATCAGGTGGCCAGGGGGAATGCCCCGGCGCCCAAGCTCGAAATGTTAGCCTGCCTTGCTTTCTTGCAAGGCGGGCTTTTTGTAGTATCCTTGAGGGTAATACGATATTGATAACGATAGGAGAATGGTATGGAAAGAGCTACGGTTTCAACCAAGTATCAGGTGGTGATTCCGAAGAAGGTCCGGGACGAGTTAGGGATTGAACCTGGGCAAAAGGTTCAGGTAATCCCCTATCTGGGTCGGATCGAGCTTATTCCTGTTACGGACATCAAGGAATCGCGCGGGTTCTTAAAGGGCATCGATACATATATTGAAAGGGAAGCTGATCGCGCATGAATATTGTCGATTCATCGGGCTGGCTTGAATACTTTGCCGAGGGATCAAACGCCGCTTTTTTTAGGGAACCGATTGAAGATCCATCTGAATTACTCGTTCCGACGATCAGCCTGTATGAGGTGTTTAAACGCGTTCTGCAGCAGAGAGGTGAGGGAGAAGCGCTTAAGGCAGTAGCCTATATGCAATCTGGTCGAGTCGTAGATCTTACGAGCACAATCGCACTCCATGCTGCGAAGCTGTCCGATGAATTGAAGATACCGATGGCCGATAGCATCATGCTTGCCACAGCGAGAGAAACGGAATCGGTCCTTTGGACGCAGGATTCTGATTTTGAAGGTACCACAGGTGTCCAATTCATCGAAGCCCGAAACTAGAGGCAGGCTAACGTCTCGCAGGAGGCGACCGGGGATGCAGCGCGATTTGCATGCGAATGGGCGGTTGGTGGCGGCGGGAATCCGTAGCCAGGATGAGTTCCCCGGCGCCTCAGCTCGAGGCTGTTAGCCGGCGACACTTTTTATTAGAGGCTGAGTTAATCACGATGGGCGATCGGCAATCATGGCATGATCAAGATAGGTTTTGGGAGCTCTTTGAATCGATATTGTTTGATGAACAACGTCTAATAAATGCAAAGGTTGAATTTGAAAGAGTTATAAACCTATTAAATATTCAGAAGGACGAAAAGATATTAGACCTATGCTGCGGAATCGGCAGACACAGTCTAGAAGCAGCCAGACAAGGATTCAATGTTGTTGGAGTTGACCGAACTGCGAGCTTTATAGACAAGGCAAAGCAAATTGCGACGGTTGAAAAGCTCGATGTTGAATTCCTTGTGGCTGATATGAAAGAGTATTGCCAGCCAAATAGCTTCGATATCGTGATTAATATGTTTGGTTCATTTGGGTATTTTGAGGATGCTAATGATGACCGGCAAGTGGTCAAGAACATGTATAAGTCATTGCGGTCTGCAGGAAGATTCCTCGTTGAAACCAATGGAAAAGAGATCACTGCGAGAGAATTCAGAGCGCGTGATTGGTTTGAACACGGCAACAAGTTAGTTTTAGCAGAAAGAGAGCCAATCCAAAGTTGGAGCAGGATAAAAACCCGGTGGATCGTTATAGAGGGCGGTAACCGATTTGAGCATGTTGTATCAGTGCATTCCTATGCTGCCGAAGAACTTAGATCTCTTTTTGCAGATACTGGCTTTCTCAATTGCCAGGTTTATGGAAGTTTAGAAGGTCGAACCTACGATCACGAGGCTGAAAGGCTAGTGGTCGTTGGTACTAAATGAATGAACGAATGAGTTAATCATGTCGCCGGCTAACGTCTCGCAGGAGGCGACCGGGGATGCGGCGCGATTTGCAAGCGTTGGAGTGGGTTTGCGGGGTGGGAATTCCCAGCCAGGGTTCGTGCCCCGGCGCCTCAGCTCGAGGCTGTTATGCTGCCAAGTAATGTAAACTGGAAGTAGCCAATTCAGGAATTGGGGGGCATCATGTTTCGATTTCTTCTTCTAACTTCTGCCATGTTGTTATCTCTCTCGGCTTGTGCCGTCCCTGCTGATTCCTTGCCAACCTCTAGCCCCATATACCGCCAACCCTCGACAGAAACAATTGCGCCTACTCCCGACAGCAGCAGTCAACTCTCCAAATATATAATCCAGCAAGGCGATACAATTATCTCGCTTTCTTCTCAATTTAAGATTGAACCGCAAACTATACTTTGGTCGAACTGGGATCTTCTTTCGTCGGATCCACACATCCTCAAGCCAGGAATCGAGTTGATAATCCCTCCCGTTGATGGCGCAGTCCATACATGGATAATCTCGGATTCGCTTGCATCAGTGGCAGAACAATATAGTGTCCTTCCTGATACGATTCTGGCTTGGTCCGGAAATTCAATTTATGTACATGACAGCCAACTGGAAATATCGGTAGGTGATCGGATATTTATTCCTGATGGGCAGGGACCGGTGCCTTCTACAGAAAATATTGACCTTACAACCGCACAGCCTTAGATATGCGGGCAGCATAACGTCTCGCAGGAGGCGACCGGGGTTGCGGCGCGATTTGCAAGCGATGGGGCAGGTTCTGGCGGCGGGAATTCGCAGCCAGGGTGAATGCCCCGGCGCCTCAGCTCGAGGCTGTTATGCCCACGTGCTCCTAGAGCAGATGCACTGAATTAGCAGATATGCCATGCAGGGAGGATGATTATCGACATCCAAACGATGAAAACCCTGGTTTCCTATCATCGCTGGGCTCAGGAGAAGCTCTTTCGTAAAGCAAAGAAAATCCCGGCAAATCTCCTAGCTGGTGATTCTTCACTGAGTCGTGGAAATATCCTCGCTACCCTAATCCATGTTGTAGATACACAGTGGTATTGGAGATCAGCCTGTGAGTACGGTGAGCTACCGAGCAAACAGTTATCTATTGATGATTATCCTGCGGTTGAACCAATAGCAAACTATTGGCAAACCGACCAGGCAAAGTTGGAGCGTTATGTCGGTTCATTGAAGAAGTCCGACCTGAGCAAGCAAATTGAATATACGTGGCCGCGTGCTCGACCACGATCGAAGACTCTTTGGCATATTTTGTTTCATATAATTAATCATGCTGTCCATCATCGTGCAGAGATTGGTCAAAGGATGGCCGCAATCGGATACTCACCAGGCGATATGGATTACATTATCTACGTAAAGAAGATGGCGTCATCATCGAAGTAGTCGTGGGCATAACGTCTCGCAGGAGGCGACCGGGGATGCGGCTCGATTTCCAATTGATGGGGCGGGTGGTGGCGGCGGGAGTTCACAGCCAGGGGGAATGCCCCGGCGCCTCAGCTCGAGGCCGTTATCCCGCCTAGCCATCTTCATGGGGGAACACAAATATCTTGATTGTATTTGATCAAATCCAACGTGATGATTTCGAGCCCGCATCATATACAAATGGACTATTTTCGTACTTGAATACTTCAGCTCAGCCGGTGTTCATGAAGGCTCGATTGAGAATTGAGAAGTGGTTTGCCGAATACCCGAAAGAACACCAGGCGGAATTGAGATCTCGACTTAGGTCAAGTGATGATCAGAACTGTGAAGGGGCTATTTTTGAATTAACTCTTCACGAATTGCTTCTGAAGCTTGGATGTTCTGTTGAGATCCACCCAACCTTATCTGTAACCAATCGATCTCCAGATTTCTTTGTACAAGCTGGCAGGGATGAACGATTTTTCATGGAAGCTACTTTGGCCACCTATCAGTCACCTGAAACCCTTGCTGCTCAGGCAAGGATCAATCAAGTGTTCGAGACAATCAAGAGAAGAGTTGATTTCGAACGTCTTCTATTTAGATCTAGAAATCAAGGGTGCCCCGAAATCTCAGCCTCCATCACGAAAGTTATCAAATGATATTAATACGTGGCTAGCACAACTTGATCCTGATGAAGTTGGAAATCAATTTGATGAAGGTGGCTTTGACAGTCTTCCTGTCTTTTACTTTTCTCACCATGGATGGCAAGTCAGGTTTCGGCCTATCCCTAAGAAGAAATCGAAACGTGGTGTTAGATCTAAGTCTCCAATTGGAATGATCGAGTTGGAGTGGAATTCGGTCGATCACCGGACTCCGCTTAGGAATGCACTCGAAGCAAAAGCTTCATCATATGGTGAACTCACCGAGCCATTTATGATTGCTGTTAACTGCCTGGAGCATATCGATGACATTGACATCATGGAGGCGTTGTTTGGTAAAGAGAACTGGATCGTTGGTATTGATCCAAGCAATCCAGATCGAGCTCCAAGAGTGGATATGCAAAGAGTACTTGATGGCTTTTGGACTGCGAAGTCAGGGCCAGAATATACTCGTATAAGTGGCGTATTGTTGTTTTTACGATACAAAGTCTGGGATATCGAAAATGCAGAGGTTCGCTTGTATCATAATCCTTGGGCAAAGAAACCTTACAGATCCGTGTTGCGAAATCTTCCTCAATCGATCTTGAAAGATGGTCGAATGGAAAATATTGATGGTATATCGTTGTTTGAGATTCTAGGCTCAATGTGAGTCATTTAGGCGGGATAACGTCTCGCAGGAGCTGACCGGGGATGCGGCGCGATTTGCAGGCCATGGAGCAGGTGGGCGAAATGAGAAATCCAAGCCAGGTAGCGAACCCCGGCAGCTCAGCTCGAGGCTGTTAGGATGAAATATTAAGTGGGGTGCAAAGATGAAATTACTAATAGCTGGTCCTGGAACCGGGAAGACCACGCGCGTAAAGAACATTATTGACGAAGACTATCCTGATGCCAGAAATGTGCTTGTCTTATCGTTTACAAATGCAACTGTTAATGACCTTAGGAATAGCTTTCTAGATTATCGTAATGTCACTTGTTACACGCTTCATAGCTATGCTCTGAAAATAAGGCACCAGAGAAATCTATATATTCTTGATGGCATAAAGGAAGCCCCCCTATTAGAAAAGCTAGCTAGCGATCTTGAGCTAGACTTTCCCTTTTTGTGTTCACAATTAGAGTGTATTACTTTCGACGCAATGATCTTTGGTTGTTTGCAGTTTATTAAAACTAACACGGTGTACTCGAAGGAACAAATTGGCGAGTTAGATCTATTGATTGTTGACGAATATCAGGATTTTAATCAAGTCGAACGAGAGCTTGTAGCTGAAATTTCAAAGCATGCGAATGACACAATAATATTAGGAGATGATGATCAATCGATATATGGATTTAAAGATGCTGATCCAGACGGCATTATCGACCTCTTCAAGTCGGAGGATATCGAGTATCTGAACCATGACAATATATGTTATCGATGCCCCGATGTCATTGTTCAATCGGCTTTCAAACTTATCTCAAACAATACGCACCGAATTGCCAAACAATGGAATCCAAGTGGGAAAGAAGGCGATTTATCTCAAAACCAATTCTTGACCCAACTCGAAGCCAATCAATTTATTGTTTCAGAGATACAGAAAAATCAACGAGAAGATACAAGCTACTCGTATCTCGTTTTGAGCGCAGTAAGATACTATGTGGACCAATTGGTAGAACTGTTAGATATTGAGGGTATTGATTGTGTCGATTTCTGGGATACGGATCTTGAAAATGATGAGTACTACAAAGTATGGTGGTTGCGGTTTATTTATTCCAGACGGAAGCTACTGAATCTAATATTCCTCGCTGAAACACTGACAGTTCATTTTAGGCGCAAGCTCAAAGCCTATTTGTATTCAGCATTCCGCGAAGGTATTGATCATTCAGAGATGATCAACGAAATATCCGCTTTCTACAAGCATGATTTCATCGAATTCTATCCCGAGCACCCTCAGCTTTCCGAATTTCAGAATAGTTACCCAGAGTACAGTGACCTAATTGGATCGTTGGATATTGAAAACCTTGATAGTTCTTTGGATAGTTTGATTAAGGACCAGAATCCACAGAAGGAATTTAACAGTAAATCTGTAAACATCATGTCAATTCATAAATCAAAAGGCCTTCAAGCGGATATCGTATTCATAAATGGATTGGTTGATGGTGTAATTCCTAATGAGGCGAGAGGGTTGGATACTATTGAAGCTCAGAGGCGTCTGCTTTTCGTTGGCCTTACGAGAGCATGTCATCGCTTGTATTTAATTTCGCCAATAGAATGGGATGGCAAATATGTTCACCGACTCGACAAGGATCAGTTTAATTTCGACTACCGTTCGAAGTCCTATCGGGCCCAATCATCCCGGTTTATTGGAGAATTTATTTAGCTCAGTTATTTCATCCTAACGTCTCGCAGGAGCTGACCGGGGATGCTGAGTAATTTGCAGGCCAGGGGGCGGGTGCCGGTGACGAGAAATTCAGGCTAGCAGGCGAACCCCGGCAGCTCAGCTCGAAGTTGTTATGGCGCTTTCGGAAGTCAAGCAATGATTACGCCGGATTATACTCAAAGGAGGGAAAATGCCACCAAAAGGACAGAATCTATCAACAGAACCTGCTGAGCAAGACTTTTCAGGATCTATAAATTCTATCGCCGGTTCTCTTGATTTGATCGGCAAGTGCCTAGCCGTTCTAGCGATCCAATCTACGTCTTATAAAGACAAGCCGGACACGGAGCGAATTCCATTTCTGGGTTCGATGGGCTATTCAGTTGACGCCATCGCTACAATCTTGGACACCACGCCAGGGACAGTTAGGAAGCAACTATCCATAAGTCGCACATCCAAGCGGAAGAAGAAATCTACGCCCAAGAAGGTCAAGCCAGATGCCGAGAATAAACAAGGAACTACTTGATGCGCTGAAGAGCAAGCTAGGCCTTAAGCAGAGGAGGGTTTATGAATTGATTGCTGCCAAGGCGAATGAGGAGTTGCTTGATCGTCACCTAGCTGCAGTATTACTAGCTAGAGATCATGGCATCAATGTGCAGAAGTACGCCACTTCCGAGGAACTCGTGTTAATTCGAGGCGTTCAGTTACAAGCACCTAATCCAATACCGGCTCCTATGGTTGTTAAGACTGTCAAGATAGGAGATCTCGTCGATTTCAAAATCGGGTTCATTCGAAACAAGAAGCTGAGAGGAATCCTTTCGCGCGATATTCGCGAGCTCAACTTGGCAATCTCAACAGGCTTGGAAAGAGCTCCCAAGACTTGCATGGTGCTTAGCGGATCAATTGCCGAAGCATTGTTACTTGATGCGCTCTCACGCAGGAAAAAGAAAGCGCTTAACTTGGCGGCCAAAGCCTTTAATAAGAATCCGAGCAACAAGCTTGAGGAGTGGGATCTTTTCACAATGGTGAAGGTCGCATCTTCATTCTCACCTCCGCTCATTTCAGAAGATGCTGTCGCTGGTGCCACCCAGTTGCGTAGATGGAGAAACTTGATCCACCCTGGTCGTGAACTTAGAGATGCTAAGCAGAAATCCATATCCCCTACCAAGGCGCACGCTAGGAATGCAGTCTCCTTCCTACAGCTTATTGGTGAACAACTTTCGAACTAGGATCCAATGGGGTATGGGTAATCAGTTTCTTTGAAGCGCCATAACGTCTCGCAGTAGGCGACCGGGGATGCGGCGCGATTTGCAAGATCGAATCCGGATTTTGTAGCTTGATCAGGTGGCCAGGGGGAATGCCCCGGCGCCCAAGCTCGAATTGTTACGCAGAGTTTCCATCCTCTCAGTAGTGCTCTTGCACGGGGGATAGCATGACGAATCCCAACTCAACCGAAAATAGGAAAGCCACGCTTATCAGGAATTTCAATGACACTCGAGCTTCCATTTTAAAAGCAGCCGAATCGATCCCCGACGACAGGGTTGATGAAGCCTTCGCGGGTTCATGGGGGATTCTTGATCTCCTGGCACACTTGCGGGGCTGGGATCTGACGAACATACAAGCTACGAAAGACATCCTATCCAACAAGGTTCCTGACTTCTATGCTGAATCGGATAAGGATTGGTCCTCCTATAACGCGAAGTTGGTTTCTCAGCATCGCGAGGCTGATCTAGAGTCTATGATCGCTTCAGTGGAAGAATCCCACTCCGAGCTTGTTGCTTTCCTAAATCAAATCGATTCGAGCGACATCTTCGGGGACCACGGTGTGCGGAGGGGGACTTACAAGGTGACGATAGCGAGGCTTATCGAGGCAGAGACGAAGGATGAGGTTGAACACCTGGATCAGATTCGTCAATTCCTGGAGTAAGCTCTAGCTATCAGGTTAGAACTCTGCGTAACGTCTCGCAGGAGGCGACCGGGGATGCGGCGCGATTTGCAGGTGATGGAGCGGGTTCTGGAGGCGGGAATTCGCAGCCAGGGTGAATGCCCCGGCGCCTCAGCTCGAGGCTGTTAGCCTGCCTTGCTTTCTTGCAAGGCGGGCTTTTTGTAGTATCCTTGAGGGTAATACGATATTGATAACGATAGGAGAATGGTATGGAAAGAGCTACGGTTTCAACCAAGTATCAGGTGGTAATTCCGAAGAAGGTCCGGGACGAGTTAGGGATTGAACCTGGGCAAAAGGTTCAGGTAATCCCCTATCTGGGTCGGATCGAGCTTATTCCTGTTACGGACATCAAGGAATTGCGCGGGTTCTTAAAGGGCATCGATACATATATTGAAAGGGAAGCTGATCGCGCATGAATATTGTCGATTCATCGGGCTGGCTTGAATACTTTGCCGAGGGATCAAACGCCGCTTTTTTTAGGGAACCGATTGAAGATCCATCTGAATTACTCGTTCCGACGATCAGCCTGTATGAGGTGTTTAAACGTGTTCTGCAGCAGAGAGGTGAGGGAGAAGCGCTTAAGGCAGTAGCCTATATGCAATCTGGTCGAGTCGTAGATCTTACGAGCACAATCGCACTCCATGCCGCGAAGCTGTCCGATGAATTGAAGATACCGATGGCCGATAGCATCATGCTTGCCACAGCGAGAGAAACGGAATTGGTCCTTTGGACGCAGGATTCTGATTTTGAAGGTACCACAGGTGTCCGATTCATCGAAGCCCGAAACTAGAGGCAGGCTAACGTCTCGCAGGAGGCGACCGGGGTTGCGGCGCGATTTGCAATCGATGGGGCAGGTTCTGGCGGCGGGAATTCGCAGCCAGGGTGAATGCCCCGGCGCCTCAGCTCGAGGCTGTTAGCCGGATGAATCCATTTTAAGCAAAGTGCTGCCAGCGAGCGTGCTGTTCAACTACTGAGCCGTGCCTGAGAAAGCGTGGCCAGCGAAGGGGGCCTGCCTGAGAAAATCCTTCCTTTGAAACAAAGCCATTGGGTTCTTAGCTTTGAGAACATTAAGCATGTCTAGATTTCGAATTGATCGGTGCTATGCTCTTGGAAAAGGGCCAGAAGAGAATTCGCTTTCTGGGTTGGAGTGTTCTGCGCTGCCATGCTTGGCTCTGAAGGAAAGTCCGGAGCCTGAGATCTAACTGCTCATTTGGAAGTGTGGGGCGGGCCGCTCCTGTCGTGGCAGAGACCATTTTTCATCCGGCTAACGTCTCGCAGTAGGCGACCGGGGATGCGGCGCGATTGGCAAGATGGAATCCGGAATTTGGAGTTTGATCAGGTGGCCAGGGGGAATGCCCCGGCGCCCAAGCTCGAATTGTTAGCCTGCCTTGCTTTCTTGCAAGGCGGGCTTTTTGTAGTATCCTTGAGGGTAATACGATATTGATAACGATAGGAGAATGGTATGGAAAGAGCTACGGTTTCAACCAAGTATCAGGTGGTGATTCCGAAGAAGGTCCGGGACGAGTTAGGGATTGAACCTGGGCAAAAGGTTCAGGTAATCCCCTATCTGGGTCGGATCGAGCTTATTCCTGTTACGGACATCAAGGAATCGCGCGGGTTCTTAAAGGGCATCGATACATATATTGAAAGGGAAGCTGATCGCGCATGAATATTGTCGATTCATCGGGCTGGCTTGAATACTTTGCCGAGGGATCAAACGCCGCTTTTTTTAGGGAACCGATTGAAGATCCATCTGAATTACTCGTTCCGACGATCAGCCTGTATGAGGTGTTTAACGCGTTCTGCAGCAGAGAGGTGAGGGAGAAGCGCTTAAGGCAGTAGCCTATATGCAATCTGGTCGAGTTGTAGATCTTACGAGCACAATCGCACTCCATGCTGCGAAGCTGTCCGATGAATTGAAGATACCGATGGCCGATAGCATCATGCTTGCCACAGCGAGAGAAACGGAATTGGTCCTTTGGACGCAGGATTCTGATTTTGAAGGTACCACAGGTGTCCGATTTATCGAAGCCCGAAACTAGAGGCAGGCTAACGTCTCGCAGGAGGCGACCGGGGATGCGGCGCGATTTGCATGCGAATGGGCGGTTGGTGGCGGCGGGAATCCGTAGCCAGGATGAGTTCCCCGGCGCCTCAGCTCGAGGCTGTTATGCCGCTTTTGTGAGTAGTGTCAGTTCCTTCACTGTTAGTTAAAGGAGGGGAGAGCTTGATGGGGGTTAGCCAAATCCGTTTCATCGTTTTTCTGATATCAATCTCGGTGTTCATCTCTTGTTGTTCGTCATCATCAGAGCCAACCAATAAATATCCATATCCAATTGTGGAAACAGTTGATCATAGCTCAACACCAACGCGCACGATTGTCCCCGCCCCTGCGACACCCATCGTTAGACGCTCCACTTCGACTCCCTCCGACGGAAGTTGAACTCTTGACGAAAAGGAGTTGGCTACTCTAGGTGCAATCTTTCTTGAGACCGTGAGAGCTCCAGGTCCAACGCTTGATCCTGCATATTTAGCAACACTAGTTAGCACACCTGCAGGAGATGGATACATTGTTGATTCTCTGTACCTTCTCCCACCCGTTCATCGCTATGAGTTTTCTCCCGCCAATCATTGGTACATGCAGCATGATCTCGAGACAATCACGGTCTGGGCGGGGGTGGATGGGCAGGACGTAGAACAAGGCATAATCTATGTTACAAACTCCCTCTGGTATTCTGTGGAGAGGTTCGAGACTCCAGTGAAGTCTGGATGGGTGAAAGTTGTCGATGCCTACGGCGAAGTCGTGGTTCTGGAATCGAAATATGGGCTCACGTTCTACTTCAATTTACCTGGGATGAGATTTGTGGGCTATCCTGGCGATGTGGTTCCGACTGTCACACCTCCGGCGTCATGAAAACCATTTGAGTTATCTGGATGTTTGAAGCGGCATAACGTCTCGCAGGAGGCGACCGGGGATGCGGCGCGATTTGCAAGCGATGGAGCGGGTGTGCAGGGCAGGAATTCGTAGCCAGGGTACGTTCCCCGGCGCCTCAGCTCGAGGCTGTTATGCCCACGTGCTCCTAGAGCAGATGCACTGAATTAGCAGATATGCCATGCAGGGAGGATGATTATCGACATCCAAACGATGAAAACCCTGGTTTCCTATCATCGCTGGGCTCAGGAGAAGCTCTTTCGTAAAGCAAAGAAAATCCCGGCAAATCTCCTAGCTGGTGATTCTTCACTGAGTCGTGGAAATATCCTCGCTACCCTAATCCATGTTGTAGATACACAGTGGTATTGGAGATCAGCCTGTGAGTACGGTGAGCTACCGAGCAAACAGTTATCTATTGATGATTATCCTGCGGTTGAACCAATAGCAAACTATTGGCAAACCGACCAGGCAAAGTTGGAGCGATATGTCGGTTCATTGAAGAAGTCCGACCTGAGCAAGCAAATTGAATATACGTGGCCGCGTGCTCGACCACGATCGAAGACTCTTTGGCATATTTTGTTTCATATAATTAATCATGCTGTCCATCATCGTGCAGAGATTGGTCAAAGGATGGCCGCAATCGGATACTCACCAGGCGATATGGATTACATTATCTACGTAAAGAAGATGGCGTCATCATCGAAGTAGTCGTGGGCATAACGTCTCGCAGGAGGCGACCGGGGATGCGGCGCGATTTGCAGGTGATGGAGCGGGTTCTGGAGGCGGGAATTCCCAGCCAGGGTGAATGCCCCGGCGCCTCAGCTCGAGGCTGTTAGGCTGCTCTAAATGCATAGGGACTAAAGGTACTTTGATGGCTGATATGCTAATTATTCCTGGTTATATTGGCATGTGCTGCCTCTTCACGTCCCCGCTTGCAGGAATATCAATCATTATTTTCTTAAGATCCCGGAGTGAGTATAAGCGGCTGTCGAACGTCATTCTCTATGTAGGATTGGGAGCGGTAGTACTAGGTGCTATTGGAACATTACCTTACCGTGTATTATTTTGTTGTGTTGATGACAAATTGGTTTTCTTGCGGGAATCGATTGTAGAGATCGCACGGAATTCGCTCTACTTTGCCTATATTGGATTTGGTCTTTCCACTATTCTTTCCTCACTGATTTCTATTCCTGTTATTGCAATCAAACGTTTTATCCGGCGTGAGAGCAAGAAAGGCTCAATTCAATAATGATTTTCAAATCAATGAGCAGCCTAACGTCTCGCAGGAGGCGACCGGGGACCCTGCTCAGAACATGCAGGGCGGACGGTGCGGCGCGATTTGCAAGCGTTGGAGTGGGTTTGCGGGGTGGGAATTCCCAGCCAGGGTTCGTGCCCCGGCGCCTCCACGCTGTGTGCTTCGCGAAGCTCGAGGCTGTTGGGCAGCGCATTTATGCGAATAAATGTCTTGGGATAACAAAACGAAACTCAGTTAATTAGGAGGACAGTATGTCCAGTCTGCGTCTGTGGATAGGCCTTGGTATCTTGTTTCTGCTCTTAACTGCCTGCAGTACACAATACCCGGAAACGTGCCCATCCAGCACCCCTGTTGGGTTGGCAACTGCCGACGAAATTGCCAGTGATGACAGCCTGCCCTTCCGTTTCCCTCTTGACGAGTCACTCATTGATAATGATATTTACTATGGTTGGTTTGCTGTTTCCAATGAATGCCCCCCCGATATGGTAGATTGTTACGAGTATTCTGAACCCAATTATCACGCCGCTGAGGACTTCTTACGCCCAGGAGGGACACCCGTTTATGCGATGGCGGACGGGGTGATTAGCTATTCAGGGCGGGCAGGTGGATATGGATGGTTGATCCTCATTGATCATCCACAAGCAAACTTATACTCTCTGTATGGCCACCTTAGTCCAAGCCGCTGGAAGCTGAAGGCTAATACGGAGGTGAAGCGTGGAGATATGATTGCTTATCTGGGTGACTCTGATGAAAACGGCGGCAGTAAGGAGCAACCACTTGTTACACACCTTCACTTTGGAATTCGCGCCGGTCAAATCTTGGATTATCCATCCAGAGGTGAATGGCGTTACATGGCAGGGTGGATCAAGCTTTGTCCCCAGGATGTGGGCTGGTTACAACCCTCGTTAATCATCACCAGTCAGGAAATCCCGGCTGGAGGATACCCACAACCACATGTGGGCTTCTTGAACCTTTGGGGTTTGGATCTTCTCTTTACCAGCCTTTACACGATTGGTGGCGTAATTTTTATCGTTACTAACAGGAAGAAGTCCCGCTTTTTATTGCTGATCCCGGGTTTCATTGCTATTGTGGCCGGGATTGTGCTTAATAACAACGGTGTGATGAAGAGTTACATGTTGCCGGTGATTGGGATTCTAATTCTGGCTATTGGAATTTATTATTTCATCCGACGACCCATTCCACCGCAACAGGATTAGTTATAGACATCATGATCGAAAAGAAGCTGGCAATGAGGACTGTTATTCAGGAAATGCGCTGCCCAACAATTCGCTGGAGCAGACCCGAGATTCAGCCGGATTGGCCTAGCGTTGGAGTAAGGCCTAAGTTGAGGGCGGGCTGCTCAGCTCAAAGCCGTTAGATGGCTTTTGAGGATAGGTAATTTTGGACGAGAGGAAGACATTTGACATTGAACCTATACCTGCGATGCGTCGTTTCGCTTTTGATGCTGGGTATCTGGGTCGCAGAAGACATATCGTTCATGGGCTAATCGAAGTTGATGTCACTGATGCCCGTAACCATATCCGTGAGCATGAACTCAGTACGGGCGAAAAGCTGTCATTTACTGCCTTTCTCATCTCATGTCTTAGTAATGCTATTGAAGAGCATCCTCACGTTCATGCCTATCGGGATTGGCGGAATCGTCTAATTATTTACCGTGATATCAACATAACCTGTATGTTCGAAGTTGATTTCGGAATCAAGAAGATTCCAATTCCCCACGTTTTCCGCGAGACCAATAACAAGAATTTCAGGGATGTCCATGAAGAGCTGAGGGCAGTCCAGAATAAACCTCATAGGAGCGAAGAAGCTAGATTCATGCGTTCGTTTTTATACTTGCCTGCTTTCCTTCGCAGGATTTTCTACTGGATCGTCATGAAATTTCCTCAGACCTTCCGAGAAAGTTCAAGTCCAGTAATGGTCACCGCTGTTGGGATGTTTGGCACTGGAGGGGGATGGGCGATCACGATGCCAAACTTCACACTCAACATAGGAGTAGGTGGGATCTCTAAGAAACCAGGAGTACATGGCGGCAAGATTGAAATCAGAGAATTCCTAGATCTGACCGTGAGTATAGATCACGATGTCGTTGATGGCGCGCCTGCAGCAAGATTTGTCCAAAGTTTTAGAACCCGGTTAGAAAATGCGGAAGGTTTGAGAGACGGTTGAAGCAGGATATTGTCAGAACAAGCCATCTAACGTCTCGCTGGAGCGGACCCCGCGCGATCCGCAATATCTAGTTGTGGGATCTTTGCGGGGCAGCTCAGCTCGAGGCTGTTAGGACGCCCCTGATTTCAATGGATCCAGTGATGCGTATCGATGAGCAAAGTCCAGCAGAGCAAGCACTCGTACCTGCGCGTGATCGTATACTCGCGTGGATAGGCGATCTCCTTGAGCAAAGGGAGACTCCGATCGTTATTGCGTTGGATGGTGGAAGCGGTTCAGGGAAATCCACTCTCGCCGCCATGATTGCTGGTGAAATTGGAGTGGCCGTGATCCCTTTAGATGACTTCTTTGCCGGTAGAATCCCGGCCCCTGCCTGGTCTCTGTTTTCAGCTGAAGAGAAATTAAGCAAAGTCTTCGAGTGGGCCAGAGTGCGTGAAGATGCCCTGCTTCCACTTAAGAAAGGTGAACCCGCCAGATGGTTCGCCTTCGATTTCGAATCCGGTCTTCGTCGTGACGGAACATACGGTTTGGAGCACGAGCCAAAAGTGCTGATGCCAGCAGAGATTATCCTGCTAGAAGGTGCCTACTCTTCAAGTCCTGAGCTATCAGACCTCGTAGATTATTGCGTTTTGCTTGATGTTTCCATCGAGGAAAGGCATGCGCGATTGGCCGATCGACAAGATGAGGAGTTCTCAAGCGCTTGGCATCAATTATGGGATGAGGTTGAGGAGTTGTACTTTTCTCAATCACGACCACGCGATACGTTCGATCTGGTTTTGGACGGATAATGGGGCGCCTAACGTCTCGCAGGAGGCGACCGGGGATGCGGCGCGATTTTCTAGAGCTGGAGCGAGTGGTGGTGGCAGGAATTCGTAGCCAGGGTACGTCCCCCGGCGCCTCCCCGGAAAGTACCCGGGACTTCGCAGCTCGAGGCTGTTAGCTGGCGAGTATCCTGTACCAGCGAATATCCGCATCTAACCTAAACGTTGATGGAGGGGTGAGCTCAGAATGAGACTAAGACCAAGGTTAGTGGGCATTCTTCTATGTTTTTTATCAATCGTTGTGCTAAGCAATCTCCTCATACTCGATGGCTTCATCACCGATCATTACACGACTGTTAGGCTCGTTGTTTCGGGGATGTATAAGGCTTCCTTTGCTTTACTCTTGCTTTTCTTTGGTTTCTCATTGTGGCGAATTGCTGAACCTAACGCGGTTGATCTCCCACAGTTGGTAAAAATTGGGTACGAAGGCCTCCATAGGTATCTCCAGGGCGTCGTGTGGGCGTTGCTTATCGTGAGTTTTTTCTCAGGGCTCGGTATGGTACTTATTGATTTGTGGGGGTAACTTGGAGGATCACATCGTAACTGCAGACGTGTCGCCAGCTAACGTCTCGCTGGAGCAGACCAGGGATGCGCGGCAAAAAAGCAACCCCCCGCCTGGACCCTGGCTGCTCAGCTCGAGGCTGTTAGGCCGATAGCAGTTTGCATATTGAATCTGATACTATAATGTGATACTATGCCGCTTAGAAAGAAACATATCAAACTGATCGCGTCAATATTTGCCGATCCAATTCAGGCAAATATCCATTGGAATGATATCGAAGCTTTATTGCTCGCTCTTGGTGCTGAATGTTCCGAGGGCAGTGGATCCAGATTAAGGGTGTTTCTGAACGGAAGACGTGCTGTGTTTCACCGTCCACACCCTAGGAAAGAAGCATCGAAGAGTATGGTTAGATCGATCAGACGATTTCTTGAAGAGGCTGGAATACACGATGGAGTATAAAGGATATGTTGCGAAGGTCGAATTTGATGATGAAGGCAAAATCTTCCACGGCGAAGTCATTAATCTGCGCGATGTGATTACATTTGAAGCAGATAACGTGGATGATCTGGTCAAGAGTTTCAATATGTCTGTTGATGATTACTTAGACTTTTGTGCAGAACGGGGAGAGGATCCGGAAAAACCTTACTCAGGTAAATTTGTAGTTCGTGTTGATTCTGAACTACACAAGAAAATTGCACTCAAGGCGAAACTTGAAAATAAAAGCCTCAATGCTTGGGTGAGTGATGCCCTTGAATTCGTAGCAGCTAGAAACCCCCGAACACCTCAATCCCGATAAGCTATCGGCCTAACGTCTCGCAGGAGCTGACCGGGGACCCTGCTAAGAACATGCAGGGCGGACGGTGCGGCGCGATTTGCTAATGGAGGTGCGGGGCATGGCGGCAGTAATTCGAAGCCAAGGGACGTTCCCCGGCGCCTCAGCTCGAGGCTGTTAGGCTGCTGCCTCGTCTATTCCCTTGAAGATTAAACAGATTGACGATATGTCAGAATTGACATATACTTATTTCAAATGACTCCAAGCGATAAACCCCTGGTTTGGCTCCATGGAGAGATTTACACGCCTCCATTTTCAAAGGAGGGCAGATTGAAGGCAGGCTTCCTCCTCCGGAAGCTCCAATTGGGCGAACTTATTGAAATGCCACATTCCAGGCCGATGCCATCGATCGGATCACGAGTAAATGAGCTGAGGATCAATGATCGAGATAACACCTGGCGGATCATTTACAGGATCGACGAGGATGCAATCGTTATTGCTGATGTATTTAGCAAAAAGTCAAAACAGACTCCAAGGCGTGTGGTAGATGCTTGTCAGCGAAGGTTGTTTCATTACGATGAAGTCACGGGAGGGTAGAAAGATGGATGCTAAGAAACGAAAAGCACTTGAGGCAAAAGGCTGGAAAATTAGCGACACTAAAGAATTTCTCAACCTGAGCGATGAAGAATTTGAATACATCGAACTCAAGATTGCTCTTAGTCGTAGCTTGAGAAAGCAACGCGAGGTCCTTGAGATGACCCAGAAGGAACTCGCTAAATTATCTGGTTCCAGCCAGTCCCGGGTTGCAAAGATGGAGGCTGGCGATCCATCCGTTTCTATCGATTTGCTCATGAAGACCTTGATCGCGATGGGGAATACGCGCGAGGAACTCGCGGAGATGATTGGATCTGATACTTTTGCAGCAGCCTAACCACTCGCTGGAGGCGACCTGGGATGCGCCGCGATTTGCAAGCCAAGTAGCTAATTTGCTATCTTGAAATGCAAGAGGTGGGGAATGCCCAGGCGCCTCAGCTCGAGGCCGTTAGGCCGATTTATACACTACACGACACTGGAAACGAATCGATGGTATCTCATAGATTTGATGTTCAAAAACGGCTTAGCCTTTATAGGCCTATTTCACTCAAAGCAGACTTAAGTAAAATAAGTCTGAACGAGCGACAGATCATTCCATACCTGAGGAATGCTGCAAGTCAAATGGATCTCCCATATTGGACCCAGGAGTATGGGGATCCGTCCGATTTGTTGAACTCAATTGATGATCCGGATACTCGAAGATACTGTGAGATCAACTACGGTCCCTGGGATCGCATGTTCGGCAATGAAGCCTTGTTGGAAGGGGTAGGAAGCAAGCCAAGAGGGGCGAATTATTATCCACCTGATATCACCGCTGAAGAGTTTGATAAAGCATCAAGATCTAATCCAGAGCTTAAGAGTCCATTCTCGATGGTTCGCCGAGCCATTGACCAGAAGCTAGTTTCAATCCCCTATCATGAATTCTTCCACGAATATATTGAGAACTCGGTGGAATGGCTTCAACGTGCCGCCGCGCATGTTGAGTCAACACAGCTAAAGAACTTTCTCAAAGTTCGGTCTGACGGTCTTCTTATGGATAAGTATGGCCCAAGTGATGTCGCTTGGCTTGAAGTATCCAATTCCAATCTGGATATTCTCATTGGCCCAACCGAAATCGAGGATCAACTCTTTGGTATCAAGGCGGCATATTCCGGAACAATATTCCGTTGGAATAGAAAATCATCGAACCTTATTGCCAGACTGCATTCCCATTCAGTGGCTTTGCAATCTAGTCTCCCATTATCAGCACCCCAGGCGTATCCCATACCAGAAATCAATTCGGAAATCCGGGTGTATGACATGCTATACGCCGCAGGACTTGACCGCTGCTACCTACCCGCAGGAGTGGCCTGGCCTGCAGATGAGACAATACAGATAGAAAAAGGAATCCGGTCCATTGTTGTTGAGAATATTCTCCGCGCAAAGTTCGTGGAATTAATACAACCCCTTTCCAGTTTATTGATTCTGCCAGAACAACGTAAATATGTTCATTCAGATGCCCGCTTCCTGTTCGTAGCCCTCCATGAGATGGCCCATGGTATGGGAGTTCGGTATGTGGATAGTGACCAAGCTCAAGTCGGAAAGGGTCTCAGGGAGTTGAGCCACGCATTCGAAGAAGCAAAGGCAAATCTCATTGCTCTTTGGTTGGCCATTCAGCTTGCTCAAAAAGGTGAACTCGCTGAAGAACAATTAATGCCTCTCTTCGTCACATTTTTGGTCAGTCTCTTATATAACGTCGATGCTCCTCATTCAGTCCTCTTAATAAATCATTTCAGAGCCGCTGGAGCGTTTAGGCGAGGCCATCCCGACGGGTGTTATTCGGTGCTGCCCGATATGATGCCCAAGGCAGTAAAGTCGTTACTTCACCAGGTTCTACAAATCCAAGCGGATGCAGATTTTGACACTGCAAGTTCGCTGATCAAGGAACTTGGTGAACCAGACGGTGAGCTGGTAACTGATATTGAAAGGATAAACAAGTCAGAATTACCAATTGGGCTCTATATCGATTCTCAATCGGCCTAACGTCTCGCAGCCCTGCACAGAACGCAGGATCTTCGAGAGGCGACCGGGGATGCAGCGCGACTTCCTAGCGATGGAGTGGTGGGAGGTTCGGGAATTCCTGGCCAGTGGGGTGGCCCCGGCGCCTCCCCGGAAAGTACCCGGGACTTCGCCCTGGCCTGGAACGCCAGGACAGGCAGCTCGAGGCTGTTAGCGAGCCCTAATTCTATGAAAAGTATATTCTTTCTTGGGCTGCTGGTTTTCTCCACTTTCATAGTAGCTTGTACACCAGCTTCTTCCCCGATGAAACTTGACCTCGATGTTATAGGCGAGCCTATTGTTGGCAGGATCGTAGATTTGATTGTGACTATAGAATCATCCGAAGACGCCCCTCAAACTCGGGTTGAAATTTCAATTCCAGAAGAGATTCGAGTAATTGAAGGCTTCAAGGAATTCGACTTATCACTATCGAAGGATATTCGCTTTGAACACGTAATTAAGATCCAGGTCATGCAGGCAGGACAATTTCCGGTGGCGGCGTATGGATATTTTCGATATTCCGAAGAAAATCTAAGCGGGTTTGGAGATGGTCAGACAATATACATACTTTCCGATGAGAATTCAGCCAAAATATCTTCGTGGGAAGATGTAGTGACTCAAACCCACGTTGGACCATGTGTAAATTGTTCAACTCAGGCTATTGATCCAGACGATGAAGGAAAGTGATAATTTTGGGGCTCGCTAACGTCTGGCAGCCCTGCACAGAACGCAGGATCTTCGAGAGGCGACCGCACATCTGTGTGCTTCGCGAGGGACCCTGCTCAGAACATGCAGGGCCCCGTAAGAGCATCGGGGTGAACGACGGACGGTGCGGCGCGATTTCCAATCGATGGAGCAAGTTTGGGGGACAGGAATTCCAGGTAAAGTGGCGTGCCCCGGCGCCTCCCCGGAAAGTACCCGGGACTTCGCCCTGGCCTGGAACGCCAGGACAGGCAGCTCGAGGCTGTTAGGCAGACCAAGTTGACAATTATTACTCTGCGATCGATGCTTGACAGAGGTACGCCATTGGCGTACACTTGTGTCAAGTAGATTGGTCTAGGAACTGGCGTGATCATCATCGAGACACCCGTTTTCACTCGCCAAGTAGAGGACTTGCTCCCGGATGATGAGTACCGCAAACTGCAAGCAGCGCTGTTGGGTAGCCCGGATCTCGGCCAGCTGATCAAGGGTAGTGGCGGCTTACGGAAAGTTCGATGGGGATTACCCGGGCGCGGGAAGAGTGGTGGAGCTAGAGTGATCTACTATTGGGCAGTCAAAGACGACCAACTCTATATGCTGCTCATTTACTCAAAATCTGAACAAGACGACCTGACTCCGGCGCAATTGAAGGTTCTGAAGAAGATAGTAAAGGAAGAGTATCAATGAAAAATGAGCTTTTCGACGAACTTGTGGAAAGCATTCGAGAAGCTGGTGAAATTCGCCGAGGACAGCGACCACCTGCTCGTGCTTTTATTGTAAATGGTCCGAATATTAAAGATATACGTTCGGCCTACGACCTAACGCAGAAGCAATTTGCTGCTATGTTGGGCATTAGCATCGGAACACTTCGTAATTGGGAACAGGGACGTCGCATACCTGATGGACCTGCTCGGGTACTTCTCCGGGTCGCAGCGAATCACCCTGACGCCATTTTGGATGTTGTCCGACCCCTCACAGAAAGTGAATCAATTCTAAGTTAGCCCCGTCCAAAATTGTGGATCCGAAGTTAGTGGTCTGCCTAACGTCTCGCAGCCCTGCACAGAACGCAGGATCTTCGAGAGGCGACCGGGGATGCAGCGCGACTTCCTAGCGATGGAGTGGTGGGAGGTTCGGGAATTCCTGGCCAGTGGGGTGGCCCCGGCGCCTCCCCGGAAAGTACCCGGGACTTCGCCCTGGCCTGGAACGCCAGGACAGGCAGCTCGAGGCTGTTATCCATCGGTGTATTCATTCTCTTGCTATAGCATGATAACCGTGCTAATATGATATTGTGATATTGACCTTCGCTGATCAGGGCACCGAAGATCTTTTCAACGGGATTAACTCGGCTGCTGCCCGTCGGGTTTGTCCTCGCACCATCTGGAAGGTTGCTTTTCGGAAACTTGATCAGTTGGATTCCGCAACAGCCATTAACGATCTGCCGCGTACCGGCGGGAAACCGGCTTGAGGCGTTATCTGGAGATCGAGAAGGGCAGCACAGTATAAGGATTAATGATCAGTATCGAATCAGCTTCAATTGGACACAAGCTGGGCCTGAGGCAGTCCAGATCGTGGACTACCACTAGTGCAGGTAGAAAGGAGATAAGAATGGTAAGAGTCCCAAGTCACCGACAGCCAACTCATCCTGGTGAGATGTTGTTGGTGGAATTCCTTGATCCTATGAATCTGACCCAGCGAGAGCTTGCTGATGGGATCCTAGTTCCTTATCAAAGGGTGAATGAGATCATCAACGGTAAGCGTGGCATAACTCCAAGCACCGCGCTCCGGCTTGCGAAGTTTTTCGGCAACACAGAAGGGTTCTGGATGAACCTTCAGCTGCGCTGGGATCTGTATCAGGCAAGGGAATCGGAGGCTCGAGAGATAGCGAAGATTCAGCCTGTGCGTGCCTGATTGACGATTGTGGTTCAGGCCGCTGGATAACGTCTCGCAGCCCTGCACAGAACGCAGGATCTTCGAGAGGCGACCGGGGATGCAGCGCGACTTCCTAGCGATGGAGTGGTGGGAGGTTCGGGAATTCCTGGCCAGTGGGGTGGCCCCGGCGCCTCCCCGGAAAGTACCCGGGACTTCGCCCTGGCCTGGAACGCCAGGACAGGCAGCTCGAGGCTGTTAGCGAGCCCTAATTCTATGAAAAGTATATTCTTTCTTGGGCTGCTGGTTTTCTCCACTTTCATAGTAGCTTGTACACCAGCTTCTTCCCCGATGAAACTTGACCTCGATGTTATAGGCGAGCCTATTGTTGGCAGGATCGTAGATTTGATTGTGACTATAGAATCATCCGAAGACGCCCCTCAAACTCGGGTTGAAATTTCGATTCCAGAAGAGATTCGAGTAATTGAAGGCTTCAAGGAATTCGACTTATCACTATCGAAGGATATTCGCTTTGAACACGTAATTAAGATCCAGGTCATGCAGGCAGGACAATTTCCGGTGGCGGCGTATGGATATTTTCGATATTCCGAAGAAAATCTAAGCGGCTTTGGAGATGGTCAGACAATATACATACTTTCCGATGAGAATTCAGCCAAAATATCTTCGTGGGAAGATGTAGTGACTCAAACCCACGTTGGACCATGTGTAAATTGTTCAACTCAGGCTATTGATCCAGACGATGAAGGAAAGTGATAATTTTGGGGCTCGCTAACGTCTGGCAGCCCTGCACAGAACGCAGGATCTTCGAGAGGCGACCGCACATCTGTGTGCTTCGCGAGGGACCCTGCTCAGAACATGCAGGGCCCCGTAAGAGCATCGGGGTGAACGACGGACGGTGCGGCGCGATTTCCAATCGATGGAGCAAGTTTGGGGGACAGGAATTCCAGGTAAAGTGGCGAGCCCCGGCGCCTCCCCGGAAAGTACCCGGGACTTCCCAGCTCGAGGTTGTTAGGACGCAGCTACTGGAGGTTCGTTCATTGATTTCAATTCGAGCCGAATCAAGGGGCGATATTGCTGATATTCATGCTGTTAATAAGCAAGTATTCGAGACCGATACCGAAGCCCAATTGGTCGATCTACTTCGTTCCCGCGATAAGCTCGTCATTTCGCTCGTGGCGGAAGACCAGGGTACATTAATTGGTCATATCGCACTTAGTCGCGTTCAAAACGAGTCGAACCCAGGTGTCCGGGGACTTGGTCTTGGTCCTATGGCAGTAATTCCAGAAAGGCAGAATTGTGGAATTGGATCACAATTGGTTCAAGCTGGAATTGGTCATAGCAAATCCCTCGGCTATGACTATATTGTCGTGCTTGGCCACCCGACTTACTATCCGAGATTTGGTTTTATGCCTGCACGTCAATTCGACCTACATTGTGCTTGGGAAGTCCCGGAAAATGTCTTCATGGCCTTAGAAGTTCATACGAATAGTCTTTCGAATGTTAAGGGACTCGTTAAGTACGAGCCTGAATTCAATGAAGTATAAGGAATTCAGTACAGAGCTGCGCCTAACGTCTCGCAGGAGCTGACCGGGGACCCTGCTAAAAACATGCAGGGCCCCGTAAGAGCATCGGGGTGAACGACGGACGGTCCCGTAAGTACATCGGGATGAACGATGCGGCGCGATTTTCAGGCAAGATAGCGAGTAGGCGGGATGAGAATTCCAGGCCATGTTGCGAGCCCCGGCAGCTCCCCCCAAAGAACGGGGGACTTCGCCCTGGCCTGGAACGCCAGGACAGGCAGCTCGAGGCTGTTAGGCAGAGCCCTAACCATTGTGCTTGACGCTAATGGTGTGATGCGCTATTATTCTCCATAGATGATTAAGTCTTTCGCTGACAACGACACCGAAGCTCTGTTCCATGGAATGCGCCCGCGCAAACTTCCCAGCGAACTATGGCGCAGGGCTGCTCGCAAACTCTGGATCCTGGATGCAGCTATGGATCTGTCGGAATTACGGGTTCCTCCAGGAAACCGGCTGGAGAAGCTGAAAGGTGACCGTGAAGGTCAGCACAGCATCAGGATCAACGATCAATGGATGATCTGTTTTGTGTGGCGAGATGGAAACGCTTATCAGGTAGAAATCACGGATTATCACAAGTGAGGTTGGGTAAAATGGCAAAACGAGAATTGGAACCTGTTCACCCCGGGGAAATCCTGCTTGAGGAATTTCTCAAGCCGATGGGGATCTCCCAATACAGGATGGCCAAGGATGTGAATGTGGATCCGCGCCGGATCAATGAGATCGTTCATGGACAGCGCTCCATCAGTGCAGATACTGCCATGCGCTTTGGCCGCTATTTTGGGATGTCAGCTCAATTCTGGCTCAATCTTCAAGCGCATTATGACCTCGAAATGCTTGATATGGAGCAGGGGGAGCAAATCAAGCAGGAAGTGAAAGCTCTCGCCTGAAACAAATCCAGAGTATTGGCTCTGCCTAACGTCTCGCAGGAGGCGACCGGGGACCCTGCTCAGAACATGCAGGGCGGACGGTGCGGCGCGATTGGCAAGATTAGATCCGGAATTTGGAATTTGATCAGGTGGCCAGGGTGAATACCCCGGCGCCTCAGCTCGAGGCTGTTAGGTAGATCTAGTTCTTCGGAAGAAGTAAATGATTACGAAGACGATGTTAGATTACATCGATCCATACAAGGCTCATAGCATGGCGAAGCTGATTAAAACATCACGAGGTTATATCGTCCTAGAAATCGATGGTAAAACAATCAATTTTGAAGGTGAGGCATTCTTGCCTGGTCATGGCTCTCCGGATTAGGTCATCTACTCGGAGTTAGTTACAGATGTCGCTACGGGAAATCCAATTTCAGGAGAATTTTTAATTAGGTGTTTGGAACAATTGAAAGAGATAGCGAAGAGTAAGGATTGGACAATCGAAATTGAATGATGATCTACCTAACGTCTCGCAGCCCTGCACAGAACGCAGGATCTTCGAGAGGCGACTGCACATCTGTGTGCTTCGCGAGGGACCCTGCTCAGAACATGTAGGGCCCCGTAAGAGCATCGGGGTGAACGACGGAAGGTGCCGCGCGATTTGCAAGCGATGGAGCGGGTGGGCAGTTGGGGATTAGCCGGCCAGGTTGAGATCCCCGGCGCCTCCCCGGAAAGTACCCGGGACTTCGCCCTGGCCTGGAACGCCAGGACAGGCAGCTCGAGGCTGTTAGGAGGCTGGTTCAACAGGAGTATTCTGCATTATTCTGATATGTATGTTGTGAAAGAGTCATATGCCCATCCATAGCATTCTTCCCAGAAAAGGAGAACGCTGTTGAAGCCGATCGCCCTCAACGGAGTAGCCAGGAATATGCCAAACCAATCGATTACAGGGGTTGCTGAAATAGCGTTGCGTGTCCACGACCTTGATCTGATGAGAAGATTTTACGAACAAGTGATCGGCCTTCAAGTTCTGCGAGAAATCCAAGAGAGCAGCGGCAAGATTGTCTTCTACGCCGTCGGGGCAGGTTATGACCACCTGGCGCTTTTCGAAGAGAAACTGTTAGATTGGTACACGCGAGATAAATCTCCTCAGATCGACCCGAGGCTGACTACCCTTTCTCATTTTACCCTAAGCATTGCGCTCGATGGTTTTGAGTCTGAAAAGAAACGGATAGAGCAGCTCGGCATTGAGATCGTACATTCAAGTACATCGAGTTGGCTGCACTGTCGGATGTTTTACTTTTTCGATCCCGAAGGGAACTTGATCGAGTTCAACAGTCATGATGAGAGTATACGGTAAAGGTGAGCGAAGAATAGACAACGCTGTATCTAGGTGCCGCCGCCTAACGTCTCGCAGTCCTGCACAGAACGCAGGATCTACGAGAGGCGACCGCACATCTGTGGCCCCCTGGATCGCTGCGCTGATGCTTCGCGAGGGACCCTGCAAAAAACATGCAGGGCCCCGTAAGAGCATCGGGGTGAACGACGGACGGTCCCGTAAGTACATCGGGATGAACGATGCGGCGCGATTTGCGAGTGATGGGGCGGGGTATGGCGGCAGGAACTCGCAGCCAGAGTACGTCCCCCGGCGCCTCCCCGGAAATACCCGGGACTTCGCCCTGGCCTGGAACGCCAGGACAGGCAGCTCGAGGCTGTTCGGCCATCCCCAACGGCTTTTGATCCAGTAGGTTGTAAGGGCGATACTCAAAGGAGGTAAAAATGTCTTCCGATTACCGAATTCAATGGATCGTCGCCGGGATCATAGGAGGACTTCTTGCTGCTGTGCTTTACCCGGCAATTCTTCTCTTGCCTGGTCCTCCTTCATTAGTTACTGTCCTTGCCAGTCTTCTTGGGCTGTCAATTGGTGTGGGAAGTTTGGGCCTAATGAAGTTGATCACATTGAATGAAGGCTCGGTTCTTGCTTCATTGGGTGCCATTTCGAACTTCACAGCTGGTGCTCTCTTTACGGCAATGGCACTGGTTCAATTGGCCGTCAAGGTAGTGGCAATCGAAGCGGGAATTGAGTTCAGTGCTCAACTTGACGCTGTTTGGATCGGTCTTGATGTTGCCTGGGATGTATACATTAGTGTCGGGACGGTGTTTTTTGGCTGGGCGATGTTGAGCCACCCTCGGTTTCGGTGGTTCTTCGGCGTGCCAGGGATGCTGATAGGCATTCTCTTGTTGGCCTTCAATCTTCTTGCATTCCCTGTTCCTCCATCGTCTGCCGGACTAATCGACCTTGGTCCGTTCGTCGGCCTTTGGTACCTAGCAGCGACCATTCAAACCTGGATGAGTCTCGGCTGGGCAAAGGATCAACTGCATTCAGGATCCAAATGAGTTTATGCAGCGGATGCAATTCCTGCTGTTGATTGCACGGCTTCCAATTTCGGAATGGCCTAACAACTCGCTGCAGCGGACCCCACGGGCCGGGTTGTTGATTGGTGGGGCCGGCCAGGCAGCATGGCGGTTTTGCGTGTAGGATGGAAGGCGGGCCGCTCAGCTCGAAAGCGTTAGGCAAATCCCCGTAGTTCCTGTTTGGAGATAGAGATGGCGATTGCAATTAGATCATCTGAAGAAATTATAGAGAAGGTCGGCGAACTTGAGGGACGCCTTGTTTGTGCAGGTCATCAGGTTCACTACCAAATCAGAGGCGAAGGTATACCACTTGTCTTCCTTCATGATGGCTTGCTGCATAGTACTGGCTTCGATGCCGTAATGGAACTACTAAAAGATGATTACCTCCTGGTTACATATGATCGACCCCAGTACGGTCAATCCCCTCCACCATCAAGTCCAGTGTCTCATACTTCCATTCTTGATGATCTGCTGTGTCAAATGGGTATAGAGCAGTGCGTCCTCATTGGTGGGTCTGCTGGTGGTAGCTATGCCATTGATTATACTCTTGCTCATCCACACAAGGTGGAAGGTCTTCTCCTGGTAGGTGCTGCGCTAAGTGGCTTTGATTTCAGTGAGCACATGTACACAAGGGGTGGGCGAGAGGTTCCTGGTGACTCCTTGGAAGCGTGGATCCATTTTTGGTGTGAGGATCCTTGGCTGATGGCGGAAGAGAACAAGGAGGCAAAGCAGACGTTTGCCGAGATCGTTCGTAATTCGCCACAGAACCTTGAGCCCTTTGACGTGGATTTCCTGGATGAAATCCGGGCTATTGATCGATTGTCCGAAATCGATATCCCTTGTCTCATTGTTATCGGAGAAGTAGATATCGCAGATAACCACGCTGTTGCCGGCATTCTCCAACACGACATCCTAAGATCTAAGAGGATCATCGTTCCTCACTCGGGCCATTTAGTGTATCTGGAGCGGCCTGTCTTTTTCTCAAATCTGGTTCATGACTTTCTGAAGAAGCTGTCCAGAAATGGATCTGCCTAACATCTCGCAGCCCAGCTCAGATCACTGGATCTACGACCCTGCACAGAACGCAGGATCTTCGAGAGGCGAACCCTGCCGAGATCGCAGGACTTCGCGGCACCCAAGGGTGTCCTTTGGATCGCTGCGCTGATGCTCCGCTTTGCTCCGCGAGGACCCTGCTCAGAACATGCAGGGCCCCGTAAGAGCATCGGGGTGAACGACGGACGGCCCCGTAAGTACATCGGGATCCAGTCAAGCTGGACGAACGGTGAACGATCCCATAAGAACATCGGGACGATCGGTGCGGCGCGATTGGCAATCGATGGAGCGGGGAATAGCAGCAGGAATTCGCAGCCAGGTTGCGTCCCCCGGCGCCTCCCCGGAAAGTACCCGGGACTTCGCCCTGGCCTGGAACGCCAGGACAGGCAGCTCGAGGTTGTTAGGCATTCTTCTCCCATTCGCAGGTCCGATGTAAACTCCCACTATGAGCATTCTTGAACTCGGGGCCATTGAAGTATCCCCTCTGGCGATCAAGCTCCTCAACGAGGCGACCGAGTCCGCCGAGTCAATTCTTCAACTGCACGCTGACGGCCATTGGGGGGCCGAAGGCCCTGAGGCACTGGCCCACAATCTCTTCTGTGCGCAGAACGGCCTGCTCGTGGCGGCCGAGTACGAACTCAATTCTGGTGCGAAGATCCTTGTCGTCACCGCCGCCGATAGATCACTCACTCGGCTCCAGGCATTGGAGGAATTCCAACCGCACGAAGTATCCATCGCCGAGGGCTACGGAGTCTGGGCCAGTAGCTACGACACAACCCGCAATGCGCTGATCGCCGTCGAAGAGCCAGTTATCGATAGACTGCTGGCGCCTCATTCGGTTGATGTTGCGCTTGATCTTGGCACCGGCACCGGGCGCCATCTGCAACGGCTTGGGCCTTCGGCAAGCATGGTCATTGGGCTGGATATCTCAAAGCCCATGCTTGAGAAGGCGAGGCACAAGGGAGGACCACCCCTGGATACGCTCCTTCTGGCCGAAGCCGATCTTTCCAGTCCGTTGCCCATCGCGCCCATGTCTGTTGGGCTCATTCTCTGCTCGCTGGTCCTATCGCACGTAGACCGGATAGGGGTGCTCTTCCAGGAAGCCAGTCGTCTGCAGCCGGTGGGAGGTGTGTTCATCCTGAGTATGTTCCACGCGGAGGCCCAAGCATTGGGATGGAGAACCTCCTCCAGAGGCCCGACGGGGTCTATCAACTCCCGAACTTCTCCCATTCTGATGACGATCTGCGAGCCGGGCTTTCTCAGGCTGGCTTCGAGGTAGATTACCAATCCGTCCTCAGAATCGGGGATGTGCCCGATGGCTACCTGCCACCCACCACCGTGAAGCGGTTTGCCGACACCGCACTGTGCGTTGTGATGAAGGCACGAAGACGATGAGAGGATCGCCAGAAGTCTCTCCAAATGCCTAACGTCTCGCAGCCCTGCACAGAACGCAGGATCCAGTCAAGCTGGACGAACGGTCTTCGAGAGGCGACCCCTGCCGAGATCGCAGGACTTCGCGGCACCCAAGGGTGTCCTTTGGATCGCTGCGCTGATGCTCCGCTTCTCTCCGCGAGGACCCTGCTCATAACATGCAGGGCCCCGTAAGAGCATCGGGGTGAACGACGGACCGTGCAGCACGATTTGCAAGCGATGGAGCGGGTTTGCGGGGCAGGAAATCCTGGCCTATGTTCGTCCCCAGGCGCCTCCCGCCAAGAATCGCGGGACTTCGCCCTGGCCTGGAACGCCAGGACAGGCAGCTCGAGGCTGTTAGGGCGCTCAAGCCCTACCACTCTTTAGGTTTTACAAAAGTCCCTTTCTGGTCACTCAGAGTTACGGGGAACTGGCTTGCGCTTAATGTCCCGGGTCGAATTTGCTTAATAAATGTTGCATGCTTTATCAATATCTTGCTGGGATGTTTCTGAGGATTGAGTATTCCAACTGATTTCCCGAGCTCATTCTTTACAATTCTAATTGCCTCAACAAGGTCAGAATCATTTGTTACCATGACTGCTGTGTCATAAAGACCTTTGTAACCATCATTTATCATATGTACAGCCAGGTTTACGTCTGAACCTTTTTCTTCCGTTCTGATCACTGTAGCGAACTTCATTTTGCCTGGTTTAGAGGAGGCAAGGGGAAGCGAGACATTCTTTGTTAAGAAACTACCAAAGATGATTTCAACATTCGGTAATGTTCTTAAAGCTCTTAGATAAACCTGTTGCCTCGTCGGTTTCCCGGGATCATCAGGTCGTGAGCTGATCCTTGCTGTGAAATACTTAATCTTCTTGATATCTGATTTTGGCAACAAATAGGCGCATAGTTTTGAAATGTCTAACCATTTGTAGGCCGTATCCTTAATAGCCCCGTAGAAAAGGTTGAACCCATCAATATATACAAAAGTGTTCATAATGGGATAATAAACGCAGAAGCCGCACTCAGCAACTGAGCACGGCCTCGCTTCCTGTCCCCGAAGAGACAGGGGGGATACTATAGATTATATATCATCTGCTGAAATTTGTGTCAAACTTGATTTCGAATACCTTGAGCGCCTAACGTCTCGCAGCCCTGCACAGAACGCAGGATCCAGTCAAGCTGGACGAACGGTCTTCGAGAGGCGACTGCACATCTGTGTCCCCTGGATCGCTGCGCTGATGCTTCGCGAGGGACCCTGCTCAGAACATGCACGGTGGACGGTGCGGCGTGATTTGTTGGTCAAAGAACGAGTGCCGGTGATGAGAAGTCCAAGCCAACTGGCGAGCCCCGGCGCCTCCCCGCCAAGACCGCGGGACTTCGCCCTGGCCTGGAACGCCAGGACAGGCAGCTCGAGGCTGTTAGGCGGCCGATAGCAGTAGGAGGTGGACATCTGTTCAATTGGCTGAGAAATAGACGGGCGACCGTGCTCCGAGCATTTATCGATGATGAAGAGATCGATCAAATTTCTCGAGGTCGGGTGCCTACCGAGGTCAAGCCCGTGGCTATGCTCACTGAGCCGAACCAAGCATTTCGCCTGGTTGATGCCAATGATTATGAATACACCTATGATCTTTCATCCGTTTGGAATGACGGTGGCAGATGGCTGCATTTCTCGATTTGGGTGACAGAGCATCTTACTGTTCAATCAGACTGCTTGATAAGCGCAGTTCCAGGCGCTTCAGTGGAAGAGTTCGAATCAGGAAAGCTTACAGGTATTCGATTCCAACCGTTCTATTTGCCCGAAAGCGGAGCAGACCCTGAAAAATTGGTCGGAAAAGGGCTGATATTTCGTGGATTCCATTTCCCGGGGACGATTACGAGGGGGAATGTTTCCCTTATGTGCATCTGTGATTATTGTCGAAAGAGTTTTCGTCTCCAATCGTTTCATGCTGGCTTTAGTAATGTTGTTTACTTCTTCTGCTCTGATGGTCCGCATACACTGATCACGAATGGTCAGCAGGAAGGGGCACCACCGATCCTGGGGAAAGCCGATCGAGCGGTTGTGGATAAGTTCGATGAGGGGCTTCCTCGATGTGAAAAGTGTAGTGGCAGTTTCGGATACTACAATCCATTGCGCTGTCCTCATTGTAGCAAGCCATATATTGACTTTGAAACGTATCCAAGCGAGAGGGAGGCAGAATACTACGCAAGTCATTTATGGCAAGTTCCTGTTCAAGAATGGAATCGATAATTGGCCGCCTAACGTCTCGCAGCCCTGCACAGAACGCAGGATCCAGTCAAGCTGGACGAACGGTCTTCGAGAGGCGGCCGCACATCTGTGTCCCCTGGATCGCTGCGCTAATGCTTCGCGCGGGACCCTGCTCAGCACATGCAGGGCCCCGTAAGAGCATTGGGGTGAACGACGGACGGTTCCGTAAGTACATCGGGATCCAGTCAAGCTGGACGAACGGTGAACGATCCCAGAAGAACATCGGGACGATCGGTGGGGCGCGATTTGCAGGCGATGGAGCGGAAGTGCGGGTCGGGAATTCCTTGCCAGGGTGAATGCCCCGGCGCCTTCCTACTCAGAACGCAGGACTGCGCCCTGGCCTGGAACGCCAGGACAGGCAGCTCGAGGCTGTTCGGCTGCTAATGGTATTTTCATCTCCGCGCTTGATTGGTAAACCTTCTTATCAGTGAATGGTGTGAAAGGAGGCTGACTTGGGATCTGATAGCAATTCCCTTATCGAACCCCATGATCTGAAGGATCGCATCTTGATGAAGATGAGATTGGGAGATACCCAAGGCCAACTTAGAATGATACTCAAGAATCAGTTTTCTAAGGCAATGGCCGAAGAAGTAACTGTAATGGATAGAAATCAAAGGAAGAAGCTTTTTGCTGAAGTAGCTCGAATCATTCTTAAAGATACCTCTGGGGGATTCGACTAAAGACAGAATTATTTTCGTCGTGAATTGGAAGCTAGGACCACTTGAAGTTCGCTGTCAGCAGCCTAATGTCTCGCAGCCCAGCTCAGAACCCTGGATCTTCGACCCTGAACAGAACCCAGGATCTTCAAGAGGCGAACGCACATGTGTGTCCCCTGGATCGCGGCGCTGATGCTTCGCGAGGGACCCTGCTCAGAACATACAGGGCCCTGTAAGAGCATCGGGGTGAACGACGGATGGTCCCGTAAGTACATCGGGATCCAGTCAAGCTGGACGAACGGTGAACGATCCCATAAGAACATCGGGACGATCAGTGCGGCGCGATTTTCTAGAGCTGGAGCGGGGAAGGGTGGCAGGAAATCGCAGCCTGGGTACGTACACCGGCGCTTCCCCGGAAAGTACCCGGGACTTCGCCCTGGCCTGGAACGCCAGGACAGGCAGCTCGCGGCTGTTAGGCGTAGCAACTATCGAGGTTGGTAGGAAGGGAAATCAATGACTTTCTTCAAGGATCAAGTGTCTTTCATAAAGTCACCCAGTTCGACTTTGAAACGACTAGCGACAGATCCGCGCGCTCTAGCCATTGGTTTCCGGAATTCGCTCATAATCGCCATTCTATACGAGGGAGCAATCCTTCTTTGGGCATTTGGGGCTGAAGATGTAACTCTCCCGGCCTTCCTCCAAATTCCAGAACAACAGTATTACTTCTACGAATTAATATTCCTCATCCCTCTCTTCATTGTTACCTGGCTGCTTGCCTCTGCCATAGCATATGTCTTGTCGAGGGCCTTTGGTGGCAGTGGTTCATACGATGCTCTTCTTGGCGGAGTTGGCCTGACAATGGCCGTGAGCGCTTACTTCACTCTAATCCCTGATTATATCCAAGGGATTCTCTGGACCACCGGATGGGTTCCGTTCTATGAGTACTTGGAAGTTACCGGTCAAGGCATATTGCTCATCATTGTGTGGGCGTATATGTTAATGTACACGCTATCGCACATAGTGCTGTATTCAATGACTGTCCATTACACGCAGAGTCTGGGGAAACTGAGATCATCTATCGTTGGGATTGTTTCATTCATCGTGTCGTTTGCGGTTTGGATTACATTCGTTCGGTAGAAAAAGCTACGCCCAACGTCTCGCTGGAGCGGACCAGGCCACGGCGGCGAAAGCACAAGAAAACTCAATGGCCCGGCAACTCAGCTCGAGGTTGTTAGCGAGCGCCAGATTGACTCTTCCCTTGGTATTCAGAAGTAGTATATACTAGCAATATACAACATGAGGGGATGGCGTGGAGCATATCTCGCAAGCGCGTGGATTTGATTGGGATGAGGCGAATGCTATCAAGATATGGGACAAGCACTCGGTCAGTCAGGCCGAATGCGAGCAGGTGTTTTTCAATGAACCGCTCGTCGTAGCAGAAGATGTCAAGCATTCTACGGTTGAGCAGCGGTACTACGTTCTTGGTGCTACCGATCAAGGGAGAAGACTATTCCTGGTTTTCACGATGCGCGGTGATCTGATTCGAGTAATTTCTGCCAGGGAGATGAATCAGAAGGAACGGAGCATTTATCAAGATGCCAAAGAATAAGGCAATTCCTAGTTTTAAATCCGAAGATCTAGAGCGAGACTTCTGGGCTGAGCAGGATTCCAGCAAGTATGTAGATTGGAGTTCGGCCGAGAAGGTTGTCTTTCCACAGCTAAAGCTTTCGACGAAAACAATCTCGCTTAGGCTGCCAGAAGCGTTGCTAGAGGATCTTAAGTACTTGGCCAACAAACGTGACGTGCCTTATCAATCTTTGCTGAAAATCTACCTTGCCGAACGAGTCGAGGATGAGCTACGTTCAAGACAGGGCGCTCGCTAACGTCTCGCAGCCCTGCACAGAACGCAGGATCTTCGAGATGCGACCCCTGCCGAGATCGCAGGACTTCGCGGCACCCGAGGGTGACCTCTGGTTGCTTCGCGATCCTTTGGATCGCTGTGCTGATGCTCCGCTTCGCTTCGCGAGAACCCTGCTCAGAACATGCAGGGGGGACGGTGCGGCGCGATTTGTTGGTCAAAGAACGAGTGCCGGTGATGAGAAGTCCAAGCCAACTGGCGAGCCCCGGCGCCTCCCCGCCAAGACCGCGGGACTCCGCCCTGGCCTGGAACGCCAGGACAGGCAGCTCGAGGCTGATAGGGCACCAATGTTCTCCTTAGTTCAATAATTGACATTTCTTCGATGACCTCCTACCCTAAATATCCGTTGAATGATTCATCACAGGAGGGCTTCCATTCGTGATAACCATTATCGCTATTCTCTCCATACTTCATGGACTAGTTCACCTCTGGTATGTAACCATGAGTCTCCGATTGGTTGAGGTTACATCTGAAATGGGTTGGACAGGGAAATCCTGGCTTCTCTCAAATTTCCTTGGTGAGGGCTTTCTTAGAATACTCGCCGTAATTCTTTACATACTTGCCACCTTGGGTTTTGTAATAGGAGGAGCGGGGTTCCTCCTAAAGCAAAGTTGGTTCCGCCCCCTACTCATCGCAGGCTCTGCTATTTCCTTTATTACGGTTCTACTGTACTGGGATGGTGGTGCATCAAAGTTGGTAGAGAAGGGATTGATTGGCCTTCTCTTAAGCTTAGGATTCCTTATCGCTGTCGGGCTACTTGGTTGGCCTGAAAGCATCACATAGGAGAAGTCAAAAGCTAGTAGGCGTCCTGACCATGCGCTGGAGCGGACCTGGGATTCAGCCAGATTTACCTAGCCTTAATGTACTATCCAAGTAGTTCTTTGGCCGCTCAGCGCAAACGTTAGGCAGATGAGACTTATTATTTAGGAGGGATTTTCTAGTGGATAATGTTGCTCTTATTGTGTTGGATACGCAAGTAAATATGTTTGAGAAAGAATTCAGTGTGCACGATCCAGAAAGTATCCTGTCGCGATTGGATGAGCTAATTAATTCGGCAAAGCAAGCAAATGTTCCGGTTGTATATGTACGAAACAATGGAGGAGAAGGTGACCCAGATGAACCGGGTACACCTGGATGGGAACTTCATCCACGGATCAAGCCAAGCAAGGATGATGCGGTCATTGATAAGAGCTCTGCGGATGCGTTTGAAGGGACTGATCTGGCTGATCGCCTGGAGCAACTAGGAGTCAATGAGTTAATCATCTCAGGCATGCAGACAGAGATGTGTGTACGCTCAACATGCCTTGCAGCACTTGATCGAGGATTTGAGGTAACGCTCGTTGAAGACGCTCACACAACGTTTGATTTTGACGAGCAGTCAGCAGTTGATGCGATTGACAGCTTGAATCAAGAAATGCGATCAAGAGCCAATGTGATGCCAACGAGCCAGATTGTCATTTGAGTTTTTTTAATCTGCCTAACGTCTCGCAGCCCTGCACAGAACGCAGGATCTTCGACCCTGCACAGAACGCAGGATCTTCGACCCTGCACAGAACGCAGGATCTTCGAGAGGCGACCCCTGCCGAGATCGCAGGACTTCGCGGCACCCAAGGGTGTCCTTTGGATCGCTGCGCTGATGCTCCACTTCGCTTCGCGAGGACCCTGCTCAGAACATGCAGGGCCCTGTAAGAGCATCGGGGTGAACGACGGAGGGTCCCGTAAGTACATCGGGATCCAGTCAAGCTGGACGAACGGTGAACGATCCCATAAGAACATCGGGACGATCGGTGCGGCGCGATTTTCTTGAGCTGGAGCGGGGAATGGTGGCAGGAAATCGCAGCCTGGGCACGTACCCCGGCGCCCAAGCTCGAATTGTTAGCTGGAGCCCAACATATAGCGCCCTACCCACCCATGCTTGACGTTTAGCGAGTGTCGCTATATCATATTCCTATGATCAAGTCGATCCGAGATACTGAGACCGAGAAGTCCTTTCGGAGAGAGCGTTCGCGTAGATTGCCACCAGATATTCAACAAATAGCCTATCGCAAACTTCGATATCTGAATAACGCAAAGGATCTGAAAGATCTGGGCAGCCCGCCCTCAAATCGTCTTGAGAAATTAAAAGGCGATCGGCAAGGTCAGCACAGTATTAGGATCAATGATCAATGGCGAATATGTTTCGTTTGGAGATCAAACGATGCCTATGAAGTTGAGATTGTTGATTATCACTGAGGAGGTTGTTAATGGGGAAAAAGACTAAGTTGGCGCCCGTCCATCCGGGAGAAGTACTTTTAGAGGATTTCCTTAGGCCTATGGGGTTAAGTCAAAATCGCCTGGCTCTAGCAATTGGTGTCCATCCTCGGCGAATTAACGAAATCGTATTGGGAAAACGTGGCATAACTGCAGACACTGCACTTCGTCTAGCAAAGTTCTTTGATACGAGTCCAGATGTATGGCTTGGGCTGCAAAAGGATTATGAACTTGATGTTGCCGTGGACGAAATGGGGGATCGAATTGAGCGTGAAGTCAGAACGTATGCCTCGATCCAAACATAGCTCCAGCTAACGTCTCGCAGCCCAGCTCAGATCACTGGATCTACGACCCTGTACAGAACGCAGGATCTTCGAGAGGCGACCCCTGCCGAGATCGCAGGACTTCGCGGCACCCAAGGGTGACCTCTGGTTGCTTCGCGATCCTTTGGATCGCTGCGCTGATGCTCCGCTTCGCTTCGCGAGGACCCTGCTTAGAACATGCAGGGCCCGTAAGTTCATCGGGATCCAGTCAAGCTGGACGAACGGTGAACGATCCCATAAGATCATCGGGACGATCGGTGCGGCGCCACTTGCAATTGATGGGGCGGGAATGCGGGCTGGGGATTCCTTTCCAGGGTAAATGCCCCGTCGCCATCCCGGAGAGTACCCGGGACTGCGTAGCTCGAGGTTGTTACTCCGCTTCTCACTCTTTAATATGGAGGTGCTAATAAAAATGGTTGATGAGAACAGGACAATTAAACTGACCGATGGTCGTACTCTTGGGTTTGCTCAATATGGAACACCAGGCGGAAAACCGGTTTTCTACTTTTGTGGGGGAAATAGTTCTCGATTGGAAGGCCGATGGTTTGATCAAGCTGCTCGACAAAAACATGTAGATCTGATTGTACCGGATCGTCCTGGTTTTGGTCTTTCGGACTTTCAACCTGACCGTCGATTTCTTGATTGGCCTTCTGATGTTGCTCAATTGGCAGATTTCATGAAATTCGATACTTATGGCGTCTTTGGTTTATCAGGTGGAGCCCCGCATGTAGCAGCAGTTGCACTTAAGAATTCAAATCGGTTAACACGCGCAGCGATCGTCAGTGGAGTCGCCCCGCCTGAGATGCCTAAGCGATTCAAAGGCATGTGGCCGCCAATTAGGCTTATCTTTCTCACAGCACGCATACTCCCATGGTTGAACAGATTTATTCTTAAGCAAATGGGGGCATTCTACTCAAACAAGGAGCAGATGCTTAATCAAATGGTTCGAGCACTCCCTGATCCAGACGTTCGATTGATTACCCAGAGACCAGAAATAATCGAAGTATTCTCAGCTGCGGCTATGGAAGCCCATAGGAATGGCCTTGATGGGGATGCGTGGGAATGGCGTCTATATGTGGATCCATGGGGAATGAATTTACGAGAGATTACTCAGGAAATTGGCCTTTGGTATGGACGATATGACAAGAACACTCCAATTGGAATGGGCCAGTACTATTCCGAAGAACTGCCTTTCAACCAACTTCATATTGTGGATGATGGAGGACATTTCTCGACAGCAAATAATCATATCGATGAGATACTTGAATTTCTTACAAGTATTGATTAGAGGTAACTGTGAAGCGCAATAACGTCTCGCAGGAGCGAAATCCCCACGCTTCGCTGGGGACAGGCCGGACCCAAGGGGGTGCTTCGCGAGGATCGTGATCAGAACATCCAGGGCTCCATTATCGCATCGTGGTGAACGATGGAGCGCGATTTGCAGGAGATGGAGCGGGAATACGGCTCGGTAACTCCGAGCGAATGAGTATTCCCCACCGGCGCTTTCCCATGATGACCATGGGACTCAATCCAGTTCGAGGTTGTTGTCGGCCGGCAGCTGTTGTCGCCTTCTCAGCTCCAGCCGCCCTTAAAGGAGGATCGGCGACTTGATCGAAACCCCCACAAACTCACAGATGATACCGCAAGGAGACCGCGAATCCGTGCCCTACGCTCCAAGCATCATTGACCGGTTCACAGACTTCGTTCAGCGGCTGCCGCTTCCCTATTGGGTCACGTACCTGCTGCTCTTCCTGTTTGAGAGCGCGGTTCTGCATGGTTTCTCCTGGGTTGATGGATGGCTGCCAGCCTACAGTATTGGCCCCATCCTGTTCCTGTTCCCTTTGTGGCTATGGGGCTCGCTGGCGATTATTACGTATCTGGACTCGCTTTCGCTGCGGGCGATATCCGAATTCGAACCGCTGCTCCAGATCTCGAGCGAGACGAAGCGCCGAGTGGAATACGAATTCACCACGATGCCAGCCAGGAGCGTGCTCCTCAGCGCGGTCGCCTGGGCCATCGTGTTTGTCCTGTCATGGTCTGCGGGCTTTGCCCCTGCCGTCGCCGTCTATGGGCTGGGGCCGCTTGCCATGCGGACTAGCTTCGTCGCGGGCTTCATCTCATTCTCTTTCGGCAGCGTGATCTACTATCACTCCATTCGACAGCTGCGGCTCGTGAGCCGAACGGTACAGATGATCAACCAGTTCGATCTGTTCCTGCTCGACCCTGCTTATTCGTTCTCGGTGCTGACCTCCCGCACCGGCATAGCCTGGGTAGCCCTGCTCACCTTTAGCCTGCTCACGTTTCCTTTGGAGGTAGGAGGGATCACGGAATTATCCTACCTGATCTTGCAGGTCGCTCTGGCATTAGGTGCCTTTCTGCTGCCTTTGCAATTCGTCAATCGGCGCCTTGTGCTGGAGAAGCGGAGACAGCTGGTAGAGCTAGATCAGCGTACCAAGGCCACGCTGGCGCGCCTGCACGATTTGATCGATGGGAACGAACTTTCGGAGATCCCCAGGCTCAACGACGTCCTGAAAGGTTTGACCACCGAACGCGAGATCCTGGAAAAGATCCCCACCTGGCCCTGGCGTCCGGGTCTGTTCGCGAGCTTCCTCTCGGTGATCGTCATACCGATCATCCTCTTTGTCCTGCAGTATGGCCTGGGAGTGTTGTTGGCTCGCTAGAACCGGGGTCGAGCGCATTCTTCTGCCTCTCCCGCGCCTGGACGTCTGCCATCTCGCTGGTAAGTCTCAAGGATGCTGGGCGAGTTTGGCGCGATCGTTGTATGCTCAGGGCGGGCAAGGGGGAAGGTGGAGTGTGACCCCAGCGCATCCCCGGAAAGTACCAAGGGCTTCGCAGCTCGAGGCTGTTTGGCGGCTTTAACCCGACTACTGGAGTAGGATTTTGGCAACTCTTCATTTGATAGTAGGACTTCCTTGTTCAGGAAAAACAACGCTCGCACGGAAACTTGAGCATGAGCAGCGGGCACTTCGTTTGAACACCGATGAATGGCATATACGTCTTTTTGGTCAAGATGCAGAAGAACCCGAACATGATTCTCGGCATAGTCTTATCGAGGCCTTGCTTTGGAATATCGCAAGCCGGGCTCTAGAATTGGGAATTAATGTAATTCTTGATTTCGGTTTTTGGGCGCAAGAAGAACGTGAAGATTATCGTATGCGCGCGAAACGACTTGGAGCCAGCAGTGAAGTACATTTCCTTGATGTGTCGGAGGAGGAGCTGTTACGGCGACTCGAGATCAGGAATTCGAAGCCTTCAGAGGAGAGCTTCTATATACCAATAGAGAGTATGAAACCCTGGATAGCCTTCTTCCAGAGGCCGACAGCTGAAGAACTTGAACGTAGAGAATAGGAAATTTGGGCAAAGCCGCCTAACGGGTTGGCCGCTCAGCACAGAGGCTAGGAGTTCACGCGTAAGTGATCGAATGAGCATACTATCTGATCGTTGGACCAGCGGCAAAGCCTATGATGCCTTCATGGGTAAGTGGAGCCGCCAGATCGCCAGGTTGTTTCTCGAATGGTTGTCCCCTGCTCCTCACTCTGACTGGCTTGAGCTCGGGTGCGGCACCGGGGCGCTGACTCACACGATCTGTGAACTTTCTCAGCCCGCCTTCATTGCAGCTTGCGATCCCTCCCCCGAGTTCATATCCTATGCCAGGAATTCAGGCTCAGGTTGCGCCGCCACGTTCATCACAGCCAACTCCGAGAGCTTGCCCGACCGCGAAGATGGCTTTGATTATGCGGTCTCAGGCCTCGTACTCAACTTCCTGCCCGCACCTCTCCACTCTTTGCGGTCGATGAAGGAGAGCCTCCACATGGGTGGGGTGCTAGCCGCCTACGTTTGGGATTACCAGGATGGAATGGAACTGCTCCGGGCATTCTGGGAGGAAGCCATTGTCCTTGATCCCGCCGCAGCTCATCTGGCCGAGCGGCACCAATTCCCAATTTCCCGACCTGGGCCCTTGGCTGAGTTGTTCCACCAAGCCGGGCTGGTATCGATTTCCCTCGTGCCTCTCGAGATAGCAATGGTGTTCGACGATTTCGACGGCTATTGGTCGCCCTTTCTGGGAGGGGCAGGCCCCGCACCTGCCTACGTCCACACACTCAGCCCTAACGCACGCTCCCAGCTTAAAGTTCGTCTCAAGCTTAGACATCCTCCGCTACCCGATGGTTCGATACGCATCCCGGCCAGAGCATTTGCAATCCGGGGGATCGTCCCCGGCCAGGAAGTGAAGCTTGCCGCCTAACAACTCGCTGGTGCTGGCCCGGCAAGATGGCTCAGCTCGGTGCGGTTAGGCAGCACGTCGAAGCTCATGACCATGCGATGTCACCTACGATAGTCAACGCCGGGTATCGTTCCACCAACTACTGGGTGGTCGGCGCCGGATCCTCGCGCCTGCTAATTGATATCGGGTGGCCGGGAACCCTGGGGGCAATGAAGGCAAGTCTGAGGAGGAAGGGCATCCGCCTGGACGAGATCCAATATGCTCTCGCCACTCACTACCACATCGACCACGCAGGGCTGGCAGAAGAGCTGAAGCGGGAAGGCGTCCCGCTTCTCGTCCTGGATATCCAAACCGATGCTATTCCCCTCATGAAAACCTGGACGAAACCAGCGGACAACTATGTAGAGATCAGCGCAGAGGGCAATGTCACCATCTCCTTCCAAGAGAGCCGGGCGTTGCTTGCCCAAATCGGCCTTTCAGGAGAGATTCTTCACACGCCCGGGCATTCCGACCACTGTGTTTCTGTACTTCTTGACGATGGCTCCGTCTTCACCGGAGACCTGCCCCCGGAGGCCTATGCCTTCGACAACCCAGTTGCACTGGAATCATGGGCAATGCTGCGAGATCGCGGCGCGACCCGTGTCTATCCTGCCCACGGTCCAATCCGGGAAATGGAGGCGGGGAAGGCAGGTCTGTCTGGAAATTGATCTCGCGAGCATGGGTGCTGCCTAACGTCCGGGAGCCCGGAAAGCCACCGTCGAGAGCAACAAAGCTAAGGCACAGACCGGATTGCCGCTTGAACAGGAGGGCAGATGGCAAAGCTTGTGTTTGGAATGAACCAGTCTCTGGACGGCTACGTCGACCACATGGCGTTCTCGCCGGCCCCCACGCTCTTCCGTCACTTCATTCAAGAGGCTCAGGGGCAGGCCGGCAGTGTCTATGGTCGCAAAATGTATGAGATCATGCGTTACTGGGATGACGATCATCCCGAATGGGATGCAGATGAAAAGGCCTTCGCGGCGGCCTGGCGAAAGCAGCCGAAGTGGGTGGTCTCACGCACGTTGAAAGCGGTCGGTCGCAACGCCGAGCTCGTTGGAAATGATCTCGAAGGCACGATCCGGCAGCTGAAGGCCGAACGCGAGGGCGAGATAGAAGTGGCTGGCCCGACCTTGGCCCACAGCCTCACCGAACTTGGTTTGATCGATGAATACCGAATCTACCTGCACCCCGTCGTCCTCGGTCACGGAACACCATACTTCGCCGGATCCCGGCCGCCGCTCCGTCTCATGGCGCATGACCGGATTGGGGAGGATGTCATCAGGTTGACCTACTTTCCCGCATAATTCCCGGCCATCCCGAACGGCTGTCACCCTTCTCATCCCGCAGGGTTGAGCATAGTGTGGCCTACCAACGGGTTCAAACCGACGCTCACGCTTCGCGCTCCGACGCATCAGTGCGAGGGTGCTATGCCGCTCTCTCATCCCGCTTTTATGGGAGCGAATGACGGGTAAACTACCTATTCACCTGTGGCGATGGAGTCCGCCAAACAACCGTAATCGAGCCGATGACTCCTACCCAACGATCTTTGGGAGGAGTCATTCATGTTCCACGCTCTCGTCATTGGCACTGGTGGATTCTTCGGGGAGAAGTTGCGATTTGGTCTGAGCGGGGTATTCCAGAAGTATTTTAGCAACCCGTATTTTCCTCTGGAAACCCTGGCAGTCGATGCAATGCGCTCCCAGCTTTCCTCCTCGTCCCTGCCATGCGGTTTGAGTGGATCGGCGTTCGACAATCAGGATGGTGGGCGGACGAATTGCGTCGGAAACGGCCACCGATCCATACGCGCGGACACCGCGCGTTGCACTCGTTTTTGGACAGCCAGACTTGGCAGACACGGTCCAGTTGAGGCACAATGCGCAAGTGACTGCTCCATTCGAGGCCAACCGGCGGCTTCCCGCTGGAGTTCCGGAAGAGCAGATCGAGGCAAGTCCCGACTGGTTCGCCACTGGAGGAATTTATGGAGAAGACGGGTTTACTCTGGTCTATAACGTTGGTGATCGCATTAGCCTCCTGCCAGGCACAGGTACAGCGCCAGCCGGAGGTCGGTCTTACCCCCCAGCCGCCTCCGTCAGCCTCCCAGGCAGAAACCCGGCTGACAGATCCCGCCACATCGATCCCCAGCCCGGGTGCAGACATAGAACCAGCGGATCAGCCGGCAGCCGTGGCCGGCCTCCAACTGGCACTTGACGACCCAGATTGGAATGGCGAGAATATTCCAGCTGGAGAACAATGCCGGAGATTCGGAGGGGATAATCCATCAACGCCCCGAATTTCAGTTGCTGACATTCCAGCCGGCACGGACGCCATTGTGCTGGAGTTCAGCGACAGGACCTACTCGCCGATGGACGATGGCGGGCACGGCAAGATTGGCTACCGGATCGAGGGCAATGCAAACGAGGTCATCATCCCGTCCATCCCCGGGCACACATTTGATCTGCCCGATGAATTCTTCATCGTCCACGAACATCTGGCGCCGTCTTTCGATACGGCCGGTGCGTATATGCCTCCGTGTTCAGGAGGCGCAGGCAACGCTTACTATGTGACGGTCAAGGCCGTCGAGGTAATCAGTGCCGATGGCAAGCAGTTCAATGTCTTGGATCAGGGCACTCTCGAGTTGGGGAAATACTGACGGGCGGACCGATTAATGGCTGTTCTTCAAGGAACAATCGGCTCAAATCGAAGCAACGCCCGACAGCTCGCTGGAGGGGGAGTCCGCGCTGCCCACGTTCTGGACGGTGTGGCAGATTGATCCGAGTAGAGGTACGGACGCGCTGGGAGCCGCTGTGCTTGTGCCGGCTAACCGGGGAACCGTCTACTGGCTGGAGGCGTGATGACAGGTGAGGATACATTGTTCGCGATCGTTGATCTGGCGATCGCCCTGATCGGGTTCAGCAGTATTGTCACTGCTCTGCGCCGACCCAAGGAGAGATCCTGGGGTGCCCAAGAAATCAACGGCTTGGTTTTCCTGGCCATCATGGCCATCGGTGCGATTATCTTCTCCATCCTCCCACTCGTGCTGTTCTATATGGGCTTGGATGACTTGCAGCTATATTCGATCGCATCCGCCATTTATTGCGTATTCTGCATAGGCGTAATTGTTGGGTTGATCATCAGGGGAAGAAAAAGTGGTTTCCCATCGAGGAGACCAACAGTTTTCAAGATATTTGGTCTGCTATCCCTGGGAGTCATCACCTTCATGGGTTTCCTGGCCTCTGGATCCATCACCAGCGGGATTTTGGGATACTACCTCGTAGGTGTGATTTGGCTGCTTGTTTGCGCTTTTGTCCAGTTTATCGTTTTCCTTTCATTCGTTGGCTTTATCCAGGCTGACGAAGAAGGATCGGGTTGAGTCTTGTACTCGTCTGGCCGATCAAGACGCGGGGGCGGACCTTGCGCGTCGCCCGGGTTCCGAACGTCTCGGCTCGGCCGCATGACAACAGACGATGCACGTTGTCATGCCGGCCGCTCAGCTCAAAGCCGTCAGGCGGCCTGCTCAACTGTTTGCCGGGGTTCCAGGCTGATGAGCTCGAGGCTGTTGGCTTCCTCACTTCAGAAAGGTTCGTTATGCATTCAAATTCTTACCGGAGGACCAGATGAGCTGGAAGTTGTTAGAGGAGAGCAACAGGGAATTGGCCGATTTTGGGTTACGCCGCTTTAGCAGTCGGGTTGGCTACCTTGGCACGATCCAGGCGGATGGTTCCCCGAGGGTGCACCCGGTGACGCCGTTCGTTATCGATGGCCATCTCTTTATTGGCATGTATCCCAACTCCCCAAAGGGCCATGATCTGAAGCGTGATGGACGGTACGCCCTACATTGCAGCGTGGAGGATGACGAGGGAGGCGGTGGAGAATTTGCAATCTTTGGGCATGCTCAACTGACGCAGGATCCAGAGCTGCGAGCATTGGCCGTGGAACATGCCCCATATGACTTCGATGAAAATCATGTTTTATTCCTGCTATCCGTGGACAAAGCTCTTTCCACTGTATATGTTGGGGACGAAACAAAACGTGTCTCGTGGAAGGCAGAAATATAATCCTGCTAACATCAACGAAACCCATTCTTGCCTGTGCGAAGTTTATTGTTAATGCTTTCATTGCTGAATAATCATCGCGGTGAACAAGAGCGGCACTGCTGAAAAGAATACACCCGGAAATCGGAACTTGATGAGCTGGCGAGGGGGAAGGGTACTTCTCCCTCGCAAGAACTGGCAGCGATCAGAATTGGTGTATCATCTGATTAGTTTCCTGATTCTATAGGTATGCAATGGAGAAATCGCAAGGTAGCTTCCAGTTGTGGGCTCGAGCGCAAATCGTTAGTTCCATAAGTTGGCCTGTCAGCTTCGTCGCTGTATCGTCACTCGCAGGTTTCATTGACTTTTCTGAACCCTCTTTGCCCATTCTCTGGCTCCTGGGCTCCATGATGGGGGCGATCACTGCGATTTCTAGCGGTCTTGTTGTCAAGCGCCAAATATCTGACACGCGGAAATGGGCGATCGCGAACCTGTTCGGCATCCCGTTATCTCTCACGGTCGCCTACTTGGTGTTTCCATTTGCGGTGTCGCCAGCCAGGTTCGCTGCGGTAGGTCTTTGTTCTGGTTTCATCACAAGCGTTGTTCAAGCGCTTGCCCTTGACCGGGAGGTCAACAAGGTTGTCCCTCTCATCTGTGGAACTTTTAGCTGGGCTCTTGCTTTCCTCTTCGGCTATATGTTGGTTGTACAAGGTCCCATACAGGTGTTTGCGTTTATGCCATACATCTTTTTTAGCGCGTTGTTGTTAGGATGGGGAGTTTCGGGTCCAGTATTGTTGATCTTGTTTCTTGGTCTATCGCCGATATCGAAAGAGCGGATCTCTTCAGGCCCTGGCGTCAGGTTCAATTAGTGATAAGCAGGCGTTACACTCATGTGCGCATATTATTCTCCTAGGCTACCTCGTGACGCCGTGCTGCGTCATACAAGCATCAAGACCTGTCCATTTATTCTGAATGAACAATCAAGCTGGACGACCGGTCTTCGAGTTGCTACCGGCAACCGAGGTTATGATTTGCTGGGAGAGGACCCTGCTGCGGATGAGCTGGAGTTAAGGATGGGTGGCGATTTCTATGATGTGCAGCTCAAAGTGCCCAGCCTGGAGCGCTAACAAAGTATCCTGGTCATCACCACCCCGGGAGAATACCCAGGAGCCTGGAGCACCAAGACAAGCAGCTTGGAGCAAATCATAGGATACTTCCCCACCTCAGAATCAAGGACAAAGGATGGCCATGGATATCCTCGCGGCACCTAAACTTCTATCCCGACGGCGCCTGGTCGGAGTAACACTGTTAGCCTGGGTGGGAGTGTTGGGGTTCGATCTAATCCTGCATGGCGCCATACTTTCCTCTTTCTATGTCGAGGAAAGCTCCTTCTTGCTCCCGCCGCTCGAATCCTTTCGAAGGATCCCGCTGGGTTACTTGAGTTTCCTGATTACGACAATATTCCTGGCATGGTTGGCAGCGAAACTGGAGTTGCGGGATTGGCGAGGTGGCATGGCATTGGGAGGTCTTGTTGGTGGTGTGATCTGGATTTCACTAGGGATTGGGATGTATTCGATTAGTACTGCACCTCCAAAACTTCTCGTCGGATGGACCCTGGGACAAACCCTGGAAATGGCATACGCTGGCGCAATCCTCGGTCGAGGGTTCAATGTGGATCGGACTCGCAAGCTTGTAATCACGGTGCTGCTTCTTACTTTGGGTTTTATCGTGCTTACTTTTCTCCTTCAATCAGTTGGCCTGGCTCAAACAGCGGGGGTTTCTTAAGCAGTAATCCACTTTCCATCTCGCTGACCGTCCGATAATCGGGTTGAACGCGACCGGACAGGGGATGTACTACTGTGATCTCCGGAGGATTGAAATATGCCCGGAACAGCCTGGAGCTATAGAATGGGGTAACCCCCGCTCAGTTCGAGGTTGTCAGTCGCATTCTCCTTCCAGGTGATGCATGTCTGATTCAAGAGAGTTGATGATCGAATCTTTAAAAGAAACCGTGGTTCCTGCTCTGAGGGTCAAGGGGTTTAAGGGTTCTTTCCCTCATTTTCGCCGGCTTCTGAGTGGAAGAACCGATCTTCTTTCATTTCAATTTGACAAATGGGGAGGGGGATTTCTAATCGAAATTTCAAGGTGCCCTGTTTCGGGAATTACAACCTATTGGGGCGAAGAAATCCCGGCAGTAAAAGTCCGAGCGGTTGATCTTCATCCAGATCGACGGCATCGAATAAAACCTGGGCAAGGTGGTTCCCGCGAAGATTGGTTTCGCTTCGATAAAGCCCTGCTTGTGAAATCCCCTGAACTTTACCGTGACATTGCATCGGCCGTGTTGCCATTTCTGGAAGAGGCTGAAGATTGGTGGGAGAACGGACTGCCTGAAACAGACTAGCCAGCCGGACATCTCGCTTAACGGGCCTGACTGTAGGATCCGGTTCGGTGAAAGTGGATGAACGGCGAACGAGCGCACTCGTGAGGTTGCCTCGATTGGAACGATTGTGAACTTATGGAGGGCAGGTGACCGGGAAAGCCGGGCTGCATCCGTTGTGTATAGGATCATCCTCCAGGTAAGAAAGGGAGGCGTTCGATGTCCACCAAGATAACCTCAAAGGGAATCCGTTGGATCGCTCGCATCTGGAGCCTGCTGATCTTTGCCTTCACGGTTGGCAGGATTGTCACGCCTGATCCCTATGCAACAGGTTCCGTTCCCCTCGAGGATTGGTTCCTATTGACCTTATGGGGGATTGCCATTTTGGGTGTGCTCGCTGCCTGGAAGTGGCCAACTGCGGGCGCCATCATCACCATCGGAGTATTGATCTTTCGCGAGGCAGCGTGGGTCGTCTTAAAGGGCCGCTGGCTGCCGAGTTTCCTGATCGTGTGGGCGCTCCTGGTACCCCCGGTTGCCTTGTTCCTGGTAGCTGAGAGGATGGAGCGCAAGGCGATGTTATAGCACCGAGTCTTTCCTGGACCATCCTTGAGACAAGCGGCAGGCTGCACGCCATCAGAATGCCTGCGTTATAGCATGGGATGTTGGAGGTATCGGTATGACGAGTCATCGTATCTTCGAGATGGCATTTGCGAAGGTCTATCCACTTTACATTCAGAAAGCGGAGCGCAAGGGCCGGACAAAGGAGGAAGTCGATCAAATTATCCGCTGGTTGACCGGCTACAGCCCACGTGGTCTAAGACAACAAATCGATCAGAACAATGATTTCCAGACCTTCTTTACCCAAGCGCCCGCCCTTCATCGGAACAGTTCGAAGATTACAGGGGTGGTCTGCGGGGTCCGCGTTGAGGATATCGAGGACCCTTTGATGCAGAAGATACGCTACTTGGATAAACTGATCGATGAGCTTGCGAAAGGGAAAGCGATGGAGAAGATCCTCAGGCAGTAGGCCGAAAAACCCGCCGGCGCTATGCCTTCTGGAGAGGTCTTTTTATCGAGGTGCTACACGTAGGCGGCATAGCTGCCGCCAGGGCCCGCTAGAGCATTCGGACCACAGCGCGGCTCAGAGAACCAGGATCACACCGAAGACAATTTCGATCACCAGGCTGATGATGTTGGATTGCACCCCGCCTGATTTATCAATCACGGTCGAGATGATGCGCAATACGGCGATGGCGAGGTACATTGCGCCTAGGGTGCGGTACGCGTCGGGTGTCCCAATCAGCAGTGCAGCCAGGCCCAGGCCGATGAACGCTCCACCGAAAACGGAGCGAAACTCGGTAATGCCGCGGGCGCCTGGCGCGGTTAATCCCGTAAACCCTTCGATGCCTTTCGGGTTGAACGCAGCCAGCAGGCCTGTAGCAATGGTCGCCACTGCACCGAGGATTTGAAGAATGCTAAGTAACGTCATGGGGGTTCTCCTTGTAACCGATAGACGTGATCAATAGAGGCTGGTCGTCCCGGATAAGTATTCTAGCTCCCGGAGTTTGGTAAGACAAGAAAGATTGAATAACAAGCGAAATATTCAAGTTGAAGTATCTCTCGCAATTCCAATCACAGTGCCCGGATATCACAGGCCACATAACATGCTCCAGTTCTCATAGACACGATGGATGATTTCCATGAAATTCGGTGCTTCTGAGCACTATCTGACCGTCCGTCAAGGAATATAAGTTCTATGGGCGCCAGCCTCACCGACTTGTCTGATTGGGTCGTCTCAAAGCGGCGATGAGCCACGGTTTATACTGCATGGAGCCAGTCCTGACTTTTCGGGGTGAGACGGGGAAGGGTTTCAAGCGGAGAACCCCCATCTCCAGAACAAAGAGAAGGGAGTAAGACATGAACCGAACCAGGACGATCTTGATTGCTGCTACGCTCGTGGTCGTGCTGGTGTTTGCAGGGCTGTTAGGCTACTGGGTCACCTCAACCAAAGGCCCTACTGAAGTAGCCCAAGCTGCGCTGAGTTCGGATGCCGAGATCACGGTTACGCAAGAACCTGGATTAATCACGTTTGAACCCGGCTCGAATCCAGCCTCGACGGGATTTATCTTCTACCCGGGCGCGGGCGTCGATTTCCACCGCGTATGCACCCTTGCTCCGGGAAATTGCAGCGGGCGGTTTCTTCGTGGCAACCCCGGTGATGCCTTTGAATATTGCCTTCCTCAGAGCCAATGCGGCAGACGAGATTATCGAGGGACACCCGGATATCGAAACGTGGGTCGTGGGAGGGCATTCCCTGGGGGGAGTCGCAGCGGCGAGCTATGCTGCCGGGGGTAAAATCTCCGGCCTTGTCCTGTGGGCATCATACCCCGCCAATGACTCGCTGCGCTCGTCCCAGATACGGGTCCTCTCTATCTACGCTTCTGAAGATGGTTTGACGACGCCTGAGGATATTGCCGCCTCGCGCGCCTTGCTTCCTGAAAAGGCTTCCTTTGTCGAAATTCCCGGGGGGAACCATGCACAGTTCGGTTCCTACGGACCCCAGAGCGGGGACGGAGTCGCTTCGATAAGCCCCGCAGCCCAATGGGCCGAGATTACCGAGGCGACGATTTCATTCCTGGAGCAGGCGTCTGACTAACCCGCCAGGCGGATCCGTCCTTGGAGCTAGACAGTGTGCTGGTAGAACACTCGATGCCTTCCAAGCCCTGTATTAGCTCAAGCAGGAGGAGCATCGAAATCAAGCGCTGTCAGGCTCCGGCTTGACCCTCAGGATCCCGTTGCTGGCGAAGTGGGTGGCGCGAGCGCAGGTGCTGCAGCGCTCATCGAGGTGTGTGAAAAGGAAATGTCATGGGACACGAACCTTTTAGCTATCAAATCACGACGAAAGGGGAGGTGCGTATCTTCTGGGAGGGACGGTGCATAAAAACCCTGGGTGGACGGCGAGCCCAGAAACTCGTATCAGAACTCATGGATGCTGGAGAGGCAGAAGCGCAATACCTGCTTCAACGGATCACAGGGAATTTCAAACGCGGGAACGAAAGGAAGGGGCATCGATCCTGATCAACAACCATTGACACCGTTAAAGGTCGAGCTTAGGCTCAATCTAGGAAAGCTAACGCAGGCTGATTCCTCATCGTGGCTTGAGACCCAAACGCCGCTAGATTTACAAACCCGCAGATTTGCATCACGACGTTATGTTGAATTTGCGGATGGTAAGATAGAGCAAATTGCGCATTCGGTATTATGTTGGTTTGGATGGGGTAGATGGATCCGTTTATCTTCTTCCGATGGCTGCATATCCTGGCTGGAGCGGCGTGGTTCGGTGAGGTCATCACGATCAACTTCATCGTGATCCCGGGCTTGAGGTCGATGGACGGGGCCGACCGTCGACGGCTCATAGGCATCCTCCTGCCCCGTCTCTTCCGGCTTGCATCGGCCCTGGCTCTGCTTTCGATTTCGTCCGGGCTGATAAACACCTATCTGCTGACCGGCTGGGACGACCTGTCCCTGTTCTTCTCAACGCGCTGGGGAATCTCGATATTCATCGGGGGTTTGCTGGGGATATCACTGGCCCTGTTCCATTTCTTCATCGAAAGCCGTTTGGAGCCGATCGCGGCATCCATGGATGAGCATACGAGTGAGGCCCGGGTTGCTGAGGTGATGAAGTTCCTGGGACTGGTTCCGCGGGTAGGTGCCGTCGTCATGCTCGTCGTTTTTATCTTGATGATGTATGCGGCCCGGGGAGCATGATATCTATCCAGACAAGAAACCTCCAGCTTAGGGTTGTTAGCCCATGCATGAATCGGACGAATCAACACGTAAACCGGGCGGAAAATTAACGCCCGAAGCGTACCTTCAGGAAGTCACGATCGGGGAGCATCATCCCCGGAACAGCACGATAACCCTCGCCCCCTACGATCCGGATTGGCCTGTCCAATATTCAAGAACTCGAAGCACGGGTTCGACAGGCGCTCGGGGATAAGGTCTTGTTGATCGAACATGTGGGCTCCACCGCGGTTGAGGGCTTGTCTGCGAAGCCAATCATCGACATGCTCCTCTTGGTTTCAGATTCTGCGGACGAGGGCGCTTACCTCCCACCGCTGGAGGAGCAAGGTTTTGTCCTTCACATCCGCGAGCCCGATTGGCATGAGCATCGCTTGATGAAAGCCCATGACATCCCAGCCAACCTGCACATCTTTTCAGATGGATGCGGTGAGGTTTCCCGGATGTTGTCATTTCGAGACTGGCTGCGTTCCCATCCCACGGATAAAGCGCTCTACGAACGAACGAAGCGTGACCTCGCACGGCTAACCTGGAAGTACACGCAGCACTATGCCGACTCAAAGTCGGAGGTCGTGGAAGAGATCCTGAAGCGGGCAGCGGATGAATCCAACGCTTGAGCTTGCCAACCAGCAGGATTAGGCCACGATCGGGGGGGGTCCACCTCGGGCTTGCGGGCAGGCTGGGATCCCAGCTCCATCTGGCAGCAGCTTCACAGCTGAGCAGGCATGAGCTATCGGGAAAACCGGGGGTTCTTGTTCCTGATTACAGGCGTGACCACGAGGAAATATCTGATTAAACTCGGTGCTTGATGTGAAACCGCAAGGAGAAGAGGGTATGAATTCGTTTCCGGACGCGATGGAGATTTTCCAACGGCAGCTGCAGGAAGGCATTCTCCAAGAAGCCTATCAAGGGTTAATGAAGTACATCAAGCAACTAAGAGTGCATTTTGAGAAGGGTTATCCTGCGTATTCCGTTGCAAGCGGCATCTATAGCGGATATCTGGACATGACCGCCTTTTACTTGTTTCCGGAGTCACTTAAGAAGCGCAAGTTAAAGATTTCGATCGTATTTGTGTATGAGACGTTTCGTTTTGAGGTCTGGCTGTCAGGCATGAACCGGGATGTCCAGGTGAAGTACTGGAACTTGCTGCGAGACAGTGGCTGGGATAGGCACCCCCTTGCTTCAAACCCCAGGAAGGTGGACTATATTACCGATCATGTCCTGGTCGATGATCCTGATTGGTCAAGCCTGGACGCCTTGACGAGCGAGATCGAAGCTGGGACGGTGGACTTCATCCGGGAGCTTGAGGTGTTCCTCGAACATGCGGAAATTTGATTGGGATGTCCGAGGTCTTTCAACGCGTCGTTGTCGAAGATCGCCCCGTATAAGAAATCTAGTTTGAGCATCGTTTGGCTGGGGAATGGGCCGGGGCAGGGGCTCCGTTTGAAATCAGCCAGGCATGATCCACCCGATCAAGGAGGGATGAGCCTGATGTCCATCGTTCTGCGTGCGATTACTTATGCGGTCCTCTTCGTTGGACTTGTGCTGGTCTATGTCCCGGCGCGACTATTAACCTGGTCCGGGATCGTGCGTCCAACTGCATTTGGGCTGCCCCAGATTGCTGGCGTGGTGATCGGATCGGCGGGTGCAGCCGTGGCTGCCTGGTGTGTTTACACCTTTGCCGTGGTGGGAAGGGGGACGCCTGCACCCTTCGACCCACCGCGCAAGTTGGTCATGCGCGGGCCGTACCGTTTCGTCAGGAACCCGATGTACTTCGGCGCCGGCCTGGCCTTGCTCGGCGGTGCCCTGGTGTATGAGTCGGTCCAACTGCTGGTTTACACCCTGCTCTTCATGCTCATCACCCATCTTTTCGTACTTGGCTACGAAGAGCCGGCCCTGCGCAGGACCTTCGGGGATGCGTACGAAACCTACTGCCGCCAGACGGGGCGATGGTGGCCAAGATGGCCCTAAGTCGACCCAACCTGCGGCCTCACCAATTGCGGTCGTACTTTCAAGCTCGATACTGTTCCATGGCGATGGATGAGCGAGGCAAACCATGACCGAAACTCAGGACTGCTTCATCTGCCGGAAACACCGGGGACTGGAGGCCATTCCGGGTGGCCCGATCTACGAGGATGACCTCGTGTTCTCAGGGCACTCGTGGTCGAGCGAGGATCAAACTTCCCCTTACCTGGGCGGTTTCATCGTCGAACCCAAACGCCACGTCCGGGGTTGGGCGGAGCTGAATGACCTGGAAGCAGAAACTGTAGGCCGGGTCATTCGCGATGTCGCGAAGGCTCTAATGGGGGAGGTGGGCGTCGAGCACGTCTATGTGTTCGTCCTCGGCCATCACGTTCCGCACCTGCACATTTGGGTCGTCCCGCGCTACGCAGAAACCCCACGCGAGTACTGGGGGTTCAGCATCTTCGATTGGCCAGGTCGCCCGAGCGGTGGCACAGAACAAGTCGAAGAACTCTGCGAGAGGATCCGGGCTCGAATGTGAAATCGTTTTTCTCCCCGTTGCCTCAAACGGGAGCTGCATCAACGCATGGTTGCCTTCCAACCGAGCTATCCCTATTCCCGGCATCATTCCTCGCGACGGTTAACGTTTGACCAGATGCGCCCAATCGTTCGACCGAGAACCCGGAGAAAGCCCATAACAACATAACCGGTCCGAGGGGCGGGCGTCTCTGCTGCCCCGCCATCCGAGGCTTCTGGCTTTACAACGAAGCTACTTAGACCATCGAAGCCGTCCTCCCAATGAAGACGGTATTGCTCCATCCAATCGGAAGCTTGCCTAAGTGGCTCAGAACGCAGGTGGGCTGGCCGCGACTGTGCATCACGTGTACGCTCGATCAAACCGGCCCGCTCCAGGACTTTCAGGTGCTTTGAGATCGCCGGCTGGGTAATCTGAAAAGGTTCAGCCAGCTGCGTGACGGTCTTTTCCCCCTCCGACAGCATCGCCAGGATGCGGCGACGCGTCGGGTCTCCGAGTGCGGCAAATGTGAGGCTTAAATGGTCTCTAGAAGCGGCCATGGGTATAATATCACCAAATAGTAATAAAACTGATTAGTAATATATACGAATTTTGGGCTCAAGTCAAGCGGATTTACCCTGTTATGAGCTCTTCAATGGGCGATGAACCTGACAAAGAACCGGATATGATATGGCTACGATGGTTGGATCGATCTGCTCCAGCAGGGATGACGCGTCAAGACCAGAAGCATGGGTTGCTTAGCGGATCTGAATGTGTAAACTGTGGAGGTTGAGGCTTCCGGAGCGAGGATCATCTGGGCGGAGCACCGGGAAAAAACGTTGAGCAGCGTGGAAGCTGGCGGATATGAGGTCGCTTATCCAGGCAATGTACCCCAGGACAGCCTTGAGTGAGCATGCTTCAGTATGAAAAAAATGCTCTTCCGTTTGGCGAAGACCAGGCTCGGGGCTTCCCTCTTTAGCTACATCGTGGGCAACATGACCTTCTTGGTTCCTTCGGAGAAGCTGTTCGAGACCGATACTCTAATCGCATTCCATCACCCTGTGCCTTCGTACCGGGTTCATATCCTGCTTGTTCCCAGGCAGAATGTCCGCTCACTGATGGATCTGGATCCCGCGAACACCGCTTTCTTCCAGGATTTGGTCAGGGGTGTTCAGCACCTGGTAAGACAATACGATCTGGAAAAGGGCGGCTACCGGCTGCTGGCCAATGGCGGCAATCTTCAAGAGGTTGCTTACCTGCACTTCCACCTCATCTCCGAAGATGTCCTGGCCTCGGGAGAAGTGGGATAATGCCGGGAATTACGCATCCGGGTACTCGACCTGCAAGTACACCACTCAGGCACCGTGGGTTTGGTTTCAATGTACAGAACAAGGGTACCGTTTGGTTCCACAGCCTGAGCGCAGCGAGCGTGTGTATGTACCGACACCGTTACATGGCAAACTAAGGAGGCATCCTGAATGTCACAGAACCCCATTAACCTGGCACTGAGGTTTATCCTGGAAATGGCTGCCCTGGTCTCCATGGGAACCTGGGGATGGCGGCAGGGCGAAGGCATCCCCAGGCTCCTTCTCACGGTGGGGGTACCCATCCTCGCCGCAACCCTGTGGGGCGTGTTCCGGGTCCCGGGTGACCCGGGTGACGCCCCGGTACCCGTGCCAGGATACCTTCGACTGATCCTGGAAGCTGTGTTCTTCGGTTTTGCGACCTGGGCTTTGTTCTCAAGCGGGGCAACCACCCCCGCGTACGTGTTTGGCTTGACCGTGCTGGTCCACTATCTCTTCTCGCTCGATCGAGTTAGAGGCTTGTTGAACGCAGCATGAATGCACGCTCAAGTGCCCATATTCGGGTTACGAAGATGTAGCGCGGGCCACCCCGGTCAGCTGTATGAAACAGGTTCTTCTCGGTGGAAAACCCATCTGCTTTGCTAGATTGGCCTGTTTCAGCAGGTGGTGCCGCATATCGCCCGATTGCTTATGTATGGGCTGCTCAGTTCCAATACGGGTAGAAAAGCAGGGCCGGGGCAGAGGTCGTGAGGTTCGAGGATGAGCAAGTCCTACGAGAGAAGGCGAACGAGCAGAAGGAAGTCAGTAGAGTGTTCAAGATAGGTCTTCAAGACTTTGGAGGTTAGCGATGGAACATGGGGAGAAACCTGTTGCAGTTGTGCAAATGCTAATTCGTAAACCGGTCAGGGAGGTGTTCGAGGCCTTCGTGGACCCGGCAATCACGACCCGGTTCTGGTTCACGAAGAGCAGCGGCAAGTTGGAGCCGGGGAAAGTGGTGCATTGGGCGTGGGAGATGTACGGTGCTTCCGCCGAGGTCCATGTGTTGGAAGTTGAGGAAGACCAGGGCATCCGGATTGAATGGTCAGGGAATGGCGTCACGACGACTGTTGAGTGGGAATTCGAAGCCCGGGCGGAGGGGGCCACGCTTGTCCGAATTATGCATAGGGGGTTCCCCGGCAGCGATGAGCAGAAGCTGCAGCAAGCACTCGATTCGAAGGGTGGATTTTCATTGGTGCTGGCGGGTCTGAAAGCCCTGCTCGAGCATGACATTCGCTTAAACCTGGTTGCAGACCAGTATCCTGATTCGCACGTATGATTTGTAGCGCTTTGCATGCGCATGATTTGACTGGAACACCTGCCTTGCCGCACTCGATTGAGAAGTCTTTTCACAAGGACACCCCATGACTGACCTAGAAATGCTCTACTTATCCCGGGCTGATGTAGCCGAGGTTAACCTGCCTATGGCTGAAGTCATCTCGCTGCTGGAGAGCGCCTTCCTGGAAAAAGGGCGTGGCCAGGTCGAGATGCCGCCCAAGCCCGGCATCCACACGAAACCGGATGCGTTTATCCACGCCATGCCCGCCTATATCCCGGGTATGGAGTCAGCCGGCTTGAAGTGGGTAAGCGGGTATCCAGATAACACCAGGCGGGGGCTGCCGTACATATCAGGCCTGCTCATCCTCAATGACGTCGAGACCGGCATCCCGCTTGCCGTCATGGACTGCACCTGGATCACGGCCGCCAGGACCGGTGCCGCGACTGCGCTTTCGGCAAAATACCTCGCCCGACCCGACTCCGAATCGGTTGCTATCCTGGCTTGTGGGGTTCAAGGCCGCACCAATCTTCGAGCCCTGGCATGTATATTCCCGATAAAACGGGTCTATGCCTACGACGTTCTGCCAGAAGCGCAGGAAGCCTATATCGCGCAAATGCGCGAGGAATTCGAATTTGAAATCCAAGCTGCGTCGAATCCGAAGCAGGCCGTCCTCGAGTCAGACCTCGTTGTGACCTCGGGACCGATCTTGAAACATCCCGAGCCAACGATCCAGCAGGATTGGCTGCAGCCGGGCGCGTTTGCATCGGCGGTGGATTTTGATTCCTACTGGAGCGGTCCGGCCCTTGCCCAGATGGATCGCATCTGCACAGATGATCATGCCCAATTCCAGTACTACAAGTCGATCGGGTATTTCTCAGAGACCCCCGAGCCTGAGGCAGATCTGGGTGAGCTCGTCGCTGGTGTGAAAGAAGGTCGCAGGCATGCCCAGGAACGAACGATGGCGATCAACCTGGGACTTGCGATCGATGACATGGCGGTCGCCCCCGAGATTCTCCGGCGGGCGAAGTCTCTGGGGCTCGGGACGCGGCTACCGTTGTAGAAAGGGGAATGCATTGGGCCGTATGCGCAGGTGGTCCTGGCGCATCATCCAGCTCGGTCCACGCCTGTTTTACAAGCTGGGGTTGGGAGCGATCCTGGGCAGATCAATATTGCTCCTTATGACGCGTGGCCGGAAGACGGGCCTGCTTCGAACAACCCCCCTCGTTTACGAAGAACGTGACGGGGTGATTCTCGTGGCTTCGGCTCGTGGGCATTCGGCTGATTGGCTCCAGAACATCAGATCCAACCCGCACGTCCAGCTGCAGATTGGGAGGCACACCTACGCTGGCTCGGCCGAGATCGTACAGGATCCCGGCATGATCGCCGGGTACCTGGCACGTCAATACCGGCAGAAGCCACGGTTATTTGGGGCGATACTTCGTGCAGAGGGGGTCTCAAGCCCGCCCGCCCAGGGAGATCTCGTACGCCTCGCTTCAAAACGGCCAATGGTGAAGATTGTCCTGGAGGAGGGCCGCAATGACCCGCAAAGCTAGGCTCGTCATAGGGTCTGTGCTTCTCATCGTCTTCATTGTCCTGGCCCGGTGGGGGTTCGCGACAGCCTTTTTCCGAGGGATGGATTCCGCGATTTCGGGGCTTGCGATCGAATTCGCGAATGCCTTGGTCAACGGAGATTACGAGCAGGCGCACGCCATGCTGTCTCCGGAAGCGCAAGGCCGGATCTCGGCCAGGGATCTAGAAAACGAGTACCTCGCCATGGTCAACATCTTTGGAACGGGGAAGTCGGCACGGGTCGTCTTTGACCCGCAGTTCACCATGAGAAATTGGCCGGGTAAACTCCCCGGGGATCGAGGTTGGGTTTACGTGAGCATCGCCGGCGACGATTTCGTCGAGGCGGTCAGCGTGATCGTCACCGAAATCCAGGGTGAATACCGCATCCGGGAGATCGAGTGGGGCCGGCCATGATGGTTTCACCCCGGCCAAACCTACGCGCTCGGTGGGAGCTGAGGATGTGACCAGGCAGAAATTGGCTGTAAGAGCCAATTCGCGCCCCTCGAAACCATGTTTGGCGTATCCGGATTGAAGATGGAGCAACCATATGCTTGATAGCACCCTGGAAAGATTATTCGGGCACAGCAATTGGGCCAACCAGCGCCTCATCCAGGCTTGTGCAGCGCTCACTGAAGCCAAGCTGGATGCACGGCCGCAGTCGGCGACGGTGGGGACGATCAGGGAAACCCTGCTTCATCTCGTCGCCGCCCAGCACGGGTACCTGGCACTCCTCACGCTGCCGGTCGAAGAACGGGCCCATGCCCCGCTCAAATTCGAGGATCTGGCGGATTCGGCTGCGTTGAGTGGTGCTGGACTGCTGACCTACTTGAAGGATTCCGAGCGAAACCCCGAGGACAAGTTGCGGACGAAGGATGGTTACTTCGTAGCGCCATGGGTCGTCCTGGTGCAAGCGGTCCAGCACGCGGCAGAGCATCGCGAGCAGGTGTGCAGCATGCTCACCGCGCTCGGTGTCGCTCCCCCCGAGATCGACGGCTGGGCCTATGGTGAGGATGCCGGAGGGCTGGTCCTGGCGTCTCGCTCAAGTTAATCCGTACCCTTCACGGGGCTCAGGCCCGGCTTAGAAATGGTGACTGCAGCGGTGGCAAGCGCTGTAGGGTATGGCGGCGGAAGGGGATCAGGCTCAGCCATGCACGCTTTGAGTCATTGCGCCTGCCCATGAGAGGGCTCGATCAGGTGGGCATTCCCTCCCGAAGGAGGCGTGAACCGACCCATCGCTCGATGAGTAAGTGGTATATCCTGTCCAAGCGAACACAGATATGCAGTTTGCCGGAATGAAAAAAAGCCTCAACGCCATCGTGGGAAGAAGTCGCGCTATGGGAGGCCGCCAGGGTCGATCGGATGAATAAGCTTGTTGCAAGGGAGATCCTCGAGTCTGAATTGAAGAAATACCGCTCCATGGGATACCAGGAGCTCTCAAGCCTCATCGACTCACCCCGAAACTACCAGATGATCGGTCCCGATGGCTGTGATTACCAGCTCGAGGTGCAGGCTTTCTGGGACCAGCCACGCAAACCAGGTGGGGACCTGCGCGTCATCGCCTCCATCGATGATGGGGGGTTCCTGTCTAGTCTCCGTCCGCTCACGCTAGATTTCATCCTAACTCGCGAGGGCGAGTTCGTCGGGGAGTAATGCCGGTATTTTATAACCTCCATCCTGGTTCCTGCCTCAAAGGCATGCTGGGTCACGGGCAGGTACAAAGCTATCCATCGATCCTGAACCCGCCGCTCAGGGAGCCCGCTGGAGGTGATTGTGAAGCAGATTAAGGTAAGTTCGATCCTGATGCTGCAGATAACCCTGGCGGCGTGCAGTCAGGCTGCCAGGCCTACTGCATCCCAAGTCGATCCTGCAGCGCAGAGTTCTGCCGCTCCGCTCGCCGGGGCAACCCAGCTTGTTCCGACCGGTGCCACCCGGATCGGTCCCATCCAGTTTGTTCCCCACATCCTCTCAATCGAGACTTCCGAGTCGGTGGCCGTTGGGGCAGGAGATTTCAACGGCGATGGCCTGCAGGACCTCGTCCTCTCAGGGGAGCCGGAGCTGACCATCCTGCTTGGGGACGGAAGCGGGGATTTCCCCGATGTTGGCCATGCTGCTGGCGGCATGCAGCCTTCTGACTTTGCCATCGGTGACGTTAACGCTGACGGGAATCTCGATATCATCATCGCCAATCATGATACGGATTATGTGACCATCCTTGTGGGTGACGGGGCGGGAGCATTCCAACCGGCACCGAATTCACCACTGCACATTCGCGTCGCGCCTCACCCACATGCAGTGCGATTAGCGGATCTGGACGGTGATGGAAGGCTTGATCTTGCTGTCGACCACCGCCAGGCGGAATCCTTGCTCATCCTCAAGGGATTGGGGGATGCGCAGTTCGAATTACCGGGCATGCTGGTGCACGTAGGGGGCGACCCCTACCGCGGCATGGGCGTGGGGGATGTCGATGAGGATGGCAAGCCCGACTTCGTGACGCCAAATCCGGATGAAGTTGGGGTCATCCTCAATCGTACAGAAGTGGGTTTCAGCTTCGAACAAGCTGCCCCAGTCGATACTCAATCCCCCTTCAAGGTTGAACTGGGAGAATTCAACGGGGATGGCCATCTCGACCTGATCGTCGCTTCGGACGAGGGTTCACCCTATGTGCGTATTTTTTTGGGTGATGGCGCCGGTGGCTTCAGCGAGCACTCCGAATCTCCCTTCCGGCTCGCCCCGGGTGGCAAGAACATCGCCGTCGGGGACTTCAATGGCGATGGCATCGATGATGCGGCGATTGCCTGCTGGCAGTCACCCGGGGTGATGATCTTGCTGGGGGGCAGCGGTTCGATCCAATCGGGAACCCTGCCAGGCGGCGAGCACCCGTGGGGGCTCACTGCGGCTGACCTGAATGGAGATGGCAGGGACGATCTTGTGATCGCGGATGATGGAGCTCCAATCGTTCACATCTACCTTAGCCTGGAGGTGGCTGTAGAATGAGCTGGATGGCCAGGTCGGAGCCACGCTTCTGTGAAGTTCTAGCTGTGAGCCTCGCAGGAAGAGTGGGATAGCTTGCGAAGGTTTCTTCGAGCAGAAGGGCTAATCGGGAAGCCCGTAGAAGATAAATCAGGGGATTGCGCCCTGCCATTGGTTTGATGCAGAAGCCGAGCAGGCCCTGATAGTTTTCTATCTCGCTTTTCACAAACACACGAGTTATCTACGTCCTATACTACCCCGTTGCAGGCTAGGAGATCCACGGCAAGCCGGCGGGTTCAGTTCTAGCGGTGGAGTTCGAGCTGAACGCACAGCGCTTCAGCGCGCTCAATGGTAGGCCACATTTCACGTTTGCCGAGGTGATTTCGCTCGCGGTGAGATGTGAGACACAGCAGGGAATGGACTTACTCTGGGATAGGCTGAGCAAAATCGGAGAGCCGGGACAAGGCGATGACAGATCAGGAGGCGTTCAAGGCTCGTATCACAGCGCTGCACGGATCGGATGGCCGCGCTTGGCTCGCGCAGCTGCCTTCCTTGATCAACTCGATCCAGATGGATTGGCAAATCCAGGTGGGAGAACCCTTGCCGGCCCTCACGTATCATTTCGTGGCGATGGCGATCTGTGCGGATGGATCAGAGGCCGTCTTGAAGCTGGGGGTCCCGGGGCAAGAGCTTGCTCGCGAGGCGGAATGCCTCCTGCGCTACGCTGGATGTGGTGCGGTCAGGCTTTTCCGACACGACTCGCACCAGGGGGCCCTTCTCCTCGAGAGAATCCGGCCAGGTCAGGATCTCAAGCAGCTCGGTCAAACCCAGGCGGTCGATGCGGCGGTGGGAGTCATGCGTTCGCTGCATCAGGCGCCTGTCCCCGATCGAGGGATGCCGACCGTCGAGCAGTGGGGGGAGGGTTTCCGGCGGTACCGGATGCAGTTTCCGGGCTCAAGAGGTCCGCTCCCCGCCGACACCGTCGAGGAGGCAGAGGGCTTGTTCTTTGAGCTTGTGGGATCGATGGAGAGGCCTGTGCTGCTCCACGGCGATCTGCATCACGAGAACATCCTATCCGCCGAGCGGGCGGCCTGGCTTGCAATCGATCCCCAGGGGGTGATCGGTGAGCCCGCCTACGAGGTGGGCGCATTCCTGCGCAATCCCATGCCCGAGATGCTGGATTGGGATGGTCTGCAAGAGATCCTCGCCGCGCGGGTATCCCGCTTCTCAAGGTTGCTGGGGATCGAACCCCGCCGACTCGCGGGTTGGGGCTACGCCCAGGCTGTGCTCTCGGCAATATGGACGATCGAAGAGCAAGGCAGTGGTTGGGAGGGCGCGCTCCACGTCGCACATGCCCTGCGGCCTGGTGCCTTTCCTTAAGGCATTCGGTATACAATTAACAGGTGTCAGGCTGCATCATTAACCTCTTGGCGTCCGTAAGCCACGCATCGGTTCGAAAGGACTGGCTGCCTTGAGCCCCATCCGGATGTCACGCCTCGAGTTGGCGATGCGGGTCGTGCTGGAGTTTGCAGAGGCGTTCAATCGCGCGGACATTGCTGGGATGCAGGCGATGATCGCCGAGGATTGCCTGCTCGAGGCTTCGCATCCGGCGCCTGGGGGGACCGAGTATACGGGCCGAGAATCTATCGTAGGCTATTGGCAGGATCTCTTTCAAAAGTCGCCACAAGTTCACTTGGAGGTCGAGGATATCTTTGGCGCAGGCTCGCATTGCGTCCTGCGCTGGAGGCGGCAATGGGTCGATTCGGATGAGGAGGCGAGATCCCTGCGGGGTGTAGCGTTGTTCCTGGTGAGGGACCAGACCATTCATGAAATCCGGTCATACACAAAAAACTCAAACTAAACCTGTGCTGAAACGCATGATCGTGGAGACCGTTCTCGCTACCCTGTTGGTCCCCGGGGTGGCGATCTTCGCGATTCCATACATCATCCTGCGTTGGACTGGAACAGGGTGGCCGTCGTCGCTCGGCTTGCTCCAAGCCACGTCGTTTGGCTTCGGGCTGATCGGGATGGGGATGGTCATCTGGGTTTCGTTCAGCTTTGTCACAAAAGGGCGAGGCACCCCCATTCCGCTCGATCCACCGGCCGAGTTCGTGGCGAGTGGGTTGTTCCGCTTTGTTCGCAACCCGATGTATGTTGGCGTAACGCTCACGCTGCTCTCCGAAGCCCTCTTCTTCGGGTCCGGTGGGATCCTGATTTTTGCCGGCTTGCTCTGGTTGACCTTGCACCTCTTCCTGTTGCTGATTGAGGAGCCGCAGCTGAAAGCGCGATTTGGCGAAAGCTATCAAGGTTATCTGGAGTCGACACCTAGATGGGTGCCGCGAATCCCTGATAGGAAGGACAGAGCCCTTTAGGTAGAGGCTGCACGCAGCATGCAGTTCAAGTGCGAGCGACCCCCGTGGAGACCGTTCGCTGCGTTGAAGCGCGCACCCGCAAGCCGGTTTCGTGCAGCTAGGAGCACAGCCGTGAAGAATATCATCAGGGTCCTGGTTGCCACAGCCCTGCTCGGATTTCTCGCCTCTTGTGCGAATCCAAATGACCCATGCAGCAGGGTGAACAGCATCCCGCGTTCAGAGTGTCAGGCATTAATCTCCCTCTATCGCTCCACAGGAGGTGATGCCTGGAAGGATAAACGCGGTTGGCTCCAAGGCATGGAGCCGTGCGGCTGGTTCGGGATTCGCTGCGAAGCTGGGCACGTAAGCTCAATCAGCCTGAATTACAACGACCTGCGCGGTCAATTGCCGCCTGAATTAGGGGGTCTCCCTGAACTGCGCATCCTCTCGCTCTACTTCAACGAGCTGACCGGCAGTTTACCCCCCGAGCTGGGGAACTTGGAAAACCTGGAATTCCTCATCCTGCATGACAACTTACTCTCAGGAAATATTCCGGCCGAGATCGGTCAGTTGACTGCCTTGCGCAAGCTGGACCTGGACAGCAACAACTTCTCTGGGGAGATCCCCCCTCAACTTGGTTCCCTCTCCAACCTGGAGATGCTGCTGCTGCGTAACAACCAGCTCAGCGGCACGATTCCGCCAGAACTTGGTGAGCTCGATTCCCTCCAGGCGCTGCTGTTGGGCAACAATGACTTGCGTGGTGAGGTCCCGGATGCCCTGGCGAACCTCGTCCACCTGGAGATGCTGAGCCTGTACGGCAATCACTTCAGCGGTGCGCTGCCGGAGGGGTTAGAGGGCTTGCCCGCCTCCGGGTATGACACCCTGGGCTGGGGCGATGATGGATAACGAAATCCACAGCACGGAACAAAACGTGAGAATAACGCTCCGTAAAGCCACGCCAGCAGACTTGGAACTGCTCCAGATGTGGGATGAACAGCCCCACGTAATCGCGTGCGATCCTAACAGCGACTGGGGGTGGGAAGTCGAACTTCACAGGTCGCCAGGTTGGCGTGAGCAGTTGATCGCAGAACTCGACGGTGTTCCCATTGGCTTTCTCCAGATCATCGATCCGGCACGGGAGGAAACACATTACTGGGGGAAAATCGACGAGGGCTACCGGGCGATTGATATCTGGATCGGCATGGAAGAGAACCTCAGCCAGGGTTATGGCACGGAGATGATGAAGCTGGCACTTCGGCGATGCTTTTCGGTAGGTGGTGTTGATGCGGTGCTGATCGATCCGCTTGCCAGCAATACACAGGCACATAAGTTTTATTCCAAACTAGGATTCGAGTTCCTCGAGGCACGCCTTTTCGATGAAGACGAGTGCTTCGTCTTCATACTTGAGCGCGGGCGGTATGAGGCACTGGAGAGTAAATAAGGTTTTTCTATGACGAATTTCCTTCTGTGTTTTAACTGTTCCCCCCCGGAGCCGTGAGATGCGAGTTTGGCGGATCATTCCACAGGCTTGCATAATTTTCGGTGTGGCCTTTTTGCTCTCGGGTTGTCACGCTGAGCCCGGTTTGCCCAAGGCTGCCCAGGAGGCGCTCCAACGGGAGTGGGAGGAGCTTGACCTTGTTGCAAGCATGGGGCCCGAAATCCTGCGTGCCTGGCCGGGGGATCTCGACCGTATCAGCGGGGATTTCAGCATGGCGAGTATGGAGTTGTGGTGCGTGGAGGTTCGATGATGATGCGCAGACCGATCCTTCATCCTCGCAAAATTCGATGATTTGGATCGCCGTGAAGCCTGATGAACCATCAGCCTGGTCCGCCACGATGCTGATGACGATGTCATCGCTCTGGGCGTACGAAGCGTGTGGTGTGATCGAGTGACAGCAGGACGAGAACAGAACCAGGTGCGGTGTGGGTAAATTGCCCTCGGCTTCGCATAGCGATCCGCTGATCCACGGGGTCAAAACGCACATCCTCACTGCTGGGGCAGGGGATCCACTCATCCTGCTGCACGGGGCGGGCGGGGACGGCTCGCTCTTCGACGGAATCCTGCCGGCGCTGGCCGCTGACCGAAGGACACTCGCGCCCGATCTACCCGGCCATGGAAGCAGCGGTGGTCTGCGTGGGCTTTACACGATCGGCAAGTATCTTGGCTGGCTGGACGCGCTCGTCGACGAGATCGGACCGCCGGTGACGCTCCTGGGCCATTCACTCGGGGGAGCGCTTGCCATGCGCTACGCCTCGCGCAACCCCTCCAAGATCAAGCACCTGGTGATCGTGGATCCAATCGCACTTGGGTGGCCACGCATGGCCGCGACGCTGCGGCTGGTTCGAGCGTTGTTTACCCGGGAGGCAGCGCTCGCACGCGCGCGCATGGGCGAGGTGATGTTCGCTGGGGACGAGGCGCGGCGAAGCGAGCTGGTAGCGACTTACCTCGGTGGCCAGGCGACTCCACCCTCGGGGTTGCACGGCTTCCTCTGGATGTTTATCAGGACCTGGCATGCAGCCATGCCGCTTTCGCAGCGGGAATTGACGAATATTCAGGCACCGGTCCGCATCCTGTGGGGAGCATGTGACGGATACTTTCCACCAAGCCATGCTCAGCGGGCGATGGCGGCCATCGCCCGCAGCTCGCTCGCACTCATCCCGGACGCCGGGCATGCACCCTTCCTGGAGCAGCCGGCGATGTTCGTCGACCTGGTTGGTCAAGCGGCGGCGATCCTTGATTCCCTCGCTTAAAACTGAACGCGCTTGGCCGCGCAGGATTGCGATCATCCCGTCCACCCCGAACCGTGTCCCTTGCACAGCCTCACCTACATACCCCGGCTTCGCCTTGCGATACAATAGGCATCGAGAATAATTTCACAAGCGAATTCGACAAATCCCAAAAAAGAGGATCAAGGAGTCAGCGATATGGCGAAACTCACCATGTACTACGAGAAGGTTGATGCGGCCCTGACGACCTGGATGGCGGCGAACGGCATCCTGCTATTGCGGGTCAGCCTGGGGATCGTCTTCACCTGGTTCGGGGTGCTCAAGTTCTTCCCCGGGCTGAGCCCTGCCCAAAACCTGGCGGCAGATACGATCAGCGTGCTCACCTTCGGGCTGTTGAGCCCGAAGGCGACCGTCCTCATCCTGGCCGCTTGGGAGACCTTGATCGGGCTCGGGTTGATATCGGGGTTTTTCCTGCGAGGTACGCTCTTCCTGCTCTGGACCCAAATGCTGGGTACCTTGACACCGCTCATCATTTTCCCGGAATTGTGTTTTAAAGTGTTCCCGCTCGTACCGACGCTGGAAGGGCAGTACATCATCAAGAACATCGTCCTCATCAGCGCCGGCCTCGTGATCGGGGCGACGGCTGCGGGTGGGAAGCTCGTCGCCCGCACGGAGCCCGCTTCTGAACCATAGGGGGCTCCCAGGCGTTGTCCAGCATGAAAGGGGGATCCAGGCATTAGACAGGGGAAAGCCCCTTTGTGCTGGAGTATAATCACACATATCGGACCGGCATACGCCGGGATATCGAATCGATCCTGGTGAGGAGGCGGCAGATGGGCTCAAGCGTGAAAGGCCAGGGCACGAAGCAGGATCCCTGGATCCTGAAGACCCCACCCGGAAAATCAGAATACAAGATGTACAAGGACGAATCTGCGGATCCGCCCGCCTTGGTATGCGTCGTGGGCTCGACGGTGCTCAGCTACCAGCTGCGCTGCCTGGAAGACCTGCATAGCATGCTCAAGAAACACGGTGATTGGATGCCCCTCGGGAGCGCGGATGAGCAGAAAGAGGCCCAGGAAGGCACGGTCGAAGCGTGGGCGCGGTCTGGAAACAATCCGGTAGGCGGTTGGTACGGGCTTAAAAAGGGCTTCCGCGGACGGTTCGCCAACTATGTCCCACCGCTCATGGAGCACCTTGGCCTGGCCGAGCTCGAGCATAACGCCCGCAACAACAGGATGCGCGCAACCTGATCCGTGGGCAGCTTGCATACAGGATCGGGGATTGACTTTCTCTTCTGTCCGTTCCCAACGCCAGCAGTCCAAAGCCGGGTGGCTTGCCGCCAATTAACTTGCTGAATTCGAGGTAGAGCAGCATGAACCAAAAATGGTTTCAAACGTGGGGTTGGATATACCGGCCGGTAGCCTGGCAGGGCTTCGCCGTCCTGCTGCTCGGTCTTGCCTTTTCGATCCAGGTGTTTCTAGCGGTGGATGCCCAATCCCATTCCGTGTCTGACACCCTCTACGGCATCTTCCCGTTCATCGTCCCGTGCTGGATCCTGGTCTTCTGGTTGGCCTCGAAAACTTCCGATCACAAAAGTTGACGCTGGTCGCCCGGGCAATTTGAACAAGGACCTGAACGCGAAGCGCCCATAGCTTCTACCGGAGATAAGTCACGGCGCGCCGGCTGCTCCGCCTCTGAGTTCTCATGGATGCAGGAAGGATCGGACCTTGTTCGAGAGGCTGCGTGAACCGGTAAACGGCCTCACCCATCTCGCGGCGGCAGCCGTCGCGCTGGTGGGCGTGGTCGTCCTCGGCCTGAGAGCGCCGGGAAACCCGGTGACCCAGGTTTCCCTGCTTCTGTATGGCGTGACGCTGGTCTTGATGTTCGCAGCCAGCGCCAGCTATCACCTGATCCATGCAGGTCCGCGCCTGGCACTGACCCTGCGAAAACTTGACCACACGGCCATTTACCTGCTCATCGCCGGTACCTACACCCCGATCTGCTTGCATTTTTTCACGGGATTTTGGCGGAGCGGGTTCCTGGGCATCATTTGGGCTCTGGCGATCATAGGGATTGTCTCCAAGCTTTTCGTCATCAACGCACCACGCTGGTTCAGCGCCACCGTCTACCTGGGGTTGGGCTGGCTTTCTGTCCTGGGTGCCGGGGAAATCCTGGATAATCTACCCTCGGGAGCCTTGCTCTGGCTGCTTATGGGTGGTTTCTTTTATTCGCTCGGGGCCGTCGTGTACATCACCAAGAAGCCCGATCCTAAACCCGGGGTCTTTGGTTTTCATGAAATCTGGCACGTGTTTGTCATCCTCGGTGCCTTCTCCCATTACGCGCTGATGCTTGGCTATGTCGCACTGCCCGGAGTGCACTGAATTGGATGCAGTGCGGATGTGAGCGGTTCCCGCGTGATCCAAGATATGTTCTGAACGGTGCCAGCCTGACTTTCGTGGCGTGACAAAAAAACGGGCCAGGTGCGACGCGGATAGCCTCACAAGAGGTACCGCCAGGGTAAGCTCTTCAAATCCAACCATTCAAGGTGGAGGTGCTATGAGTAAAAAGAGTGCTGCTGGGGCGATGTTCATCGGTCAGGGGGAAGATAGGTTCGGCCAAGAGCGGAGCATGGGGATCACATCTCTGCGATACAAGATCGCCACCCAGGATACCGACGGCCGCGCCTTTGTAATTGAACAAACGATGCATGCCAAAGGGGGTCCAGCGCGCCATCTCCATATGGAGCAGGAGGAGTGGTTCTACGTTGTGCAGGGTGAATTTGTGATTGAGATTGGGGAGGATCGCTATACCCTGTCCGACGGGGATGCGTGCTTCGCACCACGCCAGGTCCCCCATGTCTGGGCGTATGTTGGCGAAGGCATCGGCCGCATCCTGATTGCCTTCACGCCAGCTGGCAAAATGGAAGCGTTCTTCAACGAGACCATAAAAGCCAGGGCGATGCCGCCGCAGGACCCCGAGCTCTGGCTGGCTCATGATATGCAGTTGCTTGGACCGCCTTTGACGGTGTAACAGGCTCCTTGATCTGGCGAGGCGCGCATCAGGACTACGTAAATCCGCAAAGAGAATGTCCTGCTCACCCGTCCTCAGGGGTGACTTTCTGCCTGTACCTGTTCCTCCGGCGATTTGCAGATTTTCTTCCCTGCCGAGCTTGGATGGGAATCCGGTTCCCTGCATCCGATTCATAACACGCCGAATAAAGCGTGGTATAAAATTTGGACTATTTCAGTCCAGAGGGAGGGAACGAATGAGCGACCCAGATAAGGCATTGATGACCCAGGTAAAGAACATCGAAACAAAAACAGGGATGGCATTTGCCGAGCTAGTCAAGCTTGTGCAAGAAAGCCCGCTCACCAAGCACGGCGAATTGCGCGACATGCTGCGTGAGAAATTTGAGCTTGGATACGGCGATGCAAACACCGTCGTCCATCTTTCCAAAAACCCCGAGATGCTCTCTGGATCTGGCACAGGCGCTGGCGAGGTCGAGGCCGCGGTCAGCGAATATTATTCCGGGAAGAATGAAGCGCTCCGCCCGATCCACGATGCCCTCATGAATCGGATTGATAAACTCGGTGAGTTCGAGTTTGCCCCCAAGAAGAAGTATCTCAGCCTGCGCCGTAAAAAGCAGTTCGCAATGGTCGGTCCAGCCTCCAAGGGCAGGGTCGAGGTCGGATTGAACATGAAGGATGTTCCCGGTACGGATCGGCTCGAAAGCCTTCCGGCCGGGGGAATGTGCCAGTACAGGGTCTTCCTGCACGAGCCGGCGGACGTCGACGATGAGTTGATGGCCTGGGTCAAGACAGCTTTCGAGAGCGCCGGGTAACCCCGCCCAAGGCTGCGAACTCTTATCGCAAGGGGTGGAAGCCTGAACGCTCAGGATTGATAAGCCCTGGAGCCGGGGATGCGCATTCCCGGCTCCTGCCTATAATCAGGTTGAGTGGTCTAGAGGGCAACCAAGTATGGAAGTGGCTTCGCGCCTACCCTCGCTCTTGCTCTTCTTATCGACCGCCGCGCTGCTCGCCTTGACTGGGTTGAAGCGCAAGCCCGGGTTGGGGGTGATCGGGGCACTCATCCTCGCGTTGGCAGCCCTCTGGATCCGCGGTGAGGGTGTCACCGCGTATGGCTTTCGCCCTCCCGAGAGCTGGGCAACAACCATTTTCTACGGATTTCCTCCTGGGGTTGGGGGTTCAAGTCCTCTCAGTTGCGGTCATTGAGCCCTTCAGCGAGCGGCTCACCAAGAATGCCCACGATCACAGCCTGGTCGAAGGCGTGCGCGGGAGCTGGCGCTCGCTCCTGCAGTGGTTGATCGCAGTCTGGCTGTTGGTCGCCGTGCTCGAGGAAGGGATCTACCGGGGTTTCCTGATGACGGAGTTCGCCAGGCTTGCCGGTCAGGGCAGCGAGGCGATATTCGTCAACCTCGTGCTCACTTCGATCGTCTTCGGCCTCTCACACGGGTACCAGGGGCGGAGCGGGATCGTGAGCACCGGGATCATCGGATTCATCCTCGGGACAATTTTCGTTCTCAGTTCGTTCAACATCTGGTTGGCGATCGCCACCCATGGCTTCATCGATACCATCGGGCTCGGGTTGATCGCAATCGGCGCAGATCAAGCTATTCAGCACAAACTATGGGGCAGGCACAGCTTGGGATCCGATCCTGGCGAAACCGGGTCGGCCGGGTGAATACCTTGTGAGCAAAGAACAGGAGCTGCGCAAGACCCCGTGCTGTTTCACCAATTGCCAGTCTGATCCCGGCGCTGAGCTGCTTCGCATAGACGTTTGGGGGCCGTCAGATGCACCCGTGCAGCAAGCGGTCGGCCATGAAATCTGCCTGGCGGGTGTCTTTGGTCCCCGGGTTTCAGCCGATCCGCCTGAGGAGCAAGGGCGCATCCCAACCGAAGCACATTGCGTGTTCTGCGCAAAGCCCCTGCCGCGAGTTGGAAAACACCCCTTCGCTTTGGATATCCGGCGGGACATGGGGGTGGAGCGATTTTGGGCGCATGCTGATTGCATGGCGCGGGAGATACAGCTGGATGACAGTCTGCCCGGCCTCCGGGAGCAGCAGGCTTGAAAGGCGGCAGAGGCTTGTCCGACTTGGATGGTGGAGTGGTTGGGGGTCCCATTCTCATCTATGATGGGACCTGCAACCTTTGCAACGCGACGGTTGATTTCCTGCTGCGCTTCGACCGGGAGGGAGCCGTCCGGCTGGCAGCCTCCCAATCTGCCAGCGGCGCCAAGTTGATCGGGCGCCACCCGGGTGCGGCAAGCGTGGATGAAACGGTCCTGCTTGTCCTCTCCGGAACTGTGTACACTCGTTCTGACGCGATCCAGATGGTCCTGCGTTTCCTGCCTCAACCCTGGCCGCTGCTCGGGTTCTTGCTGCGGATCGTGCCGCGACCCGTTCGGGATAAGGTCTATGACCTCGTTTCGAGAAACCGGCACAGGTGGTTTGGCAGGAAGGTCGTTTGCAGAACATCTGCGGCGGGCTTTGAATCGCGGTTTCTTCCTTGAACGCAGCAAGCCCGTGATCGAGTTGCCACCGGCTGCACTTTCAGGCGATACTGCGGTTGTAGCCCTCCATCCCATCGGCAGGTAAACGATCCAAATGCGCCCATCCCATGGCACTCCAACGTCACGTCTTTCCATGGCCTTGAAATACCCGGCAGCCCTCTTCCTGGCCCAGCGCGCCTTGCTTTCCATGCTGGGGATTGTGCTCTTCTTCGCCGGCATGGCGCCGCGTTCTGAGGATCCAATCCTGCGGCCGTACTTCGGGGTCCAGCCCACAGCATCTGGCGCAGCAGGCGCGCTGCTGGGCGTCTGGCAGCGGTTCGATGCCATCCATTTCCAACGCATCGCCCAGGCCGGATATGTCGATGCGGATCTTTCCCCTTTCTACCCACTCTTCCCGACGCTCGCGCGCGCCTTCGGGTGGTTCATGGATGGCAATGTGCTGTTAGGAGGCTTCCTCGTCGCCAACCTGGCGATGTTGTCGGCGATGATCGTGCTCTACGTCTGGCTGCTGGAGGAAGGATTTCCGTTGCAGGTGGCAAAGCGGACTCTCCTTCTGCTGGCATGGTTTCCGACCGCCTTCTTCCTCTTCGTTCCCTATTCGGAATCCCTCCTGCTGTTCTTCGTCGTCCTGTGTCTGTGGTCGGTGCGCAGGAGGCGCTGGCTGCTCGCGGGTGTCCTGGCTGGCCTGGCCTGCCTGACGCGCATGGCCGGGATTGTGCTCGCCCTGGTGATTGCGGTCGAATGGTTCCTGAACCGGAAATCCATGCCTGCACGTGAAACCGCCTCGGCCTGGTTTGCCGTCTTCCTGCCCGTCGTCTGTTTGGCCGGCATCGAAATCTGGCGGATCAAGTCCGGCCTCCCGGGGACTGTGGCGGTCCAGGCGCAGTTCTGGCACCGGGTGCCGGCTTTCCCGTGGGAAGGAGTCAGCCAGACCATCACCCGCATGACTGCGGGGGTGGCTCTGACGGTTGAAGTGCTCGATCTCGTCATCGTGCTGGGGATGATCGCGGCAGGGGTGATGATGTTCAAGGCACTGCCTGCCAGCCTGGTCACCTACCATTGGGCTTTCCTGCTTTTCAACCTTTCGCAGGTCAGGATCGATCAACCGTTATCGGGGCAGGCCCGCTACGCGGCCCTGCTGTTCCCGGCCTTTGTCTGGTTGGCTGGGAAAGTCCGAGGTCCCTTAGCCTGGCGGGCGCTCTCCTACGCCTTCCTGCTCCTCAACGTCTTGCTCGCTGGCCAGTTCATCTTGTGGGGGTGGGTGGGTTGATTAAGGGTTTTTGATCCGACGCCGCTGCGCTCTGGCAGACAGCGGATGGTTGGATAAGGGGGCTCACCCCTGCGGCGATCCCGGTGTAAAATCCCGGCAGTGCTTGGCCCAGGTGGCGCTGCCCGGTCCCCGGGTCACGGTTTCCAGAGTTGAACGACAACCCTACGAGGAGAGGATCTGATTCATGGATGGCTCTGCAACGATCTTCATCACGCTTGCGCTGGTGTTCTACACGATCGGCGTTTGGTCTGAGCGACTGGCTGGACAACTGAAAGCCTGGCACCTGGTGTTCTTCTGGCTCGGCTTTGTCTGCGATACCCTGGGGACAGGGATGATGCTCGACATGGCCGGCGGGCTGACGGCCGATGTGCACGGCGTGACAGGGGTTATCGCCATCCTGCTCATGCTGGTGCATGCTTCGTGGGCGACGGTCGTGCTGGTGAGGAAGGATGAACGCTGGATCCACCGCTTCCACCGGTTCAGTGTGTTCGTCTGGGTCGTATGGCTTGTGCCGTACCTCAGCCCGATGTTCTTCGCGCTCGGTTAAGGCCGTCCACCCGTGTGCAATCCCCCACCTAAACCCGCGAGGTATCCCATGTGCCGCAACATTAAATCCCTGCGCACCAGTGCCCCGGCCACCGAGGAGGATTTCCGGCTGGCAGCCCTTCAGTATGTCCGGAAGGTATCGGGTTACAGACAGCCTTCACACGCAAACCAGCAGGTGTTCAACCAGGCGGTCGACGAGATCGCGCAGGCGACCAGCAAGCTGCTCCAAGGGTTGGTTATCCGCGAGCCCAGCCTAGCCGGCAAAGTGGACTTAAGCGGAAGGCATAGCCTTTGATGCTGATCCGACGAATAGACTCAGGGAGGGCATCGTGATGAGTAAGACACCTGGCCAAGGAGGGCGGCTATCCCGGCTGGATCGCTACCTCACGCTGTGGATTTTTCTAGCCATGTTCACCGGGGTTTTCATCGGGTACCTCCTTCCCGACCTGGTAACGAAATTCAACGCCGCAGTCTCGATCGGTACGACCAACCTGCCGATCGCCATCGGGTTAATCTTGATGATGTACCCGCCGCTGGCCAAGGTACATTATGACGAGTTGGGGGATGTGTTCCGCAACTGGAAGGTGCTCGGGCTTTCCCTGCTGCAGAACTGGGTGATCGGTCCGTTCTTGATGTTCGGCCTGGCGCTGCTCTTTCTCGGTAGATATCCGGAATACATGACCGGCCTCATCCTGATCGGCCTGGCGCGCTGCATCGCCATGGTCATCGTTTGGAATGAGCTAGCGGAGGGCGATACGGAATATGCAGCCGGCCTGGTGGCATTCAACAGCATCTTCCAGGTCTTTTTCTACAGCCTGTATGCCTACGTCTTCATCACGCTCCTCCCGCCGCTGTTCGGTCGATCCGGCTCGATCGTCGATATCACCATCGGTGAGATCGCAAAGAGCGTGTTCATCTACCTCGGGATCCCCTTCCTGGCGGGTTTTCTTACTCGCTACACCCTGGTCAGAAGCCGGGGAAAGGAGTGGTACTACAAGGTCTTCATCGCCCGTATCAGCCCCTTGACCCTGGGTGCCCTGCTGTTCACCATCGTGGTCATGTTCAGCTTGAAGGGTGAACTAATCGTGAGCATCCCGGGTGATGTCATCCGCATCGCGCTGCCTTTGCTGATTTATTTCGTGGTCATGTTCATGGTAAGTTTTCTGCTGGGTAAGGCAATCGGTGCCGATTACAGCAAGACGATTACGCTCGCCTTCACCGCCGCCAGCAACAATTTCGAGCTGGCGATTGCCGTTGCAGTTGCCGTCTTTGGTATCGGCTCCGGGGTCGCCTTTGCGGCCGTCATCGGCCCGCTCATCGAGGTGCCGGTGATGATCGGATTGGTGAACGTGGCGTTTGCCCTCCGGCGGCGATTTTTCGCAGCCGAACCGGTTGCGTAAACCCGGCGGAGAAGCTGCGCATAGCCGAGTTTTTACAGGGGATCTTCTTTAAAGGGTGGGTCTGGAAGGAGCGGTTGACCGATGCCTGAGAACCTAAAACTGGATTACCTGGAGCTGCCGGCATCCGATTTACATTCGATCAAGGCCTTTTATCAGGCTGTGTTTTCATGGTCTTTTACCGATTACGGCTCTGAGTACACGGCCTTCACCGATGGGAAGTTAGACGGCGGCTTCTACCAATCAACCCTGCGCTCGCGCCAAGACAACGGTGCGGCGCTCATGATTATCTACGCTGCAGATCTTCAGGCAGTCCATAGTCAGGTCCTGGCGAATGGTGGGAACATCATCCGAGATATCTACTCGTTTCCCGGGGGACATCGGTTTCATTTTACCGACCCTCACGGGAACGAGCTCGCCGTATGGTCGGACCAATTCGAACCACAAGTGTAATTTCGAGGGGAGCGAGCTGCACCCTGCCGCGTTGGAAGTTGGGAATATGGATTTTTGACCGGAGGTTCTCAAGATGGGGAAACATGGCACGGGGGTACCGGCAGACCGCTTGGCGCTGTATGAACGAGTAGTTGCGGAGTTGGACGGCGTAGAACTAAAAGGTGCCAAAAGCGCATATACCTCCCTGAACGGCCACATGTTCAGCTTCATGACCCAGGAGGGCGCACTCGCGCTTCGGTTTTCGGACGAGGAACAGAAAGCGCTGATGGCAACCTTTAAGACAGGCCCCGTCATTCAATACGGGGCGGTCATGCGCGGCTATGTGGAAATCCCGGCTGACGTGCTGGAAGACACGCAGAGCTTGCTGCCCATTTTTATAAAAAGCCTGGCGTATGTTCGCTCGCTCAAGCCCAAGCCAACAAGACGCAAATCGTCTTCTTAGCGCAGGGCACGCCAGGACGAGATTTCAGGTTTCAGGAGGTGGCTCGATGCCCGAGGGCAACCCGAAAGACGAATACCTGGATGCCAGCGCCAATCAACGCCAATTCCAGACCTTGCGCTTCGCTCAGCTAACCGTGTTCCTCGCTATCTCAGGCTTTCTATTAAACACCTTGCTCAGCCCTACCCTCCCACTTTCCGATTTTGGGCAGTATGCCCTGAAGGCTGGTGGCTTGATCGTTTCGCTGCTTTTTTGGGTCCACCAGGAACGCACGATGGCATACTGGAATCATTTCGTCAGCCGGGCGGCAGAACTAGAAGGCGAGCTTGGTTTCAAGCAGTACCAGACCCGGCCGAAATCGGGTTTGCTCTCGTCGTTCAAGGCGATGCGGGTCTTCTTCCTGCTCGCCGCTGCCTTCTGGATTGGAAGTTTTTTCTCCCTGACCTAGTTCCTGGCCATGCATGGCAGCAACCAAACAAGCTGGCAGGGGTTAGGATTTCACGTTATGAGGGCGCGCAGCCAAATGCATGCTGACCTGTCTAAACCTGCTTTCCACGTTTTCGCAGCGCTGGATCCAGGGTGGGTCCTTGACGCAGCCTTCGCCTGCTGGGCAGCATACACCCGCGTGACAAGGCTCCAGCTGTTCATTTCCGCCCGCCAGCTCTTTTGTAGAGAGAAAGCCCTTTGAGCCTGGTCTGGCGAGTTCCCGGTTGTATACTTTGACTAGGCGCTGCGGAGGATGTTGATGCATTGCCATCGTGTAATTATTTCGGGCAAGGCGACAGGTAGGTTCTTTGCGGATGGATAAAGAGGACAATACGCAAGCTCTGCAGGTCGAAAAATTCTGGCGGCAGTACCTGACCACAGGCGAGTTCGAGCCAGAACGCCGCCAGAGGCGCTTCTTTCGCCGTCTCCCAGGCCATTCGCGGTGCAAGAATTGCTATGCGCCCTTCGATGGCGCCGGCAGCAGCGTCGTTCGTCTGTTTTACGGAAAGATGCCATCGAAGATGAATCCGAAGTTGTGCAATGTTTGCGAAATGTACGCAGCCAAGTTCCAGGGCGGCGCCGAGGTAGAGCTGACGCTGCTTTTCATCGATGTCCGGGGATCGACCTCCCTGGCCGAGCAGATGACCCCCACGGCGTACAGCCGGCTCATCAACCGGTTCTACTCAACAGCCACGCAGGCGATGGTCGATACGGACGCGTTGATCGATAAGATTATTGGCGATCAAGCGGCTGGCATGTACGTACCTGGATTTGCCGGCAGCCAACATGCAGAACGGGCCCTGCAGGCCGGGTTGCGCATCCTGGGTGAAACGGGTCATGGAGCGGGTAAAACCCCCTGGATCCCGCTTGGCGCCGGGATCCACACCGGTGTTGCCTTCGTGGGCTCGATGCGATCCGAGGAAGGCGTGAGCGACATCACTGTCCTGGGCGATGCGCCGAACATCGCCGCCCGCCTCTCGTCGGTAGCCGGGATCGGTGAAATCCTGGTCAGCGAGGATGCGCGCGCAAAAATCGGGCTCGACCCAAGTGAATTGGAACGGCGCTCGATCATGCTCAAGGGCAAAAGCGCCCCGGTCGAGGTGGTCGTCCACCCCGTGTGACCGGCCGAGAATTGAGTTCAGGGTAAACCCGAACCCTACCACTGACGCGGCCCCACCATGCGTCTGTTTTTTTTCCGCCTTGCGGGCATTGTATTTGTGGCCCGTTTTTCGCACCTTTGGAGGGGTTTATGCCACGCCATACCCGCTATGAGGGCGTCATCGTTCGAGATGACCAGCTCCTCTTAATTCGCCACCTGCACCACGATACTGGCCGCACATACTGGCTGTTTCCAGGGGGTGGCAGGGAAGCGGGTGAATCTGAAGAGGACTGCCTGCGCCGGGAGATGCATGAGGAGACAGGCCTGGAGGTTAGGATCGATCGACTGCTGTTAGATCAACGCACCGAACCGGATGCGGATTATGTAAGCCGGAAGATGTACCTCTGCCACCCGGTGTCGGGCACGGCCAGCCCTGGATTTCGAACCCGAGCTGGAGGCAGCTGCGGAGTATGCCATCGCCGAGGTGCGCTGGTTTGACCTGCGTGAACCTGAAACGTGGGAGCCGCTGCTCAGCTCGGATGCGATTACGTACCCGCTTTTCCTGCAGGTCCGGCACGAGCTTGGTTACGAGAACCTGGAATAGGACGGGACCTTCTTAGATCCCGTCCTGCTGCAGGTCGGGGAAAACTACGCGTCCTTGGCAGGCGGGCGCAGGACCAGGATGGAGGTGTTCCGCTTGTACGCCTCGTAATCCGGCTGGCCGCCCCATTTTTCATCGGCGCGGGCTTCAAGCATGGGAAGGCCGCTGATGCGTGTGAGCTGCAGCGTGATGAAGATGGGTGAGATCAGCATGAGCCAGGTCCACCCGCTCAGCGTGGGCAGGGCGATGATTGCGATGCCAACCCAGAGTACGATTTCTCCGAAGTAATTCGGGTGGCGCGACCAGGACCACAACCCGCTCCGGATGAACTTTCCTTCGTTGGCGGGGTTTTCCCGGAATTGGTTTTTCTGGGTATCCGCAATGGCCTCGATTGTGAACCCGATAATCCACACTGCCAACCCGATCCAGGCGAACCACCCAAACGCCACCCTGGTGGTGGCGGTGATGGCTGCCAGGGCTGCGGCAAGCGAAAATGCGATCCACAGCCCCTGCAAGGTCCAGGCTAGCAGGAATTGGCTGAAGGAAGTCTTGAGTTTGCGGAAGCGGCGGTCTTCGCCTACCTGGAGCACCCTGCGAAAGAGGAAGGTGCCCAGGCGGACGGCCCAAATCGAAACGAGCGCCAACAGCAGGTAGGACCGGCCGTCTTTAACCGGACTGAGCACGACTGCCGCGATCGTGATGGAGAGGAAGGTCAGGCTGCCGGTTAGATCGTAAAACTTTTCAGTCTGCCGGAGAAAAGCCGGTATGAAAGCGATCCATTGGATGAGGAAAGCCAGGCCGATGCAAATCACGAAGATCGGCAGGCCGCCGAATTTCGCACCACCCTGACTGCCGGCGATGGCCAGGCCTGCAGCGGCAATTAAGGCAATAGTAAGGCCAAGCCAGGCCTTTTTTGCATCCTGGTTCATGAATATGCTCCTCTTCGAAATAAGGGTCCGTGGACGAAGGTGCCAGGCAAAGAATTAGGCCTGACGATGGCTGCATCCTGCAATCTGTATCATCCCATTCTAACAAAGAAACCGTGGTCCACGCTGCCAATTTCATGTGAGTGAGGAGTGCTGCGAGCGAAACCTATTTGACTTCCCCGTGTTAATCGAGTCTGAAATCTCGGATTCAGGAGGACCGATGCCTCAGCAAGGACCGCCGCCCAAGATAAGTGTGAACTCGTTGGATGACTATCTCGAAGTGATGAGCAAGGCTGTCTTCCAGAGCGGCATCTCGTGGAAGGTCGTTGATTCAAAGTGGCCTGGGATCCAGGAAGCATTCCGTCACTTCCAGGTACGCGAGGTCGCTGATCTTAACGAGCACGATCTCGAAGAGCTGGAGAAAGACACGCGGGTCATCCGCAATCATCGCAAACTGGCCGCCATCGTGACGAACGCCCAGGCGATGCTCAGACTGGACGAGGAGCATGGGAGTTTCCGGAACTACCTGCGCCAGCAGGGGGGTTTTGACGGGATCCTCGCTGCGCTTCGAAAGGATTTCAAGTTCCTGGGCCCTACCGGCGTCTACTACTTCCTGCACGTCGTCGGAGAAGATGTACCCCCGCACGCAGAATTTGAAGCGAAGTACCGAAAAGCAAAACGGTGAATGTCGCAGAGAGTACGTTGCCGCTGCCGACCCCGTGCACGTCTTGAATTGGTACACAGTCATCATCTGGGTTGCGAAAGTATGATTTCGAGTCAGACACGTTTTTTTCATGAGATAAAGGCAGGACAATGGCCTGGATTCGAATGATATCTGAAGACGAGGCAGAAGGGGAACTGGCCAAGATGTATGCGGACCATGTCGAGCCATGGGGAGGTGTGGACAACATCATGCGGATCCACAGCCTGAACCCGGCCTCGCTGGAGGGGCACTCCAAGATTTACGAGACATTGATGCGCGGCAGATCCGATCTCACGCGTGTGCAGCGCGAGATGATCGCCGTGGTTGTGTCGACGCTGAATCGCTGCCATTACTGAATTACCCATCACGCGGCGGGTCTGCGCCGCCTGACACGCGATCGGGATTTCGTCGACCGCCTCTTGATTGATTTTCACGATGCCGCCTTATCCGAGCCCGATCTAGCGATGTTGGAGTATGCAGCGAAACTTACGCTTGAACCCTGGGGCATGCAGGAGGAAGACGTCATAACCTTGAGGGAAGTGGGTTTCTCAGATGCAGCGATCCTGGATATCAACCAGGTGACTGGATACTATGCATTTGTGAACCGGTTGGCAGACGGACTTGGGGTTGAGCTCGAGGGGTTCTGGGATGGGGAGGGGGAAGCGTGACCAGCGCCTACAACCAGGATGGACTTACCCAGGCAGTTGTTGTCGTGCCCCACAACGCTGAATGGCATGGAGCTTTTCAAGCTGAGGCCCGTGCGCTGCGAAGCATGCTGGGTGAATGGGTCATCCGCATCCACCATATCGGCAGCACCGCAATCCCGGGTATCTACGCCAAACCAGTGATTGACCTGCTGCTCGAGGTGGCGGAGGTTGAAACGCTGGACGAACATGCAGCGGCAATGGAGTCGCTTGGGTACGAGGCCATGGGTGAGTACGGAATCCCTGGCCGCAGATACTTCAGGAAGGACAGCGAGGACGGTGTGCGGACGCACCAGGTGCATGCCTTCCAGGCTGGATCCAGCGAGGTCAAACGCCACTTGGCCTTCCGTGATTATCTGACCGCGCACCCTGCTGTTGCCGCTGAGTATAGTGCCTTGAAACGAAAGCTGGCGGAGGATTTCCCCGAGGACATCCACGCATATATGGAGGGAAAGGATCCCTTCATCAAAGAATATGAGCACCGGGCGCTCGAATGGCAGCTTGGGACAGCGAAAGCCGAGCAGGCGGCGGTGCTCTACCGGGGCATGATCGCAGAGTATTGGGACTTGCTGCGCGGTGATACCTCCAAATGGTCCAGCCGACCCTACTTTTTGGAAATCATCCGCCAGAGCGGAGAGCCAGCATTGGATGTGGCTTGTGGAACAGGCAGGCTGTTACTCGACTACGCCGCCGAAGGGGTTGACATCGATGGTGTGGACATTTCGCAGGAAATGATTGCGAAGGCCCGACTGAACGCCCAATCCCAGGGATTGAATCCCGGTTTGTACGTCCAAGCCATGCAAAATCTCGAGCTGCCTCGTCGGTACAGCACGATCATCGTCCCTTCTTCATCTTTTCTCCACCTGACCGAGCTTGGAGATGCCCGCGCTGCGCTGCAGTGTTTTCTTCACCATTTAGTGCCGGGAGGCCGCCTGGCGATGTCGATGCGCATCATGGATCCCGACCCCCTAGAGATCGCATGGGAGATCGATGCCGAGGCGATCCGGCCAGAGGATGGCAAAGTCATCCGGCGCTGGTTCCGCTGTCGATACGAGCCCGAGTTGCGTCTGCAGCACACGCAGGATCGCTACCAGGTGCTCGATGGTGGCCTGGTGATCCATGAGGAAGTTTTCGAACTCCTCGCCCTTTCTGACCTGGTACCCGCTACAAGATGCCCTTGACCTGCTCAGGGAGGCTGGCTACATCCAGGTCGAAGCGCACTCCGACTTCACCTTCCAACCTGCTACGGATAAAGACACGAGTTTTATCGTGCTGGGCACGAAGCCTGACGATCGCGAAATGTCGAACGTATGAACGCAGCGGCCCGAATTGATTGATAGGACCTGCTGCCGGTGCTTGGTCTCACAATTGTTTAGGTTTCTCCTGGAGAAGGGTATTTATCATGAACCTCTCACATTTCATGGATATCGAGGCGTTCTGGGAATACGATGATCCCGCTGCGAGCGAGGCTCGCTTCCTGGAGGCATTGGCTGCGGCAGATTCCGAAACAAGGCTTGAGCTGCAGACGCAAATTGCACGCACGTATGGTTTGAGGCAGGAATATGCTCGTGCGCATGACCTCCTGGACGAGGTCGAAGCCCAGCTTGGGGGTGCCGGCGCCAGGGTCCAGGTGCGATACCTGCTCGAGCGTGGCCGCACCCATAATTCGAGCGGGGAAGTTGAGAAAGCCCGCGATCTGTTCCAAAAGGCATGGGAGCTTGCAGGCGAGGCGGGTTTGGCAGGTCTTGCCGTCGATGCGGCACATATGCTCGCGATCGCACATCAGGGTACTGAGGAGGCGATTGCATGGAATCTGCGCGGCTTGGAGATTGCGCGGGTATCACAGGCGAGCAAGGCGCGCGCATTAATCCCGGCCATGCTCAACAATGCTGCCTGGGATATGCACGATGCCGGGCGATATGACCAGGCGCTGGAGCTCTTCAAGGAAGCCCTGGATGCATGGTCTGCACGCGAAAAGCCTGTGCAGATCCAGATCGCGAAGTGGTCGGTTGCCCGCTGCAGCCGGTCCCTCGGAAGGCATGCCGAAGCACTCGAGATCTTGCGCAGGCTCGCAGACGAGCATCAGGCAGCCGGCACGGTGGATGGGTATGTTTTCGAGGAACTAGCCGAAAACCTGGCGGCGCTAGGCGAGCTGGAAGAAGCAACCTTAAACTTCCGGCTTGCGCATGAAGAGCTGAGCAAAGACGCGTGGCTGGCCGAGAACGAACCTGCCCGGTTGGAAAGGCTTAAATCTCTTGGGAAGGCGGTCGATAATTGATGTGCGGAGATGGCGCATGGATGCAGGAGGGGAGACATGCCGGACGAAAAACCTGACCAACCCCGTCACGGGGTGCGCCTGATCGAAGTAACCGCTGAAGCGAGCTCGATCGAAAAGTGGCGCAAGCAGGTGATCGCCGGACAGCCCGACGCCGGGATGTTCGCCCTCATCAGCGATGAAGGCGCATACCTGGAAGGAGGCGAAGGGACGGCCCCAACGCCTTTGACGTATTTCGTCGCCGGGGTCGCCCTCTGACTGCTGTCCCAGGTGTCGCAGGCTGCGGCAAAATTAAAGCTAAAACTGGACGAGGAGAAAGTTAGCGTCCTGGCTAAATTTGAGGAAGCGGGCTCTGTACTGGCCGGGAATAAGACCGGGCGCTGCCTCGGGTTCGAGATCGAGCTCTCGATTGTCTCCTCGGAGACGGCGCAGGTCATCTCAGGTCTCCTCCGCCAGGCGCATGCGACGTGCTATACAGAACAGGCGTTGGCGGGCAGCGTGGAGCTCATCTCCACGCACTTTCATAATGGAGCCCCCTTGGTTATCGATTGATGTGAGAAGAAAGCAAACACGGGCTTTCAGGAGGTACCGGATGGCAGCTTGGAAGAAGGGGCGCGGAAAATTAGGCTTTATGCAGCCACTGGAAGGCCGCTATCTTGCAGTAGCGGATTCAGAGATGGGGCAGGTAACCTGCGAGCGAACCTTCTCGCGCGTGCTCGCAGGCGCGTACGTCCAGCTTGAGGCGAACTGGAGCTTGAAGACTGGGTCGTATCAAGAACTGGCGCTCTTTGGCGTCGATGCGGATGGCGTGGTCCGTTTCTGGTCTTTCACTTCGGATAAGAAACAGGCCGTAGGGAAGCTTGCAGATGTGACCGATATCCACCCGCAGGCGATCGGGTTCGAGGCGCAGATGCCAGCCGGGCTGGCGCGCCAGGCCTATTGGCCCGATGACGGTGATGGGTTCTTCTGGGCTGTCGAATCCAAGACGAAGAAAGGCTGGAACCGGTTTACAGAGCACCATTACCGCCCTGCCTCTTAGGGATTGGAGCGGCGGCAGATGCACCGGATTGCGTTCTAGGGATCCCGCACATGCGCTCAATTAGCGGTTCCGCCAGCGGGAAAGCTGGATCGCCGCCCGACTAACTTTATTGGGTGCCCCCGCACCTTCCACCCATCAGGCAGGGAGTAAGCATGGACAGATACCAGAACAACCGCCCCGATGGTCCTAAGCCCGGCCTCTCCCGCCGTGCGAGCCTGCTCACCTGTGCAGTTGCCGCCAGCCTGGCCTGTCTTGGAGCCGGTTTCATCGCCCTGATCTCGACCGGTGCGATTGGAGGATCGGCCATGGGAGTCGCCCCACAGGTTACTTTCGACCTGGTGGAGCCGGTGCTCTGCAATTCCGGCGAGACTCTCGAATTCAATTCTGTTCGTCGCAGCTACCACCAACCTGGAGAGGGTGAACCCCATCTCGAATGTGTCGATGAAACCGGGCTGCGGCGTGATGTGCTTGGTCAAGGGATCCTTTCCATCCTTGGTGCGGTCTTTCTCGCGACCTGGTTGATGGGGTTCCTGCTGATCTCGATCCCGCTGGGGATCACGGCCTTGCTCCTCGTGCGGTGGTTCAAACGACAGGATCTCGCGACCTCAACCACTTGACCATCCCGGTCTGAACCCGCCTTGAAAGGCAGGTTCGCTGCCGCCTCCCTGTAAGCCAGCCAGCCGGCCACTGTGCGCAAGTCAATCGCCGCAAACAGTTAACGGCCCAGCATCGATTTCACCCATTCTGCACGTGTGCCGCACATTTGTCAGGCTCGAGGAATCTCCCTATCATTGGTGAACCAAAAGCCGCGCCATCGAGCGTCTCGATCCGCAGAAAGATGAAGAGATGTTCAACTCGCTTGATCGCCTCGAAAAATTGTTTGCGTTCGCTTCCTTCGGGATCCAACTGGTCATGTTGTTGTACTTTGGGCTTAGGAAATGGCGCTTCGATGCAGCCATGCGGGTAGGCTGGATCGTGTATGCCCTTGCCATCCCGGCCGTCGTCATCAGCATCGTGTTGCTCCGTGGTGGGAAGCCCTGGAGCCTATGGCTTAGCGGGTTCCTCTTCGTCGGGTGGGCCGCGTACGGATTCTACATTGACATCATCCGCGCCCTCCCCTGGCGGCATCCCATCCACTGGCCTGTTTTTATCCCCTACGTCTTCCTGTATACCGTGAGCCAGATGTTCTACTGGTTTCCGCTTGGCGGATTGCGGCGTGAATTCTGGTTCATCTACGCCGTATTGTTCGCGCTCAGCACCTTTTTCAACGTCACATCACACGCATGGTGAAGAATCGTTGGCTCCCGGTAGTCCGTGTAAGCCCCAGGGCAGCCAGCCAGGGAAGCGGGTGGTGCGCATGATGTCAGGCGAAGCGGCCTCATTCGGGCCTTGCCCGTGGCCGGCTTGACCCTGGAGGCGATGGTGGATGAGGTCCAATCTTTCTCATGGTCCAGGATCTTCACCCTTGAAGACGTCCGTACTTTCAGCCTCATCTCGGGCGATGAAGGCGAACACCATGTCGTCCCGGATGCCCACGGTCGGTTGATGGTCCAGGGATTGCTCACGGCGACCCTGCCGTCGAAGATCGGGGGTGAACTCAACTTCATCGCCAACGAGATGCATTTCCACTTTCATCTCCCGGTCTTCACGGGGGATGCCATCACCTGCGTGGTCACGACGGAAGAGGTGGAGCAAACGCAGAAACGGACCAGGTTAGGGTGTCGGTGGGAATGCAGGAACCAGCACGGCGATCTCGTCATGGACGGGAGCGGGACAGGGATCATCCGGTCATGAACCCGATTGAAGTCCGGGAAATCACCGGTCTGGACGTCGTGGGATTTCACGCCTGCCTGGATGACGTCGCCCGCGAACATGCCTTCCTGGCGCTTGAACAAGCTCCGCCGCTCGCCGAAACCCGGGCTTTTGTAGAGGCGGCGATTGCGCGCGGGGATATCCGCGTCATCGCCGAAGGGGGTGATGTCGTCGTCGGATGGTGCGACATCACACGCCACCGCTTCCCCAGCATGCAGCATGTCGGCCAGCTTGGCATGGGTGTCAGGAAAGCCTTTCGCCGGCAGGGGATCGGCCGCCGGCTGCTGGCCAGGGCGCTTGAGCTGGCAGCGGATGCAAGCCTTGAGAAAGTCGAACTCGATGTCTTCTCATCCAACACACCTGCCATCCAGCTTTACCTTTCCAGCGGGTTCCGGGAAGAGGGTGTACGAAGACGCGCGAGGAAGGTGGGTGACGCGTACGAAGACATCATCCAGCTGGGTTATTTCCTAAACGTGCGAAGCTAAGCACTCATGGCCTGCGAGGTTACGAAAGATGGCTTTACCTTTTAAAGTCCTGTTTGCCCTGCTCCTGACCTCAGCGCTGGTCATCTCGGGTACCTACCGGCGGCGAGCCCGCGTCTCGAGCGAGACCATCCCCAGGCGTGCAGAGGGGGATTGGGTCGTGCTGGCCCGCCTGGGGCTCGCACTGCCCCTGCTCGCGGTTTTACTCATCACGATCCTGCATCCAGCCTGGCTCGAGTGGGGGGCTTATGCAAGCCCGGATTGGCTGCGCTGGGTCGGGGGCATGCTTGGCATGCTCTGTCTCCCGCTTATGGTCTGGGTATTCCGCTCCATCGGAGCGAATATCTCGGAGACCCTGATGACGAAACAAGAGCATAAACTCATCACCACCGGGGCGTACCGGCGGGTCCGGCATCCCCTGTATGCCTCCGCGCTCATGCTGATATTTAGCCTGGCGTTATTGTCGGCAAGCTGGCTGCTGCTCGGGTTCTGGCTGATCACGCTGCTCATCTTCCGGCTCATCGTCATCCCGGCCGAGGAACGAAATATGGTGGAGAAGTTTGGGCATCCGTATGAATCATACCGGGATCGAACAGGAGCACTTCTCCCGAAGATCGAGGTTTGAACTGCCTGCCCCAACTCCTTGGAAAACGGATCTGAATGGACGGACATGGTACGACGAACGCCTTCAGTTCGGAACGCCAGGCCATCGCCCGGGGCGATGAATGAGCATCCTGACGATCGTTCAAGCGGCCGCGGTTGTGTGCGGGATCCTCGTCATCCTCCTGCCGCTTGTTGGATTCTTTCGCCAGCGGTCACGGGTGGCAAGGGACCCAGCGCGACCGCGTTCACTGCGCTTCCCGATGGTTTTCTTGCTTGCGCTGGTCTATATCGCCGCCGGCATCCTGCTTTGGCAACCCATCTTCCCCGCAATGGCCGGCCCATGGCCTACGATCCTGCTGCTCCTGGGTTCGACAGCCTACTTTCCGGGGATCGCGCTCTACCTGTGGGGATACTTATCACTCGGTAAGATGTTCGCCGTTTCGAGCAGCCGGGCGGCTGCGCTGTATCCTGACCATACGTTAATCCGCACCGGCCCCTACCGCTTCCTCCGGCACCCGATGTATCTCGGGGTGATCCTGATCGCGCTGGGGGCGACGCTAATTTTCCGCACATGGGCGATGGTGCTGTTCAACCTTACGGCCATTAGCGTTATCTTCAGGGCGCAGCGCGAGGAAGCCCTGCTTGCCGAGCGGTTTGGGGAAGGCTGGGATGAATACCAGTCACAGGTACCGGGCTGGTTCCCATTCCGGCGGCCTGACAGCAGGAAATCCGGCTTCAATTCCTAAGGAGAGGCAGCGGGCATCCTGGTATCCCGTTGGCCGAGCTGAAGCGGTGCGCGATGCTCGATCCGCATCCTGAACACGCTTCTCCTGCAGGGCGGGATGTGGCGCACGCACAGGTTCAGGCTGCCCTGTGCGATAATGGGAGGCGTGTATGCAGCCAATTCCGCATGCCACCCATGCAGAAAGGCCGAGCATGACCCCAAAGAACATCCTCCGAGCGGCGATCGGTTTCGCGCTTTATCTCTTTCTCGTGCCTGCAATCCTGTTCGCAGCAGCCGGCACCTTGCGCTGGGTTGAAGGATGGGTCTACGTGGTGATGCTGCTTTTCTCTACGGTCCTGAGCCGGCTGATCGTCTGGGTGCGCAACCCGGATTTGCTGCGTGAACGGGCAAATTTCACACGACAGGAAGGGGTGCCAGCCAAGGACCGGCTGTTAACCCTTGCTTCGGTCGTGTTTGGCCCGATTTTGCTGATGGGGGTGGCGGGCCTGGACCATCGCTATCTCTGGTCGCCTCCACTCCAGGTTGGGGTGCGCATCGGGGGTGGTTTGCTGATGCTGCTCGGGTATGCGCTCGCAGTCTGGGCGATGGCTTCCAATCCATACTTCTCAGCGGTCGTCCGCATCCAGCAAGATCGCGGCCAGGTGGTCGTCCAGGGTGGTCCTTATGCGATCGTGCGCCACCCGGCTTACAGCGGAGCGCTGCTGGGAAACCTGGCGCTGCCGCTGCTCTTGAATGCCCTCTGGGCGGCCATCCCAAGCGTCCTTCTCATCCTCCTCCTCGTCTCCCGTACAAAACTGGAAGATGACCTGCTGCAAGACCAGCTTTCCGGGTACCTGGAGTATGCAGCGAAGGTACGCTTCCGACTCCTCCCGGGGATTTGGTAAGCCTGCGCCTGGGTCTGCAGCCAGGCGCGTACGAGTCTCCATGGGGTCGGGCAAAATGATCAAGACGGCAAGAAGCAAACGAGGTGCGAGCGATGTTAGAAAATGCAGGTCCCATCAGCCGGGTAAACCGCTCTAAGGAAGTCGCCCGCCGGAGCTACAACCAGCTGAGCCGGGTTTACGACTGGTTGAGCGGGAGCAGTGAGTGGCGTTTCGTCAAGTACGGGTTGGCCATGTTAGACGTTGCGCCGGGCGAGCACGTGCTTGAGATCGGTTATGGCACAGGCCACGCCCTGTGTGCCCTGGCAAATTCCGTGGGGGAGTCGGGACATGTCGCGGGTTTGGACCTCTCCCCGGGGATGCAGGCCGTCGCAGAACGCCGGCTGGAGATCGCGGGGCTTCAGCAGCGCGTGACGTTGGAATGCGGGGATGGCGTGAGCCTTCCCAATGCGGATGAAAGTTTCGATGCGCTCTTCATGAGTTTCACGCTTGAACTCTTCGACACGCCCGAGATCAGCAGAGTGCTCGAGGAGTGTTGGAGGGTGATGCGGCCTGGCGGGCGCATCGTGGTCGTGGCGATGGAAAAGACCGGCCGCGAGAATATCATGACCCGTCTCTATGCGGCTGCGCACCGCTGGTTCGAACGTTTCGCAGACTGCCGTCCCATCTATCCATCGCTTGCGATCGTCGAGGCGGATTTCCAGCTCAGGGACAGCAGGCGCTATTATATGTGGGGTCTGCCCGTAGCCTGTGTCCTCGGCGTAAAGCCTTGAGCCCGCGTTACCATCAGTACATTCGCAGGGTTAGTGAAAAGGGCGGGATCCCTTCGCATCAGTCGCTAGCATCGATCAGGAGGAGAAGTTGAAATGGAGTTAATCTTCGCCGCGGGAGCGCCAAAGGCCATTGGACCATACAGCCATGCAGTCCGGGCTGGGGATGTGCTCTACTGTTCCGGGCAAACCCCGCTCGATCCGGCGAGCGGCAGGTTGATCGATGGCGGGATCCGGGAGCAAACGGAGCAGGCTTTGTCCAACCTTGAACATGTGCTTGCAGAAGCAGGTCTCGGCTTGAATAGTGTGGTCAAGACGACGGTCTTCCTGAAAGCAATGGAGGATTTTCAGGGTATGAACGCCGCCTATGAGCATCGATTCGGTGATCACAAGCCGGCCCGGACGACTGTTTCGGTGCGGGCGAACCCGCTCGACGCACTGGTCGAGATCGAGTGCATCGCCTATTTCAGCCCGGATGTGTCCAGCGGACCTCCAAGCCTGGGGTGACGGGCAACAGAGCACCCGCAACCCAGGGACGGGTGTGGTTAACCGGGCCTGGATCACTCTGGTAGATTCTCAACTCGAGGTTTCAAGATGACGATGTTTTACACTTCCTTTGTGATCGTGGTCGCTTCCAGCGTCCTGTATCACATCACCCAGCGGATGATCGCTCCCGGCGCCAACCCCGTGATCAGCGTCATGGTCACCTACCTGGCCGCCATCGGGCTTTCCAGCATCCTGCTGGTCGCCTTTCCACTCCGCTCAAGCCTGCGCGAGGCCATCGCGGGCTTGAATTGGGCCAGCCTGGCGCTGGCGGTCGCCATCGTCGGGCTGGAGGTGGGGTTTCTGCTCGCTTACCGGGCAGGGTGGGATGTGAGCCTGGCGGGCGTTGCCACGAACGTGGCCGGGGCCCTGATCTTGCTCCCGGTCGGCATTGCCTTCTTCAAGGAGCGGCCCAGCCTGCTCAACCTGGCCGGTGTCGTCCTATGTTTGCTGGGATTATGGATGGTGAATTAACGTGCCGGGTAACCGTCGTCCGGGTTTCCATAGGCAGGGCGGCATCAACCTGTTTGCCTGTCGCCCTGCTCGCCTGAATGGGCTTCGCATAGCCATTAATAATGACTAGCAGATAGGTTTGAAGCCAGCGGGGGCAGCCGTGCGGGTGCGTGATTGTGGTCCAGGCAGGTGTGCGAAGGGCACCGGCGCTTCCACCAGGATCGCTGCTTTCGCACTCGCTGGCAGACAGTAGAGAGGGGTGCTTGATGTCTTCAGACTTTTCGCCGAACGATTACGGGGATCGAATCTTCGAAGCCTACGATGGGATGTATCCGGACGTGGATCCGGCCTGCATTCATCTCTTAGCAGAGCTGGCAGAACAGGGTCCAGCTCTTGAACTTGGAGTCGGCACCGGACGTGTGGCCATCCCCTTGGCTGGAGCCGGCGTCAAAGTCCATGGGATCGATGCTTCCGAGTCCATGCTAGACGTCTGTCGGGCTAAGCCCGGCGCTGAGCATCTGCAGCTGGTGCACGCTGATTTTTCCAGCTTCACCCTGGATCAGTGCTTCCCACTCATCTACATCGTATTCAACACGATCTTTGCCCTGACCTCCCAGGAGCGTCAGTTGGCTTGTTTTGCTTCGGCCGCAAGACATCTAACAACATCTGGTCATTTCGTCCTGGAGGCGTTCACGCCTGATCAGGCCCGTTTTGAGGACGGCCAGACCGTCAGGGCGATCGATCTTGACCAGGGGACGGTCAAACTGGAGGCTACCCGGCATGACCCTGTCAGCCAAACCGTGCTCACACAACACATCCTGATCGGTGAAACGGGAAACAGGCTTTACCCCGTCAAGCTGCGCTACATCTGGCCGAGCGAGATGGATTTGATGGCAAGGCTGGCAGGCCTTGAGCTGGAACAGCGGTGGGGTTCGTGGGAGAGAGCGGACTACGGAATGGGCAGCCCGAAACATATTTCGCTCTACCGGCTGGCTTCATGACCCGAAGTGGATACAATCACGGCAGGAGTATTCGCCCGGGTTGTTTTGGGAGCAACACCAAGGAAGTGCAGAACGTTAATGGGCAATGATGTTCGACCTGTTGGACAGACCAGGGATGCCGGCTTCCAGGTTGGCCTGCGCAAGACGATCCCGTGCACCTTTCGTCCCGCCTGGCGCTTGATTACCTCTCCCGCTGGGCTTGCAATCTGGTCAGGTGGCGGCAGGGTGCGCGAGTGGGTGCGCGGCGCCGTGATAAAGTACCCTGATGGTACGGCAGGTGAAGTGAGAGTTTACAAGCCTGATTCACACATTCGCCTTACCTGCCAGCCGCCTGGTTGGGAGCGGCCGTCGATCATCCAGGTCAGGGTCATCGACCGGGGCGATCGGACCGTGCTGGCCTTCCACCAGGAACATATCCCCGATGCGGAGAACCGTGAAAACAGACGGGTTTTCTTTGAAGCGGCGATGGCTGAGCTTGAACAGCGCCTGACAGAATGAGCATAAGGGCCATGTGTTCAGCCGATCTGAGCAAGCAGTTTGCACCCATTTGAAACAGGATTTATTCGTGTACGGATGTCTATCCAAGCCTGAAAGAGCGGCGGAGAGGCTCATAAGATGAAACAGCAGGAATTCATGTTCGAAGGCGCCGGGGGCGATTCGCTGTTTGGCCAGGTCTGGCAGCCCCCCGGCGAACCACGGGCGATCCTGGCCATCGTCCACGGGCTCGGGGAGTATTCGGACCGCTACCATAACTTCGTCCAACCCCTGATGTCTGCGGGGATTGAGCTATGGAGCTATGATCTACGGGGCCATGGCCGCTCATCAGGGATGCGTGGACATATCCACACCTGGGATGAGTACCGGGTCGACCTGGATTTATTTTTGCACCATATCGCCGGGGAGAACGCCGGAAAAAACATTTTTCTATACGGTCACAGCCTGGGCTCGCTGATCGTGGCCGATTATGTCCTTCAAGCCCCCATCGACCTGCAAGGGGTCATCTTGAGCGGGCTGGCGACGGAACCAGTCGGGATCGCAACGCCAGCGTGTGTCCTGGCAGCCAAACTGCTCTCCCGGATTTGGCCGAAGTTCACCATTCCCACCGGGATTTACGGCGCACAACTCACGCATGTCGCCAGCGTCGCCAAGGCGTATGATGAGGATCCGCTCATCTTCCGCGAGGCGACCGTTCGATTTGGCGCAGAAAGTTTGGCTGCCATCGATCGAATTCAAACAGAGGTCATCTGACCTCTCGATGCCGCTGTTGATCCTGCACGGTCAGGACGATCCATTGAACGCCGTCTCGGGGGCAGAAACATTCTACAAAGAAGCCTCGGCCACGGATAAGCAGATCAAGATTTACCCGGATACCCTGCATGAACCACACAACGACGAGAATTTCCATGACGTCGTTCGGGAAGTCACGGCATGGATCACGAGCCGCATCAATCCAGGATGAGTTGATCGGCTTGCATTGGCAGCGAACCCAGCGCGGTGCGACCTGAGAGGAGCCTAACATGCGACGCTCGACTATCACCCAGGTTATGAATATCCTGGCATACATTGTCCTGGTTGGTGTGAACGCCCTGGCCAACATCCTGCCCTTGAACGGGCTCAATACCGGTGAGATCTCAGATCGCTTCCAGATCTTCTTCGTCCCGGCTGGCTATGTGTTTTCGATCTGGGGTGTGATCTACCTTGCGTTGGGCGCCTTCATCATCTACCAGGCATTCCCCACGAACCGGTCGAATGCTCGGCTCAGAAAGGTTGATCTCCTGTTCTTGCTCAGTTGTGCGGCGAATATCGCCTGGCTTTTCCTCTGGCACTATGAGCGGTTCCCGCTGACGCTTGTGGCCATGGTGACCCTCCTGGCGACCTTGATCTTGATCTACACCCGGCTGGAAATCGGAAAACGACCGACAACCCGAGCCGAGTTCTGGGTTGTACAGCTTCCCTTCAGCATCTACCTGGGCTGGGTAAGCGTGGCGACGATTGCCAACGTCGCCCAGGTCCTGTATTTCCTTGGCTGGGACGGCCTGGGCATCGCACCTGAAATGTGGACAGTCGCACTGCTGGTCGTTACTGCCGTCCTGGCCAGCATCATGGCGGTTTCTCGCGCCGATGCGGCATATTCCCTGGTGCTCATATGGGCTGTGGCCGGGATCGCGGTTAAACAAGCGGCGATCCCCGTTGTCGCCATCACCGCTTGGTCCGTCACGGCGTTCTTGGTGTTCATGCTCATCATTGCGTTTCTGCAGCGCAGACGCTGGATTCAGTCCAGCGCAGCTTGAGCCTGACCTCGTTCCCGGCCGGCGATCGCCTGGTGCAGTAGGCGGCTTGTGCTGGGCCAACCCACGCGCTTCTTGCTGGTACAATCGGTACCGCTTCGGACGAGATTGATCGAGATCGGTTGGCCTTCACAGGGCTTTCCGGCGGAGACTGCTGATGCAAAACCTCAATGTGCGAGCGTATCCACTTTTGCTGCTGATCGTGGTCGTGGTTTCGGTTTTGTGTGCGATGGCGATTAACATATCGTGAGCGGCTTGCCCAATCGGGCGTGCCAACCCGGCAATCGTATGATTAACCCCAACTGACACCTCTCAGCTAAACAACGCGTGGACTTCGAACAAGCACACCAGCGGCCTCGGAAGCCGGAATGTCGTTGATGAAGATCCCCATCCAGTGGAAAGCTACGTACGACGAATTTCCACGGCCATTCTGGACCCTGGTTGTCGTCACTTTTATCGACCGTCTTGGCGGAGCGCTGCTGTTCCCGTTCTTCGCCCTCTACATCACGAGTAAATTTAACGTGGGGATGACGCAGGTTGGGGTGCTCTTCGCCGCCTTCTCCTTCTCGAGTTTTGTCGGCACGATCCTCGGAGGGGCGCTCACCGACCGGCTTGGGCGTAAAGGCATGCTCATCTTCAGCCTGGTTTCGACCTCCTTGAGCGCCGTCCTGATGGGGCTGGTCGACACGCTCTCGCTCTTTTTCGTCGTGGCACTGCTGGTGGGCATTTTCACCGACGCAGGTGGTCCGGCGTATGAAGCGATGGTCGCCGACTTGCTCCCGGAAGAGAAGCGAGCCCAGGGGTATGGCATCCTGCGGGTTGCCTTCAACGTTTCGGTCGTGATCGGGCCAGCTATCGGTGGGTTCCTGGCGACCAGGTCCTACCTGGCACTCTTCATCACCGATGCCGTCATCAGCTTAATCAGCGCCAGCATCGTCTGGCGGGCGATGCCGGAGACGCGTCCACAAAGCGACCCAGGCCATGAAACCGAGTTGGTGGCTGCGACCTTCCGCGGGTACCTGTGCGTGCTGCGCGATTCAGCTTTCATACTTTACCTGGCTGCAGTGATGTTGATGAGCCTGGTGTACATGAATATGAGCACCACCCTCGGCGTCTTCCTGCGGGATACGTACCAGGTCCCTGAATCGGGCTATGGGTGGATCCTGTCTCTCAACGCCATCCTGGTCGTCCTGTTCCAATTCCCCATCACGCGCAAGATCGAAAACCGGCCGCCGATGCTGATGATGGCGGTCGGGACCGCGCTCTACGCGATCGGTTTCGCGATGTATGGCTTTGTCAGCCTGTACGTCTATTTCTTGTTAGCGATGGTGGTGATTACCATCGGCGAAATGCTCGTCGCGCCCGTCGGGAGGGCGATCGTGGCCCGCTTTGCTCCCGAACACATGCGCGGGCGCTATATGGCGGTGTCCGGGTTCTCCTTCCTCATTCCCTTCGCGGTGGGTCCACTCCTGGCTGGCATCGTGCTCGATACGCTGGACCCCCGCTGGTTGTGGTACATCTCGGGGATGGTGGGCTTGCTTTCCACGCTGGGGTTCATCTGGCTGCACCGCCGAGCACCAGTGCAGCCCGAGACAAGTCCAGTGGATATCGCGCACGCCTGACTCATGGGCAGCGACAACACTTCGGATTCAGTCGTCGAACGGAGCCTGCGATGAACGCACTCGATATCCTGCATTACGGTCATCAAACACTCATGGCTGCGCTTGAACGTGTGCCGGCCTCGGCGTGGAGTACCGGCAAGGTGTGCGGCCATTGGTCCGCTAAGGATGTCCTGGCCCACCTCGCGGCATACGAACTGTGGCATGTTGAGGTGTTGGGATCCGTCATGGGCATCGAGCCCGGGCCGATGATGGCTGCCAGTGCAGCCAGCGATTTCAACGATGGACAGGTTGAAGCGAGGCGGGACCTGGAGGCGCAAGAAGTCCTCAGAGAGTACCTGGCAGCGCATGAGACGCTCATGGAACGGGCAGGAAAGCTCCCCGGTGGAGCGTTCACGCGAGTGGGAAGCCTGCCATGGTATGGCGCAGAATACTCGCTGGATGATTTCCTGGTTTACTCCAGCTACGGACATAAGCGGGAACACAGCGCGCAGCTCAATGTCTTCACGGATCGATTCAAGCCCGATAACTGAACGGGCAATGGCTCAGCGTGCCAGGCATGCGTCCTGTGCAGCTACTTGTGACGATTGACCCGATACGCGACAATAACAACATGGCTGAGGCTTTTGGGGCGCCAAACCCTGTACCTGCATGGATACGTGGGGCGCCGGCCGGCCAGGGAGGGGAAAGTCATGCCTGATGTTTCAACTCAGCGCAGGGTGCACGATATGCTGTTGGGTCGGTTTGAGCGGCCAGCGCTGCAGTGGTTGGCGCGGCACACGCCGGCCGTTATGACTCCGGATACGATGACGATCCTGGGCATCATCGGCTCGATCACGATCTTTGCCGGCTATTCGCTCTGCCTGTTCTCCCCGGGATTCTTGTGGTTGGCGACTTTTGGTTTCATTCTCAACTGGTACGGCGACAGCCTCGATGGCACCCTCGCTCGATACCGGAAGATTGAGCGCCCGCGCTTCGGATTCTTCGTGGATCACACCGTGGATGCATTCAGCCAGGTGATGATCTTCCTGGGGCTCGGGTTCTCGCCTTACGTCAGGCTTGATATCGCCACGTTGGCGCTGGTCGGTTACCTGCTGGTTTCGATCGTGGCCTACGTCCATGCCTATGTGACGGGAACCTTCAAGATTTCCTATGCCCGGATTGGACCGACGGAGATGAGGGCCATCGCCATCCTGATCAATCTCGTCGTCTTCTTTTTTGGCAACCCCGGTTACTCGCTCTTCGGCAGGACGATCACCCTCTTCGACAGCGTGGTCATGGTGATCGCCATCGCCTTGATGCTGGTGTATGCGACCACGTCGATCCGCTCAGCCTTCCGCCTGGCAGGGATTGATGCTGAGCAGGAAGGGCCGAGCGCCTGACCCCGCCGGGTTGTTGATAAGCCGGGTTTTGGATGCTGTCTCCTGCGTTAGTTAGCCGTCCAACATCGGATTTGGCTCACGATCGCCTGAGAAGCATCGAACCTGAGTTGAGCGTGCGTGGTAAGGATGATCATAGGCATATCGTCTGGAGTTTGGTATTCACTCGGAGGTAGGTAACATGCGACCTGTTCATTTTGAGATCCTCTCGAAAGACCCGGAGGGAAGCGCAAAATTCTACCGGGAAGCACTTGGTTGGGAAGTGAATTCATGGCCAGGCGGTGAACAAAGTTACTGGTTGGTAAAGACTGGACCTGCTGAGCAGCCGGGCATCGACGGCGGCATCATGGGTCAGCATTTTCCACAAGCCGTTATCAACACGATCGAAGTGCCGGTCCTGGCGAAGGCGATCGAAAAGATCGAAGCCGCAGGCGGCAAGGTCGTCCACGGCCCGAACGAAGTGGCGGACGTCGGCCTGCACGCCTATTGCTCCGACCCGGAGGGAACCCTCTTTGGGGTCATGGAACCGTTCCCTCAGGGCTAGTCCGATGATAGGCCCTCAACCCGGACCCGCTCCAAGATCGCGCTTCGCCGCTTATAGGTGACCAACGATGGAATTCAACCTGGCTGAGGAATTGTTAAACACCTATGATGCGAACACCTGGCTTCTGAACCGGCTTGTCGCCGATGTGACCCACGCCGAATCTCTCCAGACGCCCAAGGCGACGATCAACTGCATGAATTGGATCGTGGGCCATGTCCTCGCCGGTCGGCACGAAGCCCTTGAACTGTTGGAGTTCACGGCATTCTGGGGCGAGGATCAGCTCGGCCTTTACCGCAGCGGATCAGCCACCTTGACCGATCAGGAGGCAGCCCTGGAATTCAATTTCCTCGTCGATGAGTTGCAGCGCAGCCAGGAACTGCTTGAGGCAGCCCTGGGGGCAGCTTCTGAGCCCCAGCTCCAGACCGTGGTGGAGACACGCCGTGGGGAGAAACCAATCTGGAAACACGTCGATGGGCTTGCATGGCATGAGACTTTCCACGTGGGGCAGGTGGACCTGCTCCGGGCGTACGCCCACGGCGAATGATCCGGAGGGCGGGTTCACATCACGCCAGGGAATACACAATGACCTATGACCTTGGACTCGCTGAACGTACACGTGCGACGCTTGAAGGAAAACAAGGCATCTCCGAAAAAAGGATGTTCGGCGGACTCTCGTTTATGCTGAACGGGAACCTGGTCTGTGGTGTCCTGGGGGATGAACTTATCGTCCGCGTGGGTCCGGATAGGACGGATGAACTGCTGTCGGAGCCAGGGACTCGCCCGTTTGATTTCAGCGGCCGGCCGATGCGGGGGTGGATCGTGGTCGGGCAGGAAGTGCTCCGGACAGAGCGGGACCTGCAAAACTGGGTTGCGCGCGCCACCTCGTTCACCAGCACGCTTCCACCGAAGGGATCCTGATGCAAACCTCTCTCCCGAGATCGCAAAAACGGGATCAAGACCATGGATGATTCTCTCCAGGGGATCCGTTTTCACCCACTCACACCTGATCGCTGGCATGATTTGGAACATCTCTTTGGGAAACATGGCGCAGATGGCGGGTGCTGGTGCATGTGGTGGCGGACGACTCGCGCGCAGTTTTCACGCAATGGTAGCGAAGGCAACAAGCAGGCCTTCAAAGCGCTCGTCGACGCCGGGGAAGTGCCCGGGATCCTGGCTTACACAGGCGGCCAGCCCATCGGCTGGTGCTCGATTGCGCCGCGCGAGCAATACGGCGCGCTCGAACGGTCGCCGGTTCTGCGCCGGGTGGACGAGCTGCCGGTGTGGTCCATCGTGTGCTTCTTCGTTGACAGGCAATGGCAGAGGAGGGGCGTGGCAACGGGTTTGATCCGCGCCGCCGTATTACATGCCCGCAGCCAGGGCGCCCGGCTCGTCGAAGCCTATCCCAGGCAGCCGGCGCAGGCACCCTACCAGCCGGGCTCGATCTTCATGGGTCTGCCCGGGATGTTCGCGGCGGTTGGATTTGAGGTCATCAAAAAACCAGCTGAGGGCCGCTGCATCATGCGCATCGATACGGCGGAGATCTAACTTCCTTCTCGCAGAAATCATGTTAAATCCTATGACCACGCCCAAAACTCCAAAACCGCCCACTACGGTAGAATGGCAGCATGACTGAGCATCCCCACACGCATGGATCCCACGGCACGGTGCGGAACATCAAAGTCGCCTTCTGGCTGAACCTCAGCTTCACGATCATAGAAATTGTCGGCGGGCTCTGGACAAACAGCCTGGCGATCCTCTCCGATGCGGTCCACGACTTTGGCGATAGCCTGTCGCTCGGCCTGGCGTGGCTGCTCGAGGACTTTTCGCGCCGTCACGGTGACCACCGCTTCTCGTACGGCTACCGGCGCTTCTCCTTGCTTGGTGCCCTGCTGAACACCCTGATCCTGATCGGTGGGTCGGTCCTCATCCTCACCCAGGCCATTCCCCGGCTCCTGGCGCCCGAAGCCGCGTACGCGCCGGGCATGGCCGGCTTGGCGCTGGCCGGGATCGGGATCAATGGCTTTGCCGTCTTACGGTTGAGGCACGAGAAAACCCTGAATGCCCGCGTCGTTGCGCTGCACCTGCTTGAGGACGTCATGGGCTGGATTGCGGTGCTTATCGTCAGCATCGTGCTCATGATCACCGAGCTCACGATCCTCGATCCAATCCTTTCCATCGTCATCACGGCTTACATCCTCTTCAACACCCTGCGCAATTTGCGTCAAACCCTGCGTTTGTTCCTGCAAGCCGTCCCGGAAAACATCGACCTGCCGGGGATCGACGCCAAGTTGTGTTCGATCCCCGAAGTGCTCTCAACCCATCATACACATGTCTGGTCGATGGACGGAGAGCATCACGTCCTCACGACACACGTCGTCATCGATGAGGCCACATCCAAAGATGACATCGTTTGCATCCGGACAAGCATCCAGGACGTGCTCCGAGAGTTGGCATTCTCCCACACCACCGTCGAGATTGAGTTCGGCGATGATGATTGTGGGATGGCAGGAGAGGACGCTTAGATGGGCTGGGGAGACGGCCTGCGAGCGCCAGGTGCCGTCCCCTACGAGGCTGTTTCTGACCGGGTCAAAGGGGATGTGCGAAGCCGGACCATTGTCTTTAATGCTCGGCCGGGCGTGCGCCGGGCAGCAAGCTTGGTAGGGCCCGAGAGTTCTGCCATCCGCGCCGGGTGCTTGTTCGTCCATTGGTACGAACCCGAATCGCCTGACTCAAACCGCAGCCAGTTCGAGGACGAGGCAGCCGAGCTCGCGCGCATCGGCGTGCTCTCGCTCCTCGTGGAGACGATGTGGTCGGACCCGGACTGGTTCATCAAGCGCACCCATGCGGACGACTACCAGGCCTCGTTGGGGCAGGTCGAAGAGCTCCTCGCTGCACGTTCGCTGTTGAAGGTGGAGACAGGCGCCAGAGCCGCACCTCTGATCTACGTCGGGCATGATTTCGGCGCAATGTATGGCGTTCTGCTGGGCGTTCAGGCACCCGAGCTGGGGGCGTTCGTCCTCATCGCCGGAACCCCGCGCTTCTCAGATTGGTATTTCTACTACCCGCCGCTATCCGAACCGGAGCGCAGCTCCTACCAGGCCGAGATGCAACCCATCGATCCCATCACCAACATACCTGATTTGCATCCCAGGCCGGCCTTCTTCCAATTCGGATCGGATGACCCCCACGTTCCGCAGGATCGAGCGCGCTCTTTCTCTGAAGCGGCGAAAGAGCCCAAGCGCGTGGGTTGGTATGGCGGAGGCCATGCCCTCGATTCGGAAGCCCGGAAAGACCGCCTGGACTGGATCCAGGACACACTCAAAGCCTTAGAAATGGCTGCCAAACCACAGGAGGTATCGCGACAATGAAGCAGGCATCCACGACAACCCAGGATCTCCCCCATTGGGATCTAGAATCCATCTACCCCGGTCTGGAATCCAAGGAGCTTGAGGCTGCACTCGCTGAACATCAAGAGATGATCGAGGCACTGGACCAATACATCCAGCAGCACGCCATCGGACGGGCGGGCGATGTGCCAGCGGAAGAACAAAAAATCGCCATTCAGCTTGACGAGCTCATCGGCAGGATGAACGCCATTGCGAAGCTGGAAGCGACGCTGGAGGCCTTTATCGCCGGGCACGTCACGACCAATTCGTTCAACACCCTGGCCACGCGGCGGATGTCAGAGCTCGAAATGGCCAGCGTGCGTTTCTCACAGCAGGAAGTCCGGCTTCGGGGGTGGCTGGGTTTGCTGGCTGAGGCGGGCGTCGATTTGGCGAGGTTGATTTCCAGTAACGAGCGGCTCAGCGCACATGCCTTTTTTCTGCATGAACTCGTGGCTGAGAGCCGGTACCTGATGTCGGACCAGGAGGAAGCCCTGGCATCTGAGCTCTCCCTGCCTGGCGCGTTAGCATGGGAGCGGCTGCAGGGGACGATCACCTCCCAGATCGTTGTCCCTTTTGAAGTAGAAGGCGAGTTAAAGAACTTGCCGATGCCAGCCCTTCAGAACATCCGGCGCTACGACCCGGATGAGGGCACCCGCCGCCGGGCTTTCGAGCTCGAGATTGCGGCCTGGGAAAACGCCCGTGAACCTCTGGCAGCCTGCATGAACGGGATCAAAGGCACGGTCAACATCCTGAACCGCCGTCGCGGGCGAGAAGATTCACTCCAACGGTCGCTCGTTCAAGCACGCCTTGACAGGGACACATTTGAAACCATGTTGGGCGTCATGGTAGACAGCTTCCCCATGTTCCGTCGTTACTTTAAAGCGAAAGCTAAGATCCTGGGCAAAGAAAGCCTGGCATGGTGGGATGTGTTTGCGCCTGTTGGAAAGGTCAATCGATCTTTCACGTACCCGGAAGCACGCAGCTACATCCTCTCGGTGTTTGAAAAATTCAGCCCCGGGCTGGCCCAGTTTACAGAGAAGGCATTTGACAGCGGATGGATCGATGCGGAGCCTCGCAAAGGTAAGCGCGGTGGTGCTTTCTGCATGGAGGTCCCCGCACTCGAGGAATCGCGCATCCTGTGCAACTTTGATGGTTCCCTCGACCAGCTCTTCACCATCGCCCATGAGCTCGGTCATGCCTTCCATAATGAGTGCCAAATCGGCCTGACGATGATCCAGAGGTCGACGCCGATGACCCTGGCAGAGACAGCCTCCATCTTCAATGAGACGCTCGTCACCGAGGCGGCGCTTGCCGATGCAGGAAGCGAGGATGAAGAACGATCGATCCTGGAAACGTTCCTGCTCAGCGCGTCACAGGTGATCGTCGATATCTACTCCCGCTATCTCTTCGAAAAAGAGGTCTTTGAACGACGTGCACAAGCGGACCTCTCTCCAGACGACTTCTGCGAGATAATGGCGCGCACCCAGCGGATTGCCTATGGAGATGGACTGGATCCAGCCCACCAGCATCCTTACATGTGGGCCTGGAAGCCGCATTACTACTCCCATGAGCTTTCCTATTACAACTATCCCTACGCCTTTGGCCAATTGTTTGGTCTCGGGCTGTACTCGATTTATGGCGAGCGTGGATCGCAGTTCTTCGACGACTACCGGGCGTTTCTGCGCGATACCGGCCAGGGCAGCGCCGCACAGCTGGCTGAACGGTTTGGCATTCAGCTTGGCAAGCCTGGATTCTGGCAGAAGAGCATGCAGGTCATCGAAGCGCGCATTGACCGCTACAGCGCGTTGGCTGGTGCCTGACGCCCTTGAACCTCGCTCGATACGAAGGACGACGCAAATGAAGGAGCGCAAGTCTGGGCGGTTGCCAGGCCAGATCCGCCCGGTGTTGATCGAACCCGGATACATCACGCATCCAGAGGGTTCAGTTTTGTTCTCGATGGGCGGCACACGTGTACTGTGCAATGTGAGCGTTGAAGCGGGCATCCCGCACTGGATGCAGAACCGCCAGCTTCCTGGCGGCTGGCTGACTGCAGAGTATGCGCTCCTCCCTCGCTCAACCCACCAGCGGACTTCTCGCGAGACGCTAAGACCACGTGGCCGAACCCAGGAGATCTCACGTTTGATCGGGCGCAGCCTGCGGGCTGCACTACGCCTCGAGCGGCTGCCGGCTGTGACCTGCACGGTGGATTGCGACGTCCTGCAAGCTGATGGCGGCACACGCTCAGCCGCGATCACGGGCGGATACCTCGCGCTGGTCCTGGCGCTCCGTTCAGCCCCGGCGACAGGCGGTGATTGGCAAGCGTTCTTATCGGGACAGATCGCCGCCATCAGCGTGGGCAAGGTGGACGGGGAACTGCTTGTAGACCTGGACTACGAGGAGGATTCCAGCGCAGACGCCGACTTAAACCTGGTCATGAACGCGGCCGGTGCGTACATCGAAATCCAGGCTTCGGCTGAACGAGGGACGTTTTCCAAGTCCGAGCTAGACCAGGCGCTCAAGATGGGGGAGAAGGCGATGCAGGAACTGATGGATGCGCAGCGAAAGATCCTAGCGGATCAGGGGATCGACGGCCAGGTTTGGGAGCGTTGGGAAGCCAATTGACTCCCGTACCCGTGCAGCCCAAGCAGAACCATGATTTCGACTTTTGGCTCGGCAGATGGGAGCTGACCTGGGAGGGTGGCCAGGGGACCAACCACATCGAGGCCATCCTCGACGGCCGAGTAATCCAGGAGCGGTTCGAAGCGCATGCTCAAAAAGGTTTGAAAGGGTTGAGCGTCTCGGTTTATGACGAGCAACAGGCCTGTTGGCGTCAAACCTGGGTTGACAACCAGGGGGGCTACCTGGACTTCACAGGAGGCATGCAGGGGGACCGGATGATCCTGAGCCGAACAGCCGAGAAGGATGGGCAGAGCATCCATCAACGCATGGTATGGCAGGACATTCGCCGCGACGGCTGCATGTGGCATTGGGAAAGGTCAACCGACGGTGGAAAAACCTGGGAAGCCATGTGGGTGATCCAGTACACCCGAGCCGGGTAATCGATTCCGCAGGCCGAAAGTAAGCTAAACCGGGTGTCCTGTGGACACCCGGTATGATGTACGATGAGAGGCCCCCTGATCTAGTTCAGGACCTGTTGATTGCGACTCGCTAATACTCTTCTTCTTCGTCCATCTCCTCGTCAAACTCGAACTCATCCTCGTCCTCATACGCCCAATCTAGCTCGATTGGCGTCAGGTCGACCAGCTCGAGATAGGCTCCACAGCTGGAGCAGGTTACCTTCTGACCGACCTTGGGCGTCTTGCCGAGGCCAACTTCTGCGTCACATTCCGGGCAGAATCCCCGTGCCATATCTTTCCTCCTGGGGGGCGAATAAACTGCACGCAGTGTATGTTGAATTCGTTCAAAGTGGGTCGCAGGATGCTATGAAAAATGTCTCAAAGTTACAAATCATGTATCGTAAACGTCTCAAAGCGCGCCTGGATCGAAGAAGTACCCCACGGTTGGGATCGTGTGAACGAAGCGCGGCGTGGAGGGGTCTGGTTCGATCTTGGCTCTTAGCCGGCTGACAATGCCCCGTACGAGGTCCTTCCCGCCGCTCTCCCCATAGCCCCAGACGCGATCCACGATGACCTCAGAGGGCATGACCTGGCCAGGGTGCGTCATGAGCAGGTGCAGCAGGCGAAACTCGAGTTGGGTGAGCCGGACAGTTTCCCGGCCATCCGTGGTCACGCTTCGTGTGCCTGGATTAAGGCTGATCAAGCCGAAATCAAGCATGGGGAGGGCGCTGGTAGGCAGGGTGCGCGTCCGGCGCAGGAGCGCTTGCATCGCTGCCCGGCACAGCTTTGGCCCAACCGGGAGTCCAAGCAGGGCATCTGCGCCTGCATCGAGCACGAGCGCTTGCTCGTCCTCGTCCAGCCTCGGCAGCACCGCCAGGATGGGCGCGGCGAACTGGCGGCGCGTCTGCTGCAGGAGTTTCAGCTCCCCGATTCCCCGTTTGAGATGCAGGACGAGCAAATCCGAATCGGGTGCAGGTTCCTCGGTGTTGGCAAGCTGTGCCAGGGATTGGTAGCGCACCTCGTACCCGGCCCGCCGTGCCACGTAGGAGAAAAAATCGCTGACTTCGTTATCTTCAGAGACGATGGTGACACGCATGGCGGCTGCGTCTCCTCTCATGCATCGGTCCGGTTTTACGCTGAACGCGTTAGAGGTTGACCCCCGTCCTCAGGAAGACCACTGCCAGGTAGAGCATGAAAACCCCGGTAAGCAGGATCAAGGCGCGATAGCTGGTCGGGTTTAACCAGCGGGCGCCAGCCTGTGTGGCGCCGGCCAGCGCGGTATCCCAGGCGAAGTCCGCAGAGATGTGGCCGAGGTAGAAGGCGGCGATGGCGATGCCGCCGGCGAGCCGGGCCTGGGTCAGGTAGCCCGCGGCTACGGTCACCCACCAGGCATACCAGAACGGGTTTGATACGGTGGTCAGGACGCCGAGGGAAACGAGCGAGCCAGAGCTACGGGCATCTGCATCCCGATCAGGTTCCGGGAGGTTGTAGCTCCCACGCCACGCGCCGGACACGTAACGGAACCCGATCCAGGCCAGGATCAAGCTCCCGCCGAGTGCAATGAAGCGCTGGGCAGTGGGGCTGGCCAGGCCGGCTGCGAGGCCAATGCTGATGGCCACGACCATGCCAAGCTCCAGGGAGGTGTGTCCGAGCGCAACCCATGTCCCGACCCGCCATCCCTGTCTTGGGGCTTCGCTAATGATTGCGGCAGAAACCGGCCCGGGGGAGACGACCGCGCCAAGGGACACGAAGAAGGAGAATAGAAAGATGATGCCAGGTCCACCCGTGGGCATGCGCCCTCCATGATGGCGTGATTGTAGCGTAACTTCAGGATGGGGGGAATCGGAGCTTGGGGGCTAGCTCTTGACGAAGCGCGATAGGTCAGGAAAGATGAGCTTGGCGGTGTCGCCTCGCTGAAGCGAGGGGCGGTTTGCAGCTTCGAAGTTGCGATGGACCTCGCGCAGCGCCCGGACCTGCCAGGCGGGAGGGTCCTGTGAGAACACGGCCAGGCTTACGGTGAAGGAACCGGGGATGAGCAGCAGCGTTTCGCCACTCTCGGTCTTGGTCGCAAACATCCGTCCATCCTGCGTACTGCCCTCCCCGGAGCCAAAAGTGCCCAGGAGCCCCATCGCCTCTTCGGCCGAACTGGGCATATCCCCGTGGACGAATATCCGCTCCCGCGAATCCTTGGCGTACAAACCAACGCTGTGGCAGGTAGCTTCGTTCAGCTGCAGCAGGAAGCGCGTCTTCCCTTCTTCAAGGACGATCTGCCAGCGGTCGCTGTCCGGATACTTTTGACGCAGGCGTAGGGCGACCTCGCGCTGCTCCATGTAGTGGCGGTAAATGGCGCGGTACTGAGAAGCGTTGATGCGGCCTTGTTGGAAATCCTGTTCCAAACGTGCAATCTTCTGGTCGAGGACATCCATTCGGTTGCGCAGTTCGGGGTCCTCGATGTCCTCCGCTGAGGGTACATCAAGCTCTTCGGTTGGGGCGGGAGGTGTCGCTGGAACTGGCTCAGCCACCGCGGCGGCTTCGGGCGCGGACTCGGCTGTAGCAGCAGGCGCCGGGATGTCTTCCATGAAGGGTGAAGCCTGGATCCCGCCCAGAGCATCGATCGTGCGTTCCTGTTCCCGCAGCAGTTCACGCACTGCGCGCAGCTGCCCGGCGCTGATCAGGCCATCGCAAAAGGCGATGGCGGAGGAAAGCATGCGTTCCTGGGCGCGCTCAAGCTTCTGGAGTGCGGCCAGGTATTCCGCATCCAGCTTAGGGCTGGAATCGGCAGCAGAAGAATCCGCCGGCATCTCAGCCTCCCGGTCCCGGGTGCGCGCTGGGGCTAATGCCCCTGTTTCGATTCCCATATAGCAGCATGATAGCACGACGATCCTGGTAGGGTGGAGAGGAAACTTGTACCACTGCCGCCCCCACATCCATGCATGGCCATCGGGGCTGCGTGTGGGGTATACTCACCCAGTTCGCACAAGTGCAGGTTGCATGCCAGTGCCGGACCGCCCGCTCAGTCTGGGAGAGTAATCTTGGGATGAGGCTCTCAACAAAGCTGCTGCTTCCTATACTCGCTGCCTTCAGCCTCACCGCGTGCCGGGGTGCGGCAGGCGGCCCATCCACGGAGTCTCCCGGGAGCGAAGCGGTGTTGGCGACCGCGCAGGCCAAGGCCGAGCTCACGAAGCAGGCGACCTTTCAAACACCCCCTCCAACGCCCGTACCCCCTACTGCAACACCGCCGCTGGAGACCCCCACGCCGGAGCCGACACCGACCCCGACGGTGGGCAGGGCAAATGTGATTGCGGATTACAACGCGTACGTCCGGGAGGGCCCGGATGAAACCTATACACACATCGATTTTTTGCTTGAGGGCCAGCTGGCTTACGTCGTTGGCAAGTACGAAAACACCGTAACCGGGACCTGGTATCTAATCGAGCGCGTCGAGCAAGGGAAGAACGGCTGGGTATGGAGTGGGGCGGTGACCTTCACGGGGGATGCAGCCAGCCTGCCAGAGCTAGAGCCTCCGCCAAAGGAATAACGCTTCCTTAGATCGAAGCTCAATCCCCTCAACGTGAACAAGGTTGAGGGGATTCCTGTTTCTTCAATTGTCTGCCGATGGGTCAATCTCCGAATTGGATCCCCTGCGCGAGCGGCAGTTCATCAGACCAATTGACCGTGTTCGTCTGCCTGCGCATATAGGCTTTCCAGGCATCCGATCCCAACTCACGTCCACCGCCGGTCTCCTTTTCGCCGCCGAACGCACCCCCGATCTCTGCGCCTGAGGTCCCGATGTTCACATTGGCGATGCCGCAGTCGGAGCCACCGGCTGAGAGGAACTTCTCGATCGTGCGCATGTTCAGGCTGAAAATTGCGCTGGATAACCCCTGGGGTACGTCATTGTGGATCTCAAGCGCCTGCGGGATGTCGTCGAACTCCAGCAGGTAGAGGATGGGGGCGAAAGTTTCCTGTTTCACGATCTCGGTTTGGGCGGGCATTTTAACGATGGTCGGTTCGACGAAATTCGGGCCAAGCTCTGGCAGCATCTTCCCGCCAGAGATGATCTCGCCCCCGTCCTGGCGGGCTTGCTCGAGCGCTTCGAACATCTCTTCCACCGCCGAGGAGGTCACAAGCGGCCCCATGAGGGTGTCGTCCTGCAGGGGATCGCCGATACGCACCTGCGCATAGGCATCCTTCAGGCGCCTGGTAAGTTCCTCGCCGATCGATCGCTGCATGATGATGCGTCGGGTGCTTGTACAGCGCTGGCCGGCGGTGCCGACCGCGCCGAACAGGATGGCGCGGGTTGCCATATCGAGGTCAGCGTCCTCGGCAACGATGATGGCGTTGTTTCCACCGAGTTCGAGGATGGAACGGCCGAAACGGCCGGCCACCGCTTCTGCGACGTGACGGCCGATCCCGGTAGAGCCAGTAAATGAAATCAGGGGCAGGTGTGGGTCGTTGAGCATGAGTTCGCCGACATCCCGTCCTGAACCAATGACCAGGTTGAAGAGGCCATCGACTTGATGGTCGGCCATGACCCGGTTGGCGATGTGCTGGACGGCGATGGCCGTAAGCGGCGTGTCCGAGGAAGGTTTCCAGATGACGGGATCGCCGCAGACCGCGGCGATGGTCGTATTCCATGACCAGACCGCCACCGGGAAGTTGAAGGCCGTGATCACCCCGACTACCCCGAGCGGATGCCACTGCTCGTACATGCGGTGTTCGCTCCGCTCGGAAGGCATGGTGAGGCCATATAGTTGGCGGGAGAGGCCGACCGCGAAGTCAGCGATGTCGATCATCTCCTGCACTTCTCCGTGCCCCTCGGCCTTGATTTTTCCCATCTCCAGCGTCACCAGGTCCCCGAGCGGTTCTTTGTATTCCCGCAGCGCGTCTCCGAGATCACGGATGAGCAAGCCCCGCTTCGGGGCCGGTACCTCACGCCACCTCAGGAAAGCCCCATGGGCGTGGGCGGAAAGGGCGGTGTAGGTTTCCGGGGAAGCCTGGATGATGCTAGCCAAGGGCTCGCCAGTGGTGGGGTTGTACGAGACAAGCTCCTTGCCTTTCGGGTCTCGGATCCACCCCTCCTGCCCGGTGCAGGCGCCGGGATTCACCTCTTCCAGGTTGAGCTTTTTAAGCAGGGAATTCATCCGGTTCGACCTCCTGAGAACAATGTCGGCGTATGCGTTGCATGCTCATCGATGTAACAGGTTGAATTCTACCAACGGGCCTGGCTTCCCAGGAAAGGGATGGGGATCCCGCGCACCTGTCATGCGGACACCTCCTGGGAAGAGCGCAACCCCAGGCTGCAGCGAGCTGAGCCAACCGGGGAGCCTAATGTGTTACCTGTGGTGGAGCGCCTGGGCTGCCTTGAAGGCCAGGCCATTTTCTGTGAGCGCTCGGGCGGTCGTGTTCAAGGCCTCGAATTTATCCATAAAATTCGTGCCAAGATGCTCCCAATCGCCAGCCTCGATGACTTCGGCCTTGTCGCGGAAGTAATCCAGGATGTCGCTTGGATGGGGGCGCTTCGCGTCGATCTCTGGGTCTCCACCTTCATGCTTGGCGGAGATGTTCGCGACGTGGTCGGCGATGGCGATGAGCTCGGCGCGCCGGTTATAGGGCTGGCGCACGATGCTCTTGTAGGTTTCCGTGATGTGGTGCTCGAACCGCACGATGTCCTCGAAACCCAATTCACGCCGGAATTGGGCGGTGATCTCCATCGACTCGTTGTTTACCGAATTGCTCCAATTGAAACCGATCAACGGCGAGCTCCCGTCGTCGCGGCTGAAGAGTTTTGCGCCAAGCAAGGTCCACAACGCGGCGTAGGGGTTATCGTTGCCCATGAACACCGAGATCTTAAACTCGATATCGACCCCGATCCGGTGCAGCAGGTAGCCGAGCAGCACGGTCCCCGGATTGATGTTAAGCACCTGCCGGACGCCGTAATTGGTGTAATAGTAGAGGTACTCGTCCAGCCATTTCAACGCGTACTCGTTTGGCTGTCCGACGCCTCCGAAATAGCCCGTGATGGTTTCCGGCCCTCCCAGGTGGACATTGGAACCATCCGTGCCTTTGGTATCGAGCGTCTCCACGTAGCTGGCCCCGATGACCTGCATGGCCGCGGCGGTCGCCAGCAGATCCCCGTCCGCCTCCTGCTCTTTCATTTTTCGCACCCGGATAAAGCGCCCGGGCATGAGCATCCCCTCCGCAATGGCGCGCTTGGCGATCTCCACGATCCAGGGGAAGTACTGAAAGGAGCTGATCTCGAGCGTGACAGCAAAATCCTCCGCAAAGGTCATCGTCTCGGCTCGATCGCCGAGCACTTGCTTGCGGTATTCGGACTCGGAGATAAATGTGCCTTTGTCACGCTGCTCCACCAGCCAGTCCAGGTGCTCCATATATTTGGGTTGGACATCCTCCAAGCGCGCTCGCAGGGAATCCAGGTCCAAAGCCTGCGCTGCTTTTGCGTTGATTTCAGCAGGTGTCCCGTACTTGTCGACGACGCCAAAGAAATCCTCGATGACCCGCGTCTCGGGATCGAGCAGGAGCTGGTTGATGGCATCCAGGCGGGTCGGGGGGATTTTAAGCAGGTTGCGCATTTCGGAGGTCATTCCAGGTCTCCCTTCGGCTTCAGTCTTGTAGGTAGAAAGGCATCTCAGTCGAGCAATTGAGTCAGCTCGTCGTATTCCTCATCCGACATCCCAAACCAATTTTCAGGCTGTGGGAACGACTTATCCTGGACCTCCTCGACGTATTTCTGCAAGCCTTCCAGGATGACCTTCCCGGCCTCTCCAAATACCTTGGCCATGCGTGGTTTGAACTTGGGGTACAGCCCGAACATGTCGTGGTAAATGAGGAGCTGACCATGGGCGTGGGGACCTGAGCCGAGGCTGATCACGAAGCAGCTGCTGACGTGCTCCGTGATGAGCTTACACAGCCGGTCCGGGATCATCTCGAATAAGATTGCGAAGACACCGGCTTGTTCGAGCGCCAGGGCGTTATCGAGGATCTTCTTGGCCTGGAGCGCACCCTTGCCCTGGACCCGGAACCCGCCTAAGGCGCTCACGCTCTGAGGCGTCAGGCCCAGGTGCCCCATAACGGGGATGCCCGCGGAGACGATGCCCCGCACGCGATCGATAATCTCCTGGCCGCCTTCCAGCTTGATGGAATCGCAAGCAGCTTCTGCCATGAAACGGCCTGCATTCCGGATCGCGCTTTCGGTGCTCGCCTGGTAGCTCATGTAGGGCATATCGCCGATCAACCAGGCGGATGGCGTCCCGCGCCGCACGGCCTGGGTATGGCGGATCATGTCCTCCATGGTCACCGGGAGGGTCGAATCGTAGCCGAGCATGGTCATGCCGAGGCTGTCCCCCACAAGGACCATGTCGACGCCGGCCTGCTCCTGGAAGTAGGCCGTGGGATAGTCATAACAGGTAAGCATTGTGATAGGTTGACCTTGCTCGACCTTCTTAAACAGTGCCGGCAGGGATACTTTTGTACGCTCGCTCATGCGAGGCCTCCTGAATTCATCGATGTGGCTTTGGGTTTTTGCTTAGGATGCGTGGAACTCTTGGACATGAACCGGATTCCTCACGCGTGGAAGGGATTCGGGTCCAGTCTAGGCGAAAGCCTGGGCGAGGACAAGTTACGTCCATCCATGTCGGTCAAGCCGGAACCCACTATCCAGCCAACACGTTGGGGGGGGTTAGCCGCCTATCCGGGTGCCGGCGCGCTGGCCGAGGAGCACCTCGGTCAGGCTGCCATCGGCTTTCGGCGAGAAAATGAGCACTTCGCACTCTGGGTGTTCAGCCGCGAACAGGCCAGCCTCTTCAACTTTCGAACGCATCCCCCCGGTGACATCCTCGCCGCCTGGCGAGTCGAAGACAAGCTGCTCGACGTCGGCTGGGCGGACCTGATCCAGGATGTTTCCATCCGGATCGAGCACGCCGGCTTCGATCCCGGCCAGCAGGTAGCGGGTCGGTTCCAGGCTCCTGCCCAGGGCGTTGAATACTTGTTCGGTTGAAAAGATCGTCGCTCCCCGGGCAGAATCAAAGATGACATCCCCATGGACGACCGGCATGAGCCCGGCTTGCAGCGCATGCTGAACCGGACGGATAAAACCTTCTTCGAAGGCACCGGCGTTCGAGATGAGAAAAGCAGAAGGGGGGAAGGACATCACGGGCAGCTCCTGGGCCAGGAAGGCTTGCATCACAAGCTGATGCAGCTGGCGGGCCGCTCCGGCGACCTTGCTGAACCCCAGCCACTCTGCATCCGTCTGCGCGCCCTGCCGGGTGCCGTGCTGGGCGCCAAGGTGGTGGCCGAAGGATCCCGACCCGTGTCCGATCACCAACTGTAAAGCGGGATTGGCACGGCGTGCCTCGGAGGTCTCGAATGCCATCCGCTCGATGACTTCGTGCCTGGCGGTGAGCGGCCTGGCTTTGTCCGTGATCAGCGAGCCGCCCAGCTTCAAGAAAATCATCATGCCACCTCGACCGTATGCAGCTTGTCGGCGCCGGCGCTCTGCAATGCCTCCCGGACGCCGGCTGCAGACTCCGGGCGGACCAGTGCGATGAGGTAGCCGCCCAGGCCGGCGCCAGAAAGCTTCGCCCCGGCGGCTCCCGCATCGAGCGCTGCCACCGCGAGCTGATCAAGACGCTCGGTGCTTACCTTCAGGGATTTGAGCAGTTCATGGTTGCGGGTCATCAGGTCGCCGAGTTCGTCAACCCGGTCTCCCAGGAGTGCGTCGTAGGCTGCTCGGGCGACCTCTCCAATGGCGGTGAAGCAAGCTTCCGTCGAACCCGGCTCGCTTTCCCACAATGCGCGCACCCGGCCTACCGCCGTCGCCGTCGGGGTCACCTCGCCGCTGTGGGCCAGGACCAGCGTGAAGGGGGTCTTGATTTGGAACAGTACAAGGGTTTTTCCCCGGACGAAGAACACCGGTTTTTCGTAGGCGATCACGGTGTTATCCACGCCGGAGGGCGAGCCATGGTGGATGATCTCGACCTCATAGGCCAGGTCCGACAGGTCTCCGGGCTCGAACTCGATCCCGAAGTAGCGCCCCAGCGCCCGGGCGACCGCCACCGAGACGGCTGCGCCTGAGCCCAGGCCGGCTGCGGGGGGTATGGCCGAGTCGATCGTGACCCGGATCGGGGCAGTGACAACACGATCAAGCCTGGCGAGGGTGTTGCGCGTGATGGCGGCAAGCGGGTCGCCCAGCGCCGCTTCGTGTAGCCATATCCGGGATTGGGTTTGTGCGCTGATCAGCTGGACCTGGCCCGGTTCGCCGGCCTGAATTTCCTCTATCGTGGCCTGGGCCCGCAAGCCGGAGAGCGGGACGGCGATTGCTGGTTGGCCGTAGACCACCGCATGTTCCCCGAAGAGGATGATCTTCGCCGGTGCATCCCCCTGGATCATAGAGGCAAGTAGAGCACGACCACGACGCTCAAAGCCCACAATGCGGCCGTCGCCATCAAGGAGCGGTCCCGCAAGAGCAGTTCCTCCGGCGCGCCGCCCTCGCCCTCGACATGGATCAGGTACAGGTAGCGGAAGATGCCGTAAATCACGAAGGGGATGGTGAGCATCATCAGGTGGTTGGCGGGCAGGTTATCCGCTGAAAACGTGTAGAGGGAATACGCGACGATGGTGGTGCTGGACACAATGGTGAGCAGGTGATCGATGTAGGGCAGGGTGTATCCATCCAGGACGCGGCGGATGGAATTGGCCGATTCGCTCAAGAGCACCATCTCCGCCCTGCGTTTCCCAAGCCCGACGAAGAGCGCAAGCAGCGTCACGCAGACGTACATCCACGGAGAAAAACGCTGGACAGTGATCAACACCACCCCAGCACCCACCCGGAGCACAAACCCGGATGCGAGCACCAGGACATCAATGATGGGGATATGTTTCAAATAGAATGAGTAGAGCAGGTTCATGCCAATATAGATGAGCAGGATGATTCCAAAACCCGTGCTGAGCGCGAACCCCAGGCCGAGCGAACTCAGGCTGAAGACGACCGCTGCCGTCCGGCCGGCCGTCGTGGAAAGCGCCCCGGAGGCAAGCGGGCGCAGCTTTTTCCTGGGGTGCATGCGATCCTGTTCGAGGTCGGCCAGGTCGTTGATCAGGTACACCGAACTTGCTGCCAGGCAAAGCAGGATGAACCCGGCGATCGTTCGCAGGAGTGGTTCGATCTGGAAGAGCTGCTGATCGAAGACCAGCGCCGAGAACAGGATGGCGTTCTTGATCCATTGCTTGGGTCGAATGGCGCGCAGTAAAGCTTTAAGCATAGGGCGGATGATAGCAGGGATGCATGTGTGCGGCAAGGAATGCACCCCGTAGATACACGGGAGGGCCCTCAAGTACAATCATTGCTGGAAATGACAAAGATAAGGGTCGATCTCGCGCTCGTTGAAGCCGGACTGGTTGAATCACGCTCCCAGGCGCAGAAGCTCGTCATGGCCGGCCAGGTGCGGGTGAACGGCGAACTCGTTCACCAATCTTCGCAGCGGGTGGAAGCAGGCGCGAAGATCACGCTCGACCAGGGGCCAGCGTTCGTCTCCCGCGGGGGTGAAAAACTCGAAGCAGCCCTGCAGGCTTTCGAGATTCAACCTGCTGGTTCGATATGCGCCGACATCGGCGCTTCCACTGGCGGCTTTACGGACTGCCTGCTGCAGCAAGGAGCCAGCCGGGTGTATGCGATTGACGTGGGCCGCGGCCAGCTCCACTGGAAGCTCCGCCAGGACGCGCGCGTCGTCCCCCTCGAAGGGCAGAACATCCGCTACCTGGAGGCGCTGCCCGAGCGGGTCGACCTGGTCGTGGTGGACGTATCCTTCATCTCGGTTGGGCTGGTGCTTCCCGTCATTGCGGACCTGATCCGGCCGGGTGGCAACATCGTCATTCTTGTGAAGCCGCAGTTCGAAGCTGGCCGGGAGCACGTCCGCCGGGGGGGCGTGGTCAAAGATGAACATATCCGCATGGATACGGTCGCACGCGTCATCGATTCAGCCCGGGCAGAGGGGCTCTGGGCGCACGGCTTGATCCGCTCACCCCTCAAGGGCCCGAAGGGCAATGAGGAGTTCTTGCTGTGGCTGTGCGAGGCCACCGCAGAGCGAGATCCCCAGGAGCTGCTTGACTCCGTTTTTGAAACAACCGGGAACGCCGGCCGGGGCTTTTCCCCCTGATCACGCCAGGGGACGGACTTCCCCCGGAGAAATCCACAACCGATACCCCATCTGAAGTGTATAATCGCCCCGCCATGATAAGACCCATTTCGCGCAGCCGTTTGGGTATCGTGCTCGGTTTGCTCATCAGCGCAGCTGCCTTGTTCCTTGCCATCCGCTGGAGCGGTTGGCCTGCGCTGGTTGAGGCGCTGTCGCGGGTGGATTTAAGGTTGGTCCTCCTGGCCATCCTGCTCTTCGTCCTTTCCATGCTCGCCAGGGTGCTCGCGTGGCGGGCGCTGCTCGGGTGGAGTTTCACCTTCAGGCGGGTCTTTAACGTCCTCAACGAAGGCTACCTGCTTAACAACCTGCTCCCCTGGAGATTGGGGGAGGTCGGGAGAGCCGTGCTCCTGGGACAGGGCCAAGATCACTCGGTCCTGAGCGTCCTCTCGAGCATTTTCATCGAACGCATGTACGACCTGCTCCTGGCAGCTTCACTCCTGCTCATCCTCTTCCCTTTTGCACTGCGGCTCCCCGGGGCTCTGAGCGTGGCGATCGTACTCGGCCTGGGCCTCGTCCTTGGGCTTGTCCTGGTGCGGGTTGCGCTCAACCGCCCCAAGTGGATTGCGGGGCTTGCGGCCCGGCTCCCCGGAGGGCGCGGATCGCTGGCTTCCCATTTTCACTCAGCTCCGCACGGGCGTACGCGCCCTCGAGGATTGGAAGGTATTTCGATCAAGCGCGGGGTGGATTATTCTGAGCTGGGCGTTGGCCGGGATCCAGTATTGGCTTGTCGTCCGGGCTATCGTTCCCAGCGCGGCACTGCTCTGGGCTTTTTTCATGCTCCCAGTTTCCCTGCTAGGCGGGGCCATTCCTTCCTCACCGGGCTCGATCGGCGTGTTCGAAGCAGGCGCCGTCCTCGCCCTCTCGGCATTCGGCGTGGGCCAAGCCGATGCCCTGGCGGCGGCCCTCATCTTGCATGCCATCAACTATGCCATCTCCACGACCTTCGGGGGGTTCGCACTCGCACAGGAGGGGGAGAGCTTGAAGGGCCTCTACCAATCCGTGCTCGCCTGGGGTTCGGCCAACACCCGCAGGCAGCACCCGTGAAGATCCTAAATTCCCTCTATTACTATCGGCCCCACTACTCGGGCTTGACAGTGTATACCGAGCGCCTGGCAAAGGAACTGGCCAGGCGTGGGCACACCATCTCGGTCCTAACCTCCCGTTATGACGCCTCGCTTCCCAGGGATGAACAGCTTGAGGGGGTGCATGTGCACCGAGTCGGTGTTGCCTTGCGCGTTAGCAAGGGGCCCATCATGCCGGCGCTGCTTCCAACAGCTCATTCCCTGCTTATGGAGCATGATCTACTGCATCTGCATGTGCCCCAACTGGATGCAGCCCCCCTTGCCTACCTCGCGCGGCGGATGGGTAAACCCGTGGTTGTTACCTACCATTGTGATTTGAGCCTGCCGCCCACGTTTCTCAACAGCATTGCCAACTTGCTCTCGCGCGCAGCAAACCGCATTACGGTGGCGGCTGCCGACCGGGTGGTCGTTAACACGCTGGGCTATGCAAAACAATCGCGGCTGCTCTCAGGCCGGATGGATAAGGTCATCGCCATCCCACCCCCGATCGAGATCCCGGCCGTAGAACAGGAGCGCGTGGCAGCGCTGCTGGCCCGGAGCGGCGCTGCGCAGGCCGGACCGATCATCGGCATGGCGGCCAGGTTGGCGAGTGAGAAGGGGGCAGAAATCCTGGCCCGGGCCTTGCCGGAGATCCTCCGCCATCACCCCAACGCGCGTGTACTGTACGTAGGGCAAAATGAGGATGTGCTGGGTGAGCAAAGCTACGGCCGGCGAATCCGCGATCTGCTCAAGCCGCTGAGCGAGCACTGGACGTTCCTGGGGATCCTGGATCCACGCGACCTGGCCGCGTTTTTCAACCTGTGTGACGTGACCGTGCTGCCCAGCCTGAACAGCACCGAAAGTTTCGGCATGGTGCAGGTCGAATCGATGTTCTGCGGAACACCGGTGGCAGCGAGCGACCTGCCCGGGGTGCGGGAGGTAACTGCGACGACCGGGATGGGGGTTGTGTTCCCGGCGGGCGACCACGCTGCGCTGGCGGCCAACGTTCTGCAAATCATCCGGTCGCCTGAAACTTATATGCGCGATCCGCAGGCCATCCGGGCGCGCTTCGGGACGCCCGTCATCGCCAGCCAATACGAAGAGCTCTTCACCAGCCTGCTTGAAGCACCTCATGAAGGCTCCTATGTCTAAAGACTTCCTCTGGCTCCATCTACGTGAGCTGCCCTACTTCCGGGCGCTCCTGCGGGCGATCGAAGCCACCTTCTATCAGGGGCTGGAGTTCCCGGGACCGGTGGTAGACCTGGGCTGCGGGGATGGTCACTTCGCCCAGATCACCTTCAACCAACCCATCGATTTCGGCGTGGATCCGGATATGCGTTCCCTGCACGAAGCCCAGGGGCGGGGCGCCTATAAACACCTGCTCCAGTCGGACGGGGCTTACTTACCCTTAGGCGACGCCTCCGTTGGATCTGCCTTCAGCAACTCGGTCCTGGAGCATATCCCGCACCTGGATCGGGTGCTCCCCGAGCTGGGACGCGTGATGCGACCGGGTGCGCCGTTTGTCTTTACCGTTCCCAACCCTGGATATCAATCCGAACTCAGCTTCCCGAACTGGCTCCAGCGCATGGGCATGCAGAGGCTTTCGTCGGCATACCGAGCGTGGTTCATGCGCATGTCCCGCACCTGGAACATGGATTACGAGGAGGGATGGTCGGCCCGGCTGCACACGGCCGGCTTCCAGGTCGTGGAAACCTTTCGATATTTCCCGCCGCGTGCGCTGCATGTCCTCGAGTGGGGACATTATTTTGGCGCCCCCACGCTCTTGCCTCGCAAGCTCCTCGGGCGCTGGATCCTCGCTCCTACGCGCTGGAACCTCGGGTTGACGGATCGCTTGGTGCGGCGATACTATGATGCACCTAGAAGCGATTCAGGCACGTACAGTTTCTACCTGGCACAGCGCCTATGACAGAGCATCCCAGCGGTTTTCCCGGCAGCGAAGCAGGCGGAGAAGAGACCAATCCAAGCGTGCTGGATTGGGTCAAATCCATCCTGCGCCTCCGTCCCATCCCCATCCCGTCCCTTGATCAGCCAGTCGCGCAGGCTCAGCAGGAGGCCCGGCAGGAGGTAGTCCAGGCAGCAAGCCTCGCCGAACGAGCGAGGCTCGAGGGATTCTCCCCGCCAAGGGCCGCCCAGCTCAGGCTGCCCGTCGCGCTGCTCCTGGCGCTCACGGCCCAGTTTGGTTTCGAGCTGAAGACAGGCTCTCCGTGGATCGGCATTGCCCTTTACCTGGCTGCTGGCGGGCTGGTCGCCTGGGGGCTGTGGGCCGGAGATTTCAGCACACTCTGGCTGCCAACCCGCAGGGCACCGGCCGAGGAAGTGCGCTTCCGGCCTGCCTACCTGGCTGGCGCTTTGGTCCTGGGTGGGTTCACCTTTGCGGCCAGCGGCAACAATCGCTTTGACTTTCCGACGTTGATCTTCTGGTTCGGATCGATCGCCTGCGTGACGCTGGCTTTCTGGCAGGGCGCTCCCCCATTCGCCCGATGGGGGGCTCGGCTTCAAGGGTTCGTGCGCAGCCCGAGGTTAAGATTCTCGCTCTCCCCCTGGCAGATGCTCCTGGCGGCGGTCTTTGGAATCTCAATTTACTTTCGCTTTGCCCAGATTGGCTCACTCCCGCCGGAGATGGTGAGCGATCATGCCGAGAAACTGCTCGACGTCGTGGATGTGCTCAACGGCCGCTATTCGATCTTCTTCCCACGCAACACCGGGCGGGAAGCCCTGCAGTTCTACATGGCAGCTGCAACCGCGATTTGGCTGAAGACCGGGATCAGCTACCTGACCTTGAAGATCGGGACCGTCCTGGCCGGGGTCATCACGCTGCCCTTCATCTACCTCTTCGCAAAAGAGGTCGCCGGGCGGAACGCTGGCCTGGCAGCGCTCGCCCTATCAGGCATCGCCTACTGGCCGAACGTCATCAGCCGGGTGGGCTTGCGCTTTCCGCTGTACCCGCTGTTCGTTGCGCCGGCGATGTACCTGCTTGCGCGCGGGGTCAGAACGCGGAGCAGAAATGATTTTCTGCTGTGTGGGCTCGTCGTCGGCTTCGGCCTGCACGGGTACAGCCCGTCCAGGGTCATCCCAATCGTGATCGCGATCGGCGTGGGTTTGCTGCTCCTGCATCGAGAATCACGCGGATCACGCACGGCCTTCATCAGCTACCTGATTGTCGCAGGCCTGGCGGCGATGATTGTGTTCATGCCGCTGACGCGCATCGCCATCGACCAGCCCGACAACTTGATCTACCGCATGGCAACCCGGCTTGGCAGTACAGAGCGGCCGCTTCCGGGGCCCGCACTGCAGATTTTTGGATCGAACGTGTGGAATGCGCTCAAAATGTTCGCCTGGGATGACGGCGAAGTCTGGGTCAATTCCATCCCCCACCGGCCTGCGCTGGATTGGATCAGCAGCGCCCTGTTCCACCTGGGATTTGCGATCGCCCTGGTGAGATATGCCCGGAAGCGGCGATGGATCGACCTGTTCCTGGTCATCTCGATCCCCATCCTGCAGCTGCCCTCTACACTCTCGCTCGCTTTCCCGGGGGAGAACCCGGCGACGAATCGTGCCGCGGGCGCGATCATCCCGGCCTTCACCCTGGCCGGGATGGCCCTGGCTGCGCTGCCGGCCTGGGCCGAGGCGCAGTGGTCGAACCACCGGATGCGCTGGCTTGGGGCGGGGGCCGGGTTGGTGCTCTTCCTTGGCGCGGCCAGGCTTAATTACAATCTGGTCTTTGTTGAATACAAGGATCTCTATTTGCGCTCGGCATGGAACACAAGCGACGCAGGCCGCATCATTCACGATTTTGCCGAATTGATCGGGGATTACGATACGGCGCACGTGGTGGGTTACCCGCATTGGATGGACACGCGCCTGGTGGCTATGGAAGCCGGACGGCCGACCGTCGATTACGCCATCTGGCCAGAAAGTTTCCCGGACCTGGTGTTTGAGCCCCGCGCCCAGCTCTTCCTGCTTAACCATGAGGACCAGGAATCGCTGGACCAGCTCCAGGCGCTGTTTCCCTCCGGATCCGTATCCCGCTGGATTTCAGCACTACCCGGGAAGGACATCATCCTGTTCTTTGTCCCACCCGGGGCGAATGCAGATCCCCTGCCCGGGCAGGATTTGGGCTCATGAATCCTCCTGGTGATAACAATCAGCTCGAACGGGGAGTCCGGCAGGCAGGTGCCCGCGTCCAGTTTTCAAAGGAAACGGCCACCAACCTCGCCCTGCTCCTGATCATCCTCCTGGGCGCATTCCTCAGGCTGGATGGCATCGGCTGGGATGAATCAACGCATCTGCACCCGGATGAACGTTTTTTAACGCTCGTCGAATCCTCGCTCCAGCTTCCGGACACCATCGGCGAATACTTCGATACCGAGAACTCACCACTCAACCCGCACAATAAAGGCCACGGCTTTTTCGTGTACGGGACGTTCCCCATCTTCCTCGTTCGCTACCTGGCAGAATGGACGGGGCAAAGCGGATATGACCAGGTTCAGATCGTCGGCCGGGCCGTCTCGACCGCCTTTGACCTGATCTCCATCTTCATCATCTTCCTCATCGGCGAAAGGCTTTTCAGCCGGCGGGTTGGGCTGCTTGCGGCTCTATTCGGCGCGCTCTCCGTCCTGCTCATCCAGCACTCCCATTTCTTTGTCGTCGATCCGATCGCCAACGTGTTCATCCTGGCCGGGATCCTTTTCTCCGTGCGGGCAGTCCAGACCGGCCGGGCTATGGACTTCCTGTTATTCGGTGCGGCACTCGGCCTCTCGCTCGCCTCAAAAATCAGCACCGCACCACTGGCAGGGACGATCGCCCTGGCTGGTCTCGTGCGGGTCGCACAGCGCGCTCCCAGTGAACGCCAGGTTGAGTTCCAACGTGTCTTGACGTACCTCGTCGGCGCCGCGTTCGTCTCGCTCATCGTCTTCCGCATCTTCCAGCCTTATGCGTTCTCCGGCCCAGGTTTCTTCGGGCTAAAACCAAACCCGAAATGGCTGGCCAACATGGCTGAAATCCGCCAGCAGCAGGGCGGCAATACGGATGCACCGTATGCCTTTCAGTGGGCCGACCGGGCACCGATCTTCTTTACGCTGCAGAACATGCTTTTGTGGGGCCTCGGGCTGCCGCTCGGCATCATGGCCTGGATCGGCTGGGGCTGGGCTGCATACGAGCTCGTTCGCAAACGGGACCTCCGACACTTGATTACCGTCGTGTGGACCGGGGCCTTCTTTGTCTGGCAGTCGATCGGTTTCACGAAGGCGATGCGCTACCAGCTTCCGATCTACCCCTTGCTTGGCTTGTTTGCGGCATGGGCGCTGTTCGAGGCATGGGACCGTGTGCAGGCTTTCCCGGGGGTTCGCAAGCGCCTCGGCCGCACCTTCGTGCTGGCGCTGGGGATCGTGGTGGTCGGTGGGACGGCGCTGTGGGCGTTTGCCTTTACCCACATCTACCGGGTGCCTTTTACCCGGGCCGCAGCCTCACGCTGGATCTACAGCACGATCCCGGGGGCGGTAAACCTGGTCATCGAAGGGGAAACCGGACGTTCGCTCGAACCGCTACCAGTGCCCCCCGAGTTCACGCTGGCACCCGGTGAGTCGCAAATCCTGCAAATCCCGAATGACATCCTCCAGCGGCTTGAGGGTGCCATCGTGGGGATTCACATCCCCTATGCCACTGCGGATTCTGCTCCCGGTGAAATCGAAATCTTGGCCAGGATCCAGCCCGATCCTAACGGGGAGCTCGTGCTCGGATCAAGCACAATCCGGGGTGATGCGCAACCGGGAGAAGAGATCCAGCTCGACGGGAGCCTGGATGCCACGGTTGCCGTCGAGTGGGGAGATAACCTCTTCCTGATCCTGCGCAACCCAGGCCAGGTCGGCATCATGATGCGCCCGACACGCCTGGTGCATGAGACGACCTGGGACGACGGTTTGCCCTGGGGGATCGACGGCCGGAGTCTGGGCGGCCGCTACGAAGTCCGCAATCTCGAACTGTACTGGCATGACGACCAGGACGATGACCAGGACGGAGTCCCAGATAAGCTCGAGCGAATTGCGGACTACCTGGCCGAATCCGAGTACATCACCATCTCCTCCAACCGGCAGTACGGCACGACAACTCGGGTCCTGGCGCGCTACCCGTTGACAACTGCGTACTACCGAGCGCTGCTTGATTGTCATCCAGGCGACTCGGTGCTGGCTTGTTATGCGACGGCGCAAGAAGGGGCGAGCGGCAGCCTAGGTTACTCCCTGGTCAAGGTTTTCCAGAGCAATCCCGCGATCGGCCCGTTCGAATTTAATGACCAATTCGCCGAAGAAGCGTTCACGGTTTACGACCACCCCAAAGTCCTCATCCTCAAGAAGGATCCCGATTTCGACCGCCAGCAGGTCGTCACGCTGCTCTCGGCTGTTGATGTCAGCCACGTCATCCATGTGCTTCCCAAAGATGCCGAAACCCGGACGAAAGACCTCCTGCTGCCGCAAGCGCGCTGGTCCGCGCAGCAGTCGGCCGGAACCTGGAGCGAGATCTTTAACCTGGATCGCCTGGTGAACCGCTCCGATCTGGCTGCCGTCATCATATGGTGGCTGGCGATTGGCATGCTTGGCCTGCTCATTTTCCCCATCACGCGCATCGCGCTGCAGGGCTTGCACGACCAGGGTTACGCCCTCTCGAGGCTGGTCGGGCTCTTGCTGTTCGCCTGGGTGAGCTGGATGACTGGCAGCCTCGGCGTCCCGGTCACCCGCCTGACCTTGGTCCTCGGGTTGGCCGTTCTCGCTGGCCTCTCGGCAGCACTCGCCTACCGGGACCGGGAGGCGCTGAAGACCTTCTTCCGTGAACGGTGGCGGAGCGTCCTGTGGATTGAAGCCTTTGCACTGATCTTCTTCCTGGTGGACCTTGGCATCCGCTATGCAAACCCGGACCTGTGGAAGCCCGGGACGGGCGGGGGGGAGAAGCCGATGGACTTCTCCTACTTGAATGCGGTGCTCAAGAGCAGGACTTTCCCACCTTACGATCCGTGGTTCTCCGGTGGATACATCAACTACTATTACTACGGCTTCGTCCTTGTCGGCATGCCGATCAAGCTGCTGGGCATTAACCCGGCAGTCGCATACAACCTGGTGCTCCCCACGCTCTTCTCAATGCTCGCCCTGGGTGGATACACGGTTGCGCATAACCTTGTATCGAGCGCTCAAGCCATCATCCCCTGGCGTCCGCGTCCCAACGCACGTCTGGCAGGCATCCTTGCGGCGTTACTGCTGGTCGTGTTCGGAAATCTCGGCACGGCACGCATGTTTTATGATGGGTTTAAAGCCATCGGCCGGGATGCGAGCCAACCGCCGGCATACTTTATCGGCGGGGCGGCGCAAGCCGCCAGGGGGATGTTCGAGTACCTGACCTTACAAGATACGCTGCCCTACCCGCTGGACCAGTGGTATTGGAACCCGAGTCGGGCCATCACCCCGGGTGAGGGCGAGGCGGGTCCGATTACCGAGTTCCCGTTTTTCACATTCCTGTACGCCGACCTGCACGCGCACATGATCAGCCGGCCGCTCACCGTCTTGAGCCTGGCATGGGGGCTTGCCTGGCTGCGCGCGGCCTCAAACAAAAAGCGGCGGCGCGTGGATGGTTTCCTCGCAATGGGGGTTGGTGCTCTGACCCTGGGCGCCTTGCCTCCGACCAACACCTGGGATTTCCCGGTCTACTGGGCGCTCGGGGCAGCGGCGGTCTTTTTTGCACCGTGGCTCCACGATCAGGAGCGCAAGGGCGACCGTGCCTGGAAGGCGATCCTGGGCGCAATCGCCTTGCTGCTCGCTGCGCGCTACGCTTACTATCCGTACCACTACTGGTATGGCCAGGGATACCTGTCTGCTGACCTCTGGCAGGGCGCACGCACCCCACTGATCGACTACTTGACCGTCCATGGGGCGTTCCTCTTCCTGATTGCCGCATGGATCGCATGGGAGGCGCGGGGATGGATGGCAGATACGCCATTGGCCCGGTTGGCGCGGTTTCGGCCGTACTTCGGCGCGATCGGGGTGGGGGTGTTATTGCTCGTCGCGGCGACGGCCTGGATGGTGGGAGCCGGGATCGAATCGGCCCTCGTCATCATCCCGCTGGGCATGATTTCCACATTGCTCTTCCTGCGGCCAGGCCTGGAGTTGGGCAAACGGGTGGCGCTCGCCTTCGTGGTAAGTGCGCTGGCGCTGACGCTGCTGGTGGAGTTTGTCGTCCTGCGCGGCGACATCAGCCGCATGAACACCGTCTTCAAGTTTTACCTCATGGTTTGGGAGCTGCTTGCCCTTGTCGCCGGAGCGGCCGTCGCCTGGGTGTATGCTGAGCTCGGGGCCTGGTCGCGAGGCTGGCGCTTGGTGTGGATCGTGGGCAGCACCTCGCTCGTCTTTGCCACCGCGCTTTACCCGATCACCGCCACCCCGGCCAGGATTCGAGACCGGTTTACCGGGGATGTCCCCCGCACCCTGGATGGTATGGCCTACCTGCAATCGGTTCAGCACTATTCAGAGCTCAGCGCGCCGCTCGATCTTGGGGAAGATTACCTCGCCATCCGCTGGATGCAGACGCACGTGACCGGGACGCCGGTCATCGTCGAGGCGAATGTCCCGGAATACCGCTTTGGCAGCCGTTTCACCATCTACACCGGTTTGCCGGGGGTCCTGGGTTGGCGCTGGCACCAGGTACAACAACGGGTCGCAGTGGGAGACCAGGGCGTGAACCAGCGCTTGTTCGATATCACGGATTTCTATCTCACGGAATCCGTACAGGACGCGGCGCAGTTCCTGGCTGATTACGACGTCTCTTACGTCATCGTCGGCGGGCTTGAGCGAGCCTACTATGAATTCGTCGAGCCATGCTGGCCGATCAGCGGTGACTTGGGCGTCACCTGTGATCTGCGTGGATACGCGTTTGGCATGCCAGGTTCCTACGAAGTCTCACCGGCGGACTGCACGCAGCTCGAAACCGGAAACGAAGCGGGCGGTTACCGCTGCCCGACCCATGGCTTGGACAAGTTCAGCCGCATGGTTGAGGGTGGCCTGCTCTCGATCGCGTTCGAACAAGGTGGGACGAAGGTGTACGAGGTGCAGCGCTGATGCTGGGTGTCCTCGCCTGGTGGACCTGGAGCACGCTGCTCGGTTTGGCTGTGTACCCGCTGGTCCGGCGGCTTTTCAGCCGCCTCCCAAGCCTGGGGCTCGTGTTTGCCAGGCCGCTCGGGATCTTGTTGGCCGGCTACCTGTTCTGGCTTGGGGCTAACTTTAACTTCATACACAACGACCTCGGCGGCGCGCTCCTGGCCGTGATTGCGGTGACGCTGGTCGCGTGGTGGCCAGACCGCTACAAGTTTCGTAGCCTGCTGGGGTGGTTCAACCAGCAGAGGCGACTGCTCCTCACAACCGAAATTGTCTTTGCCGCGGCGTTCCTCGCCTGGGCGTTCATACGGGCGAATAACCCGGAGATCACCGCCACCGAAAAGCCCATGGAATTGGCTTTCTTGAACGCCATCTTGCGTTCGGAGCAGTTTCCACCCCGTGATCCCTGGCTTTCTGGCTACGCCATTTCCTACTACTACTTCGGGTACGTGCTGCTTGCGTTTCTGACCCGCCTGACGGGCGTGGTGCCCGGGGCTGCATTCAACCTGGGCAACAGCCTCTGGTTCGCCCTGGTTGCGCTTGGATCCTACGGTGTCGTCTTCGACCTGCTCTCGGTCAAGTTCAAACAACCCAGGTACGCCGCTGCGCTGCTCGGTCCAATCTTCGTCCTTTTAACCGGCAACCTGGCCGGGTTCCTGGAGGTCCTATGGTCGAGGCAGTTGTTGTGGCAAGCCAGGACCGGAGGGCATCCTGCAATCTCCATTCTGGAGCTGGCTGGGCCTGGCTGACCTGGAGAACCCGCCCTTGCAGCCGGCGACCTGGATGCCGTACCGGTTTCTCTGGTGGTGGCGGGGTTCGCGCGTGATCAGGGATCTGAACCTCGTGGGCGTCCCCATCGGGAACCAATCGATTGATGAATTCCCCTTCTTTACCTTTCTCCTGGCGGACAACCATCCCCACCTGCTGGCGATGCCCTATGCCCTCACCAGCGTGGGATTCACGCTCCAGGTCTACCTTAAAGGGAAGTTGGAACAGGCCAGGCAACGGCGTACGATCGAGCCCGGCCTGCGGCAGCGGCTGATGGCGCTGGCCGCGGTCGGCTTCCTGCTGCTGACGGTGGTACGGGCGGTCAGCGCGGGCCAGCAAGGACTGGGGCCCCTTCAGGCGTTGATTTTCATCTTGAAAGGGTTCGTCCTCTATGGGTTGCTTCTCCTCGCCCTGGGAGCCGTCCTGGGGGCGCTGAACGGCCTGCTGCCGCTCAAGTTGGGTAGGACGGAGTTCATCTTCGCCGCTTTCCTCTACGGCAGCCTGGCCTTTCTCAACACCTGGGATACGCCGATCTATCTCAGCGCCATGGTGGCCGTCCTGCTGTGGTTCGAATTCGGCAGGTCTCTCAGGCAGATCATCGTTGAGCTCACACCGACCGTTGTTGGTCTGCTTGGGCTGGCGGTGTTCTTCTTCCTGCCCTGGTATCCCTCCTTCTCATCACAGGCGGGGGGGATCCTGCCTCACTTGTTGTCGCCTACACGCTTGCCGCACTTGATCGTGATGTTCGCGCCGCTCCTTGTGCCCATCGTCCTCTGGCTTGGGTATCACACGTTCCGCAATCGGCAGCCCGGGGAAGGGCGGACATTTCTTGGCGTGGGGCTCGGGATTCCATTGCTGCTCTTGCTGCTGTCCTGGGGACTTGCCGCCATCCTGTACTTTGCGCTCGACCCGGGCGCGCTCTCAGGGGTGCTCGACCTTCTGGGTGTCGGTTCTTTCGCCGAGGCTGTCCGTTTGACGCTCCAGCTTCGACTTGGCCAATCGTGGACGGCCTTGCTGCTCGGGGCGCTGCTCGCAGCGGCCTGGATCGTGGCTCGCCGGCGGCTGGACCTGGGCCGCACTGCCGACCCATCAACATTCGCCTTGCTGCTGGTGGCGCTCGGGGTGCTGCTGGTTATGGGCCCGGAATTCTTCTATTTGAAAGATCAGTTCGGGCTCCGCATGAACACCATTTTCAAATTTTATTTTGCTGCCTGGATCTTGCTGGGTGTGGCAGCCGCTTACTTCACGGCAGGCATCCTGGCCAGGGAAGGCTGGCGTTGGCGCGCAGCCCAGTTCGTCGTCCTCTCCACGCTAGCCTTGGGCCTGGTCTACACGCCGCTCGCCGTCTGGACGAAGACAAATGGTTTCAAACCACCCTTTGGACGCACGCTGGATGGATCGCTCTATCCGAGCTACGCCCAGGAGGGGGATCGTGAAGCGATTGGCTGGATGAATGAACACCTGCCGGCCGGGGTCGTCGCAGAAGCGGTTGGAGGGAGCTATACCTACTATGCCCGGGTCTCGGCCCACACGGGCTTCCCAACCGTGATCGGCTGGCCGGGTCATGAAGGGCAGTGGCGAGGCGGATACGAGGAACAGGGATCGCGTGAGCAAGACATTCGCGTGCTTTACCAGACGAGCGACTGGGAGGCGGCACGCTTCATCCTCGATACCTACGCCATCGACTATGTCTACCTTGGGGATCTCGAGCGTTCGAGCTACGCCCCGGTGTTTGAGCAGAAATTCGATGCATTCATGGACCTGGTGTTTGAAAACAGTTCGACAAAGATCTATGCCCGCCGAGGGGGCAGCGTCCAGTGAAGACCGCCCGGGTTGAGCTCCGCAGCCAGCATTTTCTCATTCCTGGCGTGATGCTTTTAGCCCTCGCGTTTAGGTTGGTTGACCTGGGTCGAATTCCTCCTTTCGGGCAGGAAGCAGTTCACCTGCTCGGCGCGGCCGCTCGCGCTGGCGATGTCTCCCCATTCTGGACGGCAGCCGATCACCTTTGCCAACATGGTCTCCTTCAACCTGACCTGGCCGCTGCTCCAGGTTTTCGGGAGCTCGGCCGGGGCCGGGCGCGTGGTTTCAGCTGCAGCCGGATCCCTGCTCATCCTCTCGGTTCTGCTCTTGCGCAAACGAGAGGGGCACCTGTTCGCCTTTGCGTTTGCGGGATTGCTTGCGCTCTCCCCGATCGCCATTACCCTCTCCAGGACCGCCGGGAGCGCCATAACCGCTGCGCTTGGGGTCGCACTCATGGTATTCGGTTACCTGGATGATGGCCAGCTTGCCTCCAACCGGAGAGCGATCCTGGTTGGCACTCGGTCTGGGACTGGCCATCGCCTCCGGACCAGGCGGGCTGACCGGCCTGGCCACGCTGCTGTTAGCATGGGGGGCGGCGAGGGTTTTCAAGCTCCGGGTTCAAGGCCTACCTGAACTGCCGCAGCGGACACTGCTGGCCAGCACCCTTGTCTCGGCAAGCGTGGCGGCGACGGGGTTCGGGTTGGAATGGGGTGGGTTGGCGAACCTGGCTTCGGGGCTTGGGACGTGGCTGGAGGGATGGGTCCGACCCGGCCCGACCGGGATGGCCGCCCAGGTCATCCAGTTGATGGCTTTCGAACCCGATGCTGGTCCTCTTCGGCGCAGCCGGCATCTGGTTGGCCTGGAAGAGGCAGAACCAGGCGGAGCACCGGTTGATGACAATCTGGGTCCTATCCGCCTTGCTGGTCAACCTCGCCCGGGTAGGCAGGCAGCCTGAAGACCTGATCTGGATCGTCATCCCGTTAGCCTGGTTGTCCGCCCTGGCGTTTTCGCAATTTTTCAGGGGCGAGCAAGCGCGGCAGCGGCTGCAGTTGGTCGTCCTTACTTGTCTGCTCCTCGTCCTGGCGGCATCGGCCTACCTGTCTGTTTCAAGCTACCTGCAGGGTTTTCAACTTTCACGCTTGGGCAGCTCCGTGCCGATCCTGTATTTCATCTTCGGAGCACTGTTCCTGATGGCCGCCAGCCTGCTGCTCATCTTTGGCATGGAGTGGTCCTGGGCGGTCGCCCTGAATGCACTTGGCCTGGCAGGCTTTATCGTGACCATGAGCCTGTCGCTGCAGGCGACGTGGCGCTTGAACTTTCCGGTGCGTCCTTCAGGGGCGCGCTTGTTATGGAGTGCGGGCGAGGTGAGCCCTGGGCTTTCACCGCTGCTGAGAACGCTGGAAAATGCTTCCCTCGCTGAGCATGGTTTCCCGCATGAACTGAGGGTGCAGGTGACGGGCAACCTCCCGTCGGCAGTCGCGTTCGCCCTGCGGGATTTCCGGAGAGCAAGCGGGGAATTTGACCCGGGACAGGGCGCCCCGCCCGCGCTGCTCACAGCCGAGGCGCAGCCGGAAGTCCAACTGCTGGCCGAGTACTACGGGCAGGCCTTTGAGCTGATAAAGCTTCCGGGCTGGGAGGTTGCCATGACTCCCAATCTCGCACGATGGTGGGTACTGGATGAAGCGCCGAGCACCCCGCAGCGCTGGGTGTTATGGGTCCGCGCCGACATCGCCGGGCTGGGTGAGCCGGCGGGGGACGGCGAGCCATGAGCGAGGGCAAGATCCTCGAGGTTCCCCGGTTAAGATCGATTGCCATCGATGGCCCGGCGGCCTCGGGCAAGTCCACGCTGGCAGAACGCCTGGCTGAGGCCCTGGGTTTTCTATATTTCGACACCGGGGTCATGTATCGGGCTGTCACCCTGGCCGCGCTTAGATCGGGCATCGCATTCGAGGATGAAAGCGTGGTCTCGGAGCTCGCCCGAGGGCTCGCCCTGGATGTCCAACCGCCGTCGAAAGATGATGGCCGGCAGTACGACGTCCTGATGGACGGGCAGGACGTGACCTGGGACATCCGCACCCCGGAGGTGGATGCGAATGTCTCGCTGGTGTCATCCTACCCGGGCGTCCGCAAGGCGATGACCCTGCGCCAGCGGGAGATCGGCCTGCGCGGCAAGATCGTCATGGTGGGTCGCGATATCGGAACGGTCGTGCTCCCGGAGGCTGACATCAAGCTCTACCTCGATGCCTCGGTAGACGCCAGGGCTAAGCGGCGGTTTGACGAGTGCCAGCAGCGGGGAGATGACGTTGCGTATGCGGATGTCCTGGCCGGGATGGAGGAACGTGACCGGTTTGACTTCGACCCGCAGCCTGGCTCCACTGCGGCCGGCGGAGGATGCCTTTGTTCTTGATAGCACCGACCTCGACATCGAACAGGTCGTGCTGGCGGCGCTCGAACTAATCCGCAGCTGGTCGGACGGGCAGCCCAGGTGATAACAGCACGTTGAGGCTCTCTGCTGTGACGGAGCACTGGGGGGCTTGAAGGATCCTGGGCGAGAGGCCAGGTTGGGGCAGGTTCCTCGGCCCCTTGAGAAGCAGCGTACAAGGGACAGGGAATACCCGACAGGGTCGAGCTGGATGGGCAGGATGGCGATATCAGAAACCTACGATCATCAATCGCTTGAGCGCAGGCGATGGGTGCTGCGCTGGATGATCGACCATATCGCGTTCCGCCTCCTGATGCGCTACGGCGGCGCTGAAGGCGTGGAGAACGTACCGGCGGCGGGGAACGCCATCCTCATGATCAACCATATCGCATTCGTGGACCCGATCGTGGCCATGGCCAGTCTGCCACGTAACATCGTCCCGATGGCGAAGGTGGAGGCCTTTAAATACCCGATCTGGGGCATCTTCCCACGCATCTGGCAGGTCATCCCGGTCCATCGCGAGCAGGCTGACCGGGCGGCGATTTGCCAGGCCTTGGCTGTTTTGAGGGCGGGCGAGATCATCCTGGTTGCCCCGGAGGGCACGCGCAACCCGGCGCTTCAGCCAGGCCGGGAAGGGGTAGCCTACCTCGGGGTCAAGAGCGGCGCGCCGATCGTCCCCACGGCCATTCTCGGGTCAGAGGGCTTTCCCACGCTGAGCCCGAGCAGGATGCGAGGTCCGGCAGCCCGAGCCCGCTTCGGGAAACCGTTCCGCTTTGTGAGCGGCGATCAGAAGCCTGACAGAAGCGTCTTGCGCAAGATGACCGATGAAGCCCTCTACCAGCTTGCGGCGCTTCTGCCGCCAGAACGGCGGGGTGAATACGCCGATCTGGGCAAGGCGACGACCGAGACTTTAGATTTCGCATAGCCGATTATTTGGGTTGGGTTATCCCCCCATCTTGCGGCGTGCCGGGCGGTCTCACCGCCTGGTTGGCAGATAAACAACGTGGGGGCTCAATCCCGGCTGAAGCGGGTATAATAAGCGCCCAATCGTTAGCTTGAGGAGGTGTGGCAGGCACAGATCCTGGGGAAGGATAGCGCAAGGCCTCAGAAGATTGAGGAGACGAGGTGGAGGGTTCCCTGCCGCGAGGCGGGGTTAACCGGGGCGCAGGATGCTCCGGGAACATCGATAGATCAGCGGATGCCCTCCGGGTGTGCCACGCACCCATCCAATTCCCCCCAAATAACAACCTTGCACCCAAAACTGCGCTGGCGACAGCCTGGACAAAAGTGCACGGAGTGGCGCGTCGAACATCCAAAAATCAACTGGAGGCAGTCTATGTGCGGCATCGTCGGCTACATAGGTGCGCGCAATGCGACCCCGATTATCTACAACGGCTTGAAAAAGCTGGAATACCGCGGCTACGACTCGGCCGGCCTGGCCGTAATCCAGGACGGGAAGATCGTCATCCGGCGCGACGCCGGCAAGCTGGATCGCCTGAACGAGCTCCTGGCCCAACAGCCCGTCAGCGGCAACGTGGGTATCGGGCACACGCGCTGGGCAACGCATGGCGTTCCGAGCGCGCAAAATGCGCATCCACATGTCGGGACATCAGGTGAGGTCGTGATCGTTCACAACGGCATCGTTGAGAACTACCTCACGCTGCGCGATGAGCTTTCGTCCGAGGGGGTGAACTTCAACTCGGAGACGGATACCGAAATCATCGTGCACCTGGTCGAACGCTACATGGCGATGGAGCACGACCTGGCAGAGGCCGCCCGGCGCGCCATCGGCCACCTCAAAGGCGCCCATGGGATCGTGCTGCTCTCGACCCAGGAGCCTGACCGCATCGTCGCAGCCCGGGTGGGCAACGCCGGCGGGGTCGTCATCGGGGTCGGTGAAGGTGAGATGTACATCGCTTCCGACATCCCGGCCATCCTGGAACACACGCGCAGAATGGCCTTCCTCGAACCGGCTCAGATGGCTGTGGTCACGAAAGACGGTTTCGAAGCGATGGACCTGGAGGGTGAGCCGTTAGCGCTGGTTGTACAGAGCGTGGCCTGGGATCCCGTTTCAGCGGAAAAAGGCGAGTACAAGCATTTCATGCTCAAGGAGATCTTCGAGCAAGTGCGCTCGACGACCGACACCATCGCCGGCCGGGTTGATTTCGACGACAGCCGCATATACCTGCCCCAGCTGAACTTGACGGAGGATTTTGCCTCGCGGATAGAGAAAATCGTCATCACGGCCTGCGGGACGGCCGCACATGCAGGTATGGTTGGGCGAACCCTGATCGAGCGCATCGCCCGTATCCCGACCCAGGTCGAGATTGCCTCCGAGTTCCGCTACCAGGATCCACTCGTCGACGAGAACACCGTCGTCCTGGCAATAAGTCAATCCGGGGAGACGGCGGATACCCTGGCCGCCATGAGCGAAGCCCGTGACAGGGGGGCACGGGTCTGGAGCATTGTCAATGCCATCGGATCACAAGCGATGCGCATCGCCGATGGCTATATCAGCATGCAGACCGGCCCTGAAATCGGGGTGGCCTCCACCAAGGCTTTTACTGCGCCGCTCATTGACCTCTACATGCTGGCGATCCTGCTTGCTGATCTGCGGGGATCCCTGGATCCTGGGCTGCGCCGGTCCTACGTCTCCGATCTGCGCCTGGTCCCGGACCTGGTGGGTCAGTGCCTCGACCGTGCCTCTGCAGTCGAGCTAATCGCGGCGGAGTTAAAGGATGTCGATCACTGCCTGTACCTCGGTCGTGGCATCCAGATGCCGATCGCGTATGAAGGGGCGCTCAAGCTGAAGGAAATTTCCTACATCCACGCTGAAGCCTACCCGGCCGGGGAGATGAAACATGGCCCGATCGCCCTCATCGATGAGGAAATGCCGGTCGTCGCCATCGTACCGCGTGACCCCTGGTACGATAAAACCTTGAGCCAGATTGAGCAAACGAAGGCGCGCGGCGGTGTGGTGATCGCAGTCGCCACCGACGGCGATGAGCTGCTGCCGGGTATTGCCGATCACATCCTCTGGGTGCCGGAGGCTCCCTGGCTGCTTAGCCCGGTGACGACCATCATCCCGCTCCAGCTGCTGGCCTACTACACGGGCGTGTCGCGAGGGGCAGACGTCGACCAGCCGCGCAACCTGGCCAAGAGCGTGACCGTTGAATAGGGCTTCATAAAGTCGGCAGGCTCTACATATGCGTAGGGGCGGGAGATCCCCGCCCCTAGTTTCTTCTATGGAGGATGTGGTGTTACGCGCGTTGTGCCGGGTATGCGGCCTCTATTTGTCGGCTCAACTGCTCTGGATCGGAAGTGGGAAGATCACAGGTAAAGCCCTTGCATAAGTACGCGGTTGCGTTTCCCGCTAAAAGCGCACGACCGTGCAAGATGGCCGGCGATTGCGGGTCATCGGGGATACCGCCGGCTCGTACCAGGTCCGGTACAACGCTCGAAGAAGCGACTTTGCGCAAGCGCTGAAAATCCTCCTGGCTTGGATCGCCGACGATGGCCAATTGCAGCGTGCCGTTCCGGGCATGCTCGAAGGCATCCAACCAACCCGCAAACGCGGTCGGGTGCTGACGGGTTGGGCCTGCCATGGTGCCCAGCGCGGCATCAGCAGCATCCCGGAATACATCCTCGCCCGTAAGGGCATACAGCTGGAGCATCAGGGATGTGGCCATGGAACCGCCGCTCGGGCTCGGCGAATCCTGGGTGGATTTTGGGCGTGTGATGAGATGGGTTTGCCCGGTTGGGGTGTCGAAAAACCCGCCAGCCGGGTCCAGGAAGCGGTCCAGGATTTGTTCTCCAAGCTGTCGGGCCTGCACGAGCCAGCGAGTTTGGAAATCGACGCCATACAGCGCGAGCAGCCCAAGGGCAAGCGCAGCGTGGTCTTCGAGGAAGGCATGCGGGCCGGCAACCCCAGCGCGCCACGTTCGCCTGAGCTCCCCTGCTGCCATGAGATGCTCGAGCAGGAATGCTGCCAGCTCCTGGGCGGCGCTGAGCATGTCTGCCCGTCCGGTCGCATCGGCGCATTCTGCCAGCGCCGCCAAGAGCAGGCCATTCCAACCGGTGATGATCTTGTCGTCCGTCGCAGGCCGGATCCTGGCCGACCGTAGCACGAACAGACGCTCACGCACCCCGTCAAGTCTGCGGGCAAGTTCGACTGGTTCCGTGCCAAGCTGCTCGGCAAGCGACTGCAAGGAGTGTGGGAACGCCAGGACGTGGCTGCCATCCAGGTTTCCACCGGGTTTGAGATCGAAGGCAAGCCGAGCGAGCTCAATGAGCTGGCCATCGTGTAGGGCCGCTTCGATTTCGCTGTCCGCCCAGGTATAGAATTTCCCCTCGACCCCCTCCGAATCCGCGTCGAGCGAGGCGAAGAATCCGCCATCAGGCGAGCGCATCTCGCGGAGAAGGAAATCGAAGGTCTGGTTGACGATCTCCAGGTATCGCTCCCGGCCGCTTACTTTCCAGGCCCGCACGTATGTGGAGAGCAGGCAGGCGTTGTCGTAGAGCATTTTCTCGAAGTGGGGGACCCGCCAGGTGGCATCGACAGCATAACGATGAAAACCCCCTCCCAGTTGATCATACATGCCACCCGCGGCCATCGCGTCCAGCGCATGCCAGGCGATATCCCTTGCCAGCGAATTACCGCCCCGGATCGAGGCATTGATCAGCGCTGCGACGACCGCCGGTTGCGGGAATTTGGGTGGGCCACCCCAACCGCCATGGTTCCAATCGTAGCGCTTGAAAAGTGCCTCCATCGCAGCATGCTGCTCATCCTTGCCCCACGCCCCATTGGTTTCAGGTGCCGCGTTGGCAGCTTGCAGGCGCATTGTAAGCTCAGTGCTGATGGACTCGATGCGATCCGGTTCTTGCCTCCAGAGCTCGCTGATTTGCTGCAGGACTTCCGGGAAGGAGGGCATGTTGAAACGGCGTTTGGGTGGAAAATAGGTCCCCCCGTAGAAAGGTGCGAGATCGGGGGTGAGGAAGACCGACATCGGCCAACCGCCCTGGCCGGTGAGCGAGACGACGGCTTCCATGTAGATGCTATCGATGTCAGGCCGTTCCTCGCGGTCGACCTTGATGTTGATGAAATGTTCGTTCATCAGGCTGGCGATTTCCGGGTCTTCAAAGGATTCGTGCGCCATGACATGGCACCAATGGCAGGCTGCGTAGCCAATGCTCAAGAAGATGGGTTTGTTCTCGGTTCTGGCCAGGTTAAAAGCCGCTTCACCCCAGGGGAACCACGCCACGGGGTTCTGTGCGTGCTGCAGGAGATAAGGCGAGCTCTCGTGGATCAGCTGGTTTGGCATCTTGGAGTTCTCCCTCGGTTCGTCATCCCATCAAGTGGATTGTACCGTCCGCAGGGCAATCGGTGGGCTCGCGCATGTCAACCGCAACGCGACCGCCCCCGCCAAATCCAGGTCCTGGGTGGTAGAATTCGCGCCATGCAGGCTTCACGGACGCCAGCCGTAGTGCGCTGGATACCTTCTCTCATCCTGATGCTCGCCATCTTCTTTTTCTCCTCGCTGCCCTCGAGCAGGATCCCTTACTTCGGGTGGTGGGATCTCTTCGTGAAGAAGGGCAGTCACATGCTTGGCTACGCCATGCTGGGCCTGGCTTACTTCTATGCGCTACCACCCAGGCTCTCGACCGGATTCCGCTGGCTGCTGGCGTTGATTATGGCAATCCTGTTTTCTCTGAGCGATGAATTTCATCAATCCTTCGTCCAGGGCAGGACCTCAACGCTGGTTGATGTGGGGATCGACACCGTGGGCGCCGCGATCGCGCTTACGATCGGGGCTTACGTTTCTTCGAACTCGAGGTCAAACTCAGAAGGTTCTTGATCTGACTGCCAGGCTATACCAGGCGAGAGTTCAATATCTCCAAAGAGCTCTTCCTGTGCGGCCAGGACCTGGTCCTGCTTGATGAGTTCCAGGACGGCCAGGAAGGTAACCACGACTTCCAGCCGGGTCTTCGCGCTCCGTATAAACTTCTTGAACGAGACTTTTCCAATCTTTCGCAATGAGTTGACCAGTGCGCTGATTTTGTCGCGGATGCGAACCTGCGGCGCCGATACCGATTGAGCCATCTGGGGCGGATTGGGGGTGTTCAAGAGTACCTCGACCATCGCCTGCCGGAGATCCTCGGCCGTGACCTGGCCCAGTTCGAGCTTCGGATCCATGACGGGAGGCGCGGCGATGCGCAGGTAGGTACGCAAACCCTGGGCCTCCCGGTCAGCGAGCAGGATCGCGACTTGCTTATAGCGCTTGTAGGCGATTAACTGCCGGGCAAGGGCATCTCCTGGATCTTCTTCGCCCGGCTCGCGCAGAGGTGGACGGGGCAGCAGGGCTTCGGATTTGATTTGGATCAAGCGAGTGGCGATGACCAGGAATGAGGCTAGATCCTCGAGTGTCCGGTCTTGCAAGCCGTGGATGTGGTCAAGGTACTGGTCGGTTACCTGGGCGAGGGAGACCTTGGTGATATCCAGTTCGGCGCGCTCAATCAAGTCAAGCAGCAGGTCGAGCGGGCCTTCGAAGACCTGCAGTTGGAAGGTGTATGCGGGTGAAGCGAGCATGGGTTAGAGGAGCACTACAAGGCTGATGATGGCGATGAGCGCCAGGAATATGGCGAACCCGATCTTCACGTTGCGCATCAATGAGAGATCACGAGCCTGTTGGATGTACATCGCCTCGCGGTCGGCCGCTATCCGGCGCTGGTCGACAGCGGTGAGTTCAGCCATGCGTTCATCAGAGAAGCGATTGCCTTGTTCTTTGAGTTCAGGGGCGAGGGCACGCATTTTTTCTAACCGGTAGGAGGCCAGGCCGGCTTTCTGCCGAGCCAGGACGGTTTCGAACACGGTCAGCGGTTCCTGGCAGTGGGCGCAGCTCTCGCCTTCTATTGGGTTCAGTTCGCCGCAAGCGGGGCAGCGCCGTTTACCGCCCTTGAACTCTGCTCCGCAGCTCAGGCAGAGTGCGTCGCCGAGAGCGATCACCTGGAGCGCCATCTCACCACAACTTGGACATTGGGGATTGCTCATATGCTCAGCTTCCTCTGCCAGGAGTGGATTATATCACTCGAGTTTTTCTGGATAGGAAGGTAACTTTTACCAGTGCAAGCGCATCTATAAGATAGCAACACAAGCAGGTATACTATCTAGCATCATCTGATGAAGGAGAAAGGCATGATTAACGAACCTATCCATGTGACCGATGAGGCTTTTGAGGCCAGCGTACTTAAGTCAGAACTCCCGGTCATCGTGGACTTCTGGGCACCCTGGTGCGGGCCATGTAAAATGGTGGCCCCTGTGCTTGAAAAATTCGCCGGTGAGTACGCTGGCAAGCTGATCGTCGCCAAAGTCAATACCGATGACCATCCCCAGTGGGCGATGCAGTTTGGCGTCCAGGGGATCCCGACCATGTTGTTTGTGGCTGATGGTGAGGTCGTCCACACCCAGGTTGGCGCGGTACCCGAGCCTTACCTGAGGGATATCGTGGACACGTTCCTGGAGACGGTTTCCGAGAATTAAAAAGGCCAGCACGCCCATTAATACAAAACAGAGAGCAACCTTGAGGTTGCTCTCTGTTGAGTTAAAACGCATCAACCTAGTCGTCGGGACTTGCGGAGGTCCCCCAGATGAGCCCTTCCAGCTTGCGGGCGGCTCGCCTGAGCCAGGAACGGATCCTCGCCAGGAAGACTTGCAGCCTGCGCCGGCGTCGTACGATCGCCCCAGGCCGCCGTTCGGGCTCGACCCATTCAAGTGTCAGCGCCCCCCAGGTCAGCCCGGCGCCGAATCCGACCAGGACCAGCTTGTCCCCCGGCGTAATCGAACCCTGTTCAACAGCCTCGCACATCGCAATCGGGATCGAAGCCGTGGATGTGTTTCCGTAGTCCTGCAGATTGACGACGAAGCGTTCGATTGGGAGGCGTAACCCCCTGGCAGCGGCTTCGATGATGCGCTGATTAGCCTGGTGAGGGACGACCCGGTCAATCTCCTCCAGGGTCCACCCGGTGCGTTCAGCCGCTTCGCGAGTTGCCGATGCCATCACACGCGTCGCAAACCGAAACACCTCGCGCCCATTCATGCTGATCGTGTGCAGGTTCTTGTCCACCGTCTCATGCGTGGTCGGGTACTTCGAACCCCCGCCAGGGAGCGTCAGCAAATCCCCGCCGGATCCATCCGATCGCATGACGCAGGAGTAAATGCCTCCCGGCCGCTCGCTAGCCTGGAGCACGAACGCCCCGGCGCCATCGCCGAAGAGGATGCAGGTCGAGCGATCCTCCCAATTCACCAGGCGCGAGAGCGTCTCGGAGCCGATGACCAGCGCGTTCTCGATCGACCCGGTGCGGATGCTCTGGGCAGCCATGTTGAGCGCGTAGATGAACCCAGTGCAGGCGGCGGAGAGATCGAAGGCTCCTGCCTTGACCGCGCCAAGTTGGTCCTGCACCAGGCACGCCGTCGCCGGGAAGATATGCTCTGGGGAGGAGGTGGCGACGATAATCAGGTCCAGGTCGCGCGCCTCGATATTCGTCGGTTCGAGTGCCCGGATGGCAGCTTCAACTGCTAACGAAGCCGTCGTTTCATCCTTGTCCGCGATGTGACGTGAACGGATTCCTGTCCGGCTAACGATCCATTCGTCGGTTGTGTCGACCAGCAAAGCGAGCTGATCATTGGTGAGCACGCGTTCCGGGGCTGCCATGCCCCAGCCAGTGATGTGGGCAAACCTGCTCATCACGCTACCTTCACTTTCCAACACCTGCGTAAATCAGGCAGGCATTATGCCCTCCGAAGCCAAATGAATTCGTCATCGCGTAGGCGATCTCTTGATCCCGGGCTGTATTCGGCACGTAATCCAGGTCACACTCAGGATCAGGGGTTGTATAGTTGATGGTCGGGGGAAGCACGCCTTCCTGCAAGGCCTTAATGCAGAAAACGGATTCGAGCGCACCGGCAGCGCCCATCAAGTGCCCGGTCATCGATTTCGTCGACGAAATAGCCAGCTTGTATGCGTGTTCCCCGAAAACGGTCTTGATGGCGGCCGTCTCGCTCGCATCGTTGAGCGGAGTGCTGGTCCCATGCGCATTGATGTAATCAATCGCTTCCAGCGGCACCTCAGCCTCGGCCAGCGCATTTTGCATGCAGATTGCTGCGCCAGCCCCGTTCTCGGCGGGAGCCGAGATGTGATAAGCATCGTTTGTCGCGCTGTACCCGACAACTTCGCCCAGGATGTTTGCGCCCCGTCCCTGGGCATGTTCCAACGATTCCAGGATCAAGGCTGCTCCGCCTTCCCCAACCACAAAGCCATCCCGATCGAGGTCGAATGGGCGCGAGGCTGTGGCTGGATCATCGTTGCGCGTGGAGAGCGCACCCATCACGTTGAAGCCGGCTACAGCGACGGGGACGATGGCCGCCTCGGCGCCCCCAGAGACGATTACATCCGCGGCACCACGCCGGATCATGGCCGCAGCCTCACCGAGCGCATTGGCGCTGGATGCACAGGCGGTCACAATGGCCATGTTCGGCCCTCGCATCCCGAAGGCGATGGCGATGTAGCCTGGGATGGTATCCGGCAGCATCATCGGCACCATGTGCGGGCTCACCCAACGTGGCCCTTTCTCAAGGAAGGTGGCCGTTTCGGCGAAAAGCGTTCCGATGCCGCCGATCCCGCTCCCAAAAACGACCCCGACCCGGTCCCGGTTTTCCTCCGTGATCTCGAGACCGGCATCCTCAAGAGCCTGGCGAGCGGCCTCCATCCCGAATTGGGTGCAGCGGTCGGTCCTGCGGGAGAGGCGCTTGCCGACCGCCTCATCCGGGTCGAACCCCTTCACTTCAGCGCCGAACTGGGTTTTGAACTCAGCCGCATCGAACAGCGTAATCGGGCCCACCCCGGTGCGGCCGGCAATAGCAGCCTGCCAGGTCGATTGTACGTCCGCGCCGAGGGGGCTGACACATCCCAGTCCCGTGATTACGACCCGTGTTTTAACCACTGCAGCTACCTCCTCAGCATTTCGAGTTCATGCCCCCTTGCTGGCCTATAACACCCTTACCCAGGCATCGGTACGCAGCCTGTCGATGACCCTGTGCTAGAATCCACAAGTAAGCGTGGGGATGTTAATGAGGCTAATCATACCGCTTTCTCCAGCGATCGGGGATTAAAACCAACCATGCTTTTGGTTACAGGAGGCACGGGTTTCATCGGGCGTGCCGTGCTGCGAACGCTCGCTGCCAGCGGGAGCAGGGTGCGTACCTTGATTGAACCCTCGCGCCGCTCGCCTTCGCTCCCGACCGGGGTTGAGGTCGACGTGGCCCTATCCAGCCTTGGAGACAGGCGTGGGGTGCGGGCCGCCATGGTGGGCGTAAAGATGGTCATCCACCTGGCAGGCGCCAGGCTGGCATACGACTCTTCAGACCCGCAGGAGGAAGAGGTCGCCGCCGCACGAAACCTGGCCGAGGCTGCCGCTGACGCCGGGGTGGAGCACATCATTTACCTGAGCATGCTGGGCGCAGATCGTGCTTCCGCGTACCCGCTTTTGCGGGCAAAGGCGCACGCGGAAGACCCGTTCCGGGCGAGCGGCGTGCCCACGACGATCCTGCGATCGACCATCCTCTTCGGGGAGGGGGATGCGTTTACGACCGGGATCGCAAAACTAGGGGCGGTATCGCCGTTGTTCATCCCTATTCCCTCCGATGGCTCCACCGTGCTGCAGCCGCTCTGGGTCGACGACCTGGCGACCTGCATAGCCTGGGTGCTCGTCGATCCGGGCAGATTCGATCAGACATACGAGATCGGGGGACCAGAATATCTGACCTACCGTGAGATCGTCAACCTCGTGCTGCGGCAGGCCAGCATCATGCGCATCCCGCTTCCCATGCGGCCGCCAACGCTGCGCCTGCTGGCCCGCCTGATGGCCGGCATCCTGCCGGGTTCATTCGCATCGCGCCATTGGACAGACTACCTGGCTGTCAACCGGACGACCGACTTAAACACGCTGCCGGAGGTATTTGGCCTGGCCGCAAGGCGCTTCGAGGATCATCTTGGTTACCTGGCGGGGAAGAACTGGGGTTGGGAGTTTCTGCGTGAGCAGTTCCGCAGGGAACGAGGGCCAAAGCATGCTGGATAGCATCGAGATTCGAACGATTAACACACACGACGACGTCCTTCAAGTGGAGCAGGTACAGCGGGCAGTGTGGCCCTCCAGCGAGGTCGACATCGTCCCCGCCCACCTCCTGCACGCCATCCAAACCCACGGGGGCGTGCTGATCGGCGCCTTCGAGGGCGCACAGCTGGTGGGTTTTGTGCTGGGGTTCTTGGGGGCCGATTCGCAGAGCCCGGATCGGGTGGCCATGGCCCGGCTGGAGCATTACTCGCACGAACTGGGCGTGCTGCCTGCATTCCGCGGCCGGGGGATCGGCTATGCCCTGAAGCTTGCACAGCGGGAGTACGTGATGAAGCAGGGCATCCGTCTCATCACATGGACCTACGACCCGCTGTTAAGCCTTAACGCCCGGTTGAACATCCGCCAGCTGGGTGCAGTCTGTGATCGCTATCTTCCCAACGCGTACGGCGAGATGCGTGATGCCTTGAACAGCGGGCTGGCCTCAGATCGGTTTGAAGTGGATTGGTGGGTCACCTCCCACAGGGTGGAGGCGAGGCTGGGTGGAGAGCGTAAGCCGCTCGATCTGGCCCATTTCCTGAGCGCAGGCGCCGAGAAAATCAACCCGGCCACGCTGGGCGATGATGATCTGCTGCACCCTGCCGAGGCGCTCTTCTATCCTGACGGGACTTTCGCGCTGGTTGAGATCCCGGCTGATTTCAACGCCCTGCGGACGCAGGATGCAGGGTTGGCCAATGCATGGAGGACGCAAACACGAGAAATCTTCACGCGCGTATTTGAACAGGGCTACCTGGTGACCGATTTTGTATACCTGCAAGGTGAAACGTTCCCGCGCTCCTATTACATCTTATCCTACGGAGAGACGACCTTTGGCTGATAAGTTGATCTCGCGCATCGAAGTCCGGCATCTGCGCATGGCGTTGAAATCTCCTTTCCGCACCTCGTTCGGCGTTGAACAAGACCGGGATTGCCTGGTCTTGCGGGTCGAAGGTGGTGGGCTTGAAGGCTGGGGTGAGTGTGTCGCGGGGGAGCGGCCGGGCTATTCCTACGAGACGGTCGGGACAGCCTGGCACGTGTTAGAAGACTTCCTGATACCCGCCATCAGGCTGAGGAAGCCGATCTCTATCGAAGAGCTGATCGCGGGGTTCTCGGACGTCAAAGGCCATCCACAGGCCAAGGCGAGCCTCGAAATGGCTTATTGGGATTACCTGGGCAAGCGCCAGGCGCGCTCCTTGCGGGCGATGCTGGGCGGGGAGAAGCTGCGCGTCCCGGTCGGAGTTTCCATCGGGATCCAGGATGATGCCGGCGCTATGCTGGAACGGGTAGCGGAATACCTGGGGCAAGGTTATGCCCGCATCAAGCTCAAGATCGAACCCGGGAACGATATCGACGTCGTCGAAGCCGTCCGGAATGCGCATCCCGATATTGCGCTCCAGGTGGACGCAAATGCAGCGTACGCCGCCGCGGATCATGCTCATTTGAAGAGGCTGGATCGATACAATCTGGAGTTGATTGAGCAGCCATTCGCCGAGGATGACCTCATCGATCACGCAGCCCTGCAGAAGGAACTAACCACACCGATTTGCCTTGACGAAAGCATCCTCTCACGCCGGCATGCCCGCCAGGCGCTCCAAATCGATGCCTGCCGGGTGGTGAACATCAAACCGGCCAGGGTGGGGGGATTGACCGAGGCCGTCGCCATCCATGACCTTTGTAGGGCGCACGATATCCCGGTCTGGTGTGGGGGGATGTTGGAGACGGGGATCGGCCGCGCATCAAACCTGGCGTTGGCTTCGCTTCCCGGGTTCACTTTGCACAGCGACATTTCGGCCAGCGAGCGCTATTACCACCAGGATATCGCCTACCCGTCCTTCACCCTGAACGATGACAGCACGATTGACGTCCCGGATGCCCCCGGGTTAGGCGTGGAGGTCGATCCTGCTTCCCTGGACCGATTCACGCTCCGCAGACAAGTTTTCGAAGTCTGATCTGTCCCAGGCTCGGTCAGCGGACGCTGGGGAAGTACTCCAGGAGCCAGGCCAGCGAGCCGGCGCCAGCGTACGCGATGAGCAGCATTTTCAGGACTTTTCCTACCAGGGTCCAGAGTAAGAAGCGCGACAGTTTCATACGCAGGGCGCCGGCCGCAGTGCCAGCCAGATCGAAGAATGGGTTCGGCACGAAGGCCAGGAGCAAGATCGCCCAACCGCCGTAGCGATCGGTCCAGGATTCCAGCCGCAAGTAGGTTTTGCTGCCCTTAAACACGCCCTGGCCGCTGAAGCCAGCCAGGTATCCGGTCAGTTCACCCAGGGCTGCGCCTGCCCCAGCTGCTAGCGCAACGCCCAGGGGATTGAAGACCGCGCCAAAGGTGAAAGTGAGTGCGATCCCCGGCGCAGGCAGGATCACGGTTGCGTTGGCGAGCAGGGAGAGCAGAAAGATGCCCGGGTAGCCGTACCCCTGCAGTTCGGCGGCTCGATCGCGAATTGAAAAAACGAAGATCGTGATGGCGACGACCGCCGCGAAGGCCAGGATGCGCGCTGTCGTCAGCCGCCAGCCCCTGAGCCAGGGCTCAGGTTTATCGTTCTTCAATCGTGATTGACCGGATGGCGACGGCGGGGGCATCGCGCTTCATCGGATCGCGATCTGGGATCGAGAGCAGGACATCCAGGCCGGCGATGACCTTGCCGAAGACGGAGTGTTTATCGTCCAGGTGGGGGGTGGCCCGATGGGTAATGAAGAACTGCGAGCCATTCGTGTTGGGACCAGCATTGGCCATGGAGAGGATCCCCGGCCCGTCATGCCGCAGCTCGGGATGGAATTCATCTTCGAAGTTGTAGCCCGGTCCGCCGCTGCCGGTGCCCGTAGGATCGCCTCCCTGGGCCATGAAATCCGAGATCACCCGGTGGAAGATGACCCCATCGTAGAAGCCATCCCTGGACAGGAAAACGAAATTGTTGACCGTCTTCGGGGCACGATCGGCGAACAGTTCAATCTGGATCGTCCCAGAATCGGTCTCCAGCGATGCCGTATACGATTTGGATGGATCGATCATCATTGCGGGGGGTGCGCCGTATTTTTGTGCCATGAAGTGCTCCTTTGCTCGGTTTGTTGGCTGGTCGTGCGGTCTAACGGGCGGCGAGCAGGGACTCGATGCGGGCGACCATCATATCCATTGCCACCGTATTCAAGCCGCCCTCGGGGATGATGACATCTGCGTACTGTTTCGAAGGTTCGACAAACTCGAGGTGCATGGGCCGGACCGTGGATTGGTACTGCTGGATAACCGAGGCCACCGTCCGCCCACGTTCATTGATATCGCGCTCGAGACGGCGGATGAAGCGGATATCAGGCGGCGTGTCGACGAATATTTTTACATCGAACATCTCGCGCAGGTCAGGTTCGGCGAAAATGAGGATCCCCTCGACCAGGATGACCGGCTGCGGATCCAGGTGTGTGCTCTGGCTGGTCCGTGAGTGGGTGGTGAAATCATAGATCGGGATCTCGACCGCCTTTCCAGCCCGGAGCTGGTGCAGGTGATCGATCATGAGCTGGGTGTCGAGCGAACCGGGGTGGTCGAAGTTGACCTGCTCGCGCTGGGTCTCCGGAAGCTGGTTTAAATCCTTGTAGTAGGCATCATGCGGGACAAGTGCAATGCTGCTCGTTCCGACACGGGTCAGGACGACGCTGGCGACGGTGGTCTTCCCCGAGCCTGTGCCGCCGGCGATCCCGATGATGATTGGAGTCTTCCGTTCGTGCGACATTCGCTCATTATACGGGCTGAACGCCAGGATTGGAAAGCATCCCGCGCTGGCACCAGCTGGCAACTACGATTTGGCCGTCATAACGACCACGAGCCCAGCGGCTGGGCTCGTAAAACGGTCGAGTGGGAATGGAGAGCCAGCGAGGGGAATCGAACCCCTGACCCATCGCTTACGAAGCGATTGCTCTGCCGGCTGAGCTACGCTGGCGTAACGTGGGCGATTATACCAGCCGGTATTTGAGCTTGGCAATATGCCTGCCAGCGGTGATAATCCAGACATGCGGATTGCCATGCTTTCTTTTCACACATGCCCGCTGGCGACACTGGGTGGCAAAGACACCGGGGGCATGAACGTCTACGTCCGTGACCTGACACGTGAGTTAGGCCGTAGAGGGGTCGGGGTCGACGTGTTTACGCGCTCGCAGGACGAGCACGTGCCGCATGTGCTCCATGATCTGGGCTACGGCAACCGCATCGTGCACATCCCGGCCGGTCCGGAGAACCCGGTTGACAAAGCCTCGCTGATTGCCTTCCTGCCTCAGTTTGTCGAGGGGATCCGGGAGTTTTCCGTTTCGAAGGGCTTAACCTACGACATCATCCACGCACACTACTGGCTTTCTGGGTTGGCCGCGCTCCAGCTGCGCGGAGAGTGGAACATCCCCATCATCCAGATGTTCCACACCCTGGCTTTGATGAAGAACAGGGTCGCCCGTGAGGGCGAGATGCTTGAATCGGATGCGCGCGTGATGGCTGAGACTCGCTTGATGCAGGAAGCAGATCGCATCGTGGCCTCTACCCAGGCCGAACTGGCTCAGTTCCAATGGCTGTACCACGCTGGAACCGAAAAGGTTGTCGTGATACCCCCCGGCGTCGATACCTCTCGTTTCTACCCCATCGCCAAGGACGAAGCGCGGGAATTCATCGGGATCCCGCTGGATCGAAAAATGGTGCTCTTCGTTGGGCGGATAGAAGCGATAAAGGGAGTCGAGGTCCTGCTCGAAGCGTTCGGGAAGTTGAGCCGCTTGCCATTCATCCCACAAGGTTCAGCCTGCCTGGCCTTGATCGGCGGCGATGCGGATGTCTCCAACGAGAGGATGGATGCGGAGATGGCCCGCCTGCAGGCGCTCCCGATCGTCGCCGAATTAGGCCGCAGCATCCGGTTCCTGGGAAAGCGAGATCAAGACACGCTTCCGTATTACTATTCCGCATCTGACGTCGTCGTGGTTCCCTCGGAATATGAATCTTTCGGCCTGGTTGCGTTGGAAGCGATGGCCTGCGGTACACCGGTCGTCGCGTCCGAAACGGGAGGGCTGGCGTTCTTGATACGGGATGGCGAGACGGGTTTCCATGTCCCGGCGGGAAATCCTGACGCCCTGGTGGAGCGTATCAAACAACTGCTGGAGGACAGGGAGCTGCGGAAGAAGCTCGGCCGGCAGGCCAGCAACTATGCGCGCTCTTTTGACTGGAGCCTGGTGGCCGACCAAATCCTGGAACTCTACAGCACACTCGTGCCGCGCTCTGCTTGAATCGGAGCGATTCGGACTGGCTGTTTACATCTGTTTCTGAAAGGGAGCAATGAGCGAAGGAAATCTCAATACGTACTTCATTGACATGGATGGGGTGCTGGTCAGCGGAAGATCCCTGATCCCCGGCGCCGCAGAATTCCTGCAGCGCTTGACGGAGAAGGATTTAGCTTACCTGGTGCTCACGAACAACTCGATCTACACCGCGCGTGATCTCGCACACCGGTTGAAAACGATGGGGTTGGATATCCCGGCTGGACGGATCTTCACGTCAGCCATGGCCACTGCCAGCTTCCTGGAAGCCCAGCATCCACGCGGCAAAGCCTTCGTCATCGGGGAGAGCGGCCTAACCGATGCGATCTATGCGGTCGGGTATGTCATCTCCGATCTCGAACCCGACTATGTCGTCCTGGGCGAGACGGTTAGTTACGACATGGTGCTCATTACCAAAGCCGTACAGCTCATCGCCGAGGGAGCGCGTTTCATCGCCACCAACCCGGACCCAACCGGACCCTCTGACAGAGGCCTGGTCCCGGCTACCGGGGCGCTGGCCGCACTCATCGAGCGGGCGACGGGGGTTGCCCCGTTGTATGTCGGAAAGCCCAACCCGTTCATGATGCGAGCGGCTTTGAATTATCTCGGCGCACATTCAGAAGAAACGGTGATGATCGGGGACCGGATGGAGACGGACATCGTCGCCGGGATCGAAAGCGGTTTGAAGACGATCCTGGTCCTCACGGGTGTGACCACGCCTGAAAGCATTGAACGGTTTCCATACCGTCCAGGGCGGGTCGTGGCTTCGCTGCATGAGATCGAGGTATGATGCATTTTACATATCGAGCTTATTCTTGTAGAGGTTGGTAGAGATGCTCCCGTACATCGTTATCTTCGCTGCATTCCTGTTCTTCGCCCTGCGCGGCATGGGTTGGCTCGATGAACTGGCCGACCGGCAGAGCCGTGGATCACGCAAACCTTCTCCGAAGGTGCAGGGGATCCTGCAAGACCAGGAGGAAGCCCGGCGCCTGGAAGTGTACAAACAGTTCCTGGAGGGGGATGCAGATCCGCCGGACGAGGGCGAGTAAAGAATCCCCACAGCGAAAATTTGTTCAGGCATGGGTTTACTGGGGAGGTGCCCCAACAGGTTTTCCTCCTCCAATGAAATCCTGCGTAGGGGCCGACCTGGGTGTCGGCCCGAATGTGTCCCGGGCGCACATACGGGTGCATCCCCACGGTCGATCTGGACGTGTTTACATCCTCATGGAAAGACATCCGTAGGGGCCGACCTGGGTGCCGGCCCGCATCAATTTATGGGGTGGCTTCGCATTCCGTGAGGTTCTGCAGGACGTCAATGAACGGGCGAGTAGAGCGCATGTCCTCGATCACCCCCTCGGCCGTGATGCAGGTCCCTGGCCGGAATTGAGGGTAGGTCTGCTCGCGGTCGATAAATGCGAAAGTACCCGGATCCTCGCTGAAAATGGCAACGTAGGGGATGTCGGTGACCTGGAACCAGCGCCGCAGCTCACCGTAGACGCAGACGGTCTCCCCCACCATTTCGAGCGTAATCTCTTCCCAGGACACGCATTCAGGGCCGCTCGGGGTTACCGGCAGCAAGACGCCAGGTGTGCCGCTGTAGGTCGGTGCAGGAGAGGTGGTCGCGTCCTGTGTCTGTTCCGGGGAAGGGCTGGCGGCAGCCGTGGTCGTAGGCCGGGCAGTCGCCGGCGGGGCAGAGCTGATGCGTTCGTAACCCAGGATGGCGACGACGACGATGACCCCCGCGCTGCCCGCAATGAGCAGCCAGCGGAGAACGCGGCCGCCAATCTCGGCCCAATCGCGCCCCTGGGAGATTGGTTCAAGATCCACCGGGGTAAGGGGGTCTTCTTCCGGCTCGAACTCGAGCTCGTCACGCAAATCGATCCGCCGGCCGCGCAGCACTCCCAAGCCTTCTTCCGCTTCGGGTTCCTGCGTTTCGGCAGGTTTACGCATACGCTGGAACCAGGAGGGGGTATCGACGAAGGGTTCTTCCGCAGGTTCTGCTTCCGCATAATCCTCATCAAGCGGTTCTTCGTCTTCCGGCTGTTCGACATCTTCGAGTTTGAAGCTGCTCTTCCGCAGGCGTGAGAGCAAATCCGAAGCTTCTTCCGCTTCCTCCGTGGGAATGCTGAAGGGATGCGGGCTGCCGAGTTCTTTTCCACAAAGGGGGCAGCGGTCGATCCCGCGTTCGACCCATTCTGCGCAGAACGGGCATTTCTGCAGGCTGGTCAGCCAGAGGGGAGGGTCGACATCCCGCCGGCAGAAGCGGCAGAATGAGGCTTCGTCCTGGATTTCTTTATGGCAGTGTGGGCAGTTGCGCATGATGGATTCCGGCCTTTATACCATAGTGCAATTGTAACCGTGCGCGTTGATTGTGCAATGTGTCGCCAGAGCTACTCTGGTTGACCCTCCCCTTAGAGACTGCGCATAGACACATGTTCGAACGCATATTCACGGAACAACATCCCTCTACAAGCTCGAGAATGTAGGAAACATGAGTTCTGGCCTACCCGGGTTGTGCCACTGGACACTGCATGCGCTTTCCGCAAGCGCATATCCTGTACCTAGCATGGATCCGGACAGCGCTCGACCAACGAACCCCGGCGCCGCCATCGGGGAAGACGATGGCGCTCTCCGTTCAAGCGGGGCTACCAGGCGCTTTTTACAGCAGGCGCGGACCACGCCCGGATACGGCTTCTGGGATTTCATCCACGGCTATGTCTACCTGCGCTGGCCCTATCTGTATATCCGCGTCGGGGTTGGTGAACACCCCCTCGCGAAGCTGTACCTACGCATTTCCGGGCTGCTGGGAGGGTTGAGGCCTCGGAGGGAACCGAGCCAACCCAAAGGGAGCGTCGCGGACCACTATCACGGCAAGGTCATGCCAACCGATGCAGCCCGGCGGTTGGTGATGGTCAAGGAAAACTTGGATATCCCAGACCTGGAGCAAATTATCCCCTACCCGGAAGCGCGCAGCCTGATCCTGGATAATCCGGAGCACATCGCCGTACTGGATTGTCCGTGCCGTAGCGCACGCCAGGATCCGTGTTCTCCCCTCGACGTGTGCCTGATCATCGGCGAGCCGTTCGCCTCCCTGGTCCTGGAACACCATCCGAAGAAATCCCGCCGGATTACCGCCGACGAAGCGAGCGACATCCTATCGGCTGAGCACGAGCGTGGGCATGTCCATCACGCATTCTTCAAAGACGCGATGCTGAACAGGTTCTACGCAATTTGCAACTGCTGTGAGTGCTGCTGCGGGGCGATGCAGGCTCAGCGCAACGGTTCACCGATGCTGGCCTCCTCTGGCTACGTAGCCCAGGTCGACGAGGGGCTCTGCATTGATTGTGGCGAATGTGAAGCGTCCTGTCCGTTTGGTGCAATTCAATCTCTGGCCGGTGGGTACGAGGTGGATCGAAGCGTATGTATGGGCTGCGGGATTTGTGTCGACCTGTGCTCGCAGGGGGCGCTCGAGCTCAGCCTCGCCCCGGATCGGGGCTTGCCGCTCGTTATCGAAGCGCTGGCTGACCCGAACAGGGTTGCCCCGTAATCCATATTCTTACCCCAGCAGGGCTATAATAGCCGCGTCCTATATCCCGAATGCGAACCAATTTTTCCTGGTAGCCGGGATCTGGAGGTTGTGTATGACAGTCAGCCGGTTGGCTCGCACCATTCGAGAATCTGCGACCCTGCGCTTGAACGAAGAAGCGCGGATCCTGCGCGAAAAAGGGGAGCCAGTCATTCATCTCGGGATTGGCGAACCGAAGAACAAGGCGCCTATTAATGCGCTGCTTGCCTCGGCGGCCCGTTTGAGTTCGGGCGAGGTCAAGTACACGCCGACGGATGGCACCCCATCGCTGAAAAAGGCGATCATCCGCTACATGGATGAGCATTACGAGCGGCAGCCAGCCCCGGAGAATATCATCGTCTCCACCGGTGCGAAGCAATCCCTCTACAACATCCTCTTCACCCTGATCGACCCTCAGGACGAAGTCATCATCCTCGCCCCTTACTGGGTCAGCTATCCTGAAATGGTGAAGATGGTCTATGGGATCCCGGTTGTCGTCGTGCCGGAGGATGGAGGCTTCCATCCTCGCATGGAGGAAATAGAGCGCGCGGTCAGCTCCTATACCAAGGCCATCATCGTCAACAGCCCGAACAACCCTTCCGGGATCCTGTTCGAAGAGGCCTTTATCTCGAGCCTGGTCGAGTTCTGCGAATCAAGGGGCATCTACCTCCTGCTTGATGATATCTACCACAAGCTCGTGTTTGATGGGCTCCGTGCAGTCCCTGCCTACCACTACACGAAACTCGATATCGATTCATCCCATTTGATCGTGGTGAACGGGGTCTCCAAGCTCTACGGCATGACCGGCATCCGGATCGGCTGGGTCGTCGGACCGCGCAAGCTGGTGGAGGTCATGACCAACGTCCAGGCACAGACAACCTCCAATCCCTCGGTCATCTCCCAGGCGGCGGCAGAGGGAGCCCTGACCGGGGTTCAGACCACGGTCGAAAGCTTGCGCCTGACCATCCAGAACAACCGGGATGTCATGCTGCAGGAGCTGGGATCATTCAATGGTGTGCATACCGTCAGGCCGCAGGGTACATTCTATTGCCTGCCAGACTTCAGGGCTTATGAAGCAGATTCGGAGAAATTGGCGGAAATGCTGCTGCGCAAGGCGCTCGTGGTTACCGTTCCCGGGGTGGAGTTTGGCATGCAGGGATACCTGCGCTTGAGCTATGCCGGGGCAGTAAAGGATTTCACGGAGGGCGTTGAGCGGATGAAATGGGCGCTTGATCCAGAAGCACCAAATGAAATTTACATCGGGGATCGCAAGCTGATCAGGGATTGGCTATGACGAACAACCTGCTGAACATCCGGACACCCGCACAATCCGAAGCGGGGGTGTTGAAAAGCGATTACGGCCTGGCCAACCACGGCCTCGTGAACCTCAACTGCGTCTATTGGAACCTGCCCCCTGAAGCCCTTTATGAAGAAGCGGTCTTCCGCAATGAAGGCCGGATCAGTCACGCCGGCCCGCTGGTCGTAAACACCGGCGTGCATACAGCGCGGGCGGCCAACGACAAGTACATCGTCCGCGAGGCCTCCTCCGAGGAGCACATCTGGTGGGGTGAGTACAACCGTCCTTACAGCCCGGAGAATTTCAACGACCTGCAAACTCGCATGCAGGGATTTTCTCAGGCGCGGGATGTCTTCGTCCAGGATTGTTTTGCCGGTGCAGACCCCGACTTCCGCCTGCCGATACGCATCATCACCGAGTACGCCTGGCACAGCCTCTTCGCACGCAATATGTTCATCGTGCCCGAGTTAGCCGAGGCTTACCGGCAGCACGTGCCCGAGTTCACGCTGCTCTGCCTGCCTTCGTTCAAGGCGATGGGATCGATCGACAATACCCGTTCGGAGACGTTTATCGTCCTTAGCTTTGAACAGCGCATGGGCTTGATCGGGAAGTCGGCCTATGCGGGGGAAATCAAGAAAACCATCTTCACCGTCTTGAACTACCTGCTGCCCCTGGAGGGTGTAATGCCCATGCACTGCTCGGCAAACATGGGCCCGGCCGGCGATACCGCGCTCTTCTTCGGCCTTTCCGGGACGGGCAAGACGACCCTCTCGGCCGATCCGGAACGCCGGCTCATCGGGGATGACGAGCACGGTTGGAGCGAGCAGGGGATCTTCAATTTCGAGGCTGGATCCTATGCGAAAGTCATCCAGCTATCTGCCAGCGCGGAGCCCCAGATCTACGCCACCACTCGGCGCTTTGGTACGGTCCTGGAGAACGTAGTCTATGACCCGGTTACCCGCTTCATCGATCTGGACGATGACGAGTTGACTGAGAATACACGCGCCTCCTATCCGCTTGAGTACATCGAGAATGCATTGCCGGAGAAGATGGGGGGCCATCCCGGGAACATCATCTTGCTCACCTGCGATGCGTCTGGCGTGATGCCCCCGATCGCCCGGCTCTCGACGCCCCAGGCCCTGTACCAGTTCATTTCCGGGTATACCGCCAAAGTGGGCGGCACCGAAATTGGGCTGGGGGAGGAGCCGGAAATCACCTTCAGCGCCTGCTTCGGCGCCCCGTTCATGGTCCACCGGCCTGCGGCTTACGCCGACCTGCTCCGGCGAAAAATCGAGCGCTACCAGGTGCAGACCTGGCTGCTGAATACCGGTTGGGTGGGGGGTGCTTATGGGGTAGGAAAACGCATCAGCATCCGCTACACGCGCGCCATGCTGAACGCAGCGCTTTCAGGCGCCCTTAACCAGGTCCAATTTGTCACGGATCCGGTCTTTGGTTTCGAGGTGCCCCAATCCTGTGAGGGTGTGCCGTCGGAAGTTCTCAACCCGGCCTCGTCCTGGCCGAGCCGCAAGGAGTACGATCAAAAGTACCGCCAGCTCGCGGCGCGTTTCATCGATAACTTCAAGAAATTTGCCCAGAACAGCCCGGCGGATGTCCTCGAAGCAGGTCCATTGGTTTGATATAATCCAACGCCTTGCAAGCACGAAAACCTCGCTCGCCATGTGAGGTTGATGGCTGCTTGCAACCCGGGAGCATCTTGGAAACCATACATCGATCACCGGCCCGGGGAGTGAAGAGGATTGGCTGCACAAATGGTTGAACGACCTAAACCAAAGGGGAAGAAGCAAGTTGCCGACTGGCTGGTGTGGGTCGTCGGCGCCGCTTTTGCTTTCAGCCTGATCCTGGCTGCGATCGTGACACACTTCGTGGTTCGCGACCTCACTGCTTCCTACACGGGCGTGGGATTGAACCCTTTCCGGCCTCAATCAGCCGGGACCCCCGATGGCGGGCAGGACCCGCTTGCGACGCCGACCCTGACGAAAATTGAGAGCACTCCCCAGCCATGGGATGGGGCCAACCGCGTGACCATCCTCATCATGGGCCTCGACTACCGTGATTGGCTCGCAGATAAGAGTGCGCCGCGCAGCGACAGCATGCTCGTCGTCACGCTCGACCCGCTTACTTACAAGGCCGGCATGCTGTCCATCCCGCGTGACCTGTGGGTGGAGATCCCTGGCTTCGGTTACAACCGCATCAATACGGCCTACATGTTTGGCGAGGCGTACGACCTGCCCGGTGGCGGCCCGGCGTTGGCGATCAAGACTGTCGAAAACTTGATCGGCGTCCCGATTCCCTACTATGCGGTGATTGATTTCACGGCCTTCGAACGCGTCATCGATGAGATTGGCGGGATCGACGTCCTGGTCAAAGAACGGATCAAGATCGGTCCCATCGGTCAGCTCGCCCATTGGCTCGACGCTAAACCATATCACCTCAATGGGGCCGATGCCCTGGCCTACGCCCGCGTGCGAAAGAACGCCGGCGGGGATTTCGGGCGAGCAGAGCGTCAGCAGCAGGTCGTGCTCGCCGTGTTGGACCGGGTCGTGGGCTTCGACATGCTGCCCACGCTCATTTCCCGCGCGCCGGCGCTCTACCAGGAGATTTCATCCGGGGTGCGCACCAACCTGAGCCTGGATCAAATCGTTTCGCTCGCCTGGACCTCGACCAAGGTCCCTAAATCCAACATCATCTCGGGTGTGATCGAGCCGCCTTCGATGGTCGGGTTCTACACCAGGCCGGATGGTGCGCAAGTGCTGCGGTTCGTCCCGGACCAAATTCGCATCCTGCGTGACCAAATCTTCGTCGAGACCAGCGCCTTTGGCCCTGATATCCCTGCTCCACCCAGTGAAGGCTACCGGCCGTAACCTCGGCCGAGGATCGCATGGACAACGAGACCACAAGCAAACGGCCAACGGCAAAACCCATCTCGGTCGAAGAGACCCAGCCGGTGAAGTCGTCGCGCGGGAAGCCCGCCAAGCGATGGTTTTCCCGCCGCTGGTGGCTGCTGCTCATCCTGGGCGTCTTCCTGATCATGGCGCTCGCAGTTACCACGGGCTACTCTAGCGGACTCGCTCGCCGGGGACAGATCGAAAGCGAGGAAGCGGCGCTCGTTGCCCAACAGCAGTTCGACCGGGGGGTCGAAGAACTGCTTGCCGGCAACCTCGACCTGGCCCGCCAGCGCTTCGAGTATGTGCTCTCGCTTGACCCGCAGTTCCCTGGCGCGAACGAGTTCCTGGGGGAGGTCCTGGCCGGCCTCAACCAACCGACGATCACCCCCAGCCCCCAGGCTTCGGCAACGCCAACCGAGACCCCCGACTTCAGCTCCTTTGAGACGACATTCGCCAGCGCGCAATCCGCCTTCGCGCGCGGCGATTGGACCACGACCCTCGACATCCTGCTGCGGTTGCGCGCCAACGATCCAAACTTCCGCCTGGCCGAGGTCAACCAGTTGATGGGTGCGGCCTTGCGGAACCGGGGCATGGATAAGCTCTTCGATGGCGATCTGGAGCAGGGCATCTACGATCTTACGCTCTCCGAACGGTTCGCCCCGCTGGACGCGCAGGCTGCGAGCTGGCGTCGCTCTGCTGAATTCTTCATCTTCGCCAACAGCTACTTCGGCCTCGATCCGGCGCTCGCTAGCGAATACTTCGGCCAGATTTGCGTCTCCAACATCTGGGGGGCTTGCTTCAAGTACGGTCAGGCGGCCCGTGAGTACGCCGGTTTGCTGGCCGAGGGCGATGATCCATGTGCGGCTCAAAGCTACTTCATCATTGGGTATGACTACGCGGGCGTCGACGCCTCCGAACCCACCGCGACACATGTCGCCATGCGCTGTGCCACGGCCACCGCGCCGACCGTCACGCCAACGACTTCTACCACGCCGACCGTCACCCCGACCGGGGTGATCGTCAGCTCGCCGACCCCGACGATAGGCATCCCGACAGCTACCTCAACTCCGACCGCGACGGCTACCGGACCGAGCCCGACGCCATCGCCCACGTTTACCCCAACCCCGACGATAACGGTAACACCCACTCCGACATCAGGCTGACGCCCGTCGAGCTCGAGGATAAAACCTCATCGCTTAAGCAAAGCTTCGCATCCGGAGAAATTCCGGTGAATTCACTGGATGCGCGCCAAGGCTGTCCCTTGCTCCTCCGTTCTCCAGGTTGGAATCCCGAAATGGAAGTCATGCTCGTGTCCCCAGTATGGGTCTAATGCTGGACGCAACTCGGGAGTCGTGCTATAGTCCCGCCCGTTTACACATCCATGGAGGAGATAAACTTTGAACCCAACTCGTAAACCACTCCTGTTCGTCGTATCCGCATTGGTCCTGGCCGTCCTGGCATGTGGAGGGAGCTTCAGCACCGCCAACATCAAGAGCGCGGTCCTTTCAGCCGACAGCTCAGGGTCACCCGAGACCACCGTCTTTGCCCAGGATGATATCTTCTACTGTGTTGTCGAGCTGGCGAACGCACCCGATTCGACGACCTTGAAGGCGATCTGGTACGCCGTCAACGTTGAGGGGACCGAACCCAACCTGCTGATTGATCAAAGCGAGCTGACGCTCGGGGACGGCATGGCAACTTTCAACCTGGCGAACGACCAGCTCTGGCCGACAGGGACGTACAAAGTCGAACTCTACTTGAATGGAGAGCTCGACCAAAGCCTGGAATTCCAGGTGCAATAAGGAATTTCACGACCCTGGAAGGGATGAAATGAAGCAGGGCTGCCCGAAGAAGGGCAGCCCTGTTTGTGTTCTTAGCACTGGATAGGTCAGGGTCATGAAACGCAGGGTCCGACCTGTGTGTCGTGCCGCTTGTATTCCCATCCGGGCGCACAGACAGGTTCGCCTGTGCAATTACCTCCGCAGGTCCTCCTCCTTTTAAGGGCAGCCCTCACTGCTCACCAAACCTCTGGTTTGAACCGGTACGGCTCCCTGTTTTTTTTATCGCCGGTCGCTCTGCATTTGGATTGAAATTGAAGCTGGAGGATTGTATGATTCTAGTGGGTCTTCACACCAGTGCTGCTAGACGGGCGGGCAGATGGTTGAAATGCGTGCACTGTTTCGCGCAGTAACCGGGCTGTTGCTCGGCGTGATGGGCAGTCTGATCGTCTTTGGCCTGTCCCTCGCCCTGTCCTGGGTGTTGGCCTCAGCTTCCCCGTCTCTCGAGCTGATCGGGCTATATCTCTCAAGCGGGCTTGGCATGATCGCAGCAGGATATATCTTCTCGTGGCAAGGCAGGGTTGAGGGGTTGATCCTGCCCGCCATCGCTGGCTTCTTCCTCGGCGGGTTGAGCGCCGGTTATATCCTTGGACCCACGCTGCCTGCGCTGGGGTTTGCCAGTTGTGCGGCGGTGCTCGCCTCGCTCGGATCGGTGCTCCATCACAGGCTGGCTGGCGGTCGACGACCTCCGGGATAGGATGAGCTGCATGGTGACCCATACCTCCCAGGCAAACCACGACGCAACTTCATGGCTGCTGGAGGAGTCGACGCCCGGCATTCGTTACCTGGCGCTGCGCGACCTCTTACGGCTGCCGCGTGAGGATCCTGACCTCGCCGCCGCCCGGGCGAGGGCTCATGCGGAGGGACCGATCGCGGCCATCCTTGAGCAGATGCAGCCCGATGGCTACTGGGTGGAGCAGGGGCCAGGTTACTCGCCGAAGTACCACGCCACGGTCTGGTCGCTCCTCACGCTCGCCCAGCTTGGGGCTGAGATCGGGGAAGATGAGCGGATCAAGCTGGCTTGCGACTACTATCTCGACCAGGCCCTGACTGCATTCGGCCAGATCAGCGCATCAGGAAACCCCTCTGGGATGGCGGATTGCCTGCAGGGCAATATGTGTTGGGCGATGGTCACGCTCGGCTGCGAGGATGAGCGCCTGGAGCAAGCCTTCGACTGGATGGCGCGCAGCGTCACCGGGGAGGGGATCGCTGCAAGCAGCGCGCGCGGGTCTGACCCTCGCTACTACGCCTCCGGGAAATGCGGCCCCGGGTTCAGGTGTGCCGCGAACAACAAGCTGCCCTGCGCATGGGGGGCGGTGAAGGTGATGCAGGCCCTAAGCGCCTTGCCGGAGGAGAAGCGGACGCCCTTGATACGCGAGGCGATCGAGGCGGGGGTCGAATTCCTCTTCAGCACAAATCCGGCGTCGGCCGCCTATCCGACAGGGTACAGCGCAAAACCAAGCGGCAACTGGTGGAAGTTTGGTTTTCCCGTTTTCTATGTCACCGACCTGCTGCAGCTGGTCGATGCCCTTGTGAAGCTGGGCCTGGGCGCGGATCCTAGGCTCGAGGAGGCCCTTCGTCTCATCCAATCGAAGCAGGACGAACACGGCCGCTACCTCCTGGAGTACAGCTACGAAGGAAAAACCTGGGTGGATTTTGGTCAAAAGAAACAACCCAGCAAATGGGTCACGCTGCGGGCGCAGCGGGTGCTGCAAGCTGTTCAGCAGGTTTAGCTGCTGGCACCGGCTGTGGCGAGAGCTGCTCCCATCTTCGTGCAGGGTTCCCGTCCTGCCAATCTGAACCCTCTCTAAGCCCCCACCGCTCGAATTGGCCGGGATACAGGCTTGATCCCCGATCGACCGACACTCCCCATGCTGGATGCTTTGGCTTCCTAGCCTCAGAATGCTGGTCCTGACGCGCCAAGTAGCTGGCCTGCGGGCTTGGACACGTTCCAGCCGGCACCAGCTGGCTTTGCGCTGTCGCGCATGCAATGTTACCTTCGCTCTGCGACCATACGCTCGACCCAGGAGCCCAGGCATAACAATATAGTACACTTGTTGGCGGGAGCGCTCTGCGCAGAGACGAATGTACCTCCTAAGGAAAACATGTCAGCTGCAATCACATTTGGACTGGCCCGCATGCGCGAAGAATTTGGGGAGCGGCGTGACTTTCTGCCATCGCTGGTGGCAGACCTGGAAAAGCGCGGCGGCCTTGTGTACCTGGAGTATGGATATGGCACGGGGTTGGGGCTCACCGAGGAGGACTATCTGAAGCATGCCCCGGGGGCGCGCTTTGTCTCCAACAAGGAAGTCTTCAAGCAGCAGAATGTGCTCGTCTTACGCTGCCCATCGAATGAAGTATTGAAAATGATGGAGCCAGGCGCCTGCCTGATCTCCATGCTGCACTATCCGACACGGCCCAAGCGGGTGGAGTTCTTGCGTGAGTTGGGGATCGAAGCCGTCTCCCTCGACTCGCTTAAGGACGATTCTGGCCGACGCCTCGTTGAAAATTTGCGTTCAGTTGCCTGGAACGGCTTAGAAGCCGGATTCCAGGTCCTGAGCCGAACTTATCCCTCGCCCGGCATGGAAAGCCCGAAGCGCAAGCCCATCCATGTCACTGTCTTAGGCGTTGGCGCGGTCGGCATCCACGCCGTGCAGGCAGCCAGCCGCTATGGCAATCATTCACTCTGGAAAACACTGGCAAGCCGAGGAACTCCGGGCGTCCAGGTCACGGCCATAGACCATGATTTGACCGGGCAAGAAGAGGTCATGCGTGAGCTCCTCCTTCGCACGGATCTCCTGGTGGACGCGACACAACGACCTGACACGACCGAGGTGGTCATCTCCAACGAATGGGTCGGTTGGCTGCCTGAACATGCCGTGATCGTGGATCTGTCGGTGGATCCGTATATCTGCGAACAGGAGCCGTTCCAGGTAAAAGCGATCGAGGGCATCCCCCAGGGAAATCTGGACCAGTATGTCTTCAAGAGCGACGATCCGGCTTATGAACGCATCCCCGACTGCGTAACCACGAACAACCGCCGCTACGTGGTTTCCTGTTATTCCTGGCCGGGCATACATCCGAGGCAGTGCATGAAGCTCTATGGCGCGCAAATCCGACCCGTGTTACGGACCATCACGGACCGGGGCGGCATTCAGAACGTCAAGCCGAACGGACGGTATTTCGAACGTGCAATCAGGCGAGCTATGCTTTCACAATGGATTAGCGAACTTCCAGGCTTAGGTGGTGTCAAACCCGAGCAAGAGGATAAAGGATGAACCCACCCAGGACCATCGGCTTTCCCCGGATGAGGAACGAAGCTGGAGAGAAACGCGTTTTCTTGCCAGAGTTTATTCAATTTCTTTCCAACCTGGGTCTAAAGGTTTATATCGAAGAGGGGTATGGCGCACGCTCCGGCTACTCATTCGAAGATTACAAGCGTGCCAATCTCAATATCCAGATGTGCAGCCGCGAGCGAAGCATTCCAAAAAGATGTCTCCCTCCTTCTGCGCAGCCCCAAACCAGAGGAGTTCGATCTGGTCAGGTCCGGCAGCACGCTAATCTCCATGCTGCACTATCCGACCCGACCCGATCGTGTAGTCCGATTGCAAAAAGGCGGTATCAAATCCATTTCCCTGGATAGTATCGTCAACGATAACGGCATCCGATTGGTAGAAAACATGAAGGCCGTTGCCTGGAACGGCCTCGAGGCCGCCTTTGACTGGCTCGAAGCAGAATGGCCAGCCCTGGAACGCCCTGATCAGAAACCCATAAAAGTGTTGATTCTGGGGACAGGGATGATCGGCAAACATGCGATCGAGGCTGCGACCAAATTAGGGAATGTGGAGCGCAACAACGATCACATCCTCGCTGGAGGACCTGGTGCGATTGCGGTCTCTGTGGGGCGCAATTTATCGTCTAACCCGGACACGATGGAGCGCTTGATGCGACAATGCGATATCCTGGTGGATGCCACCCAGCGACGTGATAGCAGCAAACCTGTCGTTCCAAACGAATGGATCGCCTGGCTGCCAGAACACGCCGTGGTCGTAGACCTGGCTGTGGACCCGTATTCCTTGGAGACCCATCCGCCTGTTGTGCGCGGCGTTGAAGGAATCCCTCAAGGTAATCTGGATCAATACGTTTTCCCGGCAGATGATCCTGCGTGGGATGTGCTTGTACCCGATTCGATCCCTTCCAAGAACCGCCGCACGACGGTCACATGCTACTCATGGCCAGGTGTACACCCGGAAGCCTGCATGCGGCACTACGGATACCAAATAGAACGTGTCATATATCACTTGGTCAAGAAAGGCTACGATGGTCTCTCCATCGATGGGGATTACTTTGAGCGAGCCATCTACCGTGCCACGCTCAAAGCTTGGTTGCAAGACGAAGCTGATAAATCCAGGAAGGCCCAAAAGGGATCGGAATAGGATTGCCAAGAGCAAGCGTTTAATTGGCCAGTAGGATGACCCACTCTATCTGAATTGAAAGTATGCCAGGAGTAACTTCGCCGAAAATTGGATGAAGAGCTGAGCGTAGAAATGAAAGGGAACCAATTAGAAACGTATTGATCGTGTAGTATGTCAAAAGCAAGGGATATTCAAATTAGAACACCCCTTGCTTTCAGGCGCCCTCGGCGCGACTCGAACGCGCAACCTTCTGATTCGAAGTCAGGCGCTCTATCCATTGAGCTACGAGGGCAGGCGGGTGCATTATAGCTTAAGTTTCAAACCTGCCGCGCTTCCCCGAATCCTTCAGCCCTTGCATTCACGCCCGCTTTGCCATGGCCCGGATGGCTTCCGGGACTTCCCGAAGGGTCCCGACCTCGAAGAAGCGGGGATGGTCAACAGGGCTGCCATCCAGCTGCTCATGGCTCCAGGTAAGCCGGTTGGGGACATAGACCGCCCAGCCGCCGAGCTCAAGCACCGGAAGGATATCCGAGGGCAGCGAATTCCCGACCATGACCAGGGAGGAGGCCGGGATGCCGAGCTTCTCCAGGATTGAGCGGTAGTCGGAAGTCTGCTTATCGCTCACCACGTCGACTGATTTGAAGTATTCCGCCAGCCCGGAGTTCAGCGATCTTCGCCCGCTGGTGGCGCAGGTCACCTTTCGTGATGAGCGCCAACGGGTAGTGGGCCGATAGTTCTTCCAGTACCTCCCGGGCGCCGTCGAGCAGCACGGTGCCTGCCGACAGCATCTCCTTCAGGTATGCAAGCAAACTGAGCGTATCCTGCGTGGAAAACGCGCCCTGGGAGAGCTGGGCCGCCGCCTCGATCAAGGACAGGATGAAGCCCTGGGCGCCGTACCCGTAGTAATCCAGGTTGGCGATTTCGATGCGGTGGATGACCTGGTCGGCGCCCTCGACGGCCGGGTAGGCCCGCATCAGGCGGTCGAAGAGCTCCCGGCCGCGCTGGTAATGGACCTCGTTTTCCCAGAGCGTGTCATCCGCGTCGAAGGCAATCCACTCGATCATGGCGTCCTTGATAACTTGATGGGCAGGGAAGTTTATGCTGCGGGACCGAGAATCCGCAAGTCTCGCATGGCCATTGTTTGCGCATAGACATCTATTGTGGGGGACTAGTAGGGCTTGGGGGATGCCTGGCAGGCCGCGTCTATGTCGATACAAACGAAAGATGGGCCGCTTGAATGAGCGGCCCATCACACACTCTTCGACAAGCAGCAGTGGCTAGGTCGCGTAGCTCTCCCCGGCAAGCTCCACCCGCGTGGATTGCAGGCGTGACATCAACCCGGCTGTTACACCCTGCATCAGCTTGTAGCCGAGGCCTGGGTTCTCGTCACACAGCTTGCGCAGTTCGGGGGCCTTGATGCGGATGTAAGCCCCATCGCTCTTCGCAATCCCGGATGCGGTCAGGTGGTAGGGCGGGATGAGCGCCGAAAGCGCCATCAGATCCCCGGCAGCGAGCGAGCCTACGATGGCCGTCTCGCCCGACCCGAGGGTGAGGGTGACATCGACCTGGCCTTTCGTGAGGAGCATGAGGTGGGTTGCCTCTTCCCCCTTTTCGTAGATGCGTGCCGTGGCAATAAATGCGCCGCTCTCCTTGAAAAGCACATCGCCCTCTTTAAAGTTCCTCTCCTCGCTCAACCTGGCCACTTCTCCGAGGCATTCATCCTCGATCCCGGCGAAATGGGGGAAGCGACGGAGCACTTCAGGTGAAATCATGGCGTTCCTCTTTCTGCTTGAGTGCATCCTCCACCGCCGCAACAACCAGCGGGAGGGCATGCTCCAATTTTGGCGATAGGGACTCATCAAAGGTCAGGACGTCCTCGGCCTCGACCCCGATGAGCAGGATGTCTTCGCTTGCCGGCAGGTGGGCTTGCGCCAGGCGCCCCAACTCGAGTGCGGTGGCGAGGTTGAGGTCATGGACGGAGGCGCTGCGCTGGGTGGGGATGTCCCCCGGTGACAGGAGATGGATGGTGCCAGGTTCGGCGCCGGTAAGGATGGCATCGACGACGATGACCCGGTCATAGCCCATCATGCGCTCCATCAAGCGCAGGCCGCCCCAGAAATCATGGTCGAGCTCGACCTCAGGGAAGCGCGCGGGTTGGCGGCGCATCTCGTCCACGACGCGTATGCCGATGCTGTCGTCACGCAGGATCGGGTTTCCCAACCCGAGCACCAGTGTTTTCATGCCAGCGGTCCAACCTGTCGAGGAGGATGGCGCCCAACTGCCTGTTTCTTCATGGTCGATGCAGCCGGACGCCATCCCCCTGCGAGCTCTATGACAAGTTTTTCGAGCGCCGGTCGAGCACCTGCCCATCCGGCGCGCGGATGATGACTTCCAGCGGCATCTGCCCGGGAAGCGTGTGCGTGGCGCAAGCCATGCATGGGTCATACGCCCTGTAAGCCATCTCGATCGTGTTCAGCAGGCCTTCCTTGATCTCCACGCCCTTGTGGATCAATCCCTGGGCGGCCTTCTTCACCGACATGTTGATCGCGGCGTTGTTGTTCGTGGTTCCGACGATGAGATTGACCTTCGTCAGGATGCCGCGTTCATCGGTCCAGTAGTGGTGGGTGAGCGTCCCGCGCGGCGCTTCGACACAGCCGACGCCCTCATCCGGGGTCTCGGTGGGCAGGGTGCGGAAGTTCTCACCGGTGATCTCGGGATCGTTCGCCAGTTCGATCCAGCGCTCGGTAGCGTAGAGCAGCTCGATCAGCCTGGCCCAGTGCGTGGCGAGCGTGTGGTCGACCGGTTTGCCGCCCAGCGTCTCGTACATGCGTTCGTACTCAGCCTGGGCGAGGGGGGTGGCCATGCCGTCGGCCGCATTGAGCCTGGAGAGCGGCGTTGCCTTGTACACGCCGGATTGGAGACCGTCCTCGAACCCGGTCCAGCCGACCTGTTTCAGGTAGGGGAACTTCAGGTAGGACCAGGGTTCAACCCGCTCGGCGACGTGCTCCTGGTAATCCTTCGCATCGTACTTGGCCAGTTCTTTTCCGTCCGGTCCGACGATGCGGATCATGCCATCATAGAAGTTGACGTGATTGTTTTCGTCCACCGTGCCCATGTTGTAGGTATGCGAGATGTACGCATCATTCGTGATCAGGTTGACATAGTCGGTGTTGCCGAGCACGATGTCGTTGAAGAGCTGGAGCGAGAACTTGGCGAACTCGACCGCCTCGCGGCCGCGCGCTTCGATCTCCTCCCGCTGCTCCTCGGTGATGCCCCGGCTAACGCCACCCGGCAGCCCCCAGTTGGGGTGCACCGGACGGCCGCCGATCATCTTGATCAGGTGGTGGCCGTCATGGCGCATCTTCAGGACCTTGCCGGCGACATCCATCCCGACCTTGGCGATGACGCCGAGGATGTTGCGTTCTGCGACGGGTGCGTCCGGCCCCATGACGAAATCAGGGCCGCCCAGCGCGTAGAAGTGTGTGGTGTGATCGGTGGCGTAGAAGATGCTGTAGAAGAGCTCACGCAGCTTCTTGGCTGTCGGGGGCGGGTCGACGTGGAAGAGCGCGTCGAGCGCCTTGGTGGAAGCCATGTGATGCGCTTCCGGGCATACACCGCAGATGCGGTTGGTGATGTTGGGCATATCTTCCGCCGGCCGGCCGACACAAAATCGCTCGAAACCACGCAGTTCGGGTACCTGGAGATAGGCGTTTGCTACCTCCCCCTGGTCGTCGAGGAAGATGTCGATCTTGCCATGGCCTTCGAGGCGGGTGATCGGATCGATTGAAATTCTATTCATGGGTTCACCTCACGCTCAGGCTTTCTCGACGGCGAGGTCAGCGACATGACCGTTGCCGTTGGTGGAGACTTCGGCGCAGCGCTCCGTGGGCCAGGCTGAAGCGATAGAAGGTGCCTATCGGATCAGGGATGCCCTCGGTGATGATGCGATCGATCTCATCTGGATCATCTGAGTCGATGACTGAGGCCAGCGCACTCATCATGCGCGCCCCGAAATCCTCGACCCCCTCATTAGGACCATAGCACCCGATGCAGGGCGATCCAACCGAGGGGCAGAGCGCACCGCAGCCGGCACGCGTGGCGAGCCCGCAGCAGACCAGCCCTTGTTCCAGGAGACAGATATCGGGATCGGGGATGATCTCCCACGTGCGCTTGAAGGCTGTTATCTTCTTCTCCTCGCGCGTGCGGGGGCAGGTGTCGCAGACCGTCGTCTCCGCCCCGATGACGGATCCGGGGGCGGGGAGCTTGTTTTCCAGGATGGCGACGAGCGCATCCCAGATGCGCTCCGGCTCTGGCGGGCAGCCGGGGAGGTAGTATTCCACCTCGACCGTCTGATCCAGCGTCTTGACCGTGTCGTAGAAGAGCGGCAGGTAGAGATTGCCTTCAGGCATCTCGGTTTCCAGCTGCGGCCGGATGCCATCCGGGTTCACGGTGCTGGGCGTGTCGTGGTAGGCGACCTGGAAGATTTCCTCCCGGTTGGTGACGTTGCCCAGCCCCGGGATGCAGCCCTCGTGGGCGCACGACCCGAACGCTACCAGCACCTTTGATTTCTGGCGCAGCAAGCGCGCCATGTACTCCTGCTCGCTCGTGCGGATGGCGCCGTTGAACAGGCACAGATCGATGCTCTTGTCTTCCATGGCCTCGATGCTGTGCACCTTGGCATCGATTGCGACGGGCCAGAGCACGATGTCGAAGGCCTCGGCGACCTGCAAAATCTTGTCGTCGATGCCGAGCACCGCGATCTCACAGCCCCCGCAGGAAGCTGCCCAGTAGAGCGCCAGCTTGGCCTTTTCTGCAGTTTTTGTTTCTTTTTTCGCGCTCATGCCGGCACCTCCATCGCTTCTGCGTGTTCCACGGCCAGCTTGGCAATCGCCTCTTCGACCTGGCCGTTCTCTGACCACCTCGATTGCCAGTTCAGTGGTCCGAGCTCCCGCACCTGGTCGATCATCTCGTTGATCGCTTTCGCCAGCTGGATGCCTTCCGCTGCCGACGCCCACTGGAGTCGGACGCGCTCGTCTTCAACGCCCATCATCCTCAAGCTGTGCTTGAGCATGGCGAAGCGCCGCATGGCCTTGTAGTTCTGGACCATGTAGTGGCACTCGCCGGGATGGCAACCGGCGATCATGACGCCGTCTGCGCCGAGCGCGAGCGCCTTGAGCACGAAGGATGGGTCGACGCGCCCGCTGCACATGACGCGGATCATGCGCACATTGGGTTGGTACTTGATGCGGGCAGTTCCTGCCAGATCGGCGGCGCGGTATGAGCACCAGTTGCACAGGAAAGCGACGATCCTGGGTTCAAACTGTTCTTCAGTCATAGGTAACTCCCTCTATCAGGCAGGAACCGATTCGATCTCGGGTTCGGACGCCATGTGTCCATTACCCGAGTACACGTCGTAGAGCAAGCCCTCGATCTCGGCGAAGATTTGCTCGTTGCTGTAGTGGGCGCCCGAGATGGCTTGCGCCGGGCAGCCCGCGACACATGTACCACAGCCCTTGCACAACGCCGTGTTGATGAAGCTGACTTCTTTGTCTACCAGGTACTCGATGGCGTTGAAGGGGCACAGGTTGTTGCAGATGCGGCAGCCAGAGCAGCGCTCCTCGTGGATGGTTGCGACCACGGGTTCGATTTTGACCGTCCCGCTCGAGATCATGCCCTGTACCCGGGCCGAGGCGGCGGCGCCCTGGGCGACGGTCGCAGGGATGTCCTTCGGCCCCTGCGCCGCGCCGGCGATGAAGATACCGTCGGTCATGGTGGCGACGGGATCGAGTTTCGGGTGGCGCTCGGTGTACCAGCCCTCCATGCTGCAGGCGATGCCGAACTGCAGGCCGACTTCTCGTGCAGTCGTGCCTCGGCTCGAGCGCAGCCATCAGGATGACCATGTCGACCGGGATACGGCGCTGCTTCCCGAGCAGGGTGTCCTCCACCTGGACGATGAGCTTGCCTTCTTCCTCATCGGTGCGGGCGGCATCGGTGATTTCCGCAACCTTGCCCCGGATGAAGTGCATGCCTTCTTCAAGCAGGCGCTCGTAGAACTCTTCGTACCCTTTCTGGTTGGTGCGCATATCGATGTAGCACGAATGGACTTCAGCGCCGGTCCTTTCCATGACCAGGTGGCCGAATTTGAGCGCGCTCATGCAGCAGATGCTCGAGCAGTACTTGTTGTAGTTCTCGTCACGGCTTCCGACGCAGTGAACGATCACCACCGACTTGGGTTCTGTAACCCCGTCCCGCAGCAAGATACGGCCATCGGTCGGACCGGAGGCATTGCACATGCGCTCGAACTCGAGGCTCGTGAAGACGTTCGCCAGCCGCCCATACCCGTACTGCGGCATTTTCTTGACATCGAACAGGTCGTATCCCGTCGCCAGGATGACGTTGCCGACATCCAGGTCGAGGTAGGTATCCTTCTGCTCGAAGTCAATCGCATTCGTTGGGCAGAACAGCTCGCAGGCCTTGCATTTGCCACGCTCGAAGTAGGTGCAGGATTCGGTGTCGATGACCGGGATGTTGGGGACAGCCTGGGGGAAGGGCCGGTAGATGGATTTCCGCAGCCCCATCCCTACTTCGAAGACGTCATCGACAACCTTCTTGGGGCATTTCTCGATGCAAATCCCGCAGCCGGTGCAGGCGTCCTCATCCACGAAGCGGGCCTTCTTCTTGATGCGAGCATGGAAGCTGCCTACGAACCCGCTGACTTCTTCAACCTCGCTCCAGGTGAGCAGGTTGATATTGGGATGCGCGCCGATTTCAGACATCCTGGGGGTCAGGATGCAGGCGGCGCAGTCCAGGGTGGGGAAGGTCTTATCGAACTGGGCCATGTGTCCACCGATGGATGGTTCACGCTCCACCAGGTAGACCGGGTTGCCGGCGTCGGCCAATTCAAGCGCGGCCTGGATCCCGGCGATCCCACCCCCGACGACGAGCGTGGTCGGGTTGACGGGCACTTCGGTCGGCTCCAATTCCTCCTGGAGCTGGACACGGCGGACTGCGCCCGAGACCATGGCCTTCGCCTTGGCCGTTGCGGCAGCCTTGTCTTCGACGACCCACGAGACCTGCTCGCGCAAGCTTGTCATCTGGCACAGGTAGGGGTTCAAGCCAGCGTTGGAGCATGCGCGCCTGAAGGTCTTCTCATGCAGGTGCGGGGAGCAAGCGCCCACGACGACCCTTGTCAGGCCTTCGTTCTTGATATCTTCCTCGATGAGCTCCTGGCCCAAAGAAGAGCACATGAACTTGTACTCGCGCGAGACGGTGACGTTCTCGAGGTTTTCGCCGGCCCATTTGGCGACATCCTCGACATCGACCACCCCGGCGATGTTCGAACCGCAATGGCAGATGTAGACTCCTACTTTTTCACTCATAGGGACACGTCCTTTCCGGAAGGAGAACGTTCAGGTGGGGTTAGGAAACTCCGCATAATGATCCCTCTCTCACGTCGCGAATTGAGCCAGCGGAGTGGCCGAAATCAATTCCGACCCCAGGCCGATGGCCTTGTTGGGTAGACCAAAGGCCAACCCCACAAGCTGGGTGAAGTAGACGACCGGGATGTGGTAGTTCGTCCCGTATTCCTGGTTGACCTGCGGCTGGTAGCACTCGAGGTTGATCTGGCAGAGCGGGCATGCGGTGGCGATGACAGCAGCCCCACTGTCGACTGCGTTCTTGAGCAGATTGTGGATCATGCTCAGCGCCGCCTCACGGCTCGAGATCAAGAGCGACCCGCCACAGCAATGCAGCTTCAACGCGAAGGGCACCGGCTCTGCACCGATGGCGGACATCAAGCCCTCGAAGAATTCGGGTTGCTCGACGTCCTCGTGATCCTTCCTCGGGCGCATGATCTGGCAGCCGTAGTAGGTGGCGACACGCAGACCATCGAGGGGGTTGGCGACCTGGGCCTTGATCTCCTCAAATCCGACTTCCTTGGTAAAGACCTCCAACAGGTGTTTCACTTCGATCTTGCCTGAAAAGTGGAGGTCATCCTCTTCCAGGGCGACGTTGATGTGTTCCGCGAGATCGTGGTCTTTTTTCAAGGCCTGGTTGGTGAAGTAGGTATTCTTGAAGCATGCGCTGCAGGGTGCGACGAGATCCAGGCCGTCTTTCTCTGCCATGGCCAGGTTGCGGGCGCAGAGCGTGTTCGCCAGCAGCTCGTCAACATGGAAGTAGGCGGTCGCGCCGCAGCAGTTCCAATCTTCAAGTTCCTTGAGCTCGACGCCGACCTTGCTCGTCGTCTCGATCGTTGACTGGTTGTAGCTGAGGGCAATTTTTTCCAGTGAGCAGCCGGGAAAATAGGCAAATTGCTTCATGAGTTCCCTCCCAGCGGGATCACCTTGCCGATCATGCGTTTGAAGTTGTCAAGGCGTTTGATGCGCGGTGGAAGGACCGGCAGGCGGCCTTTCAGCATCAAGCCAGTCGCCATGGCGGCTTCCTGGATCCACTCTTTCAAACCTGAGCTGAACAGGTACGAAGTCGCCATGACCGGTTCGAAGGAGCGCCCAGTGCGGAGGATGACCTTGACGAAGGTCTCCGAGAATGTCGGACCTACCAGGCCCTCCTGGTGAACGTGTTTCCAGATGGAGTAGCGCTTCAAGGCGTACATCGTCTCGGCGATATCGATCTCGCTCGGGCAGCGGACCGTGCACTGGAAACATGAGGCGCAGTACCAGTAGGTATTGCTGTTCATGACCTCGTCTTTCATGTCTGCCAGGATGAGCCCGATCAATTTGCGCGGCGTATGGTCCATGAACTCGACCGACGGACAGGAGCCTGAGCAGGTGCCGCACTGGATGCAGGCAGTGAGCGGGTTGCCTTTTGCAGCGTAGAGCAAGTTGCCTACTTCCTGACTGAAAGAAGGTTTAACCATATGGGTCATCTCCTGGTTCATAGGTATGCAGCTGCGGCATGGTTATCCTGAAATTCCTTTTCTCCGGACCGGCCTGACAAGTAGCACCTGGTGCCAGGTCTCAGCCGGCTTTCTGTTTCCTGGCCTCAGCCATATCCAGCAAGGCCTGGACCCGCTCGAGCAGGAACGACGGCTCGATGGGCTTCTCGACCAATTCGTCGACCTCGACGAAGTGTGGTGAAACGGCAGAGCCCGGGAACAAGTAGGCGATCTGCTCCCGGATGCCGGTGATGATGAGGACCGGGATTTCCCTGAGCTTGGGGTCCTTCCTCATCTTGCGGGCCAGCATGACGCCTTCGGCGCCGCGCCCCATCATGATGTCGAGCAGAACCAGATCGTAGTTGCCCTTTTCAAGGGCTTTAAAGCCCTCTTTCGGGTTGTAGCGGGCATCGACTTCGTACCCAGCTCCTTCGAGGATGGAGACGATCCCCTCCACGAAGTCCGGGTCGTCATCGATCATCAGGAATTTCTTTGGGTTTGCCACGGTAGTTCTCCTTTATGTCTGTATCAGCTGCTTGCCATGGTTTCAGCGTTATAGGTCTGAACAGCTTCTCCCTCCGCCGGTTGAATGGGGAACCTGAGGAAGAAGGTGCTGCCCTTCTCAAGCGCGCTCTCCACGCGGATCGAACCGCCGTGGGCTTCGACGATGCGGCGGGTGATCGCCAGCCCCAGTCCGCTGCCCCGTTCTGCCACTGGTGCAGATTTGCCCACGTAAAAATCACCAAAGATGAACGGGAGATCTTCGTCGGATATGCCCACGCCGCGGTCGGAAACCGTCACTTCGATTTCATCCTGGGCGAGCTCGGCCTTTACCCGGATCTGGGAGCCAATCCGCGAGTACTTGATGGCGTTGCTAAGCAGGTTCACGATGGCCTCGCGCAGGGTGATCTCATCCCCCATGATGGCGGGCAGATCGTCTTCCAGCTGTGTCCGGATTTCGATCTCTTTGCGTATTGCATGTGGCTCAACGCTCTCGACGGACTGCTCGATGACCTCTGCCAGGGAGGTCTGCTTGAAGTTCTCCCTGATGTTCTCCATGTCGGTGCCGATGACGCGCAGCCAGGTGTGGATGAGCTTCATCAGGTTGTCGACGGAAGCCTTCATGCGATCGAGTTTCGATGATTGGCCTTCGCTGAGCTGATCCTTGAGCTCGCTCTCGAGCGCGAACAGGTTCTGCTGCACCGCGCCCAGCGGAGATTTCAATTCGTGCGAGACGATCGCCGCGAAGTGGTCCCGCAGCATCTCGCGTTCGCGGCGCAGTTTGGCTGTCTCCAGCACCAGCCTGCGGCGCTCTAAGCCGCGCTGCGTAATCACCCGGAATTCGTCTGGCGTAAACGGCTTGGGCAGGAAGTCGTACGCCCCTTTCTTGATCGCCTCCACGGCCGAGTCCACGGTAGCGTAGCCGGTAATGACGATATTCACGATGGTCGGGTCGTACAGGTGGATCCGCTCGAGGACATCGAAACCCGAGATGCCTGGCATCTTGAGATCCACGTAGATGATGTCGGGCTTGTATTCCCGGACCATCTCGAGGCCGAAGGTGCCGTCCATGGCTGTGGCCACATGGTAGGGTCCGCCCTCCAGGATCTGCAGGCACGAATCCAGCACGACTTCCTCGTCGTCGATGATTAATACTTTCGATTTCTCTTGTTCAACCATCATGCCTCTTCTGACTGGATGGGTAATCTGATGGTGAAGGTCGTCCCCTTGTTCAGCTCGCTATCGACCTGGATCCGGCCACCGTGTTCCTTGACAATCCCGTAGCTGATCGCCAATCCAAGACCTGTCCCGTGCCCGACTTCCTTGGTGGTGAAGAAGGGGTCAAACAGCTTTTCCATGTCCTCCGGGTGGATGCCCTCGCCGGTGTCGCTGACCAGAAGCTCCACTGCGTTTTGATCGTGGACGACACGCGTGGTCAGGGTCAGGCGTCCTCCGCCGCGCATCGCCTCGGCGGCGTTGATCACCATGTTCAGGATGACCTGTTGAACCTGCGATGGGTCGAGGACCACCTTCGGCAAGCGGGGATCGAATGAGCAGACGATCTCGATGTTGTGGAAGGTGGCCTGGTTTTCTACCAGCGTCACACACTCCTGGACGACCGTATTCAGGTCACAAATGGTCTTGTCAGGCTTGCGCTGGCGTGAGAAATCGAGCAGGCCGCGAATGATGTCCCGGCAGCGGTTCGCCTGGGTGACGATCCGGTCGAGGTTGGCTCCGGCGCTGCCGCCATTCTCCGGCAGTTTCTCGAGCAGCAGGTGCGCGTAGGTCACGATGCCCTGGAGCGGGTTGTTGAGTTCGTGTGCGACGTTGGCGGCGAGCTGGCCGATCAGCGCCAGGCGTTCCGATTCCATGATCTTGCTCTTGGTGAACTCGGCCAGCTGGGTATCTCGATCCTGCAGCGAACTGGCCATGGCGTTAAAGCTCTCAGCGAGGTCGCCCAGCTCATCCTGGGAGGTGCGTTCGACCCGCACCTCGAGGTTGCCCCTTGCGATTTCCTTCGATGCTTCAGCCAGCTTGACGATCGGCACCGAGATCCTCCGGGCAATCAGGAAGGCCAGCAGAAGCGCGGCGAACGATCCCAGCCAGGTGATGGCGGTGAAGGCAAGGACGGTCTCTTGCCGGACATCCACGTAGCGTTGTTCCAGGACGCCGACGTACAGGATGCCGATGATCTTGTTGTAGATGTCGCGGATGGGCTCGTATGCGGTGATATACCAGTCGTTGACGACATAGGCTCTTCCGACCCAGCGTTCCCCCTCGAGGACGACCTTGCTGTACACATCGCTTGAAACCCGGGTTCCCACCGCCCGCGATTGGTCTTGGTTCAGCACGTTCGTGGAGATGCGCACGTCATCCTGGAAGATGGTCGCCGTCCCGGTGTCCTTGCCGTTGTGGGTCAAGCCTTCGTAGACGGTCTCTTTGATCGTGTCGACGATCGCATAATTCCGGTTGAGCAGCACCCCGCCGTAGAGGACGCCGATCAGGTTGTCGTCGTAGTCGAGGATAGGGGCTGCGGCTTTCAACATCATCCCATCCTCGAGCACGTTCTCGTCCCGCTGGCGGGCGAGGGGGGTGTCCTGGAGCGGAAGGTAGGCTTGCTCGGCGAGGGCTGACCCTTCCAGGCGCAGTTCCTCGGCGGGAATGATGTGCGTCGCGGCGTAATGCTCGCGGCGGATGAGCACCACCTCGACCAGGTTATCCTGGCTTCGATCGTCCCCGGACACCCCGCGGTTGTTGACCCGCAGCATCACCCGGCCTGTCGCGTCGGTGACGGTCAGGATGTCCAGATCCTCCCGGGTTTGGACTTCCGCCAGTTCCCTATACATCTGGTCGATATCCCCTGTGAGAAGCGTATCCCGCAGGAAGAAGCGGTCCGCAGTGAGATGGACCACATCGTCGATGTGACGCAGTTCGCCAAGATAAATCTCGCGGGCGGCGTTCAGGTCGTTGCGGACTTTCTCCTGGGCTTCGGCGACGATGCGGTTGCCGATGAGCTGGATGCCGACGATCATGAAAGTGATGCTGATGACGGTGATGATGAGCAGGAAGCTCAAGACCAGGTTGGTGGAGATGGGTATCTTGATCCCAGCTCGCCTTGGCAACCTTAACCGGGTGAGAATCTTGTTCATCACCCACGGTCACTCCATCCCGATTTCGTCACGCTACTCCTGCTTTCCAAGCTTGGCACGCTCCTTCAGGGCGTCTCTGATACAGGTTCAAACATGTCCAGCAGCTGATCGCGGGCAGCCCGCAGACGATTCGAAATAATTTCTGCCACACGCCACATGACGGCATATCCCAGCTCCGAATCCGCCTGGCACAGCTCGAGCAGCTGGGTGGCGTTGATCGCAACTGCCTTCGTCGGCTTCATCGTCCGGGCGCCGGCAGTTTTTTTCTGGGGGAGGAAAAGCGACGACCAGCCAAGCAGTTGCCCGGGTCCGAGGGTCAGGATGACGACCTGGCCGTGCCCGGGAACCTGGGTCGTAAGCGTAACTTCACCCTCCATGATCAAGTAGACCAGCTCACTGGCGTCGCCCTCGCGAAAGATGGATGCGCCTTCTGAGAAGGTGACATAGGTCGAAATATTCGCAATCTTTTCACGCTGGTCCTTCTCGAGGGCGCGTGTGAATTCGAGCGAATCGAGCGCTTGCAGGACGATCTCAGATGCCATGCCTCTCAACCCCTCTCGCTAGAGCGCCTCATAGACCAGGTCGATCAGATCGTGCACGACCAAATCGCTCTCGTGGCCGGTCGTCTTCACTGCGTCGGCATACATCGTGTAATCCTTGGGGCAGGCGACGATGAACCCTTGAACGCCGGCGAGCGAGCAGGCTTCCTTGATCCTGGACTCGCTCGGTCTCTCCCCGGTTTCTGTCTCTTCCATCCATATCCGGCCCCCACCGGCGCCGCAGCAAAAGCCATGATCCCGGTTCCTGGGCATCTCGACCAGTTCGCACCCGGTCGCTTCGATCACGCGCCGGGGGGCATCGTAAATGCCGTTGTAGCGGCCCAGGTAGCAGGGATCGTGGTACGTTACCCGCAGGCCAAGCTTCTTGCTGAGGCGGAGCTGGCCGCTTGACAACAACGAGTTCGAGCAGCTGCGCGTAATGCAGGATGGAGCGGCTGCCGTTGATTTCGGGGGGATACTCGTTCTTGAGCGTGTTGTAGGTGTGAGGATCCGTGGTTACGATAGCCTCATAGGTTGCTTTGTCGAGCGCAGCGACGTTATCTTCCACCAGCATCTCGAACAGGCCTTCCTCGCCCACGCGCCGGACATCGTTGCCGGCGTTTTTCTCACCTTCGTAGAGCATGCCGAAATCTACACCCGCAGCCTGCAGGACGTGTGCGGTCTTGCGCGTGATCTCGGTCAATCCACTGTGGTAGGCGGCAAAATCGCCAAGGTACCAGAGGTAGCGGACAGGCTCCCGCCGTGCGTCCTTGATCTTCGGCTCGATCGGCTGAGACCACTTGGCCCGCATCCGGTCGGATTGGCCAAAGGAATTCCCGTACCGGCCCAGGTTGTCGAGGGCGGTCTGGAGTTGGGGATCGATGCGGGCCTGGTCGACGAGGAAGCAGCGCATGTCGACGATGGTCCCGACATGGTCGATCATCACCGGGCACTCGGTCACGCATGCTCCACAGGTCGTGCAAGCCCACAGGACCTCCTCCGTCACGATCTCGCCGGTGAAGGCTGCCTTCCCTGTGCCATTCCCAGTGGCGCGGATGGCTTCCAGCTGGGAAGCAATCGCGAGGATGACCTGCTTGGGCGAGAGCGGCTGCCCGCAGGTATGCGCGGGACAGGCGTCCTGGCAGCGCCCGCATTCTGTGCAGGCTTCGCCGTCCATCAGCTGCTTCCAGGTAAAGTCGGAGAGCGTTCCTGCGCCGGCCAAACCCTGTTCGAAATTGACCGCCGGCGTGAGTTTGACCAGCGGCTGCTCGAGGTTGGAGAAGAAGATGTTGGCAGGGGAGGTGAGCATGTGGCCAAGCGAAGTGGTCGGGATGACCACCAGGATTGCGCTTACCAGGCCGAGGTGGAAGACCCAGACCCCGAGGTGGATGCCGGAGAGGGCGCTCGGGGTTAGGCCGAGCGCGAGCCAGAGTTGCGCCACGAGCCACCCGGCAGGCGTCGACCATGCCAGGGCTGGTTCCCACCCTGGTTGCAAGCCTGGATCCTGCGCGATCGCCGCCAATCTCAGCGATTCCGCCAGCAAGCCCGAAAGGAGGATCAGGCTGAGTGCGAGCAAGGCAAGCCCGAACTCGTTCGACAGCGTGAGGCGTTCTGGCCGCGTACTGAAGCGGCGGTAGGCCGCCAGGGCAAGGCCAAAAAATGCGACAACCGTGAAGAGGTCGAGGCCGAATTTGAACGCGAGGTAGATATCCCCCCGCAGGAATTTGTAGATGTCGGCGTCAATGGTCGCCAGGGCTGTGCCCAGGAAGAGTACGAAGAATCCCCAGGCGATTGAAACGTGCATCAGGCCGGGGTATCTCTGGCGCAAGACTTTCAGCTGCAAGATAGCGTGCTGGATGAGCTTCCACAGACGGACAGGCAGGCGATCCAAGCGCCTGGCAGGTCGTCCAACCTTCCATAAGGTTCGCATACGCAGCAAGACGCGGACGACCATGTATAGGCCAGCAGCCAGGGGCAGGACATAAGCAACGTAATGCCAGGGTTCGGGTATGCCCCAGAAGTTAATGCGTTCTATCATCGCCGCACTTACCCGCCTTTCGCTGCCAGGATCTTCTCAGTCAAGACTGGGACAAGGTCGAACAAGTCCGCGGTCGCACCATAATCAGCGACATCGAAGATTGGCGCCTTCTCATCTGTGTTGATGGCGAGCATGAGATCGGCATCCCGGATACCTTCCAGGTGTTCAGGGGCGCCGCTGATCCCGATCGCCAGGTAGACCTTGGGTTTGACATGCTTCCCGGACTTGCCTACCAGGCGGCTTGCGCTCAACCAGCCCTGGTCCACGACCGGCCTCGAGGCGCATACGGCTCCACCCAGCGCCTGGGCGAGTTCCTCGGTCAACTCAAGGTTCATTTCCTGCTGGATTCCACGGCCGACTGCGACCAGGATGCCCTCGCGGGTGATATCCACATCCCCTGCCTCGGGCTCGATGAAGGTCTTCATGCTGACTTTCAGGCCTGCAAGATCCGGCGGCTCCATTGGTACCACTTCTGCCGGGCTAGCGGCCTTGCCATCCTCGGGTTTGTACGCGCCGGGGACCATCGTCACCAGCGTGGTGGTTTCCGGCAGATGGCCCTCGGCCAGGATTTTTCCACCGCAAATCTGGCATTGAAAGCCGAGCTTCCCGGAATCATCGGTGAGAGTCCGGCACAGGCTGACCAACGGCAGGGCAAGCTGCGCCGAGAGCCCACCTGCCAGGTCGGCGCCGATCGAGGATTCACCGATGAGCACCACCCGCGGCGATTCGCTTTCGATGATCGCGGCCAGCGTCCGCCGGTATGCTTCCGGCGTGAAGTCAGCCAATGCTGGATGATCGACGTAGATGACGCTGTCTGTCGCCAGGTCCGCTGCCAGGCTTTGCGCGTCCTTGCCTAGTAAGAGACCTTTGAGCTTCCCCCCGCTGGCAGATGCCAGGCCGCGCCCGGCTGCGAGCATCATGTAGGAAAGATCGCTCACCTGACCCTTCAGGTGTTCGATGAGGACCAAGATATCTGCAGACATCAACCCCTCCTTTGGCGATCAGAGCGCGCCGTGCTCTCGCATCAGGCTGATCAGCCGGTCTGCGATTGCATCGACATCACCCGCGAGCATCTCCGCATGTTCACCGCCTACGGGCAGCAGCATGCGTTCGACTGCGACACCCCCCTGGGTGTCGAGCGCAGGTGCAGGCAATTCGTCAAGCGAGACGGTCTTCATCGCCTGGCGCACCTTGCTCACAGCGACATATCGAGGGGGTGATTCGGCAGCCTGGATACCCAGGACAGCAGGGAGCTCGACCTCCAGCTCCCCGATCAATCCGCCCGCGAATTCCTTTTTGACCGTGCAGCGTCCCTCCCCGATTGAAATCCCGGAAAGGTAGCCGACATAAGGCCAACCCAGGAGCTGCGCGAGGATCGGGCCTAGGGCCCCATCCAGGTCGTTGTGTGCCTGTACCCCGGTCAGGATCAGGTCCGGGTTCAGTTCGCCGAGGACACTTGCGTAGGCTCGCGCCAGGGCGTGATTGTTTGCAGCGCCATCAGTCGCAGGGGAAAGTCGGATCTGGCGGTCAGCGCCCTTAGCCGCGGCGGTGAAGAGGACATCGTCCATGCCGTCCATGCCAAGCCCAATTACGATGACCTCGGCCCCCATACTTTCCTTCAAGAGCAAAGCCTGCTCGAGCGCATGCTCATCCGGCTCATTGATGATCTGGCGCATGAAGGTCGTATCGAGCGAGTTCCCGCTTGCGTCGATCTCGAGTTCCTCCACCAGATCAGGGACAAGCTTGACCAGGACTACGATCTTCATCTGCTACTCCTCCATCCCCATGGCCGTGGCGAGGAGCTCGGCAATTTCCCTCACCTCAAGCCCACTCGCACCTGGAATGGCCTTGGCCGCATCTTCAAACCGCGACGGTTCATAGGGGCACGCGACGACGAGCACCTTTCTATGACCGTTTTGGCTGCCAAGGTCCTCCACTGTTGTCTGTCCGAGCGCGGATACCGCTTCGCGCACACGCCACTCGGAGATGCGGGCCTTCGACTTCTCCCAGCGGAACCCGTCCAACCACATCCCGCCGCCACCGCCGCCGCAGCACAGGCTGTTCTCGAAGGCGTGCGACATCTCCTGCCGCTCGATGCCCGGGATCAGGTCGAGCAGCTGCCGCGGCGCTTCGTAAATGCCGTTGGCCCGCCCCAGGTAGCAGGGGTCATGGAAGACGACCTGTGCCGGGACCTTCTTTGTCAGCAGCGGCTGCAGACCCTCGGTCCGCTCGAGCAGGAATTCTGTGTAGTGGCGGATGGGGTAGTTGATGCCTAGCCTCGGGTACTCATTCCTGATGGCGTTGAAAGCATGCGGGTCCGCGGTGATCATCTCGTTGAATTCATACTTGGAAAAAGCTGCAGCGTTCTTCTCGGCCAGCATCTCGAATAAGCCCTGCTCTCCGGCCAGGCGAAGCGAATCGCCATCGCTGACCTCCTCGGGACCCAGGATGGCGAAATCAATATCCAGGGCATGCAAGACCCTCGCCAGGGAGAGGGTGGCATGCCTTGCGCTGGGGTGGTAGGAACCATAGTCCCCGACGAACCACAGCACATCGACCGGTCGCTGGAGCTTGGCCATGAGCGGGACGTCGAAATCGAGGTCGGCAATCCACTCGGCTCGTTTGCGGGGAGACTCACCAAGCGGGTTGAAGTAACGGCCGGCTTTCTCCAGGGCATCCTGCAATTCGGTTGGAACGTTGCCGGCCAGGAGCATTTCTTCCTTGACATGGGTCGTGAGGCCTGCGGTTACCGGGATCTTCGCCGGGCAGACCTGCGTGCAGGCATAGCAGGAGACGCACATCCAGGCCGTGTCGCAGGCGAGGACATCATCGATCAGCCCGGCCCGCATTGCGGTAATCATGAGGTGGGGTGGGTAAACCATGACGTAGCCGAAGGGGCAAGCCCCGCTGCACGCCCCACATTGCAGGCACAGGTTTATCCGTTCACCATCCGGGACAGCTTCGTAGAGCTGGTGCAGGAATTGAGTCGAACTGTCGAGCATTTTGGTTTCCATAAGCTATCCCTCACATCATCTAGTAAGCGGTTGGTACGCATTCGGAAGCTGCGCGGGCCTCCTCGAACCTGAGAGCGGCCAGAGGGCTCGCGGGGAAGGAAGGATGAGTTTGGCGTGGAAACAGGGATCCAGCTGCCTCAGGGTCGAGTGTAGAGCCTGCCGCCCCTTGCAGCGGGCAGTCGAACTGTTGAACGAGCCGTACGCTATAACTGCAGTCATACACCAGCTCGTGCTCCCAGACGCCTGGATCCGGGCAAGGACTTCCCGTTCAACTGTTCGCGGCCGCCCGAACCAAGCAGGGTGCGGTTAAAATGGAGAGAACTGACTATATTATGTGAATTCTGTCACAATTATCGTAGTGACAGTCTGCATCTATGGCGTAGACTAAAGTCAACAGAAATGGAACAACGTAGCCAATCTGTAGGAAGAATGGCAAGTTACCGTACTGGCGCGTTCCGGAAGCGATGCTCGGTTGCACCGCCCGGGGAGGTTAGCGAAGGGCTGGAGCGAAATCCGGGCTACTCGGGAGTTGTATCCTCCAATTTTGTTTCCAGGCGGATCATGACGGTTGTGCCGTTGCCGAGGCTGCTTTGGATCCGGAGCCGACCATGGAGTCGGTCAAGGACCTGGTTCACGATGCTCAAACCTAAGCCTGTCCCAGGCAGGCCGGTGTGCCGGGCATTCGGTGCGCGGAAAAATTCTTCCCCAAGGCTAGCCAGACTGTCCGCCGGAATGCCGATCCCCGTGTCTGCGATCGTGATCTCTACGCCTGAATCCTTCGCATGGGCATTAAGCGAGACGCTCCCACCCTGTGGCGTGTATTTGATGGCATTATCGAGCAGATTTCGGAAGACCGTTTTCAGTCCCTCGGTCGAGGATCGAATGTGGAGGGGGGTAGGCAAATAGGATTGCAGCTGCACGCCTTTTTCATCAGCTTTCGGCGAAAACTCCTGTAGCAAGTCGTTGAGCAATCCCGCCAGATCGATCCTTTCGTATAGGAGTTTCAATTCAGGATTTTTACTTGAGGCAAGCGACAGCAGGTCATTCACGAGGGTCTGGAGATCAGACAGGCGCAGTTCGAACTCGATTGAGCATTGTCACCTGATCCAGTGTAAGCGCCCCTGCGCTTGTCCCCAGGAGTGTGCGGAGCAAGCTCTGAGCCGCGCTCAGCGGGGCACGCAGTTCATGCGCCATCGTCCACATAAACTGCGTCTTAAATTGATCGAGGCGCAGGAGCTGAGCTTTATCTCGCTGGGTTTCCTCCAATTCCGCCTCGAGGGCCTGGGAGCGTCTTGCGTCAATCGCAAGACTGCGTTTCTCCATGGCCTGGCGAACGGTGAGATCCAGGACGTCGGCATCAAACGGTTTAGCAAGAAAATCGTACGCGCCCTGTTTGATCGCTTGAACAGCCAGCTCGATGGTCGCGTAACCCGTGATGATGATGCACACCGTGTCTGCGTCGCGCGCGTGGATCGGTTCCACCAGGTCGATGCCACGTCCATCGGGCAACATCACATCGATCAGGGCGACGTCAAACACAGTCTCTTCAACGCACGCGAGCCCGGCCTGGATCGTCTCGGCTTGGACGACCTCGTATCCAAGCGGCTCCAACACCTTGCGGCATCCAAGGCGGATGCCCAGTTCATCATCGACGATCAGGATGCGGGCTGACGCATTCACGGGCTATGTCTCGCTTTCTTGCACGCCCACCGCCTGCTGGAGCTGGACAGCGGCATGCCGGATGGGAAGCGAAATGAAAAACGTCGTGCCTTGACCAACAGCGCTCTCCACCCAAATCTGTCCACGATGCATTTTGATAATCCCGTAGACGATGGAGAGCCCAAGCCCTGTCCCTTTGCCAAAGGATTTCGTCGTGAAGAAGGGCGTGAACAGGCTGGTCATATGGGCTTCGGGGATCCCGCAACCGGTGTCAGTGATACGAATTTCGACTTCATTCGAACCATGCCTGGATGTGTACAGCTCAATCCGGCCACTGCCCTCGATCGCCTCGGCGGCGTTGCCTATCAGGTTGATGAACACCTGTTCGATCTGGCTCGGATCGGCTTCGATCAGCGGGAGATCAGGTTCGTAGTCGCGCACGACCTCGATGCCTGCAAGTTTGGACTGGCTTTCCTGGCCCGCAATCACCCGATCTAGCGCGGCGTGGATATCTGTTGGCTGGGCCAGCACCTCCTGTTGGCGGGCGAAGTTGAGCAGATCGCTGACGATGCTTTTGCAGCGGGTCGCCTCCCGGATGATGGTTTCCAGGTCGTCTGACTGCGATTGACAACTCGCCTCTCGATTGAGCGCGGTCGAGAACAACAGGATCGTGCCCAGGGGGTTGTTGATCTCGTGGGCCACCCCCGCCGCGAGCTGACCCATCGATGCAAGCCGCTCCTTGTGGAGCAATTCAACCTGAGTCTCCTGCAAGGTCGTAACCATCCTGTTGAATGAAAGGCCGAGTTGTGCAAGTTCTCCAGAGCCTTTTGGTTTGACCCTTACCGACATATCGCCATCCGCCAATTGTTGGTTCGCTTCAACCAATTTTGTGATCGGGCGAGTGATGTAGCGCGCGGCCGGAACGGCCACGACCCCGGCAAGGATGATGCAGAGCAGCACGGTTACGACCACCCTGCTGTTGAAAGTCTGGACCAGGGAAACGAAGGCGGAGACGCGGGCCCCGACGTACAAACTGCCGACCACCTGGTTTAGGTGATTGTGAATGGGCACGTAACGCGTGATGTACTCCTCATTTACGACAAACGCCCGCCCAACAAAGTCCTCACCATTCACGAGCACCTTGTCGTGGACGATCTCAGAGATGCGTGTGCCTACAGCTCTCTGCCCGCTTTCGTTTGGCACGTTGGTCGAGATACGCAGGTCTCCGAAGAAAATCGTCACCGTGTCGATCCCAGCCACTTTCCGAATCCGGTCGACCAATGTGAAATCATTGTTCAAGAGGTAGGCCGCGATCACGTTGCCGATGGCATCGCCTGTGGGGTTATGGATTGGTGTGATGCCAACCAGGGCCAGGCCGGCGGTTCCCTCGCGGGCATCGAACGGCATAGGCGCTGCCTGGGGTGTATCGATGAGTTGGATAGCGGCTAAATCCGCCAACCCGACCTGTTCAAGAATTTCAGCTGGGAGTACCTCGGTAGCCGATAACGCCATACCCAATTTCGATACATCCACGATGATTGGCAGGGTACTGAAGTCGCCTTGCAGGATCTGGTCTGAGAGACGATTGTCTGGTCCTTGGACACGCGCCGAAATGATTTCACCTGTCGGAGAAAGTACCGCGATCAAGTGAGTGCCCCCCAGCGCCAACAACGATAGCTTGTTCGTAATCTCCCGGTCGATGCGTTCAAGGGCGGTCAATTCTTTCATACGTGCGGCGGGAAGCGCCTCGATGACCTGGGATTGCAGGCTGAGCCGGTGGCTGATGCCTGCGATCTCATCCAGCTTAAGGCGGTAGAACTCCTTTGCCAGGTCCATGTCGCGCGATACCCTGTCCATCTCTGCCTGTGCGAGGTACTCTCGCAGGATCCGTGCAATGACCAGCGTATTCAAGCTCAACGACAGTGCAGCGATGAGTGAAAAGGAAAGGATCAGCAAGTGCTGCAATCGTCCACGGGGGAAAAATGTCGATCCGCCCATCTTGAACCTACACGGGCAGCAGGGCGCTTGCCCGTAGAAAATCAGGTGGGGAGGGCCCGCCGGGAAATTCGACGTGAAGCAAGCCCTCCCCCCAGGTTAGAAATGGGTCACGTGATCAGACGGCCACGCGAGCCAGCATCCAGGCGACTTTGTTCAACAGATCGGCCGGTTCGATGGGTTTATCTACAAACAATTCGACGGGTAGATAGTCCATCGATGGTTGGCCGAGCAGCGGGGCCTTGGTTTGCACAGCGGTCAGCATAAGGATCGGGATCTCTCGGAATTCGGCATATTGCGATTCTGGATCACGGCTGTGAAGCGCTTGCGCCAGTTCGAATCCCTCCGTTGGGGTATCCATCATGACATCCAGGATGATGAGGTCTGGGCGAGTCTTTCGAAGTGCTGCGATCCCTTCGCTGCCGTTTCTCGCCTCGATGACTGCATGCTTCCCCTGCTGGAGCGTGATTCGAAGCGCGGTCAGGATATCCGGGTCATCATCGATTATTAGTATGGTAGCCATGCTACGTCTCCATTTCTGATTTATTCTTCAGGGCCGACATGCTGCGGTGCTCCCGGTAATGGTTCAGGCGCCTTCCCTGATCAAGGCGGCTTCCCTCTGGCCTGATAAGTACTGTTCAAAATCAACCATGTAAAAATCTGCCATCGCGGCATGATCAGCGATATCTCTACAGCCCCAGAGCGCCAGGGTGATGTCGCCGGGAAGGTTGTATCTCCCATCGTAGAGCTCCCCGGAAGGTAGCATGGCACCCCAGAGACGGTTCGCCTGACTCAATTGATCGGGTTTCAGGTTGATTGCTCCCTGGAGCTTGGCCTTGAGCAAGTCTGCACCATCGAGGCTTGCACGGTCGAAATTCGCCCTTCGCAAATCAGCACGTGCAAGGCGGGTCCTGTGCAGCAGGGCAAGGCTCAGATCTGCGGCCTCCAAATGTGCTTGATGCAGATCAACCTCGCAGAGGTTAGCTCTGAAGAGATCTGCACCCTGCAGTTGGGCGTGACAGAAAGGGAGCCCGCTCAGCGAACCATCCTCTAACCAACCGCGTGCGCGTAGCTCTTCGACGCCCTGCAGCACTTTCTTGTTGTCCGGACTGCGGACCATCCTCACGTACTCCATTAAAGTTGTCATTGAAGGTTCCTTTCGAAGACAGGCTGAGAAGGCATTCGACCGATGGAGCGCAGCGATGCCTGTCCTGGGTCTTCTGTACGTTATATTTTCCGGGTAACAGGCGGGGTAACGGACGGGTATCAGGGAGGTAACAATCGCCGACGGTTTTAGTTGAGGGGCGTGCGTCGTGGGATAAGGGCTGGTTCAGGAGGTGAAAATATACCCAACGGATGGCACGTTTAACAAGCTCACGGGATTTCCAGGGTCAGCTTCGATCTTTTGCCTGAGGCGGTAAATAAGCTGTTTGAGCGCCGTTCGATCACCTGCTCCGATGCCCCAGGCTGCATCGAGCAAGGTTTCAAAAGTGAGGACCTGGTCCCGGTTGATAAGTAAAGGCTCCATGACTTTGGTTTCCAGGCTTGAAAGCTGGATCGCACGGCCATCAGGCAAGGTGAGCCTGCGTCGTCCCACATCAAGGAGAAAATCGCCGGCCTGGATATTCCCAGGTTGGACAGGTAAGCTTGTTGACCGACGCAAGACGGCTTCCATGCGGGCGACTAGTTGACGGGGGCTGAAAGGCTTGACGATGTAGTCGTCTGCGCCCAGCTTCAAACCCTGTACGACGTCATCCTCATTGCCAAGCACAGAGAGGAAGATGATCGGGGTATCGCTGATAGCCCTAATCCTCTGGCAGACCTGGATCCCCGTCAATCCAGGGAGGTTGATATCCAGGACGAGGATATCGGGCTGTTCCTTCTCATAGGCCTGTAACGCTGACTTCCCGTCATGGGCCAGCACAACTTCATACCCAGCCCTACGTAACGTGAAGCCGACCACGTCTGCGAGTGCAAGGTCATCATCAACAACGAGTGCTTTCATGATCAGTCCTTCTAGCAGTTGGGAGCGTGAACCAGAATTCAGAACCTCCCCCAGGTCGTTCCTCGACGCCTACTTCTCCGCCATGTCCTTCGATTATCGCCTTGACGACATACAATCCCAAGCCGATGCCAAATTGCCCGCCGGGATCTCCGCGCAACCGGACGAATCTCCTGAACAAAGCTGACCTTTCAGCTTGTGTAAGGCCAGGTCCATGATCGGCAACGCTAACCCTTACCGACTTCTCATCGTGCTCCGTGATCCATATTTCGATCGGCTGGCTGATGGGACCGTACTTGCTGGCATTTGAAAGCAGGTTAACCAGGACTTGCGTGATGCGCGTCGGATCGACAGGGAACTGAAGCGAATCGCAGTTGTCCTGAATGGAAACGGTTTGTTCTCGGCGGTCCAGGAGGGGATGCATGATCTCTACGGCTTCATCAACAATCCGGGCGAGGTTGACCACCGGTTGCCGATGGATGGTGAACCGCCCGGCCTCGATACTCACGCTCTCCAGCAAGTTGTCGATGAGAGTTTGAAGTCCAGTAACACTCATGTGGATCGCGCTCAGCAAACGGCGGATCTCCTCGTTCGACAGGTCGTCTAATTCTAAAAGCATCACCTCGACCGATGCTTTCAGCGCGGAGAGGGGAGTGCGGAATTCATGTGAAATATTTGCCAGGAAGTAGCCGCGAAGGTTTTGGAGGGCTTCTTGCTCGGTGATATCTCTCAAGACCAATGCAATCTCACCAGCCTCGCGGTCGGGGGTTGAAAAACGGGTGGCAGTGATGGAAAGCGTGGTTGAAGAACCACCGCGGGTAGCAACGCAGGCTTGATGGGTTCCTGGAGATGGCCCAAGCAGTCTGCGGATGCTTCCGTCTTCCTGAAGTTTTAAGATCTCTTCCAGAGGCTGATTGAGAACCTGCGCCCGTTCGTAACCGAGGATGCGTTCCGCACCCTGGTTGAAGGAGGTGATCAAGCCGGTAGCGTTCACGGTTATGATGCCCTCGCTGATCGATTGGATGAGGGTTTCCGACCAGTCGAACGCCCGGGAGAGCTCATCCATTACTCGTCTGGTGTTGGATCGGCTTTCCTCGAGTGCAGCTGCAAGCATTGCCACTTCATCATCTGAATGGGGTATCGGCACGGGTGTGGAGAGGTCACCTTGCCCAATCTTCTTTGCAGCCTGGGTTAGTTCGCGTAAAGGTGTTGTGACTTGGTGTGCATACCGGGTTGCGGCTGCGCAAGCCAGGAGGATAACGATGCCGGTGCTAAAACTTAGCAATAGCCGCGCGCTGGACTGTACTTGGCGCAATGAATCTACTGGCAAGGCGACTTCGAGAACAAGGGCGGGGTCATTGCTGTATGGCAGCTCGGCATACCGGGCGAAGTAATCTGAGCCTGCGAGTTTCACCTTCCCGGTTTCGCCGGGCGGTTCAATAACTGGTCCCGCGTTTTCATCCACATCGGTGGCATGCAGATCCAGGGCAACGCTGGACGCGAAACGCTGTCCCCGCCAAAGCAGACTCTGCTGATAGCCGGTCTTATTGGCAAGGATGTTCAAGTAAGCCGGATTGAGGAAAAGGCCAAGCCTGACAAACCCCAGCAATTCATCGGGCTGATCGGGGTTGAAAACATGTTGAATGACGATGAGTTCGGGAGGGGCGTTGGGGCCGGATGCAATCAACTGCGGACCTGGTTTCGCGCTCGTATCCACTTGTGAATGGGTCCATGCGCTCCCGGCCACAGGTTGACCCTGGACATCCAGCACGCTGAGCATATCAAGCCGGGCACTGGATTGGATCGTCCGCAGGTAATCTTCCAAGGTATTCCTGTCTTGCTCTCGCAGGAGCCGAAGGAGTGTTGGTCGCTGTGCGATTACTTCCGAGAGCAGCGTGAGTTGGTCCGCCTCAGCCTGGAGCAGGGCGTGAGTTGCTCGTTCACCCGAAGTGAGCTGATCCCACGCCTGCGCCTCCAGTCGTGAACTTACCAGCAGGTAGGCAGGGACGCCGGCCCCCAGCGTGGTGGCGACGATTGCAACGACGAACGCCATGGTAAGGCGATAGCTGAAACTAAGTGGCATGCGATGCTGCATCTTTGCCATGATAAGAACGTCCGGCTGTTAGAACGCCAGGACACGGACTATTAGGGCAGGAACGTCTCCGATCCTATTTGTACTACTATTCACAATCCAGACGCGAGTGTCTTCTATCCTGAACAAGGGAAACTTGTCCACCGGTATTGTTATTCTTGGCGTGCGAGATCGTGAAAGATGTCGCTTGCCTGAAGGGCTTGAAATGAGGCAAACTTGAGGAGGTTCCCAACGCGGCGGCTATGCCGCGCCATTTTTCGAAGCCCAACAGGAGGAAATTCACCATGGTTCTGAAACCCAAACGTCCGGTCCCGTCCGACATCGAGATCGCGCAGGAAGCGGACATCCGCCCCATCCTCGAGATTGCGGAGAAACTTGGCCTCGGGATGGACGATCTCGATCTTTACGGAAAGTACAAGGCCAAGGTGCACCTCGATGTCTTGAAGAAAGTAGGCGACCGGCCGCAGGGCAAGTACATCGACGTCACCGCCATCACGCCGACCCCGCTGGGCGAAGGAAAGACGACCACCAGCCTGGGCCTGGTGCAGGCGCTGGGGACCGTCCTGAGTAAGAACGTGATCGCCTGCATCCGCCAGCCGAGCATGGGCCCGACCTTCAACATCAAGGGCGGCGCCGCCGGTGGCGGTTACAGCCAGGTCATCCCGATGGAGGACTTCAACCTGCACCTGACGGGCGACATCCACGCCATCAGCATCGCCCACAACCTGGTGGCGGCTGCACTTGACACGCGCATGTACCACGAGAGCCGCCAGAGCGATGAGGCGCTCGAGCGGCGCGGTGTCAAGCGCATCGACATCGATCCGGCCACCATCACCTGGAACCGGGTCGTTGACCTCTGCGACCGCAGCCTGCGCAGCATCAAGGTCGGCTTCAATGACGACAAGTTGGCCGATGGCTCACCGAGCCCGATCTTCCCGCGCACGACGGGTTTCGACATCACCGTCGCCCGCGAGTTGATGGCCATCCTGGCCCTGGCGACCAGCATGAAGGACCTGCGCGAGCGGGTGGGCGGGTAGTCGTTGGGCTGGATAAGCAAGGGCAACCCCGTGTCGCTCGAAGACCTGGGCATCGCCGGCGCGGTGACCGTCCTGCTCAAGGACGCGCTGATGCCGAACCTGATGCAGACGCTCGAGGGCCAGCCGGCCTTTGTCCACTGCGGGCCGTTCGCCAACATCGCCCACGGCAACTCCTCGATCATCGCCGACCAGATCGCGCTCAAGCTCGGCGATTACGTGGTCACCGAGAGCGGCTTCGGCGCGGACATCGGGATGGAGAAGTTCTTCGACATCAAGTGCCGCTACTCCGGTCTCGATCCCGAACGCGGTCGTGCTCGTCGCGACCGTGCGCGCGCTCAAGATGCACGGCGGCGGCCCGAAGGTTTCGCCCGGCGCGCCGCTGGACAAGGCATACACCGAGGAGAACCTCGAACTGCTCGAGGCCGGTCTGCGCAACCTGGGCGTGCACATCACGAACGCGCTGCGCTTCGGCATCCCGGTGGTGGTGTGCCGTCAACGGCTTCAAGGATGACACCGACGCCGAGATGGAAGTGGTGCGCGAGTACTCGGAGGGCATGGGCGCGTGTCGCAGCCGTCAAGAGCACGCACTGGGCGGACGGGGGCCAGGGCGCAGCCGCGCTGGCCGAAGCCGTCGTCGAAGCCTGCGAGAAGCCGAGCGATTTCAAATTCCTCTATCCGCTGGAGTGGACGATCAAGCAGAAGATCGAGCACATCGCCAAGGAGATCTACGGCGCGGATGGCGTGAACTTCGAGCCGCAGGCCGAGGAGCAGATCGCCAACTACGAGAAGGCCGGCTTTGGCAAGCTGCCGATCTGCATGGCGAAGACCCACCTCAGCCTGAGCCACGACCCGCTGCTGAAGGGCGTGCCCAAGGGCTTCACGGTGCCGGTCCGCGAGGTGCGGGCCAGCGTTGGCGCCGGCTTCATCTACCCGCTGATCGGCAAGATGAGCACCATGCCGGGTCTGGCGACCCACCCGGCGTACATGGATATCGACCTTGACCTGGAGACTGGGAAGATCCTCAACCTGTTCTAAACAGGCGGATTTCCACGGTTAGATTTAGGTGCTGCTCCCACGGGGCAGCACCTTTTCCATATTCGCTTGGGACCAACACCTTATGGGTCGCCCCACGCCTCGGCCCGCACCGCGGGATATCCGGCCGCACACACGGGTGCGCCCCTACGGCATCGATAAACGTAGGGGCCGACCTGCGTGTCGGCCCGCATCCGTCACCGATCAGGTTGCCGGGCCTCGGTGTGCAGGTCGAGCTGAAAACCTGGTGACGGGCAAGATAAGCGTTCAGGACGGCGACCGGCCGATGGCGAAGAAGGTCGGGACGAAGAGCGTTCGCTTGCCCGCAAGGGCAGCCTCCCGGTCGAGTTCAAGCAGCCGAACCAGCTCCTCATCGCTCAGCTGTCCTTCCAGGTCACGCTCGAGGACATCACGCTCAGCTTGAAGCGTCGGGCCCAGGTCTGCGTCCAGCCACTCGGCTCCAAGCACCCCGCTCAAAACTTTGGATGCACCTGCATCCATGAAGAGTGACCTGAGCTTGCGGCCGAGATCAGGGTCGGCACCGGCGGTCTTGAGCGCATGGCGCTGGGATAAGCCTGCCGCTCCCAGTTCAGCCGGGAAGTCGATGCGGCCGCCATAGTCGGGCTCGGCCAGGGCCATGACCCATCCGCCTGGGCGCGCCGCCCTGATCATCTCCTTCAGCACCCGCCTCGGCTCTGCCACCCAGAGCAAGAGGAAGTGGCAGAGGACGATGTCAAAAGCACCATTAGGGAAAGGGAGCGTCATCCCATCTGCAATGGCATAGCTGGAATAGGGGTCGTGCTCAAAGGCGTATTGGGTCGCATGGGGATCGATATCAACGCCAACCACGTGGTGGGCATGCGCCGCGCTCAATTCGGAGGAGATGGCCCCCGTACCGGAGCCGACCTCAAGGATGCGATCTCCTGGTCTTGCGCCGGCGGTTTCGAGCATGCGCTGCCGGATGGTTTTTGTCCACCCGGCCTGTACCTGGTAGCGTGCGTGCAGCAGTTCCAGTTCAGCTGCGGTTTCCTGGTTCATGACATAGGGGGAGTGTTGGTGGGACCTGCCATCCAGGCTCCTCTAAACATCCCCTACCTTGGCCCACATACCGTCCCAACCATCCCGCAGGGCGTTGCCGAGGATGCGGTTGATTCCTTGTGCCGGGAGCACATCCCCATCCGGTTCGACGTATAGCCACGGCCGCGGGGCGTGGCCGCCCTCGGTGCTGACCTCCGCTCGGATGGGGTTGTTCTCGGAGTACGGTGCCGGTAAGTCCCAGATCAAGTCGAAACCACGCGCGGCAGCTGCGCTGCGTGCGGCCTCGAGCGCCTCCGCATTTTCTCCCAGCGTACCCTCGATCGAAATGGAGACGGCGGTGACGCCGTACCCGGCGATCTCTTCCCAGGTGGAGGCGGAGATCCCGCCTCCCGGCTTCATCAGGATGTGCACGGCTGTGAAAATCTCCGTCGCCAGCGCAGATTTCAATCCCTGCACGGCATCCGGTTTCTGCGCATCATAGACGATGAGCATGTGATCCAGCCCGGCCTGGTCGAGGCGTCCCAGGTAGCCCGGCTCGGAGAGACGCTGGCCGTCGGTCATCAATCCCGTAACCAGTCCGAGGCTTTCAGCGACAGCCACCAGCTCGGGCAGGTCATCGCGCAGGGTGGGTTCTCCACCGGTGAACGTGACATGCGGGATGCCAAAGCTCCAGGCACTTTCCAGGATCGCCGTCCAGGAGGCAAGGCTGAGTTCCTTGTCGACGCGTTCCCGCGCGAGTGGATCCATCTTTCCAGAAGTGTCAGCCCGGTAGGTCAGCGCACAATCCAGCCGGTAGGGTTTTTTGGCCGAGGCATTGGAAGGATCTGTCCGGTCCATCCCCAGGTAAACGACCGGGTCGAGATCGGGGGTGCTGGCGAGCGTCAGAATTTGTTCGCGCAGTTGGCGTTGGTCAGCAAGCGCCTTGGCAAGGCTGACGCGGTAGCGATCGGCGATGACTTCCGCCGCCTGGCGATCATCCAGGCCCTGGATCATGTAGTAGGCATGCTCCGCGGCGGTGGGGTTGAGATGGAGGATGACAGACGCATCCACGATGAGGACCGCGGTCTGATCCGGATCGAGCCGCAGGTGGAATCGGTGGGGACCTTCGAACCCTTCGATCAGCATGCGGTGGTAGATGCCGGGTGCGGGCGCTTCTGGGATTTCCGGGGAAGGAAAAATCCGTTTTATAAGTTCCATCGGGTCAACCTCCGCTCAGAGCGGGATCAAATTGGAGCAGGTGGACCGGCTGAGGCTGGCTCTGTGCTGTATGCTGGCGAAGCGTGAGAGGACAGCCTCCCCCGCACTCCGACAGCACTGCGCAGTCTGTGCAGGCACCTGGTACGTATTCCTTTTCGCGTAGCCATCGAGAGAGATCGTGGTTCCAGATGGAATCCCAGCTGTCGGTGAGCATGTTGCCCACCGGTTGGTAGTAGGATTGGCAGGGAAGGACGGCACCGTTGGGCTCCACGCACATGTTGTATGCCGCGGCCGTGCAGCCCTTCACGCCGAGCTCCATCTGGACCGGGTCGAAATGGCAGTACTGGGTGGGCGTATACCAGATCAAGCGCTGTCCGTAGCGGTCGGTTTTCTCACGTACGATCTCGAGCAGCGGTGCAAGCTCCGCCTCGGGCAGCCCCGTTCCAACGGAAGCGCCTTTGCCGGCGTAGATCAGGGCGTTGATGCCGACGGTGGGCACGCCAATCTCGGCCAGGTAATCGAGCGTTCCCCCAATTTCGGCTGCATTTTCCTGGAGCAGCGTCGTGTTGGTCATCACGTAAAGGCCGGCATCCAGGACATTGCGTATGCCGCGCGTGGTCTGTCTCCACGCGCCCGGGGCGGCGACCATCCGGTCATGGGTTGCTTCGATAGAGGATTCGAGCGTGATTTGAACGTGGTCGAGGCCGGCCGCGACGAGCTCTGAGACATAGCCTGCATCCTGCAGCCGTCGGCCATTGCTCAGGAGGCCCGTAATCTGGCCCAGGCCTTCTGCGTGCTTCACGAGCGCTGGCAAATCCTTTCGCAGCGTCGCTTCGCCTCCGGTGAAACAGATGTGAGGGACGCCGATCTCCCACAGTTGATCGAGGATCCCAATCCAACTTTGCGTGTCAAGCTCGGCGAAATCCCTGGGCCGGGCGTTGTAGCAATGGGGACAGTTATCGTTGCAGCGGTAGGTAAGTGCGAGGTCCATCCTGTACGGTGCGGAGGGTGTTTGGGAGAAGGGCGCCACGATGTCAAACGCAAGGTCGTGCACCGGGCAGGCGCCCTCCGGGGCAAGCACCCCTTCGAGCTGGTCGAAGGTTTGATCCACGTCCGCCCGTGCTGCACCAGCCGGGACGCGGAATTTCTTCCGCAGGCATCGGGCCGCCTCGTTTCGATCGCAGCCCTCGAGCATGAGCCAGGCCAGGTAGAGGGCAGTCGGGTTGAGATGGATGGAACGGTTGGCGTTGATAAGCAGCAAGCCCTGGCCTTCCTGCTCGACGCGCAGGTGGGCGCGGGTGCTGCCGCCATCGCGTTCGAGCGTGTAGGCATACACCCCGGGATCAGGAGGCGTGAGCCAGCGCGCGGTTCACCGCCCACCTCCAGCGCAGGCGCAGGCGCAGCCGGCGCAGGCGCAAGCACACGCACAGCCGCCGCCCCCACCACTTGATCGCCCGGAGCTCGACCGCGAGGGCGGGGGCGGTGGGTTGGTGGTCTTTGTCACACCGTTTGTAAATCCGACCACGTTCGAGACGAGCTTGGAGGCGGAATTTTGCACGCCAGTCACAACGCTGGCTGCAAATTCGGAGCCTGGCAGGGTGGGCATGCTGATTGTCCTCCCGGCTCCAGAGCCGGGGGTTGACACCGTGGTGGGTCGGCTGACCGGGGTGGATGGCCTGGCGTACCACCACCATGGTGGCAGATAGACAGGTCCAGACTGGAAGACACGCTTGGTTTTGTCATCGAAATCCCTATCCAGCATGGTCCATTCGATGCCCTCTGCGAACCGCTCGGATTTCACTTCGGGGGTCTCGGCAGTTTCGATTTGCTCCCATGCTTTGCGCATGATCGCCTTGTAGTAGTCTTTCGTCTCCCGCAGGCTGAAGCCCTTCATCTTCTTCTGTACCGATTTCACCAGGCCGATCATGACCTCCTGGAGCTCCGAGCGCCGCTTGTTCTCAGGTTTATCGATCATGGCAACGAGGAAATCACGCTCATACTCGCGCAGTTCGACCTCGCCTTCCAGGCGTTCAATCTTGAGCGGATCCTCGGTCACTACCTTGGCGGCGCCCTTCTTGATGGCCGAGTACAGGATCATGGTCAAGACGCGATCGAGCGAGGTCTCAAGCAGCACGGCCGCCTCGACTGCGGTCAGCCCACGCTTGATGCCGTGGCCTTCAATCGAGATCTTCGGGGGCAGGTAGCTCAACTTTCGCCGGCGGCTGGACCAGGCGCCGAGCCCGATGAAGCCGATGATGGCCGCGAAGATACCCCCGAAACAGCAGAAGCCGAAGATGGCATCTTCGTTAAGCGTGATTAACGCCGGGGTGCCGATTGCCTCGGCTGGGACGTACTGTTTGGGGAATGATGCCCCAAATTCGTACGCGGAGTATGCGTTGGCGTTGGGATTGTGCCATTCGTAGACGATACGTTGATTGTTATCAAGGTAGCTCGCCGGTGATTCCTCCGGCCACGAACTGGGAGGCGTGTGCCAGCGTGGTTCATCCGGCTGCACACCAGGCGGGAGATGGAAGCGAACGATGAGATCGGTCTTCCCCTGAATAAAATCCGAATTGAAGTAACTCGGCGTAAAACGCACGCTGGCGTACTCGTCTCCCTCGGTGTCTTCGTACAAGACATCCGCTATGGGACCGGTCTGAACGACGAGCGTGGCGGTTCGGCCGCCCTGGATGGCGTTCGAACCCAGCCCGAGCTCGATCCCCTGGTCAATGTACTCTGAGATCGCGATGTGGCCGATGCCGAGGTTATCCACCGAGGCCGTCACCTGGGACACATCGAAAGAATTGGAGGGCATGCCGATGTCAAAGAAGTCGAGGGAGGTCCGAATGCGTCGTTGGTGACCACCATCCTGTACAGCAAGATCATCGTGCCATCCGCCTCGAGGAAGACATCGACGGTCTCCTGGTCGAGGCTGAAGGAATAGGCCTGGCTGTAGGCAGGGGTAGCCGTCGACATGCCGAGAACGATGATCACGGGTAGCAGCGCCAGAGCGAGCGCTTTTATCGCGTTGACGTATGCGTTTCTTTGCCTTCCGTACAGGGTCAGGCGATGGGGGATGGCGCAGTGGAATTCTCATGATTTCCTCCAGCACAGGAGCGCAGCAGGATGGGGTATCACCACTTCGGCTCTTCAGCCAATTGGTAGGATGTGCCGCAGTAGGGACAGTTGACGACGGGTGCTCCCGCCACCATCTGGATGTCCTTCGCTGTCAGCGCCCCGCCGCAGTTCTGGCATCTCAGCGATTTGAGGTTGATGTCGCCCGAAAGTTCGATCTTCTGGATGATCTCGGTGCTGTCCGTTGAGGAACGCCGGCCGGCGAACCAGATGAGCACGAACCCGGCACCGACGCTGATTGCCCCGATGAAGAGCCAGCCGATGGATCCCTGCGGGCTAAATGTTGCCCAGATGAATAGGATCCCAAAGAAAATCAGGATCGCAGCTGCGATGTACGCGATGAGCTTGCCAGCATTCATGTTGCCTCCAGTATTTTCCCTGAGATACTGCGCCAGTGTAGCAAAAGTGCAGGACGCCGCCAATTGACGAAATACACCTTTGCATGTCTGATTTACGGCTACCTGTAGCTCCCAGGAGCTCCCTCCTGGCCCAGGTAACTTGACCCTGGATGCCGCTAGATTAGAATGAATGTGCTGGGCGCGCCTGACGTTTCCATGATTTCAAGCTGTCCGGCATCCCCGGGTACGAGAAGGAACTGGTTCAGGCATGCAGAATTCGAACCATCGCTGTGCTCATTCCTGCCTGGAACGAAGCCGAGCGTGTTCGCCAGGTGGTCAGGCCACTGAAGGAGGCCTACCGGGTCCTCGTGGTCGATGATGGCTCACAAGACGGAACTGCCGCCGCTGCAGAAGCGGAGGGCGCTGTCGTCCTGCGGCATGCGCAGAATCTGGGGAAGGGACGAGCGCTCCTGACGGGGTTTGCCTGGGTACGCGAACATGGCTTTGAGGCTGTCATCACGCTGGATGCCGATGGGCAGCATGCTCCCGGCTGAAATCCACAAGTTCACGGAGGCCTTCGACGCGGTAAAGGTGAGCTGATTATCGGGCGCGGCGGAATTTTCGAAGCATGCCCTTTCCACGCTCGACCGCCAATCGGTTCGGTTCGTGGATGTTGTCCAGGATCCTGGGCCAACCCATCTACGACAACCAGAGCGGCTACAGGCTGTACAGCCGGACGCTGCTTGAAAAATTCGACTTGAAACGCGCAGGGTTCGAACTCGAAGTTGAGGCGATCGTACAGGCTGTCTCATTGGGTGTTAGGATTGGATGGGTCGATATCGAGACGATCTATGGCATCGACAAAGTGAGCTACTTCCATCCACTGCGCGACAGCTACAAATTCCTCGAGCTCATCTGGAATGTGGCCAGGCGAAAGCGAGAATTAGGTCTGTAGCTCCAGCCTGGCAGCACGTGAAGCGATCTGGTCCTGCGAGAATCGCCTCACCCTGACCGAAGAAAGACGGATCCGTGATAAAAATCTTGCACGATTTCATCACAAGCCAGGTCGGCCCACGGGTCGGCTATTTCCTGGGGAGCAAGCTTCCCAGGTCGTGGGCTTACGCCCTCGCAGATTTCCTGGCGCGTGTCCTCGCCAGCCGGAAGAAAAGTCAGCTATACCGTTCCATTCGCGCCAATCAGGCTGTGATTCGCGATCTGCCGTACGAATCTCCCGACCTCGATGACGCCGTGTTCCGCGTGCTGCAGAACGCCGGGCGAGGGTATGTCGACTGGTTCCAGGCGATGGTCGACGACGATGACTTCGAGGAAAAATATTGTTCGATCGAAGAGCACATGATCAACCCAGGCTCAGGCAAGCCAGCCAGGAAGGTCATGGCGTTATCTTCGTCGGCGCGCACATGAGCAGCTTCAATCTGTTCATGGTCATGATGGCCAGGCGAGGCCTGCCGATGCAGGTGCTCTCCTACCACGACGTTCGCGGGAGCTACATCGCCGAGAATGATCTGCGGCGAAGGGTAGGGATTGAAATCACACCCATCTCGAATGAATTGCTGCGCAAAGCCATCCGCCGTTTGAAAGCGGGCGGATTCGTCGTGACTGGCGTCGACCGGACCGACCTGGGAGGCATCCCCATGGAATTCTTCGGCCGGAAGGTCGTCTTGCCCATCGGGCATGCCCGCATGGCGATCCGGACCAATTCATACCTTGTGCTGGGAGTTGTCCAGAATGACGGCGAGGGCAAGTACCACGTGACGGGTCCGGGGATCATCCTTCCGGAACGTACCGGGGATGACGCCAAGGATACGCTTCGCCTGGCGCAGCGCACGATCGAAATCCTCGAGGGTTACATCCGCAGCCGTCCTGAAGAATGGATGATGTTTCTGCCAATCTGGCCCGAGGTCATCCCTGATCCAGCAGTCAGCGAGGCCGGGTTGGATTGAGCCAAGTGGAGTGGTGATGAGCGATGAATCGGTCTGAGATAAAGCAGCGACTTCAAGCCTTGCGGGACGAATTACGACAACACAACTACCGCTATTATGTCCTGAACCAACCCTCGATCAGCGATTATGAATACGATCAACTCCTGCGTGAGTTACAGCAGCTGGAGGTGGAACACCCGGATCTCATAACAGCTGATTCTCCATCGCAGCGGGCAGGAACCACCCCAGCGGCGGGCTTCCAACGCATCGCACATCCTGCGCCGATCTTGAGCCTGGCAAATGCCTATGACTGATCATGAGCTGCGCGCATGGTACGACCGCATCTGCAAGCTCGATCCTCGGGTCGAGGGCTCAGCCTTTGTCGTCGAACCCAAGCTGGACGGCCTGACGGTCGTGCTCCACTACGAAAACGGCGTCTTTACGCTCGGCGCCACACGGGGGGACGGGGAGGTGGGAGAGGATATCACCCAGAACTTGAGGACTGTCCGCAGCCTGCCCCTCCGCATCCCAGTCGGCTCGAAGGGCACATCCAGGCCCCGGGTCGGCTTGTCGTCCGCGGGGAAGCCATTATCTTCCTTGAAGACTTTGCCTGCCCTGAACCGGAGCATGGAGGCATCAGGCCAGAAGACCTATGTAAACCCGCGCAACACGGCAGCCGGAGCACTGCGCCAGCTCGATTCATCGCTAACTGCCCAGCGACCAATTCGCCTCCTGACCTACGCCATCGTCGAGGCCGACGGAGATGTGCCAGGCACCCAGTGGGAAACACTCGAATTCCTGCGGAAGTTGGGATTTCCCGTTGCAGAAGGCTCAAGCCGTGAGACAAACCTGGAGGATGTCCTGGATGCATGTCGCAGGTGGGTGGAGCGGCGCGACATGCTGCCATATGAGGCCGACGGTGTGGTGATCAAGCTTGACGACCTGGATCTCAGCGCCAGCCTGGGCGTCGTCGGCAAGGACCCACGTGGCGCGCTCGCATACAAATTCCCAGCCCAGCAGGTAAGCACGATCTTGCTCGACATCGGACTTGAACGTCGGTCGGACGGGAGTCATCACACCGTACGCGATTCTCGAGCCGGTGCAGGTGGGTGGCGTCACCGTCCGCCAGGCGACCTTGCATAACTTCGATTACATCCTGGAGAAGGACATCCGCATCCATGACAGGGTGCTTCTCAAGCGCGCCGGTGACGTCATTCCCTACGTGATTGGTCCACTGGTCGAGGCCCGCAAACCAGGCACTAAAAAATATGAACTTCCCAAAACCTGCCCGTCTTGTGGCGAGCATCTTGGAATTCAGCGAAGATGAGGTCGCAGTCTATTGTGTCAATGGCTCATGCCCAGCCCAGCTCGTACGCAATATTGAGCATTTCGCCAGTCGGGGAGCCATGGATATCGAGGGCTTGGGGATCAAGGTCGCCCAGGTTTTGGTGGGTGAAGGCCTGGTTCAGAACGTAGCAGACCTGTATCGCCTCGATCCAACCAAACTCGTCGAGCTGGAAGGATTTGGGGAGAAGCGGGTCGAGAACCTGCTGCAGGCTATCGAGCAATCCAAAGCGCGACCGCTGGCACGGCTGATTGCTGCTCTTGGTATTCGCAACGTCGGGGAGGTCGTCGCGGCGGACCTCGCCCGCGAGCTCCGCAGCCTGGATGGACTGCTCCAAGCGACGCCTGAACGGTTGGAAGAAATCGAGGGCATCGGTCCAGTTGTCGCCCGAAGTATCGTCGATTGGGTGGAGACCAAGTCGAACAAACGGTTGCTCGAGCAGTTCAAGCAAAATGGGCTCTGGCCCAGCCTCGCGACCAGCCCAACAGAAGGCGTGGTTCAAACGCTTACAGGTCTTACATTCGTTATCACGGGCACCCTGCCCAGTTGGTCACGCGAGCAGGCCAAGCAGGAGATCGAGGCCCATGGCGGGAAGGTAACCGGCAGTGTAAGCTCGAAAACCAGCTACCTGCTTGCAGGTGAATCCCCCGGCTCAAAGCTGACGAAAGCCAATGAGCTGGGCATCCCTGTCCTTGATGAGCAGGCATTGCGGGCCATGATTGCGGCTGAAGCGTGATAAAAGCCTTTCGAGCCTCTACGACGTGAACACGTTGGGACCAGCTTGCGTACGCCTCCACCCCGGACGGGAAAAACCGCTCTTGCGCCGCCATCCCTGGGTGTTCTCCGGCGCGATAGCCGAGGTCGAAGGAGCGCCCACCCCTGGCGAGGTGATCGATGTGCTGGCCTCAGACGGCACCTGGCTCGCCCGGGCTGCATATTCACCCCAGTCCCAGATCAGGGCGCGGGTGCTCTCCTGGATCCAAGGCGAAGCGGTCGATGACGGGTTGCTCCGGGATCGTATCGTGCGTTCGATCGGACGCCGAGAACCAATGCTGTCCCCCTCGATTACCAACGCCCAACGTGAAGTGTTTTCTGAGAGCGATGATTTGCCGGGTGTGATCGTCGATCGCTACGACACGGTGCGTGTCCTGCAGCTGACAACCGCCTGGGCTGATGGGCAGCGTGAGTTGCTCGCTGAACTACTCCTGGAGCTGGGCGAATGCAGCTCGGTCTACGAACGCTCCGATGCCGAGGTGCGCAAATTGGAGGGCTTGCAGCCCCGCGAGGGGCATTTGGCGGGCGAACCCATCCAGGGTGAGATCCTCATCGAGGAGAACGGGCTGCGGTTTAAGGTCGATATCCTGCATGGCCATAAAACCGGCTACTACCTCGATCAACGCGCAAACCGCCAGTCGGTGGCTGCGCACGCAGCAGGCCGGCAGGTGCTCGACGCATTCTGCTACAGCGGAGGCTTCGGGATCGCATCCCTGGCAGCCGGTGCCAGCCATGTAACCTTCCTGGATAGCTCATCTTCCGCCCTGGCACACGTGGAAGGGAATCTCGAGCTGAATGCGCTCAATCAAGGGAAGCACGAACTGCTCCAGCAGGATGTGTTCCAGGCTTTGAGAGCGATGCGTGACCGGCGTGCACAGTTCGATATGATCATCCTCGACCCTCCGAAGTTCGCAGCGACATCCGCCCAGGCAGGCAAAGCCTCACGGGCTTACAAAGATATCAACCTGCTGGCGTTGAAGCTGCTCCGACCTGGTGGCCTGCTGGCAACTTTCTCCTGTTCCGGTGGGATCTCACCAGCTTTATTCCAGAAGATCCTGGCTGACGCAGCGCTGGACGCACAGGTAGGCAGCAGGATCCTCGACAGGTACGGCCAGGCTGCCGATCATCCTGTGGCGCTAACCTTCCCGGAAAGCAGTTACCTAAAAGGTATGCTGATCCAGGTGGATTAACGAGCCCGGAGCCCGTGTGGGCTCCAGGGATGGCATGCTTCGGGTAACGATTATTGGGTCTGCGGTTTCCGCTTCCCTTGCATTTTAATTTTCAGAGCCGCTTTATACAAGCCGTGGATCTCGGCCGCAGCTTCTTCCTCGCCGGTCTCGGTCAATCGCTGGCTGGTTTGCATCAAGCTGCCGAGCAAGTTGTCATCGATTTCAGCAGCTCGATCTTGAAGCATCTTGATGCGCTCTTCTTCCGACTCTAACCCGAGCAAATCCTGGGCGAGGCGGATGCCAGGTGGCAGGGAGGCTGCGATCTTGTCCTGGATGAGATTCTCAATTTGCTCGAATTTGGCCGCCAGTTCGCTTTCGCCGCGCTCGTTTGCCGCCTGGAGATTGGCTTGCAGCGTTCCGAGAAAGAGTTCATCAATCAGGGGAACCGCTTGTTCTACGGCAGACTTCACGTCCTCGGCTTCAACCAAGGTTTTTAGAAGCGAGGCTGCCCGGGCCGCCCTCGCTTCCTGCATCTTATCGATCTCCTCGGTCACCTGGAGGATTTGAGTTCGGAGTTCGCCAAGGCGTTTCTTCTCCTCGCCCTGTGATTGGTCGATCTTCTTCGAAAGCAATTGAAAGAACTCATAATCGAGGGCAGGCCGTGTCAAGTTGGTCAGGGCCGTGACCCGATCCTCGCTGGGGGCGCTTAAAAACAGCTCGAGCAGCGATTCGCGTGTCAGGGTTCCTTCGGAAAGTTCGCGCAGGCTCTCCGTGGCGGCCTGGATCTCGGCCTCCTGGGCTTGTAGGCGCCGACCAAAGCTGCTCTGGTCAAGAAGAACTTGCAGCCGGTTGCTCATCGCCTCCTGGGCCCGGGCATCTTGTGTCGCTTGGAGCGTGAGGCTCACGAGCTGGAAGAAGGTGGCGTCGAGCTCGCTGTCGTGCTCTTTTACGAAATCGGCCAGCTTCTCTTGCGGGACGCGCAGCAGTTCTTCAAAAAGGCGCATCTTCGACTGCTGCGCCTCCAATTCCTCCTTCGAGATGCCCTCCGACTCGAGCACTCGATCGATGAGCCCCTGCATCGTCAGCACGGCTTGTGGCTGGAGCAGGTATCCTTTCCGGTCTTCCGCCGGCAACTCATTGATTACATGGTTTATCATCTGCCCGATGAGTCGTTCCTGTTCGGTTTTGTTGATGTTAATCTCAACCGGAACAAAGGTCAGCAGGAGCTCGTGATCAGGATCGTGGTACACGAGCGGGGTGGCAATGGTGCCATCGAAGCCGCATACAGCGCATTGCGCTCGGTTCAAACTACCGGAAAGCAGGCGGCTCTTGACCGTAGGGTCACGACCGACGTCGAGCAATTGTTGGATGCGGGCTTGAATCGGTGCGCCGCAATTCGGGCAACTTATCTGTGCAGCATTTGAAGCCATCGTGTTGAACTATCCTTCCCTCGGTTGTGGTCTTGGCAATGAGAAACAAATACGCGCGCCCTGGGATGAACGGTCATCGACCCAGATCCGGCCCCCGTGGGCCTCGACAACGGCCTTGGCCAGGAAAAGGCCAAGGCCGGCTCCCTTGGTTTTTCGGGCAGCTTCATTTGAACGGTAGAAGAGTTTAAATATCCTTGGCACATCCTCGAGCGCGATGCCAGGACCATCATCCTTGACGCAAATCACGACCTCGTCATCGGCAAAGCGTCCGCTGATGACAATCCTGCCTCCCTCGGGGGAGTACTTGACGGCATTCGAGAGCAAGTTGCCCAATACCTGGATCAAACGGTTTTCATCCCCACGTATGACTGGAAAGGGGTCAGGGAAATCGAGATCGAAGTGGTGCCGGTCAGACTGCGTGCGAAAGCGCTCTGCCATGCGCTGAGCCAGGCTGTCCAGCGCGATCTCCGACAGGTTCAGGGCAAGCCCGCCCGCCTGTAAGCGCGAGGCGTCAAGCAAGTCATCGATCAAGGCCGCCAGGCGGTCTGTCTCCTCTTCGATCACCTGCAAACTGTCGTCGACGACCTCCCGGTTCCAGTTCGCATCTTCACGGCGCAAGGTTCCGACATAGCCTTTGATAAGGGCGACCGGGGTGCGCAGTTCGTGACTGATGATGGAGATGAAGGTGCTCTTCAGTTCCTCAGCTTCACGAAACTTGGTAATGTCGCGCACCGTGGCGATGATGCTCAACAGGCGGCCTGCCTCGGAGAGCGCCGGGGCATAGGTGACGCCCACGCTGATCGCGCCACCGGACTTGGTAATCAGGTCACCTTCGACGTAGAGCGCTGCCTGTGCCGAAAGCGGCCAGCCGCTGGCTTCGGCTTCCTCCAGCGTCATCCCCGGTTCGTGACTTAGCCAGCGTACGATTTCGCCATGCTCGCTGCCGACCGCTTCTTCGGGAGTGAAACCTGTCAGCCGGGCACAAGCCCGGTTGAAGCGCGTAATTTTCTGTGCAGGGTCCAGGATGAAGATCCCGTCTGCAGCTGCATCCAGCATCGCATCCAGGTTCTGGCGCTGCTGGTTCACGGCTGTAAACAGGCGGGCGTTGTGTGCCGCGATCGCCGCCTGTGCTGCAAAAGCTCCCAGCAAGTTGCGGTCAGCCCCCGAGAAGCTCCCCTGGTAAGCGCGAAAGACGAAGATCACGCCGATCACTTCGTTCTGGGCGATCATCGGCAATCCTACGCCAGTCAGCAAACCCATCGAGGCCGATTTTGTGATCCGCTGCAGCCGGCGGCTGACCTCGGGAACCTCAAACCTGGCCGGGTCGCCGTGATCGGGGATATCTCCCAAAAGCGGGTCGAGGTGCTTAAGAAAATCCTGGTGAATCCCATGCGAGGAAGCGATAGCCCAGCCATCCTGTTCGTCACGCAGAGCGATCAGGCTGGCGCTGGCGCCGAGCAGCTCGGCCGAGACACGGACGATCCGGTCCAGCACTCGCTGTAAGTTGAGTTCTTCCGTGATCGCCCGGTTGATCTCCAGGAGGTAATCACGCTGGCGGACTCGAAAATCAGGAAGCATGACCTGCAACTAACGTTTGGCTTCCTCTTCGGTGAGGGCATCCTCGAAGATTTGCAAGCCCTCATCGATGAGTCCTTGAGTGATATTCAGCGGCGGCGCAAAGCGGATGGAACTGGCGCCGCTCCCCAGCATGAGCAGACCCCGCTCGAAACAAGACTGGATGACCCGGTCACGCAGTTGTTTTGCCGGCACCTTTGTCTCGCGATCTTTTACCAGCTCAGCGCCGATCATCAACCCTTTTCCCCTGACCTGGCCGATGTGGGGATGCCGGGCGGCGATCTCTTCCAGCGCATCGAGCATGTACTCGCCCTGCTCGGCGGCATTTTGCATGAAGCCCCCGCCGATCAGATCGAGGGTGGCGATCCCTGCCCGGCAGGCCACCGGGTTGCCGCCGTACGTGTTGCCATGCGCACCGGTTGGCCAGTTCATGACGCTCTGCGGTGTCATGATCCCTCCGAGAGGAATTCCCGATGCGATGCCTTTGGCGAACGCCACGATATCGGGCTCGACGCCCCAATGCTCGATCGCCCACCATTTCCCGGTCCTTCCCACGCCGGATTGGACCTCGTCCACAATGAGCAGGATGCCGTACTTATCACAAAGCTTACGCAAAGCCGGGAAGAAGCTGGGTGGGGGGACGACGTAACCGCCTTCACCCAGGATCGGTTCGATCAAGATGCCGGCGCAGTCTTCCGGCGGGACCGAACGGCTGAACACGACCTCCTCGATGTATCGGACGACCATCTCGCCATAATCCTTGCCGTCGAGGGCAAGGATGGGGCGGTATGGATCCGGGTAGGGAACGTGGGTCACGCCGCTCATCATCGGCATGAACCGGTGCCGATACAGCGGTTTGCTGGCGGTGAAAGATAGGGAACCCATGGTGCGGCCATGGAAACCCCCGAAGAATCCAATGAACTGCTGCCGGCCGGTATGGTAGCGGGCAAGTTTGATGGCAGCCTCGATGGCTTCTGTGCCCGAATTTCCGAGGAAGACCCGGGCTGGCTCGCTGAAAGGTGCTGTCGCAGCCAACTTCTCTGAGAATTCAATCCATACCGGGTGGTAGAAATCGGAGGAGATGTGGATGAACTTATCCACCTGATCCTTGATCGCGGCTACGACTTCAGGATGGCTGTGGCCGGTGGAATTGACGGCGATGCCTGCGCAGAAATCCACGTAGCGGTTGCCGTCTACATCCCATACCTCCGAGCCCAGTCCATGATCCATCATAAATGGGTAAGCACGAGGATACGATGGCGATACGACAGCGTGGTCGCGTGTCAGATACATTCGGGCTTTCTCGCCCGGCACCTTACGCGTTTCCATGGATGATGATCCTCCTGCAGAATGAGCTCTAAGTCGAGGCTTGACGCGGATGGGGTGGAACGGCTTCACTTCCTGGACTATGCTTCCCTGCTTTCCGGTTGGCTGTGGAAGCTGCCACTGCCGGGACAGGCTCGAATATGCGCCTCATTATATCATCCGCGCTTTGCGTAGACCTCGTTCCGTTGTATAAAGAATAGGGAATAAAAATCACCCCGGCGTATCCTAAGGAGGCTTGCTGCAATGAGTGACCGACCTTGGCTTGCACATTATGACGAGGGTGTGCCTACATCGATCGAATATCCAGCGGTGCCTCTACACAAGTTATTGGAAAACTCGGCAGCTGAGTTCCCCGACCGGCCTTGTACAATCTTTAAAGGCAGCACCCTAACGTACTCCGAGATGAACCGGCTTACAGACCAGTTGGCAGCCGGGTTGGCGGCGTTGGGCGTGGGGAAGGGGACCCCGGTAGCGATTTTCATGCCGAACTCCCCGCAATTCGTGATTTCTTTCTATGCGATTTTGAAGGCCGGTGGCATTGTCGTCGCCACGAACCCGCTTTACACAGGCCGCGAGATTGAGCACCAGATGAACGACTCCGGTGTCCAGATTATGCTCGTCATGAGCAATTTCTATAAGACCGTCAAAGAAGTCCAACCCAAGACCTCGCTTAAAACCCTGATTGTCACCAACATTAAAGAATACCTTCCACCGATGCTGCGCATCCTCTTCGGCCTGCTCAAGGAGAAGAAGGAGGGGCATCACGCGGTGCTCGCAGACGGGGATATCTGGTTCCAGGATTTGCTGAAAAAGTACACCCCAGAAGAGCGGCCCCAGGTTGAAATCGGACCGGATGACGACGCGCTCTACCAGTACAGCGGCGGCACGACCGGCCTTTCGAAAGCGGCTGTGGCGCTCCACCGCAACCTGGTCGCCAACACACTCCAAATTCGTTCCTTCATGCCAGACATTGTCCCCGGGCATGAAATCGTCTTGATGGCCATCCCCATGTTCCATGTCTATGGGATGGTGGCCGGGATGAGTTTCGGGATTTCGTCGGCGGCTTCCCTGGTCCTGGTGCCGAACCCGCGCGATATGGAAGACGTGCTGAGTTCGATCGCCAAGTACCGTCCGACGATTTACCCGGGCGTTCCAACGATGTACAACGCCATCAACAACCATCCGGATGTCAAGGCTGGGAAGATCGATGTGAGTTCGATCCGGGGCTGCATTTCAGGTTCAGCGCCGTTATTGCGGGAGACGAAGGTCACCTTCGAATCGCTCACCGGCGGCAAGCTGGTGGAAGGCTACGGCCTGTCTGAAGCCCCCACGGCAACGCACTGCAACCCGCTGTCCGGGTTGAACAAGGAGGGCTCGATCGGGCTTCCGCTGCCGGATGTCGAGGTTCGCGTCATATCCCTGGATGACGGGGTGACCGTCCTCGAGCCGGGTGAAGTTGGCGAGCTGGTCATTCGCGGCCCGCAGGTCATGCGTGGTTACTTGAACATGCCCACCGAGACCGCCAATACCTTGCGCGATGGGTGGCTTTACACAGGCGACATCGCCCGCATGGACGAAGACGGCTACTTCTACATCGTCGACCGCAAAAAGGAACTCATCAAGCCCAGCGGCTACCAGGTCTGGCCGCGCGAGGTGGAAGAGGTGATCGCTGAAAATCCATGTGTCCTTGAGGTTGGCGTGGCCGGCGTTCCCGACGCCTACCGGGGTGAGACCGTCAAAGCGTGGATCGTGGTGAAACCCGGCGAAACGCTTACCGAAGAGGAGGTCAAGGCCTGGTGCAAGGAGCGCATGGCCCCCTTCAAGGTCCCGACCCACGTGGAGTTTCGGGATGAACTTCCAAAGACGACGGTTGGCAAGGTGCTGCGGCGTGAGCTCGTCCGGCAGGATCGGGAGGCAGCGGCCAATTGATTGTTCGCACCTGGTAAGAGAAAACGCCCGGTTTTCCCGGGCGTTTTTTATTCTTGTTGGAGCGGCTGCCGGTCAGGCGTTGTTCAGAATCGGGGTTCCGCTGTTTTTCTCGGGTACGGGCTTGTCGAACAAGGAGAGGAACTCCTCTTTATCGATGGTCTCGATCTCGATTAATCGAGTGGCTATTGCATCCAGCTGGGCGCGGTACTGTTCGAGGATGTCCTTTGCTCGCTTGTAGGCTTCCGTTACAAGCACACGCACCTCGGCATCGATCTTCTCGGCGATGCTCTCGGAATAGTCACGCTGCTCCGAGATCTCGCGCCCGAGGAAAATCAATTCTTCCTTCTGACCATAGACCATTGGCCCCAGGTCTTCACTCATCCCGAGCCGGGTGACCATCGAGCGCGCCATTTTGGTCACGCGCTCGAGATCGTTGGAAGCGCCGGAGGTGATGTCGTTGAAGACCAACTCTTCCGCCGCACGTCCCCCGAGCAGGAATGCCAGATCGCCGCGCATCTTGTTGCGGGCCATCAAGGTCCGATCCTCTTCGGGCAGCGCCAGGGTGTAGCCGCCCATCATGCCCCGGGCGATGATGCTGACTTTATGGACCGGGTCTGCCTCCGGGATGACATGTCCGACCACCGCGTGGCCGGCTTCGTGGTAGGCGACGATTTTCTTCTCTTCCTGGCTGATGAGCCGGCTCTTGCGCTCCGGGCCGGCGATGACGCGTTCGACCGATTCCTCGAATTCATCCTGCCCGATCGTTCGCTTATCGCGCCTGGCGGCCAGGATGGCGGCTTCGTTGACCAGGTTCTCCAGGTCAGCGCCTACAAAACCAGGGGTTGATTTGGCGATCACGCCGAGGTCCACGCTGTCCTCGAGCGGCTTTCCTTTAACATGCACCTTGAGTATGGCCTCACGCCCGCGCATATCGGGCCGGTCGAGCACGACCCGCCGGTCGAAGCGCCCGGGTCGAAGCAAGGCAGGATCGAGGATGTCGGGGCGGTTGGTGGCGGCCATGATAATCACATTGGTGTCTGTGTCGAAGCCATCCATCTCAACCAGCATCTGGTTCAGCGTTTGCTCGCGCTCATCGTGACTCCCGCCGAGGCCTGCGCCGCGCTGGCGTCCGACCGCGTCGATTTCATCGACGAAGACGATGCAGGGCGAATGGCGCTTCGCTTGATCGAACAGGTCACGCACGCGGCTGGCGCCTACGCCGACAAACATCTCTACGAATTCTGAGCCGGAGATGGAGAAGAATGGCACGCCGGCCTCGCCTGATACCGCTTTGGCCATCAAGGTCTTGCCTGTGCCCGGTGTCCCGATGAGAAGCACGCCTTTCGGGATGCGTGCCCCGAGCGTGATGAACTTATCAGGCTCTTTCAGGAACTCGACGACTTCCTGCAGTTCTTCTTTCGCTTCCTCGACGCCGGCCACATCATCGAAGGTGACCGTGGGCTGGTCTCCGGCGAACATGCGCGCCCGGCTTTTTCCAAAGGACAGGGCCTGGTTGTTGCTGCCCTGTGCCTGCCGGAGCATGAGCCAGATCAAGCCCACCACGAGCAGCGCCGGGAGGATGTAGGTGATCAGGCTGAGGACCGTGCTCAAGTCGCTTGGTTGTTTAATCTCCAGCGCGATGTTCGAGGCAGCCAGATCCTGTTCGGTTACGCCAAGGTCTATGAGCTGCTCAACCGTGGTCTTCGTCGGTTCTTTTCTTGAGAAGGCGTTGGTGCCATCTTCGAAGATGAGCTCCAGCTCATTTTCATCGACGACGACGCGCACAACTTCGCCTGATCGAATCTTCGAAGCAGCCTCGTTGAAGGGAAGCCGTTCCGGTTGTGTCGTCCCGCTGCGGAATTGGTAGATCAGCACCGCCACTACCATGATCAGGATTAACAAGACCAGCGAGTTTCTGCCTCGCGGTGAATTCACATAAACCTCCTACAACATCAGCGCTCGTGCTTTTCGAGCAATTTTCGAATATCCGTCGGGATTATACCGCGCCGGGAGAGGCGCGACCAGCGAGATGCGTTTCAGGGGTTGATCGGGCAGGATGGATAGAGCAGGCAGACCCAGAGCCAGACCGGCAGCAGCCCACCGAGCGCAAGGAATGCCAGCAGGCCGAGCCCAATCGCCACCCAGTCGACGGATGTCGACTCTGCGGGCAAATCCAGGACCTGCGTGTGCGCATCGGGGAGTTCAGGTCCTGCCTCCTGGTAGGGGAGGTCCTGGTTCGTGACGGGTTCAGGCGTGGCGAAGCGGCGCAGGATGCGGCCGAACTGGTCGGCGGTCCGGTAGCGAGCAGAGGGTTCTTTAGCCAGCACCTTGAGCACGATTTTTTCCAGGCTGGCGGGGATCGCCGGGTTGAGCTTGGTGGGAGAGGGCGGGTTCTGGTTGAGGTGCATGCTGGCAAGGCTGCTGGCGTCGGAGGCGGTGAAAGGAGGTTCCCCCGTCAGCATTTCAAACAAGATGACCCCCAGGGAGTAGACGTCGCTGGCCGGAGAGGGTGGGCCGCCGGCAGCCTGCTCCGGTGCAAAATAGAGCGGGCTGCCCCAGACGACTTCGCTGTGTTCATCAGGGTCGATTGCCGCCAGGGCGCGCGCGATGCCGAAATCGGTGATTTTCACCTGCAGGTCATCGGTGACGAGGATGTTGTGGGGCTTGAGGTCGCAGTGGATCAAACCAGCCCTGTGCGCATAGCCAACACCAAGGCAGATCTTGATCATGATTTCAACCGCCTGGTTCACAGGCAGCCTTCGCTGCCTGCGCAGGAGCGATTTCAGGTCCGTCCCTGGTACATACTCCATGACCAGATACAGCTGCTCTGCATCCTGCCCAAAATCATAGACGGTTACGATATTGGGGTGGGAAAGATTCGCCGCGGCCCGCGCCTCCCGTAAGAAGCGCTCCCGGAAGCCTGGCTCATCGATCAAGGTATCGCGCAGCACCTTGATCGCGACTTCACGCTGCAGGTTCAAATCGCGTGCACGGAATACTGTGGCCATCCCCCCTTGGCCGAGCTGGTCGAGGACCTGGTAGCGTGCGCCGAGCAATGGCTCCATGGCAGCATTCTAATCTCATCCGGAATCCATCGCAATGCGTTGAATAGGGCCGCGCTATAATCGGGGCATGCTTGAACGCAAAGCCTGGATGATCTACAACCCGGCTGCCGGGCGCTTCCCGGCTGCTCCACTCCTGGGGCGGGCGGCACGCGTCCTGAATGAAGCCGGTTGGTCTGTGCACATGGATGAGGGCGGGCGGTTGCCGGGTGTCACCGAGGCCGCCCGCGCGGCCGTGGAGGCAAAGGCTGAAGCAGTCTTCGTCGTCGGTGGGGATGGATCGGTGGGGCAGGTTGCCGATATCCTGGCTGGAAGTGAGACGGCCCTGGGGGTGCTCCCGGCGGGGACAGCGAACGTCTGGGCGCAGGAACTGGGTCTGCCGAGGTTGGATTGGATCCACTGGTACGCGCTCGAGCAGGCGGCAGAGCGGTTGGCGAATGGAAAGCAGCGCCTCGTGGACCTGGGAACCTGCAACGGGAACAATTTCCTGCTCTGGGCAGGCGTCGGCCTGGATGCGCACATCGTGAACAGCATCGAACCGCGCGAGCGGTGGGAGAAGGCATTCGGCGCCATCCATTATGCGACGCTCGCCCTGTGGAATGCTAGCGGTTGGGAGGGGGTCGAGCTGCAGGTGGAGGCTGGAACACAGCGCTTCGAAGGACGGTTTCTGATCGCGGTCGCGAGCAACATCCCGGCTTATGCGGGCGGGTTGGTCGATTTAGCGCCGGCAGCGAAGGTGGATGATGGCTTGCTCGATTTCTGGCTCATTACAGGCGCTTCGTTGAGCGATGCGCTGATGCGCGTCGCCCAGATTTTCATGGGTAGAGGGGTGAAGCCCGAAGGCGTAATCAGTTTCCAGTCTTCCAGGGCCACCTTCGAGGTTGCAGGTTCTGCCCCTATCCAATGTGATGGGGAGCCTTTTCCGGCGAGCAGAACGATCGAATTTGGTGTAAAACCACGCTGTCTGCGCGTCCTCGTCCCCGACGATGCGCGCAGTCCGCGAAGTCTTCAGTGAGTCTCCTTCGAACAAGGAGGGTGGATGAGAGCTTCCCTACGAGCGTTTTTTCTCGAGAACCCGTTGAACTTCATGCTCCCAGTGGGCATTGCTGCGATCATACTTAACTACACCGGCGGCCAACCGTTTCTCGTCCTGCTGCTCTCGGCACTCGGGATGATCCCGCTGGCCGGGTTAATCGGGGAAGCGACGGAGGCGATGGCCGCGCTTACCGGGCCGCGGCTGAGCGGATTGCTAAACGCGACGTTTGGAAATGCAGCCGAACTCATTATCACCATCGTGGCCATCAGGGAAGGGCTGCTGGAACTGGTGAAAGCCTCCATCACAGGTTCCATCCTTGGCAACCTGCTGCTCGTCCTGGGACTGAGCATGCTGCTCGGAGGCGCACGTAATGGGGTGCAGGTTTTCGATCGGCAGAAGGCTAGCAGCGATACCTTGCTGCTCCTGCTTGCAGTAACCGCACTCGCCATCCCCTCGTTGTTCACACAATCTCAAGCTGGGATTGGGATTGTCAACGGGCAGGATGTTGAAATCCTCAGCCTGGGTGTGTCGGGCCTCATGGTCGTGCTCTATGGACTGGGGTTGTTCTATGGTTTGCGGCTGCAAGCTGGTCCGCTCACGCGCGCCTCGGCCGAGCACGTGGTCCACCGGCGCGCCTGGCCGCTTCGAACGGCGGTGATCGTCCTGCTCGCAGCCACGGGGGGCGTGGTGTGGATCAGCGAAATCCTGGTCCAGCAAGTTGAGCCGGTCGTGCTGAATCTTGGGATCTCCGAATTCTTCCTGGGGGTTATCCTGGTCCCGCTCGTGGGTAACGTCGCCGAGCACATGGTGGCCGTCTCGGTCGCGTTGAAAAATCGCATTAGCCTGTCGGTCGAGATCGCCGTCGGCTCCAGCCTGCAGATCGCGCTTTTCGTCGTGCCTGTTCTGGTCTTCTTGAGCCTGGCAATCGGGAACCCGCTGACCCTGGTTTTCAACTCGTTCGAGTTGATCGCCTTGATCGGCGGCGTTCTGATCGCGACGCTGGTCGCCGAGGACGGCGAATCGAACTGGCTCGAAGGGGCTGTTCTGGTGAGCCTGTATTTCATGCTGGCGCTGGCCTTCTTCCTTCTCCACTGATGATGAACGCTCGCGCCCTGCGCCTCAAGGAGCTCCTCCCCTGGCTTGCAGCCGGGTTGTTCCTGGGCATACTTTTGCTCGTTGTCGCTGCCGGGGTAGGGATATTCACCCGCCAGCACGGTGCTTCCGAAGGACAAGCAACCCCTTTCATCACGATTGTGCCCCTGCCGAGCGCCACACCGGTTCCGCCGACGCCCATGCCCTCAGCGACACCTGACATCACCGCCACACCCGTCCCTCCGCCTCAGGTGGAGGGGACCTTCATGCAGGGCGACCTGGTTACCATATTCGGCACCGCCGGCGACGGGCTGCGGCTGCGCAACCAGCCCGGGTTGAATTCGACGATTGCCTTCCTAGGCGTGGAGAACGAAGTCTTCGAGGTGAGCAACGGTCCAAACGAGCAGGATGGCTATGAATGGTGGTACCTGGTCAACCCGTACAATCCCGAGAAAGCCGGGTGGGCCGTTGGAAACTACCTGCGCAGAACCGACGCACCTTGAGTTGCTTGCTGGAGCGAACTCATCTATAGTTCCGCCTACGAGCAATCATGATGAGCTTCCGCCCGAAGGAAATCTCTGCCTCGCGTTCGAAGGGCATCCTGACCATCATCTGGGAAGATGACCACAGGAGCGAGTACCGTTTTGCGGATTTGCGTGCGGCATGCCCGTGTGCAGAATGCCAGGGCACCCACGGCACGCCGCCGGCTGCGGTCAACGCCGACCTCATGCTGAACCTGCGCTCGGATACCGCAACCATGCTCGAGTCCTTGGAACAGGCCGGGAATTACGCGCTTCAAATAACCTGGCAGGATGGACATCGATTCGGGATCTATCCCTGGAATTATCTGCGTTCATTATGTCCATGCGAGCAGCACGCCGGGGTGAAGGAATCCGATGATTGATCCCATCGGAGAGCTGCTCTCATTCGCCGAACGATCTTACGTCCGGATGCAGGCCGAGCAACTCATCCTGCAATGCCTGCAAGATCGAGACCCGAAACCATTCTATGGCCTGGTAAACGAACTGGTGGCCGCAGGTGCGCCCTCCCTGGTCATCCTGCGAGAGGTCCAGGAAGTATTGCGTTTCATCCGGACCGAGTTAACCCGGGATGGCCGCAGCGTCCGGAAGGACCTGGTGGAGGCGATGGCAGAGTTCGGGGTGTATGTGCCGGACGTCCTGGCAGCCGACTCGCCGGTCGCATTTTTACAAATGTGCAAGCGTTCCTTCCGGGAAGACATACGCACGCAGGGCGCAAAGCTTGAGGTGGAAGACGTGGATTTGCTGGAGGAGATCTGCCTCGAAGCTGGGCAAAAAGTCACCGTGATTGCGGCCAAGGTGAGGTTGCTTGGTGAACTTGAGTCGACAATCAATGATTGGCTGGTTGGTCTGGCATACGAAGCAGCACACAGCGCGGATTTTGCCTGGGAGCAGCACCGCAAAACCGACCACTGGCAGTAAGGTCCGTCAGGGCATCCCCGTCCTGATCGCGCCCGTCCGCTAGATATAGTCCTTCAAATTATGCTCGACAGCATATGCCGCGGCTTCAGCCCGGTTGCGAACGTTTAATTTCGAAAGGATGCTGGACACGTAGTTGCGCACCGTGCCCTCTCCCAGGAAAAGCATTTCCGCGATCTGGCGGTTGGTCCGTCCTTCCGAGACCAACTGCAGGACATGCATCTCCTGCTGGGTGAGCTCGGCAAAGGCCGATGCTTCTTCCTCGCGGGCTGCCTTTCGAACCTCTTGAAAGACACGCTGTGTCACAGCCGGATCGAGGAGCGCCTCTCCCCGGCCGATTGCTTCAATCGCCCGGACGAGATCATCGCCCCCGATCTGCTTGAGCACATAGCCAGCTGCGCCAGCCCGGATGGCCGAAAAGAGCATCTCATCCTCTGCGTAGGAGGTGAGCATGATTACCTTGGTATCGGGAAAGTTCGTCGTGATTTCCTGGCAGGCTTCAATGCCAGAACCTCCTTTGAGGCGGATGTCCATGACGACGACGTTGGGCTTATGCGCCTTCGTTTTTTCGATGGACTCGCGTCCACTGGCTGCTTCGGCAACCACCTCAAAATCAGGGTGCTTGTCGAGCAGCGCCTTCAGGCCCACGCGGACCACTTCGTGATCGTCGACGAGCAAAATTCTCTGCCTGGCCAATCAAACCAACCTTTCTCTACCCGCGGAATGATATCAGAAGGACCGGGTCTGCTGGCGGTGATGCGCGTTTTGCCGCCGTAATTAGACACAGCGCTGGAACGCGTGTGGTGGCGGCTTTACGTTTAGCCTGCTTCATTTGCCCTGCGGTAATCGACAAACCTGTATCCAACCCCGCGCTCGGTCAAGATATACACTGGGTTTGATGGATCTTGTTCCAATTTTTGGCGGAGATAATTGATGTAGAGCCGCAGGTAGTGAGTTCTCATCGCGATACTCATACCCCCATACTTTCGCCAGGAGCTGCTCGTGGGGGACGACCCAACCTGCGTTCTGGACCAGGTGATACAGCAAGCGGTACTCGGTCGGGCGGAGCTTGATCAGCTTTCCTTCCACCCACACTTCCCTGCGGTCGAAATCGATTGTCAGGCGATCGTCGACCTCGATCGCATCGTGCACCGGCTGGGTAGGCATCTCCGTTCGCCGCAGGACAGCACGCACCCTGCTCACGAGCTCACGCGGGCTGAACGGCTTGGTCACATAATCGTCGGCACCCAGCTCCAGGCCGCGCACGCGATCCTCTTCCTCGCCTTTTGCGGTGAGCATGATGACCGGCACGGTGGAGATCTCGCGCACCAGGCGCAGGGTCTCAAAGCCATCCAGGTCCGGCATCATCACGTCGAGCAGGATGATGTCGGGCAGGCGATCCCGGAGTTTGTTCAGCGCCTCGGTTCCGCTGCTGGCCTCGTAGACCTCAAAACCGTCATGTTCCAGGTTCAGGCGTATGAACCGGATCATGCGTGGCTCGTCGTCAACAACGAGCACCTTGCGCCTTCGGCTGGAGGACTCGGCCATCTTACTCCCGCACGAACCCGATCAGATCCTCATCCTCACGAGTTGGCAGGATCTCGATGAAGTTGATGCGGTGCATGGGCCAGATGACCGTGGTTACCGTTTCGTAAAGGTAGGGAAGATCCTTCTCATCCTTGCGGCGAGGGTTATTGACCGTGATGATCGAGCTGTCGTGCCCTGGCATATCCTCGATCTCGCCCAGTACGGCATCTTCACCTGAAATGTGGACAAGTACTGTATATGACATTCACTACCTCGAGCTTCTTGATGCCTGCGAAATGACCTGCAGTCGCAGGCGACCGAGTTGGATTATATCCCCATGCTGCACCGGCTCGGGCTCCTGGGGAGGAATGCGTTGGCCATTGACGATGGTCCCGTTGGCGCTTTCAAGGTCTACGACGTAAAAACCATCCTGTTCGACCCGCAGCTCGGCGTGCATGCGTGAAATGCCGGCGTCGTAGGCATCGAACCTGGATAAGTCGACCTCGGGCATGATGGCTTGCCCTTCAATAGCCCGCCCCATGGTGTAGTTCTCCCGGCCCAGAAGGGAGAGGATCTCGCCTGAGTTAATCACGCGCAGCCCAAGCATCGCGCCGGTGGACAATTCGGGTCCGCTTGGGACAGACGGTTTCGGTCGCGGCGGCGACCTCACGGATGCGGTCAGGGGAGATGGACATGGTGGGCAGCGTGGAGGCATGGACGAGGCGAGCGCCGCATTCGCTGCAGAAGAGCGTCCCCACGAACTCACGGTGCTGGCAGCTTGGACATTCGATCATGAGTGCTCCGTTGGGGGCAGCAAGAGCAGTGCTCTCGTACCGTACTTGAGCGTTTTCTCGCCTTCACTTGAAAACCTTCTCGCCTGGCTCAGCTGGGCCGCTTCGTTCAAGGCCGCCTTGGCCAGGTCCCGCTCACCGGCGGCGAGCAATTGCGTGGCAAGGTTTTCCAGCCTGCGGGAGGCTTGTCCTACCTGGCCAAGTTCAGCTTCGTGCCTGGCTTTCTCCTGGAGCTTGTACATCGAGAGCAGATTCAGCGCCGAGCTGATGTCCTCAGGAGGGGGCTTGATATCGGGCTCGGCGAAAGAAGGCAGGGTCAGGGGGACGGGGAGCGAACTCACCTCGTCATTGCGGGATAAGACCGTCCCCGAGATCGTGAGATGGGCCAGGCTCAGCTCGGACGCGGATCCGAAAGGATGGATGACGAGTTCAAGCAGGATCCGAATTTGCCCCTTCTTTGGGAGCGCGCCGAGCGCCATTGGTAAACTGTCACCAAGCGGCATGGGTTCTGGGAGGAGCCGGTACGCTGAACGCAAGTCGACCTGTTGCCCGAGCGCGCCATCGACCCGGACTTTATTGGCGACCACCTGGGTCAGGCCGTCGAAGATGGTCCTCAATAAATCCGTCACCGCTCGCGGCGTATTTAGGAACAGGACTGAGCCTCCGGTCCGGCTTGCCAGGTCATCGAGCAGTCGGTCGGACCAGTCTCCGCCGATGCCGACGCCGTTGATCGTAACGCCCGCTTGCGAGGCTTGATCCGCAAGTTCGAGACAGAGTTCCTCATCCCCGTACGTGCGACCGTCTGTGAGCAGGATGAGGTGGTTGACACCCACCCGGGAGAAGCTGCGGTGGATTTCGTCCAGGCCAGCGGTCAACCCCTGACCGATCTCGGTACCGCCGCCAGCCTGCATGAGGCTGAGCCGGGCGCGCGCGGTCGAATAATCAGAGGCTTGATCAGCGGTGAGGATCGTCTCAGCCCGGTCGCTAAAGGCGACGATCGAAGCCCGATCGTCTGGCTGCAGGTCGCGCAAGATGGTCAGGACCGCCGAGCGCACCTGGTCCATCCGCTGGCCTTTCATCGACGTAGAACGATCGATGACGATGCTCATGTTAATGGGGGGGCGGACGTCTGGCAGGTTATCGGCGGGCTTGACATCGAGCAGCACGTAGTGCACCTGGGGTTCGTCGATCCTGAGCAGCGACTCGCGGCTGTGCTGGACACGGCAGCGGAAAGGCGCATCGGCTACAAGGGTTTCTTCATACTCGGCTAGTTCTTGGTCGTAGGTCTTGCGCTGGGCTTTGTCGATCAGCGTCTCGTAGGCCTGGCTGACGTCGAGAAAGAGCTCGGTCTCACCTGGAGAGACGTTTCGGTCTGGGTGCAGCCGCTGGGCAGCCTCGCGATATGCGCGCCTGAGCTGTTCAGTGCTTGCGTTTCTTGGCACCCCGAGGATTGCGTAGTAGTCCTTCATCAGGCTTGGGTGCTCATCTCACCAACCGAATCAATCTTTTGGGAACCGAACAAGGATGACCGTAATGTTGTCCGGGCCGCCGGCGTTGTTGGCAGCGGTTACGAGTTCCTGGGCGGCGATTTGGGGATGAGGGCTGGTATTGACGATGCGTTGAATTTCCTCGTCTTCGACCACACCCCATAGCCCATCAGAGCAGATAAGCAGATTGCCGCCTCCCGCTGGCATGCTCTGTGTGCTGACGTCAACTTCCAGGTTGGCACCCTGTCCGATGGCTCTGTAGAGCACGTTCCGTTGGGGGTGGATGGCGGCTTCTTCCGCGGTAAGCTGGCCCAGCTCCTTCAGCCGCTCGACCAGGGAGTGGTCGCGCGTCAGGATCTCGGTTTTGCCATCCTGGATGTAATAGGCACGGCTGTCACCGACATGGCCAATGGTCATCTGCCTCCCCAGCAGTACCACTGCCGTCAACGTCGTGCCACCACCGGGGACTTGCTCAACGACCGCCCGGTTGGCTTCTTCAAGCGCATCACGCAGCAGATCCTGGAGCGGCTTGTCGAGCTCGGACCGATCATTTGCGAGCAGCTGCATAACGGTTTCCTGCGTGAGCATTCTGGCGACGGTTCGAATCGAGACCGCACTGGCAATCTCGCCGGCTCGATGCCCACCCATGCCATCGGCGACTACGAACAAGCCGAAGTCAGGGATCGGATCAGAGCCGGAAAGCTGCCCAGTGAGGACGAGCAGGGCGTCCTCGTTGTGCCCTCGTTCAATGCCGACGGATTGCCCGGTGCCGATGACGATCTGGCGCGCGTCTCCAACATCTGGATACACGTCTGCCCAGCGGGTACCATTCCCACTGGAGGTCCGGGAGGGCCTTCTCGGCTTGAAGATAGAAGCAAGGAATCTTTTCAACGACACCCCATTCCGGTCAATATTCGCGTTGATCTTACGCTGCCAGCGGTTACGCTAGCACCGCGTAAATCTTGTGGTCGGTGGATCCAATATAAACGGTGTTGTCTGCAATCGCGGGCGTGCCGGTGATTGGCGCCTGGGTATGGAAGCGCCAGCGCAGCCGGCCACTCTTGTAATCGAGGCAGTACAGCGATCCGTCAACTGAGCCGATATACAATGAGCCTTCATGCACCACCGGTGAGCTCGTGACCTGGTGATCGGCTTCATAGCGCCAAAGCTCACGCGAGTGGCGCGAATCGATGGCGTAGATGTTGTTGTCCCCGCATCCGATAAACAGCATTCCATCTGCATATGCCGGGGAGGATATCGTCGCACCCCCCATCCGGAAGCGCCAAATCTGGTACCCGTTTTCTGCCTCGACAGCGTACAAAGTCCAATCGCGCGAGCCAAAGTAAATCATGTCTTCTACGAGCAGGGGCGAGGAGGTTACCCCGCGCTTGGCCTTTTTGCGCCACTTCAATTCGCCCTTGAAGTCATAACAGTAGAAATCACCGCTCTCGCAGCCAAAGTACACGCGTTCGTCATGGACGAGCGGCGTCGACCAGATCGGTGCGTTTGCCTCCACCCGCCATGCCCGCCGGCCGCTGGTTTGATTTACAACGTGCAGCCGCCGGTCATCCGAGCCGATGAAAACGTGACCATCCGCCAGGGTAGGGGAAGAATGAATGGGGCCTTCCGCATAGTATGACCATATCAGGCCGCCGCGGGTCGCCGACAGGCCATACAGGCGGGTGTCCTCCGAGCCGATGAATACCATGCCGTCTGAGGCAGAGGGACGGCCGCTGATCCCGCCCTCCGTCGCATACTTCCATTGGAATTCGCCGGTCTTCGCGTCCAGCGCGTAAAGGTTGTTATCATAGCAGCCGATGTAGAGCAGGCCATCGCTCAGGAATGGGCTCCCGCGCACTTCGTCTTCGCATTCAAATTGCCAGAGCTCTTCCACCTTCCCGGATTGCGCGATGACGGCTGCCACCGAAGGCCGGCTGAGCAGCCCGGTCCGCTTGGCGGTGGAGATGAGGGCTTCTTTCATCAGCATCGCGGATGGGTAGCGCTCCTTCGGGTCGTAGGCCAGGGAGGTGTTGATGACTCCTTCAAGCTCGGGAGAGACGACCGAGTTGATCTCGCGCACGGGTCTTTCGCTGAAGGAGAAGGGTGGTTCGAGGCGTGGATCACGCTTGGTCAGCAGGTGGTGCATCGTAGCACCCAGGGCGTAGATATCTCCTGCAGGGGATGCCTCCCCCCGGTACTGCTCGGGGGGCGAATAGCCTTCCGTCCCAATCATCGTCCCCTTTTCGCCCGGTTGGAAATGGCGGGCGATGCCAAAATCGATCAAGCGGACGTGATTATGATGGTCGACCATGACGTTTGAAGGCTTGATATCCCGGAAGATGATGGGCTGGGGCTTGTGGGCATGAAGGTAGCTAAGCACATCGCAGATCTCGATCGCCCAGGTGACGATGCGCTCCTCAGGCAGAAAGGTGTCGCTCTCGTCGAGGATCGCTTCCAGGTCATCCCCATCAATGTATTCCATGACCAGGTAGGAGCGGTTTTTATGCGTGAAATTGTCGTAGATGGTGGGGATGGCGGGGTGTGAAAGGGTAGCGAGCAAATCCGCTTCCCGCTCAAAATTCTTGACGACCATGTCATACATCGACTGGTCGGCAATCAGGTTCACCATCTCCTTGATTGCGACAAGCTTGGTAACATTCGGGAAGTGCAGATCCCGGCCTTTGTAGACCGAACTCATGCCTCCCGATCCCAGCATGCCGAGAATCAAATAGCGTTCCTGCAGGGTCGTGCCAGCCTGCAGGCGATCCAGAGCTTCGTTTTTACTATCCTGGTCACCAAGCTGTCGCGTTGTGCGCTTCATTTCCCACCGTAGTCGCCCGGATTATAGCATGACCACATCTTGCTGCAATGACGTGCAGGAACTATGCCCCTTCCCGAATGGAACCTGGAGGCTTGTGAGGGGTTAGGCCAGGCGGCGAAGCAGAGAGCGGGAAAGCTCCCCCAGGATTGCACCTGCTTCAAGAGCAGGCTTGGCGAGCGCCAGGGCATCCAGCGCCGCCTGGTTGTAGCGGTCAGCATAAGCCTGGGTTTCATGCTTGATCCCGGCTTCATCAAGCACTGCTATGACAGACTCTAGTTTTACTGGCGTGATTGGGCGTTTCCAGTGCGATTGAAAAGCTTCGGAGCGCTGCAGTCCGAGCAATATGGGTATGGATTTCTTACGCGCCAGGATATCGTCCCCGCGAGCTTTTCCGGTCTCTTGTGGATTCCCCCAGATCCCTAGCTGATCGTCGAGGATTTGGAAGGCAAGTCCAAGGTTCTTGCCAAAAACCGCATATTGGGTAACTTGGTCTGGCCCTGCGCCTGCGAGCGAAGCGCCACAAGCACAAGCACACTCGAGCAGTGCGGCGGTCTTCTTCTCGATCATCTCCAGGTATGCCGCAACGGTCACATCCTCGCGGGCTTCAAAGACCATGTCCAGGTGCTGCCCTTGCGTGAGAAGCAGGGAGGTCCGGTCGAAGCGGCGGCTGATCTCGAGCACCTGCTCAGGATGGAAGCCGTTGTCAAGCAGCCGGTAGGCCGAGAATCGAGAAAGGGCAAAAAGCGCATCGCCGGCGTTGAGCGCCAGGGGGATTCCGTACCTTGCCCAGACCGTTTCCCGACCGCGGCGGGTGCGGCTGTTATCCTCAATATCATCGTGAACGAGGGAGAAGTTGTGCAGCCATTCCACCGCGCTGGCAGCCGGCAAGGCAGATTCCCAATCCCCACCAGCTGCCGCACAGCAGAGAAGGAGCAGAAGCGGTCGGACCTTCTTCCCGGAAGCGGCCGGTGCGGCGGCATCCCAACCCAGGTGGAATGCAACAAGCTCGTGGATGTTGAGTGGTTCCTGGTCGAGCAGGACCTCGGCGGAGGAGCGCATATCCTGCTCAATGCGTTCGAGCATGATGGCTGGCAGATCGAGATCACTCATCCACGGCTGCCCCGCAATTTTCCATCCCGCAGATCTGCAATCGTAGGTGAAGAAGTGGCAAACATGGCCGCTTGGAGCTCGAGTTTTGTCCTCTCGATCATGTGTTCAACTGCTTCGAGCGAATCAGATGCAGCACGCAGGAAGGGGCCGGCCATGCCGCCCAGATCGGCGCCCAGGGCGAGGCACTTCGCGAGGTCAACGCCGTTTTTCAATCCGCCGGAAGCGATCAAGGGGATGCCAGGCAAACGCTGCCTGACCTCGATGAGCGCATCAGCCGTCTGGATGCCCCAGCTTCGAAAGGAACCAGCTGCGTCTGCACGATAGGACTCCTGGGCTCGGTACCCTTCAACCTGCGACCAGGAAGTGCCTCCTGCGCCGGCGACATCAACACCGGTTACGCCGGCCTGAACCAGCGCAGCCGCGACAGGTGCCGATATCCCCCAACCAACCTCTTTCACGAAGACGGGCACGGTCAATGTCCGACAGACCGCCTCGATCTTCCCGAGCAGCTGGCTGAAATCGGTGTCACCCTCCGGCTGGAGCGCCTCCTGCAGAGGATTGAGGTGCAGGAAAAGCGCGTCGGCGCCGATCATCTCCACCGCCTGTTGACAGTGGGAGCTGTCGTAGCCATAGTTCAGCTGGACGGCGCCCAGGTTGGCAAAGAGCAGGATATCGGGTGCGTACTCCCGGATGGAGAATGTTCCGGCAGCCTTTGGATCTTCAATCGCTGCCCGCTGAGAACCCACCCCCATCGCGATCCCGAAGGATTGGGCAGCCTGCGCCAGACGGGTGTTGATTTCGATCGCTCGCCCTGTTCCGCCTGTCATCGAAGAAATCAGGAGAGGCAGCTGGAGTTTCTTTCCCAGGAAGGATGTGCTCGTGTCGATATCACCCAGCGCGGTCTCAGGGAGCGCATTGTGTTCGAAGTAGAATGACTCCAAGCCTGTGGTGATGCCGGATTGGACATCCTGCTCGAGGTTGATGCGAATATGATCTGATTTGCGTTGGCCAGTGCGCGTAACTTTGCCCATTAGGTGGTGTTCCTAGGTGAGAGCGCCATCATAGCAGGCGTCTGACAGGCATGTCAACTTGCTCGGCAGCACTTAAGTCGGGTACAATCCCCCGGCTTGTCTGCAGAGAAAACTAAGGAGGCGACACATGGCAGAAACATTTGAGGATGTGAAGGGCATCATCGTAGAACTCCTGGGCGTGGATGAGAGCAAGGTAACCTCTGATGCGAAGTTCCGGGAAGACCTCGAGGCAAACTCGCTCGACCTGGTCGAGCTTATCATGGCCTTCGAAGAGAAATTCGGAGGGGAGATTTCGGACGAGGACGCCCAGAGCATTACCTCGGTCGGCGAAGCAGTCAGCTACATCGATTTGCACCTGAAGTAAGCCCACCCTCATTGCGAACGCAATAGCATGGCCGGCTTAGCCGGCCTGCTTTTGTTTCTGCGGCCAGGCTGCATCAAACAGAGCTTGCAAAAGGGAGCCACTGGTGAAGGGGATCGCGGTTGAACCCCAGCCTGATCCTGGTCAGGATTGATCCTGGGTGCCTTGCTCCCGGTTGCGCAGCGCCAGCCGGTAAGCCTGCCGCTCAACGGCTTCGGCCATCCGCTTTCGCTCGAGCTCGGTCTCGGTGATCAAGGCAGGAACGGGGATTGGGTGGCCGCGATCATCCAAGGCGACATACACCAGGTAGGCTGTGTTGGTGTGAACCCGTTCGCCCGTGACCGGGTTCTCAGCCAGCACAGAGACACGCGTTTCCATTGAAGTACGGCCGGCAAAGGTGACCTCGGCTTCGAGCGTGACCAGGTCCCCGATCCGGATGGGTTCGTGGAACATCATTTGGTCGATAGCCACCGTCACTACCCGCTGTTGGGCGTGGCGCATGGCCGCCAGCGCCCCGGCTTCATCTGCGAGCTTCATGACCCATCCACCGTGGACATAGCCGCGCATGTTGGCATGCTCGGGCTGCATCAACTGGCTGAGCCGGACGCGGGAAGCCTGTACGGTTTTGCCGCTGGCGCCATCCGCAGCCATTAGTCCATGTCTTCCTTGAATTCACCCGTGTCGGTCGTGTGCAGACGCTCCGGTTCTTCTTCAAGCACGTCGATGATTTCAAAAGGAAGTTCGGCCATCATCGGGGGGAGTGGGACCGTAGCGGGAGGGCGGATGCGGGAGGGAAACTCGGTGATGGTGATCCTTGGGAGTTCGTCCTCGATGATGCGTTTTCGGAGTACGCGCGGCTCGTCTGTCAACCAACCTACGTAGACGCCGTCGACATCGAAAACCTGGCGGTCGGATGTTACCCAACCGATCCACTCGCCAATGGTGTTGAATAGATGTGGAAACACCATTAGCGCCGCCCAATCTCCAGGCGTCGTATATATCGGAATCGGTTTTCGTTTTGACCTCGAAGACATCCTGCTCTCCAGCGACGACTCAATTATAGCGTTGGGATACTTGTGTAAACAAAGACAATTTCATTCCGCATCTGAGTAGGTCCAAAATCGGTTCGCACCAAAATTCCAAAAGAGCACAATCACGATGGCCAGGGCAAGCGCAAGATTGCTTCCCAGCGTCACTGGGTCCAGTAGACTGATCAGCGGGACGCGCTCACGCAAACTGGGCAGCATACGGCGAGAGAGCTCCACAAAAGGTTCTTCCGAGATTGCGAACACCGGCGTCCGGATCGCCAGGCCGACTGCGCTCACCAGCGCGAATTGCAGGACCTGTTGGTGAAGCCTTTTCGAGCGCGAGTCGGGATAGGTCCAAAACCTGTTCCAGAGGAAGTTGGAGCTCACCGCGGCTGAAAACGACAGGATGCTTGCGACCAGGCTGGCGATCCCCAGCACGTTGGCGAGCAGGTTAAAGGTCCCAAAATCAACCACCGCGCCGATGACGCCGACGACGGCGAATTTGAGAAATCGCTTGAACTCCCTCCTGAGACGCGGCTCGTTCGCGTTCATAACCTGCGTTCGAAATCTTCGATGGTACGGCTGAGGCCGGCCCTCAAATCGACTTTTGGCGCCCAGTCCAGGATATCCCGGGCGCGTGTGATATCGGGCTGCCGGCGCTGCGGATCAGCCGGCGCACGACCACCGGCTACTTTCTTGATCCCACCTTTATTCCCTGTCAGTTCGTTGATAACCTCGGCCAGGGTCAGGATGGTGATCTCGTTCGGGTTGCCGAGGTTCACGGGCAGATGCTCATCTGATGCGAGCAGGCTGGAGAGCCCCTCGACCAGGTCATCGACATAGCAGAAGCTGCGTGTTTGCTCGCCCTCCCCGTAGATGGTCAGCGGCTCACCTTTGAGCGCCTGCACGATGAAATTGGGGACGACGCGGCCGTCATCCAACCGCATCCGCGGGCCGTAGGTATTGAAGATGCGGGCAATGTGGGTATCGAGCCCGTGGTAGCGGTGGTAGGCCATCGTGATCGATTCGGCAAAGCGCTTCGCCTCGTCATAGACAGAGCGAGGTCCGACCGGATCGACATGCCCCAGGTAGGTTTCCTTCTGAGGGTGCTCCTGTGGGTCTCCATAGACTTCGGATGTAGAGGCAAGCAGGAACGTCGATCCGTGGACACGGGCGACACCCAGTGCGTTATGCGTTCCGAGGGCGCCCACTTTGAGCGTTTGAATAGGAAGCTGCGGATAGCCGTAGGGTGAACTGGGGTTCGGGCTGGCGGGGGAAGCCAGGTGCATCACCGCATCCACGGCACCCGGGATGAAGATGAAGTTCGAAACATCATAGCGGATGAAGGCAAAATCATCCCGGCCGGCAAGGTGGGTGATGTTGTCGATGCTGCCCGTCACCAGGTTGTCGACGACGACTACTTGATGACCATCCTTCAGCAGCCGATCACATACGTGAGAACCGATGAAACCGGCCCCTCCCGTAACAAGGACTCGCACGATAGGACCTCCTGACAGGGGGGTCGCTTAACGACCCCAATCAAAGGACTGGGTTTGTCCATCCGACGTAAGGGGTTGGCCAAGACCCGTGTCGACGTCCACCACCCATAGATCTCCACGGTAGAGCACCGCTATCCGCTTGCCGTCGGGCGACCAAGCCGGCGTCTCGGGAGCCAATCCGGGCTCACCTTCGGCGGGGAACAAGACCCGCAAGTTGCTCCCATCACGGTCCATGACTCCCAGGCGGTAGCTGCTATCGACGCTCTTCAGCGGCGTAATCGCCTGCAGGAACGCTACCCGGTACGCGATTTCGGCCGACGAGCCCTCGAGAATCGGGGACACGCTGGGATACGCGAACAAGCCGGTGCGTTCTGATAGGAGCACATCGAGCTCAAGAAAGCCATTGATCGCAGCCAGGTTAAAGACAGGCGATGCCTGTGGATCCTCAAAACCGAGTGGTGAGCCATGGTCAATGAAGTATAGGGTTTGATCGTCCTTACCCCAACTTGCCCCGGGGACCCAGGCCCAGTCGCTCAAGGTCTGGTACGGGATGATGCTTCGCAACGGGCGGAGCTCCCCCCGGTCGAGGTCGACGAGCCCAATTTCATCCGAGCGGACATAGGCCAGGTGGCTTGCATCGGTGCCCCATGTGTAATTCGTACCCCACCACCCATATTGACCGCCAGCGCTCGAACTCGAGGATGACCTGCGGCCGCAGAACCCGTCCCACATCGGTGATGGAAATGCTCTGCAGATCGTTGTTCGCCTGCCAACCCGGCGCCGAAGGACTGGGCTCGACAGTGGAGAAATAGATGGTCCTGGAAGGACTGGTCGGCAGCCAGTCCGCAAAATGGACTACATTGGCAATGCCGAGATCGATGAGATCGATTTCCGGATCCGAGAGCGAGGCCACCCATAGACTGTTGATGTCCTGCTCCGAGTCCTGGTACAGGCGCGTGAAAAGCAGCCAGCGTCCATCCGGAGAGATGTGCAGAATGCGGCCGTCCAGGTCACCGGTCGTCACAACCGGCCGGCGATTGCCGCTTGTGCCCTGGATGACCCACGCATTGCCGTTGTTCAAGTAGGCGAGCGTCCCTTCGATTTGAAGCGGCGTCCGGGCGGATTGAGCCCCGATCATGACAATCTCGGGAACCGGCTCGGTCAGGATCGTATTCTTCACCGGGGCACGGGAGATCTCGCTGCCTGCTTCGAGCAAAATACGGTATGTGATTTCCTGCATCCCGTTTTTCCCGGGTTGAAGCAGGCGGGTTTCACCCTCCGGGATGGTTTCGTTGCGCACGGTCTGCCGCTCGAATGGGATAACAATCTGCTCTATCTCGAACTGCTCGACGATGCGCGTGACGGTGATCGAAGTTCCTTCGGTCACCGTCGTATACGATGGTGGGGCGACTTGATCGAGCGAGTTGAGTTGTACACCGGCGGCCTGGAGCACTTGTTGGACGCTCGAGCCTCCGGGAACGTCCACCTGTAGCTGAACGCCGTCCACGTTCACTGCCACCTGGATCGACCCGGCGGTTGCCTGCGGACGTGCACAACCGGCCACAATGCCTGAAATGCAAATCAGCGCTACCAGGATGGGAGCGAGAGATGTTCGTTGATTGCTGGTGATTCTGCCCACTGGTATAATCCCCGACCGGAACGCTAACGCAGCTCACCTACGATGGCCATCTCGCCATCTGCGATGGCCAGTGAGCTCACCCTGATGCCTGTGGCAAACGAGCCGACACTCCCGGTAAATGCTTCTGTAAGCACCGCTGAGAGTGCATCCAACAAGGCCTCAGGTGCAGGAACCGGGCCGAGCGAGGCGTCTGCGATCGCGAAGCGCAGGTCACCCTCGGGCAGAATCTCTGGCCTGATGGTTACCAGGATGTTCCCACGGAGGATCGCCCGTTCAACCACGCCATAAATCAGGATGGTTCCATCCCGTAGATAGATTTGCGGGTTCGTGATGAGTGGGCGTTCACCCTCCTGGAAGCGCTGACGGATGAAGGCGGTTAGCTGGGTTTCATTCAGGATGACCGTAATCTGCCCGCTCGAGGCGGCATCAGCCAGGGCATCCTGCCAGGTATCTGCGAGTTCAGGGCTTGAATCCGGTTGGCCTTGGATCGCGCTAAATGGGGGTTCTGGACCGCCTACGTCAAGCGTGCAGGCAAGCAGAGCGCCCAGCATCGCCAGGATGACGAGTGTTAGAGCCATGGATGGTTGGTAGGGATATGAGTGACGCTTCAAGCGAATCACCTTCAGGACTAGAAATCGGTCGTGATTATAGCACGGGGGTCAGGCAGTCCGAGCCGAGCGAGGACCTGGTTGCCCTCGCTGCACGTGTCGAAGCGCTGCTCTTCGTGGCCCCGGCGGAGGTGGGGTTAACCCAGCTCGCATCGGCGCTTGACGTGAACTCGCGTGAAATTGAGCAGGCCCTGGATTGGCTTGATGAGGCATTCGAAAAACGGGGGCTCCAGATCCAGCGATCAAACCGGTCGGTCCAGCTCACGACCGCCCCGTTCCTGGCTGCAGATGTCGAGCGCTTCCTCGAGCTCGAGGAAACCAGCCGCTTATCCCGGGCAGCGCTGGAGGTCCTGGCGATCATCGCCTACCAGCAACCGGTTACACGGCCACAGATTGATTCCATCCGCGGCGTGAATTCGGATAGCGTTTTGCGCACGCTGCTGCGGCATGGGCTGGTGGAGGAAGTCGGCCGGACCGAAGCCCCTGGTCGGCCGATCCTGTACTCGACCACGACCGACTTTTTATCCCATTTCGGGCTAGCCTCCCGCGACGAGCTGCCGCCCCTCAATCTCGATCTTCAAAGCCTCACACCGGTTGAAGAAAGTTCAGAGGAACTCGCCGATGAGGGTGCTGCGTCCTGATTATGGAAGTCCGTCTGCAGAAGATCCTTTCTCGGTCGGGGCTTGGTTCAAGACGGGCATGCGAGGAGTTCATCCTCGCCGGGCGCGTGCTGGTTAATCACCAGGTGGCCAGCCTGGGGATGAAGGCTGATCCGGATCGTGATCTCATCCAGTTCGATGGCAAGACGATCTCGACCCGTCCGGAAGCTGTATACCTTATGTTAAACAAACCTCCGGGCGTGCTGTCCTCGCTTGTATCACAGGGGCGAAAACCTACCGTCATCTCGCTCATCGATATCGAGCAGCGCGTGTTCCCTGTCGGGCGTTTGGACCTGGAAAGCGAGGGGTTGATCCTGCTCACGAACGACGGCGAGCTGACCCACGTCCTCACGCACCCCCGATTTCAACATGAGAAGGAATACCGCGTGCTCCTTGACCGCACCCCAGCCGAAAAGGATCTTTCAAGCTGGCGGAGTGGCTTAACCCTGCGTGACGGGTTCAAGACTTCGCCTGCGAAGGTCTGGATCGAGGGGAAGGATGAACAAGGAACCTGGGTGCGGATCATCCTGCATGAGGGGCATAAGAGGCAGATAAGGGAGAGTGCAGCGGCACTTCACTTCGGGGTCCGGCGGCTGATCAGGGTGCGGTTCGGCTCTCTCGTTCTCGGTGATTTAGCCCCGGGAAAGTGGAGGGCGCTTACTGCAGAAGAAGTCACCTCGCTGAGGCAATCGGCGCAGGCCAGGCCGTAGCATTCGAAAACGTAGCCGAGAGATTACAATATGCAGGTGAGTTACCAGGCAAGTCTTGAGGATCCTACATGGATGATCACACGCAGATAGAACAAACGGGTGAGACTCGAGTTGAAGCATTTTGGGAAAAGCGCTGGCCGTTAACCCCTGAACTCGGATTTTACCTTCTGCTCATCCTGTTCGCCTTTCTCACCAGGTTCTACGATCTTGATTCGCGCGTCATGAGCCATGACGAAAGCCTGCATACCCAGTTCTCCTGGTACCTGGCCGAAGGGCGTGGTTTCTCACATGACCCGCTTATGCACGGCCCGCTCCAGATGCATCTGGTTGCCTTCTCGTACTTCCTGTTTGGTGACTCAGATGCAAGTGCGCGCGTCCCGGCTGCGCTGAGCGGGGTGTTGGCCGTCGCCATGGTGTTGCTCTTCCGCCGCTGGCTTGGCCGCTGGGGGACAGCCGCGGCGGCGCTTATGATGGCATTCTCTCCCTACATGCTCTACTACAGCCGGTATGTCCGCAACGATGTCTTGATCGCGCCGATGGCGCTCCTGATGTTTTACGCGGTCTTCCGCTACATCGAGCAGCCCCGGCCCCGCTGGCTCTACCTGCTCGCCGCCTCGCTGGCGCTTCATTTCACCGCAAAAGAGACCGCCTTCATCTACACGGCACAGCTGCTGATTTTCCTCGGTGTCCTGTTTGCGGCCCAGGCCCTGCGTAAGCCCTGGCGCGAACCTCGCCAGCGCTTGTTCTTCGCCAGCGGGTTGGGCGCAGCTACGGTAGGCGGCTTGATGGCCGTCGGTGCGCTTTTCCGTGGCTGGGCCGCATCAGGCGAGCTGGCTGCGTCCGCGCCCCAGCTCTCGGAAGGGCTGACAGGTGAGGTCGCAATTTCGCCCGTTGTCAGCGTGGGATTGATCATCGCGCTGGTCGGCGTGGGGTTGATGCTCATCGGGCTCATCGCCTCTTTCGGGCGGAGCTTGCGGACGGAGTTTCCCGCATTGGACCTGCTCATCGTCACCTGGACGATGACCATGCCCCAGCTCGCCGCGCTGCTGGCCAAGGTGCTGGGCTGGGATGCGCTCGACTACTCCTCCATCACACCCCTCAGCCGCACGCTTGTGCTCGTCGTACTGCTGTTGGGTTTGAGCGTACTCATTGGCCTGCTCTGGGATGCCCGCAAATGGCTCATCACAGCCGGGATATTCTTCGGCATCTTTGTCATCTTCTATACGACGTTGTTCACAAACCAGGACGGCCTCGCGTCTGGACTGGTTGGATCGCTCGGATACTGGCTGAAGCAGCACGGGGTTGAGCGAGGGGGCCAGCCCTGGTACTACTACCTCTTCATCCAGATCCCCATCTACGAGTACCTGCCAGCGATCGGTGCGCTTATGGCAGCGTGGTACCTCCTGCTGAAGAGGAAAAACCCTCTCACACCGGCGCTAGATGAGGAGGCGCATGCAGAACGGAAGTTCCCCGTCATCGCCTTCTTCGGGTATTGGTCCATCACGGCGCTGATCGCCTATTCGTTCGCCGGTGAAAAGATGCCCTGGTTGACGGTTCATATCGCACTACCGTTGATACTTTTCGGGGGTTGGGGACTCGGAAAGTTTTTTGAGCAAGTGGATTGGCCGCGTTTCACAAAGCAGCGCGGCTGGCTCAGCACCTTGTTGTTAGCATCCACGCTGCTGGCTGCCATACATGCGCTGGGCACCTTGCTTGGGTCATCGCCGCCTTTCCAGGGAAGCGAGCTGGATCAGCTGCGGTCGACGCTTGGTTTTCTCGGCTCCCTCGTATTCAGCCTGGGAAGCGGGTACGCGTTGTGGTGGCTCAACAGCGGCTCCAGTTGGCGACCGCTGCTGCGCGGTTTTGGTGCGATTATCCTGCTGGGGCTGCTCGGCTTGACCGTCAGGACCTCGCTGCGGGCATCCTTCCCGCACGCAGATCTGGCGACCGAATACCTCGTGTATGCTCACGGGGCGCCCGGCGTGAAGACAGCCATGAAGCAGATCGAAGATCTATCCCTTCGCATGACCGATGGGCTCGGGATCCAGGTCGCGTTTGATGATGATGTCTCGTGGCCACTAAATTGGTACTTGAGGAACTACCCAAACCAGTATTATTTCGGCGCCAGCCCGACCCGCGAGCTGTTGAACTACCCTGTGATCCTGGTCGGTGACAACAATTGGCACCTGGTCGATCCCCTCCTTGGAGGCCAATACTATTCCTTCGAGTACATCCGCATGTGGTGGCCAAACCAGGACTACTGGTCGCTTAAGCGCTCCAGCATCGAATCAGAGCTTGCCTTCAACAACAGTGAGCCTGGGAGGGTCAGCACCGGTCAATACCTGGCAAAAGCCTGGGAGCATATCAAACCGTTTTTCACGGATGGCGAGGTCCGGGCTGCGATCTTCGATATCTGGTTCAACCGTGATTTCCAGCGATATGGCCAGGTCACAGGAAAGGATATGAACCTGCCTCGCTGGAGCCCGTCGGACCGGATGCGCCTTTACATCCGTAAAGATATCGCCGCCCAGGTTTGGGATTACGGCGTCACGGCAGCGGATTTCCAGGCGCCGAGCTTCGAAGATCCTTACGCCGATCGCTTGCTGGAACCTGAGCCAACATTGATCCTGGGCCGAGAAGGCGTCTCGCCGGGAGAGTTCTTCCAACCACGTGACCTGGCGTTGGGACCGAACGGCGAGGTTTACGTGGCCGATACCGGCAACCATAGGATTGAGAAATTCTCACCTGAGGGAGAGCTGCTGACGACCTGGGGCGGCTTTGCGAATGCGGCGCTGGGTGAAGCACCGGGTGGTACGTTCAACGAACCTTGGGGCATCGCGGTTGGTCCCAACGGCGATGTGTTCGTTGCGGATACGTGGAACCACCGCATCCAATGGTTCTCGCCTGACGGTGAATTCAAGGGGATGCTTGGAACGGAAGGCCTCGGTCAAGGGCAGGATGCATTCTGGGGCCCACGCGATGTGGCCGTGGATGCCGAGGGGCGGATCTTCGTCTCCGATACCGGGAACAAAAGCATCAAGGTATATGACGCGCAAGGCGAGTTCCTCGCCCAATTCGGTGGCGCAGGGTACCTGCCTGGATCGCTTGATGAACCCGTTGGCCTGGCCATAGACGGCTCTGGCCGGATCTACGTTGCAGATACATGGAATCGCAGGATCCAGGTGTTTCAAGAGTTCGGACAAGCCGACTTTCAATCCATAGCAACCTGGGATATCGATGGCTGGTACGGCCAGTCGCTGGAGAATAAACCGTACCTGGCCATAAATGCGGATGGCATTCTCTGTAGTTCAGATCCCGAGGGCTTGCGGGTGCTCTGTTTCGATGGGGAGGGCGAGTTCCAATTCGGTTGGGGCGGGACCTTCGGCGCGGATCCAGGTCAGTTCTCGCTGCTCAGCGGGATCGGATTGGATGGCGCAGGTTCAGCATGGGTGGTCGATAGCGGAAACCAGCGCGTGATGCGTTTCGACCTCCCCAGCGCTCCATGACCCTTCGGGTGTGGGCAAGCGGCAAACAGCATAGGCAGAAAAGGAGCGGGATCTCGGCATGAAGCTTCATGAGTACCAGTCCAAACAAATCTTTGCCGAATATGGCGTCCCAATACCGCGAGGGCAGGTGGCGATGACCGCAGTCGAGGCTCGTTCCATCACGGAGGAATTGGGCGGAAAGTCGGTCATTAAAGCCCAGGTCCTCGTTGGCGGGCGGGGGAAAGCCGGCGGCATCCGCCTCGTCCACACCCCCGAAGAAGCCGAGGAGGTCGCCGGCCAGGTCCTGGCGATGACCATTAAAGATCTGCCGGTACGCAGGGTCCTGGTTGACGAAGCGGCGGATATTCAGAGTGAGATCTACCTTGGCATCACCAACGATCGCGCCCGCCGAAGCCCGGTCGTGATCGCCTCCGCAGAAGGAGGCGTGGATATTGAAGAGGTAGCCAGATCCCAGCCAGAAAAAATTGTCCGCGTCTGGATCGACCCGCTGCTGGGCTTGCGTGATTATCAGATCCGCCATATCGCAGTGGCCATCGAGCTGCCTCGCCAGCACTGGCGCAGCCTGCACGCGATCACGCACAGCCTGTACAAGGCTTACCTGAACTCTGATGCGACCCTGGCGGAGATCAACCCCCTGGTGATCACGGCTGATGGACGCCTGATCGCGCTGGACGGCAAGATGGTCCTGGATGATAACGGGCTTATGCGCCATTCCGATTTAGCAGAGATGCGTGACCTTGATTCGGAAGAGCCGGTCGAGCGGGAGGCAAGGAAATATGGCCTCTCGTATGTAAAATTGGATGGAAATATCGGGTGCATGGTTAACGGGGCGGGGCTGGCGATGGCAACCATGGATGTCATCCATCTCTATGGCGGGGCGCCGGCCAATTTCCTCGACATCGGTGGAGGGGCCGGCGCGGAGAAAGTGTCCGCGGCCATACAAATCATCTTGCGCGATCCGAACGTGGAAGCTGTGCTCTTCAACATCTTCGGGGGGATCACTCGCGGTGACGAAGTCGCGCGCGGGATCCTTGCGGCGCTCAAGGAATCTCCAACCGAAGTGCCGATGGTGGTGAGGCTTATCGGGACCAACGAGGAAGAGGGTCGCCAATTGCTGCACGATGCAGATATGCAAACGGCCGTCTCCCTGGGCGACGCTGCGCAGAAGGCAGTTGCGGCAGCCAAAGCGAGGGCAGCATGAGCATCCTTATCGACAAGAACACCCGGCTGCTCGTCCAGGGCATAACGGGCCGAGAAGGTTTGTTTCACACCTCGCGCATGGTGGAATACGGGACGCAGGTCGTCGCAGGTGTCACACCCCAGAAGGGTGGGGAATGGGTCCTGGATGGCAAGATCCCCGTCTTCGATACCGTTCGCAGCGCAGTCGAGGCCACAGGTGCGAACACGGCGATTAGTTTTGTTCCAGCGCGCTTCGCCGCCGACTCCATCCTGGAATCCGCCGATGCCGGCGTGAAGTTGATCGTCGCCATCACGGAGGGCATTCCAGTCCGGGATATGATGCAGGTTCGTCGCTACCTCGACCAGACTGGAGCCCGGATGATTGGCCCGAATTGCCCCGGATTGTTAAGTCCCGGCGAAGCCAATGTAGGCATCATCCCTGGACATATCGCCATCAAGGGCAATATCGGCGTCGTCTCCCGGTCCGGCACGTTAACCTACGAAGTCTTGCATGCCTTGAAATTGAAGGGGATCGGTGTCTCGACCTGCGTCGGGATAGGTGGCGATCCGGTCAACGGCACTTCCTTCGTGGATGCCCTGGAGCTTTTCGAAGCAGATGCATATACGGAGAAGGTCGTCCTCATCGGTGAGATCGGAGGAAGCGACGAGGAACGAGCGGCGGACTTCATCAGCGAGAAGATGACCAAGCCGGTCGTGGCTTTCATCGCTGGCCGGACTGCGCCTCCTGGGAAGCGCATGGGGCATGCAGGAGCGATTGTCGAGGGCGGGGAGGGCACGGCAGAGGAGAAGCTGAAGGCGCTTGCTCGTGCCGGCGTCAAGACCTCCGATCAGCCGGAGGCGATCCCGGACCTTCTCTGAGCAATCTGCTGCTGCTTGATCCTGGTCTATAATGCTAGCTGGAGGGTGACGACCATGAATGCTGAAGCTGAGCCGAACCCGGCGCTTTCGAATCTGGATGAAATCCGACTCGAAGCGCAATCACAGCCTGAGAATTTAGAAGCGCAGTACCGCTATGCCTGGGCCTTGCTCAACCTCGGTCGGCACGAGGATGCACGTGCTGCCTTCGAGAGCGGGAGGTCCCGCTGGCCGGATGCGATCGAGTTCATCTACGGCTTGGGCATGGTGGGGAAAGCAGCCGGTGATAAGCAGCTGGCCGCCAAGAACTTTTCACTCGCCGCTGGTGTAGAGGCAAGCGATGCGCGCGGAACCATGCTGAAGCGCCTGGCTGAAATCCAGCAGCTGATTTTTGCCTGACCTGGGTACTGCGGATTTTCAAGCCTGATGGCTGACGTCAAAAAGCGGGAGCGCCTGGAAGCTGCGCTGAGAGGCGAGCTGTTAGACCGTCCTCCCGTGGCGCTGTGGCGTCATTTCCCCGTTGATGACCAGGAGCCCGAGTCCCTGGCTGTTTCGACGGCTTTATACCAGGAAGCATTCGATTTTGATTTCGTGAAAGTCACACCCGCGTCTTCGTTTTGTTTGCTCGACTGGGGGGTTGAAGATGCGTGGCGTGGTAATCCTGAAGGGACGCGCGAGTACACCCACCGGCCAATCGAGCACGCGGCGCAGTGGCGCGAGCTGCGCCCCCTGGATCCATCCAGCGGGTCACTCGAGGCGCAGCGCCAGTGCCTGCTCCAGTTGCGTGACCTTCTTGGGTCTGAAACACCGTTCATTCAGACTGTATTCAGCCCACTCGCCCAGGCAAAGAACCTGGCTGGTGGGGAACGGTTGATGGCGCACATCCGGGACGATCCTGATGCAGTCCTGGCTGGCCTGGGGGTGATCTCTCAAACCACAGCCTCCTGGGTCGACGGGCTGAGGGAAACCGGCATCGCCGGCATCTTCTACGCAGTCCAGCACGCCTCCAACCGATACTTCGACCCGGAGGGCTACCATACCTTCGGTGAACCCTTCGACCTGCAAATTCTCGAAGCGGGCTGAGCAATTCTGGTTGAATGTCCTCCATCTGCATGGCGCCGACATCCATTTCGAACTGGCAAGCCGCTATCCGGTCCAGGTTGTCAATTGGCACGATCGGGAGACAGCGCCCGATCTGGAGGCAGGAAGGCGTCGTTCGGGCATCGCCGTATGCGGGGGCGTTCGAAGGGAGACCCTCGTCCTCGGAACGCCCGGGTCAGTTCGAGCCGAAGCCGCGGAGTCCTTTGCCTCGGCGGGGAGGGCCGGGGTCATCCTCGGGACGGGTTGTGTGACACCCGTCCTTGCGCCGAGGGTGAACATCCAGGCTCTGCGCGACGCTGTAAACTTCGCATAGACATACTAAATAGAGAAGGAACGGTCCATTCATGGCCGGTATTCGGGTAATTGCTGGTTTGGCGAAAGGTAAACGCCTTCAGATGGTCCCCGGGGAGGGCGCCCGTCCGATCACCGATCGCGCCAAGGAATCCCTCTTCAACATCCTCGGACAGTCCCTCACCGGCGCGTCCATGTTGGACCTTTTCGCGGGCACGGGGAGCGTGGGGATCGAGGCCTTGAGCCGGGGGGCGTCACATGTCGACTTCATCGACGTGAACCGCCTGGCCGTCAAGACGATCGAGGCGAACCTGCGCATCACGGGTTTTGAGGATCGCGGCCGGGTGCTGCGCAAAGACGCATTCGGATGGTTGGCGCAGACGGCTAACACGCCATCCTACGACCTGGTCTATGTGGCACCACCCCAGTACCTGGGATTATGGAAGCAGGCGCTCCTTCAAATTGACGGCAGTCCGGGATGCCTGCACCCCGACGCCTGGGCCATCGCCCAAATCCACCCCAGGGAGTATGAACAGCTCCCGCTCGATCAGCTCGTTGAATTCGATCAGCGGAAGTATGGGAGCACGCTGCTGGTCTTCTACGAGTGGCCTAGCGACTAAGCTGGACGACCAACCAGGGAGCAGCGCCGCAGGCCAACCTCACCCGACGGAGATGTCCCACCTGCCGAAAAGCCTATCCAGCTTGAACAGCCGGCGGAAGAACTGATAGAGGACGTACAGTTCAAGCGCAAAGGGTGGAAAACCGAGCAATCCGAGCACGGGCATCTCCCCGTAATGCCAGCCAAATATGCGCAATTCCTCTGGCACAGTGTAGATCCAATGCCCGCCTCCTGCTTGCAGCGCCTGGTAGTTCCACGCTTCCCAGAGCAAGCCGCAAAGGAACCCGGCGATAAGCAGTGCGACCACGGGGCGCAGGTCGCCCTTTTGGATGCTGGCTCGCAAACTTGGAGCCTGGAGTTTGTGATTTATGGGGTCGAGCAGTGGAATAAACCCAATCCAGACGAATCCAAATGTGAAACGGGCGAGCTCGATCGGGAGCAAGGGCGGGACGGCTACCATGGCCAGCCCGGCGATCATCCACAACCCGGCTGGTCCTGCACGCATCTGCTTCGATTTGGAACCGGATTGTTGGGTTGGGAAAACGGTCACGAGCAGCTCAGCGGTGATTAAGATGGCGGGCATGATGGTGGCGAAGGACCAGAAATAGCCCAGGTCAAGCACGGCCTGGTTCGAAGGCAATCCCCGGTAGAGCCAGTTCTGCAAGCGGAAATTGTAGATTTCGAAAACGAGCCAGGTGAGAACCGAAATCAGGAGCAGGAAGGGAAACTCCGCTCGCCGCGTGGTCAGCCAGGACCGCCCAGTTCGACTCGCCAGCATGCTGTCTGCAAGCAGGATGTATCCCGTCCACATGATGGGCGTGTGCCAGGTCGCTGCGAAACCCACGCCCTGGATGACCGCAATCTGCCCGCCTAGCAGGATGGATAGGCCGAGCCAAAAATACCGCGGCCAGGCTGATTGTTGCGGTCCCTTCACGAACAGCCGTTTCATGGGGAGAAGCGGATTCTCGGTGAACCGTCTTGGTCAAACATCGTCAGCGCTGTGAATGTCGTCTTCCTTGCATGGCAGTCGAGTGCACGCGGGATGAGTTCGTGCAGGTCCTGGACAAGCGCTTGTTCTTTCAGCTGGGAAAGGGGGATCCACTCCGGGACGCCTTCTGCTGATGCCGTCAACTTGCCCTCCGAGGCACCGCCGACGAAGATGGTGAGCGCAATCCCGGGCTTGCTCCCAACGTCAACCAGGACAACCCCGCAGAGCTGGAGCTGGTCAGCAACCAATCCGGTTTCTTCGAGAATTTCCCTGCGGGCAGCTTCGCCCGGGGATTCGCCCTGTTCGATATGCCCACCCACGCCATTTAGCAGCCCAGACCACGCGTTCCGGCCCTCTCGAATGCGAAGGAGCAAGATACGATCATCCTGGATCAAGAAGCTGAGCGTCCTGGGTACGACCGTATACCGGCCGGGCTGAACGCGCTGCCCGTCAAGCGTCATGCAGAAAACCGCAGCCAGGGTCAGTCAGCAAGATCGCGTACATCTTCCTCCACCGCGTCGCCGGCGAGGTAGTCCGCCTGCTTTGGCAGGGTATCGATGGCTGGGACATACCGTTCCACGAGCTTACGAGTGCCGCCGATGTTCAGGCGGTCGAACAGGAGCTGGAACTGTGTTTCCCAGGCATCCTCGATCTCTGCTAGGGCTTCCGGCTCGAGATCCCAGAGCACACGCTTGAACGGCCCTAGGGCCCGTTTCCGGGTCTTGTAGTGGAACTGCTCGTCTGTTTCTCCATCCTTCCGCTCACTTGCATGCTGCGCGTCAAGGTAGGCATAGATCTCATCCAGGACGTCTGCGGGAAGCCGCTCGTAGAGGATATTTTGGAAGCCGGTCGCGAGGTGGACTTCCAGGGCGTTCGATTCGGCAAAGCGGGTGAACATTTCTTCTGGGAGGGTCGAGGCACCGTGCTGGACTGCGCCACCAAGGCCGTATTCCTTGGCAACGCGGCTCAGCGTCTTGAGCGCCTCAAAATCAACGCTCACGGTGGCTATCGACCCATCTGGGAGGACGACTCCCCCGTGTGAAGTTCCGGTCTGAATGCTGATTTTCGACAGGCCCGGGGCGTCAGGGAGGCGGTCCGCGTAGACTTGAGAAAAACCTTCCATGAAGGCTCTCAGTTCGGGTTCGGTGCTGTTCTGCCCACCGACTTCGCCGATCTCGCCGCCCAGCGAGATGGTCACCCCGTCCGGCTCATGTTGCCGCGTGTACGCCGAAAAATCTGCGCAGAGTGTGTAGTTCAAATCCTGCTGCTCGGCGATCGTAGGTCGGTCGAGATCAACCAGCGTCGAGGTGTCGATATCGATGTTGAAGAAACCCGCGCGGATCGATTCGTCGATCAGCGCTTGGATGGTCTCGATCTCAGACGGATCCGTCTTTCCGGTACCGGCTGCTGCTTACCTGGAAGTGATCTCCCTGGATGAAGACCGGCCCGCCATACCCCTCGGCGATCGCTGCGCCAAGGATGCACGAAGCATACTCAGCCGGCCGCTGATCTGTGTAGCCCATTTCTGAGCGGGCGATTTCGAAGATAAAGGCGCAAGCATCGCCTGAAATAGCTGAACGGAATACGGGCCGCTGATCGTGTAGCCCATTTCTGAGCGAGCGATTTCGAAGATAAAGGCGCAGGCATCGCCTGATATGGCCGAGCGAAATACGGCACGCGCGGCATGGAAGGGAAGTGCGCGCAGGTTCATCGCAGGAACCGTGAAGTCATCCGGGGTTTCACCTCGGCCACGCGCCAGGTAGAACTCATGGATGGAAGCAGGGTAAGCACCCGCCTGGCTCGCAAGCGCACGAATGAGCCACTGTGCGTGACTTTTCGCCGGTTCTGGTGAGAAAACAGCCTGTCGGACGAGGATTTCAATCGACTGGGACAGTGCTTTTTGGTCTCGAATTTCGATAGATGGGCCCGGGGAGATCTCCACTGAATCCCCCAGCAGCCGACTGAGTTCCTGCAACTGTGCCATGAGTGCCATGCCGAGTTCCCTCCTGAATAGCTGACTTACTCGATTATACTCGCCGGTCAAATTCTACACCGTCATGTCAGGGCTACGTCAGTCTGCTGGTTGTATGCGAGAGGACATGTAGATATAATCGAGCCGAAGACAATCCGGAAGAGAACACCGAACCAGGGAGAGGAAGATGACTGACCCCTTAGGGAAAATTACGGAAGGCAAGGACCTGCTCGGCAAGATCCGTAACGCACTTGCCGGCTTCGTTGGCTACGTGGATCGTGAGAACCGGCGTGAAGCCGATAAGCTCCTGCGGGAGACGATTGCCCAGCGCTATGAAGAGCAATGGGGCAGGATCTCAGAAATCCAGCGCGAGCTGATAGGCGCCGGTAAGCTTGAGCTCGTCGACGACATGGAGGCAGCGGCAATCAAGCTGCGAGCTTTTATCGATCGCGTCAAGGGGGCGGCTTACGGCTACTCAGGTTTCTTTGATGCGGTGCGCATCAACAGCGATGAGCTGGAGAAGGTTTATGCTTTTGATGCGGCACTGCTTGAAAACGTCGATACACTCATTCGGGCGATTGATAATGTCCAGGCCTCGCTCGAAACAGATGGATTGCCGGCAGCAATGCGGCATTTGGTGAGCGTGAGCCAGGAAGCGATCGACGCCTACAATCGGCGCGAAGAAGTCATCCTGGCGACTGGCAGCTGATCTAACCCGAAGGAGTAAAGATCATGGCAAGAGTATTTGATGTCGTCGAATATCCGAACGAGATGCGGGACGAAATCGTCCACCGTTTCCCGGAGGACAGCGCCGGTGATTTTCGAATCGGCAGCCAGGTCATCGTCCGGGAAGCCCAGGCAGCAGTCTTTTACCGCGACGGTAAAGCACTGGATACCTTTGCTGCCGGGCGGCATACCATCGCCACCGCCAACATCCCTCTCCTGATCGATTTGATCGGCAAAGCCTTCAACGATCGATCGCCTTTCACCGCAGAGGTGTACTTTGTCAGCATGCGGGAGTTTGCCGATCAGAAGTGGGGAACCCCGCAGCCAATCCTGGTCCGAAACCCGGGGATGGGCCTGGGCGTCGCCCTGCTTCAGGGTTTTGGAGCCTTCAGCTTCCAGGTAGCGGATCCCCAGCAGTTTGTAACACAGATTGTGGGCGTCACTGGGACCTACCGCACCAAGGACATCGAGGCCCGTCTGCGGGCGATGCTGCTTTCGAAACTCCAGGATCTGCTGGGTGAGACGACGGCCGCTTCAAGCGTTCCCGAACTGATTTCCATGGTGGAGGAGCTGGGCGCCGGCGTGCGCGCCAAGGCGCAGGATGATTTCAAGGCTATTGGCCTGACGCTGAAATCGTTCTACATCGAAAGCCTGAAACCCTCCGATAAGTCGGCCGAAGAGCTGCGCGCGATGGGCATGCTCGACATGCAGACTTACACGCAGCTCCAGGCAGCCGACGCGATGCGTGATGCTGCCCAAAATCCTTCCGGGGGTGCTGGACTTACGGCCGGGATCGGGGCCGGGATGGGGATCGGGAACGCCCTGGCGGACTCGCTCAAGCAGTCAGGGCAGGGTGGTGCTGCTGCTGCCGCGGCAGCCGGCATGCCTGATGTGATGACCCCAGGCGAGGCAGCCTCATTCCTGAAGGTTGCCGAAGAAGATGTCCTCGGTGCGATCGAAGCTGGGCAGCTCAAGGCAAAGAAGCTCGGCAGCGCCTACCGGATCTCGCGTGAAGCGCTGGAAGAATTTCTGAATAGCTGACCCGGTTACCGCAAAGACGATGCTTCAATCAGGGCGCCTATGGCGCCCTGATTGTTTTAATCAGGTTTCGCACAACGGCTTAGTGTCGACCACCCGTCAAGCGCGCAGCTAGGCTGCGAATCTCCATGTTGGTGAGCGAGGCTTTCCGGGGAAGCGTGCGGAGAAGGCCTTTGACCTTCTTGCGGTGGGCGGCGAGCAGGGAAGTGTCGCCCGCTTCAAGCTGAGCATCATCGGCAAGGAAAAGGACAAGCGCATCCACGTGGATTGGCTCGTGCCCGGGGAATTGCCGGGCCAGGGCACGCCCCAGTTGGCGAATGCCACGCTGTGTTTCCGGCACAAGATCCCTTATCTCCCGCTTGCGTTGCCCGAATGAGATCCGCCTCCTGGGTGGTTCCTGGAGCCATCGACCGTCTTCCATTGTGATCTCACCCCGCTCCACGCGCGGGACGATGGCCAGCGCCCCGGCTGGACTGAGCAGGACATGCCTGGCCCCAAGCAGGTAATGGAAAACTGCGTACTGGTCATCTAATCCCTTCAGGCTGTGGTCGATTACTTCATCGATGCGCGGGGAGCGTCCGAACCGGTTGTATATCGCCGTTCCGACCTGCGAGACCAACCCGCCTACCAGCATGAGCCCGAGCGCGACGAAGATGTATTGGGGTGCTGTGAAGCTGATGATGACCGCCACCAGGCTTGCACCCAGACCGCCAAACATCATCCATCGGCCGAGCGTCCGATTTCTTCGGACCTTCCCCTGGTTGATATAGCGCTGCATGGTTACTCCAACCGCCTGATTACAAGGCACGCATTCTGCCCGCCGAGACCAAATGAATTCGAGAGGACGACCTCGACCTTGGCATCCCGGCTTTCATTGGGGACATAGTCCAGGTCGAGCTCCGGGTCAGGCGTCTCGTAATTGATCGTGGGATGAATCGCTCCGTTTTGAATCGACAATGCGCAGACAATGGCCTCGATTGCCCCCGAGGCTCCCATGGCGTGCCCCAGCATCGATTTCGTTGAAGACACAGGGATCTCGTATGCCCGGGGACCAAAGACGGCCTTGATGGCAAGGGTTTCCATCGTGTCGTTCGCCGGGGTGGAGGTGCCATGCGCGTTGATGTAGCTCACCTGGTCCGGGGCGACGCCGGCATTCTCAAGCGCCCGTTTCATCGTACGCACTGCGCCAGCCCCGGTCGGATCAGGCGCGGCGATGTGAAATGCATCGCTCGAGGAGGCAAACCCCGCAATTTCGGCGTAGACTTCTGCGCCGCGGGCCCTGGCATGATCCAGGCTTTCGAGAATGAGGCACGCCGCACCCTCAGAGAAGACAAAACCCTCCCGCCGGATTTCAAACGGCCGAGAAGCCCGTTCAGGGGCATCGTTGAAGCTGGTGGGCAGGGCGCGCATGATGGAAAAGCCGGCGATGGTGAAATGCTTGATGATGGCCTCCGTCCCACCGCAGATGACCACATCTGCCCATCCGTTGCGTATCGCCTGAGCAGCTTCCCCGATCGCTTGTGTGCCCGTCGCGCATGCGGTCGTGACCGTGCTGTTGGGTCCGAGGGCATGGTACTGCTGTGTCACGTGAAATGCCGCCATGTTCGGCAGGACAGAAGGCAAGAAAAACGGATTGGTCTTTGAGAGGCCTTTGGTTCGGAGGGATTCCAGGCCCTCGTAGGCACGATCCCATCCACCGATTGCCGTTCCGTAATACACACCCACACGTTCTGGTTCCTTCCAGGCGGCATCCAACCCTGCATCCTGCATGGCATGTTTTGCAGCTGCCAGGGCGAATTGGGAAGAGCGAGACATCCGGCGCGCTTCCTTCATTGGGAGGTATTGCGTGGGATCAAATTCGGGAACTTCCCCGGCGATCTTGCACGGGAGCTCGCTCGCATCGAACTGTGTGATCGCCCGGATGCCGGAGCGCCCGTTCAGCAGCGCCTCCCAGACGGTCCGCGACATCCGATCCCAGGCAGGTAACCAGCCCCAGCCCGGTGATGACGACCCGGGGACGGTGGTTTTCGCCGCTCATGTGGCTTCCTTCGCGCTGCGGCTTAGCTTGCCCTGGATCGCATCCCGCGTCGCTTCAAGGACACCGCTTTCAACGGCCTGCCGGGCAAAGCGGATCGCGCTGACGAGCGCTTTGGCGTCCGAACGACCATGCCCGATGAAGACCATCCCGTCGATGCCCAGCAGCGGCGCGGCGCCATACTCGGACGGATCCAGGACTTTTCGAACCCGTCCGAAGGCTGGTTTCGCCAGCAAGCCGCCAAGTGTGCTCAAAGGAGTGGCGCGGATTTCAGTCCGCACCATCTCAAGCAGAAAGCGGGAGACCGATTCGCTCGTTTTCAGGAAGACGTTGCCGGAGAAACCGTCGGTGACGACGACATCGGCGTGCCCGGCGAAGATTTCCTTCGGTTCGAGATTGCCGACGAAGTTCAGACCAGATTTCTTGAGCAGTGGGTAGGTCTCTTTCACAAGCTGGTTGCCCTTCCCAGCCTCCTCCCCGTTCGAGAGCAATCCGACGCGTGGGTTTGGACGGTCGAACGCCCGCTCCATGTAAACTGACCCCATGATGGCAAATTGGAGCAGCCACTCGGGGCGACAATCGGCATTTGCACCCAGGTCCAGCATCAGCGTCATGCTTCCCTTGACGGGGATGGCTGGCGCAACTGCCGGACGCTTCACGCCCCGGATCCGTCCCAGCCGGAATAGGGCAGTCGCCATCGCGCCGCCGGTGTTCCCGGCAGTGATGAACGCATCAGCCCGGCCTTGCTTGATCAGGTCCATGCCGACCGCCATCGATGTCTCGGTTTTCCCGCGGGCGCTCTCGGCGGGTTTATCCGTCATCTCGAGCACCTCGGCAGCGTCGACAACATCTACAAGCCCTGTCGCTGCACCAGCGGCTTGCAGCTTATCCCGCAGCAGGGATTCAGGTCCCACGAGCAGGATGGGCTCCCCCCAGATCCCGCCAGCCTGGATCGCCGCCTGAACTTCTGGATCGGGGTGTGTATCGCTCCCCATGGCATCGAGCACAATCCGCATGAACGGCTCCTTCTTCATTCTCCGCAAGCTCGATCCGGTTGGATCGGCCGCGGGATGCAGGTCAGGTTGACAACCACTTTCTGTCGGCTATAATACCGCAGTCCTCAAACATGGACGCGCTGGTGCTGGAACTGGCAGACAGGCATGGTTGAGGGCCATGTGCCGCAAGGCGTGCGGGTTCAACTCCCGCCCAGCGCACCAACAATCCGGGCCGTCGTCGACGGCCCGGTATGTATTAATGTCCTCGCCGTCCTGTATCCACCCGCTTCCTAGATTGGCTACTCCTCAAATCGCATGCGTCGCTCAAGCAGGCGGACCACCGCCGAAAGCAGCAGGGTCATGGCGAGATAGAGGAAGGAGACGACGTTGAATGTCTCGAAAACACGAAATGTGCTTGCGCGCCGGATGCGACCGAGCTGGGTAATCTCGCGCACGGCAAGTACGGTTGCCAGGGACGAATCCTTGAGCAGGGCGATGAAGTCGTTTCCCAATGGCGGTAGGATGCGGCGGACTGCCTGCGGCAAGATCACGAAGCGCATCGCCTGGAAGTAGGTCATGCCGAGCGAGCGAGCTGCCTCCATCTGTCCGCGTCCGATCGACTGAATCCCAGCCCGAAAAACTTCCGCCTCAAATGCCCCGTACCCGATCGAGAGCGCGATGATCGCCCTGAGTTCCATGTCGACCTGGCGGATGCTGAAATCTGTGAGTCCAGTGAAAAAGGTTTTGCAGGGTATCGGCTGCAAAAGCGCCCAAGCCCCCATGTGCCGATGGCGTTGATCGCTTGAATGCCGGCGGGGACCAGCACGAAGGCGACGTAGAGCATGAGAACGATGAGCGGGATGCCACGCGCGGCTTCCACGTACAGGGTGGCCAGGGTGTAGATGACTTTGTTCTTTGACGTGCGGCCCAGCCCGATGAGCAGCCCGAGTACGAGCGAGATTCCGAACGCAATGAAGGTCATCCGCAGGGTGACCTTTATGCCTTCGACCAGGAAGATAAAAGTATCCTTGTAAAAAGGGTTGGCGAGGATGAGGTACGCCAGGATGAGGCCAGTGGCGAGGAGGATCAGAGCCCACCAGGGCATGTTGCCAAGTTGTCCGCCCTCGCTGAACATTCCAGGACGTGACCGTTCTCCCTTGCTGGGTGATAGGGCCATGGTGGGGCTCCTTGATATTGGTCACAGGCAGGTCGCAGCTTCTCTCGCCACGACCTGCCTGTGTACTGATTTTAGGTAAGACTAGTCACCCGGTTTAGGGGTTGAACCACTTGTCGTTGAACCCCTGCAGCGTGCCATCTGCCTTCATCGCCTCGAGTGCGGCGTCGACCGCGGCAACCAGTTCGCTGCCGGGCGGGAAGACGAAGGCCAGCTCTTCATCGGAGGTCAGCGTCGGTCCGACCTTGAGCTTGCCAGGGTTGGCGCCGATGAAACCGACGGCGGAAACGGTGTCGATGACGACGCCGTCCACGTCGCCCGAGATCAGGGCCGAAACGGCGCCGCCGAAGTCCTCGAAGCTCTTGATGCGGTCATCGGGGAAGTGCTCCTTGGCGACGATCTCGTTCGTGGTGCCGATCTGGGTGCCGACCAGCTTCTCGCTGTCAGCCTTGAAGGCTTCGATGTCGTCGACGGTGTCAGCGGCGTTGATGAGCAGGACCTGCCCGATGGTGACGTAGGGCATGGAGAAATCGACGATTTCATCCCGCTCGGCGGTGTAGGTCACGCCGTCGGCCAGCCAGTCGAACTCACCGGCCTGCATGGCGGGGAAGATGCCATCCCAGGCAGCTTCCTGGAACTCGGGCACGCAGTTGATGAGCTCGCAGATGTAGCGGACGACGTCGTAGTCCCAGCCGACCGCTTCGCCGGAGGCTTCATCGATGTTGTTGAACGGTGGGTAGGCGTTCTCGACCGCGACCGTGACGGTTTGCCCGCCGAGATCGGGCATGGCGGGGGCTTCCGTGGTCGGGTTGAACCACTTATCGTTGAACGCCTGCAGCGTGCCATCTGCCTTCATCGCCTCGAGTGCGGCGTCGACCGCGGCAACCAGTTCGCTGCCGGGCGGGAAGACGAAGGCCAGCTCTTCATCGGAGGTCAGCGTCGGTCCAACCTTGAGCTTGCCAGGGTTGGCGCCGATGAAACCCGACGGCGGAAACGGTGTCGATGACGACGCCGTCCACGTCACCCGAGATCAGGGCCGAAACGGCGCCGCCGAAGTCCTCGAAGCTCTTGATGCGGTCATCGGGGAAGTGCTCCTTGGCGACGATCTCGTTCGTGGTGCCGATCTGGGTGCCGACCAGCTTCTCGCTGTCAGCCTTGAAGGCTTCGATGTCGTCGACGGTGTCAGCGGCGTTGATGAGCAGGACCTGCCCGATGGTGACGTAGGGCATGGAGAAATCGACGATTTCATCCCGCTCGGCGGTGTAGGTCACGCCGTCGGCCAGCCAGTCGAACTCACCGGCCTGCATGGCGGGGAAGATGCCATCCCAGGCAGCTTCCTGGAACTCGGGCACGCAGTTGATGAGCTCGCAGATGTAGCGGACGACGTCGTAGTCCCAGCCGACCGCTTCGCCGGAGGCTTCATCGATGTTGTTGAACGGTGGGTAGGCGTTCTCGACCGCGACCGTGACGGTTTGCCCGCCGAGATCGGGGAGATCGCCTGCCATCGGCTCCTCGGTCGTTGCTGGTTCTGGTGGAGCTTCTGTGGGCGTCGCCCCGCCGCCGCAGGCGGCCAGTACCAGCATCGCGATAACGAGCAGCGATAGTAATCCAAACCTCTTCATTCTTTCCTCCTGTGGTTGATTTTTCAAAGGCATTCCCATCCTTGTCTCCGAGAGACACCTCCTTGCGTTTATCCTGCACGGCGCGAACGCTTGCCGTGCAATTTCCTAGCATAGCCGGACTCGGTAGGAGATGCAAGAGAGAAGTGAAGATGCCTGGTTGCTACTCCGTCCCTGGGGCTGGAGGATGAGATCGACCATGGAGGGTTCGAGCGGCAGGAGCGGAATGGCCATGGCAGCCAACTGGGGGGCTGAAGGAGAGGTCAGGGCATGGTCGGGGACGAGGGTGGTTAACGAGGTCACTTCCGGTGTCCGACCCAGGTCAGGCGCTTTTTCGATGAGCGCCTGGAGGATGCGGGCTTGAAGTTTTAGAGCTTTCCTGTGGCCGATTGAGGAGCAAGTTCAGCGCTCCGATCGTGCGGGTGCCGTCATAGGCTTGCTCCCCAAGGCGTGAACCCACCCAGGTAGTCGATCAAACGGGCAAAACCAACCTGGTCCAGGACGACCCAACCCAGGATGGGAGAGGCGCTGTACTTCCCGAGTGCACGGATAAAATTTGCTCCGTAATCGGGTGGATCGAACATGGAAAAGGCCTGGCGGAGTGTCCGTCCCATCTGGCGAGCAGCGCATCATGAGCCACGCCGAGCAGCTCAATCCGCTCCTCTCCAGTACCGAATGTCAGGAGCCAGAGCGCTTCAAGTTCTGCTGCTTGCGGCTCAGCCAGGGAGTCAACACCCATGATGAGAATCGTGGAGCGGGTGTTTACGACCCGGGTGGCTGGCGGGATCTCCGGGCTGGAAAGGCGGGGAGATTCTACGCCGGCAGGGGAGGGACCACCGGCGGGGGGTTTCAAGATTACGCTGAGCACCCCGGCTGCGAAACACACGAGGAGCAGTGGGATGAACCAGGCTCAGGGGAGAACGGTTTCGCATCGGAATTGCCCATCCAGGTTAAACACAACACGCGCCCGGATTGTACTCGGGGCACGCGCTGCCGGCAATTGATCTGCGGCTTCCTGCCTAAATGGAAAGGCTCCAGAGCAGCAGGTTGCCGAATACCTTTCCCAGCAGGAAGGCTGCGATCGCGGCCAGGACGATTGGGGAGACCCACAGGATGCGATGGAAGATGCGGCGGTTGTTCACGGCCACGCCGGTCATGAAGGACGCAGCCCGCCAGAAGGCAACCTTGAAATAGGTCGGAAGGTTCATCGGGTATGTTTTCATGATGCTCACCTCGAGGTCGTCATTTTGATAATGCGTCCGCGGCCATCCGCGACGACGCGTACGATCCGTTTTATCGTGCGGCCACCGGGTGCTTCGGCCGCGCCGGAGTATGTAAGCAGATATGTCGGGTTGTCCTGGTCTTTGCCTTGCTGGCTGACTTTGGGCCGGACGTTTGCCATCTCCGGGAAAGATCGCCTGACAGCCTTGTTCAAGACACCCAGTGTTTTTGAGTCCATGACGGGCTAACCTCGCTGTGCCATCGCCGCACGGCGGCGGAGGAAGGTCGGAAGATCAAGCTCGTCACCGACGGGTTGATTTGCTTTTACATCGACCATCGCTGAGCTCGAGGCGGCTTTCTTCGGCTGCCGCATTGCGGATCACCGCTCGCCCGCCAACGCCGGTGAAGATGAGGATCACCTGGGCTCGGCCGTTCATCTCGGGATTGGTGCTCGCGCCCAGGATGACGTCCGCGTCCGGTGAGAGCGTTTCACGCAATGCGCTGACCGATTCCCCAACTTCGAACAGCGTCAAGTCTTCCCCGCCGGTAAAGTGGACGAGCACGCCAGACGCCTGGTCGAAGCTGTCGAAATCCAGCAGTGGGATGGTGCATGGCCTGGTGGATGGCCGCGCCGGCCTTCTCGGGTCCTTGCCCCAGACCGATGGCCATGTAGGCGCCACCGCCTTTGAGCATGAGCTCCCGAACGTGGGCGAAGTCCACGTTGATCATCCCCGGCTGCGTCACCAGCTCGGCGATGCCCTGGACGCCTTGCCTGAGCACATCGTCTGCCAGGCGGAAGGCAATCTCCAGGCTCAAATCGCGAGGTGCGACCTGGAGCAGGCGGTCATTCGGGACGGTGATCAAGGTGTGTGAGTGCGGCTGAAGCTGGCGTACGCCTTCGAGCGCGTTCTGCGCGCGTTTGCTCATCTCGAAGGAGAAGGGCATCGTCACGACCGAGACGACGACCGCGCCGACTTCACGGGCAATTTCTGCTGCGACAGGAGCTGACCCGGTCCCGGTCCCGCCACCCATGCCGGCAGTGATGAAGACCATGTCGGCACCGGCCAGGGCTGCGGCGAGTTCACGGCTGCTTTCAATCGCGGCTGCAGCGCCGACCTTTGGGTCACCCCCTGCACCGAGGCCGCGTGTAAACCGGGGACCGAGCTGGAGGCGTGTCGCTGCCATGCTTGATTCCAGGGCCTGTTTATCCGTGTTTGCGGCGATGAAATCGACCCCGCTCAAGCCCAGCTGGATCATGCGGTTTACGGCATTCGAACCCCCGCCACCAAGCCCGAGGACCTTGATGCTGGCTTGTCCCATCGGCTTGAGAGGTGCGGTTTCCGCTGTGATCGCGCGTAATCGGGCGAGTGGATCTGTTTCGGTCATGTCAAACTCCTCGGGTCGCTTGCTGATCGGACGCCATTTCTGCGACCGCAAGCAAGAATTCTTCACTGCCCGGGTCGTTGAAGCGACGCACATGGCAGCCTTGGTCACGAAGCTTGGTCTCGATTTCTTCGGAAACTGCAGTCCCGTCCCCAATGATGGTCACCCGGGAGGCAAGTCTTGCCGCGCTTGCAGAAAACCCGACCGCTGGCTTAAGGGCGATGACCAAGGGTTCAATGCCCTTCCAGTCACGGGTGAGATCGCGGTTTTCTCCGGATCCCAACAGGACATAGTGGGGTATGGGCTTGACGGGCGAGGCAGGGGGGGCCGTGATCGGTGCGGTGAGGATCAACCGCTCCAGGTTTTCTGCACTGGCGCTTGCCGCAAGATCCTCACCGTACCAACGCGGATGGCCCTCGCCACCTGTTAGCGGAAAGAAGCAGAACCCAACCAGCTTTTCGGAATACGTATTCGCAAGCACGCTTTCCGCGATCGCGGCATGGATCTCGGCTTCCCCTTGCGGGTCTCGTTCCGCAAGAGGTTTGGCAGGTTCTACACCGCCGCCGAGAACGAAAAGGGGCAGCTCGGTGCCGATGACTTTGCGAGCGATGGCTTCATACCAATCCGCGATACAGAATCCGATTTGATCCTGGCTCCCCTTCGGGGTGATGTATGGGCGTGACTCTGGCCAGGCATCCGGGCCACCAGAGCCCCAATCCAAAGGTTTGTCGTACGTCCAGGCATAGATGCCGAGGATGAGCTCCCGGGCCAGGTTTTCCTGGCCCCGCCGCAGCAGGGAAGTGAGGCAGGACTGCAAGAACGCAGTATCCCAGTAGTCACCGCCGGGCTCGAGCGGAGGAAACACGGGAGGCAGGCCATGATTTAGTTGTGATTGCCAGATGGGAACATAGCGATCGAGGAATTGCTCGACAAGCCCTCCTCGCGCCCAGGCTGCCGGGCTCCATTGCTGGCGCAGGTTTGACCGATCACCTACAACGACCATGCGGACGCCCCAGTTCGCATAGCTGGCGATGGCTTGCTGAATGTCCTGAGGATCGATTGCGCTGAATGGGCTCGTGATGTGGATTACGGGATCAACACCCGCCCGCAGCAAGCCACGAATAAAGGGCTCTGGAACTCCGTGGTCTCCGTGGTCGGGCAGTACGAGCCAGCGGACCTGGAGCGATCGGAGCACCGAAATCCACTGGTGAAGATCACCCTGGGTGTAATGCTGATCGTCTGTCCGGTAATAGAACCCGATGGTGTTTTGAGGTTGGGACATGTTCTCGCTTTCCTTCCTGCCCCCTATGATGCAAGAAGTGTGCCATGTCCCAACCTCTGCTTAGCGCGATACGGCGAGCTTCATCACCTTGCCCGAGGAATCAAGCGTGAGGCGAGCGTAGTGGGGATGGATGCGCTCACCGTCCGGGATCGATTTCGAGAGCGTGACGACCACGGTGTCGCCCTTCCGCTGTGCCGGGTGACTTGCTCCCAATCGAAAAAGTCGGGCACACATGATCCTTGCCGTCGCAGGCGACATGCTGCTGGTGGATGGAGCAGCTCGCTTCCTGCATCCCGGGCAGGTATTGAGAGACGATCAGGTCGATCCGTTTCAATGCCGCGTCGTTGAGTTGGTCTTGCTGGATTTCCTTCCCACCCTTGGCGCAGGCAGTTTTCATGCTCGAGGGTCGCGATTGGCGCCGGACTACCGTCTTCTCGCCAATTTGAATTGCTTCAACCCCAGGTCGGAAGAGTGGGTCACCAAACAGGATGAACGAGATCAAAGTCTTCTGATCCTCACCGTCCAGGTAGCCCTGGCGTTTGTGCATCTCGGTTGCGAGCTGCAGTTTCGCCCGGCGCAGGGATTCGCCAACCGGCAAACGCATATTTAAGTTCTGCCAGAAGTTCCGGCCGAGCAGATCGGCTGCAATCAAGGGTGGGGTGACAGATCCGTAGGAGACCTTTGTGGAGCCGACAAAAGCGCGGCTGCCCGAGGCCAGGAATTTTAGACTCAAGGCGGAATCAACCGTTTTGCCCAGCAGGTTCGCCCCGTAGCAGGCCTCCGTGAAGACGACCCGGGGAGCTCGTCCGCTGTTGACGACGTCTTCCGGGCGAAGCGCTATCGGGAACTCAATTTTCACAGCTTCATCGCGCAGCGGATCGCGTTGGCCATACCACTCCGGGCTATCTTCCAGTCCGTGCAGGTTGAAATAGGAGAGTCTTATCGGTTGGATCGCGCTTGAAGGAAGCCGGCCAGCCTCAACCGGCGGTGAAGAAATCATCGCTCGTGGATCACCGATTGACTTGAAGACCGCCAGGGACGCTTTGCGCCAGATGCTGGCCGTATAGCCGAAGGATTTCGAGCCATTTCCCAGCACTCGATGGAAATATCTCCATAACCAGGCTTTCAGGTGGTGCAGGCCATTCGCCGGCCGGCCAATCGCCGCATGATAGCTGATGGCTTGCTCGAGATGTTTGGCAGCCAGGCCCATGTCCTGGTCGACGGGCAGCCGGCCGATTGGCCACTCGGGGAGAAAGTAATTTTCATCGGAAGCCGCATAGGGATTGTCCGACGGGATCTCGTCATCGTCATCATCGGTCGGGTTGGGCAAGCGATGGAAGGGGATGATGTCGTTCCCGCCCAGGATGAACAATGCTCCAATCATCTCTCCCCGGCGGCTGAGTGCAGCATCCAGGTCTGCCAGCCGCAGTTTGACCTGCCAGGCATTTCCTGGATCACATGGTGCGATGCCGAAAGGCCTCCAGCGTGGAGGGATCGTCCGGGTAAATGCGATAGGCCGTCCAACCCGGCCGGCGGCGGACGCTTTCTACGAGGCGCAAGACGCGGTCATCGAGCTGCTCGAAGGCCGCCTTGCCCACTTTTTGGAGCATGCGTGTCCTGCTTGTCAGCACGATGTAAGCGGGGACGCGGCCGTCTTCGTCAAGCGGGCGTCTCCGTCCCTTCACCTTCTTGGCCAGGCGCCGCAGGTCCTTATCGATGCTCACGAAGGTCTCAGATTGCGACTTCGGATGCGCTGGCTTATCAGCCAACCCTGGATCAGGTCCACGGAACGCCTCCCAGGCTTCAGGGGAGGGGAGGGGGTCATCATTGGCAGCCACCACTGCGGGCACATCTTTCTCGACAGGTGTGCTGATTGGCTTCCTCGATCGACCAGATATCCTCTGGCACCTTGTGCGGTTGAGTCTGGTCCAATCCGGCATCACCAATCCGGTTGTCACCCAGTATCGCGGCGACGTCACCAGGAATAGGCCGGCTAAGTTCGGCTTCTAGCTTTATCTGGCCACAGCCTCCCGTAGTCACCCCGCAGGGTCACTCTTGTGAGCAGTTCTCGGGACAGGTCGAGGCTGACGACTTTGTGCAGCAGCTCGACGCCTCTTCCGATCTCTCCTTGCTGCATGAACTCATCTGCGAGAAGCAGCATAAATTGGGCGCATTCTGGCCAGCGTTGGTTGCCAATCCGGGCAAGGTTTAAGGCAGCTTTCTTATGCCCGGCTGCTGTATGAGCCTTCATCGCCACGATATAGGCGAGGGCAAGATCGCCCCCGTCGCCGAGGGCTTCCTGTGACAGTCGTTCCGCAAGTTGGTGGTCTGAGCGCTTCAACTCTGCATACGCTGCTCGAAGTTTCATGGCCCAGTCAGGATGGCGCTTGGCGTCAAGTTCCCTGCCATCAAGGACGCGTTCACACGCCTCAAAGACCAGCGCACGCTTGGTATCCCCCAGTGTCCGCAGGGTGGTCGTGAGCAGTGTGTAAGCCTCGATCTGTTCTGGATCCACCTGGACAAGGTGAGCGAGGCGTTCGAGTGCCGTGCTGTGATCGCCCAGCGCAACTTCGGCTTTGGCCAGCTTCAAAATGACCGGGATGTCGCCCGGCCAGATGGCGAGCCAGTCGTTGGCGATATGGCGTGCGTAATCTGCACGTTTTGCGAGCAGGGCGCTGTCGATGAGACGGATGAACGTAGCTCGATCGGTCATGATGTGGGTACCACCTCTGCCTCGCTGCTGTTGCCATGGATGAGCTGCAATGCACGGATCGTGGCGAGCTGCTGTAGTGCTTGTGGGTCGAGTGGGTTGAGCTGTACGCCACGCTCGAAGAGCGCCCCGGCCTGGTCGTATAGCTTGATGTTTTTCAAGATCAGCCCGGCGTGCATCAAAGAGTCGAAGTCACTCGGATCGAGCTCGATCGCCCGTCTATAACTCTCGAGCGCAAGGTGAAATTCACGCCTGGCCTCATAAACTTTGCCTAACTCCCGCGCTAACCTGGAGTCATGTTGAGCGTGTTTTGCGGCTTCGGTGAGCGTGCTCAAGGCACGATCGAGCTGGCCGGACTCGCGACAGATGACACCAACCAGCTGCATATGGCCGACGTTCCTCGGGCTCAGCTTCAGCGCCTGGTTGGCCGCTTCGAGCGCCTGTTCCAACGCGCCCGTATCACGTTCCGCCCGGGCGAGGGCCGACCACGCCAGGTCATCTTCTGGCGTGCTCGCGACGATCGCCTGCAGTTCGTGCACGGCTTCCCCTGCCCGCCCAGATTTGGCGAGGAGCGTGGCACGAGCCAGCTTGATTTGGAGATCGCTGTCGGCTGTTTTCAGCGCGTTGTCGTACATCTGGATGGCCTTCTCAAGCTTTCCATCCGCTGCCAGGATTTCTGCCAGGCCGGCCAGGACGGTGGGTTGCTCTGGCTCTAGCCTGTATGCCGCCTGAGCACGTTTCATGGCGGTCTTGGTATCCCCACGGGCGAGCGCTGCCCGGGCAGATTGGATCAGGCAACCCGCATCGGAGGGAGCAAGCGTGCACGCTCGTTCGAGCCACTTCTCAGCGCCCTCGATGTTCCCTATTGAGAGCGCAACATTGCCGGCTTCCTTCCAGATTTGGGCTGACTTGGGGGAGAGCTGGAGGCTGGCTGCATACATCGCCTCAGCATCTTCAAGCTGCCCAACACTGTGGAACGCCCTTGCCAATTCGACGAGATACTCCCCGTCCTGTGGTGACTGTTCCACGGCTTGCTGTAGGTGCGGGATGGCTGCGTCGTAGTGCTCCCTTGCCAGGTACGATTCGGCGAGTTCGAAATGCCAGCGATGCTCCTCTGGCCAGATCGCCAGCGCTCCGTTCAGCTTGGTCAGGTACGCCTGTTCTTCTCCAGCCTTGCGTAAGGCTTCTGCCTGCAGATAGAGCGCCAACGGTTGGAAGAGTGCGTCCTGCGTGACACCTTCAAGGATCTCGACAGCGGTGTGGTAGTGCCCAAGCATCGTCTCTCCGATGGCGTGCAGGAGGAGGATCACCTGGTTCCCAGCACTGGCGTTCCCCGCGGCATCCAGGAGCTCTACCGCGCGTGCTGGCCTGTTAGCCTTCAACAAGCCAATGATCCCGGCTTCGGTCAGGTCGCCGCGCACCGATCGGGGGAGCGCATTGATGCGGTGATATTCATCGGTGCCGATAGAACCCGATTGCAAAGCACCCCAGAGATCAAGAATGGATTCATGCAAAGGTTCAAGGTCATGGTCGAATTCACGGCTTCGATTCAATACACTCTTGGAGCCGGATTTCATCCGTGTTCGGCGCGTGGACCTCGGCATTTCCAGTGATCCGGAAGAGCCATTCCAGGTCCCGGTACCGATGGGCAAGTCTCTCAGCCTGGTACACCAATTGCTCATCAAGCTCAAGCAACTCGAAACCTTGCTCGAGGCATGCGACCGCTTCTTCCCAGGCATGGATGCTCAATGCCGCCTTGATCGCCTCGCTCAGGTCGGCGCTCGAGCCGAGAGGGGCAGCGAGCATCTCTGAGAGTGTGGCCCGGGCTTCCGCAATCCGGCCGCGTGACCGGTCCGTGCGCAGCTTTAGTGCAGCGAGTGCAGTATCGTTGCTGCACTGTTCCGAGGCATCGCTCAGGAATTTGGCTGCCGCAGCGTTGTCACCGGCTGCCAGGGCGAGTTCAGCTTGCAGGCATGCTGCGGGATCACTTCCCAAACCTTGCTCAACCGCTGCATTGAGCACTCCTTGGGCTTGTTCAAGGGTGCCATGCTCGCTGATCCCCTTTGCGGCCAAGATGACGGTATCCATATCGGCCGGGGCCAGGCGAGCTGCTTCAAGATAGTGTTCCAGGCTCGCGGCAGAATCACCGGTCGCGGCCAGGGCGTGTGCCAGTGCCAGGTGCTGCGGAGCATCTGGGGCGATTTCAAGTGCCCGCTGGTGCAGGCCAAGGGCGGCCATGCGCCGGCCCAATTTTGTCAGGGCTTGCGCTGCGCTTTGCAGGGGCTGGGGATCGTGGCGGGCATATTTTGAGATCTCGAGCCAGCTTGCTTGGGCGGTCTCGAAATCGCGCACTGCTTCTGAATGCTGGGCAAGCGCCTCCAGGATTTCAAGGTTTCCCGGGTCGAGGACGGCTGCTCTTTTTAGCAAGTTGTGGGCTAACTTGCTGCCAGAAATCCGCTCGGCAGCAGGTGCCAGGGCAGCGAGACCAACCCCGTCTGAGCGGCCGTGCCAAATTGCGGCTGCCAGGTGGGACCTGGCTGGCAACGAATCTGATTGATCGGCGTAGAGCTGCGCCAGCTTCAGGTGGACGTTCGAATCTTCTGGCCGAGCTTTCAGGATCGCCTTCTGTGAGGCCAATGCTTCTTCCGGCTTTCCGTTTTCAATAGCGGCATCCCGAAGTACTTCAAGGGCAGGGATCGAGCTGGGAGCGAGCTCCACGGCTTGCTTTGCGCTCTGGAGGGCCTCGCCCGGCTGCTTGGCGGTCATATATGCGAGGGAGAGGGTGTAGAGCAGTTCATGGGATGCAGGGAATGATTGTCGGCCATCCTCGAGGACTTCGATGGCTTGCTCCAGTTGGTCGGCCTTGGTCGAAGCCCGCGCAAATCCGAGCAGGGCTTCCAGCTTCTGGGGATGGCCATCCTCGACCAGGTCAAGGAACGCCTTGAAGGCTTCAACTGCCTGAGGCATCAGGTGCGCCTGCTCATAGGCATGGGCAAGCCAAAACCAGATCGACGCCTCCTCAAGACCAGCTTCCATGGCCCCGACAAGCATCGCCGTCGCGGTTTTGATATCCCCCGGCCCGCCTTCGCTGATGGATCTCACAAGGATCCTGCCTGCGTGTAGCTTGGACTCAGCGTCCAGGTCTTCTGGCAGGCGCCCGAAGGTCTGCCCAGCAAGGGCGTACTCACCCATCACTTCATAAGTCAAGCCGAGCGCCTTCCGGGCTGGCCAATTCTCTGGCTGCGTCGCGAGCGCAGCCCGTAGCTCAGGAAGTGCTTCTTCGGTTCGCCCAAGGTCGCGCAGGATCTCGGCCTGCTCGATCCGCCAATCGCTCTGCTCGGGGTCAAGCCCGGTCGCAGCGCGAGCGTGCTCGAGGGCTTGGGAGGGCTGCTCATTCTTCAAGAGCCATCTCGCCAAGGCCATGTGAAGTTCTCCGCTGCCCGGGGCGGCCTGGATGCCTTTCCGCAGCGCCTCTCCTGATGCCGGCTCATCGTTCAATTCGCCATGCGCACTTGCGAGGGCCAACCATGCATGCGGTTCTTGCGGGTGCATTTCTACGGCTTCATCAAGGTAAATCAAACCCGCGGCTGGATCACCATCGACGGCAAGCGCTTCGCCCAGGAGCACGCGTGCCGAATAGGAGTCGGGTTCGGCAGCCAACGCAGAGGCAGCGGTGTCTCGGGCAAGCTTGACTTCACCTGCTTCAAGGGCGCAGCGGCTGAGCGCCGGCCAATACTCTGGGTGTTCAGCTTGGATGCTCTTCCAATGGGATAGGGCCTGCTCGGGCAAGTTCGACTCTTGAAGCATCTCGGCAAGCAGTAACCTTGCTTCCGAGGAATCAGGCATCAAAGCCAGCGCAAACTCAGCCTGGGTGGCGGCTGCGCTTGCATTCCCCGCAGCCCGATAGAGTCGGGCAAGCTCCAGCACCCTGCTCGGCTCGCTTGGTCCAGCTTCGCAGAGGAGCACCTGAACATCGAGTGCACGGGCAAAATCCTTGCGCTGCTTGAGGAGCTCGACCAGCCACGTAAGCCAATCGTCGGTCACGCTTTCGTCCTGTAGCAGGGCGCAAGCCTGGCCCAGGTTGACAGATGCCTGCTGGCCGTTCCCGACCGCGACCTGGTAGGCTGCCGCTGCGATCCACGCCTGCACGCAATTGGGAGCCTCGATCCACTGGGCGGCTTGCTCAGTCTTCCCGAGCTCAACAAGGATTCGGGCAAGTGCGGCTTTCCGCTCCGTGGTCGTGCTTGTTTGCAAAGCCTGTTTTCTTGCTTCCATTTCCAGCACGGCATCCCCTTCGAAACGCGCAAACGATGCCAGCTGGTCGGCGATCTCAGATGATCGTTCGTTGCTGACTTCCCACGCCTGGCGGAAAGCTTGATGTGCGCCTTCGGAATCCCCGGTTGCTGCTAGCAAGATGGCGGGTGCAGTCGGGGCCTGGGCATAAGTTCTGCTCTCGTTCCAACCCCAGGCCAGCCAGTTTTTCAATCGAGAGCTGGCCCAGCGCGGCATAGAGCGCGTCAAACCCGCACTCACGCAAGAGCGGGAAACACCGCGGCCAGTGTCTTGCTGTCCAGAGCGACCATCGCTTGCGCTGCGGCCAGCAGGTCCTGATTGGCCAGCAGGGCTTGGGTGAGCATGCGGACATGGCCATGGTCAGGATCCTGAGGGAAGTAGTCGTTCAACCAGTTGCTGGCCATCAAATCTGGCCAGGCACACGCGAGCGGTGAGGACCATAGCGCGGGGTTCTCGCGAATTGCCCTTACGAGATCCTGGTCTGGGATTTCCACGTCTGCTTTCGCCAGCAGGTGGATGGCAAGCGCAGTGACTTCCTCGATCCCATGAGGATCGCTCCCGGGCGCGAGCGGGTCCTGGTCGCCATTCAGCTCGATGCCACGATCGAGCATGGCCGAAAGGGTACCCTCGCCGAATGCGAGCGCGGCCAACCGTCCTGGAAGCCAGGCCGAAGGATCGCTGTCTTCAGCGGCAGTCGCCAGAAATTCGGGGACATGCAGGGCATTCCAGATTTCGGGAACCCGCAGCAGACGTCCGACGACGGTCTTTCTGGCTTCATCGTCAAAGATGGTTGAAAGCGTTTGGAGGAGGTTGGCATCGGTGAGCATCGAGCTACCCTCTTATCTAGATCGGCCAGGTGACCTGCTGCAGGACCCAGTAGGACGCGCCGAGCATGATCAAACCGAGCATGATCAGGAAGACACCGATCCCGCTAGCGGTTCGGACGAGAGCCGTGATCGATGCCACAAGTTCGCTGGCGCTGTTTACCAGGCCGGTAATATCCTGGGCAACGCCTTTCTGACCAAGGCTGGCAGTATGCTTGGCCAGGGCGCTGATCTCACGCGAATAGCCGCGTGTGACCATGACAAAGGCGCCGATCAGGATCAGGATGAACCCCAGGATAAAGACCGATCCAGCGAGGAGCAGTTGAACGTCGTTAAAGGTCAGTGGAATCATGATCGCCTCCAGTGCAATCTTCTGAAGGCGATAGGTGCAAGGTTTATGCCAGCGGAGGTTATTTCGTCAAGGGCCTGGATGTCGGGCGGCAAATGGGCGAGGTCGATCATCTCTTCATCGCAAAAGAGGACTGCACGCTCGATCACGTGGCGGAGCTCCCGGATGTTTCCCGGCCAGGGATGTTTCTTGAGGGCTTCGATTGCGCGCGGGGTTATGCCTTCGATGACCCCACCGACACGCATATTGATCTGGCGGATGAAACTCCCGGCGAGTGCCGGAATATCCCCGATGCGCTCGCGCAACGGCAGGAGATGCAGATCAACCACCTTCAGGCGGTAGTACAGATCCTCGCGGAAGGTGCCTTCCTCGATCATCGCAGGCAGGTTGCGGTTGCTCGCTGCGAGAATCTGGACATCCACGACGATCTCGTTCACCCCGCCGACGCGCCTGAACTTTTGTTCATCGAGCACTCGCAGGAGTTTCGCCTGCATCTCCTGCTTGGTGGATGAGATTTCATCCAGGAACAGGATCCCGCCATCAGCGATCTCGATCAGGCCGGGTTTTTTCTTCTGCGCCCCAGTGAAGGCGCCCGCCTCGTGGCCGAAGAGCTCTGATTCGATCATGGTGTCTGGCAGCGCGGCGCAGTTGATGGGGATGAATGGTTTATCGGCGCGCGGTCCGATGCTGTGGATCGTGCGCGCCATGACCTCTTTCCCTGTGCCGGTCTCGCCTGTGATGAGCACCGACACCGAAGCCGCCGCCGCCCGCTCAGCTTCGTGCATGACTTGCTTCATGCCGCTCGCCTCGCCCACGATCATTTCGATGTCGCCGCTGGAGGAGCGTCGAAGCAGGTCCAGCTCCCGGCGTAAGGCGACGACCTCCGACGAGCGTTCCACCGCCTGGAGGAGCCGCTCCAGGTCGAGTGGCTTCTGCAGGAAGTCCTGGGCACCTTTCTTCATCGCCTCGACAGCCGTATCGACTTCGCCGAAAGCCGTCACCAGGATGACCGGGGGCCGGGGATACTCCAGGGCGAGCCGATCGAGCAGCGAAAGCCCTGAACCATCCGGCAGCATCACATCCAGCAGGACGATATCTGCCGCTGCCGTGTCGATCACTTCGTTCGCTTCAGCCAGGGTACCGGCTTCAATCGCCTCGTAGCCTGCGTCAGTCAGCGATTCGCGAATGAAAGAGCGAGCCGTTGCTTCATCATCAACAATCAGGACCGTGGCAGACATGCTTACTCCTGTCCGGGTGCGCGGGTGGCGGTGGGTAAGTGAATTGTAAAGAGTGTCCCGGCATCAGGGAAGCTCTCGACGTGGATTGTGCCCTTATGGGCGCTTAAGATGCGTCGGCTGATGGCGAGACCCAGGCCGGTGCCATCTTTCTTCGTCGTGAAGAAAGGATCGAAGATCCGGTCGATTTTATCTGCCGGGATGCCAGGCCCGGTATCGGCCACCTTCAATTCGAGCACACCCTCCGGGCTGTGGCCAGTCGGTAGAAATGGCGACAGATATGGTGCCGCCTTCCGTCATCGCTTCCAGCGCATTGCTGATTAAATTTACGATAACCCGCTCGAGCGTGCGCGGATCCGCAGATGCCGGCGGAAGGCCCGGCTTTGAAATCCGTGTGGCAGCGGACGTTAGATTGGCTGAAGCGCGGCGCCCAGCGGGCCAGGATGCGCTGCATCAGGTCGACCAGGTCCAGCGCCTCCATCTTCAATTCCAGGGGTCGAGCGAAAAACAGGACGTCTGTCATCAGCTGGTCTAGCCGGATGCACTCTGCCCTGACCCGTTCCAGGGATTCATATTGCGGGTGGTCCTTGCCCAGGCGGGACGCAGCAAGCTGTACGCCGGTCGAGATGTTGTTGATCGGGTTGCGGACCTCGTGCGCGAAAATTGCGGTTACCTCGCCCAGCAATGCTCGTTGGGCGAGGATCTCGGTCTGATCCTCGATGGCCTGCTGCTCAGACTGATCCTTGAGGGCAATGACCAGCTGGCTTCCCTTGGCGGTGCTGACCGGAACGGCGTGCAAGTGGACGGGCAAGGGGGTGCCGTCACGGTGGTGAAGGATGAGCCTGCTCCGCTCGGCATCACGGTGATGACCCAGCGCATCAAGGAGGGAGGCGGTCACGTCCTCTGGTCCGACCAGGACATCCTGGATCGGGCGGTCCTTTCACTTCTGAAGGGTGAAAGCCAAGCAATCGTACCAGGCCAGAATTGGCTCGCATGACCTTGAGCTGCTCGTCCACCACGATCAGCGTGTCACCGATGGCCTCAAATTGGCCGGTTAATTTCCGTCTCCAGTTGTGAAATCTGGTGATCGCCCTGCACGGAGGAGGAACGCAGCAAGCTGACATGGATCGCGGCGTGGCACAGGTTTGCCAGGACCTGGAGGAGCTGGCTCACATCACCCGGCAATTCGATTGGCATTTTTCCAACCAGCAACAAGCAATCCGATCCAGGCTCCTTCATCCCCGATCAGGGTCGTCCGCATCTGGGCCAACTCAGCCGCGCGGGCCGATTTCTGGAGTTCGAACTCTGGCCGCTGGCCAAGGACCCAGGCTGTCGCTACCTGGCATGGAGCCCAGTGCGGCCGAAGGCAGGAACTCGGGAAATTCAGCTGGCAAGACGCCGTGCAGGACGTAATCCGGTGACGAGGACGAAAGGCGGTAGAGGCCTACCGAGGATGCCTGTATGAGCTCCCGGCCAAGATCCAGGACTGTCGGTAAGGCAGCTTCGCCTCCGGATAAGATAAGGTCGGAGATTTCAAGCAAGCGCTCGAGCCGCTCGCTGTCGATTTCCTTCCGTGCCAGCTCCGACGCGCGCCGGCTCGATGGATTAGCCGTGAGCAGGATGGCAGAGCGGCCGGGCACAATTGGATATGCATCGAGGTCAACGACGACGATTTCACCCGACCGGGTCTGAAAGGGCACCTCCTGCAGGCTGCACTCGGATTCATCCCGGCTCCCCAGGATTGTATCCAGCGCAGCTTGGCCGACCTCGCCAACGAAGATATCGGTTGGAGAAAGGCTTTCCAGGTCCTTGCGGGCGTAACCGGTCATCAGTAAAAAGTGGTGGTTGCAGGTAATCACACGCGGCTCCGTCCCGGAAAGGACCAGGACGGAGCTGTCAATGGTATCAGCGAGCGTGTAGAAGAGTTCTCGATAAGGATCGGCTCGGAAGAAGCGTGCAATGGGATTGGTGGGAGCGTTATCCTTGGCCAAATTGGATCCTAAGCGGCTTGCGACAGTTTGCTTTCTCCGCGCAGCCTTGCCGGGAGGATGCCTTCGATTGCCCTGTACTTGGCAACTGTGCGGCGTGCGATTTTCACGCCTTGTTCCTTGAGCACATCGACGATTTCTTCGTCCGTCAGGGGTTCGACTTCTTGTTCCACGATTTCCTTGATTTGATCTCGCACCGATAGGCTGCGATCGAAGAACTTCGCCAGGGGAATGATCTTACCATTAGGCAGGGCAACAGATTTATTGGCAACTGCGCGTGATATCGTCGATTCGTGCACGCCAATGTCATCTGCTAACTTCGCGCGGGTCATGGGCACAAGGTGTCTGGCGCCTTCAAGGATAAAATCGCGTTGCTCCGTGACAAGCAGTTCCATCAGCTTGCGCATGGTGTTATTCCGCTGCTGGATGCACTTCACAAACAGGTTTGCCTTTTCAAGATGCTCGTTCCATTCAGCACTCTGTTCCCCTTTGGAGGCATCCATTGCCTGTTTGAACAACGGGATTGACCCGCAGCCAGCCTGTAATGGGAGAGAATATCTCAACCATGAGCGCGCCCTCGGGCGCAGAAGGTTGGCGTGTGATCATGATGTCAGGCGTGTGGTAGACGTTTGGGTCCCCCTGCGCCGACTCCCTGCCGGTGCCCCAGTAGGCACGGGCGGGGTAGGGGTTGAGATTGTCCTGGATATAAGCGGTCGCCAAATGGACCTGGCGTGAAGCGACATCGAGCTCAAGCGCAATCTTGTCGTACTCACGACGCCCCAATTCCCGGAAAGTGCGCGTGAGCATCTTGCGGGCTAACTCGGCGGTCGAATCATCGCCTTTGAGCTGGTCTAACTGGACGAGCAAGGCCTGGCGCGGACCTTCGGTCGCCAGGCCGACTGGATCGGCGGTCGAGATCAAGCGCCAGGACGCGTTGGACGCGTGGGAGCGGGGTTCGTGTGGCCTGGGCGATGTAGGCTGGGGGGTCGACCAGGAACCCATCGTCATCAAGGCTGGCGAGGATATAGAGCGCCAGGGTGCGATCCTCCGGGCGCAAATCGGCGGCCAGCTGCTGCATGACATGGAAGCTCAAATCTTCAGGTGCGGCGGGCTCTCGATCCAGCGGCTGATCATCGTAGGACTTGCGGACCTTGCCACGGATGGATTCGCGCGGGGAGAGGAAGACAATGGGATCTCCTTGCTCACTCCCCCTGCTGCAGACAGGGCATTGCTGCTGCCCCTTTAGGCGACGTTGGCAACCAGGACAGATGCGTTCGTCCAGAAGTTCCAATGCGGGGTTAGAAGCGATCTCCGCGATGACCCGGTCCCTCAGCTCCTGGTTAGAAAGCACCAGCAGGCTCATCGTCTGAGCCAGATGGGCTGTGGTAAGCGGTCGCATGGATTGGTCTTGGAATTGATACATGTCTAGCCTCGCATTTCAGTATATTGAACTCTTGGCCTGCGAGCAACTAAGTTGCAAGAAGTATGCCATATTTTTGCTCAGAGCGCATGATAGAATTTCGGCATGATGAGCGAGCTGAAGATCGTGGGCGGGGGACTGGCGGGTTCGGAAGCCGCCTGGCAGGCCGCAGAGCGTGGACTTGAGGTCAGGCTTTTCGAGATGCGGCCTTCGGTTGAAACCGGCGCCCATGAGACGGATAAACTGGCAGAACTGGTTTGTTCAAATTCCCTGGGGTCAAAGCTTAGCGACCGCGCCTCCGGGGTCTTGATGGCCGAGTTGAGCAAGCTCGATTCACTCCTGCTCAGAATCGCTCAGGATGTGTCGCTACCGGCAGGCGGAGCGCTTGCCGTCGATAGGCATGCTTTCTCGGAGGTCATCACGGAGCGATTGGAAGCGCATCCCCGGATCGAGATCATCCGGGAGGAGGTGAAGGAAATCCCGCAGGGCTTGACCATCCTCGCGACCGGTCCATTGACTTCGCAGTCCCTGTCTGAGAGTTTATCGGCGCTTACCGGGGAGGACCATCTTTTCTTCTTCGATGCGATCTCCCCGATCGTCGAATTCGAATCGATCGATATGCAAACTGCGTTCTGGGGTTCTCGCTATGAGCGCGGCACGCTTGACCAAGGAGATTACATCAACTGCCCGCTCGATCGTACAGCATACGAGCAGTTTGTCGAGGCGCTGGTGCATGCCGACCGCATTCAGCTCAAATCATTTGAGCAGCAGATTACGCAGGGCGTGACTGCGGGCGCGCATACGTTCTTCGAGGGCTGTTTGCCGATCGAGATCATCGCTGAACGGGGTCCAAAAGCCCTGGCATTTGGGCCCATGCGGCCAGTAGGCCTGCGGGATCCTCGCTCTGGTGCCCGGCCTCATGCAGTCCTGCAGCTGCGGCAGGATGACATGGCCGGCAGCTTGTTTAACCTGGTCGGGTTCCAAACCAACCTGACCTTCCCGGAACAGCGCCGGGTGCTGCGCATGATCCCTGGTTTGCAAAACGCCCGCTTTGCACGTTACGGCCAGATGCACCGCAACACGTTCCTCAATTCCCCCCAGCTGCTGCAACCGACGCTCCAGTTCCTCCACCGGGACGACTTGTTCTTCGCCGGTCAGATCACCGGGGTAGAAGGGTATCTCGGAAACATCGCCACGGGAGCGCTGGCGGGCATCAACGCCGCTCGTCGGGAACACGACTTGCAGCCCTGGGCCTTGCCCACGACGACGATGTTGGGAGCGCTCGTGCATTATGTGACGCATGCCGCCCCGGCCCATTTTCAGCCGATGAAGGCCAATTTCGGCATTCTGCCGTCGTTGGAGGGCGCACCGATAAAGGGACGCCGGGCTCGGGCAAGCGCGCACGCCGCCCGGTCTGCGCAGGCGATGCAGGCGTTTTTAGATGAAAACAATGCGCATAGCCACTAGGGTATGAGATATTCCATCCGATTCCCCATCATTAAGCAACAAAAGGCTATGCGAATCTTGCTGCTGCTTTGCCTTGCGGCACTCTCAGCCTGTGACAGGCTGAGTCCTTCCAACGCAGATGTACGCTTTGACGGGGAACGTGCGCTCAACCTGGTCGCCGAGCAGCTCGCGTTCGGGCCGAGGATCCCTGGAACGCCCGAAATCGAGCTCACTCGGAGGTGGATCGAGGCCGAATTAGAAGGAACTGGGTGGGATACCCGGCGTGAGTGTTTCCAACACATGGGAGTACAACTCTGCAACCTCATTGCAACCCCGGGTAAGGGAGCCGGTCCCGAAGCGCAGGCGATCGTGCTTGGCGCTCACTACGATACACGGCGCGTGGCGGATCTCGACCCGGTTTTTCCATCGCAACCTGTACCTGGTGCTAACGATGGCGCGTCCGGGGTGGCGGTTCTGCTCGAACTGGCACGTGTTCTTGATCCAACTCGGATCGAATCGAACCTGACATTCTATTTCTTCGACGGTGAAGACCAGGGCAACCTGGATGGCTGGTCATGGAGCGTCGGCGCACAATATGCCGCCGCGCAACTGACTTCAACGCCTGATCTTGTCATCATCGTGGACATGGTTGGTGACCGTGATTTGCAGGTATTCATCGAGCGAAACTCCACGCGCTCATTGGCGGATGAAATCTGGAGCACGGCCCATGACTTGGGCTATGACGCCTTCATCCCAGAAGTTAAATACACCATCATCGATGACCATGTACCCTTCCTACAAAGAGGTATCGACGTCGTCGAGATCATCGATTTTGACTATCCTGCCTGGCATACCATTGGAGACACACTTGACAAGGTCAGTGCCGAGAGCCTATTTGAAATCGGTCACACGCTGCAGGTCTGGCTGGAGGAACGTTGAGCCAAAACCGTAGGAAGAGGTCGACAGTGTAGATCGCGTGTACACTTACCAGATGTTCCGGGTCTTGGTCTCACAAGATAATCAAAGATGAAAACGGCTTTTGACCTGCTGCAGCAGCTGCGGCTCAACTGGACCGAGTATGCTCGCAAAGCGTGGGAATCCGCCCCAGCGGCGTATGCGCTGAGCGATTCGACCCTCGAGCAGTTCTTTCAATCCATTTCTGATAGATTGCTCACCAACCAATCGATCACGATCGAGGCTTTTATCGATGGGATGCTCGCCAGGCAGCCAGCAAGCTCCCACGCGAAAAATGACTTCGAGGCGTATTCAGAATCTGGGCTGATTGGATTCGTTCACACCCTGCACGGCGCTCTCCTCACCGCATCAAGCAATGTGCACCAGCCAAACGAAACGCTGCAACTCATCGAAGCGATCGAGCCAATCGTGTTTCATATGGTGGAGTATGCTGCCTACCGGGAAGGAAAGGAGCAGCATGACCTGGCTGCAAAGGATCAGCAGGCAGCCCGTCAGGCAATGGAGATGCTGGATGAATCCCGCTCCAGGTTTATCAGCATGGCAACTCAGAACCTGCGGACGCCTTTGACGTTGATTGAAGGCTATCTTGCCATGCTCAGGGAACACGGCACAAGCGCTTCCGAACTCGAGACATGGGTGAACGGTATGGCAGCCGGTGCGAGTAAAATGAGGGCTGCCATCGACGAACTGATTGACGTAGCGATGGTCGACAACCAAATGTTGGCGCTGCACTACACCAAGGTGCCGGTCGCCGAAATCCTTGATGCGCTGCAGCTGCGCTTCAAACCTGAGATAAAAAGCCGCTCTCTCTCCTTGCGGCTCCATCGCTCTCCTCAGTTCGCCCAACCCATTTTCATCGACCGGGAGAGGATTGAGCAATCGGTGGGCTATGTTATCGAAAATGCAATCCGGGTTAGCCCCAAAGGGGCTGCGATTCATCTTAGAGGGCGAGAGCTCTCCGGTTTTCTCGAGCTGACCGTGGCAGATGCAGGCCCCGGCATTGCGCTTGCGGATCAAGCCGCCATCTTCGAAGCAGGACCCTTGGGTGAGGATCAATCCAAACCAGTCCAACAGTACAGGGGGCTCCATCTCGCGAAGGGCATACTCGAATCACACGGTGGCGCGATCTGGGTCGCATCACCGGGCCGCGATGAACGCGCCCTCCCCGGGAGTACTTTTCACATCATGATCCCGATGCGTGAAGAACCGCCGGACGATCTCACGGCACGACTCCTGGGCATTCGAGAGGAGTAGCGATACCTTGGGAAAGAGACCCATTTCAACGGAACCCCCACGGGAGAGAGCCTTCCTGGTTGGTGTAAGCTACCCCGAGCAGGAAAACTTGCTCTCGATGGAAGATTCGCTTGCGGAACTCCAGCTGCTGGCGAAAACTGCCGGCGTGGATGTGGTAGGTCAGGCGACACAAAATCTTTCTCGGCCGAACTCGAAGACCTACCTCGGTGCAGGCAAGGTGGAGGAGGTCAAAGCTGTTATTGAAGATCTCGTCGCAGATATCGTCCTGTTCGACGATGAATTGAACCCACGCCACCAGCGTGAGCTCGAGAAGATATTTCCTGAATCAGTCCGTGTCGTCGACCGGACCGCGCTTATCCTTGATATCTTCGCTCAGCATGCACAAACGCGCGAAGGGGCCTTGCAAGTTGAATTGGCCCAATACGAATACCGCCTGCCGCGCCTCACACGAGCGTGGTCCCATCTGGCTCGCCAGGCTGGAGGTGGTGGGGGGCGCGCCGGGAGCATGGGTGGGGTAGGGCTGCGTGGACCTGGTGAGACCCAGCTCGAGGTTGACCGGCGCGAAATCAGGCAGCGGATTTCCACGCTTAAAGAAGAACTTGAGAAGGTGAGAGCCCACCGGGGAAGATACCGCAGTCAGCGAAAGCGGGCAGCCATCCCGACGGTAGCGCTGGTCGGCTATACCAATGCCGGGAAATCAACCCTGCTCAATCGACTGGCACAGACCGACGTATATGTCGCCGATGAGCTCTTTGCCACGCTCGACCCAACCACCCGCCGGGTCGAGCTGCCTGACAGTCAACATGTCCTGGTGACGGACACGGTCGGCTTCATTCAGAAATTACCCACCGCCCTGATCGCTGCCTTCAGAGCCACGCTGGAGGAAATCCTCGACGCAGACTTGCTCATCCATGTCGTAGATATCACCCATGAGAACGCCGTCGCCCAGGCCGAAGCTGTGCTGGAAACGCTCTTGGAGATTGGTGCAGATGAGATCAGCATCGTGACAGCGTTGAACAAAATCGACCGCCTGCCATCCGTGGAGGAAGCGCAAGCAAAAATCGATTACTTCGACCGGGCAGTCCCGATTTCTGCGCTGACAGGTGAGGGGATCGCGACCCTGCTTTCAGTGCTCGATCATGAATTGTTCGAGGCGATGGTCGAGATGTCGGTATCCTTGCCTTACAAGCACGGCAGGCTGATCAGCGTGTTTCACGACATGGGCAGGGTGGATAGCGTAGATTATGAGCAGGATCGTATTCTGATTAAGGGGAGACTGCCGAAGAGGCTCGTACCCGAGTTTTCCCCCTTCCATGCAAACCCGATCCAAAGCCCTTCAAGCGAGGGTGGGTCAACGGGTACGAACGACGAATGGGGCTGACGAGAGGCCGTTTTCTGGAAGCAGCGGACAACGCAAGATGATCGCTCAAGGGCCGAATCAAGAAATGGCGGAACTCCAACAGGAGCTTGCCGATGCGCTCCGCGGGGAGGTCAAGTTTGATCCCTATACCCGTGCTCTCTACAGCACGGATGCCTCCAACTTTCAGATTGAGCCGCTAGGTGTTGTGTTTCCACGCCACCCGGATGAACTCCAATCCATCCTAGAAGTCGCCAATCGGTATGACGTTCCCGTTATCGTGCGGGGATCAGGATCGAGCATGGCCGGGCAGTCACTGGGGCGTGGCCTGGTCGTCGACTGCACCCGCCACCTTAATGATATTTACGAGATCAACCCTGATGATGGGACGGCGGTGGTCGAACCGGGGGTTGTGCTCGCAAGGCTCAACCAGGAAGCGGCCAGGCACGGCTTGAAGTTTGGCCCTGATCCAGCTTCCAGCGATCGAGCGACCCTGGGAGGTATGGTGGGCAACAATGCCACCGGGGCGCACTCAATTTGCTACGGGCTTACGATAGACCACGTACTGGAGTCACAGGTCGTGCTGAGCGATGGATCCTTGGCCGATCTTCGACCGCTATACAGCGCGTGAGCTGGAAAACAAGCTGAGGTCGTCCAGCTTTGAGGGGAATTTGTACCGGGTCGCAGACCAGATCCGGCGTGAGATGCATGATGCGATTGAACAACGCTGGCCACGAACCTGGCGCCGCGCCTCAGGGTACAGCATCAATTACCTGACCGGCTACTCACCCGGGGCGCCTCCAGCCTGGTATGCACAGGAGCTCTCCTATCCTCCGACGGCTGGGTTCAACCTGACCCCTCTGCTCAGCGGCTCAGAGGGCACGCTGGCCATCATCCGCAGCCTGAAGCTGCGGCTCGTCAAGCGCCCTGCGCACACTGTCCTCGCTGTTCTCGCCTTTGATTCCATCGAAGCCGCCGCCGATGCGACGCTTGCCGTGCTCGAGACTCGGTCCGGATGCCGTCGAACTGCTCCCGCAAACCCTGCTGGATAGGGCTCGCCAGATCCCCGCCTACGCTCGGAGAATGGGTTTCATCAAGGGAGATGCAGCGGCCTTACTCGTGGTTGAGTATTCCGGGGAAAGCGAGCTGCAAGCGCTGGGCCTTGCCTCAGGAATGAACGGAGGCGTCCATCCTGGCGACCCGGGAAGAGCAGGACGATCTGTGGGCAGTCCGCAAAGCTGGCCTGGGATTGCTGCTGTCCGTCCCTGGCGATCTCAAGCCCATCACCTTTATCGAAGATGTTGCAGTTCCAGTCGAGCGGTTGGCTGAGTATGTGAAGAGGGTCGGGCGGATCCTGGCCGGGCACGGGACGTATGGGGAATGGTATGCCCATGCCTCGGCCGGTTGCCTTCACCTACGACCACTGATAAACCTGAAAACTGCTCAGGGTGTGGAGCAGATGCGTGCGATTGCGGATGAGGTGGTCGACCTGGTCATCGAGATGCGTGGGGCTGTCTCGGGTGAACACGGTGACGGCCTTTCGCATACCGAGTACAACGAACGCCTGTTCGGCCCTGAACTGCACCGCGCATTCGTTGCGCTCAAGCATGCTTTCGACCCGGAGGGGATCTTGAACCCGGGCAAAGTCGTACCTGCCTCGGATGGATTTGGTGGTCCTGGCGCCCTGACCTCCAATCTTCGCTATGGGCCTCAATACCAGGCGATCAATCCCCAGACGTCATTCGGGTTCGTGCGGGAAGGATCTTTCACCGCTGCGGTGGAAGGCTGCGCCGGCCTGGGTGTTTGCAGGAAGGAGGACGGATTGATGTGTCCTTCGTACCAGGCGACGCGGGATGAGGCGCACTCGACTCGTGGCCGGGCGAACGCCCTGCGGGCAGTGTTGAGCGGGGCTCTGCCGGTCCAGGAGATTGAGCAAGATGGGCTGCACGACATCCTCGATCTATGCCTGGAGTGCAAGGGCTGCAAGGCTGAATGCCCGACCGCAGTCGACATGGCCCGCATCAAGTCCGCGTTCCTGGAGCTTTACCAGCGCCGTCATGGCGTTCCCTTGCGAAGCAGGCTTTTTGCCGACATCCGTCGCTTGACAGAAATTGGCTCGAGGTTGGCTGGTCTGGTAAACCGGGCTAGCGGGAGCGCTCTTGCCCGGAGGCTCCAGGAACCAATGTTGGGCATCTCCCGTCACCGTCACCTGCCTCGTATAAGCAGCAAGCCATTCAAGCGGCTATACAAGAACACAACCAAAGGAGGGGAAGGTCCTCCGGTCATCCTGTTCCTGGATACCTACACCAACGCACTGGATCCAAGCCTCGGCCAAGCGGCGTGCAAGCTCTTAGTTGCTGCAGGGTACACGGTGAGGCTGGTAGAGAAGCAGGGATGCTGTGGGAGGCCGAGCATTTCGAAAGGGCTGCTAAGTCATGCGAAAAAATTGGCGCAGGCGAACCTGGCCGCGTTGGGACCGTACGCAGCGCAGGACATCCCCATCATCGGGCTGGAGCCTTCATGCCTGCTTACACTGCGAGATGAATACCTAGACTTGTTTCCGGGTGATGCAAGGGCGGTCGACATCGCCCGCAACGCATGGCTGCTGGAGGAGTTCTTGCTCCGACCGGACAGTCATGGAGAGATCCCCATTGAAAGGTCTGGTGTTTGTCCAGGGCCAAGGCCAGCGGGTGCACCTTCACAATCATTGTTTTGCGAAGGCATTGGTCGGGGCGCAACCTTTCCTCGAGGCGCTTCGCATGGCAGGCTTCCTCGGTGGAGGAAATCCCCTCCGGCTGCTGCGGTATGGCGGGGTCTTTCGGATATGAAGCTGAGCACTACGAGCTTGTCGATGAAAATCGCAGAGCAGAGTTTGCTTCCCGCAGCCAGGGAAGCCCACGCCGCTGGATCCCTCATCGCCGCCGGGGGCATCTCGTGCCGCACTCAACTCCTGGATGGTGCGAAAATCGAGAGTTATCACCCAATCAAGTTGCTGGCGGATGCACTTGTTAGCGAGGGATGAATGGTGGCTCCAGATTTGAAGATGACCTCGAGACGAGGGCAGGCGACGGACGAGATCAGGTCTGGTCTCAAGATTTGCGTGGTGGACCCTGGTTGTCAACATATTTGTCATCCTGTGGGGTGCCTACGTACGGGCGACAGGATCCGGCGCGGGTTGTGGTGGGCACTGGCCTTTGTGCAACGGCGTGGTCCTCCCACGGCAACCAGCCATTGAGACGCTCATCGAATTGACGCACCGCATATCTAGCGGGGCTGCGCTCTTGCTTGTGGCGACCTTGCTCATCCTTGCCTGGAAAGGGTATCCACCTGGTCATCGTGTGCGTAAGGGAGCGATGGCAGCCGCAGGCCTGATCCTGCTCGAGGCGCTGCTGGGAGCAGGTTTGGTCCTGTTTGATCTCGTCGGCGGCAATACATCCATTAGCAGAGCCGTGGCAGGAGCTGCGCACCTGCTGAACACATTCCTGCTTCTCGCGAGCCTGAGCCTTACAGCTGCTTGGAGCACGTGGGAGTACGCCCCTGTCGTACGACCTGTACAACGCACGATGGCTGTTAGCTCTTGGGCTCGGGTTGGCGGGTATCATCTTGATTGGTATGACAGGCGCAGTTGCCGCGTTGGGAGACACGCTCTTTCCAGCCATGACCATCACGGAAGGTTTTCGCCAGGACTTCGACCCCGCTTCCCACTTTCTGCTCCGATTGCGCAGCTTGCATCCGCTCATCGCGCGTCATGGTATCGACACTGTTGTTCGGGATTGCCCGCTCCAGTAACGAGGGCAGGGAGGATCTCCGGCGTCTGAGAAGCTTGCTGGCAGGGTTGACCATCATACAGCTCCTGGCGGGAGCTTTAAACGTCCTCTTGCTCGCCCCGGTCTGGCTGCAGCTGCTGCACTTATTCCTGGCAGATCTCCTTTGGATTACGCTTGTCATCCTAACTGACCGGGCGCTGCGGGGACGGAGATGGGCGTGAGGGTGGACAGCAGCCGTTGCGCATAGATTAAATATAGAACGGGTGTTCTATGTCAATGCGCTTCGACCATGGCCGGGGGTAGTGGGTAGAAGAGCTATTCCTCGAAGACCTCGTAGTAACCTCGATCGAGCTCATCGTCACTCAAGTGGGCATAGCGCTGTGTGACAGCGATGTTGCGATGCCGGGCAAGCTCCTGAGCGAGTTTCAGATTGCCGCCTGAACCACGCAGGACGGTTGTCACGAAGTAATGGCGGAAAGAATGCGGCGTGATCGCATCGCCAAGCTCTTCGCCAAGCGCTTCATGTACGCGATCGTGGACGATGGCACGGCCCGTCGTTGTGCTTATCGGGAGGACGTGCTTTCCCGCTGCACGATCATGGCGTGCGAAGAGCGGGAGCGAGCTGAGCGGTCGGCCACTCCCGCCGTCGAGCCGGGCCCGAGCGGCCAGGTACCCCTTCAGCGCCGTCAGGGCACGGCTGGAGAACCGGACGACGGCTTCCCGATCGCCTTTTCCTATCAGGAGTGCTCGTCCTTCGTTCCAGTCCAGGTCTCCACGCCTCAAGTTACAAGCTTCGTGGACTCGCAAGCCGGTTGCGCCTAAGGTGATGAGGAAGGCGCTGTCGCGCCTCGCGATCAATCGTTCACGCTCGTCGTTCGTGGCCAGCGACTGCAGGGCTTCTGCGTACTTAAGAACCGCTTCGATTTGCTGGCGGGGGAACTGCGGCAGGCGTTGTCCGGGCCGCCGGGCACGGCGCTTAATGAGCATGCGCATCCTGGGCAGGTTGATCGGGGCGATGTTTTCGGCTGCGAGGAACTCGAACCAGCCGGCTGCGGCCGTCAGGTAGAGCCTTTCCGTAGATGGCGCGTAGGGTTTCAAGTATGCCGCAAAGGCTGCGATCCAGTCTTCGCTGGCTTCCTGGACGGGACCCTGTTCGAGGTCGTGGCCTTCTTCGGTGAGGCAGTTTTCAAATGCCTGCAGCGCGTTGCGGTACGTGCGGACGGTGTTCTCGCTGCGGGCAAGCATCACACCCTCGAGATAAGCTTCGAACGCTTCCTTGATGGTCATCTTGGCACCTCAGCGAACCTGGTATTCCCCGACCCGAACACGAATCCCATATGATTGCTATAATGGTACTTATCATAACCGTAGAGTTTGTGCGTTGTCAAGCCGCCCCCCTCCTCCTTTTAGGGGATGCGGATGGGTTCTCGCGAGTTCTAGCCGATTGTTCGCACATAGGATTGCGGAACCGTCGCGTTTTCACGCAGATGGAGTCGGAAGTACAAAGTTACCCCCCCCCACTCCCATGGCAACTGCCCGATATTTGAATAGATAGACTAGCTGGATGACTCGCCAGATTTGACAAGTACGTATTCGATGGCGGCCGATAGGTGTGCTCCGAACAAGATGATGAACGCGCTGATGTAGATCCAAAACATGAGGATAACGATCGCCCCGAGCGAGCCATAAACCAGCTCATAGCGCGGGATGCCGCTCGTCAGATACCAGGTGAATCCAGCAGTCGCCAGTTCCCAACCGGAGGCTGCGACCGCTGCAGCTGTAAATGCATACAGGACAGGGACCTTCTTGTTCGGCGCCCACAGGTAGAGCAGGGTAAAAACGAGAGATTTCAGCAGCCATGCGGCCACCCGGGTCAGGTCCGGGCTGAAGGGGAGATTGGCGAGAAAATCCCGACCAACCATCAGCAGGTCGGTCCGGATGAGCACGCTGAGTGTAGTCGTGGCGGCGATGGAGAGGACGACCATCCCGCCCAGGAAGAACGCGATGCCGATCCCAGCCAGCCTCTTGCGCAGGAAATTCCGCATGCGCGTATCGGGCCAGGCACGATTTACATTGTAGATGAGGCTTGAAAACATGCCGGAGGCTGACCAGAACAATCCAGCCAGCCCAAGGATCCCAACCGCCCCGCGCAGGTCCAGCACTGTCCGCAGGTTGTTCTCGATGATGGTCCGCGAGCCGGGGAACAGGTTGATGAAGAGGTCCTGGACCTGACGGAACACCTGATCGCGCTCAAGGATGTAGCCCCCAGCCGCGATGAGCGCCAGGAAGAACGGAAACAAGGAGAAGAGAGAATAGTATGCCAGGCTGGCAGCAACTTCTCCCCCGCGCTCCTCCGAGAAACGTTGGATTGAGCGTGCCAGGATCTTGATGATGATGCTGGAACGCGCTCGATGGATCAATTGTTGGGTTCGTTTCATGCCGCACTGATACGTAACGCGTCAAGCAGGATGATAGCACGAACCGGGGCTGGGTTGCACAGGGAGAGGTTGATGCCTTAAGGATGGCCGTTCGAACTATGGATGATGTCTTTGAGCACGCCTGTTTGCCAACAACGGTGGAGCGCTTCTACGACGACTGGATCGAACTGCTTGCCTGCACCACTCTGGATCTCGGAGTATGCTTCCTCCGGGCTGAGCGCCTTCCTGTACGAGCGATCAGACGTCATTGCATCAAACGCATCCGCGACCGCGAGCAAGCGCGCCCCGGGGGGGATCGCATCCCCGCTCAAACCATCTGGGTAGCCTTCTCCGTCCCAGCGCTCATGATGGTGGAGGACGAGTGGCACGGCAGGAGCAAGGTAGGGGATGTCACGGATCATGCGTGCACCAACGACGGGGTGCTTGCGCATTTCCGCCCACTCCTCGTTATTGAGCTTGCCGGGCTTCGTAAGCACGTTGTCGGCTATGTATATCTTCCCGATGTCGTGCAAAATCGCACCGAACTCGAGCCGTTCAAGATCGTCTTCGTCCCAGGCCATCTCAGCCGCGAGGGCACGGGCATAGCGTCCCAGGCGATGCATGTGAGCATGGGTGTATGCATCCCGCATCTCGATCGCATTGGCGAGCACAAACAGGCTGTCCTTATAAGCTGCTTTGAGCTGGCCCAGCTTGAGTTCAGCCGAGCGTTCAAGACGGGCTTTTACCGCCGAAAGCAATTCCTTGGTCGTCACCGGCTTGGTTATATAGTCATCCACACCTTGGGAACGACCATAGAATGTATCTTCGCGAGTGCCCTTGGCCGTCAGAAAGATAAAGGGGATGGTCGATTTTGCAGGATGCCGCCGGAGTTCTTCGAGCAGCTTGTAGCCATCCATGATGGGCATCGAGATGTCGGAGAGAATGAGCGCGGGCTGCTCCTGCTCCAATAGCGCCAGGGCAACCTCACCATTCGATGCGGTCAGGACCTGGTAGCCTGCGCCTTCCAGGACGTCTTTAAAAGCGATAAGCATCGCTGGATCATCTTCTACGACGAGAAGCTTTATTCGCGGATCCACGCCCATCTCCATATCGAAAGCGTGATTTCTAATATGGGTTTTATCTTCTGCTTGCTGTGTACCTATCTGATTATGGCGTTCGCTTGAGCCCTTGGCAAGATAGACTTTCGTACCCCCTGTGGGGGACGAGCCAGAGGGCCCTGCTGATTGGATTGACCAAGAACCCATACGTGTGATCATGCTACAATGAAACTCGCATCAGCATCGTTCACAGTGGGCATTTCCCCGTGGTTAACGAGATGGGCAATTCGAACGAGATTAAAACGATCGCCACCAATCGCAAAGCGAGCCATGATTACCTCCTCGACGAACGCTTTGAGGCTGGCATCGTGCTAACTGGCAGCGAGATTAAGTCGATCAGGGCGCGCCAGGTCAGCCTGAAGGAGGCCCATATCCAGGTCGATTCGGGTGGCGCCTGGCTTGTCAACGCGCATATCGCCCCCTACGACCCTGCGAACCAGTTCAATCACGACCCCCGTCGTCGGCGTAAGCTTCTGCTGCATAAGCGCGAGATAAAAGTGCTGCATGACCGCGTGCGGCAGCGTGGTTTTACGATCGTTCCGCTGAAGCTCTATCTCAAATCGGGCCTGGCGAAGGTGGAGATCGCGCTCGCGCGGGGAAAGAAAAAATACGATAAACGTCGTGAGTTGGCGAAGAAGGCGGCAGAGCGCGATGTGCAACGGGCCCTTGCACAAGGAAGGCGCGGGGAGTGACCGAGCCACGTTCGATCTCCGCCGTCAACAACCTACCAGCAGAACGCAAGGAGGCGATTTACCGGCGCTTCATCCCTGACGAACTGATCCAGCGCTTCCAATTGCCCGCATCTTTGGTAGATCCCGATGGGAACAGCCTGCTCACCCTGCACTGCCGGTCTGGCACGACTGATGCCGTTGTCGCCCTGCGGCACACGATTGAGGCCGAAGATCCGCTCCTTTTTGCCCATCTGACCGATACGATGAACGGACAGATCCACGTCTTGCTTTACATCCTGAATGACCCGGCCTCACCCCGGTTTAATGTCGATCGCATGCCTGATGGAACACCGACGGAGTTCGGCAGCTTTCGCAGGAACATCGAGGCGGAGCGCGCGGCCTTGATGGCTGGACTCGCACCCGGCCAGGTGCGGAGCGGCTTGCGATTGCTGCGCCACTCCATTGAAGCGTTTGAAGCCTTCGTCGCATCCCTCGGACATCATGTGTATTTCATCGATCCGCTGGCCTACCACAACGCGGTCGTCTTCGAACGCTATGGATTTCACTACCAGCAGGGTCGACGGAAGATGGAGCAAATCAACCTCGGGTTTCAACCCGGCGGCGAGTTATTCGACCAACTCGATGGCTCAACCCCCTTCCGAGCACCTGACTTCCACGATTCCATCCGCGGTCGCAGCTGGGCGATCCATGATGGGATCCTGGGCGAGCCCTACACGGATGTCATCATGTACAAGAAACTCGGCCAGACAAGCCTCGTCACGACCTTCCCCAACGCGAGCTGGTGATCAACAGAAGCGACCACATTCGTTTCGCATAGCCTGTTTTATATCTTGAAGAAAATTGAATTTATTATGTAATAACGTAATATTATGGCTATGCGCATTATCTTCTATTGCCAGATCTGCTATAATGACCGTAGGGGATGAATGGCTTCGACGGAGGCGGAGCGTCACAGACTGCAAGCCGAGAGGCGCCGAACTCGTAAAACCAGCGCAAACCTTTAAGTGCCAATCGCACTGACTATGCGGCTCTGCCCGTAGCTGCCTAAAACCAGCCACGCGCAAAGCTCGGTCTCCCAAGAGACCCGTCCTCATCCTGCCCCTCCCCTCCGGCGAGATGATGGACGACAGAATGGATGGGATGCACTGGAGACCGCTACGATCTCCAGCCAAGCGAACCTTCGGGTTCTAGTAGCTGGTGCGTGACGATGGCCTGTCAGCTGGCTCCGATCGCACGAGACTGAATAGGCTGACTACGCTTGTAGACGTTTGTTGACTGAACCCTTCGGACGCGGGTTCGAATCCCGCCATCTCCACACCGAAAGAGGACCAGGGCTATGCGCCTGGTCCTCTTTGGTTCAAGTGCCACTGCTTCAAGCTTAGATCGGGTTGTCCAAACGGAAATCCGTGACCACGCACGGTGACGATGTACTCATGCTTGGCATCGATATTCGAAAGCCGATCACGGAGCCGTCGTACCAAGCGCATCGATCGCTTGATCTGACACACCAACTCCTTCCGTACCTGGCCAAACGTAAGCGGCGATTGCATCCCGGCTGATCACCTTGTTGTGGTTGTTGTAGAGGAGTTCCAGCAAGCGAAACTGCGGCGGTGAGAGCGGAGGCTCGATCTCGCTGTTGCGGATCCAGACCCTGTGAGCCTGGGTCTCCATGCGAAGCTGCCCGAGTCCCATGTTTCCTGCTTCCTCAAGGGAGAGCGGCAGCGTGGCTTCGGAGCCAATGAACGTCAGCTTCAAAGCCAGCGATATCTGGATGTCGTCGCCGTCCTGCAGGATCTGCGGTTCCCCGAGCGGTGCACCGTTAAGATGGGTTCCATTCTTCGATCCCAGGTCCTCGAGCAGATAACCGGAAGCTGTCCTGGTGATCCGGGCATGGTGTCGAGATACCTGACGGTCAGAAATGGTAAGGTCACATTCCTCACCGCGCCCTATGACGAACTCATCATTTTCCAGCTGCCAGCGTTTTCCCTGCAAATCCCCTTCAGGAACCAGAAGCAGCGGGATCTCATCACGCCCGGAGATCATATCGGCCTCAATGCTCCTCAGCAGAACTAACCCGAGTATAATCCAATTGCAATCTTGGCGCTCTGATTTTCGAGGGCGAGGATCACGCTGAGAGCGATGCCAGATTCGCCTATCGCCCTGCCACCGTAGAAGAGGTTCGAATTGCCTGTACCCCTGCAACCTGGAGAGGTACTTAAAGACCGCTATATCATCGTCAAGATTATTGGCCGCGGAGGGATGGGCTCAATCTATCTTGCCGATGACAACCGGTTAACCGGCAGGCAATGCGCCGTTAAGGAAGTTCAACAGGATACATCTGTTCCCGAGGATCTGCTTAAACAAGGCCGCGAACAGTTTTACCGTGAAGCCTCCGTTCTCGCCCGCTTGGATCACCCCAACCTTCCCAAGGTATCCGATTACTTCAGCGACTCGGATCGCGATTATCTCGTCATGGATTACATCCCCGGCGAAGATTTAAAAACGCTGATGGATCAGGCTCGTAGAGCTGGGAAATTCCTTCCGCTGGATGACGTCCTCTCCTGGGCAAGACAGATCGCTGACGCGCTGGAGTATCTCCACGGGCAAAACCCCCCGGTCATCCACAGGGATATCAAACCAAGCAATGTAAAGCTGACCCCTCAGGGTCTCATCAAGCTGGTTGACTTCGGGCTTGTCAAACAAATGGTTCCTGAGGAATTGACGATAACCGTTATCCAGGGAAGAGGTACGGCGCTCTATACGCCACTCGAGCAGTATGGCGGCGATGAAGGTCACACCGATGTCCGCAGTGACATCTATGCCTTTGGTGCGACGCTCTACCATCTCCTGACGAATACCGCGCCCGCCGAGGCCAAGCAGCGCTTCCTTCGCCCTGATTCCCTTCAGGATCCACGCACGCTAAATCCAAGCATTACAGGCGCGGTCGCACATGCAATCCTATGGGCAATGAATCTGCACCCGGACGGCCGCCCGGACAGCGTTAGCGAGTTTCGTGCTGGTCTGGCTGGTGTACGATCGGAGAAGGTGAACGTGCCGCCGCAATGATTCCCTGCTTCAGTGGGTCCAAGATTTCGTGTCAAACCCGATCGATCGGGTGCTTGCTGGGGCGGCGATTTTCCTGGTTCTCACGGCGGTGCTGGGGACGATGCTCTAGCTCCTACCCCGGTAAACGTACCACCCCTGCAGTGCCAGCAAAACACATCCCCCTACGAATAACCCAAGCCCGAAGCCTGTGAAGGATCCGAAAACCTCGACGGCCTTGTTTGTACCTGGAAGATGAAATGCAAAGTAATTGTAACCAAGCAGGGCGCCAATCGCACCTATCAAGGCGTATCGAAACCTAATGCGCTCGTCCCCCGGGTCCTTGCCAATGCGGTAGTAACCGGTAACCCCCACGATGGCCACAGAGAGCAGGCCAAGTACTAGCTCGACCAGACCGAGCGCAGCTTCGCCGTTCTCCGCTCCCTCGTTCCGCCCCACCTGCACCATCCGGTGTTGGACTCGCGGCAGGAGCAGTTTGGGTTGGCTGCCGCGTTACTGTCGGCACGCGCGTCGGCGAGATAACGGTCGCTTGAGCTGGGACGCCGAGCTGAACGTTGATCTGCAAGGTCTCTGACAGGCGAGCCGCGCCGCTCTGAGCGGAAACCGTGAGCAGGCCGGTCCTTTCGAGCGCAAGTGAGATACTGGCTGAGCCGTCAACGGTGAAAGAGCTTATCGTTTGCGCGGCGACTTCGTCAGCCTGCTGATTGATGGTGAAGTCGACCGGTGTTCTATCGGGGACCGGATGGCCATTCTTATCAATGATGATCCCGGTCGTGATCCGTACCAGGTCACCCACGCTGTATCCATCTCCCCCCTCACCAGCTCCTGGTGCGGCTGGGACCAGCTGGATGATCTGATTGGGATCTGGAGCGGTAACCTCGATCAAGTCGTAACCGATGCCTTGTATGCTCACCGGGGAGGCGCCCGCTGCAGTAACTTCGAAGAAAAGCAGCTTGGCCGCCATCTCCACGAATGGCTCCTTGTCATCGTACAACACGTAGAAAGCATCCACCTTGCTGATGTCGGTTGCATCGAGGATGTAAGGGACATCCAATCCAAATACGATGAGCTTCTTCGTGCGAGCGAGATCTGGACGTTGGTCGAGCAGCAGCTTTAGCGCATTGGAACTGAGCGATTCCTCGTTACCACCTAGAACCGCAAAGACGAACCAGTCGGCAGCCCTCACCGCCGAATCGACTTCCTCGATTGGTGCGAGCGGGGTATTCGGGGTGGAAGGCGGCGCCATCCCAAGATAGTTGGCAAGGTCCGCAGTGCGGAAGGAGCGCAAATTCCACCCACCCACCTCCCCAGCGGCTCCTGGCCCATAAAACCGCAGGACGGCCCGTTCAAGGGCATCGACGGGGAGAGTCTCCTGGACAGCACACCGGCTGCACTGGGATGCAGTTTGCACGTCGGTAAAAAAAACGATGCGATCGCCAAACTCAGGGGGGCCACCCAGCCGGTCGAGCACTTCGTCTGGGGATGGACTGATCAAAGTTGCCGCAGATTGTGCTACCCCTGCCGCAGCTCGATCTGCCCCGAGCAGCGCGATATCGTTGCTGGCTTCTGCGACCAGTGAATATGTAAAAGCTCCACCATATAGCCTCAATTTCAGGCGCAAGATACGCAACACTGCTTGATCAACCCGGTCGGCGAAAAGCGAGTCTTCCCCATAACGATTGACGAAAAACTGCAGGGTATTCTTTATTGTCGTGAGTTCGTCGGGATCCCCACTGGCGCGGAAGTCATCCAGGAGCAACAAATCATTCCCGGCCAGGAAGGCATCGCGGGCAACAAGATGGGCCTGGAAGGTTTGTTCAGTGGGATCTCGGAACCGACGAATGGCGCGCGATCCGAGCGAATCCGACATGGCGATGCCCCCGCCGCTTCTCCAGCTCGCAAGCGGCTCGAGCGACATGAGCTGATCGAAGGCCTGTTGGTCCAGGCTAACAGGCCTGGTCGTCGCCCGTATGTTGCCCTGAAACCCTTGATAGCGAATATGCGCGGTGAGCAAGCCATCCGTGATGGTCGAGGAAGAACCGGGGAGCTGTCCGGTTACCACGAAAAACGGGAAAAGCTCGATTTGTTTCAGTTGCTCGAGAGACTTTCGAACCGTGGCGACTTCATCGGCAATCGGACGATCGCCGCTCCCCAGTCCTGGAAAATGATTGGCGATGACAGCCAGGCGTCCAGCAGAACCTTCGTGCAAGCCTGCGATGAAAGCGGATCCCATCGCCCCAACCCAATACGGATCGCCGCCGAAGGAGCTGGTCCCCAGCGCATTTGCGCTGGTAAGCTCGGGGTTCTCGAGCACGTCGAGGGATGGCCCAACAAACAAATTGAACCCCAAGCGCCTCAAGCTCGCGTTCCCAGGAGAGCCCCGATCTCCTCAGAAACCTGGGTGTCCCACGTCGCACCGATGGACATCGCCGAGGGAACTTCAGACAACCCACTTAGAATTTCGTCCGATTCAGCACTGCCAATTGCATAATTAATACCAACGAACAGCGGGATATAAGCCGCTTCCCCACCAGGTGCCGCTCCAAGTTGATCGAGTGCGCTGAGCAAAGCGGTTTCATGATTCAGGTTCTGAAGGTCGGCGATGAGGCGGTGCAAATCGGTGATTGTCGCAGGGGACTTCAGAAAAGTTATCCCGGTCTCTTTGCAGCATCACACCGGAAATCTGGTAGTTAGCGATGAGGTCATAGATCGGGCTATCTGGCTGCAGGCTTGGACCATCGAAGGTAACCATGAACAGCTGACCCACCTTCTGCTCTGTAGACATCTGAGCGAGCAGTTGGTCAGCCACATCCAGACGCGGGGCTGTAAACACCATGATGAGGCAAGGAGAAAGGGCTGGAAAATCAGCAACAATAGCAGAAATGAACGCATTGTACGCATCGCTGAAAGTATACCGTCCCCCTATGACACGAACAAGGAAACCAAGGGGTTTGCTTGTTTATCCTATTGGCTATGCGCAGCTTCTTCAGTCAGGATCGCCCGCATCGTCTCACGCCGCTTTGGGCCGGAAAGAAATTCCAGCCGCCGGATCCCCAACGGGTCGATGACCGTTCGCAACAGCTCGAGTTCTATCCGCGTCGGGCGGTGCGGTCTGCGGGATGTCCGGACGGATGTCAAGCTCGAACCCCGTCTTCGATTGAACCCGATCGGGAGTGACCCCTGGATGGAGGCTGATTGCCCGCATTCGTCCACCCTCGAAATCAAATTGCCCGAGATCGGTTACAAGATAACGCGGCCCACCATCCCGAGCTCCTATGGCTAACATGTCCGAGACCAGAGACGTAATCGACCTGCTCGACAAAGGTCACTCGGGAGTGCCGAGGGACATAGAGGTAGGTATTCAGCATGAATACACTCACATCGGGAATGCCCCCGCTGCCTGGCATCCGTAAACGCGGGTGAAGGTAATCCTTCCCGAAGGCGATGTTGTTAAAGTTGCCCACGGGGTCAACCTGTCCCGGCCGAAAAAATTCCTTCGGCTGAACCCTGGGCAGCAGGTCGGCTGCGACCATCACAAAACCAAACGAAGCCATTGCAAGGTCCAGCCAGAGCGACTCGATCCGTTGCCAAGCCCAAAGGGGCACCTTCGCGGCATACCGTCTGTCCGATTGCCGAGGCAAACATCGCGTGCGGGCGCATGGGTATGCCAGGCGAGCATGTATCCAGCGGCCACGAGCGGCGTGGCCAGGCCCTGCGCAAGGATGTCGCCATCCCTGACTTGCCGGGCGATACAGGTGCACATCAATTCATCGATCGTCCAGGATTTCTCGCTCATGGCCTCTCCTCGAGAAACCGGGACCTCGCTGCCACCCCAGCCCCTGGATCATCTGTGATGACCGCATTCACACCCATCCTGAAGAAGCCAAGTATCTCGGCAGGATCATTCACGGTCCAGGCCCGTACAAGCTGTCCCCTGGATCAGCTGGCGTTTTACAAATCCCTGGTTCACCGAGCGCGGCCGCCGGGTGGATATCATCGTACGCGCAGTAGCCTGACAGCGAGAGCCTGATATAACCTGGGGCTGCGGGCGTGCAGCAGGAGGGCTCGGCGAACGCCAGGGTTACTCCTAGCAGCCTGGATGAGCGCGAGCGGGCTGAAGGAAGAGAGCAGCACCTTGTCCTCAAGACCATGGGCAGAAATCAGGTCCATGACAACCTCGACGAGTTTATCGAGAATCGATCCATAGTTCGTCAGCTCGACGTTGAGCAGTGCCTCTCGCCGAACGCTTCAAATACGCTCTCCAGCGTTGGGATCTTCTCCCCACGATACGATGCGTTGAAAGAACTTCCAGCGTCCAGCGCCTCCAGCATCGCGAGCGGCTGCTTCGAGAGCAGGCCGCTCCCGTCCGTAGTTCGATCCAACGTTTGATCGTGATGTACAACCGCGACACCATCTGATGATAGCTTTGCATCGAGCTCGAGACCATCCGCCCCACGTTCGAGCGCCATCTGGAAGGCTGCGTACGTATTCTCCGGTGCTAGAGAGGAAGCCCCGCGGTGTCCAATCACCAGCGGGGCTTCGGTTACCCACGAGGGAGGCTGCGTTGCCATCATTAAATCTCTACGAAGTACGCCTCGGCTGCCCGGTTTATCAGATCCTTCGTCATTACAGGCTCAACGTTAAGGTAGCGGGAGATATCCAGGATCTGGTCACAGATATCACGCGGGTGTGATGCCCGCAGTTTCCGATTGCGCTTGATGTACCATTCCTGGAGCATATAAGCCAATCCGCTATCGGAGTACTCAACTCCCTTCTGCGACTGCGTCCTCTTGAAGATCTCACGATAGGCTTCATAGGAAGGATCTTCCACTTCGATCTTATGGCGCAGGCGCCGCAGGAAAGCTTCATCGACCAGATCCCGCGGCGGCAGGTTGGTTGAGAATACGACAAGCACATCGAACGGGACCTCGATCTTGCGCCCGGTATGCAGGGTGAGGTAGTCGATCCGGTTCTCGAGCGGGACGATCCAACGGTTCAGCAAATCCCGCGGACGGACTTGCTGGCGGCCGAAGTCATCGATTAGGAATACGCCGCCATTCGCCTTTACCTGGAAGGGCGCTTCGTAAAATTTGTTCACGTCATCGAATACCAGGTCCAGCCCGGGCATTGTCAGCTCGCCACCGACAATGACGAACGGGCGACGGATTCGGACCCAGCGCGGGTCGCGTTTCGCTCCCGTCTTCAAGGATCCTGTGCCGTCGGTTGAGTTTTCATCATCCGGTGAGAGGACGTGGTTCACCGAATCGTAGAGCTTCACGACCTGTCCATCGATATCGATGGCGAAGGGAATGTACATATCTTCCTGAAGCAGGATGCTGCCGATCGACCGTGCAATCGAGGTCTTGCCATTTCCTGGCGGCCCATAGAGGAAGATAGACGTGCCGGAGTTAACCGCCGGACCGATTTGATTGAATGTTTTTTCGGAGAGAGTCAATTCATCAAGCACTTCGCGCATCGTGTGCTCGTGAACCGTTGGTCGTCCCCGGCTCTGTCGCCGGATCGCATCGTTATAGACGGCGACCGGCACTGGCGCCGGACCGGCATACTGGCTGCGGTCGAGCGCCTCACGCGCCCGCGCAATCCCAGCCCCGGTGATGGCATATTGGTATGAGCCTTCACCGAAACCGACCTGCGTCTTTACCTCCACAAACTTTTCTCGCTTCAAGGCCTCCAGAATCTGGTCGACCAGCCCTGCAAACGGCAGCGACATGGCTTCGGCTACCTTGAAGCCAGTCATATATCCACCGTTATAGAGCATCTTCAGTGCTAGGTCTTGCAGCCATAGCTGGGATAAGCCCGTGTCCGCGATGCGACTTATCGGGGGTGGAACGAAACGCAGGTTCGAAGTTGTCGTCCGATCGTCAACGCCCGCCGTACGAACAGGGCTTCGGGGTAAAGACATGCAAACCTCCAGTACCGAAACGGGAGACCGTACCTCGCAATGGCCGCAGGGGAGTGATCAAATTATAGCGACCGAAAGTGTGAGGAGCAAATAGTATGTTGTGCCCACGCGCACTCTGGGGTTAGAATGCTCGCATGGAACTAAGCGTCGTAATGCCCGTGTTCAATGAACTTGCTACGATCGAGACCATTCTCGAACGGGTCGAAGCCGTTAACTTGGCCGATGAGATCATCCTCGTCGATGACGGCTCGACCGATGGTACACGCGACTTGCTCCCAAAACTCTCAAGCCGCTTCCCGCACGTCCAGGTCATCTTGCACGAAACCAATCAAGGTAAGGGCGCCGCAGTACGGACGGGCATCGCTGCTGCGAAAGGCGATTTAATCCTCATCCAGGATGCGGATCTGGAATATGACCCACGCGATTACCCGATCCTGCTCGCTCCAATCCATGAAGGTATTGCTGACGTCGTCTATGGATCGCGTTTCCTTGGAGCTCCCCGCCGGGTGGCGATGTTCTGGCACATGGTTGCCAACAAGCTGCTCACGCTCATGACCAACATGCTTTTCAACAGCATCCTGACCGATATGGAAACTGGTTACAAGGTCTTCCGTAGGGAGATCATCACGGCCCTACCGCTGCAAGCCAAACGTTTCGATTTCGAACCCGAGGTAACGGCCAAGCTGCTGAAACGGAAGGTGCGAATTTACGAAGTTCCCATCCGTTTCAATCCCCGAGAGTATTCGGAAGGAAAGAAAATCGGACTGGGAGATGCTTTCGAAGCTGTCTTCACATTGGTGAAGTACAGGTTCACCGACTAGGCTCCGCCTGCCGCCCGAATTTCGACTACGTTCATCTGCGGTGAAACCTGCCCCATATATTCATTCCGCTCCAGGCGAAATGCAATATCCACTTTGTCTGGCAACGCCCGGATCCGGTCCCCCATCCGAAATGCAATCGCGTCCATGACCCGATCATCCCCGCGCACCTTGAGCTTCAGGTGTCGTCCCTCTGCGCCAACTTGCCTGCGATCGACGATGTCAACATCCCTGGCGGCGAGAAGGGGCCACTCATTGCCCTCTCCCAATGGCGCCAGACGGTCATGAAACTTGAGCAGGCGCTGGTCTAGATCGGGGAGCTGTACTTCGGCGCTGATGCTCAACCTGGGTGTCATTCGCTCCTCGTCCAACTCAGCAGCCACGATTGATGTCAAAGCGCTCGCGAAACTCGTCCAGGTCCTTGTTGCGCAGGGTCAGACCCGCAGCGGCTGCATGGCCCCCAAAGCGGACGAGGAGGTCCGAGCAGCCCTCAAGCGCTCGCGTAAGGTGAAAGCCCGGTATGCTGCGCGCGGATATCCTGGTCTGATCCTCGCCCACCTTGCCCACGAACGCAGGACGATAGTAGGTATCCGAAAGGCGAGATGCCGCCAGACCTACGACCCCTTCATGAAACAGCGTATCGAAGGCATAGAGAACAGGTGTGTCATCATCGCCAATTGACTGCTCGGCAGCTTCAACAACCTGGTGTGTGAGATCCTGCCTGCGCTTGTTGATTGCATCAAGTTCTTGAGCAAGTTCAAACGCCTGCCGCCTTGTCTTCGGCGGTCAACAATTCAAAAGCCAACCTGGCCTGTTTTAATCGCCCGGCAGCGTTGATACGCGGCCCGAGCCCAAACCCAATCGCCCCAGCGTTAATCCGACCGGGCTGGTAACCCGCTACCTGCATCAAAGTCATCAAACCCAATGCGGGGGCCTCGTTCAATCGTTCCAAGCCGCGTTTCACCAACGCCCGGTTTTCCCCGATGAGCTTGCTCATATCGGCCACCGTACCGATCGCAACCAGGTCGAGGGTTGCCGCCGAGATTGAGCCATCTCCCCGGGTAAGAGCCTGTGCCAGTTTGTAAGCGACCCCGACACCCGCCAATTCCTTTTGCGGGTAGGGATCGCCTTCCAAGTTTGGATTGAGGATGGCTGCAGCCTCTGGCAAGATTCGGGGTGGATGGTGATGATCGGTGATGATGAGGTCTATTCCCAGACGCTTAGCAGCCTGAGCCTGCTCGACGGCGCGAATACCACAATCCACGCTGATAACAAGCGAAGCGCCTGCTCCGGCAAGGCGTTCCAGCGCGCCCGTATTGATCCCATAGCCTTCGGTAAATCGATCAGGAAAATAGACATTCACAACCGCGCCCATTCCCTTTAAGATGATGTAAAGCAGCGCGGCAGAGGTCACGCCATCGGCATCATAATCGGCGTAGATCGTGATCGCCTCCCCTTTGCCGATCGCCAGCTCAACCCGGCCTACAGCACTATCCATGCCTGATAATAGGAAGGGATCTGGGTCATGGTCGATTTCATCATTCAGGAATGCGATTGCAGATTCCTGGGTTTTGAATCCGAGCCCTGCCAGGATCTGCCCTTCCACCTGCGTGAACCGGGGAAAAACTGACCGGATATCATCGATGTCATGTTCTGGGTAAATCCAACGCTTCGTTCGGACTCGCATGCTCTCCTCGGATAGATCCAGCCGCCAGCCTTATCCTGGCAACCCGCATCTGCATTCTACCTGTTCTCCGAAGGTTTGTCCTTGGCGCATGCTTCCATCGAGGGTCTGGGTATGCTAGGATGAACCCATGCGCGTCATCTTCATGGGCACACCACAATTCGCCTTACCCAGCCTGGATATGCTGGCGAAAGCACATGAACTCGTTTCCGTGATCACCCAGCCTGACCGTCCAGCTGGACGAGGGAAGGAGATGCACCCGTCCAGGGTGAAGCTGCGTGCCCTGGAGCTTGGGCTTGACGTCAGGACACCCGCTTCGCTCAAGGGGGATCAAATCCAGGCTGACCTCCTCGGCCTGGAACCCGATTTAATCATCGTTGCAGCATTTGGACAGCTGCTCCCGGAAGCCATCCTGGAGGGTCCGAAGTTCGGCGCGCTCAATGTTCACGCCTCGCTGCTCCCACGCTGGCGGGGCGCGGCTCCCATCCAAGCCGCCATCCTCGCTGGGGACAACATCACGGGCGTGACCATCATGGAAATGGATGCAGGGCTTGATACCGGGCCGATTGTGAACCAAGCTCAGACACCGATCCTCCCCGACGAAACTGGGGGAATGTTATCTGATCGCCTCGCGGTTCTGGGATCGGAACTCCTCCAGAAAACAATTGAGCCGTACACCTCTGGTGAATTAGGACCTACCCCACAAGATGAAAACCTGGCCACATATGCGCCGATGTTGAAGAAGAAGGACGGACTGCTGCAGTTCAAAGAGCACAGCGCATCACGGCTTGCCCGCCAGGTTCGTGCCCACGATCCCTGGCCAGGCTCTTTCTTCGTCTGGAGGGACACCCGGCTTGGAGTCAGCCAGGCTGCAGTCCTCGAAGAGGAGGCTTTAGCCCCGGGTGAGGTCGCCCTAATTGATGGGTGGCCAGTAATTGGGTGCGAAACGAGCGCCCTACGCCTCCTCCAGGTGCATCCCGCCGGCCGGCGTACCATGGCGGGTGATGAGTTTGTTCGCGGCGCGCCTGGTTTCATCGGCAGCCAGGTTTGAGCATCACGGTGGATTGAGATGGAACTTCAAATCCTGCGCACCCACCACCCTCCCGAAATTTACCTTAATCAAGTTGTTGAGCTGCTCAGGGCAGAAGGCGTTAAAGTTGATGAGGTGCAAGTATCGAAGAGGATCCAAGAACTGCCAAAAGAGGATCGATTGCTGATGGCCGTCCGAGGTGAAATGCTACTTGGCTATGCGCATTTGAGAATATCGCGATCCTTGTCTCGCCGCCCCGCTGCAGAAGTCGTGGCCATCATCGTCCGCCCTGACAGCCGACGGCAGGGGATCGGCCGCCGCCTCATTGCTGCGGCAGAAACCTGGGCTCGCCAGGCGGGTCGTGCTCACCTGCTCCTGCATACCGAGGTCATCCGCACCGAAGCGCACGCCTTCTTTTCAGCTCTCGGCTACGAGAAGAGCGCGACCTCGATCGAGTTCCAGCGGGATCTGTAAATACTTATGCCCCGAAGAAATCCCGGCCCCAACCCTTCTCCACTGCGGGATGGCCTCTCAACAGAACTACTCATCATCGGAGGCGGGGTGAGCGGCTTGGGAGTCGCCTGGGATGCCGTCCTGCGAGGCCTGAAAGTGGTCCTCGTCGAGCAATCGTCCCTCGGGCAGGGCACGTCGGGCAAATTCCAAGGTTTGCTGCACTCAGGAGCACGCTATGCGATCTCCGACCCACGGACGGCGGTAATTTGCGCTAGCGAAAACTTGATCCTGCGCCAGATCGCTCCAGGATGCATCGAGGATACGGGCGGATACTTTCTCTCAACCCCTGCCGATCCGATCGACTATGCTGATCGATGGTTCGAAGCCTGCCTGGCGAACACGATCTCTGCCGAAGAAGTCCCGGTTGAACGTGCTCGCCGGTCCGAACCCTCCCTTTCACCACGCCTGTCGCGTGCGTTCCAGGTGAGGGATGCCTCGCTCAGATTCGTATCACCTCATGCAGCTCCTGGTCGACTCGATTCGCAGGGCCGGTGGGATGATCTATCTTCACCATCGTGTAAGTGACTTAATCCGTGAAGAAGACCGGATCACGGGCGCCGTTATCGAGGACCTGCAGGAAGGAGAAGTATCCAAAATCGGCGCCAGTACCATCGTCAATGCCGCAGGACCCTGGGTGCAGTCGGTTGCAGGTTTGGCCCAAATCGAAATCCCGCTAACCTATGCCAAAGGAACCATGGTCGCCATGGCTTCACGCTCCGTGCACAGTGTCTTAAATCGATGCAAGCCGCCCTCTGATGGCGACATTATCGTCCCCATGGGCAGCGTCATCGCCTTGGGGTCGACGCATGAACCCGCCCACGGCCCAGTTGACCTGGATGTTCAAGCATGGGAGATCGACCTGCTATTAGCGGAAGGCGAGTTTATCTTGCCCGGCTTGCATCGAGGCCGACCCCTGCGTGCCTGGGCAGGCATCAGGCCGATCTACGACGCAACTCGTTCGTCTGGAGCCGGGTCGCGCGGCACCCCGCGCAAGCATGTCATCCTTGACCATGAGACGCTCGATGCATGTGCCGGCTTGATCAGCATCATAGGCGGAAATCTCACGACCTTCCGTTTCGCAGCCGAGGAGGCCGTGGATTTAATTTGCAACAGGCTAGAGCGTACCCAGCCCTGCAGGACGAAAGAGACCAGGCTCTCACAGGAGGACGCGAGGCTATTTCCTCTTGCCATCCAGGATGGCGGGAGAAGAGGATCCCGACCCCGCATCGATCCCAAACCTGGTGTGTGACTGCGAGCTCATCGATCGTGAACAAATCCAGCTCGCCCTGGATGATCCCACCAGCATGGATATGGATGTGCTTTGCCGCGACCTGCGGCTGGGCACAGGCCCTTGCCAGGCCACAGTTTGTGCACTTCGAATATACGGAATACTGGCCGAAGCATTCCCCGCCACGCAACAGCGCATCCAAGTATTCCTGGCGGAGCGATGGAAGGAACAGCGGCCTGCTCGGGTGGGGTCATTCACTGCGCCAGATGGAGCTATCCCGCCGGCAGTACCAGGAATTCCTCGGTTTTCCCTCGCAGGAGCCTGCTTGATGCGGATCGCTATTGTAGGAGCTGGGCTGAGTGGATTGTTCGCAGCCAACCTCGCCGTTGACCTTGGCGCTCAAGTCACGCTTCTCACCGCTGGCCGAGGGGGCCTGGCGCTCTCCCATGGCGGGATCGAGATTTGGGGACAAGCATCGCCGAGCAGGGCTCTGCCCAAGCTCCGAGCAAGCCACCCTTACGCGACGATTGGCCTCCCAGCCTTGCGCGCTGCGGCGGAGGCATTCCAGGCGATGGTAGAAGACTGGGGAGACCTGCGTTACACCGGAACGCTCAGTCGAAACCTGGCGGTGCTCACTGCTGCGGGTGAACTCCGCAGAATGAGCTTCACTCCACCCGCAGCAGCTCTCATCGACCAACTCAAGACGAAACCCTTTACGATAGGCTTGATTCCAGGACTGCAAGATTACTTCCCTGCATTGATCGCACAAAAAGCCTCAGCCCTCGGCCTCAAGATACAGGGGGTGATCGACCTCCCAATCCTTGATGCCCCGGTAGGGCGGGAGCTGCGGTCCATCGATCTGGCCCACATGTTTGATGAAAAGACATGGCGGGCTGAGCTTCTTCGAACCTGGAAACCGCGTCTGTCGGGGGTTACGCGGTTGCTCTTGCCGTCGTGTCTCGGCTTTGATAACTTCCGCGCTACCAGGGAGGCATTCCTCCATGAACTTGGATGCACGGTTTTCGAAATTGCGCTGCCCTCACCGAGCGTGCCCGGCCTGAGGCTCGAACGAGTCCTGCGTTCCCGGGCGCGGGATCGAGGTGTCGAATTCATCGAGGGCGTCCACGCCAGGGGGCGGATTGACGGGCCCAGCGGGGGAAAACGCGCCGCCGGGCTTGTCCTCACGAGTGCAGGCGGGCAGCGGTTGCTGAATGCGGATATCATCATGCTGGCAAGCGGGGGCTTCTTGCACGGCGGCTTGGAAGCAATCCAGGAACATGAGGTCCGCGAACCCATTTTTCAGCTCCCGATTTCCTTCCCCGAGGACCGGGCTCTGTGGACGAACCCCTCACCATTTAACCCTCAGCCCTACGCAGAGCTTGGGGTCCGAGTGGACGAGCAGCAGCGGCCCCTGGATCTTCGTGGACGCGTGATGTTTGAGAACTTGTTTGCGATCGGTGGGATCCTCGCCGGTTCGGACCGTACGTACGAAGGCACACGTCAAGGCGTCGATCTGGGTTCGGCCTACAAGGCCGTCGATGTGGCGCTATGCCCTCATCCTCGATCCACCAGGAGCAGACAACGAGCATGACCCAGCACTGCCAGATCATCCTCCTAAGGCATGGAATTTCAACAGCCAACGAGGCCGGCATCATCCAGGGCCAGCTCGACTACCCTCTCTCGGAATTGGGTATGCAACAGGCGCAGGCACTGGGCGAATACTGGTCGGCACGCGGCGTGACCTTTGACCTCATCGTATCCAGCCCGCTGGAGCGAGCCCGTGAAACCGCGACGAGAATCCAGGACTCCCTTGGTAGCGAGATCGAATATGACCCCGATTGGCAGGAGCGACAGCTTGGTGAGGCTCAGGGGCAAACTTACGAAAGCTTGAATCAGGAGTTTGCCGGCAAAATCGCATCTGCCTATGAGCCGCCGTTCCCGGGCGCAGAATCGGAATGGGACCTTTACCTGCGTGCGGCGAGCGCAGTTCAAAGGCTGTTAGGCAACGGACCCGGTCACTATCTCGTGGTTTCTCACGGTGCCATCCTGAGTGCGGCGATGCGGACCATACTCGGTCAGCCCCCCGCTGCGGGCCGCGTCCGTCCTGTCCGCTATGCTTTTCACAACACCGGATACAGCCACCTGACGTTTGAAACGGACACCGCCCGGTGGTCATTGCATTATCACAACCAGACACTGCATCTCCAGGGACAGGTGGGGCAGGCATGAAACCACACAGACAGCAGGACCGTATTCTCCTCCTCAACGGGAAGATCTTCTCGACCAGGAAGATTCGTAAACCCCTTACTGCGCTAGCCATCAAGGACGGATCGATCATCGCAGTGGGGGAAGATGCTGAAATTCTTGAGTACAGGACAGCTGGATCGGAATTGCATGACCTCGCGGGCCGGTTTGTCCTTCCCGGTTTCACCGATTCACATATCCACCTCGAAAAATACTCTTTGAACCTGGACCAGGTCGATTGTGAGACGAATACGCTCGATGAATGTCTTGAGCGGGTCGGTGATAAGGCGCGTACTGCAACCCGGGGAGCCTGGATACGTGGGCACGGCTGGAACCAGAACACCTGGGGGGCCTACGGCACTGCGGACCAGCTGGATCGTGTCTCGCCAGAGAACCCTGTGTACCTCTCTGCGAAATCGCTCCATGCCGGCTGGGCGAATTCTCTCGCCATGCGCCAATGCGACATCGACCGGGATACGGCTGACACTGCGCGCGGCCGGATCCAGCACGATGAGAGCGGCAATCCTACCGGCATCTTCTTCGAGGATGCGGTCCAGTTGATTACCAGCAGGATCCCCCATCCCTCGGCAAGCGAGCTCGCTGCAGCGCTGAAGCGCGGCCAGGCACAACTCCTGCGATATGGGATCACAGCGGTTCATGATTTTGATGGGGCGCGCTGCTTGCATGCCCTTCAGGCAATCCGCGCCGAGGGAAAGCTCAGTTTGCGGGTCCTCAAGCACATTCGTGAGGACAGCTTTAAGGCGGTGATCGAAGCTGGGATTGCAAGCGGTCTTGGCGATACGCAGTTGAAAATCGGCAGCTTGAAGCTCTTTGCAGATGGTGCTCTTGGCCCCCAGACGGCAGCGATGCTTGAGCCATACACCAATTCAGACGGTGGTCTGGGGATGCTGACCGAAGATATGAACTCGATCCTTGAAAAGGGGCGCCGAGCAGCACAAGCCGGCATCGGTCTCGCGGTTCATGCCATTGGTGATCGTGCGAACCGGGAAGTCCTTAATGCATTTGAGAAACTGCTTGCTGAACGGGTGGCAGCTGGCCTCCCACCTCTCCCCTACCGCCTGGAACACCTGCAGCTCATGCATCCTGAAGACATCCCGCGGCCAGGGAGCCTGGGGGTGATCGCGTCGATGCAGCCCATTCATGCACCCTCGGACATGCATATGGCGGACCGCTACTGGGGCTCCAGGGTCCAAACAAGCTACGCCTGGAAATCTCAGCGCGATGCTGGAGCGCTGCTAATTTTCGGCTCCGATGCTCCCGTTGAATCGCCCAACCCTTTCCTCGGTTTGCATGCTGCCGTGACAAGGCAGCGCCTCGATGGCACCCCCGGGCCAGAAGGTTGGGTGCCGGGAGAGCGGCTCAGCCTGGAGGAGGCATTGGATGCCTATACCCACGCTCCTCAACAGGCCGCTGGATGGGGGCATGTCCTGGGGTTGCTCGAACCAGGATTCCTTGCCGACCTGAGCGTTCTGCCTGAAGATCTGTGCGAGATCGCGATTTCGGAAGTGCCGGGCATGCTTCCGGATGCGGTCATGGTCGGAGGGCGATGGGTGAAGAAGCCTGAATGGGGATGAACGCAGCCGGGCAGCACGCCAGGTGCCTTATCCCGAACATCAGGCGAGCCGCCTGATGTCACCGTCGCGCACGGTCAGCTTAATCTGATCCAGATGCTCCATAAGGGCAAGTGCATACTTCCTGGAAGTGCCGAACATGTCACGCACCTCGGCGATGGTAACCGTTCCTCCATCATGGAGTTTCTCCATAACTTCCTTAACCATCTGCCGGTAGGTTGCTTCTGATAGGATCACATCTTCACCGAGGCTGACGACCAACCCCTCCTCCTGCATGTAACCGAGGAGTTCTTCTCCTGCGATTCCCTTGAGCTCTTTCGTAGAAGGTGTCGCGTACGGATTCTGCGCCAGAACCTGCATGATGTCCGCGAGTTTCGTCGCCTCCTGTTTGGTAGGCTTGGGCTGGAATCCGTGCACGGCTACGAACTCACCCTGTAGATCTACGATTCCATTTCGGGCGATGAGATTGAGAATCGCGTTCTTCAGTTTGCCATCGACCGGCAATTTGCTTTTCAATTCCTGGGATGGGATTCCATGACGCAGGGGAAATCGGCGATGGTACCCCTGGATGTCTACGATCACGTTTGCGACGAGAGAGTCCCAGGTACCACGGTCCATTAGGATTGCGTCCTCACCGCCTTCGCTCCCACTCCCATGAATTGTCAGCACGCGGCCGGTAGAGATGAGCGGTGCTGCAGCAAGCTGGACCTGCTCTAACTCAAGATTGGCAGCAAGGGCAATCTCGCTGAGCTTCATCGCCCCCGATCTCTTTAAAATCGCCTCAATTTTCTCCCCCGGCCCACCGCTCAACAGCTGCTCGAGACGTTGGACAACAGCCTTGTCCTTGCGGCGATGCCTTCGAGCTGGATGTGGATCGACGATTTCTCCACCACCAAGCGTCGCCCCGGGTGAAGGACGGCGCAGGATGAAAGGGTCCCCCATCGCCGCAACCACTCCCTCCGGAAGCTCTAGCTGCACCCATCCCGTCTCCCCGCGCTCGATCCTCTCTGCGCCGAGCAGGCGGACGCGTGCCTGGTTTTGTGATGTGAGGTGGAAGAACTTCAACTGCTGATCATGCTTGATTTCCTGTGGAGCGTCTTCCAGGACCCGGACGTGGACATCCATCCTCCTGGTGAGCTGGTAGCCCCCAGGCTTCGTGACGACCCGGCCTCGGACGACATCTTCTACGTCCACACCAGCGATATTGATGGCGACCCGACTTCCTGGCACCGCCAGCTCAAGCTCTTCATGATGGGATTGCAGCGCGCGGATCCTGCCCCTCTTATCGCCGGGCAGGATAAGCACCTCGTCTCCGACTGCAAAACTGCCGTCGGCCAAGGTGCCGGTGACGATCGTGCCAAAACCAGGGATCGTGAAAGTCCTATCGATCGGTAAGCGGGGTTTCCCCACGTCCATGCGAGCAGGCGAGGATCGCAGAACCTGTTCGAGCGCATCTTTGAGCTGGTCCAATCCTTCACCAGTGCGAGCCGAGACCGCGACGATCTCGGCCTCACTTAAAGATGTGCCACCAAGCAAGTTGAGCACATCCTCCTTGACGAAATCCAACCACTCTGCATCTTCCACCAAATCAGTTTTTGTGATTACGACCACGCCCTGCTCGATCCCGAGCAGATCCAAGATGGCAGCATGCTCCCGCGTCTGAGGCATAATGCCTTCATCTGCAGCGACGACCACCAGCACTGCGTCGATTCCGCCCATACCCGCCAACATGTTATCGATAAAATCGATATGCCCGGGAACATCGATGATTCCAACTCGTTCTCCCCCAGGCAAATCCAGCCAGGCGAAGCCGAGGTCGATTGTCATTTCCCGTTCTTTTTCCTCTTTCAGACGATCTGGATGGGTGCCTGTCAATGCTTCGACAAGTGCGGATTTGCCGTGATCGACATGACCTGCCGTTGCGATAACCTTCATGGTTGCCTGGTTTCTATCATTGGTACCTGCGGCGCATCACTACCGTTTTGACCGCTCCAGCTCGGAAGCCCATTGGCGGATCATCGCAGCCAGTTCACGAACCCGGCCTTCATCCACTTCCCGCATGCTCGCCAGCTCAACCGACGCGGCCGATAGTGTGTGCTGGAGCGAAGCAACTGCTTCATCAAGCTTCAGGTGTGCACGTTCATGATCGCGCCACTGCTCATCGTTTGTGAGCTTGAAGGTGTTCCAGCGCTTGTGATCCTCGGCTTGTATACTGTTCCATTCCTGCTTGAGGCGTTCCTCAGCCAGTCTCTGCATCTCGCTGACCTCGGTAATCCGTCGTTCCATTCGTTCCATCACCCCCTGGAGCGTTTCCTGGATCGATCGAGCCGCTCTGAACGTCTCGTCATAGGCAATAATTTTCTCATTGATCGTCGTTGCCTCTTGTTCAAAAGTTTTGTACCGCTCCTCCCAGGCAGCCCAGCTTTTATCAAACTCGACCATTTTGATTTCCTGCCGTTCAAAAAAAACTGCCTGCGCCTGGCTGCGCTCCTCCTCGGAGGCGGCTGCCTCGCTAGCATGAACATCGACCCGCCGGATATCGTCCGCCAGGCCCTCAAGCTGTGTTCGCATTCCCGCCGCTTTGCGTTTTACATCCCCTACTTCTGCTTCAAGCTCCCCAATGTGCTTGTTTTCTTTCTGGTGCGCTTCCTGGATACTCTTAAACTGGCCGAGGATTTCATGGAACCCAGCTTCAACCTTGTCGTACTTCTTCGTCAGCGCATCGACCTCCCGGTTCAGGCGAACTTGCTCTTCACGTCGCGCCTCTACTTTTTCATCGACCTCACCAATCCGGGAAAGGTCTGTGCGCAATTTCTCAATCTGCTTCGAGGTCGCCTTCTGATCCGTATTCCGGAGGGCTTCCAGATGCGATTCCTTTTCCGTCCGGCGTGTTTCTGCGATTTCGAGCTGCTTCGAGACTTCCTTCCTGTGCTTGCTTAATGCATCGTCCATCTTCGTGATGCGAGCGGCCTGGGCGGAGACGCGTGAGGTTTCTTCGGAGATGGCCTGCAGCTGCTCTGCAAACTTTGCCTGCGCTGACTCGAGTGCTTCGATCGTTTTTGTCAGACTGCGTATCGTTTCGGCGTCTTTGACCCGCTGCTCATCTAACCAGGCCATTCTTGATTCGATTTGATCGGGTTCCATGCATATCCTCGCAATCCCGTGACAGGGGTTGTATTACATGATCACTTATGGAAACAGACGCGTCAAACCGGCCGCCGTCTCCACGACCCAGGGAAAGATAACCTGTGGAAATACACCTAGCAAGACCGTAATCGCGATCCCACCGTAAAGGAACAAGGAAACAGTCAGCGGTGTATCACGACGCTGAATATCTTCGGCTGGGCTGAATAGGAAGGAAGCCCAGCGCAAGGTCGACCCGGTCAGCAACAACATCGCCAGGATAATGACCCAGCTCAGCAGCGGCTCCCCACCCCGGATCGCCGCCAGGAGTGACCAACGTGCTGGAAAGCCCGCAGTTAGGGGATATCCGATGATGGAGAGCAATCCAACCAGGAAGGTCATGCTTGCAAGCGGTCGTCGGAATCCAACCCCCCTCCAGCTGCGTGCCGCCTTCTACTCGGACGAGGTAGCCCATGCCCAAACTCAATACCGCCAGGCTGATCACACGGGCACCCGAGATGCCCAGTGCTAACTCCAATCCAGCTCTCGATCCATTCCCAATCGCCACCAGCATGACGCCCAGATCCGCCAGGAGGCAATACGCAGCCATTGTCCTCGGCTCACGCTGTCCCGCAGCCCAGATTGCTGCCAGCAGAACCGTGATCCCGCCAGCCCATGCAATCCCCGAAAACAATGCGGCACTCTCTCTGAGCCAGGGGTACGTGTCAAGAAACCGGAAGAGAAAGAATAAGCCGGCACCTTGAAGGATTAGCGCGACGAAGAAGACGACATAGACGTTGGCCTCCTGGACCACGCGTGGCAGCCAGATATGAAAAGGTGGTATCGCCAGCAGAATGGCGAAACCAAAGGCCAGCAGCGCGGTCACCTGGGTGGCGAGCGACTCTCGAGGCCGACGTCACGCCGCTGGTCTCCAGCTGCCATCCCGTGACGAGCACGATGATCATCGCCAACGTATAGAGGATGAGGAGGCGCATTGCCCCGTCTGTATCTTGCGTGCCAGGCGACACGAGCAAAAGAACTGCACTCATCGCTGCAAGGCCAATGAAGATCGCTGCAAAAAGGAAGGGTTGAACCATGAGCGAGGCAGCGACCGCCGCCAACATGAGGGGGACGATTGAGGTGAAATAGCGTGGCGCTGCGACGATCCAGGTCGGGGCAACCATGAACGCAGTCGCCAGGTAGAGGTAGCCGATCATGGGCCGAATTTCGCCACCAATACCGAGTGAACGACCGAGGATCCCCCACTGGCTGGGCAGCTTGATGGATAACCCGAGCAGCCCGTAGGGCTCATCAAACCCTACCAGCAAGACCAACCCGGCGACTACCCCCATGCTCAGCGACACCCAGGTGGAGGACCAGCGCGGTTGATCCCGCAGTCCGAATGCGATCAGGGAGATGAAGAAGCTGAGTGTGAGGAGCAGGAATGGCGCGTTCATAGCCCCTCTTCTCTGGTTGAAGAGGCCAGCATGCGATTGCAGCCATGTATAGGAAATCGTCAGGGCAATACCAAGGTGAACAAGCGCTAGGAGCGCAACAACTGCCAGGGAAGGTTCAATGGCGACGTAAAGCATCGAGAATCCTGCCAGCAACGTTAACAACCCGAGCCCTATACGTAACTGATTGGAGGTTAACGCCAATTGAAGAAACCCGGTGAGTATTAGAATCAATCCCCCCAGGCTATACACGGCGCTCAACTCCGATAGCTGTACCACTTCAGCCCGAAGAGCCCCAACCGCGGCCAGGATCCCGATCGATCCTGCCGCAAGACGGAACGCTACACTTCCCGGAAGCGCTCCGCCGGCAGGAGACGGCTGGCGAGAAAATGCGCGAGTGCTTATCGCCAGGATAAGTACTGCGAGAATGCCGGCGAGCAGCAACGCGATCGATTCAACAAACGGCAGGTGCGTGAGCATCAGCCAGAAACTTAGCAGATACTCAAATGCTATGATCCCGAGCAGGATGCGCTGGTCAGAGAAAAGCAAGATACCGATGCCTGAAATCGCCAGCAAGACCGTGGGAATTTCCGGCCAATCAAGCAGCCAATGCATTTAACCAGCACCCAGGGCAAGGATGAGGAAAAGGACCACGACGGCCATCCACAGCAAAGCGCCCTCGCCTTCAAAAACGCCACCGCTCATCCGGGCGATTCTTCCAAGAGTTTTAACCGGCCGCCATAGCACTCGATAAACGCCTCGAGGATCCACCCGGCTGATACCTGACTGCCAACGCCGAACGACGTCCGGTGGTACGCGCCGCAGTACAACGAAAACCAGGGCAGCCAGAATAACCGCCAACCCGAAGATGGACAGGCCCTCAACCCCTGGTGCAGTCTGGAGCCATAGTCCAAGACCGAGACCAACGAGGATGGGAAGCGCAAGGCCCATGGTGAACATCGTACGGACGAGGGTTTCCGCTGAGGGCCAGGGGATTTCTTCCTCCAGCACAGCATGGAGCGAACCCAGGCCGAGCAAGACCATCCCGATTCCCCCGACGATTACCGGAGGAAGCCAAGACCCGATACCCAGCATACCGCCAAGCGAGCTTGCAACTACCCCACCGATCGACCAGGGTAAGCCAAGCAGGAGCAAGGACCCGAGGAGCGGCCATATCCGCTGGGCAGGCGTATGGATCTCGGTCAGGGATAAAGTCGCCCCAACCAGCAGCATCGCAACGCCCGCGGCTCGCGTGCCATCTCCGCCTGCCCCCGAGGCACCGATCAGGACAGCCAGGGACGAGATTGTCAGGACGAAAAACGGCCTTGATTCGATGACGTCATCCTCAAGCACCCATCGCACTCCCCCGATGAAAACGCCCAATCCGCCGGCGAGCATGATCCAGGTCCTGGTTTGGGAGGCGATATCGAGTTCAAACAGCCTGGTGAGCAGGACCAACGAGACCGCCGGGGGGAACAGCCTGAGCAGCGTGCCCATTCCCCTGCGAAGCGGTTCGAATGTCGGAATGCCGTAATGGAGCGGTAAGATGCCCAGGCGAATGAGCGAAGCCAGGATGACAAGCAGCACGCCAGTGTTCGATACGAACGCGGTGGTAATCGAGGTATCGCCGCCGGCCTGATAGTTCATGGAAGCGCCGGCAAGCAGCACAAGCAAGCCGGTCATATCGATCCCCGTCCTGACCAAGGTTCGCTGCACGTCTTCTGGTCGCGTCGCATACCTTAGGAAGAAGAGCAAGGTCAGGAAGTCCATGAGCGCCCAGGAGATCGTCAGCGTCACCAGGTTCGCCGCCAACAAGGCGATTAGCGTGAGCGCCGTGAAGATGAACCAGAATGCGCGCACCTCGGCTGGGGCTGCGTAGCGCCTGGTAGCCGCGGTGAGAACCATTGCCAAAAGGACAGTCGTGCTGGCATACATATAAGCCCAGCTTGTTTGATCGAGGCTGAACGAAAGCGGGGATTGGAATAAGCGCTCGGGCTGCCACACGGAAAAGCTGGACCTGGCAGGCAGGGAGGAACTCAGAGCCATCGTTATCAGCCAGGTTAGGATGGCAAATCCTGCGCCGACCGCCCATTGCGTTCTGGCAGCTCGATTGCGCAGGACCCATGTTGTGACCCCGGCAACCATGAGGGCGATCAGGGGAAGGAAAAGCAAGGTGGTCTCCGCAGTGCACCTGAGCAGGCTTGGCGCATAGGATACCATGGTTGACCAGAAGTGCTATACTCGGTCCTAAAGGTGTGATATGAAACAGCCTGCGACCGTAACTGCGTTGTTCTTGAAGCCCTCTTCCGGACAACCGATGAGCCCGGCGAGTGAGCTTGTGCTCATCTCCAATCAAGGCATCGAAGGTGACCACGCTTTCGGCCGGTCGACACGCCAGGTCTTACTCGTTGACCAGGGGGTGCTGTCAGATTTTGGCTTGGAAGCGGGCGATCTGCGAGAGAACGTTACCCTGGCAGGCCTTGCAGTGAACGCGCTCTCCGCCGGCGATGAGCTGCAGATCGGCACGGCGCGCCTGCAAGTTAACGGTGACTGCTCACCCTGTTCCAAGCTGGAAGAGCTTCAGCCAGGGCTGCAGGAAGCCATTCGGGGCCGGCGGGGCATCCTTGCTTCCGTTTTGCAAGGTGAGACGATCAGGATCGGCGACCCGGTAATCCTCGTCAAACAGAACTAGCCTCAACCTGGCTGTGGCAGTCACGCGTCCTCCAAGCAGTCGAACACCCCCTTTTGAGCGCGCGGCCAATCCAAGATGAGCCTGCCCCTCCCTATGCTATACTCATCCATCGCATCCGCCGCAGCGAAGACGTCGGAGCCATGCTGTTCAACACGGACCACCGGATGACGAGGACAGCCGTCATGCAGGTGATGACCATTTTCCTGGGCCATACATGACGAAATCCTCGGCCAAGCAAGATATCAAGTGACCAAAGGACGATGAAGATGTCGATCATTCAACCAGTGCGCGGCACACGCGATTTCTACCCTGAGGATATGGCCGCCCGCCAATGGTTATATTCTAAGATCCGGGCAGTTTCTGAAAGCTTCGGCTATCAGGAGTACGACGGCCCATTTCTCGAACGGCTTGAGCTGTATGCCGCAAAATCAGGCGAAGAATTGGTCAATGAGCAATCTTACGTCTTTGCTGATCGAAGCGGGACGCAGATCACGCTTCGCCCCGAACTCACCTTATCCTTGGCGAGAATGATCGCCCAGCGCAGCAAAGCGCTCATCCCTCCCCTGCGTTGGTGGTCCTTTGGCCCTTTCTGGCGATATGAGCGAACTCAGAAAGGTCGGTCAAGAGAATTTTTCCAATGGAATATCGACTTGATTGGCGTGGATTCTGCCCAAGCTGATGCGGAGATTGTCGCTGTTGGCGCAGATCTTTTCCGGGCGATAGGCCTTTCGCCAGAAGTCATCCGCATCAAGGTAAACAATCGAAAATTGGCGGAGTCAGAGCTTGAACGGCTCGGCCTGCCGCAATCCCAGAGGCAGCTCGCGCTTCAAGCTCATCGATCGTCGGGAAAAAATGGACGAGTCTGCCTGGCGAGCGTATGCTTTCGAGAGCGGCTTGGACGAAGGTGGATACGACGCACTCACAAAGTACATCGAGAACGATCAGGCCTGGGAAGCCTCGGCCGAGCTCGTTCCATTCTTCGCAGCCTGCGCGGCGCTCGGCATCGAAGAGTACGTTGAATTCGACCCGACAGTCATCCGCGGGCTCGATTACTACACCGGCACGGTCTACGAAGCACGTGACCGCAGCGGAGATCACCGGTCGATTCTTGGCGGTGGCCGCTATGACAACCTTGTCGCCGATGTCGGGGGAGAGAGAATACCCGGGACAGGGTTCGCCATGGGCGATGTGGTCATCGGGCTCGTACTCGAGCAATACGCGGCGGCGCCTGAATTGCGCTCGAATCCAGCCGATGTATTCGTGACGACCTTCGACGAAACGACCCAGCTCGAATTCGATGCGCGTGGGGGCAATGCTGAGAGCTACCGGCTTGAAGGTGGAATGGTACCCCGAGCCCGTGAAGCTCGCCCGCCAACTAAAACATGCAGACCGCAGCTCGATCCCCCTGGTCGTGATCCTCGGACCGGAGGAGATTGCCGCAGGGAAAGCCACCTTGAAGGATCTACGTCAAGGCACGCAATACCTGGTTGCACAGGACGCACTTGCCAGCGAGATTCGCAAGCTGCTCCCTTTGAATCCCCCCTAGCCGCAAGGGTTGGCCTGCCCTCATCCTTCATGTTAGAATGTCGGCTGATCGATGGTGCCTGTAGCTCAATGGCAGAGCGCCTCACTGTGGATGAGGAGGTTGCGGGTTCGAAACCCGTCAGGCACCCAGGACGCCCGCAAGGGCGTTTTTCTTTTCTTACTCGACCAATCCCACTGGCTGAATATAACCCGCGACGAGATCGTCGCGTATCTCTTCCACGAGGCGCAGCTTGCCCTGCGTCAAGAGGGATGGGTCGACATCCTCGATCCCGATTGGGGTATGGATTTGTTCGCCCGGCGCCCCCTGCAGGATCATAGCCCAGTACTCTTCAAGCGCTAACTCCGGAGCTGGCCTGAGGGTCGCAACCCAGACCGAGCGCAGCTTCTCCGGAGGCCCGGCCAGGCCCAGGAATTGGTACGGCTGATCAGGGGCCGTCTCTGCAATCTTTTCGGCGCTGATCTCATCCAGCATGATCAGCTTCAAGGTTTTCTCGGCCGCTTCCGCCAACCCGATCGACAAACCTTGCGGGCTGCTTGGATCGAATGGGATGGAAACCGGGTATGCAAAGTAGGGCGGGAACTCGGGTCGGCAAAGCCCGCAGAAATACTGGCCGCCCTGCACGAAAGCTGTGCGCAGATCGGGTTCGCTGCTCCCGGAAAGCACGCCAATCCGCCAATCCTGCGTCAGGAGCGCGGCGATATACCCGGCAAGAAAGGCAGCTTGCTCCTGGGAGGCCAGGTAATCGTCAATCACCCATGCATCGCCGGTGTTGTCAGGCTGGGATCCAATGACAACAATGGGTGCGCTGGTTCCCGCCTGGACTTCATCAAAAACGGCTTGTTCGGGGGAAAAGAGCAGCACGACCCGGTAAGCCTGCAGCCCGGCGTCTGCCGGTACAGAATCCTGCTCCACAAGCTCTAGCTCCGCCTGTGCCGCGAGCCTTTCCAGGGTGGAACGCACATTCTGTTCATACCGGGGGATGACCCCGCCCGGACGGAGATAGAGAACTTTGCCACGGGGTGGAGTTTGGGTGGCCTCGGGTGTGGCTGTTGAAACCAGCACGGTCTGGGTCGGTGCAACCTCCCTGGGGTTGGGATCTCCTGCGTGTCCACAAGAAACAATCCCCAGCATGAGGCTGAGGCCAAGCGCCAGCAGCAGCAGCTTCCAGGGTTCATGGCGCCGTGACAACAAGGTCTGCATAGCGGCAATTCTACCTGTTCTTGTTGAGTTTGATGGGAACCCGTGGTGGTCAGCTCAACCTCTAGGCCCTTCCGCAATTGCAGAGCACAAATTGGTTTTGGCGTGATACTATCCTTCCTGATGAAACCACCAGACCCGATTTCCCGGCGTGGTGCATTAAAAGCTGGTGCGCTCCTGGCAGGTGCGGCTGCTTCGGGCCGTCTTCTCCCCTCCGATCGACAGGTTGAATTCCCGGAATCCGAGAGGCTTGGCCGTGTAGCGCTGGCCAGCGTGGACACCTACGCCCGACCTGATGCCACCTCCACACCAAGCGGGAGGCTTTATGAAGACGCGGTGGTCAGCTGGTATCGTGAGCTGATTGGATACCACCCTTATCGCTTCAGCCAACGCTGGGTGGAGACATCTGAGGGTTACATCTGGGCTGGTGGACTTCAACCTGTCCTGAACCGCCCGAATATCCCGCTTGAAACGCTCCCTGAGACCAGCCAGGGACCTGGACGCTGGGTCGAGGTCACTGTACCCTGGGTCGACATCTCGCTCGCCAATCCACCGGCGCGCTCCCCCTCCCTCAAGGAAAACCCCATGCCCAAGCTGTATTTCAGCCAGGTCTTGTGGGTGGACGAGATTTTGACCTCGGAGCGAACCGGGCTGCCCCTTTACCGGCTGACCGAAAAATTTGGTTATGGGGACATTTTTATGGCCGACGCACGCGCTTTCCGGCCTCTCTCGGACGAAGACCTCGCTCCGATCCAGCCTGAGGTCGAGGACAAGCGTGTGGTCGTGGATGTCACCCGGCAGTCGCTCTCCTGTTTCGAAGGCTCGAGCGAGGTGCATTACTGCCGGGTGTCAACGGGCGCCAAATTCGACGCCTCGGGCAATGCCGTCGATGAATGGGCAACGCCTATCGGGGCACACCCGATCTGGCGCAAGGTTGTTTCGCTCCACATGAGCGGCGGGACGACCGGGGGCGGATACGACCTGCCCGGCATTGGCTGGACCACGCTATTCGTCGGGAATGGAGTCGCGATCCACTCCACCTTCTGGCACAACAACTTCGGCGTCCCGATGTCGCATGGCTGCGTGAACGCAAAACCCGCCGATGCGCAATGGATTTTCCGCTGGACCACACCTCATGTCGCATACGATCCCGGTGACGTCACGGTGTCGATGCCAGGTGGGACGCGGATCGAAGTCATCGAGAGTTAAGGCACCCGAAAACCATCCAGGACGGGCTACAATATCCACATGAATGAGTATGCTGCGACAGCCGTCGCATCCCCGAATATTGCCTTAATCAAGTATTGGGGCAATCGAGATGCGCGCTTGCGCATCCCAGCCAACGACTCCCTATCCATAACGCTCAGCGGACTTGAAACCAGAACGACGGTTCAATTCCGACCGGAACTCGAACGCGATTCCGTGGTCATCAACCAGGAGCCCGCTTCGGAGCAAACCGCTTCACGCGTGGTTGAGTTGTTGTCCCAAATCCGACCCCGCGCGCTCCACGCAGAGGTTCGCAGTGAGAATAGCTTCCCGGCGGGAGCCGGGATCGCTTCATCGGCCTCCGGTTTCGCCGCCTTGGCGCTGGCGGCAAGCCGAGCGGCTGGTCTCGAGCTCGAGCCGCGCGAGCTCTCCATCTTGGCCCGCACGGGTTCTGGCTCGGCGGCAAGATCGATCTTCGGAGGGGTCGTCCGGTTGCGCGCGGGCGAGGATTCCGATTCCAGCTACGCGGAACAAGTATTTCCCCCGGGGTACTGGCCCCTGGTTGACCTTGTGACCATCGTGAGCGCGAGCCATAAAACGGTGGGCTCGACGCGCGGCCACGCCCTGGCGGAGACCAGCCCCCTGCAGTCGGCACGCATCTCGGACACGCCCGCACGAATGGGTCGTGTGCTGAAGGCCTATGAGGCGCGCGATTTTGAAGCGCTGGCGGAGACCTGCGAGCTCGACTCGAACCTGATGCACGCAGTCATGCAAACCTCGACTCCACCGCTGCTCTACTGGACACCCGGGACATTGGCCATCATGCAGTTGATCCGGAAGTGGCGTTCTGCGGGTGAGCCTGTTTTTTACACGGTAGATGCGGGTCCCAACGTCCACTGTCTCACGACAGAAGAAGCCTCCACCCGCATCCGCACCATGCTCGAAGAACAGCCGGATACTCAATCCGTGCTCAGCGCTCCTGAAGGCGACGGCGCCAGGCTGCTCGACTGAAACGGGCATACCCCGGTGATATAATCCCGCGTAGTGCCGTAAACGTCATATTCTTAGAGGTTTCCTTTGTCTGATCTATTGCTTTTCATCGGCGTGCTGGGCGTCCTGCTCCTGGGACATGAATTCGGCCACTACCTGGCTGCGCGCTGGCGCGGCATCAAGGTTGAAGAGTTTGGGCTCGGGTATCCACCCCGGCTTGTAACGCTGTTCACTGCCGGAGACACGCGCTACACCCTGAACTGGATCCCGTTCGGCGGCTTCGTCCGGTTGGCTGGTGAGGACGACCCGGATGTTCCCAATGGCCTTTCCAGCGCGAGCAAACTATCAAGAACCCTGGTTTTGATCGCCGGCCCTGCCGCCAACATCGCCATCGCCTTCATCGTGTTATCGTTCGCATTCAAGTTTGCGGCACCAGATTTTGAACGTGTGCGGATCGGTCAAATCTCTCCCGGCACACCCGCCGAAACGGCCGGTCTGGAAGTTGGGGATATCGTCCAATCAGTGGAGGGCGATAAGATCTCCAGTTTCGAGGACATGCAAGCCGCTACACGCGCCCACCTGGGCGAGCCCATGTCACTGGTCATTCTGCGCGATAGTCAAGAACTCACGATCACGCTCGTCCCGCGGGAAACATTCCCCGATGGCCAGGGCCCGATTGGCGTGACGCTTAGTTATCCCGTTTCACAAATGTCATGGGGCGAAGCCGCCCGCTTCAGCGTTGATTCGATCGGCGCCCAGGTCATCTCGATCGTTCGTCTCCCAGGCCGGCTGCTCAACGGGGAAGCAGCTCCGGAAGAAGCACGCGTGAGTGGACTGAAAGGGATCCATGACATGCTTGCCTGGGCGAGCTCCGTCGACAGGTCTTCCGAACGTCCATTCATCACCATGAACTTGATCGGTGTTATCAGTGTCGGCCTCGCCATCGCAAACTTGCTCCCTTTCCCTGCCCTCGACGGAGGCCGGCTTATGTTCGTGCTGATCGAAGCCGTTATCGGGCGCAAGATTTCACCCCAGCTAGAGGGGTACGCGCATGCAATTGGATTTGCCCTACTCATCATCCTGATGGTTTACTTTAACCTGCAAGATTTCATCAATCCGATCCAGCTGCCGTAAGAGGCCTGAACTTCATGGAAGAAAACTTTGACGCGTTTCTGGAAGCACTCAGGGACGAGGGGCTCCCTATTCCAATCGATGAGTTCGAGAGCGTCTCGGACCTCGATGCCTCCCAGCTTGAGCGCTTTCTCGAGACCTGGGACTCGCTGTCCGCTGAACGCCGGCATCTTCTAATCGCACTCCTCGGGCAGCAGGCGGATGAGAAATTCGAACTTGATTTTGATCGCATCAACCAGGCTTTGGTCGACGATCCCGATCCTGACGTCCGGCGGATTGCGATTAGCAACCTGTGGGAATTCGAGGATGCAGCGCTCATTCCACCCTTTAGCGTTGCGCTGCAGGACTCGGCCCACCTTCCGGTTCAGATTGCGGCAGCGGAGGCGCTCGGCCGATTTGTCCTGCTTGGCCAGCTGGGAAAGCTTCCGGAAGGGACCCTTGCCGCGATCGAGGAGCACTTGCTCAGTTCCCTCAAACAAGATCCGGCAGAGGGATTGCACGGCACGATTGTCGAGTTGCTCGGTTATTCCTCTCGGGAAGAGGCGAGCGAGGCAATCGAGGCGGCTTACCAGAGCGGTCGCGAAAGCCTCGTCACCTCAGCCGTGATTGCGATGGGCCGGTCCTATCACGAGCGGTGGGTAGACACCATCATGGAAGAGCTATCCAACTCATCACCGGATATCCGGGCAGAGGCTGCCCGGGCGGCAGGAGAACTTGAAATTCGCAGAGCTCGGACCACATTAATCGAACTCCTCGATGATGTGCATGATCTCGTCCAGAGAAATGCAGTATGGGCATTGGGCCAGATTGGAGGCGAAACAGCGCTTGAGGCTTTGAGCGGTTTGCTTGAGGCCACGCAAGCCGAAGACGCGCTCTACCAGGCGATCGAAGATTCCCTCGACCACATCGCCTTCCTCCAAGGAACCCCAGACTTCTTGTTGTTTGACTTGGACGAAGAAGACGCTTAGGACGACCACGCTTGGGCCATCTCATCCAGGTCTTCGCTGACAACCTCATCCCCATCTTGCTTGTCGCAGGTGCTGGCTTCCTGGCGCAGCGCCGCCTGGGGCTTGATCCCCGCTCGCTGGCGGTCATTGTCTTTAACGTGCTCACCCCAGCCCTGGTGTTTGAGCTCCTGCTTACCAGCGCGATCGCGGTCGATGGTGCCCTGCGCATGGCCGCCATTGCCAGCCTGGTCATCTTTGCCTTGATCGTCTTAAGTTGGGGTGCCGGCAGGGCGATGCGGCTGGATGCGCGCCTCACTGCCGCGCTTATCTTGAGCGCATCCTTCTTGAACGCGGGCAACTACGGCCTATCCCTCAACCAGATCGCGCTGGGTCAAGATGGACTGGCCTGGGCGAGCATTTTTTTCATCACCTGTTCGGTTTGGACCAATTTGCTTGGTGTATTCATCGCACGCTCCGGGTCATCCTCGTTTCGTTCTGCCTTACTGGGGCTCTTGCGCGTCCCGGCGCTTTATGCCGCGCTGCTGGCCATCGCCCTGCGGGTCCTGCAGGTAAGCCTGCCCGGTTTTGTCCTGCAGCCGGTCGAACTTCTCTCAAAAGCCACGGTCCCACTCATGCTGCTTGTCCTCGGCATGCAGATGGGCAGGGCCGGGATGCCCCGCAGGTGGGACATCCTTGGTGTGGTCGCCGTCTTGCAGCTAATCGTCGCACCGGCATTGGCATGGATGCTGTCTTCGTTGGTTGGGGTTGATACGCTTCCTGGACAAGTATCCATCCTGGAGGCAGCGACACCGACTGCGGTGCTGGCGATGATCCTATCCATCGAGTTTGACGCAAGCCCCGATGTCGTGACTTCAGCCGTGGTCGTTACGACCTTGCTTTCTCCGCTCACGATAACCCCGATCCTTATCTTGCTGGGCATCGGATGACCTACCGCCGCACCTCCGTCCTGGTGCTCGTCCTGCTCTCTTTCTTTATGCTTGGTACTTCGTCAACCGGCACCGCCCAGGGCTTGATTGAGACAACCGCTTCCTACCGCTTTGGAGAGTTGATCACTTTGACGGCCGCAGTGCCCGATATGGGCAAGATATTCCGGGCTGCTGTGTTTGTTCGCCCAGAATCCTCCGAGACGGCCAAGGTGTTCCTGGCCGACCTCCTCGATGCCAACAACACGCTGGTGACGGTTGAGCTGGATCCCGGGCAGCTGCCCCTCTCCGCTTTTGAACGGCTCTATTACTGGTGGCAGATCGATCTTGACAGCGGCGAAGTGCTCTCCACGCAAACCCTGGAGCTCGAGTATCTGGACGACCGCTATGACTGGGATGCGCGTGCCGGGGACAAAGTCAGCCTTCTCTGGCATGACCGAACCCTGAGCGAAGGGCAGGCCATCCTCGAGACAACCGAAATGGCCCTTAGCCAGATCGAGCAATCCTTCGCGCTCATCCCGACCTCCGAGATCAAGGTCGTCCTGTACAACTCCCCCCAGGAACTGCAAAGCGCGTTGGCGCTGGTCGGTCTCCCGCAAACTGCCGGCCATGCGGAGCCGGCTTCAGGGGTCATCTACCTTTCAGCGAATGTGGGAGCGGAGGGCTTAGTCCAGTTGGAGCGCCTGCTCCCCCACGAACTCGTTCACCTGCTGCTGAACCAGGGGCCTGGCGCTGCGGTGGAATACCCGCCATGGCTAGCGGAGGGCATGGCGACCCTTGTGGAGGGCACCCCAAGCCTAGCCGGACACAACGCGCTAGAACTGGCGATTCAAACCAAATCCTTGCTTCGTTTTACCGACCTGTGCTCTGCGTTTCCTGCAGCCTCAGATGGCGCTCAACTCGCGTATGCCCAGAGCGGTTCCTTCTTGCGCTACATGGTCGATATCTATGGCGTGGGCGGGATCAACAAGCTTCTCGAAGCTTATCAAGAAGGGGCCTCCTGTACCGGCGCAGTGCAGCGTGTTTACCAGCGATCGCTCGACCAACTCCAGTCGGAGTGGGAAGCCACGCTGCTGGTGCCTGAGCGGGATCGGTTACCAACGATGCTTTCTGGAGGAGCCGCAGTTCTCATAATCCTGACCATCGCCTACTTCGTCTTTCGACATAGAGCGGCTGCAACCCGCAGCGCAGCGGCAAGAATGGATGGACATGACCGGCCAGATCATATTTGATCTCGAAACACAGCGCCTGGCCCAGGATGTCGGAGGCTGGAAAAACATCAGCAGGATGGGCTTCGCGGCCGGTGTCACGCTGGAACACGAAACCGGGATCGTGCATCGGTATACAGAACCCGATGTACCGAAACTGCTGCTAGAACTTCAGGCGGCTGAGCGCGTTGTGGGATTCAATCTCCTCCGTTTTGATTACGAAGTGCTGAGCCCCTACGGCCTGAACCTCAACCAACAGCTGGCAGCCAAGACCATCGATCTCATGCTGGATGTTGAACGGCAGTTGGGCTTCCGCCTGCCGCTCGCCAATCTGGCTGAGGCGACCCTCGGCGTCGGCAAGAGCGCGGATGGATTGAAATCAGTCGAATGGTTTAAAGCTGGACAGATTGATCGGGTGCTCGATTACTGCGAGCAGGACGTCAGGGTTACGCACCGCTTATGGGAACATGGCCGTGAGCATGGTCATGTCCTCTTCTCGGACCGCAACCGGGCTACACGCCAGGTGATCGTCAGCTGGTGAGATGGGTGGCTAGAATGTCCTACCCCCGATGATCCCGGCAACAACATCCCCTTCACCTGGATGACCCTGCCAGACCATCGGGTCATGCCCGGACTCTGCTGAGAGTGCGAAAGAGAAGGCCGCGCCGATGCCTGGTTCTTTCCTCAACTGCTCAAAATAGTTGAGGTACTGGCCCGCTTTTACATCGATGTTGACCGCGGTCGATGGGTTGTAAAACTCGGTGATGAAAAATATCTTCCCCGGATAGCGGTGCCTGTACAACTCGTAAATCCGTCCGCCATCCATCGATGCCATCCCGAACGGATCGAGCCATTGAGCGTGCACACCAACCCAATCTGCTGAGTAAATCGATTCATCTGCCTGGTCGAGAAAGCGCATGCTGTTTTCCTGCCATCCAGGGATGTCAGGGCCAGGAGCGAGCCCGGGGAAACCAAGTTTGCTTTCGGGGAACATCCCACGCAGCTTCTGCTGAACGATGTAAAACCAATCGGCGAATTCGCTGCCATCATTCCAGGTCCGGCGCAAGCCGGCAAACTGGGCGTTCGGGTTGGCATGCAGCTCGAAGTAGCGTACGCCAGCAGCGTAATGCCGAGCGTAATCATCCCGAACCAACTTGATGAACTCGTCTGGCTTAAGGGCATCGCTCGAAAAGTCTGCTGTCACCCGGACCATCAGGAAGATGCCAGGCCGGACGGCTCGTAAAGCCTCGATCGTTTCTTCCGTGTCGGCGAGGTGCAGCTTGATCGCCTCCAGCCGGGCAGTATCCACCATCCTGACATCGTCCTCGGTCATCGGGCCATCAACTCGCCCATGGGCGCCGATCAAGCATTGCCCCGGTGCCCACGCGACGGATTGGATCGACTTCTTGTAGCTCCCCTCTGGCCAGACCATGAACGGCGTGGGATCGAGGATATCCTTCGGAAAACTCGTCTCCTTCCGCTCTGTCGCTCCATCCCTTTTCAGGGTCAGGTGCAGATGCGAGCCTGTAGAGGCCCCGGTCGAGTTGGCCAGCCCAATCACCTGGCCAGCTTCAACGCGCTCACCGACGACGACGGTGGGCTTGGCCAAATGCCCATAGATCGTTTTATAGCCGTCCTTATGGCGGATCCGTACATGGATGCCGTACGGGTGCGTCCTGGGGTTGAGATGCACGAGGAAAACCTCACCTGCCGCACATGCGTATATTTTGGATTTTGAAAATGCTCGAATATCGAGTCCTTCATGCGCCGGAACCCCAAACCTGCTGTAGATTTGCGGGTTCACGCCGAAGGCCTGCGTTATGACTGGAAAATCGGTTGGCCAGAGAAGATAGAAGGGTTTGCGCTTCTGGCCGTATCGATCGTGGTCATCGAGCCTCTGGCCAAATTCCCGTTCTAGCTGTTTGGGATTACTGGCCTCGATGACATCCAGGCGCACGCCCGGGTAATTAACCTGGAACCAGCTCTCCAGGTCACCTTCCACAGGATAGCCGCCAGCGACGCTCGGAAAGGTAACCACCTGGGCCGGAGCCATATAACGCCCTGCCGTCCCGGGGTCTTGCGTCAGGTTTGCACCATACTGCAGGACATATTCCTGGCTGGCCCTTACCCAGTTCCAATAGTCCTCGCGCGGCAGCAAAATGATCTGGTACTCCATCAAACCTTCCTCAGCGGCTTAGAAGCCTAATCCGCGAGCTTTCAGGGACACGAAACGCGCCTGCCCGACGACGATATGATCGAGGACTTCGATGTCCAGCAGCTTGCCGGCTTCCACGACGGCTCGCGTCACTGCGATGTCTTCCGGGCTCGGGGTTGGGTCACCGCTGGGATGATTGTGAGCCAGGATGATTGCCGCAGCTTGCTCGCGCACAGCATCACGGAACACCTCGCCGATCCGGATAAAGGAGCTGTTAAGCGAACCCTGGTAGACATCGACGATCCTGATTAACTGGTTGCGGGTGTCCAGCAGAACCACGCGCAAATGCTCTCGTTCGAGCGCCCCCATCTCGTAAAGCAGCAGGCCAGCCGCATCTTCCGGGGATTGGATGCGGAATTTTTCCTCTGGCACTGCCGCAGCCAACCTGCGCCCGAGCTCGATGGCAGCCTTGATTTGCGCTGCCTTGGCTGGACCGATCCCACGCTGCGAGCGCAGGCTCGCGAAGCTCATCCGGTGCAAGCCTGGTAGACCACCGCAGCTCGTGATCAGGTTCTGGCTTACATGGACTGCGTTCATCCCCTCGATCCCGGTCCTGATCAAGATTGCCAGCAGCTCGGCGTTCGACAGGGCTTTCGCTCCGAGCGCGGCCAGACGTTCGCGCGGCCGATCTCCTCGGTCCAGATCCGTAATTCGATAACTTCGCGTCCTGTCCCCCATCTCTTGCCCCCTAAGATTTCGCAACCTGGCGTACTCTACTGCAACGCACATTGCATGTCAACGACCAGCCTAATGCGTTCCCAACAGGGATATGCCCCATGCTATAATCCCGCCCGGAAGGAAGGGACTCATGGACAATGCAATCGGCCTTACCTCGCTTGGTCAAGCATTCACCGTGCTGACAGCATTCTTCGGCGCCTTCCTGGCGGGCCTTTGGCTCAGCCTTGTTTTCTGGACCCTGCGTGATATCCGCTCCCGCTCGCGCGACCGCCTGGTGCACGTGCTCGCTGCGATCGTCGTCGCCGTCCTGTTCCTGCCCGGCTTGGTGCTCTACTTAATCCTGCGGCCCTCCCGCACACTTGATGAAATCTATCAAGAGACGCTCGAGGAGGAAGCACTGCTCACCGAGGTCGAGGGTCACGCCCACTGCCCGGGCTGCAACGCGGCCATCCACCCTGACTGGCAGGTTTGTGCGTACTGCCACACCCGCTTGCGCAAGCCGTGTGCTGCATGCGGTTTACTGCTCGAACTTCCCTGGCAGATTTGCCCCTACTGCACTACCCCTGTGAAGCAGATGACGGAAGATCAATCCTGAATCTTCACAAGGGGACAACGGATCGCCTGCTCAGATGGAACAAAATAAGCCCTGGTCCAACGACCAGGGCTCAGTGTCTCCTCCAACCTGTGCCGGTTACTTCTTGAATCTGATCCCCAGCGAATCCCAACCTGCATACGCCGCCGCTTCACCAAGCTCGTCCTCGATGCGCAGCAGCTGGTTGTACTTTGCCACCCGGTCCGACCGCGCAGGCGCGCCCGTCTTAATTTGGCCCATGCCGATGGCAACGGAGAGATCTGCAATCGTTGCATCCTCCGTCTCGCCCGAACGATGGGATACGACCGCCCTCCACCCCGCGTCCCGGCAAAGTTGAACCGCATCCATCGTCTCGGTTAACGTACCGATCTGGTTGAGCTTGACCAGCAGGGCATTGCAAGCTGAAAGCTCGATCCCCTTCCGCACCCGTTCTGGATTGGTTACCAGCAAGTCGTCCCCCACGATTTGGATCTGGTCACCAAGCTGCTCTGTCATCAGCTGCCAGCTTTCCCAGTCATCCTGGGCCAGGCCATCCTCAATCGATACGATCGGGTATTGCCGGACCCAGTCAGCCCAGAACTCTACCATGGCCGCTCCGTCCAGTTGTTTCCCTTCCCGTCGCAGGTTGTAGCTGTGCTGCTCGCTGTCGTAAAACTCTGAGGCGGCAGGATCGAGCGCCAGGGCGATATCCTTTCCTGGTTTCAGGCCTGTCTTCCCGATGGCTTCGAGGATGACCTCGACGGCCTCGGCGTTCGCTTTCAGAGCTGGGGCATAGCCCCCCTCGTCGCCCACCAACGCGGTGTAACCTTTTTCACGCAGCACAGCTTTCAAGGCATGGTAGACCTCCGCCCCCCAGCGCAAGCCCTCAGCGAAGCTGGGAGCACCCAGCGGCATGATCATGAACTCCTGCGCGTCGGTCGACTGCCACCCGGTATGGGCGCCGCCATTGAGGATATTGAGCATGGGCACGGGCAGGAGATGGCCCGCCACGCCACCAAGATAGCGATAGAGCGGCACGCCGAGCGAATTCGCCGTGGCCTTGGCGGCCGCCAGGCTCACCCCGAGGATGGCATTCGCACCCAGCCTGGATTTGTTCGGCGTTCCATCGAGTTCGTTCATCGCCAGATCGATGACGCGCTGTTCGCTCGCGTCCCAACCGAGCAGCAACTCGGCGATATCCTCGTTGACGTTGCGTACCGCATTACGGACGCCCTTGCCCGAGAAACGCTCGCTCTCGCCATCTCGCAGTTCCAGCGCTTCATGCACGCCAGTGGAAGCTCCGGAGGGCACGATCGCCCTCCCCCAGCTCCCGTCATAGAGCACGATTTCAACCTCCACGGTCGGGTTCCCGCGCGAGTCGAGGACTTCAAGGGCGTGAATGGATTCGATCAAGGTCTGCATGGATGTATGACTCCTCTCGACGATCAATCAAAAGGATTATAAACCCGGCGACGAAAGCAGGCATTGCCCGGCCGCAAGCGGCAGGAAGCGCCTGGCGCATGTTAGAATCGGTGCCATGAAGGCTAGCTACAGTTACTTTGACCACGCAGCCACCACCCCGGTCGACGAACGCGTCGTGGAGGCAATGCTGCCCTACTTCAGTACGGTGTATGGAAATCCCTCCTCCGTCCACCAGTTTGGCCAGGCCGGCGAAAGCGCGATTGCCAATGCCCGGGGGAGGATTGCCGCGCACCTCGAGTGCCAGCCTGAACAGGTCATCTTTACCAGCGGCGCCTCCGAGAGCAACAATCTCAGCCTGACCAGCCTGGCTTTTTCTCGTAGGGAACAAACCGGCGCGAACGTCTTAATCAGCACCGCGGTAGAACACCCGTCCGTGCTGAACACGCTCCGCTGGCTGGAAACGGCACATGACTTCGAGCTGAAGCTCATCCCCGTTGATGCGTATGGGCAGGTAAGTCCTGCTGATCTCGCCGCATTGCTATCCGATCGGGTTGCCGCCGTGTCGATAATCTTCGCCAACAACGAGGTCGGGACCATCAACCCACTCCAGCAGATCGGGGAGATCTGCCGCGAACCGGGGAGTCCCGCTCCACACGGATGCAACCCAAGCGACTGCCTACTTGCCCGTCGACCAGCGTTCTCTCCCGGTGGATTTCCTGACCCTGGGCGCCCACAAATTCTACGGCCCAAAAGGTGTTGGCTTGCTCATCCGTCCAGCGAGGGCACCCCTGGCACCGCTTCTCCATGGGGGCAGCCAGGAATACGGATTGCGGCCTGGAACGGAGAACGTCGCTTTCATCGTCGGGATGGCAGAGGCGCTCAACCTCGCAATCCAGCTTCGCGAGGAATCCAGCCAAAGGGCTTCCGCGCAGCGTGATCGCATCATTGGCAGCGTACTCGAACGGATTGAGTATGCAGTGCTGACCGGCCATCCCATTCAACGCCTTCCCCATCATGCCTCCTTTGCCTTCGACCAATTGGAGAGCAACGCGCTCCTGGCTGCACTCGACCTGGAAGGTTTTGCATGTTCCGCAGGCTCCGCGTGCAAGGTTGGGGATCCGCAACCTTCCGGCGTTCTGCTTGCCATGGGTCTTGATGAAGCCTGGGCTTTGGGCTCCCTTCGCATCTCGCTTGGCCGCACCTCGTCTGATGAGGAGATTAAGCGTTTTTGTGAAGCGCTGCCGGGGATCATCGATCGCTTACGGGCAGCCCACACCCCAAAGGTGGCCTGATCTTGACCCGTAGAATTGCTGTTGCAATGAGCGGCGGCGTGGATAGCTCGGTCGCGGCGGCGCTCTTAAAGGATCAAGGCGAGGAAGTTTTCGGGATCATGCTCCGGTTGTGGAGCGCCGGTCCTGAACACCTCAACCGCTGCTGCACCCCCGACGATGTCGCACGCGCTCGTCAGGTGGCGGGCCAGCTCGATATTCCCTTCTATGTCCTTGATGTCAAAGAAGCGTTCAAATCCAAGGTCGTAGATATGTTTATTGATGGCTATGCGAAAGGTATTACGCCGAACCCGTGTATTTCATGCAATCGCAACATCCGCTTCAGATACCTGCTCGATCACGCCCTGGCATTGGGTGCGACCCACCTGGCTACCGGGCACTACGCACGCCTGCGCCAGGTAGACGGCCAGATTCAGCTCCTGCGTGGACTCGATCCGCAAAAAGACCAATCCTACGTGCTCAGCGTCCTTGATCAGGACCAGTTCCAACATGCTCTTTTCCCCCTGGGTGAGCTAAACAAGGCGCAGGTGAGGCAAATTGCCAGTGGCTTGAAACTGTCCAGCGCGCATCGCCCAGAGAGCCAGGACCTGTGCTTCCTTGGCGATCAGGACTACAGGGCGTTCCTGGAGACCAATAATGCCGTTGGCCTTCCAGGAAGAATTGTGGATTTGGCTGGTCGCGAGCTTGGCCAACATGCTGGGCTCGCCCGTTACACGATTGGCCAACGCAAAGGGCTGGGCATCAGCGCCCCAGCACCGCTCTACGTCATTGAGAAAGCGGTCGCAGAAAACACGCTCGTGGTCGGGTCAAGAGAACAGCTGGGCAGGACGGACTTCCGGATAAGCCAAATAAATTGGGTCTCGGGCAACCCACCAGGAACGGACCAGCCCCTCCAAGTCCAGGTTCGCTATAGAGCGAAACGGGTTGCCTGTCGTATCCAGTCCCAAGGAGCCCAGTTTGAGGTCACCCTCGAGCAGCCGCTGCCTGACATCACCCCCGGCCAGCAGGCTGTCTTTTATTCTGAAGAGCTGTGCCTAGGTGGAGGGAGGATCGATCCGTGACGATTCAGGGCGTGGTCCTAGGGCTGCTGATTGGCGTCATTCCGGCTGGTTTCTTCCATTTTCTGCGAGGCGGAAGCTTAAATCGACTCATGCTGACCGTGGCCGCATCCTGGGTGGGGTTCTTTGCAGGGCACCTGATCGGCGAGTGGTTGGATTGGCACTTGATGCGGATCGGGGTGATCAACCTGTTTCCTGCCCTCCTGGCTTCCCTTCTCGCGATCTGGTTTTCGGCGGTCCTGGCTGGCGCCGAGCCAGGCACCTCTGGGCAAAGGAACGGTGGCCGACGCCGGCGGCGTTAACCTGCCGCCAAGTCGCTATGCTATAATCAAAGTGCAATGACCGATCATGATCGTCAACCACAAATTGAACCGGATTCTTCAGCCGAAGAGCCCCGCAGCCAAACCAGCAGCACCATCTGGTTGGTGCTCGGAGCGCTTGTGCTCATCGCGCTCCTGGTCGGGATTGTTTTCGCCGTCATCGCGATGGTTCAGAACCCGACCCAGACTGAGACCATACGCGATATCGTCATCATCTTCGTCGCGGTTGAGGCGCTATTAATCGGCTTGGCGCTGATTATCCTCATCTTCCAATTGGCCCGGCTGACTGATTTGCTGAGGAACGAGATCGGTCCAATTCTCGACTCGACCAACGATGCCCTGGGCAACCTGCGTGGAACGACCAGGTTCCTAAGCAACAATCTCGTGCAACCAGTCGTGAAGGTTAACAGTTCCTTTGCTGCAATGCGCCGTGTGTTCGATCTACTCGGCATCCGCAGAAAACAATAATCTAGAGGTCCAAGGACCAAGGAGTTGAAACTATGTCTGATCGAAATGGGGATTTTGGAGCTTTCGTCTCTGGCTTTGTGATTGGAGGCCTGGTAGGCGCTGCCGTAGCCCTGCTCATGGCTCCGCAATCTGGCGAAGAGACCCGAACCATGATTCGCGATAAGGGCATCGAGCTCAAAGACCAGGTTGAACAAGCAGCCTCCGATACACGTGCGAAAGCAGAAGAGCTTGCTCAGGAAGCCAAGAATAAAGCCGAGGATTTGCAGAAGCGTGGCCAGGTCATCCTGGAGGAACAGAAGACACGCATTGAAAAAGCCGTCGACTCCGGCAAGCAAGCAGCCAAGAAAAAACGAGACGAGATCGCCGGCAGCTAATCCACCTTAAACACCCACTTCAAACAACATGAGATGCGCAGATTCGATCTGCGCATCTTCGTGTTCACGCCGGGTCCATGTTCCCGAGGAGGAATTTACGCCTGGCCGAGTTCTGCGGCAGCGAGGGGGAGGAAATCGAGCAGGTCGCCCGCGACCACCCCCGCCTCGGTTTGATACCAATCTGCCGCCAGTTGACCTGCACGTGCGTGCAGCCAGCAACCGAGGACGGCGGCGTCGAAGGCGTCCATGCCCTGACCCAACAGGCCAGCGATCACGCCTGCGAGGACGTCCCCGGTTCCAGCTTTCGCCAGGCTGGAGCTTGCGAAAGGGAGAAGCGCCTGGCGACCTTCAGGCCCAGCTACGATTGTGAAAGCGCCTTTCAGGACGACGACATGCCCCCACTCCTGGGCCATTTTTGCAGCTGTCTTCCGCCGATTCCGCCTGGATATCCGCAACCGGCATCCCGGTCATGATCGACATCTCGCCTGGATGGGGCGTGAGCACCGATCCTGGAGGCAGCCGCTTCGCCCAGTCTTCCAATTCTACGAGGAGCTTCAACCCGTCTGCATCAACCACGCACGGTGGGAGCGTAAAATCTGCTTGTGGAATGCCCGGTGACACGAAACCCAGCCTTGGCTCCACCACTTTTCCCGTGAAAACCCGGTTGAGGAATGCTTTGGAAGCTGCTTCACGGCCAATCCCAGGACCCACGAGGAAGGCCGCAGCATGCTCGAGCTCCGGGATCAAGACGCCGGCTGCCGCTTCACTGATCACCCCCATTTCGTCCGGGAGCAGGATCCAGGTCGCTTCAGGAAGCGCACCGATCAACCCGCTGTACACATCCCTTACGCTGGCCAGGGTCACGAGCCCAGAGCCCACCCGGTAAGCAGCGCCACCAGCCAGGAAGATGGATCCAGGGTAATTAACTGACCCAGCTGCCATGATCACGCGGCCGAAAGTGCCCTTGTGTGAATCGGCTGGCCTGGCTGGGAGCAGCGGTTTTACGAAATCCAGGTCGGCTAGTTCGAGCTTTACGGACGCGAGAGTCTTCTGGGATGGGTCGATGCCGATGTCAGCGACCTCGAGCTCACCTACATATGTGGCTCCGGGGAAGGTGAATTGACCTACCTTAGCCGCTGCTAGCGTGACGGTGAGGTCGGCCCTGATCGCCTCATCGGCGATCGCACCTTGGTCACAGTCCAGGCCCGAAGGGCAATCCACCGCTACGACGATTGGCGGCACCCTTCTTTCGCTCAAGGCAGCGTGGGTCTGCGCGAGGAGCTTTTTGATCGTCCCCTTAAGCGGCAGTTTAATCCCGGTCCCCAACAGGGCATCCAGGATCAAGTCCGCTCCTGCGACCAGCTTTTCAAGCTCGCGATAACCTTTGTCCTCCTCCGCAAGCACGATCAGCTGGTCATCCTTTTGAAGGCGGCTAAGATTGGGATCCCCTTCCGGCCGGCTGCGTGAGAGGTAGGCAGTGACGTGAGCTCCCGCCTCGGCCAGGTGGTGGCCAGCGACGAGCCCATCGCCTCCGTTGTTGCCAGGCCCAATGAGCAGGAGGACGTTCCACGACTCGCTTTCCGGCCAGCGCTGGAGGATAGCCCGGGCAATCGCTGTGCCCAGCATTGGCCATCATCTCCGCGTAAGACAGGCCGGCTGCGTCCGCTTCGCTCTCGATCGCGAGCATCTCCTGTACGCTTACAACTTTCGAGTGCACGGTGCCCTCCCTACGTTCCTTTCTCTCGAAACGCCTCCAGGTCAAGGCGCTTGAGTACAGATCGGCCAGGCCGGCCAGTATCCGCCTCCCAGCCCCTTGCAGCATAGTAGGCGCTGAGCATCTCCTCGAAGGGGATCGTAAAGCCAGCTGCCCCCCCATCCTCAACGGCTGATTCAGGTGGTCGGGCAGGCTGTCATCCCGGCTAGAAAAACCCAGGCGGTTGTTTATCAGCCTCTTCAACGTCCAGCCCCGTTCCCCGGACAGCATCAATTCCTCGGGAGTATACCCCCACCCCGTAACGAGGTTGAGCAGTTCGCACATCGTCTCCGGACCTACATTGGCGAAGATGCAGGCGACCAAAGCGTTCAAAACCGTAAGCCAGTCCTGATGCCGAACGACATTGGCGGCTTTTTCAGCTCCAGCCTGCCGCTCAAAGCGCATCACGCCGATCTCCTCCACCGTCTGACCAATTTCGACCATGTAATAATGGCTTTGATTGTGGCAGGCGCCGCGCGGTGAAGTCGCATAGCTCAAAGCCACCCCTGTACCACCACGCGGGTCATGGTACGGAGTCTCCAAACCTTTTACTTGTGCAGCTAGTTCGGGCACACCGTGAGCTTGAGCCAGTGCGAGCGACTCCCTGCGCAAGCAGCTCCCCCAAGCCTTCACGGTGGATCATCAAGTGGATGAGCCGCTCCGCTGCGCCCACATCTCCCCAGGCAAGCGGCCCACCGCACTGCGCATCATCCAGGATCCCACGCTCATACATGAGGAAAGCCAGGCCAATCGTGTTGGAGGTGGAGATGGTATCCATGCCGTAGATGTCGCAAAGCTCGCCTAGCCTGGTGATGGCCGAGAGATCCGTCGAACCAAGGTTGGGCCCAAAACCGACGATGGTTTCATACTCCGGACCTTTCCGCTCGGCCCCGTCCTCCAAGCGCACTTTTCGACCGCATGCAATGACGCACCCGTGGCATGTGCTCACGCCGCTCAAAATCGTCTCATGCATGCTGGGGCCGGATACCTGATCGGTGTCGTCCAGCGTTCCCATCGAGTAATATTTTTTTGGCATCATGCCAAAGTAATCGAAAATGTCGCTTGCGCCGCCGGTCCCAAAATCACGCAACCCTTGCGAGACGATGTCCTCGCGCATGGCCTTGTTTACCTGGCTGCGCATAGGATTAAACTCCTGAGGCAGGACAACCGGAGTCGGTTCGCGGCCATAGATGGCGATGGCCTTCAGATTCTTCGAGCCCATGATGGCGCCCATCCCCGTGCGGCCGGCTACCCGCCCATGATCACAGAGTATGCCTGCTGATGGCAGGAGGTTCTCGCCAGCCAGGCCAATGCACGCAACGTGAACACCAGGCACGCCCAACTCGTCCCGGATCGCTTCTTGCGTTGCGTACGTATCCAGCGTTCCCCACAACTGAGACGCCGGTCGAAATTCTACTTTCCCATCATGCACCCACAGGTAGATGGGCACCTGAGCGCGACCGTGGACGATCAAACCGTCGAACCCTGCAAAGCGCAGCTGTGGTCCTAGATGACCGCCGATATTCGATTCGCCCCAAGCCCGGGTGGCCGGTGATTTTGCGCAGACGACTGCCCGACCCGACGGCCGGGCCAAGCGTCCCTGTAAGCGGACCGGTTAACGAAGGCCAAGGGCGCTTGCGGGCTGAGAGGATCCAGTTCAGGAAGGATGTGTTCATAGAGCAGAAACGCAGCCAGGCTGGATCCACCGATGAATTTCCGATGGTGTTCCGGGCTAATCAGACGCTGCGAGCAACGCTCAGATTCGAGATCGACCTCGACGATGCGAAGCGGGAAAGGCTCTCCTTTAGATCGAGTCATGGATGTGTTCCGGGGTGATTTGCAGCGCTGGCAACGGTTCTGCTCCGCCGGCAGCTGGAATCTTGCTCATGGCATACTCAGCCACCGCCGTGATGGTCAGGCTTGGGTTTAATCCGGGGTTAGCGGGCAGAACAGAACCGTCGATTACATATAGCCCTGGATAGTTGAAGACCTGAAAATCCATGTCGATGACCGCTTCTTCGGGCGACCTGCCAATCGGAACGCCACCAAGGATATGAGCCGTCATCGGAATATTGAGGGCGCCTTCGAGCAGGTTGCCCATCGGTGCGCCCTGGATCTTCGCCGCCATTCGGCGGGTGACCTCATGACCGATCGCAATTTCGGCCTGGACAGGCGATTCGACGCGCCGATCCGAGGTCAGGCCCAGGCGAAATCCTGTCCGGATCCCCCTGCCCGGCCTGATGCGCAGGAGGTTGTCTTCGGTTTGCATCACCAACACCCCGAAGGTCCTGCGCCCCCAACTGGGCACGAAGTGGGCCTGGATAAACTGGAGGGGGTGCAGGATGGTTTCTTTCAGCAGAAGCCATATGCGCTTCACGATGCTGGCATTCCCTGCATCAATCAGTGGAGCTCCCAGCAAACGATACAGGAAGGACGACCCTTCGGGGAAGCGGAACGGCTCGATATGGGTGACCGCGTCCGCTTCGATGACGGAGGAGATGGCGATGCCCACGGTGTGATTTGCATCAGGACGCTCATCCGTAACCCCCAGCAGTGCCTCGCTGTTGGTGCGTACGTTGGTCCCCAGCGACTGCGAGATAGCAGGCAAACTACCCAGTTGATCGCGGCAGCGGAACAGTAACCGCAAGGTCCCCAGGACCCCCGCGGCGAGAATTACGTTCGAAGCGAAGACCTCAGTCTCTGGTCCAGGAAACCAGCTCGCTGAGGGACGATATGCTATACGATAACGGGCTTTGGCCTCACCCCCGGCCACCGGTTCGATCGCAGTGACCTCCGACTCGGCGCGAATTTCCACACCCCAGCGTTCCGCAAAATACAGATAGTTCTTGGGCAGCGTGTTCTTTGCGTTATAGCGACAACCCACCATGCACCCACCACAGAGGATGCAGCCCGTCCTTTCGGGACCCTGCCCCCCAAAGTAAGGGTCAGGCCTGGTTTCGCCTGCCTCGCCAAAATATACGCCGACCTCGGTCGGCCGGTAAGAGCCTCCCCGGGCTAACTCCTTGGACACATCGCCCAGGAGCTCGTCAGCTTCGCTCAACACGGGTGGGAGCGTGCGGCCGAGCATGGATTTGGCAGTCGCAAAGTGCGGCTCCAGCAAATCCTTCCAGTCCCCAAGCCGCTTCCATGCTGGCGCTTTGAAAATTGCCTCGTCCGGTTCTACGAGCACATTGGCATAGCCCAGGCTGCCTCCCCCGACTCCGCTCCAATGCATGACCAGCACATCCGGCAGCAGGCTCATTTGTAAGAACCCGAACAAGCGCAATGCCGGCAGCCATAGGTATTTTCGTAGGTCCCAATTTGTCGTAGGAAAATCATCGTCTTCAAAGCGGCGCCCGCGTTCCAGGACCAAGACGCGGTAGCCCTTCTGTGCCAGCCGCATGGCTGCGACGCTCCCGCCAAAACCGGAACCAACGATGACATAATCGAAAGACGCTTGACTTCGATCATCCGGCATCATTTTGCTATCTCATCCTTCAGGAGGGACCTGCAAGACCCGGAAAAACAAGCCTCAGATCGGTCCTCAACTTTCGTCAAGCCAGGCAGTGTCGAAATACACGATCTCGGTGTGGTATTCAAGGGGCGCCATCTGCAGGCTTTCCGCATCCAGGCAAGCCATGATCTCGTCCATATTGCTCGCCTCCCACTCGCAATACAGCTTGCCATTGCTGGTGTCGAGAAAGGAATGCAGCCAGCGACGTCCCGCTGGAGCACCGTTCTCGAACACCCTTCCAGGACTCGATCCACGCATCCTGGGTGCTTGGATATTGCTGGATCTGGTGGATCAGCAGGTAATGCATTCGATCTCCCTTCCTTCCTGGCTGGACCAGACTATGCTGCGATCTCGATTTGCTGGCAGCAGCGAACAAAATCAAGGACGACCGGGATATTGCGCAGCAAGTAAGCCATATTTCCCTTGACCTGCAGGCGTCGTGTGAGCATCGCCTGGACAGGATCGAGTTCCCCGGTGAAAATCTTCATGATATTCGCAAAGGGAGCCGACAACGAGTATGCCGCCTCGGGAACCACTTCAATCGCCGGATCATACACGCCCACCGATCGGCAGTCCCCGTGCCAGAGATCGAGGTACAAAGCTCGCGAGGTGTAACCATCGGGGCTGGTGCTGTCGGCTTCAATGCTGACGACCATATCGCCTTCCCAATTGCGGGCAACCTGACCGTAGCGCTCATCCTGATTCAAGTACACGCATAAAGCTTCAATCCATGCAACACTGGGGAATGGGTACGGCATCTGTCCTCCACGACATGCACGCTATCTGCTGATTATGCGCCAGTGGGGCACCTGATGTCAAAACGATGGATTGACACACCTGGGGAGCCTCGATTAAACTCACCTTCCAGAGTTTTCCAGACACGCTTCGAACTTGCACCTCATCCGCTCCTTTGCAATTGATGGAGCCCGGCAAGCCAGCGAACCCGCGTCGATCGTTTTCCCTCTATCTATGGTTGAAGGCAGGTTGAGATTAGATGGATCAAAGAGAATATTTGCTCACACCCCATGGTGCTGAGAAACTTAAGCGTGAGCTGCAGGAATTAGTCGGTCCAAAACGCGAGGACCTGGCGAGAAGGCTGCGGCATGCGATTTCGATGGGCGACTTAAGCGAAAATGCAGATTACATTGCGGCGAAAGAAGAACAGGCATTCCTGGAGGGCAAAATCCAGGAATTGGAAGCCATCCTCTCTCGGGCTACGATCGTCGATGACACTGGGGATGGGAATAGCGTGCAGATCGGAACGACCGTCCGCGTCATGGGAGACAACTCGACCGAGGAGATCTTCCATCTCGTCGGCATGAAGGAAGCGAACCCCCGCGAAGGCAAGATCTCCAATGAATCCCCCATCGGGAAGGCGCTCATCGGTCTACAGGTCGGGGATATCGCCAAGGCGAGTACGCCGGCCGGCACATTGGAGTTCAAAATCCTCGAAATCATCAGTTAAGCAGATCGCGATCGAACCAAAACGAGCAGGCTGCTAGCCTGCTCGTTTTGGTTATCGTTTGATCCGCCAGGCGTGCAATCAAGCCCGGGCTACCGCCTTGAGCTCGATCGTCATCCGGTCGAAAAAGCTATCGTCTGGCAGGGCACCTTCGCCGTAGCTCAGATCCACGATCCGTGCTTCAACCCGGAGCGATGCCGTCTGGAGCTCGACCACGCCGCCGCTCTCCGCAAGGATGGGGTCACCCTTGGCCGAGAGACGCGAGCGGGTTTCATCGTCGTTAAACGCATATTTGCTCAAGACGATCTTGGTGACAGTCTGGATATCATTCTTATCGAAGAGCCAGATTTCAAAACCGGAGACCTTCTTCGGCTCTCCAACACCCATCATCTCGGCAATGCCAACGCCGCACTCACCGAGGAAATCTCCGGTGGCAGGGCTTTCAATGCTGAAGGAATCGTCGTACATGTCATCCCCCAGCGTGAATGTCGTTCGAAAGGTCGCCAGCGGCTGATCGGCCGGCATCTCGAACGCCTCTTCAGGCTCCTCTTCGAAGGAGATGGAGGGTGCGAAATCTGCCCCTTCCGCCTCAACGCCGAATTCATCTGGACCGACCTCTAGCCGGCGCCGCAGGAAGAGGGCCAACCCAAGCAGCGCACCAAGCAGGAGCGTACCGCCACAGACAGGCAAAATGAAGCGTGTGGCGGAGGTGGAGCCGGAGGGCTCTGCTGTCGCCAAAGGCTCAGGAGTGGCGCCCTGTATCTCTGCCTCCCCTTCGGTCTGCTCCACCGGCATCGATTCGACTGCCACGAGCGCCTGGAATTTCTGCAGCGCGCTTGGGCTGACCTCGCCTGGATCCGAGCCAACCATATCGAGAGTCTCGTCTTTGTAGTCTCCCAACTGGTTGAACCGGCCAAGCGCCAGCTCTGGATCCTGGTTAGCGGCATAGGAATCGATCGCCATCCGCAGGTAATCCACGCGCAGATCCTCACGCATGTCGGCTGGTTCGCCGTTCACCCATTCCACGGGGTTGATGACCCAGGCGTAGAGCACACCGATCACGATACCCAGGATCAGCGCGACGACTGCGACAATCGATATCTTCGAGGTGAATTGCTTTATTGCATCCATTACCCTCACTCCTCGGTGTTCTCGTTTAGGCTGTGCTCCATCGTCGTCGGGCGCCAGGTGCACGTTTAACCCGATTGTAGACCGCAGCCACAGGTTAGGCAATGATCAGGGATGCAGGTTCTATGCCACCTCGTCCGCGGGTTGCGGGAGTTCAGCCTGCGGGAAGGTCAGCTTACAGTCCAGGCAAACGGCTTGATCGCGGTTCTCGGCTACGAGCAAGCCGCCGCAGTTCGGGCAAGGTGGTTTCAAGGGGCGCTTCCAGGATGTAAATTCACACTCCGGGTAGTTGGCACAACCGTAAAACACCCTCCCCCGCCTTGTTCGGCGCTGGACGAGCTCGCCCCCATCGAGCGGACAAGCGATGCCTATCTTCTCCAGCCAAGGTTCGGTATAGCGGCAATTTGGAAAGTCGGAGCAGCCGATAAACTTTCCGTATCTCCCGTGGCGGATTAGCAATGGATGACCACTTTCTGGACACAAGCGATCAAGCACTTCAGGTTCGGCCTTGATTTCCGGCATCGCTTCCCGCGCTTTTTCCAGGTCTTTCGCAAAGGGTCCATAGAACTCACGCACGATCTCAACCCAGTCACGAGAGCCCGAGGCGACTTCATCCAGCTCGGATTCCATCCCGGCGGTGAAGTTTACATCCACGATATCGGGGAAGAACTCGACCAGCAAGTCATTGACCGTTTCGCCGATATCAGTCGGGATCAACCGGCGCTTCTCGCGCACGACATAACCGCGTTGACGCAGGGTCGAAATCGTAGGGGCGTATGTGGAAGGTCGGCCGATGCCATACTCCTCCATTTGGCGGATCAAAGAGGCATCAGAGAATCGGGGTGGCGGCTGGGTGAAATGCTGCTCCGGGTAGAGCTCGAGCAGGTCCACATCGTCCCCGGCGGCCAGATCCGGGAGCTGCGACATCGCCGAGCTGCGACCATCCTCGCCGTTAGATTCCTCTCCTCCATTGGCTTGCGTTTCCTCGTAAACCTCAAGGAACCCGGGAAACTTCAAGGCTGAAGCGGACGCTCGAAAGAGGAATACCTCAGGTGCACCTGTGCCCTCGATCTCGATCCGTAGGGTGTCATATTCTGCAGGCTTCATCTGGGAGGCAACGAAGCGCCGCCAGATTAGCTCATACAACTTGTATTGGTCGCCACGCAGCAAACCCTTCATCCTCTCCGGGGAGCGCATTACGGACGTCGGTCGAATAGCCTCGTGGGCTTCCTGCGCCCGCTGTGCCCGGCTCTGGAATGTGTTGGGGTGGCCGGGCAGGAATTCCTTACCGTAGCGAGAGGCGATGAGCGCCCGCGCTTCCTGGATGGCGGATGCAGATACTTGGACAGAATCGGTGCGCATGTAGGTAATCAAGCCAACCGACTCTTCCCCATCCAGCTCCAGGCCTTCGTAAAGCTGCTGGGCAAGCGCCATCGTCTTCCGTGCGGTAAAACCATACGCCGAGGAGGCTGCCTGCTGCATCGTACTGGTCGTAAATGGCGCAGCTGGGTTGCGAGTGCGGGTGCCGCGTTTTACGCTGGAGACCTGGTAACGGGACTGGCGCAGCTTGGCGCCCAGCTCGTCGACATCTGCTCCCGAGTTCAGCAAGGGTTTCTCACCATCCACCGCAACCAGGAGCGCACGGAACTTGGGCGGCTTATCAGGTTGTACGAATTCGCCGTCGACGGACCAGTACTCCTGGGGTTTGAAATTTCGGATTTCGCGCTCGCGATCGACGACGATACGCAGTGCTACCGATTGGACCCTCCCTGCGGACAAGCGGCTTTGGACCTTCTGCCATAACAGCGGGGACAGGTTGTATCCGACAAGTCGATCGAGGATCCGCCGCGCTTGTTGGGCATCGACCAGGCTCATATCCAGCTCCCTTGGATGCTCGAACGCGTGCGTCACAGCCGGCTCGGTGATTTCATGAAACACCACGCGGTGCGAGAGATCGGGGTCAATTTCTGCTGCCTCGAGCAAATGCCAGGCGATGGCTTCTCCCTCCCGGTCTGGGTCCGTTGCGATATAAACCTCGGCGGCTCGTGCGGCATCCCGTTTCAGGGATTTCACAATCTCCCGCTTCTCATTTGGGACGCGGTACTTCGGTTGGAAATCATGCTCGACATCGACGGATATCTGAGACTTCAAGAGATCACGAATGTGTCCCACCGAAGCCTTGACGGTATACCCCTTCCCGAGGATCCGGCCTACGGTACGCGCTTTAGCAGGGGATTCGACGATCACGAGTTTCCCTTTACGCGAGGCACTTTTTGGCTGCTTGCGCTTGCGTTCGACAGATGGCGCCGTCAAGCCTTCGTGGGCTTGTGTCCGGCCCATTCTGTACAGCCCAGTCCCACAGACAGGGCAAACACCACGAGTCGCCGGCGTTCCATTGGACGTAAAGGTCGCCTCCGGTTGGGCGATCTCGCGTTTCACTTTACATTTCACACAATACGCTTCCACGAATTACTCCCTAAAGATACCTTTCGAGACCATCCCGCCTCAGCTTCTCAACGATGTCTTTCACGTCTCCAGCCTGGTCACGGTTCACAAGCAGAAGGACATCTCCGGTATCGACCAGGACGATGTCTTTCACGCCATGTAGTACGATCAACCTTCCGGGCTTGGAATCCTTTCCCTCCAGGACGAAATTACCGCTGCTCTCTGCAAGGAGCACATTCCCGGCGCGCACTGCGTTTCCGTGCTGGTCGTGATCGGCTAAATGGTGGAGCCTGCCCCAGTCCCCGACATCCAACCAGTCGAGTTTGTCGGCCGAGAACATGACAGATCGCCGTGCGCCTTCCATGATCCCGTAATCGATGCTCGTCGGCTGCATGTCAGCCCAGACCCGTGAAATCACGTCCGCTTCGTCATCCGTCCCGAGCGTCAGCCTCGATCTCCATAAGGCCATCAAAGAGCGCCGGCATCTGGCGTTCAATTTCAGCCAGCAGGGCTTCCACGCTCCAGACAAACATCCCAGAATTCCAGACATACTCCCCACTGCGAACATACTCGCGCGCCCGTTCAACATCGGGCTTTTCCTTGAAGGCGGCGACATGGAACGCAGGCATGCCTCCGTACTCACCGGCCGATGACCCGCGTTCAATGTACCCATAGCTGGGATCGGGTGAAGTCGGGGCGATGCCCAGCGTGACCAGGTTGCCTTCAGCGGCTGCGGCATAGGCTGCTGCAAGCAGCTCATGGAAGGCAGCGGTATTCTTGATGATGTGATCAGACGTCAGGCAGGCCATCACGCATTCCGCATCGCGATGGCGGAGCCTCAAGGCGGCTAACCCGAGCGCCGCCGCATTGCCCCGGGGCTCTGGCTCAAGGAAGAAGTTCTCCACGGGGATCTCCGGAGCCTGCCGGGCGAGCCCGGGCATCAAATCTGGTGGACAGAGCACGACGATCTCCCCAGGAGAGAAGGTGGGGCTTAATCTTTCCAGGGCAACCTGAAACAGGCTTTTCCCGTCGAAGAGCTCCAGTACTTGCTTGGGTTCATGACGGCGGGACAGCGGCCATAACCGTGTTCCACCCCCACCTGCCATGATTGCTGCTACGAATGTATTCATCATCCTCAGTCTACCCTATACCCTGCCACGCGTTCTGCGAGCCGGGAGAAATGCATGCCTCCCGTACGTTGCACGAGCCCCCTCAACTCGAGCATCGTCAGCGCAGCGTTCACCTTATGCGAGGGCAAATCAACCTGTGCATAGAGATCATCCACATGCATCGGTTCCCGGCCTAGCTTCTCCAGGACCATGGCTTCTTCCGGGTCGGAGGCAAGCTCGGCCTGGGCAGCCTTCTTGATCGCCACCTGTTCCAGGTTCAAGATTTCCAAAACCTCGGAAGCCTCGATCAGCGGATGCGCGCCGGATGAGATCAGCCGGTTTGTCCCCTTGCTTGCAGGCCGGTAAATCCCACCGGGGACGGCGAACACATCCCGGCCTTGCTCTGCGGCAAAATCGGCCGTAATCAAGGCTCCGCTAGAACTCCCCGCTTCGACCACGATGACGCCCAAGGACAAGCCGCTGATGAGGCGGTTTCGGGGTGGGAAATTCCTCCCTTCGGGCTCGGTCCCGAGTGGGTAATCGGAAACGACGGCCCCGGAATTGCTGATCCGCTCGGCAAGCGCTCGATACTCAGGGGGGTATACCCGATCGAGACCCGATCCCAACACCGCAATCGTTCTCCCACCAGCTTCGAGTGCGGCCGTATGAGCTTCTGCATCAATTCCACGCGCCAACCCTGAGATGATCGTCACGCCCTGCGACTGCCAGGTATGCAGCCATCTCCCGTGCAACGGTTTTGCCATAGTTGGTTGGCCGGCGTGTACCCACGATCGCCACAGCGTACCGGTCGGCCTCGGTTATTTCCCCCCAGAGGTAAAGCACGGGCGGCGGCCCGTGGATCTCGCGCAGTCGCTCCGGATAGGCTGCATCAAGAATCGTATGGACCCTGAAACCGGAATGGTCGATCCGCTCAAGCTCAGCCACGAGATCGGTACGCTCTCTCGCCTTGACAATGGCCTCCACCAGGGAGGCAGGGAGCCCACAGGCCCTCAGTTGTTCACGAGATGCATGCCAGGCTTCTTCAAGCGTACCGAAGGCGTTTAGCAGCTTTGTAATCCGGGCTGCACCGACCCCCTGGACGCGGTGAAACCCCACCCAGTAACGCAGGTGATCTCCCATATCCCCCTCCTCATGATTTCGGGAACCTCCATGCTGCGGGAAGCCGGGTGAGCTTACCATAGCGGTTTCGCGAGTGTCAAGCACCGCGTCAAGTCGAAACCCAGCCGCGCTGGGTGGTACAATTTGCTGCCAATTTTATTCGACCACGCCATTTCCATATCCGCGTTCAACCCTCGAATTCCATCCCTTTGGACAGGAAGTTGTGCGCACAAAGACTAACTCGTGATTTGGACGGTTCGCTAGCAGCATGAAGCCTTTCGAGATGCAGGACATTCTGACACCCAACCGCATGTTGGGTCTATGGCGGCTGATGCGCGGTTACCGCCTGATTTATGTTGTCGCCACGATCAGCCTGGGCATCAGCGCACTTTCGCGGACCGGAACTTACTTGCTGCTCCGCCGGCTGATTGACGAAGTGCTTGTGCAATCCCCATCATCCACGACACTCCTTGCTTACGGGGGTGCTTTCATCTTGCTGGCGGTTGTCACCGGGGGCTTTACGTTCATCAGCGGCGCACTGGCGGCTAAGACGGCGGAAGGTCTTGCGCAACGTATTCGCGATTACCTGTTTGATCACATCCAATACCTGCCATTCGCCTACCAGGACAAGACGCCGACCGGGGAACTCATCGAGCGCTGCACTTCAGACGTCGACGCATTGCGTTCGTTCTTCGCCGATCAGGTGATCGGGGCAGGCAGGATACTCGTCCTCTTCACCGTCAACCTGGCCGCCATCATCAGCATCTCGCCCGCGCTGGCTCTCCGTTCGATCCTTGTCATTCCGCTCCTGGTGGGCATTTCCTTTGCGTTTTTCCGCCGAATTTCTGATGTCTATGAAGCCTACCAGGAGCAGGAAGCTGTGCTCTCCACCGCCCTGCAGGAAAACCTTTCCGCCGTACGGGTCGTGAAAGCCTTTGCACGCCAAGCTTTCGAACGCGAGAAGTTCGAGCGCGAGAACTGGGAGAAGTTCCAACGCGGAAGGCGCTTGATGATCATGCACGCCCTTTTCTGGCCAACGTCGGAACTGCTCTCGGGCGCCCAGATGATTGCGGGCTTGTTCATCGCTGCGCAGATGGCCATCACAGGAACCTTGAGCGTAGGATCCTATGTCGCTTATGCCGGCATGCTGCTTTGGATCATCTGGCCCATGCGCAACCTTGGCCGATTGATCGTCCAGATGTCGAGCGGGGTGGTCTCGTTCGGGCGAGTGAAGGATATTGTCCAGGTGGAACAAGAAGACATGGCGACAGGGCTGCATCCTGAAGTCGACGCAATTCACGGCGAGATCGTTTTCTCGAACGTCGGTTTTGCGTACGAAACCGGCGTTCAGGTCTTGCAGGACATCTCGCTCGAGTGCCATCCGGGCAAATCGATCGCACTGCTGGGGACGACCGGCTCCGGCAAGACGACGCTGGTAAACCTCCTGCCCCGCTTCTATGATTACACGTCGGGGAGCATCACGCTCGACGGCGTGGAACTTAAATCCTACTCCAAGCAATTCCTGCGCCAGGCCATCGGCACGGTCGAGCAAGAGCCGTTCCTGTTCTCGCGCAGCATCCGCGACAACGTAACGCTCGGCGTTTCACGCGCCGTCGAAGAGGACGAGATCATTGCAGCTACGGAGGCGGCAGCTATCCACGAGGACATCCTTTCCTTCCCGGCAGGGTATGACACTCTCGTCGGAGAAAGGGGTGTTACCCTTTCAGGCGGCCAGAAACAGCGCATGGCGATCGCCCGAACCCTGTTGAAAGATCCACGCATCCTGATCCTTGATGATTCAACTTCATCCGTGGACACTTTGACGGAACTCGACATCCGTTCCGCACTTCAAACCCTTATGCGAGGCCGGACAACGTTCATCATCGCGCATCGGATTCAAAGCGTCATGGATGCCGATGTGATCCTGGTGCTTGAACACGGCCGCATCATTCAACGCGGCACCCATGCCGAACTGCTCGCCCAGGACGGCGTCTATCAGAAAGTGCACCAGATACAGACCCAGATCGAAATTGCATTGGAGCAGGAGCTTGCTGATGCCTGAGCAAGAATTCTACGAGGAGGAATTCGAAACACAGTTCAATGGAAAAACCGTCCTGCGCATCCTGGCCCTGGCCAGGCCGCACTGGATGATGGTCCTTGGCTTCCTCTTGACCATCGCGTTCGTATCCGCCATGGACGGCTACTTCATGTTCCTGGGCAAGCGCATCACGGACGAGGCAATCATCCCTCGCGACCAGCAGATGCTCGTCCACTTGATCATCCAATATGGGCTGCTCACAATTCTGCAGGCCGGCAGCGTGCTCTCCTTCATATACCTGGCAGGGGTACTCGGACAACGTGTCCAATACGACCTGAGGAAGAAGACCTTCAACCACCTCCAGGAGCTGTCCCTGTCCTATTTCGACCGCACCCCCGTCGGCTGGATCATGTCGCGGGTGACGTCTGATTCTGAACGCATCGCCCAGCTTGTCACGTGGGGCTTGCTGGACACGACCTGGGCCATCCTGAACCTGCTGACCGCGATGTATTTCATGCTGGTCATTAACTGGCGCCTGGCACTTATCGTCCTTACCCTGATCCCGGTCATGCTGTACGTGGCAACCCAATTCAAGAAAAGAATTCTCGTTCAATTCCGCCTGGTCAGGAAAATCAATTCCAAAATTACCGGGCTGTACAACGAGCATATTGCCGGCGTACGTGTCATCAAATCGCTTGGCCGTGAAGCGCGCAGTACAGCCGAGTTCAGCGTCCAAACCAGCGAGATGTTCCGGGCTGGCTACCGCGCCGCCTGGCTATCCGCGCTCTTCCTGCCTGCAGTTCAAATCATCAGCTCTTTCGCCGTCGGCGCCATCGTCTGGTACGGAGGCCTGCAGTCCCAGATCGGAGGCATCACAATCGGTGGGATCCAGGCCTTTATCACGTACATCACCTTCATGATGTGGCCGATCCAGGACCTGGCCCGTGTCTATGCGGAGATGCAGCATGCAATCGCCTCTGCAGAGCGTGTGTTCTCTCTCGTCGATTCGGTCCCAGATGTGCTCGACCGGGAGGATGCGTACCAACCTGATGAACTGAGCGGGGACATCCTGTTTGAAGATGTGGGATTTTCATATGAGCGGGGCAAACCCGTTCTTGAAAATTTTGACTTACAAATCAAGCGCGGCGAGACCATCGCGCTGGTCGGCCCGACCGGGGGTGGGAAGAGCACCATCGTCAACCTTGTTTGCCGCTTCTATGAACCGACGCATGGCCGCATCACGATCGCCGGCAGGGATTATCGAGAGTACTCCCTCGAATCGATCCAGTCGCGCATCGGCGTGGTCCTGCAAACGCCTCACTTATTCTCCGGGAGCATCCTGGAGAACATCCGCTATGGGAGATTGGACGCGAGTGATGAAGAGGTTATCGAGGCTGCCAGGAAAGCTGGAGCCGAGTGCATTCATCGACGAGCTGGAACAGAAATACAAAACTGAAGTCGGCGAAGGCGGAGTGCTCCTCTCCGTTGGGCAAAAGCAGCTGATCAGCCTCGCCCGCGCCGTGCTGGCTAAACCCGAGATCTTCGTCATGGACGAAGCGACGAGCTCGGTCGACACACTTACCGAAGCGCTCATCCAGCGCGGCATGTACACTCTCACGAGCAAGAGTACCAGCTTCATCATTGCCCACCGGCTCTCGACGATCAAGAACGCCGATCGTATCCTTGTTATTGAAGATGGGCGGATCCTCGAGATGGGGTCTCACCGTGAGTTGCTCCGCAAACGGGGGAAATACTATCGACTCTACACCGAGCAGTTTCGACGTCAGCTAGAAGAAACACTTGACCCGTACACGCCCGCCGCCCAGCCTTCTGGCGGCGCACAGGGAGCGTGAACGGGGCCATCGCTGGTTTTCCCCGATGCCTGCCTGTGCTGGCGCTGGATGCTATTCGGAGTTCGGTTCGAAACGCAGCGACAATGAATTGATACAGTAGCGCAAGCCGGTTGGCTCGGGGCCGTCTTCGAAGACATGACCCAGGTGGGCGTCGCAGCGGCTGCACATGACCTCCACCCTTCTCATCCCGTGGCTCATATCCACCTCGGTTTTGACCTTCTCGTCGTCTTCAGGTGCCCAATAGCTTGGCCAGCCAGATCCAGAATCGAACTTGGTCTCCGAGGAAAACAGCACCTGGCCACAGCAGGCGCATTCATACACACCGGTCTCCTTGTTGTGAAGCAGTGCCCCGCTGAAAGGGGGCTCCGTCCCCTTTGCGCGCGTAACCCGGAAGACCTCGGGGTCAAGCCGCTCACGCCATTCACGATCCGTCCGTTCTACCCTGTCCATCGATAACTCCCTCCAGTTTGCGAATACCCCCGTCCCATCTCTGGATTCTACCCGGCAAGCTTACGTGAAGCTTACGGAGATACGACAAACTCGCCGTCTTCGTAGAAGAGTTCATCATCGACGTAAATGCGGCCTCCGTTCCGCATGTCACAGATCATGTCCCAGTGCAGCAGGCTGTCATTTTTGGAGCCGCTCTCAGCATATCCCGCTCCGAGCGCCATGTGGATCGTACCGCCGATTTTTTCGTCAAAGAGCACATTTCGGGTGAAGCGGTCCACCATGGTGTTCGTGCCGATTGCAAACTCACCGAGAAAGCGGGCGCCCGGATCCAGGTCGATCTGGGACAGAAGGTATGCTTGATTCTTGCTCGCCGACGCCTGCTCGACACGGCCGGCTTTGAATTCGAGCTCGACATCGTCGACCTCACGCCCTCCGTTTACGGCGGGGTAGGTAAATCGCACCCATCCTTCCGCGGACTCCTCCACCGGGCCGGTGAAGATTTCCCCATCCGGGATGTTGTATTCGCCGGCGCAATTGATGAACCTGCGGCCCTCGATGGAAAGGGTTAAGTCAATGTTTTCACCCTCGACGCGCAGCCTGGATTTACCCGCCAGAAAATCCACCAGGGCCTGCTGGCGCTCATACACCTTGGTCCAGGCACGCACGGGATCGGCTTGATCCGCAAATGCTGTGCGGTACACGAAATCCTCGAACTCGGTGAGGCTCATCTCTGCATCTTGCGCCAGGCCGGCAGTCGGGAAAAGCGTGTAAACCCAGCGCAAACTTTTATCCTTGGAACGCTGGCGGAAGATTGCGGATACGGGCGCATTCGCCTGCCGCCGTTGTGTGATAAGCCCCGGATCGATGGAGGATAAGTGGCGCGTGTTATCGTCGGATTCGATACGGATAAACGCGTCAGCGCTTTCCAGCGCCAGTTTTACGAACGGATCGATTTCCTCGAGCTGGGCTTCGTTGGCATGCTTGTAATAAACGAACTCTTGATCGGGCAAGCCTGGCTGCCCGTATGGGTTGCGGACAAACGTGTACGGGTGTGCCCCCCGCTCCAGGCACTCCCGGTATGCCTCAAGCATCAGCGGGACTGCCGGCAGCCGTCCAAAAATGATCACTCGCTCACCGGGTTGAACCTTTGTCGAGTGATCCACCAGGATCTTCGCGAGCTGAACAATACGCTTATCCGTCATGCTGCCCTTCTTTCGGGTGGCTTCATCGATCTCCCTGCGCTGAGGATTTGTAAGCCTTGCCTATCTTGAATAGCGAACCGCCCTGTAAACAGGGCGGCTGGCGGGGATGACGGGATTCGAACCCGCGGTCTCTGCCTTGACAGGGCAGCGTGTTTGGCCACTACACCACACCCCCGAGAATGGGTCGAGTTTAACACAGTCCACGGAATGGGGTCAAGATTCCTGGAGGTCGGACAGTCAGAACGGCCCATGTTGAAGGGCATCCCATCGTGACGTATAATCCCATGTCAACACGGAGGCTGCATGAGCAACGCAAGATCAAAGAAGACAGGACAGAATCAAAGGAGCAGCGCCGCGCTTCGCCAGTCATTCCTTGACTTTTTCGAAGCGCGCGGGCACACCATCGTGCCTTCAATGTCACTTGTGCCAGGCGGCGACCAAACCCTGCTGTTCACCAACTCGGGCATGGTCCAGTTCAAGGATGTGTTCCTGGGTACTGGGTCTCGCCCATATACACGCGTGGCCGACTCACAAAAATGCATGCGGGTCGCTGGCAAGCACAACGATCTCGACGACGTAGGCCGGGACGACATTCACCACACCTTTTTCGAGATGCTCGGGAACTGGTCGTTCGGAGATTACTACAAGAATGAAGCGATCCCCTGGGCCTGGGAGCTCCTGACTGAAGTCTGGGGGCTGCCGAAGGATAAGCTGTACGCCACTTGTTTCGAAGATGAGCAAGGGGTCATCCCGCGCGACGATGAAGCCGCCGAGGTTTGGCTGAAACAGCCTGGATTCCTGGCTGAACACCTGCTCTTCTTCGGACGGAAGGATAACTTCTGGGAGATGGCCGACACCGGACCTTGCGGGCCGGATAGTGAAATCCACCTCGACCGCGGCCCAGAATACTGTGACAAGCCTGACGTGGATGGCCATGTTTGCTCGGTGAATGGCGATTGCCACCGCTATCTCGAGCTGTGGAACCTGGTCTTTATCCAGTACAACCGCACCAGCCCAACCAGTTTGGAGCCACTGCCTGCGAAGCACGTAGATACCGGACTTGGTTTTGACCGCATCGTCTCGGTTTTACAGGGCGTCTCTTCTAACTACCGGACTGACCTGTTCATGCCCATGATCGAACGGGTGCAGGAACTCGCCGGACACAGCGAAGCGGAACGTGAAGCCGAGATTACGCCCTATAGGGTGATCGCCGATCATGCACGCGCAGCTGCCTTCTTGATCGCCGACGGGGTCGTCCCAGGCAACATGGGGCGCAACTACGTGTCACGCATGATCATCCGCCGTGCAAGCCGCTTCGGGGCAATGATCGGGTTGAATGAGCCGTTCCTGGCTGAGGTCGCGCAAACGGTGATCGATGAATACGGCGCTGCCTACCCTGAGCTGAAACGCAACGCTCACGCGATTGCCGAAACCCTGACCGAGGAGGAGGAACGCTTCCATCGCACGATCGACACCGGCATTTCCCACCTGAATGACCTGATCGAACGCATCCGCGCCGATAAGCAAATTACACTGCCCGGCGAGGCGACATTCGAGCTGTACGCGACGTTCGGGCTGCCGTTGGAAATTACGCGCGACATCGCTCGCGAGAGCGGGCTGGAAGTCGACGAAGCTGGGTTCCAGGCTGCGATGGAAGCGCATCGTGAAGCCTCAAGCACAGGTGAGGGTCTATCTGACCGGAAGCTGGAGCAGGTGGAAGTCTTCCAACAACTCTATGCGAGCCTGAAGGCGGAGGGAAAGCTTCCGCAGGGACGCGTGCAGTACGATCCTTATTCGGCTTCATCCACACAGCGGTCCCGTGCTTGCCCTCGTGCGTGAAGCCAAGCTTGTTAACGAGGCCAAAGGTGGGGAAAAAGTAGGCGTCGTGTTGCCCAGCACACCGTTCTATGTTGAAGCTGGCGGGCAAGTTTCCGATACGGGTGTCATTCGCTCTGCGAATGGACAGCCATGGACGATCGAGGTATTCGACACGCGGCAACCTGTGGCAGGATTGGTCGTGCATTACGGGACGGTATCTACGGGTCCGGTGCACGCCGGCGACGAGGCCGTAGCCACGATTGACGCGGAGCGCCGCTTCGATATCATGCGCAACCATACCGCCACCCACCTGCTCCATGCGGCCTTGAGGGAAATTCTGGGTGACCACGTCCGGCAGGCCGGATCGCTTGTCGCCCCAGACAGATTGCGATTTGACTTTACGCACTCGCATGCGATGTCCGCACGACGAAATTCGCCAGGTCGAGGATTGGGTGAATGATGCCATCCTCGCGAATTATCAGCTGACCATCGTCCAAAAGGCGCTGAAGACTGCTGTCGACGAAGGCGCCATGGCTCTTTTCGGTGAAACCTACGGCGAGACCGTCAGGACCATCAGCATCGGGAATGGCGAGCGAATCTCCTATGAGCTGTGTGGCGGCACGCACGTCGAAGCGACAGGCGTCATTGGCCCGTTCTTGGTTGCAAGCGAAGGGAGCGTTGCAGCCGGCATCCGGCGCATCGAAGCCTTAACGGGCCGGGGGGCGCTCTCGGCTATCCGTGATCGACTTGCCTCGCTCGAAGCCACCGCCCGGCAGCTGGGGACGGGGCAGAGCGAAGTGCCTGCCCGAGTCCAGCAGTTGATCGATGAACGCGACGCCTTGCAGCGAGCGTTTAATTCACGACCGCAAGGATGACACCCTGAAGGCCTACGAACAACTTGAGCCTCGCGAAGTGGCAGGGGTTCAGGTCCTCACCGGCATCCTCCCCGCAGCGGATGCGGGCACTCCTGCGTGAGCTGGCCGATAGGTTCAGGAGCTCCCACGAGATGAGCGCGGTCGTCCTCGGATCCATCATCGATGGGAAGCCGATGATCATCGCTGCCTTGAGCGACCCCATGGTCGAACGCGGCCTGCACTCGGGCCAGCTCGTGAAGGAAGTTGCCAGTGTGGTCGGTGGAAGCGGGGGCGGCAAGCCAGGCCTTGCGCAGGCTGGCGGGAAGGATGCCGAAGCACTGCCGCAGGCGCTGGAAAGGGTCGACGGCTGGCTTCGCGATCAGCTCCAGTGACCCTGGATCCACTTGACCGGGGCGGGACGTGAAAACTCAAATCATCCGCCTTGATCCCGAAGACGATCACCACTCAGCCCGAGAAAAGCTGCGCTGGGCGAAAGCGCCGCGCGTGGTCCTCGTTTGGCCTGGCCGCGGGCGGGCGCTCGTCCGCCGCCTGGACATGGTTCTGCTCCAGCGCCAAGCGCAAGCCCTTGGGATCCAGCTGGGTTTGATCAGTTTTGACCCTCAAGTGGAGGTCATCGCTGAAGAGCTGGGCATTCCCATCTTCGAAACTATCGAACGCATCGACCAGGCGACCTGGAGCGTGGCACGAGGTAGGCGGTTGAGCACCAAGGATGTCCGGGAACGGCCCGATGTGACCACGCTCCCCAGGCCAAGGCGGGATTCCACCCCCCTGCCGGAGTGGGCTCGCTACCTGGGGTTTGCAGCCCCCTTGCTGCTTGTCATCGTAGCCATCTCCGCCAGCTTGCCCGCGGCAACCGTTGTCCTCGATCCGCAAATTACCGTCGAACGGCAGACTTACGAAATTGATATCGAAGCGGATTCGCCGCACAACCGCGGGCTTGAGCTGGAGAGCATGAGGGTCGATGTGGACGGCAGCCTGCGCGTCCCGACCACAGGCGAGACCAAGCGCGCCGGATGGCACGGCTGTCGGTGAGCTTCAGATGACGAACCTATCCGCGGCAGAGCTTCGCCTCCCTTCCGGAACCCGATTGCGAGCCCTGATAGACGGCGGTCTGGCCTTTGAGACAACGGCTCTAATTGTGCTGCCCGCAGGTGAAGAGAGGGCCGTCCCAGTGCGCTCCGTCGAGCCAGGTCCGCAGGCAAATTTAGAACCGGGAACAGCCTGGGCGATGGAAGGCGAACCCGGCCTCATCGTGGCTGTACAAAACGAAACCCCTTTCACAGGCGGTTCGCTGGCTATGCGCAGAGCTGTCTCCCGCTCAGACCTCCAGGAAGCCCGCGAATTGCTTCAGTCCCAGCTTTTGCAATCCGCACGAACCCTGATCGAGCAGTCGCTGGCTCCAGATCAAATGCTCATCCCGGGAAGCCTCCAAATTTTGCAAACCCTTTCCTCCAGCCAGGATCTCGAAATTGGAGATATCCGGCGATAGCGTCGAGATCCATCTCTCCCTCGCTTTCGAGGGCAAGCTGCTTCATTCATCCCAGCTTCAGCAGGTCCTTGAGGGCATCTTGCGGTCGGACCTCGAGCCGGGTAAAGCCTACCAACCAGCAAGCCTGTCTGTCGACGATCTTTCGCTTAGGCATAACGATCAGGACCACCTTATTCTGACGGCAGGCATCGAGGCCAACACGCTGATGGATGTGGACCGCTCCTCGCTGGCCCTGCGCCTGCGGGGGGTTCCGCGCAACGAAATCGATCCAATTGTCAGGGAACTCGCGGCCGGCTCGTCTGTCCGCACGCTGGATCTCAAGCCAGGATGGCTTCCCTTCCTGCCTTTGTTCGAGTTCCAAATCGCAGTTGCCTTTCCCTGGGAGGCTAGCTCATGACACGCTTCCTCGGCATCGACCCGGGTGACGTGCGTATCGGGGTGGCCGTGAGCGATGCGTTGGGGATCGTCGCACGGCCCCTGGAGGTCATCCGGCATGTATCACATTCGGAAGACGCGATCGCCATTATGAACCTGGCAAAAAGCCACGAGGCAGGCGAAATCGTAGTGGGAATTCCGCTTGGACTGGATCCGGAGCCTGGCACACAGGCCAGGAAGGCGCTGCATCTCGTGGATGCGCTCCGCAAGGAAGGGGACATGGTGGTCCATACTTGGGATGAGAGCGGGTCAAGCCAGCGCGCGGTATCGCTCGAAAGCAACCGCCCTATCGATGCGCTCGCAGCCGCGGTTATCTTGCAGGATTTCCTCGATGCCAAAAGCGCTTAGGACCTGCCTCACCCTGTCGTTCTTGCTCATCCTCGGCAGCGCCATCTGTGTTGGAGTTTGGGCTGGCGGCATTTACCTGTTCGGGCTGCCGGGCGCGATCGATACGCTCGGTGAACCTGCACCCGATCTCAGCCGGATGCAGGAAATCGGTCTAGGCATGTACCTGCTCGTCAGGCAGAATGATCTCACTTCCCCTGCTGGGAACCCAGGCGCGGCGCTGGATTTGACAGTCGTTCCTGGTCAAACCGCATCGCATGTGATCGACGCGCTGGCCGAGGCAGAGATCGTCCGTAATCCAGAGATCCTCCGCCTTTATCTACGCTACCGGGGGCTCGATCGAGGCATCGAGGCGGGCAACTACAACCTGAATGGAAACATGACCATCCTCGAACTGGCGTCATCGCTCCAATCCGCCAGCGTCGAGGCGGATGTCATCACCATCCCTGAAGGCTGGCGGCGTGAGCAAATTGCGAGCTACCTGGCCAGCGCCCTCCCCGGTTTTAGCGCCCAGGAGTTCCTGAATGCGACTGCCGCCATCCCAGCGGCCTACAGCATCTCCCCTTCGATGACCAACCTGGAGGGTTTCCTCTTTCCAGAGACGTATCACCTCGATCCATCCGGGACGGTTGACGACCTGGTTGAGCAGGATGCTGGTAACTTTCGACGCACGTGTCAACGATGAGCTGCGGCGAGGCTTCGAAGCGCAGGGGTTGACGCTTTATGAAGCTGTGACGCTGGCTTCGATTGTGGAGACGAGAAGCGGTCGTCGCCGAAGAGCGGCCTCATATCGCCTCCGTGTTTCTCAATCGATTGGCGAAGGGTATGTCGCTCGACGCAGATCCGACCATACAGTATGCGCTGGGCCAGCAGCCCGATGGAAGCTGGTGGAAATCCGCCCTCACTTTCGACGACCTCGCGCTTGACTCCCCCTACAACACCTACCTGTTATGGTGGACTGCCACCCGGTCCGATCGCGAATCCGGGATTGGCATCGCTCCAAGCGGTCGCCTTCCCCGACCCTGGAAACGATCTCTACTTCCGGGCGCTCTGCGACGGTTCTGGCCGCCATGCATTCGCAGCCACGTTCGATGAACATCTTCAAAATGCCTGCCCGTAACCGAAAGCGATGATGGACTCGAAAACCAGGAACGATCCACGCAGCACTCCCCCGCAGTCCCGTTCCTACGGGTTATGGGATTCCCCGGTAGATGCACGTTATGTCGCCTCCAGAGGGCATGGGTTCCAGTGCGCGACCCCGTGAAATTAAGACTTCCCAGGGCTCGGTGTACTGGATTGTGTTTTGCCCGGGAGAACAACCCCGCTACACCATCCTTATGCGCTCCTCGGACGGTGGCATACGATCGATCACACCAGAGGCTTTCAGCGTCCGCTCCAGGGTACACGAATACGGCGGTGGGGCATACGATGTACATGCCGGTACCATGGCTTTCGTGAATGACCGTGATCAGCGCATCTACCTCCAGCAACGTGATGCCAATCCTCGCCCGCTCACGCCGGAACATGCCCAACTTCGTTACGCCGACCTCGAATTCTCTCCCGATGGACACTCCATTGCGGCTGTCTCTGAGGAGCATGTTTCGGAGATGGAGGTCATCAACCGCATCGTCCTGCTCGCCGTGGGAGAGGAAGGTGATCCCAGCACGCTGGTCGAAGGGCAGGATTTCTACGCCTCGCCTCGCTTCAGCCCGGATGGATCCCGGCTGGCCTGGCTTTCCTGGAACCATCCCAACATGCCCTGGGACGGAACGACGCTCTGGTGCGCTTCCTTCAAGGACGGGCGTTAATCGAGGCCAGGCAAATTGCCGGCGGGCCGGAGGAGTCGATCTACCAGCCCACCTGGAGCCCGAACGGGGACTTGTACTTCGTCTCCGATCGCAGCGGCTGGTGGAACCTTTATCGGGAGGCGAGATCCGGACTCGAGGGTGTGCTGACCATGCAGGCTGAATTTGGCCAACCGGCCTGGTTGTTCGGCTTCACCAATTTCGCATTCCTGTCCAACGGCGACCTCATCGCCGTATTCAAGGAGCAAGGGATTCCCTCGATCGGAAGGATTGCAGCTCGAACGGGAAAGCTGCATCGATACGAAACCGAGTACACCGCGTTTGAGTCCCCCAGCATCGCCGTGGACGACCAAGACCAGGTCTGGTTTCTTGCAGGATCCCCCGCGCTCGAACCCGGTTTGAGTATGCTCAACCCGGACACAGGCGCATCACAACGTGTCCACCCCCGGCTGCGGCAGGACTTCCCTGACGCACTCATCCCTTTCCCTGAACAGGTTGCGTTCGAGTCGGCTTCCGGAAGGACCGCCTATGGTTATCTTTACCTGCCAGCCAACCCCTCCTTCCAGGCGCCGGCCGGCGCGAAGCCGCCGCTGATCGTCACCGCCCATGGGGGGCCGATCTCCTGCGCCGTCCCATCATTTGACCCGGAAATCCTCTTCTGGACCTCACGCGGCTTCGCCTATTTGGACGTCGATTACGCCGGCAGCACCGGCTATGGCACAGCTTATCGAAGAGCCCTGAATGGTCTGTGGGGGATTGCGGACATCGAGGATTGTGTTCACGGGGCTCGTTCCCTGGTGCTGCGCGGGCTGGTGGATCCCACGAAACTGCTCATCCGGGGAAGCAGCGCTGGCGGGTACGTTGCGTTGGCGGCGCTTACTTTCTTCGACGATTTTTTTGCGGGGGCTAGTTACTACGGCATCGGGGATTTGTTCTCGCTCACCCAGCACATGCATAAATTTGAAGCGCGCACGATGGACCGATTAATCGGCCGTCTACCGGAAGCGGAGAAAAAGTACATCGAACGATCGCCCCTGCACAACCTGGAGCGCTTCAACAAACCCGTCATCCTGTTTCAAGGCCTGGAGGATAAGGTCGTTCCACCTTCACAGTCGGATGCCATCGCCGAGGCAATCGATCAGAAGGGGATTCCCTTTGCCTATCTCAGGTTTGAAGGTGAGGGCCATGGTTTCCGGAAGCTTGAGACCGTGGCCACGGCTTTAGAAGCGGAGCTCGAGTTCTATCTGCGTGTGCTTGACATCGCACCGGAAGGCCGGACGCGCCTGGACATCAAGAACCTATAACTCGCCCGAACTGGCCGCATGCGCCTCCAGGCAAGCAACCCCTTCGGCACCGACGAGGGCGGCATGCTCGACCCCGGACGGGAGGTCCAGGCGATCTCCTGCTCGCAGCACAAGCTCCTCGCCCGTGCCTGGCAGGATGAAGGTGATCGACCCGGCAACGACGTAGATGACCTTGTCATAGGTATGGTGATGCGGAAGGTACCGATCGTGAGGTGCATTGCCCCAGGCATAAGGCGATAACCCTTCTGCTTTCATCCTGGCGCGAAGCACTTTCTCATCAGGTTCCCCGCCACCTTCCCAAACCGTAATGCTGGGTTCAGTCATCTGAATATCCTCCGCGACGATTGCCAGTGAAGCATAACGGAGTTCAGGCGATGAAGCGAGCTACCCTCTTCCTAGGCAAGAAGCGCTTGACGGCTTCGGCGGCACGATTTACCGGGATGGCGACCCCAACATCTGGCCCCTGCATCACGGTGTTCAAGCCGACCAATTCCCCCAGAGGTGTTGAACATAGGCCCGCCAGAGTGACCGGGACGCAGCTGGAGACTGGCGGCCAACCACTCCTCCTGCCCACCTGTACCCCCTCCCGGCAGGGGGGAAAGGCCGATGAACGAACCCAGCGTCAGACCGCTTCCTCGTCCCCACGGAAAACCCATGGCGAAAATTAGCTCTCCAGGTCTCAGCTTGCGAGCATCGCCAATCGGGATAGCCTCGACCTCGTCTTCGACGTCCAGCTGTAAAGCGGCAACATCCGTCTCCGCGGTCAATCCCGATCAAGGTTGATTTAAGCAGGCGCCCGTCATCCAGAAGCGCATCAAGCGGGCCGACGCGGGCGACATGCGCATTGGTGACTACAAGCCCGAGCGGGTGCCAGATGGTTCCTGTCCCCACCCCCCGCCCTCTGGCTTCCAGGCGGACCATGCTGCGGGCAACTTTCGCGCGAGGTTGGCAAGGTCGATATCAATCTCGGAGTTCACAACACCCACTCCTGGCTATTGCCTGACCCCGATTTCGACATCGTGTTCAGACAGCGCCCCCGCTCGGACAACTACCAGGCGAGCGCTCTGTCCGATCTGCTCATCCGACAATTGAACAAACAGATCGTCCAGGTGCCGGATCGGTTCCTGGTTGAAGCGCACGATGACATCACCCTGGACAAGCCCATGACGACTGGCTGGGCTATCCTCTTCCACGCCAACAATCATCAAACCACTGTTCTGAGAAAGCTCGGCTTTGCAGCGTGGCGGAAAGGCGGACGGGCTGCAAACTGACACCAAGATAACCCTGACGGACGCTGCCGTGGTCGAGGATCGCCGCGACACTGGTGGTGATCCGGTGATACGGGAACAGCGAGGCTCACGCCATGGGCAAGGCCAGACGTGTTCATGCCCAGCACCTTCCCATCGGAGCTCACGAGCGGACCTCCTGAAAATCCCGGATACATGACGACGTCCGTCTGCAGGAACCCCTCTCCACCGCTCCCCCTGTAAACTTGCGCCTATGGAACTCAGAATCCCCATGGTAGCCATGACCGAAGTTGCCCGGCATTCCCAGCGCCAGCACGAGGTGGCCGACCTTTGTTTCGCTGCTCAATGCCGCCGGTTGAGCCTTTACACCTTCCATCGATGTTTTTAGGAGAACCAGGTCGCGCTGCGGATCCCGCCCGATGATCTCGGCTTCCTGTAGCTTGCCGTCCAACCCGACGCGGATCCCTTCTTCCCGTCGGACGACATGATTGGCTGTGACGATCAACCCATCTTTCGACCAGAGCCATCCGCTTGCTGGGAGCCGCTGCCTGCCTTCAACCCGTACAAGTGTCTTTCGCAAAGCATCGACGGTATCGCCTAGTTCTTTTGAGAGTTCAGTAAGGTTTGTGCCCATCGGTACCAGCCTTTCTAGTGTGTGTTTACCCTTTGGAACGCAGTTTAACAGGCGGTTGGATGGCTGACTTCCTCCGTTCGGGTAGGTACGACTTAATCGATTGGGTAGGTTGGAGGGTTTACAGGGGAAGAACGCCTGCCCGGACAGCGTGCACGACAGCTTCTGTGCGGCTCTGGACGTTCAGCTTTTGAAACAAGCTGTTAACATGAAATTTGACCGTGTTCTCGCTGATACCAAGCGATTGGGCGATGGCCTTGTTCGTCAAGCCTTCTGCGAGTTTTTGGATCACCTCCAACTCGCGCTCGGTAAGCGGCTCGTATACGACGTCGCCTGGACGGTCGGTTCTCAACGGAATGTCGCTAGCTCCAGATCGCGATCGATCACCTGCAGCCCGGCATCAACGGCATGGATTGCAGCCCGGAGCTGGCGAGTGCTTGCCCGGCGCGGCCAGCACGCTTGCCCCAGGCGGCCAGCCAGGATCAGTGGCGTCACCGTCTGGGCCCAGGATGATCACCGGCCATTCTGAGGCGGCAAGCGCCAGCCTCAGGTCAGCCCCAGCGGAGGCCACATCCTGGCCGTCCACCAGGATCAGATCCGGGGAATAGATTTCGACCTGCCCCTCGGATGAACTCATCGGGTTCGATTTGACCGCAAATTTCGATCTCGCCGGCCGCTCTCCAGCATGGCCGAAAGGCCTTCTCGGACGTAGGGATCTCCGGCCATGACTAAGAATTCTCACCAATACCTGCTCCAGGACTACCGCGAGCGATGGACAAATACTATGTCTATGCGCAGTCTACCGATGCAGGAAGACACATTGCCCTGGTGAATTCGTAGGTCACCCAATCGTTTCGTAAAACAAAGGCAGCGGATCGATGGGGTCGATCGAGCAATCTGGATGGCCTGGCTGAGCCGGGCCAGTGCGGCCTGCGCTGCTTCTTCGGTTCGTGCGTGAACCTCGGCCAGCGGCTCATCCCGGGTCACTTCATCGCCTACTTTGCAGGATACGACCAACCCGACGCCGTGATCGACCAGCTTCCCCCTTCCGTGACCGGCCCGCCCCAAGTTCCATCGCCGTCAGACCGATTTCGCGCGCATGGACCAGTGAGATGAAGCCGTCCCGCTCAGGCATGCCAGCGATGGACAACGGGCGCAGATGGAAGGAGTTCCGGCTTTCTCACCATCGAAACATCTCCACCCTGGGCTCTGACCAGAGCGAGGAACTTTTCCAGAGCTGCACCCTGAGCAAGGGCCTTTTCTGCGGCTGACCGCGCTGCTTCCAGCGTATCCACGCTCTTTGACAGGAGCAGCATGTGGGCGGATATGACCAGGCAGTGCTCAACAAAATCGTGCGGACCAGCCCCTTGAAGCGTCTCAATCGCCTCGCGCACCTCCAGGGCATTTCCAACTGCATGTCCCAGGGGCTGGTTCATGTCCGAGATCAAGGCCACCACCTGCTTGTCGGCATGAACACCGATGTCGACCATCATCGACGCCAGGGTGCGTGCTTCAGCGACGGTCTGCATGAAGGCACCGAGGCCTGTTTTTACATCGAGCACGATGGCGTCCGCCCCCCCGGCGATCTTCTTGCTCATCACGGAGGAGGCGATCAGCGGGATGGAGGGGACGGTCCCGGTCACATCACGCAGCGCGTACAGCAGCCCATCGGCAGGTGCAAGCGAGGCCGTCTGACCAGCCAAGACGATGCCGATTTCCTTCAGCTGTGCCTTGAACTGGGCCGTCGTCATGCTCACATCGAAACCAGCGATCGATTCGAGCTTGTCCAGCGTCCCGCCCGTAAACCCCAGTCCACGACCTGACATTTTGCCAACCGGGACGCCACAGGCAGCCACGATCGGACCTACGACGAGCGAGGTCTTATCGCCCACGCCGCCGGTGGAATGCTTATCGACGGAAAACTTGACGACATCTGAGAGATCCAACCGATCACCAGAATTCGCCAACGCGAGCGTCAGATCCGAAGTCTCCCTGGCATTCATCCCGTTCAGCAGCACGGCCATCGCCCAGGCGGATACCTGGTAATCCGCGACCTCGCCGGATTGGAAACCGTCGATGAAGAAATCGATCTCCTCCCGGGTCAAGCTCTTCCTGATCTCGCTTCTTGATGATGATGTCAACTGCGCGCATGCGATTCCTCCGTGTGGAAATTATACTTCCTGGCAGCGATTCAACCAGAAGGCGTACCTGCTATAATCACCGGAATCCGCCGCAATCAAAGGTGCAGCATGCCCGGGAATTTGCTCATCCTCTCCTCCGATCTCATCGTTACGATGGATGATGAACGGCGCATCCTGCGAAAGGGTGGCCTGGCCATTGAGGATGACACGATCCTGCGCGTTGGACAAGTGGATGAGCTGGTGGCAGCCTATCCCGCAAGCGGATCATCTCGATCTAGGGAACCGCACTGATCATGCCAGGCCTGGTGAACGCACACACCCACGTGCCGATGGCGTTGCTGCGCGGGTTGGCTGACGACCTGCGGCTCGATGTCTGGTTGCTGGGCTACATCATGCCGGTAGAACGCGAATTCGTCGATGCTGATTTTTGCTATCTCGGCACGCAGTTAGCCTGCGCCGAGATGATCCGGGGCGGGATCACCAGCTTCGCAGATATGTACTACTTCGAGGACACGGTCGCCGAGGCAACGGCTGCGGCAGGACTGCGCGGCGTATGTGGTCAAACCGTCCTCAAGTTCCCCTCCCCTGATGCCGAATCCTACGAGGATTCACTGGCCGAGGCACGGGCCTTTATCGAAAAGTGGAAGGGGCATGCCCTGATCACCCCTGCCGTAGCACCGCATGCCCCGTATACCTGCACGCCAGAAATTCTCGAGGCTTGTGCAAAACTTGCCCTCGAGTTCGATGTGCCGGTGCACATCCATATCGCTGAAACGCAATCGGAAGTGGATGACTGGCGTGAGGAGTACGATATGCCGGTCGTGCCCTGGATTAAGAAGCTCGGGCTGCTCGAACCAAAGGTCATCGCAGCCCACTGCGTGCACATCGACGAGGGTGAGATGCATACCCTCGAGCATGCGCACGCCGGCGTCGCCCACAACCCTTCCAGCAACCTGAAGCTCGCCTCCGGCTTTGCGCCCGTCAACGAGATGCTCGCCACCGGCTTAAATGTCGGCATCGGGACCGATGGTCCTGCCTCCAACAACGACCTGGACATGTTTGAGGAACTGCGCCTGGCCTCCTTCATCGCGAAAACGGTGACCAATGATCCGACGACGCTGCCTGCTCAGACCGTCGTGGAGATGGCGACCTGCATGGGCGCACGGGCAATTCATCTGGGCGAGGTGACCGGTTCGCTCACAGCCGGTAAACGAGCGGATCTCATCAGCCTTGATACTGCGCACACGCACAACTCGCCCCAGTTCAACCGTGACGATTCCACGGTTTACTCAAGGATCGTTTACGCCACCAAGTCTTCGGATGTGGCGGATGTCATGGTCAATGGCAAGTGGCTCATGCGGGACAAGGAGCTCCTGACCCTGAATGAAGCCGAAATGCTCGCAAAAGGGTCAGGCTATGCCGCCCGGATTGACACCTTCCTGCTGGAACGGGAGGGATCCGTCCTTTCCAAGCTCATCGCCATCGGAGGCGCAGAGCAGGAGGAAAGCTACGAAGTCCAGATCAAACTCCGGCTGAACGAATTCCAAGCGTGTGCAAGACAAGCTGGCAGAAGGAAAATTCGAGATTGTCCGGACAGCCCATTACCGAGAGTATGATACTTACTTCAGCTTCGCAGCCCCCGAGACGGCCCGTCTACGCTACCGGGAGGATGAATTCATTAATGAGCGAGGGGAGGTCTACAACGTACGCGGCCGGCTCACGCTAACCGGTCCAGCAGCGGAGCGTGAATTCGCAAACTCGGTCCTGCTTTCCCGATCTCGCTTCATTGCGCCGGCAAACTTCAGCGTTCGCTTCTACCGTGAGTACTTCAAACCAGCTCGGTGAGCTCGTGATTAACAAGGACCGCTTGCGGTGGTTGCTGCGTTTCAACCAGGTGGAGTTCTTCCTCAACCTGGACGAACTCCTCGTGCCCGAACTTGATGGCTACTTCCTTGAACTTAAGAGCCGCACCTGGTCGCGCATCGATGCAGAGCAAAAGGCGCAGATGATCGAGCGAGATTCTCGAACTGCTCGAGATTTCAAACGCAGAGCCGCTGCTCGAGGAGTACCCGGACATCGTGTCCGCTGGAGAGCACTAGGGTTCAGCACCCGGCAGGCGGAGGAGAGCCCTGATCATCCATCCAGGCCCTTCCCCCCATCGATATACCGTCTTTCGCCATTCGTAAAGCGTGGTGAGGGCGTCGAGCGGGGTCAGCTCGTTGATGTCGAGCCCCTCCAGTTCTTCCATGAGCGGGTTCAGTCTCAGGAAACAGGACGAGCTGCTTGCTTGGGTCTTTCCCCGATGCCGAGGCCGGTTGGGCTTCAAACTTCTCCAGGATCTCCCCCGCTCGCTGGACGATTGGACGCGGCATCCCTGCCAATCCGGCAACGTGGATGCCGTAGGATTTATCTGCACCTCCCGGCATGATTTTGTGCAGGAATACGACATTGCCCCCTTCTTCCGAGACGGCGACGTTGTAGTTGCGCACGCCGGGGAGCACCTCGCTCAAATCGGTCAACTCATGATAATGCGTCGCAAACAGGGTTCGCGGCTTGAGCCGGGGGTGGTTATGCAGGTACTCCACCACGGCCCAGGCGATGGCGACGCCGTCGTAGGTGCTCGTCCCCCGTCCGATCTCATCCAAAATGACCAGGCTTCTGGCGGTCGCGTTGTGCATGATGTTGGCAGTTTCTACCATCTCGATCATGAACGTGGATTGCCCGGCATGAATCTCATCCTGCGCGCCAATCCGCGTAAAGATACGGTCCGCGAGCCCCAGTACCGCACGCTGCGCCGGGACAAAGCTGCCCATCTGGGCCATAAGGCAGATGACCGCCACCTGGCGCAGGTAGGTAGATTTCCCGCTCATGTTTGGTCCGGTGATGAGCCGAATGGTTTCACCTTGCTCGAATACGGCGTCGTTCGGAACAAACCGTCTTCCAGGGAGCACCTGCTCCACCACGGGATGGCGGCCGGCCTCGATGTTCAGCGTCGTCCCGTCCTCAAGCACAGGACGCACGTACTTGTTCAAGGCTGCAACCTCCGCCAGCGACAAGACAACATCCAGCCTGGCAATCAAACCCGCCAGTTGATGTAAACGTGATGCCTCTGCGGCGACCTGTGCACATACGGACCGGAAGACTTTCGCTTCGAGCTCTCGAATCTGCTCCTCTGCCGAGAGCACCTGCGCTTCATAATCCTTCATCTCGGGCGTGATGTAGCGCTCGGCATTCACCAGGGTCTGTTTGCGGATGTAAGACTCGGGCACCTGGGCGGCGTTCGCCTTCGTGACCTCAAGGTAGTAGCCGAAGACTTTATTGAAGCCCACCTTCAGGCTCTTGATCCCGGTTCGTTCTTTCTCCACGCGTTCGAGGCTGGCAATCCAATCCCGTGCAAACTGCGAAGATTTCCGCACCTCATCCAATTCTTTCGAATATCCTGCCCGGATGACGCCGATCTTTGCCAGGGTCGCCGGGGGTTCATCCTCGATTGCATTTTGGAGGAGCTCATAGACATCGGGACAAGCCTCTGCCTCTGCGAGCATCGCATTCATCCGAGCGTCTTTGCTCGCTCTTGCGATTTCCAATGTCTCTGGCATGGCACCCAGCATCGCCCGAAGCCCAACAAGGTCGGCTGGGCGAGCCAGGCCGGCAATGATGCGATTGGTTAATCGCTCGAGGTCGCCGATCGGCTTTAACGCCTGCCGGACCTCGGCCCGCCAGAGCCCGTGCTCGAAGCCGGCTTGCACCTGGTCCAATCTACGCTCGATCCGCTCCAGATCCAGCAACGGCTGACCCAACCAATGGTGCAGCAGACGGCGACCAAGCGGGGTGACAGTTCGGTCCAACACCGCCAACAATGTACCCTGCTTTCGGCTTCCCCTCAGCGTCTCGGTCAACTCCAGGTTGCGGCGAGTGGGAGCATCAAGCACCATGAACTGGTCGAACCCATAGCGTGAGAGGCCGGTCAGCAAGTTGAGGGCCGGGGCTTGCGCATTCTTTGAGGTAGGCGAGCAGCGCGCCGGCAGCCCGCCTGGCTAGCGGGAGATCGCCAAGGCCATACCCATCAAGCGTCAGCGTTCCGAAGTGAGAAGTCAACAGCGCATCTGCCCGTTCGAGTTCGAACTTCCAATCGGAAATCACGCTCAAAGTCGAATCGCCCGCAACTTCACCCTCGAATGACTCACCAACCAGGATCTCGGCTGGAGAAAGCCTGGCAATTTCATGCTGCAGTATTTCTGTTGGGTTCTGACCTGCAAACTCACCGGCTGAAAATTCACCGGTGCTGATATCGGCGAACGCGATACCTAGCTTTTCACCTTCCAGGTGGAAGGCGAGCAAGTAGTTGTTAGCATCTCCCGGGAGAAGTTCGCTTTCAATCACGGTGCCCGGCGAGATGACGCGCACAACCTCGCGGGGAAATAGACCCTTCTCCGGCCCATCGCCGATCTGTTCGCAGATCGCGACATGGTAGCCAGCTTCGATCAGCTTCCCGATATAACCGCCGGCGGCATGGTGCGGGATCCCCGCCATGGGGATTCGATCCCCCTTGGCCACGTTGCGGGAGGTGAGGACAATATCGAGCACGCGCGCTGCGATTTCCGCATCGTCATCAAACGTCTCATAGAAATCTCCGAGCCGGAAAAAAAGTATCGCGTCCGGATAGTTCTTTTTAATATCTAGATACTGCGCTCGGATCGGTGTGATTTTCTTGGCCATCGCGCCTGCATTCTAAGGCTTGCGATGGCAAACTTCAAGCTGGCAACGATCGCGGTCTTCCATTTCGCCCAGGCGGCAGGTACAGGGGATAGATGGATCATGTTATACTCCGCTCATGTCAGCTATTCTGGCAGTCGATCTTGGCGGGACACACTTGCGTGTCGCCCGTTTCGAGACCCCTGAACCTCCACCTATACAGCAAATAAAAATCCCAACCCTCTCCGAGGAAGGCCCCCGGAAGGTCATCGACCGGATGGTAAATGCCATTCTCAGCCTTGTTCCAGATGGGGAAACTGATTACAGGGTCGGTGTCGGCGCACCCGGCCCGCTTGACCCGAGGCAGGGCATCATCCTCGACGCCCCCAACCTCCCCGGCTGGGTTCAGATCCACCTGAAGGAGGAGCTTGAATCCCGCCTGGGCGTGGCGGTCTCGCTCGGCAATGACGCAAACCTGGCCGCGTTGGCGGAGTGGAAGTATGGTGCCGGCCGCGGATCTCAGGACATGGTGTACCTGACCATCAGCACAGGCATAGGCGGCGGGGTCATCGCAAACGGCCAGCTCCTGCTGGGAGCACACGGGCTGGCTGCCGAACTGGGACATATCACGATCGATCCGCGCGGTCCGCGCTGCGGTTGCGGCCAGCCGGGGCACATCGAGGCGCTCGCCTCGGGAACCGCGCTGGCTGCGCGTGCACGGGCCGGTTTGCGGGCAGGGACACCTTCTTCTCTGGCTGAGGTCCAAACAAACACGGGAGACGTCACCGCTGAAGACGTCGGCCAGGCAGCCGCCGCAGGCGACAAGTTCGCCCTCGAAATGGTGCAGGAGACCGGCAGCCTGCTCGGCCATCTCCTTGCAAACCTGGCCCACATCTTCAACCCGGAGGTTTTCGTGATGGGCGGCGGCGTTTCCATGATTGGTCCGCTGCTGTTCGAGCCCATGTGGGCTTCGCTCGAAGCACACATCATGGACAGCGCCTACCTGCTAGGCCTGCGCATTGCACCAGCCGATCTCGGCGATGATGCTGGCTTGATCGGTGCCATGCTGCTCGCAGAGGAATGATGAAACCAGCGACACGAGCTTCCCTGATCGGTCTCATCGGCCTGGGCATCTTGCTGGCATCCTGTGCAGCTGGGAACCAGGCGGGTTCAAGCCTCGTTTATGGGCTCACACTTGCTCCCTCCGGCATTGACCCCCACTTGCATGCCTCAGCCGAGCTAGGGATCCCACTCTCGTCAGTCTACGATACGCTTGTCTTCCGTGATGAAGCGACGGGGGACTACGTGCCGGGATTGGCAGAGCGCTGGTCGGTCTCTTCCGATGGTAGGGAGTACAGCTTCTTCCTGCGCCAGGATGTCCGGTTCCATGATGGAACTGTCTTTAACGCAGAGGCTGTCCGTGCCAACTTTGAATACATCCTTGATCCGGACCACCATTCCCAGAAAGCGCTAAGCATGCTTGGGCCGGTTTCCAGTGCCCGCGTCGACGATGAGTACACGGTCACGTTAACCCTGACGGAACCATTTGCGCCTCTGCTCGATTCGCTCTCACAGGTGTATCTGGGGATGGCCTCCCCAACTGCGCTTGACCGCTGGGGTCCGGCAGAATACCAATTCCACCAGGTTGGCACAGGCCCATACCAGTTCGTGGAGTACATCCCGAATGACCACCTCCTGCTGCGCCGAAACCCCGCTTATGCATGGGCTCCGGCTATTTACCGCCACGAGGTGGCCAGCCTGGAGACCATCGATTTCCTGTTCTTCGAAGAGGAGGCTTCCCGCGCCCTTGCGCTCGAAGCCGGCCAGGTGGACATCATCGGAGAGATCCCTTTCCGTGAGGCCGAGAGATTGGCTGAAAGCGATGCCTTCGACCTATATCCGGTAGGCATCCCTGGCCAACCGATGCAGTTTTATTTCAACCTGAAGCGTACGCCGACGGATGACCGGATCGTCCGCCAGGCCTTGACACTCGGGCTGGATCGCGCCCAATTGGTACAGACCATCTTTGGAGACTATTCCCCCGTGGCTTCCGCCCCCTTATCCGCGACAGTCTTCGGCGGGCTGTTCGAAGCGCCAGCCTTCGACTACGATCCTGCGCAGGCCGCATCTTTGCTCGAACAAGCCGGCTGGATCGATGAGGACGGAGATGGTATCCGGGAGAAAGCGAACCAGCCGCTTGAGCTGCAGATCGTCGTTCCCCCATGGGGCGGGAATTCGCAGGCGGCGCAGCTGATGGAGGTTGCCTGGGAAGCGCTGGGCGCGAAGGTGGAGATCCTGACTGCCCCCGGGTTCGGCCCGTTGAGGGAACTGCAGGCGGGGGGGGAGTATTCCGCAATCGGGATGAATTTCTTCGGGACGGACCCGGATTTGCTCCGCCCCAGCTACGAGACGAACGGCTTCTTCAATTGGAGCGGGATCAACGATCCAGAGCTGGATACCCTGCTCGCATCGGCAGCCAGGTTGTTCGAGAATCCGCTGCAGCGTGAGGCCCAATATCGCCAGGCAATCCAGAGGATCATGGATGCCTACTGCGTTCTACCCCTGCGTGATTATATGAACCTGGTCGTCGCCCGTTCAGATGTAAGAGGGTTGCGCTTCTCGATACATGGATGGTTTCCGTACCTGATCGACCTCGAACTCGGCTCCTGATCGCAATCAGCCGACGGCTGATTGAAGGCCTGATTACCGCCTGGGCGGCGGTATCCTTGACGTTCCTTTCGCTGCGATTGGCGGTAGGTGACCCAACCTACAATTTGCTCTCGCAGGGGCTGGCATCTGCCGTGCAGGCCGAAGAACTCAGGCGAGCACTCGGGTTCGATCAGCCTATCTGGCTGCAGTATCTGCGCTTCCTGGGAGATCTCGCCCACGGCCAGCTCGGGCTCTCGCTTTACACCAGCCGCCCCGTCCTAACGGTCATCGCGGAGCAAGCCCCCTATACCTTCAGCCTCGCGCTCACCGGACTTGGTCTCGCAGTCTTGCTCGGCTTCTGTCTTGGCATCACTGCCGCCTGGTGGGAAGACCGCTTGATCGGCACAGCAGCCACGTTGATAACCAACCTGTCGACTTCTGTTCCCGTTGCCTTTATCGGGATCCTGTTTCTCTATCTTGCCCTACGCTTCGCCGCCCTCGGGCAGGCGTCTGGCCGCATTGCTGGCGTCCTCTTGCCAGCTTGCGTTCTTGGTGTCGCCTCAGCAGGCCCGATCGGTAGAGTGGTAAGGTCGGGCCTGCTGGATTCTCTCCATTCTCCCTACATCCTCGCTGCCCGTGCGCGCGGACTGCGGGAAGGGGCTCGTCTCCTCTGGCATGCCTTCCGGCCGGCACTCCCTCCGGTGATCTCCCTGACTGCCCTGGAGGCAGCCTACCTGTTTAGCGGGACCGTAGTGACCGAGACCGTATTCGCCCGGCCAGGCCTTGGCCGGCTGCTGATTAAGTCAATCCTCGAAGGCGACTACCCTATCGCCCAGGGATTGGTTGTCATCGCCGCCTTCCTTTATATTGCGAGCCAGATCACGGCAGACCTGGCGGCGATGATCCTGGATCCGAGGACGCACAGGGCATGAGAGGCATGAGAATACACACATGGGCGATGCGTGCAGCATGGGCCTGGGCAGGCTGTCTGGCGCTGCTTGCCCTCCTCGCCCCCATTCTCGCTCCATATAACCCCCGCCTCCCCGTGTCCGAAGCGCTGGCGGCTCCTGGTGGAATGACGCTGCTGGGGACGGATATCCTGGGAAGGGACGTCCTGAGCCGTTTAATCTTCGGAACCAGGTTTTCGGTGGGCAGCACCCTGCTGGCGACGGTCATCACCATAGCTCTCGGGCTGAGCCTGAGCTTGTGGGCGACGGTGGGGCATGGAGTCCTTGACAGGTTGCTGCTCGGCCTCGCCAATACCGGCCTTGCGATCCCGGGATTGCTCCTGGCCATGCTCCTGGTGGCGGCTGTTGGGCCGGGGATGCCAACCGTCATCTTGGCGGTGGGGTTGGGCGGGGCCCCCGGCTACTTCCGCCTGTCACGGAGCATTTTGCGGGGGTACATGCACGAAGGGTACGTGGATGCCGCGCAGGCGATGGGCGCCGGGCGAGCCCGGATCGCGTTCTACCATCTGCTGCCCAACGCCCTGCCCCAGCTGCTGGCGCTCAGCATGACGCATTATGCATGGGCGTTCCTGGGCACGACCACCCTGACTTTCCTCGGCCTGGCAGGCGATCCTGCCCTGCCAGAATGGGGTGCGATGCTCGATAGCGCCCGGACCTATCTCGTCCAATTCCCGCTGCAGGCATTTCTCCCTGGGCTCTTGATCAGCCTTACCGTGCTCGCTTTTCACCAGCTTGGTGAACGATCCCCACAACCGATTTCCTAGCAGGTTGACGAGGCGCCTCCAATTCTGGTAAGCTCATGGACCTTCCGCCAGGGGAGTTCATCGATGTTCCTTGTGCTGCTAATCCTTGCATTGCTGTTCAATTTCCTGAACGGATTTCACGACAGTTCGAACATCGTCGCGACCGTGATCTCCTCACGCGCGTTGCATCCCCGCCTGGCTCTCATCCTTGCAGCGATTTCAGAATTCGCTGGCCCTTTCCTGTTCGGCGTCGCAGTTGCGCGCACGATAGGGCACGACCTGTTGGTCGACAGCGCTCTGAAGGAACAGGTCGTCGTGGCGGCCTTGATTGCTGCCGTAATCTGGAACCTGGCGACATGGTTCCTGGGGCTGCCATCGTCCTCCTCGCACGCCTTGCTGGGAGGTTTGCTGGGAGCTGCTTTGCTTTACGCGAGAAGTTTCGCTGTCGTACAGTTAAATGGGCTGCTCGTCGTCGTGTTGGCCTTATTCCTCTCCCCACTCCTCGGTCTCGTGGCGGGGTTCCTGGTCATGCGAATCACCTTGTGGCTGGTCCGGGGTGCTTCCCCGCGGATTAGCGGGTTCTTTCGAAAGACACAAATCATCACGCTTATAGGGCTCGGTTTGAGCCATGGGGCAAACGATGCCCAGAAGACGATGGGGGTCATCGCCCTGGGGCTGTTTATCACTGGACGCATACCCTCCTTCTACATCCCCCTCTGGGTGATCACGGCCAGCGCCGCTGCGATTTCGCTAGGGACCGCCTTTGGGGGATGGCGCCTGATAAAAACGCTTGGCGGCAGGATATACCGCATCCGCCCGATCCACGGCTTCACCTCGCAAATTGCAGGTGCAAGCGTCATCCTCGCTGGAGCAATTTTCGGAGGTCCGGTTAGCACGACGCAAGTGATGAGTTCTGCCATCGTGGGCGTCGGGGCTGCCGAGCGGGCAAACAAGGTTCGTTGGACCGTTCTGCGCGATATGGCCCTGGCCTGGGTGCTAACGATCCCTACCACGGCTGCACTGGCTGTAATCGCCTACACCCTGCTCGACCTGGTCGCCTAGCTCATGTTCAAGACCCGGCGCTGATCCATCTCTCCACCTCCGCCTTCATCTTGCGAACGACGCCGGGGGTATTTTCAAACCACAGAATTCGAGCATCCGTTCTTTTGAACCAATTCGCCTGGCGGCGAACGAACTGCCGGCTGCCACGCTGGATGCGGTGAACGGCTTCGTCCAGGCTTAGCTTGCCCTGGAGATGCGCAGCCAGCTCCCGGTATCCGATGGCTGAGAAGGATGGCAGCTCTGGAGTGTACCCACGTGCTAACAAGGACTGGACCTCTTCAACCCAGCCCTGCGCCAGCATGTTATCGATCCTTTGATCGATCCGGGCAAAGAGCACATCCCGCGGCAGCCATAAACCTAGTGTGAGGATCGGGCAAGGGGGTGCTTCCCGCTGTCTCTGCCTGCTGGCAGGCACGCCGGTCAGATGGAGGATTTCCAATGCCCGTATCACACGCCGGACATTTCGTGCATCGATATTTTCGGCCGAACTCTGGATCAACCTCTCTCAGTTGGTTGTGCAAATCTTGCTGGCTGTTCTCGCGAGCATAAGCCTGCATCTTCGCCCGGAATTCGTCAGACACCCTCGTCGTTGGCGGCACCCAGCCCTCGACCAGTGATCTGTAGTATTGGCCTGTTCCCCCGACCAGGAGCGGCAGCGTCCCACGCGCATGCTAGATCATCGATGACCGCCATCAAGGCCTTGCGGTAGTTTGCCAGGGACCACGTCTCACCTGGGTCGGCTACGTCCAGCAGATGGTGGGGGATGGCATCCCGTTCCTCTTGGGTAGGCTTAGCAGTGCCGATATCCATGCTGCGGTAGAGCAGGCGAGAATCCATGGAGACGATTTCAGCTTGCAGCCGGTCCGCCAGCTTTAAAGATACCGACGTCTTCCCGACTGCCGTCGGCCCAACCAGGCAGACGATCGAAGCTCGCGTGGGCGGGCTCATATTGACCCGATTTCAAAAGCGGCCGGGTAGTGATCGATGCGGATCACTTCCCGCTCCTTGGTGGCTTCGATGGCGATGACGTCGTACCTCCAGGCGGTTTGCAGCCGGTCGATCTGGGCCAGATATCCCCAGGCTGCCTCGATCAGATGCTGCTGCTTGGATTTCCGCACGGCCGCTTCCGGCCGGCCGAACGTATCGGTTGCTCGGGTCTTCACCTCCACGAAGACAATCAGATCGTCGTGCTCCATGACAAGGTCGATCTCCTTGGCTCCGACGCGCACATTCTTAGCCAGGCATGAATATCCACGCCGCACCAGGTATTCTGCTGCCAGATTTTCACCCCATGCACCTAGACGCAACTTCTGCCCCCATTGCGGCATGCATTACGCAATTGTTTACATTCTGACGGCCAGATTTTATGCCTTATTGATAGCATGGTGCGACAATCGATAGAAGTCAAACTGGCGCGCACCTGCCCCAATTGTGTTGGATACCTGGTCGGGCGAGTTGACATTGCTGTAATTCCAGTTATAGAATGCAACCACTCACCCGTGACTCGCAAGAAATGGATGCGCACGAGTGACAATTCTTAATGCCGAAGGGAGGGATGCCACGCAAAGCAAAACCGAAGAAGACCTGTCGTAGCACAATGCTCGAACGATCACCAGAACTCAATCCTTGAGGAGGAAGAAGCATGAAACGCACATTATTGGTGCTTTCGGCCCTCGTGCTCGCAGCGCTGTTCCTGGCTGCTTGCGGTGGTGGGGCTGCTGAATTTGTTTGCGAAGATAGTCTGGGATGCGTAACCTACGCCCCCGATGATCCCATTCGCATAGCTTCAGCGCTCGTTATCTCCGGCCCCAACGCACAACTTGGCCTTGACTCGCAGTATGGCGTTGAGATCGCCATGGAGATGCGTGGGCAAGTTGCCGGGCACGATGTCGAACTGCAGGCTGAAGACGACGGCTGTAACGCAGAAGGTGGCCAGGCGGCAGGACAGAAGATCGTCTCTGACCCCAGCATCCTCGGCGTGGTCGGAACGAGTTGTTCCGGTGCCGGCGTCCCGATGTCGCAGGTGATTTCCGACGCCGGATACTTCATGGTTTCACCGTCGAACACCGCCCCCAGCCTGACAGACCCAGACCAAGCTTTCAATGAAGGTTACCTGCGCTCGGCCCATAACGACAAGGTCCAGGGCGCAGCAATCGCCGACTTCGCTTACAACGAGCTCGGGTTCACCAGCGCAGCCACCATCCACGACGGTGACCCCTACACGGAAGGGCTGGCGAATGCCTTCCGCGAGTCGTTTGAGGCTCTGGGCGGCGACATCGTCGCCTTCACCGCCATCAACGTTGGCGACACTGACATGCGGCCTGTCCTGACAGCGGTCGCAGCTGCCGGTCCGCCGGAGTTCATCTACTTCCCAGTCTTCACCGCCGAGTGCGCGTTCTTGGCCAAGCAGGCTAAGGAAGTGGCTGGCCTCGAAGATACCGCCCTTGCCGCTGCCGACGGCTGCATCTCCGATGCGGCTGCCGAGGCGATCGGACCGGCTGGCGAAGGCATGTACTTCTCCGGCCCCGACATCTCGTTCACCGGTGACCTGTATGAGACGTTCAAGGCCAACTACCGCGAGATGTTTGGCTCCGACACGCTCTCCGTGTTCCATGCCCACGCTTTTGATGCTGCCAACATGATCTTCGACTGCGTCGAGGAAGTTGGGGTAACGGACGATGCAGGCCTGCACATCGGCCGGCAGGCGATGCGTGACTGCCTGTATGCAACATCTGGCTTTTCCGGCATCACGGGCACACTCACCTGCAATGAATATGGTGACTGCGCCGATCCGAAGATCTCCGTTTCCGAACTCATGGGCGGAGAGTACGTCCGGATTTGGCCGTAACCTGTTTTCGCACACCAACCTTGAGGCCTTGCCTCAAGGGAATTTGGTGAGATAAAACAAGGATGGACCTGGGGATCTCTGGTCCCCCGGTCCATCCTTCCCCATCCTGGAGTCAAGCTATGCGCAGCCGTCTAAAAAACCTTGACTACATCACGCTCTTCCTGTGGCTGGTCCGCACGACGATCATCGCCATCGTCATCTGGGGCACGGTTGCCACAATCCTTGAAAACCCCTATTCACCCAGCCAGTGGGCAGACTTCCTGGTGTTCGGCGTTGCCCAGGGCAGCATGTATGCACTTATCGCGATTGGCTATACCCTGGTTTACGGGGTGCTGTTCATGATTAACTTCGCTCATGGAGAGTTCTTCATGTCGGGCATCATGACCGCGACCGTTTTCGTCGCCACCCCCATGGCGGCCAGCGGATTTCTTGATCGCAACCCGATTCTTGCGCTGATCGTTATCGGAGCGCTTTCCATCGTGGTTTCGGTCGGAATCGCCATCCTGACCGAACGCATCGCCTACAAGCCCCTGCGCAAAGCGCCCCGCCTGGTCCCGTTGATCACGGCCATCGGGGCTTCTTTTTTCTGGCAGAACTTCTTCCGCGGCATGCTCGGCGGGGAAGCCAAAGCCTTTCCCCAGTTCGACATCTTCGCCGGCAAAGTATCAATCCTCGGGACAGAAATCTTACAGCGTCCATATCGTCGTCATCATCGCCACGATCATCATGCTGATCGCTTTGAACTTCTTCATCATGCGCACGAAAACCGGTAAAGCCATTCGCGCCGTTGCGGAGGACAAGGATGTGGCTGCGCTGATGGGCATCGATGTAGACCGCACGATCACCATCACCTTTGCCACTGGAGCGGCCATGGCTGGCGTTGCCGGTGTGCTCTTCGCACTCGTCTTCCGCCAGGTCAACTTCTTCATGGGATTCATCCCCGGGATCAAGGCTTTTACGGCCGCAGTCTTAGGCGGCATCGGCAGCATCCCGGGCGCGGCACTCGGCGGCTTGCTGCTCGGCATGTTTGAATCGGTTGGGCCGAGCCTCTTCCTGCAGAGCCTCGGCATCCCGGCCTTCAACCAACTTAAGGACGTGATCGCGTTCACCATGCTGGTCTTGATCCTCATCTTCAGACCGCAGGGCATCCTCGGTGAACGGCTCGCAGAGAAGAAAGCGTGAGGTGAGGCGATGGCCACATTGAGAGACCTGGACCTCCGTTCTATCCTGCGCATGGGGTTGATGGCAGGCTTGGTCACCGTCATCGTCGGTGCAATCGGGTTGGTGGAGCTCTTCGGAGAACGAGCCCTGATCACGGATGTCATCACGATGGGCGAGGTGATCATTTACATCTCGACCATCTTGTTTGTATACATGGCAATCCGTGAACTCCCCGCAGATCAGACGAGGCGGGCATTGTTGACTGGAGCGCTAACCGGTTTCGTCACCAGCCTGCCGGTGGTTGCGTTCATCCTGCTCGCCTCGACCGTCAACTTGCGCGAGTTCATGCCGAACGTCTCGCCTACGCTAATCGCCCTGCTCGACTTCGAAGCCGGTCCGGCGGCGGGAAGTTTAATCCAGATCCTGGTGATGACCCTCGTCGGGCTTGTCACCGCCGGTTTGCTCAACCTGCCCGAACGCTTCCAAAGACCGCTCTTCAATGCCATCCTGTGGACGCTCGTCATTGGCCTTTTTTCCGAGATCCTTTCGAACCGCCTGCGTGATTTCTTCGGGACTGGGTTCAGCCGGCTGATCTTCTCCGGCAAAGCCTTGAACCCGGTTTCTGCCGGGATTCTCTTCCTGGCCATCGGGGGCATTTCCTTCTTGACCGCGCGACGTAAGAGCACGTTCAGCGAGCGCGTCGCCGCCTTGCCAGTTGAACAGCAGAAGCGAGTTCGGTTGGCCTCGCGGCTCGGGTTCATCATTTTTATGCTAATCCTGCCCCAACTCCTCGGCACCTACCTCTCCGAAGTCATCAACAATGTGGGCATCTACGTCCTGATGGGATTGGGGCTGAACATCGTGGTTGGGTTCGCCGGCCTGCTCGACCTGGGCTACGTGGCGTTCTTCGCCATCGGCGCCTACTCCATGGCGATCCTCACGACGGGTGGCGCATTGGGTGTCGGGAACCTCACCTTCTGGACTGCGCTTCCATTCTCGGTCTCGATGGCAGCCACTGCCGGGGTCATCCTCGGCATCCCGGTACTGCGGATGCGCGGCGACTACCTGGCCATCGTCACGCTCGGCTTTGGCGAGATCATCCGCATCCTTGCGCTGTCCGACATGCTCAAGCCATTCATCGGCGGGGCGCAAGGCGTGCTCCAGATCCCCAAACCGCCCTTCTTCGGTACAGCACTCGTCCAACCTGGCCAGTTTTACTATATCGTCCTAGCCGGTTGCTTGCTGGCCTGGTTCGTTTCGTCACGCTTGAGCGAATCACGCCTCGGGCGGCAGTGGATGGCGCTTCGCGAAGATGAAGACGTCGCGGAAGCCATGGGAATCCGGCTCGTGGCCACCAAGCTTCTTGCGTTCGGCTTCGGGGCTGCCTTCTCCGGGCTGGCTGGTGCCCTGTTTGCGAGCAAGCTCACCTCCATCTTCCCGCACAGCTTCAAACTCGAAATCTCGATTAACGTCCTGGCCTTGATCATCATCGGCGGTATGGGCTCCCTGCCCGGCGTCGTGGTCGGGGCTTTCATCCTCGTTGGCCTGCCCGAGCTCCTGCGCGAGTTCGCAGAATTCCGCCTGCTGATGTATGGGGCGTTGTTGGTGGTCATGATGCTCGCCAAACCGGAAGGCTTTATACCTTCTGCCATCCGCCAGCGTGAGCTGCATGCCGACGAGGAAATCGAGGGTGAAATACAGAGCAAAGTCGCGAGCTTAGGAGACTGAGAAGATGACCGACAGCCAAGATTTCATCCTGCGATCGAAAGGCGTAACGAAGCGCTTCGGCGGTCTGGTCGCTGTCAGTGAATTTGACTTCGATGTCCCGCGCGACTCGATCGTCAGCATCATCGGCCCGAACGGTGCCGGGAAAACGACCTTTTTCAACTGCGTGACAGGGTTCTACGGGATCGATGAAGGCGAGATTCTGTTTGACGGTGAGCGGATCGACGGGTTGGCACCCGACCATATTGCGCACCTGCACCTCACCCGAACCTACCAGAACATTCGCCTTTTCGCCAACATGACGTCGATCGAGAACCTGCTGGTGGGGATGGAACCCGAGCTCCACTCCCACTGGTACGGCGCGGTGCTGGGGACGCGTGGGACCTACGCCGAAGAGGAAGGCGCCCTGAACCGGGCACGCGAGCTGCTCCAATTTGTGGGACTGGCCGGCAAAGGCGATTTCCTGGCGAAGAACCTTCCCTACGGGGATCAACGCCGGCTGGAGATCGGCAGAGCCCTGGCCAACAAGCCGCGCTTGCTCCTGCTCGATGAGCCTACGGCTGGAATGAACCCGAACGAATCCGCAGCAACGATGCACTTCATCCGCCGGCTGCGAGATGAACTCGGCATCACCATCCTGCTCATCGAACATGACATGCGGGTCGTGATGGGCATCTCCGAACGGGTGACCGTCCTCGACTACGGCGTAAAGATTGCAGAAGGCTCGCCAGGTGAAATTCAGAGCAACGCACAGGTGATTGAAGCTTACCTCGGTCGTGGCGCGGCTACTGGGTTGTCAGCAGCCGCGGGCGAGCGATAAGAAGGAGCGCCCGGCATGCCCATGCTTGAAATGAAAGACGTCCACGCATACTACGGCAACATCCACGCACTCAAAGGCGTGACAATCCAGGTCGAACAGGGCGAGATCGTCACCCTGATCGGAGCCAATGGAGCCGGCAAATCAACAACCCTGAAGACCATCAGCGGGTTGTTGAAACCCCGTGCAGGTGCAATCCATCTGGAAGGTGAAGACCTCGAGCCCTTTCCAGCCCATGAGATCGTCTATAAGGGCGTCTCGCTTGTCCCAGAGGGTCGCGGTGTCTTCTCCAAGCTCACGGTGAGTGAGAACCTGGACATGGGCGCCTTCAAACGCACGGACAACGCCGGCATTGAACAAGACCGGGAAAGGGTCTTCAAGCTGTTCCCGCGTCTCGAAGAACGCAGAGACCAGGTGGCCGGGACGTTATCCGGCGGTGAGCAGCAAATGCTGGCGACCGGCCGGGCACTCATGGCCAGGCCACGCCTGCTGCTCATGGATGAACCCTCCATGGGCCTTGCACCGGTTCTCGTTGAAAGCGTCTTCGAAACCATCGTGGAAATCAACAAGGAAGGGACCACGATCCTGCTCGTTGAGCAGAATGCGCACATGGCGCTCCAAATCGCGAAGCGCGGGTATGTCCTCCAAACAGGAGAGATCGTGCTCTCTGACTCGGCCGAGGGTCTGCGAGTTAACCCGATGGTCCAGAAAGCCTACCTGGGCATCCAATAGCGTACAACCGATATAAGCTGAGCACGCCATGAGCCCGTGAAACACACGGGCTCAGTTGGTTTATCGGGGATTGGCCACCTCGAAAACAGGCGGTGTACAATGTCACCCTACCCTGTGGAGGACCGCTTTGGATCTTCGACTACTCAGCGGGGATGACGTCCGCCAATCCCTGCCCATGGCCTCGGCCATCGCAGCCATGAAATCGGCCTACACCCAGCTTTCTACTGGCAAGGCGGACCTGCCCTTGCGCACTCGCATCAACCTGCCGAAAGTCGGGGGCAGCGCGCTGTTCATGCCCGCCTATTTAGGGGAAACTGGTCAACTTGCGATAAAGTATGTCTCCGTCTTCCCCCAGAATTCGAAACAAGGGCTGCCCACCATCCACGCCATGGTCCTGGCGATTGATGACACAACCGGCCGCCCACTGGCGCTGATGGAGGGCGCCTCGCTAACGGCTATACGCACTGGTGCGGCTTCAGGTGCTGCAACTGACGTGCTCGCACGGCACGATGCCGCACGCGTCGCCATCTTCGGGAGCGGCGTGCAGGCGCGCACGCAACTCGAAGCCGTCTGCGCCGTGCGCCCCATTGAGCACGCATATATCTATAGCCTCGATCGAGAATCGGCGCAGGCGCTGATCCGCGACATGGCTGGGGAAGGCGCGATCCCGGCCAACCTCGAGCTCGCCCACAACCCGCATCAAGCAGCATGCGATGCTGACATCATCTGCACCGCAACGACCTCGCTCAACCCGGTCGTGGCCTATAAAGATTTACGACAAGGGGTGCACATCAACGCGATCGGATCGTTCACCCCTGAGATGAGGGAGATCGACTCGGAAACCATCAACCAGGCCCGGCTCATCGTTGACTCGCGTGAAGCCGTTCTGGCCGAGAGCGGCGACTTGATCATCCCGATGCGGGAGGGTGTCATTTCGGAAGCCAGCATCCACGCCGAGCTCGGCGAGATCCTATCCGGGAGGGAGCCTGGGCGGGAAAACGCAACACAAATTACCCTCTTCAAGTCCGTCGGGGTTGCCGTGCAGGATGCCATCGCCGCTCACCGGGCACTGGAGGGCGCAATCCAGGCCAATCTCGGCAGGATGGTGAGCCTCTAGTGGTCGCTTTCCGCTTCGACGCATCCCGGGGTAGCTGGAGATGAGTCTCCCTGAGAAGGCTGACGTCGTCGTCATCGGCGGCGGCGTGATGGGCGCCAGCAGCGCCTATCATCTCGTCAAAGCCGGGGTCAAAGACGTCGTGCTGCTTGAGAAAGACGCCTACTTTGGCCAGGGAGCCACGGGGCGCTGCGCCGGCGGCGTCCGCTACCAATTCGCAACCGAAATCAACATCCAACTCTCGATCGCCAGCCTGGGCATGATCGAGCGGTTTCAAGAAGAAACGGGGCAAGACCCACTTTATCGAAAATGCGGCTACCTCTTTGTCCTCACCAACGCGTCAGACGTCGAGCGCTTCCAACACAACGTCGCCCTTCAAAACGACCTGGGGGTCAATACAGAATGGTTCGACGGCGATGAAGTCCGCAAACGGCTGCCGCAGATGGTTTTCCCGGATGCGCTTGGGGGATCATGGCATGACCAGGATGGCCTGGCCGACCCAAACAGCATCGTGATGGGGTACATCAAGCGTTTCCGCGAGCTGGGAGGGACGGCACTCAACCAGCAAGAAGTCATTGATTTTGAGCTCAACGGAGAGCGGATACAGGCAGTGACGACGAGGGAGGGATCCCTCCATTGTGGCGCGGTGGTGAATGCCGCCGGGCCCTGGCTGGGGAAAGTCTCGGCGCTGGCCGGTGTCAATGTGCCGCTGCAAGCGGTCCGCCGCCAGATGGTCACGACGACCCCGATCCCAGGCCTGGCGAGCGACTTTCCCTTTGTTATCGATTTCGGCCAGTCGCTCTATTTTCACCGCGAGGGGGAGGGAATCCTGACGGGCATGTCCAATCCGGACCAGGAACCAGGTTTTGACCAGAGCATCGATCCTGCCTGGGAACTGCTCGCGATGGAAGCAGCTGCAGCCAGGCTGCCGCTGCTGAACACTGCCGGGCGCATGAGCGGTTGGGCCGGGTTATACGAGGTGACGCCTGATGCCCACCCCATCTTCGGCCCAACGCATATCACGAATTATTGGCTCGTCGGGGGTTTTTCCGGCCATGGCTTCATGCATGGGCCGATCTCAGGCAGGCTCATGGCCGAGTTCGTCACGACCGGCAAACCGTCCAGCGTCGACGTATCCGCCCTGGACCTGGCTCGATTCGAAGAAGGAAGACTTATCCATGAATACAATGTGGTGTAACTGATGGAAGCAGAGATTATCACGATCGGCACAGAGATACTCCTCGGGCAAATTGTCGATACCAACACGCGCTCAATCGCACAGCGCTTGCGCGATCTAGGGCTGGATATCTACCGAACATCGACCGTCGGCGACAACGCCGCACGCATCGCAGAGGCGGTGGCAGAGAGCATGAAGCGAGCCGCCGCCGTAATCACCACCGGCGGACTGGGACCGACCATCGATGACGCTACGCGGGAAGGCATCGCCATGGCGTTAGGCGTCGACACGGTCTTCGCCCCCGAACTCTGGGCCCAAATCGAGGACCGCTTCGCCAGCATCGGGCGCAGACCGAGCGAAAACAACCGCCGGCAGGCGTACATCCCCTCTGGAGCCGTCCCGATCGAGAACACCGTTGGAACGGCGCCGGCCTTCTATCATGAGACCGAAGACAGCGTCGTCATCGCCCTGCCAGGCGTACCAGCCGAGATGAACCATCTCCTGGAACATGACGTGCTGCCTTACTTGAAGCGGCGGCTGCGGCTGAGCGGGACCATCCTGACCCGGGTTCTGCGCACGGCGGGGATGGGCGAATCTGTCCTGGATGACCGGATCGCCGACCTGGAGGAGCTCTCCAACCCAACCGTCGGGCTGTCTGCCCATCCCGGCCGGGTAGATATCCGCATCACGGCCAAGGCAGCCAGCAAGGCGGAAGCAGAAGCCATGATCTGGGGCATCGAGGCCACGCTCCAACAGCGCCTTGGCCAGCGCATTTACGGTTATGACAGTGATACCCTCGAGGGCAAGGTCATGGCTGCGCTCTCTGAGAGTGGGTTGCGCCTGGCGGTGGTCGAGTGCGGGACAGAGGGTGAACTCGCCGCCGGGCTCGCAAGCCAACCAGGCGGGATCGCCGGTGGGAAAATCCTGCCTGAGGCAGCTGGCATGCAGGATATGGGCGACCAACTTCGTGCGCTCATGGGCGAAACCGAGGCTGACGCCGGGCTGGGGCTCTCCGTCTCCCGTGATGAGGCCGGCTGGATGCTTGGCTTGCTGCGCATACTGCCTTGGGATGAATCTCAACGCGAGGATACCTTCGGCAGCGGCTTCCTGAACGAACGCGAACGCGCCTTGAGCTTTGCGCTTGACTTCCTGCGGGCCGGATTGCTGGCTAAGCCCTAACCCAGGCACGCATCTTGACAGCAGGCTGCCGCGAATTCTATAATCCGCGGAGCTTGCGGGCATGGCTCAGTGGTAGAGCGTCTGCTTCCCAAGCAGAATGTCGCGGGTTCGAATCCCGCTGCCCGCTCTAGCCCGCCCCTTCCTCGGGCGGGTTTTTCTATCGATCGCTTGAAATCGGGGAATACGACCAGGGGTCGAGCCCGTTAAACTGCCGCCTACCCTGGTCCTTACTGTTTGAAGACGCCGCTCTCCCACCAACGGTCGTACCATTGCTGAAATCCATCCACGATGGCTTGCGAATCGGGATCCCAGGTCTTGGACTGCAGGACACGGATGACCTTTGGGAAGCCCTGGAGCCAATCACGGATGATTTCGGTCTCGGCATAACTCATCGTGTTGCGATAAAGAATCCTGCGCAGATTCCACCACATCTCATGCTCGTCCATTTTGGCAATCCCCATTCCCGGGTTCACGGAAAGGAAGCCGTCCAGTCGAGCGACCTTCCTCTCGAGGGCGAGCCTCTTGTCCATACAACTATACTCCAAGGAATGAGCGTGCTCAACAACCTGCTTGGTGCCAATTCGGTGTTGGGTATCCCGCAGGGGATGCGCGCTGACCTGCTCAGGGGAACGGCGGATGAACCCAGCGCTGGTCTTCAAGCCGGCTCAGGCGATGGGCGACCTCGGCCAGCATGCACAGCAGGACGTATTCCCGAGGATGGAGATGGGGAGCCAGATGGGCAAACTGCCGCGTTCCATCAAGCGACTGTAAGAGGTCTGCAAATGCCTCCTGGGTGCCGGGCGGAAAACCGGCACCTAGCTTGGCCAGGCGCTCGACCTCGGCTCGGGCTGCATCCGATTTTTCCACGTGCGGGTAAATGAAGAAGGCTTGATCTCTGGACATGTGACCATTCTAGTCCCTGCCTCGCGCAGGCAACATCCCCCGCCTGGGTGAAACTTGCGGGTGATTTGCCGATACACCAGCCAGCGGTTACGCCGCTGAGGCGTAAGGAAGCTGTAAAGTCGATAATTGGAAACCAATGCTAGGATGACCTCAGGTCGGCAAGTGCTCAAAAGGAGCAAAGCGATGGAATATCAGGGAAAACAGCCTTCGGAACGTGGCCAGGGAATGCTTGAGTATGGGATGATCATCGTCCTGGTCGCCATTCTCGTCATGGTGCTCTTGCTCGTGCTCGGGCCGGGAACCGGGAATATGTTTAGCAACGTAGCTGTCAATCTCTAGCCATTTTCATATTATCCAGATCAAAAATCCCTACCCTCCTCCCGCATGTCACCGCCGTGCTCAAGCCCGGCGGTGACACTCGTTAACGGCCAGCGTATTGTTAGGATACTGTAAGGTGAGGTTCGGCATCCAGCATGCTACGCTGGTTATGCAAAGCGCCCTCCAAGGGTGATGCCGGAGACAACAGTATTGACCCAATGAAAGAGTGTCTAGAGACCGCCGCCCATGTGCGCCGGCCTGCGCTCACAAGCTTGAACCCTATCCCTCCGTGCACCAGCCTGGTATCGGCACTTTGCTCCTCCTCCTAAGAGCCCTCGGAGTCTCCGAGGGCTCTGCTGGCAAATCAATTCTCCGTTCGCTATAATGGCGGCGGTGTGATGGCAGGCTCTTCGGACAGGGGTGATGGCCGAAAAACAGCTGGAAATCCTCTACGTTGAAGACAACCTGGACAACCGCGTTCTCGTACAGCGGGTGCTCCAGGCTGAAGGCTATGCCTTCTTGGGGGCGAGCAATGCGACGGAGGGTTTGGAGCTGGCCCATCGCCACCAGCCTGATCTAATCCTGGTCGATATCAACATGCCCGAGGTCGACGGCTTGAGTATGACGAAGGAGCTCAAGTCAGATCGAAGATTCACCCAAATCCCGGTCATCGCGATTACCGCGAACGTCATGCGCGGAGACCGGGAGAGGACCCTGGCTGCTGGATGCGATGGCTACATTCAAAAGCCGATTGATATTGATCTGCTCCCCCGCCAGATCGTACGATTCTTGCATCGTTGAAATAATCTACCCAGAGATCCTCGGGAGGAACCACGACGTGTCTGCTGAATCGACAGAAGCCACCGTCCTCATCGTTGAGGACAACGTGTCGAACTTCGTCCTCATGGCGCGCATGTTGGGATTCATGGGAATCCGCTGCGAGTGGAAGACCTCCGGTTTCGAGGTTGTTGAATACGCCGACACGCTCGATCACGTCGATCTCATCCTGATGGATATTCGCTTGCCGTACGAAGATGGATATGAGGCATTAAGAAAGCTGCGGGCTGAGCCGGGGCTGAGCGAGATCCCGGTCGTTGCGGTGACTGCGTATGCTAGCGAAGATCAGTTGGAGCGGGCTCGGAAGGCAGGTTTCAACGGCTTCATCGGGAAGCCGCTCGATCCAGATCGCTTCCCAGAACAAATACGCAGCGCGCTCAACCGGAAACCGGTCTGGGAGGTAGAGTAACCGTGGACCAAGATTTCAGAGCCCCTACCAGGGACTACCGCGGTCGTCTTGGCCGCCGGTTGGCGTTGATCCTGCTGCCGTTGACCGTGATCCCGCTCATCGCCATGGGTGCCGGTGCCTATGTCCGGTCCCGGGATTTGCTCGAAGCCCAGGCCACTAGCCAGATGATCTCTGCCGCCCAGGCGCAGATCGGGGTTCTCGAAGATTGGGCTGGGGAGAGGGAGCAGCGGCTGCAGCTGGGCTCACAACGCGCAGGATTGCGCGAAGCCGCCCGCACCCTGCTGACTGCACCCCGCTCAACAAGCACCTACCGGGAAGCCTCAGAGCAAGCCCTATCAGAGCTCAACGAGCTTCGCACCCGCCAGGGACAGCTCCTGTTTTCAGGTTTAGCCCTGGTCCGCGTTAGCGATGGCGCCATCCTCACCGCGACCGATCCAGCCTGGGTTGGAGCGACCACGCCTTTGCTCGGTCTCTTCCCAACCGAGTTTAACCTCTTGAATACCCGGCCGGTTCATTCCGATCCGGTTTTCTCGCCAGGTAGCCTGGCGATGGTTCATGGCCTGCCGCTCTTGAACGATGCCTCTGGCGCTCCGGAAGTCCTGCTCATGGGGATCAACACAGGAACCCGCCTCGGTGTCCTGCTTGAAGAGATGCAGGTCTTCTGGGAACAGCGTGGCGTGTACCGCGTCGAACGTGGACGAACCTTCGTCCTGCTTGCGCCGGACACGATCATCCAGCTCGATCGCTATGCGACTGCGCCGGATACGATGACCGGCGAGACAAGCCCTGTCTTCCAGCAAGCGTTGACCTCCCCCTCTGGGACCGTCGAGTACACCGATGCCGAGGGCAATCTCGTCCTGTCCGCATACGAGTGGATACCTGAATGGGACCTTGGCATCGTCGCCGAACTCCCCCAGGCGGATATCTTCTCCGAAATCAACAGTTTGGCCCCGTTTTCGATCGGCCTGGTGGCAGCTTCTATCGTCCTGACCGTGGCCGTCGTCGCCTTTGTCGCGACGCGCCTGCTGCGGCCGCTGGGGACGCTTACCGAACTCGCCCAACGGCTCTCGCGTGGGGACTGGACCTTCCGGGTGCCGGAGGATCGTGAAGACGAGATTGGCGCGCTGGCGTATTCCTTGAACCGCATGGCGGATGACCTGAGCGATGTTTACCGCTCCCTGGAGGAGCGCGTGGATGAGCGCACCAAGCAAGTCCGCACGGCAGCTGAAGTAGCCCGCGCGGTCATCTCCACCGCCTCGCTCGACGACTTGCTTCGAAGGGCGGTTGAGCTGATCCGGACCCAATTTGGATATGACTTTGTATCCATCTTCCTGCTCGAACAGGAGGGTGATTTCGCCGTCCTGAGCGAGGCTACCGGCGACACTGGCCTGGCCCTTAAAGCGGAAGGGTACCTTGTCCCGGTCGGCTCACAATCGGTGATTGGCTGGGTTACCGGCAACAACCAGCCGCGCGTGGTCAGCGAAGTAAAGCCCGAGGAAACGAACCGCCGCAGGGACCTGATGCCTGATACGCGCTCCGAACTTGCCCTGCCCCTCCAGACCAGCGGACGGGTGCTGGGTGCGATGGACGTCCAAAGCCGGCAGCAGGACGCTTTCCGGCAGCAGGACGTGGAGGCGCTGCAGACGCTTGCCGACCAGCTCAGCGCTGCCATTCTCAACGCCCGCCTGGCTCAGATTTCCACCGTTGCTGCGGAAAGGGCGCGCCTGGTGAGCGAGATAACCTCTGAGCTCAGCGGCCAGCTCGGAATTGACGAGGTGCTCGAGCGTGCTGCACGGGCGCTTCAACGTGGGCTGGGAAGCCCGGAGGTCATGATAAAGTTCAATACGGATGAAGGCTTGCCGTATACGCCGATCGCTGAAAGCGAGGGCGGATGAACCCGGGCATGCAGTCAATCCTTCTCGCCAGGTACGACCTCCTAGTTGGTATCAAGATTAACACCGGTGAGGAAATGCCATGATCAACCGCCTGCGAAACGCAATGCGGCCGACGACCACCGACCCTGAGCTTGGCCGCCAGCAAATCTTGCTGAATTGGATTTTGCTTGGTCTCGGCGGCATCACACTGCTTTCAGGTATCGCCGCCCTCACCGCCTGGATCGTGGGCGTTTTCACCCCGCTTGCTGCAGCAGCCAGCCTGGGCGCACTCCTCCTGCTCGCATTCTCTTACTGGCTGGGACGCCGGGGCATGACCCGTCTTGCCGGGTACATCCCTCTGCTGCTGGTTTTCGGGTTGTTAACAGCCTCCATGCTGTCGCTGGGCATTGGGCATGTATCCACGGTCGGGTTGGCGTTCGTTGTTGTGACGGCCAGCATCGTGATGGGCACGGGCGCGGGTGTATTTCTGGCGGTGTTGAGCGTCGTCGCGTACATCTTCGCTGGATGGGCCTCGGCGACGGGACTAATTTCTGTCGCCCCCATGCCATCCTCGATCATCGCCATCGATGCCACCCTCCTGGGCTTACTGCTTGCCTTGTTCCTCTTGATGAACGGCCTGTCCAATCGCGAGATGGCCAGAGCGCTGGAAAGTGAACAGCAGCGGAGCGGCCAATTGCAGGTGCAAAGCCGTGAACTGGAGGACCTTGTTGCCAGCCGCACGCGCGGGCTTGAGCGCCGCGCAGTCCAGCTGCAAACAGCCAGCGAGATTGCCAAGATGGCCTCGGAGGCATTGGAACCGTCCATCTTGATGGGACAGGCCATTGAGATGATCCGGGCTCGCTTCGGGTTTTACCATGCCTCCATTTTCATGATGGATGAAACCGGAAACTGGGCGCAGTTGGCAGCGAGCACGGGTGATGCCGGCCGCAGCATGCTCGCCCGCCGGCACCGGCTGGCCTCGGGCAGTGCCAGCATCATCGGCTGGGTGACGGCCAACCGTTTGCCGCGCGTAGCACTTGACGTCGAGAAGGACCCCTTCCACTTCAAAAATCCACTCTTGCCAGAAACACGGTCGGAAATGGCCGTCCCACTTCTGGTCGGGAAGCGGTTGCTGGGTGCGCTGGACGTCCAGAGCACGGATGCAAATGCATTCGCCGAGGATGATGTGCGCACGCTGGAAGCGATCGCCAGCGAGCTTGCGATTGCGATTGACAGCTCCCGGGTCCAGCGCGAGATGCAGCAGCAGTTGGAGCGTATTGAGAGCGCGTACCGCCAGCAAACTCAACAGGGCTGGCAGCGCTTAGCCCGCAGCCGGCGAGTGCCGATGATTCACCTCGACGCACACGGCGAGCTGGTTCCACCGAACGAGGATGAGTTCCCGCTCATTCGAGATGCCGTGCTGCAGCGCAGCCAGGTCATCAGCGAGGATGAACGCGAGATCGCCATACCGATCCAGGTGCGCGGGGAACTCATCGCCACCCTGGCCGCAAAGCGACCACGCCTCGCCGAAGCCTGGAGCGAAGAAGAAATCGCCTTGATTGAAGCGATCGCCGCCCAATCCGCGCTGGCGTTGGAGAACGCTCGCCAGCGTTCGGAAGAGCAGCGGCGCGTCACCGAACTCGAGGTCATCAACCGCATTAGTCAGGCTGTATCCCAAATGCTGCGGCTCGACACGCTGTACAGGATCGTACACCGGCAAATCAACCAGGTGCTCGGTGAGACGGATATGAGCATTGCCCTATATGAGCCCCAGTCGGAACAACTGCGTATCCCCTACGATTCAAGCAGCACGGCTAAGACGGATGCCGTTCTCCCTCTGGGAGATGATCTTACTTCCATCATCCTCAGGTCACGCCAACCGCTCTTGCTTGCCGAGAACCTGGTTGAGCAAGCCACCCAGCTCGGGGTGGTGAATCTCCAGGGAGATGCCAAATCATGGTTGGGCGTTCCGATGCTGCTCGGCGATCAGGTCCTGGGCGCCATCGTCGTCAAGGATGACAAGGTGGAGAATCGATACACCGAAGACGATGCCGCACTCCTTTCGACGATCGCCAGCCAAATCGCGGCCGGGATCCAGAATGCGCAACTGCTCGATCAGGTTCAGCGGAACGCCCGGCGTGAGCGGCTGATCCACGAAGTGACCAGCAAGGTTCGGCGATCGCCCGATATGAAGACCATCATGGAAACGACCACGCGCGAATTAGGGCGGGCATTAAACGCGGTCCGTACAACGCTTGAGCTGGGTGCAGGTAACGGAGAGACAGGAAAGCCTGGGGAAGATGGTCCTGAGCATAACCCGGGAGGTGAGCGCTCATGAGCGAATCATCCGCCTCAACCACGCTTCCCTCCCGCGTTCGAGCCTGGCAGCAACACTTAAGCCTGGGCGCACGATTGACGCTCACCATACTCCCCCTGGTCATGATCCCGATGCTTGTCCTGGCATCTGTCACCTACTTCCGCTCGCGCAGCCTGCTGGAAGATCAGGCAACGAGCCAGATGCTGTCCGCTGCGCAAGCCCAGATCGGCGTCCTTGAAGAATGGACCGGCGAGCGGGAACAGCGGCTCCAGCTCGGAAGTCAGCGTGCGGCCTTGCGAGAGGCAGGCCAGCAGCTCTTCACACTGCCGCCGGAGAGCGCTTCGTATGCCGCGGCGCGTGAGGTCGCCCGGGCGGAGATGGCGGATCTGCGCCTCAGGCAGGGACAGCCATTATTCACAGATCTGGCGCTCGTGCGCGGTTCAGATGGATTGATCCTGGCTTCTACCAACCCAGCGCTTGAAGGCCAAGCCTCGCCGACGCTTGAGATGGATGCCGACATCGGTGAATCCCTCCACTCCCATCCAATTTTCGATGACCCCGTCCTTACGCCGGGTGAACTCGCGATCCTCACTCACGCCCCCTTGAGCATGGATGCGGGTTCGGAAAGCCTTCCTGAACTTATCGGTATCAACTCCGGTACGCGATTGGGTGCGCTGTTTGAAAGCATGCAAATATTCTGGGAACGACGAGGGGTGTACCGCGTCGAACGTGGGCGAACGTACGCTTTGCTCGCCCCGGATATCTTGATCCAGCTCGAGCGCTATGCCACGGCGCCAAATGCCGTCTCCATGCAGCAGCATCCGGTATTTAGCAAGGCGCTTGAAGCTCCTTCTGGGACGGTGGAATTCCGCGATGCAGATGGCGTGCTCGTCCTGGCTGCCTACGAATGGATCGAGGCTTGGGGGATGGGCATCGTGGCCGAGCTGCCCCAATCTGATATTTTCGCCGAGGTCAACGACCTGGCTCCCTTCACCATCGCGCTGCTCATCGGGGTGACCGCCCTGGTCGCTTTGGTCGTCCCATTCTTCACCGGGCGTGCAATCAAGCCTCTTTCTACCCTCTCCGACCTGGCCGAGCGCTTCGCCCTGGGGGATATGAGCGCACGCGTTACCTCTGAACGCGATGACGAGATTGGCATGCTTTCCCGTACCTTCAACCACATGGCCGGCGAGCTTTCCTCGCTTTACCGGTCCCTTGAACAACGGGTAGAAGAGCGGACACGCCAGATCCGGACCGCCTCCGAGGTCGCACGGGATGCAGTTGCGATCCGGGATGTGGAGTCCCTGCTCAACGAAACCGTCAATCTCATCACTGCCCGCTTTGGTTTCTACCACGCTGGCGTCTTCCTGCTGGACAGCGCTCGCCAGAACGCCGTCCTGCGCGCGGCATCTTCCGAGGGCGGCAAGCGGATGGTCGAGAGAGGCCATGAACTGCTGGTTGGCAAGGTCGGGATCGTTGGATATGTCACAGGGACCGGGAAACCTCGCATCGCCCTCGATGTAGGTGCCGACCAGGTTCATTTTGCCAATCCCGAGCTCCCAGAAACGCGTTCGGAGCTGGCCCTGCCGCTATGGTCTGGTGATGAAATTATCGGGGCACTCGATGTCCAGAGCACCGACCCCAACGCCTTTGAAGATGAAGACGTCATCGTCCTCCAGACGATGGCCGACCAACTGGCGGTTGCCATCCAGAACGCCCGCCTGATCGAGGAACTTACCAATCTTTCCGGCCTCAACCAGAAGGTCATCCAGGTTTATACGCAGCTCAGCCAGCAAATCGGCTATGACGGAATCCTCTCCGAGGCGAGCCGGCTGCTGCAGGGTGCCTTTGGGTTCAAGCGAGTTGCGATAGGCATCATGGAGGCCAACGAAATCGTGGTACGAAGCGCTTTTGCCAGTGAGGGTGTTGACGCGGCACCGCTCGGCATCCCGGTCCCGCTCGATCGCGGGCCCCTGGGGAAAGCAGTCAACCTCGGCGAACCCGTCATGGTCTCGGCCGGCGGGGTGGAACGGTTTTCAGAAACCCCTGCCAATGGCACAGGTGCCACAACGATTGCCATCCCATTGATCAGCCGCGGCGTACCACTCGGAGCAATCGCCATCGAAAGCAGGGTGCATGAACAATTCACCGCACAGCTGGTAGAAATCCTTGAGCTCATCGGCAGCCAGGTCGCGGCTTCGCTCGAGAATGCCCGACTTTTCGAAGAGACCCAACAAAGCCTGGACCAGCTCGACCGGCTCTACCGGAGGCAGACCGCCACGTCGTGGGAAGATCTCCTGGAGCTCATCGGTGAGGATAAGGCGGCGACATTCGCAGAGTTTAGCGCACCGCGTTACCCGGCAGCCGTGGTCGACGGGGGGGACCCACTTGACGCACCGATCGAGGTGCGGGGGGAGATCGTCGGCCGGCTCAACCTGCTCGCCGAGAAACCCGGGGACTGGACGGAGGATGATCGCGAGATATTGGCCGCCGTGGCTGAAGAGGTTTCGAATGCACTGGAGCAGATGCGCTTGTATGAAGACGCGCAACGAAAAGCTTCCCAGCTCCAGACTGCAGCCGAAGTTGCCAGGGATGCAACAGGGTTGCTCGACATCCGCACCCTGCTCCGCCGGACCGTGAACCTGATCCGTGATCGGTTTGGATATGAACATGTCTCCATCTTCCTGATTGATCCGGAGGGTACATTCGCCGAAGTGAGCGAAGCCACCGGCGATGCTGGAGAAGCGATGAAATCCACGCGGCACCGCCTCGCGGTCGGCTCCCAGTCCATCATCGGCCAGGTGACCCAAACAGGCGAGCATTACCTCGCCAACGACGTCCAGTCGGATCCCTTCTTCCGGCCGCATGAACTTCTGCCCCAGACGCGCTCCGAGCTCGGCATTGCCTTGAAGGTTGGGCAGAACGTGATTGGCGCACTGGATGTCCAACACCACCTGGTCAATGCGTTCAGCGAGGATGACCTGGCTGTCCTGCACATCCTTGCGGACCAGCTCGCGGTTGCCATTCAGAATGCCCGCTTATTCGAGGAGACGTTGTCCCGGGCTCGGCGGGAACAGACCGTCCTTGAGCTCACAAGCGAGGTGCGCGCCCAGGGCGATATGGAGGGCATGCTGCGCTCTGCCGTGACAGAGATGCGGCGGGCGTTTGGAGCCAGCCGCGGTCGCATCCGGCTCTTCAACCAGGACGTCGGGGAATTGCCCGAAGACGATTCTGGAGAAGATGGCACCAATGGAAACGAACGTAGCCGCAGCAAATCCAGCGCGGAGGATGACCAAGCTTAATGCCCTACATCATCGCCATCGCCAATGCCAAGGGAGGCGTAGCCAAGACCACGACAACGCTTTCACTCGGCTCCTGTCTTGCCGAAGCGGGGAAGCGGGTGCTCTTGATCGACCTGGATCCGCACGCCAATCTGTCGATCTCGCTTGGATTGCGGCCGCCAACCCTGGAGCGGACAGTAGCCGATGTGTTGCTGGGAGGAGAGACCCTAGAACATGTCGCACTCCCGACCGCCCAGGAAGGTATGCGGTTGGTCCCTGCCAATCATGATTTGCAGCGTGCCGAATCCCACCTTCATGTGCGTGAGGATTATGAGCTCATCCTGGATCATGCCTTGAAACCGGTTGAAGCCGACACCGTGATCCTGGATTGCCCCCCCACCCTGGGCACGCTTACCCACAACGCCCTGGCGGCGGCGGATTTGCTCATCATCCCAACCCAACCGGAATATTTTTCCGCGCATGCCCTGCGCGACATGCTCAACATGATCCTCACCATCCGCGAACGAAGCAATCCCAGGTTGCGCTACCGCATCCTGCTCACCATGCTCGACCGCCGCAACCGGATCCACCGCAGCCTGGCACAGCAGATCAGGACGGCATTCAGCCAGGCAACGTTCGAGATTGAGATCGAAACGGATACCCGCTTGCGAGAGAGCCCGGTTTTCGGGAAACCCATCAACCAGTATGCACCGTCGAGCCGAGCCGCGACCCAGTATCGCGAACTCGCAGACGAGCTAGGGAAAACCATTTATGAGTTCAGAAGAGGGCATTCGACGCAGGCTTGAGACGCTCTTCGCCGGTTTGGCAGAGAGCATCCCCGGCACAGGCAGGCTATCACGCGACCGGTCGGCCGCGACCCGTCTGCCGCGCGCCGAAGGCTGGTTATGGGAACTCGACCTGGATGGCCAGTTCACGTGGTGCAGCCCCGAAGCGGCACGGGTGATTGGAATCCCTGCGGAGGAACTCCTGGGGAAGTCCATCCTCGAAATCGGGCTGGCGGACGAATCGCGAGAATCCCTCGCAGCACGTTTGGAAGGCAAGGAACCGATTGAATATCTTCAGTTGAAGGCGCAGGACCAGGACGGCAGGACGTTAATGCTGCTCATGCAAGCCATGCTGAGGACCGATAGCACGGGACAGCCGCTCGGCTATCGCGGCATGCTCCAGGTTCTTGAGAAGACTGCGCCGCCTGAGACCAGCCCATGGGTGGTCACGCTTCCCACTCCCGCTGCGGAAATTGATGCGACTTCAGCCCCGGTCCGTGCTGCGACATGGGGCACAGTTCAGGGCTATGAAGCCAGTGGCGGTGAGGTTCAACCGCTTTTACAGCCCATGGCTGCCGGCCAGGATGTGGATAGGTTCACCAGCGATTCGCTTGTCGTCCCGTTGCGAGTCGGTGATCAGGTCATCGGGGTCATCGAGCTGGATGAAAAGGCGGACCGGAGCGGGTGGAGCGAGGAAGATCACGCGCTGGCTAGAGCCGTCGCGCAGGAACTCGCCGTGGCGTTCCAGGATGCTCGCTCCTACCAGCTCACCCAGCAAGCACTGGTGGAGATGCGGGAAGCGGACCGGTTGAAAAGCCAGTTTCTAGCCAACATGAGCCATGAGCTGCGCACGCCGCTCAACTCCATCATAGGTTTTTCACGGGTCATCCTGAAAGGCATCGACGGTCCAATTACCGAAAGCCAGGAAGAGGACCTGAGCGCCATCTACAACGCCGGCCAGCATCTTCTCGGTCTAATCAACAACATCCTCGATCTTTCGAAAATCGAGGCCGGAAAGATGGAGCTGGCGTTCACGGATGTCGACTTGCGCGAGATCATCCATGGCGTGATGTCGACGGCAACAGGTCTCGTAAAAGACAAACCGATCGAGCTCATCACCGACATCCCCGATGACCTTCCGATGGTGCAGGCTGACAATATCCGCATACGCCAGGTGCTCCTCAACCTGGTGTCCAACGCGGGGAAATACACTGAACAAGGTCACATCGGCATATCGGCACGGACGATCCACCGCCAGGGGCGATCGGAGGTCGTCATCGCCGTATTCGACACCGGCCCGGGGATCGCAGCCTCAGACCAGGAACGGATCTTTGAACCGTTCTCGCAGGTGGATGCCTCCCCTACCCGCAAAACGGGGGGAACCGGTTTGGGCCTCTCGATCAGCCGTCATCTCGTGGAACTGCATGGTGGGACAATCTGGGTGGAGAGCATACCCGGGGAAGGCAGCACGTTTGCGTTCACGCTGCCGTTTGATCCAGGGGACTCGCGCACAGAACCCCGCACCGGCCGCATCCTGCTCGTGGATCGCACTGCAACCCATATCGACCTCTACCGTGACGCGCTGGCCGGATCGGATTTTGCGATCTACGCACTCGACGATCCTCAGCAAATCCTCGACACGGCCGCCGAGATCAAGCCGTCCAGCGTCATCATCGATACCCTGGGCAATTCGATCCCCGCGTTTGAACAGATCGCCGCTTTGAAATGCGAGCCAGGGCTTCAGACCTCGCAGATCTTGCTTGCCGATCTCGATCTTAACAGCGCGACCGGGATGCTGCTCGAGGTCGACGACTATCTAACCTTGCCGCTCCAACCAGAGGCGCTTTCTGAGAGTTTCGAGCCATACAAAAGGGACCACGGCCTTCGCCAGGTGCTTGCTGTCTCTGACGACGGCCAGGTTTTGGACGGGATCAGCACCGCCCTCTCCGATCTACCCGGATTGTCGATCTCAAGGGCGGCGGATGCGCCGGAAGCGATCGTGATGCTCAGCCGTCAATCACCCGACCTGATCCTGCTTGACATAACCCTGCCCGGGGCGGGCGCCCTCGATGCGCTTGCTGCGCTCGAGCCCGGGTTGAACGAGCGCTTCATCCCCTGTTTCGGGTTGCTGCCTGAAATCGTTCAGCGGTGACGACAAGCAGATGCTTGAAGACCTGGTTTACCAGCTGCACAACCGTGCGCGGAGGCCGATCCCACAGCACATGGATCAAACCAGGGCGCGGTTGGCTGCCCGGCAGTAATCGATACGGTGACGATCCGGCTGAGGCAAATGGTCATCCTCCAGGTGCATTTCAAACCAGGCTCCTATCCAAAGCGGGAAACCGGACGGCAGTAACCTGTGTCCTCGATTACGCTCACCTGCCTGGATTGCGGTTCTGAATCCCAATTCGACCCCCTTATACTTCCCTGCCCAGCCTGTGCTGGTGAATGGCGCCAGGCCACGTACGATTTCCAATCGGTCCGCCGAGCGTGGCAAGACAACCTGCATGACCGGCCGTTTGACATGTGGCGTTATCGAGAACTCCTGCCGGTTGCAGATTCCAATCGACATCGGCCTGTGGGCGGAACCCCCCTGTACAAGGCAAACCAGCTGGGCAAAATGCTCGGGCTGAAGCGGCTGTACATCAAGGACGAGCGAGTAGGTCCAACTGGCTCTTTTAAGGACCGACAGGCGGCGGTAACGGTAGCCGTGCTGCTCGAATCGAACCTTCGCGAAGCAGTCGTCTGCTCCACCGGGAACGTGGCGATCGCCTTTGCCGCAGCCTGCGCGCAGGCCGGTATCCGGTTATGGGTCTTTCTCACCAGTCTCGTTCCCGCAGAAAAGATGCATGAGGTCGCACTCTACGGGACTGAAGTCGTGAAGGTCACAGGCACCTACGATCAATCCAAGCTGCTCGCTGCACAGTTTGCTGCGCAACGCGGGATCTACTTCGACCGCGGCGCACGCAGCATCGCGGCGGCAGAATCGATGAAAACGATCGCATTCGAGATCGCCGAGCAGCTCAACTGGCAGGCACCTGACTGGTACATCCAACCCGTCAGCGGCGGGCTTGGCCCCCTGGGGGTGGTGAAGGGCTTTGCGGAACTGCGCGAGCTGGGCCTCGTAGCGGGGCAACCTGCCCTGGGAATCATCCAGGCCGCAGGATGTTCTCCGATGGTCAGCGCCTGGGTGGAAAACAGCCCCATCGCACAGCCAGTCCAGAATCCAAGCACCTATATCACCACCCTGACCACCGGCGACCCCGGGCGGACCTATACCATTCTCTACAATTACCTGCGGTCTGAAGCCGGAGGAACAATGGCTGCGGTGACGGACGAGGAGAGCTTCCGCGCGCTGCATTTGCTCGCGAAAATTGAGGGCATATCTGTCGAACCGGCAGCCGCCGCCGGCGCAGCCGGGCTGCTCAAGTTGGCGGAAGCGGGCCAGTTCAAGGAAGACGATTTAATCGTCCTCAACCTGACGGGGCACACGATGCCCGTGGAAGCGGATTTGCTTGCTCCTGAGTGGAGCATCGATGTCGACCTCGTGGGGAATGAGCTGTCGAGGGGGCCTCGCGAGGGAGTACTCGCAGCCCTGTCTTCACTCGATCAGAAACATCTAAGAAGGGTGCTGCTTGTTGACGATCAACCGGATGCCCGCCGGCTCATCCGGCGTGTGCTGGAAGCACGTGGGTCGTACCGTATCGATGAAGCCGGGCTCGCCATCGAAGCGCTCAGCATCGCCGACCAGAGGCCGCCCGATTTGATTATTCTGGATCTGATGATGCCGGAAATGGATGGATTTGCCTTGCTTGACCAGTTCAAACGAAGACAGCATACCCGCGACATCCCGGTCATCGTTGTCACGGCTAAGGAACTTACTCCGGAGGAGTACAAGTCGCTCGAAGGCCAGGTCATGTCGTTGATCCAAAAAGGGAACTTCCTGAGCGATGAGCTGCTCGACGAGATCGAGCTCATGCTCAACCCCCAGGGTGGGGAGCGGCATGAGCGCCCTTAGGGAGCGCGGCGTCCCCTATGCCCTGGTCTCCGCCATCATGCTCGGGATCACACCAATCCTGGGCAAAGAGGCCATGCTGGCCGGGCTCGACCCACTCGCACTCGTCGCGGGCCGGACCGTTGGCGCAGCGGGGCTGCTCCTGCTCGTCATCTTGCTCTTCAAGCGCAGCTACCTGACCATCTTCCCCATCGGCCTTGCCGGATGCATCATCGCTGGTGCATTAAACGGTACGGGGTCCCTGTTTTTCTACGCCGCGCTCGCCCGCAATGATGCGGGGATCAGCCAATTGTTGTTCTCTACCTATCCAATTCTCGTCGCATTCTTGCTCTACCTGGACGGCAGGCAACCTTCCCCTCTGACAGTCCTGCGCCTCGCAGTCAGCCTGCCTGGGATCTATCTCGTCACCCAGGCCAGCCAATCCAGCGTGGACCCGACCGGCGTCCTTTACGTCCTCGTCGCAGCGCTGCTCTATGCGCTCCACATACCCATCAACCAGCGGGTGCTTTACGAGGCACCTGCCCCAACCGTGACGCTCTACACGCTGCTATCAATGACGGCGGTCGTCGTGCCAGCCTACCTGCTGCTCGCACCACGATTAGGATACTTCCCAGCCGCTTCGCTCCAGCCCTTGCTCGGCCTCACCCTGGTTACCTTCACCGCCCGGTTGGCCCTGTTCGCCGGCGTAAAACTCATTGGCGGGGTACAAACTTCGCTATTTGGCCTGGCAGAGCTCCTGGTCACGATCCTGCTCGCACACGTGTTGCTGGGTGAGGATTTGAGCTTGCAACAATGGCTGGGCGGCGGCCTCATCATGACCACGCTGCTCCTGGCGGCATTCGATCGAACTGAGCCGGCACCGGCGCGAGTACGAGGCTGGCTGTACTGGTTGAGATCTCCACTTATCGATGCAAATCCGTTCACCAACCCCCCGAACGACGCCGATCCAGAACCCTCAGATTGAGCGACCACCTGTGCTATACTCCCGGCGACCCGCACCATTCCGCCAGGAGTTCAGCATGCGCCATTTTCTATCCCTTGCCGACCACACCCCGGATGAGCTCAACGAACTGATTGACCTCGCCCTCGATCTGAAATCAGCCTGGCGCGAGGGTGGCAATAAACCCCTGCTGGCCAACAAGGTCCTGGCAATGGTGTTCCAGAAACCAAGCCTGCGGACACGGGTGTCGTTTGATATGGCTATGCGCCATCTTGGCGGAGATGCTCTTTACCTTTCACCGGCAGAAATTGGGCTTGGTAAGCGCGAGTCTATCGCCGATGTGAGCCGCGTCCTGTCTGGATACGTGGATATCATCATGGCTCGCGTCTTTGAACATGATCACATCCTGGAGCTGGCCAAGTACGCATCTGTGCCTGTTATCAACGGCTTGAGCGATTTCAACCATCCATGCCAGGCTATGGCGGACGTGCTCACGATTCGCGAACACTTCGGCCGGCTTAAGGACCTGAACGTGACCTTCCTCGGGGATGGCAACAACGTGGCGGTATCCTTGATGTTCGCCTGTGCAAAGCTGGGAATGCACTTCACGCTTTCCGCGCCGGATGGCTATCAAATTTCCAACCCGGTCATCAGGAGTGCAGCGTCCTTCGCATCGGATACTGGGGGCTCCATCCAGACCATCATCGACCCGCGTGAGGCGATCAAGGACGCGCAAGTGGTGTACACCGATACCTGGGTCAGCATGGGCCAGGAAGAAGAGACGAAGAAACGGCAAACCATCTTCCCTCCCTACCAGGTAAACGATGAGCTTCTGGCAGGCGCTGATCCAGGCTGCATCGTGATGCACTGCCTGCCTGCCCACCGCGGCGAGGAAATTACCGACTCTGTCGCCGATGGGAAGCATTCGGTGCTCTTCCAACAGGCCGAAAACCGCATGCATGCACAAAAAGCAATCCTGGTCCACCTTCTTGCAGATTAGCCCAAATCAGCTTAAGCCGAGCTCGATGAAGGAGATTATCGTATGAACGTCGGCATCCCCAGAGAGCGCAGGCCCTTCGAATTCCGGGTCGGATTGCCCCCCTCTGGTGTAAATCTTTTCCGGAAATTCGGTCACAAGGTCTATGTTGAAGCCGGGGCTGGCGAAGGGGCTGGGTTCAGCGACCAGGATTACGCCCAGGCTGGAGCAAGCGTCGTCTATTCGGCCGAGGAGGCCTTCGGCCGGGCGGACCTTGTGCTCAAGTTTGCTCGTCCCTTGCGGGAGGAATTGGAGCTCTTTCGTCCAGGAGCTTCCTTTGCGGGTTTCCTGCACCTGGCAGCTGCCCGGCAGGACAAGATCGACATGATGCTCGAGCGCAAACTGCGGGCGATCGCCTACGAGCAAATCGAAGAAGAGGATGGCTACCGGCCGGTGCTCGCCCCGCTTTCCCAGATCGGCGGCCGCATGGCAGCCCAGATAGCAAGCAGGCTGATGCAGAACGATCAGGGCGGGCGCGGCATACTCCTCGGCGGTGCGACCGGCGTGCCGCCGGCCGAGGTAGTCATCATCGGAGCCGGCATCGTCGGCAGCAGCGCAGCGGACGCTTTCATGCGGGTGGGCGCGCATGTGACCATTCTTGACATAAACCTGCGAAAACTGCGCACGCTATCGGAGAGAACTCAGTTCCCGCTCGTGACGATGCTCTCAACCCCATACAATCTGCAGCGCGCCTGCAGCTATGCCGATGTGCTGGTTGGCGCTGTTCTCGTCCCAGGCGCACGGGCGCCGCTCGTCTTAACCCGCGAAATGGTGCGCGGGATGAAGCCTCGTTCCCTGATCATCGACATGAGCATCGACCAGGGAGGCTGCATTGAGACATCCCGCCCCACCTCCCACGGCGTGCCCACTTTCGAAGAAGAAGGTGTCATCCATTACTGCGTTCCCAACATTTCCGGGGTTCTCGGCCGCACAGCAACCCACGCGCTCTTCCTGGGCGCGTACCCCTACCTGGAAGCGATCGCTGAACAAGGGATCGAAGGCGCGGTCTCAGCACTCCCAGCGCTCGAGATCGGAGTCAACGTTGCAGATGGAAAGATCCGCCATCTTGCAAGATTGGTTGCGATCAAGGGGCAGGAGGAATGACCTGGCTTTCGAGGTATGAGACGAGATTAACCACGGCCGATCAGGCTGTCCAGGCGATCCAGTCTGGCATGCGGGTGTTTCTTACAGGGAATTGCTCCGTGCCGCAAAAACTGCTCGGTGCGCTAACAGCCCGCGCCAGTGAACTTGAAGCGGTTGAGATCGTCCAGGTGCTGACCGTTGGCCCAGCCCCGCATGCCGCGAAGGAGATGGAGGGTCACCTTCGGGTGAATACACTCTTCATCAGCGCAAATGTACGCGAAGCCGTCAGCGAAGGGCGTGCGGATTTTACCCCTGTGCTCCTATCCGAAGTGCCGCTTCTTTTCAAGAATGGGTTCTTGCCGCTCGATGCCGTGCTGATCCAGGTTTCGCCGCCGGATGAGCATGGCTTCTGCAGCATGGGCATCGAGGCAGGCCTGGTAAAAACAGCAAGCCAGGTAGCACGCATCGTGATTGCGGAAGTCAATGAACGCATGCCGCGCACGCTCGGCAATTCGTTCATTCACGTGTCCAAGATCGATTATGCCGTGCCGGTCGATTACCCGCTGGCAGAGCTCCCGATGGGTGAGACCAACGAGTTGAGCATGCAAATTGGCGAACACATCGCCAGCCTGATCGAGGACGGCTCCACGATGCAGATGGGGATTGGTGCCATCCCGGATGCAGTCCTGAATTACCTTGGAGACAAGCAGGATCTCGGCGTGCATACCGAACTCTTCTCGGACGGAGTGATGCGCTTAATCCAGGATGGTGTCATCACGAACGAACAGAAATCGCTCCATCCCGGAAAAATCGTCGCTGGTTTCATCCTGGGTTCCCAGGCGCTGTACGATTTCGTAGATGACAATCCAATCGTCGAACTCCATCCCACGGAGTACGTCAACGATCCATTCGTCATCGCCCAGAATAACAAGATGGTCTCGATCAACTCGGCCATCGAAATCGACCTGACCGGCCAGGTCTGCGCGGACAGCATTGGCCCAAAGCTATACTCCGGCGTAGGCGGACAGCTGGACTTCGTGTATGGCGCTGCGCGCAGCAAGGGGGGAAAACCGATCATCGCCCTACCCTCGACCGCAACCCCGGGCGGGGGAGCTCCCATATCGCGCATCGTGCCCATGCTTAAGCAAGGCGCAGGGGTCGTCACCACGCGCAACCACGTCCATTATGTGGCAACCGAGTACGGAATCGCCCATCTCTATGGAAAAACGATCAAACAGCGCGCACGCGCTCTCATCGACATCTCGCACCCGGAGTTTCGCGATGAGCTCGTCCGGCAAGCCAAGGAGCTGAAGTACCTATGATCCGCCGGGCCAAAATTGTCGCCACCATCGGACCCGCCACCAGCGATCTTGAAAGCCTCCAGCGGTTGATGGTGGCTGGGATGGATTTCTGCAGGTTAAATTTCTCGCATGGCAGCCATGCCGATCACGCCCTCGTCATCGAGCATTTGAAGGAACTGCGGCAGGCAGAGGGCAAACCCCTGGGCATCCTGCAGGACCTGCAGGGCCCCAAAATCCGTACCGGCCTGCTCGTGAACGGGCAGCCAGTATCCCTCATCGAAGGCCACGACCTTACCTTGACGACCGAAGCCATCGAGGGGACGAGTTCGCGTGTCAGCGTCAGCTATCCAGCGTTGCCCGATGACGTGCAGGTCGGCAACCATATCCTGCTCGATGACGGCCAGATTGAGCTCGAGGTGCGGGCCGTGAAGGCTGACGAGATCGAGACGCGGGTCATCCAGGGCGGCATGCTCGGCAACCGGAAGGGGCTAAACCTGCCGGGGGTGGATCTGAGCACGCCTTCCCTGACCGATAAAGATCTCGACGACCTGGATTTCGGTCTCAAACACCAGGTCGATGCGGTAGCCTTATCTTTCGTCCGCAAGGCCGATGATGTCCTGCAGCTTCGACAAGAGATCGAACTGAGAGCCCCGAATGGGACCCGGCCCCTGGTTATTGCCAAGTTGGAACGCCCGCAGGCCGTCGTCAACCTGGCAGAGATCCTGGAAGTCGTTGACGGCGTTATGGTCGCACGCGGCGACCTGGGGGTCGAAGTTGGCCCTGAGCGTGTCCCTTCACTCCAGAAGACAATCATCCAGCAAGCTAAAGCCAACCAGCGCTTCGTCATCACCGCAACGCAGATGCTTAAATCGATGATCGAAAATGCACGACCAACCCGAGCCGAGGCTTCCGATGTCGCGAATGCGGTTTTCGACGGCAGTGATGCCTTGATGCTCTCTGGCGAGACCGCGGTCGGGCAGCACCCGGTGGCGTCGATACAAACCATGTCCCGCATCATCTTGGACGCGGAAGAACATGCCCTGGAATGGACCCGCGATTTTACTGACCTGCAGGCGGTCACAAGCGATGATGCACTGGCGACGACACTGGCCGCACGCGAGCTGGCTGGTGACCGGGATGTCGCGGCGATTGCCGTCTTCACCCGCTCAGGTCGCACCGCCTGGCTGATGGCAAATGCCAGGCCAACGGTGCCCACCCTCGCTTTTACGCCCGAGCCGCGAACTTTCTCCAAGCTTTCACTCGCCTGGGGTGTGATCCCACACCTTATCCCTATGGCCAACAGCGTCGAAGATATGATCGAGCACGTGCGCAGCGCATGTCGTGATTCTGGCCTGGTTCAACCCGGCGAGCAGGTGGTCATGGTCGCCAGCCTCCCGGTGGGAGAGATGGGCCCACCCAACTTCGTCCTTCTCCTGTCTGTATAATTCATTCAATCGGATATGCAGCCTGGGAGTTCCCGGGTTGGCTAGACCGCCGAGTTGCGGAATAGCTGCCTCCAGAAGGTGGAGGCGCACCAAGAGGCCAGCGATTTGGGTATCTTGCTCAGGCGGGGCTGTTTCTACGCCGGCTTGCAATTACGAGAACCAGGCCAACAAGCAGGATCACGAAGCTCACCCCGAGCGTGGACCACTTTAAGAACGTCATGACCGGCGCCAGCTGGGCTGCAATTGGCGTGGGCTGCGGATATCTCGCGAACACAAGCGATGATAGGCTGTTTTCCAGCAGATCGAAGCCGAACGCAAGGAGAGGGACCAGGTTCAGCCAGTGCCACCTGGTTTCCGCGAGACCAGCCATTCGGACCACCCAGCTGGCCGCTGTGAGCAAGAAGGCAGTATAGATGAGCGGAAAGACCAGGTCGAATGTAAAACGTTCGTGTATGTACTCCGCCCGGCCAGTCTCCCCATAAGCCTCCGCCATCCGGTAGAGGTCCCCGCCCGTGTAAATCAACGATAGATCAGGTGAACCGCTCCCGGCAGACCGCTGCTCAGCCTGCTGTGCCTGGCCAGGCAGGACCAAAGCAGTGAATGCCAGGAAGACAAGCAGGAAGAGCACACATACCCGCAAGGAAGAAAAACGAATTAGCTTTTGGGACAGCTTGTTCATCGAGTGCGTCTCCCGTAGCTCAACATATTCGTCCCTAGATCACCTCGAACTGACCCACGCGGACAGCCCAATCAGGCGCTTCTCTCTATACACCGCAGAGCTGGAGAGGGTTGACGACAAAGGGCGATCAAGGCTCAGCCGAAGATCCCCGAGGGAGGGTCAACCGGGTCTCCGTGTTCGTCGACCTGATCGCGCAAAGGCCGGACAGGAGGCGGGCCGCCGACCTCACCTTCGGGCGCACGGCTCGCGGCAGGCTCAGGGACCAGCGCAGTGCTGCCGCGAAGCCGCCTTAACCCGAACCAGAGGATCGCCCCGGCTACAAGCAGGAGTACCGCCTGGATGTACAGCTTTCCTAAGGCTTCTCCGAGCACCCCCTCGGAAGCAAGCTGAAATGCGGGCTGAAGCAAACTGCCTTCACTGCTGATGCCAGAGCTAAACGCACGGGCGAGCCGCATCCGGGAAGCAGATCCGATAACTGCCCAAACAAATGTGACCGCCCCGGTCAGGAGGAGCGGCACCCCCCACCACCGCCGTAAATCCTCACGGCTCCTGATTACAAGCGCCATCACCAGGCCTAACAGGGAAAGCGGCAGGTACCATCCCCACATTAAAGCTGCCCGGAGAAACCGTAGCTGCTCCTTGACCTGGGATGCTTCGACCCCGTTGGCATTCTCAAGCAGTGGAATTGCCTCGGGTATACCGTCAACCTGCTCCTTCAGGGAAGCCAGCCGCAACAAGGGCAAGCTGGGTTCGCAGGGGTTCAGACGGTTCACAAAATGATTCGGGCAGCCTTCCCGCCCGTAGGATCTCCTGTCCAAGAAGAACCGCTTCTTCATCCGTGCAAGAAGGCCATGAATCAATCAGGATTTCAACCATGCTGTCGATCCCGCCGCGCAGCAGGTGGGCTTTTACGGGCACCAGGTCTAGACCGACCTCTGGCAATACCTGGTCGGAGTCGACCCAGGTGTAAAAACGCCGGATGACATGCTCAACCTGATCCTGGAGCCACCCGTCCGGGAGGACGAGGTTGAGCAAATCCTCACGTTCCGAGGGGGAGAGGTGTTCGAATATGGGCCGGAGTCGACGCGCCTTCGCTGCCGAGCGCGCTGATCCAGCGATCGGAGATGAACTCCTGTCGCAAACGCTCTGTCATCACGCCGGATTCAAGCACCCGGCTGCTGATGACCTGCGCAAGGGATCCGGGCTGGAATAGAACTTGAGCCAGGTCTCGGCCTGCGAGCGCGATCGGGAGCGTGAGGACCATGATCGCCAGCGCCAACACGGCTGTCCAGCCAGCTATCCTGGTTAAGCAGCCGTCACCCTGTCTCATTCAACGACTCCAGTCACGTCAGGCTTCCCTGCGAACATGATCCTTTGCTCCCTTGATTCGGGCATCGAGCAACAGGCCGCCTCCGATGAGCATCGCCCCCACCCAAAAGCCTGCGCCCAGCGCTTCCCCCAAGAAAACTGCGCCGAGGAAAGACCCGACAACCGGCTGTGCGAAGAAAAGAAGCGACACCAAGCCCGCATCGAGGACTGAGAGCGCGTGGTTCCAAAGATACATCGCCAACCCGGTTGAGACAAGGCCGAGGTATACCACCCCCATCCAAAGGCTGAAGGTCATCGCACGCGTCCAACCCGGAATCCTCCACCAGCAAGGCGATCGGCAAGCTAACGATGAGCCCGCCCAGAAAAGCCAATACGCTCAGTTGGAGGGTGCTCATCTGAACGCTTATTCGCTTCACAAGCACCGAATACAAACCCCATGTGAGGGCTGCACCAAGCAGGACGAGGTTTCCCAGGGCGACGTCCGTACCAAGCAAGACCTGGCGTGGATTCACAACAGCAACAACACCGATGAAGGCCAAGATGAGCGCGAGCAGACGACGCGGCGTGGGTACCTCACCCAGCAAAATGACACCGAATGTAAAGATAAAGATAGGCGAGGCAGAAGTGACGAGTGAGGCGTTGACAGCCGTCGAGAGGTTGGTCCCGATAAACTGCAGCCCGAGCGAGATGCCGTATCCGATGACGCCAACCCCCAATGCGGCTGCAATCGATCTACGAGGTAGACCGGCACCAGGGCGGACGGCAAGGAGGATCAGTAAAGCGGCAACGCCTAATATCAGGCGAAGTGTGATCAGGCTGAATGCAGGAATATCCGCAAGCACTACCTTGCTCACGACGTACATCCCGCCCCAGATGCTTGCTGCGAGCAGGCCAGACAAAATGCCGAAAGTCGTTCGTCGAGAACCAGTCCTTAGCATGCTCTGTCCAGCAGCAACCTCGACCAGGAGAACGTTGATCCCGACAGTTTGATCAAGATCAGCGATATTGCTCTAGTAAGCTCTGCAAGCTTTCAGGAGATGGGCGCAGGTCGCTGTCAGTGAGCTGGCTGAGCGGGGTATCTACAAGGTTCTCAACCTCATCCAGCGCGGGTTGGTCATTGTTGATATAGATCAGACCGGTGTCGAGAACACCGTTACAGCAGGCCTCATCGAGAAGGTTCAAGGCAGCCTTGCGATCGGTCGGGTCGTAATCGCTCTCGAGCTTCTTCAGCATCAGTTGTGAGCCATCATGCATCTCAACCTCGATGACATTGCCCGGTTCGTACTCGACCTCGATCTCCTTGCGGGAAGGCACCCAGGTGACATCGTGCAAGGGCTGCTCGTGCGAGCGGCCCCACGCGTAACTTTTGGTTGATTCGTCACGATTGTTAAAGGTCACACAGGGGCTGATGATGTCCAGGATTGCGGTGCCCTTGAAGCTCAAGGCTGCTTTGAGCAGCTCTTTCACCTGCTTGGGATCGCCGGCAAAGGAACGTGCCACGAAGCCGGCGTTGGCGATGAGCCCTTCCATGCAAATGTCGACCGGCATGAATGGGTTGACGCCAATTTTCTTCAATTCCTGGCCCTTGTCAGCGGTAGCCGAGAATTGCCCCTTTGTCAGCCCGTAAACACCGTTGTTCTCGACAATATAGGTCATGCGTACGTTTCGCCGCACGAGGTGTTTGAAATGACTTAAGCCGATGCTCGCCGTATCACCGTCCCCGGAAACGCCAATTGCCTGGAGTGAGGTATTGGCCATCACCGCGCCGGTGGACATCGTGGGCATGCGCCCATGCAGCGCATTCAGTCCATATGATTTCCCCAAGAAGTAGGCCGGGCTCTTGCTTGAGCAACCGATGCCAGACATCTTGATGAGCCGTTCAGGCTGGATCGACATCTCGTAGCAGGCGGCGATGATCTGGCTAGAAATGGAATTGTGGCCGCATCCCTGGCAGAGGGTGGTTTCCCGGCCCTTGTAATCGGCTTTCTCCAGGCCAATCTGGTTGCTGCTCTTCGACGTCCCAACCTTCTGATCGGTTTTTTCTACCATCACTTCTCCTCCTCGCCGGCGATCTGATCCGTGATCCAACGCGCCGTCAGCGGCAGTCCATTGTTGTGCGTCAGCGAAACCAGGCGCGGGGCTAGCGCGGGCACCTCGAGTTGAAGGAGTTTATGCATCTGGCCGAGATGGTTCATCTCCACAACGTAAACCCGTTCATGCTTGCCGATGAAATCGCTGACTGCTGGTGAAAACGGGATTGCCCGCAGCCGCAGGTAGTCTGTCTCAAGCCCGGCCTCGCGCAGGCGGTCACGCGCTTCCCGGATAGCCGGATCCGTCGAGCCGTAGCTGATGATCCCCACCTTGTGGCCATCCTGTTCGATCAGTGGCGGCGGAAGCATCCCGCGCGCCGTCTCCAGCTTTCTGGCGAGGCGCTGCATGTTGTTTTCGTAATCCTGCGGACGTTCGCTGTAGATAGCCCGTTCATCCTTCCCTGTGCCACGGGTCAAGTAAGGTGCCTTCGGGTGGTTCGTGCCCGGCAGAGTCCTGTAGGGAATGCCGTCTCCATCAACATCACGGTAGCGGGCAAACGACTCGAGCTGATCAAGGTCTGATTCGTCCAGAACCTTGCCGCGGTCCATGGGTTTATCCGGGTACTGGAAGGGTTCCGACATCCACAGGTTCATCCCCAGGTCCAGGTCGCTCATGACGAAGATGGGGGTTTGCAGCCTGTCCGCCAGGTCAAACGCCTTCCAGCCGAATTGGAAACATTCGGCGATGCTGCCAGGAATGAGCATGATATGCTCGGTATCACCGTGCCCAAGGTAGCGTACGAAGAGGATGTCCCCCTGGGAGGTGCGCGTGGGCAAACCGGTGCTGGGGCCCATGCGCTGGACATCCCAGATGACAACCGGGATCTCGGCAAAATACGCCAGGCCGCTGAATTCAGCCATGAGCGAGATCCCAGGGCCAGAGGTCGAGGTCATCGAACGAGCGCCTGCCCACCCTGCTCCGATGGCCATCCCGATCGCAGCAAGCTCATCCTCGGCCTGCAGGACGGCGTAGGTATTCTTCCCGCTTGACGCATCTTTGCGCAAGAGCGGCAGGTTGGCGATCAGCGCTTCAGCCAGGCTTGATGCAGGCGTGATCGGATACCAGGCCGAGAAGCTCACACCGCCGTAGATCGCACCAAGCGCCGCAGCGGTGTTTCCCTCCATGATGATTTTTCCTTCGGTTTGATCGTCGCGCTCCACACGGTAGGGATCGGCTTTGGCCAGGTTCTCGCGCGACCAGGCCGCCGAGGCCTCGATGACCTTCATGTTGAGCTCAATCGCCTTTGTTTTCCCACGGAAGTGGGTGTCCAGGGCATCGCGGACGGCATCCAGCTCGATGCCCAGCTTCTCCGCGACAATGCCGACATAGACCATGTTGATCATGTATTCTCGTAACTCACGAGGCGGATCAGCGTCCTTGATAATCTGGTTGACCGGCATCGGATAGTAGATGACATCGCTGCGAATGCCCGGCTTGGCGAAGTGGTCCGGATAGAAGCAAACCCCTCCCTCTACGAGCCCTTCCACATCTTCCAGGAAGGTCGCCTGGTTCATGCCGACCAGGACCTCCACGGCTTCACGTCGGGCTGTGTAGCCTTCCCGGCTGGCTCGGATGGTGAACCAGGTCGGCAAACCCTGGATGTTGGACGGGAAGAGGTTCTTCCCGCTCACCGGGATGCCCATCCGGAACAAAGACCGCATTAAGGCCATATTGGCAGTCTGGCTGCCAGATCCATTTACTGTGGCCACGATCATGGAAAAATCATTGACGATGGCTTGTGCGCCATCTCCGCCCTTAACCGCCACTGCCCTCTCGGTCATCCTATGTCACTCCCTGTTGTTTGTGTTTGCCTAGCCCCTTGGAAGACCGCCGCGCCATCGTCCTTGCCACGCGCCGTAGGCTGCGGTCGTGTCTGCAGGATCGCAAAGTGCCTTACCAGCGTGGCATGACCGCTGTCATCGTCACCCCTGGCGATGGCCTCAACCATTTGCTCGTGCGCCGTCCATACCTGCTCCAGGTAGCGGTAATCGGTGTACACGGCCAGGCCAACAATCTCGTACGCATCCCAGTATGCTTCCAGAAACCCCTGAACAAAGGGATTCTCCAACCTGGAGAAGATCGTCAGATGCAATTCACGGTGTTCGTCATGCGGGATCTGGATCGGGGTCCCCCTCAGTTTGCTCCACGCCCCTGAGATAAGGCCTTCAAGTTTGCGAATATCGCCTGGCTCGAGTTTGCTTACGGCGGTATCCCAGTAGCCCGATTCGAGGTGCTCGCGCATGTCCTCGATCTGGTGGAAAATGTCTGGATCGACGGCCAGCGCGTAGCGCATGCTGGTCCTGATTCCGGGCGCGAAAGCGTAGGCCCGGGTCTGGATGCCTAGCCTGGGGCGAACATCGACGAAACCCATCGATCGCGCCACTTCCAACTGCTCACGCAGCTTGCTGATGCTGACCCCAAGTTCCCGGGATAGCGCAGAAAGCGCCGGGAGCTGCGTGCCTGGCTCGCAGGCATGCGCGGCAAGGTAGCTCATGAATTCGGAATCCAATCCAACCATATTCACGTCGCTCCTACTGAAACGTTCAATCATCGTATTCATATGATGAATACGATCAATAGGAGTTTACCACCGGACCAGGATTGCGTCAATCTGCGCCTCATCCATCGAGGACTGCGACCGATCCCCGCGTATTTGGTAAAATCTGCGGGTGCTCAAATCGATTCTGCTCTTCACCCGTAACCTGCTCCTGCTGGGCGCTTCCGTGGCTGCTCTGCTCGTCATCCCCGGGCGAATCATGGATAAGCTGTATTCGGCACGCATTCATGCCATCGATGCTGCCCCCCCGTACCAGGTAGCGATCGTATTTGGCGCAGGGCTGCGGCGGGATGGGCGTCCAACAGACGTGCTCGCCGATCGGATCGATACCGCCCTAGCCCTCTACGACGCTGGAGCGATCGAAAAAATTCTCTTCAGTGGTTCGGCCCGGCCGGATGGCTACAACGAACCCGAAGCCATGTTTGCCTACGCGCTCGAGAAGGGCTTCAACCCAGACGATGCTTTGCTCGACCCCGATGGGGATCGGACCTTCCTCACCTGCCTGCGCGCGCGTGAGGTCTTTGGGATCCAACAGGCGACCCTCATCACCCAGCGCTTCCACTTGCCTCGAGCCCTGGTGCTGTGCCATGCGGTGGGGATCGAAGCCGAGGGCGTGGCCTCCGACCTGAGGACGTACCGTGCCCAGCAATTCTGGGACCTACGCGAAGTCGTTCGCTACACTCAGGGCATTATGGGATGCGGGACTGCATGGCTTCCGAAATGCCTTCCGGATATGAACGCATGACACGCGACCAGGCCCTTCTCTTGCTCGACGAATACATCCAGAACGAGAATCTGAAACGGCATATGTACGCGGTTGAAGCCGCCATGGTTGACTATGCCCGGCGTTTCGACGAAGATGCGGAGCTGTGGGGACTGGCCGGGCTGCTGCATGATTTTGACTGGGAAATCCACCCCACGCTCGACGAACACCCCCAGGCCGGTGCGCCAATCCTGCGTGCACGCGGCGTGCCGGAGGTCGTCGTCCGCTGCATCTTGAGCCACGCCGATCACACCGGGATCCCCCGAGAAAGCGAGATGGAGAAAGCACTTTACGCATGCGACGAGCTAACCGGGTTGATCGTCGCAGTCTGCCTGGTTCGCCCGTCGCGATCGCTCGCGGATCTCTCCGTGAGCTCGATCAAAAAGAAGTGGGCGAACGCCCGATTTGCTGCCGCGGTGGATCGGCATGAGATCGAACAAGGTGCGGAAGCGCTTGGGATCGCGCTGTGGACGCATGTTGCGAACGTTTTAGGCTCAATGCAGGGCATCGCCACCCGCCTTGGCCTAGAATGACCCCTTTCCTGACCTGTTCCCTGGTGATCTTGGGCAACTCCCCACCATGCTGGTATAATGCGGCGTCCTGAAAAGCCCTGGACCAAAACCGCCTATGACCAATCCCAGCGATTCGAAACCGAAAACACCAGCGATATGCGCTACCTGTGGGTCGAAACTCGGCGATGCCGATACGCGCTGCTCGGTTTGCGGCGCCACGGTTCGTGACCGGATGCCGGCTGGCAAGAAGCGGGAAGCATCCCAGGTCACGCTGTCTCTGCCCGTAGCGCTCGTGATCCTTGCTTTTTTCACGGTGCTGGCTGTTGTGCTTACCTTCCTGGCGACACGCGGACTCGGGGCGAACAGCCCGGCAGAGGTTGAGGCGACCGTGACCTCGACCCCCACGGATACCGCCACCCCACAGCCGACGTCGACATCAACACCCGTTTATACGCCGACGCCGCTGCCGACGATCGAGTACATCGTCGATACGGGTGATTCCCTGCTCGCCATTGCCGTCCGCTTTGATGTTTCCATCCAATCCATCCTTCAGCTGAACGCCGGTTTGAACAGTCAGAGCATCCTCTCCGTCGGGCAGCGGATTAACATCCCCCAACCGACGCCGACCCCTTCGCCCGAGCCCAGTGCAACCCTGCCCCCGGCCGAAGCCACTTTCGCTGCCTGTGAAACGGTCGTCTACACCGTTGAAGCCAACGATACGCTGGGGGCGATCGCCGCCAACTACAACGTAAACCCGCGCGCCATCATGGATTTCAACTCCATGACCGCCGATACAGTCTTCCTGGGCCAGCTCCTGATCATCCCGCTCTGCGAGCGCAACCCCACCCCGGGACCTTCGCCGACCCCCACGCCGCCACCGCCCTATCCAGCGCCGAACTTGCTGCTCCCGCAAGATGGGGCTCCCTTCTCGCTTGCCAATGACAGCGTCACGCTCCAGTGGGCAGCTGTCGGCGAACTGCGCGATAACGAGTTTTACCAGGTTACCGTGGAAGACGTCACCGAAGGTAGCGGGTCACGCCGGATCGTGGATGTCGTCAAGGATACGAAGTACATCATCCCGGCCAGTTTTCGCCCAAGCCAGGCTGTCCCGCATGTAATGCGCTGGTGGGTGCAGGCAGTCAGGCAGGTCGGGATCAATACGGATGGGAGCCCACGCTTCGAACCCGGCGGCGGCAGCAGCCTGCGGCGCACTTTCACATGGTCAGGTTCGGTGCCCGGCACTACCCCGACACCCTGACCTCAACTCATCAACCTACCCATTGATCATAAACGGGCACGCCCAAGGGCGTGCCCGTATGCATTCGTCGGGGTCGCGCGAAAAGCGTTTTAAATCTTGAGCGCGGCGATCGTCTCGCGCACATGGTCGGCTGACTCCTGCAGCGCTTTACCCTCCGCCTCGGAGAGCGTGTACTCAAGCACCTTCTCGAGGCCAGTCCGCCCCAATTGGGCCGGCACACCGAAGAAGATGCCTTCCTGGCCATACTCGCCATCCAGATAAACTGAGGCGGGGACGATCAGGTGGCGATCGTGCAAGACCGCCTCCACCATCTGTGCCAGGGCGGCAGCAGGGGCATAGAAGGCGCTGCCAGACTTGAGCAAGCTGACAATCTCCCCCCCGCCTTTGCGGGTCCGCTCGACGATCGCTTCCAATCTGTCCGGGCTGAGGATTTCATCAAGGGGGATGCCGGCGACGTTCGAATGGTGGGTAAGCGGCACCATGTCATCCCCGTGCCCCCCGAGCACATAGCAATGGATGTTCTGCACGCTCACACCGAGCTCCATCGCCACAAAAGACCGCATCCTGGCTGAGTCGAGGATGCCTGCCTGACCGATAACTCGCTCCCTGGGCAGATTCCCCACCTTCATCGCCAGGTAGCTCATGGCGTCAAGCGGATTGGTCAGGATGATAAAGATAGCCTGCGGTGAATGCTTCAGCGCACCTTCGACGGCAGATCGCATGATCTTCGTGTTGGCTTCCAGCAAATCGTCACGGCTCATCCCAGGCTTGCGCGGCAGGCCGGCAGTAATTACGACAACCTGCGAATCGGCTGTCTCCGCGTAATTATTGGAGCCGATGACCTTGGAATCGGATCCAAGGACAGGCATTGCCTCGGTCAGGTCGAGGGCCTTACCCTGCGGCATTCCTTCAACGATATCGAGCAGCACGATATCTGCTGCCCCAGATTGCGCGAGGAAATGTGCTGTCGTCGCGCCTGTTTGTCCTGCACCTATGATCGTTACCTTCGGCATCCTGCCTCCCAAAATGGTTGGTTTATCGTCATCTCACACGGGGACCGATTTCATCGGTCATATTAAGAATTTCTCTCGAAAAACCACAGCCCGGGCGGTGCTGGCACCCTGGTCTTGTGCGCAGGCAATCTTTCCGCACAGACCTTGATGCCTGCGCCCTCCAGGATTCTCCCGACCGGCCAAATCGCAGTGTCAGTCCTGTCCGCCTCCGCAAGAAGGACCTCAACATCCTTTTCTGGAACGGAGAGCAGCAAACCGCCGGAGGTCTGGGCATCGAAGAGCAGCAGCTGTAGTGCCTCCTCGATTCCTGCATCAAACTCGACCTGGTTAGCGAAGAAGTTGCGATTATCGGTTGTCCCACCAGAGATGTTCCCGCCACGTGCGTACGCTAATGCACCATTGAGGAACGGAATCGAACCGAGGTAGAGCTCGACCGCGCACATGGAGGCCTGGGCGACCTCAGCAGCATGTCCCAGTAAGCCAAAACCAGTAACGTCTGTCCCCGCGCGAATGCCCATCTGGCGGGCAAGCCCGCTGGCTGACTCATTCAACCTTCCCATCCATTCGACCACGCGCGCCGTATCGGCCTCGCTCGCCACGCCATTTTTTAGCGCCGTCGTAGTTACCCCTGTGCCAATCGGCTTGCTCAGAAGGAGGACATCGCCAGGAGCCGCGCCCGCTTTCGTGATTAACTCCGCCTGCCGGGCCATGCCGACGGCGACAAGCCCATACTTTGGTTCGTCATCCTGGATGGAGTGCCCTCCAGCCAGCACTGCGCCGGCTTCGCGCACCTTCTCGGCACCGCCGCGCAGGATGGACGCGATCACGGAAGGTGGCAGGCTGGCAGGCATGGCAACGATGTTCAAGGCAAAGATTGGCCGTGCCCCCATCGCGTATAGATCCGAAAGCGCGTTTGCGGCGGCGACAGCCCCAAAATCGTATGCGTCATCGACGACCGGCGTGAAAAAATCGAGGGTGACGACCAGCGCCTGCTCATCATCGAGCCGCCAGACGGCCGCATCATCCGGCGCGCCGAGTCCAACCAGCATATCTGGCGCTGTCCCTTCGGGGAACATCTCCTGCAGTGGGCGCAGAACCTGCGCCAGCGTCTCCGCGTTGAGCTTAGAAGCTCAACCCGCGCAGGAGGAAAGGCTTGTCAGCTTAATCTGCCGGCCGCTTTGGCTGCGAATTTCGCCGTGCACACCGTCCAGCTCATCGGGCATAGTCCTGCGTCCTCCAGGTCGTTGGGATTCTAGGTGCTCAGGTCGCGGATGTCAACGGATAGGGCTTCGTCAGCTGCCTGGTTGATGGTACCAGGGGGATGTGTTACATTCTTCTCCGATGAGATTGAGACCAGGGCGCAGCTTGAGTAGGACCGCTTCACTTTCGTTCATACTGGCGATTTCCATCCTTGGGACGAACGCGTGCGCCCCAAGGAATGACGGGGAGCTGCATGTCGCCGCTGCCGCCAGCCTGGCGCCAGCTTTCATCGAGCTCAGCCAATTGTTCAAGGAGGCTACGGGGGAGGAGATCGTGTTAATCTTCTCCTCGACCGGCGCACTCACCGAGCAAATCCGCAACGGCGCCCCCTTCGACGTCTTTGCCTCTGCCGACGAGGAACATATTGATGAGCTCATCACGCAGGGCTACCTGCGGGCTGACAGCAAGGTCCTATTTGCGTCTGGCAGCCTGGTCCTGGTGCTCGGACCGGGGCACAGCGAGGAGGGGATGAGCCTTGCTGATTTGGAACGGAGTGACATCCGCCGGATCGCCATCGCCAATCCCGAGGTAGCTCCCTATGGCATCGCTGCCCGGCAGCTTTTGGAGCAAGCCGGCCTGTGGGACGCAATTCAACCGAAGATTATCATGGGCGAGACCGTAGGACAGGCTTATATCTTCGTCACATCGGGCAACGCGGACGCCGGAATCGTCGCCCGTTCCGTCCTCACGGATGAGTCCAGTGATTTGACCGTCATCCAGCTGGCGGCAACCAATCCACCACAACATTGGGCTGCCATCCTCGATCACAGCGAGCGAAATTCGCTTGCCATGAGCTTTCTCGACTTCCTCACCACGCCTGCAGCGCGCCATGTCTTTGACGAATTTGGGTTTCAACCGCCCGGGTTCGAGCCATGAATCTTGCGCCACTCCTACTCTCGCTCCGGGTAGCGAGCGCAGCAGCCCTCCTCGCCCTCCTGCTTGGCGTCCCACTCGCCGCGTTACCTGGCGCGGCGGACCACCCTGCTAGCACGTTTCCTTGATGCGGTGGCGACCCTGCCTCTGGTCCTGCCTCCCACCGTCCTCGGCTACTATTTGCTGGTTGCCTTCGGAGCACGCTCTCCGCTCGGGTCGGCGCTGGATTCAATCGGCCTGCCGCTTGTATTCACCTGGCGCGGCGCCGTACTAGCGGCCGCCGTCGTCTCGCTTCCGCTCATCACGCAATCCGCTCTCGCCGCATTCGAGACCGTCGATCCAGATCTTGAGGATGTCGCCCGGACGCTCGGGCATTCTGAGCTGAGCGTCTTCTTCGGCATCAGCCTTCCCCTTGCTTGGCGGGGAATCCTGGCTGGATTTGTGCTGGCATTTGCCCGTGCGCTGGGTGAATTTGGGGCGACGCTCCTGGTTGCCGGGAATATTCCCGGCCGCACTCAGACCATGCCCATGGCGATCTATGACGCCGTCCAGGGTGGGAACCAGGCTCAGGCCAATCTGCTCGCGCTCATCCTCACCGTGGCAGCGTTCCTGCTGTTAATCATGATCCGGCTCTTCGGCCAGGGCGTGCGGCATGACTGAGGCTGGAGCCGGGAACTGCCTGGCCGTCGATATCGAGGTCGAACTCGATGATTTCATGCTGGAGGTCAAGTTCAATTCGGGGCAGGAGCGGCTGGTCCTGTTTGGACCATCGGGTGCTGGCAAGAGCACCCTGCTCAAGACGATCGCCGGTTTATTCAAAGCCAGAGCAGGGCTTGATCCAGTTGAATGGCCGCTCACTTTATGATTCGGCCCGGGGTGTGTCGCTTCCCCCGCAGGCACGCCGGATCGGGTATGTGCCCCAGCAGTACGCGCTGTTCCCGCATCTCACCATCGCGCAAAACATCGCCTATGGGATCCCGGCCGGCAGGCCGGCCGACCTCGACCAGCGCGTTGATCGCTGGGTTCGATTGATGCGCCTCGAGAACCAGGCTGAGCGGAAACCAGGCGAAGTATCTGGCGGACAGCAACAGCGCGTCGCCCTGGCTCGCGCCATGGCCTCCGAACCTGAACTTCTGCTGTTGGACGAACCGTTCGCAGCCCTGGATCAGGTGCTGCGAAATCACTTGCGAGAGGAAATCCGCCGGGTCTCGGAGCAATTTGGTCTACCAATGATTATCGTCACGCATGACCCGCTGGAGGCTTACTCCATCAGTGAAAGCGTCGTCGTCCTGCATGAGGGGCGTGTGCTTCAGCAAGGAAAGCGAGAAGAGGTTTTTCGCTCGCCCAAGACCCCTGGGCTGGCACGTCTGCTAGGGATGTCGAACATCTTCCCCGCCCAGATCTTGCCCGTTGAGGGCCTGGCCGGAGTGATCTCCGTGTTCGGGCAGGCCTTCCCCGTCCTGGACAAGACCGTGCCCACCGGCAATGTCCAGCTTGGCGTACGGCCGGAGGCAATCGCGATCTCCCGGTCCGCGGCAGTCGTAGAGGGAGCGCTCTCACTTTCAGGGAACGTTAGTGGAAGTCCAAGCCTCCGGTTATGACTATTTGCTTCGTTTCAGGATCCACGATATGGAAGCACCCCCGGTTTTCATCAGCGCCCGGGTGTCTCACCCAGAATACATCCAGAAGGCTTATAAAGCAGGAGACAGCTTCCAGCTATCCATCCAGGCGGCTGACCTGCATATCTTCCCAGGTTCGAAAGACCTGGGGTAAAAGAAACGGAGAACGGCGGACCGTTCCCCGTGCACTTCGTTGTGAGGCTTGCGGATTCAGGATTGTTCGCCTTCGCCACTTTCTGGCAGGAAACCATAGGCGAAGATTGGGCCGATCGCTGCCCCAAGAGCTGCTCCCCCGGCAATCCACAGGAAGAAATCGAGTGAAAAAAGCTCGGTGCCCAGCCCTGCAACCAGGATCCCGGCAGCAGCGCCAATCGCCGTGCACACTCCCACAACCTTCATCACCAATTTGATTTCTGGCAGCATCATACCCTCCTCATTTCCCGCACCATTGTACTTGCACTATACCGACCGTCAAGGTCGGAACTCGCTTATCCCCGATTGAGAATGCGCTTCATGAGTTTGATATCGAGGTTTCCCCCGCTGATTACGCACGCGATCTTCTAGCCCCGCGTACTCATTCGCTGAGCGAAGCAGTGGCACGATGGCGGCGGCCCCGGAAGCTTCGGCCACCAGCTGCTCGTGTTCAAGCAAGGCCCCGATGGCGTCTTCTAACTCGCCTTCTTCGGCCAGCTCGATCCGGTCGATCAGGGTCCTGGCGAGGTAGAAGGGCAAGGCGCCAAAACCCCCCGCCAGGCCGTCTGCGATGGTCGGTTCATGATCATATGGGTCGAGTGGCTCACCGCGTTGAAGGCTCAGCAATGCGGATGGGCTGGCTGCAGCCTGGACGCCGATGACTGAACAAAGCGGGTTAAGGTCTTTGACGGCTGAAGCGATGCCAGCGATTAAACCCCCACCCCCCACCGGGACAAAAACCGCATCCAGATCGGGGACTTCCGACATCATCTCCAACCCTGCCGTACCCTGGCCTGCGATGATATCGACATCATCATAGGCAGGGATGTACTCTGCGCCTGATCGGCCGGCATATTCAAGGGCTGCCTGGTGGGCATCCTCGTAGGTCGACCCGGCCTCGATCACCTCTACCGGAAACCTGGCGAGCTTGCTGAGCTTCGAACGAGGCGCAGAACCCGGGACGAATATCGTAACCGGATCGATCTCCAGGAGCGAACCTGCCAGGGCAACGCCTAGCCCATGATTGCCCGCAGAACCCGTGACCACGCCGTTCGGCAAGCCCCGTGCTCTCAAGCTGTGGATTTTGTTGATCGCACCCCGTACCTTGAAGGATCCCGTAGGCTGCTGGCACTCCAGCTTCAGCCAAACATCCCCGGAGACCAGCTCGCTGAGGAATGGGCTGCGCAGGAAGCGTGTGATTGGCAGGTAGCCTCGCAGAAGCTTGTGGGCGGCGAGGATGGGCTGCATGCCCAGCGTTGTCCGAGGCATGCTAACCCCCGCCCTGGTGTTCGCCGCGCGGCCTGGTGAGCGGCGGGATTGTATCAACGGTCCGGCGACGGCGCGTAAGCCTTGCCAGCAGGATGAGGCTTCCGCCCAGGACGAACAGGAACAACGCCTGCAGCCCAATTCGGATTGACGCAGAACGACCCACGTCACGCACGAAATCAAGCACGAAATCGCTCGTCGTTGCGCTCAACGCACCTGGCAGCGACTGAAGATATTGCGTACTGATAAGCCAGTCCAGCATTCCCGGGAGCAGGAACATCATCACCGACATGCTCAGCCCGACGACGAAGATGGGAAAGCCGACCCAACGACCGAAATCCGGCATGGAACGAACAGCGAACAGGACGACCAGCAGCAAGAAAAATAGTGGGACAAGCGGGCTGTAGCGCATCCACAATCGCACCTGGAAAAGGTCGGGGCCAGCTTGCTCACCTCCCTGCACCTGGTTGAACTGCATCAGCTGCTCAAGTCCATCGAGCTCAACCGATGCAGGCAGGCCTGCCGCGGCACCTGCCAGAGCCTGGCGCAGTTCTGGTTCGATGGCTGTCAGCATGTCTGGCGGGGGGTTGCACGACAGCAGGCTGCCGATATCACCCCCGTCGGCTTGTGCGCTGATCAATTCCTGGATTTGCTCTGAGCTGCATGCGGGTTGGGCGGCAAGCAGGTCACGCACCAGCGTCAAGCCCACTTCGCCTGCAAGCCTGGACTTTACATCCGTCAGCGAGACCTGGATGGGCACCGGCTCGACCCCTGGTTCCAGGTTATGAAAGACCGCTTGCAGCACAACTTCAGCCTGGTCCTGCATCCAGGCTGGATCAAGCAGCGCATCAAGAATGCGCTGCCATTGAGACTCGTCAAGCCCGCTCAGGTAGGATGGCGCACTCGCGCTGCCTCCCGGACTCCCATCTGCACAAGCCAATGGATCCTCGGGACACAAGGTCGAAGTGAGACTGTGCTTGATCTGGCTGGAGATGACCGCCGGCAGGCGTTCCCGGAACAGGTCTTCATCCAATGCCTGGATGTAGGGTTCGGGAGAAAGTACATAAGAGTCCAGGTTGAAGAGGATCAACGCGACCGGGGCGCTCAAGAGGAACAGGATAACGAACAATACCCCCAGCAGTCGTGAGCAAGTTGTCATGTAAGAACCTTCCTTGTCACCAGAACCGCCGGCCCTTATCCTGCATCGCCAGCGCCTTTAGCTGCGGCGCAGCAAGCGTGAAGCGTTTACAAGGATCCCGAGGTCCGGCAAGGATTGCGCTGCTGCAGCAAGGAACGGCGGGAGCAAACCCAGGGCTGCCAGGGAAATCCCGATCGCATTATAGATGCCTGTAAACACCAGGTTTGACCTGACCACGTTCATCGTCCGCTTAGCCGTTGTGAAGAGAAGCGGGAGAAGCAGCCAGTCGCTGCTAAGGATGGAGACGTGGGCCGCTTCCATTGCTACTTGCGTGCCGGCGCTCGCCATGGCGATACCGACGTCAGCCTGGGCTAACGCGGGGGCATCGTTAATCCCATCGCCGATCATCGCCACCCGGACGCCACCCGCCTGGAACTCGCGCACAATGCGTATCTTGTCTTCTGGAAGCAAATCCCCGCGGTATGCCAAACCTAACCTCGAGGCAATCCTGCCAGTCACAGCCTCGTGATCTCCGCTGAGGATTTCAATGTGCTTGATCCCACTCTCACGCAGTCGGTCCAGCGCCTCCGGAATCGATGGACGCATGCTGTCCTGGGCGGTCAGCACGCCGGCCAGAGAGCCATCCACAGTGACGTAGATGAGCGACAATCCCTCTTCGTTCACGGGACTTGCCGATCCGGGGGCTTGATCCAGGATGCGATGGTTCCCTACGGCAATGGCTCGCCCGGCAACATCCGCCATGGCACCGATCCCCGGGCTGGATCGGAAACCGCCCGGTTGTCCAGCCTGAATATTGTGCTGAGCGGCGTACGACCGAACCGCGTCAGCCAAGGGATGGGAGGCGTAGCGCTCCACCGTCGCAGCCCAGAACAGCACATCGTCCTCAGAGAAGCCCTCGGCGGCCTGGATGCCGACAATCTGCGGCTTTCCAAGGGTGAGCGTACCCGTCTTATCGATTAACAACACATCGACCTTGGGGAGCACCTCCAGGACCTGCCCCCCTTTAATCAGGATCCCGTTGCGCGCCGCCGAACCAATCGAAGCCAGGACGGCTATCGGAGTTGCCATTGCGATGGCGCAAGAGCAAACCACGACCAGGACTGCCGCTGCTGCCAAGGCGTCCTGGCGTAGAATGAGGGTCAGGAGTGCGATTACCGCGACGATCGGCAGGTAGATTGCAGAGAACTTATCCGCAAAGCGCTGCACAGATCCGCGGTTGGCCTCGGCCTCATCCACCATCTGGATTACACGCCCAAAGGTACTATCCTCCCCCACCGCTTCTGTCTGTACACGGACGCTTCCGTTGAAGAGCATCGAAGATGCGAACACCTTGCTCCCGGGTCCAATCTCGCGCAGCGCTTCACCCGTGATCATAGATGCATCAATGTCCGCGACCCCGGATTGCACGATGCCGTCCACCGGTATTTTTTCGCCTGGCCGGACGATGACGACATCTCCCGGCAGGACTTGTTCAACCAGGACTTCGATTTCGCCAGCCTCGCGCTCCAGCCTGGCCGTTGCCGGCGCCAGCGCTGTCAGGTCCTTGATAGCCCGCCTTGCGCCGGAAGTCGTCATCCTCTCCGTCGCCTCCCCGACACGCATAAAGAATACGACCAGCAGCGCGCTGGCCCATTCTCCAACCAGGATAGCCGCCAGCATCCCGAGCGTCATCAGGGTGTGAGCGAGCACACGCCCCTGGCGGGCTGCCCTGAGCACGTTCAGGAAGATCGGCCAGCCGGCCAATCCAATAATTACGAGATAGACCGGCACTGGAATGGCTGCTGTCATGTCATCAAGCCAACCAAGCCACTCTCCGATGGCCACTGCCAGCAGGAGCACGCTCAACAGCGTGAACGCAATCCAGACCGTACGACCCACTCGCCCTGGTTCCAATTCTTGCTCTTGACCGTTGGTTTTTGCGAGGAGACCATATCCAGCAGACGCGACCGCCGCCTGCGCCGATGCAAAATCGAAGCGCTGATCGTCGGCTTCGATAACTGCGCGCTCGGAAGCGAGGTAGACCGAAACGGCTTCGACACCGGGAGTGCGTCGAAGCGCGGCTTCAACGTGCTGGCTGCACTCGACGCAATCCATACCTGTCACGCTGAATTCAAGCTGTCGCCGCACTGGTTGTCCTCTTACGAATCGACCCATTATGAATAGGAAACCAACGAAAATCGGTTCCATTACATCGCGAAGCAGGAAATCGCAGCATGCTCGTCAAGTTGCCTTAATATATATGGCTACGCGCAGGATATCTTGCATTGACTCCCTGTCTCACGCACGTCCACGCCAGCCCCTGCCAAGCACGATCACCGGGGCTTGCTCCCCCCATATTTCCCGCTCACCCATGGGGCCGAGGGCAAGGGCAGAGGCCGAGGTGAGACCGAGTGCATAGCGAGGGTCATCCACGTCCAACAGCTCAACGACGGCGGGATGGTCAACTGGTTGATCCACATCCGGCAGGATGATGCCCCCCTCTAACCACCCCAGCCCCTGCTCACCCACCCCAGTGTCTGCACCAATCCAGCTGCCCAGGGCGCCCGCGCACGGCCCTGACGCAAAGAACATGCTGCCCTCCGCCAGGATCTCCTCCGGATAGCCCTGGAAGAGGTAATCATCGATCCAGGTCCGCCAACCTGGCTCATTTCCTCCACGCGAGATGATGAATCCGGCTTCCAACCAGGCTTGCTGGACCTCCTCAACTTGGATGGGATTGAGCAGCAGCCGCGTGCATGGTTCACCAAGCAACAGGGCGACCTGATCCGCCAGGTCTTCCGACGGCGGTAGATCTGGACTCATCTCAAGGGATAGCACACCGCGCCCAGGGCTGATGTGCTCCAGGATCCGATCGAGCAGCCCGGGATTTTCAGCCAGATCCGGTTCTGCACCGCTTAGAATCAACCAACCCATTGTCCCTGGCCGACGGAAGATTTCAGAAGGCGTGCTCATCAAAGCACCAATCGGTCAGGCAGTTCAGCAGTACGCCAGGCATGTAAGCAATTCCGCGAGTTCTCATCATGATCGAATAACTAGCGAATCTCGATCCGCCTGAATCTCTCGATCCAGCGCGGTTTCTTTCCCACATGATCAGGATCCAGCATGGATTCACGCAAGCGCGTTTCCAGGCCTTCGAAATCCGTGATCTGGCTTTTGTGCTGTCGCAGGGCTTGAAGCTTGGCATCCATGTATTCAGTAACATCGACGACGATATTCGGGTGCTGGGCGCCAGCCACGAACACATCATGCACTTTATGAGGCTGGAGGTTTTCCTCCTCCAGGAGCTCCGGAAAGTATAGGGCAGACCGCGTCGCTGGGTACACCGCGTCCAGGGTAGCTTCTCCGGCAGCACGGTGGTCTGCATGGTTAATGTGCCGATTGCTGGGGAAGAAATTCGTTGGATCGCAGGTTAGGACGATTTCAGGCCGCACGGTGCGGATGATGCGGACAATGTCGCGCCGCAGTTCGATGCTGGGCTCGAGATACCCATCAGGATGGTCGAGAAAAATGACCTGCTCCACACCCAGGATCTGCGCCGCTGCCCGTTGCTCGGTCTCTCGCATTGTGCCGATCTCCGCCGGGGTATGGGCGTTATCATCCGCACCCTTGTCGCCGCGTGTGAGCAGACAATAGGTCACTGAACAACCAGCGGCGGCCCATTTTGCAACGGTGCCGCCGCAGAAAAATTCGGGGTCATCCGGGTGGGCGAGGACGATCAGGACGCGCTTATCACGAACGAGTGCTTCCTCGGTCAAGATTTGGCTCCAGTCGACTTTCCACAGTCGCACTCGCCATTCTCATGCTTATCGCAGGGAGCATTCGCCTTCTCTTGCAGCTGCTTCAGCTCATCATAAGGTTGAATTTCGTGCAGGTAGAACTCCACCCTGCGGTCATCCTCAAGCACCACCAGCACCGCTTGTTTCAGGGGCATGACGTCAATGACTTTGCCGACACCGCGTGGGGTCACGACCTTCTTCTTGCGCTTGGGTAGCTTCTTGCGAGCTTCCACGTACTGCTCGTACTCGTAGACGAGGCAGCAGCGCAGCCGGCCGCACATGCCCGTGATTTCCTGCGGGTTGAGCGAGATGCCCTGCGCCTTGGCCATGCGGATGGAGATTGGACTGAACTCTGTCAGGAAGCGGGAGCAACAACGCTCCTCTAAGCCGCAAGCCCCCATCCCGCTAAGGATTTTGGCGACATCACGCGGACCGACCTGGCGAAATTCGACCTGCGTGCCTCGCAAGGAGCGCTGCATCTCTTTCCGCAAGCTGCCAAGGTCGATTTTTTCGTCGCCATCACTGTTGTACAGGTAAGTAAGCCGGGAGCCATCGAAAGCGTACTCAGCCCGAACGATTTTGACGGTATTCAGCCCTAGCTCGGCTGCCTTCGCCCGGCAGTCAATCATCACTTCCAGCTCGCGCCGCTGCCACATGTTCCGCAGGACGAGCTCGCGGGCAGTCGCTTTACGCTCAACCGGTTTGTGAGAACCATCCGGGATCTTGCTCCGGTCGGTGACCAGCCCGACCACCTCCCCCAGCTCCCGGCCGCGTGACGTAGAGACGATAACAAAGTCCCCCGACTTGAGATCGGTCAGGCTCGAGGCATCGAAATGATAGAGCTTGCCAACGGGCTGGAAGCGGATGGCTGCCACCCGTGCTCCTGCGTCTTTTACCTGGCTCATACAGTCTCCTCGTTACCAATACAATCGTGGGCAGCGAAGATCATCCACACTCACTCACACACACCCACGTCAGCTTGATTCTAACCCGTCGCAGCGGGATCGGACAACGCCTTAATCGGTGATCTCGATCTTCAAGCCTGCCGGCCCCGAAGGACGATCACGCATGGCTGCCAGCACGCGCTCTGCCAGTCCCACAAAAGCCTTGGCCGCGTTCGATTCCGGATCCGCCACAACGATGGGCTCTCCTGCGTCCCCGCCTCGCCTGACTTCCGGATCCATCGGGATTTCTCCCAGGAAGGGCACCTGGCTGGCCTCTGCAAGCTGTTTCCCTCCCCCCTTCCCAAACACATCCAGCTGGGAGCCATCCTCCAACTCCAGGTAGCTCATATTCTCAATCACACCCAGGATGGGGACCTCCATGCTGCGAAACATCTCGAGGCCCCGCCTGGCATCCTCGAGTGAGACCTTCTGTGGGAGCGTGACGATCACGCCACCCGAAAGGCTCAATGTCTGCGCAAGACTTAGCTGCGCGTCACCAGTCCCGGGCGGCAGGTCCACGACGAGCAGATCAAGCTCCCCCCATTCCACATCCGTGACAAACTGGCGGATCGCGCTGTGGAGCATGGGGCCGCGCCAGATGAGCGGCTGGTCGGCCGGTACGAGGAACCCGATCGACATGAGCTTGACGCCGTGGGCGATCGCTGGCTGCAAGCGCCCCTCTTCAGGTTGCGGCATAGCGGATACGCCCATCATGGTCGGTATGTTCGGGCCATATATGTCAGCGTCCAGCAATCCCACGCGCAGCCCTTGCTTCGCCAGGGTCACCGCAAGGTTCACGGCGACGGTCGATTTGCCAACCCCGCCCTTGCCGGAAGCAACTGCGAGCGTGAGGCCAAATTCGTTGGGTGTAGCCTGCTCTGCCTCCGAGCGGGTGTCTGCATCACTCATTTGCGCTCTTTTCTACAGGAACATCCTGTGTTCTGAATTGAAGCTGGTGTGAAAGCTCTTCGTAGGCCGCTGTATACAGCCCAATCAGCTCTTCATCATCGCCACGAAATCGGCGAATGGTCTGGATCGAACAAAGCGTGCATCCCTGCAGCGCCCGGTAGGAATGGGTGTGGCAGCTCAAACAATTGCTCAGGCGTATGATCATCATCGTGAATGCGAGGTGTTCGAGCGAGGCATCATCGGCGCAGCACACCCGATCGACAAGCTCTCGCCAACTGCTTCCGCGCAGGTCTCGTAGCTCTGGCGCGACACGCATGGGGAAGAGGAGTTCGGTGTCGCTTTGATACATGGGCTGGAGACAGCCAGGGGGAATGCCCGACTGGGGTCCTAATCTTCCTTTCGCTTTGCGGCTTTTGCTGCTTCTTTCTCCGCCCGGGCTTTCTCTTCGCGCTCGTAATTCCGAGGGCGGATGCTTGCGTAGTAGGAGACCGGCTTGCTCAGTCGTTCCTTGTTGAAAATGTGATGTTCGAAACGGTCATATGCCGCCAGCTCGTAATCATGATCCATCTTGATCGCATCAAACGGGCAGTATTCAGCGCATAAGCCACAATTCATGCAGATATCGATGTCGATGAAGAACTCGGTTGGCGCGGGAATCGGCCGACCAGTCTCCGGGTCATTCGAGCGTTGGATCCAGATACATTGTGGGGGACACACCTTCGCGCAAATTCCGCATGAGGTACAGCGGTCAACTTGGGTTCCATCCTCTTCAACTTCATACAGCAGGAAGGGGATGTAGCGGAACTCCTCCGGAACCGGGAGTTTCTCTTCTGGGTACTGGACGGTGAAGACCCCCTTGGCCTGCGTTCCCTGGCGGATTTCCAGACGATTTATCGTTGTAGTACCGGCCGCGGCCAAGCCAGCGGATATCCTCCACGTAGGTCTCGATGAAATGCTTCAGGGTTACGCCCAACCCCTTGATCAAACCTACTCCGTACATACGCAACTCCGATCGTGGTTAACGGGATCCGCGATCAACGATCTGTCTCACCAAGGACAATGTCGATCGAACCTAGGATGGCGACGACATCCGCGATTTTTTGCCCGATGCACATCTGTTCCATCCCGGTCAAATTGATGAAGGAGGGCGCCCGGACATGGTATCGCCATGGATTCGGCTTGCCATCCGATACGACGTAGAAACCGAGCTCACCCTTGGGATTTTCCACCCGCCCATAGGCTTCGCCGGCTGGTACACGCACCTGGTATTGTGCTTTGCCAGTTTGAATCTCACCGGCGGGGATGCCCTCCACAGCCTGCTGCACGATCCGCAGGCTCTGGCGGATCTCATCCATCCGGATTAAGTAGCGGTCGTACACGTCGCCGTTATGGCGCACGGCGACGTCGAAATCGAAGCGGTCGTAAATCGAATATGGATCTGCTTTGCGGACGTCATAGGGGACGCCGGAAGCCCGCAGGACTGGACCAGCGGCTGAATACGCGATCGCCTGTTCCGCAGTGAGCACGCCCACGCCTTCGCCCCGGACACGGACGATCTCGTTCCCGGTCAGGTAGACGTCCAACTCATCGAGCTTGCGCGGCAGTCGTTCGAACACCAATTCACGGATGGTCGCCAGCGCGTCATCCGGCAGATCGCGCGCCAGCCCGCCGAAGCGGAAATAGTTGCACATCATCCGTGAGCCCGAGACTGCTTCGAAGACGTCCAGGATGAGCTCACGCTCGTTTATCACGTACAGCGCAGGGGTAAAAAAGGCGCCCAGGTCGTTGAGCAGGAACCCGATCGCCCAGAGGTGGTTGACGATCCTGGTGAGCTCGGCCATGATCACCCGGATGTACTCCGTGCGCTCGGGAGGCTGAATCCCCATCAGCTTTTCTACTGCAAGCGCATACCCGAAGTTATTGCCCATGGAGCAGATGTAATCCAACCGGTCGGTGAAGGGCATATTCATCAGGTAGGTATTGCGCTCGCCGATCTTTTCGTGGTTGCGGTGCAGGTAGCCCATGACTGGTTTGAGGCGTGTAATCGTTTCACCATCCAGGCTGACCAACATCCTGAAAACACCATGGGTGGAGGGATGCTGTGGACCCAGGTTGACGACGATCTCCTCCGTCCCGATCTGCTGGCCGTTTCCGCGACCATTGCCGCCGCTTATGGAGATGCCTTGCTCCAAAGCAGCATAGAGCGCATCCTCGCCCTCGGGCACCCAGCCTTCCGGCGTGAACTCATCCGGATAATGGACGTTCTTGCCGAATGGGACTTGATCTTCGATCCGGTAAACTTCGCCTTCCGGCCAGCGGTTCTTAAACGGCTTGCCCTCCTCCTCGAAGTAGGGTTCCTTCCAATCCTTGCGCAGCGGATGGCCGGCGAAACCGTCCCAGAGCAGGATCCGGCGTAAATCCGGATGCCCGTCAAAACGGATGCCAAGCAAATCCCAGGCTTCCCTTTCCTGGAAATCTGCCCCGGGATATACCGGGACGAGGGAGGGTACAGTCGGATTCGCGCGCGAAGTTTGCGCCTTGAACACCAGCGCCGGGCCACCGCTGCTGCGGTAGGCGTGGTAGACGACTTCCATCAGGTCATCTGGCAGGTAATCAACGCCGGTTACAGAGGAAAGGTAGTCGTAACCAAGCTCATCGCGAATACGCCGGGCGAAGTCCAGGAGCTGGCCTGGTTCAACAAGATACCCCTCATACTTATCCCGGTCATCCATGTCGGACGCCTGGAAACTGGTTAACGATGGGATCCTCTACAGCAGGCTTCGCTTGCTCATCTGTCATATCAGCCTCGACCTGTCCATTTCTGTTCAGCTTGCTGGCTCGGGTTCAGATTCTGCATTCGCCTGCGACCTGGACGCGGCCATGTGCTCGGCAAACTTGGGATAATCACGCGGGTCGAGCAGGTCGGGTCCAAGAACCGGTATCGGTATCGGCTCGCTGGCTTCATCGCTGGTACCAGCGAACAGCGCCAATGGATTGATTGTCGATTTTCTTCTGCAGGGTTATCAATCCATTCAAGAGCGCCTGGGGGGTCGGCGGGCAGCCAGGGACATACACATCCACCGGTACGAATTTGTCGACCCCCGAGACCACGCTGTAGCCTTCCTTGAACGGGCCGCCGCCGGAGGCGCATGCCCCCATCGCCAGGACATATTTTGGCTCGGGCATTTGATTGTACAGCCTGACGATCTGGGGGATCATTTTCTTCGTAACCGTACCCGAGACGATCATTAAATCGGACTGACGCGGGCTGGGCCGCATCACTTCCATGCCGAAGCGGGAGAAATCATAGCGGCTGGCGGCAACACAGATCATCTCGATCGCACAGCAAGCCAGGCCAAACATCATCGGCCAGACTGAGTTTCTTCGACCCCAGTTATAGATCCGATCGAGTGAGGTTACGCTTACCTGACCTTGAAGCTCCGGGGGGACCTGAAAATCGGGATTGTTTACACCGTCCGTCATGTACACCTCCGCGAGAAGGGGCCGGGCTCTCCTGGAGCACCGGACCCCATACCCGATACGGAATTATACTTGCCGGGTAGGACGTGTCAAGACAAGCTCCATCCTGACGCCGCCTGGGCGGGTATCAAGCGATGTATCTGGCGGTCAAGGGTCGATCCATCGCTAGATGCGGATGAATAGTTTCGATGAATTGACTTAGTCGTCCATAGTTGATAAACTAACTCTGGATACAAATCAGCCAAGCTTACCCTGGAGGTAGCCACGTGTCGGTATCAACACCTACTACCCTTGAACCAACAACCACCGTCATTCAGCTCACCGAGTCGGCCGCTTTGCGCGTCCAGCGCCTGATGGAAGAGAAGAACCTGCAAGGCCACGCCTTGCGCGTCTTTGTTTCCGGCGGGGGTTGCTCGGGTTTTCAGTACGGAATGGCTTTCGAGCCTGACGCGCGCGATAACGATGTTCGCATCAGCTTCGATGCACTGGATGTTGTCATTGATCCCATGTCCTACGGATACCTGGTAGGTGCGACGATTGACTATGTCGAGGATCTCATGGGTGGCGGTTTCAGCATCACGAACCCCAACGCCGTCTCAACCTGTGGCTGCGGGCATTCCTTCCGAACGGAGGGCTCTGACCAGCCCGCCGCCGAAGGCCACAGCGCTGGTGGATGCGGCTGCCATTGAGCTAACGGTTTCCATCACCTAGCAGGCACGAATAACTTCATCGTCGCAGGTCTCACACAGGCCTGCGACTGGGTTTAAGGCATGGACAACTTCGCACGCTACTTCACAGTTGAAGAGGCCGACCAGCTGCTCGTCGAGCTCATCCCCCTGGTGGAAGAGATGATCACCGCCAAGGACAACTTGCTCGCACTCCAACCAGAACTCCAGGAGACGCTTGAACTTGCGGTGAACAACGGCAACAGCCGGGTCACGACCGCCGCGCTTGGCGCGATGCAGACCTTGAAGGACGTGTTGGGGAGGATTCATGCGCATGGGGTGGAAGTGAAAGATGTCAACCGGGGATTGCTCGATTTCCCATCGAAGCGCGATGGGAAGACCGTCTATCTCTGTTGGGTGTACGGGGAAACGAGCATCGGCTACTGGCACACGCTTGAGGCCGGGTTTGCAGGCCGCCGAGCACTCGATCGTTAGACTACACCCCTCGCAGTACGGAAACCAGCGTCCCAATTAATCCAACGACAAGCAAGGCCAGGATGGCCAGGATTGGCGGAAACCCACCGCTGCCCTCGCTGCTTGGGCCCGGCAGCGTGGGCCGGATGATGGGATCGGCAGGGGTATAGGTCGGGAGCCTCGTCGGCTGCAGGTCGCCGATGTTGAACTGTGCGGCAAGCGTGGGATCAATTGTAGCTGTCACGCGGGGGGTTGGCGTTGCCGGCGGCTCGATGATCGGCAGCAACCGCTGGCCGGCCTCCAGGACGACGTTTGGCGCATACACCCAGGCGACGTTGCCCGGTACACCGGGATAGAAGATCTGGATCCAGTCGCCGCCCGGCGAACGGCCCAGTGCCGGTGCTTCCTGGCCCGCGATCAGCACACCCACTTTCTCATAGTCGAGGCTTGGTCCCAGCCGGACGTTGACCAGCTCTGGTACCAGGATCGATGGCCCCGCGGGCGTGCCGGTCACGGTCGCCTCTTGCTGCACAGGCGCCGCCCCGGCCGCAGGGGCAACGATGGGGATCAGGATGATGGCTATGAGCGTCAGCAGGACTGATACAATCCGCACAGGGTCTCCATTGTGCCGGGATACCCGGCGCATTATACTACACGCCGGAATCCGCTCTCACGAAGGATCGAATGCATGGCGAAGGCAACCCTCGAGGAAAAAACATTCCACGGCAACGTGACACCAGATGATTTTGCACGTGCGCTGATGGCCGAGTTCCATCACGGGAACCTGACTGCACGCCAGGTCGGGCGCGGCGGCCAGCGCGTGGTCCAAATTGCAAGTACGAGCAATCCCGTCTCCGGGGGCCGGACGGCGATCACGGTCCACCTGACCGCGGTCGAGGACGGTGTCCACGTGCGAGTAGGACAGCAGGATTGGCTGGGCATCGCAGCCAGTATGGGCGTGACCGCGCTCAGCGCCCTGCGCCGGCCGATTACGCTCGTCAATCGCCTGGATGACCTGGCGCAGGATATCGCCTCCCTGCAGCTCACAACCCGCATCTGGCAAGCAATCTCAAATGCAGCCGATACGCTCGGGGTTACCCACGAACTCTCAGCACGCCTGCGCCGGCTCACCTGTCATTACTGCCTGACAGCCAACCCCGTGGGCGCGCCACACTGCGTGGCGTGCGGGGCACCGCTGGGTCCAAACCAACCCATCGCCTGCCCGCATTGCGGCTACATCGTCGAAGCCGGAACCTCAATTTGCCCGCAATGTGATACCCCCCTGCCCTGAGTATCAAACAACCCGAATGGAAACACGGCTGCCTCGATCGGCAGCCGTGGCATGATTCGGCCTGTGGTTTGTTTAGGCGAGCTGCGGGTTCGTAGAAGCCAGGCGTGCGCCCCGTGCGAGCGCTTCCAGGTTGGCTTCGAGCAGGTTGCGCCTGTGTTCTGGGATGTGATGCTTGAGCGCCTCACCGATCTGCTGGATAGAGAGGATCGACTGGTGCTCCACCAAGGCACCGAGCAAGACCAGGTTTGCAAGCCGCCGCTCACCCAGTTCCTCGGCAATCTCATTCGCCGGCACGAGGATGACAGCAATGTCATCCCGGCTTGGGTTGCGATCGACGAGCGAAGTGTTGACCACCAGCGTCCCGCCTGGTTTTACAAGCGGTTCGTACTTCTCAAGTGAGGGGATGTTCATCACGATCACGCCCGAGGGATTCTTCACCACTGGCGAGCCTATTTCCTGGTCGGAGATGATCACGGTGCAGTGTGCCGTCCCTCCACGCATCTCGGGACCATAGGAGGGGAACCAGGTAACGTTCAGATCATTCTCAAGCGCTGTGTAAGCCATGAGCTGGCCAGCGAAAAGCGCCCCCTGACCACCAAAACCGGAGATGATGATCTCCGACTGCATAAGACCTCCTTGCGTGCTTCTAGCCCACGATCGCGGAATGGACCTTGTAATCCCCAAGCGGAAAGGCCGGGATCATGTGATCCTCGATCCAGGTTAGCGACTCCTCGGCGTTGATCCCCCAGTTGGTTGGACAGCTGGAGAGCAGCTCAACCATGGCGAAACCAAGGCCCTTCCTTTGAACCTCGAACGCTTGCTGAAGCGCCTTCTTCGATTTTCGAATATTGGCGACATCATGCAGGCTGCGCCGGACAATGTACGCGGCTCCATCCAGCTGCGAGAGGATTTCGCACATCTTCATCGGGAAGCCATGCACTTCGACATCTCGCCCAGATGGGCTTGAGCTCGTCTTTTGCCCGGGCAGCGTTGTCGGCGCCATTTGTCCGCCGGTCATCCCATAGATGGCATTGTTGATGAAGACGACTGTGATGTTTTCGCCCCTCCCGGCAGCGTGCAGGATCTCGGCTGCTCCGATCGAGGCCAGATCGCCATCTCCCTGGTAGGTAAAAACCAGGTGATCAGGTGACACGCGTTTTATCCCGGTCGCCATCGCCGGCGCACGACCATGCGCCGCTTCCGCAAAATCCATGTTGAAGTAGTTATAAGCAAATACTGCGCACCCCACTGGTGCGACACCGATGGCTTGTTCGCGCATCCCCATTTCATCGATCACTTCCGCGATCAATCGATGGGCAACGCCATGCGTACAACCCGGGCAGTAATGTGTCCCAACCTGGGTCAGGCTTTCCGGCTTGGCATAAATCAGGGATTCAACCATGTTGGCATCAGCCATCATCTATTCAACCTCCGGCCTCGACCGCCAGGCGCTCATAGGTTTGTTTGATTTGCTCGAAGACTTCATCCGGCAGCGGGACCACACCGCCCATGCGTCCATAGAACTCCACCGGCACCCTTCCCTCTACCCCCAGGCGTACGTCTTCGACCATTTGTCCGCCGTTCATTTCGACGACGAGCATTCGCTTGGTGCTTTCAGCCGCATCCCGTATCTGGTCATATGGAAAGGGAAAGAGGGAAACAGGTCGAAACAGACCCACCCGCATGCCCGGATTCACGGGCCATCCTCACCGCCGACTGGCAGATCCGCCCGGCTGTCCCGAAGGCGACCACGACCAGCTCGGCGTCCTTCATATCTAATGTCTTCCACCGCAGCTCTTCCGCTTCGATGATTTTCTGCTTCTCCATCAACCGCAGATTGAAGATTTCCTCTTCGTTGGGATCGATATAGATCGAGCTGATCACGTTCGGCGTGCGACCCCGAGCGCCCGTCAGGGCCCACGCTGGCCGTTCCTTCATCTCCCGAACGGGTTGCATAGGTGGGAGTTCGGCAGGTTCCATCATCTGGCCCAGGCTGCCGTCCGCCAGGACGATTACAATCGTGCGGTATTTTTCCGCCAGGTCGAATGCCTCAACCGTAAGATCGATAAGTTCCTGGACGGTCGCCGGCGCGAGGACGATCGGCCGGTAATCGCCGTGCCCACCACCCTTGACAATCTGGTTGTAATCCCCCTGGGACGGGGCAATATTCCCCAAGCCTGGGCCGCCGCGCATGATATCAACCAGCACAACGGGGACTTCCGAACCGGCAATGTACGAGATCCCCTCCATCATCAAGCTCACTCCCGGGCTGGAGGAGGAGGACATCACCCGCACTCCGGCAGACGCCGCCCCGTACACCATGTTGATCGCTGCTACCTCGCTCTCGGCTTGCAGGAACACCCGGCCGAGCTCAGGCATGCGTTGAGACATATGTTCCAGGGCTTCGGTTTGAGGGGTGATGGGATAACCAAAATACGCTTCGCAGCCGGCCCTGATCGCAGCTTCTGCGAAAGCTACATTGCCTTTGAGCAGTTCCTTGGCCAAGCTTGCCTCCTATGCCACTTCGCGCACGGCCTTGCCGGCAGGTACCCAGCGGAACACGGTGATGGCAGCATCCGGACAGATCACGGCGCAAATCGCACAGCCTGTGCATTCTGTGTCAGGGTCAATGAGCGCGGCGGGGTGATACCCAGCTGGCGTGAACCGATCCATTGCCATCTCGATCAGGTCCTTTGGACAGACAGTCGTGCAAAGCTCGCATCCTTTGCAAAGGTCCTCGTTGATGATGATCCTGCCCTTGGCCATGCTCACCTCCGCTGGTCTGTCACCAACGATACCTCTACCCAGATTCCCGCTCCAGTGCAGACCGTCACAGCCATCCTCGTCAAACTTCCTATTTCGGAGAACACTACTCCAGATCAGATGCGCTTGGCGTACGATCATTATAGATAGATGGAGAGCTTCCATGCCAGCCTGCGCTGACCAACGTGGTTATGCGCATGAAAGGACAAGGTGGCGCTGGATGTCGCGCGAGCACCTTGTCAGGAATTTGGAGGGTTGAAGAAGTTGTAAGCAGCCCTCGAGAGATCAGCGACGAGCTCAGAAGTTGGATCCCAGACCATCTCGACGTCATTCCAGAGGAAAACCGAGATGACATAATCCCCCCCGGGAGAGAAGACGATCCCCGTATCTCCGATCATATCCAGGGGTGAACTGCGCCAGCCATGCTTATGGGCTATGCGTGTCCCATCCGGGACGCCCGCTTTGAGCAAAGCCCCAAGGACATTTTCCGAGAGCAGCTCGAGCATCTGGCTGCACTCTTGCGGAAGGATCTCATCCGGAAAAACAGCCCGCAGCGTGCCCCCGCCGTTGGCACAGGCGTAGATGTCGCTCAGCAGCATGCCGATTTCAGACGGCGTGGTCTGGGTGTAGGGATCCGGGCTTGTGTTGATATCCGTCCGCTGATTGGCAGGTGTGCGGAAGATCTGGAGCAACGGAGCGCCCGGATAGTAATACCCGGAGATGTAGGTCGATTCCAAACCAAGCTCCTGGAGCGTCTCCGTGACGACCAGGGGCCCACGGGTTAGGATCGAGGCGCTGCATCAACCAATCCGAAGGATCGTTCCCGGATACGGCCATCATCTCTTCCAGCCAGCGCTGCGCCTCCGGATCGACCGGCTGCTGCTCGTAGCGGAAGAACGCCGTCAAAATGCTGATTTTGTTGATCGAGGCTGCCGAGAACGCGATATCGGGGTCAGTGGGAACATCGTCACCGTCAAGGACCGCGAAATGGATGCTCTCGCCTGTCCGCAGGTCCTTCAGGTAGAGATCCACCAGGCCATCAAACCCGGCCACCTCAATATTCTGCTTGAGCAGGATTTCAAGCGTATCCATCGTCGGCCGTGGCTGGGGTTTGATCAACGATGGGCAAGTTCACCTCACGCGGGGCAGCGGTGATTGTAAGACAGAGAGCACGATTTCTTCTCCCCGGGAGATGTCGAGCACCCGACCTGCGGTTCCTGGATCAAAGAAAGGCTGCCCGGGCCGAGGAGCGGCAGACTCCGGCGGCTGGTCATAGCGGCGGCGATATCGCGCAGGCTTGCCTCAAGTTGGGAGGCAGAGTACTCGAAGCGGAGCGGTATAGCGGTTGGGTTTCCTGGACGGTTCCAGAGGAAGTCCCAGAACCCGTTCCAGAATGATGTGTTCGTCCGCTCAAATTCTGCGGCCGCGAGCATGAAATCTGTATCGAGCCGGAAACCGATGCTGGCCGGCTGGCAGGAGTATGAGCTGATCATTGTAGTAAAGCTCGATTGGGGTGCTGTATACCTGCAGCAGACGTTCGAGGGCTTCAGACTGACTCAACCCTCCAACCGGGATGCCGGCAATCGTCATCTGGTCGGGTAGGCGTGCCCGCTGCCGGCTGTAGGCGAGAAGCTCGTAGAAGAAGAGCGCACCGGCCAGCAGGAGAAGGCCAAGGGAAATCCAGCGTTGTAGGTTAATTCCGTTGCGTCGCATCCAGTCTCCAGGGCGGGGAGTATATCACAGGCATCGCGCAATCTGACCCAATTCTCATCCCATCGCCTAGCATGCTTTCTTGATCTGGCATGCTCATATCCCGTTCGAGAGCAGGAAAACCACTAAATTCGCTGCCCCATGGGCGGCGATTGCAGCCCAAATCGAGCCCTTCCGCTGCACGAGCCAACCTGCTGCGAGACCGAAGAGGAAGATTTGGATCCAGCCGCAGGAAGTCCCTGCGCGGTATGTGCCGGCTGCAGCGTGAAGAGGGCAGCCTGCAGGAGATTTGCCCAAACCCTGCCCAAACGGCTGGACAACGCCGACCCGAGGTAACCGCGAAAGAAAACTTCCTCCATCCAGGGTCTGATCAACGTGGTCTCGAACCCGGTCCAGGGCAGGGATTGAAGTGCGACGAAGCCGGATCAACGCGAAGTTCAGCAGCAAGGCTGCTTCCACGCCATAGAAGACCCAGCAGTCCGCCCCAGCCGAGATGGGCCGAGAACCGGCAGCCGGGTAAAACCCAGGCAGGCTGCTCCCTGGCGAAAAGCGAGGATCGCCACCCATGGTAGAACCAGAAGCCCGGCACTATATGCGATGGAAACCATGGTGCGAACTTCCCTGCCAGCGCCGTGGATAGGAATGCATAGGCAATCACGACCACAATCCCCGGCAGTCGCCGCCCACAGCGGCAAACCGCTGGATGCGCGTACTCCGACCCACGACCGTGCTGTCGGATCCAGGTCCGCATTGCGTCAAGCCCAGCTTATGCCTGCTCGAGACCTTCGATCTGTGTTTCGAGTTTGGCGACTGTCGCCTGGAATGCCTGCAGACGCTCCCGCTCTTTGGCGACGACTTGCTCGGGCGCTCGCTGGGAGAAATGGACCATCGAGCAGCTCGATCAACCGGCTTTACCTGTTCCCGGGCCTGCGCCAGTTCGCCTTCCAAGCGCTGCCGCTCCGCCTCCAGATCGAGCATGCCAGCCATCGGCAGGTACACGGCGATCCCCTGGACCACGAGTGGGATCGCATCCGAGGTTGCCTCTCCAATGTCAGACTCAATCACGAGCTGCTCTGGATCGATCCCGGCTAATGCACAAATGGCAGGTGACAGCTCCTGGAAGCCTCGCAAATCCTCACCAACACCAAGTTGGGCAGCGATCAGGCGCCGGGGATCGACACCTTTCTCCGCCCGGACGTTGCGGATCGCGGTCACCAGACTCTGCATGGTCTCGAATACCTCCAGCACGCTCTTGACTCCCGAGTCATCTGCAGGTCCGGCTCCGGCCATTCGGCCAGGATCAGCGCCTCACCCCAGGCCGTTCCGGCAGGTTCAAACGCGGCTTCGCTGCTGGCTACACGCACCTCTTAGGTGGCCCCATAACTCCTCCGTCACAAAAGGCATGAACGGATGTAGCAGCCGTAACGCAGTCTCAAAGGTTTGCACCAGGTGCTCGGCGGTCATGAACGCCCGCTGACCGCCCTCGGCGAGCTGCAGCTTGGCGATCTCCAGGTACCAATCCGCAAATTCGGTCCAGATGAACTCGTAGATCTGGCGGCCCGCCTCGCCGTATTGATGCGCAGCGAAGAGCCGACCAACATCCTCGACAACCTGGTTCATGCGCTGCCGGATCCAACGATCGGGCAGGGTCGCTTCAATCGCTTCCGCTTCCTGCGGGATCGCATCCAAAGTACGCCCAGGATCATGCGTCCCATGTTCCAAAGCTTGTTGGCGAAATTTCTGTTCGCAGCGATGCGCTCAGGATCGATGCGCGTATCCTGGCCCGGGGTTGAACCGGTCAGCAAGGTAAAACGCAGCGCATCCGCCCCGAATTCCTCCACGAAGCGCAGTGGATCAACGACGTTGCCCAGGCTTTTGCTCATCTTGGTGCCCTTGTCCACCCGGACCAAGCCGTGCAGGTACACCACTTCGAACGGGATCTCGCCGGTGAACTCGAGACCCATCATGATCATGCGGGCAACCCAGAAGAAGAGGATGTCATAGCCCGTCTCCATCATCGTCGTCGGGTAGAAGTACTCCAGATCCGGCGTTTCATCCGGCCATCCAAGCGTTGAAAATGGCCACAAACCAGACGAAAACCACGTATCCAGCACATCCGGGTCTTGCTCGATGGAGTTCGATCCGCAGTGAGCGCATTCGCTCGGATCCTGCCGTGCTACGGTAATCTCGCCACATGCTGCGCAGTGCCAGGCTGGGATGCGGTGCCCCCACCAGAGCTGGCGCGAGATGCACCAGTCGCGGATGTTCTCCAGCCAATTGAAGTAGACCTTCGTCGAAGCGCTCGGGGACGATCTGAATGCGCCCATCCTTGACAGCCTCGAGCGCAGGCTCTGCCAGGGACTGCATGCGCACAAACCACTGGGTCGAAATCATGGGCTCGATGATCTCGCCACCCCGCTGGCTGCGCGGGATCTGCATCGTGTAGGGCTCCTCGCGCAGAGTCAGGCCAGCGGATTTCATGTCGGACCAGAGCTTCTTGCGGCACTCGAAACGATCCATCCCGGCGTAGGGCCCGGCTGCTTCGCTCATCGTTGCATCCGGGTTGAGGACATTCACGATAGGCAGCTCGTGCCTTTGCCCAATGGTGTAGTCAGCCGGGTCGTGCCCTGGCGTAATCTTCAAAGCTCCCGTGCCGAACTCGCGATCGACGTACTCATCGGCGATGATCGGGATCGGACGGTCGAGCATCGGCACGAGGCAGACTTGTCCGATAAACTCGCGGTAGCGCTCATCCTCGGGATGAACGGCGACCGCAGTGTCACCCAGGATCGTTTCCGGCCGGGTGGTCGCAACCGGGATGTTGGCTTCACTCCCCTGGATTGGGTACTTGAAGAAGTAGAGCGTGCCCTGTTCCTCCTGGTACTCGACCTCCAAATCGCTTACCGCAGTTTTCAAGCCCGGCGACCAGTTGATGAGGTACGACCCACGATAGATCAGACCCTTCTCATACAGCCTGACGAAGGCTTCCCGCACTGCTTTTGACAGGCCTTCATCGAGCGTGAAGCGCTCGCGCGACCAATCACAGGAAGCACCCAGCCGGCGAAGTTGACGGGTGATCTCACCGCCGTATTTCTCCTTCCAGGCCCAAGTCCGCTCCAGGAACGCCTCGCGCCCGAGCTCATCGCGGGTGACTTCATCCGTCCGTAAGATGTATTTTTCAACCTGGAGCTGGGTCGCGATGCCTGCATGATCCGTACCCGGCAGCCAGAGGGTTGGCCGGCCCGTCATCCGGCTCTGGCGGATCATCATATCCTCGAGCGAGACGAACATGGCATGCCCGAGGTGCAGCTCCCCCGTCACATTCGGAGGGGGCATCGAGATTACGTATGGCTGGACGCCAGGGTCAACTTCTGGCGTGAAATACCCGCTTGACTCCCACCACTCGTACAGTCGGGGCTCCACCTCGCGGAAGTCATACGTTTTCGATAACGGGTAGGATGTCATCCTGCACCACCTCTCTCGTGGCCAGCACCGTTTGAACCGGGGTGCGGCTTATCCTTAACAAAAAATCTCCGTCCATGAGGACGGAGGGTTCGGTCTCCGCGGTACCACCTCTGTTCCACGCACGTTCGTGCGCAGCGCTTTCCCCCGACAAGCATCGGGGCTTCGCTGTATCGGGCTCACCCGCGTCGTTCTACTCCGCCCCTTGCGGGGGTTTCTTCGACGGGCGCACCGGGCGACATTCTGCTGCTGCTGCTGGGGTGGCTCTCAACCTGTGGCCAAACCGTCTCTGTCAGCGCCGGGCAGCGTACTCCTCCCCGTGATAAACGCCAGGTTATTTTATTGGTGCGATTATATCATGCCCGTCAATCAGGCTCCACATCCCCCTGCTCCTGCCCGGGTTGCGTGGCGGCTGGGGCATCAACGCGGTCGGCCTGGTGGATCGGGAAGGAGAGCCTGAAGGTGCTCCCCTCGCCAAGCTTGCTTTCCACGCTCACCTTCCCGCCGTGCTGCTGGATGATCGAGCGCACGATCGCCAGGCCCAGGCCTGAGCCCTTAATGGCCAGCGTCTCGCGCCGGCGAGCGCGGTAGAACTTCTCGAACAGCCTGGCCTGATCTGTGGGCGCGATGCCCAGCCCGGTGTCGGCAACCTCGATCACCTGCTCCAGCTCCTGCTGAAATGCCCTCACCTTGACCGACCCGCCTGCCGTGGTGTACTTGAGCGCGTTATCGACCAGGTTGGCAAGGCACTGCCTGAGCATGGTTGCATCGGCTTCGACTGGTTTTAAATTCTGGTCGACCTCCGCCGAGAGCTCGATTTGCTTGTTCACGGCCTGGGGGCGGTATGTCGTCATCACAGCTTCGACCATCGTGCTGATGGCAATCGGCTCAAGGTCCAGGCCCACCCCGGCTTCGATCCGCCCCAGGTCAAGCAGGTTCTCAATGAGCGCCCCCATCTGGTCCGCACTGCCCAGGATCTTGCTCACGAACTCCTTCTGCTGATCGTTCATCGCCCCGACCATCGACAGCATCGTTGCATAGCCACGCATCAGGGTTAGGGGCGCGCGTAGATCGTGACTTACAGTCGAGACGAACTCTGATTTGAGCGTATCCAACTTCTTGTAATGCGTGATATCCCAGAGCACACATACCCTGCCGGAGGTGCCGCTGCTCTCGGGCTCGATGCTTGAAACGGAGGCAAACAGCACCTGGCCACCTGGAAGTGGGATTTCAGCCGTCTGTGAGTCCGAGTTCGGGTCGAAGAGCAGGGCGGATAGTTCCGCCGGTTCGATGACCTGCTCACCCGGCTTCCCAAGCGCCTCCTCGGGTGCGCGATCGAGCACCATTTCTGTCGCAGGGTTTGCCAGCAAGATCTTGTCCTGGGCATCAAGCAGGATGACGGCATCGGGCGTGGCTTCCAGCACCGCAGTCAACCGGCTCCGCTCCTGCTCCGCCTGGTGGTACAGGCGGGCGTTCGCGATGGCCACGCCGAGCTGGGCAGCGAGGATGGAAAGCAGGCGTAGGTCATCCGCGGAGAAGACGTGCGGGTAGCGGTAGCCCAACCAAAGCGCACCGACCAATACATCTTCGTGCCGAAGCGGGACGGCGGTCATGGATTGGAGGGGATGCGAGAGCGCCTGGATGTCGAGCACTGCTTTTGCCCGGGCCGGGTTTTCCAAGGTGAAGCGGCCCTTGCTGCTGGTCAGTTCCAGGACTTGCTCATCCAATGCACCCCAATTCCCGGGATCCTCCCCGGCGTTGAATCGTTCAGCCGGGCTGCCTGGCTGGGTAGGATCGTTGAGGGCCAGCCGCACTAAATCTGCATGCGTGATCTCCCGCAGCCCATGCAGGATCGGCGGCATGGAAGTGGACAAGTCAAAACTCCGGCTGACCTGCTGGCTGGCAGTCAGCAACAAACCCATCTCATCCAGCCGGGCTTTGAGCCGCCTGCGCATTCTCTCGAAGGAGGTCGCCAGCCGGCCAATCTCATCCTCGCCTTCACCCTGGACAGGTTGGGCTAAATTTCCACGTGCGATCGATTGAGCGACACCGGCCATTTGCCGGAGCGGGTGTGTCAGGCGCCGGCTGATGAGGTAGACCGCCACAAGCGCGATCCCCCCTACCCCGATGACGACGCCAAACAAACTCGCCGCGAGCCGCAGCGCGGATTTCTGGATCTCCTGCTGAGGGGTGATCAGCCAGACACGCCACGGATATCCACGCACCTCTTCCCGGTAGATGAGACGACGCGTCCCATCCGGGGCCGTATCAGAAGTTACGCCCTGCGTCGAGACCTGCGCCTCGAACGGCTGCAGGATGCGCGCTGGGTCGGGATGCACCAGGATCGTCCCCTGCAGATCGGTGATGAAGGCTTGCTCCGGTTCAAGCATCCGGAAGATTTCGATGATGGGCAGCAGGTAGGGGTTGGTGTCGAGGCTCGTGACACCGGCAACGACCCCCAGCGCGGGTTGCTCAGCCTGCTCTGCAGGGATCGGGATCAAGAACGCCATGCGAACGGAAGACGCCTCACGTTCCGGGCGCAAGATGACTTCCTGCGGGATGCCCCCCAGGGCTGCATCCAGGCCCGCAGCTAGCTCGAAGGGGGTCCCCTCACCTACAGGGCTCTCGCCGGGATAGCTCGCGACGAGGTTCAGTTCAGCGTCGTAGACCGTGAGCGAGTCATAGAAGCTGAAGGTCCGCAGGTAGCCCTGGAGCGCTTCATCCGTGTCCAGCCCAGCCAGGCCTTGTTCCGCCATCTGCATGCCAATTGAGCGTCCAGTTTGGACGAAGTAAGGGATTGCGCTTGATGCCTGGTGGGCTGTCTGGATCATCTGGCGTTCGAGCAGATCGGCGGCTGAGCGCTGCGCAAGCAGCCAATCCCCCAGCACGAGCGACGAACTGGAGAAGAAGCCGAGCACGAGCAGGAGTGAGAGCAGCCTGGCGGCGAGGGAACGGTTGTACGGCCCAACACTGAGCTGGCTGGGTTGGTACCATGGAATCCGCCCTGATCGAACCAGCCAATACAGCAGCAGCCCGGCCACGGCCCCTTCGAGGATGGAGCTGAGGGCGGTCGATCGGTAAAGGGTGAGCACATAATCGAGTCGATCGTAGAAGCTGCCGCCGCTGTAAAGAAAGCTTTCCAGGCTGCGAAGCACGCTGAACGCCAACCCGGTCAGGACGCCTGCCACGACAGGGTTTCGAGCGCTCCTGCCAGGCCACTCCGCGTATGATTGCCGGAGAAACCACGCCAGGAGCATGCCGCTGAAGGCAAAGTGCAGCGGGGTGAAGATACTGTGGGTCTCGAAAGCCCCCGCGTCAGACCCCCAAGAAACGCTACGAGCACCGCCGGCAATTCACCCAGCAAGCCTGCTGCGAGCATCCAGGGCAGCATGCTGAAAAGCGAGAATGCGGGCCCGCGGACGACGCAGGGAACACCGGGTACAGCCAGCAGCGCAGGAGCAGGGAAGCGCACAACGAACAATTGTGCTGCAAGCGGAGCTGCGGCAAGCAGCGACCAGGAATACGGGCTGCCTGAACCAATAGCGCATCCGCTGTACCAATGCCCGGTAATCCCAGCGCAAAACCATTACGGCGCTGAGCAGGAGAAGCTCCAGCACAAAGAGAAGAACCCCCGAAGGTTGCAGTGGCAGACCGAACGAGGGCTGGCTGTGGAATCCCCAAAAATCGATCGTCATGCTTCGACCTGGATGAGCATACTCGACGATTATAGCATCGCGAGCCCTCCTCACAAGCTAATTTGCTTGTCCACGCCCTTGCTTTATGTTAAACTCGCATCGAAGAACCGTCGATCTGAGTCTGGAGCCATCAGGATGGCCGAGAAAGTCCTGATCATCGACGACGATATCGACACGCTGAAGCTTGTCGGCCTCATGCTAGAACGGCAGGGATACGAGATCGCCGTGGCCAGCAATGGGACGATTGGCCTGTCGAAGGCTGCCGAAGAACAGCCTGAGCTCATCTTACTCGACGTCATGATGCCGGACCTCGACGGCTACGAAGTCACCAAGCGCTTGCGTGAAAACCCCAGCCTGGCGCATATCCCCATCATCATGTTTACGGCCAAGACCATGGTCGATGACAAGGTGGCCGGGTTCGAAGCCGGCGTGGACGACTACCTCACCAAGCCCACCCACCCGGCCGAACTCACCGCGCATGTAAAGGCCGTGTTAGCCCGCTCTGCCCAGGCCCGACAGACCCCCGAAGAGAAGGCGCAGATCGTCGCTTTCCTCGGGGCGCGCAGCGGAACCGGGACCACGACCCTCGCCCTCAATTTTGGCATCCTGCTCCAGGAAAGTGGCTACGAGATCATCGTGGCCGAACTCAACCCAGGACATGGTTCCATGGGTTTAGAGCTCAACATTCAGGAACCATCCGGGCTCTCGAACCTGCTCTCGCGGGCTCTGAAGGATATCCATTTACGCTCGGTGGAAGGCGAGCTGGTTGAGCACGCCAGCGGTATTCGCCTGCTGCTCTCCTCCTTCCACCCACGCGAGACTGAGCTCGAACAGGCTGTGCCCCAGATGGAAGCCCTCGTCAACAGCCTTTCAAGCATGTGCAATGTGCTTGTGCTTGACCTGGGTTCGGGTGTGAAACCGTACATGAAGCCGCTGTTACAGCTCGCCGACCAGATCTTGCTTGTCGTCGAGCCCGTCTACCCTTCGGATGCCATCGGGAGAGCGCTGCTCCAGGACCTGGAGACAAGCGGGATCAATCGCCGCAAGATCAGCCTGGCACTGGTAAACAAGGTGCGCACATCACTCCAGATCCCATGGCGCCAGGTCGAGACATGACCTGGGCATCGAATTGGCCGGGATCGTCTCGCCGGCTTCCGAACAGGCACACCAGGCATCCCAATCAGGGAGCCCACTCGTATTCTCCCAACCCGATGCTCTCGTCAGCGACCAAATCCGGAAACTGACGGAAAACATCCAGGCAAAGTTGCACCCCCCGGAGGGGTAACCGGGGACGTGAACCCAGCGCCTGACTCCGACCTCATCAAACGCAGCGTCGAACTCCTGAGTCTCTCGCATTGTGCGGTCGCGCTCACAGGAGCTGGCATCTCCACGCCCTCTGGAATCCCTGATTTTCGATCGCGTGACTCAGGCCTCTGGAGTCAATTCGATCCGTTCGAGGTCGCCTCCCTCGCCGCTTTCCGAACCCAACCCGATCGAGTTTTCGCCTGGGTCAGACCGCTCTTGGAAAAAATCCTTGATGCCAAGCCCAACGCCTGCACATCTCGCACTAGCCAGGCTGGAATCCGTCCAGCACCTCTCTGGGATCATCACGCAGAACATCGATGATCTCCATCGGCCGCGCGGGTTCACGGACGGTTTACGAAATCCACGGCAACCTGCGCCATGCAACCTGCACAAATTGCTACACGAAGGTCGCCGCACGCAACGCTGCTGGAAGCCTTCGTCAGGCAGGGCACCATCCCGTTCTGCTCGACGTGCGGCAGCCTGCTCAAACCAGACATCGTGCTGTTCGGTGAGCAGCTTCCGTTCAACGTGGTGTTCGAGGCGGAGAAATTGTTGGCTGAGTGTGATCTGGTGCTCGTCATCGGCTCGTCGCTCGAGGTCTCACCTGCGGCATCCATGCCGGTGGAAGCACTAAACCGCGGGGCAAGGCTTATCATCATCAACAATGAGCCCACCTATCTCGACGAGCGAGCCGAAGTTGTCTTCCACACGGATGTCGTCGATACGCTCCCCTGCATTGCGGATGAGGTCGTAGAATGCCTGAATAAGGGAGCCCCGTCAATAAGGAAAACGGACCCAGTCTTCTACAACGCTACGACCGGCTGTTGGAGATGACGCTCGATCTCGTCTCCACGCTTGACCTGGGCACGCTGCTGCAGCTGATTGTAAATGCAGTAAAAGAACTCATCGGAAGCCAGGCTGCAGCGCTCCTGCTCTACGATCCTCAACGCAACCAGCTATACTTCGAGGCCGCGACCGAACGGCTTGCGGTCCGATGACACCTATATCGGGATTCCACTCGAGAACTCCATCGCCGGGTGGATCTACCGCAACCGCAAACCCCTCCGCCTGGATGAAACCGGGAACGACCCGCACTTCTTCCGTGAAGTCGATTTGATTACATCCGCCCGGGCAGCCTCCATCCTTGGCGCACCACTGCTTGCCAAGGACAAGGTGCTGGGCGTGATCGAAGCGGTCAACAAGCTTCAAGGGGGATTTGACGAACAGGATGAGCGGGTCCTGCAAGCGCTGGCAGCCCAGGCGGCGATCGCCATTGAGAATACCCGCCTCTTCAAGCAAAGTGACCTGATCGCGGAGATGGTCCATGAGCTGCGCACGCCGCTCTCCGCGCTCTCAGCCGCCGTCCACCTGCTGCAGCGATCCGAGCTGGAAGAAAGCCAGCGTCGAAAAATCGGCCAGACCATATTCGGTGAAGTCCAGCGTTTGAACGATATGACCACGAACTTCCTGGAGCTATCCCGGCTCGAATCAGGCCGGGTCCGCTTCGAACGCGAACCGATCTACCTCGAGGGTCTCGTGCGTGAGTGCATAGAAATTCTCCGCATCCAGGCCGAGAGCGAACAAATCAAGCTCGAAACGAATATCGACCGCAACATCCCAACCGTGCTCGGCGACCGCAGCCAGGTAAAACGCCTGCTGCTGAATTTGCTGACCAATGCCATCAAGTACAACGAGCCAGGAGGATGGGTCAAGGTCTCGCTCAACGCCGAGGACGAACGTACGCGCTTGATCGTAGAGGACAACGGGCGTGGCATCCCGGAAAATAGCCTGGAACACCTCTTCGATCGGTTCTACCGTGTCCCGGAACATGAAGGCGGCACTGGAGGCACAGGCCTTGGCCTGGCAATCGCCAAGCGCATCGTCCAGGTCCACGAGGGTACGATAGAAGTCGAATCCAAGGTCGGTCAGGGCACGCGGTTCATCGTCCACTTACCTGGCGGCGCGAGCGACGAAGGCATGTTTCACGCCTAGCGCCGTCCGAACTGTTTCTCCAGATTCGCAACGGACAAGTGAATGAGCGTCGGACGTCCATGCGGGCAGGTCCGTGGGGATGTGCTCGCCTCGAGCTGACGCAGCAGCTGCTGCTGTTCAGCGATGGAGAGCACCTGCCCGGCCTTGACAGCCGAGCGTTTGCATATGCGTGCGATCAGGCGAGCCTCCAGCGCATCTGCCAGGGGGGCCTCGTCTTCCTCAAAATTCTCTACCAAGGATCGCAGGGCCTGGCCCGGTTCGCCAGTCTGGATGATGGCAGGGACCGCCCGCAGGCGGTAGGCATGACCACCAAAATGCTCGACATCGAAACCGAGCGAAGGTAGCAAGTCGCGTTGTTTCTCGAGCAGCTCAGCTTCCGGCGGCGTCAACTCCACGTTCACGGGTTCGAGCAACGCCTGTGAAGCAAGCGAACCCTCAGCATGCGCCTTCATCGCCTGGTCGTAAAGGATGCGCTCGTGGGCGGCATGTTGGTCGATCAAGTACAACCCATCCGGCCCTTCTGCGACCAGGTACGCAGCGCCGACCTGCCCGACCGCCCGCAGCAGCGGCATCTCGCCGGGAGGCAGCGGCGCCTGGAACTCGATCAGCTTTTGTGACGTGGGTTCCTGGGAGAACGAACCCGCCAATGCCCAGCCTGGATCCGGCTGCCAGCTAGGCCAGGCGGGCAGCGCTTCCGGCGCTGGGGCCTGGCCGATGAGCGTCGCGCGTACCGTCCGCTGGACGAGCGAGAAGATCTTCCCCGGGTCCTGGAACCTGACTTCGGCTTTCGTGGGATGCACGTTGACGTCGAGCGTCTCTGCCTCCAATTCAAGCGACAGGATGACGATCGGGTAGCGACCAACCATCAACAGCGTGTGATAGGCCTGGGTCACGGCGGCCGCGATACCGGCATCTTGAACCCAGCGGCCGTTGACAAAGAGATTGATCTCGCGCCGGTTGCCTCGGCTTAGCGCCGGCGGGCTGACGAAGCCAGAGACTGCCATGTTGTGACCGGCATGATCGGCCCTGGGCAGTTCGATCAGCGCACGCGCGGTTTCAAGGTCATACACCTGTGCCAGGGCCTCGCGGGGTTCGCCGTTCCCACTGGTTTCGAGGCTCACCTTCCCATCCTGGATCAACCTGAAGCTAACCCCAGGGTAAGCCATGACATACCTCGATACGATCGTGTGGATCCAGCGCTTCTCAGTGAGCTCGGTTTTGAGGAATTTCCGCCGGGCAGGTACATTCTCGAACAAATGAGAAACTCTAACGACCGTGCCAACCGGGGTCCCGCATCGTTCGACCTTCCCGATCGTGCCAAATTCGGCCACGACCTGACCGCCTTCTTCCGCCTCGGGCGTGCGGCTGGTGAGTTCGAGCAACGCGACCGCACCGATTGAAGCCAGCGCTTCACCCCTGAAGCCGAGCGTGCCTATTGCAGACAGATCCTCGGCTGTTTCCAGCTTGGAGGTAGAAAATCGGGCAAGCGCCAGCGCAAGCTCATCGAACTCAATCCCTGACCCGTCATCGGATACGACGATCCTGGCCACGCCGGCCGCTTCGGTCTCGATTTCAATCCGAGCAGCGCCGGCATCGAGCGCGTTCTCTACCAGTTCTTTGACAACCGACGCGGGGCGCTCAATGACCTCCCCCGCGGCAATGGCCGAACTGACATGCTCTGACAGCACCCGGATGGGCAAATGGACCTCCAATCGGAACCGATTATACCCAGCGCCCCTTGAGTTGACACCCGGCGCTGGCAGACTTTATACTGCCGCGCATGGACTGGCTCTCCGCACTCACGCTCGGGCTGGCGTTCACGCTGGCGTTGCTCGCCTGGATTCGCACGGTTAGAAAACGGCGCTTCCTGACTTTCTTCTTTCTCGTCCTTCCCGTGATCGTCCTCTCCATGCGCTGGGCTTCCTACAGGATGAGTTGGATGTCCTTCTGGTTCGGCGCCGCGCTGGCCGTCCTGGTCGTCTTTCTCTGGTGGGTCCTTTATGGGCGCAGGCTTCCTTCGCCTGAAGACGGCATCCGGCGCGTCTGGACGAAGGATGATCCATTCGAATGAAGCAAGCACGCGCCGTTTTGCTCGATGTAGACGACACGCTCTACCCACGCGATTGTGGATTATGGTACGCCGTCCGAGACCGCATCCAGTTGTTTATCGAGTCCCATTTGGGGGTCGACCCCGAAACCGCAGCCTCCCTGCGATCACGTTACCTCGACCAATACGGGACCACGCTTAGCGGCCTACAGCAGGAACATTCCGTCGATCCGTTCGAGTACCTTGAATACGTACACGATGTCCCGGTGGCTTCCTATCTACAGCCGGACCCTGCCCTGCGGAAACTGCTCCAAAGCGCGACGATCCCTATCTACTACTTCACGAATGCCTACAAGGCGCACGTGGACCGCGTCCTCGCGGCGCTGGGCTTGGCTGACCTGCCAATCGGGGTGATCGACATCGTAGCGTTGGAGTTCCAGAACAAGCCGCTCGAGGCTGCCTATGATCGGGCCCTGGAGCTGGCCGGGGTCACAAGTCCCGCCGCGGCTATCATGATCGATGACCGCAGCGCCAACCTTGTCCCGGCCAAGGATCGACAGATGTTTACGGTGCTGGTTGGCCCTGCTGCGGATGGGTTCCACCCCGACGCGCACATCGATCACATCCATGCGCTTCCAACCTGCTTGCCCGACATCTTTCCGGATGGATTGGTGGAATGATGGACGACGGGTGGCTGATCGTCTGCGGGGTATTGGCGCTGGTGGTCATGATTAACGTTGGCCTGGCGTTGAGCGCACTGCGCGGCCAGAACCGGGGTCAAGCCGCCGCGCTGGACCGCAGCGTCCGGTATCTCCGCGACCCTTGGGCAGACGAAACCAGGTCACTTTCTGAGCTGCATCAACGCGTGGCAGAGCTTGAGGAGGCCGATGACAAACCAACGCCAGGTGGTTGATGATAAACGCGTGCCTCTGGAGGCTGCCCTGGATCTCATCCCACAGCGTGGGTGCAGCCTGGCCTTTGGCGGGATCACCCTCTACCGGCGGCCCATGTCCTTCGCGCTTGGGCTCTTGAAACGCGCCTTGGAAACCGGTTCCCCCACCGACCTGGACCTGCTTTGTTTCACTGCCGGATTGGAAAGCGACATCCTCATCGGGGCCGGTTTGGTTCGCTCACTCAGGACCTGCTACTGCGGCTTGGAAGTGTTCGGCCTCGCGCCGAACTTCACGACCGCCGCAGGCAAGGGATCGATCCAGATCATCGAGGAGTCGGAGGCAAGCATCGCCTTGGGTTTGCGCGCCGCAATGGCTGGTGTCGGGTTCATGCCCTCGCCGGCCTGGCAGGGGACGGATATGCTCGCACTCCGTAAGGACGTGAAGTCGGTCGAAGACCCTTATACGGGGGAACGCCTGACCGCTTTTCCGGCCTTGCGTGCAGAGTATGCCGTAGTGCACGCCCTCGAAGCCGATCCGTTTGGTAATGCACGGATCGGGGACAATCAGGGTGTAGATCGCGAGCTGGCCCTCCTGGCCGACACCGTCATCCTGACCGTTGAGAAGGTCGTTGACAACCTCACTAAGGCGGATATCGTCGGAAGTTTCGTTGACGCCATCGTCGAGCTCCCACACGGTGCATGGCCCAGCTCCTGCCACCCCTGCTACCCAATGGACGGCCTAGCAATCCTGGAATACACGGAGAAAGCTGGCACGGACACTTACCACGAACTGCTTGCCGATTGGCTGGAGCGGGTTTAAGGCAAATCGGGAATTCACAAATTTCTTATATTCTTGTGATATCCTGCCCTTCATCGGTCAGAGAGCGTAGCGGTGAGGGAGTAAATGTCAACTCGAACGAAAGCCCTGGTCATCGGTATCACAGCAGGTCTAATTCTGACCTGCTCAGCCTTCACCCTAGGCCTGCTCTCCGGCGCGGTCCTCGGGAACCTGGATTTCTTCGCGGATATCCCTGGGTTCAACAACACCCTTCCCGCGCAGATTACACCCTCAACGACCTTCGACACCTCCCCTCCAGCTAACCAGGAAGAATTGTTCGCCCCGTTCTGGCAGACCTGGGACATCATCCACGAGGAGTTCGTCGACCAACCGCTCGATGATGTGAGCCTGATGCGAGGCGCCATTTCAGGGATCCTCGATTCGTTAGGAGACGAGCATACCTCTTACATGGATCCCGACAGCTACATGCAGGCAAACATCCCGCTCCAGGGCAGCTATGAGGGCATCGGGGCCTGGGTGGACACCGAGGCCGAGTTTCTGACGATCGTTTCTCCGATGCCTGGCTCACCAGCCGAGGAGGCTGGCCTTGAGCCGGGTGACCAGGTCATTGCGATCGATGGCGAGGACATGACCGGCGTGGATGGCAGCCTGGCTGTTCGCAAGGTGCTTGGCCCGTCAGGCACCGAGGTGACCCTAACCATCGTGCGTGAAGGTGAAGCATCGCCCTTCGATGTAACCATCGTACGCAGGGAAATCTCCATCCCCAGCGTCGTGGGGGAGATGATTGAGGGCGATATCGCCTATATCCAACTCTACACTTTCTCGAATGATACTTCTGATAACCTGCGGGCCAGCCTCGAGGAGCTTTTAGCACAGAACCCGGTTGGTTTGATCCTCGACCTGAGGGGGAACGGTGGGGGATTTCTCTTCTCTGCTATCGAAGTAGCGTCGGAGTTCATCGATAAGGGCACGATCATGACTGAACGCTTCGGGGACGGCAGCGAGGAGACATACGACGCGTCAGGCGATGGACTGGCGACCGACATCCCTCTCGTGGTCTTGATCGACGCAGGCTCCGCATCCGCATCTGAGATCGTCGCGGGCGCGATCCAGGATTACGGGCGTGGACTGCTGGTAGGAGAAAACAGCTTCGGCAAGGGGTCGGTCCAGAATTGGATCCCCCTCGCCGATGATGGCGGCGCGGTGCGCGTGACCATCGCCCGGTGGTACACGCCGAAAGGTCACCAGATCCATGAGGTTGGCCTGGCGCCGGACGTTCCCGTGGAATTAACCGAAAGCGACCTCGAGGCGGACCGAGATCCGCAACTGGAGCAAGCCGTTACGATCCTGCATAGCGAGGACACCGCTTTTTGGAGCTTGATGGATGCATCCCAGGAGGTGCGCTGATGTTCCTCTCGTTTGAATACCTCATCTTCATGGTCCCGGCCTTCCTGATCGTGATGGCGGCCCAATGGTACGTAAACTCCACATACCGGAAATGGAGCCAGGTACAAAACTACATGGGCATCACCGGATCCGAGGCCGCCCGCCGGCTTCTCCAGTTCGGCGGTCTCCCGGGTGTGGAAATCGCACAGACCCCCGGCCAGCTATCGGACCACTACGACCCGCGTAAAAAGACCCTGCGCCTCTCTCCCGGGGTGGCTCAAGGCCAATCCGTCGCATCTGTGGCGATCGCCGCCCATGAAATCGGTCATGCCGTGCAGGACAAAGTCAACTATGGACCCTTGCGGCTGAGGGCTGCGCTCGTTCCGGCCGTGAGCGTGGGCTCCAGCCTGGGTTGGATCCTGATCCTCATCGGCCTGCTCTTGCGCAGCGCTTTAGGGACGCAGATTGCCTGGATTGGTGTTGCCGTTTTCGCCCTGGGGGCGGTGTTTGCTTTTGCTACCTTGCCGGTTGAACTGAACGCCTCCGCGCGGGCGCAGCGCCTGCTGGTTGAATCCGGCCTGGTCCATACGCAAGCGGAACAGGATGGCGTCCGGGCCGTGCTTAGAGCAGCCGCATGGACCTACGTGGCTGGCCTCGCAGCCGCCATCCTCCAGCTTCTGTACTATGTGATGCTTGTCGGTGGTGGTAGTCGACGCAGGCGATGAAGGGTGAATTTCAAGGGGATACCTCCGCGCCGCACGAATTTGCTGTGCGGATTCACCGTGAGGATGCCTCAAGCCTGAAACCGCGTTGGTCGACCGCCTTCTTGCTCGGGACGGCGCTAGTTTGTGCAGTCATAGGCGGCCTGGCTGGCGCCAGCGCCGTTCTGATCGCGCGACCACAACTTACGAACGCTGCAGCTCTGCCCAGCGAGCCCCAGACGGTCAATCTCAATGTCGATATCCAGACCTCCGTCTCCCAGGTCGTGCGCGAGGTAGGGACATCCGTTGTGACCGTCATCAACCAGCTCCCACCACGCCTCACATTCTTCGGCGGACAGCAGGAGCAGAGCGCCTCTGGCTCGGGGGTCATTATCTCGGATGATGGATACATCGTCACCAACAATCACGTCGTGGATGGAGCTCAAGCCCTTTCCATCATCCTGGCCGATGGCACCCAGATCCCAGCCGCGCTCGTCGGTGTGGATCGCTATGCAGACCTTGCGGTCCTGCGCGTCAACCAGGAAATCCCGGCTGCGGCCAGTTGGGGGAACTCTGATTTGCTCGATCCTGGCGAGCCGGTCATCGCCATTGGATCACCGCTGGGGGATTTCAAGAACACCGTCACGCAGGGTGTCGTGAGTGCGACAAACCGCTCGATCGAGGTGGAAGATGATTTCTTCCTGGAAGGTCTCATCCAGACCGATGCCGCGATCAATCAAGGCAATTCTGGGGGCCCGTTGTTGAACCTCGCCGGGCAAATCGTGGGGATCAACACTTTGATCGTCCGGGGCGGCAGCACAGTGAGCGAGGGGCTCGGTTTCGCCATCGCAAGCAACACGGCCAGCGCCGTCGTCGACCAATTAATCCGCTACGGCCGGGTCGCCCGGCCCTATCTCGGCATCCGATGGGTATGGATAACGCCCTCGATTGCTGCCCGCTATCAGCTACCGGTCGATCACGGCATCATCTTGACCGAAGTCATGGCGGGTGGACCCGCTGCTGAGGCAGGCCTCGCGAGAGGGGACATCCTGCTCTCCGCCGGTGGGGAGACCTTCGACGCCGATCACCCCTACCAGAATGTCCTTTTTCGTTTTCAACCTGGTGAAACCGTCACCTTTGAACTCGTCCGCGAGGGGGATCACAGCCAGGTAGAGATCGTCCTGGGATCAACCCCCTGATGTTCCGGACGGGAACCGCGTTCCAATAATGTAGTTCATCCTCCTGAACGCCCAGCTTTGACCCACATCCATGCTGGTGCTAGAATTTTCCAAGCAGAGCGTGAACTTCACGCCGAGAACGTTCATTCTGATCGCGACAAGGTTCATCGCCGACCTCTCCGGCTGGAAGACCGACGGGAATGCTGGGGGTTGGCGAATTCATCTCTGCGGCTGCCTCCCGAGCCTCCCCATCGGGATTAACCCGCACCAGGGGTTGGATATCCAGAGCGGGATGAGGTGCGAGCATGGAACCGACACAAATCGAAAAAACCCTGAATGAAATCCGGGCAGCCCTCGAAACGGATCAGATTCAAACCGCCATCACCGCGTTGGTTAAACTTCACCCCGTCGACCGGGCCGATGCGTTTGCCGATCTCGACGATCGCGACCAGGCTGCCCTCCTCCCCCAACTGGACATCGCTGACACAGCCGATCTGCTGGAAGAGCTCGACGACGAGGAAGCCGCCGACGTAGCCCAAACCCTGCCGGCGCCATTCCTGGCCAATATCCTCGACGCCATGGAACCCGACGAGGCGGCCGATGTGCTCGGTGATCTGGCCCCCGAACAAGCTGCCCAAGCCCTGGCAGAGATGGATGATCCGACGAACGTCATCCCGCTGCTGGGGTATGCGGACGAAACCGCCGGCGGCTTGATGACAACTCCTGCAGTCACGCTGAAACCGGATATGACTGCCGCCGAGGCGATTGACCACCTGCGCCAATCAACCCCAGGATCGGACACTCCTTATTACCTGTACGTGACGGATCACCATCGGAGACTTGTCGGGATCCTGGGCTTGCGCGACCTGGTCGTGTCCAACCCCGCTCACCGCATCGAAACTATCATGAATCCGGATGTGCTCTACGCAACGGCAGATCTCGATCAGGAGGACGTCGCCCGCTTGATGGTGCGTTATGACCTCACCGCCATCCCCGTCGTAGACCAGCAACATGTCCTTTGGGGCGTGATCACCTACGATGACCTTGTGGATGTGCTTGAAGATGAGGCCACGGAGGACATATACAGGCTGTCGAACCTGGCGGACGCCGACCTTGCCTTCGATAGCCCGATCACGACCTCCCTGCGCCGGCGGATCCCCTGGCTCTATCTAAGCGGCCTGACTGCGCTGTTTGCATCCTGGGTCATCTCCCGCTTCGAATCAGTGATCGCCCAGGTTGCGCTCCTGGCTGCTTTCCAATCCGTGGTCGCTGGCCTTGGCGGAAACACGGCTCAGCAGACGCTGGCGATCATCGTCCGTGCGATTGCATTGGGCGAGATCGAGCTTTCCGATGCCTGGCGGACGCTCCTGCGGGAGGCAGCCGTGGGCTTGCTCCAGGGCTTGCTGGTCGGCACGGTGGCGGGATTTGGCGTGTACGTATGGACCGGGAACACGTTCATGGGGCTTGTGCTTGGCCTGGCGCTGGTGGGGAACATGCTTGTTGCCACGAGCGTCGGCACCGTCGTCCCACTCCTGCTCAAAGCGCTCAAGCTCGACCCGGCGCTCGCTTCCTCGGTGTTGGTGACAACAGTAACCGACAGCGTGGGCTTTGCGCTTTTCCTCGGCCTGGCTTCGATCTTCCTGGCACAATTAAGGTAGGACTCCATGACCGAACTCATCATCCTTAACCCCTATTCGAACCGCTGGAAGGCTGGCCGCCAGCGCCCTGAGTTGGAAGCCGAGCTCGTGCAGGCTGGGATCCCCTATAAGCTTGTGGAAACGGAGGGTCCGGGACATGCGACAGACCTGGCGGAAGAGGCGGCGCGTAAAGGGCTGGATCGGATCGTGGCCGCTGGCGGCGACGGGACCATCGGCGAAGTCCTCAACGGCCTGTACCGGGCAAGACGGGATGCGGAACTACCGGCGCTAGCTGTCATTCCCCTTGGAACTGCCAACGACCTGGTGGTTAACCTGGGGCTGCCTCGCACCATTCCGGGAGCAGTTGCGTCGCTCAAGGCCGGAAACACGCGCCGGATCGACCTGGGCAAAGTCAACGACTGGGTATATGCAAACAACTCTGCGGTCGGCCTCGAGCCAGTCGTAACGTTGTACAACGTGCGCATGACCCGTCTGAAAGGCGTCATCCGCTACCTTGTCGCGGCCTTGAAAGCCATTGCCAGCGGGCCGACCTGGGATATGTCACTCGCTTGGGATGATGGGGATTACGAGGGGCCGATTTCGCTCGTCACGGTTGGAAACTGCCCGATTACGGGTGGCCTCTTCCGCATGGCCCCTGCAGCCGACCCGGCCGACGGGAGGCTAACTTTCGTTTATGGTTATGCAGCCTCCAGGATGAAGATGCTCACCCTGCTCCCGAGGGCCATTAGCGGCGCATACGTCAACGACCCGGTCATCCACCAACACCACACGACCCGGCTGGAGATCCATGCCTCGCCAGGCACACCGCTTCAAGCAGATGGTGAACTGCGGGGCGAGGAGAACACCCACCTGCTCTACGAGATCCTGCCGGACCGGTTGGCGATACTCTCCCCGTGAATTCGTACCTCATCATCAACGCGGATGATTATGGGCGCACTCCGGGCGTCAGCAGGGGTATTCGCGAAGCCCATCGACATGGACCTGTCAGCTCGACCACAGTCATCATTAACCAGCCCAGTGCCATCGCCGATCTGCTGCAAGCCAGGGAGGAGACTCCTGAGCTCTCGATCGGCTTGCATCTTAACCTCACGCTCGGTACTCCGATACTCCCGGGCGGCCAAATCGGATCGCTTGTCACCCCCTCCGGCCAATTCCTTTCGCGTGACCAGTTGTTCCACCGCCTGCAGTCAATTAATCCAGACCATGTGTATGCCGAATGGCGCGCCCAGATTGAATTCATGATCGACCGATTTCAGAAACCAGACCATCTGGATAGCCACCACCATGTGGCCTTGCTCAATCCAGACATATGGGACAAGTGTCTCGGTTTGGCTAAGGAGTATGCCTGCCCCGTCCGACCGCCATTTCCCACTGATCTCCATGAAAAGGCGCTTGAGGCTTTCATCCCGCCGGATTGCCTGGCGTTTGCGAAAGATGTCGCACCCTCGATGCTGCGTGACTCCGGTGTTGGCAGTCCGGATGCCTTCCTGGCAGGGTTCTTCGCCGCCGGCGCTACAGGATCGAAGCTCGATCAGCTTCTCGTCCAGGCTCTTCCGGGCGCAACCGAGCTGATGTGCCATCCTGGCTACGCGGATCAAGCCCTGATCGGAGCGAGTGGGTACGCGTCCGAACGCGAGCACGAACTTCGCCTGCTGACGAGACCCGGGTTCGCTGAAGCGCTCCGGGCAGCGGGGTGGACGCTGACCACATTTCGCACATTATGGCCTTCCAAATCAACCGATTGATCGCCCGCATTCTTCGTATCTTTTTCCGGCATCTGTACACCGATCTTGCCTGGAGCTACGACCTTGTGGCCTGGACGTCATCCATGGGCCAATGGCGGTCCTGGCAGTCAGCTGCCGTCCAGCGTTACCCTGCCGGCCGCGTCCTCGAGTTGGGACATGGTCCAGGCCACGTCCTGCTGGACCTGGTGCAGGCAGGCAATCAGACCTTTGGCGTCGACCTCTCACGGCAGATGTCGAAAATCGCCTCGCGCCGGCTGAGGAAGCATCAAGTCCCTGCAAACCTAGTTCGATCCCGCGCAGAGGCGCTTCCTTTCGCAGCAGGTTCTTTTCAGACCATCGTCGCAACCTTCCCAGCTGAATACATCTACGCTGCGGAGACGCTTGCGGAGATTGTGCGCATCCTGCCCGAACGGGGCGAAATGATTGTCATCGGCATGGCCCGCATCACCGGCAAATCGCCGTTTGACCGTATCGCATCATGGTTGTACACAATTACAGGCCAGAGCGCGGTCCCCGAGATCCATTGGGTGGAACCCTTGGCGAGCGCTGGTTTGCATGCCTGGATCGAACTCGTCCACCAGCCGCGAGCCGAGGTGGTCCGTTACCGGGCCATCAAGGATACGACCTGACTGAGGGAGAGGTCACGAACAAGGTACAATCTACTCGGACCAGGAGGTGACGTGGGCAGAGTTCAAGCGGGAGATCTGGCTCTCTTTCAACCTGAGAACGGGAAACCTGCCATCTTACGTTTGGACCCCGGCCAGGATTACCAGACCCATAAGGGGATTATCTACTTCGACGATTTGATGGGAGTTGCCTGGGGCAGCCAGGTCTGCACCCACCTCGGGGCGGAATTCACGATCCTCCAACCCTCGCTTCGCGATTTGCTGCTCCACATCCGGCGTAAATCACAGATCCTGTTCCCAAAGGACATCGGTTACATCCTCCTGCGCCTCTCCGTGCGCCCTGGCCAACGCATCCTCGAGATTGGAACCGGTAGCGGGGCCTTAACCACCGCGTTGGCATGGATGGTGGGGAGTGATGGAAAGGTAATCACGTACGACCGTCGTGCCGACATGCAGGAGCTCGCAGCCGAAAATTTATCGCGTTTAGGCCTGGAACAGCAGGTCGAGCTTGTACAGGGTGATGTTGAAGATGGCTTGCGGCATGCCGGATTCGACGCAGCTTTCGTCGATATCCCTGCTCCCGACTCGCTCCTGCCCCAGATCGGCCTGGCCTTGAACACGGGTGCGGTGCTCGGTGTCATCCTTCCGACGACCAACCAGGTGGATCGCTTGCTCGATGCCGCTCCTGGCGCTGGATATGCTTTTCCGGAAGTCACTGAGATCCTCATCCGGAATTACAAGGCTACGCCTGGCCGGCTGCGGCCGTTTGATCGGATGATCGCCCATACCGGCTACCTGGTGTTTCTTCGCTATCTTGCCCAGGTATAAGATTTACCCGAGGTTAACAAATCCTTTGCACCTACTCCGTATACTTAACATCTTCCGAGCCAAGGAAAGGGAGTAGCCCATGGGTTATCGACGCAGACGAATTCGCCGTATTCTTCCGTTCCGCCGGTGGGGGCCACGCCCGCTCGCAAACAAAGCCCTGCGCGAGCTCAAACGTGCGCACCTCCTCAAGGAGGAGGGGAGGCACCTCGAAGCCGCGATCATTTTCGAACAGCTTGCGCTGGGTGCACAGATGCGCAACCTGCCTCAACATCCACTGCTCCTGCTCCAGGCTGGAAGGTCACATATTCAGGGTGGCAAACCTGAGAAGGGCGTTCATCAGATAAAAACCGCCATCGGCGTGCTGGTTGAAACTGGACAGGCAGGAAGAGCGGCCCAGCTGCGACCCGGGCTTCAGGCGCTGTTCGAAACGCACAACCTTGAGTCCAGCTGGCAGGAGATCGAGAACCTCCTTCAGCAGGCCGGGGTTGGCCCACAACCGCACACCATCAACGGCTTGAAACTGCCGTCCAAGTGCCCGTACTGCGGCGCAAGCCTCGTCCCAGAGGAGCTTGGCGAAGTCACCCGGGAGGAGGCTGTCTGCGGCTACTGTGGAAGCTACGTCCAGGCGGGCGATAAAACTCCATGATGCAGGATTTCGCCGCTGATCTCGCCGGCGTTCTGCAGAATCGTAAGGCAACTCTTCGCGCGGAATGGGATGCACGCCTGGCTGCCGTGCTCATCCCGCTCTACGAGGACGGTGGAGAATGGCATGCGCTCTATACCCGCCGTACAGAAGATGTGGAAGCCCACCGGGGCCAGGTCTCCTTCCCCGGGGGCATGCTCGACCCCGGCGACGAGGATGCCCGTGATGCAGCCCTTCGAGAAGCGGAAGAGGAAATCGGCCTGGCGCGTGCCGATGTCCGCATCCTGGGCCAGCTGGACCCGCTGCTGACGGTCACCCAATTTCAAATTATCCCGTTTGTTGGCGTCATCCCGTGGCCGTACAAGCTCAAGTTGAACCCTTCAGAAGTGGCGCGTGCCTTTGGAGTCCCCCTTGGCTGGCTGAACAATCCTGTCAATCTTGAAAGCAGGAAGCGAAAGCCCTTCCTGCCAGGGCCCGAGATCGATGTCTTCTACTTCAAGCCTTTCGAGCAGGAAGTCATCTGGGGGGCGACAGCCCGGCTTACCCTGCAGCTGCTCGAGATTCTCGGAAACATCAACGGGCTTGATTACAAACCAGCACGGCCTCGCGGCCGTGCTGGTTATTAACCCGCGCTGCTTGCCGGGTGAACGTCAGTCTTCTTCTCGACTCCCCGTCTTCTTCTTCACGATCACCACGCTCGACAAGTTCTGGTTCCCCAAGCTCGCCGAGGATTTCGACTTCTTCTTCCACTTCGATTTCTTCCATCATCTGGTAAACCACGTTCGCAATCGCTTCCTCGGGGTCGGTCAGCAAAGTGACGCCATCTCCGAGGCCCAAATCTGCAACCGTGATCGAATCGTCGAGCGTCTTCAGCACGCCGAGATCGACGATGATCTTTTCCGGCAGATCGGCGGGCAAGGCTTCCACCTCGATCTCATCCAGGCCACTGACCAGGACCCCGCCGAGCTCGCGTACAGCGGGTGCAAAACCAACCAGCTCGATCGGCACCACGGCTCGAATCATCTCATCCATCGCGACCTTGAGAAAATCGATGTGGAGGATATTGCGACGGATAACATGCCGCTGAATTTCCCGAAGCAGGACCTTATGAACCTCCTCGCCGATCTTGAGGTCGATAAGCGTAGAGCCACCGACTGCCATCAAAGCCTGGGAGGTCTCGTGCGCGCTTAACTGGATCGATTTCGGCTCTGTGCCTGACCCATACATGATGGCCGGGATCAGGCCCTCCCGCCGCAGCGCTTTGACCTTCTTCCCGGTGACAGTACGTGGTTCTGCAAGCAGTTCAATGATTTCCATGTTCTTTTTCCTCGGGAGTGCCTCTCACCCAGCCAGGGTTACCTTCACTCCATGATTCGGGTTCGATATTCAGCCTAAAAGGGACTTACCTGCGCCGCAGGAGGCCCCCAACGAATAAGACCAGCCCGACTGCCATGCCGGAAACCATCCCTGCCAATACGGCCTGGCGAGTATCCATGACAGTTTCTACGTTGCCGTGCACCTCACCAGCCAGCAGGATCAGCGAACGGCTGTTATCCAGGACTGCGCTTCGGCTTGCGATAATCGCCGCACGCGAGGTGTTAAGCTGGACATCCTGCCCCGATGCGACGAGCGCCGAGCTATCCGTCAATGTGGCCGTGCCCGCCTGCGCCACACCTGCCAGGCTGTTGTGGAGGTGAACTGTGTCGCTGTTGACCACAAGGGCGGCTCCCTGGTTGATCTCGACCATTTCAGCCTGGATCCGGTTTGCACCCCCCTGGTGGATCCGGACTTGTTCAGCTTCAACCTCCTCGATGCTGCCGCCTTCAAGGCGAATGATGTCCGCTTCGAGGTTCTCTGGGGCCTTCGCTGCTCGTTTCGTCGCCATACACCACCTTTAGATTACGCAAAAAAGTCGGGATCCCTGGAAACGGCGAGGGAGTTCCCCGACATTCGCAGGTCCGATTCTACTCGAAGACTTCTTCATCCGTCAACCGCCGAAACGGCAGTCGATTGACGCCTTGATGGCGGGGTTCGTTGACCTTCCCCGGTCAGCATGTTAAACTCGCCGATTGGCATGTTTCAGGTTGCTGGAGCGCTCACAGGGCCGAATGCTCGATGAAAATACTCCCACGCATGTGTTTGTCTGTCTTGATCACGCTCGGGCTTGTCGGGGCCAATCGAGCTGCTGCACAGGCCCCAGGTTATGCCGACATCAGTTTCCCGGCGGAGGGAGAGGCGGTCTCTGGCGTTGTGACCATCATGGGATCTGCCTCACACCCGTTCTTCTCTGAATATGACCTGGCATTTTCCTACCAGGATGATCCGTCCGACACATGGTTCAATATCGCAGAAGATGTGAAATCGGAGGTCCAGTCCGGGGCTGTAGGAATATGGGACACATCCGGCATCACGGATGGAACCTACCGAATCCGGCTGCGCGTACACCTGGCCGGTCGCGAAACGCTCGTCGCTTTCGTCGATAACATTCGCTTACGAAATTACACACAGGTTGAAACAGCCACGCCTGGTGCAGCAAGGACTGAAAGCACGCTCACCCCCGTCCTGCCAACGTCAACACCCAGGCCTACCCCATTGCCGGCCCGCGTCGGTGACGGTGGCCAAACTGTTGCACGCGCGTTTACTTTCGGAGCAGCCGCCGCAATCCTGGGCCTGCTTGGCGGCGCCTTCTATCTGTTTGCCCACGAAAGGATGCGCATCCGCATGGGCATCCTGCGGACACGCCGCATGCTGCGCCAGGAAGACCGTAAGCAAAGGAAGCAGAACTAACCGATGGCACGATCCGTTCTGGTCTTTGCTGGGCTCGGCAACCCCGGGAGGCAATACCGGGAAAACCGGCACAATATCGGATTCCACCTCCTCGATCGGGTTGCGCAGAATTGGAGCTTACGCTTCACACGTTTGCAAAATCAAGCCCTGGTTTGTGATGTCATCCGCGGGGATCGGAAAATCATCCTGGCCAAACCGCAGACGTTAATGAATGCTTCGGGGCGTTCGATCGCTGCTTTACTCAGGTTTTATAAAGCCGGGCCCGATTCGCTCGTCGTGTCGTATGACGACATCGATCTTCCTTTCGGCTCGATTCGAATCCGGCCTGCAGGTGGGTCTGGAGGGCATCGCGGGATGCGCTCGATCATCCGCGAGGTGGGTAGCGAAGCGTTCGCTCGCATCCGGCTCGGTATTGACCGCCCCCCCGGCCGCATGGATGCGGCTGACTACGTGCTGCAGGACTTCAACGAGTCGGAGCGTGAGCTGCTGGAGATTACGCTCATGCGCGCGGCGGAGTGTTTCGAGAAGCTGGTTGACCTGGGTATCGAAGCAAGCATGAACTCCTGCAACCCCACTAACGAAGAATGACGCTCGACCTCTCACACCTCCTCCCTGTGCTGCGTGAGCTTCCTGAGTACCAGCAGTTGCTGCGTGAGCTTAGAGGCGGCAGCAGGATGCAGTTTAACGCCCATCTGCCACGTTCCATAAGGCCGGCATTGGTTTGCGCGCTGCATGAAGATCTCGATCGCCAGATCTTCTACGTCACGGCCAGGCAGGATCGGTTTCTTACGCTGAAAGAAGAAATCCCGCTCTGGAAGGTTGGACCCAATCTCTGGACCTTGCCCGAGCCTGGCCCGCTTTTCTATGAGTGGAGCCCATGGGGAGACCGTATCCTCCAGCAACGGATCGCTGCCCTGGCAGCCTTGACGGTGGGGTCAAGCCCTGGTATCCCACCCGAGGTACGCTCCGGTGTCTGCCCGATCGTCATTGCCCCTGCGCGTGCCGTGATGACGCGCACGCTCTCACCACAACAGCTGCACGCTGCCAGCCAATTCTTCCGCACTGGAGCAACCGTCCGGTACACAAGTCTTGTCGATTTGCTCGTTCAAATTGGCTATGCGCACGAACAGATCGTCACCGAACCGGGGCAGATGAGCCGCAGGGGTGGGCTGTTAGACGTCTGGCCGCCCGCTGACGAACTCCCCACCAGGATCGAGTTTTTCGGGGATGAAATTGAGTCCTTGCGCAGCTTTGATCCCGGGTCCCAGCGGACGGCCGAAACCATCGAATGGGTCCGGATAACCCCAGCCAGGGAAGCCCCTCCCCGCTATCTTGACCCAAATTGGGCTCGACTGCTGCCCCCCTCCCTGCCCAAGACCCCCAATGACCTGGGTCAAATCGCAGAACTCTACCTGCCACTGGTCAACCCAGAGCCGACCGGCGCGCTCCGGTTCCTGGAAAGCGATGCCATCTTGCTCCTCGATGATGAAATTCAGATCGAGAACGTCGTCGAAGAGATCGAAGAACATGCCGTCGCCATCCGCAGCGAATCCGCCCGAACCAAGGAACTCGATGACGGTTTCCCACTGCCCTACCTGACGAAGGCAGATCTCCAGGAGCAATTCAGCCAGTTCGCGAGAATTAATTTTGGCCTGGAAAGCAACAGCGGGAGAAGAGCTGTACGAATTCGAACAGCGTTTTACGCCCGGACCCCGGTTCGGAGGGCAGCTCACAGACATCGTCAAACATATCGCCAAAGCGCGAGACTCACTCGAGACCAGCATCATCATCAGCCGCCAAGCCCCACGGCTGGCTGAACTCTGGGCAGAAAAAGCTGGTGATGTGCGGCTCGTAGAAAGCGCACCAAGCCAGATTAGCGTCGGAGAAGTGCTCTTCCTGTCCGGGCCACTCTCGGAGGGCTGGAGCCTGGAACACCCCAGCAGGGGTTTGATCCACCTCCTGACAGATGCCGAACTGTTCGGGTGGTCCCGACCAAGACCTCGCCGCCGCTCACTGCCCCATCCAACGGCACCGGAGCAAGCTTACGCCGATCTTTCCACAGATGATCTTGTCGTCCATATCGATTTCGGGATCGGCCGCTTCAAGGGGCTCGTCGAGCGCACACTCTCCGGTGTAAGGAAGGAGTACCTGCTCATCGGGTACGCTGACGGCGACCAGCTTTACGTGCCGATCCACCAGGCGGATCGCATCACGCGCTACGTTGGGGCTGATGGAAGCGTTCCCTCCATTTCACGCCTGGGAGGCGCTGACTGGGAGCGGAGCAAAGGGAAGGCAAAGGAGGCCGTCGAGCAGGTCGCCCGGGATTTGCTCGATCTCTATGCCCGACGCCTGGCGGTCCGCGGCACGGCATTCCCGCCGGATTCTCCCTGGCAGCACGAGCTCGAAGCGTCCTTCAGTCATCAAGAAACTGAGGACCAGATCCAGGCCCTCGAGGCGATCAAAGGGGACATGGAGAGCCTGCGCCCAATGGATCGTTTGATCTGCGGCGATGTTGGGTATGGCAAGACCGAGGTAGCACTACGGGCAGCCTTCAAGGCCGTAATGGCCGGGAAGCAAGTTGCGATCCTCGTCCCGACGACGGTTCTCGCACAGCAGCACTTCCAGACATTCCGGCGGCGCCTGGCCGCATTCCCAGTTGAAGTGGAAATGCTCTCTCGCTTTCGAACCAGGGGGGAATCCAGAGCAATCACCAGCTCCCTGGAGACCGGGCAAATAGATATCATCATTGGCACCCACCGCTTGCTGCAGCCTGACGTCCAGTTCAAAGAGCTCGGACTCCTGATCATCGATGAGGAACAACGCTTCGGGGTCACGCACAAGGAATTCCTGAAGCAAATGAGGACCGAAGTGGATGTGCTCACGCTCACGGCAACCCCGATACCCCGCACGTTGTACATGGCTTTAACCGGTGCGCGCGATATTTCAACCATCAGTACGCCGCCCGAAGACCGCCTGCCGGTCATGACGCACGTTGGCGTCTATGAACCTCGCCTGGTGCGGGCAGCCATCCTGAGGGAGCTTGACCGGGGTGGCCAGGTATTTCTTCGTGCACAACCGGGTTCAAACGATCGCGACAATCGTTGAGCGGTTGAAGGCGCTCGTCCCTGAAGCGCAGTTCGCCATGGCCCATGGTCAGATGCCGGAGGGCGAGCTCTCTCGTGTCATGGATTCCTTCACTGCGGGCGAAGTGGATGTGCTTGTGAGCACCTCGATCATTGAATCGGGGCTGGATATCCCGAATGCAAACACCTTGATCGTCGACCGCGCCGATCGGTTCGGTTTGGCCCAGCTTTATCAGCTGCGCGGCCGCGTCGGCCGGGCTGCTATCCAGGGATACGCTTACTTCTTCCGCCCGACCGGCCGACGCGTGACGGATGAAGCGCTGCAGAGGTTGGAGGTTATTGCGGAGCACAGCCAGCTTGGCGCAGGCTACGCGATCGCCATGCGCGACCTGGAAATGAGGGGCGCTGGGGAGATCCTCGGGACCCGTCAGCATGGTTATATCTCCTCCGTAGGTTTCCATCTCTACACTCGTATGCTCGCATCGGCCGTTCAGCGCTTGAGGCTTACCATCGATAAAGACGTCCTTCCTCCTGGGGAGTGGAAAGCCGCCTTGGAGCTGCCCCCGGCCTCCATCGAGCTGCCCCTTGCAGGAGCCCTCCCAGAAGACTATATCGAAAACAGGGATCTACGCCTCCAGCTTTACCGGCGGCTGGCCGAAATTCGCCTGTCGGATGACCTGGCAAGCATCAAGGACGAGCTCACCGATCGCTTCGGTCCACCCCCTCAGGAGGTAGATGACCTGCTGTTCCAACTGCGGGTTAAAGTCGAGGCGACTGGCGCCGGAATCGACCGCATCCTGACCGAGAATGGTCAAATCCTGATTGAGATTCCCCCTGAACGCGAAGTTGAGATGCCCAAGGTTTTTCAAGGTGATCTTCGACGCAGCAAGCGTGGACTGTGGCTCAACAGCCCGCGGAAACTCAGCCTGGAGGGATGACCTGCTTCAGCTCCTGGAGAACCTGCAGATTGGGGAGCGGTCAAAAGTGCTGACCGGCTAGCAGGCTGCTTTATACGTCCCCGTGAAAATGGACGAGCACGGTCAGATAGGGGACGCCTTGAACATATTCCATGCCGAAAGCCCACGCCCGCCAGTTGTACGGGTTCCCAGAGGCAGGAGCTGGCTTGAAGATCGAGTAGAAGTTGAGGTTGGTATACGCGGAGGGCCAGGCAGGGGGAATCGAGCTGACACCGGACTGAAGTTCACCGCAGCTAACCTCGGGCTGCTGCGAAACAACCTCTTCAACCCTCGCAGCGACGATATCTGAGAAAGTCCCTGAGACCTGGAATCGACCCCCGGCCTGTTCCCCCCACTCGTACACCGTCCGATCGCTGAACAACCCAGCGATCCCCCCGGGACTGAACTCAACCGCGTCGTTCCACCATTCATTCCTGATGAGCAATCCACGCCTGGGGTTGGTCACCTGGGCCAGCAGCGCGCCATCTTCATTCGAGAACGCCTGAAGGACGGTGTTAAGCAGCTCGATCGAACGCACATCTGCACAGAACACTTCCCTGGAAACACTCTCAGTAAGATTTGCCGCGTTTACCCAGCCCGTCTGCCCGCCTGCTAGCTCAACCTCGATCCAGGTTGAGCTCCCCAGAGCCGTGGAATTCCCAGTTAGCAGGAGGCCCCTGTCGTCGAACTCGAGGGAGGCGACTTCGCTCCCAGCGGCTCCAGCCGGGTTGCGAATGGCGAGGAATTCGTCGTCTGGCACCAGCATCACCGAGTAGGTTCCGCCGGCTGTAAAGGGTACATAGGTCGGCGCTGGCATCTCCGGGGATAAGATCCGAGGTTGGCACCATTCCCACTTCGCTCGCCGGGACGCTGCTGCGTGTACAGCCGAAGATTGCGGCGGCAAATACCAGGGACAAGAGGACCCAGACAGGCCGGCAGGTGAATTTGCCCGCAGCGCGGCGCTCGGTTCGATCATTGCACTTGGCTGCCAGGCCTACCCATCACGCACCCCCGCCCGACGAAGCCTGAGAAGAGGCCTGGCTCTTTTTTGCTTTTCCAGCTTTCGGCGTGGCTGTCTTCTTCCGGGCTGGTTTTCGCTTTCTCACCGCCGGCAGCAGCGCGAGCTCAAAAACCTCCTGCATGTGATCGACCCACACCAGATTGAGGGCAGAGCGCGCCTCGCGCGCAAGCTCGGACAGGTCTTTCTTATTCTTCGAAGGCAAGATGACCGTATCCAGTTTCATACGAAAGGCAGCGTACACCTTTTCGCGGACGCCACCGACCGGAAGCACGCGGCCGCGCAACGTGATCTCACCGGTCATGCCGACGTTGCGCCGCACGGGGCGACCGGTTAGTGCCGACGCGAGCGCGACAGCCAACGTAATCCCGGCGCTGGGCCCATCCTTGGGAATGGACCCTTCTGGCACGTGAATATGGATATCCGTCTTTTCAAAGATCTCGGGGTCGATCTCAAGCACGTCTGAAAGCGATTTAACATACGAATATGCGGCCTGGGCGGATTCTTGCATGATTTCACCGAGTTGGCCTGTAATCTGCAGGCTGCCCTTGCCATCTACAAGCAGAGCTTCAACGACGATGATATCGCCGCCGTTCTCCGTCCAGGCGAGGCCGATCGCAGCGCCTACCTGGTCTTCAGGGTGAAGATCGGGCGGCTGGATCTGCGGCGGGCCGAGGATTTTCGCGAGCAGGGATGGGGTAATCCGGCGGTACTCATGTTTCCCCTCCGCCTTTCGCCGAACGACGCGGCGGCACACTGTACCAATCTCGCGCTCCAGGTTGCGTACCCCCGCCTCCCATGTGTATTCCCGAATAATGGCCTGCAGGGCACCTGCGGTGAACGTGAGATCCTCTGCCGTCAGGCCGGTCTGTTCCAGCTGGCGAGGGATGAGAAATTTCCGGGCAATATGCACTTTTTCGCTTTCGATGTACCCGGGAAACTCAATCACCTCCAGCCGGTCCAACAATGCGGGTGGGATGGGATCCAGGGTGTTGGCGGTTGTGATGAACATAACCCGTGAAAGGTCATAGGGAAGCTCGAGGTAATGATCCGAGAATGCAAAATTCTGTTCCGGATCCAGGACTTCCAACAGGGCGGAGGACGGATCTCCACGGTAATCCAACCCCAACTTGTCAATTTCATCCAGCATGAAAAGTGGATTGACCGTTCCAGCCCGCCGCATGGCTTGCAAAATCCTGCCGGGTAGCGCACCGATATAGGTCCGCCGGTGTCCACGAATTTCAGCTTCATCCCGGATGCCTCCCAGTGAAATCCGGATGAAAGTTCGCCCCAGTGCCTCCGCAATCGAGCGGCCCAGGGATGTCTTGCCTGTCCCTGGCGGCCCGACGAAACACAGGATGGGCTGCTTGTTTTTTTCAGGGTTCAGACTGCGAACGGCGATGTACTCGAGGATGCGGTCTTTTGCCTTGGACAAAGCATAGTGCTGGTCCTCCAGCACCTGTCCGACGTGCTTCACATCCAGGTTGTCAACCGAGGCTTCTGCCCAGGGGAGCTCCATGATCCAATCCAGGTAGGTGCGGATGATGCCGACTTCTGGGGACATGGGCGGCATCTGCTGCAGCCTCTGAAGCTCCTTCAGACCTCTCAACTCGACTTCTTCCGGAAGGGAGAGGTGGATGAGCCGCTCACGCAGCTCCTCAAGTTCCTGCGTCCACAGGTCCCCCTCACCGAGCTCGGTCTGGATGGCCTTTATCTGCTCTCGAAGATACATCTCACGCTGGGAGCGATCGACCTCATTCTGAACCTGGGAGTGGATCTGGTCCTCAAGCTCGAGCATCTCGAGCTCGCGCCCCAGCAGCATGCTTATCCGCTGGAGGCGTTGAATAGGGTCGACCATTTCAAGGATTTCCTGTTGCTCGACCAGGCTCAAATTGATCGCCGATGCGACCAGGTCCGCCAGCCAGCCCGGGTCCTCGAGATTGACGGCGTAGATATAGACCTCTTCCGGGAGCGAACGGTTGAGCTCAACACACTTCTCAAAGAGGGTCAGGACCGCCCGCATGAGGGCGACCGTCTCCTTGCTTGAGTCAGCGGCCTCCGGTACGGGGCGGGCACGCGCATAAAGCAGCCCATGCTCTTCATAAATATCAACCACGTCCAGCCTTCGTCTGCCCTGGGTCATGATCGAGATCGAACCTTCGGGTAAATGCATGAGCCTGCCTACGGCGATCTCTGTTCCCATGCGGAAGAAATCATCCACTCCCGGATCCTCGATATCCGGGGTTTCAATCGCCAACGCAACCATCGTCCGGTGGGCGCGGATTGCCTGTTCCACGCCAAGCAGAGATGCCTCATGAACTACAAAGAGTGGCGTAAGCAAGTTCGGGTAGAGGACGACATCACGCAGCGGAAGCACGGGAAGCGTCATCAACCCGTCGCTGTCCAATTGCGCGTCAGCCACGTCGAACAACTCTTCTGTCCGGCGGCTGATGACACCCCCAAGCTCGGGGGGCATCTGGGGCCAGCGTCCATAGACGGTCATATCCTGTCGCCGCTCCCGATCTCGAGCCGGCCTGCCTGGATGTTAGCCCAGGCCTCGATCGCTTGCCCGGCGACGAAGATGCTGCCGGCCACAAGCGTCACCCGATGATCGTTGCTGTGGTCCAGGGCGGCCCTCAAGGCACCGCCAATATCCTCGTAGCTCTCCACGGCTACCCCGTGGCTGTGGCCAAATTCAGCGAGGCGAGCAGTGTCCTCGGCGCGCGGGTGCTGGGAACGGGTGACGATAAGCTTGGATACGCGCGGCAGGAGTTCGATCAACATCCCCTCGATGTCCTTGTCGGCCGAAGCGCCGAAAACGAGTGTAACTGGCTGGCCGGGAAAGTAATCGTCCAGCGCGATCCGCAGCTTGAGCGCGGATTCGCGGTTATGCGCCGAATCGATGACGAGCAGGGGTGACCTGGATAAAATCTGCAGCCGGCCTGGCCAACGGACGGAAGCAAAGCCGTTCCGGATGGAACCATTTGGCAGTTCGAGTCCTTTCTGCACGCCCTGAACAATGGCTGCATACGCAACGGCAGCATTCACAATCTGGTGGAAACCAAGGAGCGGGATCCAGTACTTCGGGGGAGCCCACTCTTCATCGCCCGCTGACTCAACGTATGAATCCATGAGCGGCTGCTCCGTGCGGGACCAAATGTACAGGGCCTGGCCGTCAAGATCGTGTGCACCGGCAGAATAAAGCCAATCGCGCCCGACCATCACCAGCGGAGCGCCTCGATCGGCGGCGATTTTCTCGATCGTAATCTGGGCTTCGTGCGGCTGTGGAGCAATGACGACCGGGATGCCTTCCTTAATGATACCCGCCTTCTCTCGGGCAATATCTGTGAGGCTTTCACCCAGGAGATGCATATGATCGTAGGATATGGAGGTGATCACGCTGACTTCGGGGTTGAGCACGTTCGTCGCATCGAGCCGCCCCCCCAATCCAACCTCGACAACCGCGTAATCTACCGCCTGGTTCGCGAAGTGTTTGAAGGCCATGGCGGTGACGATCTCAAAGACCGTCAAACTCTCCACCTGTGCCACCGCAGGCTTGATGGAATCAACCAGGTCGACGAGCTGCTGGTCCTCTATCGGGAGGCCGCCAACCTGGATGCGCTCGTTGAAGCGGGTCAGGTGCGGGGAGGTATACAATCCGACACGGTACCCGCCGGCTTGCAAAATGGAGGCCAGCATGGCCGAGACGGAGCCCTTACCCTTGGTGCCGGCGACATGATAGGATTTATAGGCGAGCTGGGGATCGTCCATCAAATGGAGCAGATCCAGCACACGCTGTAGTTCAAAGACATCAGCAGAATAACGGTAACTTCGTTCTACGGAATAGTCTATGAAGCTGTACAGGTAGTCGAGGGCTGCTTGATACGCGTTGTCAGACATAGGAACCCGATTGTAAACCTCGCTCTGGCTATTCACAAGACAACATGCTTTCTTGCGCAGGCAAACGATTCGCGCTAATATCTAGCGGAATGCAAACTGTTGTTACTCGATTTGGAGAGAGGAGGGTGAACCGGGACAAACGACCCAGGCTTTACCCAAAGATTGCAGTCGACATTCACACTTTTTTCGAGGAGGAAGGAAGAACGATGCGTAAGAACCGTATGTTTTTGTATGCGATCGTGAGCATGCTCGTCGTCGGCGCCGTACTGCTTGGCGCATGTGGACCGAGCACGCCCGATCTCGGTACTGACGAAAACCCCATTCGTTGGATTTTCGTGCCGTCGGGTGAGCTTGAGCAGGTGACAGCCGGTGCAGAAGCCGTGGCTGATTTGCTCAATGAGCAGACCGGTTTGGTCTTCGAAACCTTTGTCGCCACAGACTATACCGCCGCAATCGAGGCGATGTGCTCCGACCCGCCACAGGCTGAGATGAGCTCGCTCGCGACCTTCGCGTACATCACGGCCGCCGACCGCGGCTGCGCCGAGGCCGAGCTTGTTGCCCAGCGCCGTGGCAGCACGAGCTACAATGGCCAGCTCATCTACAACATGGAGAGCGGGATCGTACCAGGTGATTACTCGACCCTCGCCGGCAAGACCTTCTGCGCGGTCGACGAAACCAGCACCAGCGGTTATGTCATCCCCTCCGTGATGCTGCGCGCCAACGGGATTGAACCGGACACCGACATCGATGTCGTGTTCGCAGGCTCGCACCCCGCCGCCGCCACACAGGTCTACCTGGGTGAGTGCGACTTCGGTGCAACCTTCGTCGACGCCCGCACAGCCATCGAAGGGGATTACCCCGATGTGATGGATAAGGTCGGCGTCTTCGATGTCTCGATCGACATCCCCAACGACGGTGTGCAGTATGCCAACACCTTCACGCGCGAGCTGCGCGATCAGGTCAACGACGCGCTCCTCGCCATCGCCGGAACGGAAGCGGGCGCTGAGGCACTCAACACCGCGTACCAGTGGAGCGGCCTCGAGAAGCTCGGTGACAGCTTCTATGATCCCTTCCGCCAGCTGCTAGACGCAGCAGGTGTCTCGGCTTCAGATCTCTAAGCCGAAGGACAATACCGCACTATCAGGTATGCAGCGGGGGGACTTCGATAGTCCCCCCGCTCTATGTAGGAGCCCATGCGATGCTCGATGTTCGTCACCTGACAAAAGTATATGCAGATGGTACCGTCGCCCTCAAGGATGTCTCGTTCCAGGTTCCGGATGGAGAATTCCTCGTCATTATTGGATTGAGCGGGTCAGGCAAATCGACACTACTCCGCTGCATCAACCGCCTCATCGACCCCACCGAGGGGGAAATCCTGTGGGATGGGGTGGATTTGGCAAAGCTCAAAGGGGAAGAGTTACGCACCACCCGCCGTCATATCGGGATGGTCTTCCAGCAGTTCAACCTCGTAAAAAGATCGAAGGTCATCACCAATGTGCTTGCCGGACGCCTGGGATATTCGCCGAGCTGGCGCAGCGTCCTGGGCCGGTTCTCGCCTGAGGACATCGAGTTAGCCCACAAAGCGATGGACCGCTTGGGCATTACTGCCCAAGCCCAAAAGCGTGCGGATGAACTCAGCGGTGGCCAGCAGCAGCGGGTTGGCGTAGCGCGGGCATTGATGCAGCAGCCGAAGATGATCCTGGCCGACGAACCCGTAGCCAGCCTGGATCCGGTCCTGGCTCATTCCATCTTGTCCCATATTGAGCGTCTCAATCAAGAAGACGGGATTACGATCCTGTGCAGCCTGCATTACCTCGACCTTGTCCAGCGCTATGCGACCCGCGTGATCGGCCTGCGCGACGGGAGGCTGGTCTACAGCGGCACGCGCGAGGATATCCGGGCTATGACCGATAGCCAATTCAAGGAGATCTATGGTGAGGAAGCCGAAAGGGCAGGCGGGCTGACCGGAACGCTTTCCGAAGCAGGCGGAGGTGTGGCATGAATCGCAGCTCCCGACCCAAGCCACCCACCCCGCCCGCACACCCGGTGATGAAATTCATAGCCCCGCTCGCCTCCTTGCTCGTCCCAGGACTGGGTCAGGTCCTGCTGGGCATCTGGCGACGTGGACTGCTCCTGCTCTTCAGCCTGGCGACGATCGTCGGTTTGCTCGTCTGGCGTATCCGCCTGGTTGGACGGCGTGAAGATACCTTCGGCGACATGATCGCCAAGGCATTCCAACTACAACCAATCCTATTAGCGGTCGCGATCGGCGCAGCCTTGATCTACGTTTGGATCATCCTGGATTCGTACCTGATCGCACGCGGCTTGCGCGGCGGCAGCAGCAACGGGATGTGGGCACTTGTCCTGGTCGTCTACTTCGCGCTCGGCTGGCAGATCGGGGACATCAACCTCGTCACGCTTGCCACCGAAGCGCGTGATGCCGCGCCCTTCATGCAGCGCATCCTCTGGCCCTGGGAACGGGCAATTCATCGAGAGGAGATTCTGCTCATCGGCAGAACGGAAGTCCGCATGCCCTGCTTCGGTACCCAACCACCCGCACCCGAACCAGAACCCGGGGCGCCCAGGGTGGTTTCCGAGCCGAGATGCGGCGATCTGTCCACGCCGGAGGGCGATCCAGGGACGACACTGACCATGACCGGTACCGGCTTCGCACCGGACACCGAAACCGAAATCTGGTGGATGGATGAACTCCGTAACGAATTCAGGCAGCGCCAAGATGGGGAGTACGTAAAGGTCACCACGGATGCGGAGGGCGCCTTCCAGGTGGACATCGTCATCCCCTATCGCCTGATACCCTCGGCTGAGGCGGGCGATTTCTCGACTTGGCAGCTCCAGGGCCGGCAGCTGGCAGGACTTGGCGAGGCGGAGCCGAGCGAAGAACTGCTGCTTGCGATTGAAAAGATGATCGAAACCATCTTCCTCGGGATGATGGCGACGGTTTTCGGGATCATCCTATCTATACCGGTCAGCTTCCTGGCTGCCCGCAACCTGATGTCGGCTTCGCGACTCACGCTTCTCATCTACTACCTGACGCGGACCGTGCTCAACATCATCCGCTCCATCGAACCGCTCATCTGGGCTGTCATTGCGATCATCGTCGTCGGCCTGGGGCCGTTCGCTGGCATCGTGGCTTTGACCGTGCACAGCATCGCCGCACTGGGGAAGCTGTATTCGGAAGCGATCGAGTCGATCGATCCCGGCCCCATCGAAGCAATCCAGGCTACGGGCGCGAATTGGATCCAGACCATCATGTATGCGGTCGTACCCCAGATCATCCCACCCTTCGTCTCGTTCACCATCTACCGCTGGGATATCAATGTCCGCATGTCGACCGTCATCGGCCTCGTCGGCGGTGGGGGCATCGGTTTCTTGCTCATCCAATGGATCCACCTGCTGGATTATCGGGCGGCTGGTATCGCTGTGTGGTTTATTTCGATTACGGTAGCCATCCTCGATTCCGTCAGTTCTGAGATAAGGCAGCGCTTCGTCTAACTTGACGATGGAGAACAAGCAACCGGCCCTGGTTTCACCGCCAGGGCCGGTTTCATAAACTGGACTTTCGCTAGAAAACACGGGTGATATAATCTTCGACCGTACAGGTTCCAGACATGATGAATCTTCCGGTGCTGGTCTTAAATGCCAATTATGAACCGCTCAACGTTTGCTCGACGCGACGTGCGGTGACCCTCTACCTCTCGGGGAAGGCGGAGATGCTGCAGAACGGGCGCGGGTACATCCACACGGTGCGCCAACGCTTCCCAAGACCTTCAGTCATCCGCCTGGGATACATGGTTAAACGACCATATCCACGGGTCCGGCTAACGAAGCGGGAGATCTTCCGCCGGGACGGATATGCCTGCCAGTACTGCGGCAGCTCTACGAAGCATTTGACCCTTGACCATGTCATCCCACGCCATCGTGGCGGGGAATACACGTGGTCTAACCTGGTGACTGCGTGTCAGAAGTGCAACCTGAAGAAGGGTGGACGGACACCGGATGAGGTCAACATGCAGCTCCGGCGAAAGCCTGAAGAACCGCGCGCGACGGCGATGTATCTATATAGCGCCTACCTGGATGTGAACGAGGAATGGCAAGAATACCTGGCCGGTTGGTGATCTGGCAGCATCAGCCAAAGCTTGTTTCCAACAGGGCGTAAACGCCTCCAGCGACTACCCCATACCCTCCCATCAGCACCGGCAGATCAGAGTCTTTCACAGCCTGGGTCAAGTTTCGCAGGCGCGCATCTTGAATGCTATCGACCAATCCGAGATCGGAAGCGAAGCGGTCAGCTGGAGTTGGCCACGCTCGCGCCATCCCCATCCACACGCGGTTGTCCCAGAGCAAACCCTGCGCAACATCCTGGATCCAATCCAGGAATTCTGCAGGCCCCAACTGGTCAACCATCCTGCCAATTAGGCTCTTGACACTGTTCTCGGCCAGCCGGCGGCTGGCGACCATGCCACGTTCTTCGACAAACATGCGGATCCAGATTTGCGTCCGTTCTTCGAGCGTCCGCCAGACAGACGCGGAACAGCGGCCGATGATCGCTAATGAGCTGGCAGGTGTCTGGAGGAGCCTGAGAATCCGGTCCACCCGCCCACACAGCACAGGATCGAGCCTGCTCACAACCTCGCTCATGTGTTGACCCAGTGCGGCGTGGCCGCGCAACAACGCGATATCAACCGGCGTATCAATATCCAGCCTCGTAGCAGCTTCTGCTGCCATGGATTCGACCCGGATACCTGCTTCGGTGGCTAACACCCACCCAAGCGGGTTATCGGAGGGAAAGCGGTTCACAAAGCCAGATAGGATGCTGGATTGGTTGAGCATCATCCAGTCCGTCGAATAAAGGTTGTTCACAACAGCGCACGGGTTGGTGTCTATGCGCAGTTTCTCCAGCGCTTGATCGAGGTGCGCAGTCTGCAGCAGCGGGGCGCTCGCCCCACCGAAGTACGCGATCTCTCCCAGATTGTACGCTTCGATGACCCGGTTGAGGGCTGCGCCAAAATGAAACTCCGCCCCGCTGGGTTGGATGGGTTTTCCCCCCAGAGCCGAAAGTGCGGCACGGTCTTCCTCATCTGCAGCCAACACCAGGATTGGGTCAAAGCCGGGATGTTCAACCAGCCTCTCAGCCAAGTCAGCAGCGGCTGCCAGCCGGGCGGACGCCAGCCATGCCTCCACCTGGGAATCCCCATGCGGGGGCAGCATGAGAAGTGCAGCGAGAGGGTTCATCGGGTTATCCCGGGTGATGCCGCATCTGGCAAAGGGCTTTCAGGCCAGCTCAGTCTCGATGAGGCCGAGGGTTTCGTCCCGGCGGCGGTAGAGGACATTCACCTGGTTTGTTGCAGCATTCAGGAAGACGAAGAACGCCTGGTGACCTAGAAGCTCCATCTGCTCGATGGCTTCAGGCTCATCCATGGGGACCAGCTGGTGACGTTTGCGGCGGACGATCTCTGGCTCCTGTGCCAGGTCATCAAACTCGGGCTCCAGTGAAGCACCCGCTGCTTCGGCGGCGGTGCGGCCATCCCCCCTCCCTCGCCAACGTCGTCCCTTGTACCGTTCGATCTGCCGGTAGAGTTTATCGAGCACCGCATCCACGGAGGCAAAGATGTCCTCCGTCCTGTCCTCCGCCGCGAAGGACGACGCCTTTCCCGCGCAGCGTGATCTGGGCTACCTGGCGATCCTGTGCATTTCGTGCGGTTTTCGCAAAGGTCAGGTCGACACGTGCCTCCTCGAGAATGTCAAGATATCGATCAAGTTTCTCAACCTTCGTCTGCACATAGTCCTGGAGCCGATCGTTGACTTCCATGTTCTTTGCATTGAGGATTACCTTGACTGGCATCTGCAACTCCTTAGTCTAGAACTACCTTCCCCTGGCTGTGGTGCGGGCCGCTCTGGCAACTGTCAGTCCATAGACTGCGGCTGCACCCGCGGCAAACAAGGCTTCGGCGCAAGCCGTCATCGTCGCTCCGGATGTAAGCAAATCGTCGATGACCAGGATTGATTTATCCGCAAAATGGTTGGGCTCGGCGCGGAAAGCCCCTTCGAGGTTCGACCGACGGGCAACGTGGTCAAGGCCTACTTGAGAGCCTGTATCGCGCACACGACGAAGTGTGTTCCGATCGAGCGGCAAATCAAGCGCCTCCGCGAAGGGGCTGGCAATCAATTCAACCTGATTATACCCGCGTTGCTGTTTTCGCACGAACGCCAGCGGCACCGGCACGACGGCATCGACAGGCCATCCCGAATCAGCATAGAGCTTAACAAGCCAAGCTCCCATCTCCTCCGCCAGGGCGCGATTCGGCCGGTACTTGAGTTCAAGGATGGCTTTTGTGATCGGCGGGGCGTAACGAGCATAGGAGCGGACACGCAGCGGATGGCTCCCCGAAGCGAAACACCGGTGGGGCTGATGCCAAAGACCGCAACTCCTGCACCCGCTCACCCCTGAAGTTTTCACCTGCGACTGGCAGTCTGGACACCACACGTAGCCCGTTCGACCACAACCTGGGCAGCGAGGTGGAAGCAGAAAATCTGCGCCGGCTTTGAGCCAGCGCCTGATCCATTGAAGTTTGGCCTGGAGAGGATCCGACAAACCGGGTAGCCCCCTTGCCCGGTGATCTGTGGCCGTCTTTCGGTGCCTGCTAGCGGAAGAGTGCTCCCATCGGTGACCGGAAGAGCAGCAGGGCAGCCGGGCCAAGCAGGACCATCAGGATGGAGGGGAAGATCAGCAATCCGATCGGGAAAATCATCTTGATCGGAGCCCGGTGCGCCTCTTCCTCCGCCATCTGCCGCCGGCGAACACGCATCTGATCGGATTGAATTCTGAGCACCTTGGCCATGCTAACGCCGAGCTGCTCGGACTGTATGACAGCCGCCACGAAGCTGGTCAATTCGGATACCCCCACGCGATCGGCCATGTCGCGCAGCGCTTCCCGACGGAGCTTGCCGAGCCGGATTTCCTGCAGGACGCGGCCAAACTCCAGGGCCAGTTCGTCCTCCCATTTCAGGTTGACCTGGGCCATGGCTGCGTCGAAACCAAGCCCAGCCTCGACGCAAATGGTCAGCAGGTCGAGGGCATCCGGCAGCGCTCGAAAGACCGCTTTCTGCCGGGCGTTGACCCGGCCAGTCAGCCAAAGATCTGGGAACATAAAGCCAATGCCCAGGAAGAGCGCAGACAGCCCAAGCCCAGTCAGCCAGGAGCGGCCTGAAATCAGGAATACGAGAAAGACACCGCCGCCGAAGACCGCAGCCAGCACGAAGCGCAGGGATAGGAAGAAAGCCGGGTCCATCTGCATGGGGTTGCCGGCCATCTCGATCCGCTTGCGTGCACTTTGCAGGGTAGCCTGGGGTGTGAAGCGTGAAGCGAGCTCACCAACCTTGTTGAAGATTGGGAGGACGATCCGTTCATAGAAGCGGAGCGAGAGTTCGATCTCTTCCAGCGTCATCGGTTCTTCTCGTACGCTGTATTCCGCCAGCCGGTCGGAGATGGGATCCGAGAGCGCGCGGCGCCCGGATACCGGCAATCACCAGGATGACCGCCAGCACAAGGATGAGAACAACGATCCCGATTATGGCTGTAGGCATGTGACTACCCTTCCCAATTCTGCATTATGCCAACCAGCATCGATTTAGATGTCGATGGCGACGATCTTCTGTGTCGCGATAAAACCAGTGACAACCATGATGCCCGCCAGTGAAAGGATCGGGATACCGCAGCTGCGTGTCTCAGGGTTGAAGAACTGCATGATGTATTCACGGTTCAGCAGGAAAAGGAGCAACACAAGGACGATCGGCAGGGCTGCGATCACCCAGGCGGTTGCACGGCCCTGCGCAGTTAGGGCGGAAATCTCACCCTTGATGCGCACTCGCTCTCGGATCGTGATAGGAGATGACATCCAGGATCTCGGCCAGGTTACCACCGACCTCCCGCTGGACATTGATCGCCGTGATGACGAGATCGAGATCTTCACTGTTTATCCGGCGGAGCAAGTGTTCAAGCGCATCATCCATGGTGATACCGAGCTGCATCTCCTGGACGACACGCCTGAATTCGTCACAGATCGGGGCTGGCAGCTCGCGGCTGACGGCCTCCATCGCCTGCAGGGTCGAAAAGCCTGCCCGCAGGCCGTTGACCATCAGGTTGAGCATGTCACCCAGCTGGTTATCGAATTTCTTCAAGCGGGTGCGTTGTGCCATCTTGACATACATCGAAGGCAGGTACGCCCCGACGATGCCCATGATGATGGCGAAGAACAAGGTGAATTGGCTGATGACGAACCCGACCAAGCGCGACGAGCAAGCTCGAAAGGACCACTGCCGCGATGTACTCGGCCGGGCGCAGCTTGATGTCAGCCCGCGCCAGGTTCTTCGAGATGTTGTCGAACATGTCGGTTCCTTCACCCATGCGGCTGAAGTAATCCGTGATGAAGGAACCTCGTCTCCTCGCCTTTATCTTTCGGGGCTGACCCGGTGCTGATAACCTGGCCAGCTTCGGTGTAGCGGCCCAGCCGTTCCTCGACGACAGAACGTTCACCAAAGACCGTCATGCCGAAGCCGACGACCAGGAGCAGCAATCCGAGCCCACCACCGATGAGAAGTACGGTATTGGCGTCCATGGCTTAGTACCCGCGCCCCCGTTCTCCCACCCCGAAGATCGTTGCGGGCAGGTTGATACCGCTGGCTTCAATCTTATCGATGAACTTCGGCCGCAGGCCCGTCGGTCGCAATCGCCCGATGACCTTCCCATCCTCGAACCCTGTTTGCTCGAAGACGAAGATGTCGGTCATCGTGATCACATCACCTTCCATGCCCTGGATCTCGGAGATATTCGTAACCTTGCGCGTGCCGTCCCGCAGGCGTTCCAGGTGAACAACCAGTTCCAGCGCCGAGGCGATCTGTTCGCGGATCGCCCGCACCGGGAGATCCATGCCGGCCATCAAGGTCATGGTTTCGATACGCGAGAGGGTATCGCGTGGGCTGTTCGAGTGTGCTGTGGTCATCGAGCCCTCGTGACCGGTGTTCATGGCCTGGAGCATGTCCAGGGCTTCCTCAGCTCGAATCTCACCGACGATGATCCGGTCAGGACGCATACGCAGGGAGTTGACCACGAGGTTCTGGATGGTGACCTCACCACGTCCCTCGATGTTCGGTGGGCGTGATTCAAGCGTGACGACGTGTTCCTGGCGCATCTGGAGCTCGGCCGCATTCTCGATCGTGACGATGCGCTCATCATTCGGAATGTACTGTGACATGATGTTCAAAAAGGTGGTCTTCCCCGAGCCAGTACCACCGGAGATGACCATGTTGATGGCCGAGATCACGCAAGCCTTGAGAAATTCAACCGCCTCTGGTGTGATCGTCCCCCACTCGATGAGCTGTTCAACCGTAATCGGGTCACGTGCGAACTTCCGGATGGTCAACGTCGGGCCCACCAGTGAAATCGGTGGGATGATCGCGTTCACACGCGATCCATCCGGCAAGCGGGCGTCCACATAGGGGCTTGATTCGTCGATACGCCGGCCAAGGGGTGCCACGATGCGGTCGATGATACGCATCAGGTGGTCATCGCTCTCGAACGTCGCCGGTTCCCTGTGAAGCTTGCCCCCGCGCTCGATATAGATTTGCTTCGCTCCGTTCACCATGATTTCTGTGATGGAACCATCGGCCAGGAGCGGCTCAAGCGGTCCGAGGCCCAGGATCTCCGCAACGATTTGCTCAAACAGCCGCCTGCGTTCCGGGCGGGAGAGGACGATGTTCTCCTCTTGCAGGATGGTCTCGAAGAGATCTTCGATCGTCTGCCTGACCTCGACCGTCTGGCTGACATCCATCGAGGGATCAAGCTCGGCAAGAAGCTTATTCTGCACTCGCGTCTTGAGATCGGTGTACGTGTTGCGCTGCTGGACGTCGGGAGGCGCAACACGACGAGCAGCAATCCCGCTCATGCGGGAACCACTGGACCCGCTTGCGCCGCCATTTGCTGGCGGGCTCCCGGTCCGGCTGTTTCCCCCACTCGGGACTGGCGCGTTATCCGCTTGCCCCTGCTCAATCCGCTTTAGTAACGACACGTTCCACTCTCCTTACCCGCTGCCGGGCTGCCTCATACCAACTACCTGCTGAAAAGCCGCGGCTTCTCTGCCTCTTCCGCCTCCTCCTCGACCTCGGGTTCGGCCAGGAGGCGTTCCCTCAGCTCCCCGATGATTTTCAGGATGCTGCGAGCTGCGGGTTGCCCTCGATCGTTCAAAAGGATTGGCGATCCCCGGTTGATCGAGGTTGGAATCGTCTTCTCGTCCAGTGGAATTTCCCCATCGACGTTGAATTTCAGGTTTTCGGAAACTGCTTCCGCCGTGATCCCGGTCTTGCGGTCCATGCGGTTGAGCACGAAGAAGACGCGCTCGTTTGGGAAATTCCAACACACCCAGCAGATCAAACAGCAAGCGCGTATCCTTGATGGACGGGATTTCCGGCGTTGCGATGGTCACCAATAAATCAGCGGTATCGAGCACCGCCAGCGTGATGTCATCCATGGTGGAGCTGGTGTCGACCACCACGTAGGCGAACTCACGCTTCAGGAATTGGATGACATTGCGGACCTGGTCAGCTGTGATTTCATCCGCCAACTCCGGCCGGGGAGGGGCTGCAAGGACGCGCAGGCCGCTCTCATGGTGGATGAGCACGTCGGCGACATAATCTTTATCCAGCTCCTCTGCCCGAGTGGCCAGGTCGACGAACGTGTTCTTCGCTTGGAGGTTCATCACGACAGCGACATCCCCGAACTGGAGTGCGGCATCGACCAGGACGGTTGGTGTATCGGCGGTATCCAGGCCAACGGCAAGGTTGGTCGCCAGCATCGTGCTGCCCACGCCACCCTTCGGACTGTAAACAGCGATGATTTTGCCCTGTAAATTGAGAGGGCCAGAACCAGGACGGCCGGGGCCCTGGACCATCAGCTGCGGCACGGGGGCTGCCATCTTTTCCTTCAGTTCATGCGCCATGACCGAAAGCGTGCGGATGGTCGAAATGAGTTCATCGCCCGATGGCGGCTTCGCCAGGAAATCCCGCGCACCCGCGCGCATAGCCCGGCGGACGTAATCCGCATCGTTGTTGACCGAAAGCATAACGATTTGAGCGAAGGGGACATCGCGCAACAGCGCTTCGGTGGCCGAGATGCCATCCATATCCGGCATATTGATATCCATGATGACGACATCTGGCTCGGTCTCCTTAGCCAGATCGATCGCCTCAATGCCGGTGCGCGCTGCTCCGACGACGAGAACATCCGACTCAAATTGAAGCAGCTTGCGGATGTTCTCGCGTGTCTCAGCGAAATCGTCGACGATTAAGACGCGGATTACATTTTCCGCGCTTTCTGTCATTTGTGTGCCTCTCGCAGATTTACGATAGCGCCTCCCCGTTACTGCGGCGGGACGGTGATCCGGTCATTGCGCAACACCGGGTTGACGAGCTGCTGCAGTGCTGGCTCGAGCGTGTAGGGCAGCCTCGAGGGCACGGTGACGTCGTAATTCTCGATCAGGTACTGCAGCGTGACGCTGGTCGTCTCGGTCGGCTCAGTATCGTTTGGCGCCCGCAGCGTTAGGGTAAGATCGGCGTCGACCTTGATCGCCCAGTTTAAGGCCAGTGCATCCTGGGGCGTCACGATCAAAGTGATGATATCGGGCGGTTGAACCGTCGTTGCAACTGGCTGACCATCCTGGGGTTGTGCCCCCTGGGCTTGATCACCCTGCACCACGGGAGCAAGGTTCTCACCCTCGAGTGCGAAAGTGCCTACATGCAGCACCTGGGCGCTGTCCACCAGCCGCTGGGTGACGGCACGCGGCCGCTGGTCGCCGTTGGGGATCACATGGAATAGCGTACCGGTTTCCTCTTCCTCGATGACCTTTCCAAGTGGGATCTGGAGCCCGGTGCTGCCTTCGTATTCCTTCACGGCACCCGTGATGCTTGGAGATGGAAATTCATCCGTGCCGCCAGGTGCGTTCAGTGTCGTTGAGAAATTCGGCAGGATGGACTGAAAATCAGGATCGACATCCACCAGCAGCAGCGAGATCAGGACATCTACGACATCCCCATCGCGAAGGGCATAGGCCACGCCGGAGAGCCGGTCGAGTGGAATCGAGATCGCCGTGTATCCAGGCGGGATGGCCAGGGAGGCATCAGACCCTCCAGCCAGCAGGTCACCGCCGCTCTCAGAAATCATCGCCTCGGTAATGGGCACCCCTCGGCCGATGTCTTGACGAGCCACGGTGCCGATTACCCTGCTCCGAATGCCTTCTTCATCGGTTCCGCTGATCATGGTCTCGACGACCATGTTGGCCGGCATGCGCGACATCACAATTCCATCATCGGGAATGCGAGCGCCACGGGCGATATCCTGAGCTGCGATTGCGACAAAAATGACATCGCTGGGCACACCGCCAACCGGCGTCTGGTCCGGCTGTGCCTGTTCGCCTCCCCCACGAGTCAGTAGATAAACCGCAGCGACGCCGAGGAGCAAGATGATCGCAAACAGGATGATGATACGTGGACGGCGCATGAGGCCTCCTTCATTCTAGACGTGTAAGACGGTGCTCGCGCACCCTGGCAGGACGCGCGTATCTTACCTGCTTGACTCCAAAAGTCAAGTTGTGCCAACTTTATCACAGGTGCGCCGGATCGTCGCTTACATTTCCCTTACACAAGGAGCCCTATACTCGATAGGGCTCCTTGTATGAATCCTTGGGATACGTTGCTCCCCCAAGTCCGGCCAATCGAGATGAGATTAGATGTTGGTAACGATGTTGCTGAAAACGTTGCCAATTGCCGGGCCAAGCAGCGCGAGGATCACGATCACGACCACAGCGACCAAAACAAGAATCAGTGCGTACTCGACGAGGCCTTGACCCTTCTCTTTCGGTGCGAACAGCATAGCATTCACCTCCTCTCTGTGATGATTTCAATCCAATTCTGTTACAAGTTCGTAGTCATTATAGTCAAATGACCTTGCTGGGTTCAATAGGACCAATTTCCGAGGGACATCGGTACGGGTTCCCTGGGCTTTCTGCTTGTAATTAGAGCGCAGGGGACAGGAGAAGCTTCAGGAGGGCGGCAGCAGGATCGCGATCCGGGTCCCCTCCCCCGGCTTGGTATCCAGCTCCAGGCTGCCATCAAGTTGTTCGATCTGGCGCCGAAGCTGATCAAGAGAGCGATTCTGGAATTCAGCCTGTTCGAGGATCTCAGGATCAAAACCACGTCCATTGTCTTCGATCGAACAGCGGGCCGTCTGCTCGCCCAAGTCGAGCGTAACCTTTACTTGCGTGGCCTGAGCATGATCCCGGACGTTCGCCAGGCAAATTTGGACTGCCCGGAAGAGCACGACTTCGCGGTAGGAAGCCAGGCGTTTTTCAGTTCCGACATTGACGACTGAAATCTCCAGCCCGGTTTTTTCTTTGTAGGCTTCAGCATAGCGGCGGACGGTGGGCAGCAGCCCCAGATCATCAAGCATCATCGGCCGTAGCTCGAAGATGAAGTCCCGGACTTTGCCAAAGCTCGCCGTCGCAGCTTCCTTTAAATTTTCGAGTTCTTCGCGGGCTTGTACGGGATTTGTATCTGCAAGACGAAGAGCGATTTCTGTCTGAAGAATGAAGTTTGAAAGAACCTGAGCAGGACCATCGTGAATTTGGCGTGAGATCTTTCTTCGCTCATCCTCCTGAGCTTCGATGATCTGGGCTTGGAACCCTGCGTTGGAGACTTGTGCCTCCTCCTCAATCTCGATATTTGGGCGCCCGCCGAGGAGTTTAAGCGCTTCTGAGATCACACCGGCCAATCGTTCAAGGTGATCCTCATCACCCTGGAGTTTCTCCAATTGACCACGCATCGTGAACAAGCGCTGCTGTGCGTCCAGTGCTGCCTCGTAGTTATTCAGGATGTCCTCGCGAGGGACTGTATCAAAATGGGACTGCATCTGATGCAGCCGTGCGGTAATATCCGCGTTGCGAGCTGCCAGCTTTTCTACTTCACCCTGACTTTGGGACACCAGCATTGATATTTCTTTGAGCTTATCCTGGACGCCATCTAGCTGCTCACCCGACTTCTGGATGAAGGCTTCCAACGGAGTCAGTTCGTCTTCGACTTTGGCGTCTGTCATAGAATTTCCCGGTTACTTCCGCGTATCCTGCAGTCGGACCCATCCATGGCGCAGGGCGTACACTGCCGCCTGGGTGCGATCCTCGACATCCAACTTGTGCAGGATCGCCGTCATGTGGTTCTTGACAGTCTGGTGGCTGATTCCCAGCTTTGAAGCAATTTCCTTGTTGCTCATCCCCCGTGTGACGAACTGCAGGATTTCCATCTCACGAGGCGAAAGCGGCGTAAAAGCTTCCTTGTCCCCTTCGACGTGAGGCCGGCGGACAGTCTCCACCCCCTGTGAAAGCCATGCATCCAGGCCTTCCTTGTCGAAGACCTGATCCCCGACGACGAAGAAGCCACGGGCGACCTGGCGTACGATGTCCACCAATTTTCCTGCCTCTACGTCCTTCGAACAGTATGCAGATGCGCCGGCGCTAAAGGCATGCAGAACTTGCTCAACATCATCGTAGGCCGTCAAGAGCACGATGGCCGTATCGATCCGCTCTCCAACGATTTGTCGGGTGACTTGCATCCCGTTCATCATGGGCAGATTAACATCTACCAATGCAACTCGAGGCTTGAGCTCGCGAATCAGCTGAACCCCGTCCTCACCGCTGGTGCCTTCAGCCAGGACATTCAGGTCTTCCTCCGCATCGATCACGCTGCGTACGCCCTCTCGGAAAAGAGGGTGATCATCAACGATGATGACTGTGAATTCTTCCATCAGCAACCGCCTTTTTCGAGGACGCGGCGAGTATAGCATATTCGACTCGCGCTGAGCAAACTCACCTATCTCCAGCGGTACACGCGCATGTTTTCCCCCCCAGGGTGGGGCTGTATCCCCCACCAGACTCAAAAACAACACGCTTTCCCTGTGTCAGGACGGGGTACCAACCTGGAAAGGTCATCAGGAAATCCACCATGCGTGCATCCATGAGTTGGGCAAGTTCAGGTTCATCCCTGATGATGGGCTGCACTTCCGGGGATACCAACCCTGCGAGGTCCAGGATCTCTCGATCGGAGAAGTACCCGAGTGCGCCGATGTCATGTGCAGCAATCAAGCTCGCTTTCGGCGTATGCTGAGCTATCCAGCTCGCGCTCCGCACCATCTCTGTCTCAATCACAGCAACATCCATGCCATAGGCTCGAGACCCGAGCAAGATGAAGCCGACCGCCGTCATCGCGGCACTTGCCGCCCACGCCCGTCCGACGACGCGCTTGATGGCGCCTTGTTTCATGCGGCGGTGCAGTGCTGCGCATACCTTCAATCCCGAGCAGCAGCAGGACAGGGATGACCGGCATGGCGTAGCGCCCATGCTGGTAGGTCACCGGCAGACGAAGGGCGTATGCTCCCAGGTGAACGCACACCCAGAGGATGGGGGCAAGCCTATCCCAGCTTCGGCTGCGGATGGACGCGACTGTCGTACAGATGATCCCGGGTGCCAGCAAGATTCCCACCCCGGTTAAGGGCTGCACCATCTGGTCGAAGAACCGCACGATCAAAGGTGTTCCGAGCCGTACGGCGTACTCGGCCTGCTTTGCATAGAAGGTGCTGGGCCACCAGGCGCCGTCCAATGCTTGATGGAAAGCGAGGTATGGGCCAAGCCCGAGGGTGAGCCCGATGCCAGCATGCCAGACCCTTTTCATTTTTACCTTGGCGAACCCAGCCCGGGTCAAGATCACCCAGCATTGCGGGTAGGAGCAGGGTTATGAGACTCGGGACGAAGCCAGACACCAACCCCAATCAGCATCCCCCACATCATAGGCCGCATCCGGTCGACATCCAGCAGGAACAGTAAAAAACAAACGATGAGGGTGTAGAGGACGATTTCCATCCCGGATAAGGCTGCCCATAACAGGTGCCATTCTGTGAAGACGAGTGCCAGAACCCAAAATTCTTGCTGCCATTGGCCTGGATTTCGGGCTCGGTACCAATGCACACAAACTAGGCCCACAACACCCAGACTCAGCAGACCTAGCAGCATCGTCCAGGCGATAGGGTCGATCCGCAGGGCGTATGCCAGGCTGAGCATGCTGGACCAGAGGGGTGAGGTTGAGCCAGCACCGGGCTGGCCAGATCGATACCCCCAGCTTGCCTGCTGGCCCAGGTTCCGAGCAAAGGTCTGATGAATCCAGGCATCATCCAGTGGAAAGCCTGGACCTTCAAGGGAGGCACTTTGGATGAGGTAGCTGGCACTTGCCAGCACAAAAAGCGTGATAATCACGAACAGGATCAAACGCCGGCGACCTGTATCCTCGAGCCTCACTGGAGCGCATCCTCATCCACGCGATAAACAACGATCGGGTTCGAGTTCGAGTCTTCAAGCTCTGCCTGGAGTGACAACCATTCGGGCACGTTGGTCCCTAGGTATAGGGGGCGCAATCCGGGGGTCGTGTTTTCATCTAAGACCACCCACCCCGCGTCATAGCGGTCCACCACAGCCTCCAATGCGCGCATCCCGCCATCGGGGAGCACAACCGCCGGAATTCCGGTTGCGAGGAAGAAACCCGGAGGGTTGTTTACCACGGTGAGCGTTTTCTCCTCGTCCGCTGGGATGACCTCTGCCAGTGCCTGATAATCGGCTTGGGGGTGGTTCCAACGTGGGTTACCTAAATCCCCCCCAATGACCCGCCCTGCGGCGAGGCCAAAGGTGAGGATGAAGGCAAACGCCATGGCTGTATTTTGAAACAATGCCTTCGCCCTGCCTGGTTCCCAGTTCCGGCGGACAGCGGTGTAACCAATTGCTGCGTTGAGACCGATGGGTGCCAGGCACCAAAGCAGCGGCATCAAGGCTGCAGACGAATGGAATAACCCGCCATGCGTCCCTGCAAACGGGAAGACTGCGGTCATCAGGAAGAGCAGCAGGAGAGCGTAGACAATTCCTGCCTTCACCTCAAGCTTGTGCCGTAGTCTGACCGCGCCAATCAGCATGAAGGGTGCCAGGAAGATGACGCCGTTCTCCGCGATCAGGCGTTCAAGATTAACTGCCAGCGCTTCAGCCCTCACCTTGATTGCCGCACTCCATCCGGCTTCCAGCCATGCCTGAAGGGTTATCTCCTCGGCAGGGTATCTGAATAAATCCGCATACGCGGTAAACCAGAGTGACCTGCTTGTGCCCGGAGCCAGCACGGAACCGATCACGGATAAATTCCGGGCGAACCATGGCCCCATGACAAGAGCATAGCCAGCCACCAGGAGGAGGATGTTCCTGGGCCGGTCCCGCTCTTGCTGAAGGATCCCAATGAGTGCAGGAACAGCAAGCAGCCAACCGTCGGCGCGTGCGAGGTGGGCAAGTCCGACCAGGATACCCAGTCCAATCGGTACCCAGGTTTTCATCCAGCTGTCGCCTATGAGCAGGGCTGTGACGCCCAATCCAAGCCAGGCATAAACGATGAACATATCGGTAGTCAAGAAATAGGGCAGGAAGAAGCCCGGAAACGCCGCGAGCATACCCGAAAGGAACGCATCATCTGGATTACTGTGCATCTGGAGGGAGAGCCTGCTTACTGCGTAAGGAAGCAACGCAAATAACAGCAGGAAGGGCAGTTGACCGGCCCTGAAGCTCGGTCCAAGCAGTTTCATGAATGCGCCTGAAACGAGCGAGGTCAGCGGCATCCAGTACAGATGCGATGGAGTCGGGATTGCTGCTGGATCCGTCATGTAGGTCCAGATGAAAGGCTCTGTAAAACCAGCACCTACAGCGAGCTCCCTACCGGTCGCGAAGTAGTAATCCGCGTCCATATACCCGGGGCTCTTGATGAAGGCCGCTCCCAGCAAGGCTACGAGACACCCGGTTACGATTAAGATCCACGATCGGGCTGGCTTCATCGCCGTCCTTACCTAGGGTCTTGAGACCTGGGACAAATCAAGCGTGAATTGGTACAATCGCAAATCCCCCCAATCCGTCACATCTGTTTGGTGATAGTAGGTTTGCAGCCAGAGCAGAGCCGGATGAGAACCAAGCGGTGATTGTTCAAACTCCATGACCTCCTGCTTGAAAACCAGGAAGTAGACTTCGTCGGCGTCTCGAACAGCCGTCAGGACATTTGGCTCTGCCAGCAGCCCGAGCACCTCCTGCGTGGCACGCGCTAAGGTATCCTGCCCACTGCCAGGGATATCGGCCAGGAATTTTTGAGGCAGATCCCCGGTGTAATAAACCTGCGGGAGCATCGTCAGTTTGTTTGAATGGAGGATGACCGAACCTGGGTCAGCTTCCTCCTGCAAGTATGCCCCGATCGCCGGGAACGGGGCGTATGGAAATCCAGCGTACTTGTAATGCTCAATCTGTCCCAGCAGAAATGCAAGCAGCATGCCTGCTCCCAGGATCACGCGCATGCCTTTCTTTGCGGAAGGCAGGGCCAGGATTGCACCGGTGAGTGCGAGGAACATGACTCCTGACGGAAGCAAGCCGCGCAGGATGAAGACGGGTTGAACCTGCGAAACCAGGAAAAGCAGTGCAACCGGGATAAACGCCAGCAAAGCGAGCCAGATGACTGGCTTGCGGTTTGGGGCATCATTCCGGATCACCCGCCATAGGTTCAAGCACAAGAATGCAGAGCTCAGAACCGCAAGGAACAACCCGATTACAAGCTGGATGCCTGACAAGGGCAAGCCGACGGTGAACCCGAGTATGACTTGGAACAGGCTGGCCAGTGACGGCCGTTCAATCCAGTATGCGGAAGCAACTTTGCTCAACTGGCCTGGAAGCTGAAGCGCCCAGGGGAGGTAAATCAGCAGGGCAATCCCGACCCCAACCAGCGTGCGGGTCCAACGATCTCGCCGCTGATAGAAGCTCAAAAATACCAATGGCACCAGGAAAACACTGGCGAGCACATGTGTGTACATCGACAACGCTGCCGCGACCCCAAACGCCAGCCATGGCCAGCGAGCTTCTGTATGTAGGCCGCGCCAGATGAAAAGGACGCTCAACAGGAGCCACAGGCTCAGCAAGCCATACATGCGCGCTTCCTGGGCATACTGAACCTGGAATGGGGAAAGTGCATAGAGCAATCCGGTCATCGCCGCAGCCCGGATGGATACAAGCCGGTTCGTTAGCTGGAGCAATACGATCAACACAAGCAGGCTGATCAGGACTGAGAGCAACCTTACTGCTATTACGCTCGTTCCAAACAGACCAGTCCAAAGCCAAAGCAGGGCGTAATACAAGAGTGGATGAACGTCCGCGCTGCCGGCCGCACCCGTGCTTAAGGTCCCTCTAAGCATGCCGGTCAGACCAGTTTGTGAAAACAAGACTGAGAAGGCCTCGTCATACCAGAGTGGACGTGAAATGAGAGCAGGCAGCCTGCAGAGCAGCGCGAGCAACAGCAACACCCCGACAAGCGTCTTCGGGATGTGCGGCAGTGGCTTTTCGCCCCACCACCTGTGCAATTCAGCTCTCAACTGCATGATTCGTCACGATCTCCGAGGTTCGAAGGAAACCCACACTTGATGCACAGCCCCATGCACAAGAGGTTGGCTATGCGAAGTGTTCTCCGATGGGCAAGTGGATGCCCCTGACCACCCACCAGCGGGTCCAAAGCAGCCCAAGGAAGGTGATCAGAGGCAACGGGAAGTACATCCATGCGCTCTCGACGTTGCCCTCCACGCTAACTGCAAACAAGCCCCACAGCCCGGCCAACAACAAGGCTAAGATACCCCAGACTGCGATGAGCCCCCCCTGCTTCCAGCGCGATTCGAGCGAGGCGAAGATGATCACAAGTGCAGGCAGGAGAACGACATAGTTTGTCGTGGCCGTGCGCAAAGCCACGAGGTTGGTTACGACGAGGGTCATCGCGGCCGTCCATTGAAACCATGAACCTGAGCTGTCGCCGGGCCGCCGCCCACTCGACCAACAAGTACAGCAGCAGTCCCCCGCTCACAACCCATTCCAGGATCCGCCCAGCAGCTCCGAGTGCGCCGGTCGCGATGGAGACCGGGGAACCCAGGGCGGTGTAATCCGGATAGGCAGCCAACTGTTGGAGCCAACGGAGCGGCCAATCTGGCATCATGAGCAAACTTCCAGCAATAAGGGCTGCGAACGATCCAACCAAAGCCCAGATGAGCATCCAGCGGCGTGAGCTAAGGGCCCAGAACAAGATGAACGGGATGATGAGGAATGCCATCTGTGGCTTGGCGATGGACAACCCCAATAGGATCCCGGCGAGCACGTCGTTGCGGACCCGGATCGCTGCTAATGCGCCAACGATCAACACGGCCTCGATGACTGCGAACTGCCCGACAACAATGCTGCGGATGCCGTGATACCAGAAGACCGAAAAGAGGAGCAGGAAGGCTGCAGTCGTCCGACCGGGTTTCCATTGCGAGATCTGTATCCCAAGGTATGCGAGGACGGGCAAGCATAACTCGAGGACCGTCATCCAGAGCGCCCTGGCCAGGGTATAGGGCATCAAACCGAATGGTGCGAAGAAGATCATGGCTGGCAGCGGATAGACAAAATGCGCGACATCCTCGCCCTGCTCGGGGAGTGCTGGGCGACCATAAATCATGGTCTGTGCAGCCAGGCTTACCTGCTCATCATAGGGGTTTACACCCTCGACCAACCAATAATGTGCACCTGTCCAGCGCGCAAGGAAATCATTCCCGCCCGGCGCCTGGACCGCAAACCGGTAATTGGCGATGGTTAGGACCACCAACAGTCCGAAGAGCAAAATCACCAGCAGGATGCGAACCAAATTGGATGAAGATTTCATTGGGTTACCGTGATGAATCCAATCAATGTCAAACTACTTCCGCCCTCATGAAGATGGTTTACCCATCACGATGGCTTGATGATCGGCATAGAGCAAATCCCAGCCGGCAAGTTCAAGCCGGGGCCTGAGCGGGGCATCGGGCTCGATGAGCACGAGCGTTATATTCCACTCAGCCAGTAAGCCATCCCAGCCACTCTCCCCCCGCCATACAGATAGGTACGTCTCAAGTATCGCATCATCAAACAAGTCCGTCCGGCCATCGACAAAACTCAGGTAGTCCGGATAGAGCTCCCAGATGAGGAAAGCCCCCCAATTGTAGCTGTTGAAAACCTCGCCCGCCTCTGGCCTCTCCCGCAGGTAGTTGATTGCACCTTCGGGATAGGCTTCGGTAACGGCCTCCTTGTTGGCCTCACGCGTCAGAGGCAGAGACATCTTCCATCCGGCCGGGACCATGAGCAGGACGAGCAGAACGAGGTTAATCCGTCGTGTAACGCGTTCAGGGAGCTCTCTCCCAGCCCTGGCTGCTCGGGGTAACCTTTCTATTGCTGATTCTAGATGCCTTGCCAGCCCAGGCGTGACCACCAGTGCGTAGATGGCGATATTGCGGACCGCCAACAATGCCATGGTCGTGAAGATCAAAGTCCCAATCACCTCTTCGGAATGGGCTTTTACACGTGTGATCGCAGCAATCCACCAAGCTAAGAAGGAGCATGCCCAGGAACGGCATCACCTGAAGCTGGTGAAAATCCGGGGACTGCCACTCCTGGATGTAGTTCTGCAGTGTCCCGATCGAGACAGTTTTAAATGGATATACAAGCATCTTGTAACCGTGGGGGTTCAAGCCCAACAGCACTGCCGACAACAATCCAACCCCGGCCAACCGCAAGAGGGGATTTCTGTACCTCTTCCAGATCACATCAAGGGAATGCTTCGACAGAAGGCGATCACCCAGTACGTTTGCGATCTGGCCCAAAAGATAGGTCGCGATGAGGATAAAACCGATTGCGAAACCTCCGTGCAAGTTGCCCCACAAAGCCATGAGCACCGGAAGCACCCAAATCAATCTCCCGGGTTTTTCTCGGTCTTTCTCAAGCACCCAAAGAAACACGCTTGCAAGGAAGAACGAAAAGATATGCGGCCGGGCGGACCAGTAAACCGCGCTGGTCGTTGCAGCGAGCAAGATCAGGCAGCTCCTGACAAATGGCCTCACCTCTGTGATATCCCAGAGGAACATGAAGGCTCCGAGGACGAAAATTGCTGTCAGGATGTTTAGCCCTACAAAACCTGCGATCCTGTAGGCAAAATACAACCCAAGCTGGGCTAACCAGCCTGGGTAAATCCATGCCTGCCCTTGTCTGGTTAAAGAGAATGGATCGGTGTCAAGAATGGCTCTGTGTTCAACGATCCATGCTCCAGCTCTAAGATGCCACCAGGTATCACTGGCGACCGAAATCCTGACAGCCATCGTCAAGACCGCCAGCATCGTAAGTAAAAACAAGAAGCGTTTGTAACTCATCCCAACACCCCGCTCCAGCCCTGCGAGCATGAAACGAACCGAATTAGTCAAGCCAACTCACGCCCAGTCTCATCGATAGAGATGGCGGGCGATAACCCATAATAAACGTGGTAATCCCCGATGTAGGCTTCCAAATAGCTTACGTCGTTCCGGGAAAAAGCCTCAACCAGGGCTTCGTCGAGTGCTGCCGGCCCGGCTGTAATGAAGGCATGCTGCTCCTGGGCTGCCACTTCAAGGTCGTAGGCGGGATAGCGATCGTCACGCGCTGTATAGCGCAAATCCGCATGGTAAGGGAGGCGAGGGACGAAAATCAGTTCTTCGCGGGAAAGGAAAGCCAGCGGGTAGGAAATCCAATAGGTCGTGTACCCACGTGTCTCGCCCTTTTTCACCAGGAATTCGATCAAGGGTTCATCAAAGCTGTGATCGACCCGGGTGGTCGCATCGAACTGCGTCGTAAAGCCGGGCTTTGATGGAGCCGCTGCTTCAAGTGCGGCCCCTAGATTGAAGACAACTAACCCTGACAACAGCGCCCAGCGGACTGGACGCGATGGCCATTGCCCACGCGCCACGAACACCCCGCCTGCCAGAGCCAATGGGATCGATAGAGGCAGAAAATACCTGCCCGATGGATCGGCTCCGAACGGAGAAAACACAAACCCCAGCACGAGCAAGGCAGACATCGCGAGCAACATCTGAGATCCTCTGGTGATGGATCGCTTTGCCCTGGCCGCCAGGATGCGTTCGCCAAAGACCATCGCCCAGAAGGCGATGACAAGCGGCAGGCCGGGCAAGAACAAGGGCGATGCGTCCCAGGGTGGCCGTAATCCGAAAATCACTGTCGGACCAAAGAGGAGCAGGTTCCTTACATTCCCCAGGATCTGGGTCGGGATATCCAACGCCAGATACGCCAGCGATAGCCGAGCCACCGAGCTCCTGGATCAACGCCTCAAAACCATGACCCATGACCCAGGCGAAAACTGGCGTCAGGCCAAAAGTCAACCCTGCCGCCATCAAGCTTGCCCGCAGGGTGAGATCCCTGTTGGACAGACGTTTTCTCAAACTGACCAGGATGACCCCGGCGACGGCAACACTGTAGACGAGCGTTAGACCAAACGTCCAAAAACCCAGACCAGCGAAAACTCCCAGAAGCAGGAAGGGCAACCGCTGTTCAGGAACCGACAAGATACGTAAGCCCACCAGGAGGAGGACATTTCCCAGGAGCAAGGCTTCACCATAACCACCCAGCGATACCGTCGAGTACAGGATGAGGTTAACCGTCGGAATCGTCAGGATGAAACCTGAAACCAGCGCTGCGATTCTTGATCGAAAGATACGCCTGGCAAGCATCATCGAGGTCAGGATTGTCAGGGTGAATAGCAAAACCTGGATGCCGCGCAGAACGAGACAGTTCCTGGCCAACAGAGCATGAAACCGAGCGCGACCAGGCTTGCATCCAGGCTTCCCATGTAGGCTTGCCCGTAGAAGAACAAAGGCCAGTTCCCCTGGAGGGTATGGCGGGCCATCAAGGCGACGATCGCTTCATCCGAGTTGAAAGGAAAGACGCCCTTCCCCAAGAGACCAAGCCTAAATAGCACTCCTGTGCAGAGGATGAGGAAAGCGATCCAGAGGTACAACCGATCTTCGAGAGATCGCTTTCCACGCCAGTTGGGCAATCAATATAATGCTCTCATGCGATTGCGCCGGTTCCTTCGACCAGAATTTCTAATCCCACTTATCGCACTTATCGTCCGCATCTTGCCAGGGCCGCGGACGGTCGATGATGCATACATCACCTTCCGTTACGCCCGAAACCTGCTCGAAGGCGCTGGATTGGTGTACAACCCCGGTGAATGGGTGCTGGGAACCACCACCCCGCTCTACGCCGGCGTTCTTGCACTCTGGGGATGGCTGATAGGGGGTGCTCAGATCCCATTCCCGGTCGATTGCGCTGGCTGTGAACGCGGTCTCCGACGCGTTCACCTGCCTGATCCTCATCCGCCTCGGGCAGCGCCTTCGCTCTCCTTTCAGCGGCCAGTTGACGGCAGCTTTCTGGGCTCTCAGCCCCATGTCGGTGACGTTCGCCATCGGAGGGATGGAGACAAGCCTCTTTGTGTTCCTGATGCTGGCCACATTGTACTTACATTCCTCCCATCGACCAATCCTGGCCGCTTTTATTGCCGGCCTGAGCCCTTCTGACCCGCCCGGACGCCTTGTTGTTCATTGTGCCACTGGCATTGGAACGGTTAATTCAAAGCATCAAGCGAAGTGCAATACGGCCTTCAATCGTTGAATTATCTGCCTTCCTGCTCCCTATCGTGCCGTGGGTCATCGTCTCAGTGCTCGCCTATGGCAGTCCTGTTCCCCATTCCGTGCTCGCCAAAGTTGGCGCCTATTCCCTTCCACGCGAAGCTGCTTTCGTTCGCCTGCTCCAGCACTTCGCAACCCCGTTCATGGGAAACCTCGTCATCGGTCCCTACGCTATCGGGTTAGGCCTCCTTTTCCTTCCGGCACTCAGCATCGTCGGCTGGCGATCCAAGATTCGTACCCAACCGGTGATTTGGCCGTTAGCTGCTTACCCGCTAGCCTACCTGCTCGCGTTCAGCCTCGCAAACCCCCTCATTTTCCGTTGGTATCTGGCCCCTCCATTACCCCTATACGTGATGGGCATCAGCCTCGGAATTGAACAACTCAGCCGCGGCAGAGTTGATCCCTACCTGAAGGTCGGCTTCGCAGTCCTTGTGGTGACGCTCACCCTGAACGCATGGTCCATCCACCCCGATCACGGCTCGACGCGACCCGCGCCAAAGATGGCCTATGTCCAACTGGAAGAACTTTACATCCAGGCCGCCAAGGATTTACAGCCGGTTTTAAGCGAAAATGATGTCATCGCAGCGGGGGACATCGGCGCCCTGGGATATTTCACTCGTGCACGGATCCTCGATACCGTCGGCTTGATCACACCCGTCACGCTCGAGTACTTCCCCATACCACCCGAATACTACGTCATCAATTATGCTATTCCACCTGACCTCATCATCGATCAACATCCAGATTACATCGTCATGCTCGAGGTCTATGGTCGAGTCGGATTGCTGCGTGATAAGCGGTTTAATGATGACTACAGGTTGATCGCTGCCTACCCCACGGATATCTACGGCTCTGAAGCCATGCTGGTATTCGCACGACGTGATGAGCAGCCATAAATAAGAAACTGCCCCGCGAATGCGGGGCAGCGTTTTGACGGGCAATATTTGACTCAATCGCCCAGGTAATCTAGCAACCGCTCCCTGTGTGTAGGTTGGCGAAGCCGGCTCAGCGCCTGGGCTTCGATCTGGCGTACGCGCTCGCGCGTCACGCCCATCTTTCGCCCGACCTCTTCCAGCGTGTAACTCTGGCCATCGAGCAAGCCGTAGCGAAGCTGCAGGATGCGAACTTCACGCGGCGGGAGTGTGTTTAACACATCCCGCAGGTCTTCCCGCAGCAAGTTCTGCGTGACGATGTCCACCGGAGCCGGCGATTCATCGTCCTGGATGAAATCTCCCAGTACGGAATCCTCGTCTTCGTCGGTTGGGGTTTCCAGCGAAAGCGGTCGGCGGGCGACCTGGATCATGTTCTCAACTTTTTTTGGTGAGACGTCCAGGACCATCGCCAGTTCATCCGTCGAGGGTTCGCGGCCATACGTCTGCGTTAGTTGATGGGAAACGCGCAGGAGTTTGTTGATTTGGTCGCCCATGTGAACCGGTACGCGGATGGTTCGTCCCTGGTCGGCAATGGCACGGGTCACGGCCTGCCGGATCCACCAGGTGGCATAGGTCGAGAATTTGTGTCCCCGGCGGTAGTCAAATTTCTTCGCTGCCCGGATCAAGCCGATGTTTCCCTCCTGGATTAAGTCCAGGAACGGGACACCTCGCCCCATGTACTTCTTAGCCACGCTGATGACCAGCCGCGAGTTTGCGGTAATTAAATGCTCGCGGGCTGCCCAGCCATCCTCGATCAACCGCTGCATCTCAATTCGTTTCTTGGGGGAGACGTACTTTTCGGCCAGGAGCTCCCGAGCTTCCCTGCCTGTTTCAATCCGTTTTGCGAGCGATACCTCCTCCTGCGCAGTGAGCAGGGGGACCCGGCCTACTTCCTTCAGGTACAGCCCGACAGTGTCATCCGCATCGATCGTCGACAGCACGCTTCGCTCGAGTTCATCCTCTTCCACAACCGAGAGTTCATGTGCCGATTCCCCGGCTGCGGGTTCCTCAGCTGTTTGATCGAGAACAGCGATCCCAGATGAGAGCAAGGTGCTGAAGGTATCTTCCAACTGATCCAGATCATTTTCCGCGTCCGGGAAAACAGCCAGTATCTCGTCCAGGGTGACGTGGCCACGCACTTTCCCCTGCTCGAGCAACTGCTCAATCTGTGGGTTATCTAACTCGAGCTCATAGCCCGAGTCAGCTTCGGCATGGTCGCCTGGCTTCGGATCTCGTTCGGGTTGCGAGGGATGACCCCCGTTTGGTCTCGAAATTCGCTTCTTGCTCAATAGCACCTTCCCACTTCAGAATACTTCGATTACGCAACGACATCAAGCAAATCCCCTGGAGGGATTCTCCCCATACTGATACTGGGTTGAGCAGGGCTTGGCTGAAATCCTGAGCGTAATTGTCGGTCAGCAACCGGGAGCTGCTGCTCCCCTTATCAAAGCCACCATCGCATTTCCGTTAAGAAATGGAAGAGCACGGCTGCCAGGGAAATCGGGGCGGCACGTGCTCAATCAGGGCGGGATTGAAATGGTGCTGACCTCGGTGAACACTATACAGAAAGCAAACAGCAGAGTCAATACGCAATATTCACTGCTGGCAGCAGCGCCGCTGGAGGCTTGACGGAGGTTTTACCCCAAAGTACAATCAGCCGGCTCCCCAGTCCTAACTTATTGAAGGAGGAACATATTTCATGCAGGCGATGCAGGATCTAACCGCATTTGAGCAGATTGCGATCTGGACAGTACTAGGGATCGCCATCCTGGGATTGCTTTACGCACTGCTTCTTCGATCTCAAATCCTGAAAGAGGATAAAGGCACCGAAGAGATGCAAAAAGTATGGGGGGCTATCCGCGACGGGGCAGACGCCTACCTGCGGCGTCAGCTGCGCTCGATCCTGCCGCTCATCGCCGTGCTCACACTGGCCTTGTTCTTTTCCGTATACATTGTTGAACCCTCACCAGAAGCTATTGAACGGTTCTCGGGCATGGGTGCCGAAGGCGTTAGATTGACGATCGGCTTTGCGCGCGCGATCTCGTTCGTCATGGGCGCGGTTTTCAGCCTGGCGGTAGGCCAGATCGGGATGCGCATGGCGGTCCAGGCCAATGTGCGCGTCGCCGCAGCCTCACGACGTTCGTTTGGGGATTCGCTGCGGATTGCGTACCGGGCTGGCACGATAACCGGCATGCTCACCGATGGTCTCGGGTTGTTCGGCGGGACCATCATCTTCATCATCCTTGGCATCGCTGCCCCTGACGCGCTGCTTGGATTTGGTTTCGGCGGGACGCTTTTGGCTTTGTTCATGCGGGTTGGTGGCGGGATCTTTACCAAGGCGGCCGATGTCGGTGCTGACCTGGTCGGGAAAGTAGAGGCCGGCATCCCTGAGGACGACCCGCGCAATCCAGCGGTAGTTGCGGATCTCGTCGGCGACAACGTCGGGGACTGTGCAGGGATGGCGGCAGATATATTTGAATCCTACGAGGTGACGATTGTCTCTGGCTTGATCCTTGGCCTGGCACTCTGGCATCTCACCGGCGATCTGGATTGGATTATCTACCCCCTGCTTGTACGCGGCATCGGCGTGCTTTCCTCCATCATTGGAACTTATGCCGTCCGGGGAGGGCCCGGCAAGAGTGGCGACGCGATGAAAGCCATCTTCAGAGGGTACCTCTCTTCGGCGGGCATATCGGTCATCCTCTTCGGCCTGATGGCCTTCTTCTACATGGGCAACGACATCCCCGGCGGCTGGTGGCGCCCATTCCTGGCAACAACCGTGGGCGTGCTGCTGGCTATCACCATTGACCGATTGACCGAATATTTCACCGGCAGCCATGGCAAACCCGTAAAGGAAATCCGAAAAGCGACGAACACCGGCCCGGCAACTACCATCCTCAGCGGGATTGCTGTCGGCTACGAGTTCGAGCGTGTGGTCGGTCCTCGTCATCGCCGTGACAATCCTCGCCTCGGTACTCATCTTCGGCGGCATCCCAGGCATCGACGCAGCTCATGAGGTCACCTTCATCCTGTACGGGGTGGCCATGACCGGCATCGGGATGCTCACCCTGACCGGAAACAACGTCGCGATGGACTCCTATGGACCTATCGCTGACAACGCGGCCGGGATCGGGGAAATGGCCTGGGTAGGTAAGAATGACCCGGAGACCGTCCAGGCGCGCAAGATCATGGCCGACCTGGATGCGGTTGGAAATACGACGAAGGCCATTACCAAGGGTGTCGCCATCGGATCGGCAGTCATCGCCGCGGTCGCGCTATTCGGGTCCTTCATCGTCGATGTCACCCGGGCTCAGGTCTCGCTCGGTGTACCGCTTGCCGAACAGATTCAGACCATCGGGATCCGCATTGATCTCCCCCAGGTCTTCGTGGGCATGCTCATCGGTGGCGCCCTGCCCTGGCTTTTCTCATCCTTCACCATCAATGCGGTATCACGCGCGGCTGCACTGATCGTGGAAGAGGTTCGGCGCCAATTTAAGCTCGGGGTTCTCGAAGGAAAGGTTGAACCGGACTACCGGCAGGCCGTTGCGATTTCGACAACGGCCGCCCAGAAAGAGTTGGTATCGCTTGCCCTGCTAGGCGTCATCACCCCCATCCTGGTCGGCTTGATCCTGCGCATCGAGGCCCTGGGCGGGTTCCTGGCTGGGGCTATCCTGTCGGGTCAGCTCCTGGCCGTCTACATGAACAATGCCGGTGGCGCCTGGGATAATGCCAAGAAAACCATCGAGGACGAGCCTTCCGACCCTGCGGCGAACCGTGGGAAAGGCTCTGAACGGCATAAGGCCAGCATCGTTGGCGATACCGTTGGGGACCCGATGAAGGATACGGCTGGGCCTGCCCTCAACCCGATGATCAAGGTCGTAAACCTGGTCTCCGTCATCATCTCGCCGATCGTCGTTCAATACACGGAACTGGGCATCGGCGGCTGGGCTTTCGTCCTTGTATTGGTGGCAATCCTGGTTTGGGCGATCTGGCAGAGCAAACGCCCGGCACCTGAAGTGAAAATCAGCACGTAAGCAATAAAAGCGCCTACACAAACGCTTCAAGCAAGTCCGGCCGATGGGCCGGACTTGCTGTTTTTCATGGTTATCGAGTTTGCTATACAATCCGTGCCTATGGTCCTTTCGCAAGCGAGGTTTCAGAATCAAGCACAGGATTGCCTGGGTGCTGCTGTTCGGGATCGTGATCGTGATGCGCCTCATTGTCCCGGTCCGCCCGCTGACACAGCATGGGCTTCATGCCTTGTTCGATAGCGTGTGGAGCTGTGCCTTCAGCCTCGGGATCGTTCTCCTGGCTGCTGCGATCGGCAAGAGCATCCGCTTTCGATGGCTGCCAGCCTTGGCCAGTGAACCGGTCTTGCGCTTGACGCTCGAACTATCTACCGGGTTTGGGATCCTGGCAGTATCGGTATCCTGGCTCGGTTTTTTCCAATTGCTTAGCATCCCATCCATATCATGCGTTCTCCTGTTTTACGCAGCGATCGCTGGCCCCCAAATGTCGCGATCTGCAGCAAGCACGGCAAAATCAATTCGCACGTTTCCAGAGGAGTTTTCAAAACTGGGCTGGCTCCCACGCGTTGTCCTCACGATCGCTGCAGGGATCGGCGCACTGGCCCTCTTAAACACGCTCGTTCCGGCATGGGATTATGACGGCCTCATGTACCATTTGACCGGTCCGCGTGATTTCCTGGCGAAGGGGGGCATTTTCCCGAACCAGGACAACTGGTATGTGAACGGACCGTTCAGTATCGAGATGCTCTTTTCTTTGGGGCTTGCATATGGGGATGTCCTTGCCCCGAAACTGCTCCATCTGGTATTCGGTGTGTTGTACGTGCTTGCGACTTGGGGATTTGCAGACAGGTGGTTCGGAAGTCGTTCAGCTTGGATTACACTGGCGATCTTGCTCGGGTTGCCAACGCTCCCAATCTGGTCTGGATTTGCATACATCGATATGGCGTGGAGCCTTTACGAGTGGCTTGCGCTGGCAAGCATGGTGGAATACCTGCGATCGCACCAGGCCGATTGGCGAAACTCGACTGCTGTTTTCCTAGGGCTTGCACTCGGGACAAAATACCTGGCACTTACCGGACTGCTGGTCACAGGTTTGCTCTTCCTCTGGGCGATGAGGCGTGAAAAACAAGTCAATCAACGTTTACAGGACGCAGCCATTGCAGGGTTGGTTGTCTTCTGTATCGCTGGAATCTGGTATGTCAAGAATTGGTTGTGGTTTGGAAATCCTGTTTACCCCTTGTATTTCGGTGGACCGGGTTGGACGGGTGTGCGTCTAGAGTTGTACGATGCCTACCTGAAGAGCTTCGGGACAGGGACTTCGATTCGCGCAATCCTTGCCTTACCGGTCACGATCTTTACCCGTCACGCAGAATTCGGCGCGGTTATGAACCGGAATGACATCCTCAGCCCGATGTTCGTCCTGGCCTGGTTATATCCTTTTACCCGTCGGAAGCAGGTAACGAATCTCCTTGGGGCAGCGGTGGTCCTGCGATTTGGGTTGTGGATCCTCGGGTCACAACAAATCCGATTCTTGCTCCCCATCGATCCGGCCATTGCCATCCTGGCAGCCTTTGTGATCAACGACGCCGAAACCCGTTTGAATGTGAGATCTGCGTTAAGCCTCTTCCTCCCTGCCCTGGCAGCGGGATTGATGGTGATCACACTTTTCTATCAGGTACAGCTCGCCCGGCAGCTCCGACCATGGGACGTCATTTCTGGGAGAGAGAGTGCGGATGAGTTCCTCGTCCGCAACGTGGGAGATTACGCCGCAGCGCGTTTCGTCCAGGCTGAACTCCCTGAAACGGCCCGGGCGCTGATGGTGGGAGACGGTCGTAGCTTCTACTGTGCGCCAAAATGCATCCCCGATCCAGATCACTTTCGCTGGGCCAGTATGATTGATCAACTAGAGGAACCTGCTCAATTTGGAGATTACCTTTCCCAAAACCAGATCGACTACCTATTTATCAGCATCGAGGATCTTGATTTTTTGCTTCAGCACGATTCACTTCAGGTCATGCGAAGGGCTGTTGACAAGGTTGCTTCCTGGGGACCATCCCTCTGTTTTCAAACTGCATATTCTGATGTCTGGACAACGATCTTTTTAGTAGGTTGTCCGGATGGAGGAGGTTCATAGTGCCGGAGGCTAGTTTTGGATCGCAGGCTTTGATATGACTCAGCACCGGGAATTCTCAGGCACGGTCGGCGGCGTGTTCACCGCCCTCTCCCTATTCATGATTTCGCTTGCGTGGTTTGCCACCAGCGAGTTCATTGGCATGTTCGCTAAGGTGCTCCCGATCCTTGCCGGGCTAGGATATCTCCTGTACAGGCGTTCTCGACCTAGCAACCGTGAATTGTTTCCTTTGCGCAGAACCATCTGGCTGCTCACATTATTTGCCCTGTATCAAGCCCTATCCCTCCCCATGACGCCCCTTCCAGAGCTTGGGATGCAAAGCGTCCTCAATGGGTTTTACGTCCTCGTCGTCTTTGTCCTGCTGCTGCTCTTACTCGAAGGAGGATTTCGTCAGGAATGGCTTGAGACGGGCTTGTTGTCGGTTGCAGGGGTATTTGCCATAGCGAATATCCCCAACCTTGTTCAGTGGTGGCTTGGGTGGGCGAGAATTCAAGGGTCGGTGTTTTCGATCCCCCCGACAAGTTTCAGACTTCCCGGGGCATTCCTCTCCCATCCTAATATCGAAGCAGCATTTATCAACCTCGCAATCCCGCTCGCCTTGTACCGAGCAATGACCACATCAAGAAAGTCACGGAAGCTCGGATTGGGCTTTCTGCTGTTCCTGTTTGCAGGTATCGAGTTTTTTGCATCATCCCGGGGAGCCTGGATCGCCCTTCTCTTCAGCGTGACCTTGTTACTCTCACTCATCTGGTACATAAAAGCTGGATCCTTCGCGGCAATGACACAAGGAGTTCTGGGCGCGAATTCGCTCGCGCTCCTTCATACCCTCACTGCTCCTGTTGAGTGCCGGTGGCTATGTTCTGTTAGGCATGCTTCAGTGGCAAGTACAACACCCCACCCATGCACCTGCCGGGCTCTCGCGTGCCGGGATTTGGAATATCGCACTCGATGTATTCCGAAGCTCACCGATCCTTGGAAACGGGCCAGGATCATTTCATTATCTCTCCGTAGCTGGCGCAGGAATACCGCCCGGTTTCTTCCTTGTACATGCCCACAACCTGGTTCTTCAGATCGGCGCCGAACTAGGCATAATCGGGCTGGTTATCACGGCGGGTTTAGGACTTGCTGGGCTCTGGGCGTGGATATCAGCGTGGCGATATGGAGAGTATCAGACCAGGCTACGGTTGGCTGCATACGCTGGAGCGCTCTCAACGGTCGCAGTGCATGGCATGGTCGACTTCCCTTTCGAGGCGCCAGTTTTTACGATTTCAGTAGTTTTGATATTGGCGTTAATTGAAAGTCTGAATCCAAAGCGTCTGAAAGCAGGTGTTTCGAAGGGAAATGCGATCATAGTATTGACGATCAGCGTAGTAATTTGGGCAATCATTTCAGGTTGGCAGATGAGGGGTTCGAGCAACTTTAACGCGGGCTTGGCGAAGGCTGAAACGGGAAATTGGGATGCAGCGAGTGAATTAATTTGCGATGCGAGCGCGCAGCAGCGAAATCTGATTCGTTCTATGCATTCCAATGTGCGCTCGCCTTGAGCGTGTTAGCCGATCAGTCGATGAATCCTCTTCAGCTTCGGGAGGCATACGACAAATACAACACCGGGCTTCAGCATGACCCATATTGGCCGGTCCACATCGCCAACCGGGCTGCGATTGAGTTCGATCTCGGAAATGAGCAGGAAGCCATCCGCGGCATGTCAACCGCGCTCGACCAGGCGCCCCGGAATGCTCCCTTTGCCTTGAACCTGGGCAGGATGTACGAACTGCTTGGCAAGTCAGACGCCGCCCGATCCTCCTACATTCATGCTGTGGCGCTCGATCCCTGGATCTACCGATCCAGCTTTATGAACTTGACGGATCTACGGCGCGGCGTCCTTCAGGAAGTTGAAATCGTGTCATTCAGAAATGAAGTTGAGGCATTGACCTGGCAAGGATGGCGGTTGTTGGACCAGGGGAGAAACGGAAGCGCCACCGAGGCATTTAATGAAGTCCTGGATTTGAATCCAACCGTCGGGGAAGCACATGCTGGGCTCGCCGTCGCCTTGCATCGTTCGCAGTTAGATCCCGATTCCATCGAAAAAGAACTTCAGCTTGCAGTGTTCTACGCTCCTGGCTCATATCTCGTCCAAGAACTCGGTTGGATGGATCGCCCTGCAAGGAGCACAACTTGATGAGGCAGTATTCGCATTTGACCGGTTGTTTCAAATCATAAGTAATCCGAACGACTCACGCGAATACTATGCCAGCACCTACTCGCGCCCATCGCTGCCTTTTGACACAGCGCCCCAACTGCTCGTAAATCCACCACCGCCCGATGTCCTCCTTCACCTCGAATGGCTTGCGAATTACTATGAAAACACGGGTAATCCAGCTCAAGCAATCCGTATCAGGGACTGGATCCTGGCACAGGTTGATGTGTGATCAACCTGGCTGAGTTGCTTCATCGGCAGGGACAAGTGAAGAGGTGATTATTCCCGCCGTCGCATATACCCTGGCCCCAGCTCCGGAACACGCCCTGGCGGGTCATCCCGAGTCGCCCGATCGGCTCGGCCTGCTCGACTTTGCCTCAGACCACCTGCTCACGGAGCATCTGCGCGCCGTCAATCCCCGACTTGCTACGACAGAAGAACTACGCCGGGTGCATCCTGAAAATTACCTCAAGACGCTGGAAGCTCGCTGCCATCAGGGCGGCTTCCTCGACTACGGCGATACCTATGTCACGCCCAAGAGCATGAAGTCCGCGCGGCTTGCTGCCGGAGGAACGCTCGCCGTCCTTGATGAAATCCTGGACGGGCACGCCGAGCGGGGCTTCGCCATCGTCCGGCCGCCCGGCCACCATGCCACCCAGACAAAGGCCATGGGGTTTTGCCTGCTGAACAACATCGCCATCGCTGCCAGGCATGCACAGGCACGTGGGAAATCCCGGATCATGATCGTCGATTTCGATGTTCACCACGGCAACGGCACGCAGGCCATCTTCGACCACGATCCGGACGTCCTCTATCTCTCCACGCACCAGCATGGCATCTTCCCCGGTACCGGCTTTGCGACTGAAATCGGGACCGGCCCGGGGAGTGGCTCCACTGTCAACATCCCCCTCCCGCCATATGCCGGTGATGAAGCGATGACAAAAATCACGCAGAAGATCATCTACCCGGTGGCAGACCGCTTCATGCCTGAACTGTTCCTGATCAGTGCCGGGTTTGATGCTCATTGGCAGGACCCGCTGGCGATGCTCAATCTATCAACCGCTGGCTATTTCGAACTGGCGAAAAGCCTCGTTTCCTTGGCAAAACGCCACACGGATGGAAAGATGCTCTTCGTCCTCGAAGGCGGATACAACCCTGCTGCGCTGGCGGAGAGCATCCGGGCCAGCCTTTATGGCCTCTGTGAGCTCAACCCACCCTCACCCTTTCCGGTCGGACCCGCGGAGCGGGAGCCTGATCTGACCGCGCTCTTAAACAGCATCTGCGAGATCCACGGGCTTACACCGTAAGCGCTGCCTGCGTGGCACAATTCTTGTTATGATAGAAATGAATGTTATGATCGCCGGCGCTTGTTCACGCTTGCACCGGTGGTTCACTTGTTGCATACTGTGTCTTGAGGTTCTGCCATGGCAGATATTGCATTACGCGCATATGTAAAGGAAATCGACGACCTGATCGAGCGCGAAAAGCTCGATGAGGCGATCGCTCACTGCCGCCATATTCTCCAGATTTACCCCAAGCATCTTGAGACCTATCGCCTGCTGGGAAAGGCTTACCTGGAGGCAAAGCGCTATGGCGATGCAGCTGACATCTTCCAGAGGGTGCTATCCGCCGTACCGGATGATTTTGTCTCCCACGTGGGGATGGCGATCGTGCGTGAGGACGAAGGCAATCTCGATGCTGCCATCTGGCACATGGAACGTGCTTTCGAGACCAACCCTGCCAATCCTGCAATCCGTCAGGAGCTCTCCCGGCTGATCGGACGCCGCGATGGTCTTGAACCGCATAAAGTGCGGCTTACGCGGGGTGCGCTGGCACGGCAGTACGCCCAGGGAGAACTATTCCCACAGGCGATCTCTGAACTGCGTTCTGCGCTCCAGGAGGATCCGGATCGACCAGACCTGGAAGTCCTGCTGGCCAGCATGTATTGGCGGGCAGGCCAGGCGAAGGAAGCCAAATCGGTCTGTGAACAAATCCTGGAGAAGCTTCCTTTCAGCCTTGAGGCGAACCGCATCCTCAGCGACCTTCTTGAAAAAGAAGGCCAATCTCAACGAGCTGGTGAGCTCCACCGCAAACTCGCCGCACTAGACCCCTACATCGGCTTTCTCGAATCGGTTGACCTTGAACCTGGGACCGTCGATGCCAACGCGGTGCGTGTCGACCATTCCACCTGGAGCCCTGGCGAGCCACTGCCTACTGCGGAACCCGGACCTCCTGAATGGGTGACCTCGCTCGGCGTGGATCTTTCAAGCGATGCGGTGAGCAGCTCCCCGAAGCCAGCCTGGCTTTCTGACCTGGACCAAGGTCCCGCGAGCGGTCGGTCGTCGACTTCGCCCCTGCTTGAACCGGCATTCGACAGCGGTGAATTTGAGGGGGCACTCCAGGATGAAGATGCAATCCCGGAATGGATGCGTGAAGCTGGATGGGGTCCATCGACAGGTGAGGCCGAGGAAGGACCGGTTTCGTTCTCCGACGCAGAACTAGAGAGCCTGGATACAGGCAACATTCCAGCACCCCCGACACCGGAAGAAACGGGGGAACTTGCGCCCGCGGACATTCCCTCCTGGCTGCAGGATATCGCTCCGGCAGTCGAGACACTGGATGATGAAGAGGCGGTCGAAGCAGAAGCAACCCCCGCCCCTCTGCCTCCCACGGAACCACTTGATGGTGGGATCGTGCCTGATTGGTTGTCCGAAACAGCCGGGCATCCAACCGCTGAATCGGTACCCGAGGCCGAAGGGGAGGGGATTTCCCCCGAAGCTGGCGGCGAAGCAGAAGGCCCCGAAGTTCCAACCTGGATGGACTCGCAAGCTCCCGGAGCTACCTCGACCATCATCAGCTGGTTAGGTGACCGTGATGACGAGGGCGGTGTTCAGGACGAAGCGCAGGCGATCGAAGACCTGGCAGCTGGCTTTGAAGGCGAAGGGTCAGGCGGCCTGGAGGATTTCCCATCCTGGCTTCAGGACGCAGACGAAAACCTCGCTCCTGGTGAAGACCAACAAGAGCAAGATGCAGAAATCGAAGGACCCCCTTCCTGGTTGGCAGGCGTAGCCCAGGCAGCCTCGAGCGCCCCCAGCGGAGTTCAGGCAGATATGACGGAGGCTGCAGCGTCGTCAGACGAGGTGGAGCCGGAATATGCTGAAACCGACACCAGTGGGGACACAGAACAATGGATCCGCAGGCTTGCCGAGCAGGAAGAAATGGCAGCCGAGGCGATGCCCGAGCAAGGACCGGACTGGCTATCCGGGATCGGAGCTGAACCCGACAGTGAGGGCGATGCTCCGGCCGAGGCTCCCTCCTGGCTCTCGGACACCGGTACCGACCAGGTTGCAGAATCTACTGCTGCCGGAGAATCCAACCTTGATGCCCCCGACTGGTTAGACGGTGTTGAAGAAGTTCCACCCGAGGTTCCCACAGAACAAGTGGATGTCCCGGAGTGGTTGATGGGCATCGCTGAGGGAACGGGCAGCCGTTCGCCAGAGCCAGAGGGCGACGAGGAAGAAGATAGAACGGGTGAGTTCGCATACGATTGGCTGGGACAGTTCGGGAATGACGCCGCTGTCGAAACAAGCCAAAGCCCGCACCAGGAGGATCTTCCTGGTGCGCTGCCCTCCACCGATGAGACGAGCGAAGCTGAATCGGAGCTTCCTGCTGGTGAGGCCCCGACCCCTGCGGCGGGACAGGATCTCGACGACGATGAGGTCTTTCAGTGGTTGGAGTCACTCGCCGAGCAGCAGCAAAGCACGCCTTCGGAATCACAAGCCCCAAGCGTTGGGACCGATCAACCTGCTCAGCCAGAGGTTCCATACAGCTCTGAAGCTCCACCCGATGCGCCTGATGAGAGCTTGCGCTGGCTAGAAGACCTGGCCGCCGAACGCGGCATCGACGTCGATGTCGGTGCATCATTCGAGCCGGAGCCAGACCTGCGAGCGCCTGCGCAGGAGGCGCCACAAGTAGTTCAGCCCCAGGAACCACAGGCTGAGCCCCCAGAAACGCTTGAACCGCAGGGATCCCAGGAAGACTCACCGGATTGGCTGCGCGAGATGGCCGCTTCTGAACAAACAGCGGTCGAGGCCTCCCTGGCAGAGGACTACCCAAAGCCCGCATTTACGCCGGACCTTGATGAGACGATTGTTTCCCAACCGGCTGAACCAGAGCATGAAGAGGTGATCCCTGGATGGCTGGATGAAGCCGCGGCGGTCGCTCAAGATGTCCCGGCCGAGCCTTCCACCGAAGAGGCGCAATCGGCGGAACTACCGCCCGTGGGTAGCGCACCTCCAGCTGCGGAGCGCGTCCCTGAACCAACACCAACGCAAACGCCGGTTGCACCTCCGCAACCCGCGCAAACGATTAGCCCTGCTGAGACGCCTTCAAGCGTCGGAGAAGCCGGGACGGAAGCCGGGCCTGCGCCACAGGAGGCTCAACCGCTTGAGCCGGAGACCCCAGCCTCCGAACCCGCGCAGCCACCCCCACCCGTGGAAGAGCAGCCCTCGCCGAAAGTTAAACAACCACCAGCTTCCCAGCGGGCATCCAAAGCGCCTCCCGCCGATGCACAGGTGCTGTTAAAGAGTGCGCGCCAGGCCCTTGCAGCTGGCGATGCCGGCCGGGCGCTCTCGGATTACAAGAAAATGATTGAGCGAAAACAGGATTTAGAGACCGTGATCAGCGACCTTAAGCGTGCGCTTGAACGGTATCCGAACTTGCCCACCATGTGGCAATCCTTGGGTGACGCCTATATGAAAGACGATCAGCTGAACGAAGCAATCAAAGCTTATCAACGCGGGATGGAAGTCGCCTGAAACAAACCACCCTTCTCGCGGATCAAATTGGACTCGGGGCAACCATCCCGAGTCCGTTTCTTGGAGGCTAACTTGGAACAGACCCTCGTTCTCATCAAACCCGATGGGGTTCAGCGCGGCCTTATAGGTGAAATCATCAAGCGGCTTGAACAACGCGGCCTGCGGTTGGTGGCAGCCAAGTTCCTGGACGTCGAACAAAAACTCGCTGAAACGCATTACGCCGTTCACAAGGGTAAACCTTTTTACGATGGCTTGATTGAATACATTACATCTTCGCCCGTGATGGCCATGGTGTGGGAAGGACCACAAGCGATCCTGGCTGTCCGCCAGACGATGGGCGCGACCAAGCCCACTGAAGCAGCGCCTGGATCGATCCGCCACGACTTCGGCCTCATGGTGGGCCGAAACCTTACCCATGCATCAGATTCTGCAGAAAATGCCGCATCCGAGATCTCGCTCTGGTTCGACCCCAAAGAACTCGTCAAATGGTCACGCGCCGCCGACCGCTGGATATTTGAGAGCTGACATCCTGTCCGCGCACGTTCCGATTGGCGGCAAGCTGCCAACGGTGCGCAGCCGGATGCAAATTTAACTCAGCAGCCCACAGCGGCAGAGCGAGTGAGGCCGCTCATCGAAATCTTGGGCTTATATTTGGGTTTGCGAAGAGGGCTGCCGCTTGTCGGCGGGGTCATTTCGAATTGGATGGATAGGACAGAGAGTTCAAATACTCACTGGATGCGCAACAAGATATTCGCCTCATGCCAGAGATCTTCGAGCTGGTAGTATGCGCGGACCGGTGGGGAAAAGATATGAACGACCACCGAGGAGTAATCGAGCAAAATCCAACCCCCGTCAGGCTCCCCCTCAACACTCTGTGCCGATAGGTGGAATTTCGTCTTCATCCCGCGTTGAATTTCATCACTCAGCGCCTTAAGGGTCCGTGTACTGGGTCCACTGCAGATGACAAAATAATCTGTGAATGCGTCTTGACCTGTCAGGTCAAGCAGGATGATGTCCTCACCCTTCTTCTCCTCGAGCGTGTAAACCATCGATTGCGCAATCTCAAGCGTGTTCTTAATCTTCGCCTCCTTGGTTTGCCCAGGCGTTTCGGTGTTCTTCGATCGCTTGTACTGCGTCCCCTACGCGATCAAATCTCATGATGGGCGCCGGGGTGCCCTCAGCATCGACCGGAATCCATGTTTTCACCCCGAAAACAGGAACTCCTAATTTGAGAGCAAGCGCGATCTCTGATAGGGTACCCAATCCGCCTCCGAGCGCAAGCACTGCGATGGAAGCACGAACGACGATCAGATTCCTGCCCTCCCCCATTCCAGTTGGAATCGCGATGCGCACGTAGCTGTTTGCCTCCCCGGCTGAGCTCCCCGGCAAAATGCCCACAGTTAATCCGCCGGCTTGGAATGCCCCCTTACAAGCCGACGCCATTACGCCCTCCAATCCGCCACAGACGAGGCCAAACCCACGCTCAGCGATGAGCTGTCCAGCCTGATATGCCATGGCCTCCAATTCCGGACCGGACCGGCCTGGCCCAATGACACCAATCAGGGGCAGTAAGGCTTGCTTCATGCTGGGCCCTGAAGCATGGCATGGGCGAGCGCTTCATAGCGGGGTGCGCCGGAGCCAAGAATGCTCCGGATGAGGCTGACCTGGGTGACCTCCCATGCCTCATGGTTGTTCTGACCATACGACTCGAGGGATTTGGAGAGCTGGAGACTGAGGCCGGCTGGTGTGCCCTTCCGGACCCGGCCAAGGGTGAGATGTGGATGGTAGGCTCTTGCGTCTGGCTCTAAACCGAGCTCTCGCAGCGACCCAGCGATTCTGCTTTGCAGACGATGCAGTTGATCTCCAGGATCCTCGATCCCCACAGCGAGCACCCGCATCTTCCGCCATCCCGGGAATGCCATCAACGCCGACAATCCAATCTTGAAAGGGCTTGTCCCTTCAGATACATCTGAGATCGCAGCGTACACTTGTTTCTGCGTGGCTTCTTCGATATCCCCCAGGAACTCAAGCGTTATATGATGAGCGTTAGGCTGCGACCAGCGGATAGCCTGGGAGTATGGCAGGTTTTGGAGATCTTCGGAAAGCGAGGATATGGCTTGTTGCACAGAAGGTGGAGGGACTACAGCGAGAAATGCTCGGATCAAGGCTGGAATGCTCCTCCCAAACGATCCATCAGGATCAACTAAGCAGTCGCAAATTATACCATCCTGCCAGAACCAGCTCACCTGAGCTTACCCAGGAGGCTGGGACACAAATCAGGGGAAAGAACTGATGGAAGGACCATGGAAATTCTTCTGAAAACGGTTACCATAGTCAAGGTTAACAAGCTTCTCCAACGTTAGGAGGTTGAGATGTTTGTCAGTGAACGCATGACCCGGCCGGTCATCACCGCCCACCCCGATCTAACCATCCAGGATGCGCTGGCTTTAATGCGACAGGAACATATCCGCCGGTTGCCGGTTGTCAACTCAAGAGGCCAGTTGATCGGCATGGTCTCAGACCGTGATCTTCTCCACGCATCTCCATCCGACGCGACTTCCCTGAGCGTCTGGGAACTGAACTACTTGCTCAGCAAGATCACCATCGATCAAATCATGACGAAGGAAGTCATCAGCGTATCTGGCGACACGCCTGTTGAAGAAGCCGCCCGCATCATGGCCGACAACAAGATTGGTGGATTGCCGGTACTCAAGAACGGTGAATTGGTCGGCATCATAACTGAAACAGATCTCTTCAAGATCTTCCTCGAACTTCTGGGCGCTCGAGAATCGGGCGTGCGGGCAACCGTCATCGTTCCCGATGTCCCGGGAGAACTTGCGAAAATCACATCAGAAGTGCGCAACCTGGGTGGTAACATCGTGGCCATGGTTCAAGCGCTGGGTGCGAGCAGTGAAAACCGCATGGTCACCTTGAAGGTTGCCGGGGTGGAGATGCAGGCTCTCCGACAGGCGCTTGAACCCCTCGTGCTGGAGATCCTCGACTTGAGGGAGACAAAACCAGCTTAAGCCAGGCTCGAACTTGAGGGCAGCCAATCTGCTGGTTGTCAATTCATTCCGCCATGCACATTGGGGGATATCAAAATTATCCTGACAATGTCCTTGGATCTTCCTTCACATGAACAATCTCATTAATCGAGCTGCCATTCATATCCCGGCCAACTAATCTCCTGCGCAAACACGTGAAATCACACGGAAATGGTCCCATTGAACCTGGGCTTCCGTCTGGGTACAATGAAAGCATGGGAGAAACGATCTCGCGCCGTGATTTTCTGCAGTTTGCTGGCCTGACGGGAAGCGTTGCTTTCCTGCGACCACCAGAACCGGCGATTGAGACTCAGCCTTACAGCCTGGGCCGGATCGCCGATCGCTGGGTGGGCTTGTACGCTGAGCCCAGCTATCGGTCCAACCGCCTGACCTACCTTGACCGTGACCAGCTGACCACGCTCTACAAACGCATCGTGGCCGACGATGGTCCAGACTACAATCCACTCTGGTATGAAGTTCCGGATGGGTACGTCCACTCCGGGATCGTGCAGCCAGTCCGCTGGGAACCGCAAACCCCTGTTGCCGACCTCCCGGAAGGCGGCGGAGTCTTCGAAGTCGCCGTCCCCTTCACCCGCTCCTACCGCAAACCTGACCCTGCCTCGGATGCACTCTACCGGCATTACTACCAGGCGACTGCCTGGGTCGAGGCGCTCGTTTCCGGCGCCGATGGACGGCGTTTGGTACAGGCTGCTCGATGATTTGCTCGCGGTTCGCTACTTCGTGCGTGCTGAACACTTGCGCCGGATCCTACCCTCCGAGCTTTCACCCATCTCACCCGGGGTGCCGGCAGGAGAAAAACGGATCGAGGTTTCGCTCGCCGAGCAAGAATTGCGGGCATACGAATACGAGCGGGTTGTGCTCAGGACGCGCATCTCAAGCGGCGTCCCAAGCCAGCGGCCTACTTCGAATGGCATCCCCACGGCAACGCCGCGCGGCAATTTTCATATCGATAAGAAGATGCCTGTCCGGCACATGGGAAACGGCCAACTCACCGGCAACCTGGATGCGTATGAACTTCCGGGGGTCCCATGGGTGTCCTACTTTACCAGCACCGGCGTCGCCTTTCATGGGACCTATTGGCATTGCGATTATGGACGCCCCAAAAGCCACGGATGCATAAACATGCGCCCAGAAGAAGCCAGGTGGATTTTCCGCTGGACCACGCCTGAAATCCCGGCCGATGTACGGCTAGAATCAGGTTATGGAACACGGGTCTACGTTTACTAGGTCCCCCCCAACCCCGGTAAAAATCGTGTGTAAAAACAAAAGGACCAGGCTGCACCTGGTCCCCGGATGAGCACACTCTAGAACTGATCTCTGCTTCCGGACTAGGTTAGTTCTTTATCGCCCTCGACGCGATCGAGCAGCTCGGGCAGCTGCCGCGTCTCTCCGTACCCCGATGCACCCCGTATCATCGCAGCCTGGCCTTCCTCCTCGGTAAGCGCCTCTGCGATTACATAGATTTCCAGGTCCTCAGAGACGACCCTCAGCTGCCGCATGAGCCAATAGTCTCGCTCCTGGGCCAGGCGTGCATTGACCAGGGCGACCCGCACCTGGACCCGCTCGGCCAGCGCGACCGATTCTTCTGGCGTGCTCGCCTCAAGCACCGGGAAGCCACGAGCCTGGAGGTGCAAGATGATATTCTCGCGGAGTACTTCGTCCCCCTCGACGACCATGATGCGTGAAGTTGGATGAAGCCCCGAGCTGAGAACCGCCTCTACCGTCGCCAGGATCGCCCCGGTTCCTTCAGGCCGAACGAGGAAATTCGCCATTTCCATGCGAACCGAGCCGGACTGGTCTTGGATGGCCGTCAGGAAGAGGATGGGGATGAGCTGAGTCCGGCGATCCTGCTTAAGGAGCATCGCCACGTCGAAGGCCGTCGGCGACCGCGCCTGCAAATCCAAGATGATGAGATCGGGCTGATTTGCTCGTGCCAGCGTGAGGATTTCCCCAGGTTGGGTCGACGCGAGTATGCGATAGCCCTGATCCATGAGTTCAGCAGTGAGCAAGTCTCTCGTCGCCTGGTCTTCCAGATGCAGCAGGAGGAGCTGACCGGCTTCGGTGGAATCCGGCATGCGGGTCTGGATGATGCGCGTCATACGCTCAAGTTCTTGGGGGGTGCTTTCGATGGGGCTTAGCGGGATCGCCAGCCACACCCGGACGCCAGTTGAGCCCGGGTCCAGCCATATGCGCGCTTTTCCTGCATCCTGATCGTTTCGCAGCAGATTTAGCCCCTCCTCCACTTTGCGATGCACCTTCTCAATCTGGTCTTCGCCACCATCCTTGGCGGGGGGAGGATCCTGGTCAGAGACCGAGATCAACGCCTGGGGGATTTGCGCATTGAATCCGCCTGGCCTGGAGGCCATCCGGAAGGTCGCTTGAGGGTGGAATCGTCTGGACCCGAATGCGAACTTCATCCTGGCTCGTATTCAGCATCACGATTTGGATGACACGGGCGAGGGTCTGGGAGATCGCCAGTTCATCGCCGTCAACAGGTGGCAGGTGGGCAGGATATTCAGCAACGATGCCGATCGCCCGGTCCAGCTTTACCTCAGCGAGCGCGGCGATGGCGTTTTCGACCGCCTCCTGAAGCCTGAATCCAATTTCGGTCAATGAAACTCCTCCGCTGGAGCCCCCTCAGCCTTCCTACTTTACCTTATTTTAAACGCAATCCACCTTGCAGGTGCTTTTCAGTTGGACAGCGCCTGCCTCGCATTGTAGAATCGCCTGGATGGAAGCTCAAATTGCAGCCGCGAAGACTGGAAAGTATGCTACCTCCGAGAGTGGTGATACGCTTGAGATGATCGAGCGTCCAGGAGGTGGTCTATCCTTCGTGCTGGTTGACGGACAACGATCGGGCAAACCAGCCAAGCTCATTTCAAATGTGGTCGCACGCAAGGCCATCAGCTTGCTGGCGGAGGGTGTCCGAGATGGCGCTGCTGCTCGGGCGGCTTCCGACTACCTTTACACCTATCGCGGCGGCAAGGTGATGGCAACCCTGAATATCCTCTCGATTGACCTCAGCACCTTGACCTGTGTGATCACGCGGAACAACCCCGCCCCCGTCATCCTCGTACGGGGGGACCAGATCGAGGTCATTGATGAACCCGTTGAGGCAGTGGGAGTACGGCGTGCAGTGCGTCCTTCAATCCATGAAATTCCACTTGAAGATGGTTTGATGGTCATCGTTTACACGGATGGCCTGATCCACGCCGGGGATCGCCAGGGTACGCGGATGGATATCCTGCATGAAGTCAAAGTGCTTGCCGAGGGTGAGAGCCGCGACCCAGGTGAGTGGGCAGACCAGCTGTTGAATCGGGCGCTGGAACTGGATGACGGCAGGCCGGGGGATGATATCAGCGTCCTCGTCGCCGCAACCTTGCCCAACTCGCCTGATAAAATCCGTCGGCTCTGGACGCGGATGCCGCTTTGAGCTCAGCGGACCCTGACCCTCCCCTGATATCCGCCGAAATCGCCATCGTAGGGCCGTGCGCTTCGGGAAAATCCACCCTGGCTGCCGGCTTGAAAGAGCATGGGTTGCGTGCGCGCCAGATTGCGCAAGAACATAGCTATGTCCCCGACATGTGGAAAGTCATCACGAATCCAGATATCTTAATTTATCTTGATGCGAGCTATGAGACCTGTTCCCTGCGCAAGAATCTCAATTGGCTGCCACGCGAGTATGCGGAACAGGGACGGCGCCTGGAACACGCCAGGGAGCACTGCCACATTTACCTCAATACGGATGATAAAAGCCCCGAAAAGGTGTTAGAGAGCGTCCTGGATGCCCTGGAAGCAGTGCTGGGGCAGTAGAAGTAGCGCCTTTCAGCCTGCAACCCTGGATGAAACCTCATTGAAATAATGGCTATGCGCAGCACATGCCGGGCCATGCCATGCTGCCTGCCCCACGCTGGAGCCGGTGAGCAGGTGTCCCGACCAACGCGCCATATTTTGATCCCCCTTGCGCATCACTACCGCACGTTGAAGCCCTAAAGCCCTTAAATTTTCCCCCGCTGGTTGCTGGACCGGGAGTATAATGGGCGCCATCCAGCCAGAGACGCATGGCTGGATTTGTCGTGCACCAGGAGAGAAGGGTACGCATGAAACAGAACCATGGTAGACGCTTGATTTTCATCTTCATCCTGCTCGCCGGGGCAATCTGGATCGTCTGGCCTGGCAACCCTGGAATTCATGTCGGGTCATACAACCGGGATCTACAGGTTGTGCGTGGCCTCGACCTCCAGGGTGGCTTGCGCGTGTTGCTCGAGGCGGATCTCCCCCCTGAGACAGAGGTCACCAGCGAACAGATGCAAACCGCACGAGGCATTATCGAAAAACGGGTGAACGGGTTGGGGTTGACCGAGCCCTTAATCCAGATCGCTGGCAACCGCAGGATCCTCGTGGAGCTGCCCGGGATTGGCGACCCTCAGCAAGCCGTGAACATCATCAAGGAGACCGGACTGCTCGAGTTCATCGAGATGACCCGCGCCGACTTGGGGACGACACGCGTCGGCCAGCCCGTCCAAACCGATTTTGAGACGGCTTCCAACGCGGGAGATGCAGGCGCGGCTGCGGAGCTCCCGCCCGCCGGGGAATCGACTTCAACCGCAGACCCAACACCCGGCGCAGCTCCCTCACCGGAGCCATCGCCACCAACAAGCCAGGGTCTGCAAGATAAGGTGTTCCATACCGTTCTCACTGGCGCCCAACTCGTTAACGCTGGCGTCATCAAGGATCGCCTGGGGGCGATCGAGGTATCGATTGAATTCGACGATGCTGGAGGGAAGATATTCTCCGAATATACGGCCTCCCACATCGGCGAACCCCTTGGCATCGTCTTTGACAAGCACTTAATTTCAGCGCCGATCATCAACAGCGCAATCTCGCAGGGCAGAGCCGTGATACAGGGCAACTTCACGCTGGATGAGGCCAACAATCTCGCTGTTCAGCTGCGTTATGGCTCGCTGCCGGTCCCGCTTACCGTGATCGAGAGCAAGACGGTCGGACCGACACTGGGCCAGGACTCGCTCGAACGAAGCACGAAAGCCGGGATAATCGGCCTGACACTCGTGGTGGTATTCATGCTTGCCTACTACCGCCTGCCAGGCTTCGTGGCCGCGCTGGCTCTGCTCGTTTATGCGACGATCACGTTTGCCTTGTTCAAGATCATCCCGGTGACGCTAACGCTGCCTGGCATCGCCGGCTTCGTGCTTTCAATCGGAGTCGCCGTCGACGCAAACATCCTCATATTTGAGCGCATGAAGGAAGAGTTACGAGGCGGCGCGACGCTCATGCGCGCGATCGATTTGGGATTCTCCCGGGCGTGGCCCTCGATCCGTGATTCAAACCTTTCGACCTTGATCACGTGTGCAATTCTGTATTGGTTTGGCAACGCGTTCGGCGCCAGCATCGTAAAGGGCTTTTCCTTGACGCTGGCCCTGGGCGTGCTGGTGAGCTTGTTCACTGCAATTACGGTCACGAGGACCATCCTGCATACCGTCCTCGATACGATCCGGCAGGCGGAACACCCCCGCTTGTTCGGGGTTTAGGAGCTGTTTCGATGAACATCGTTGGAAAACGATACTGGTACTTTGGCTTATCCATCCTTGTAATCATCCCGGGCATGATCGGACTGGCCGTCTGGGGACTTCCCCTGGCTATCGACTTCACGGGCGGCAGCTTGCTCGAGATGCGCTTCGAATCGAGCACAGTTCCCAAACCAGCCGAGATTGTCGCTGTCTACGACGAGGTGGGCGTCTCTGATCCCCTGGTGCAGAGCGCCGGGACAACGGATTTCGTCGTCCGCAGCAAAACGATAGACGATGACCAGAAAGCAGCTTTGATCGCTGCGCTTGAAGAAACTTTTCAACAACCCATCACGGTGCTCCGGTTTGACTCGGTTGGGCCTTCCATTGGCATTGAAGCAGCAGAGCGAGCGGGTGGCGCGGTGGCAATGGCGGCGCTCGGGATCCTGGCCTTTATCACCTACGCGTTCTGGGGCATGCCCCATGCACACCGCTACGGCATCGCCGCGATCATCGCCATGCTGCACGATGTCGCCGTCGTGGTTGGCGTCGAGGCATTTCTCGGTCATTTCCTGGGCTGGGAGGCCGATGCGTTGTTCCTCACCGCGCTCCTGACCGTGATCGGATTTTCTGTCCACGATACGATCGTGGTGTTTGACCGCATTCGCGAGAACCGTCGCCTGATGCGCAGGACAGATTTTGAGAGCCTCGTTAATCACTCCATCGTGCAGACCATGGCGCGCTCCATCAATACCCAGCTGACGGTCATGCTGACCCTGCTGGCGCTCCTCATCTTCGGCGGCGTGACCACGCGCCATTTCGTGACCGTGCTGCTGGTAGGCGTGTTCAGCGGGACGTACTCCTCGATCTTCAACGCCTCGCCCATCCTGGTGGTGTGGGAAAATCGGGAGTGGGAAACGTGGTTTAAGCGGCGGCGCCCCAAGGCTGCTTAAAACAGGCGGTCAGAAATGCAGGCGCCCCTTTCGGGGCGCTTGTTATTTCGTCATGCAGTGGCGCGGATCGCCGGCAGCTACGCGCCGCCCGGCCTTGAGAAACGCCACCGATGGAGTGCGTTTGCCAACAAGGGGATGACCACCATCAACAGCGGAATGAGCAGGGTGATGGTTGCCGACGGGGCGCTGGGGCTGCCCGCGCCGTTGGGCGTAGGCGAAGGCAGCATCGCAGCGGCTACAGGCGCCGAGCCACCCATCGCCACCGGTAGGCCAACACTGATGGTCACAATATCGGTGGCGCCGTTGCTTGAAGTTACGCTAGCAGTGTTGGTTGAAGCACAACCCGTGTCCGCAATGCGGCGTGCCCGTGCAAGCAGGACGATCGCGTCGCCCTGGGCAAAATCACCTAACAGCCCGGAGGGGTTCTGGCCGCTCAACCAGGTGAAACAGCTCCCCAGCTGGTCAGTAAGCTGGACACCAAACGCCGTGCCCGGGCCTTCGTTCCAGATCGTGATGAAGAACGTGACCGTATCCCCCACCGCGGCATTGGAGGGATTACTCGTCTTATCCACCCGCAGCGCCGGGGGTGAAATCGTGATGGTGACAGTGGCGGTGTTCGAGGTGCCGCCATCCAGGTCATCGATCGTATAGGTGAAACTGTCGCTGGCGAAGCGTGCGTCCGTCAGGGTGTAGAGGATGCTGCCATCATTGGCCGGATTGGGTATCGCTGTCCCATGTGCAGGTGGCGTGGCGATCAGGATCGAGGCCAGGTCGAGCGGTCCCTCGATGTCACTGTCATTGCCACTCACACCAATTGTGATCCCACCCACCGCGGTGACCTGGTCCCGGGTAACGCTGTCATTCAGCGCCAACGGCAGGTCATTGACCGGAAGAATCGTCAGGTCCACTGTCGCCGTGTCGCACAAACCACCGGATGGGGCATCACAAACCTGATACGTGAATTGGTCTAGGCCGAAGTAGTTGCTGGCCGGGTCGTAGGTGAACGAGCCATCCGGGCTTAGCGACAGCGTGCCGTGTGAGACGCCCCCGCCCGGGCTCAGGAAGAGTGGATCGGCATTGGGTTCGTTGTCGTTCGAGAGCACCCCGCTCGGAGCAACCACCAGCTGCGTATCTTCATCCGTGGAGTAGTCATCGTCCACCGCCTGGGGCGCATCGTTCACAAGCACCGACACGAGCGCGCTATCATAGGCGCCGTTGCCATCGGTGATCGTATACCCAAAGGTATCCTGGCTGAGGGGGTCACTGAAAGGCCCGGGGTCGTAGCTTAGGCTGGCGCCGCTGCAGGTGATGCTCCCCCCACCCGTCGAAACGGGATCGCACGCGTCGATCGTGACCGGGTCACCATCGACATCAAAGTCGTTTGAGAGAACGTTGATCGCCAATGGGCCGCCAAACTGGCCTCGGCTCGAGCCGTCCGGATTGGCAACAGGGGCATCATTGACCGGGTTTACGGTCACGGTCACGGAGGCGGTGTCGCTGCCGCCGTTGCCATCACTCACCGTATAGGTGAAGCTATCAGGGCCGAAAGCGTTCAGGTTTGGCGTGTAGGTCACGTTGGACCCATTGTTCGTGACCACACCGATCGTTGCCGGGCTAACCGCGCTGACGAAGAGCACATCCCCTGCATCCGGATCGGTATCGTTGAAGAGGACGTCGATGATGACGGCATTGTCCTCGTTGGTGGAAGTGGAATCCGGCAGGGCAGTCGGATTGTCGTTCACCGGGTTTACATCAATTGTGACAGTACCGACCGCGCACAGCGGGGTGCCGTCGCAGGCTTCGTACTGGAAACTGTCAGCGCCTTCGTAATTCAGTTGGGGCGTGTAATTGAAGGAGCCATCCCCGTTCAAAGTGAACGTGCTGGCATGCAGGGGTCCGGAGGCGGGGACAAGCGTGACTGCGAGACCGGTCCAGGGATTGGCCGGCGGCAGGTTGTCTGCGTCGCCATCGTTCGACAGCACGCCTGGAGCGGCTACAGCCAGCGGTTGATCCTCGTCCACATTGTAGCTGTCATCGTTCGCCACCGGATTATCAGCAATCGGGTTGATTGTGATCGACACGATTGCCTCATTGGAGGTTGCCCCGCGGTCGTCGTCGATGGTATAGCGGAAGGAATCCGACCCGTAATAATTCGCGTTGGGGGTGTAGCGATACACACCACCCCCAGTGTCCCACAGGCTGCCATTCGATGCTCCAGACGTAATCAAGATGGTGTTGCTATCGAGGCTGCCATCGGCATCGCTGTCATTTGCAATTAGATCGATCAAGACCAGGACGTCCTCGTCCGTTACGGCGCTGTCGTTGACTGCGACGGGATACGCGTTGACCGTGATGGTGACGGTCGCAGTATTTGACGTCGCCGGCGGGAGGTGATCATCTTGGACGCTATAAGTAAAAGTGTCCAGGCCATAATAGCCCGGGCTGCTGGCATAACTTACGCTGACCGTGCCATCCCCGTTGTCGATAACGCTCCCCGTGGTGAGCGTCGTGTTGAGCACCAGCGTAGCTGGATCCAACCCGCTGTCGGGGTCGGAATCGTTGGCGAGCAGGTCGATCACGACGGACCCGCCGCTGTTCGTCGATCCACTATCGGCACTGGCGACTGGCGGGTCGTTGACGGCGTTGACGTTGATATCGACGACCGCCGAATCGCAGCGTGGAGTCTGGATCGGCGGCACGCCGAGATCGCAGGCCTCATAGGTGAAGCTGTCAAATCCGAAGAAATCGGGGTCGGGGTTGTAGGTGAAAGACCCATCCGGGTTCAGGGTCAGGGCTCCATCGGACGGCCCCGATACGATGGAGGCCGAGATCACATCCAGCGGCACATCGGCCGGCGGTGATGCGTTGGGATCGGTGTCATTCGCCAGGACGCCCGGTGCGCTGACGCTCAGCAGGGTATCTTCGTCCGTGCTGTAGCTATCCGGGGCGGCAACTGGTGGATCGTTGACCGCGATGCGAACTGTGCCGGTTGAACACAGCGGTACGGGGAGCGTGTCATCACACACCGTGTAGGTGAACGTGTCCAGGCCATGGTAGTTGTACAACGGGGCGTAGTTAAAGGCTCCGTCCGGGTACCACTCCCATGGGTACGTTGCCCAGGTCGTCTGATGCGCCGGGGTCGTCATGTTCGTGACGGTCAACGGCTGGCCTTCAGGCTCGCTGTCGTTGGCAAGCACGCCGGCGCCGGGGCCCACGACGAGGCGGCTCAACTCCTGGTAGGCACGCATGCCCGTCGAGTACGAATCATTATTGGCGACTGGGGGATCGTTGACGGCGTCAATCGTGATATCTACGAGGGCGATGTTCGACGTCGCCCCATCGTTGTCATCGACCGTATAGGTGAAGGAATCGCTCCCGTTGTAATTCCAATCCGGGTTATACGTCACGGACCCATCGGCATTCGGTGTGGCGCTGCCGTGGAGGGGGACGTCGATGATGACCACGCTGGTCGGATCGATGGTCCCGTCGATATCCGTATCGTTGACGATGACGTCGAAATCGGTCGTAATGTCTTCATCGATCGTATAGGAATCATCGTTGGCAGTGGGCGCGTCGTTGGCCGGGTTCACGGTGATATCGACCACGGCCGGATCGCACAGGGGCGGCTGCGGCGGGGCACCTCCCGGATCACACGCCTGGTAGGTGAAGCTATCTCCCCCGTTGTAGTTCAAGACTGGCGTATAGGTGAACGAACCGTCCGGGTTAAGCGAGAGCAAGCCATGCGAGGGACCCGAAATCCAGCCCGCCGTCAGCGGATCACCATCAAGATCACTGTCGTTATCCAACACCCCGAGTGCTGCAGAGACGACCAGCGCGGTGTCCTCGGTGGTGATGTAGGCATCGTCAATGGCGACGGGTGGACCGCTGATCGTCACCGCAACCCGGGCCCAGTTTGAATCCCCCATTCCGTCGGTCGCCTGGTAGAGGAATTCATCGAGCCCGGTGGTTGCGGCAGGCGGGGTGTAGGTCACGTACGTGCCGTTGTCGGCGACACCGCCGAGCGTGCTCAAGGTCGCCAGATCGAGCGATCCTATACTGAGCGGGTCCAACTCGATATCGGTGTCGTTCGCCAGAACCGGGATGTTGAGCGGGGTGTTCATGTTGGTCCGGATGGAATCGTCAGCGGCGACCGGGGGATCATTAATGGGATTAATCGTAAAGCTGACGACTACCCCTCCCGAGTAAAGCCCACCATCCCAGAGCCGGTAGGTGAAGCTGTCTGCGCCGAAGTAATTCAAGACGGGGGTATAGCTGAATGAGCCGTCCGGGTTGAGCGTGAAGGACTGGGCGTGAAGCGGGTTGACCAGGATGACGGCCTGGATTGGATCGCCGTTCGGGTCGCTGTCGTTGTCGAGCAAGGTCGGGAGAGGCAGCGTCCCCGGGACATCGAGGGTGGTATCTTCATCAACCGAGTAAGCGTCAGCACTCCCGGCCGGGGCGTCGTTCACGATGACCGAGACCGTAGCCTGGGCCGTCCCCCCGTTGCCATCGTTAAGCTCGTAGACAAAGGTATCCGGCAGGGATGGATGGTGGAAAGCAGGATCGGGCGTGTACAGGACCGCATGGTCGTCGGTGACATCCCCGGGAGTCGTATTGTCGTCGACCGTCGCCGTGCTCGAGCCGCCGGAGGCGGGCGGGCTGACGATGGCGCTCACGTAGAGCGTATCGCCCTCGACCGGGTTCTCGTAATCATTCGCCCACACGTTAATCAGCGCAAAGCCACCCTGCCCGATGATGATCGGCGGCGAGGCTGGCCAGGGATCATCGACGGCGATCGGAGGATCGTTGACCGGGTTGATGGTGACATCGACGTCGGCCGTATCGAATCCACCATTCCCATCGCTGACGGTGTAGGTAAAGGCATCGATGCCATTGAAGTTCAGGTTTGGCGTGTAGGTGACGTCGGAGGCGGTAAAGCTCACCGTGCCATCGGCACCCTGTGTCACACCCACGACGTTGAGCGAATCGCCTTCGACCGGGTCAGCATCATTCGCCAGGACATCGACGACGACGGCAACGTCTTCATCCGTGTTCGCAACATCGTCGACTGCTTCAGGCGGGTCATTGACCGAGTTAACCTGGAGGAAAACTGTCGCCGTATCACAGAGGCCGGCTACCGGTTGATCACAGGTTCGATAGGTAAACTGATCCGGTCCGAAGTAGTCCGGATCCGGGACATAGGCGAAGGAACCATCCCCGTTCAGCGTCAAGCCCCCGTGGGCCGGGCTCGTGAGCAAAGGGAATCGGATCGTCAGCGGATCTCCATCCACGTCCGAATCATTCCCCAGTACCCCGGGGGCGGGGATGTTGAGCGTTACATCCTCATTGGTCGCGTAGTTGTCATCGAGAGCAACCGGCCAATCGGGAACAGGATTGATGCTCAAATAGACTGTGGCCGTGTCGCAGGATCCGCCTGCGTCACAAGCCTGGTAGGTGAAGCTGTCACTGCCGAAGTAATTCAAGGCCGGTGTGTAAGTGAACGACCCGTCCGGGCTCACGACTGCAACCCCATGCGTGGGGGCGCCGGACAACGCAGCGCTCAAGGTATCCCACGCTGCATCGGTATCGTTTGCGAGCAATCCTGGGGCTGCGAGGTTGAAGGGTGTGTCCTCATTCGTCACATAGGAAGCCGGCGGTGATCCCGGGTCGTCGTTCGCTACCGGGATCGTGATCGGGGTGCTCGTCGGTGTCGGCGTGTAGGCGAAAATCCTGCGCACGTAGGTCGAGGTGGCGAAGTTGCCGCCGCGAGCTTCGGCTTCGTTCGAGATCACGCCGCCGGCAGCCATGCCGGCCACATCTGCCTGGAATGTAACGCGCACGAATTGATTCTGCGGTATGTTGCGCGGGGGGGAGAAAGTGAAGGTTAGGGTGTTCCCCACCAGCGTGCACGGTGCGCTCGGCCCAGGCATCACGCTGCAGCTGCCCGGGATCCAGGTCATCTCTGGCGGCATGCGGTCGACGATCTCGGTCAGCGAGGCGCCGGTTGTGTTCCCGTAGTTGACGACGATGATGCTTACCGTGACCGTATCGCCAAGCGGGTCGACTTCGCCCGGGTTAACAAGTTTAAGCGGCCAGACCAGGGGCGTCGGGGTCGGGGTATTGGTCGGGGTGTCGGTCGCCGTCGGCGTAAATGTCGGCCAGGGCGTATTCGTCGGCGTAGCTGTATCGGTGGGCGTCGCCGTTGCAGTGGGGCTCGCCGTCGCTGTCGGGGTGTTAGACGCCGTCGGGGTAGGACTCGGCGTCTGGGTTGCCAGGCATCCCAGACCAGGTAGGAAGCAGCCGCTACCGGGATTGGCCCCGGTGAACGGCAGGCCACTGTCACCAGCCGCCTCGGCGATCAGGCGCGGGCTCAGGGCGCCAAACACGACCGGCGGCTCAAAACTGTAATCAGCGAACAGCCCCGAGCGGACCTCCATAGTGGGCCGGCTGGGATCGACAAGCATCGCAAGCTGGCCGCATCCGAAGAGCAGCAGGAAGATGAACAGGGCGGCAAGAAGCAGCGAAATCCATCTTCGGCGATCCTGCGCTTCTTGCTGCCCCTCGTGGGCTGGCGGCTGCTGCACTTCTTCAAGCATGATGGGCTAAACCACCCCGGCTTGATCTGTATCGGCATCCTCATCCATGAACGCATCTTGCTTGCCAGGACGCACACCTTCCGGTTCAGCAGGTTTTTTGCTGTCCGTGTTCAAATTCAGCTCGCTCCACGCGATGCTGCGCAATTCGTCCGTCGATGGGCGTTCCTGTACCTTGGCGCGCAGCTCGAGGATGAGTTCGTCAAGCTGCGCCAGGGTAGCCTGCATCGCCCGCTGCATGGGATGGGTCTGCAGCCAGTGCGAGGCTTCGGTGAGCATGTCAATCGCCTCCTCTGGCCCAATTGCCTGGCGCGCTTCCACCTGACTTCGGATGACCACCACCCACCGTGATCCGTCCGAGCCCTGCCAGTGCGGCCGCCAGCAGCGTGAGTTGTTCCCCCGCCAGCTCGACCTGCCATTCGCCCGATGCCCAGGTTTCCTGCAGCGTTTCGAGGTAGGACTGGATGGGATGTGCTGGATCCTTGCGATCGTGCGCCATCCACTCATCGGCGAGTGGGTTCGTCATCATGATGCGGCCTGCCCCTTCGACAACCATCACGCCATCCGGCAGGCTGGCGAGGAGCTCCATTAATTCCTTGCGTCTTCGCTGAAGCTGCTGCACGCGCTCGGTGACCTCTTCCTCCAGCATATCGCCGCGCCGGCGCTGGATCTCCCCCAGCCGTTCATTATCCAGAAGCGCCCGCCGAAATTGCATCGCCCTTGATACGGTCGTGTCGAAGACGCTGTAGTGATCGAACGGCTTCAGCAAGTAAGCAAAAGCACCGTTGTTCAAAGCCTCGATCGCGTTCTCCATCGTCGCACCGGCGGTCACGACCACGACCTGGGTATGCGGGTCAGCTTCCTTTGCTTGCAGGAGCAGTTCCAAACCCGTTACACCAGGCATATAGATGTCGGTGACGACCAGGTCATAGGACCTATTTGACAACCGCTCCAGCGCGCTGCGCCCGTCCTCGACCTGGTCAATTTCAAATCCCTGCTTCGACAGTCGACGGACCATCAACTGCAGCATCTCGGGATCGTCATCTGCTACGAGAACGACCGGTTCACCCATCGGTTTCACCCCACAGCTCATGCGCTCCTAATTGGCTATGCGCAAGGTTCAGCTTACCTGGCCGCATCAGCCTTCCACCCTCTCAACAACAGGCTCGTGTGGAAGGGAAATGGCGATCGTGCTCCCGATCCTCCCCCGCCCCCGCACCCATAACTGCCCGCCCATCCTGTTCACGATAGCCTTAACGAGCTCGAGGCCAAAACCCTCGCCCTCGAAACCGTCCGCCCGCGAGGTCAACGTACGTCCATTGGCTTCCTCTCCCGGGCCCGGATGCGCAAGCAAGCCCTGGTCTGTGATCTCAAGCCAGAGTTGATCCTGGTGTCTGCGTACAACCACCTGGATCTTGCCACCACGTGGGCTGCGGGCTGCCGCCCGCTGGATCAACCCCTGGACCATCTTCGTCAACAAGGTGGGGTCGACGTTCAAAGCGGGCAGGTCTTGCTCGAAATCTATTTCAAGGTGGAGCTCGCGGTCCTTATGTGCAGCCTCAAAATTGGATTTCAGTTGGGTGTTAATCACTTCCGAGACCGAAATCCGGGCGCTGGAATAGCCGATTCCCGCATCGACCCGCACCATCGCCAGCAGTTCATCCATCCATGTCTGGATCCGACCAAGCAGCTTGGCAAGCTGGTATACGGTGGCGGAGACGTCCTCTTTCGCCTGCGCAGCTTCCTCCCCCATCTCGGCCAGCTTGGCGACGGCCTGCGCCAGGGGCAGCCGGATGCGCCCGGCTGCCTCGGTCAGAGTCCTCATCTTGAGCTCATCCAGGTTGCGCAGGTGGGTGATGTCGCGGCAGACCATGACCCACCCCTCTCCCTCTTGCTGGATCGGGGTTAAGCTCACCAGCTGGACCGCTTCCACCGGCCACACGATCTCCACCAGCGTCGGCACGCGGTCGCCAAGGGCTACCCAATTCTCCACGAGGCTGGCGAGGGCGGGCGGTAGTACCTCCAGTGAAGGCTGGCCATCAAGTTCTTCCACACCGAGCAGCTCGCTGGCTGCCGGGTTCGCGACGCTGACGATCCCGGCTCCATTCACCGCCAACATCGCATCCCCTGTGCCAGAAATCAGGGCGTTCAGGCGAGAGGCATCTTCCTGGAGGCGTGTATTGAGCGATTCACGCTCGATGCGTAATGACCGGTGTTGAACCGCCCGGCTGACGGCAAGCGACAGCAAGCCGATGGTCTCAAGGGGTTTCAATAAATAGTCATAGGCGCCATCTTCTCGCATGGCCGAGATGGCATTGTCGACATCGTCCGAGGCCGTGATGACGATGACTTCCAGCCAGGGATCATGCGCTTTAGCATGGCGCAGCAGCTCGAGGCCGGTCATCTCGGGCATCATCAAGTCAGTAACCAGGACTTCGTAATCCACCGCATCGGATTCCAGCCGTTCCAATGCTTTGCGCCCATTCGAGGCACAATCAACCTCGAATCCTTTCCGCTCGAGATGACCGGAAAGCAAGTTTCGGTAGGCTTCTTCGTCGTCAGCGACCAGAATGCGCGGCATATTTCTTCTTCTTTTCTGGCTCCACCCGTTCACTTTCGCCCTCGCGCAGCGGCAGGACCACGTGGAAGGTTGTCCCGACGCCTTGTTCGCTTTCAACCGTGATGCTGCCCCCATGTTCGCTAACGATGCCGTAGCTGACAGAAAGGCCCAGGCCTGTGCCTTCGCCTTCCGGCTTGGTCGTGAAGAACGGGTCGAAGATTTTGAGCAGATTCTCCTGCGGGATGCCGATCCCGCTGTCTTCGACGTCGATCCTGGCCTTGGTTTCATCCTTGGTCAGGCGTATCCGCAGTTCACCCCCATCCGGCATGGCCTGCACGGCATTCGTCACCAGGTTGATGATTACCTGTTCAATTTGCTGCGAGTCATAGGTCGTCATAACGGGGTGGTCGGGGAGCTCTGAGACCAATTTGACTTTGCCCTTACGGAGCAAGTACTCCGTCAGGCGGTAGACGGATTCGAGCGTGTCCCGCAGATCTCGCCGCTGCATCTCGGGCGAGGATTGGCGTGCAAACTTCAGAAGATCCGTGACGATGGTATTCGCCCGGCTTGCGCTCTCGCGGATGGTTTGTAATCCCTGGCGGGTGAATTCATCCGCATCGGTCTCCTCGGCCAATTCCTCTGCCAGGCCTTTGATGACCGCCAGTGGGTTTTTGACGTCGTGGACGATGCCGGCTGTCAACTGCCCAACGGCCGCGAGTTTCTCAGACTGTACCAGCTGTGCTTGCGCAGCTTGCAGCCGGGCATTGATGTCAGCCAGTTCCTTATTCCGCTGGATCGTCTCGCTGTAAAGCCGGGCCGCCTCCTCCGTACGCTCTCGCAGCCGCAGGGTCATGATGTCGAAGGCATTTGCCAGCTCACCAATCTCATCGCTCCGATCCAATCCGCTGCTCTGTTCCAGGTCGCCGCCAGCCACAGCCTGCGAGATCGCACGCAACCTGAGAATGGGACGGGCTACGTGCTGGGCCAGGATGTATCCGAGGACGATCACCGCCACAGTTCCCAGGGTGAATATGAGGCTGAAGGTGTTGCGGCTGGTGGAAATCACATTCAGCACGTAATCGCTGGGCACGATGACCCCCAGGTAGCCCTTCGATTCACCTCGCAGGGTAAGGGGCGAATAGATCCCTTCGTAGGCCCGGCCGTAGAGTTTGAGGCTGACACTGGTGGATTGGAAGCTCTCCCCCTGAGCGCCCAATGGCCCCAGCTCCAGTACGCCGTAGCCTTCCTCTGGTTCGACCAGCGTGCTCGAGAGCATCTTCCCCTGCTCGTCCAGGATGACGATATCGGCCAGGGCTTGACCCTTAAGCTCGACGAGGAAGGTCTCGAGCCGTGTGCCCACGATGAGCACACCTTGGAGCGTCCCAGCTTCGTCATGGATGGGCGCGGTCGTGAGCAACACCGGCCCCCACTGTGAACCGGCCAGGCCGATGAACTTGTCACCTTGGTCGTCGATGACGCCCTTCATGACCATGGCCACCGGTTCAACTTGGGAGAAATCATCCCCCGAGAATGTTTCGACCTCCTTGTTTCGAGGTCATGCGATAGGACCAGCAGCGCACGTCCGGAGCGATCGAGTGCGCCGATCGTTTCGATCTCATCATTGAGGGCAACGCCATGGAAGAGCGGGATCAGCAGGTCTTGATCCTGCTGTTCGATTGCAGTCGGAATGCCTTGCATGTTTGCCAACAACCGGGCAACGCTGAGCTGCTTTCGCTCCAGGCGAACGATGCCGTCAGCGGCAACGATGTTCGCCTCGACCATCTGGTTGCTGAATCGTTCCTCGTAGGAGGAGGTCACCAGGCGCGTGATGACATATACGCCGAGCATGGCGATGATCAGGGTGAGGATGGCGTAGGGCGCCACCAATTTCGTCCGCAGGCTGTAGAGCGTCGGGTAGCGACGCATGAGCGCATCCAAGCGCTTCCGGACGCGCTCGAACCACGCACCTGCTCTCAATGGAGATAGATTGGAGACGATCCATGATGGTTCTCATCCTATGCTGCAAGGGCGCATTCCGGGGATCCTCCGCGCAAGCTCGTTCCAGATCAGGCGCCTGGAACGCCGGGAGCCATCGTTATTTGCGGCTAGGATGTGTCGACCTCCTTTATTGAATAACTGCAATCACGCCAGGAGACTGTCTTTCATCACATTCAAAGACATGGATCCACGGCGACGATCTTCTTATGCTTCGAAGAGGATCGTTTGGCCTTGTACATCGCGTTATCCACCGCTTCAACAAAGGCCTCGATCGTTTTGAATTGCGGTGACCACTGAGCAACGCCAAGGCTGACGGTCAGCGGACCAGGCTCAAAATTCGCAGCCTCTATTTCATGGGCAATGCGTTCGGCCACGGCCGTCGCCTCCTTGCAATCCGCCTCAGGAAGCACCAGGACGAATTCATCCCCACCATAGCGGGTAGCCAGATCGACCTTTCTGACCGAGCGCCGGATGGCCGATCCGACGCACTTCAAGGCCTCATCCCCGGATTTGTGCCCATGGTTGTCATTTATCTTCTTCAACTCATCGACGTCGACCATGATGATCGAGAGCGGACGGGAGTAGCGATGCGCACGCTCCATCTCGATCGCCAGGGTATCCTGGAGCTTGTGCCGGTTGTTGAGCTCTGTCAGAGGGTCGGTCACAGCCAGCCGCTGTACCTCTTCAAAGAGGCGGCGGTTCTCCAGGATCAGGCGGCGCCGTTCGAGGGCGCGCGAAAGGGCTAGTTCAAAGGTCGTCATCGAGTTCGAGCGGCTTGGTCAGATAATCGTAAACCCCGGCCCGCAGGGCCAGGACCGCGGTCTCGACCGAGGCGCTTCCCGGTGAGGATGAGCGCCTGCACCTCTGGATCCACCTTGCGAGCGGCATTGACCAGGTCGATCCCGTTGTAGCCAGGCATGTAGAGGTCGACGACCATCAGATCGAAGGTCTCGCGCCGGATGATCTGCATCGCTTCCCCACCATCGGCGGCTTCGAGGATCGAAAGACCCATCTTCTGGGCGCGGCGGATCAACAGGCTTCTGTAATCAGGATCATCCTCAGCGATGAGGATGGTCCCGCTCCCCTGGTTGATCTCCTCGTGATCGTCGCCCACTATCGATCCTTTCTATCAGGTGCGCCTTGCTGGCAGAAGGGCAAAGCGGCGCATCTTCCCGTCTCGATAATACACGAAAAGCGAGGTCGGGAACCTTGCAACCAGATTACACAAGAGCTACTGCCAATGAGCTGGGTTTCCAGGCTTGAAGCCCACCCCCGAGGACAGCTTATGTCAACCAGTTCAGCTGGTTTTCCAGTACAAAACCAGCCCCCCGCTGCCCAAAGTCAAGGATACCGAGTTGTGCATTCAGGCGCAATGAGCAATCCGGGGTATGGCTAAAGGAAAAGCCCCCCGGAACAGATGTTCCGGGGGTCGGCGAGATCGAGGGGCTGCTCGGCCTAATCGAAGACGACGGTGTCGGTCGGCGCAGCGGTCGTCGTCTGGGTCGGGGTCATCGTCGCCGTCGGATTGAGCGCCGTCGCCGTCCTGGTTGGCGTCCTGGTACGGGTCGGCGTGCGCGTCGGCGTCCTGGTCTGGGTCGGCGGCAGCGTGTTGGTGGGCGTGGCGATGGAGAGCGACGTGCTCAGCGAGCAGCTGCCCCACCCCGGGAAGGTGAAGATAAGGTCGGCGCTGAAGTTCCCGGCAAGCGGCGATCCATTGAGGTTGAAATCGGCCTCCCAATACCGGTTCTCACCCTGGTTGAGCGCGATGTTGGGCGCCGAAGCGGCCACAGGCGAGTTGTAGGAATTGGTGCCGTAGTAGTTGTTGCCCTGGAAGGTGAAGTAGTTGAAGTAGGCCGGCGGCGCCCAGCTCGTATCCCAGTATAGCCTGGACCAGGTCAGCAGGGCCGGTGCGACGTTGTTGTTGCGCACCCGCACCTCGAAGTCATCCCCGTTGATGCGGCGGTTGGTGACGGAGAGATCGCTGCAGCGCGGGGTCGGCGTGCGGGTCGGGGTGAGCGTGATGGTAGGCGTGCGGCGTCGCAGTCGGGATCAAGGTGTTCGTAGGAGTCGTGGTTATCGTAGGGGTACGCGTGATCGTGGGCGTGTTGGTCGGTGTGAGGGTGTAGGTCGACGTCGGGAGCGAGGCCGGCGCGCCGCTGCGGAACAGGTTGCAGGACGGGTCGCTGAACTGGATGAAGAACCCGAAGTTGGAGGAGGAGAAGTTGTAAGGCGAATTGTTCCAGTATCCCCCATACCCTCCATTCCAATCCACAACAATCGTGCTGGCGTTGGTCCCCTCTGTAACCGGCTGCGGCATATTGGTATTCGAGGTTGAGGAGCTGCTGTAGTCGTTGCCGTTGTTGAAGGTTGAACCATTCCAGCGGGCGTAGTTCATGTACTCATTCAAGCCGTACAGATTGGAGGCAGTCTCGACCGCGTCCCAATATATCGTCACGGCTACGACTTGCAGCCCCGGGTAGGTTGTGTTGTTGATCCGCTGGCGGATACGGGCGTAGTTCAAAAACTGGAAAGTTCCGAACGAGACTCCCGAGCAGGAGGGCGTCGCTGTCGGCGTTGGTGTATGCGTGACGGTCGGGGTGGGCGTGGGCGGCATGGCGATGCTGAACTGGGTCTCGGTCCACGGGCTCCAGGAGCCCTCGTTATCGCGAGCCCGGGCCAGCATGCGGTGCATGCCGTTATGCACGGGCGCCCCGCCGGGCCAGAAGTTGGTCGTGATGTTGTGTTCGTTGCAAGGCCCATTCCCACCGAAGCCACAGTAGGCCTGGACATTCTCCGTCTGGGAGTGCACATTCGCCCAAGACATTCCGGTCCACTCCTCAACCACGATCTGGACCTGGGAGATCCCCAACCCGTCGTTGATGTAATCGGGCGTGTTGCCGTAGAAGGCGGCGTCCGACTGGCAGTCGTCCGGGGCGAAGTCATCCGGATCGTACGCCCAGACATAGGATGGCACCGTCGTCAAGAAGGACTCACCCATGAGCGGGTTGCGGATGCGCACCTGCGGCAGCACCTTGCAAGCGGTCGGGGTTACGGTGGCGGTGGATGTGCTCGTACCGGTCGTCGTCGCCGTGGCTGTGTTGGTCGGGGTGAACGTCGGCACGGAGATCGTGGCTGGCAGGCCGATGACGCGCGCCACGCGGAACTGCTCGACGATGCCCTCCCGGCGTGCGCTCAAGCGGACCTTGGGCAGCACGGTGTTGATGAGGGGGCTGATGATGGGATGGTCGAAATCAACGGTGACGGACACGCGGTTGCCCGGCCCACCAGCGTCCTCGAGCGGTTGGCAATCAGCAGAGGTGCTCGTGCTGACATCCGGCGGGAAATAGACCACGCCCGTCTTATTGGAGCAAACGGTGATTTTCAGAAATCCTGGCGTCCCGTCAGGGGCGGTTGGATCACGCCAGACGGAAGCCGCCCCCGAGAGCGCCGCATCACGAATGGAGGGGATGCGGGCGGCATCACGCTCGGTCTGGTCGTTGCAGATCCCCCCGGTAAAACCGGCGCAGTACAGGTCCTCATACCCGCCCGTGACCGCGTAGCGGACGCCGAAGCGGGCGCCGTTCTCGACGGTGACCCAGGCGTGCAGCAGGCGGGCTGTCTCGATGATGGTGAATAGCACGAGGAGCAGAATCGGAAGAATAAGTGCGAATTCTACGAGCGCTTGTGCGGGTGATCGATGTTTTCTCTTTGGCTTCCCTATCATGACTCCCTCGACCCTCGTTAAACTGCAGGCCGGCCACCATTTTGAACCACCACTGGTAGCCACAGTCTACAAGGTTCGAAGGCATGTCTGGCTTACAAACAGCTTACAGACGGTTTTCGAGGAGGGGGAGTGAACCCGGATCGCTTGAAGCTGAGGCGGGACCCCGCCGGCATGGTTTCTGGCGGGTTGGAACCGCTACTGTGCGTTAGTCAAAAACGACGGTGGCGGTTGGCGCGGAGGTCGACGTAATCGTTGGTGTGCGGGTCGGCGTCGGCGCGCTCGATGTGGAGGTCCTCGTAGGCGTGCGGGTCACGGTTGGCGTATTCGTCACGGTCGGCGTGTTCGTCGGCAGCGGCGTGTTGGTGGGTGTGGCGATCGAGAGCGAACTGCTAAGGGAACAGCTGCCCCATCCAGGGAAGGTAAAGGTTAGATTGGCGGAGAATACGCCGGCGAGCGGAGCCCCGTTCAAAGTAAAGTTCGAAATCCAGTAGACATTCTGACCCTGGTTGAGCGCGATGTTCGGCGCCGAAGCAATGACCGGCGAGCCGTATGAATTCGTCCCATAGTATTGGTTGCCCTGGAACGAGAAGTAGTTGAAATAAGCCGGGGGAGCCCAAGTCGTATCCCAATCCAAGCGTGACCAGGTGAGCAGGGCTGGGGCTACGTTCAGGTTGCGGACGCGTACCTCGAAATTGCTGCCGTTGATGCGACGGCTGGTGACCGAGAGGTTCGAACAGCTCGGCACAGGCGTCATGGTCGGCGTTGGGGTATTCGTGTCGGGGTGAGCGTCCGGGTCGGGGTGAGCGTGATCGTTGGCTGTCTGCGTGATGGTCGGCGTCTGGGTGATCGTAGGCGTGCGGGTCGGCGTTGGCGTAATGGTCGGCGTAAAGGTCATCGTTGGAGTCGGGATGTTGGCCGGCGCGCCACTGCGGAAGAGGTTGCAAGTGGGGTCGCTGAACTGGATGAAAAAGCCGAAGTGCGAGGCATCAAAATTGTAGGGAGAACTCCCCCAGTTTCCGCCAAAGCCTCCACTGAAGTCGACGACGATGTTATTTGCATTCGTGCCTTCGTTCACATCGCGCGGCATGCCCGTGTTTGAAGTGGTCGAACTGCTGTAGTCATTGCCGTTGTTGATCGTAGCGCCGTTCCAGCGCATGTAGTTCATGTATTCGTTCAAACCAAACATTGAGGAGGCCTCTTCGACGGCATCCCAATAAATCGTCACGGCCGCCACTGTCAGGCCGGGATAGCTCGTGTTGCTGATGTACTGCGTGATGCGGGCGCTGGTGCTCATTTGGAACGAGCCGAAATCCACACCCGTGCAGGAGGGCACCGGTGTCGGCGTTGAAGTGCTGGTTGAGGTCGGGGTCGGCGTGGGCGGCAGGTTGATGCTGAACTGGACCTCGCTCCAGTTGCTCCATGAGCCTTCATCGTCACGTGCGCGGGCCAGCATGCGGTGCATGCCGTTGTGGACCGGCGCGCCACCCGGCCAGAAGTTGGTGGTGATGTCGTGTTCCGCACAGGGACCATTGCCGCCGAATCCGCAGTACGCCTGGATGCCTTCGGTCTGTGAGTGCACGTTCGACCAGGCCATCCCCGTCCATTCTTCTATGACGATCTGGACCTGGGTGATGCCGAGACCATCATTGGCGTAATCCGGGGTATTGGCGTAGAGCGCGGGATCGGATTGGCAATCGTCCGGTGCGTAATCATCCGGATCATATGCCCAGACATAGGACGGTACCGTGGTCAGGAAGTACTCACCCATAAGCGGATTGCGGATGCGGACCTGCGGCGACACCTTGCATTGTGTCGGTGTAACCGTCGGGCTCGGGGTTTGCGTCCCGGTCGCGGTCGCAGTCGCCGTATTGGTGGGTGTGAACGTCGGGACGGAGATCGTCGCCGGGAGGCCGATGACGCGCGCCACGCGGAACTGCTCGACGATGCCTTCACGCCGGGCACTGAGACGGACCTTCGGCAGCAATGTGTTGATGATGGGGCTGATGATGGGATGGTCGAAATCGACGGTTACTGAAACCCGGTTCCCCGGCCCGCCTGCATCCTCAATCGGCTGACAATCGGCGGAGGTGGAGGAGCTGACATCGGGCGGGAAGTACACCACCCCGGTCTTGTTGGAACAAACTGTGATCTTCAAGAAGCCGGGGAAACCATCCGAGGCGATCGGATCGCGCCAGACCGAGGCCGCGCCCGATAGTGCGGCATCGCGAATAGAGGGGATGCGGGCTGCATCGCGTTCGGTCTGGTTGTTGCAGATCCCCCCGGTGTACCCCGCGCAGTAAAGATCTTCAAATCCACCGGTAACGGCGTAGCGCACGCCGAAGCGCGCACCATTCTCCACGGTTATCCAGGCATGGAGCAGGCGTGCTGTTTCGATGATCGTGAACAGGACGAGGAGCAGGATGGGCAGGATGAGTGCGAATTCGACTAACGCCTGACCGGTACTCTTCGACTTACGCCTTTTCCACACATAGCGCTGCTCTTCATATTAGGTATCGTTTTTTGGTTCCCGAATACGTGAGCAACGTAGATTCGGTATCCAAAGTATGGGGTCAATTGTGAAAATGCGACCTTACAGCCACTTTACAGAATCACAAACACAAGTTTTCCAAGTTTGGGCAGGAAAATGAACAAGCGAAGTGCTACACTGTCAGCCGGTACCCATAACCACGGACAGTCTGCAGCCGAACGGGATCGGAGGAATCGTCTTCGACTTTCTTGCGCAGCAGCCAAATGTAGCGCCGCAGCCCGCTGCTGCCTTCGGTCTGATGCTCGCCCCAGACGCGCTGGATCAGCTCTTCTTGTGAGACGGCTTCACCCGCACGCTGCATCAAGGCCTCCAGCAGGCGGAACTCGGTCGGCGTGAGCTCAAGCAGTTCTGGCCCCAAGCGGACCTCGCGTTTTCTTGCATCGAGCGTCAATCGGCCAGCTTGCAGCACCGTCCCCTGGGATCGGACCCTTGAGCGCGCTAACACGGCCCGGACGCGGGCACCCAGCTCAGCCAGGCTGAAGGGTTTGGTCACATAATCGTCGACGCCCAGCCGAAACCCGCGCAGCTTGTCGGCCTCGGAGGTCTTGGCGGTGAGCAAGATAACTGGCACATCAGCCAGCTCACGCAAGCGTGCGGTCAGCTCCCAGCCGTCCATCCCGGGCATCATCACGTCCAGGATGGCCAGGTCGGGGCGTTCTTCAAAGAAGATGCGCAGTGCCTTCTGCCCCCGCTCGGCGGTCACGACCTGGAAGCCGTCTTCCACCAGGTAGTCGCGCAGGAATCGCAGCAAGGTGGCATCGTCGTCCACGATGAGCAGTTTTGCACTCACGAACCTGCTACCTCCCGTTTCTACGTCCCCCAGCTTAACCGGGCCGCGCCTCGGCCTCAAGTGCGAACGGCAGCGAGATCGCAAGGATGGCACCAGATTTTGGGCTGTCGACGACGCCAATCTCCCCTGCCATCGCATCCATCAGACGACGCGCCATGGGCAGCCCCAGCCCGTGGCCATAGATCTCTCGGGCGTCGCTCGCATCAAGCCGGTGGAACATCTCGAAAATTCGCCCACGCTCTGCCAGCGGGATCCCGGGGCCTTCATCCCGCACCTCGATCCGCACCTGCTCATTTTCCACCTGGCCCGATACCTGTATAAGCCCAGACGGCGCATACTTCGAGGCGTTATCCAGCAGATGAAAGAGCACGCTCGAAAGCGCCCGCCGATCGGCCAACACAGGTGGTAAATCTGGAGCCAGGTCGATGCGGATCCGGTTCTGTACGAGCTGAGTTGGAAAGCGTCCCAGCGTCTCCTGGATGACGGGTTCAACCGCCATCGATTTCAGGGTGAGCTCCACCCTGCCCGCTTCAAGTGCGGAAAGATCGAGGATGGTTTCTACGAACATCGTTAACCGCTCGGTTTCAGCCTGGATCAAAGCCAGCGATTCGAGCGTGCTGCGGGTGAGCTTCCCATCCCGTTCAAGCAGCAGCTCCACCCCGCTCCGGATGTTTGTCAGCGGTGCACGCAGCTCATGCGACACGAGCGCAACGAACTCCGACTTGAGCTGATCGAGCTCTTTCAGCTCTTCGTTCAGCCTGGCCAGGTCTGCCACGGTCGCCTCGAGCTCGCTTGTGCGCATCTCGACTTTCTGCTCCAGACCCAGGTTGAGGTCGGCCAACTCCTTGCGCGCCAGGCCGATGTCCTGAAGCGCCTTCTTTAAATCATCCTCACGCTTGAGGATCTCGGTCAGGTCATGCGCCGTGCCGGCGATGAGGTACCCACCATGCAGCGGATCCTGGACCGGCCTCATCTCGAGCGAGGCGGGAAAGCGATCCCCTGCCCGGTTCTGGAATACGACCTCCCCCGACCACCCCACCTGGCGGGCCTGGACCAGCATTTCGGGAACGCTCGCAGGTTCCGGTGAACAAAGCACGGACTGCAAACCCCAGTGCTCGGATTCCCCCCCGTGAATGCCGAGTGCCCGCTGCAGGGATGGGTTGGCGAGCCTGACCTGGCCGTCCAGGTCGCAGATGAAGGCCATGTCGGCGGCAGCGTTGATGAGCGCGGCGAACTGGCGCAACTCATGCTGGCCGGCGATCACCCCCTGGCGGGCAAACAACAGACCGATGAGCAGCGCGGCTGCGCCAACGCCAACCCAGTCCAACGCCCCTGAGAACCACCAATCGAAGAATAGGAATGCGACCACCGCGTAGGTAAAAACCAAGGGGAACAACAGCTCAAGCCGTGTACGCCAGCTACGAAGAGGTTCGAGCCCGTGTTCGCGGGGAGCAGATGCCTGGCCAATGGGCAACCAAAAGATTGAACCGAGGGCAAGCGTGCCGAGCATCCATCCAGCTTCGACCAGACTGGGAGAGGTTTGGAATCGAAACGTTCCCAGCAAGCTGGCCGCGAGATCGCTGATGAAAAAAAGGAACGCGCCAAGCAGGAGTACCGCCAGGGTCCTGCGCTCGAATCTGGCCGTCTTGGACAATCAAAAGGCGCAGGATGAGCAGCAGCAGCGTGAGATCCAGGATGGGCCGGATTGCCAACCAGATAATCGTGCTCACCTGGAGCCCGGCCGCGTCCACTGCCGGCCCGAGGAAAACAAGCCAGGCGAGCGCCACGACGCTCAGTATGAGGATGCTGACATCGAGGATCTCCCGCAGGCGGCCGAAGCTTTCCTTCTGTGAAGGCCGGTAGCGGATGATGGCCGTCAATATGCCGAAATATCCGGCCACCATCAGCAGATCACGCAAGGCCGGAGTGGTTGGCGAACGTCCCTGGAGTATGGCCTGGATGAGCGTAGCCGCATCTGCCAGCGCCCAGATCAGCAGCCCGACGACCAGGTTGCGCCACACGTGCTGGGCGGCTTCGCCAGGGATCCTCCGCAGCCCGCGTTCGGCCGCCAGGGCCGTCGCCGCACGCACCCCGAACACGAGCACGATGGCGAACAACCCCCCGGTCAAGGCCTCTGGCCGAAAGGTTATCCAGAGGGAATAGAGGGCGACGACCACCAAGGCCAGGACCGGCCAGTGGCGCGTATAGGTGGATGACAAGCGCGGTTCAGTCGGCATGGCTTTGGATTCTAGGCGAGCAGGCAGAGGTGAGCAAGATGACTTTTGGGGAGAATCAGGCGGCCCCGCTGGTGCGGGGCCGCCTCCATCATCAGTCGAAGTCAGTCGTCGGTGTCGGTGTCGCCGGCGGTGGCGTTAAGCGTCTTGTGTCGGCGTGTTCGTCGGCGGGTAGGTGTTTGTAATCGTCGGCGTGAAGGTCTGGGTCGGCGTACGGGTGACCGTCGGCGTCCTCGTCGGCGTGTAGGTCGCCGTTGCCGTGGAGGTGGCCGTCGGCGGCGGGAAGCTCTTTGGCGAAGCCGAGCTGCTCAGGTTGCAGGAAGAGTCGCTGAACTGGATGTTGAAACCGAAGTTGTTGCCCGAGAGGTTGAGCGGGAAGTTGCTGAAGTCGCCGCTGAACCCGCCGTCCCAGTCGATGTAGATCGTGTTCCCGCCCAGGTTCACCCCGGCGTTCAAGCCAAAGGAGGTCGTTGAAGTGTAGTCATTTCCTGAGTACACCGTGCTGCTGTTCCACTGGACGTAGTCGACATACTCGCTCCACCCGTAGAGCGTGGAAGCGGTGTTGAGCGGCCCCCAGTCGATCGTGATCCCAGTAATGCGTAGACCTGGGTATGTGGCGTTGTTGATGACCAGCTGCAGCCCGGCCGAGGCGCCAAAACTTGTGCCGCCGAATCCGACCCCCGCACAGCAGGGCGTGTTGGTCGGCGTCGGCGTGCGCGTGACCGTCGGGGTACGGGTCACGGTCGACGTGTTGGTCGGGATGGGCGTCAGGGTGATGGTGGGCGTAATCGTCGGCGTTGGAGTGATCGTGGGCGTTGGCGTCGATGTCGGCACGGCACGGAAGAGATCCGCATTAACCGAGCATTCGTTGTCGAAGGTCAGCGTTGTGCTGTAATTCCCGTAGAGCTGGCCGCCCGGGACACCGCCGAAGTCGGCGTACCAGTAGGTCCACGAGCTCGGAGCCTGGGGGAAGCTGGCCGGCACACCAGGGCCGGCGACCGTGCTTGATGAGTAGTCATTTCCGCCGTAATACTGGCTCCAGTTGAACTGCATCTGATCGACGAACATGGCCGGATCCATCTCGTTCCAGGTGGTATCCGAGCCGGTCAGGTATACCGTGCGCGGGTTGCCGTTGAACATGAACATGTAAAGGCCGTCATTGACGACGTAGTAGGAACCGACGACGAGGTTGTTGCAGTTAAGCGTCGGGGTTGCCGTTGCCGTCGAGGTCGTGGTGGGGGTCATGGTCGTCGTTGGCGTTGGCGTATCGGCGACATTGATCGTGAAGAGCACCTCATCGATCACGCTCAGGACGCCCTCATCATCGGTGGAGATAGCCTGCATGCGGTGCTGGCCGCTGTTCATCGGCGTACCGCTCGGCCAGAGTGCCGTCACGGTGGAATGCGTGGCACACGGGGCATCCCCGCCGAAACCGCAGTATGCCTGCGCAAATTCGGTATGGGTGTAAACCCGGGTCCACACCACGCCGTTCCAGTAATCGATGGCGAAGTCGACCTGGGTGATGCCGTCGCCGTCCGGACCAATGCCAGCGCAGCCCGCAGGATCCACGTTATCCGGATCCCATGCGATAGCTTGGGCTGGGACGTCCGTGTTATACACGCCACCATTGGTCGGTTCGGATGATTTGGACGACAGGTGGAACCTTACACAGGGTCGCCGTCGGAGGAGGCGTGAGCGTGGTGGTCGGCGTCTCCGTCGGCGTGGCGGTGTTGGTCGGAGTAAAAGTTGCCACGGCGATCGTCGCCGGCAGGCCTACCACGCGCGCAACCCGGAATTGTTCGACGATGCCTTCCCGCCGGGCAGAGAGATGGATGTTCGGCAGCCAGGTGCTCAGGATGGGCACGATGAGCGGGTGTTCAAAATCGACCGTTACGGATACCCGGTCGCCCGGGCCGCCCGGGTCCTCGAGCGGATTCGTCGTGGCGATGTCCTCGCACCAGGCTGGCAGGTGCGAGGGCGTGACCGGCGCATGGTAGGAGAACAGGGGCGAGCCGCCCACGGATTTATTCGAGCACACCGTGACTTTGAAGTAACCGGGGTTTGCAACCGTGGCGAGCGGATTGCGCAGGATGGCCACCGAGCCGGTCGTGGCCGCATCCTTGATCGAAGGGATGCGGGCAAGCGACTCTTCGCTCAGCGCATCACAAACGCCGCCCGGGAAGCCTGCGCAGTACAGGTCATCGTATTCACCGGTGACGGCGTAGCGCACGCCGAAATCGAGCGCCGTTCTCGACCGCGAGCCAGGCGTGCAGCAGACGCGCCAGCTCGATGATGACGAAGAGCAGGAGCAGGAGGACCGGCAGGACGAGCGCAAATTCCACGAGCGTTTGCCCGCGGAACCGCTTCCGGTCAGATCGAAGTCGTTTGAATAAGCTGGCTGGCAAGCTGCTCATCGTCTGTCTCTCTCAACTAATGAATAATGCGGGTGAAGATGCGCGAGGCGATCGCCTCGAACACCTGCAGCAGGCTGCCGCCCTGGGGAGCGAAGTAATAGTTCCCACAGGAAAGGCCGGTACCCGTCGAACTGCAGGGATCGGTGGAGGGATCGCCGTCATCCCCGACGGCGGCGACGTAGCGCAGGAGCTTCTCCCCCTGGTCCAGCTCGCAGCCCCCGGGATAGGCGCCTGGATCACACTTGATGTTGTTAATCATGTCATCACCCAGCCCGATGGTGAAGACGACGGCGCCCTGGCCGGGGGAGGCGCAGCTGGTGAGCGTGGGATCGAAGGAGTTCGCCTCCGGGCAGCCGACGAAATAGGATTGATCGACGGCGGCATCCTCGGTGTCGTAGCCCCACTGCCCCAACCCTTCCTCAAAATCCTCATCCTTGCAGAAGGGCTGCAGCCAGGTCGGTGCGCCTGGGCCTCCGGGTGAGGGACAGATGGGGTTGCCCAGCGTATCGGTCGCGGCATTGGCCGAGCCATCGCTGAGCAGGATGAAGATGAGGACAGCCTCCTCCCGCAGGAAGCTGCCGAACTGGCTGCCGCCGACCTTCAATCCATCGGCGATGTTGGTCGAAGTACAAAGCGTCGGATCGGGCGGGAAACCCGGGCAGCCCGCCAGCTTGTAGACCGTGAGGTTTCCGATCGACGAGACGATCGAGCTGGCGTTGGAGCTCAGGTTCAGCTGGGCGACGGCGTTGCGGTCGAAGCTGATCACCGCCATCCGGTCATAGGGGAAGTACATGCGGTTCACGAGCGCCAGCGCTGCAGCCCGCACTTCTTCGAAGGGGTGGCAGCCGCCCTGGATGCCAGGTGCGACGGTATCGAGGTCGTTGCACAAATCCGGGTCACGGTAGTAGTCGTCCGGTAAATCCCAGAAGGGGTCGGTCGTCGGACCGGGCGAGCCTGGCCAGCCGTACTGGGAAGGATCGCAGTCGTCATCAACCCCGTCCCCGTCGTCGTCATCCCCATCATGGCAATCCGCATCATAGGCCATCGATTCGGAGGTGTCGATCGCCAGCACGATGTCGACCGAAGCCGCTTCCGAGATGGCATCGGCCTGGATGTCGATCGAACCCCAACCAATGATGGGCAGGAAGGCGAAATCGACCGGCATCGTCGCCCGGACGCGGACGTACTTGCGCGGGGGCTCGTCGTCGTGGACGCCATCCCCGTCCGTATCAGGCGGGCAGAGCGTGATGTCGTGATACGGGTTGGTGTTTGTGGTGGTTGGGTCGGTGATGTCGCACTTGAAGATTTCCGCGTTGGCCGGGTTGAGGCTGTTCAGGTTGATGAACTCATCCGCCGCGCGTTCGATCTCGGCGTCCGAGCGCCCTTCACGGAACTGGTTGGCTGCGGCCAGCGAGGCCGAATCGACCGCCCGCCGCAGGTGGCCGATCTGGATGAAGAGAATCCCGGCGTCGACCGCCAGGCCGGTGAACGCCGCCAGGCCGATGAAGGCCAAGGCGATGAGCACCATCGCCTGGCCGCGCTGCAGCTTGCGCTGCCGGGGATTACGGGAGTGGTGTGGGTGTAGGTTCGACATGTGGATTGGGCATAATACTGTATGCATACAGCGTGACAGGGTTCGGGACGAAGGCAGTGATCCAGGGCAACCCCAGGATCATGTGGTATTCATAGTAGATTTCAACCGCCACCAGCCCGGTGTTCGGTGCTAAGTGCATCGAGCCGGGCTTCGATGTCGGTCGTAGTATCCAGCTCGGAAGTCTTGTTCGAATATAGGGCGACCTCACCCGTGCCCCGACGGAAAACGCTGGGTCACATTCCCCCCGATGACACCGAAGGCGGAGATGACGATGTCATCCGTCGCCGGATTGAGCGTGATCTGGCCGCCAGATCCGATGTTGATCGATTGCAGAGCGACCGTCTGTGTCCGCAGGTAAAAACCGGGGTTCGGATCCTGGTAGGCACCGGTGGCATCGTTGTGGAGCGGATCGTCGTTTGCGGCGAACCTGGCTGCCTCGCGGGCGGAGTCGATCAAATCCAGGTAGTAGTTCAGCATGAAGCCAAACTCGATCAGCCCGGACAGCATCATGATCAGGACCGGGAGCAGTACCATGAACTCCACGATGCTCTGGCCGCGGGATTTCTTCCTGCGCTTCTTGTTCGACCCCATTAATGGAAATCGATTCATCATCTCACCGGTCAGCGTCTCTTCCACGATCTGAGTTCATCCATTATAGGATGAGCCGGCTCATGCATGAGTAGTACCGGGGGACCAACACGGGAAACTGTCAGCCACTTGCTACGCCATTGTAACGAAAAACAAACAGGAGGGCTGGATTTTACATGCCGAGCAGGCGTTCCAGCGTCGTCCAGCCCTGGAAATACACCCATAGCCCGCCCAGGATGAGGAAGGGTCCATAGGGGAAGGGCTTGAAGGCTGAGTACTGCCGGCGCAGGAGCATGACTGCGATCATCAGCGACGCTGAAGACACCTGCGTAGAGGATCCCGCGCAGCAGTGCTTCGATCACGGCTGGAAATCCGACCATCAAACCCAGCAAAGTCGACAAGGTTACATCGCCAAAACCGAGCGCGATCTCATCCTCATCCATGCCGCGCTTTGAGGAGGTCCAGCGGGCGAACAACCCACCCGAACAGGTAGAGGATGTAGAAGATCCCAAAACCAAAAGCCCCGCCAAGCAGCGTCCTCTTCCATCCAAGGTCCGGATTGAGGACGCCCAGGAGCAGGAAAACCAGGCCAGCCGGGAAGGTCACGATGTGCAGGATGAGGCGCTGCTCGATGTCAATCACCGTGATGAGCAGGAGGACGGAACAAATCATTACGGCTGGCCAAAATTCCTGGCCACCATCCGCCCACAGCCACAACGCCGCAGCTCCCAGGGCTGCGGCTACGACTTCGACAGCCCAATTTCGGCGGCGAATCCGCCGCCGGCAGTACTCACATTCAACCTGACCAGTGGCGAGGCCCAGGATGGCGGACCAGGCAAGTGGCTGACCGCGGTGCGCCGCATGCGAGGCAGTGTGGGGGTGATACCCTCCGGCTATACGGCAGGCTGTCCGCCAGGACGTTGATAAGCGTCCCCAGCAACCACCCAAGCGAGAGTGCGAAGAGAATCATGTCCCACGATTATACAGGCCTTTGGCTGGCTGCGGGTGCCCGCTCTCAACCTGGTAGACAGCGCGCAGTTGCGGGTGCTAGAATGCGGCGATGCTCCGAGAACGGCCTGCCCCAGATCGCGACCGCTTAAGCGTGATGACCGCCCTGGTTTTTCTGACCTATGGGCTGATCCGCATCGTCACCCTCCCCTCGGTGGAGATGGAAACGACGATCTTCGGATTGGTGGTGAGGATCACGCTCAACACGCGCTTGATCATGCTCACCGTCGCCGCGCTGCTCACAGCCGCTGGCGCGGATTGGCTCATCCAATCCCATCCCCATTTCACGGCCGGGCAATCGACGCTCAATCACTGGGTTATCCCCGGCATGGCCGCTCTCGCCGTTGGGGCCATCCTCACAAGGCTGCCACAAGGCCCGACGCTCTGGATCGGCTTGCTGTTGGGCGCGCTGCTCCTGCTGGCCGTCCTGTATGCCGAATTCCTCGTCGTGGACGCCAACGATGGCCGCTTTGGAATGAGCGAGGTCGGGCTGCGGACACTTTCCTACCTGCTGCTCGCGGGCGCATTATTCACGATGCGGGCGACCAACCAGCGGGCGCTGTACACCCTCCCGGCAACCATGCTTGCCATCAGCGCCTTAAGCTGGCGCCTGGCCCTCCTCGACCAACGCCCCGCACGCTTAGCGATCATCGATGCAGTCTTCATTGGTCTTATCGGGACGCAGATCACCTGGGCCGCGCATTACTGGCCGGTGCCGCCCATCCGGCTTGGCCTGGCTATCGGTTTGCTCGTTTATGTTGGAAACGGATTAGTCGCAACGCTAAGGAGCGGACGACTCACGCGCGGGCTCCTGATCGAGTTCGCGATCGTCGCTGGCCTGGGGTACGGGGCGCTCTTCGCACTGACTTGAGTTAGCCGTTGCCTGGGTTTTGAGAGTTCGGTTTCAGCGGGACTTCTCCTCGCCTGCGGTTGCGCTGGATTTTCGCCTCGCACGCCATCCCACGAGCCGCTCTTCTCCCGCAAACAGGCGCTTGATGTTCGGCAGAAGTGCCACGATGACGATAATCTCCGCCAGGATCCCGAAAACGACGTAGACCCAACTCTGAAACCCCGCGGCAGCTCGAACCGCAAAAACCAGTCCGGCCAGGAGCGGCACCGACATGGTGGCGACAGAGGCATAGCCAATCCCAAAGAGGATGAGCAGGGCGAGCAGGAGGATGATCGGGCCAGCTGGAAGCCAGATCCCCAACGTCGCGCCAAAAGCCGAGGCGCCCCCCGCTCCACCCCGGAATTTCAAACGGCCGTCCTCTCGCTGTACCAAGAAAAGGGAATAGTTGTGGCCGATGATGGCAAGCGCACCGGCTACCACCTCGAGCCAGGCTGACCCGCCGCTTATCCAGCGCGCAAAACGTACGGCAAGGAAGGCTTTCAGGACGTCGAGCGCAGCTGTGCCCAGCCCCGCCCAGATTCCAGCCACGCGCATCACGTTCGTGCCGCCCGTTCTTCCGCTGTACCAGTTGCGGATATCCCGGCCACGCGTCAGCCGCACGAGCAGCAAACCGGAGGGGAAGGACCCCAACAGATACGCTGCGACTACACTGCTCGCGGCTTGAATAACCGTCGTCATAGCCTCCTCCATCAATTGGCTTCCAGGACCTTCCCGCTGACTTGCTCAACCCGAGCCGCACAACATCCTTGAAGTAATATTAATTATTGATCGCCATCAGGAGCTGGAAACACCGAGCAAGGGAGTTCGTTTCCAGCTGCATATAGGCTTGTGCCAGCCCAGGCTCCCATCTGAACTGCAAACCAATGGGAGTGGACCCGGCAGCACCGGCGCACACGCCGAACGCCCTTCAAAGGCCGTCCTGGCGCCGCAGAGTCCACGCAGCCTCGGCGGGACTGGCCAACGGCCGCTCGAGCACGATAGCGTGCTTGGCCATTGCCAGCGATTATACACATCGCGCCAGCCCCGATGGGATGAAGAAGTCAGGCAGGCTTCAGGCGGCCTACCCTGTAAACCGATAGAATACGCCCAGGTCCTTAGCCTTGCCACTCCGAGAGGGATCCCAATGACAGATAACCATGCGATCACCATAACCCACCTGCATAAGCAATACGGGGATGTCCACGCGCTGCGTGGGCTTAGCCTGAGCATAGAACGAGGTGAGATCTTCGGATTCCTTGGGCCAAATGGCGCAGGAAAGACCACGACCCTGCGCTGCATGCTGGACCTGATCAGGCCTTCGTCAGGCGAGATCCGCGTGCTCGGGATCGATCCCCAGCAGGATCCGGTCGGCGTCCGCGCCAGGACTGGTTACCTGCCTGGAGAACTCAACCTGGATGGCAACCAGACCGGGGCGGCGCTCATCCGCTACTTCGGCCAGTTGCGCGGGGGGATGGCCAGACCGGGCTATGCACAAGAGCTTGCCGAGCGGCTCGAACTTGATCTGAGTTTGCAGATCAAGAACCTCTCGCACGGCAATAAGCAGAAGATAGGGCTCATCCAGGCGTTGATGCATGACCCTGACTTAGTCTTACTCGACGAACCCACAACAGGATTGGACCCTCTCATCCAGCGTGAGCTCCTGCTCATACTGCGCGAGGCGAGCGAAGCCGGCCAAACGGTCTTCTTTTCCTCCCATATCATCAGCGTGGTCGAACGCATCGCCAACCGGGTGGGCATCATCCGCAAGGGCCGCCTGATTGAGGTAGCCGAGACCTCTGACCTGCTCACACGCGCCGTCCGCCGGGCGACAATTCGCTTCCGGGAGCCCGTCGACGCCACCGTCTTCCGTGACCTACAGGGCGTCGAAATTATCAGCCCCGATGGCGGAAAGACCATCCACCTGCAGGTCATGGGCGACATGGACGGGTTAATCAAACGGCTCGCGGAGCATCCTGTCATCGAAATCGAGACCGAGAGGCCGACGCTCGAAGAAATCTTCATGGCGTATTACTCGGATAGCAAGAGCGAGGTGTGACGATGGTGACCGAATATTTGAGTTCCTTGCGCAAACTGCGAGGCCAGATCATCGGATGGGGCCTTGTGCTGGCTGCTCTTGGCCTCATGTTGGTGCCGTTTTATGACTCCATGTTCAGCGATACCGCCCAACTGCTTGAGCTGCTTGAGGCGTATCCAGAAGAGTTCATCGCATTCTTTGGAGATCTCACCAGCATGGCCACGCCCCAGGGCTTCCTCGGAATCGAGTTCTTCAGCTACATGCCGCTGCTTTTGGGCATCTTTGCCGCGCTCGTTGGATCGGGTTTGATCGTGACGGATGAGGAGAGCGGCAGGTTGGACCTCATCGCGTCCCATCCTATCAGCCGGGGGCAATTTTTCCTCAGCCGGCTCCTCGCCTTCGTTACGACCGTGATCGCCATTTGCGCGCTTGGCTGGTTGGGCATGGTGATCCCGCTCGGCTCGAGCGGGATGGACATCACTCCCTTGCAGCTGATCCTGCCCTTCATCCCGGTATTGACCCTTGTGTTGCTCTACGCCTCGTTCGCCCTGCTCCTGAGCTTGCTTCTTCCTTCCCGGCGGCTCGCCGCGAGCGTGTCAGGCATGTTGGTGGTGGCCGACTTCTTCCTGGAAGGTTTCAGCAAAGTCATCACTGATCTCGAACCAGTCGCCAAGTTCCTCCCCACCCACTACTATCAGGGCGGCAGCGCGATGGATGGCCTCGATGCCTCACCCGTGATTGTCCTGCTCGGCATCTCGCTCGCACTCTACATGCTCGCGCTTTGGCGCTACCTGCAGCGGGATATTCGCGTCGGGGGCGAAGGGGGTTGGGGGTTCCGATTTCTGCGTAAACGGATCCAAACGGAAAGCACACTTGTGATCCGGGAACGGAAGCCGAAGCGGGCAGGTGTGGGTCACCTGCCCGTTTGTATTTCCAAGCGCTCTAGCTGATGATGCCGCCTTCTGTGAGACGCCTCAAATCTCCCAAGGCGCGCTCGATCTCCGCTCCTGTAACCGGGCCTCCACCATCTCGGCGGGTAAGTTCTCCACGCGCAGCCTTGGCGAGCGCCAGCTCCCGCAAAGTTTGACCAGAACTCGAGCGCCTCTTTGACCAACGCCGCCCCGACGGCATACCCGAGGAGCGGGTTGAGCGCGGTCACGATTATTGCGTTGCGTTCCAACCAGTGCTCTGCCTGCGCTCGGTTTGCCTGCAAACCGAGCAAGCCGCGCTGCGTGAAAGCCCGCACCGAGCCGATCATCACCTGCATCATCTCGAAAAGGTTGTGCGCGAGGATCGGCATCATCACATTCAATTCCAGCTGACCCGCCTGCGCAGCCAGGCTGACGGTCGTATCACAGCCGATGATGTGGTACATGCTCATGTTCAGCATCTCTGCCATGACCGGGTTTACTTTTCCAGGCATGATGCTGGATCCTGGTTGGACGGCCGGGAAGGTGATCTCGTGCAGCCCTGTCGCCGGCCCGGAAGCCAGGAGTCGCAGGTCATTGCTGATCCGCGTCAGGGTCAAGGCTGAAGTGCGCATCGCCGAGGAAAAATCGGCCATATCAGCCATCGACTGCATGCTCTCAAACAGGTTATCCGAAAGGCTCAGGTCAAACCCTGTGAGCGATTCAAGCCCGGTCACCATCATCACCGGGTACTCGGGATGGGCGTTAAGCCCGGTCCCGGCCGCTGTTCCGCCGATCCCGAGCCGCCGCAGCCCTGCCGCGCTTCGTTCTATGCGCCGCGCATCACGCTCTACCGCTTTGCTGTAGCCGCCGAATTCCTGCCCAAGCCTGACCGGGACCGCATCCTGCAGGTGGGTTCTGCCGGACTTGAGGACATCGTCGAACGCGTCGCTCTTTTCCTTCAACGCAACGCGCAGCGCCTCCAGCTCGGCCTGCATCTCCGCCAACCTCCACAGGCATCCAAGACGGATCGCGGTGGGTATCGTGTCGTTGGTGGATTGGGCCATATTGACATGATCGTTCGGATGCACACGGTACTCACCTGGCTGACCACCCAGGATCTGTGTCGCCCGGTTGGCGAGGACCTCATTCATATTCATGTTATGGCTGGTCCCTGCACCCGCCTGGAAGGGATCGACGACAAACTCGTGGTCCCACTCTCCGTCCATGACTTCCCGGGCTGCCTGCATGATGGCCTTCGCGACCGCCTCGTCCAGCAATCCCAAGGCCTGAGTTGACATCCGCGGCTGTGGATTTGATCGCCGCCATGGACCATATGAATGCTCGCCATGGCTTTAGCCCGGAGATGGGGAAGTTCTCCACAGCCCGGGCCGTCTGCGCTCCGTACAACGCCGCAGCAGGCACGCGCACTTCACCGAGAGAATCTCGCTCGGTCCGGAAGTCAAGATTTGGGTCCATGTATCCTCGCTCTCTTGCACGAACAACCATCGAACCACGACCAGAGTAGAAAAAGAGGGAGCCAGTGGCTCCCTCCCTGAAACAAAGATCGGATTGGATTACTCGTCCAGCGCCCCGTACCCCGGGCCGCCCTGGAAGAAGTCATAATTGGGCTTGATATCAGGGGTCAGATCGACGACCTCGCCAGCCTCCAGTACCCGCGTGTGATCGAGGTGGACGGCGTCACCGTGATGATTTTCGCCATCATAGGCCGTATCAAACCCGGCTGTGCCAGCAGGCATGCTCAGGTACTCGCCGCCCTTGGCAGCATAATCTGAAGGGACTTCATCCTCGGTAAAGATTGCCTCGAACGGGCATTCCGGGATGCAGGCGCCGCAATCAATGCAGGTATCTGGATCGATGTAGTACCAGGGCCAGGTATCAACGGGTTTCCCGGGAATGATGCATTCAACCGGGCAGACGTCGACGCAACCCGAGTCGCGCAGGCAAAGGCTGGTGATGATGTGTGTCATGTAGATATCCTCCAGGATGTAAGCATATGAAACGCGGCAACCCCTACGCTCACGCTGGTCGTACCCTGTCAGCCAGCGAAGTTCTCGGCTACGGCTGCCCAGTTGACGACGTTCCACCAGGCAGCGATGTAATCTGGCCTGCGGTTCTGGTAGTTCAAGTAATAGGCATGCTCCCATACGTCCAGGCCTAACAGGGGTTTGAGCCCACTTGAAATGGGCGAATCCTGGTTGGCGGTTGATAGAACCTGCAGCTTGCCACTGCCATCGGCTGCAAGCCACGCCCACCCACTCCCGAACCGGGTGGCTGCGGCTTCGGAAAACTTCGCCTTGAACGACTCGAAATCGCCGAAGGCAGCCTGGATTGCTTCGGCCAAGAGCACCCCCAGGTTCACCACCGGCGCCGGGCGCCATGACCTTCCAGAAGAGGCTGTGGTTGGCATGTCCGCCGCCATTGTTGCGAATAGCTCCCACGGATTGCTTCGGGGAGCGCATCAAGATCGGAAAGCAGGGACTTCGATCGATTTCTGCTGCAGTTCCGGGTGGCCCTCCAGCGCAGCGTTTGTCTTGCTTACATAACCTGCGTGATGTTTTGAGTGGTGGATCTCCATCGTACGCGGCATCGATGTGTGGCTCCAATGCATCGTACGGGTAATCTAACTTCGGAAGTTCAAATGCCATGATGTATACTCCTTTTTTTGACCGTTGATACCTTTCCAGTTGGCACATTCGAAGAGCGATGCATGCTCTTGAGGGCCTAGTGGAATTCTAGTCTCCGCCTGAAGCATTTGTCAAGACGACCTCCCGGGGTGCTGCCCAGATGACGCCGATCGACGGCCAGGCGAAACTTGCAGGCCAGGACTTCCCCTTCGCCAGGTTTGGTGCTCACCCTGGCCATCCTGGCCGCATCCAGCTCCTCCATCTTGGTCCGATTTGCACAGCAAGAGGTCCATTCGCTCGTCATCGCCGCCTATCGGCTCAGCCTGGCGGCGCTTGTCCTGATTCCGTTCACGCTGCATGATCTTCGTTCCACTCCCCTGAGAGGCCGGACGACAACAGCGTGGTCCGATCGTGCTGGCCGGATTCTTCCTCGCGGTCCATTTTGCGAGTTGGATTACATCGCTTGAATTTACCAACGTCGCCAGCTCGGTCGTCTTCGTGCAAACCTCCCCGCTGTTTGTCGCTGTTCTCTCACCGTTCTTCCTGGGTGAACGACCTACCCGCACAACCCTGGCCGGCCTGGGCATCGCCCTGGTCGGGAGTGCTTTCATCGCCGTCAGCGATATGTGTCCTGGCCTGCATTTTTCTACTTGCCTTGCCTCGATTGATTCCTTTAACGGGCACGCCATGCTCGGGAATGGGCTTGCCTTGCTGGGTGCCATTTCAGGAGCAAGCTACCTCATGATTGGCCGGCGCATCCGCCATGGGCTTGGTTTGCTGCCGTACATCACGCAGGTCTACGGGTATGCAGCGCTGTTCCTGCTCCTGCTCGTCGGTGCTTTGAGATTGCCGGTCACTGGGTTTTCGAAGGAAACCTATCTCTGGTTGCTGTTGCTGGCCATCTTCCCACAGCTCATCGCCCACACCAGTTACAACTGGGCGTTGAAGTATGTCTCCGCCGCACTTGTTTCCATCAGCCTGCTGGGCGAACCCGTTGCAGCCACGATACTGGCCTACCTTATCTTAAAGGAGGCGCCTGGGATCCCGGTTCTCATCGGAGGACTGCTCGTCCTGAGTGGTATCATTCTCGCAGTCCGAAAATCGAGCGCTCCGCTAGAGCAGGGTGATGCGAACCCCGCTTCAGAAGCGTAGAAGGAGAACCAGATGCAGATTCGATGTTTCCGATGTGGATGGAGCTTCGCGATCAAGAAGGATGAACTCGCATTCGCACTCGAGGCTTTACAAGAATCCGGCGGGAACCACTACGACGCACGCTGCCCCCGCTGCCGCCATACCAATCGTGTCTCGCTCGAGCAATTGCGTGCCGCTGCCCCAGCCCCTGCCGAGAAGGAAGAAGACCTCGAATAGGGCTATCGCCGGCCGAGTTGCGCCGCTCCTTGCAGCATTTCTCCCGCTCCTGGCCGCATGCAGCGGCCAGGGATGGCTGCCGGATACAACCCGCCTGCTCGCGCTCGATCCGCTCGACGCCCCTTCACCTCACGTCGAGCTTAATCGCCCTCTCGCTCTCCACCGCATCAGGCAGTACCCGTTTCAGCGTTGAATTCCTGGATCTCTCCCTCGCCAGTGATCTTGAGTTGACGCTGGATCTCGATCTCTGGCCGGATCCTGGGGGAGGCCGCAGACCAGGGACGGATTGGGACATAAGCCTCACGGCGAGCCCCGGCGGGCAGCTTGAACTCATCCAAGACCTCCCAGCCACCGTAGATATCGAGCTGCCCACGATCAAATGGGATGAGGCCCTGGATGTCGTTGAAATTTCATTCGATCGCTGGCCGCAGCTGCGAGACGCGCCTTACCTGATCATGGTCCGCACCAGGCCACGCGGCACGGACAAGCCCGCCGACGTTCTCGGCCCGGTGGCTTCCGACGCGATCGAGAACCGCAAAGCAGATCTGCTGCTCACCTTCTGGAACACCTTTGCGGCGAACACGCCGGCGGAAGCCTTGCGTAGCTGGGATGGGGCGCACAGCGGCCCTGCGGGCGAGCGATTTGGCTTACGGCACCTGCTCGGAGCCGCTGAGGAGTTCTCAATACCGGTAGCCTTGCTTGACGTCAATTCCCCCCAGAACCTGTCCGGCCTCGAGTTCCTGGGCAACCTCGACTACGTCCGCCAGCTGCAGGGAAGAGGCTTGCTCACCCTGCCCCAGACCCTTCCCGCCATCGTGCTGACAGGCAGCGTGGACGAGCTGAACCTGGAGCGGGTCGCATCCACCCGCGCCGCAGCCACCACTGCCTTCGGTATCAGACCATCGGCATGGCTAAGCCTCATCCAGGCAAACAGCCCACAAGCTGCGCTGTCGGCGCTGTCACGAACCGGGGTTCAGGGCTTGATCTCGGGCGCATGCCTTTGGTACTGGAGCGCGTGCTCCTTCCACATCCAGCCGGCTGCGCCTGCTTCCACTGCCTCGAACCGATACCGCCCAATCCCATTCGCACGATGGAGGGTTGAGCATCGCGTGGAGGCGAATGCTCATCCAGGCCGCGCTCGAGGATCAGCCCGGGAGCTTCACCTTGCTGGGTGGTAGCCTGGAGGACACGTTCTGGGGCGATCCTCTCGTTGCGCGGGAGCTCTTCGCCTGGCTCGCAGCACATCCATGGATCGATGTGCACAACCTGGAGACGCTCTCCCGCGCAGCACTCCCCCTGGAACCGGTCGAAGACCCGGCTGACGCCCCGCAACCAGCTGCAGGAACCCTGGAAAAGTTCCCTGAAGCGGATTGGGCTGGCGATAATCCGATTGGCGATGCGGCACTGGATTTATGGTTTCGCAGCCAGCCAGACCAGACCTGTTTGAAAGCGGGCGATGCTCGCCTGGATGATTTCTGGATGGAGTGCGGCGCGAACACAATCATCATGCGCGATGGACTCAAGACGCTGGCCGCTGGAAGCGCGCGCATGCTCGCCTTCGCAAGCAGGTGGGCCCAGGAGACGGCGTGCACGGACCGGATGGCCTTCGAACAGGCTTCCCAAATCGACGTGGACGGGGACGGTCTTCTCGAAGTCGTGCTGACCAGCGACCGGCTCCTGGCCGTCATCGATTCGCAAGCTGGACGGCTTGCCGGGTTGTTCGGTTGTAGACCCGGGCATTCCTCGACCATCATCCTCAGCCCGCGCGCCACAACTGGGATCGGAATGAGCGATCCAAGCACCTGGCATCTTGATCGGGGTGAAATTGGGGAGTGGAGCCTGCCCTTGCTCGATGGCGGCTTCGTCTCTTCCCTGGATGCCGGGCAGCTCTTCGACCTGGCCCTGACGCCATCAGGGGTGCTCGCCACGCATCCCCGGGGGGATTACCAACTGCACTACACGCTCAAGGGGTCAGAACTAGAGATCTCGCTCACCGGCGCCTCAACCGATGCGAGGATGTTCGAGCTCCCTTTCAACCTCTCGCCCGAACGCCTGCAACAACCCGGTTTCCTGCAAGATCTCTCGCTGGAGCGGCAGCCGAATGGGTTCCAACTCGGGCCACGTTCGGGAACACGGATTGCAGTACAGGTCGATGCGGACAGCTGGCTGGTCGACAGCTTCCTCGACTCGAATGCGCCGGCTATGGATAGCGAAGATCCGAATGAAGAAACCCCTCTCGGCCATTTCCTGCCCATTCCTTTCACCTTGATGACCTTCGACCTTGGGCAAGGACAGCGCCTGACTGTCCATATCCAGCTTCTCGAATAGAATCGAGATCTGCTCACTCGGGCCAGTCAACGACATGCGACCTGTAGGAGGCGCAGCATGACGGACTACGAGACTTTGATCAAAACGACTGAGCTGTCTGCCCACATGTCGGAGCCAGATTGGATCATCCTCGATTGCCGCTTTGATCTTTCCCTCCCAGGCCAAAGCTACCAGGATTACCTGGCTGGCCACATCCCCGGCGCACAGTATGTCGATCTCGAAGCCGACCTGAGCGGCCCAATCACGCCTGTAAGCGGCCGGCATCCACTGCCAGGCATGGATGCGCTCAAGCGCACCTTCAGCCGGCTTGGGATCGATTCTCAAAGCCAGGTGGTTGCATATGACGACGCCGGCGGCGGATACGCGGCGAGGACCTGGTGGTCGCTGCGATATGCGGGCCATCGGAAGGTGGCCGTCCTCGATGGCGGTTTCGCGCTTTGGGTGGCAGGTGGTTACCCGCTGCGCACTGGCCTTGAGACACGCCCTAACACAGAGTTCCAATCAGCCCCTCATAACGAGATGTGGGTTGATGCGGATACGCTCAGGGCTCAGCTCGGAGACGACGCACAGGTCCTGCTTGATTCGAGGGCAGGCGAACGCTATCGCGGCGAGGAAGAACCCATCGACGCACTGGCCGGCCACATTCCTGGGGCGATCAACAGGCATTGGCAGGACAACTTGAAGCCTGGAGGAACCTGGAAAGACCCGGAAGACTTGAGGCGGGAGTACGAGGCCTTGCTTGACGGACGGCCTGCGGCATCGCTGACAACCTACTGCGGCTCAGGGGTTACGGCCTGTCACACGATCCTGTCGATGACGCACGCCGGCTTTGAAGGCATGCGGCTTTACCCTGGCTCGTGGTCGGAATGGATTCGCGACCCCGACCGTCCCATCGTTGGACCGGGCTGAGGTCAATATCGGCTTCAGCCCCGATCCGCTGCGATCAACCAGCGCAGGTGCGCAGCAGCGCTGGGCCAGTTCACGAATTCGGGGGAAATAGCCGTCCCAGCACGAGACCAGCCAGCGCTTCCGCTTGTTCCATGGCGGCTGCACTATCGGTTGAGAAGACATCAACATCCAGGTAGGTGTCCCACACCAGGATATGCAGCCCATTCCAGATCTCCGACCCACTCCCACCCCAGAACGCAGAATCACCCACACCCTCGACGTGATCCGTCAGGCCACCCCCGACCTCACGCGCCTCGAATAGTTGGAGGACCGAGTAATCATTCTCAGCCAGGAACGGTGCCATGCCTTCCGCATAAACGAGGGTTATCCTTGCAAGGGGAAGCTCAGAGTTCTCGGGGGATGCAAAAGTGCAGATACGCTCACCAAGCGGATTGTCGGCGACGCCCTGCATGCCCTCCCCTACCTCTCCCCCGAGGACAGCGGACACCTGCTCGGCATCTAACAGTTCACATGCATCGACGGGCTGCGTGGGATTAGACCTGTCAGGCTGATAGCGCACCCCTCCCAGTTCACGCAGGCTTGCGGGACCGTCAGGTCCAGCGTTCAAGATCCCTGATACGAAGACGGCGGTCAAGATGACGAGGACGAGGATCGCCCCCCCAAGCACAATCCAGGTGGAGCGAGGCATAGGTTCAGAAGACATGGATCTGACTCCTGGAAATAGGTTCTGAATGTAGTCCGCACACATGACTGCAGCGGGACGCCAGATGCATTGTAGTTTAAACTGCACACGAATGGAAAGGCATCACTTTGGTGAAGCCGGGGAAAGCGTGACCGGCTTGTGTATCCGGAAAATTCTCAAGGAGGCGCTGATCCAGGCTGCGACCAGCGCAATGCCGGCCAGGGAGAAGAAGACGACGGCAAAACCTGCCTGGTCAGCAATCGCACCGCTGACCAGGGCTCCGATGGATCCGCTGGCAAACGTAAAACCAAGGATGAGGCCCGATGCTACGCCAGCACGGCCGGGCATCATGTGTTGTGCTTGTACGACCAGGATGCTGTGCGGGGCGCCAACCAACGCCCCGGCGGAAAAGCTTAGCAATGCCAGCATGAGCGTGTCCCGGGCCGAGGGGAACAGCCCGAGCGGGATGACGGCCATCAGCAAGGTGCCAGCGACAACAACCCGGTTTCCGAAACGGTCTGCGAGCCATCCCCCCAGGACCCCACCAACAGCTGAACCCCCCATGAAGAGCGCTGCAATTGGGCCAAATACGCCGGGGTTAAAGCCGAGATCGCTCAAGTACTTGGGCAGGAATGCCATCATCGTCATCTGGACCCAGGCTCGAAGCGTTATCAGCAGGATGAAAGTTGGCGGTGGTCTTTGAGCCGTTCGTGCCGGAACAAGCCCAGTTGAACTGGCATCCTCTCCTTGGTCAGGGACGGCCTGGAGTTGATCCATCCGGGCCAGGAAGAAACCGCCTGGGATGAGCGGCAGGATAAGGAGGAGCAAGCCATGCGGCCCCCAATGATCGAGGAGGGGGCCACCCAGCACCGGACCAAGGAACAACCCGCTCTGGCCAAAGACGAAAAAGAGGGACGTGGCGGTGTTCTCCATCCGGGCCAGGTGTTGCTGCCCACGCCGGGTGGCTTCTGACGTCCCGGCCGGATGGAATGCACCCGAACCCAGGGCAGTCCCCATGAGAAAAACGAGCGCGGCTGCGCCAGGGACGATGAGAGTCTAGCGAGAAGGCAAGCGACATGAAGGCGACGCCTGCCACAGCCAGCTTACGAGTGCCCAGCCTATCCGCCAGCCAACCGAATATGGGCTGGGAGAGCGAACCGGAGAAACTGTAGATCATGCTCAACAAGCCGATGAGGGCGTTGGTCAACCCCAGCGGGACGCTGAACAGCGCCAGCAGTAGCGGGTATTGGCTGTTTATCAGGTCGACCAGGAAGTGGGCCACGCTGGTGGCTAGAAACGACCGGTCCTTGAGCAGGCTCATAGGTAGAGCCCGTTTTTCTTCAATATACGAACATACCGCGGGCGTCGAAAAATAGCGGTAACTCTGGTTGCTCCGGACGCGTTCACGAATGACGACCCCCGAGATCTCAACCAGGGGGATGTCCAGGAATTGCAGCTTGGCTCGCAGAGCTGGGAACTCCTGGTAGATCGCCTCCAGGTCCAGCGCCACGTGAGGCCTGCGATACACGGCGATTTTGGATGAGCGAGCGATGAAAACGTCTGGGGTGTTCCAGCTGTCCAGATCGCGCAAGGAGTTGCTCCCCATCAAGAAGACGAGCTCTGATCCCGGGAACTCGGCAGCCAACAATTGGAGCGTTTCATGGCTGTAGTGTGGTGGGGGCCGGTCGATATCGGCACGCGAAATCTGGAAGGATGGGTTGTCCGCAATTGCGAGCTCGACCATCGCCAGCCGGTGAACCACGTCTGAAACTGGCCAGCCTGGTTTATGAGGCGGTACCCCGCTGACCACCCACAACACCCGGTTGAGACCGAGTTGTGACCGCGCTTCTTCGGCCAGGATGAGGTGGGCCAGGTGGGGTGGATCGAAGGTGCCCCCAAAGACACCGATCAGGTCAGCCATTCAAGTTCGTTCTCCCCGATCCGAACAGTATCCCCACTTTCGACACCGGCCTCGCGCAAGGCCTCCTCAATGCCAAGGGTGTTGAGCAAGCGCTGGAAGCGGCGCACCGCCTCATCATACTGCCAGTAGGTCATCGCCGCCGCGCGTTCGATTGCAGCTCCTGACAACCGCCAGGCGCCATCCGGATCACGCTCGATGACGAATGCCGGCTTCTCATCAAACCGGTAAACAGGGACCTCCTCCTGCGGAGCAGGCGCCTGGTCAGCGCTTTCAAGCGCCTGTTTTGCGGCATAGAGGACCTCGCGCAGACCTTGACGAGCCAGTGCAGAGACGGGATGGATGGTATGCCCGTTCGCTTTAAACCGACCGGCAAGCTCCTCGACCCGGGCGGCGGCATCGGGCAGGTCGATCTTGTTAATGGCAATGATCTGCGGTTTTTGCGCCAGCTCTGGATCGAACAACGCCAGCTCCGCATTCACCTGGGAGAAGTCCGCTACAGGATCTACGGCAGCTCCATCCAGCATATGGATCAAGACCCGGGTTCGCTGGATATGCCGCAGGAACTGCGATCCGAGGCCTACCCCCTCGTGAGCCCCTTCGATCAGCCCAGGGATATCTGCCAGGACAAGCGTCGTTTCCCCATCGATGTCAGCAACCCCAAGGTTTGGCTGCAGGGTCGTGAAAGGATAATCAGCGATTTTCGGTTGCGCGTTCGTTACTGCAGCCAGGAAGGTGGATTTGCCTGCGTTCGGTAACCCGATGATGCCGACGTCGGCGATCAATTTAAGTTCCAGGTAAACCCACCGCTCCTGGCCGGGCTCCCCCTTCTCGGCCATGTAAGGCGCCTGGTTGCGGGAAGTTGCAAAGCGGGCGTTGCCCTCGCCCGCCGCGCCCACCGGGCAAGATGACCACCTGTTCCCCGGCCTGGACGAGATCTGCGATTAATTCACCTTCCCGCTCGGTGCGCACTTGCGTTCCAGGCGGGACATGCAGAACCAGGTCCTTCCCATCAGCCCCGGTCTTGTTGCTAGGTCCACCTGGGCGGCCGTCATCAGCCTTGTAATGACGCTGCCGCCGAAAGGGGGTCAGGCTGTTCAGGTGGGGGTCAACCTGAAACTGGATGCTGCCCCCATGGCCACCATCCCCCCCGTCTGGACCGCCGCGGGGGACATATTTTTCGCGGCGGAAATGCACCACGCCATCCCCGCCTTTGCCTGATGCTAGATGTATTCGAACTTCGTCCAGGAACATCTCTTGGTCGACCTCAATCTTGGAAGATAGCGCCATTATACCGTTGAGGACAGGGGCAATCCTGCAGCGCCAGATTTGCTTGTACACCATGCATGTGTTAAATTTGACCCATCCTCTCGTCCTTCGCCAGGAGGTATGCATGGTTCCATCTAAAGTGCCAGACATCGTTGTCGGGCGTTTGCCACTCTACCTGCGGGCTCTGACCCAGATGTCCGAAGAAGGCAGAGAAATCAGCTCATCACAAGAATTGGGCGGACGACTGGGTATTTCTTCCGCCCAGATTCGGAAAGATCTCTCCCAGTTCGGGGAATTTGGCAAACAGGGAACCGGGTACAACATACCGTTCCTGATTGGGCAGCTGCGCAAGATCCTGAAGCTTGACCGGCCGTGGGATGTCGTCCTGGTAGGCGCCGGAGACCTCGGCTCCGCCATCGCCAACTACGGTGGTTTCATCGATCGCGGATTTCGGATTGCACGGGTATATGACAACGACCCGAAGAAGATTGGGACCCGCGCCGGCGCATACCTTGTTCACGACATCCGCAACCTGGAAGCAGAGATCAAAAAGGAGCAGATCAAGGTTGCGATGCTCGCAGTCCCTGCCGCACATGCCCAGGAGGTATCTGAGAGACTGGTTGCAGCAGGAATCTCCGCCATCCTGTGCTATGCGCCCACCTCGCTGACACTCCCCGAATCGATCCAGGTGCAGTACATCGATCCCTCCTTGCACCTGCAGCACATGACCTACTACATATAATCCCTCCGACCCACACCCATACCCATAAAAAAATCCCGGACGCCAGCTGGCGTCCGGGTTGCTGTGAACAGGTATCGAACTCAGACGGAGGGTAGGCTGCGTCGTAAGCGCTCGAGCATCCCCAGCGCCTTGTAGGCGCCCTTCGCGGTACACACGACCGGTTCTTCTGCGAGGTAGGCAGGAACACCGGTCTCGCGCGTCAGCCATTTGTCAATCCCGCGCAGGAGCGCGCTGCCACCGCAAATGACCATTCCACGGTCGATGATGTCGGAGGATAGTTCCGGAGGGGTTTTTTCCAATACGTTCCTGATGCACACGACCATCAGGTGCAGCGTTTCCTGGAGCGCTTCAACGATCTCACTCGTGGTGAGATTTATTGGCCGTGGTAGGCCTGTTACTTGATCCTGTCCCTGGATCTCGATCGTTCGTTCTTCATCTTGAGGAACGGCAGCCCCGATGCGGATTTTTGCTTCCTCGGCCGTCCGCTGGCCGATGACCAGCCCATACTTCTTGCGCACATAGGTGGCGATGGCCTCATCCAGCTTGATGCCTGCCATGCGGACCGCATCCGAAGCAACCAACCCGCTCATGGCAATCACGGCAGCCTGGGTCACCCCCCCTCCGAGCGCCACGACCATGTTCCCGGAGGGCGTTGCAATGGGGAGGCCGACGCCGATGGCTGCCGCAAGCGGCTCCTGGATTAAATGGACATCCCGGCTGCCAGCTTGGAGGGTCGCCTCGTGAACTGCACGGCTTTCGACACTCGTCACACCGAGCGGGACGGTAATCATCACGCGCGGCTTAAACAGGCGAGCTGGGCCTGAAACCTTCTCGATGAAGTGACCGAGCATGCGGTGGGTCACCTCGAAGTCCGCGATCACCCCCTCACGCAGCGGCCGCAAGACCTCGATTGTATCTGGCACCCGGCCATCCATTTCGCGCGCGGAGTGCCCGACGTCAACAATTTTTAGCTCCTCGATGTCGATGGCGACAACTGTCGGCTCGTGCAGGATGATCTCGTCATCCTCACAGATGAGGGTGTTGACGGTTCCCAGGTCGATTCCCAGGTCTTTGCCAAAAAGAGGCATAGCTAGGAGTCCTGCTCGCTCCGGGAGGGTCCAACCCGCGTCGATTGTTTGCGGTAGCGGCGGACGGCTTCCAGGCGCAGGGTGGAGCGCCTCAAGGAAGACTGGATGCGGAGATATTCATCGGTGTCAGGCGGGGGACCTTCTTCGAGCATCTTCTCGGCTCGCCTGCGCGCTTCTTCTGCCCGCGCCTCATCAATCTGATCCAGGTTCTCGCCAACATCCGCGAGCACGGTGACCAGGTCAGGCCGTACTTCAAGGATGCCCCCGGCGATCGTGAAGAGCGTCTCATCGCCCTGGTAGCGCACACGTAAGACGCCGTAATCGAGCGTGGTGAGCAGCGGGGCGTGGTTCGGCAGGATGCCCATCTCCCCTTCGCCGCCCGGGACGACGACGATATCCGCCGGCCCCTCGAAGAGGAGTTTGTCCTGGGTCACAATGGCACATTGGATTGGCATCAGCTAACTTTCCCTGCCCGGCTCAACCTTCGAGCTTCTCGGCCTTCTCCACCGCTTCGTCGATGGTACCCACCATCATAAATGCCTGTTCGGGAAGTCCATCATGCTTGCCTTCAAGGATTTCCTTGAAGCCGCGCACGGTCTCCCGCAGCGCCACGTAGCGCCCTTCCTGGCCGGTGAACTGCTCGGCAACAAACATGGGCTGGGAGAAGAAACGTTCAATCTTCCTCGCCCTCGAGACGACCATCTTGTCCTCTTCGCTCAGTTCCTCGATGCCGAGTATGGCGATGATGTCCTGCAGATCTTTATACCGCTGCAAGACCTGCTGGGCGTCCCGGGCGACAGTGTAATGCTCCTCCCCGACGACCTGGGGATCCAGGATGCGGGAGGTAGAGGCGAGCGGATCGACTGCCGGGTAAATGCCCTTCTCGGCAATGGGGCGCTCAAGCGCGATGGTCGCGTCCAGGTGCGTGAAGGTGGTGACGGGCGCCGGATCCGAGTAGTCGTCTGCCGGCACATAGATGGCCTGCATCGATGTGATCGAACCACTGCGGGTTGAAGTAATGCGCTCCTGCAGCTCCCCCATCTCCGTCGCCAGGGTGGGCTGGTAACCGACAGCCGAGGGCATGCGTCCGAGCAGGGCTGAAACCTCTGAACCTGACATGCTGAAGCGGAAGATGTTATCGATGAAGAGCAGCACGTCCCGGCCTTGATCCCGGAAATACTCCGCCATGGTGAGCGCCGTAAGGCCCACCCGCAAACGCACACCGGGGGGCTCATTCATTTGGCCGTAGACGAGCACCGTGTCCGGAAGCACGCCAGATTCGATCATCTCCCGGTACATCTGGGTGCCTTCACGCGTGCGTTCTCCCACCCCGGCGAAAACCGAGTTCCCCTGGTGAACGGTGGCGATGGAGCGGATGAGCTCCTGGATGATGATGGTCTTCCCGACGCCAGCCCCGCCGAAGATTCCGGTCTTCCCACCGCGGGTGAATGGCGCAATCAAATCGATGACTTTCAGTCCCGTCTCAAAGACTTCAACCCGGGTCGACTGCTCATCGAATGCCGGTGCAGGTCGATGAATTGGATACAGGGTCTTCGTTTCCACGGGTCCCAATCCATCGATCGGCTGTCCAAGGACATTGAACATCCTGCCGAGCGTGGATTCCCCCACCGGGACGGTGATGGGGGCACCGGTCATGATCGCATCCACTCCGCGCTGCAAGCCGTCCGTGGAGTCCATGGCCACGGTCCGGACTTCTCGATGCCCCAGGTGGCGTTGAACTTCCAGCACGAGTGGCTGCGCGCCCTCGCGCGGGATCTCAATCGCTTCATACATCTCCGGCATCAAGCCGGGGGAAATTCGCAGTCTACGACTGCGCCCTGGATCTGGACGACCTTGCCCACTGCTCCTGGCATGCTACCCTCCACACTCCATTGTATCCGCCATCAACCTTGCGAGAGCGCTTCCGCTCCACCGGCGATATCGAGCATGTCGCTGGTAATGGCTTGCTGGCGGGCTTTGTTGTACTCGAGACGGAGCGCACCACTCAGTTCCAGTGCGTTGTCGGTCGCGTTGCGCATGGCGACCATCCGTGCGGCATGTTCGCTGGCCAACGACTCGGTGATGGCCTGGAATATTTGTAATCCTGTCAAACGCGGCACGATGCTGTTGATGAGCTCCTGCTGGCTCGGTTCATAGATATAGGTAGGTTCGGGTCCACCGCCTGCATGCGGTACCGGCGCCTCGCTCTGCTCAGAGCCAAGCGGCAGCTCCTCAAAGGTGAGCGGTAGGAGTTGTTTATGGCGCGGCTCCTGGCGCAGCAGGTTGATGAAATCCGTGTAAACCAGGAAAACCTGGTCGACCTTGCCCTCCAGGTAGTCCTGCATCACAAGTTGACCGATGGCGGAGACATCGGCAAATGTTGGTTCTGCTGGCAGGTGGCTGAATTCGGCCAGGATGTTCCTCCGTCGCCTGTAGAGCATGTCTCGCCCTTTGCGGCCCACGGCGATGTAGCTGACCTCGACCGGAGCATCCGAGAACATCTGCATTGTGTAGCGCATCACGTTCGTGTTATATGCGCCTGCCAGCCCGCGGTCCCCGCTGATGAGCACGACCAGGATATTTTTAATGGTTTCGCGCAGGGTCATGAAGGGGTGGATAAACTCGCGCGCCGGCTGGCGCGAGAGGTGCCGCAGCACCTGCCAGGCTTTATCTGCGTAAGGCCGGGTCTGCATCACGCGCGCCTCGGCCTTGCGGACCCGGCTGGCGCTGACTGCCTCCAGGGCGCGGGTGACCTGGGCAATGTTGTCGACGCTGCGGATGCGCATCCGCATTTCACGAGCTGAGGCCATCAGGCTGTCCCTTGATAAACCCGGCTAGACGTGCCAGGTCCGGTTGAAGTCCGTGATCGCTGCTTCAAGCTTCGCGTGGGTCTCATCGCTGATGAGTTTCTTCTCGGTGATGTCGTTGAGAATCTCGGGCCGGCTCGATTCCAGGTTGCGCAGCAGGGCAGCCTCCCAATTGCTGATTTGGTCCACAGCAACCTGGTCAGCGTAGCCGTTGGTCACGGCAAACAACACAGCAACCTGGTGCGCGAGCTCCACGGGTTGGTACTGGGGCTGCTTGAGGACCTCCTGCAGGCGCTGGCCGCGCCCGAGCTGATCCTGGGTAGCCTTGTCCAGGTCCGAACCGAATTGAGCGAAAGCCGCCACTTCCCGGTAGGAAGCCATGTCCAGACGCAGGCGGCCCGCAACCTGGCGGATGGCCTTGGTCTGCGCATCCCCACCGACGCGTGAGACGGACAGACCGGCGTTGATGGCCGGCCGGATGCCGGCGTTGAAAAGATCGCTCTCGAGATAAATTTGCCCGTCGGTAATCGAAATGACGTTGGTCGGCACATACGCCGAGACATCCCCGAGCAGGGTTTCGATGATGGGGAGCGCCGTGAGCGAGCCCCCGCTGCCCGCCACTTTGGCAACCCGCAGCCCCTTCTTATCCTGCATGGCTTCGAGTGCTTGCCGCGCATCATGCTCCGCAAGAGGACCGCTGTAGACTGTCCCGTTGACCGCAGCCTTGGCTTCAGCTTCCCCTTCTCCATCGCCCTTGACGATGACAAAATCATCCGCCAGGCGAACGGCGCGCTCCAGCAAGCGGCTGTGAAGATAGAACACATCGCCCGGGTAAGCCTCACGACCGGGTGGGCGGCGAAGCAGGAGGGATACCTGGCGATAGGCCCAGGCGTGCTTGCTGAGATCATCGTATACCGTGAGTGCATCCATCCCGCGCTCAGCGAAATCCTCCCCCATGGCACATCCAGAGTAAGGAGCCAGGTACTGCAGGGCAGCCGGGTCGTCAGCCGCGGCGACGACGACGATCGTATGCTCCATGGCGCCGTACCGTTCCAGCAGGGCGACCGTGCGGGCGACTGCGGCGCGTTTTTGACCGATGGCCACATAGATGCAGATTAAATCTTTGCCCTTCTGATTGAGGATGGTGTCGACCGCGATCGCTGTTTTTCCCGTCTGCCGGTCGCCGATGATGAGCTCTCTCTGGCCGCGTCCGATCGGGATCATCGTATCGATGGCCTTGATCCCGGTTTGGACGGGCGTATCGACGTCCTTCCGGGAGACCACGCCCGGGGCGATGCGCTCAACCGGGCGGTAGCCTTCGAACTTGATCGGGCCTTTCCCGTCCAGGGGTTGCCCGAGCGCGTCGACCACCCTGCCGACCAACCCGGGGCCAACCGGAACCGAGGCGATGCGCCCGGTGGAGAAGACCTGCATGCCCTCTTCGATTGCGGCATACTCGCCCATGATGAGCACGCCGACGTTATCCTTTTCAAGGTTGAAGGCAATGCCCATCGTTCCATTCGCAAATTGGACCAATTCCTGGGCTTTGACCGCTGCCAAACCAGAAACGCGGGCGATGCCATCGCCCGCATCAAGCACCTCGCCTACCTCACGCAGCTGAACCTGAGGGGTAAAGTCCTCAATCTGGCGCTGTAGTTCGCTAGAGAGGTTGCCCACCATATCCGACATTGGACCTCCAAAGAAGGGGATAAAACGAGGTTGCAAAAGGCCTTCAACGCGCCACGAGCGCCCCAGTAATACCTAGTAACCGGGGTGCACGTGGGACGCTGGAAATCATACCTGAAGCCCTCCATTTTGTCCAGCAATTCACAATATGGACATGGCTTCTGGACCTATACCTCATCCACCGAGCCCCGCTTCCTACCCTGGCCGAGTTCGACGGACCGTTCATATGCAGCCCATATCGCCCTGGAAACAGCTGTCCTCAAACCTGCCTTCTCGAGGAAATATAAGGCTGCCGCGGATGTCCCACCGGGCGATGTGACCTGGTTCCTTAACCGGGCGAGGTGGCTGGGGGAATGTTCATAAAAGGCGACCGAGCCTTTCACAGTTTGGATGACCAGCTCTTCTGCAATTCGCCGTGGAAAGCCGAGGTGGACCCCCGCATCGACCATTGCCTCCATGAAGAGAAAGGTGTACGCCGGACCGGTCCCGGATAAGGCTGTCGCCATGTCCAGGTAATCTTCATCATCGACGTGGATTTCTTTGCCGAATGCACCTAACACCTTCCGTGTCAGGTCGAGCTGGTCCGGCGTGACAGCCTCGTTCGCTGTCCAGACCGTGATGCCCTCCCCCACCTGCGCTGGCGTGTTGGGCATCGCCCGCACGACGTTTTCGTGGATCAGCGCCTTGCTGATACTTGCGATCCGGGCTCCAGCTACGATCGAAATGACCAATGCGGAGGCCTGTACCGCGCCCTCCAGGTCAAGCAGAACTGCAGGCAAACTCTGTGGTTTGACGGAGAGGACCACCACATCCCGTCCCGCGACCGCGGCTTTGTTTTCTGATTCGGTTTGCACGGCATACGTGCCTTCTAGCTCCTGCAACCGGGTGGGATTGGGTCCGCTCATGGTGATGGTCCCCGGCTCGATCCCGGCTCGCTGGATCAAACCCCGCAGCATCGCCTCGGCCATGATCCCGGGTCCGATGAACGCAAATCTCGTCTCATCCGACATATCTCAAACCTCCACGGTAGGGATGTGCGAGCCGGAACTAGTCCCAGCCAATCCCCCGCGCAATGCTGGAACCTAGGCGAAGTATTTTAGTGCGAGACGGACCCGTTCTGCGATGTCACCCGGCGCATCCTCAGGGATCGCTTGCAGAGCGCCCTGCGCCTCGACCAAGCTGTATCCAAGTGCAGTTAAGGCGCCCAGGACCTCTGCGTCGGTTTCGTTGATCTGGATGCGGGTGACGGCTGGACCAGCGAACGCGTCCTTCAGGTGAAAGATGATTTTCTCGGCCGTTTTTCGACCGACGCCTGGCACAGAGCTGAATGCTTCTGGCCGGCCATCGATCACGGCGTTTCGCAAGACATCAGGCGAGAGGTGAGAAAGGACCCCGATCGCCAGCTTCGGTCCAATCCCAGAAACGCCTAGCAGGAGTTCGAAGAGGCTTCTCTCTTCACGATTGGCGAATCCGTACAACCGCAGGTCGTCGGCCCGGACGACAAGATAGGTGTGTACGAATGCGGGTTTGCCGATCTCCAGACCCTCATCCAGCACCGAACTAGAAACGGCTATGCGCAGACCAACGCCCCCGACTTCGAGGACGAGATGGTCATCACCAATATGCTGGACGATGCCGCGTACCGTCTGGATCATGTCCCCGCCTCTAATCGCCGCTGCAGCCGGATCGAGTGGAAGTGGCAGATGGCAATCGCGAGCGCATCGGCGGCATCGTCGGGCTTTGGCAGCTCAGGCATCGTCAGAAGCGTCTGGACCATGCGCTGCATCTGGGATTTGTCCGCCGCTCCATAGCCCGTTACAGCCAACTTAATATCCTGGGGACTGTATTCGCCGATGGGCAGCCCGGCCTGATGCAAAGTGAGCAAGATAACTCCCCGTGCCTGGCCAACTTGCATGGCCGTGGAGACGTTCTTCTGAAAGAAAAGGCGTTCGACCGCGGCTTCCGTGGGGGTGTGTTGCTCAATCAGCTCCTGAAGCTGACGATGCAGCTCGTCCAGGCGTGCGGCTGCGTCTTGGCCGGCAGGAGTCTTGATGACCCCATAGTCAACCAAAACAAGCTGGTCACGTGCATCAGCGTCGACGACGCCAAATCCGGTCCGGGCAGTACCAGGATCGATGCCTAAAACTGTCATGAGCTTGGGGGGAGCCTCAGGCAGTCTCGAGCAAACTTAACGCCTCGTCCGTGACGATGATGTTCGAGTAGACCTCCTGGACGTCATCCAGGTCTTCGAGGTCCTCGATCAAGCGCATGACTTTTAGCGTCTGTTCGCCAGAAAGAGCCAGCGGCGCATTGGGCAGCATGCGCAGATTTGCCTCGGTGGGTTTGATGCCGGCCGCCCGCAGCGAATCATTGACGGATTTGAATCGTTCGACCGGGGCGAAGATCTCATACTCCTCTTCATCGAGGACGACGTCATCGGCGCCTGCATCGACCGCAACTTCGAAGAGCTGGTCGCCATCCACCGCCTCGCTGGGGAGATAAAAGTACGCGGCACGGCGAAATTGCCAGGACACGGAGCCGGCATCGGCCATGTTTCCCCCACCCTTCGTCAGCGCATGGCGGAGTTCGGCCACGGTGCGGTTCCGGTTATCCGTCACGACCTCGATCAAAAGCGCAACGCCGTGTGGTCCATAGCCCTCGTACATGATTTGTTCGAAGGCCGCCCCATCCTTGTCCTCGCCGGTGCCACGCCGTATCGCCCGGTCGATATTGTCCTTCGGCATGTTGTTGGCTTTCGCCTTGTCCACTGCGAGGCGCAAGGCAAAGTTGGTCTCAGGATCCCCCCCGCCCTCCCCGGCAGCGACAGCGATCTCGCGGGCGAGCCGCGTAAAAATCGCACCGCGCTTCGCATCATTGGAGGCTTTCTTTCGTTTGATGGTGGACCACTTCGAATGTCCAGACATGGTGTCCTCGTGGCTACAGGCCTGTGGGTTTGAATTTCGGTTCGCTTGCTAGGCCTGGGCCATTATACCATCGCGGGGTTTGGGCTCATAATCTGTAGTTCAACCGGGAACGGTGCTTCGCCCTTATCCCACAAGCAAGGTCTCTAACTTTCTAATGGTATCCACGCTTTGCCCCCTGTAATGATTGTTCGCGTACACAAGCGTGAGCGGCGCTTCTCGCTCCAATGCCTTGATGCGCGGCACCCAATCTTGCAGCTCGGTAGCTTGATAGGTGTAGTCGTATCGCTCCCATGCGTGTTCATGCCGCCACCACTTTTCCGCGTTTCGCCCGTGGAAGCGGACATACGCCACTGGGCCCGTTGCAACCGCCACCTGGGGCATGAGTCCCTTCAATGACGGCTCATCTACGCTGCAGAAGCCAAGAGACATCGACTTCAAATCCGCAAAGGTTTCCTCGGAGACCCACGCTGAATCTCGGAATTCAATCACGACCGGCAGGTCCGCCAACCCCTCCCTCAGCTGCCTGAGATAGGCGCGGTTTTCAGGGCCGGGATGAAAGGAGTACGGGAACTGGGCCAATACACAGGCCAACTTCCCAGCATCGATGAGCGGGAGGAGCGCGTCAGCAAATGATTTGAAATCCGGCTCCTCGCGCTCGTGGGTCAGTGAGCTGTGGGCTTTGACCGAAAAGACGAACGTCTCCGGTGTGCGTTCAGCCCAGCCCGCGATGACTTTCTCGCCTGGGACGCGGTAGTAGGTCACATTGAGCTCGACCGTCTCGAAGCGCTCGGCATAGTAGCCAAGCCAGGCGCTGCGCGGCAGTTCCTTTGGATAAACTGGACCGATCCAGTCGTCGTAGGAGAAACCGGAAGTACCAAGCTTGATCACGGCAGCAGCACTCCGGCTCCTGCGATCGAGCTTGATTGCAGGTCGATCAACGCCTGGTTTGCCTTTTCCAGGGGGTAGGTTTCGATTTCCGAATGGATGGGGATCTCGGCCGCAAGCGTGAGGAATTCGACGCCGTCCCGGTAGGTGGCATTACTCACGGAACGGAGCGTGCGTTCACCGTAAAGCGCCTGGTAGGGCATGCCAGGGATGTCGCTCATGTGGATGGCATTAATCGCCAGCGTCCCACCCGGCCGCAGTTTCTGGAGCACAGCAGGCACCAGGGCGCCTGCTGGCGCGAAGATGACCGCCCGATCGAGTGCGCCAGGAGCCTCATCCTCCATGCCGCCAACCCATGCCGCCCCGAGACGATCGGCCAAGTCGCGGTGATTCTGTGAGCGGGTGAAGACAAAGACCTCGCAACCCCAGAACAAGGCTACCTGGATCGCCAGGTGCGCGCTTGCGCCAAACCCCACCAGGCCCAACCGCTCTCCGGGCTTTAGCTCGGCCAGCTTCAAGGACCGGTAGCCGATGATGCCCGCGCAGAGCAAGCTGGGAACCTGTTCGTCGGAGAGCCCAGCCGGGATGGGGAGCGTGTACTCGGCCATCGAGACCATGTATTCCGCATAACCGCCATCGACGTGAAATCCCGTGAAGCGGGCTTCTGGGCATAGATTTTCATCCCCCGCCAGGCAGAAACGGCACCGGCCACAGGCAGAGAACAGCCACGGAACGCCGGCTCTCTGACCTGGCTGCCAGCCCTGCACCCCCTCCCCGCTGGATACCACCCGTCCCAATACCTGGTGTCCGGGGATCAATGGCAGTCGGGGGGGATGGATATCACCGACGACGGTATGCAGATCGGTATGGCAAACCCCGCAGCCCTCGACCTTGAGCAGGAGCTGCCCCGGCGCTGGCTCCGGGATGGGTTTCGACACAGGCTGCAGGGAATCTTCGCGGAGTGGCCCGTGTTGTTGAAGCTGCATCGCTCGCATGCAATCCATCTTCCTTGGCTCGTAAGCCGCCATAACAAACAGGCACCCGGCGTCGCCACGGGTGCCTGCTATTCGCACGCGGCGGGTCAACGCCGGTGAGTGGGCCTGGCCTCACTCCTCCCGGGATTCGGCTGTCTGAACCTTGCCAGCGATGAAGCCCTCGGTCAGCGCGCGCGCTTCATCGTCGGAGTACTGCACCGGGGGTGTTTTCATGAAATAGGATGACGGCTCGAGGAGCGGACCGCTGATGCCGCGATCGAGCGCCAATTTTGCGCAGCGGACGGCATCAATGACGACGCCAGCTGAATTTGGAGAATCCCAGACCTCGAGCTTTAACTCAATATTCAGCGGCACATCCCCGAAGGAAGTTCCCTCCATGCGGATGTAGCACCACTTCCTGTCCGTCAACCAGGGAACATAGTCACTCGGGCCGATGTGAATATCCTCGGGCTTCATCTTGTAAGGCAGCTGGCTGGTCACCGCACCGGTCTTGGAAATCTTCTTCGATTCCAGCCGCTCTCGTTCAAGCATGTTGTAGAAATCCATGTTGCCGCCGAAGTTGAGCTGGTAGGAATGATCCATGACCACGCCCCGGTCTACGAACAACGAGGTCAGCACCCGGTGCGTGATCGTCGCGCCGACCTGGCTCTTGATGTCATCACCGATGATGGGAAGCCCGCGCTCTTTGAACCTGGCTGCCCAGTAGTCTGAGCTGGCGATAAAAACCGGGATGCAGTTGACAAAGGCGCACCCGGCCTCAAGGACTTGTTCAACGTACCACTTGGTAGCCATCTCGGCGCCTACCGGCAAATAGCTGACGACGACATCGGTCTTCGTCTTCTTCAAGATCCCGACGATATCATCCGTTGGACCCGGTGCTTTCTCGACGACTTCCGAGAGATACTTGCCGATCCCATCGTGGGTCATCCCGCGCTGAACTTTAATCCCGGTGGGAGGCACATCCGAGAACTTCACAGTGTTGTTCGGGTGTGCGAAGATGGCTTCGCTCAGGTCGAGCCCGACCTTACTTGAGACCACATCGAAGGCGGCGGTAAACTCGATGTCCCGGATGTGATATCCGCCGAGGTTGACATGCATTAAGCCTGGGACGAAGTCGTCCGCTTTTGCATTCTTGTAGTACTCCACGCCCTGGACCAGCGCAGAAGCACAATTCCCAACCCCGATGATGGCTACGCGGACCTTTTTGCTCGATGGCATTTCCTGTCCTCCAGAATGAAGTGTCGCTATGTGTATTCTACGCCCTACTTTGACAATGGGAGCATCGGAACCCTGTCATTCTTCGAAAAAAATTGCTATGCTACAATCGTGAACACTCACGACCGTCCGGACAATTCAAATGGCTGAGATGAAAGAACAAATGACCAAGAGCAAGCGACTTCAACGCTTGCTGGAAATCAGCCGTACCCTCTCTGCCACCCACGATCCCCCCGAGCTGCTGCAGACGATTATCCAGGTTGCTTGCGAGCTCACCCAGAGTGAGGTCGCTTCAATCCTGCTCTATGATTCAGGGACCAGCCGCTTGCGGTTCGAAGCTGCCCCCGGAAAACACCAGGACGAGCTACGCCAGGTGTCGGTCCCGCTCGACAACAGCGTTGCGGGCTGGATCTTCGCCAACGCGAAGGCGATGGTCATCCAGGATGCGAAATCGGATAAGCGCGTGTTTCGCCAGATCGACAACGCCCTGGGCTTCCACACACGCTCCATCCTGGGTGTTCCCCTGATTGTAAAGGGCAAGCCGATTGGCGTCCTGGAAGCCGTGAACAAGCTTGGCGAAGGCCATTATACCGAAGACGACCTCGAAGTTCTAGAAACACTCGCAGCCCAGGCTTCGGTCGCGATCGAGACGGCTCGCCTGCTTACAAGCATCCAGGAGAGCAATGACGAGCTGCAGCGCCTCGACCGGATGAAATCAGATTTCATCGCCATCGCTTCCCACGAGCTGCGAACGCCGCTGGGTTTAATCCTCGGCCACGCAACCTTCCTGAAAGAATTCATCCCGCCCGACCATCAGGAGCAGATGGAGGTCATCATCCGCAGCGCCATGCGGCTTAAATCGATCATCGAAGATATGTCCACCATCGCGCACAACGAGCAGGGGCAATCACGCGTGCGCAGGGAGCCGTTCTCGATGAGCAAGCTCGTCGAGCAGACCGTGGACACCTTCGCAGAAGCCGCGCAGGAGAAGCAGATCGAAATCGGGTTCGATGTTCCCGAAGGCGACCCCCTCATCGTGGACGGCGATGTCGACAAGATCCAGGTGGCACTCTCAAACTTGATTAAGAATGCGATCACGTTCACAGACCCTGGCGGACAGGTCGGGATAAAGATTGAGGGCGATGAAGGCCTGGTGAAAGTGTTCGTGGTTGATACGGGCATCGGCATTCCAAGCGCCGAGGTCGAGCGGGTCTTCGACCGCTTCTACCAGGTCGAATCCCACCTGACCCGGAAACATGGCGGGATGGGCCTGGGTTTATCGATCGCAAAGGCGATGGTCGAGATGCACCAGGGGCAGATTTGGTGCGAGAGCAAGGAGGGGACGGGCAGCCTGTTCTGCTTCATGCTGCCCGCTAGCCAGGAGAAGGCGCACGCAGCTGCCAGGGTATTCCGGGCAAGTTAAGCTGAGCGCCCAGCGCGTTGACTTGCTGTTTACATGCCTGTTATACTCGCCAGGTACATCGGGGCGTGGCTCAGCCCGGTAGAGCGCACGGTTCGGGTCCGTGAGGTCGCCGGTTCAAATCCGGCCGCCCCGACTGTTTGAGGAGCAGCTTTGCTGCTCTTTTTTTCTACCCCTGGATGACCACGACCACGCCGTCTTCCGCCCAGTTGTAAAGCGTTTCTGCAGCCTCCAGATCGAGGATGATGCATCCAAACGAAGCAGGCCTTCCGAGCACATCCGCCCACAGCCGGCGGCCGTTGGACAACAGCGGCAAGCCGTGAATGCCGTTGGTCAATCCAGGTACCGCATCGTAAATGCCCATGAAGTGCGGCATGTAGAGATCCCAAATCGAAGCGTATGCGTTCTCGTAGTGCGAAGAAATCTGGAATATCCCGGGAAGCGTCGGAGAATCAGGGATGCCCGTGCTGATGATATGTTCCGCGATGATGTCCTGGTGCTCGAAAACGCGCATGCGCTGTTCGCTGATATCGATCACGATGCGCTTATCGGGGATAACCGGCAAGGTAAGCATGTCGTCACGCGGGGGGAGGATGAGCGCCGTTCCAGGGATCAACCCTTGGCGCAGGAGCGATGGATTGGCTTCCTGCAGCTTCCAATATGGCATCCCGACTTTGAAGCTGAGCGAGATCCATTGATCCCCTGGCTGGACGATGTATTCAGTCGGCCGGTAGCTTAGGATCATCGGCTCATAGGTCCAACCAAATACCTGCGCCCTGATCTGCTCGCGAGCCACATCGGGGTCGAACTCACGTTCAGCTCCCAGGGTCGCAGCCGCCTCAGACACAAAGACGTCGAGACCTTGATCGTCCAGCTTCAAGGTGAGCTCACCGGCAGTCTGAATATCGAGCCAGGACGCAAAGGTCAAACGATCTACATGCCATTCAAGGTGCTCATCGGTAACAGGGTCGTAGGCTTTCAAGCTCGGGGGTGCGTCGAGGAGGGCTTGCACTTGCGCAGCCTGTGCAGAGACATCCACGACCCTCGGTTCATAGGACTGCATCTCAAGAGGGATCGCTTTCAGGTCTACGAGATACCGCTCGGGCTCGCCAGCGAGCTTCTCCAGGCTCGCCTCGATGTCGAGGGACCATCCCGGTTCGGGGGGATGAAGGAGAAGCTGACCCTGCTCGAGCGATAAGTTGGCATCCCGGGCAGGAAGTTCCAGAACCTCGCGCCACGCGTTGAAAGCGGCCTCGGCCACCGCCGGTTCAAAGATCGTCACAGGGGGTAGGTCTATCCCGTCGCGTAGAACGAACAGCATAGTCGCGATCCGATCCAGCAGCGCCCCATCTCGCAAGAGGTCGAGTGCGATCTGCGTTGAAAGCTCGGAATCCACAGAGAGGCCGAACTCGGCTGGGGCGACAATCCAGGCGCGGGACGTATCGTGGGAATCGACAGCTACGAGCCAAAGTTCCTCGTTCCACACCCGATCCAGAACAAGCTGTGCTTCTGTTGGCGTCATGCCGCCGACCGGGACGCCGCCGATACTCACGTCGGGCAAGATCGCCCCCTTTGAAGCGAAGTAGAGATAAGAACCGGCAGTCAGCAAGAGCGGACCGCTGCCCAGGGCAAGGACGCCTAACAACGCGAGGGCAGCCCAGCGCGTCATCCTTGATGTTAGGGTTTGCCCCTTGAAATCGTTGTCCATTCAGATCACTTTTCTGTGAGACAGTTGCCCCATACCCAGCTCCGCGCGCCGATAACCACATCCCATGAGATGCAAGCATCTGGCCATGCAGGCGCCCCAGCCTACTCCCAGGGGTTCAACATCGTCTGGATGAGGAGGGGTGTCCCGATTTTGATGTTGTCCCGGCGGGTAACAAGCCAGTACGCAAGTTCGGCAATATCAGCTGGCTCCAGGCAGCGCTCCTGGTTAAGCCCGGCTTGACCTTCGGTCATCTCGGTAACGACCATGCCCGGGCAGATGGTGTCTACACGCACACCATGGGACTGGTTTTCAACCTGGATGTACTCGGCCAACGCGTTCAGCGCGTGCTTCGAGACGCCGTAAGCGCCATCGCCACCATAGTGGTTCATGGCCAACTCGGAGCTGATCATGATGACATGCCCAGAATGCTGTGCGCGAAAGATCGGCAGCACATAGCGTGACAGCAGGAAGGGACCGCGCAGGTTGACGGCGAGGATCTGGTCCCATTCCTGCACGCCATGAGCATGGATCTCCGCACCCCCGCCGATACCCGCGTTGTTGACGAGGATATCAATCCGGCCATGCCTTTCGAGGACCCTGTCGACGAGGTGTTCGACGTCCCGTTCCTTCGAGACATCAGCCTGCATGGTGCTGACCGTCCATCCTTCGTGCTGGGATGCGGCGGTTAGCTCATCCAGCCTGGATCGCCTTCGTCCGCAAACGGTCACCAGGGCCCCTGACTGGGCGAACCGGCGGGCAATCCCAAAGCCAATGCCCGTCGCCCCTCCGGTGACGATGGCTACTTTTCCCTCCATGGCCAATCCTTTCTGCACCCAGCGGCTCTCCGCCTGGACTCGTCTCCTGGGTAGCACTTTTTGATAAGCAGCGTTATTCTATGCCGGTGAGATGTATTTCGTAAGTACGAATTGTGATCAGGTAGGAGGACTACCGGATGGCACGAAAAACCGTCGGCTACATTGAGCTCGAGTGGACCTGCCCTCGCTGTGGAAACGAGAACCCGGGGCCGCGCAAGTTCTGTAATGGGTGTGGTGGACCTCAACCCGAAGATGTCGAGTTTCACCAGCCCGCCCAGGGCAAACTGATTTCCGATGTCGATAAGATCGCACAGGCGCAGTCTGGACCGGATGTCCATTGCCCGTACTGCCAGGCCCGCAACCCGTCCGGCGTCTCGTATTGCGGGGCTTGCGGCGGGGACCTGAGCCAGGCAGTAGCGCGGAGCGCTGGGCAGGTGGTGGGAGCCTTTCAGACCGATCCCGACCGCCAGGTGGCTTGCTCGGCATGCGGCACGCTGAACTTTGCCGCAGCCCGGGAGTGCGCAGGTTGTGGAAGAAGCCTGGCAGAGAGCCGGGAGACCGCGCAACCTGAAAGCAAACCATCAGCACCGAAGATTCCTGGCAGAAAGCTGCCAGGCTGGATCGTCGTCATGGGTGGCCTGGCTTGCATTGCTGCAGCTGTCTTCCTCTTCTCCCTGCTCACTCGCACCGATGAAATCATCGGCACCGTCAGCAGCGTGAACTGGAAGCATGAACAGGCGATCGAGGTGCTGGGACCCGTAGAGAGCGAAGCCTGGCGCGATGAAGTGCCCTCCGGGGCCGAGCTGGGAAGCTGCACCCAGGACTTGCGGGAGACGAAGGCCGAGCCGGTCAGTGACAGTGTCGAAGTTTGCGGCACACCCTACACTGTTGATACTGGCTCCGGGTATGGTGAAGTGGTCCAGGACTGCGTCTACGAAGTCTACGATGATTGGTGCACCTACACCGAAACCGCCTGGACATACTTCGAGACGCTGACCCTCGCTGGCTCGGATTTGAACCCGACCTGGCCGGACCCAGTGTTGGATGCCGGCCAAAGGCTTGGAGACCGCCAGGCGGAGTACGACGTGGCCTTCGAGAGCGACGGCGAGATCTACCACTTTGAACCGGCCGATGAGGATGCCTTCCAGCAGTTCCAAATCGGTTCACGCTGGCTGCTGGCGGTAAACGGACTCGGCGCGGTGGTCTCGCTTGAACCTGCACAATAAAGCAGGGATCCGCTTGACCGCACCAGTTCATAAACAAGGATTCGTCTATCGTTCCTGCGCACGGCGTTCATAGCAGAGGGATTGGATGACAAAAGAGTATTTTCAAGACCATATGCCAGGGAATGTCTGTTTCGGTTGTGGTGCCGAAAACCCGGATGGCTTGCAGATTAAGAGCTATTGGGAAGGGGAGGAGGCGGTATGCATCTTCCATTCCCAACCCAGATATCATGGCTGGGAGAAAGTCATGAATGGGGGCATCCTGGCGACCTTGATCGATTGCCATTGCATGGGCACCGCCATGGCAGCTGCCTACCAGGAGGAAGGCCGGGCACTGGACAGTGAACCTTATCTACCGCTACGCGACGGCCGAGATCACGGTTCGCTATTTGAAACCCACCCCGAATGACAAACCGGTGGAATTACGGGCGCGTGTCATCGACATCAAGCGCCGACGGACCTCCCTCAAGTGCGAGGTCTTCGTGGATGGCCAGAAGACGGCCGAGGCAGAAGCTGTCGGAGTCCGAGTCCTGGAAGGCACGCCTGATGAAGCAAGCATTTTTCGGTAAGAACCTGGAAGCCGCTGCGCTGCTGATTTGGAAGCAGCGAGGTTGACAAATCCAAGTGAGTTCGATCAGCGCGCTGCGGCTCGGAGCACCTTCTTTGCCGGCTTCCCAAACCGATCCAGCTTTAGCAGTCCTTGTGCAACACATTTGGCAAAATCGACCTGGTGCAGTAGTTTGTCTTTTATGGCCCGTATAGCCCTAACCAAGCGATCGCTCACATGACCGGCGACATCACCCTCGTCCTCATCATCATGGTTGCATCCTTCATGCTCCTGATTCAGGAAAGGTTGCGCGTCGACCTGATTGCCTTGATGGTCCTTGTGTCCCTGGCGTTAGCTGGGCTGATCACCCCAACCCAGGCGCTGTCAGGTTTCAGCAATCCGGCCGTCATCACGGTCTGGGCGGTTTTCATCCTCAGTGGCGGTCTCGCCCGCAGCGGTATCGCCAACCGCATCGGCAACATGTTGATCAAAGTCTCCGGCAACTCGGAAGCGCGGGTTGTCCTGGCCATCATGCTCACTGCCGGTGTGCTATCGGGTTTCCTCAATAACGTTGGCGTGACAGCGTTGCTCCTTCCGGTTGTCATGGATATCTCGCGCCGGATACAAACTTCACCAGCACGGTTGCTGATGCCGCTTGCTTATGGTGCGCTGCTCGGGGGAATGTTGACGCTCATCGGAACGCCTCCGAACATCCTCGTCAACAACATCCTGGTTGAGCAAGGTTACGCTCCCTTCCAGTTTTTTTCTTTCTCGCCAATGGGAGCGCTTGCACTTGGTCTCGGCACTGCCTTTATGAGCACCATCGGTCGAAGGCTCCTTCCAAGGCATGATCGTGTGGCCGTCCTGGAGCAAAGAAAGGAGCGCCAGAACGAACTCTATGACATCGATGAGCGCCTCTTCATCGTGGAAATACCCGATGGTTCACCCCTGGCCGGGAGGCCTTTGAATGAAAGCCGGATAGGGGCGGCGCTTGAACTGAACGTTGTGGCCATCCTGCGAGGCAAGGAGCGGTTGCTCGCCCCCCCACCCGAGACCGAGCTCAGGTCAGGTGACAACCTCATAGTCGAAGGCAGGATCGACCGCCTGGCCGGGATCAGGAACAGCCACTTCTTGATCCTCGAAGGTTCGATTAAGAGCAACGAGCTCACCCAGGATCGGGTCCAATTCCGGGAAGTCGAATTGGCTGAGGGCTCCCCCTTGGTCGGGACTACGCTTTTTGAATCGGGTTTCAGGACCACATATGGGATGACGGTCATAGCCATCGAACATGATGGCCATGCCCAACGGACGAACCTACAGGGTAAAGTGCTCTCCCCGGGAGACCGGTTGCTGCTGTTAGGCGGTACCGATGAACTCATCAAGTTCGAGGATTCTCCCGATTGGCAAAACGTCATAACGATTTCGCAAGAGGAGGTCAACCGGCGGTACCAACTCGATGAACGTGTGCTTGTTATGCGGGTGCCCCAGGGCTCGCTTCTCGTCGGCCAGACGATCAAGGACAATCGCCTGGCAGATGCTTTTGGCATCGAAGTGCTTGGCTTGCGCCGGTCTGGGACGACCGACCTGCTCCCCGATCCGGATACGGTCCTGAGTGCGGGCGATCTCATGCTCGTCGAGGCAGAACAAGACGACATTTCCATCCTGCAGGGGCTGCAGGGGATTGACATCATGCTCGGTCCCTTGCCAGAACTGAGATCGCTTCAATCGGATGAGGTCGGCTTGGTTGAAGTTGTGCTCTCACCTTTCAGCACCATGGTTGGAAAGACTCTTCGCGAACTCCATTTTCGCGAGAAGTTCGGCCTGAGCGTGCTGGCGATATGGCGATCAGAGCGTGCCTTCCGCTCGCGCCTGCGTGACATGCAGCTTCGCTTTGGCGATGCACTGCTGCTGTATGGCCCACGCTCCCGCCATCAACTGCTCCGCAGCGAACAGGATTTGCTCGTCCTCACGCAGTCCACGCAGGAGAGCACCCGCAGCGAAAAAGCACCGATAGCGATCTTGATCATGGCCGGCGTCATCTTGCCCGTCGTATTGCATTGGCTCCCGATCGAGCTGTCGGCCGTGATTGGCGCCACCCTGATGGTGCTCTTCGGCGTGTTGAATATGGACGAAGCCTATCGAGCTATCGACTGGAAATCCGTCTTTTTAATCGCCGGGATGCTGCCTCTAGGGATTGCCATGCAGCAAACTGGAGCAGCCGCCTTCCTGGCGGGTGTAGTGGTTGACCTGGTCGGTGGGGCTGGGATATACGCCGTCATGGCCGGCTTGTTTATCCTAACTGCACTAACTTCCCAGGTGATGCCAGGCGCAGCACTGGCTGTCATCATGGCCCCGATCGCGATTGGAACTGCGGTTGAACTGGGAGTCTCGCCGTACACCTTGACGATGCTCATGGCTGTCGCCGTTTCTGCGAATTTCCTCAGCCCTGTAGCTCACCCTGCCAACAGCCTCGTGATGGGACCCGGCGGATACCGCTTCCGCGATTTCATCAAGGCCGGCGCCCCGATCACTTTGCTGCTTTTAATCGCATCGCTGGTTTTCATCCCGCTGCTGTTCCCGTTCTAAGAGCGGGAACCATCCTGTGGAAAAGATCAAGGTCAATCTGCAGTCGACCGAGTCTGTCAGTTGATCGTCAGGCCCTGCATTTTCCGACGGGGTATCAGGACCGGGTTCGGCCGGGCGCCTCAACGCTTCCAAATCGCTCTCAAGCTGTGAGGTTTCGCTTGCGCTCTGCGTGCGCTGCCAATCGAGCACGCACCGATCCTGGCAGCATGAACAGGACTCCGATGCCGATCCCGAGCAGGACGGTCACCATCAAGACCAAAGCCAGGGATCCGGTAGTCGTCCATCCCAGGAAGCTAATTTCAGTCTGTGTGTTGTTCTGAACCGCAAATATCGTGACGAGCAGCGAAAGAAGCAGGGCCAGCACGAGAAAGATGCGCAGCACGTCGAGACCTCCTGAGCGAATGATCACTTCACGTATACACTGCGATACTAGCCAGCGCTTGGGGTCATGTCAAGCGACCTGCAAGAAGTAATCGATTGAAAAGCCGCCGGCGTCGGGATCGTGCGATATTCCCGACCCAGGAGTATTGAAACGGTTACAATGTATGAGGCGAAGACGATTGCCAGGAGAAAGCATGACGCTTGAGCTGTTGAACGATAACCTCGCTGCACTGTGGTCGCAGGAACGTGCGCTCATCGATGAGCTGCTCTCCGTCCTCGAGGGATTCGAGCTTGGGGAAGAAAGCCGCCGGCAGCTTCAAGAGGCGGTCGGACAGGTCAATGAACTCTTCCTACTTGTTTTCGTCGGAGAATTCAACAGCGGCAAATCAGCGTTGATCAATGCGATGCTCGGGGATTCATATCTGCGTGAAGGGGTAACGCCGACGACCGACCGCATCCATATCTTGAAAGTTCGGGGAGGCCGGGCAGCAAGAATACGCTGGGGAGCATGCCCGCCTGCTCTACTTCCCAAGCGAGATTCTGCGTGAGATTCACATCGTCGACACGCCCGGCACGAACGCCGTATTGCGTGAACACGAGACCATCGCGAAGGATTTTGTCCCCCGCAGCGACCTGGTCATTTTTGTGACATCGGCCGATCGCCCCTTCACGGAGAGCGAACGCCAATTTGCGGAGAGCATCCAGGCATGGGGGAAGAAGATCATCGTCGCCATCAACAAGATTGATATCCTGGACACGCGCGTCCGAGGTGGATGAGGTCCGGTCCTTCGTGGAAGGGCAATTTCAAGCCCGGCTTTCCTTGAAACCAGCGGTGTTCACCTTATCTGCCAGGCGAGCCGTGAAAGGCGGGGGTGACGAGGGCTTTAATCAGTTCCTGGCCTATCTCCAACAAACCCTGTCCGACGAGGACAAGATCAAGTTGAAGATGCTCAATCCGCTGGGTATCGCCCTGAAGATTGCGCGTGAGCACGGGGACCAGGCCTCGCTGAAGCTGGAAATCCTCGCACAGGACAAGGTCGCGCTCGCACATGTTGATGACCAGATCAAGCTCTTCTCCGCCGACACCGAGTCCGAGTTCACCCGGCATATCGATCGAATCGAGAACCAGCTGCTCCAGCTCCAATTGCGGGGAGAAGTCTACCTGGATGAAACAATGCGCCTGGTTCGAATTCGGAAAATGCTCGATTCAAAGGGCATGCGCAAGTCCTTTGAAGAGCAGGTCATCGCCGACTCGCCGGGCGAAGATCGAAGGGCACATCCAGGAAATCATCGATTGGTTCGTCGAGCGTGAGCATCGTCAATGGCGGCTGATGACGACCGAGCTCGAGCAGCGGAGGGAAACCCAGGCCTTGCAGGATGCAGCCCGTGAAGCGGCCGGCGGCTTTGCCTACAACCGCAGGCAGCTGCTCGAGAGCATCGGGAAGGATGCAGAAAACGTCATCTCCGGGTTTGACCGCACCCAGGAATCTCAACGCCTATCGGATACCATCCGAGATTCGGTTGCAATGGTAGGCCTGGTGGAAGTCACTGCAATTAGCCTTGGGTTGATATTGAAGGCCGTGCTCACCACGGCCGCCGCGGATGCAACCGGCATCCTCGCAGCGGGATTGCTTGGGATGCTAGGACTCGCCATCATCCCCTTCAGACGGAGCCAGGCCAAGAAAGAGTTGCGCAGCAAAGTCACCGGGTTAAGAAGCGAGATGCGCAGCGTGCTCACCGAGAGTTTTCATCAAGAGTTGGAACGCGCCAGCAACAGGCTGCTTGAATCGATTGCACCTTACAAGCGCTTCGTGCTCGCAGAGGACCAGCGGCTGCAAGAAGCCCGGGCGCGGCTGCAAACGAACGTGGATCGCCTCGAGCAGCTTAGGATCGAGCTCGGGGGAGCGTGACCCAGGGACAGAACCTGGGTTCGCCACTGGCGGCATCCAGCGGCCTGGGCCTGGAGCGTAACCTGCCTAACTTCGGACCCTCCCATGCAGGGAGCGCGATCGTCGCAGGATGGGACGGGCAAGCAACACGCCAGGCGCTTGGCACCAGCGTGGACTAAGCGCAAAGTCGTACGGGTTCCCATCCTCTCCGACCATCGGCTTCTCCCTGCTCCTGAGCCTACGCAAGTTTGCCCCATTTTTTCCTGAGAAACGTTCCGCAACCTGGTCGATGAGCGCGGCTTTCAGACCTCGAATAATTATCACTAATTTGATAAGTATTAACGTATAATAGCCACCGATGTTGGCTGTTTTAGGTTTTGGACCAGGGGAGATTGGGTTGATCACAAAGTGAGGTTTGATACATGATCCCAGGAATGCTGCTCGCTTTTCGCGAAGGACTTGAGGCTGCACTGATTCTCGGAATCCTACTGGGGACGCTGTCGAAATTGGATCGCCGGCGACAAGCCAGCTACATCTGGCTTGGCAGCCTCGCCGCGCTGCTTGTCAGCCTGATCACTGGCATTGGCCTTGGATTCATGGGCGCCAGCCTGGATGGCGTGGGCGAAGCCGTGTTCGAGGGTTTGACGATGCTCTCGGCCGCAGTCATCCTGACATGGGCGATTTTCTGGATGCGGTCACAAGCAGAGCTGCGCAACGCATCGATCGTGTCCGGCGTCCAGGATGCCATTGGCCAGGGAAGCAGCCTCGCTTTATTTAGCCTGGCTTTCTTCACGATCGTTCGGGAGGGCATCGAGCTCAGCTTATTCCTCACCGCAGCCAGCATGTCATCGGGAAATGCACCTACGTTGCTCGGCGCCCTGCTTGGTCTGCTGCTCGCAGCCGGCCTCGGGTTAGGCCTCTATTCCCGCCTGGTCCGACTGAACTTAAAGCCCTTCTTCTTCTACAGCTCCATCCTGCTCATCATTTTTGCTGCCGGACTCATCGCCCACGGCCTGCACGAACTGATTGAAGCCGGTTGGATCCCCGGTATGATCGAACCTGTTTGGCACACCGGTTTCCTGCTCGCAGAGGATTCGTTCCTTGGGCAGATGATGAAGACGCTCCTGGGCTACAATGCCGATCCCGCTTTGACTGAGATGATTGGATACTTCGGATACCTCATCGTCGTGTCCTGGGCGATGCGAAAAACAAACATCCAACCCGCAGCTAATACCGGTCCAATTTCAACAAACCCCTGACAGCCCCAGCCAGTTCAACCGGTTGGAAAAACTCGGCTGAGTAGGGACATCCCAGGCAGGCTGGCAAACCGCCTGGTTCCTGGCTCGCTCCCACACCAATCCAAGTTGCGTGCTCACGACTCCGAAGGTTCCACCCTAACCCCCTTCCAGAAGGCGATGTAGCCGCGGATGTTCGCCGCCGCTTGGGAAGGCTCCGGGTAAAACCATGCAGCTGCGCGGTTGCGCTCGCCTTCTACAACCAGGTCATAGTAATGTGCGACGCCTTTCCAGAAGCACGTCGTGTGTTGGTCGCTCGGATGGAAGTATTCGCGATGAATCGATCCGGGCGGGAAATAATGATTTCCCTCAACGACGACCGTGTCCTCGCTCTCGGCCAGGATTCTGACCTCTCCACACAGCTCGCATCCATATCTCCATGGTCGGTGGTGGCCCACCTAAAAGAACATTTCTGTTGGCGACGGTCCTGTGGCTTGGATGTCAACGCGGGTCGATTTCTTACTGGAACCAGGAGTCCCCAGCGGAGCTGGGGATCAGGGCTCAGAACCCAAGTTGGACTGTGGCGCTCAAGCGAGTCGCACCTGACCAGCCCAGCGGCCGGGCAGATGGAGCCAGGAGGCTGAAATCAGCGGAACAATACCGGGCGATTTTGTTCTTGAATGCGCTGTGTGTTCAGGTTGTACAGCCCTGCCTCCAGACAAACCCGGCGCCCGCGATAAAGGCATCCGCTTCGACGGGGCCATTGCTGCCCGGAGGATACGAACCAATCTCGATCCCACCATCTTGGGCATCCCAGGAGCCGAGCAGCGGATCGATAATCCCCCACGCCGCCTCAATCTCATCCTTGCGCGTGAACAACGAAGCGTCGCCCATGATTGCATCAAGCAGGAGCCGCTCGTAGGCATCGGGAATCCGCCCCTCCCCGAACGAGTCGCGGTAATGGAATTCCATGTCCACAGATCTTGTCTCTTGCTGCGTGTCCGGGACCTTGGTCTCAAAACGCAGATGGATGCCCTCATCGGGTTGGATGCACAATGACAGAAAGTTCGGGGTCATATCGTAATCCGGCGGCATCGGGAACATCATGTGCGGCGGCGATTTAAACTCAACCACGATCTCTGTCGTCTTGGTGGCCAGGGCTTTCCCCGAGCGCAAGAAGATGGGGACGCCCTGCCAGCGCCAGTTATCGATGTAGAGCTTGAGCGCGGCGAAGGTAGGGGTCGTCGAATTTTCAGCGACATCCGGCAGGTCACAGTAGCCGGCGTATTGAGCCGCAACGACATCTCCGACATCCAAGGGGCGCACGGCCTGCAGGACCTTGACCTTTTCATTGCGGATTGAATTTGCATTGAAGCTGGAAGGTGGTTCCATCGCGACCAGGCTCAAGAGCTGCAGCAGGTGGTTCTGGAACATGTCACGAACTACGCCGGCCTGATCATAGTAGCCAGCCCGGTGGCCCACATCGACCTGCTCTGAAACCGTAATCTGAACATGGCTGATGTAGTTTCGATTCCATACCGGTTCAAAAATTGTGTTCAGGAAACGGAAATACAGGATGTTCTGAGCCGTCTCTTTCCCGAGGTAATGATCGATGCGGTAGATCTGGTCTTCCTGGAACACAGAATGCAGGATGTCGTTCAGGTCAACGGCGCTCTTCAGGTCGTGGCCAAAAGGCTTTTCCACGACGACACGCCGCCATCCGGGGGCAGGATCGGCAAGACCGCTCTTGCCAAGCTGCGTTACGATCGGAGCGAAGAGACTCGGCGCGGTTGCCAGGTAGTACATCCGGTTGGCCGGGCCGGGTTCAAGCTCATCAAGGTAATCCTTAAGGCGCAGATAATCCGAAGCTTGATTCGCATCGCCAGCCAGGTACCAGAGTTGACTGGCAAAGCTCTCCCATTGGTCTTCTTCAACGGCCATCCCGGCCAGGTCGCGCGTGCCTTCATGCATCCTGTCTCGGAATTCTTCGTGGCTCATTTCTGAGCGTGACACCCCCACAATCCGCACTGATGTCGGCAGACGGGATTTCCGAAACTGGTTAAAAAGTGCTGGGACCAACTTTCGGTGCGTGAGATCTCCTGAAGCTCCAAAGATCACGATCGTCGTCGTCATTTCATCCAGTTGCCTGTTCCTGCATTTGCTGACTCACCTATCTCTGGGATCTCAAGAGGCGGAATCGACTTCTCGTACAGCATGCCCGCCAAACTGATTGCGCATCGCCGCCAGCAGGCGCGCCGCGGTGCTGTCCTCCTGCCGGCTGACAAACCGCATGAACAAGGAGAGCGAGATCACAGGCGCAGGTACATCCAGGTCGATCGCTTCCTGGATTGTCCAGCGGCCTTCACCGCTGTCGGCGACCCAGGGCTCGATCTTGTCGAAGCTCTCCTTATCCTCGAGGGCTCGGGCAGTCAAATCGAGCAACCAGGAGCGGATGACGCTCCCATACCGCCAGATTTCAGCGACCGCGTGCAGGTCCAACTCGAACTCGGTTTTGGCTTGCAAGATTTCAAAACCCTCTGCATACGCCTGCATCATGCCGTATTCAATCCCGTTGTGCACCATCTTCACGAAATGCCCTGATCCGGGAGGACCAACATGCCCCCAACCCATGGATTTGCCCGGAGCAAGGGTTTCAAGGGCCGGTTTCAGATGCGCCACAGCCTCGTCACTGCCCCCGACCATCATCGAGTACCCCTGCTCGAGTCCCCAGATTCCCCCGCTCGTCCCCACGTCGACGTAGTGAATGCCCTTCTCGGCCAGGGCTTCACCCCGGCTGATGGTATCGTGGTAGTTGCTGTTGCCCCCGTCGATAATGATATCGCCGGGCTCGAGAAGATCCCCCAGGGTAGTTACCGTCGTCTGCGTCGCCTCCCCGGCGGGGAGCATGCTCCAGATGGCGCGGGTAGGCGTGAGCAGTTCGACCATGCTCTTCAGTGAATCGGCGGGAACCGCACCCTGGCGCTGTGCCTTTTCCCTGCGGGGTGGGTTGCGATCATAGACCACGACCTGGTGGCCCCCTCCTAACAAGCGGGTCGTCATGTTCCCACCCATCTTGCCCAAGCCGACCATCCCAATTTTCATCTAACCATCCCCTTTCATTCTGCAGATCGCGTTTGATGCCGCACGCCCTGGCCGTCAGCGATCACCAGGTCATGGGCAAGGCCGAGGAAGAGCCCGTGCTCGACGATCCCAGCCTGTTGTGCCAACGCTTGCGCTAAAGCCTGAGGCTTTTTAATTGGGCCAAAATGACAATCGAGAATGAAATTGCCAGAATCGGTTCGAAAAGGATCTCCATCCGACGTAGTACGCAGCTCGACAGACCGCCCCAAGGGACTCCAGGAAATCTTGCTGAAGCTCCCAGCCAAAAGGCAGGACTTCGACCGGGAGCGGGAACCGGGTCCCGAGGGCGGGTGAAACCTTCGTCCCATCAACAACAATGATCTCCCGCCTCGTCGCTTGAGCAACGATCTTTTCCTTCAACAAGGCTCCACCGCCGCCTTTGATCAAATTCAACGCCCCATCGACTTCATCCGCGCCATCGATGGTGATGTCGATGGTTCTATGAGCCGAGAACGTCGTGAGTGGGATGCCAGCTGCACGGGCATCTTCTGCCACGGATAACGATGTGGGAATGGCCTTGATCTGATGCAGTTCGCCGGAAGCAATGCGCGAACCAAGCAAGCGCAGCGCATGGACTGCCGTGCTGCCGTAGCCGAGGCCGACGATCATCCCATCCTCTATGAATTGAACGGCGTATTCACCGGCCAGCTTCTTCCAAGCTTCAATTTTCGCGTTTTCGCCTGATCCGCCCATCTTTGGTTCATCCTTCCAACTGCCGCCCGCCGAGCAGCTCGTTCACAACGCCGGGGACGAGCTGCGGTTCATCGACAACCCAGCGTGGGTCCAGCCCCATCTCGTGAACCCGATCCCGTGTAAAAGGCGTCGTCACAGCGATGACGTGGGCACCGGCAGCCTGCGCGGAAGAGATTCCCGCAGGTGAATCTTCCAGCACGAGGGTCTGGTTGGATTCGACCTCGAGTTCACAGCATCACCAGGTTGTAAATCTCCGGGTCGGGTTTGCCTTTCTCGACATCATCACGCGTCGCGACGAAATCAAATTCATCCTGCATGCCGAGTACGCCGAGGACTCTGGCGTGTTTGCGCCGCGCTGGACATCGTCGCCAACCCTGTTCTACAGAGCCGTGCCCGGGCCGTTTCAAGGACTTCAAGGTTGTACGACCAGCGGTGTTTCAGCAGGATTTCCGGTTCCGAAAGCATGGAAGCGTACTTCTGGAGCCTGACCTGGATGAGGATTTGCCAATCCTCCAGGTCACGAAACTCGACCATCTCCCGCTTCGATTTGAATTCTAAACGAAAGTTGTCGACCAGGTACCGGGCGACCTCTGCCCGTGACCGTCCTACAACCTGTTTAGAAGCTTTTACGATATCCATTTCAGCGAGTGGACCAGGGCACAGTTCAGCGACAGCTTGCGCGTAGGAGACAGCCTTGAGCTTCTCGGTTTGGACGAGCGTGCCATCTAGATCGAAGACCATCGCACGTATCAATTGTCACCCTCCGGGTGTCTCCCGCGTCGTACAGGGTAGGCTTGGAAAGCCGCCGAGAGAGGTTTACATGCCGGCTGCCAGGCTTGCAAGCCCAGACAGTACGGATGAGCGAAAGTGAAGCCGGCACACGCTTCGATCTGCCTCGATGAGCGCTTCCCAATCCCCTTGAGCCTGCGCAGCAATCAGCGTCCCGAACTCGACCTTGCCGGTCGCCCCACCAACGTGGTCCGGGATCTCGAGGCCGGCTGCACTGTGATCCGTGAGCTGGAGAAAGCGACCGTTGCCGGAGTCGCCCTTGTGCAGCTGGCCGGTGGAGTGGAGGAACCGGGGACCAAATCCGGTCGTGATCGGCCTCAATGTCAGACGTTGCAAGCGATTTCGCAGGTCGGTCAACGCCGCCTCGATTTGGGGTGATGGATCCAGGTAGGCCTGAATCGCCAGATACCCATCTTCTGGGATGCCCGCGATGAAGTGCTTGAGCACTTCCACCGGTGGTCGTCAGGTGAACTACCATTTTTCGGCTCGGGATGGAGGAAGATTTCGATCCCATCGAATTCAAGCTCCGGGGTGAGTGATGGGAGCGTTCCGGTTTTAAGGTACGCATCGATCATCTCCCGAGCACGGATTTTCGCCGACTCGACGTTTGGCTGGTCAAACGGGTTGACCGAGAGTACGTGTCCTGCGAGCGCGGTCGCCAGCTCCCAGATGAACATCTGGCTCCCAATGTCGAATGGATCCTCCAGTGTCAGTTCCAGGACCGGCCTCCCCGCTTCCAACAGCTGGGAAACACCTGCAAGGTTCTCATCCCTACCGGCTATGCGCAGCCACACGAAGCACCGGTCTTCCCCGTATGCGCCTGGCTCGAGGAGCGGCTGATTCACGACGGGCAGAATCCCTCTACCCTGCTTCCCCAGGCTTTCGGCTACAAGCTGCTCAACCCAGCTCCCAAACCAGGCGATCGGTTCATCCGCGAGGAGTGTGAGCTTGTCCCTGCCATCCAGGGCCATCTGCCCCATGAAGGCGCCCAGCACAGCTGCTGGATTCTGGCGGAGGGCGACAGACGGCTGGCACTGGTCGGCAGCTGCCTTCGCCCGGCTCAACAACCGCTCCACGTCCACCCCCGTCAGCGCGGCCGGCACCAGTCCAAAGAAGGAGAGGGCAGAGTAACGACCGCCGATGTCGGGTTGATTCTCAATTACCCTGCGGAATTGATTCTCGCGACCCATCCCTGCCAATTTTGAGCCGGGATCGGTAATCGCGATGAAATGAGCGCCTGCCTCCACCTCGCCGACTGCCTCGAGCATCCTCGCGTACATAAACTTGAACAACGAGAGCGTCTCCACCGTCGAACCTGACTTGGACGAGACCAGGAACATCGTCCGCTGGAGGTCAAGCTTGTCTACTATTGCCTGGATGCGGGCGGGGTGTGTGCTGTCCAGCACCAGCAGGCGAGGCGTATTTTCCCCACCTGGGAAGGTCTGTGCGAAGACTTCCGGGGCAAGGCTCGATCCCCCCATCCCAATCAATACAACCTGGTCGACGCCAGCTTGACGCACCTCGTCAGCCAGCAGGCGAAGACGCTCAAGTTCATCGGGCATCACCCGGGGTAGATCGAGCCAACCCAAACGGTTGCTTATCTCATCCGGTTCAGGTTTCCAGAAAGTCGTATCGCGTGCCCATATCCGCCCCACGGCCGAGCTCTCTTCAAATTGACTCAGCCGACGCGCAAGCTCGGCTTCAAAGTGTGGGACCATCTCGTTCCCTTCGTGCTTCATCCCGGGTTACTTTCCGGTCCATCAACGAGAATCGCGGCAGCATGAACGGCGCGCGCCTGCCAGGAGAGGAGAAACAAGATCACGTCGACCAGTGCCTCCAGGCTGACCCACCTGGAGGGATCGATCTCAGGATTATCCTCCCGGTTTCCGGGGGTGTCCAGCATACCAGGGATAACTGCATTCACATTAATCCCGAGGTGCTTGACCTCGGCCGCCATGGACTCGGTCAATCGGAGCACAGCTGCCTTCGCACCCGAATATGCCGCCGACCCTGCAGCACCCTTCAAGCCTGGCTTCGCAGCGATGTTCACGATCTTGCCGAATTTCTGTTCGATCATGCCGGGCAATAGCGCCCGCGAGAGCAGAAAGGCTGACTTGACATTCAAGTCGAACATCAGGTCCCAATCTTCGACAGGCGTTTCCTGGACAGGGTTGCCGGCGCGGTACCCCCCGGCGATGTTAATCAGGAAGTCGACCCGGTCGAACTTTGCGTGGATTTTCATCACACCAGCATCGACCGAGGCGGGAGAGGTCAGATCAACGCCTCCGACGAGCAAAGCACCTTCTCCGCTGGCTAGTTTTCCGCAAGCAGACTGCAGCCGCTCCTCGCTTAGGTCGAGTAACCCAAGCTGGACACCATGATCGGCGAGCACCTGAGCAAGCACGCTGCCCATATTGCCAGCTGCCCCGCTGATGACCGCAACACGATTTCTAAGTTCTTCCATAAGTTAATCCTCCCTTGCCAGCTGCGGATTGGACCGCCCTTCCCATTGTAGAGCAGGTCGGGTGAGTTGTTCTTACCATCTGCATTCAACGAGCAGGCCCATCCATGCCGCATGCTTCCCTGGGCATCGGGTTTGAAACCCGGCCTGCGCTGTGAAATCCGGCGAAAGCAAGGGCTTGTTGGTGCGATGGTATACTTTCCCCTACGCCGGAAACACAAGGATTTGAACAGAAATTCCTCGAAAGCGAGGAGCATGGCATGAGCCGACAGCCTGAAAGTGTCGTTAAACGCAGCGGGGCTATCGTCCCCTTCAATCGTGAACGAATATCCAACGCCATCTACCGTGCCGCCGTTGCAGTTGGCGGGCGGGATCGTGAGCGTGCGGATTTTCTTGCAGACCAGGTTGTCGAGTATTTAATCCAGACTCTATCTGATCCGACCTCCCCCACGATTGAACAGATCCAGGATGCGGTCGAGAAGATACTTATCGAAAACGGGCATGCCCAGGTTGCAAAAGCGTTCATCCTTTACCGGGACGAGCGTGACCGCAGCAGGCGGGAACAATCTCGCAGGTCGATGAAGCCTTCCGACAACGTCCCCTGGCGAAAAATCTGGTATGTCCTCGATTGGGCGGTCCAGCATAACTTGGATACAGTCCAAGCCCTGAATCAACGCGTCCTGTCCGGTGAGTTTCCACACATCGTCCATGAGTCGGAAGCAGCCTACGAGGATGACCTGGACACTGCATCCGAGATTCTCGCTGAGCGTGGGGATTCACTCAGGATCGTCCTCATCACCGGTCCATCTTCTTCCGGGAAGACGACGACGACCATCAAGCTGGATCAACGCCTGAGCAAGCGAGGACTGAAGTTTCGTGCGCTGAACATCGATAACTACTTCTTTGACCTTGAATTGCATCCGAAGGATGAATTTGGCGATTACGATTTTGAAACACCCCAGGCGTTGGATCTGGCCCTGGTCAATGAACATTTGAAGGCTCTTGTCGCCGGGCAAGAAATCATGATCCCCTATTATGACTTCAAGACAGGCCGACGCACGGCTGACCAGACTCCGATGAAACTCGAGAACAACGAGATTCTGCTCATCGACAGCTTGCATGGCCTGTACCCCCCTATGACGGAAGGCATTGATCCGAGCGTCAAAGCCAGCCTTTATTTGGAGACCTTACTGCAGATGCGTGACCTGGATGGCGAATACATCCGCTGGACCGACCTGCGGCTTATTCGACGCATGCTGCGCGACTCCGTCCATCGTGCTTACGACCCCCAGCGCACACTCGAACACTGGCATTATGTCCGGGCGAGCGAACTGCGGAACATCATCCCCTACCAGGGCACCGCTGACTTCATCATCAACAGCGCCATGCCCTATGAGTTGTGCCTGTACCGGGCGAAGCTCCTCGAGGAGTTCGCCCGCTGGGAATCGCTCTACCAGGGGGATCCACTGCGGGAGGATGCGCTCACGCGCGCGACGCGAGTTCACAAACTGCTGGAAACCATCGAGCCTGTGACCGACGAATCCTCCATCCCCACCGATTCCGTCTTACGCGAATTCATTGGGGGCAGCAGCCTCAAGTACTAATCGAATAGACAGCTGATCGGTTCAGGCTGTTTGCAGTGTGAGTTCGAATTCCCTGGGGGGCAGCTGAATGAGGACGCCGGCTCCAAGAACATGGAAACCGGCGTCTTTGGCCAGAGCCGCAGGCGGTGCAAACCTTGAAAGCCCTGACTATTGGGCTGTATTGTAGTGATTTCTAAAAACCTGTCAAATCGCAAAAAACAGCTCTTTAGACCCTCTTTTCCTCAAGATCCCAGATCACTTCCGATGACGGAAATCCCTTCTACCCGCTTCCGATTGAAGACCAGAGCCGGCAAATCGGCGTGGACCCGGGGAAAGAGCAAAGCGGAGATGCGCGCATCATAGAGGGGAACGAATGGATTGACTCCCTCGAAGATGATTGCACGGAAATCGAAACGCCCGCCCGAATGGATTTGCCCGATAAGCTCAAAGCCGGAGATGAGGATCCGCACCCAGTGCGGGAAAGGCTTCGTGTACCCGGCTCGCACGACACTGGAAGGCCCCAGGCCGGCTCGATTGTGGACGAGGATCCCCAGCACCTCATGCTTGACGAGCCACAACGTGCTGAACGCCTCCGATTTCTGTCCGACCATGTGGAGCGCACTCATCTCGCCGTTCTCGATTTCCAGTGTCGATTCGGTTGGCATATTTAGATGGCTGAACAAGCCCTGCGAACCGGGCGTGATCTGCCCTTGAATCCAGTGGGTGGTCGTGAACAGGTCCACATCGACCGCTTTCTTCAAGACCATTTCACCACCTCCCCTGGGACTTCAGGAGCAAGCTCGAGGATATTCCCCTCGGTTCGATTCTAGACCATAGATAGTATTCAATCAACAGCCGCCGCAGCCTGGTGCATAGGCCACCTAGCCTGTAAAGTCAACTGTGTGTACTCGAGGGCAAAGCTTGCGTCCATCCTGGTTGGTCGCCTTGCGAGTGTGTTGGCTGTGGTCAGGTCAGCTGCTATTCCCTGTGGGGTCCAATTACCAGGTTTCAGCGAGCGGCTGAATTCCATTCGGGCAAGCCAGGTTGATGGGGCGGACATGATCAGCGCGTATAATGGGTCAGGCTAGGAACCCACCGTGAAATCTCTCCCTCAAGCACTCAGCGACGTCATCCGTTGGTCGGATGATTCCATCCTGGTCATGGACAAGCCGGCGGGGTGGCTCAGCCTCCCCGATGGCTATGACCCCGGCAAACCGCATGTACGTTCGATACTCGAACCGCACTTCGGCCGCTTATGGATCGTCCACCGCCTGGATCGGGAGACGAGCGGCTTGATGCTCCTGGCCAGATCAAGCGCAGCCCATAAAGCGCTGAGCCTGCAGTTTGAACGCGGAGAGGTTGAGAAGCACTACCTGGCTGTTGTCGAAGGCGAACCAACCTGGTCGAGCCTGCGGCTTGAGGTCGCACTCCGGCCCGACGGTGACCGGCGCCACAGGACGATTCCAGACGAGGTCAATGGCAAACCCTCCCGAACGGATTTCGTACGCTTATCCAGGCACGGAACCCACAGCTGGCTTTCCGCCCGCACCCACAGCGGCCGGACTCACCAGGTCCGAGCCCACTGCGCCGCGTTGGGGCATCCGCTTCTTGGTGATCCTCTCTACGGCGCACGAATGCAGCTCATCGATCGCCTTGCATTGCACGCTTCCCGGCTGGAATTCTTGCACCCCGTCCGGTTGGAAGCAATGCATTTTGAGGTAGACCCCCCACCCGATATGCGAGAATTGGAGTGATGTCGGAACGGCGGCGGTTGACATGGCCGGTCGAGGCAGTCCAGACCAGGAAATCGGCCACCTCTTCGACATCGGGCAAGCCTGTCCCACTGGGGGGAACAAAGATGATGTATATCGGACCTAGAATGTCCTGTTTTATGCTATTCTTGGATGTCTTTGAGCATCTGATTTCCCCCGACATCCTTGGCAAGGGGGCTGATCACGCGAGATCCGCTTGCGCGGCACCGCATACCAGGCTGAGCTCGTTTGCTCCATGGTCTAACAGGAGGTTTCGTGAACGCCATTGAAGTCACGGATTTATGCCGGACCTATAAAACGACGATTGGCGTGTTCCGGCGAAAAGTAAAAGAAGTTATCGCGGTCGATGGCATCAGCTTCGCGGTCAGAAGTGGCGAGCTCTTCGGGGTGCTTGGGCCGAATGGGGCCGGGAAGACGACGACGGTAAAGATGCTCACGACGCTGCTCATCCCTACCGGCGGGAGCGCGCACGTCCTGGGGGCAGATGTCGTCAGTGAAGCCGATTCGATTCGTGGTCGAATTGGGTTCATCTTCGGTGGGGAACGCGGCCTGTACTGGCGCCTGTCAGGACAGGACAACCTGCGCTACTTCGCAAGCCTTTACCACGTCAACCCGGATGTAACGCGCAAGCGTATCCCCTACCTGCTCGACCTGGTCGGTCTCGCCGACCGAGCCCAGGAGAAAGTGGAAGGGTACTCCCGCGGCATGAAGCAAAGGCTCCACATCGCACGGACACTGCTCCATGACCCCGAAGTCCTCTTCCTCGATGAACCAACCATGGGCCTGGATCCGGTCGGGGCGCGCGAGCTGCGTGATGTGGTCCGCAACCTTCAAGCAGAAGAAAAGACCATCCTGCTCACGACGCACTACATGTTTGAAGCCGACGCGTTATGCGAACGGATTGCCGTCATCAACCACGGCAAGATCGTGGCCATGGACACGCCCAAGGCATTGAAACGGCTGGTGAGCGACTTATCCGTGGTCGAAGTAGAAGTGTTCGGGGTGTCGGATGTCGTGCTCGAACAGTTGCGCCAGCTGCCAGGGGTTGATACTGTCTCCGTTGAGGATCAGGGGCAGAAGCAATCGCTCCACATCCATACTGCACATGGCGCTGAAGCGGTACCCACCTTGATGAACACCCTGAAGTCGGTGCGTGTCGGCGGCGTATCTGTGCGTGAGCCCACCCTCGAAGACGCCTATGTCCGCCTGGTCGGGGCTTCAGGTAGCGATGCGTAAACTACGAGCGTATAGTCGAGCCATCGCGGCCACTTTCGAGATGACCCTGCGCCAGAACGTGATGGATGGATTCATCGTCTTCACCGTCTTAATCCAACCTCTCCTGATCGCCCTGCTCGCCTTGTGGATGCTGCGTGCGCGCAGCGGTGACCAGGCCATATTCGTCATCGTCGGCAGCGGGATGACGGGCTTATGGAGCAGCCTGCTCTTTATCAGTGGGAACAGCATCACCTCCGAACGATGGGCAGGAACCCTGGAGGTCCTCGTTGGCCAGCCGACGCCGGTCCCGGTGATCATCTTCGGTAAGAACCTGGCACACGTCTCCCAGTCTCTGGGGTCGATGATCGTAGCCTATCTCGTCTCCAGCGTGCTCTTCGGCTTCGATCTCAGCATTCAGCAGCCGCTCCTCTTCATTCTTTCGCTGTTCTTGACCATCCTGGCTTTCGTCACGTTTGGATTGATCATCGCGCCGGTCTTCATCATGAACCCCGGGGTCCAGGGGTGGCAGAACGCGATGGAATTTCCGGTCTACATCTTGAGCGGTTTCCTTTTTCCCATTGCGCTCCTGCCGGACTGGACCACCCCACTCAGCTATGTCCTCGCACCCTATTGGGCGGCGAGGGCGCTGCATGGCACTACGAGCCTGGGCACACCTGTCGCCGAGATCGGTTTCTCGCTCGTCATGCTAGTAATCTTCAGCGGGCTTTACCTGCTGATTTCAAACTACCTCTTTAAGAAGATGCTCTTCAAGACCCGTGAAGATGCAACACTCGGCTTCCAGTGAACGGCGAACGGCGAGTACAGCTGATGACCCGTATACTTGACAACCTGCGGATTTTTTTCCAGGGCGCTCTGCTCTCATACGTCGCGTTGTTCGCCTGGCTGCGCCCGATTACGTATCTCGCATCCAAAGTCATCATGCCGCTGAACCAGCTGCTCTTTTTCACATTCCTGGGCATCTCTGCCACCGGAAGGGACAGCGCCAGCTTCTACATCATCGGCAACGCTGTCCAGATCACGGCAATTAGCGGTATCTACGGCGTGACCTTCAGCGTTGGCGGTGAGCGCTGGTCGGGAACCCTGCCCTATCTCTTCGGCACCCCCGCGAACAGGATGACGATCTTCCTCGGCCGAGCATTGTTCCACCTTCTCGATGGAATCCTGGGGGTGGTGCTTGGGTTCTTGTGGGGTGTCATACTGCTCGGGCTCGATCTCTCCAGCACGAACTTCCCTGCGCTGGGCTTGACCATCCTCATCACCACCCTAAGCACATCGGGTTTGGGATTGCTCATGGGAAGCCTGAGCCTGATCACCCGCAACATCATGTTCGTCAACAACACCGTGTATTTCCTGCTGCTGGTATTCAGCGGTGCGAATATCCCGCTGGGGCTGCTCCCGCCCGCCATGCACACCTTCGCCCAAGCCCTGCCGCTTACACGTGGGATCGCTGCTGCGAGAGAGATTGTCACGGGGGCAGGCGTGGCCCAGGTGTCAGGGTACCTGACCGGTGAACTCGTCGTTGGGCTGGTCTATGCCACACTGGGATACTTCCTCTTCCGCTGGTTCGAATCCCAGGCCAAGCGGCGGGGGACCTTGGAGGACTTCTAGCACTCTGCTCAATTCCCAACCAGCAGAGTCGACCTCGGCATCACACCAGATTGGACAAGAGATCGTGGACAAACGGACCCCAACCCAGACCCTGCGTGTAATCCTCGTCGTCTTTGAGGTTACATTCAAGCAAGCCGCGACGGACACCTTCGTCCTGTTCGGCATTTTCGTCCAACCGCTCATCATCGCCTTGCTCGCGCTCTACGTGCTTGGCGAGAACAGCGCTGAGATGGCGGTTTTCATCGTCATTGGCAGTGGTTTGTCCGGACTATGGACGAACCTGCTTTTCGAAAGCGGGAACAGCATCACCGAGGAACGGTGGGTTGGGACCCTCGAATCGCTCGTGGGCAGTCCAACACCCCTTGGCACGATCGTGTTTGGGAAAAACCTGGCGTATGTAACCCAGAGCCTGGGATCGATGGTCATCGCCTATGTGCTGGCTTCCCTGATCTTCGGCTATCCGCTTTCGATCAATAGCCCGCTGCTCTTCCTCATCTCCGTCATTATTGCCGTGCTCTCATTTGTCGCCTTGGGGATGGTTTTAGCGACCGTGTTTGTGCTCAACCCTGATATCCAGCGCATGCAAAACGGGCTCGAATTCCCGGTCTTCATCCTCGGCGGCTTTCTTTTCCCGATTGCGCTCCTGCCGCAATGGACGACCCCGCTCAGCTACCTCCTCGCCCCCTACTGGTCCGCGCAGGCTCTGCATTTGACATCCAGCGGTGCGGCCGACCTGGATCAGGTCTTGCCTGCATGGACCATGATGATCGTGCTGGGGCTTGGGTATTTACTGCTGGCCCGGGTGCTGTTCAGCAAGACGCTGCGCAAGGCGCGCGCCGACGCGAGCCTCGGCCGCCAGTGATGAGCACTCTACGTTGAGGAACATGGCAGGAGCTCTGAACTGGCGGTCGAACACTGGCGCTCAACCTGCGGATGTTTTTCCAGGGAGCAACGCTATCCTATATCGCCCTCTTCCACTGGCTCCAACCATCTCAGTACCTGGCAACCAAGGTCATTGGCCCATTCGGTCACCTGTTGTTCTTTCACCTACATGGGAAAGTTCGGTTCAGGAACAGAAACGGTAAGTTTTTACACTGTAGGCAACGCAGTCCAACTCGCAGCGCTGAGCGGGATCTTCGGGGTAACCTTCAGCATCACCGGCGATCGTTGGACCGGCACCCTGCCCTATCTTGTTCGGCACCCCCGCCAACCGTCTGGTGCTCTTCGTCGGACGCGCCTTCATCCACGTCCTCGATGGTGCACTGGGTGTCTTGATCGGACTGATGTGGGGCGTTATCCTGCTGGGGCTTGATCTCACCCAGGCCGATGTCGGAACACTCCTGCTCACCATCGTCGTGACCACCTTCAGCACGGCAGGTCTCGGGATTGTGCTTGGGCAGCCTGAGCCTGGTCACCCGCAATGTCATGTTCGTCAACAACACAGCCTACCTGGCGCTGCTCGTCCTCTCGGGTTCCAATATCGCCATTGATCGCTTTCCTGAATGGGTCCAGAAAATCTCCATGGCGTTGCCGATGACGCGCGGCATACAGGCCGCCCGGGCTTCCGTTGTGGGCACTGGCCTGGACCAGCTCGGCGGCCTGCTTCTCGGTGAGTTCCTGATTGGGGTTTTGTTTGTAACGGTTGGTTACTTCCTCTTTCGCTGGTTCGAGGAACAAGCTCGCGCCCGCGGCACGCTCGAGGTCGTCTAGCCCCAGCTAGAACAATCGCAGGGGAACCGGTGTAAAGACCAGCACGAAGAGGATTAGTCCAAATATCGCCAGGAAGCGCCGGCGGGGATCCAGGCTTGTGAGTTCATCCCGGGGCCGTGCGTGTGTCCGACCGAGCAGGAAGATCATCATCGCCCAGATGAACCACCCGGACCAGACGAAACCCAGGAGCGCGAGGATTACCACAATCACCGGCCAGATACGGCCGGCTGCTCGTCCAATGAGGACGTAGAGCGTGTGTCCTCCATCGAGCTGTCCAGCAGGGATCATGTTCAGGGCGGTGACGAGCAACCCAGCCCAACCGGCCCAGGCCATAGGGTGGAGCAGCACATCCATACCGCCGTACGGCATGGGCAAGCCCACGAAGAAGTAACGCAGCCAGTAGGCACTGGGGGATAGGCCAGCATAGTGGAGCGGTGCCGGCAGCCATTGGCCCGTGACGAGGAATTTCGATACCAGGTAGAGGATCGAATTGCCCTCCAGGACGTGCCCGGCAGCGGCGGCAGGGCTGAGCGGCAGGCGCCCAAGCTCGGAGAGAGACAGACCAACGATCAGAACCGGTAGGGCGACCGCCATCCCAGCCAGCGGACCGGCCAGGCCGATGTCTAACAAAACCCGCCGGTTTTTTGGGGGTTCTTTCAGCCGGATGAAGGCGCCCATTGTCCCGAAAAGACTTCCTGGGAAGGGGAGGAAATAGGGCAGCGTCACTGCCGTCTTGTGGTAGCGGGCTGCCAGGTAGTGCCCGAACTCATGCGCGAGCAGGATTGCGAGCAAGCTGAGCGCGAAGCTTAGCCCGTTCGGGATGTTCTTGACAGCTGCGATGACCAGCCCGCGCAGCGACGGGTCGATTGCGCCTTCCAGGCCGTACAGAGCTCCTGCGAAGAGAACGCTCAGCACTGTGAGGAAGAACAAAAGCGCGTTGATCCACGGATTCGAAGGCTGGGGCTGGACCACTCCGGGCAGCGCCAGGATTGTCTCCTTCCCTTCCTCCTCCCGCAGGTTTAACGTGACCCCCTCCTGCAGGAAAATGGGGTCGAGACGATCGAAGGCCTCCATCGATTCCACGACCAAACGGCCTCGAACCCTCAGCATGTAGCCGTGACGCTGATCCCCAACCGTGAATTCTTCAACAGCCATCACCTGCCGGATGGCAGGCAAGAGACGATCTTCCAAGCCAGTTGAAGCTACCGTATGTTCCGACATTCCGCGATTCCTACGTATGAAAAAGGCGGGAGTGGATGGGAGTCGAACCCACCGCGGCCCGCTGTGCGGCCCGCCACCGATTTTGAAGACCGGGGAGCCCACCGGGACCCAACCACCCCCGAGACTTGGGCAAGCATACCCTATCGGCTGGACACCGACAAGGTTGATGCTTGCCAGTCGGTTTGCCCAGGTAGGATTAATAACCCCAGGGATCAAGTCGTCAATTCCTGCTACAATCCCATGACTCGAGGGAGGATGAAATGCAGCTAGCGAATCGAGTCGCCATCATCACCGGCGGCGGACGTGGGATCGGAAAAGCGATAGCGCTTGCTTACGCACATGAAGGTGCCCGGGTCGTGATCGCCGCCAGGACCAGGGATGAGTTGGAACAGACAGCAGATGAAATCAAGGCGGCGGGAGGGCAAGCCCTGCCAGTAGTCTGCGATGTCGCGGATGAGGACCAGGTTAAATCCATGGTTTCATCGACCCTCGATGCTTTCGGGCGTGTTGATATCCTCGTGAACAACGCCGGTGTGGGGAATCTACGGCCGGTTTATGCCATCCCCAAGCAGTCTTTTGAGAGTGTGCTGGCGGTCAACCTGGTCGGGACGTTCCTCTGTACAAAGCATGTTTGGAAACCGATGCGAGATCAGGGCTCGGGCGTCATCATCAACGTCTCCTCAACGGGCGGGCTGCGCGGGTATCCCTTTCTCTCGGCGTACTGCGCCAGCAAGTGGGGCCAGATCGGGTTTACGAAAGCCTGCGCTGAAGAAGGGAAAGCCGACAATATCCGGGTAAATGCCCTCGCCCCTGGAAAGGCCGATACAGCTTTTCGGGCTCAAATCAATGAGGATAAATCGAGGATGCTCTCCCCCGAAGACCACGTGGGAGTATGCGTCTTTCTCGCCTCAGACGCTTCTCAATACATCACCGGGCAGGTCATACCGCTCGAATGGTTTGGTCCGCAGGAGCCTGGTGGATGAACTCAAGACCAGCGAGTAGGCAAGGGCAATCCCACCTGCATGTTCAGGGGAATCCCCACCCCGCTGCGGTTTGGGTCCTCGTACTTTTCGTTTTCGCCCTCAGCGCGTGCGCCTCACCAACTTCCGAGCCGGCCACTCCTGTTCCGTTGGACACCATCGGACCAGCCAAGCTCGGGCCTACGAGTACGCCTACATCGCTGCCACCCTCCAGAATACCCGCTACGCCATTGCCAACGCTCAGACCTATCGATCCTATCTCGAACGCGGATTGGCGCAAAGGTCCTGATGACGCACCGATACAGATCCTGGTGTACTCAGATTTCCAATGCCCCTACTGTGCGGCCTTCGCCGGGGTGCTGGGCAGGTTGGAAGCGCTCCACCCTGGCCAAATCCAGGTCATCTTCCGCCAGTTTCCACTTGCGAACATCCATGACAAGGCTTTCGTCGCTGCACAGGTCGCGGAAGCCGCTGGTGCTCAAGATGCATTCTGGGCCATGCACGACCGCCTTTTCAGCATGTACGCATCCTGGGTCACGCTCCCTCCCGAGGCGTTCCTGGCCTGGGCCCTTGAACAAGCACAGCAGCTCGGTCTCGACCAGGAGCGGATGGAAAATGAGTTGGCGGCTGGTGTTTATACCCAGGTGGTTGTAGACGCCTATACCCACGCCCTGGAGAGCGGGATTCCTGGCACGCCATTCATCTTCCTCGATGGCTTCTGGTTCCGCCTCGACCCATCTCTGCACAACCTGGAAGCTGCAATCCGCCTCGACCTGCTCAGCCAGAACCAGCTTGCGTCGCCTCCGGAGTATCCCCTTGATATCGATGCAGTTTATCAAGTGACGCTGGTTACCAACCTGGGGCCTATTCGGATCCAGCTCTTTCCCCGGGAGGCACCGCATGCCGTTGAGAATTTCCTCGGGCTCGCCGATTTGGGCTGGTATGATGGGAACGCATTCTACGAAGTGATCCCTGGTCGGCTTGCCGCGAGCGGGGATCCTTCCGGGACCGGTTTTGGAAGCCCGGGATATACCTTCAAGGATGAAATATCGTCCATGTTGAGTTTCTCCTCGCCAGGGATGGTCTCCATGTCGTCCATGGCTCCTGATACAAATGGCAGCCGATTCTTCATCAGCTTATCACCGCTCCCCGAGCTAGATGGAAGCCGGACGATCTTTGGGCGGGTAATCTCCGGACTGGAACTCTTGCAGGAGCTCCCCGCCCGCGACCCGTCCACGGATTTGCTGCAAGAGCCGGCGTTAACCATCGAGAGGGTTGAGGTGGTCATACGATGAATGCAAGCAACCCAAAGCGGGACGCCCTTGCTAGCAGCCTTGGGGTTGCCAGCCTCATTCTGTCGATGCTGTGCTTGTTGGCGATTGGGGTGATCGCCATCGTGACCGCCTTCGCCCTGCTGGCCGGACGCAGCCCTGCAGCTCAATCGAGCTGGACCTTGATCGTCGTGCTCCTTTCCATGGCTGCTCTTTCCGTGCCAGGGGCTTACTTCGGGTTGACGAGAAACCCTCGCACACCCCTTGATCCGTCCGGCATAACGCTTGTCCGCCTCACCACCCTCCTGGTTTCGTTCGGGATCGTGCTTCTGATTGGGACCTGGATCGAAGGTACCCGGGGCTTCCTCGTCTGGCTGGCCCCTGTCCTGCATATCCTGGCGGCAGGTCTGCCGGTACTTGTCAGCGCGATGCTAATCCTTATGCGGTCGGATCCTTTTTCCCAGGTGCGGGTGTGGGGCTCGTTCCTTAGCGGCCTCTGGCTTGCACCGCTTTTCTCACTCATCCTCGAGGTTTCGCTGGCGATCCCGCTCCTGATCGTCCTCTTCATCGGCTCGGCCGACGCCCTCAATACCCCTCAACTGTTGGAGAGCCTTTCGCAAACACCGGGGAGCCCCGAAACCCTGCTGTTCGAGCAGTTGAACGGTGTGCTCAACCAACCGCTTGTCATCATCGGGATCCTTGGCTACCTTTCGCTGGCAGTGCCCGTCATTGAAGAGGTGGGGAAGTCGCTCGGTACCTGGTTCCTGATCCGGCGCAAGTTGACACCTTCGCTTGCGTTTGTCGGGGGCACCCTTTCAGGTGCAGCGTACGGGCTGTTTGAAGCCTTCTTCCTTGCCCAACCCGGCGCTGAGTGGGTGTCCTTGATGATTGCCCGGGCTGGAGCTTCCTTGATGCACATGTTCACCGCTGGTCTCACCGGGCTAGGGATCTACTACGGGGTGCGGGAGCGCAAGTGGGGCAAGCTCATACTGTTGTACACTGCCGCTTTCGCCTTGCATGGGGTTTGGAATTTCGCTGCACTCGGCCTTGGTCTCGAAGAATTAGCGCGCGCCGTCGCCGAGCCGGTCATCGCGGCAGGCGCGAGGACCATCCTCACGGGTGTCTCAACAGTGACACTGCTTGTATTGACGGCTGGCGCCGCCTATGGATTGTGGACGCTCCCGGCAAGATTACGACGAGAATCAGGCTGGGCTTGAAGGAGGAGTCTCCGACCCGTCTTGATGCATGCCCCTGCGGATATGGTGATATAGGTAATAGCCCAGCCCAGCCAGGATCACGATGGCGATCGGGATATCGAACGGCCTCATGATCGCCCGCAAGCTCCTCCCAGCGCGACCCAAACACAAATCCTCCATACGCAAGGCCGCCACACCAGATCGCAGACCCGATGAAGGTGTACAGGGTAAAGGGGACGAGGCGGGTGCGTGCGACCCCTGCCGGAAACGAGATAAAGGTTCGTACGATTGGGAGCAGGCGGGACAGGAAGGCGGTCCAATCCCCCCAGCGCTCAAACCAGCGGTCAGCCAGCTCAAGGTCATGGGGATTAATCATCAAGTAGCGACCATAGCGGGCGAGAAATGGGCGGCCACCCCAGGCGCCTAGGGCGTAGGAAAGCAATGACCCCAGGGTGCAGCCGACGCCGCCCCACAGCGCACCGAGGTAGAGCGCTTGGAGCGCACTGCCACCCCGGGCTTCGACCAGCAGCCAACCGGAGAGCGGCATCGTCACTTCGCTGGGGATGGGGATATTGGCGCTCTCGAGCGCCATGATCCCAACCACTCCACCCCAGCCAATGTTCTGGAACAGGTTGGTGAGGAATTCGATAATGGCATGTTCCCAAGCAACCGGCATGATCCCTCCTGCAAAAAAAGGGGTCGGGCGAGTGCCCGGCCATGGACAGCGATTATAGCTTAAATTGCAGCGGTTGTACCAGGGATTCGACCGTTGAAGATGCACTATTCTTGACACCCCCCCGCCGCTATGCTACAGTACCGCCGCTCTATTGGACCCAAAAACTCATCGTGCGAGACTGGAGCGTGGCGCATAGCATGTCACGAACCGAACAGATGGTCGACCGGCTCCGAGCACTGCAGGCATCGTCTCCCGATGTCGAAGCTTCGGCTGTGGTGAGCGTGGACGGGTTAACGATGGCTTCCGCGCTGCCGGCCGATGTCGAAGAAGATCGCGTCGCGGCGATGTCGGCGGCGATGCTCTCGCTGGGGGAACGGATCGCGACAGAACTCGGCCGTGGTGACCTCGACCAGGTTTACATCCGCGGAGCGCATGGGTTTGTCATCCTGATGGCTGTTGGAAGCGGGGCCGTGCTGACCGTCCTCGCCCGGGAACAGGCCAAGCTCGGCCTGCTCTTCCTCGACATGCGCCGGGCTACGGAAGACCTCACCAGCCTGCTCTAACCCTGAAAAGCGAAGATCTGTGATCATAGAACCCAACCCAGGATGGATGTTGCCTAACCGGTTCGGCCGAGCACTCCTTGTCGAGTTCGAGCGCCTGCTTGGCGCGAATGGCCTCAAGGCGGTGCTTAAGCTCATCTGGCCCCTCGGCACTGGGGGAATCATCCCCAACCAATGATCTGGAACCTGGTTTTCGGTTTAGCGAAGCAGCCGCCCTATACCGCGGGATCGAGGGGCTCTACGGTGAGCGCGGTGCGAGGGGCTTGATCCGCCAGGCAAACCGTGATGCATTCAAACATACTTGGGGTGATCCGGGCGGGTTCGCCGAATTGGTCGAGGGCACGGCCATGGCGCAACCTCCCGATGGGGGAAAGCTTCAGGGATGGGACAGGCTGGCGAAGGTCTTCAGGGAGATCAGCGACCTAGATTTTGAGATCCTGCGCGAGGGGGAAGCCATCCAGCTAACTCTCGCGCACTGTCCGGACTGCCTCGGCCATCGCTCTGAGGACCCTTGCTGTGCCGGCATGCTGGGATGGCTCGATGGAGCGCATGCGCTCCTCTTCCCCGGAGTAACCGCCAGCATCGAGGAGAAAGCATGCCAGGCTGCCGGGGCAAATGTGTGCACATTCGTCGTCACGACCCAGGTTGAGTCGTAAAGCCTGCCGTCTAGACGCCAGGCAGTTTGCGGAATGAGAATCCAGGGTAAGTCGAGAAGACCATGCCACGCTTGACCATCGTAATCCCCACCTATAACGAAGCCGAGAACATCGAGGCCATCAGCAAGGCTCTCCTCGATCTCCCGCTCGATGAGCTAGGGCTGCTCATCGTTGATGACGACTCGCCAGATGGGACAGGTTCGCTCGCCGAGAAAGTTGCCGGAGCCCACCCCGGGAAGGTTCAGGTCATCCACAGGAAAGGGAAGCTGGGGCTTGGGACCGCCTATATCACAGGGTTCAAACAGGCGTTGGCTGAAGGTGCAGACATGGTGGGCCAGATGGATGCTGACTTCTCCCACTCACCATTCTACATCCCGGGCTTTGTTGAACTGCTCCAGGACCATGACGCCGTCTTTGGCTCACGCTATGTGTCCGGGGGAAGCCTCGACGAAGGTTGGGGGTTCTGGCGCGTGCTGCTCTCCGGGTTCGGCAATGCCTATGCGCGCGCCATCTTGGGGCTTGGGGTTCAAGATGTAACCGGTGGCTTCCGCATCTGGCGTCGTGAGACGTTGGGCGGAATGCCGCTCGATCGCATCCGCTCCAATGGATATATTTTTCAGGTCGAGATGGCCTTCGTCGCGCAACGCTTAGGCTACAAGATTGTGGAAAGCCCGATTCACTTTGAGGACCGTCGCATCGGGCAATCGAAGATGTCGTTCCGCATCCAGGTCGAGGCTGCCCTGCGCGTCTGGCAGGTTCTCTGGCTCCACCGCCGGCTCAATCCATCGGACCGCCTCGATATCCCCTGAATCTGCCAGCCCCTACAACAACCGCGATTCAATCAAGGCTGCCAGCAGTCGCGCCCAATCCTGCAGATCCAATTCCTGGGCGCGCTGGGACGGTTCAATACCGGCCGCCAACATGGCTTGCGCCAACGGCTCCTTCGGCATCCCCAGGCTGGAGGAGAGCGAATTCAGAAGCTGCTTTCGCTTCTGTCCAAATCCGGCACGGGCGACCGTGAAAAAATCTGACAGGTGTTCAGCTTCAATCAGCGGTTCGCTGTGACGATCGATGCGCAAGACAGCCGAATCAACCCCAGGCTGCGGGTAGAATGATTCGGCACCGATTACCGCCTCGATCCTCGCCTCGCCAAATACGTCCACGCTGAGTGCCAGCAGGCTTTTCTCCCCTGGCCCTGCAACGATGCGCTCAGCCACTTCCTTCTGGATTGTGAGCACGATGCGAGCCGCGCTGTATTCGTTTTCGAGAAGCATGCGAATAAGTCGTGAAGTAATCTGGTACGGGATATTGGCGACGACCACGTAACCGCGCCTCAGCCCGAGCTTTGCCAGATCCATTTTCAGGATGTCGCCATCCCGCAGTTCGACGTTCTGAGTACCCTCCAGAACCCATGCCAGCGCCGGCAGCAGCTCCTGATCGATCTCGACCGCGACGACTCTAGCTGCCTTGTCAGCAAGCAGCAGTGTCAGAGCTCCTAAGCCAGCACCGATTTCAAGGACATCTTCTCGGCCTGATAAGTCCGCCGCACGGACGACACTTTGCAGTGCCGGCAGTGAGACGAGAAAGTTCTGTCCCAGGCGTTTCTTGGGCTTCAAACCGTAGGCTCTGAGCAACGCCCGTGGGTCGCGCTTCAGTTTCGCATCCTGCGGTTCAGGAAGCTTCATGCTGGAACCCTTTCGAAAACAGCACCAGGCGTATGCAAGTCATCATACAGGCCATCGACATCGGTACGTTACCCTGAGCCCAAGATCGAGTTGATGTATTTCTCCCGATTGGCCCCGCGGGCGATCTTGCCGCTGCTGGTCTTGATGAGCCACCCGCGATCCACCGTCTCAACGTAGCGGGGAGCCACATCCGTGCCCTGGGCGACGACCGCTCGAATCTTGCGGGCCAGCTCGGCTCGCGCATCCTTGCCCTCGGCTCTACTTCAGCTACCAGGACGATATCCTCTGTGCCTTGCCGCTCATTGAACAAACCGAATGCGACCACCCTTCCCGGGTGGACCCCATCAACCTCGCCGACCAGGTATTCAAGGTCCTGGGGGTAGATGTTCTTCCCGCCAACGATGATGATTTCTTTCCGCCTGCCGGTCACGAAAAGCTCACCATCCGTCATGTACCCGAGATCACCCGTTAGATACCATCCGTCGAGGAACGCTCCGTGCGTGAGATCCTCACGATGGTAGTAGCTGCTGAGCAGGCAGTCGCCCTGCAATGCAATCTCACCGATCGTTCTCTCCGGGGCATCGCTCCCATCTTCGTCGAGAATTCGGACGTGCGTATTTCGAATGGGTTTCCCAGCTGAGAGCAAGCGAAGCGTCCCATCGTTCCGATTGCTTGGAACGGCTCGCCCCTCCCGCTGCAGCACTTCTCGATCCACCGGATCAACCCGCGCCGGTTTGCCGATTTCGCCCTGGGTGACGGCGAACACGTTTTCCGCCATCGCATAGCAGGTCGTTAGCGCTTCCCACCGCAGCCCGTACTCCTTAAAGCGTCTGGTAAAACTGTTCATGGCTGTCCAGGCGGGTCGGCTCGGAACAATTGATGACGGCCCTCCAGGAGGCAAGGTCCACCCCCTGCATATCACGTGCACGGATTTTCTGGCTGCAGAAGTTATAGGCAAAGTTAGGCAGCCAGGACAACGTCCCCTGGTGATTGGAAACGGCTCGCAGCAGTCGTTGCGGCGCCCTCACCCACTCAAAGGGAGACATCAACACAAGTTTGCTGCGAAGCATGACAGGCATGATGAAGCCTGCAATCAGGCCCATGTCATGGTAGAGCGGCAGCCAACTAACAACCACGTCCTCGGATGTCATTTGAAGTGCATCTTGATAGCCATCGATCTGGTTCAAGACAGCCTGATGGGATAGGGCGACGCCTTTCTGCAAGCCCGTGGTTCCCGAGGAATGCTGGAGCAAGACCAACTCGTCTGGCGACCGCTCCAAGCCGGAAAGCGATGTGAGATCGGGGACTTCCTCCGCCAGGACGTCGGACGACAGCAAGATTGCGCGAACGGAATTACCCGCATCGACCGCCCGGCGACATTCATGTTCGAACTCCGGATACGTCAGCAATGCCGCAGGCTGGCTGATCGAGATCAGGGCTTGCAGTGATTCCCGGTATCGCTCAGGGGAAAGCTTCTCGGTCAGGAAAGGCATGATGGCAGGAATGCAACCGTGAAGGATTGCGCCAAAGAAGCATTCCACCAGAGCCCGGCCGTGTTGGAGAATGAGGATGACCGGCTCGCCTGGCTGGATCCCTTCCCGACTCAGCGCTGCAGCAACCCGCGCCGACCCCTCTACCAGATCCTTGAAGGTTATCGCGTGCTCGCCATCACCCTGCTGGAGGATGATGGCTTCCCGGCCTGGGACTTCCATTGCGGATTGGAGGAGTACTCGGGCGAGGTTTTCCTTCACGGTTCAGGCTAGCTTCTTCGCAACCAGCGCGCTTAGATCTGCCAGCGAATCGAAGACATCAACGTTGAGCTCCGTATCCTCGATCCGGACCCCAAATTCGTCCTCAATGAAAAGCGCCAGGTCCACCAAGCTGAAGGAGTCAATGAGGCCACTCGAGATGAGGGGCTCATCCATGGCCAGGCTTCGCCCGGGATCCTTTAATATCTCGTTGCAAATAAAAGCTGCGATCATGCCATCTCTATCCATCAAGGTTGGTCCCATTCTCCGTTTTTGATAGAAGAATCGCCCGGCTCATCCTTGAGAAACGCCCTGCCATACGGCAGTCAGCACTTGAAGTGCGGTCAAGTTCCGCCAGGGCCAGGCCGCTTTCATCATCTGAGGGTCATCGAACTGATTCGGGGCAAATGTAAGGTGGAAACCATCTTCCATAAGGCCGTGGTTTGGTAGCGGCTGAATCGCCCGCCAGAAATTCCATAGGGGAATTTCATACTCGAACGCCAGGTCAGCGAGGATTTGATTAATGCGGTGATCACCTTCGAGGTTGTCTGCCTTGGTGGCGAGGATCGGCAGCGTTCCTCGTTCGATGAGCCTTTCAAGGATCTGTCGAACATAGCGTTCGTAGTTTTCTGGCTTTCCTGCCCACCAGGTTTCAAGGCTGACGATGGCGATGCTCGGGCGGAGTATGCGCAGTTCGCAGTCCAGGGGGGTCTCGCCGGGGTCGCAAGCTTCTGGATCCGCCCAGACTGGCGACACGACCGAAGCGGCGTTGAAACCCCGCCTGACCGCTTCGCTCTCCCTTGAAAACGAGCCGGAAAACCATTCGATCGTCTCAGCCAGGCGCGCATTCTCATCACCCAGCGAGTAGTAGTTCTCATATTCGAAGATCGACATGAACATGGATGGGACATTCTGACAGTCCCCCACCTTCGCAAAGGCATGGGGATCATTGCCCATCGCCAGGCCTGCTTGATAGATCTCGATTGCTCGTTCACTCACGGCCGGGATTACCGGCAGATCCATCCATTCGCCTGGCGCCAAAGTAGGTCTTGGAGTGGGCGTCGCAGGCATCGCGCTTTCAGCCTGAGCTTCGATGGTTGATTCCGAGCTCAGCGGGAGGTCCTCGCCCGGGATCTCAGTTGCCAAGGATGGCGGCATCGGTTCGCTTTCTGGGACAACCGATAGCGCAGGTGTTTCTAATGGGATGCTGTCCGAACCCGGGATGCATCCCCCCAATGCCCCTAGTGCAAGGAGCAGGATGGCTAAAGCCAATGGGCGGGGGGAGGCAGGACCCGTGGAGCGAGCGCGTGTATCGGACAGTTGAGTCTGCAGGGGCAGCAGGTTATCGCTCATTGTTCTACGATAAGCCGTGAGAGTTGATCTGCCAGGATATCCACGCCGTCAGGCGTGTAATGGATGGCGCTGTCCGTGAACTCGGACGGTGGGAGGCTATCCCAATAATCCATCAGCTGCCAACCCTGTTCATCGGCGGCTTCGATGAGTAGCGCTCGATAGGTATCGTAAGCCCAGCGCGGGTAGTAGAAATTGTAGCGGATCGCGCTGTTCGCTCCCTGGCTGACGAATATCGGTTCGTTGATCACCAGGACGGGGATGTCTCCTGCGCGCTTGATCCCTGCCGTAAGGACATCGAATGCCAAGTCACCAGCCGTCAGACTGCCTTGTGTGAAGGATTGGAAACCGGCATCTGCAGGGAGGTCTTCCATCCGCTGATTATAAGTTTCGGGAATGACATGGTCAACGGACGTTGCCGCCCAGGCAATCCCGTAGAGCTGGAATCGAATCCAATCTGCCAACTCCCGGCGCTCGCCGATCATGCTTCGAGCCCACCATGAACGCGCAGGCTCTCCCAGGGGATCCAGTTTGTTTGCCAGGCCATCGTGCTCGATGAGCTCGTTCGTCGCCACGGGGTTTAACAACAGAAGCGGTGCTTGAAGCTGGGATTCCCAGGTGAGGGATTCGAGCGTAATGAACCAAAGAATGAGATCGGGTTGGTAGGCGAGGGCGGATTCAAGAATGAGCAAGTCCTTGGTCGCAGACATGGTGGGGTATCCCAGGTTGTAGGCGCGCACGGTGCGCCCGTCCGATGTCCGCAGGTTGCGCGCCGAGAGATTTGCGGCAAGGGTTTCACCCGGCCGGAGCAAAAAACCCCATATGGAGGAGTCCCCGATCAAGATGACCCTGAACTCATCCTCCGCTTTTTCTGACCCGGCGAGAACATGGGAGTTGAACATCGCATCCAGCTGCGGGATGCTCATGTTAAAGGAATGAGTTGGGTCGTCGCTGTAAGGCAATCGCTCTCTCCCCGGAAGGAGGGTGTTGTAGAGCGAGAACTGAGCCAGGAATGGACGTGGCTGTAGGTAGATGTAGCCGAGGTTGAAGACAAGAAACAAAAGCGCGGCCTTGTACAACACACGGACGAGGAATGCAAAACCATCTCCTCCGCCGATACCCTTCCCAAGGTCCAGGCTGTCTGTACTCATAGCCAGAACAGTATCCGGAGGGTTTGGATGGACAACTTAACGCTTGGAAGCGCAAACCATACCCATCCCAGCGCTACAAAATGGAAGGTGAACAACACGCCGATCGCATCCTGCATACGTCCAAAACGAACAGATCCGGACGCGGGAGGTCTTCCCCGCCTGAAGGTTGTCCAGCGGTTGTGGATGAACAACCCCAATCCATGCCAGGCTCCCCAGATGGCGAAATTCCAGGTGACACCATGCCATAGGCCAATTAACGTCATCGTGGCGAATTGTCCCAGTAGGATGACCAGCCACGTAAACTCAGCTCGACAGTCCTCCCTCGCAAGGCGCGGGTGAGTGGGTTGAAGACATAAGCCCGGAACCACTGAGCCAGGGTGATATGCCAGCTGTTCCAGAACGAGGTCAGGTCTGCTTTCAAGTATGGACGGTGAAAATTTTCCGGCAGCGAGAACCCCATGACGCTTCCAAGACCGATGGCGATATCGGTATATCCGCTGAAGTCCAACAGCAGCCGGAAGCTGTATGCGTAAAGCAAGAGCCAAGCCCAACCACTGGATTTCAGGAGGGGCGCGTTCACTTCGTTTAAGGCAAACAGGGACAGGGCATCCGCAAGCACGAACTTCTTAAAGCAGCCAGTGGCTATGCGCAGACCGCCCTGTAATAGGTCCTCTACACCAGGTCGGCCAGCCATTTCGAGATCTTTTTTGAAGCGCTCGATGCGATCGATCGGACCTGCGACCAGAGCCGGAAAGAAGATGACATAAATTGCAAAGTCTCGAAAACCCAGCTCGGGGATCCGCCCAGCCTGCCGGTCACGGATGACATGTAGAAGACGAAAGGCGATATAGGAATACCCAAGCCAGGTGAGATCGACGCTGGAGGCCAGGCTCCGTGGATTGACCGGTCAAGACCCTCAACCCCCGGCTGAGGCCGATGCCCGCCGGGTCCCATTTCTGGGCAATGAAAAGCCCGATGATGCTCAAGGCGATGACCCACAGCCCGGCCCGCTGTCCTCTCCGCGGAACGCAATATCAGCCATCCTGCACCGGCCAGTCCAAGCAGGCCAGCCAGCACTGTCCCAGGAGAAGGCGAGCTGCCGTTCACCAGCCAGGCAGTTAGAGGCAGACGCCCTGAAAGATCGATGCCGAGCACCAGGACGAGCGTGAGCGACGAGCGCAGCCCGATCTTGGCGGGAAAGAGGATGAACCGGCCGGACGAACGGCCAAGCCAGGTACAGAAAACCAACCCGACGGCAAGCGTCGGGAACCAGAAGGAAAAATGACGCAGCGCTACGGCGGGTTGAAGTGCATAAATCGTGATCGAGCTTACGCCGAAGATGAGCCAGCTGCGCCAATGCCGGTTTGGGATGAAGGAAATGACAATGGCGACGGCAGCGAGGATGCCGATCTCGACCAGGGACATCCTAGAAACCCTGGTAGATCCACTGCGGGCTGCTGTCTGAGCTCATGATGATGATGATGATCACGATCAAGCACAGACCCAGGGCCAGACGGTTTTCACGACCTAGAAGATGCCGCACGGTACCTCTCGATCAGCGATAACCGCACATTTTCCATTGGCCATCCTCACGTGCTACCGCGAAAGTGCGCAGGGAGAGATCGATGTTTTGAATTTCACCACCATAATCGGCTACAAACTCCCCTTCACACTTGACAGACGCATTCTCCTCACCTGACTGCTCAACCGAGCAGGACAAGTCTTCAAGTGCGACCCCGACTGCCTCGAACGAGGAGGCCTCCGCAAAGGCACCCTCCTCCCAGGCCAGGCAGGAGGCATTGACTGCCCCGATGTCGTCTTTCGCCTCCAAGGCTTGCAGATAAGCCTCGACGGCCGGTACCGGGCCGCCCTTGGAACTGCAGCCCAGTAGCGCCAGACACCCAAGGGTTATGACGGTGATGATTTTCATCCTATCGTGACATACCCATCCTCCGAATGCCCTGCCTTCGAGAGCGCAGACCTGGGCTAGAATTGAGCGCTTGCTATGGCAAAATCCATGGAATGCTGTCAAGGGATGGAACCGGTGTGAGAAAATATAGCGTAGTCCACTGGTGCCAGGGTTCAAAATCAGCATCCGTAAATCCGAGATCAATCCAGTCACGCCCGGCAATCCCAGCACCAATATCCTCGATCGTACCCGGCCCATAATCTGGAATGAATACCGGCCATCCACGCATCAAGTTGTACCAGGAGCGGATGACTCCGGTAATCCCACGTGTTACTTCCTTGCCTGATGCTGTGCGGCTCCCACAATAGGGGACACCCAGGTTGCAGGGTGAGTAGGAGGTGGCATAGATCGGGATGGCGCGCCAGTACTCGATCGTCCCATAGGACGTGCTCAGGGTGCGGACCACGATCTTTGTTCCGTACCCGAGGATGCGCGGTTTCGGTTCTATCACCACGCTCGCTTCATCGACCTCGGCGGGACACTTCCTGTCCATCCTCTTGCTCGAATTCGAATCCTGTTCTCGAGCACCCCGTATGTTCCAGGATCGACAACCTGGATGCTATCCAGTTCCAAGCGTCTCAAGCGGTTGGTAGGAGGTTTCGAATGGGATAGGCGCCAATTCGGTCAGGATTTGCTCGATCACCCGAACAACCTTGATTTTCTTCCCAGCGGGAAGGGTTCATCGACAGCCGGAATGGCGAAATCAAGACCGGAAAGGCTTATCCCGGCGCTTGCCAGCGCTTCACCAACGGTCTCGCCAACAGCCTTTACATGCATGGTTTGGCCATCAGCGGTCACGACGATCTCTCTGGCGCGCAGGATATGAACAGTCTGATTGCTTGCGAGGGCTCAACGATGGTGAAGGATCGACTGGTCGCCCTCGGACAACTTGAATCCAGCTTCGTACAGCGCCTGCCCGATCGTAGGGGCCGCCGAACGAAATCTTGAATTCCTATCTCCTTCGAACACCGTGATTTCGAAGCCCTGGTTCATGCCGGATGCGAGACAGGCATGACCAAACTGCGCGGATCCTGTCCAAGCGGCTGCCCATCTACCCAGACGCTATCCCCGGGAAATATGTGGAGACCAACCTCGGAAAGGATGTTCAGCGGATTCTGACTTGTCGCAAAGATCCAACGCAAGTCCACCTGCCTCGTCCAGGATGACCGGTCGCGCACGGCGGACCTGGATGTATGTCCACCCCTTTCATGCTCTCTTCGCGAGCTGGCATGACGCTGTCAAAGGCAGACAACTCGATGCCAGCATCGATCCAGGACAGCGTTAACATCTCGACCGTGCGTGAAGATAGTGCTCGCGGTACCATCCACATCCAGGATAACGGATGACCCGTCGCCTGGTAGATCAATAGCCGAACCAGCGACGGCGAGGATTATGGCAATCGGTTTCCATTGCCTTGCCAGGTCATTGAGCAACTTAATGGGTTCCATGACGAGCGCCGAGTATACCAGATCAGGCTTAGGGGAGCTTCATTCCGCTTTTGCTATCGCATACTGGGTATCCATAGGCGGGTTGGATGCCCTTTCAGGATGAAAAAATGTCCGGGTCGGAAACCCGGCGGCACCCGAAGGCACCTCCGTACCGCTGCTTCCTCTCGGACCTGACGGGGTTGGGAAGACTTCGCCGCGCCGGACCCACCCGGACAAGCGAAGGATACCGCCTGGTTCAAACGACGTCAAGCTCAGCCCACACTGACATGTTCGTTAAAGAAAGACACCGCATATGCGGTGTCCTACAGGCGGAGAGGGTGGGATTCGAACCCACGGAGCCTTGCGGCTCACGCGCTCTCCAGGCGCGCGCGTTAGGCCAGACTACGCTACCTCTCCGTACATACTTGTGGAATTCTAGAGCGGGCCGATTATATCATGGCCAGTTTGGGACATCCGGGAGCTTGAGCAGATGCAGACGCGCCATCCTCGCTTGAGAGATAGCACCATCCACTGGCCATCCGGGGATATCTCCCAGTCGTTGTTCGCGATCCGGAAGCGGAGTCGTCGAAGGTGAAGTCAGGCTCCAGCTGAGATCTGTCCGCAAGTGTCGAACTGAAGCAGGTAAGCCCCTGGAGCCTCGAAGTCATATGGGGATGACGACCAGCTGGTCATCGGCCTCGCCAACGATACGCACCATAGTGAGAGAGTTTAACGGCGCACTCCCCATTGGTTGGAAGAACCCACAATCCATTCCTGCTTGAATTTGCTTCGAAGGCGATCGTGAAAGCCAGGTTGGTGCCGCCAGGAGAGAGCAAGACATCGCGTGGGATATCAACGGCAAACAACAAGCGACCAGCCCCATCACTGGTCTGGATTCGCCAGAGACCTGCCGGGCCGGTCGGCGTCAGGCGCCCGCTGACGATGACCGCTTCATCAGCCTGCGCCCATCCCTGGAAGCCACCTCCGTGGACCGTTACCAATTCCCTTGCTTCGGACCCATCGACCTCGGCCACCCAAATCTTGCGGACCTGGACATCCTGGTTCTGAATCGCACTCGAACCGATCTCCCAGGCGACCTGTTCCCCAGAAGGGAGAAGTAAATCCTGCGACCAGAACTGGGAATTGTCCAGCGGGTCCCATCGACCCAGCGTTCGATGTACACGATTTCCTTTTCAAGATACGCGACGAGCGATTTGTCTTCTGAATACACGCCCACGCGCGGGGAGATCTGCGTGACCGGACCACCTCCTCGAGGCACGCCGTACAAACCTGCCGAAGATAGAGCCCTGCGGGGCATGAATGAATAGGACCCATTCCGAATCGCGGCTCCATTGTGGATATACGCAACATCCCGGAACGTGTGATCGGCGTGGATTGGGGTGGTTCTCCAGGCACGAGTGCAGGCCGCGTAGGAGAAGGCGTGCCGGAGGGCTTTGTGGTTCGGGTGTTGCAGGTCCAAGGCTGGAGGCGAATGCCCCGTCCAGCCGCTGCAGCGCTTGCCGCAGATGAACCAAGCCCGAGTGTGCCGAGGACAACAAGGGCTAAGGCGAACCTTACGAGGTAGACGCAGGACTACCAGTCATAGGGCCAAGGCGAAGCATAATTGTTGAGCAACGGATACCCAAAACGGGTTTGTGGCTGATCCAGCAGGCTTACCCATTTCCCAGGCTCGTCCAAATCCTGCTCGAATTCGACAGGGGAACTCCCGCACATGACAATCCGATCCCAGTCCGCTTCGATCAGGTCGATTGGATTGTAGGCAACCGCCTCGGTCTCAACGTCTCGAATTTCAAGATGAAGATGAGGCCGGGAGGTGCAGGTGCGATCAGGATCACCGCTCAGGGCGATGACCTGGCCCGCCACGACGCGTTGGCCGACGTTCAAACGAGCCCGCACAAGCAGGTGGCCATAAAAGGAGGCGTAACCGTTGGCGTGGAAGATCATGAGATTATGCGGACCTGCGCCATGCCAACTATCGATGGACTCTACGATGCCATCCCCGATCGCCAGGATTGGTGTTCCGCAGGGGGCTTCCAGGTCGATGCCGAAATGAATGCCCTGTCCGCCATAATATACGCTGTACCGGTATTGGTAGGCGAAAGTCGTATTGCCGTAGGGTTGAATGAACAGCCAGGTGTCGGGACCTGGATCACCGGCAAAGGGCATGATGAACGGTCTTTCTTTGCCGGTCCCGCCTTCATCCGCATTTACGGCATAGGCAGGCAGTGCGACCATGTAAACAGCGACGAGGATCCCTAGCAATGGGATGAGGGCCCGTGTGCGGCTCGCATGACTCAGCCAAGGAGTTCAGAAGGGCCACGTGGCGGGAAGATGTCATCAAAAGCCTCACGTGCATATTCGAAAACATTTTCAGAAGAGAGCATCCCTGTCCGGCAGATTTCTGCATAAAAGTCGGCACTGGGCCGTTTGCGGCGCACCTGGGTCTTCTCATCAAGCGACCATAGGCCAAAGCGCTGGGTCCAACCTCGCTCCCACTCGAAGTTATCAACCAATGTCCAATGGAAATAGCCTCTCACACGCCAACTAAGGTTGACGCCCTTCCACAACTGGTGCAAGTGATGGGCCAGATATCCGGCACGGAAACCATCCCCGGGGTCTTCGACACCGTTCTCTGTGACGTATACATCGGCAGCCCATAGGCGGCTCGCCCATCGCAAAGCATCGAAAAATCCCCCGGGGATATCAGCGATGAACCCGCCTGGGCTTACCCGGGCGTCCTCTGGAAACCCACCAAGCGTGAGAATTCCCCCAGGTTGAAGGAGCTTGAAACCAACCTCCTCGGTCGTGTAGTAATTCAACCCGAAAAAATCCTGGGTATTTCGTGCCTGCGGCACCGATGCCCGGAACGCCAGGAATTGGATTCGACCATCGCGAAACGCGTTCGGGAAGAGGTTATTGAAGCTTCCGTGCTTAAACCGAGCTGCGGCCCGATCGATTGCGCTTCCGTGCGACCGAGGCTGGAAACCCCGGAAATGATGGGCGACACCGACTTCAGCACCCGGATCGAGTTCATGGATGGCGTGGTATGCAGCCGCATGCGCCTTGACAATATTCGTAAGCGCCTCCGGGGCTGCACGCAGATCCTTCAAACCGGGTGGGAACTCGTGACTCAGGTACCCGCCGTAAACGAGTACGTTTGGCTCGTTGATCGTCACCCAGGTCTTTACCAGCGTCCTTTAAAGCACCAACGACCCGCCTAACGTAGCGTTCGAACCACCTGGGCGAAGATTCCGACAGCCACCCTCCTTGCTCGGAAAACCAAATTGGAAGCGTGAAATGGTTCAACGTCACGATGGGTGTCAAACCGCGGTCGATGGCACCCAGGATCATCTGGCGGTAATGATCCAGCGCGTGATCATCCCACAACGCCTGGGAGGGCTCTACCCGGCTCCATTCAATGGAAAGGCGATGGGCGTTCTGATGGGTTTTCGCTGCGCGGTCGAAATCCTCCTGCCAGAGGCCTCGCCACCAACCGCATGCCTCGCCTGAAACGTGACCATGCAGGATACGGTTCGGTTCTTGCTCCCATGCATGCCAGTCATTGGATGTGTTCCCGCCCTCCACCTGGTGGGAGGATGTCGCAGTTCCCCAGAGAAATGCTGTGGGAAAGCCGTATTGAGCCCGGATCATGCCGGGGCTTCCTTCGAAGTGCTGTCCTGATCAGCGATTAACAAATCGGCGAAGAGATGCCTGACACCGGTGGGCTTGAAACCCAGGTCAAAGGCATCTTCGAAGGACCGGTAATCGTCATCCGGGATGCGCAGGAAAACCGTTAATCCCTCCTGGATGAGCTGGCTTATCAAACCTCCCAGGACTGCCTTTGTGAACCCACGCCGGTACCCGGACGGGTCGCCCTCAGCATAGATCTCCGCGGCGTACTGGGTGCGCCAGTTGATACCGGCTGCAGCGAAACCATTGGAGGATTGAATCTCAAACCGCGGAAGTCCATCGGGGGTGTGGCGCCGTTCAACAAGCACATTGATCAGCGGCTGGAACCCCCTTGGATCCAGCCTGAGGAGGTTGCTCATCATGATCGGTGTCAACTCGGCTATACCGATCAAGTACTCCTGCTGTTCAACCGGCAAATAGACCAAATGGTGCCTGCCCGGCTTGAGCACACCGAGCACCATCTCCTGCAGGCCTTGCCTGGTGCCCAGGAATGGCACCGCGAGTGGCCGGAAGAGATCGATCCCCGTCTGGGCTATTGCCAGGAAACCGCTCAGGCTGTGGTTATTGGGATAATAACCAAACAGCTGAACCCTTTCACATTCATGGGCCAGGGCATAATAGCTGGCCAGGGCATCTGCGGCCGAACGAACGTCTATCAGGCTCCGCAGGGTGTCACGGTTTTCACAGGGGATTAGCTCGATGCTTGGCATGGGCGCCTCTACAGGCCTGGTCGATTATAACGAGTGGGGGGGACACTGCAAGCCGGGTCGGCTCAAGGGCTAATGACCTACCTCGGCTACCAGCTCAACTGCTTCGATTGCAGGTCCCAAACTGAAGATTTCCAGGCGAAATGTAAGCAAGCCGGGATCTGCAGGGAGTTCGAGATCCAAGACCTGGTATCCAACCAGGCGGCCTTCTTTGCCATACGCCTGGCCAACAATCCGCACGATATCCCCGGCGGTGACCGGGAAACTCACAAGATTCATGCTTCCGGTTACTCTGGCAAGCCGCGTCCCAATGCCTTCCACCTCCCAGGTGAGGTCATCGCCGGGCAGGAGCACATTTTGCTCTGACTCTTGAACGCGTATCGCCGCCAGGATGGATGCGCCCGCATAGCTGTAATCAGGCGGTGCCTCCAAGAAGTATGCAGAAAAGGGGAGGGACTCACCTGGCAGCAGCAGTTCAATCGGGGCGTTGGCGAGTTGAAGCCCGATTTCTTCACCCCCGCCATCGAATAGACGCAGCAAGACCGTCACACCCCGAATGGGGTCTGAACCATCATTCTCGCATTCTAAAAGGCAGGTCAAGCTGCCCGAAGGGGCAGGATAACATGCTGCCGGGCCTAGATTTACCGGCACCGGTGTGGGTGTGGGGAGCAAGGTGTCGACGGCTTCACCTTCCTCGCCTGGAATCCGCAGGGATTGCCCGATCGTAAGGAAGCCGGGATCGACCCCTGGGTTTACCAGGATGAGATCTTCTAGCGGCACCCCGTAGCGCAGGGCGATCCCCAGCATGGTTTCACCTTGCTGGATGATGTGCACGAATGGCGTGGGTGTTGGCCCGATCGATTCGGAACCATGTGTCGGCTGACGAGGCGTCTGAGGAAGCGGTGTCGATGACGCCTCCGGGATGGGCAGCAAGGAGGCCGTCGGGGAGGCATCGATTGAGACCTCGTCCGTCTGGCACGCACCAAGCCCGAAAGCAAACACGAAAAGGAACAGGAAACCAGGGATTTTCCTCATCGGGCATGATTATACCAATGGGGGAGTAGCCACTTGACTGGCGCTATGCTAAACTGCCGGTGGATAGTGAGGATCTTGCTTGGCAAACGAATCCACCAGCACGCTGACCGAAGCCATAGCTGCCGTCCGGACCGGAGATCGAGCACGGGCCCGGGAACTGCTGTCGCGTTTGCTCAGGGCTGAATCCCAAAACGCTGAATACTGGATCTGGATGAGTGCGGTCGTCGACCTGCCGCGCGAACGTATTTACTGCCTGGAATCGGCGCTGAAAATCGATCCGACCAATCGGGCAGCCATGCGGGGACTTGCCATTCTAGGAGCCCGCCGCCCCGCGGATAACGAGCTTCCACCTCCAGTGCGCCTGCCGAAAAGGACCTTCGACCTCCCGAGCGCCCCGCTTGAAGTTCCGGTAGAAGCGGAGAAAAAAACGGAAACAGTCCCAGCGCCGGGCACACCCAAGCCTGCTGCGTCACCATTCAAGAGCAAGAAGGGAAACCGCCTTTCAGGCGCGCTGGGGGTGATTGTTTTTGCTGCTTTCGGAGTCGGGATCATCGCCGTGGCAGGGTACTTCTTGCTCCCGGGATTGCAGCCCCGCTTTCTCGGTTCGGCCTCGACTCTGCCGCCCCCCAGCCCGACCGCGACTGGCACGCCGCTCCCGGGTACGCCGACCGCAACACCCATCCCTGCCGCAACCCGGATCATCCGAACCCCGATCCCAACCGAGCTATTCCAGACCCCGCTGGCACTTTTCGTGTCATCCAGCCCTACACCTACCCCCATCGCCGGCTACACCCCTCATCCCAGCTACGAGGCTTACCAGGCGGGGATCAATGCCCTCGGGCGCGGGGACTTTGAAGGCGCGATCGATTTCTTCGACCAGGTACTTGCGTTAACCTCCGAGCTCCCGGATGTGTATTACTTTAAGGCTGAAGCGCAGCGCTTGAACGGTGATATCGGGTCAGCCATCGGAACCTACGACAAGGCTGCAAACCTCGACCCTGATTACGCACCGACGTATCTCGGGCGAGGCCGCGCGCTGCTCGAGAGAAATGAGGAGGCCGCGCTGCAGGATTTCAACCGTGCAGTCAAGGCAGATCCCGGGTTCAGCGAGGCATATGAGGAGATTGCCCGTTATAACCAGGTTAACCGGCTCTGGCAGCGGCAGGCGACGCAGCTCGAAGAGGCGCTCGCTGTCGGCGTCCGTACGCCAAGATTGCTCATCTATCTGAGCGAGGCCTATTTAAACCTGGCACGCTATCAGTCCGCGCTGAATTATGCGCTGGAGGGAAGCGCGGACGACCCCACGATGCTCGAGGGTTATCTTGCTGTCGGCCGATCGTATATCGCCTTTGGCGTGAATGTCCTCGATCCATCCTATTTCACGACTGCCATTTGGCCGCTCCAGACATACACGGCCTACGCACCGCAGGATGAGCGCGGTTGGGGTGCTCTCGGACGCGCCCTGGTAGGCACAGGCAATCTCGATCAAGGCCTGGAGGTGCTCAACATCGCGCTTGAAATCAACCCCCGCTACGCGCCCGCCTACCTGGCACGCGCGATCCTCCACTCCCAGCGCGGTGATTTCCAACAAGCGCGGGTTGATGCCTTTGACGCGCAGCGCTATGGGCCGGAGACTTTTGATCTGCGCATCACCACCGCCCGAATCCTCATCAATACACGTGAATTCCAGCTTGCTCTGAACGACTACTTGACGCCCGCCATCGCCGAAGCCAAAGATATCGAGAATGTGCTTGTCAAGGAACGCGAGCTGGGTGAACTCTACGCGCTGCGCGGGATTATCTACGAGGCCAACCCGGACAATTGGGGGGACGCCATCATTCAATGGAACTGGGTGTTGAGCCTGGAGAACGCCCTGCCCGAGACGAGAGCTCTTGCTCAAGTGCACGTCGATGAACTATCCGGGGTTGGACCGACAAGGACTGCCACGCCGAGCCGTACACCAACCCTGGCCATCGTCTCCTCGGCCACCCCAACCGCCAGTCCCACCCAGTAGCTCCCCGCTCGTCTGGCGCAGTTCCTGCACCCCCATTCCTGGCAAGAAGTGGATTTGACTTTGGCGCGCGAAAGAAGATATCTCAGGCCTAGCATACTCCTTCTCGGCAGCGGCCTAGGCTGCCTGGGCTTCTTCGTGCTGGATGGCGCGGGGAACCTGTCGCCGACACTGGTGCTGCTCTTATTGATAAGCGCCAGCATATTCGGGCTTCTTGAATTCGAGGCCGGTGGTGTCGAGGTGACCTTCGCATCCACGGCTGGGTACCTGTTCGGGGTAAGCGTCTCGGCCAGCCAGGCGATCTTCTTCACGTTCATCGGCCTGGGGGGAAGCGCGCTCCTGTCGTCCCTGCTCGTCAAGCGCCCGCCGGCAGAAGATGTCGGGCACAAGCTCTTCCTTTCTTTCAGGAAGTTCTCCGGTTCCGCACGTTCGCTCTTCAGCCTAACGATTGCGTTGAGTGTTTACCGCCTGGTCGGCGGGATCCCGCTTCACGCCGACGTGATTCAGCCCGACGCCATCGCGCTTGCAGCTTCGATCGCTGCACTGGCACTGGTCGAACTAGGGATGGCCTGGGGCGAGGGTCAGGGCGAGCGTTCGCGCAGGTCGCAAACGGGTGCACCACTCCGCTTGTTGGTTTTCAGTACTGGCATGGTTGGCCTCGCCGGGCTTGGCGTGCTCGCCATCTCGATCCACAGCCTGACGGGGTTTGCTATCTTCACGCTCTTCCTCATGGCACTTCTACAACCATTATGGCATGCCTCCCGAGCGCGGACTCGGTCACCCGAATCCTGGACACCCGCCTCGTTTCCGTCCGGATACCCAAGCCCAAGTGATGAATCCTTCCTACCTGCCCGTATATACGGCGAAATCCTTGAACAAGCTATCAAGCTGCTCGGTGCGAGCAGCGGGCACCTGGCTCTCTACTTCGATGGATCCGACACGCTCTCGATCGTCGCCCAACTGCCACAAGACCCGCTAGCGCATTCCCCGGGAAGATCCATTCCTGCGCCGCCACTGTCCCTACAAGTCGCTGAGACTGGAAAACCGGGCAGCCTGGACCGCAAGAGCAGTAGCGCTCCTGTTTCGGAGGGGGCGAGGTATGTCCTGGCAGCTGCCATCCAGGACCAATCCGGGAGGCTCGGGGCACTCGCCGTAGAACGCGAGGCAGGCGGCCGGTTTGGGGAGGCAGACCAAGCGCTGCTCACCCAACACGCAACAGCATCCACTGCAGCCATCCGCAATGCCTTGCGCTACGAAGAGCTCGAAGGCCGCCTCACGGAGCAGTCGCTCCTCTACCAGGCGAGCATGCAGATCGGTGAGACCCTCGAACCCGAGGCTGTCGCAGTTGCGGCGGCAGACAGCACGTGCGTCGCACTCCAGGCGGACCGGGCTGCCATTTACCGCTGGGATCCTGAGAATGCGCGGCTCACATGCATCGCCTCCGTGGAGGATGGCCGGCCCCAGGAGCATCTTGCTGAGTTGACCCTCTACCCTGCTTCCCTGCCATTCCTCCAGAAATGCTTGACCGAACGGAAAGTCCAGCGTTGGTGCGCCGGGAACGCGCCTACCGAGGAGGACCGGATATTCCTGGTGGAGGAGCGGCAAGCGGCATGCTTGCTCGTGGTCCCACTCACATTGGGGGAACGGACGCTGGGCATCATCGAGGCGACCACTTCGAACCCTGCCGGGTTCGGGCCGTCGGCGGACTGGACGGCACAATCCATTGCGTTCCAGACGGCGATCGCCCTGGAAAATACAGAACTCTACCAATGGACACGTGCAGGACATGACCGCCTGATAGCCATTCTCAACTCCTCCCGAGAAGGCATCATCATGGTAGATCTCGACGGGAAGATGCTCCTGGCAAACAAGCTGGTCGGAGAGATGATTGGCATCGATCGCAGGAAGCTTGAGAACAATTTCCTCGACAATCCGGCGTTAAAGCTTGAGAGCCACCTTGGATACGAGGATGGCGACATCCCACGACTTCTAGCTGCTCTGGCTCACCACACGACCTACTACGCCCGTAACAGCATATTCGAAGCAAAGGGAACCGAACGCTCCATCCTGCAACGCAATGATTCCCCGGTCTTCGACTCTGATGGTGAACTCATCGGCTGGTTGATCGTGCTGCGTGATGTGACTCAACAGCGCGAGCTGGAGCAATCGCGCCACCATCTGACCGAGATGATCGTGCATGATTTGCGCGGACCGCTCACGGCAATCCTGAGCGGACTAACTCTCCTGAAGACACACATCGATGAAGGCAGTGGATCTCCGGTCGTTGGTCAAGCGCTGACGATATCTGAGAGAAGCGTGCAGCAGATGCTGGGCCTGGTCGATTCCCTGCTCACCATGAGCAAGCTAGAAGGTGGCAGCATGAAACTGCACCTGGAGAGAACGGACCCCGTATTGATCGTCCGCGAGATCGCGGAAATCTACATCGCAGAGGCGAACAAAGCCGGCATCATCATGCAGATGAACCTTGAGCCCGTACCCGATGTCGAATTGGACCGGGAGAAGTTTGCCCGGGTGATCGGAAATCTGATCGACAACGCGCTCAAGTTCACACCGGCTGGCGGACAGATCAACCTGGGGCTAAGGCAGCTTCCAGGTCATTTCGAGTTTCAAATCACCGACTCCGGGCCAGGAGTCCCCATGGAATACCGTGACAGGATATTCGATCGCTATGCGCAAGTTCCTGGCGTGAGTGGGCGGCGTCGAGGGACGGGCATTGGGCTGGCATTCTGCAAACTCACGGTGGAAGCCCACGGGGGAAGAATTTGGGTCGACGATCATCAGAACGGAGGGAGTGCCTTCATCCTGCGTATCCCCTTGCAGAAACCCCAGGTTGAAGCAAAATAGGATCTGACTGCGGGATCCCATTTCAAAGATCGCGCAGGCTCTCGATACGATCCTCCAGCTCAGGCCTCCGGCTCGTCCCAATCTACTGTGTCCGACGGCGCGGGATCAAGCTCGTCGTAATCTCGCATCAAAGCCTCAAAAGAACCAGGTACGTCACCTCTCCCGCATAAAGACCGATAGGTACAGTACGAACAGGCTTGCAGATTGTCCGTCAAAGGGAAACCCAAACTCTCCCCGAATGCGATCTCATCCATCAAGCTTAGGAAGTAGGCACGATTGTCCTTGTGTCTAGCCTCTGTGTATGGAAAGCGTTGAACACTTTGAGGGGCAGCAGCATACCAGTAAACCATCTCGACCTGGTCAGGGTGGATTGGGGCCGCCTTGTTAAGGAATGCGCCAGATTCTACAAGCAGGTATGGGTAGAGGCGGGTCTGCATCCGTTCGGCAGCCTTCGATGTGGTCGGCGGCCGGCGATCCGTCTTCCAGTCCACGATAATGAACTTACCCCCTGGCTCATAGGCGAGCAAATCGAACTTCCCCACCAGGTGATGGTCCCCTAACCTGGCCGAGCATTCAAATTCGGGTATCCTTTCGGCGGGCAGGTCATCAGGGGGGAAATCAAGGTAGTGTTGGAACCAGGTAGCAAGCGGCTCTTCACGGTAGGTGGTCGCGATCGAGGCCGCTGAGAACCCTAGCACGTGCTGCTGAATCATCCTATGAAGCAGGATGCCTTGCCTGCGGTGCTCTTCGTAGGATTCGGGCGGGGTGGCGACGAGGGCCGGCCATTTTTGTGCCTGCAGATAACGGAGCTGGAACCTGCGAGGGCATGTCCGGTAATCCTCCAGGCTTGCCTGCGAGAAGCTAAGCTTGTCCATCCACACCCTCGATCACTGAACGCAGGGCTCTGACCGCCAGCGCTTCCAGACTATCTCCCTTTCGACCCGTGTTCCAGGTCACGATCAGGTCCCTTCTTGCCCTTGTCAGCGCGACATAGAGCAAGCGCAGCCTCTCTGCCGCATACTCTGTACGCGAACTGGCCGAAGCCACTCCTTCCTGGTAGTGGGTTGATAAATCACCCTGCATGAGCAGGTCAAACTGGGCAAGCGCCTCGGCCATGTAGTTCCTTGGCTCCCGCAGGTACCACTTCTCGGCGATAAAGGTCTCACCCCCGGTCGTGGAAGGAAAATTGTAGTCGTTGGCCGACAGCAGATAGACCCGATCCCATTCCAGCCCTTTGGCCTTGTGGATCGTGGCAACCACCACCTCGCCCGGGTGCTCGTCAGGATCAAATGCCTGATCCCGGTAGGATGCACCGAGGATACGCCGGTTGTTGTCAGCTACGCTCGAAAGTTCGATGGCCGCATCTTCCAATGTCAGTGCAGGGTTGTTCCGGCGAAGCTGCCTGAGGAAGGTAGAAAAGCGCTGGGCTACGGCCAACTCATCCGGGTCATGGAACAAATCAGCCGCTACGGTCAGGAGCAGCTGATCCGCAGGAAGGCGAGATGCCATTTGCCATCGCTGCATGCAATCTCGGAAAGCCTGTAGGCGGTCCAGGTGCTCTCCATCCAGGCTGCCATCAGTATAGGCATCCTGCCATGCCAGCTCCGATTCTGGCCAGAACAATTCTTCAGGCTGGGCATTCGATTTCAAGATATCCAGCAGGGGATCGCTGGAAATCGCTGCTTCAGCATGGGCATTCCCCAGCCGCCACGCAGCATATGCAGGCAGCGTAAACCGCAAGTCAGAGGGATGGGCCAGATGATGGAACAGATCGGCAAACACCAGTGCGATTCGGCGTGCTTCAGAGGGGTTTTGCAGGATCTCTACATATGCCACTCCACGCTGCTCGAGCGCCTCGGCAAGCTCAAAGCCTCGCTTGTTGCGCGGAACCAGCGCTGCGAGCGTCCGTTCGGGATGTTTTTCAACGAATGCCTTGATCGAGTCTACGACTTTCGTCAGCTCCTCCTCTGGGCTGTAAGGCATTTTCACAAGCGCGATGTTCCCTTCATCCGCTTCTGGATTTGGTTGTGGATCACCGGCAGGCACTGGTTCGATTAAGGGCAGCGTCAGGGCGTCACGCAATTCCGGGACCGGATGGCTTGATCGAACCCAGGTCGTCAGTGAATTTGCCAGCCCGAGTATGGCCTGCGTCGATCGACCGGAGTTAGGCAGGATGCGCTTCTCTACACCAGGCTCCTCCAAGAACGAGCGGAGGTATTCCGGGCTGGCTGTCGTGAATGTCTCGAAGATAGCCTGGTTTGGATCACCAACACGAACCCAGTTTCCATCGGAACCTGCGATGACACGCAGGATTGCCTCCTGCAAGCGACTGCTGTCTTGGGCTTCGTCCTCGAGAACGAAGGGCCAGCGTTCCTGCAACCGGGCCAGGTACTCCTCCTCCGACATGATGATTTCCAGCGCATGCGAGATGAGATCGTCGAAGTCAAGCGCCCCCCTGAAGCGCAGCGCGTCCTGGTATTCACGATATGCCCGCCAACCAAGCTCAAGCAAGGGGTATTCTCCACCTAGCCCATCGAGCAATTTTCGCAGCGCTGCTGGAGAGACACCGTGATCTTTTGCTGTCCCGATCATCGCGGCAGCGATTGAACCCACGAGCTCCGGCCAATCGTAACGAAGAATGCGCCGCTCCTGTTCGGCGTTCAACTCGCTTTTTACGCGTGTCTTGATCCATTCTTGGTTTTCATAGGCCCAGTTATCGGAGATTACAGCCAGGATGCGGTTGGATTCTTCCTCATCGAGAATCGTGAATTGTTCTGAGATCCCGGCCAGGTTTGGCCTTTCGCGCACGATATCATGTGCCAGCCCGTGCAGGGTCCGCACGCGATACCCGAGGTGGGGTAGTAGACCAAATTCACGCATGAAGCCCGCGATGCGGTGTGAGAAATTGTCCACGGCTGAATTCACCAGGGTTACGATCAACACCTCTTGGCCTGGGGAAAGATCCCCTGTGGCGACAATCTTCGCCGCCAGGTAAGACAGGGTGGTGGTTTTCCCACTACCCGGCACCGCTGAGATTCCCATATATCCCCGCTCGTACTCCAGGACCTCTGCCTGTCGCGCCCGAGGGATGAATGCCGTCGTCATGGGGATTTGACCTCGCCGGCCCGCATGACCCGATAGAGCGCCTTGAGCATGGGGCCTCGCTGTTCATACCCGCCCTCGTCGAGCTCATTCCATAGCGCATAGACCCGCTGCGTGCAGCGCCTGGTCAACCCGAGTGCAAGCGTCCCGGCAATCGCGTCCTGGACGGCAGATTCATCGGCATCCGTCCACGGTTGCCCGCGCGTCCATTGCCGGCTGAGGACATATGGTTGGGTTAGCGGCTGATAAATCCGTTCGCCCCAGCCGTCGCTGCCGATATCCAGCCAGAACTGGTAGGCGACCGTCCGGTTTGCCATCAGGAAGGTGAAAGCCGGTGCGACCAGCACACCCTGCTCCATCTCCGGTGCCTCCAGGCGCAAATCCTGTGCTGTAATCACCCCCTGCTCCACCTGCCGCAGGTAGCGCTCGCCCGAGCTGTCCCCTGGCGATAAGGCCAAGCCGTCGAGGATGGTCCTGAATTTATTGGAAGAATCAACCAGGGTCGATATCACGTTTCCAGCCGTGAGATCTTGCCTGAACCCGAAACCCGGCTGGGAAAGGATTTCACCAAACAGGCGGCGCATGAATAGATCGAGCGGGAGACTTGTTCCCGCGGAATACATTTCCAGCCAGCGCCGCAGCAGTTCGTATGACGTCCCAACCTCGGCTGTCAGCCGGGTCTTCATATCCTCACGCAGCTGGGCGAACGGCAGAAGCCAGGGACCGCCTGGTTTAGGCCGGTAAAGGATGCGGGCGAGCAAATCCGCCCGCACCGGGTCGAGTTTCCCGATGACAATCGAGAACATGCGCGCCACATCCTCCACACCCGGCGTGATCTGCCAATCCGGGTGTGCGATGGCGGCCAGGGTGAGCATGCTCTTTGACGCAGGTTCATCACGAACAGCATGCGAGGGGCGGTATGCAAACCAGGGGAGAGCCGCATCGTCAAAGGAATGTCCCAGCATGAAGCGCAGTGAATCAGACAGGTACGGTGTGACAACTGCAATCTCGTGCGGCGGGACCGACTCGGATCGAACCAGGCGGTCGATCTCCTCCACTATCCAGCGTGTGGCGTCGACCAGGTGGCGATGGACATCCACCTGCACTGCCGAGAGCGGGTTCCCAGCAACCTGCGGCTGCTGGATATTGAATTCCCTCGCGAGCGAGCTGCCCAGGGCGGCCATATCGGTGGCACCCCGCGGTTCTTCCGAGAAATCAAGCACCCGCCCACAGGCCTGCTCGAGCGTGAGGGCATTTACCGGATCGGCTCCAAGGAAACGCCTGAAGCCTGCCTGAGTATCATAGAGCACCAAGCTGGCCTCCATCTCCGGGATGAGGAGTGCGACGAGGTCATGCGTTCGAGGCGCATCCTCTTCGATGTTTTCGACCAACAGCGAGTTGGCCATCCGCTGGCGATATGACCCGAACTCTGGAAGCGGAAGGACGAGCTTAAAGAACATCTCGACCTGGAGCGAAAAATCGAGCAAATTTTCCCGCAAACAAAGTTGGCGGAACAACTGTGCACAGCGCATCGCATCATCGAAGATGTTGATCCTGGCTTCCGGTCCAACCCAGGCTTCAGCCAACCGAGGCCCGATTTCATCCAGTGGAAAACCGACAAGCGCCGCCTTGTTCAGGTTATCCAGGATTTGACGATACAGCTGGTGCCTTTCCAGCGTCACTTCCTGAAACAGACCTTCATCAAGCAAGTGCTCGATCGAGCTGGCCAGAAAATATGTGGCAGTTTCCAGGGTCAGGAATCTCGGCTGGGAGGCTGGATCGCCAAACCCACCCGCTTCGGCGATCAAGGGCCAGAAGAGCTCGGTCATGCGCCGAGCCAGGCCACCCAAGGTGAGCACGGTCATCCGGCCCGCATCAGTGCCAGGGAAACGGAAGGGAATTTCGGTGTAAGGCTTTGCCAGTGACCGCTGAGGGACCAGGATGAGCAAATGGTCACCGCTGCCTGCGCTTCGCAACAGGGAGTTGGCCCAGAAGACCGCCGCCGTGGTTTTCCCGGATCCCGCCGGGCCTGATACGAAGCATGATCCCTGCTGGTAGGCCTCGGCAAGTGCACGCTGCATTGGAGAAAGCTGGTCGCGTGAAACCCAGCCCCTCGACGCGTCTGCGCCAGATGGACTCACGAGTTGATCATTCAAGTTGCTGTTCTTCCAGCAATGGGCGCTCCGGTTGCCAATGCCAAGGACGAGGGGGATTGTAAACAAAGCTGAGCCTATTCGCCAAACGCCGTATTCCTGGCCAGAACAACAAGGAAACTCATCTGGACAGCCCAAGGCATGTGGGATAGAATACCTTTTCGTGTAAACAGACTGACCAGGGAGGCCAACTTGGCAAACACGGCATCCGCAAAGAAGCGAATCCGGCAGAATGAGAAACGCCGGCTGCAGAACAAGCTCATTCGCACCCGTGCTCGGACTTATGTAAAGCGCGCCCGGACTGCGATCGACGCATCTGAGGACGCGGCTGCTCAGGCCGTGCAGGAAGCAATCCGGGAGCTAGATCGTGCCGCTTCAAAAGGCGTGATCCACCGTCGCAACGCTTCACGACGGAAAAGTCGGCTCTTGAAACAGCTGGCAAAGCTTGGGTAAATCGCTTCACATAAACAGGAGTCTTCACCGACCACGACGCGAAACCCAGCGTCGTGGTTTATGTTTCCCGTAGATAGGCGTGCTATAATCGCCCGCCACGCCGAATTCAATTATGTTTAGACGCGAACTGGACGAACTAACAACAAGCCTGCTTGGAATCATTGAGGCCAGCGGGCTCCCGACACCTGACAGCCTCGATTGGCAGCCGATCCCCTTCAGCGGCCAGTGGGGGTTCGGCAGCCCGGTTTGCTTCCAGATAGCAGCCCAGGAAGCACGCCAGGGCAAGAAAGTGAATGTCCCCATCCGTGCCCAGGAATTGGCCGAGGAATTGGCAAGTGCCTTTGAGGGTGCTCACCAGGACACGCGGCTCGAGGCTGAGCGTGGTTACCTGAACCTCTACTTTCAGAATGCGGAATTTGCGCAACGGGTTGTGGATACCGTGCTCCAGGACAGCGATACCTTCGGCCAGGGTGAGCCGAAAGCCGAACGCTGGATGGTTGAATACGCCCAACCCAATACCCACCACTCGTTTCACATCGGGCATGCCCGAAACGCGATGCTGGGGGAGGCGCTCGCACGCATCGCACAGTTCGCAGGCTACGAGACATTACGCGCATCGTATCCCGGCGACATCGGGCTGGGCGTCATCACTTGCGTCTGGGCTTACCAGAAGTTCTATGCCGGTCAGGAGCCTGAAGGGATACATGAGCGTGGGCAGTGGCTCGCCAAAATTTACACCGAAGCCAACGCACGCCTCACCCCATCTGAAGGTGAAACTGAGCAAGAACGGCTGCAGCGAGAAGCGTTCGATGCAGAGCGCAGGGAAATGCTGCGCCGCTGGGATGAAGGCGATCCGGAGGTGCGGGAACTATGGCAGCGAACGCGTCAGTGGAGCCTGGATGAACTTGGTGCGATCCTCGACCTGCTCGGGATCCACATGGACGTCTTCTTCTTCGAATCAGAGGTTGATGAACCTTCTAAAGCCATCGTCGAGGAGTTGATACGGCTCGGGTTAGCCGTTGATGAACGCCCGGATGGTCCTGTCTTCATCAACATCGATGAGCAGCTTGGCCTGTCAAAGGAAAAGTACCGGACGGCCGTCATCCTGCGAAGCGACGGCACGACGCTCTACCTGACGAAAGACCTTGCTCTCGCGAAGGTGAAATTCGAGAAGTACAAAGTTGACCGCTCCATCTATGTCGTCGATACCCGCCAGAGCCTGCACTTTCAACAAGCCTTCAAAATCCTCGAGCTTTGGGGTTTTCCACAGGCAGAAAAATGCCATCACCTCGCTTATGGTTTTGTCACCTTGCCCGAGGGGGCTATGTCCTCCCGGAAGGGGAATGTGATCCTCTTCATGGATGTGCTGGCAGAGGCCGAACGCAGGGTGCATGAGATCATCGCAGAAAAGAACCCGGATTTGCCAGTTGGGATCAGGCCACAAATCGCCAGGCAGGTCGGACTCGGTGCTCTCACCTACAGCATGCTGGCGGTCGATAACATCCGTGACATCGTCTTCGACTGGGATCAAGCCTTGAGCTTCGAAGGACAATCGGCGCCCTATATTCAAAACGCTTATGTCCGCGCCGGGAGCATCCTCAAACGTGGCGGTTTGGGGGACGATCCAAGTGACTTCACTTACGAATTAGACCCGACCGAAATCGATTTAATCGAGAGCATTTCACATTTCCCGGAGGTCGTTCAACGCGCTGCGGTAGAGTTCAAACCGCTCGTCATGGCGACGTATGTATACGATCTGGCAAAGTCTTTCCATCTGTTCTACCATGCGGTTCGGGTCTTGCAGGCAGAGGCGCCCTCCGTGCGGTCCTCGCGCCTGCGCCTGACGGCTGCAGCCAGGCAAACGCTGGCGAACGCACTCGGGCTGCTCGGGATCCAGCTTCCAGAAGTCATGTAGCTCGAGTAGAATCAACATCCTGTCATCCATACCCTACCCTAGAGAGGACCATACCTGACCTATGAAACCGCAACGCGTGCTGATCATGGGAGCCGCCGGTAGAGACTTCCACAATTTCAATGTTTACTTCCGCGATAATCCGGACTACGAAGTAGTCGCCTTCACGGCAACCCAGATCCCCAACATCGAAGGTCGCGTATATCCACCGGCACTGTCCGGCGCGAGCTACCCGAAAGGCATACCCATCTACCCCGAGCATGACCTGCCCGAGCTCGTACGCAAAGAGAAAATCGACCAGGTCGTCTTTGCTTACAGCGATGTCCCGCATGAATACGTCATGCACATTGCCGAGCGGGTGCTTGTCTATGGGGCTGACTTTCGATTGATGGGGATGGGGACGACCCGCATCAAGGCCGACAAACCGGTTGTCTCAATTGGTGCGGCGCGGACCGGGAGCGGTAAAAGCCAGACGAGCCGTTACGTCGCGGATCTGCTCATCGGCATGGGATACAGCGTAGCCGCCATCCGTCATCCGATGCCGTACGGCGACCTCGAGAAGCAAGCTGTTCAACGCTTTGCAACGTACGAGGATCTTGAGATCCATGAGTGCACGATTGAAGAGCGGGAGGAGTATGAACCGCACATCGACCGGGGTGTGATTGTGTATGCCGGGGTCGATTACGGGAAGATCCTGGACCAGGCACAGCAGGAGGTCGACTTCATCCTGTGGGACGGTGGGAACAACGACTTGCCGTTTTACGAAAGCGATCTGCACATCGTGGTCGTTGACCCTCTCCGCCCCGGGCATGAGCTGCGCTACCATCCTGGTGAGGCCAACGTGCTCGCAGCAGATGTTGTCCTTATCAACAAGATCGACAGCGCTGCCCCGGAAGCTGTCCTCCAAGTCCGGGAAAACGTCGCCCGGGTCAACCCGGGGGCGATCATCGTCGATGGTGCCTCGCCGATATTCGTAGATGATCCATCGGCGATCCGGGGGAAGCGCGTCCTGATCGTCGAGGATGGTCCAACGCTCACCCATGGTGAGATGGCCTACGGCGCTGGCTGGGTTGCAGCCAAGCGGTTTGGTGCCGCCGAGATCGTCGATCCCCGGGAACATGCCGTGGGCACGATCGCTGCGACCTACCAAAAATATCCAACTACGGGAAAGGTCCTCCCGGCAATGGGCTACGGCTCTGATCAGATCAAGGAGCTCGAGCAGACGATCAACTCGGCCGAGGCTGACCTGGTCATCATCGGGACGCCAATCGATCTTGGGAAGCTGCTCAAGCTGAATAAACCTTCCGTTCGAATCCGCTATGAACTCCAGGTCATTGGTCAGCCCACCCTGGCTGCGATCCTGGAGGAGAAGTTCGGTCGCAAATAGCTGGAACTCCATGACCCGAAAACACGCTCGCGCCCCTTTCGCTAGATTGACCTGGGAGGGGCGCGAGGTCGTTAATCCAGCCCCATCCGTCGCACTCCAACGCTGGTCCCATGCGCCGGGGATCGCTCCGGGTGAAACGGCTCAGCCCGGGCTGCTCATCGAAGGGGATAACCATGGCGTGATGTCGGCACTCTTGGCGGATTATCGCGAGCAGGTAGACCTCATCTATGTGGATCCCCCTTTCCTCACGGGGAAAGCTTACCGCTCCCGGATCGGCCGCGGGGAAGAACTCGCGCCAGCCGGCCGATTGGAAGACTACGCCGGGATACTCCGATACCTGGCAGGATGGTGCCGCCTACCTGAACATGCTCTACCCTCGCTTGAAGCTGATGCACGAATTGCTCTCGCCGCGCGGCAGCCTCTACCTCCACCTGGACTGGCATATGTCGGCCTATGCTCGCGTCTTGCTTGATGAGATCTTCGGCCATGACCGGCTGCTGAACGAAATCGTCTGGGTCTACCACGGGCCATCGCCGATCCGCTCGGCGTTTAAACGAAAGCATGACACCATCTTGCTCTACACCAAGACCGACGAATACACGTTCAATGCCGACGAAGTCCGCATCCCTTACAAGGAGAGCACACTCAAGACATTTGCCTCTTCGGACAAAGCGGGCTTCGGTAAAAAGCCTCAGCTCGATCGGGGCAAGGTGCCGGAGGATTGGTGGTACTTCCCGGTCGTCGCCCGCTTGCATGCAGAGCGGACCGGCTACCCGACGCAGAAGCCGGAGGCCCTGATCGAGCGCATGCTCCAGGCTTCCAGCAATCCGGGGGATCTCGTGGCTGATTTCTTCTCTGGGTCCGGGACCACGGCGGTCGTCGCATCGCGTCTGGACCGCAACTGGATCGCCTGTGACCCGGCTGCATTGGCATGCCTGACCTCCTATCGCCGGCTGCTTTTACAGGCTGCCAGGCCTGCTGTGGAGTGGCTGCGCACCGAACCTGACAGCCGTCCTGCACTTACGCTGCAGGCGCGTGCGCGATCTGAGAACGGCAAGACGGTGGTGCAGCTTCTCGATGGCAGGGCAGAAGCTGGCCAGGAGCACAAGTTCCCGGGTGATCTCGTCCTATGGGAGGTCGGGACAGGATCCGATGGAGGCGGCCTGGATTCCATTGCATGGAGCGTACGTGAATTCCGGGCCGGTGAGCTTTCCCTCGAGATCGAACTCGAGGCCAAAGCCGAAAGCAGTGATCTGCGCATCCGGGCGTACGACTGCTACGGTCGATGGGGGGAGTGCGCGCCGGTCGATGAGTAGCCAACCTGAAAACGAAAAAAGCCCCGAAGGGCTCCATTGGACAGACCGGTTCACAGCAGCCGGCTACATGGCGCTGCCCTCAGGAACATCCAATCGATAACCCATCCCGCGAATTGTCTTGATGTACTTCGGTTGATTCGGATCTTCCTCAATTGCCGCCCTGAGCCAGCTCATATGGACGTCCAGGGTGCGGGTGTCACCGGTGTAATCCGTGTGCCAGACTTTCCTGATTAAAGTCTTGCGCATGATGAGCTTGCCTGGGTTTTGCATGAAGAGCTCAAGAAGCCGGGTGACTTTGGGCGTGAGGCGTGTTTCCTTCTTCTGGCAGCGAACACGGCACTTCGCCAGGTCCAGCTTAATTGGGCCGGCGACAAGGACCTGGCGCTCGTCACCGGGGAGCAGCCTCTCGATTCGGTTCAGGAGTTTCCTGGGGGTGAAGGGGTGAATCAGTGTGATGCTCGCGCCATTGCCGGGGTCTGGTTGGGAGCCTTCGGGCGACACCAGGATGATGGGCGTCCCATCCAGCGCTGCCCTGGCTTTGCGGGACATGCGCGTCCCGCTCGTCCGCATCGAGGCGGCGTCCAGGATGAGCACCTCTGGAGTATTGCGCTTCGCCTCGCTGAGTGCCTTGTCAAGCTTGTGATGAATTTGAACCTCGTACCCCTTTCTTTCTAGGGCAGGCGAGAATGAGGGAGCATTGGCGCGGTTGCTTTCCAGGATGATTATTTCTGGTTTAGGCATGTAGGCCCTGAGGCTGATTTCTCTTGCAGCGCTCATCATCGCTGCAGGTCCACCATTATACCGTCTTTCGCACTTCCTGCAAACGTTACCCTGGGTTCGGTTAAATGAACCCCAGGATAGTATTTAAGATTCTCGCGAGATCTCGTCCAATCCCAGCCGGGCGCTTGTACGGATGCGGCTGGCTCCTCCGCCACCTTCCCTCGAGCGTCCGCCTCCAAAACCCCGGAAGGGGCGTTCCTGCAGAATGTCAGCTCGCTCCCATGCGTACGCAAGAGGTGCAATCCACAGTGCGAGCGGCGAGAGCATCTCGGCCAGGCCGGCTCGCATTTGGCCATCACCCTCCCACTGGCTCACGAACAGCGGATGGTCAATCGCTTCGATGGCCTGCACCAGTTCCATTTCACGGGAGGCCGATCGACCGCCCGAGCTTAGCAGCCAGGTCGGCAGCGCTTGCTCACGGCCGAAATACTCCAGATGGCACCATTCCTCAACGTCCTGCCGCCAGCCAGGCTCGCCGGAGACCTCAACCAACTTCGCTGCACCAAACCCGGCTGCCCCATACCCAGGTCCGCTGCCTACAAAAACTGCCCCAGTCCCTTGTGCTTGTCTGGCTGCTCTAATCGCGTAGTCTACCTGCTGGACGGCCCAATCCTGAAAATTCGCCGTGAGGCTTGCGACACCTTGCTCCAAATCATGCTGTCTTTCTTCAGGCAAGCGCGTGTATGCGTACGCAGCCAACATGATGAGCGATGCGGTGTAACTTGGGACCCCCGGCTCTAAGGATGCAAGCTCAGGGACGTCCAACGACAACGCATTCGACGCAGTCCGTGCCAGCCGGCTTGTGCGGTCACAGGTGACGGCGAGCGTTGAAGCGCCCACCGCTTGCGCGATTTCCATCGCTTCAATCGTCCGTGCGACTTCGCCGGAGGCAGAGATGCCGATCGCCAGCAGCGGCGTGTCCTGCTTTGCAAAACTGGGAAGCGCATAGCGGGCTGCATGCATCGAATGCAGGGCCACGACGTTTACTCCATCAATTTCCGCCAGGAGCATCTCCATCCCAAGGGCGGCACAATGTGAATCCCCGCATCCAAACACCATAATCGTGCCTGGGGCAGAGCGATGGATACTCCAGAACAGCCGCGTTACCGCGTGAGCTCTCCCAGGCTCGTTGAACGAACTCAAGCCAGGGTTCAAACTGAGGATCGAAGCGATTCGTCATTCAACATCCTTCTTTGCGAACGGTATAATCGCCAACATGATGAACGCAGCACCAGATTTCATCTTCCTCGGGGGGCTCCGGGAGGATTATTGTATCACCCAGGATGGACGGACGATCGAAGGCGTATTGGGTGGAAACGCCATTTATGCCGCGGTCGGAGCGATGCTCTGGACCGACTCGGTTGGACTGTTAACGCGGGTTGGTGCGAACTACCCGCTCGATTGGTTAAACGATATCTCAATCGCAGGCGTGGATACACGTGGGTTGAAAGTCCTACCCGAGCAACTGGACACCCGCACGTTCTACGCTTACGTGACCCAGGACCAGCGCACGGATACGCATCCATCACTACACTACCAGCGGTTGGGGCTGCCTCTTCCAAAGGCGTTGGCAGGATATGAGTTTTCTACACAAGGCCAGGGCGCCAAGGATTTCCTCCCCCCCGCCGCCGTCCGCCCGGAGGATATTCCCCAGGCCTATTTCCACGCTCACGGCATTCATTTATGCCCGGCTGAGTACCTCACCCATTCTGCCGTTTCCCACACCTTCCGGGTGCAAACCTCGGCTCCCATCACGATGGATCCTTCAGAAAGGTATATGACCCCGGCATTTCGAAATGACTTGCCACGCTTGCTGCATGGGTTGACTGCATTCCTCCCCAGCGAGCAGGAGGGCGCGTTCGTTCTTTCCTTCTCCAGGGATGGATGGTTGGGACCTGGCGGATGCCTTCGCCGAGATGGGCCCGGAGATGGTGGTCCTCAAGCTCGGCGCAGCAGGACAAATCCTGTTCGACCGCGTCAGCAATGTCCGCTGGCGCATCCCTGCGTACCCGGCCCGGGTAAGGGATGTCACCGGCGCAGGCGACGCCTTCTGTGGGGGGTTCCTCGTCGGATTGATCCGCACAGGCGACCCGAAGGAAGCAGCACTCCACGGGGCCGTTTCGGCCTCACTCGTCGTCGAAGGGTCAGGCGCCCTGTATGCAATTGACACGGCGCCCGGGTTGGCACAAGCCAGGCTCGAGGCACTCCGGAGCGCAGTGAAACAAGCATGAAGCTCGATGTGCAGCGCCTGCTGGAGCACACCATCCGCCTGCAGTCCATTCCGGCTCCCACGTTTCACGAAGCAGAGCGTGCCGCAGAGCTGGAGAAGCTCTTTAAGCAAGTTTCCGGGCTCGATGTCACGCGTGATCGTGCCGGGAACGTGCTAGCCAGGATCGCCGGGGGTCAAGGATCGCCCCTGGTCATCACCGCCCACCTTGATTCGGTGTTCCCGCTCGCCACCGTGCTCGGACATCGCCACGAGGGGGAGCGCATCTACGGGCCGGGGATTGGTGACAACGCGGTTGCCCTGGCGGCGCTGGTTGAGCTCGCTCAAACGCTTCTGCCAGGGGAATTTCCTGGCGACATCTGGCTGGTTGCCAACACTGCAGAAGAAGGCCTTGGAAACTTGCTCGGCATGCGAGCTATCGTGAACCGCTTCGGTGACACGCCCCGCGCCTACCTGGTGCTGGAGGGGATGGCTTTTGGCCACATCTACCATAGAGCACTCCCGGTACGGCGCCTGCGAATATCGGTCAAGGGGGAAGGTGGTCACGCCTGGGTCCACGCCGGCCGGGCCTCGGCGCTCCATCTACTGCTCCAGATCGGAGCCGCGATTTCGAAACTGAAAGTTCCCAACCACCCGAAGACGAGCCTCAACATCGGTCGGATCCAGGGCGGCTCGAGCGTAAACGTCATTGCATCCCTGGCCGAGTTAGAGCTCGATCTCCGCTCCGAGGACGAACATACGCTCGACAAGGTAGAGAGGAGCGTGCGGCGCTGCTGCGAAGCAAAACATTGGCCGGCTTCGTTGGCCATCGAAATCGACCAAATCGGCAGCCGGCCAGGTGGTGCGCTCGCTCGCGAGCATCCCCTGCTCCAGGCTGCGATCGAAGCTACCCGCGCACATGCTGGCCGCGAGCCTCAGCTCGGGATCGGCTCGACGGATGCCAGCCTGCCCTTGAGCCTTGGCTATCCTGCACTCTGCATTGGCATCACGGTTGGTGGAGAGGCGCACAGCCTGGGTGAGTTTATCGAGGTCCCGCCCATCCAGCACGGGTTCGCGGCACTGCTCGAGATTATCGAGCGATCGAAGCAGATACCTTACCAGGCTGTCTAGGGGGCGATCTCCGGGGTTGGGGTTGGCTTGATCACCTCGAAGCGGGAGGAGGTCATCCAGTCTTCACCGAAGAAGATGCGCACTTCGTACTCGCCCTCCTTCCACGTTTCCGGCTCACACTCCGTGTACCCGTACCCTCCCGTACCGCCATCCCAGGGAAGCGTTTCAAGGCAGATGACTTCTGAGCCGAGGTACCATATCGCCGTCCAACGCATGCCGTCCACCAAGTTGTTGTACGTAAATGTCGCGTACAACTTGCCGCTCGTGAGCTGAAAATCCTCTTGCGGGCGGACCGGTTGGTTCTCCCGGCTGATCTGTTGGGAGAACACGGGAGGACTGAAAGCTGCATCCGCCGGCGGCTGTTCCGTAGAGCGGACGAGGAGCAGGATTTCCTGGGGAAGCTCCGGTGTTCCGGTCATGGTCGGAGTAGGGGTAATGGTGCCGGTAGGCGTGATCGTTGGAGTTTGCGTGATGGTAGGAGAAGGAGTTGCGGAGGGCGTCAATGTAATGGTCGGCGAGGGCGTGATCGAAGCGGTTGGTGGGACGATGCGGTACGCTACTTGCCGGCCAAAGCGCGTCGTCAGCAGGCCGATCAAAAGCGCTGCGGCTCCCAGGACCAGCAAGCGCCAGCCATTGGCTATTCGCGATCTGCGGAGCAGGAAATAGCGTAAACCCCGGGCAGAGCGGATCTCCATCCCCCCTGCCACCATTGCGGCCAACCCGATCATGATGAAAGCAGCCATGGCCACAAAGACAAATTGGTCGATCGTCATCGTGGAATAGCACTCCAGGCGAAACGCAGCGACTGAATACCGTGAACCACAGCCTTAAACTTGTAAACACCAGCCTGGATCATCTCGAATTGCAGGGCATGACCGTCCAACTCAGCCTGCTCCAGGCGACCAGGAAAAGCAACCCAAAAGCTACCGGATAACTCGCGACCGTCGAAACCGATTTGGGCCTTGACCTCCGATCCTGTGGACTCCCAGGCCGAGATCTCCTGGCCCTGTGAGAAGTGCAAATTGCCGCCCAGCCACTGCGGTGTCAGCGTACGCGGTCTGAGTGCAGCACAGCGGACGGAGTGCGGCGGGATCCTCCAACGTGGTTGGCCTTGTAAATATTCTATCGTATGGGATTGATCCCAATAATCAACACAATGAAGCGGATCGACGAGGGCGGCGTTGGCGAGCAATCTGTCGAGTGCGTACGTCTCCAGCCGATCGCCGAGGTTGAACGCTCCCAGCAGGGTCCATCGACCCGCTGGTCCCTCTAAATTCACCCTGAGCGCAAGAATAGCGCCCTGTTGATCCATCCGATAGGCTCCGGGCTTGAGCTCGAGCGGAGGCACCAGCCGCCCACCTATCGCCAAGCGCTCCGCCGCCAGCTCTGTCATCTCATCAGAGAAGAAAAGCGAACCCCCCGACAAGCCAATCGCAGAGCACAGGCTTTCCACCTCCATCTCGGACAGTTTCGTCTTAGCCTCCCGCAGGAGCACACAATCAGGATCATTAATCCACCACTGGCGGTTCAACCCAGCACGCAGGATCGTGTTTCGTATCGCATTTCTTGTTGAGGGAAGACCCGGATCCTCTTGGACCCAGCGCGAAAGCAGCCCGAGCCCTGGTTTCCAGCTCGGGGCTACGTCTGGTCCGATCCGCATCGCGTCAAACTCGCCGATCCCCACCCCCAAAGGACACCCGCAGCCAAGCAGCACGACTCCCTCGCCCGCCGCCGCGCGCATCCGCTGCAGCGCTGCTTTCAAAGCTTGTGCGCGGGTTACGTCCGGACGCGCGTAAACTCCCGGTAACGCGCCTGCATAAAGGAAATCTAGCTTCAGATATCGAAATCCCCAGTCCTCTGTCGCACGTCGAACCGTCTCGCCCAGGAAGTCGAGGACTTCAGGCATTGTAATGTCGAGCACCCTGGGAAACCCATTCCAGCCCCAACCCGGATTTACGGGGGTGCCGTTTGGTTGCTTCAACACCCAATCCGGATGTCGTTCGAGGAGGGTGGACCGGCGGTCAGCCAGGAATGGCGCCAACCATAGGCCCGGTTCCCGCCCTGATTGGCGGATGCCGGCGGCCAGCGTGCTTAATTCATCAGGGAAAGCCGACTTCCGGCTGTTCCAATCACCGACCAGGGGTTGGTACCCGTCATCGATTTGGATGATGTCAAGCGGTAGGAGGTGCTGGTTTGCTCCCGCCCACGCAGCATGTTTATGGATATCGGATTGGGTAACGCCTGTGAAAAGCTGGTACCACGAGCACCAACCAACAGGTGTGGGACCCTCAACGCGTGCCTTGTTGTGCGCCCCGACTTCCTCGATGTAGGCTTCTGCCGTTCCAGGCGGATCCTCGCTCATCTCGCACAACCAGGTCCAATCCGTCAAAAAGGATTCGCCGGGATCCAACTCTACATCATCGAGTGCATTTACAAAGCTGAGCGAGAGACCCGCGGCTTCCCGGTGCAGATAGATCCTGCCAAAAGCCTGCGCCTCCGAAAGAAAGCCTGCGACCAGGCCACGGCCCGTGCCCGGATCCCGAACGATGGCAAACATTTCGGAATAAGGCCGGTCCTTCCACGACCTTAGGCCTGGGAACCCTTGAACCTCCTGCATCGGCTGGGTAAAACGACCCAGGCGACTACGCGGCATGGGTGACGAAAGCGTTAGCCAGCCGGTGTGGCTCCAACTCTGCCAGCCATTATGCAGGTACTCGAGATCCTTTGTCGGAACCGAAGGCACCCCCTCGGCCTGATTTGGTGATGCGGCTCCGGGGACCTTTGCAGGCCAACCAGCCGTGCACGCCAAGGCGATCCAACCCAGGCGGATGGAGCTCGCAGATTGGTTTTCGATTGCCAATCGCCATGACTGTATTTGCTCCCCCCCGACTTCACGCATCTGCATGCGCACGAGGGCAGGTCTCCCCTCCCTTCCCCCTGCGTCCCGGCCATCCTCGATCCATCCTGCGGGCAATGCAGGAGGAGCGTCGAAGTATCCAGCCTCAAACCATTCACCGCCCGAATTTCGCCCGAGCAGTTCGAATGAAAATCTGCTTATGCTCATAGTCTTATCCGGACTATGGGAGGGAACAGCATCATGCGCCCTTACCTTCACATACGAGCGTTGGCGGCAGCCTGCAGGACAGATCATCTGCTGCTGGTGGGCCCGGAGCAACCTGATGCCTCAACAAGCTGGCCAATGCGGCGAGGTATACTTTAGCCCGGAAGCCTGATGATGAGCAACTTTTCGAGCTATTCATGCATCTAACCTCTAAAGAAGAAACCATCTCAATCTCTGCCCTGCAAAACGGCGATAAGGATGCGTTCGCCTTGCTTGTTAACACGTATTCACCCGCACTGTACCGGATGATATTGCGCATGCTCGGAAACCCTCAAGAGTCCGAGGATGTGCTCCAGGAAACCTTCATCCAGGCCTTTCGCAAGATCGACCATTTTGAAGGGCGGTCGAAAATCAGCACCTGGCTCTACCGGATCGCGGCGAACCAGGCGCTTATGCGATTGCGCAAACGCGAGCCTGATTTTGTCTCGGTCGATGAACCGATAGAAACCCCGACGGGCGACCTGCTCCCCCGCCAGTTGCGCGACTGGTGCTGCCTGCCGGAATCGGAATTCCTATCAAGCGAGGTCCAGGACCGGTTGGACGAGGCCATACGTGCACTATCACCTGCGCTTAGGGCGGCGTTTATCCTGCGCGACTTGCAAAACCTTTCCACGCGCGAGGCGGCAGATGTGTTGGAAATCAGCGAGTTGGCGGTTAAGACACGTTTGCTGCGTGCCCGTCTGGAGCTTCGCACTAGTTTAAGTGATTACTTTGAGGAACGCTTGGAGACAATCGGAGATGAGTGAGCATATCCATTGTGGTGAAATGCTGGACCAGCTTTCCGATTTCCTGGATGGCGAGGCACGCCAGGCGGTTTGCCTGGCGATCGAAACGCATATGCTCGAATGCGATGATTGCCGGATTATGGTTGATACGCTGCGGAAGACGATCCATCTCTACCGCGAACGTGAATCCACAACCGTCATGCCAGAGGATGTCCACCGTCGTTTAATGGTCTCGCTCGATCTCGAGGATTGGATGCAGGGTTAGCAAGCATTGTCACGCGCGGGTTCACCACAGAAGTTGGCCGAGGAAAAAATCCACCCTGCACTTGGTGGAGAGAGAGACCACGCGGAGTCTGAGACGCCTGAACCGCGGCCAGGTGGGAGGTGTCCCCGTTGCCAGCTGGGCACGCTCGATTACAACGGGTGCCTTGAACTCGCCTGTCCGCAATGCGGGTTTGCCTCCGGGGGCGGCTTTACTTGATGAGCCGCACGCCCACCGGTCAGGTGGCATCAAAGCCGACGAGGTTGTTACACAAGTAGGAGGCGAAGGATCCCTCAGTCATGAGCGAGAGCATGCGCAGCGCACGGCAAATTCGGCTTCGACGAGGGCTCCCCTTGTTGCTCCTTGGGCTTGGGCTATTCTCCATCAGCCTTGGATTCCTCTGGGGCCTAATTTTTCAAACTGACGGCTCGGCCGAACTTACGGAAGCCCCCAACCAGGCCTGCGTCCAGCCTGCTGCTGTCGAGTATCCTGCCCCCGATCTGGAGTTGGCAGACATGGCCGGCAACCCGGTGCGCCTAGCCGATTTGCAGGGACGGGTTGTCCTCTTGAATGCATGGGCTACCTGGTGCCCTCCTTGCCTGGCAGAGATGCCCGATCTCCAGAAGTACTTCGAACAGCACAAAGAGCAGGCGTTTACCTTGGTCGGTGTCAACATCGGCGAACAGGCAGAGGTTGTTTCTCGTTTTGTAGATGAAGCCAGGCTCTCATTCCCCATCTGGATGGATCCCAAAGAGCAAACCCTGCGTGCGTTGAACACGATCTCCTTGCCCACCTCCATCGTCATCGACGCACAGGGCGTTGTGCGATTAGCATGGAGCGGGGCTACCTGCCTGGCCACGCTTGAGAGCACGGTAACTGCGCTCATCCCCTAAATCACCTGGAGGTGAACATGCAAGCGAAAGTCGTTTGGCAAAAGAAGCTGTCCTTCATGGGAGCGTCAGGAGGCTTCAACGTCGCGCTCGGTGCCCATCCTGACGTCGGAGGGGATGACGATGGTTTTCGTCCCATGCAGTTAATCGGGCTCGGGATTGCTGGCTGCACGGCGATGGACGTCATCTCCATCCTGGAGAAGAAGCGCCAGGCGATTACCGCATTCGAGGTGGAAATCCACGGCGACCAGGCCGAAGATCACCCGCGCGTCTTCACTCGGCTACAGATCCATTACCTCATCAGTGGTGAAGATGTGGACGTGAAGGCCGTCGAGCGTGCGATTGAACTCTCAAAGACAAAGTACTGCCCCGCGCAGGCCATGTTCCAGGACATTGTTCCCATCGAGTTGAGCTACGAAGTCTTCCCCTCCACAAAACCGGCAATCCATGGATAACACTGCAGGCGGGCTCAGGTCATGGACCACAAGCAACCTATGGCGCGTGCTTGACCCTGCCTATAAGACGAACCTGGCGCTCATCCTGCTTACGGTCGCTGCCGGCGCGGTTACGACTGCGATTGGCTTTCTACGCGGCGGCGACCTCGCCCAAAGCCTCCTTTCCGGTAGCAGGATGGGGCTTTACCTGTTTCTCTGCTGGGCACTTACCCGTGAGATCGATCCTGACCATGAAGGTTCGGCCTTCCTCAGCATGGCGGCAGGCCTGGCGTTGCTGGGCAGTGGTGTTGGACCTGCCCTGGTGACAGGCTTCTGGCTGCTTGGCCTGTTGCGGGTTCTCAATCGGACCACAGGTCGTACGACAACTTACCTTGATTCCTTCTTGCTGTTCTTCGCAAGCCTGTGGCTGGCCTGGGTCGAGGACTGGGTCCTGGGGATCGTAGGTGGCACGGTTTTCATACTGGATGGCTTTCTGGACAACCCAGCTTTGAGGCATCGCCGGCTCGGTGGAGTGCTCATCGCCTCCAGCCTGGCCTTATGGCTGACTGGCTCAGGGCAAAACCCTGCTCGCGTGTTACCCACGAGCGCTTCGTGGATGGTGCTCCCGGTGAGCTTGCTTCTCCTGCCGCTCTTCGTAGCATCGAAGCGGATTTTGAGCAAGGGCGATGCATCCGACCTCGCCCTGAATGCAGTGCGGGTTCAAGTCACCCAGCTGTCCATGCTGGTAATTGCGATCCTGCTTTTAGCTCGCGTGCAGGATGGTTGGGCTGTGAGCGTGGTTGATTGGGCGGTGCTGATTGGTGCCGGGATATGGTCTGCCGGCACAAGCATTGTGAAGGCTACCCAAGGAAAAGCTCCCCCGTAGAGAGCTTCTTGTGCGATGGACTTCGACGGGAGACGGAGCTTCGATCAACGCACGGTGAAGTATGTATAGTGATACTGGATACGGCCATCCACCAGGCCTAGCGTATCGTTCCCATCAAGCACCTGGCCCCGGGGGCTTGCAGCCTGCCAGAGGAAGTGCCGGCTGCGGCCGTTTCCGCTCTTCCCCAGGATGGTGAATTTAGCCCCGGGCAGTTTTTCAGTTAGCAGATCCCGATACCAACCCTGGACGGCGTCCTGGCCAACCACCGTACGTTCCCCGGTCACGTGGGCGGCATTCTGCGCATAAAGCTTGCTGACGAAGACTGGATCATGCTCGTTCATGCGCCCGATTAACCGCTCTGGCATATCCGCGACATCCGGAGCAACTGGCCAGTCAAAATCAGCGACAGCGTTCCACAGGTGCATGTATTCGGGTCGGGCTGCAAAATCCCAGCTCCATGCATTCGCCCCACTCAGGCCAAGTTCACGAGCCTTTTTGAAAAATCGCGTGATTTCATCGACCGAGGGGGACCATTTGCCACGGGCGTAGGTCGGGGCAGTGGGCAGGATCGGGCGGGCGGGTTGGAGCGCCATATACTGTTCGACCGTCGATTCCAGCTGCGCCTCCGGGTCATGCATCTGCTCGAAGTAGACCTGCGGCATGCTCAGGTCACAGTATTCCAGGAAGGGTTTGAAAGGGAAATCGGCATGCATGCGCGGGTAGCGATAGGTGCTCAACGCGATGGGGAGCTTGGGCAAACCGCTCCGCAGCTCCTGCATGAAACGCGTAGCCGCAGCCCATTTCGTCTTCGTCCGGTACTCACCTTCTGCATCAATTACGTACCCAGACATTCCCAGCGCAAGGGTGCGTTCAACGGCAAGCCTGGCCTCGCTGACAGGGTCATCCCCGCGCACATAATGCCAGCCCCAGACCTCGATCCCCTCCCCTTCCAGCGCTTCTTTTACTGGCGGGATGAGATCCAGGTTTCGATCAAAGTCAATGTTGTATGGCCACGTCGACCCGTCGGCGATTTTAATCAGCACATGCGTCAGGTTGGCCGCTTTGGCACGAGCTGCGATGGCGGCTGGGTCGCCGCGATCACAATACGGGATCTTCCAGATGAAATACCCCTTGCCATTCAGGCTCATCCCTGCGTACCTCTCCTGCTCTGAAGACCAGGGGTTGACTGGGTCGGGTCAGTCAGGGTCCCCATCAGGCGCAGGCTTGGAGCGCATCCCCCCTGCCCGGCGAAGCGCATCTCGGCCGAAGCGACGGCGGATATCATCGATGGCTGACCGCAGATTCTCTTCTTCCTGCCAGCTCCCATCGAAGAGTGAAAGCTGCCGGATGGGGGGGCCGAGGTCTGCAACCCCGACCCCGAGCAAGCGGACAGCCTTACCCGGCTTCCACACCTGTCTGAAAAGTTCCTGCGCAAGTTCATAGATCTCCCTATCGGCATCCGTATTCTGAGCCAGACGCGCTTGCCGGGTGAGCGTGGTGAAATCTGGCCAGCGTATTTTCACCTTCACCGTCCAACCTGCAAGTGCCGCATTGCGCAACCGGTGCCCTACTTCTTCACTAAGGCGAAGCAGGACCTGCATTAGCTGGGCTTCATCCTTGATATCGGTGGAGAATGTCCTTTCGGCGGACATCGATTTCGGCTCATACTCCTCATGTACCGGCCGATCGTCCTCCCCGCGTGCCTTTGCTGCAAGTTCCAGGCCATGCTCACCAAAGAGCGCTTCAAGCGTCGTGCTGGGCAAGGAGGCCAACTCGCCGATCGTGCTCACGCCCCGCTCCCGCAGCCGATCCCCGGTCTTTGGTCCAACGCCCGGGATCATGCGGACGGGCAGCGGCGCCAAGAACTCTCGCTCCGCCCCCGCCGGGACGACGATTAAACCGCGCGGTTTTCCTACATCGCAGGCGATCTTTGCGACAAGTTTGTTCGCCGCCACCCCCCACGAGGTCGGCAGCTGGATGTCCTGCAGGATTTGGTGCTGAAGCGTCCGGGCAATATGCTCCCCTGGCCGTGGATCGCCCGTGACATCCAGATAGGCTTCATCAATGGAGATTTGCTGCATGCGGGGAGTTTGCTCGCGCAAGAGAGACATGACTTGCCTGGAATAGTCCCCATAGACGCGATGCCGGTGGGAGATGGTGATGAGGTCAGGACACAAACGCAATGCCTGTGCGGTTGGCATGGCAGAGTGAATTCCGAACTTGCGGGCTTCGTAGGAGGCAGAGGCCACAACACCGCGGCCTGTTGGTGATCCACCCACGACGAATGGCTTGCCTTCAAGGCCAGGGTTCAACAGCACCTCGACCGAGCAGAAAAAAGCATCAAGGTCGACATGCAGGATGGTCCGAGCAGTCATCGGTGCCCTTGCCAGGAACATGCGCGACCAGCCGGGCATCGTCCTGGCGCGCGCAAAGCAGATTTGACAAGGACGCCAGCGGGGATACAATGGTTTGTGACTTTCTTCACAGGATGGAGGACTCCCATTGCAGACCTGTTCCTTATGCCAGGCAGGATCACCCGATACCGCGCTGGAGTGCGTGAACTGCGGCGCGTCCTTGACCGTGCATTCAGCAACCGCGATCGCACGGACCGAACTGCTTGCCAATCCGCGCGTAGTTCGCCTGCGCTTGATCGTGGCCGCCGATGCGTGCTCCGCATGCCGTGAAGCGCAGGGTGACTACACGAAAGAATCGACCCCAAGTCTTCCGAACTTGAGCTGCGCACACCACCACGGGTGCCGCTGCTTCTATGAGCCCTACCTGTCCGAGATCTACCCTTGAGGGGCCGCGCGCTCCCTTCTTGAGCACCGGTCAACCCGTCGGGGATTCATCCAGTCGGCGTTGAACCCATGCCAGCGCTTGATCCTTATCCAGGATTTCGCCCTGGACCTGGGCTTCCCGCAAATGATCGAGCAACGCCCCCAACTCAGGACCAGGGGAGATTCCAAAACGAGCAATTAAATCATCCCCTGTAACCAGCGTCTCCGGTTCGATCTTGCTCCGTTCCTCGAAGTAAGCTTCCATCAGCATCCGCACCGATTTCAATCGCATGAGCCCAAGCTTCAGTGGGAGGCGCGGGGGCTGCCTGCCCTAGCTGTTGCGCCAGGTAGGCCAATCCTGCAGCCACACCAGAATCCTCGGGATTCACGAAAATAGCGATAGACCGCAAGCGAGTCCAAATCCATGGCCGCTACATCGTCGAGCGCCCTATAAAAACGCTGCAACCAGGCTTCCTCCCGTTGGCTGAGACGCAAGCTGCGGACGAGGGACTGGCTAAGCTCGGGAGGAGGATGCGGATTTCCGGGAGCGCGCCTCGCCATCCCGGCCCAGAAGCCGAGGGTGGCCAGCTCACGCAGGCGCCGGAAGGTGGATACTTCTCTATTCAAGTACTGATGAAGCGGCAGCCGGAACCGACCAAGCAGCCAGGCCAAGAGGCCAAGCGAGGCATCCAAACCCGCTTCGGAGGAGGGCTCTGGATCCAAAACATCCAATATCCTTCCAAAGGCCCGCAGCCTGGCCAGGTATTCTGAAACCGGGCACAGGTGTGCCGCCGAGTCGGCTTCATCCTGGAGCAGCACCGGAATGAAGCCGAACCAGGCCAAGAGATGGATCCCTTGTGCAGGATCCGGCAGGGCAAGGATGCGGAATGTTTCGTCGCGGATCCGCTCTCGCGCGACCGGTCCGAGCAAGCTCACCCCGGCCTTCATCTGGCCTGCCGTGGCCTCATCGATGTGCAGCCCGAACTCGCAAGCCAACCGCACACCTCGTATCGCGCGCAAGGGATCGTGGGTGATGGCAAGCGGATGCGGCGTACGCAGGATCTTCTCCCTCAAGTCGCGCAGCCCGCCTGTGGGATCGATTAAAACCTCAGGGTCTCGAAGCTCAAACGCAAGCGCGTTGATGGTGAAATCACGTGCCCCGAGATCGTCCTCGATAGTTGGTAAACGGAGTTCCGATAGATCATAGAAGCGCCGGGTATCACCGCGAGGATCGACCAGGACACGGACCGTGCCGCGCTCTTTATCCAGCGTAAAGAGTTCCCCGCCGAGCAACCCGGCCAACTCCTTCCCAAATGGAAGCGCGGGGGCTGAAAGCGTTATATCCAGGTCAGCAGTGGGCCGATCCAGGAAGTAGTCGCGAACAGCTCCGCCAACCAGCCAGATGTCATTGGACCGGTCAACATGGCTCACCCAACCCTTGAATGCTGCTGGAAGCGTATTGAGGATGGACATCGAGGATCGGCGGATCAATCTGGAGGGATGTAGCGATCAGGGCGCACGACCCCTACGAAGGGCAGGTTGCGATAATACTCGTCCAGGTCGAGCCCGTAGCCGAAAACGAACTTGTTCGGGATCTTGAATCCACGATAGTCAATCGGGACCTCGGTCTCCCGCCGGCTTTCCTTATCAAGCAGTGTGCATACTCGTACCGATGCGGGCTGGCGGGTTTTTAGAAGTTCGATCACGGAGGCGATCGTATACCCACTGTCGATGATATCTTCAACGAGCAAGACATCCTTCCCTTCGATCGACGTTTGCAGGTCGAGCGAGATCCGTACTTGTCCGCTCGACTGACGGGCGCCGGCGCCATAGGAAGAAACCGCCATGAAGTCGATTGTGTGGGGGATCGTCAAGGTTCGCATGAGATCCGTAAGAAACATCACGCCACCGCGCAAGATGCAGGCCAGCATGAGCGGTTTTCCCTCATAGTCGCGGCTGATTTCAGCTCCCAGCTCACGAATTCGCGCCTGGAGCGCGTCCTCTTCGATGAGTACTTCCTGCAGGAAATCCTGGTAGGGCTGCATGCTAATCCCTGGGTACCTCGTGATGCTCCCGGCAGCGGGCCTCGTAAAGCTCGTTCGCGCCGATGACGACAACCGGGTCATCATAGTGGGCCGGCTTGCCATCGATCAAGCGTTGGGTCCTGGATGCTGATCCCCCGCACACCATGCAAATGGCATGGAACTTGTCCACCCGCTCAGCCTGGGCCATCAGGCGCGGGATCGGACCGAACGGTTCAGCACGGAAATCGGTATCCAGGCCGGCGATAAGCACCCGCACGCCGCGCTCGGCCAGGCTTTGGACGACGTCGCAGATGTCATCGTCAAAGAACTGCGCTTCGTCGACGGCAACGACCGTCGTATCTGGCGCCAGCAGTTCATAAATCTTACGCGGCGCCTCGATCGGCGTCGCCTCGAACTCAGATCCGGCATGCGAAGCCAGCTTCTCCACACCATAGCGGTCGTCGATGCTGGGTTTGAAGACCTGCACGTTTTGACGAGCGATTTTCGCCCGGCGCAGCCTGCGTATCAACTCGTCCGTCTTTCCACTGAACATCGAACCGGTGATAACTTCCACCTTCCCACTTGAATGCCGCATCTGGAAACAACCCTCCTGGGATTAAAATAAATGGGCAGGTGATTGGACACCTGCCCAGAGTTTACACGAGCCTTTCGTTCAGGCAAACAAGCTAGACCTGTGGTTCTAACGCGGCCTCGGGAAGCTCAAAGCCTCTGCGTTTCAGAGCCCGCTTTAGATCCGCCAGGCTCTTGCGGCCGAAGCCCTCAATCTCAAGCATTGCCTGGTCGCCACCAGCCATGCGCTCCAGCGCGTGGCCGACGACTTCGATTCCAGCGTTGGCCAGGGCTGTCTCTGCGCGCGGGTTGAGCTCGAGTTCGGCAATCGGGAGCTCAGGCGAAGTCTTCGACGCCTCACGCTCCTTCTCACCTTCGATGTATTGCTGGCGGGCTTCAAGCTTCTTGTAAAACCGATCAACCTGGCCCTCGGTGTCGACAATCCGCTGTTCACCTGTGTAAAACGGGTGGCATTGGGAGCAGACATCGGTCTGGATCAGTTCAACCGTTGAGCCCGTCGTCCATGTATTCCCGCAAGCACATACCACTTTTGCTGCTGGAAAATATGTCGGATGAATTCCTTCCTTCATGCTGGCAAGCCTCTCAATGACCACCACGAAAATCGGCGCTCCATGGACATATAACGTTGAGGCCTTGGAGACCGAGCAGTGACCGGTTAGTTTGGAATGACGTTAACTCGTTTTCGACCTTTACGCACAAAATCGTACTTAACCACACCATCGGCGACTGCAAACAGGGTGTCATCTCGCCCTCGCAGAACATTCAAACCGGGGTGGATGCGGGTCCCACGCTGGCGGACCAGGATATTTCCCGAGCGAACGACTTCGCCGCCGAATTTTTTAACACCCAGCCGTTGGGCTGCGCTGTCTCTACCGTTCCGGCTGGAACCCCCGCCCTTCTTATGTGCCATAGCTGCCTCTCTTACTTATCTTTCTTCTCTGCGGGCTTCTTGCTTGCGGTCGATGATTTCTTTGCGGACGCGCTCTTCGTCCCCCCACTCTTGGCGGCCGGCTTTTCCTTGGCGCTGCCGGTCGTCTTGGTGGACGAAGCCGGCTTCTTGCTCGCTTTCGGCTTCGCTGCAGCCTCAGACTTAGCTGCCGGTTTCTTGGCTGCTGGCTTCTTGGCAGCCGGTTTTTCAGCGACCGCTTTCTTCGCGGCTGGCTTGGCTTCCTTTTGCGATGCAGGCGCAGCTTCCTGCGCCGCCTCTTCCGCAGCCGGCTTGGCTTTGCCCGTCACGATCTCTTCAATTTCAACCCTGGTGTAATGCTGCCGGTGGCCTTTCTTGCGCCGGTAGCGTTCCTTGGGAATGTACTTGAAGACCACGATTTTCTTGGACTTGAATTGGTCCAAGACCTTACCCTTCACCGTGGCCCCCTTCACCAGCGGGCCGCCGACCTGCACTTTCTTCCCGTCTGCGATCAGCAGCACGTCATCGAAACTGACCGGCTTGCCAATCTCTAGCGGCAAGCGATCGACCTCGATCGTTTCCCCTTCTCGGGCGATGTATTGCTTGCCGCCCGACCGGACTACAGCATATTTCATCAGTATTCTCCAGCTTCGCTTCGCCTCCGAGCCTGCGGTTCAGGTACGCTTCGCCGGCGGGAGGGAAAGATGGCGATTCATACGCCCGCCCCAACCGTTTTGCGGTGGGGCAGACCGAGAATTATAACGGCCGCCCCCGGGGCTGTCAACGCTTATCCTATTCGGTTCCAGTCTCGCTCAATCCGCAGCAACCGACTCGGCTGCAGCGGTGGAGAGCACCTCTTCCTCAGTTTCCTCAGGAGCGTTTTCCCGGAATCCGTCGATGCGCTCATCGTGAAGCGCAGCCTCGGTACCCGGGAACCCTGTCCCTGCTGGAATGAGCTTGCCGATAATCACGTTCTCCTTCAAGCCGCGCAGGTAATCAACTTTTCCTTCGATCGCAGCGCGCGCCAGAACCTTAATCGTGTGTTGGAAGGAGGAAGCGGAGAGGAAGGATTCAGTCTCCAGCGAAGCCTTCGTCACCCCGAGCAGGATCTGCATCGCCTTGGCCGGTGCTTTCCCCTCAGCCAACATGCCTTCATTCAAGCGCTGCAAGTAGCGCCGATCCACAAGATCGCCAGGCAGCCGGCCGGTATCTCCAGGCTGCGTGATCTGCACCTTCGAAAGCATCTTGCGGATGATGACCTCGAAGTGCTTGTCGTTGATGTTCTGGCCTTGTGAGCGGTAAACCTTCTGAACCTCGGTGAGCAAGTACAGCTCAGCCGCCTCACGCCCTAAGATGCGCAGGATGCGGTGCGGGTTTAACGAACCCTCGGTCAGCTGCTTGCCGGCTTCGATCTTGTCACCCTCTTTGACCAACAGTCGGGCGCTGGCAGCAATCTCATACTCCGCCTCGTCGATCTGGTCATAGGACACGATCACCTTGCGGTCGTCCAGGCGTACGCGGCCTCCGTGGCTGGCTGTAATCTCCAAGTCGCCCCGGCTTGCGATAAGCGCACCCGTTTCGATCTCGGTTTCGTCCTCGACCTTCAAGGCCCAGTTGCCGGGCACGTTGTATTCATCCTTCAAGAGTTCGCTGTGGAAGATGCGGACGATCCTTGGGCCATCCGGGACCTCCGGGCTTACCACGCGGACCGTCCCGGCGATCTCGGAGATCACCGCTTCACCCTTGGGTTTCTTGCGCGCCTCGAAGAGTTCCTCGACGCGCGGGAGACCCGTCGTGATGTCGCCCCCGGCCGCAACGCCACCGGTGTGGAAGGTCCGCAGCGTAAGCTGGGTGCCCGGCTCGCCGATCGATTGTGCAGCCACGATGCCGACTGCCGCGCCGAGCTCTACCATCTTTCCACGACCGAGGTCCATCCCGTAGCACTGCTTGCACATCCCGAACTGCAGGTCACAGGTCAGCGGAGATCGAACAAAGACCTCCTGGGCACCTGATTCCTGGATCATTTTTGCCCGTTCCAGGTTGACCTGCTGGCCGCCCTTAAGCAGGACCTCGCCAGTATCCGGATCTACGATGCGGCGGGCGATCACCCGTCCGAACAGACGAGAAGCATAATCCTGCCCAGCCACATCGTCGGAACGGCGGATCCAGATGCCGCGCTGGGTCATGCAGTCCTCGGCGTTGATGATCACATCCTGGGCAACATCGACCAGGCGGCGGGTTAGATAGCCGGCGTCAGCCGTACGCAAGGCCGTATCCGTTAGACCCTTCCTTGCGCCGTGGGTTGAGATGAAGTATTCCAGCGTGGTCAAACCATCACGGAAGGAGGAGCGGATGGGGTGCGCGATGATGCGCCCCGCCGGGTCAGCCATCAACCCACGCATCCCGGCCAGCTGCGAGATGGGCTGGAAACCACCCTTCGTCGCGCCAGAAATCGCCATCGTGCTCAGGTTGCCGGCCGGATCCATGACGGCCCGAACGGCATCCGCCACCTCGGCGGTAGTGCGCTGCCAGAGCTCGATAATCCGTTCAGTTTGTTCCTGTTCGGTGAGCAGGCCCCGGCGGTAATCCTGCCGGACGGCTTCGGTCTCCTCCAGAGTCTGGTTGATGATCGCTTCCTTGTTAGAGGGGACGGTGATATCCGATACCGCGATCGTGGTCCCCGACCGGGTGGCATAGGCGAAGCCGATGTCCTTGATCGCGTCCACGATGGCCGGTGTCCCGGCTTCACGCAGGAGCAGGTAAATTTCCCCGACCAGTTCCTGGATGGCTCCCTTATCGAGCACCCGGTTCACGAAGCGCATCTCTTCCGGCAGGACACGGTTGAAGAGCACGCGCCCGACGGTGGTCTCAATCACCTTCTCGACTGGCTCTTTCAAGCGCAGCCCGTCCTCGTCATACCACGTCTTCCCCAGGATCTTGATCGGGGCATGGATGCTGACGTTGCCCAGGGCGTAGGCCATCTCGACCTCGTCCATGTCCGAAAAAGCTTTTCCAGCGCCGACATGCTCGCGCCCATCATCGGTCATGGTCAGGTAGTAGACCCCTAGCACCATGTCCTTGGTCGGGCCGACGACAGGTTCGCCATCCGCTGGTTTGAGCAGGTTGACGCTCGAAAGCATGAGCTCACGCGCTTCCGTCACAGCCCGCTGGGATAGTGGGAGATGCACTGACATCTGGTCACCGTCGAAGTCGGCGTTGAATGCCGCGCACACCAGCGGGTGGAGCTGGATTGCCTTGCCTTCAACCAACACGGGCTCGAAGGCCTGGATGCCGAGGCGATGGAGTGTTGGCGCTCGGTTGAGCAGGACTGGGCGGTCCTTGATGACTTCCTCGAGGACTTCCCAGACCTCGGGCCGCTCGCGCTCGATGATGCGTTTCGCGCCCTTCACATTGGCTGCATAGTTGTAAGCCACGAGCTTAGAGATGACAAATGGCCGGTAGAGCTCCAGCGCCATCGTCTTCGGAAGGCCACATTGGAAGAGCTTGAGGTGCGGGCCGATGACGATCACCGACCGCCCCGAGTAATCCACGCGTTTGCCCAGCAGGTTGCGGCGGAAGCGACCCTTCTTACCTTTCAGCATATCGCTGAGCGATTTGAGCTCCCGCCGACCGCGCCGTGAAAGCGCCTTGCCTCGCTGCGAGTTGTCGATCAACGAATCAACCGCTTCCTGGAGCATGCGTTTTTCATTGCGCACGATAACGTCAGGCGCGCCAAGCTCAACCAGGCGCTTGAGGCGGTTGTTGCGGTTGATCACCCGGCGGTACAGGTCGTTCAAGTCCGAAGTGGCAAAACGACCGCCGTCCAACTGAACCATCGGGCGCAAATCCGGCGGGATTACCGGGAGGACGGTGAGCACCATCCACTCCGGCAGGTTATCCGAACGGCGGAAAGCTTCGACTACCTTTAGACGCTTGGTGGCTTTCTTCTTGCGCTGTTTGCTCTTGGTGGTACGGACTTCCTGCCATAACTCGACCGCTAGCTCTTCGAGGTTGATCTGCTGCAAAATCTCGAAGAACGCCTCGGCTCCCATGTCGGCCCGGAAGACCTGGCCCCATTTCGATTTCAAGTCCCGGAAATTCGTCTCACCAAGGAACATCATCGGTGCGATCGATAGCAGCTCCTCCCGGTCCTGTTCAAGCTGGTCGCGCTCGGCCGCATTGGCCTCAAAGACCGAGTCTTCCAATTGAGCCAGCGCCAGGTCGGCCTCAGCCTTGACCTGTTCGATCTCGAGTTTGAGCGCTTCGAGTTCCTGGTCCCGAACCTTTTTCAGGCTCAATTCAACTTCATCCAGGTGGGATTTGACGGCTTTCTGCACCATGCTTAGATGCTGTTTGCCGATCGTGTCGCCCTTCTCGGCGATCAGCGTGTCGAGTGCTTCAAACTTGATCGCCGCCCGGATGGTCTTATCCTGTTTCTCGCTCAGGCTTTTCTCCAGGCGCTGTCCTTCGCGCATGACCGGGTCGATTTGCTCGGCCACGTCCTCATCATGCTTCGCCTGGATTTCCTTCTTACGGGCATCGAGCTCTTCCAGTGCCTGCTTTCGCCCGGATTTGATTTCTGCTTCGCGATCCTTCAGCGCCTGGGCGGCATCCTTGTTCAGTGCCGCGATTTCCTCTTCCAGGCGCTTCAATGCTTTCTTGCGGGAATCCTCATCGACGTAGGTCACCACATACTGCGCGAAATAGAGCACCCTGTCCAGGTTGCGGCGCGAGATATCCAGCAGCAGGCCGAGGTGAGAAGGCACGCGGCGGGTGTACCAGACGTGTGCGACAGGGGCGGCCAGGGCAATGTGCCCCATGCGTTCGCGCCGGACGGCGGAGCGCGTTACTTCGACCCCGCATTTCTCGCAGGTGATCCCCTTGAAGCGGATGTTCTTGTACTTGCCGCAGTAACACTGCCAGTCTTTCGTTGGGCCGAAGATGGCCTCGCAAAAAAGGCCGTCCTTCTCGGGCCGCAGCCGGCGGTAGTTGATCGTTTCCGGCTTGAGGACCTCACCATGAGACCAATTCCGGATGGTCTCTGGAGAAGCGAGGCTGATACGCAGTGCACGAAATCCTTTAGAATCCACCCGATACCTCCGTCGCGACGCGCGATGGCCACTGATTGATGGTGCCAATATACTCGAACATTCGTGCTACTCGGAAGACATGCAAAAACAAGCGCATAAGACGTTTTTCGCCTCAAGCGCTCTTACCCGCCGACCGTTCGTATTCAAGATACGAGGGGAATTATATAGAAGTTCTCCGATGTGTCAAGGTCAGGGGCCAAGCCCATCAGAAAGACCCGCAGCATGATTTATGTAAAGCAAGTGCGCTCAGGACTCCTTTGTGCGCTTTAAAGGACCGCTCCACGCACCGGGGAACAGCTCAAGCGATTTTTCTGCCGCACTGACGATATGCTCGTCACGGTCAAAACGGAGCTTGCGGATGGCCGCCTGCGCCTCTGCCGTGTGCCATTCCACCAGCCGCAGCAAGGCGACCATGCGTGAACGGCTGTTGTCGGATTGGACCGATTGTCCGTCCTCGACCAGGTAGCCGATGCGAGGTTCAGAGACGATTTCGATTAGCGCGCGGATCGCCAACGGGTGATTAATGCGGGCGATGGTTTGGACCGATTCGTGCGAGCGATCCAACTCGGCCAGGCGCATTGCCCGGAAGCGATGAATCTGGATGACCGTCATGATGGCCAATTCACGTACAAGCGGGTCATCATCCTCCATCGCGGCCGTGACCTCCTGCAGTGCCGCATCATCCTGCGCCATGCCCTGGCGATTGGCGAAGGTTACGGCTTCCCGCAACCGGTTTCCGGGATCACTGCCGCGCAAATCAAAATCGGTCCTCGCCCTCTCGACCAGGCGGGCCGCTGGGGTTTTTACTTCGTACTGCGCTTCTTGCTCGGGAAGCGGCCGCTGGTCCGCCGGTAGGTCAAGCAGGTGCAAAGCTTGCTCGACGATCGGGGTGATGAGCGGCTCGTTGAGTTCCAACAGCTCGTTCAAGAAACTGCGCAAGCTGGCCACCCCCGGCTGCTGCATTACAGCGCGAGCCCGGGTGCGCCAGGTGTTCACCTCTTCCGCGATGGCCTGCTGCTTGACCCGGAGCGCTTTCTGCTCTTCGCGCAACCGGGCCCGCTCCTCTTCCTCGGCCTCAAGCATGCGGCGGCCGAGTTCATCCAGCTCATCGCTGAGCTCGATAAACGATTTCTGGATCGAGCTCGCTTTCCTCTCGACTGCCTGCTGTACCTGACGCAGACCTATACCGATCGCCAAGATCTTCCTCCCAGGTGTTCGCCTGCCCCGAGAATGAACTGACAAGAGTGCGGGTTGAAAACGTATTGATGAACGGCGAGCTCCTGGTTGATCAAGGCCAACTCGGTCTCAACATCCAGCTATGATCCACCACTTATGCGAAAGTATAGATAAGGTCATGGGTTGCGTCAACAGTATTCATCCTTGCTCAAGATGGTGTACCCGGCACAACGATTGCCCCGCTACCCTGCCGCCAATACAATAACCCGCCCAGGGTCAAGGAGGAAGGCAGCATGTTCGATGGCAAGGTTCGACCCCAGTTTCTAACAGCGGATGGTTCACGCAGCGTGCCAGCATTGACCGGGAGCGAGATGGCGGAAGTGGATCGCCTGGCGGTAGAAGTTTACCAACTCGGCATATTGCAAATGATGGAGAACGCCGGCCGCAGCCTGGCGCTTCAAGCCCTGGAAATGGCCCGACCGCGTCCCTTCCAGGCGACCATCCTGGTCGGTCCTGGGGGGAATGGTGGAGGGGGACTCAGCTGTGCCCGCCACCTGCACAACCACGGTGTCCGCGTGTCCTTTGTGCTGGCCCAGCTGCCCGGGGAGATGCGTCCCGCAGCAGTGAACCAGCTCCAGATCCTGCAATCCGCCGGCTTGAAGCCGGTGCCCGATCCAGATGCTGCCAAGGCTATCTCCCAGGCGGACATCGTCATCGACGCGTTGCTCGGGTACGGGCTCGCAGGTCCTCCGCTCGGACGGATCGCAGATCTCATCCAGCTCGCGAATGATTCCGGGGCAGCGGTCCTCGCCCTCGATCTCCCCTCTGGATTGGACGCCACCAGCGCTGAACGACCGGGACAGGTCATTCACCCAACCAGGACGTTGACCCTGGCCTTGCCCAAGACCGGATTACGGGGGGTCCCAGGGCGGCTGTTCCTGGCCGACATTGGCATCCCCTACGAGTTGTACCAGTCCCTCGGCATCCAGACCCCGGCGCTGTTTGACGGGCAGTTTGCGTTTGAGCTGGATCCAGCAGGCCGCGCGGCGTAAACATGGTGATTCATTTCGCGCTCGGCGCCGTTCCTGTATAATCCTTGCCGTGAGCCAAGAAGAGCGCGTCGTCTCCCCCATCCCACAGGATGAGGATTATTCCGAGCCAACCCTGCGTCCGCGGTTTTTACACGAGATGCTCGGCCAGGACCGAGTAAAGGAAAATCTCGCCATCCTGCTCCAGGCTGCTAAAGCGCGCGGCGAAGCGCTTGATCATGTGCTCTTCTACGGACCGCCTGGCCTGGGGAAGACGACCCTGGCCCATATCCTCAGCACGGAAATGGCGGTCGGGCTTAAGGTGACCTCGGGGCCAGCCATTGAACGGGCCGGTGATCTCGCCGCGATCCTGACCAATTTGCAGGCCGGCGACATCCTCTTCATCGACGAAATTCACCGCCTCGGCCGAGCAGTGGAAGAGATCCTCTACCCGGCCATGGAGGACTTCGCGCTCGATCTCACGATCGGCAAAGGCCCTAGCGCCCGCTCGCTCCGCCTGAGCCTGCCCCATTTTACGGTGGTCGGAGCGACGACCCGCCTGGCGCTGCTCACAGCGCCGCTGAGAGCACGCTTTGGGGCTATCCACCGCCTCGATTTCTACGACGAGGACTCGATGGCGGCGATTGTCGAACGCGCAGCGGGGGTCCTGGCCGTTGAAATCGACGACGAGGGTACCCTGGAGATCGCCTGCCGGGCACGTGGCACACCCAGGGTCGCCCTGCGCCTCTTGCGGCGTGTGCGCGATTTCGCCGAGGTCCGGGCCGACGGCAAGATCACACGCCTCGTCGCGCATGAGGCCCTCGACCTGCTTGACATCGACCAGCTGGGGCTTGATGATTCGGACCGGCGGGTTTTGAAAACCATCATCGAGAAGTTCCAGGGTGGCCCGGTAGGGCTGCAAACAATCTCGGCTTCGATTAGCGAAGAGCCCGACACCGTGATGGATGTCATCGAACCCTACCTGCTCCAGCTCGGCTTCCTCGATCGGACACCCCAGGGTCGCGTGGCCACGGCGCTCGCCTACCAGCATCTCGATCTCGCACCCCCGGCTGCACCGCAAGCCAGGCTGCCAGAGCTTTAAAGGGCTAAATAGATCGGGATGGATCTGCACTCGATCGGACGGGGTGTGTTCCTCGCAGGCCTGCTCCTGGTCGTCCTGGGGGGCGTGCTCTGGCTGCTGGCGGGCAGCGGGATCCCGCTCGGCCGCCTGCCGGGGGATTTCCGCTTCGAGCGCGGCGGTATCTCTTGTTTCATCCCGCTGGCGAGTTCCCTCATCATCAGCCTCGTGCTGACGCTGCTCATCAACCTCGTGCTGCGTGCCCTGAAATAGCCACCGTGCGGACTGACGATTTCGACTACGCTCTCCCAAAAACCTCCATCGCCCAGCGGCCAGCCGTGCCGCGTGATGCTTCCCGGCTCCTGGTGCTGGAGCGTGCTACCAACCACGTGGAGCACGCTGTTTTCCGCGATCTTCCGGGGTACCTCGCGGAAGGCGACCTGCTTGTGCTCAACGAGACCCGCGTTCTGCCGGCCAGGCTGCGAGTGAAGAAGCTGCCCGGCGGGGGCCGAGCCGAGCTCCTGCTGCTGCGTTCACGGACCCCGAGAGAATGGGAGGTGATTGTCGGGGGGAAAGGCCTGCGCCCGGGAGTTGCGGTCGAGCTGCCGGATCACAGCACAGCCGTCATAGGCGAGGATTTGGGTGGTTCCCGCCGCATCGTCGAATTCGATGCACCGATTCAGTCGCGCCTGGAAACGATTGGGGAAATGCCGCTTCCTCCTTATATTCACGAACCGCTTCGCACCACGGATGAATACCAGACCGTTTTTGCGCGGGATCCTGGTTCCGCCGCAGCCCCGACGGCAGGGCTGCATTTCACACAGGATCTGCTGCAGTCGCTTGGTAAGAGCGGGATCGAGGTCGCCCGCGTGACGCTTCATGTCGGTCTGGATACTTTCGCCCCGGTATTGGAGGAAGATCCACGCCAGCACGCCTTGCACAGCGAGTGGTGTTCCGTTTCTGCAGAAACCGCCGAACAGATCAACCAAACCCGCCGGCAAGGGGGACGCATCATCGCCGTCGGGACGACGTCCGTGCGCACGCTTGAAAGCGCAGTCCGCGCCGGGCGAACTGGGCAAGTCGAGGTTTTTGAAGGGCCGACCGATCTCTTCATCCTGCCGGGGTTCAGGTTCCTGGCGGTCGATGGCCTCATCACAAACTTTCACCTGCCCCGCTCCACGCTGCTCATGCTGGTCTCGGCCTTCGCGGGGAGAGCGCGCGTGCTATCGCTCTACCAGGATGCTATCCAACGTGGATACCGCTTCTACTCGTTCGGTGATGCGATGTTAATCCTTTGATTGACATCCGCCCGGCACTGTGCGATACTCCCAACACGACAAGGTAATCTCTTCCAATGCAATCTCAAACGGAGGAGGTGATGCCCATGGATCATTCTTATGACCAACGTGCTGCGGCGTCCCTCCTCCTGAATGGATAGGGACGCCGCAGCGCACCAGAGAGCCGCCTCAACAGGCGGCTCTCTGCCTTAACGCCGGGATAACTTCGAAAAAATGGGAGACTAGTTTCGCCGAGGGCTCGAGGATCTCAGGCGATAAACTGGAGCAGATAGGCCAGCCCGGAGATGATAGCGACTGTGCCGACCTGGATGACGAACAAGAACAGGATGGTGTTCCGCCGGTCCAGCTGCGCGCTAATCCCGCCGGCAAGGGCATAGTAGGCACTCATGCTGACCCAGCCCAGGAATGGTGCGACGTTTGAATTAAACAACCAGGCCCAGCCGCGTGCGATCGCGCGCAGCATGAACCACACCCATTCCGGATCACAGGCGCTGAACGGGTCGGGCGCCAATCTCAAGTGGCGCACCCCTTCACGGCAGGCTTCATCCGATCCGATGAGGATCTCTGCCACGCCCGCTTCTACCAGGAAGAGCGAAAGCGCGATCAGGGCGCCGACCAGGAAATCACGCTCGCGCCGGCCCAGGTTCGACGCCTCCAGCCTCCGGCGCGGTAGGGTCTCTCCCCCTTCTGGGTTAAGCTTCATGCATCCCCCAGGTAGATGCCGAGGTTGCGCGCGGTGAGGATGGCATCCCCGTTAAGGTTTACCCGCTTGGGCACTCGAATCGCATCCTCCAGCGCGACGTCCCCAATCTGCATGCCGCGCAAAGATACCATCCGGCCAAACTTCCCTTCGAGGGCGAGGCGGACCGAAGCCGCACCATAACGGGTCGCCAACCAGCGGTCGAACGCCGTGGGCTGTCCGCCTCGCTGCAGGTGCCCGAGCACGGTCACCCGGCTTTCAAACCCGCAATCTTGCGTGACATAGCGGCTTACGACCTCCCCCATCCCTCCCAACCTGCCTGCCTCGGCCGGGCTGCCTCGTTCCTTGTAGGTGGGTTCCCCACCACGTGGGAACGCGCCTTCAGCGACCGCCACGATGCTGAAGTGCCGCCCGCTGGCATCACGCTTCATGACCGTTTGCTTGATACCTTCGAAGACAAACGGGATTTCCGGGATGAGGATCACGTCGGCGCCGCCGGCTACGCCGGCATGCAGCGCGATAAAGCCGGCATCCCGCCCCATCAATTCCAGCACCATCACCCGGTGGTGGGATTCAGCCGTCGTGTGGAGTTTATCGATCGCGTCGGTGGCCGTGGCAACGGCGGTGTCGAACCCGAAACTCATGTCCGTACCGCCGATATCGTTGTCGATCGTCTTGGGCACGCCGACGATCGCACATCCTTTTTGCATGAGCTCGCAGCTTATCCTGAGGGTTCCGTCCCCCCCGACGACGATCAGCCCATCGAGCTTTAGCTCCTGGATGCGTTCGACGACCTGGTCGGACACATCCAGGATCATTTCCTGCCCATCGCGGACGACGCTGCGAGCGAAGGGGTTTCCCCGGTTGGCAGCGCCGAGGATCGTCCCGCCCCGCGGCAGGATCCCCTGGACGCGATCCGGGGTGAGTTCGAGCGTCGTACCGCCCTCCAGCAAACCATCAAACCCATGTTCGATCCCGATCACCTGGCAATCGCCGATGCCATAGGCCGTCTTCACCGCTGCGCGGATGACGGCGTTCAGCCCGGGCGCATCACCGCCGCCGGTCAGGATTCCAAGGCGGGTTGTCATGTCCCAACCTCCCCCTCGCTCCATCGGTGTTCTGATTTGCTCATGGCAGATCCCAGAAGGCGATCTCACGGACCCGAGCAGTGAAGTTTGGCGTGCTCCCGGAACTCACGAACAGGCCGAACAAGCCATCCGCATAGGTCGCATCTGTGATCTGGCGCAGGAAGGTGCCTTCAGCGTAAAGGCTGATCTCATCTCCAGCAGCCCACACGCCAATCCTGCGCGGGCTTTCTGGGCCGACCGGGATGCTCGGATGGGAAGTCCAGGTCGTCAGGTTGGTCATGTGCGCCCCATCCCAGACGCGCAGGACGTATTCACCGCTGCAGCTGACCCCGAACAAATACCCCTTATTCGAGGTCGGAGCCCGGAACATCAACCCGAACGCATCACGACCCGAACAGCTTCCGAAGTCGGCCGTCGCCTCCAGATAGAAGTTCTCCGCCTCTCTCCAGGACATGATCCAGCCGTTGTAGAAGTTGGGGTTGAAGGCCGTCATGATCAGCTCTCCTTCCCCAAGCTCGAACCGGACGTGGCTATCCGCATAGAGCCCCCAGTCGCCGCTATCTTCAAAGTGGTCGATCCAGGTCGGGTCCTTGAGGGCGCCGCGTGGGTCATCGCTACCGAGTGTAGCCGTGGGCACCGCTGTGACGGTCGGGGATGGGGTTGGGGACGAGGCAGGGGTTTCGGTCGCCGTGGCTTCCGGGGTAGCTGTCGCGGTCGGGGTCGGACCGATATACTCTGGATAGAACTGGAAATCCCAGGCAAACGAGATATCGGATCTCAACTCGGATCCACCGAGTTCAACATCCTGCCTGATGGATCCGGTCGAATCCTCCGATGCCGGGTAGGTCCACCTCCCAGGCAGCAGCTGGCTTGCGTTGCGGGCGCTGTTCGGGTCGATCATGACGCAGTACTTGCCAGCGCCAAGCCCGGCGAAGAGGAAGATCCCATCCTCGCCCGTTACCGTCGTATCCGCGCCAGTGGACGGGCATTCGCCGGCCCCTAGCGAGAGCTCGATCCCGGAGAGGCTCTCCTCACCGCCATCCAGCCTGCCATTTCCCTCCAGTGCGCCCGTGTTCGGATTTTGTATGCAACCTGGGGGCGGTGTATCGGGCAACGGCTCACCCTGCGGCGGGGCGGCACAGCGGTCATGCCAGACACGCCCGGCGATGCCGCTGCTTCCAGGAGGGGATTGCCCCCCAGGGGATGGCTCATCGGTGACGGCGGGTGTTCCTAAAGTGCAGGCAAGTGAGGCAGCCAGTAAGCTGGAAAGGACCAGGAAGAACTTGTACGAGCGGCCTGCGTTGATGAACATGGCGGCACCTCGCCCTATCTTGGCTATCCATGCGACACCCGGTTAGCCCGAACCCAACAGTCCGGTTAATCGAAAAACCCATCGCCACTATAGCATGGCGATAGGCTCGATGAAAGCTAGAGTGCCCCCACGGGGTTTCGAACCCCGGTTTCGGCCTTGAGAGGGCCGCGTCCTGGGCCACTAGACGATGGGGGCAACGGTCGAAATTCTACCATCGCGCCAAGCATGGGTCAATGATAGCGTGGTTACAGCGCACATTGCAGGGCAAGCAACATCGACTGCTTGAACCCGCATGCTATAATATTGCGAATACTTTTGTCCGATTAAATTCGCGTTGCGCAGGAAGCATCCATGCAGGTATCAGAACTCGAAGGCAAACTGGCGGCGATCCTGCCGTCCGTGATTAAACCTGGCCGGTATACAGGTGGCGAGCTAAACCAGGTCGTGAAACCGTGGGAAAGCGTCGATGTGCGCGTCGCCCTGGCTTTCCCCGATATTTACGACCTGGGGATGTCCAACCTGGGCCTGGCCATCTTGTATGACATCCTGAACCAAGAGCCAGACGTGCTTGCCGAGCGAGTATTTGTCCCCTGGGTGGACATGGAAGAAGCCATGCGCCGGGATGGCCTGCCTCTCTACGCGCTGGAGAGCAAACGACCTGTCTCGGACTTTGACATCGTTGGCGTTTCGCTCCCTTACGAGACCCTGTACACGAACACCCTCAACCTGCTCGATTTGGCTGGGATTCCGGTCAGGAGTGCAGACCGCACTCGCCAGCATCCGCTCGTCATCGCCGGGGGACATGCCGCGCATAACCCTGAACCGATGGCGGCCTTCATCGATGCGTTCGTGATTGGCGAGGGCGAAGAGGTCATCGTCGAGATCGCACATGCCGTCAAGGCGTGGAAAGCAACGGGCAGCGACCGTCAGGCGCTGCTTGAAACCCTCGCCGGTATATGGGGGGTGTATGTCCCGAGCTTGTACGGGATCGAATATCTCGCAGATGGGACCATTTCCCATCTCGCGCCCTTGACTGATACTGCCCCGCTGCCAGTCTTGAAACGAATCCTGCCGAAATTACCCGAACCCCTGACCCGCTTCATCGTGCCCTACGTCGAGGTCACCCACAACCGCATCCCGATCGAGATCATGCGCGGCTGCACTCGCGGCTGCCGGTTCTGCCAGGCGGGAATGATCACCCGGCCGGTACGTGAACGACCGGTCGAGGAAATCCTCGACGCGATCGAAGCGGGAATTAAGCACACAGGGATCGAGGAAGTCGGGCTGCTCTCGCTTTCCTCCTCGGATTTCGACGAAATCGTACCCCTCGTGCAGGCGGTCAGCACGAGATTTCACGGCCAGAACATCAAGGTTTCGCTCCCCTCGCTGCGCATCGAGTCGGTTTCCGTGGACCTGATGGATGCGCTCCATGGGCAATCCTCGCGTGCGGGCTTCACGCTCGCACCCGAGGCAGCCACCGAGCGCATGCGCGAGATCATCAACAAGCCGGTCAGCACCGCACAGCTCCTGGAGACTGCCCGCGAAATCTACAGCCGCGGCTGGCACACGATCAAACTGTACTTCATGATCGGCCATCCTTCGGAGACGATCGAGGATGTTCAGGCCATCGCTGACCTATGCAAAGCCGTGCTCGCTGAGGGGCACAAGGTCATCGGAAAGCGGGCCAAGGTCCATGCCGGCGTGAGCACATTTGTGCCCAAGCCGCATACGCCTTTCCAATGGGTCCCGTGTGACACCATGGACCAAATCCTCGAGAAGCAGGAATTGCTTAAGCGGGAAGTGCGGGGCAAAGGGCTGAAGCTGAATTGGAACCATCCCCATGAAACGATGCTGGAAGCGTGGCTCTCGCGGGGCGACCGCCGCATGGCGGAGGTCATCGAGCACGCGTGGCGTGCTGGCGCCCGATTCGACGCCTGGCGAGAGCACTTTGCTTATGACCTCTGGCTGAATGCCTTCACGCAAGCCGGGCTTGATCCCGCCTTCTACACGCACCGCGAACGGCCTATTGATGAAACGCTGCCCTGGGACCACATCGATGTGGCCGTGAAAAAACAGTACCTTACGGAAGACTACCTTTGGAGTCTTGAAGGCCGGACACGCGTGGACTGCCGTGAGCGCTGCTTCGCATGCGGCATCCTGCCCAAGTACGCTGGGATGCGGCGCCAGCACCCGGGAGAAGTCTGGGAATGTCCCGAAGTCCGTTCCCCGGCACGTGCTATGGCCGACGTGATCCCGCTCGTCTCGGTTTGACAAGATGGATGAAACACAGCCCGAACGGGTCCGCATCGCTTTTGAGAAGGGGCCAGAGATGCGGTACACCGGCCACCTCGACCTGCAGCGCACCTGGGAAAGGACGCTTCGCCGGGCAGGACTCCCGATTGCCTACACCCAGGGGTTCAACCAGCGCGCCAGGATGCAGCTCGGGCCGGCTCTGCCTCTCGGCTGTACGAGCATCTGCGAACTGCTGGATATCTGGTTAAGCGCTGAAATCGCGCCAGAGGAAGTTCTCGGCAAACTACGCCAAGCCGCGCCACCCGGGCTCGTGATAATGGATGTAGCTGCAGTCCCACCCGGCGAAGCCGCACTGCAGAACCAGGTTGTGGCCGTGGAGTATGAAGCCATTTTGCCTGGAGACGGGCGGTCGGAGGACCATCAAGCTGCCGTCGAGGCGTTCCTTGCCCAGGAAAAAATCGAACGGAGCCGGCGTGGGAAGCGTTATGACCTGCGTCCGCTCGTGCAGGCACTCGAGTGGATCCGGACGCCTGCCAGCGGCGAGAGCATACTGCGCATGGAACTATCAAACCGGGAAGGCGCAACCGGCCGCCCCGAAGAAGTCCTGCTCGCCCTCGAGATTGATCCAACGCAAGCCTTTGTGCGGCGCACGAAGCTGTTCTTCAACCCCTAGCAGCTTAGAAAAACATGATCTAAATAAATACACGGCGCACATGGATTGCTCGCCAGGTGCGCCGTGCTATCGATCCGACGGCATTCGCTCATCCCGCCCGGGAGAGCGAACAGCTTGAAGCGGTTGTTAGAGATCGAACAGGTTCATGTACTTCATCGCCAGGTTCAGGTCACCCTTCAGCTCGATCTTCTTCGTGGCGATGGCCGTCATCGGGTTTAACTTCCCGGTCACGAGGTCGATATAGTTTGCGGCGTCAGCTGAGAGTGTCAGATTTGGGTTCTGTGCCTTCCCCGGCTCAACGGTGCACTGCTTATCCTTGATGCTGCACACCCAGTCCCCGCCCTCTTCACCCAGGCTGAATTGGATGACCGCGTCGACACCTTCAGCCTTCTCCGGCAGGAATGCTCCCGGCATCCGCTCCATCAATTCTTTCACTGTCAATGGCATTGCTCACGCTCCTTTTGTTGGATTTGCTTATTGTAGCAAGTTCTCGAAAACACCGGCGGCGCCCATGCCACCGCCGATGCACATGGTCACCATGACCTTGCCCGCCCCTCTCCGCCGGGCTTCGTGCATGATTTGCACGGTGAGCTTTGCACCGGTAGCTCCAAGCGGGTGACCCAGCGCGATCGCGCCCCCATTGACGTTGACGATGTCCGGGTCCAGTTCCAGTGTGCGGATCACCGCCAGGCTCTGTGACGCGAAGGCCTCGTTCAGCTCGATCAAATCGATCTCATCCTGTTCCAGCCCATAGCGTTCTAAGACCTTCGGGATGGCCTTCACCGGGCCAATGCCCATCAACGCCGGATCCACGCCGGCCACTGCATACCCGACGAAGCGCATCCAGGGCGTAATCCCCAATTCTTCGGCTTTCTCTCTGCTCATGATGACCACGGCAGCTGCCCCGTCCGAGAGCGGCGACGAGTTTCCGGCGGTGACCTGGCCATCCGGCGCAAAGGCGGGTTTCAGTTTCGCCAGCGCAGCCTGGGTCGTGTCCTTGCGTATGAGTTCGTCCTGGGAGAATGACACGACGCGTTCGCCCTCCCGTGTAACCGTTTTCACTTCGAGCGGGACGATCTCATCCTCAAACTTGCCGCTTTCTTGTGCTTTCGCCGCCTTCTGGTGGCTCTCGTAGGCAAAAGCATCCATCGCCTCCCGGCTGACTTGATATTCGCGCACGACGTTTTCAGCCGTTTGACCCATGCTGATATAGGCCTCCGGCATTTCGACGACCAGGTCGGGATGCGGGCTGATTCGAAAGCCGGTCATCGGCACCAGGCTCATGCTTTCGACGCCGCCGGCGATGATGATGTCCGCCCCGCCAGCGATGATGCGCTCACAAGCCTGCGCGATCGACTGCAGCCCCGATGAGCAGAAGCGGTTCACAGTCATCGCCGGGACGGAGTCGGGAAAACCGGCGTGGAGCGCGATCGGCCGGGCTACGTTCAAGCCCTGGCTTCCCTCAGGAAAAGCACAGCCGATCACGATGTCATCCACGAGAGATTTCTCTGGGATGCCCGACCTCTCCCAGGCGGCTTCGACCGCCGCCCGTGCCATGTCCTCCGGCCTGTAGCTGGCCAATGTGCCTTTCTTCGCCCGTCCTACGGCGGTGCGTGCGCCAGCGACCAATACTGCCTCTCTCGCCATGTCCTTATCTCCTTCGCTGCGGGGCGGAACTCAAGGATCCAGCATGCGCGGTCTGGGTTCGATCCCCATTTTGTGCGCAAGCCCGGATAGCCCCTTCACCCAGGGCCAGGTCCTCCATGTTCCGCCACATCCTAGTTGCGCAATGGCTTGTTTTTCTCGAGCATGTGCTGCAGCCTGTCGAGCGTCTTTGGCTCATGGCATAACTCGAGAAATGCTTCCCGCTCCAGGTCGAGCAAATATTGCTCGTTCACCCAGGTTGGCTCGGTCAGGTCGCCGCCGCAGAGCACCCATGCCAGCTTGTTGGCGATGAGCGCATCATGTTCTGTCGCCCAGCCTGCCTCGCGCAGACCCCAGACAGCGGCCCGCAAGGCTGCCAGGACGTCTCGTCCGGCGGCGAAGATCCTTTCCTGCATCGGCGGTTGGTAACCCTCCTGCACCATAGCCAGCGCAGTGCGCTTCGCCACCGCCAGCAGGTGTTCCTTCTTCATGACGATCCGGTCCCCCGGCCTGAAGAAGCCCATCTCGAAGGCTTCGAACGCGCCTGTGGCCACCTTGGCCAGCGCAATTTGCTCGAACACCTGCTGCATCACCGAGATCGGATCGGCGTTTTCAATGCGCATGACCGGGTTGATCACCCGGCGGATCATCTCCTTCGTGCCTGAGCCTGCCGGGATGACGCCGACCCCCATCTCAACCAGGCCGATGAACGTCTCTGCGGCCGCCACGCGGCGGGCGCAGGCCATGCTCAACTCCGCCCCACCACCGAGGGTCATCCCGTGCGGCGCCGCGACGATGGGCTTGGGGAAGTAGCGCATGCGCATGAGGGTGTCTTGCATACCGGCGATCTGGTCCTCGATCTGGTTGAACTCGCCTTGCTGGCCGGCCATCCAGATCAGGAACACATTCGCGCCTGCGCAGAAGTGTTTCCCGTCGTTTCCAATCACAAGCGCATCGAACGTACCCGCCTCGGCTGCATCCATGGCATGCACCAGCATCTCGAAGATATCCTGGTCGAGCGCATTGGCCTTGGAGTGGAATTCGACCAGGCCAACCCGGTCGCCCATGTCAATCAAGCTCGCTGAGGCGTTGCTCTTGTGGACCGCCCCTTTGCGTGATTTCATGGCAGCGATCGGCAGGAGCAGTGGATCTTCGGCCAGGGGCTGGTATTCACCGGACTTGATGTCGTAGAAGCCAACGACCTTGCCCTTCTTCAGCTGGTAGAAGGATTTGTGCCCGTCGTCAAGCATCTTCGTGACCCAGGGTGCGACCTCGATGCCCAGGGCATTCATTTTCTTGACCGTGTCTTTCACGCCCAGGGCGTCCCAAATCTCAAACGGGCCGATCTCGTTGGCGAACCCCCATTTCATCGCCATGTCGATGTCCACGAAGCGGTCGGCGATTTCAGGCACACGGCGCGAAGCATAACCAAGGGCGTACGCCGTCGTCTCCCACAGGTATGTCGCCAGCCGGCGTGTTTCCGCCGTGGCCTCCTCGCTCTCCGCTTGTTCGACGATCCAACGGTACCGCTCCCCGAGGTCCTCGATTTTCTTGCCCTCAGAATAGATGTCGAAACGCGGATTCTTGGGGAGGCTCATGCTCCATCGTCTCTGGGTTGAGGACCCAGAATTCTTTGCTCCCGTCTTCCTGGTCGACCCGCTTATAGAAGCCAACCCTGGTCTTGTTTCCCAGCCATTTCCGTTCCAGCAATCCTTCCAGGAGGCGGACCGAGGCCTCATGCTGGAGCACGTCCCGGCTTTCATCGTCTGGGATCAACCCGTACAGGTTGGAACCGACATGCGCGGCCACATCGTTCCCGATCAGGTCGCGCAGTCGGAATATGGCTGTCTTCGGTCGCCCGATCAAGTCGCCGGTGATGGCATCGATTTCTTCGATCGAGTACCCGTGATCGAGACCATAAGCGACCTCGTAAGCATTTGTGATTGAGAACATGCGATTGGCGATGAAGTTGGGCGTGTCTTTGCATAGGACGACGCCCTTGCCCAAGATCTCTTCACCAAAGCGAACGATGAAGTCGGTCACCTCGGGCAGCGTGCCGGCGTGCGGGATAATCTCCAGCAATTTAAGCCAGCGCGGCGGATTAAAGAAGTGCATGCCGAGCAGATGACCTTGAAAGCCCAGGCTCATGCCTTCCGCCAAGGCTGCCACGGGTATGCCGGAGGTATTGGTGGCGATAATCGCATGCTCGGCGCGGATCGCCTCGATGCGCTTGAAGAGCGAGCGCTTTATCTCAAGGTTCTCGACGATGGCCTCGATAATCAAGTCGGCACCGGCGAGCAGCTCGAAATCATCTTCCAGGTTCCCGAGTGTTATCAGCTGCTCGGATTGTTTGCTCAACAGCGCCGGCGGGCGGCTGCGAGTAACCGCTTTCCACCCTGCTTCGACAATCCGATCCCGGACGGCGTCATCTTCCAACGTCAAGCCAGCCTCGAGTTCGGCTGGCGTGGGTTCGCCGGGGACGATGTCGAGAAGTACGGTGGGGATGCCAAGACCTGCCAGCAAGGCCGCGATGCCGCCGCCCATTGTCCCCGAGCCAATCACGACCGCATTCTGAATTCGATCTTTCATTGGGATTTCTCCTATTCCCCCCGAACCTCTCCAGGGGTGCTGCTCATCGCTGGTCCCTATCGGAGACATTTCTGCATTAGCTCAGTTCGTGTCGTGAGTATCCCAGGATCCTGCGGGCGACGATCAAGCGGTTGATCTGCCCGGTGCCTTCGTACAGGTCGTTGATCTTGGCATCCCGGAACCATTTCTCAAGCAGATACTCACGGCTGAAGCCGAGCGGACCCATCAACTCAACCGCGCGCTGGGTGATCCTCACGACCACATCACCCGCCTTGACTTTGCACATCGAAGCTTCGATTGTGTTGCCCTTGCGCTCATCTGCCAGCCACATCGCCTTCAGGGTCAGCAGCCATGTGGAGCGCAGCATGACCTCCATGTCGACGATCTCACGCTCAAGGTTGGTCATGCGGCTGCGCGGCAAACCGTAGCGGATTTCGACCCCACGCTCAACGAGCAATTCCTTTAGAAGTTCCAGGGTCGCACGGGCGATGCCCAGGGCCGAGGCTGCCACCAGCGGGCGGGTGGCGTCAAAGGTCGCCATTGCGCCCTTGAAGCCTTTCTCCGTCTTCTCCTTGGCGACTTCCGGGCTCCCCAGGATGTTATCGAATGGGATGCGGCAGTCCTGGAGCACGATGGAGGCGGTATCACTGGCACGGATGCCGAGCTTGTGCTCGAGCTTGGTTACGCTGCAGCCCGGCGTGCCAGCCTCTACGACGAATGGCCGCACCCCAGCCCGGCCGGCCGATGGGTCGATCGTGGCCCAGATGACCACGAACCCCTTCGTGTCGATCAAGGCTTTGTGCCCGGCGGTGACGAAAATCTTTTCCCCGTTCAAGACCCACTCATCCCCGTCACGAACGGCGGTTGTCCGGACCTCGGCCGGCATGGCTGAACCGGCATGCGGTTCGGTCAGCGCCATGGCATCGAACGCGGGTTCCTCGCCGCGGAAGCGCGAGAGGAAGCGCTCCTTCTGCTCTGGCGTGCCGGTCGCATTCACCGCGGCGCCACCCAGCCCCCCACCCGGTGTGCAGAGCCACAATCCCACATCCCCCCACGACAGCATCTCCGCCGTTACGGCCAGGCGTTGGAAACTGATGCTCGGCCCTTCCTTCTTCTTGGTGCCCGAATCGGTCAGGCTCCCAGCCCCGCCCATCGCTTGCTGGGAGGCATGCATGAACTGGATGTAATCCCAGGGGATTTCGTGCTCGTTTTCATCAAAGTAGCGCGAGACCGGCCGCATCATGTTAGCGGCGACGGTTTCCATGATGACGCTTGACTGTTCTAGTTTTTCGTGGATTCCAAAGCTAATCATGAGGTTTCTCCTGCTCGCCTTCTGCCTAAACCATCGCCAGCCCGGGCATCACCGGGATGCCGCGGCCATTTCGCATCCACATCTCCACCGGGTGCTCACGGATGTACCCATGGCCACCCAGGACCTGAACCGCCCGGTCGGTGACCATCATGGCGGTATCCGCTGCGCCAGTCAGGGCCAGGTAGGCTGCATGTCCTGCGTCCGGGTGACCTTCATCGAGCTTCCAGGCCGCCTCCCAGACCAGCAGGCGGTTCGACTCGATCTCGATCGCCATCTCGGCCAGCATGAACGCGATCGATTGTTTCTGGGCGATGGGACTTCCCCAGACCTCGCGCTCCTTGGCATAGGGAATGGCGTAATCGAGGGCTGCCTTGCTCACACCGATGGCCATGGCTGCTATGGCAACCTGGCTGCTGGCGACGATCTGCTCGCCCGGGAAGGATCCGTTCGACCCGATCAGGGCTGTTTGTTCGACGCTGACGTCCTCCAGGGTGATGGTGTAGGTGGGAAGCGCCCTGACGCCCAGCCACGGTTCGCGCTCGCTGACCGCAAGCCCCTCCGCCCCACCCGGTACAACGAACGCCCTCAACTCACCTTCCAGCATGGCGAAGACCAACAGGGAAGCCGCCCTGTCGGCAAAGGGGACAAAGCTCTTGACCCCGTTGAGCTTGAAGCCGGCCTTGTTTGCTTTGGCTTCAGTCTGCATCATCCCAGGGGTGAAATCGAACGCCGGCTCGACAAAGGCAGCAACGTAGGGCTGCCATTCACCTTCGATGACCGGCGGGATGAGCGAAGCCTTCTGCTCTTCTGTGCCCCCCAGCAGGATGGGAACGACGTAGCTCGTCGGCGCCATCACGGCCAGGCTGGCAGCCAGGTCTCCCCAGGCCATCGCCTCCGCGGCGAGAGCGCCGGTGACTGCAGAGTGATCGCCGAAACCTCCATACGCTTCCGGTACGCTGGCCTGGAGCACGCCCAGCTCCCAGCCTGTTTCGATCAACTTCTGCGGCAGTTCACCCGCCTCATCCGCCTCGCGTGCCGCTTCTCGCAGCTGCTGCTGGGCGTAGCGATCGACGGCATCGATGAGCATTTGCTGCTCTTCCGTGGGTTCAAAACCATACATGGGGTCCTCCTAGGACAGTGTCGGCGGTCGCTTCAGATCGCTGTCCCCGCATGCCGACTAAGCTGCCGCCGGGGACCGAGCCTAGACCATCCAGGCATTCACATCGCACATACGTAAGTTTCACATCTCGTTCCGGGTCCAATGCGTCAATATTGGACAGGCAGAGCAATCCACGCGCGTGCAAGTACTCGACATGCGCCGCCGCCTCCTCCAACGCCAATAGCTCGTGGTAGCCACCCGTGTCCGGGAATAACGCCAGGGTGAGCTCATAGACCGAGGTCGGCGAGCTGGACAGCTCAAGGATGAGCGCCAGGCGCTCGTCATGGACGGCCTGGATCGCATCGATCCTTGCCCTCGATCTCGTGAATCGGCCTGCCGTGGCCTCCGAGGGCGAGGCGAGCGCATTCGGCAAGTGGGCGGATCGCATCGAGCGAGGCCAGGTAGTGCTCGAGGCCGGTGCTCGAGCGTCAGCCGTTCGGGCGCCTGGTGGGGTGAGGTGTGATCGAGAATATGATCAGCCGTGAGCAATACATCATCGACGACGGCGATGACCTGGCCGGGGCAGTGCCCGGGGACGTGCACCAGTTCGATCTCACCAATGTGCATGCCTTGTGCTTCGAAGGTAAAGTCGATCGGGATGGATTGGAAAAGCATGTTTGTTCAACAGATAGAGTGCGAGCAGCTCTTCCTGCTTTTCAGAGGGGACCCCAGCCTCGATACAGAAGGTGTGCAGCCGGTGCGCGGAGATGGCCACCCGTCCCTCGTACTGGATTAACACCCGCCGGTCGAGTTCATGAATCCCAAGCGGCGCCTGTGATCGCTCGCGGACAAAATGCAAGCCCCCGAAGTGGTCGATGTGCCCATGAGAAATCAAGATATGGGTCAGATCTTCCCAGCCAATGTTCTCCGAGAACGCGGACCGCACTTGCTCGAGGCCTTCCTCAAGCTGAGCGTTGGAATCTCCAAAACCGGAACCGACATCAAACAGCGCAACCACCTCGCCGTAAATAATCAGGTGGGAGAAGCCTTGCAGGTCCGGGAACAAGTCGAGCGGCAAACGGTAGATCCTGCCACCAGATCGGGTTTCAAAGCGTTCCACGGTTCTGGTCACGGCTTCTCGTCCCGGGCAGCGAGCAATCCATTGAGGAAGAGATCAGCGTATAGATCTGCAATTTGCTCCGCCGCGTACTTGCCCTTGAGGTCAAACCAGGTGATGGTCCAATTCAGCACGCCCAGCAGCGCGAAGGTCGTGATGCGTGGGTCCTGTTCACGGAATTCGCCGGCCTTCACGCCACCCTGGATGATCTCCCGCCACATGGCTTCGAAGCGATCGCGCCGGGCGATGTGTGCTGCCCGCCGGTCGTCATCCAGACTGCGGTGCTCCATGAGCAGGACACCTGCCAGATCCGCTTGCTCGGTGAGTCGGGTCACATACAGCAGCATCGCCTGCCTCAGTTGCACGGCAGGCGATACGTTGCTATGTAAGACTCCCTCCAGATCATCAATCAGCAGATCGAGAGCCTGGTCCAGGATGGAGACCAGGATTTCCTGTTTGCCGGAGATATGGTGGTACAGGCTGGCCTTCTGAAGCTTAACGGCGTCGGCGATATCCTGCATCGACGTGCCATCATAGCCCTTGAGGCGGAAGATCTGGGCAGCTGCCTGGATGATGTCCGCTTGTTGCAAAGCCCACTCCCTACCGACCGTTCGGTAGAATTAGTCTAGCATAGTGCTTCACTGCGAGTCAAGCATTCGTCGCACCTCCTGCACGAGTTCGTGGTTAAATGAATAGTGGCCACGAATGGGAGCATGCCCAGCGCAGCCGAGACATCCGCCGCATGACACGATCAAGGAGATCGCTCGATGACGATTACCAAGGAAGAAGCTCTCGAATACCATCGCCGCGGTAAACCAGGCAAGATCGAGGTCGTCCCCACCAAACCGCTCGAAACCCAGCGTGATCTTTCACTTGCCTACACACCTGGGGTAGCCGTCCCGGTGCTCGAGATCGAACGCGATCCCCAAACCGCGTATGAATACACGGCCAAGAGCAACCTGGTTGCAGTCATCTCGAATGGGACTGCCATCCTCGGGCTTGGCGATCGGGGTGCGCTTGCTTCCAAGCCTGTAATGGAGGGAAAAGGGGTTCTCTTCAAGGTCTTTGCGGATGTCGATGTCTTCGACATCGAGGTCGAGACGCATGATCCGGATGAATTTATCCAGGTGGCGGCCAATATCGCGCCGACCTTCGGTGGCATTAACCTGGAAGACATCAAAGCGCCCGAGTGCTTCTACATTGAAGAACGGCTGAAAGAGATGCTCGAGATCCCCGTCTTCCACGACGACCAGCATGGAACTGCCATCATCTCTGGTGCGGCACTGTTCAACGGCTTGGAAATCGTCGAAAAGGACATCGCCGACATTCGCGTGGTTGTGTCCGGCGCAGGCGCCTCGGCAATTTCGTGCTCAGAACTGGCGGTGCGCCTAGGCGTCAAACGCGAGAACATCCTGCTCGTCGACAGCAAGGGTGTCGTCTACCAGGGTCGCGAGCAGGGCATGAACGAGTACAAGCTGCGTTTCGCCGCCGACACGGATGCCCGCGACCTGGCTGATGCCTGCCGGGGGGCGGACGTGTTTTACGGACTCTCGGTTGCAGACATCCTGACGGCCGATATGGTGAAGACGATGGCGGAACGGCCGCTCATCTTCGCCATGGCCAACCCCGATCCCGAGATTAAGTACGAAATCGCCAAGGAAGCGCGGCCGGATGCCATCGTAGCAACTGGACGCAGCGATTACCCGAACCAGATTAACAACGTGCTCGGCTTTCCCTTCATCTTCCGCGGCGCTCTCGACGTTCGCGCCCGAGCGATCAACGAGGAGATGAAGGTCGCCGCCGCGAAGTCGCTCGCCGCGCTCACAAAGGAAGACGTGCCCGACAGCGTGCTGCATGCTTACAACCTGGATCGGCTGCGTTTTGGACCTGATTACATCATCCCCAAGCCGTTCGATCCGCGTGTCCTGCTCTGGGAAGCCCCAGCCGTCGCCGGGGCAGCCATGGAGACCGGCGTCGCCCGCATCCAGATCGACCTGGATACGTACCGCGAAGAGCTCGCCCTGCGCCAGGGGAAAGGTGCCCGCGTGCGCCAGCTCATACTCAATAAAGCCCGGCAGGCGCCGAAACGAGTGGTCTTCGGAGAAGGCGAAGAAGACAAGATCATACGCGCTGCTGCCCAGGTCATCGACGAGGGGATTGGCGAGCCGATCCTGCTCGGACGACCCGAGGTCATCCAGGAGCGCATCGAGCACCTCGGTCTCTCCGCCGAGTTCAAAATCATCGATCCCGAGAAATCGACCTTGGGCGAAGAGTTGGCCGAGGCTTACTTCAACATACGCGAACGCAAGGGCATCACCCACGCGCACGCCGCACGCCGTGTGCGCAATCCAAACGTATTCGGGCCTATGATGGTAGCCAACGGCCATGCGGATGCTTTCGTCGCCGGTTTGACCTACGACTACCCGGAGGTGATCCGCCCTGCCCTGGAGATCTTCCACACGCGGGCCGGCACGTCGCGCGCCGCCGGGCTGTACCTGATCATCGTCGAGAACAAGGTCTACATCTTCACCGACGCCACGGTCAACATCAACCCGACCGCGGAGGACCTGGCGGAAATTGCCTGCCTGGCGGCGGATTTCGCCAAGCAAATCGAAATCGAACCGCGTGTGGCGATGCTGTCCTTTTCCAACTTCGGCAGCACCCGCCACCCGCTCTCCGACAAGGTGCGCAAGGCGGTTGAGTTGGTCCGGCAGAAACGACCGGACCTGCAGGTCGACGGCGAGATGCAGGCAGACACGGCCGTTGTGGACGACATCATGGAGCAGCGCTACCCCTTCAGCCAGGTTCGCGATGCGAACGTGCTCGTCTTCCCCTCACTGGAGGCGGCCAATGTCGCCTACAAGCTTGTGACGCGTTTGGGGAAAGCGCAGGCGATTGGTCCCATCCTGCTCGGGATCGACGGTCCGGTCCACGTGCTCCAGACCGGGGACGATGTGGCCGATATCGTCCGGATGGCAGCCGTGGCCGTGATGGATGCTGGTTCACGCTCGAAATGACGATGCTTGCTTGAGCCTTGCCGGGGGTTGGATTACAATACAACCACCAGCCCCTGTAGCTCAGTGGATAGAGCGCTGCCCTCCGGAGGCAGATGCCGGCGTTCGAGTCGCCGCAGGGGTACTAACACCGCCAGGTGAATTTACCGGGCGGTGTTTGTTCAGCCTACTCGCATCATTGAAAGACTCCAATCCCACTCGAACCAGTCCATCTTCCCCTGCATCGTTCCCCCCCCGCTGAACAGGTCCCGGTTCAAAGGATTTCAATCACGCCGTGGTTTCCATCCACGCGCACCCGCTGACCCGTTTGAAGGGTCTTCGTCGCATCGCGAACACCAACGATGGCGGGGATGCCATATTCACGCGCCACAACCGCGCCATGGGTCAGCGCGCCGCCGACTTCGAGGATCAATCCGCTGGCATTGATGAAGAGCGGAGTCCACCCTGGATCACTGAACTCGGCGACCAATATTTCGCCGGGTGCCAGCGTCTCGCGCTGCGGGTCGCGAATGATGTGGACCTTTCCCTCGACTACTCCCGGCGAGACCGGGTTCCCCAGCAATGCTCCCTCTGGAGCCTCATCGTCCTGGTAGTGCACCACCGGGCCTTCCCCATCACTGGAGATGATCATCGGGGGTGGAAACTTTTGAAAACGCACGTACTCGGACTGCCGTTGTCGTACCGTTTGACTCCAATTGGCGCTGTGATCGTCAAAGATTGCGAATAGTTCGCTCCAGGTCAGGTACCAGATGTCATCCGGCTGCTCCAATTTTTTTGCAGCTACGAGCTGGTTGGCGTTGCTTTTCAAAATTTCCTTGATCACCCCCAGCAAGCGAATCACCATGAATTTGTGATGTTCGCGCATGCCGCCGGTTTCGCTCATCACATGGTACAGTCGGTTTATCACATGCATTCGTGCCTTGCCCAGAAGGCCGTTTCCTGCCTTCAGACGCAGTATCCGTATTGAAGCCTCGCGCCCCTTGACCAGCGATTGATAGTGTGCGCGGTGACGCCCACCTTCCCCGTTCAAGTATTCCGCGAGTACCCGCAGCACAGGCAGCGGCTCTTCGTACCAACGCGGTTTGGCGATGTCGATTTCCGAAGGACCCCGTGAGCCATACCGGGATAAAAAATCGCTCCATGCAACCATGAATGGCGTGCTGCCTTCCAGCTGCGCGGCCTGCTGGAGCCACAGGCTCCCATCATCCCCCAGGTGCTTGAACAATTCCGTCAGCTCCGGAGAGCGGCGGGCCAGATCTGCCAGGTCACCGATCGCCAGGTTCATCTCGTTCACGACGTTTCCGGGGATCCCCAACGTAAGCGCCTCAAGTTCATCTGGAGTCAACCAGCGCTTGGCCAGGCGTGGCAGGATGCGGGCAGCGGCCATCCCTGCGACGGTTTCTGGAACCCAGTTGAGGAAGAAGGGAAAGAACTCGGGCATGATATCCAGCACGGCCTCGAGCTGCACTTTCCCCGGCGGGTACGCCTCCAGGGAATGGGCCACAGCCGAGATATAGTCATCCATGAGTGCGTTGGTTTCATCGACAAACCCGTTCAGATCCCGCTTCCATAGGGCCCTCAACACCCGCCGCACGATGTTCAGCACGCCTTTGAAGAATGCTAAGTTGAGGCGCAGCCTTTGAGAATGTTGAAATTCGGGTCGCCGTATCAACTGCCTGGCAGCAGCAGGAGCCAAGGCATCAAGCTGGGAAAGCAGGCCAAACATCATCCGGCGCAACAAGGGGTGCCGAAGCGGAAGCGTGAGATCGGCAAAACCCCGTGCTCCGCTGGTGCGGAAGTATGCGTTGTCGAAACGACTTCGCTCATGACCGATGGGCATCAGCACCTGAATGGTCGAAAGGCCAAGGGGTGTCATGGCATCCAACATGCTCTGTTGGTGACCCATGCTCAGGTAAATGTGCAGGCTGCCGTCCGGAGATCGCAGCCCATCGATCGGGTACAGCGAGGTAATGGGTCGGGTTTGGAGCAGGAAGGTTTGCCCATTTGCGATGGCCCATTCGATATCCTGTGGTTGGTTGTAATGGGCTTCGATTTTCGAGCCCATCGCCGCTAAGTCTAGAACCTGGGCATCGGTCAGGACGGTCTGCTCGCGTTGGTCAGCGCTGAGCAGCTCCTGCCGAGTCCCACCGTGCTCGGCCGCGAAGATGGCAAGTTTTTTATCGGCGATCTGACGCTCGAGAAAGGCGTTGGTGCGTTTGTCCACGCGATAGGTATCAGGTGTGACCAATCCACCAACCAGCGCTTCGCCCAGGCCAAAGCTAGCGTCGATCGTCAGCGTGTGCCTGTGCCCCGTGACCGGGTCGGCTGTAAAGAGGATGCCAGAGGTTTCCGCCATGATCATCTGCTGGACCACGACCGAAAGCTGGACCTCTCGATGCGGGAAATTGTTTTGGATGCGGTAAAGGATGGCGCGGTCGGTGAATAGTGATACCCAGCAGCGCCGAATGGCATCAAGCAGTGCGGTTTCACCGATGATGTTCAGGTAGGTATCCTGCTGCCCGGCAAAAGACGCTTCGGGCAGATCTTCCGCTGTAGCACTTGAACGCACCGCATAGGCTCGATCTGCACCATGCGCTTGCCATGCTTGCTTGACCGCATCGCGAACTTCGCCGGGGATTGCGACACCCATCAGCGTTTGGCGCACGTATTGGCCCACACGACGCACGGACTTGACCTCCTTATCGGTCAGCGTGTCTAACCTCTTATAGAGCGCCTCGCCTTCTGCACAGCCAGCGATGAAATGTTGAAATGCATGGGTCGTCACGCAATATCCTGGGGGAACGGGAAAACCGGCATGGCTCATCTCACCAAGATTGGCGCCCTTGCCGCCCACGAGGAGCAGATCGCCGACGTGAATTTCAGAAAACGACAGGACAAGCGGGCGTTCATTGGTCATAGCAAATCAGCAATTCCCTTTACGAAGAAGAGCAGCCCAAAACCAAGCGGCGCCCAAATCCCAATCGCGCGGCTGTGCTGTTTCAAGAACCGCTCGACCGAATTCAAGAGAGCATCTCCCCGGACGGGAAAGGAGATGTAAATGAAAACCGGGATGAGGACAGAAAGGCAAAAGACAACCACGACCAGCAGGGTGATGATGAGTTGCTCGGCTAGGGACAAATCGCTGAGGATAACGACGGAGGCAGCCGTCAAAAAGAGTGCCAGGTTCTTTACATTGAGGATGGTGACCAACGCCCCAAAGCCGAATGCTTTGGGTGGAGTGATGCTGTCCACGATCGAGAAAAACCGGGGCGGACCCGCCTCGGCTGCGACGGGTCTTCGCATATTCCGTATGGCGAGCGAGAGGAGCAAGCTGCCCAACACCATCAACAAAATCGGCTGAACGAGGTTTCCCTCAACTGTCTCTGCCCCGGCCGTACGGTACCCCAGCATTACAGCCGACGCCCCAATGAGGGTGTAGGCGCTGGCATATCCGAGCGCGTATCCCAGGCCGTTCCGCCAGCCATGTTCAGAAAGCAGCAAGAGGATGACGAATGTGATCGAACCGACCGAGATCAGACCAGACGAAGCAAGGACGATGGCCTGGATGAGTACCGGGTACACTCGTTCTCCTTGATGGATGCCTCGATTGGATGGGCCAACGTATCCAATCGTAGTACGTGATTTATTGTAAGTCAATACTAACATATGATATGATCGGATTGCATCAACCAGCCTATTCAAGGCTCGAGGTATGGAATGCCGAAAATCGTAAAAGAAGGAGAACTCTTCCACGCGGTTATGCAAGTTATCGCGGCGCGGGGCTATGCCGGGGCAACGACGAAGGCGATGGCGAAGGAGGCTAACGTTAGTGAGGTCACGCTCTTTCGAAAATTCGGAAGCAAGCAGGAACTCGTAAAGCAAGCGATCTCGTCCATCATCAAGAACAGTGCCCTGGCATCGTCCGCCCAATATACTGGTGATCTCGAATCGGATTTAGCAAGGATACTCATAGCCTACCAGGCATCAGCCATCGAGCATGGTGATTTCATCTCGGCGGTTTTCCTGGAGCTCTCCCGAAATCCAGAATTGGTCGAAGTAATCGACGAACCCATGAACGCATTCCTTGCCATCGGAGATATAATTGCCAAATACCAGGAGGAGGGCAAGTTGAAGAAGGGCGCACCGATTCAGTTCCTGGCTGTACTGTTTGGTCCATTGATGTACACGGCCATGATGCAAAGAGCATTGCCGATTCCAAACCAAACCAGCCTTGATCTCTCCACCTATCTCGACAACTTCATCAGCGGATACAAACCCGGCCCAGGAGATGAGCTGAAAACATCCAACCCAGTCGCTCGTGATCGATTATCCGGCTGAGCAAACGGACCGCTGCGAGGCCAGGGTCAGCCGGGATCCGCCGGCCGGCAGGCCTTATGCTGGAGCATCCATCAACCGGTACGCGAGGTCGAGGGCTGAAATGGCGTCCTCAGCGTACCCATCGGCTCCGATCTCCTCTGCGTATTCGCAGTAACGGGCGCCCCACCGACCATGACCTTGACTTTCTCTCGCAACCCGGCTTGCTTGAGCGCTTCGATCAGTTTTCTCTGCTGCCCCATCGTCGTGGTGAGCAATGCCGAGGCGCCAACGATGTCGGCATCGATCTCTTTCACCGCTGCGATGAAGGCCTCGGTTGAGTTGTCAACGCCAATATCCAGGACCTTAAATCCATTGGCGGTCAGGATGGTGCCCACGAGCGTTTTCCCGATCTCATGCAAATCACCCTCGACCGTCCCCAGCACGACCCTTCCAACCACTTCACGCTGCTGCCCTTCGAGCAGGGCGGGTTCGAGGATCGCCAGGGCCGATTTCAGCACATCCGCCCCGATGATTAACTCCGGCAGGTAGTATTCCCCCTCCGCGAACAACTCCCCTACCTTCTGTATCCCCTTGATCAGTCCGTTGTCGATGCAGGCGAGTGGGTCCATCCCCTCTTCAAGCGCCTGGCGTGCGAGCTCCTCAGCCGCTTCGACGTCACCATCGACGACTGCCTGGGCTAGCTTGCTGTGAAGATCGCTCGTCATGCTCTCCTCCTCGAGGGCGCCGCTTGCAGCGGCAGCCGCCCATATCCGGAGACTCTGCGGCAATGGGATGGCTACAGCCAATCATTTTACATTGACCAGGTTCAAGCATGCTGATGACAAAATTATCTAGGAGGGCATCGCTTGATACAAATACCCTTTATAATGCTGCCTCGTTGGATACCATCCAATCACCTGGTGACAGCGTGGAGAAACGCCAGATCCCGCTCGCTCTTTTCAACCAGCTTCAATTTCGGAGGGTTCACTTCGCCCATGCGTATGACTGAGAAGCAAACTGGCACGCTACCAAACCTGACATCGAGACGATGGCTCATGCTCTGGGCTGCGATCCTTCTGCTGCCTGGCATGTTCATTGGCTGCAGCCCTGCTGCCCAGGTCGAAGCGCCACCTGCAATCCCACAACTCATCAGCCCACTCGACTATGTTGCCCAGTTTGGTGAGGACCCATCGGTTTCACTGATCGATGTCCGCACACCGGAGGAGTTTGCCTCCGGGCATATCGCCGGTGCGGCTAACATCCCGGTCGAGGAGCTCGGCGCCCGCCTGGCGGAGGTGCCTGAGGGCCAACCGGTCATCGTGTACTGCCGTTCGGGCAACCGCAGCGCAGCCGCTGCCCGCATCCTCGTCGACGCAGGTTATGCACCCGTCTACGATCTGGGCGGGATTCAATCCTGGGTTGCGGAGGGACTTCCTATCGAGTAGCCCAGAGAAATGGCACCGCCCTCGAAGCGTGGATTGTCCATCCCTGCCCATCCCGATTACTACAGGATCAGACCTCAATGATCTTCACTTCCATGGCTGGCAAGTCCACCAGCGCCAGCGTGCTGCGGCCGTTCATGCCCATCATCTCGCCCGGGTTGAGCAGCACACAGCCATCGATTTCTGATTGGTGAAGCGTATGATCATGCCCGTAGCAGACGAGGCCATACTGTCCTGAGCGGGCGAGATCCTGTGCAATCTCTGGGTAGTGGTTCATCGCAACGCGCACACCGCCCAGCTCAAGCCGGGCAAGCATGCCATGGAGTGTCACCCCCGGGAAGGCTGAAGCGACCCGGCTGATCGCATACGGGTCGCCGTCGTTGTTTCCCCAGACCACATGCAGGGCTCGATCGCCAAGCGCTTGGACAAGGCGCTTGATTACAAACGGCGAGCACAAATCTCCGCAGTGAAGTACAGCCTCGGCTTGCTGGAGGTGTTCCGCAGCGGCCTCGATCTTCCAGATATTATCGTGGGTGTCACTCAGTACAGCGATGCGCATCGCTTCATCTCCTTACCTTGCCTACCACCCTATGGATCTGAACAATCACGCAGGAATCCGCAAACCCGGCAGACAATCTTGCAGTGAAGATAATCGGTTAGACCACCACACACCCAGCAGTGATGGTCGGCCTCACTTGTGCCCGCCGGCCACCCCAGCCTGCGCTGCGGGACCTGGTCCAGGGTTTCCCCACGTTGATCTCCGTAGTCACGCTGGAAGTCGTCCATGGGCCTCATTTAGTGCTCGAACATCATCGGCCAGACTGGTGGTCAGGGCAGCTGGATCCATGCGCCAGCGCCAGTTACCAGTGGCCCTCCCGGGATAGTTCATACGCGCCTCGCCTCCCAGATCGAGGAAATCCTGCATCGGGGCGATCGCCCAGCCCGCCCGGGAGCCCCAGATCGCCCGCAGCATGGCCCACACAACGCCCTCGCTGGTACAGGCCAGGTAATCCAGCGCAAAGCTCTGCACCTCTTTGTTGGCATCCGCGAACCAGCCGCGGCTGGTGTCGTTGTCGTGTGTCCCGGTATAGGCCGCGCAATTCTCAGGATATCGATGCGGGAGATCCGGGCTGAATTCGCCCCCCTCGAGCCCGAACTGGAGCACCTTCATTCCAGGCAGCCCGTAGCGCTCCCGCAGCTCGTCGACCGCTGGCGTGATGATCCCCAGGTCTTCAGCAAGGATCGGAAGATTGCCGCTCTCGGCTTTAAGCGCATCGAGCAGGTCAGATCCCGGCCCAGGCATCCACTTCCCCTCCACCGCGGTGTCGGATTCTCCGGGGATCTCCCAGTAGGATTCGAACCCGCGAAAGTGATCCAGCCGGACGACGTTCACCAGCTTCAAGATGGCGTTTAGCCGTGATTTCCACCAGGCGTAACCACCCTCCCGCATATGATCCCAGGCGTACAACGGGTTGCCCCAACGCTGGCCGCTCGCGGAAAAATAATCCGGGGGGACGCCTGCGACGACCGCCGGGAGACCGTCGCTATCAAGCAGGAAGAGGTCCGGCCTAGCCCAGACGTCGGCCGAGTCATGCGCGACGAAGATCGGCATGTCGCCGACCAGCGTGATGCCCTTCTGGCGGGCAACCTGCCGCAGGCGATTCCACTGATGGAAGAAGATGTACTGGAGCGCTTTCGTGCGGCGTATCTGGAGCGAAAAATCCACCCGCAGCGTTTCAAGTGCGGCAGGATCACGTCGGGCGTATGCCACTGGCCAGGATGTCCAGGGTGCTCCCTGCTGCTGGCCTTTGATTGCCACAAAGATTGCGTAGTCATCCAGCCAGGCCGCCTCTGCCAGGCAGAACTGCTGGAAGTCCTGCCCTCGCCCTGCAAGCGAGTCGGTCAGAAAGCGGTCGGCAGCCCGTTCGAGCAGCATGGACTTCCAGGGTATGAGCTCCCCGAAGTCGACCTGCGTTCCCCAGTCGGGCATGGGGTCCATCTCGCTCCGCTCGATCCAACCAGACTGGATCAGGTCGTCCATGCTGATGAGCAGCGGGTTCCCGGCGAAGGCTGACAGGCACTGGTAGGGCGAATCCCCGTAGCCGGTCGGACCGAGTGGGAGCATTTGCCACAGACCGATGCCCGCAGCCTCGAGCCAATCGAGCCAGTCCCTGGCCGCACGGCCGATGTCGCCGCAGCCAAAGGGTCCTGGAAGTGAGGTCGGGTGAAGCAGGATGCCGCCGGCGCGTTGCGCGATCACGGAGGCTGATGTCTCAGCTGCCAACTGAACCGCCTGCCTGCCGGTACAGCTCAAGGTATGCCTGGGCAGATTTACGCCAGGCGTGGTCGCGGCCCATCGCCCTCACCTGGGTTTTCTGCCAAACATTTTTCTCTGGGAACCGCTGCAGCGCCCGGCGGAGGCAATCGGCGAGCACACCAGGGTCTTCCTCCTCGAAAACAAACCCCACCCCGTCCGGCGTGAGATCGATGTCCTGGACCGTATCACGCAAGCCCCCAGTCGACCGGACCAGCGGCAATGCCCCATAGCGCATGCCGATCATCTGCGCCAGCCCGCAGGGTTCGTAGCACGAGGGGATTAGGAGCAGGTCACACCCCGCATAGATCCGGCGTGAAAGACCAGGATCGAATTTCGCGACGAACCGCACCTGCTCTGCATGCCGGCTGGCGAACCCCGCGCACATCTGCTCAATTGCCGGGTCCCCTGTCCCGAGCAAGATGAACTGCCATGGCTGATCGGGAAGGCGCTCGAGTGCCTCGACCGCCAGGTCCACACCTTTCTGGAAATCAAGCCGGGTCACCATGCCGAGCAGCGGGACCTCCGGCATGGCGGGCAAGCCGAATTCTTCTCGAAGTCGGGCGGTGTTCTCGATCCGTTTCCCGAGTGATGCGGCATCAAAGCGGTTGGGGATGGCTGCATCTCCCCCCGGATCCCAGATCTCGGTGTCGATCCCGTTCAAAATCCCGGTCAATCGGTCCTTTCGGGCTGAGAGCAGCTGCTCTAGCCCGGCACCGAAGCGTGCGGTCTGGATTTCCAACGCGTAGGTGGGGCTCACGGTCGATAACCAGTCGGCATCCGCGATGCCCACGGCCAGCGGCAGCCGGCTTGCCCATTCTGGCAGCGCAGGGTGGTCACCCGGAGGCAGCCCGAAGGCATCCAAAACGGGTTCGCTCCCACTGCCCTGGTAGGGCAGATTATGGATGGTCAAAAGCGAGGCGGCATCTTTCCAGACGGTATCATCCGGCCGAAGCTGCTTGAGCCTTGAAACCGCCGGCGCGGCATGCCAATCGTGGGCATGAAGGAGGTCAGGGATCCAGCCGGTGGTCTCGCATGCCTGGAGCGCTGCCAGGGAAAAAAAGACAAACTTTGCAGCATCCAGGGTTGGTTCGCCATATACACCGGGGGCTGAGCGGACGGGCTCGCCGTCGATCAACCAAAATTGGATCCCCGCATGCAGCAGTTCGAAGACCTCTGCCCTGACCGGTCCGCCTCGGTGGGCGACATCGAACGCTGGCAGTGGAGACAAGTCCAACCCAGCACGATCTATGGTTGAGTGGAGCGGGATCGCGACCCGCACCTCCACACCTTCGCTGGCGAGGGCACGTGGCAGCTCCCCCATGACGTCCGCGAGCCCGCCAACCTTGGCGAGCGGGGTCGCTTCCGCCGCCAGCAGAAGCGCCCTCATGCCGTGAACCATTCCGACTCGAGATCGGGGAAGATTTTATCCTTCTCCCACATCAGGTCGACCGTCGCCAGGAATCCTTCGCCCTTGTCCACGCCGTCAAGCAGTGTGTCAAACCGTTCTACATGGGTCCGGAAGCGTTCGGCAGCGTACTCGCGAGCCTGGCCTGTGGTCACGAGGAAGGGCCAGTCTGAGGATTGAAGCAGGAGCAGTTCGCGTGCCGCCTGGTTCAAGATGCTCCGCTGCCAGGACGCCCAGGCTGGGTTCGAAACCAGCACGGCATGGAAGCGGTCTTCGGCGGCATGGATGATTGGCCACATCCAGGCTGTGTCCTCGTTATCCCAGACGAAGTGATTGCCCCCAGCGCCCCACGAGCCCTCGGGAAGGTTCAAAGCATCCTGAGGGGGATGATGGTCCAGGTAACCGATCGCAGTATCGAGCTCGACTTCGGGCGTCGCGGCAAGCTTCCTGAGCACAGCTTCCAGCCAGGCAACCCCCTCGAACCACCAATGTCCGAACAGTTCGGTATCGAAGTTGGCCGAGATCAGCCCCGACTTACCAGCTTCCTTAGCATAGGTGCCGAGTTCGCTCCGCACCAGATGGGCAAAATGGTTTGCGTGCCTCTCCACCTTCGCAGCCGCCCATTCAGGGTTGTAAGGCATCTTCTGGTCGAGCCCGACGCCTGCGCCGGTAACTCTCCAATACTGCATTCCCGAGACACTATCCTTCTTATGGAATTCCCGGTAATCAAAATCGCCTGGGTACCCCCAATCCGCGCTCCAAACCTGCAGCCCGGTTTTGTTGTTTCGGCCAATCACTGCCACCGAGGAGTCCCCGACCAGGTAGGCGTGGAAGGTGGTCGCGGGCTTCAAGGGTTCAGCGTCACTGAATGGCACCAGGTAGCGCCGCAACACCTCGCCATAGGGTCCGGAGACCTCACCGGCGGCCACCCCGACGGGTTTACCCCCTTCAATCATGTGAGTCTCGGCGAAGAACAGTTCGATCCCATGGGCTTGCAGGAAGTTTTCCAGCCCGAGCCGGACGCGGCCGTCCTCACGAACATATGCCGGCCGATACGCGCATTCTGGCAGCCAGATCGCCCGTGGTTTGCGACCGAAATGGCGCTTGTATGCATGGACAGCTGTTGACAGCTGCAGATTAATCAATTCATCCCGGTTAAGGAGAGGCAGATACGCATGGGTGGCGGCGCAGGTGATAATTTCAAGATGACCCTCATCTTGCAGGGCTCTGAAAGCCGAGACAAGATTTCCGCTGTAGGTGCTCTCAAACTGCTTGCAAGTGTGTTCGTAGAAGTCCACATAAAAACGGGCCAGGTTGGCGAAGGTTTCGGAGGGTTCTTGCTCGAAGCGCAGCACGTCCTGCCGCGCCGCTTCGATCCGGTCATGCAGGTACGTGCTGAAATTTGCCTGGATATCGGCGTCGGCGAGCTGTTCTAACAAGATCGGCGTCAGGGAAAGTGTAAGTTTGAAAGGGACTCGCTCGGCTTGCATCCGGTAGAGGGCATCAAGCAGCGGCACATAGGTCTCAGCCGCCGCTTCATGCAGCCATTCCTCCCCGTGTGGCCAGCGACCTGCCTGGCGGGCGTAAGGTAGGTGGGAATGGAGGACGAAGGTGAAGGTGCCTTGTGGGTTCATGCGCGCCTCGAAGATTCGGTCTAGACCATGCGGTTACCCATTGTAGCAGAGTGCCCGGAAACAACGTTGGCGACGCAGTAACAATACGGGCTGCGTACTTGCAGCCCGTATCTTCCAGCAAGCGTCCGGGGGTGCTTATCCCCCAATTCGTTCCTTCAAAGCCTGGTTCAGCGCTGGGACAATCTTGTGCATGTCGCCGACGACACCGAAGCGGGCCAGCTTAAAGATGGGCGCATCTGGGTCCTTGTTGATAGCGACAATCGTCTTGGCAGTTCGCATGCCGGCGAGATGCTGAATCGCGCCAGAAATGCCGCAGGCGATGTACAAATCCGGGGAGACGACCTTGCCCGTCTGCCCAACCTGGAAAGCGTAGGGGATGTACCCGGCGTCCACGGCAGCCCGGCTTGCACCCACTGCGCCGCCTAGTGTTCGGGCAAGCTCCTCGATCATCTCGAAACCCTTGCGGGCCCGCCAGATTTCCTGTTCTTTCTCATCCGTGATCTCAGCCGGCACAGTGAGACCAGGGTTATTCGAGACGCCGCGCCCACCGGAAACGATCACAGCCGCATCGGTGAGGCTGACGCCGCCTTCCAATTCTGTGTAGCCCAGCACTTCCGATTGTGCCGGCTTGAGCTCTACCTCCACGGAGGTGACCTCACCCGAGCGTGCGGGATCCGGTTCAGGCTTGGGGAACGCGCGGCTTCGAAGCGTCAAGATGAGCGGGCGGCCACCGGCTGCCACAATCCTGGTGAGCAGTTTGCCGGCGTAGATCGGCCGGGTGGCCTGTACGCTCCCGTCCTTGACCTCGAGCGCGATCACATCCGGCGCGACGCCAGCCTCTAAATCGACCGCGATCATCGCCGCTAACTCACGGGTGCGGCCGGAGGTGGGCATGATAATCAACCCGGTTCCGGAGGCGACGCTGGATAACGCATCGGCAAACGGCTCCGCCCGGAACTCTTCCAGGGCGGCATGCTCGACAACCTTGGCGCTGTCAGCGCCGTGTTCGATTGCCGACTTGGCTAGTCTCTCAGCTTGTTGCCCAAGCACCACTGCCACGACCGATTGGCCTAGTTGATCGGCGATCGTTCGTGCTGCCCCCACAGCCTCCCAGGAGGCGGGAAGCGCTTCACCCTTGAAGTGATCAATGTAGACAAGAATTTGATCAGCCATCAGATTACCTTCTCTTCCACGAGCCGGTCTGCCAACTTGGCCGCCTTCGCTTCCGGCGTATCCCCTTCAATCATCTCGACCTCGCTATCCACCTTGGGTGGCGCAAAGATTTCAGGCCAGGCCAGCGCGGGCTCAGGGGCTTCGTCGAGGCCGAGGTCTGTGCTCGCCCATTGGGGTATCTCTGCCTTCGAAGCTTTCCGAATGCCCATGAATGAAGGATAGCGCGGCTCGTTGATCTCCTTTACGACGCTGATCACGGCCGGGTACGTGGCTGACACCTGCTGCCGGCCTTCATCCAGCATCCGCTCAACGGTGATTTTCTTCTCCCCCTCCCCCAACTCGTCTATCTTCGCCACCAGGCTCAACGCCGGCCAACCGAGCCGGCGTGCAACCTGCGAGCCGGTGACGCCGGTATCACTGTCCACCGATGCCCGGCCGAAGAACACCAGGTCCACATCCCCGATCTTCTTGATCCCCTCTGCCAGGACTTTCGAGACCCCCAGCGAATCGAGCCCGGCGAAGCCCGGGTCGCTGATGAGCACTGCCTCATCACAGCCCATGGCCAGGGCGTGTTTCAGAGCTTCCCTGGCGTCCTCCGGCCCAAGGCTGAGCGCGGTGACCGTTCCGCCCTGTGCTTCCTTGATCTTCAGGGCTTCTTCGACCGCATACTCATCCCAGGGATTGATGACGAGCGGCAATTCACCCCAGGATACTTTTCCATCCTGCACGGTGACGGTTGCAGCTGTGTCTGGCGTCTGCTTGACGCATACAACGATTTTCAAAGCGGCCTCCTTTTTATGGGTTGGATGTTTGCGCACCTGTGAGGCTAATTCGTTGGCGTATTGGTATTGGTTAGGCCTCCATCTGCCAGAAATCGGGGTCATAGGCGGGCATCTCGGCCCGCAGCGGACGATCTTGCCGTTCATCCAGGGTGTAGTCGGCCTGGATCAGGGTCTGGATTTCGTTGCTGCCTTCATAAATCATCGCCCCGCGGGCATTCCGCATGTAACGTTCGACGTCGTACTCATCGCTGAACCCGTAAGCGCCATGAATCTGGATGGCCTCGGAGGCGGCAGCGAAGGAGGCGTCGGTGGCAAAATGCTTTGCGATCGAGGTCTCCAGCGTATTGCGCTTCCCCTGGTTCTTCATCCACCCGGCTTTCAAGTACAGGAGCCGGGCAATCTCGTACTCGCGTCTCATGCGCGCGATCTTCTGCTTGATCAGCTGGTGATCGGCGATGCGCGTTCCAAAAGCCTCACGTTGGCGCGCGTACGCGACGCTCGCCTCCATGGCGGCGCGGATGAGCCCGGTGGCGCCAGCGGCGACCGTATAGCGGCCGCTGTCGAAAGCGGACATGGTGATCTTGAATCCCTCCCCTTCCTCGCCAACCCGGTTGCCTTCCGGGACTTCCACATCCTGGAAGGAGATCCAGCCGGTTGAGCCGGCGCGAACCCCCAGCTTGCCGTGGATATCACCGCGCGTGATGCCCTTCCGATCCAGTTCGACGATGAAGCTGGAGAGGCCGGCACTCGCCTTCTTGGCCTCCGGATTGGTCCTCACGGTGACCAGCGCCAGGTCTGCCTTGGATGCGAGCGAGATCCACATCTTCTCGCCGTTCAAGATGTAGGCGTTTCCCTTACGCTTCCCCACGGCCTGTATGTGGGAAAAATCAGAGCCAGCCCCGGGTTCGGAGAACGCACCGCACCCGAGCATCTCCCCCTTCGCCAACGGGACCAGGAATTGGGATTTCTGTTCTTCGGTGCCCCATTGCAGCAGGGTCATGCTGGCCAGGCCCGTGTGGACGGACATGACCACCCGCAGGGTCGTATCGACAGCCTCAAGCTCCTCACAGACCAGCCCTAGCGCAATGTAGTCCATGCCCTGGCCGCCAAAGCGGACCGGGATGCAGATGCCCAAGATGCCCAATTCTCCCATCCGAGGAAGCACATGCTTTTCCATTGCTTGCTTCCGGTCAGCCTCTTTAATGCCCGGGTAGACCTCCTTCTGGCCGAACTCGCGCACCATCTTGCTGACCATCTCGTGCTCTTCGGAAAGGCTGAAATCCATCCAACATCCTCCAGTGAAAGTTCCCACGATTATAGTGTTTCAGCTTGGGAGGGACAACCTGAAGCCGCAAATCAACCACGCCCCTGCCTCGTGCGCCATGGTCGCCGCTGTGCCAAGGCAGCCTCGAAGCTATAATTGCACCGAGGTGACAAGTTGGAACGATTGCTGCAGGTCCTGCAGAGGCGCTGGCTCGTGCTGGGAACGGTCCTGGTCTTCCTTATCCTTGCGGATCCCACACCTACGCAAAGGAAACTGGCTGATGCGGTTCGCGCAGCCAGGACCAGCGTCGCTGCCGGGAAGATAGAAGCTGGCCTGAACTACCTCGATGCTGCGCGCACGATCTACCCGGGATCGGATAGCATCCATCTGGCCGCTTCCAGCCTCGCACTGGCAGCGGGCGAACCGGGCCGGGCCAGGACTTCCCTCGCAAGCATGAGCGCCGTGGGGCGCAACGACCAGCCAGCCCGCTGCCTCGCGGCGCGCGCTGACTTGTTGGACATGACGCCCCCTTCCCTTGACTGGACTGACCTGCTCGCGCTTTGCCCGAGTCAAGCTTTGTGTTGAACGCGTATGCCTCGACGCTCGCGCGTGAGGGTTCGCTTGCGGCGCTCAACTCCATCGTCCAGGCGCTCAACGATGCCGGTCAGTCCGACGCTGGTTTGAACGCCCAGCTTGCTTACCGCCAGTCCCTGAGCAATCCAAACCTGGCAGCCCCCATGCTGCGTGACCTCGCCCAAGCGGGAGATGCGCTCGCATTTGACCTGCTGACAAGGCTCCAGGACACAAGCCCAGGAGATGGGCAGGCTTTCCTTTTGGCAAGGCTAGGTGAGGCATTTGCCCGCCATCAAGCCTGGGCTTTCGCGGCTGATGCCTTTGAAGCTGCCCTGGCGTTGGAAGAGGGCTATACCGAGGCGCTATCCTACCTTGGCCTGGCTTATGAGATGCTGGGCAGGGATGGCCGGCCAGAGCTTGAGCAAGCCGCGCAAACAGCGCCAGGTGCCGCACTCCCGCATGTCTTCCTCGCCCAGCATTGGATACGCGCAGGTGAGCTGGAGCGTGCATTGGCAGAACTCGAGATTGCCGCCCGGCTCGACCCTGAAAATCCCGCCATCGCCGCAGAACTGGGAAATGTCTATGCTCGCGCTGGCAAGCATGCGCTTGCCATCCAGGCTTTTCAGGCGGCTACGCGACTTGCACCGATGGATGCCGAATTCTGGAGGCTCTTTGCAGTCTATTCGATCACGTATGAAGTCCAGCTTGATGAGCTTGGCATTCCAGCGGCGCGGAATGCATTGAACCTCAAACCTGGATCTGCAGGTGCTGCTGCACTGCTTGGCTACGCGCACCTCTTGACGGGTGATCTGCTCCTGGCAGAACGGCTGATCGTGCGTGCGGTGAATGCCTCGCCATACTCCGTTCTCAACCAATTTTCACTGGGGCTGCTGCTCATCCATCAAGGAAGAGCAGCAGCCGGCTTGGCTGCCATGAGGACAGCAGTAACGTTGAAGGCGAGTGATTCGATGGATGCGTTTGCGCTTCAAAGTGCACAGGGGATGCTCCGCTGATCACGCTCTGCAACACAACCGGTTCCAGGCCATGAGCTGCATTTCCAGCGCCATGCTAGAATGCCATCCATGATTTCCAGCAAGCTAGCCGGTAAATCTTGGCTGTCGAGCCTGGTGTTGTGCTGTGCCCTGCTCCTCTCTAGCTGCTCAGCGCTGCAACCCCAGGTGCTACCCGGGGGCGTCTTGTTCCAGGATGATTTTTCGCGTCCGGTGAGTGGTTGGGATCGCTACCGGGACGAGATTTACGAAGCCGACTATGTGGATTCCACGTACCGGATTCGGGTCATCACGCCCCAGACCCTGGTCTGGTCGCTGCCAGGCGTGAACCTGGAGGACGTGCGCCTGACGGTAGAGGCCAGGGCAGTGGAAGGCACATCCGATAACCTGTTCGGCATCATCTGCCGCTACGTGAGCGCCGAAGACTACATTTTCTTCCTGGTCTCAAGCGATGGTTATGCAGGGATAGGAAGATATACCGCTGGGAGGAGAGACCTGCTCACGGATAAATCCTTGCTGCCGATCGATGCCCTCCACGAAGGCCATACGACAAACTTGCTCACGGCTACCTGCCAGGGGAACTCCTTATCCCTGGAGGTGAACGGACAGCTTGTAGCGCAGGCTGAAGTTGGTGGGAGCGAATCCGGCGATGTCGGCTTGCTGAGCGGGACGTATGATGTCGGAGACACCATCATCGAGTTCGACAATTTCTCAGCGACCAAACCGTGAATAGAACAAAATCCTGGAGCACACTTGCAGATTTACCTGGATAGCCTTGGCTGCCGGCTGAACCGGGGGGAGATCGAACAGCTTGCGAGCGAATTGCAAGCAGCCGGTCACAGGATTGTGGGGCAGGCATCGGAAGCTGACCTGGCCATCCTCAATACCTGCGCCGTGACACAGGCGGCAGTGAGCGACTCACGACAGCGCAGCAGGAATCTCGCAGCGCAGGGGGTGAGCAAGATCGTCTTAACGGGCTGTTGGGCATCCCTTGAACCAGAGGCGGTCGGGACATTGCCCGGACACCCCGAGGTCGTTCCGAATTCCGCCAAGGATGGACTTCTAGCCCGTCTGAAGTTGGACCAGGAGATCCTCCCAATTAAGGCCTCTCCAGGACAGGAGCAACAACGGCATCCCAGGAAGACGCGCGCGTTTATCAAGGTCCAGGACGGATGTGATCTTCACTGCACCTTCTGTGTAACTACCCTCGCGCGCGGCGCCAGTCAGAGCCGGCCCCTTTTAGAAATCCTCGACGCGGCACGCAAAGCTGAACTTGCTGGGCACAAGGAGATCGTTTTGTGTGGAGTTCAACTGGGTTCATGGGGGGCCGAACTCCAACCCCGCATGGCGCTCGCCGACCTGCTGCGCGCCATGCTAATGGGCACGTCGATCCCCAGGATCCGGCTCTCATCGCTTGAGCCATGGTCGGTCACACCTGAACTGCTGGAGCTCTGGGTTGATGAGCGCTTATGCCGTCACCTGCATTTACCCCTACAGTCCGGCTCGTCAAGGATCCTGCGCCGCATGAAGCGTAGGACAGGCCTGGAAGCCTTTGAACGCATCATGCAACAGGTGCGAGCCTCGATCCCGCTAGTAGCCGTCACTACGGATATCATCGTCGGGTTCCCGGGCGAGGGTGAGCGAGAGTTTGAGGAAAGCGTGCAGTTCATCGACCGGATGAACTTCAGCGGTGGACATGTTTTCACCTACGATGAACGCCCCGGGACGGAGGCAGCCACATACACAGACCAGGTCCCCAATCCCATCCGGCGCGATCGTAATCGTGAGGTGCGTGCTCGGCTAAGGGCAGCGTCCCAACGCTTCCGCGCGGCACGGCTTGGCATGCAAACGAGCGTGCTATGGGAAGGAAACGCGGTTGAGCAGGAAGATGGGTGGCAGCTTGAAGGATGGTCAGAGGAATATCTTCGCGTCCGGGCCTCCTCTCCCCAGCGACGCACGAACGAGATCGACAAGGTCCTCCTTACCGCGCTGGACCAGGATGGGATGCTGGGTGCGATCCAATCCTGATAAATGCAATTGTTTCCAGGCGGCAGCGCATCTGAGGAGCCAGGCCGAGCTAAACCTCCTACGGCCTTGCCCTCTACCCTATGTGGCTATGCGCAAGCTGGCTCATCGTTCCCCATCTCTGGCTACCTAGGTATAATGGCCCTATGCTTACACGTGAGACCTTTGAGAAGGATTTGAAAGACGCCATGCGCTCAGGCGATGCTGTGAAAAAACGTACGCTGCGCATGCTGCTGACCGCCGCCAAAATGACCGAGGTCGCCACCCAGCAGGAGCTGGGCGAGCCAGAGTTGCTCGGGCTCATCGCCAAGGAGATCAAGTCACGCCAGGAGACGATCGACGAAGCACAACAGTACCAACGCCAGGACCTCGTCGATTCCACCATGGCTGAGATCGATGTCCTGCAGGCTTACCTGCCTCCGGCACTTTCAATCGAGGAGCTGACCGAGATCATCCAGCAGACCATCGAAGAGACCGGCGCTTCCAGTCAATCAGACATGGGGAAGGTCATGAAGGAGTTAATGCCCAGGCTGCAAGGACGCGCCGATGGCAAGCTAGCCAGCGGCATCGTTCGCGAGCTGCTTTCTGCCTGAGCATCACCGCATGGATGATCCCAACCTCACAGGGCCAAGCCCGCTCGCCCGCCTTCGCCAGGCATATGACGCAGTTCGCCTGTGGCTGATCCTCCTCTTGGGCGTGGTCGGCACGATTGCCGCGCTCTCGCTCCCCATCAACACCCCGGGCCAGGCGTTTGGCCTCGAACTCGGCGACGTCGCCCAGCAGGACATCCTCGCCCCGTATGACCTATCCTACGTAAGCGACATTCTCACCGAACAAGCACGCCTGGCGGCCGCCGAGGGCGTCTCCCAGGTTTACGATCCGCCGGATAACCAGGTTGCCCGGGAACAGCTGGACCACCTGCAGGCTGCCCTCAGCTTCATCAACGCTGTCCGCAAGGACAGCTTCGCCGACCCAACCCAGAAGAGCAGCGATCTTTCTCAGCTCGTCGATCTAACACTTCTCCCGGAAGACCGGACGCAGATCCTTGAATTGCCGGACAACCAATGGGTGAACGTCGCCAGCGAATCCTTGTCCGTTCTTGAGCAAGTTATGCGGAACGAAATCCGCCCCGGCATCCTGGAGGAGACCAGGCGCTCCGTTCCCGCCCTGGTGAGCATCTCACTCCCCGAAGACCAGGCGCACCTGGTCGATGTCATCGTCCCTGATCTGGTTGTTCCAAACTCGCTGCCGAATGCGGAAGCGACCCAACTCCTGCGTGAGAACGCGCAAGCCGCAGTCGAACCCGTCACGCGGTCATACTCGCAAGGTGAGACGATCGCCAACCGGGGCGAGATTATCTCCGACCTGGAATTGGAGGCTTTGCGCGAGTTTGATCTGCTCAAGGCGCCGGACCTCTGGCAGACAGTCGCGCTCAACTCGCTTCTCGTCGTCATGCTGGCCGGCGCGTTCATCCTTTTCAGCCTCAGGACCCAGGTCGAACTTATCACCAGGACCAACCTGGCCCTGGCCGTGAGCCTGCTTTTCATCCTGATTGCACTCGTCATGCAGCTTATGATTTCCGGTCGCACAATCCTGCCGTATGTCTTCCCGGCTGCTACGCTCCCGATCCTCATGACGGTTTTCTTCAGCCCAGGGATGGGCGTAATGACCTCCCTGGTTACCGGGGTCATGGCGGGCTACCTGGCGCCGAACGGGCTCGAGCTGGCCCTGTATGTCATGATGAGCGGCATCCTCGCCTCCCTGATGATCGGGCGCGCCGAGCGTTTAGGTGCTTTCATCTGGGCCGGGATCGCCGCCTCGGTCGGAGCTGCCCTGGTCATTATCCTCTTCCGCATCCCCGATCCAGCCACCGACATCATCGGCAAGGCCTCGCTGTTGGGAGCCTCCATCGCCAGCGGCTTGTTGGCAACGAGCCTCGGATTCGGACTCTTGCTGGTCATAGGAAACCTGATCGGGCTGACGACAAACTTGCAGTTGATCGAGCTATCCCGGCCGGACCACCCGCTGCTGCAGCAAATTCTCGTCAACTCGCCCGGGACCTACCAGCACAGCCTGCAAGTCGCCAATCTTGCCGAACAAGCTGCACGCGCAATCGGCGCGAACCCGCTCCTCACCCGGGTTGGCGCGCTTTATCATGATGCCGGGAAATCCCTGCGGCCGCAGTTCTTCATTGAAAACCAGGTAAGCGGACACAACATCCACGAGCAGCTGGATCCCAAGACAAGCGCCGACATCATCCTCGCGCATGTGCGCGAGGGGCAGGACCTGGCACGGAAATACCGTATCCCGCAGAGCATCCGTGCGTTCATCAGCGAGCACCATGGCACGCTTGAAGCGTCCTACCAATTCCACGAAGCGGTCAAAGCAGCCGGGGGTGACGAGGCCAGTATAGACCGGCGTGATTTTGCCTACCCGGGTCCCCGCCCCAGGTCGCGCGAGACCGCATTGCTTATGCTGGCCGATGGCGTTGAAGCTGCTGCCCGCGGCGAAACGCCACAATCCGAGGAAGAAATCGACAAACTCGTCCGCTGGGTCATCGAAGACCGCAGGTCGAAGGGTCAGCTCGATCGGACGGAGCTTACCTTTAAAGACCTGGATACCATCCGGCGTTCCTTCGTCGCAACCCTGAAGAACATTTATCATCCACGTATCCGTTACCCCCAGAATGACAAGCCGGCCGGCGATGAGGGGCTTGAACCCACCCAGCCCTCCCAAGCACCCTCCGCATGATCTACGAGATTAACGTCCAGTTCGACCCCCAATACACTGGTTTGGCAGAGGCTGCCCGGCTTGCGGCCGAGACCGTCCTGAGCCATGAACAAGCCCCGCCTGGAGCTGTGAGCGTCGTCCTGGCCAGTGATGAGGCTCTACAGAGGGCGAATCGCCAGTTTGCCGGGATCGACGAACCCACGGACGTCCTCTCCTTCTCAGACGGAGAGGCCATGCCAGATGCGGAAGGTGTCTACTTTGGGGATGTCCTGATCGCGGTCCCGACCGCTGCCCGCCAGGCTGAGCGCGGCGGTCACACCCTGGAGGACGAGATAAGCCTGCTCACCGTCCATGGCATGCTCCACCTGCTGGGGCAGGATCACGCTGAACCAGCCGAAAAGGCAGCCATGTGGTCCCGCCAGAGAGCCCTTCTGGAGCTCCTGGAGATCGATGGGATCGTGATGGATACAACCCCATGATCCCGAACCGCCGTGCGCGTTCGCGTTTGCACTCATTCCAGCATGCATTCGCGGGCTGGTGGTACGTCATCCGGACCCAGCGTAACGCCTGGATCCATATGCTTGCGACCCTGCTTGTGCTTGGGGTTGCCTTCTGGTGCCGGGTCGGAGCCGGCGAGCTTGCTGTGCTCCTGTTGTCGATTGGCCTGGTGTGGACGGCCGAGTTTGTGAACACGGCGCTTGAAGCGGTCGTCGACCTGGCCAGCCCAGAGGCCCATCCATTGGCGAAGGTGGGGAAGGATGTTGGCGCAGCCGCGGTCCTCATCGCCGCGCTGCTGTCGGTCATCATCGGTCTGCTCATCCTGGGCCCGCGGCTTGTCGAGCGCCTGGGCATCCTATAGGGCTTTGGACTTTGGCCGAACCGCGATGATCGGGTATGGGCCAAACGCTGGATTGCAGGTCGATTCGTTCTATGACATAATTCCATGATCTCTGGTAGGAAATCGCCCGTCGTTGGAGAATAGTGAATGGTCGTGCAGGATTTGCGCGGAAGCCAGTACCAGGCGGCAACAACCTCGTTCGATATCCATAACCCGATGCAGGCGCTCGCCAGCCTGCTCCAGCTTACGTGCGAACTGCTCGAGACCGACCGGGCTGCCCTGTACGAGATCAACGAGGAACAAGCCACCTTCGTGCCTCGCTTTGCCCAGGGCGTCACCGTTGGCGACCTCGGCAACATCTCCACCAATGCTGACCACCCGGTCCTGAGGGAAGCGCTCCGCATCCAACGCGCCGCCAGCACAGATGGCGATTCGGGAGCGCTTGGCCTGCCGCTCGGGCCAGGCACCGTTGCCTGCGCCCCGTGCATTTCCGGCGGAAACATCATCGGCCTGATTTTTATCGCAAGCGACAAGGGGCTTGAATTCCAGGACCTGGCCCTGGCCACGCTGGAAATCCTGGCCGCACGCGCAGCAGAGATATTTGCCCTGGCCAAGCAGTCAGCCAGCCAGAGCTACCTCTTCCACAAGCTCTCTCTCCTCTACCAGGCCAGCCACGCGATCACCGGAACGCGCGACCGGCCTGAAGCCATCAAGCAAACAGCAGCCCACTTGCTCAAGGCCACCTCGGCGGACATGTGCGAGGTGTTAACTTTCGATGATGGCAAGGGTGAGACCTCGCGCTTCAGGCAGCAGCTGGGGAAGAGCATGCAGCAGCATGTGGTCGAGTTATTTGCCGACAACATGCCGGATTATCCCGTTCACCAGAAGGTCCTTAAAGAACTGAAGCCGCAGATTATCAGCCTGGCCCCGCCGCGCGGCGAGGCCAAGGATATCGCCATGCTCGAGGCGGAGGGGGTTTCTACCGCCGTCATCCTGCCGCTCTCGATCCGGAATGAAGCGCTTGGGCTCGTGCGCTTGATGTACACCCAGCCTGGCCGCAAGGTTAATGACCAGGAGCTTGAACTCGCCCAAGCCATCATCAACATCGGTGCGGTCGGGGTGCAGGATGCGCTTCACTTCGAAACGGCCGAGGCGCGCGCCAGCCAACTACAAACGCTGGGTGAAATCGGACGCGAGATGACCTCCACCCTCGACCTGGAATCAGCGCTCCAGAAGGCGATGGAGCACACCCAGAATCTGCTCAAGGCGGAGGCCGTCGTTCTGTTCCTGCTGAACGAAGGTGGAGAAAAACTAATCCTCAAGGCGAGTGGTGGCGCCCGGCTCAGGATCAGGGATGTCGCCATCCGGCTGGAAGAGGGCATCGCTGGCTGGGTCACGCGCAACAACAGCCCGCTGATCGTGAACGATGTTCGCAGCAACCCGCTTTACCACAGCGCGATCGACGGGCAAACCGGCCTGCTGACTTCGTCCGTGTTGTGTGTGCCGCTTGATCGACGCGGTGAAGTCACGGGCGTGATCGAGGCGATCAATCACCCGCGCGGCATCTTCACCGAAGCAGATCAACAGCTGCTCTCCTCCGTCGCCTCCTGGGCGGCGGTCGCCCTCGACAACGCCAGTTTGTTCCGCTCTGTGACGGATGAACGCTCCAGGCTCGAGGCGACGCTGGTGGAAACGGCCGATGCGGTCGTACTGACCGATAACAATGGCCACATCATCCTCGTGAACCAGGCTGCCGGGCAGGCCTTCCGCATCAACCCCGACCTGGCCGTTGGCCGACCCGCGATCGAGATTTTCACCGGGCACCCGCTCGGCGCCTTACTCATGGACGACGATGCGACCTTCCCGACCAGCCTGGAGGTCACCACACCTACCGAGCGTGTCCTGTACGCGACGGTGAGTGATATCAGCGAAGTTGGCCGGGTGGCCGTCATGCAGGATATTACGGCCTTGAAACAAATCGACCGCATGCGTTCCCAGCTGCTTGGCACGGCCGCGCATGACTTGAAGAACCCGCTCAATGCGATCCGGCTTGGCGCGGACCTGCTCAACGACGCCCCCCTCAGCGACCAGCAGCGCAAAGCGCTGAACATGATGCAGCGAGCGACCGACAGCATGACGAACCTGATTACCGGGCTGCTGGAAACGATTCGCGTCGAATCGACTGCCAACCTGAGCTACGAGCCTTTCCAGGTTACCGATTTGGTCAGGCGAGCCATCGAAGACCTGCGTCCGCTCTCGGATGACCGCAACCAGGCCATTAAGTTTGAAGCGCCGGAAGAGACGCTGCTCATCATTGGCGATCCGAGCCGCCTCAACTCGGTCATGACCAACCTGCTGAGCAACGCGATCAAGTTCTCAGGGGATGGGGCCGAGATCGAGGTCAAGGTGCGCTGGGACGAGGAAGAAATCATCGTCAGCGTCGTCGACGATGGACCTGGCATCCCGGAGGACGAGATCCCGCGTGTCTTTGATCACCTGTTCCGCGGTCGGATAACGGTTCAAGATCCCAACAACCCGATTGAGGGTACCGGGCTTGGGCTGGCACTAGCGAAGACTGTCGTCGAACAGCATGGCGGGCGTATCTGGGTCGTCAGCAAGGAAGACAAGGGCAGCACGTTCAGCTTCTCCATCCCTCGCGAGCAAACCCCCAAGACAGGTTCTCTCCGGGCAGACAAGGAAGAACGGTAGAGTCCCTTCGGGTACACCCATACCATTGGCTTCACACGTGATGAACAGGAGAATACAACCTTGACAGCATCGCAGTTTCGATTCGGAACCGTGGGCTCACCCGCTTCAACCCCGAAGAAGCCAGGTGGCTCCGTCGGGACCATTCAGCACCTTGCGCAACAGGGACTGCTCGCCTTTGAGATCGGATGGGTGCGGTCGGTGCGCGTATCGGAGAAAACCTGCCAGGCGATTCGCGAAGCCGGGCATGAATTCAATGTAGCCATCAGCGTTCATGCACCGTACTACATCAACCTGAACGCAGACGCGGACGAGTGGCCGAAGAGCCGCAAGCGGTTGATGGACGCTGCGCATTACGGGCACCTGGCGGGAGCGACCGACATCGTCTTCCACCCGGGTTCCTACTTCGAAAAACCCGCAGAACAGGTGCTCGAGCTCGTGCTTCCCCGCCTCAAGGGCTGTGTTGATGAACTCCAAGGGGAGGGAAATACAGCCATCCTGCGGCCAGAAACGATGGGCAAAGGGGCTATGCTCGGTTCGCTCGAAGACACGCTGGTCATGGCCCGCGAGCTAGATCAAGTTGAGCCTTGTCTCGATTTTGCACATCTCCATGCCCGGACAGGGGATGGAAGCCTCAATTCGCATGCCGAATGGAGGCAGGTGCTCCAGGCTTACCAGGACGCGCTTGGATCGCAAGCCTTGAAGCGCCTGCACTGCCACCTCTCCGGGATCGAGTACTCCGAGAAAGGCGAACAAAACCACCTCATGCTCGCCGATTCTGATTTCGATCTCACCGGCTTGATGAACGCACTGGCGGAGTTCAGCTGCCAGGGCCGCATCCTTTGTGAGAGCCCCGAGATGGACGTGGATGCCCTGGTCATTAAATCGGCCTGGGAGAATGCCGCCTAGGGCTGAAATCTTTCTTCCGACTCCATCGCAGCCTGCAAATTGTGACTAACCTGTTTTCAGGACGATCAGCAATCTGGAGCTTCAGCGGCGTTTGCGTGTACGGGGATCGATCGCGTCTCGCAACCCATCACCCAGGAAATTGAAGGCCACCGTCAGGATGGTCAAGGCCAGGCTGGGAAGCAAGACGAGATACGGGCTGGTCCTCAACCCCGGATACCCTTCTCGAATCATGACCCCCCAACTCGGAAGCTCAACACCCACCACACCTCCCCGCGTCGTTGAATGGACGCCCAGGCCGATAAAGCTCAAGGTTGCCTCAAGGAAGATGTACCCGGGGATGGCGATGGTCTCGAGGACGATAAGCGGGCCAATAATGTTCGGGAGCAGGTGTTTGAGGATGATTCTCACCTCGCTCGCTCCGAGCGACCGGGCGGCCAGGATGTAGTCCTGCGTCTTCTGGCCGTGGACCATTGCGCGTGCGAGGCGGGCCATTCCAACCCAGTTCACAGCGCCGATGGCGACGAACAGGAAAAGCAAGCCCCCCATGTTGCGGTTCAAGGTGTCGAGCGCTCCCAATAATCCTTCCTGGTTGCGCCAGAAGAGGCGGAAAAAGGATTGGATGCCCAGGACGATGAGGAACACCGGCAGGGAGTAGAGGAAGTCGACGAAGCGCATCATGATTTCGTCTACCTGGCCTCCCGCATAACCTGAGATCGTACCGAAGGTGATCCCGATAGACAGGCTGACCAGGGAGGCTACGAGCGCAACGGCGAGCGAGGTGCGGGTTGCGTAGATGATACGGCTGTAAAAATCGCGGCCGGTCCGATCCGTGCCAGCTAAAAAGATGCCGCACCCCCACTCTTCCAGGAATGTCCCGTTCCAATGACACGCTGCAAGTCTCTCAGGCGAAGGTTCAAAACGCGTCAATGGGTCTTCACGGATATGTTCAAATCCACCTAGATTGGGATCATAGGGCGTCAGGATGGGCGCAGCGATGGCGACGAGAAGAAAGACCAGGACCATGACCATGCCAAAGACAGCCGCTTTATGTCGGCGGAAAGCGCGCCATGCCTCGTGCCATTTGCCGACCCGTTTCACGGGCAGGAGGTCCAATTCGGCCTGCACACGCCGCTGCGGGGTCGCAGGGGGTTGCTCCGTCGGAGCAGGACGTACATCCTGCCGCGCGCGAAGGGCGGGGTTTGCTTTCAGCAAGCTTGGCTTCAAACCATCGGACCGCTTCCTGGGCTCGCGGACTATCCGGGTTGATGGATAAGGCCCTCTGGGCAAAGGCAATCCCGACGTGCGGATCAGCCAGACCGGCAAGGACCAACCAGCCTTCCTCGCAGCGCGGATCAAGGCTAACAGCCCGGCGCGCATGCTGCTTCGCCAGCACCCGCTGGCCAGATTTCATCGCAGCGATTGCTGCCTGGAGCGCTTCACGGCTGGCTTCGAGCTCGCCTGTCATGCCAACTACCCTGTCCAACTGATTTGCGGAAGAACTCGGATGCGTGCGTATGATGGAGCAGCCAATCTGGACACCAGCTTCATGAGCCTGACATGCGGGCAACCGGTCATCGCGTCTCCCGGTAGGTAATGCGCGGATCAAGCCACACGTAGAGGACGTCCGCTGCCAGGTTGCCCAGGACGAGGATGACGGCGAAGATCAGGATGCTGCTGCTCAACAGGAAATACTCGGATTGGAAGACGCTCTCCACCATGACCTCTGGCCAGCCCGTTGATGGCGAAGATGTTCTCGACGATGACCATGCCTGGCAGAAGCGTCACGAAGAGCGGACCCAGGACGGTTACGGTCGGGATGAGCGCATTTTTCATGGCGTGCAAAAGGAGCACGCTCTGCTCACGGATGCCCTTCGCTCGCGCCGTACGGATGTAATCCTCGGAGAGCACTTCGAGCAGGCTCCCGCGCACCAGGCGGGCAATCGTCGCCGAGATGGCGATGCCGAGGGTGCCAACGGGGAGGATTGCGTGCTGTAGAAACTCAAGATCGAAGGGCGGGAGCACTCCCAGTGTGAAGGGCGCCGTTGCGCCCCAGAAAGCAATTGGCAGCCAGTTGAGCTTCAAGCCCAGGACGTAGACCATCACCGGGGCAAGTACGAGATTAGGTATCGAGATGCCGATGACGGCCAAGAACGTGGCGACGTAATCCAACATACGATTGTGATAGAGCGCGGCGATGACCCCAGCCGGCAACCCGATCATCAGTCCGAACAGGATGGAAAGCACACCAAGCTGCAGGCTAATGGGCAACGCGCCGGCGATGACTGCGTTAACATTCCCGTGGCGCGTGCCCAGGATCGGCCCCAGATCACCTTGAAGCACGTTCCCGATGTAGACCAGAAATTGCTCCTGGAAGGGCCTGTGCAGGCCGTAGCGCGTCTCCATCTGGATGCGCAAGTTTTCGGACATCTGGCGCCCACCGGCAGACGAATTAAATGGTCCCTCGGGCTGTAACCGGACCATGAGGAAGGAGAAGAACATAATGGCCAACAGGACCGGGATGGATAACAAGATTCGCCGGATGATAAACCTGGTCATCGCAACGCACCTGCAGACATGCAGACCGCAAGATAAGCCGCTTTTTGCGCTCTAAACACCAAACAATCCTCCACCGGTAATGGCTACCGTGAACAACCCATCAAGCAAGCCGTAGATGAGGAAGATTAAGGTTGGCGAGGATCGCTCCGAACGCAGGACAAGCCAGATGGCGAGGAAAGCTGAGAGGGTTGTATACGCCAAAGGTACGCCGATCATGAGCACTGGATGCCAGCTGTAAGGGATGATCGGGATCCACTCGATGAATGGTACGGTTGTCTGCAGCACCGGGAAGATCGCCAGTTTGATGGCCCAATAGATGCCCGCTGCAAGCAGCAGGCTGACCACATGACCAGGCTGAAGAAGACGGGTTTCATTTCGACGCAGCACGGAAGTCAGCCCCAAAGATAACATGGGCAGGATCAACCAGAGAAAGGTTATGGGAACCAGGATGACGCCGGAAATCATACCGAAGAGCGTGTCCAAGACCATCTTCTGCACATCGCCGGAGGTAAGTTCATCCCAGGTGGCGCGGTAGGATGGCGCTGTGGTCGCCAAGTAGACGCTGTACTGGCCAACATCCGTCGCCTCGAGCCATGAAAGATACATGCATCCCTGGTCGTCGACGATGAAGTTCGGATGGCGCGAGGCGGTATTGGTGAAGGTCACCAACTGATAGCTGCTCTCCCGCCCCATCTCGAAGTACTGGACAGACACCTGGGTTTGCGTCTGCCCGGATCGGGTTGGCACGCGCGAGCGATAAACCGCCGCTGTTTCATTTTGGAACGTCCCCGCAGAGACCAGCTCCCTTGCCTGGTCGCTTCCCTGGTCCTCATCACCCCAGGGCAGGCGCAATCCGCTCGCAAGCCCACCCGGTGGTCCTCCCTGGCTGTACTCAAGATCGAATGCCATCGGGAAGGTCAAACGTCCGCTGTGCTGGTCCGATATGTCGATCAGCGGGAAGCTGACATACAGCGAGTCGATTTGGCCTGCTCGCAATCCGGTGTGAATCACCGCGGTCCAGAAGACATACGCATGGTAGCGGTCGAGGCCGATCGAGGGCGGCTCAACTTCGTCCGTCGTCGTGAAATCCGTTTCGATCCGAACAGGATCCGTGCTGGCTTGCAAACGCCCCGGGAGAAAACTTGCGTAGCGCAGCTCCGCGTCCTGGGCAAGTTCCGGGTCCGTGATCCAGGCGGCATGCAGGATCCCATACTCATCGGCCGTGATGGCGGGAAGGATGCCTTCTGCATCGATCAACACCGGCTCGGAGCCCGGGCGCGACAAGTCCTGCCCATAGATCCCGGGGGCATCCGAACTACCCCCGTAGAAGAGGTAAAGATGTCCATCAGGAGCAAGCGTGACGTCGTAGCTCGAAACGGAGAGACTGCCTGAAATCTGGGCCGGCTCCCCGATGAAGGTCCCACCCGGATCGACGCGCTGCAGGATTACCCGCTTCTCGTCCAACCAGAAAACCAGCAGCTGCCGTTCATCAACAACCAGTTGAGCGCTGCGGCCGGCATCGAGCGTGGACTCCGGCAGGGTGAGCTCCCAGCGCAGTTGGCCAGCTGGATCGAAGCTCACGAGCTCCAGGCTGTCGTCGAGTTCGTCCGAGAGGTACGCGGAGTACAGACTGCCCTCGGCGTCCCGGGCGATCGGGATCAAGTTCGAGCTCGACGTTGTCCCCACGAATTGTCCGCGGCTCCAACCGGGAGGTTGCAGCCAAACACGTTCTTGCGGACCACTGCTGCACGCGCTGAGAAGGAGCAGGCAGCCGGCGAGGAGAACTTGTCTGCGATGAAGGATGCTGGGATGCGAAATGTTCTCCTCCGTCTTTAGCTCAAGATCGGGGTGAAAAGTGTACACCTCCTGATGAGAAGGTGGTAGCCGCCCCAAAGACCAGGGATGTGCCTTCGGTTTCTACATGGAGTACGCTGGTATGTGAATTTTGGTTCAATGCGCGGGCGTTTAGGAAATCAAAAGGGCGATGCCATGCTGGGCATGGCATCGCCGTGAGTTGTACATTTGGATCCGCGCTTACACGCCGGGTAGAAGGACCTCCCCCTCGGCTGGAGGACGCACCTGCCCGGGACCCTCCGGCCTTGAACCCGGTTCCGGTCGATCTTGCGGAGGATGTCCAGCTGCCACTACGCGGGCTAGCTGGCTGCCGTCTTCCTGCTGGGTCCCAACGATGAGCGCCAGCATCCCCACCTGGAGATCACCAAATCCACCGACCTCACCCTGGCGTGAACGGTACTGGGTCGATTCATCCACGCTGAAGGTTTGGCGGTCGCCAGATTGCGTTTCCAGGGTAATTGTGCGGTTGCCAAGGCTCACGATCCTGCCAGCTGCCCGTGCATCGAGCTTGGGCCTGTCCGGGCGTTCACCGGGCGTGCCAGCCGCAACCATGAGTGCGATGGTCGCACCCTCATCGGTCTTAACTCCCGCCACAAGCGCACGCATGCCGGATTTCAGGTCATGGATGCTCGTCACGGTTCCATCCGGGCTGCGAAACTGCGTTCGCTCGACGACCTCAAATGTATACGCTTCGCCCTCGCTGCTGGTCAGAGAAAACGTTCCTTGGCCCGGATTGACCTTCGTGATCTCCCCGCTTACTCGGAAACCGTGCTCACGAATTTCCTCTAGTGAGCCAACAGCGACCAATAGCGCCACCCAGCCGTCCTGTTCGGTCTCCGCTGCGGCGACCAGCGCGCCCATGCCTGCCTCGAGATCAGCCAGCGAGCTGACCGACCCATCCCGGCTGCGGAAACGCGTCCGGTCAATTACCGAGAATCTGAAAGCCCGGCCATCCTTCGTCTCGAGCCCAAAGCTCGAGTCAGCCAGGTTGATCCCGGTTATCACGCCCAGGATGCGGGTCGTTTCGGGGAGCTGATCTCCGGTAGCAACGGCGACCACCCTGGCCTGGATTGTCCCCGGGGCGCGCTCACTCCCATGCACCAAAGCCCGCAAGCCGGTTTCCAGGTCTTCGAAGCCGGCGACTGACCCATCCGGGCTGCGGAATTGCGTTGCTCCCGTGACGTGGATGTGGACATCACCCCCTGCGGCCGTGCGCAAGGTGAAGGTGTTCCCCGGCAGATCGAGGTGTGTGATTACGCCAACGACGCGGACATCAACATCGGGATGCTCTTCTTCAGCCTGGGCGACCGTCGCCGTCGAGAAAACCACCAGGCTCACCAACAACATGACTTGCAGCATCTTCTTCAACATCACTGACCTCCTTGAGATGATTTGCATGCTCATTCTCAAGGTGGCCAGCAAACGGGTGGTGATGGAGATGTAAAAGATCTGTAAAACTTCCTGGCCACTACCCGGTGCCAGCCGGGAAATGCAGTTCCTCCTTGCCTGATAATCGTTCTTGGATCCGCTGGATGACGACGTCGAGATGGGGGGGGTGATGTACGAAATCCAGATCATCAGATTTGATGGTCAGCACCGGGCAAAGGTCGAAGCGTTCGATCCAATCGGAATACAGCCCATCCAGCAGCTCGAGGTATTCCTGCGTGATCCCGGTTTCGATCTCCCGCGCCCGCTCCTGGATGCGCTTCAGCAGCACCTTGGACCGGCGCCCGCAGCAGGATGAGGAGATCCGGCGTCGGAAGGCTGCTAACCACAAGCTGATACACCCGCTGGTAGCTCTCGAAGTCGCGTTCCTGGATGGTACCTAACTTCAGGGCTGCCCGCGAAAATATCTCTGCATCCTCGTAAATCGACCGATCGATGATCGAGGACCTGTTCGCACGCGCCAGGCTGCGATGCTGCTCAGCACGATGTCCCAGAAAGAAAACCTGCAGGTGGAAGGCCCACTTGGCCATGTCGGTGTAGAAATCTGCCAGGTATGGATTATCCACGACCGACTCGAAGGCTGTCTCCCACCCGAGCCTCTCGCCGAGCTTCTCCGTGAGAGAAGTTTTCCCTGCGCCGATGTTGCCTGCCACCAGAACGAAATGGTTTGCCATCGATCACAAATCTCCGGTTGATTGCCCTCATCAGGGACGCGGGTGATTGGTTCTACTGGTTAGAAACCCCGGCATCGGATTATGAAGTGATGCCCTATGTTAACCCCAGTGTTCTTCCAATGCCGCAGTCAGCTTCGTGGCAATGCCAGGGTTCTCGATGATGCCACATGCCTGGATGCGTCCTAGCAAATCCAGCCACTGCGCACGCAGGCGATCATCCCTCAGAATGGGGCCTAGAATTTCAACCGCACCCTGGAAATCGGCCTCCTCATCTGCCAGGGCGACGGCCTGCCAGAAGCCAAGTTCCTCCAGTTCAGGTGCAGTCGTCCTCGCTTCCCCCCAAATCTCCTTCGCTTCTTCCAACTTGCCGAGCTTCGCGAGCGAAAACCCGTCATTGCTCTTGAGTTGCGCAGATCGCAGGCGGACCAACCTTCCCAGCTCTTCTACCGGTTCTTCATGCTCATCGACGCGGAGATCATAGCGAGCGATGATGGCGTTTGCTGCCTCATGCCTCGCCCCAGAGTGTACAACCCGCAGCGCAGCCGATTGCATGCCGCGGATATCGCCCCCTTCTCGTTGTGCCGCGGTCAGCGCAGCCAGCATGCGGGCGGCTAACTCGCCACCAGCACTCTCAAAAGCATGCGCCATGGCCTCGATGACCGATGGCGCGAGCATCATGTTGGCCTGTACGCTGTAGCCTTCGCCGGTTTTATGCCCTGCATACGCGATGCAGGAACCACCCGTCCAAGCCGCCGCCCTTCCCTCGTCATCAATGATGGCCAATTGGCGTTGATCACGACCTTCATCCGTCGCCAGCAACCCGTCCAGCGTCTGTTCCGCCGTCAGCCCAGCACCGAGCATCGCCAGCCCCAACGGCCCAAAACCGGGATTGGTCAGGGCCTGGGTTGCGATGGCGCCGACCGCAGGCCGGACCCATGGGAACGACCGCGCCGACGCACATCTGGTGCGTTTGGACTGCAACGCCTAGCTCACCGGTGTTCGCATCGCGCGCAACAATGCTGTAAGTCTCAACCAGGTTACGGGTATCAATCATGACGACACCACTCCTAGAAATTCCTCGTGTGCCGGGTCGGTTTGCTCACTCGGCCTGTGGATCAGCCTTGTTTCCCGGTCCAAGGCCTGGTCAGCAACATGAACGCCCCCGTGATTCTACGAAACGATCGGCATCACATGGGGTGCGAACCCAACGACTATTCACCAAGGATCTTCACCAGCACCCGCTTTCGACGGCCGCCGTCGAATTCCCCGTAGAAGATCTGCTCCCACGGGCCGAAATCCAGCTGCCCATCCGTAATGGCGATCAAGGCCTCGCGGCCCATGATCTGGCGCTTCATGTGCGCATCGGCGTTGTCCTCGCCGGTCCGGTTATGCCGGTATGCCGCGATGGGTTCGTGAGGCGCCAGCTTCTCCAACCATTTTTCGTAATCTTCATGCAGCCCGGCCTCGTCGTCGTTGATGAAAACCGAGGCAGTGATGTGCATGGCGTTTACCAGTACGAGACCCTCCCGCACCCCACTTTCCGCCAGGCATGCCTCAACTTCAGGCGTGATGTTGATAAAGGCACGCCTGCCGTGAACATCGAACCACAGCTCCTTCCGGAAGGATTTCATGGTGAACCTCCTCAACCAAAGGCATGGATCCAATCGAAGCGAGTCATGGTCGCAGCAGATGACCTGGCCGTTTCCGGTTGCAGACTCATCCCCCGTAAAACAGGTTGCCCTCGAGCTCTCTCAGCCAGAGCATCTCATCGTCCGGCCGGCCGGTGATCGCCACCCGTACGCCCGCATCGATGACTTCTCCAAGCACAACCTTATGATCTCCCTCCCCCATCGACTCCACCACCCGGCAGAGCAGATACGCCGGGACAGGATCGAGCACAGGGATGCCCTGGACCAATTGGTAGGCAACGCCGCCCAGGGTGCCGTCCTGCTCTTCGACGTGCTTGAAAAAGGTGACAGCTAACCGGCCCTGCTCTTTCCCCAGCATGTTCAGCGTGAATTTCCCGGCCGCCTCGACGACGCTCAAGGTCGATGAATCCCGCTTCAGGCAGACAACGAGTTGGGGTGGCTGGAACGAGGCCTGCGTGACCCAGTTCAAAGATGCCCCTGCAAAACGCCCTTGCCCGTCCAGCGCGGTCAGCACGCTCAACCCGTAGGGTAGCATCCTCAGCGCAGTCTTCTTCGCATTGGCATCCATTTCTTCCGCCTCCTTTTGAAACCCGTCGTCTCAAGCCCCATCCAAGCGAACACGCGCAAGGAGCCCGGCTGCGCAAACTCGCCAGTCGGGCTCCACATACTGCTCTCCATGCCTTATCGCTCGCTCAGGGGTTGTCTAGCACTCGCTGAAGCCGCAGCTGTAACATTTGCTGCAGCCCTCTTCTTTCACAACCGTGGCTGCTCCGCACTCCGGGCACAGGTCCCCAATTTGCATCCCGAGCTGCTCTTCGTACTCATGCTCCTGTGGTTGGAAGATTTCCACCGGGATCGCTTCGGGTGTCTCCTCCAGGTAGGCGGCGAGCGAGCGCGCCAGGCCGTCGGGCAGTGAGAGCACGCGATTGGGACCAAACCCGGTCGGACGTCCGCCACCGATCCCCGCCAGCTGACGCACGACTTCGCCCATCCGGTCACGCGGTGGGACAGGCGAGGCAACCCGCAGCAGGTATGAGATTAACCGGCCGATCGCTTCGGACACGGCCGCAGTCTCCGAGCCAGCCTTGGCCGAGGTGATGAATACTTCAAACGGCTGGCCACTCACACCACTCCCGTTCTCGTTGATCGTCACGAAAGCCTTCCCCAGCGGCGTCGTGATCTGGTAGGTGCAGCCATCAAGGCGCTGTGGGCGTGGTTTTTTGCCTTCCAGCCAGAGGTGGATCTGGCGGGGGGAGTCGACGGCCAGCTTTGAATCTGCGGTAGCCTTGGTCTCCAGCACGACCTTCTGCCGCGAACCCGTCACGTATACCGTGAGTCCCTTGCAGCCAAGTTCCCACGCCTGCAGGTAAGCTTGCGCGACATCTTCTACCGTCGCCTCGGAGGAAAATTACAGGTCTTGCTCAGGCTGTTATCCACAAAGGCCTGCAGCGCAGCCTGCATGCGTACGTGCTCGTCAGCCGTGATATCTTGCGAGACGACAAAGACCTCGCGCACTTCGTCAGGAACGGCCTCGATCGGCTGGCAGGTCCCGTGCTTCATCACCGCTTCGATGATCATTTCCCGTGTGAGCTCATCAACCCCCGCCTTCGCCAGGGCATGCTCAAACATCGGGCTCGTGTAGGTCAAGCGCAGATCCTCGCCCGAGTCATCAACGTGCCGGAAATAAGCCAGTGCAAAGGCGGGTTCGCATCCGTAGGCCTCGCATCCTGCGACCGTGGCAATCGTTCCGGTCGGTGCGATCGTGGTCTGGGCCGCGTTGCGAATGCCATTGGCCTTGATGCCCGCAGTGATCGCATCCCAGTTGATGACCGGCCGGCTGAAATCGCGGCTGTAGGGTGTGAGCGGTTCGGGAGGCGTCCAGGTTAGCGCGTCCGGGTCGTAGATGCTGCCCTGGATGGCAGAAAATGGTCCCCGCTCCTGTGCCAGCTCGATGCTCGTCCGCATGCAATGGAAGCGAATGAATTCCATCACCTGAGCTGCGAACTCCTGGGCCGGCTCGGAGCCATAGCGGACCCCGACGTGGTACATCAGGTCGCCCAGACCCATGATGCCCAGCCCAATGCGGCGGGCACGGAAGGCGGCCTCCTTCAGCTGTGATACTGCCGGGACGTACGCGTTGGCGCTGACCACATCATCCAGGAAGCGAGTCGCCACGGCTACGCTTTCTTCCAGCAGCTCCCAATCCACGCCACCCTGGTCATCGAGATGCTGGGCGAGGTTGATCGATCCCAGGCAGCAGTTTTCATAAGGCCCCAACCACTGCTCACCGCAGGGGTTCGTCGCCTCAAGCTCGTAGAGGTGCGGGACGGGGTTGCTGCGGTTGGCGGCGTCCAGGAACAGGAGGCCCGGCTCACCATTGTGATGTGCTTGCTTGACAATCTTGTCGAAAAGCTCGCGTGCCCGCAAGCGCTTAAATGTCTTCTGGGGTACGTTTTCCTGCATCTCGGAAAATGATTTCCCCTTGTATTCACGGTACTCACGCGTACTGACGTCCGGGAACCGGAGCTCCCACCAATCGTCATCGCGCACCGCGCGCATGAATTCGTCGGTGATCCCAACGGAGATATTAAAATTCGTAATCGCATTCTCGTCCGTCTTGCAGTGGATGAAACGCTCGATATCGGGATGATCGACCCTGAGGACGGCCATGTTCGCGCCACGCCGGGTTCCGCCCTGGGCGATCTCGCCAAAAGCCTGGTCATATACCCGCAGAAAACCCAACCGGTCCCGTGGCTGAGCCGGCGGAGGATTTCACCAGGTCGCCGTTCGGCCGCAGCCGGGAGAATGAAAACCCATTCCCCCCGCCGGTCTGCTGGATCAAGGCTGCATCGCGCAGCGTTTGGAAGATGCCGGCGCCATCCCGGCCCATGTCGTCAGCGATTGGCAGGACGAAACATGCAGCCAGCTGGCCGAGCGGTGTCCCGGCGCCGGTAAAGGTCGGAGAGTTGGGGAAGAAACGCTTGCTGGTGAGAAGTTGATAAAACTGGCGAGCAGATTGCTCGACATCCCCGGACCACTCTTGCTCGGAGAGCGCGACATGGTATGCCACACGCCAGAACATCTCCTCGATGCTTTCGATCGGTTCGCCGTCCTCACCACGCCGCAGGTAGCGCTTCGTGAGCACCGTGCGGGCATTCTCGGTAAGCTCCACCTCGGGCAGGTCCGGAGGCAGGTCCGGCGTATGCGCCATAGATCGGGAGACATCAACTTCTAAGATCGCGCTTCCCCGTTTCGATCATCCCTCTTCCTCCAAGAAAAGATACCAATCACCTGAGCCAACAAAGAGATCTACCCCCTCGAACCAGGAAGGGGTGATCTCAGTTTTCGAGCAGTCGGTCGATTTCGTCCTGGATAGCCTGCAGGTCATCCAGGCCAAGATACACGATTGCATAGCGGATGTACGCAACGTAATCGAGTTCTTTCAAACCGGCGATGACCATGTCACCTACAAACCGGGAGGATACTTCCTCCTTCCCGAGTGATTCCAAGCGTGCTTCGATTTCACCTGCCAGCCGATCGATATCTGCTGCAGATACGGGACGTTTCGCACACGCGATCCGGATGCCCTGCAGCAGCTTGTCCCGATCGAATTCTTCGCGAGTTCCATCGTGCTTCTGAATTAATGGTGCGGTAAGGATCGCCCGTTCGTATGTACTGAACCGCTGCTGGCAGAGGCTGCACTCGCGCCGGCGCCGGATCCCACCCCGTGTGTCATGGGTTGTGTCGATCACCCTAGTTTGATCACCCTCACAAAATGGGCAACGCATTCCAGCCTCTCAACTCGCTCATCTGTTCCACGCCAGATCTAGGCTAGACCTAAGTCCGAGACCGGACTTCTAGGGGCAAGGGGGCTCATTCTAGCATAGGGAAGAACCCTGAAACAAGGCTCAGGGTTCAACATTTACCTTAAAGATTATGGTACTTTGGTCACCCGGGAAATTGACGCGCAGCAGACCGGCGCCGGGAGGAGGTACCGACGACGGTCTGCTGCGTACTTGCCCACGTTCAGGACCGGGCGGCAAACGGCCTGACGGGGCTTCCTGGGGTGGTGGTCAGCCGGCCAAGCTGATGAGCCACCCTCCTTAGCGACGTCTTAGAAAAGCCGGGATGTCTAGATCGTTCAAGTCGATCGCCTGCGCCTGGAATTCTTCGCTTGCATCCAGGGCAGGAGCGCCATCCTTGGCGCGCGCCTCGGTCCGGCTGCGAGCTCGCCGAGCTGATTGGCGCACAGCGCCAGAGCGCTCGAAGCCAGTGGCGATGACCGTCACCCGCAGCTCTTCGCCCAGGGTCGGGTCGATGACCGCGCCGAAGATCAGGTTTACATCCGGATGCGCGGTTTCCTTGATGATGGCCGCGGCCTGGTTGACCTCGAACAGGCTCAGGTCGCTCCCGCCGCTGACATTGAACAGGATCCCGCGTGCGCCGTCGATGGTGATGTCGAGCAGGTGGCTCGAGATCGCTTGCTCGGCGGCCATGCGGGCACGATCCTCACCCGAGGCCCGGCCAACGGCCATCAAGGCTGCCCCGCCTTCTGACATGATGGTGCGCACATCGGCGAAGTCCAGGTTGATCAACCCGGGCACCGTGATGAGCTCACTGATGCCCTGGATCCCCTGGCGCAGCACGTCATCGGCGATCTTGAAGGCGTCATGCAGGCTGGATTTCTTATCGGCGATTTGCAGCAGCCGGTCGTTCGGGATCACGATCAACGTATCGACCTGCTCCTTGAGCTTGGTGATGCCCGATTCGGCCGATTGGGCACGCTTGGCGCCTTCGAAGGTAAAGGGCCGGGTCACGACACCGATCGTGAGCGCACCGATTTCCTTCGCGATCTGGGCGATGATTGGAGCTGCGCCTGTGCCCGTCCCACCGCCGATGCCGGCGGCGATGAAGACCATGTCGCTGCCCTTGAGGACCTCGTACAACTCCTCTGCAGATTCCTCGGCGGCTTTTTGCCCGACCTCGGGGTTGCCCCCTGCCCCTAACCCGCGGGTGAGTTTCTCACCGATCCGCACGCGGGTTGAGGCGTTCGAAAGCAGAAGCGCCTGGCCATCGGTATTGACGGCGACAAACTCGATGCCGGCCAGGCCCTCCTCGATCATGCGGTTGACGGCATTGCTGCCTCCACCGCCGACCCCAACGACCTTGATCCTTGCAAAAGATTCCATGTTCGGTACTTGGTTCATCGTGTTCCTCCTCTTCCTTCCTCGTTTATGATGCCTGCTCTCCCGGGCTGCTTTCAGCCCGGGCTGACGGGCTAACCCGGCAGCAGCCGCTTGAAGAAGTCGGCTGCCCTTTCCAGATTTAGCTTTGGAAACGATATTCCACGGTAGGTGTAGGTCTCAAGCTCCGACTCCTCGAATTGTTGAGCCCAGTACAACAACCCCAGGCTCGCGGCGTAGGCTGGCGAGCGCAAATTGTCGACCAATCCCTGCATGTTCTCTGCCTGTGCCGTCCGCACCGGCAGCTGAAGCACGCTGCTGGCGACTTCCTTCAAGCCCGGCAGCAGACCCGTTCCACCCGTCACCACAACCCCTGCAGGGAGCAGCCCGTCGTACCCGCTGCGTTTGACCTCCTGGCGGACCAGGCTGAAAAGTTCCTCGATCCTTGGTTCCAGGATGGCTGCCACGTCAACATGCTTGATTTGGAGTGGTTTCTCCTCACCGAACGGCCTCACGGCAAAGCTCTGGTTGGGATCCAGGGCGGAAGGCCGGGCATGCCCGTGGCGCTGCTTCAAGGACTCGGCCGTCTCCTGCGGTAAATGCAATACCTGGGCCAGGTCGTTGGTCAGATGCTCACCTCCGACCGGGATGACCGCAGTGTGCCAGACGGCGCCTTCGATGTAGATGGCGATATCGGTCGTCCCCGCCCCGATATCACACAGCATGACGCCCATCTCCTGCTCGGTCTCCGTCAACACCACGCCTGCGGAAGCGAGCGAACCCAGGACCCAGCCGTCAACGGCGATCCCGGCTGCTTCAATGCATTTCTCGAGATTGCGCAGCGCGGTGGTGCTCGCTGTCACAATATGGGCTTCCACCTCAAGCCGGTAGCCATGCATGCCGATGGCCGATTTGATGCCATCCTGCCCGTCGACAACGAAGTTACGCGGGATCACATGCACGATGCTGCGGTTGTAAGGCACCACGATCGAGCGAGCGGCTTCCACCGCGCGTTGCACATCATCGAACCCGACCGTCTTCCCGGTAACGCCGGCCATGCCCTTGCTGTTCTGGGAGGCGATATGCGCACCAGAAAGGCTGACCAGCGCAGATGTGATTTCGTATCCGGAGCTGCGTTCGGCCTTATCCTTCGAGGACTGGATCGCCCTGGCCAGCGCCTCAAGGTTGACCACGCCGCCCTTGCGCATGCCGTGCGCCGGCACGCTGCCTACGCCGACCACGCGCAATTTACCATCCAGCGTTGGATGGCCGACCAACGTACAAATCTTGCTGGTGCCGATGTCGACACCCACGAAGATCGTATCGTCAGAACCGAGGATCGTTGTCACAAATCGCCTCAATCACGCGCGTAGTAGGGCGCGGCTGGATTTTCAACACTCACGATGCTGGCCGTAATGCCGTCTGCTTCCATCGCCCTGACGAGGGCGTTGTAGACCTCGACTTTGAGGTCGACATCCCCGCCATGGCCGAAGTAGCCCATCCACCCGTGCGGATCCTGGAAACCGAGCCCGTGCTCCTTGTCATACGCCCAGCCCGACACCTGCGGCAGCAGCGTCTTCAGCGCCGTGGCAGCAGCGATGACTTCCGGGTCGATGACCGGTTCGCTGGCCGACTCCCCGAACTGCAGAGACGGCTCTTCGCTGAAGATGTTGACCAGGTTGCTCATGACCCCATGCTGGATGTATGCCACGCCATCCGCTGAAAGCCACCAGATGCGGCCGGCGTCATCCCATGCTGCTGCTGGCTCCCGCTCCTTGAGATCAATCCTGACCTTGTTCGGCCAGGCCAACGTTACATATGCTTCGCTCACCTCTGCAGCCTCCTCTAGCTTTGCCTCTACCACCGCTGGATCGATTTGGAAGATCGATGTTCCCTCAATCCCTGCTATAGATCTAACCTGGGCTGGCGTCAGCAAACCGAGCCCCGTGATTTCCGGGATCCCCACCTCGTAGCCGGGGGAATGAAAGAAACGGATCAACCCCATCACCGCCAACATAATCACAACAGCCGAAAAAATTCGCTGACCGACATAGCCCGCCGGCAAGGCCGTCAATTGAATTTGCGTGTTGTGCTCCCGGGAAAGCTCAAGGTCATACCGCCGCCGCATCCGGCGGGAACGCTTCGGCTTGACTTCCTTCAGTTTTCCTGGCCGTTCGACGCTGCGCTTGTTGCGCACGCGCCGCGCCCTGACCTCATCGGCCCGGGTGCCTGGAACGCCCAACGTCCTCTCGCCAACCGTCACTGTTCCACTCCGTAGCTGCGGACGAGCCCTGCTTTCTGGGCGAAACGCTCCATCGCGAAATCGACCAGCTTATCGAGCAGCTGTGAATAGGGCACGCCGCTCGCTTCCCACAACTTCGGGTACATGCTGATCTTGGTGAAGCCAGGGATGGTGTTGATCTCGTTCAAGTAGAGCTCACCAGTTCCCCGCTCGAGCAGGAAATCGACGCGTGCCATGCCCGCGCCATCGATCGCCTGGTAGGCTTCGATGGCGATCTTGCGGGCCTGGCCCATGACCTGATCGTCGATCGGGGCTGGAATGACGAGCTCGGAAGTATCTTTCAAGTACTTGGCCTCGTACGAGTAAAACGCATCGTTCGGGACGACCTCTCCGGCAATCGAAGCCTGCGGCGCCTCATTCCCGAGCACGCTCACCTCAATCTCGCGCGCCTCGATCCCGAGTTCAACCAGGACACGCCGGTCGTACCGGGCAGCATCCTGCAGTCCCTCGATCAGATCTGACCGGTTCTCACAGCGGCTGATCCCAACCGACGATCCAAGGTTGGCCGGCTTGGTGAACAGCGGGTAGGGCCCGACCTGTTCAGCCCTGTCAAGGGCGGCATCCATCCCCTGCTCAAGATCGCTTGTGTTGAAGACAACCCAATCCAGTACCGGGATTTCATGCGCCCGCATCAATCCCTTGAATAATCCCTTGTCCATGGCGACCGCCGATGCCAGCACCCCCGCGCCTACGTACGGGACATCGGCCAGTTCGAGCAGGCCCTGCATGCTCCCGTCTTCTCCAAAGCTCCCATGCAGCACGGGCAGCAGGACATCAAGGTGCTCCTTGACCTGGATTCCGCCCTCGCTGCGCAGATAGAGCTGGCCGTCATCCGGTTCAGGCAGCATGAATACTGGCGTCAGCGTCTCGGTTTGTCCCTCTTCAAAGCACGCGAGCGCGTCCGGGCCGGATAACCAGCGCCCGTCTTTGGTGATGCCGATCTCGCTGATGGCGTATCGACCGGTATTGAGGGCCGCGAGGACGGAACGCGCCGACATGAGGGAAACCTCATGCTCGCCGCTCCGCCCACCGAAGATGACCCCGATCGCAATCTTCTCGGTCACATGCTTCCCTCTAAGCCGCTCGTTGCACCGGGCCAATCACCAAGCAGCTCAATTTCCAATTCAAGCTCGATGCCGTGGACACGCCGTACCTCGGCCTCCGCCCGCTCGATCAGATTCTTCACATCGGCAGCTTTCGCACCGCCCTCGTTAATGAAGAAATTGGCGTGCACATCACTGATCACGGCTGATCCGGCGCGCATCCCCTTCAACCCTGCACTGTCTAGCAGTTGGCCGGCGTGATGCCCGGTGGGGTTCTTAAACATGGACCCCATGCTTGCCCCCGCTGGCTGGCTGGCCTCGCGCCGCTCGCGATAAGTCCGCATGAGCTCCTTACACGCTTCAGGCGTTGATTCGACCAGCTCCATGGTTGCACTCAATACGACGAACCTCCCAGGGTTGCGCTTCAAATGGCTCGTCCGGTATCCATATTCAAGACGATCGACGGGCCACGAATCCTGTCCTCCGTCCTGTTGCAAGATTTCGGCCATGGTGAGTGAGCCAGCCATGTCCCCCCCGTGTGCGCCGGCATTGCCAACCACGGCGCCACCCAGGGTCCCGGGCACGCCTGCAGCCCATTCCAGGCCAGCCAGGCCGCGTTCAGCCGATTGCCGGGCAAGCGTCCCGATCGAGGCGCCCGATTCAGCCCACAGCAAGGGCATCTCGCTCCCCTCAGAGAAGCGCCTGTCCTTGGCCCTGTTCAACAGGACGATCTCGCGTACACCTTCATCCGCCACAAGCACGTTCGATCCGCCTCCAAGGACGCGAAAAGCAAGCCCGCGTCCCCATAATTCCCTTGCCGCGAAAGCCAGCGATTGGGCCGACCTGGCCTCGATCAAGTGGTCGGCTTTCCCACCCAGCCGGGAAGAGGTGTACGGCGCCAGGGGAACCTCGCGTCGGTAGGATTCCTGGAATGTTTCTGACAGCCATACGAGATCCTCTCCCGCTGCCAAGCGCAAACTCACAGTGTGCGAACCCTCTCTATCAGCTTGTTCAACATCCCAGCCTCCGGATCCAACGTCTGGATGTTTTCCCGGACCCGGTAATCCGGCTCGGTTGCGCGTTTTGCGGCGAGGCGCAGCCTGAGCTCCATCTTCCTGTCCGCTTCGAAGACGCCCTTCTTCTTAGCCATGGTTTCCCTCTCCCTCGTTGACCTTGATGGCTTCCAACAGGCGCGTACCGACCAGGTTGCCGTCGCCTGCGCTGAGTGTGAGGACCACATCCCCAGCTTTGACCTCACCGAGCAAGAATCCGACGATTTCGTCGAACCCGGGGATGAAATGAACATTGCTGCCCTCAATAAAACTGGCGATGGTCTCTCCGCTGAACTCGGGGTCGAACGCCTCCCGGGCGGCGAAGACCTCGGTTACGATGACCCCGTCGGCTCCGGTGAAGGCTTTGGCGAAACCTTCTTTCAAGGCCCGCAGCCTGGAGAACGTATGCGGCTGAAAGACGGCCCAGATCCGTGCCTCCGGGAAGCGCTGGCGGGCGGCTTGCAGGGTGGCTGCGATCTCAGTCGGGTGATGGGCGTAATCGTCGATTACGCTCACCCCGGCCTGCTCGCCGATGAGCTCGAATCTGCGCCCGGCGCCATGGAAATTCGTCAAGGCCTCCCGCGCAACCCGCAGGTCCACCCCGATTGCGTCACACGCCGCAAGGCTCGCCAACGCGTTCAACACGTTATGTGTCCCGGGCAATCGGATCCGGATGAGGCCCAGGGTCTCTGCTCCACGCAAGAGCAGGAAATCGGAACCGCCGGCTGCATTCGGGCGGATTTCCTCTGCGCGCCATTGCGCATCTCCAGTGAGCCCGTACGTGATGCGTTCTGCCTGCCCAGGCGTGAGAGAACTTGCCCCCGCATCATCGGCACAGGTCACCAACTTCGACTGCACCTGGTTGGCAAATTGCTGAAAGGCGCCCTGGAATGCCTCGACCGTCGGATAGCAATCTGGATGATCCAGCTCGACGTTCGTGATTACCGCCAGCTCCGGCTCGAGGCCGAGGAAGGTCCGATCATACTCGTCAGCTTCGATGACGAAGAGTGGCCCGCGCCCGGCCTTGGCATTCGAGTCGAAGTCCGGCAGCATGCCGCCGACGATGAAGCTCGGATCACGACCATCCTGTTCGAGGATCCAGGCGATGAGACCGGTCGTTGTTGTTTTTCCATGCGTACCGGCCACGGCGATGGTCTGAAACCCACGGGTCAGCTCCCGCAGGAAAGCTGCCCTGCGCATGACGGGGATTCCCTGCTCGCGAGCGGCCACGAGCTCGGGGTTCTCTTCCGGGATGGCTGACGATGCGACCACCAGATCAACCCCGGAGATATTTTTCGCGTCATGGTTGAGTGCGACCTTCACACCCATGTCCTCCAGCTTCGCGGTGTAGACCGAGCGCGCCCGGTCCGAACCGCTAACCTGTTCTCCGCGGCCGAGCAGCACCACTGCAATGGCCGACATCCCTGCCCCGCCGATTCCCACCAGGTGCACCCGCCTCATACGAACACCACGATGATGAAGACGAAGACGATGCCCACCGCGAAGTAGAGCTGCGGGATGGGCAGGATGTGAGGCGGAAGGATTGTTACCATCTCCGTTATCTGTTCGAACAAGGCCGTGCCCTGTTCTGGCATCTGGATCAAAGTCGTGGGATAGCCCAGGTCGTGCAAGTAGTACCAGAGCGATCCGAACAGCAAATAGCCATTCAACGCGCCCATCAGTATCCCCAACAGGATGTCCTGCAGCCTCTCCCGCACCAGCTTGGGTTGGAGAGCCCGCAGGTGGGGCGTCTGGTACCCGAAGAACGCCAGCAAGCCGAGTAACAAGCCGCGAATCATGAACTGCGTCGAAGGTGGCTGCATCACCAGGGCTGTGTAGTAAGGCCGGATATTGGTCTCCAGGATCTGGATGATGAACAACGCCAGGATGATGGAACTTGTGACGAGCAGCTCCTTCGCCCAACCGCGCGTGGCGCCAATGATGGCAAAAAGGACCACGAGAATGCCGAAGAGGACGACGAGGCTAACCACTTGTCTGCCCCTGTCCTTCGACCAGCTGCGTGATGCCGCGCGCAATCGCTTCGGCCGCGTCCGGGACAGCCAGGCTGCGGCTCGCTTCACGCATCCTCTGCAAGCGGCCCGGGTCCCCGAGCAGCGCCACGACTTCTTCGACAAGCCGATCGCCTGAACTCGCTGTCCTCGAGCAGGACAGCCGCCTGGTGGGACTCAAGGTAGCGGGCGTTCACCGCCTGGTAGCGCCAGGCGTGCGGGTAGGGCACCAGGATTGCCGGCAGGCCGTAGAAGGGGAGCTCCCCGAGCGAGGCGGCGCCGGCACGTGAAATCACCAGGCTCGCTGCTGAGAACGCCATGCCCATCTCTTCATGCAGGTAGGGAAATGCCAGGTACCTGGCTCGGCTGCCCTCCGGCAGCCCATCCCGCAGCGTCTTGACCCACGGCCAGTCCAATTCCCCGCTGATGTGGATGACCTGGCACAACGTCAACAGCGCCTCCAGGTTGGCCTCGACGGCTTTGTTAATCGTGCGTGCACCGCGACTGCCGCCGTAGACCAGCAAGACCGGGTCATCGCCCCTCAACCCCAAGCTGCGCCGGGCTGCTGCCGGTTCGAGGACCTTCAGCTCCCCCCGAACCGGATAGCCCGTTACCTGGAGGGGAGCAGCGGCGGCGTAGTAGCGGCGTGATTCCTCGGTCGTGACGGCGACCATCGCCGCCTTGCGGGCGATGAGACGCAGGGCCAGGCCGGGTTCGATATCCGGCACGAAGACAGCCTGCGGCAGCCGCCGGCCCGCAAAGGAAACGGGCACGCCGACGTACCCGCCCGTGAAGAACAGCGCCTCGGGCTTGAAGCGGTTCAGGATCCGTCCGGCTGCAGGGACGCCCTGCAGCAGGCGCCAGGCATTGCCGGGAAGCTTGCGCAACCCGACGCCGTGGACGCCGGCGGCCGGGATCGACTCGAAGGGGATCCCTGCTCGCTTCACGAGCTGAGATTCCATGCCGCCCTCACCACCGATCCAGAGCACGTCAGCGCCCTTGTCGAGAGCGGCGACGACGGCCAAGGCGGGATACACTCCGCCCCCGGTCCCCCCGGCCGATACTAAAAGTCGCAACTTGGCCTCGCTTTCTTGCTTCCGCTCGTGTCTGGCGGGACACGTTCAACAGCAAGCCCGACCCCGGCCAGGGTCGTTACAAGGTTCGACCCGCCGTAGCTGAAGAAGGGGAGCGCGTTGCCGGCAAATGGCAGCAAGCCGAGCAACACCGACATGTTGATCAAGGCTTCTGCCCCGATCCAGAACGTGACCCCGCTCGCCAGCAGGAGCGCCAGCCGGTCTTCCGTCTCGACCGCCACGCTGAAATCCCCTCCACAGGAAGAGGCAGAACAGGATCAGGACCAACATGGCGCCGACCAGGCCAAGCTCCTCACCGACGATGGCGAAGACGCTGTCCGTGTGGGGTGCCGGGAGAAAGCCAAATTTCGCCCTGCTCGCCCCCAGCCCGCGCCCGAATAACCCGCCGTTGTAAAATGCCTGGAGCGATTGCTGGACATGGTAGGAAGCCTTCTCGATGTCGAACAACCCATCCTTGAACTGCATCCAGCGCTCTGCCCCGGTCTGGTGCAGCCGGACCATGATGTAGCCGACGGATCCTCCCCCCAGGCCTAGACCCCAGGGTCTGCAAGGTTTGCGCGCCCGCCAGGTAGAACATCGTCAGGGACACCAGGCCGATGGTCAGGCCGGCGCTCAAATCGGGCTGGGCGACGATGAGCCCACCAACGAGCCCCACGATGAAGACGAGCGGCATAAATCCGTAGCCCAGGTCGCTCAACCGCTCGCCCTTCGACTCCATCCAGACCGCCAGGTAGATGACCAGGGCCAATTTCGCCAGCTCGGAGGGCTGTACGGAAGCACCCAGGAACGCACGCTTGTACTCGCCGCCCAGGTTCACGATCAAAACGGCGAAGAGGATGATGATCGTCGCCACGATCAGCGGAAGCGCCGCCCGCCGGAGCCAGTCAAGGGGAAACCAGGCCGCGACCAGCATGGCGCCTAATCCCAACACCAGGTTCGTCAGCTGGCGGTTGAAAATTGCGTTGTGATCGCCAAACAAGCGCCAGGAGACATCCCAGCTGGCCGAATAAACCATCACCATCCCGAGCACGAGCATGACGGCCGTCAGGACGACCAACCACAGGTCGAATGGCAGTTGAATTCGGCGCGTATTCACGATGGGCTTCTGCACGGAGCCTTCGATCATAGTGCCCTCACCAATTCCATGTAACCGCTCACCGCGCGCCTCGTAGTTCGCGAATTCGTCAAAGCTGGTGCACCCGGGTGACAGCAGCACGACCATCCCCGGTCGCGCCAGCGCGGGCCGCCGCAGCCACCGCCTGCTCCAGGTTATCCACCAGTGAGACTGCGCCCGTGTCACCTGCGGTTTCCAGGCCGTTGATCAAACCTGCGAACCTGCCGCCGACTTCCCCGAAGAGCACGATGTGCTCAACCCTGGCGAGGACTTCAGCGAAAAATGGCTCCCATGGCAAAGCCTTATCCTGGCCACCGAGGAGCAGGATGAGGGGCTCGTCGAAGGACCGCACCGCAGCCAGGGCGCGATGCGGGTGTCGTTGCGATCGAATCGTTGAACCAGGCCGCTCCAAGGAATTCACCCACAAATTCCAATCGATGAGGAACCCCGGCGAAGGAGGTCGCCACGCTGGCCATCGCTTCAACCCCGACACCGGCTGCAGCGGACAAGGCGCAGGCTGCCAGCATGTTGAGCAGGTTGTGGCGTCCACGTAACTTGACTTCGTCCACGCCGCAAATCACCTGCTGGACTGCCTGCGAACCGAAGCATCAGCTTGTTCCTATCGATAAAAGCCGCCGATTCCGTCCCCGGATCGGCAGCGCCGAAACCGATCAATCCGCCTTTGACATCTCGTGTGGAACCCCCACACCGCTGGGTCATCGTGGTTTAGGATCGCCCAATCCCCGGCCACCTGGAATTGAAGGATGCGTAACTTTGCTTGAACGTAGTTCTCCATTGTCCCGTGGCGGTCGAGATGATCGGGCGTGAGGTTCAGGAGGGCGCTGATCCCCGGGCTCGATTCGATCAACTCGAGTTGAAAACTCGAGAGCTCCATGACGGCCAGGTCCCCGCTTTGCATGCGTTCCATATCGATCAGGAGCGGGCGGCCGATGTTCCCCCCCAGCCAAACGGAGCGTTCGCTGCCTTTGAAAGCTCTTTCCGCCATCTGGGCAACGATGCGAAGTTGTCGTCGTTTTTCCTGCCGACCCGGTGATGCCGATCACATCCGCCGGCGTCTCCTCGAGGAAGAGCTGGGCATCATTGCTGACCGGGATGCCCAGCCTGCGCGCCTCGACCGCCAGCGGCAATGCTGCCGGCACGCCACCAGAAAGGAAGAGCGCATCGGTGCCCTCAAGCAGCGAGGAGGGGTGTCCTCCCAATACATAATCAAGTTTCAAGTCAGCGAGTTCGGCCATCTCTCCCTGCAGATCATTTTCAGATTTCAAATCAGTTACCAGCACATGCGCACCCTGGCCGGCCAGATAGCGAACCAGCGCTTTTCCCTGGCGCGCCAATCCCACCACCACGACCTGCTTATCCACCCACCGAGACACAGCGATCAAGCCAACGGTGGGTCAGGCAGCTTTCTCTTGCGGCATTTCCCCGGTTGTGGCACGCAGTGAAGGCTTGCGCACCCGGGATGATTTTTCATCGACACCGATCCAGTAGTGATTGGGCATGACGTTCCTTGCCGTCCTCACCTGGACCCCGGCGACGATCCCCTCTGCCTCTGTGTTCAGAGTCTTGGGATGGACCAGGCAGTGGGTGGGTGTTTCACCGAACTTGTCCTGGTAGAAGCTCACCGCCTGGCTTACCTTGTCCTGCAGGGCGGTCGGGCTGTCGTCGAACCAAAGCATTCCGATATCCATGACTCTTCCTCCTTAGACTAGGGCGAGCGCGACCCCGAACATGCCAGCCAGCAATGCGACCAGCCAGAAGCGCTGCACGATTTGGGTGTCACTCCAACCACTTAGCTCAAAATGATGGTGCAGCGGGGCCATCTTGAAGAGCCGGCGCCCGCGTGTAATTTTGAAATAGGCAACCTGGATGATCACGCTCAGGGTCACGCTGAAAGGGATGATGGCGATGATCGGCAGCAGGATCCACTGGCCGGTCATGAGTGAGACCACGGCCAGCGTCGCTCCCAACGCCAGGGACCCGGTATCTCCCATGAAGAGCTCGGCCGGCTGCGCGTTGTACCAGAGGAAGGCGAAGACCGCTCCCACGACCGTGAAACAGAAACGCACGAGGAACACTTGTCCCTGGAGCATGGCGATTGCGCCGAAGGCGGCGAAAGCAGTAGCGGAGATCAAGCCAGCCAGGCCATCCAGGCCATCGGTCAGGTTGACGGCATTGCTCCAGCCCACGATCCAGATCATGGCGATCGGGACGTACCAGATGCCGAGTTCAATGACCTCGGGCACGTTGGGCAGGATCAATTCTGGCGTATTGAGCCCGTACTTGAGGATCAAGGCCACGCCCAGCGCGATCAGCATCTGGAGCAGGAACTTCCAGCGGGCGCGCATGCCGCGCACCGGCCGGCTGCGGCGGATGCCAAGCCAATCATCGACGGCCCCGATCAGCGCGAAGAGCAGCATCACCAGCATCGGAAGCAGGATTGAATTTCCCAGGACGGTCAAATCGCTGATGATTGAAACAAGGTTCAATACCCCGGTGATCAGGATGACCGGGATGATGAAGAGCCAGCCGCCCATCGTTGGCGTACCCAGCTTTGTGATATGGCGCTGCGGGCCTTCGATCCGGATTTGTTCGCCGATGCGAAGCATGCGCATGATGCGGATCAACGGTCCACCCCAGATGACCGTGAGGAGAAACGTAATGCCTCCCAACGCGAGCGCCATCGCCGTTTGGCTCATTCGCTTGCCTCGAGTGCGGCGACAACTTCATCGAGGGCCATCCCACGTGAACCCTTCACCAGGACTACGTCCCCTTCCCCGATCCGTCCCCGCAGGTACTCGATGATTTCATCGTTCGACCCCATCTCCAGTACTTGTGATCCGTCCATCCCGATTGCCCGCGCCTCGTCTGCGATCCAGGGAGAGCGTTCGCCAATCGTAATTAGAAGATCGGCGACCTCGGCTGCGCGTGCGCCAACCATGCGGTGCCCACGTTCTTCATAGCCACCCAGCTCGAGCATGTCGCCCAGGACAGCGATCCGCCGGCCTTCGAGATCTTCGAGCAAATTCAAGGCCGCGATGACCGAGGTCGGTGCCGCGTTGTAGGTATCATCAAGCAAGAGCGCCCCACCCGGCCCGCGCACGGCCATCAAGCGCAGCTGGCTCTGGGTGTCCTGCAGCCCGCCCACAATCTCCTGCCAGGTCAGCCCTTCAACCAGGCCAACAGCTGCCGCCCGCAGGACCGTATGAACCGAATGTCGCCCGAGCAGAGGCACTCTCAGGTGGATGTGCTCATCTCCGTGGTGAACCACGCAGCGCAGCCCCTCCAAACCCAGCCCTTCGACTTCGTTTGCCCACAAATCGGCATCCGGCGACAAGCCATAGGTGAAGATCCTGGCCTGTGTCTTGTCTGCCATGCCCATCACGCGCGGGTCGTCGTAGTTGAGGATGGCGACCCCCTCCGGGGCCGGCGGAAGCGCTTGAACGAGCTCGCTCTTGCCCTGGATGATCGCTTCCATGCTTCCGGCACGCTCCAGGTGGACTTCGCTGACGTTGGTCAGGACCCCGATCTGGGGGTGGGCGATCGAACAAAGTTGAGCGATTTCACCGGGGACATAAAAGCCCATTTCGAGCACGGCCCGCTGGTGGCGCTTTGTCAGGCCCATCAAGCTCAGGGGCAGCCCGATCTCGTTGTTCAAATTTCCCGGGCTGCGAATGGTTTCGAAGCGCCGGCTGAGTACGTCTGCAATAAGTTCTTTTGTCGTTGATTTACCAACGCTGCCCGTGATGCCGATCACCTTGACCTCGAAACGAGCCCTCCAGTAGCGCGCCAACTGCTGCAGCGCTGCCAGGCTGTCCTCCACGCGCAGGCAAATCGGCGGGACGAGCACGCTGAGATCGATCTCGGGCAGGGCCCGCCGGATGTCAAGGATTGCAGCCTGCGCCTGGACTTCGTGATCGATGAGCGCCAGGATAGCCCCGCGCTCAAAGGCATCTCCCACAAAGTCGTGCCCATCCGCCAGACTCGCCGCGCAAAGCCACAAAGAGAGAGCCTTCTACCGACAGGCGTGAATCGATAACCGTGTTGGCGATTTCGTATTCCAAGCCAACCGGTAGCGTTCCTACGATAAGATTCAACGACCATGCCGATCGTTAGCATTTATTGTTGTTCCTCGGCCCGGGCAGCTGCGAGCTGCTCGCGCACGTGATCTGGCGGGATCTCAAGCATCGTGACCAGCCGCTCGACGACATCCCTGAAGATCGGTGCTGCCACGACAGACCCCCAGGGCGAGATCTCGGGCTTGTCGATCCGCACCAGGACGATGAATTGTGGGTCGACGACCGGACCCCAGCCCACGAAAGAGGCTATCGTCCACCGGTCGTCATAACCACGCTCGTTCGGGATCTGTGCCGTGCCGGTCTTCCCGGCCAACTCGTATCCATTTACATGCGCCAGCGTCGTCTCTCCGTCCAGCGATTGCGAGAGCATTTTCGTCATCACCTCGGCGGTCTCGGCCGAAATCGGTCTGCCAAGGACCGTCGGTTTCGGGTAGTAAGCGCCTTCAGGCCCGACCACGGCCCGGACGACATGCGGCTGCAGCATGACCCCTTCATTTGCGATGGCACCCACCGCTGCCAGGAGCTGGACCGGCGTTACCGAAACTCCCTGGCCAAACGAATTCGTTCCCAGGTCGGCTTCCGTCCATTCTGGATGGCGCGGCGTCCGCAGCTGGCCAGCTACCTCCCCGGCCACATCGATCCCCGTCCCCCGCCCAATCCCGAATGCTTCCAGGTACTGGTAGAACAAGGGAGCGCCTAATTTCTCGGAGGCGACATAGGCCAGGCAGACGTTGAGCGAGTGCTGCATGCAGCCGACCATCGTCTGCGGCCCCCAGGCGCCCCCGTTCCAGTTGCGGATGCGGACCCCACCGACCTCGATCACGCCCGTATCCAGGTACTCGTCCTCGGGCGTGACGACCCCCGCATCGATCGCGGCGGCCATCGTGAGCACCTTGAAGGTTGAGCCGGGTTCAAACTGACCGCCGACGGCAGGGTTGATGACCGGCTCTTCGGCTTCCTCCAGGTCGTCGGCTATCGACCCCCTGAGTTTCCAGCCAGGGCTCGTAATTGTTTGGATCCAGTGAAGGCTGGATGGCGAGTGCCAGGATCTCACCGGTCTTCGGATCCATGACGATGATTTGACCGGACTCGGCGCCTGAATCTTCGAGCGCCTTGCGCAGGATGTCCTCGACCATCTGCTGAATGTCCAGGTCGATCGTCAGGACCAGGTTGACCCCCGCCGGCGGGTCAGGCTCCAGGTGTGCTTCGGGCGGGATGTAACCGCGTTCGATCGTGACCGGCTTGCCGGCCAACCAGCTGTCGTAGAACCCTTCCAGGCCGAAGAAACCCTTCCCCTCCTGGTTGACGAAGCCGAGCAGGTGCCCGGCCAGCCTGCCGGCGGGATATTCACGGCGCGGTGCTGGAACCATCTTCAAACCGCTCAGGTCGGGTGCCTCGGGGTCAAGCAAGAAACCCTTCAACATGTCCGCAGCGACCTGGTCGATCGTGATCGGCCAGCGTTCGTCGGCCCCGACCTGGCGCGTCAAGCGGATGCGGTACTGCCCGATCGAGCCCCAATCGGCCGTCAGTTGGGCGTAGAGATCCTCGTAGGGCAGGATGAGCGCCCGGGAGAGGACGACCGCGATTTGCTTGCGGCTGGCCGGCGTCAGCTGGAACACCTCCACCTCGAGGTAGTAGGTCGGCACGTTCGTCGCCAGCAAATCGCCGTCCCGGTCGTAGATCACGCCGCGCTCTGGATCGACTTCGTTGTCGATTTCATTCGCCGCTTCGACCCAGGTGGCAAACACAGGGGCGTAGGGGCCGAATTGAACGCGGATGAGCTGGATGAGCATCGCTGTGGCGAGCACGACCATGAAGGCCAGCAGCACGCGCACCCGCCGGTAAGGGAGGCTGTTGGGGATCATCTTGCGCCTCCCCCGCGTGGCCGGACCACGCGGATCAGCCACTCTCCCAGGGTTTCCGTGTAGGCCGGCGAGAGCGAGCTGGCATGTTCGTTCATCGAGGAGGGAGGCAGGGGGGCTTCAAAATCCGCCGGTGCAACACTCCGGTCGACGCTGATGTAAAGCATGTCACCCATGCCTGCCGGACGATAACCAAGTTCCAGCGCCCGCTCGAGCATATGCTGGGGGGTTGTCAGCTCGGCCAGGGTCGATGTGAGTTCAGCGATCTGCCGCTGGAGTTCCGCCCGTTCGTTCTGCAAGACAAGCACATCCCTGCCCGCCCGGGCGACCCGGCCGTTAACCCCCAGGTACATCCCGGCCGCGATCATCACCGCTAGCAGGCCGATGACAGTGCGGCTCGTGATGCGCACTTGTGTCTTCCAGGGCAGTTTTCGACGGACTTGGCTATGTTTGGACACGAAAGTTCCTCATGACATACCGGTCAAGCTCAGGCTTGCAAGCTTCATGCCACTGGCACGCGTTCTGCAACCCGCAGACGGGCACTGCGTGAGCGAGGGTTGCGTTCGATTTCTTCCTGCGATGCGGTTGCCGGGCGCCGGTTGATGAGCCTGAGGCTGGCGACATGCTCGCACGTACAAACCGGCTGTTCTGGCGGGCAGACGCAGTCCTGGCTCTCCCGCCGCATGAACTGCTTGACGATCCGGTCTTCGAGTGAATGGAAGGCGATGACCGCCAGCCTGCCTCCCGGCTCGAGCAAACCCAGCGCAGCGTCCAGCCCCAGCTCCAGCTGCGCCAATTCATCATTCACCGCGATGCGCAGCGCCTGGAAAGTTCGGGTAGCTGGATGGAGCCCAGGCCGCGTCTTTCCCGCGGCCTTGGCCACCACATCGGCCAGGCTGCGTGTCGTGTGCAGCGGACGGGCGGCGAGGATGGCTTTCGCCACCCTGCGCGAGCGTGGCTCTTCTCCGTATCGCCCCAGCAGCTGTGCCAGCTCCTCTTCCTCAAGCAAGTTGACGAGATCAGCGGCCGTCGTGGGCGAGTCGGGATCAAAGCGCATATCGAGTGGACCATCGTGGTTGAAGGAAAAACCGCGCGCCGGGTCGGCCAGCTGCATCGAGGAAAGCCCCAGGTCCAGCAGGATTCCGTCAACAGCCGCCCAACCCAGCTCAGCGGCATGTTTTTTCATCTCGCTGTAGGGCGACCGGCGTAAAATCACCCGCTCCTGGAAGCGAGCGAGGTTGCGGCCGGCGAGTTCCAGGGCCGCCGGATCACGGTCAAGACCGAGCAGCAGCCCTGCCGGTGAAGATGCTTCCAGGATGCCGAAGGCATGACCGCCGGCGCCCAGGGTGCCATCTATGTAGCGCCCGGCGGAGCGGGGTTGCAGCGCCGCGAGCACATTCTGGTAAAGTACCGGGGTGTGTTCACCGGCGGAAGCGGCGTCCTTGGACGCGCTCATCGCCTACCCCGCGGAGAGGTCAAATTGTGTGAAGCGCCGGGCGTTGACTGTCTGGATCGGTGACGCCGGTCAATTCGGATGACCATGCCTCCCCGTTCCAGATTTCGAAATATTCCCCGGCACCGACGATGGTGGTTTCACCATCAAGCTTGGCGTACTCCCGCAGGAAGGGCGGAATCAGGATGCGGCCTGAAGAATCGAGCTGCACGTCGGTAGCCCCACCGAAGATCATGCGCCGGACGGCACGCGCCTCCGGATCGGTGGTGGTGAGCGTCGTCGCTCGTTGTGCCAGCCGCTCGAAGCTCTCTGTGGTATAAACCTGCAGATTGCGTTCAAAACCTTGGGTGACATAGGCGCCCTGGTCGAGCAGCTCCCGGAACTTAACCGGGATCGTCAACCGGCCCTTGGCGTCGATCGAATGAGAGAACTGACCTAAGAACATGCGTTCTATCCTGGCTTCTAACGGAGAGACGCCGGCAAGCACCGGCGTCCCACAATCTCCCACCTCCCCCCACAAGTGCCCACAGTATATACCAATTTTCCCCACCAATGCAAGCCTCAACGGGACCTGGAATTCTTGGTACTTTTTTCCTATGGGGGATCGCGCTTGACTGCCTGGTCTTGCTTCGGGTCGTTAAAAGGAAACTTCCGGGGCTATAGCTTCCCGGAAGTTTCTGTTTGAGCTGGGACCGGCCTGTAAGCCGCGTTCTGTACGAACCCGAGGGTTCGCGGCAATCATCCATCTAGGCCGTACGTCGCCGCACGGCTCGAGCAGCCTACCCGACGTTTGGAGTGGACGAGCCGCCCACCGTCCGCGAGGGACTTGCGTCTGCTTGGCCTTGCTCCCGGTGGGGGTTGCCTGGCCGCCGGCATTGCTGCCGGCGCCGGTGGTCTCTTACACCACCTTTTCACCCTGACCCGCACGCAAGCGTGCGGGCGGTCCTTTTCTGTGGCCCTGTCCGCGGGATTTGCCCGCCCGGGTGTTACCCGGCACCGTGCTCTTTGGAGCGCGGACTTTCCTCAGGTGCTGGGCACCTGCGATTGCCCGGCCGATCCAGCGTGCCACTGATGATATCGCAGCCTGCGAGCCCGGTCAACGCGTGTTTGCATATGCAGCGCTAACGTGGTTCTTACACAAATGCTCTTGTATGGTGTATAGCCAGGGCTTATAATGCACCTGGTGTCAGGAAAGGTCAGCATGCCGATTTACACGTACCGGTGCGATAACTGCGGTGTACAATTCGATCGTCAGCAACACTTCGATGATCCGCTCCTCAAGAAATGTCCTGAATGCGGGAAGTTGAAACTGAGGAAGGTCTTCCTCCCCGTGGGCATCGTCTTCAAGGGCTCGGGCTTCTACGCGACCGATCATCAGGTCGCCCTCCGGCCAGGTTTCACGCGGCGACAACTCGAGCAAATCCTCCAAGGAATCTGCCAAAGAGAGCGAATCATCAAGCTCGAGCAGCACCTCCAATTCAAGCGACGATTAATTCCCGGACTCACCTTTCGGGTTATGTGTAGGGGCGCATCACGCTGCGCCCCTACATGGTTAATTGGGTCCTGCTCTCATGTGGGCACCCCCCACCCTGTCTTCCCGAGGCATCCTGTGCCGAGGGATCCCCGATACGTCCTTGAGCGAGACCTGCCTGCTTTTTGAACCCTGCTTCCAATCACAACGCCACAGGGACCCCTCGGCTACGCCCGGGCAGGCACATGGGGGAGGGTTCTCAACTGCAGTCAGCAAGCCTCACCTCACGTGTCTTCCCGAGGCGTCCTGTGCCGAGGGATCCCCGCTACGTCGCCTGTGCGAGATCCCGCCTGCTTTTTGAACCCTGCTTCCAATCACAATACCCCAGGGACCCCTCGGCTTCGCTCGGGGAGGCACATGGGGGAGGGTTCTCAACTGCAGTCAGCAAGCCTCACCCCACGTGTCTTCCCGAGGCGTCCTGTGCCGAGGGATCCCCGATACGTCCTTGAGCGAGACCCGCCTGCTTTTTGAACCCTGCTTCCAATCACAATGTTCCAGGGACCCCTCGGCTTCGCTCGGGGAGGCACATGGGGGAGGGTTCTCAACTGCAGTCAGCAAGCCTCACCCCACGTGTCTTCCCGAGGCGTCCTGTGCCGAGGGATCCCCGATACATCCCTGTCCGAAACCCGTCTGCTTCTTGATCCCATCTTCCCTTCACAATGCCTCAGGGACCCCTCGGCTTCGCTCGGGGAGGCACATGGGGGAGGGTTCTCAACTGCAGTCAGCAAGCCTCACCTCATCGTGTCTTCCCGAGGCGTCCTGTGCCGAGGGATCCCCGATACGTCCCTGTCCGAAACCCGTCTGCTTCTTGAACCCATCTTCCATTCACAATGCCTCAGGGACCCCTCGGCTTCGCTCGGGGAGGCACATGGGGGAGGGTTCTCAACTGCAGTCAGCAAGCCTCACCCCACGTGTCTTCCCGAGGCGTCCTGTGCCGAGGGATCCCCGATACGTGCTTGAGCGAGGATTGCTCTGCTTTTTGAACCCTGCTTCCAATCACAACGCTACAGGGACCCCTCGGCTACGCTCGGGCAGTCAAACCCACAATGTCTTCCCAGGCGTTCCCTGCCAGGAGAAGAGGATCTAATCTATGGTCTTTGGGTTGAAATCAGAGAAGGGGATGCCGCACGGACAACGAACCTAAAGCTGGAAACCACCGCTTGCCTTAACGACCTTCGAATCAAAATTGGTGACAAACTCAAACAGGCGCTCGCGCAGCTTCACCCAGTCCTCTGCCTCGCGCGCCTTGCGCATGACCTCAACGTCTTCAGCCAGGAAAACCGCCTGCATCTGCGGCCCATCGCCATAGGTCGTATACCAGGCCTCTGCCGGCTCCACGCCCAGGCGCTGCAGCCCTGGCACGAATTCGCGAACGAGGAACTCGAAGTATTCCTGCTCACGTCCCGGTATCATGTCCCACGTCATTAACCACTTCAAAGGCATTCAGCAACTCTCTTCGCTTGCCCCACCAATCCGCTAACGACCATCCTACACTGCCGGCTTAAGCAGCACAACCTGTGTTTCTTCGGACAAGCTGGCCTTCGTCACCTTTAAAGAAGGCAGCGGCTCCGGGTCGGCAAGCCCCATTTCTTTCAGGAAGCCCGCCGCCGTCCCCAGCTCCACTTTCTCCTTGCCGGTCTTGAAGTGCATCGGGATGACGATCGACGGTTCGACCAGGCTGATGACTTCAGCGGCCTGGGAAGGCGATAGCGCCGAGCCGCCCCCTACGGGGACCAGGGCAACGTCCACCGTGCCCAGGTCCTCGATCTGCGATTGGGAGGGCACGCTGTGCAGATCTCCGAGATGGGCGACGCTCACCCCTTCATAATTGAAGACGTAGAGGGTGTTGGTGGGTGTACCGTTCTCGTCGTTTTTTTTGCCCGGCATGCGAACACCGGTGATGAATACACCCCCGATCTCGTACTCACCCGGTCCCTCGATAACACGGTGTGCGACTTTGACGGCTTCGACGAACGCATGCCCTTTGGCCTGGTGGCTCACCGTGACGACATCTGCCTTCAGTTTCAGCGCCGGCAGCCCCAATTCAGGGCCGTAGGGGTCCGTAACGATCGAGGTCATGCCGCGCTCGATGAGGCGGAAACACGACAATCCATACCAGGTTATCTCCATCCATCCTCCCGGGAATGATTCGAGCGATTATACTCGAATCGATATCGAGCAGGCAAAAAACGAGGTTGGAGTCACGCATGCAGGATGAGTTGTCGACGTTGGAGCTTGGGGGCGGCCGGGTGGAAACGTCCCCCACGGGCGGGTTCAAGCTCGAGCTGCCAGCAGGTCTCGATCGCTATGCCGACGCCCAACTCGATGATTACCGCCACCTGCCGCGGGGGCGCTTCCGCTGGACCCCCCCGCTCCGCCTCAAGCTCAGGGCGAAGTCAGGAACCCCAACTCCCCCCGGCACGCTCGGGTTCGGGTTCTGGAACGATCCTTTTGGGCTATCGCTCGGCCAGGGAGCGACGGCGCGCCGGTTCCCCGCCCTACCCCAGGCTGCCTGGTTCTTCTACGGCAGTCCACCCAACGACCTTTCGCTCGGGGGGGAAGGATCGCCGGCAGGCTGGCTGGCCATGACCATGCGATCCGTCCGAATCCCCACTTTGCTGCTTGGCCTGCCGCTCCTTTCGGCCTGGGCCCTCGCACAAGCCCCGCCCTTCCGGAATGTCCTTTTCCGAGCGGCACGCCGCATCGTGCATGTGGATTCTGCCATCATACCGGCCGCGATCGACGCATGGCATACCTACGCGATAACCTGGCTGCCGGACCGGATCGAGTTCCGCGTGGATGACGACCTGGTCCTTGCCTCGGTTGTCCTTCCCCACGGGCCCCTCGGCTTCGTCGCCTGGATCGACAACCAGTACCTGTGCGCATCGCCAGCAGCAGGCCTCAGCTTCGGCGTCCTACCGACCAGATCGCAGCAAATGTTGGAGTTGAATGCCATTTCAATCGACGTTCCCGAGGAGACCGGGACCCGCTGATGCTTGACGGAGTGTTCAGCGGAAAGTACAATCGGTGGCTGTGCCGAGGTAGCTCAGTTGGTAGAGCACTTGACTGAAAATCAAGGGGTCACCAGTTCAAGTCTGGTCCTCGGCACCTGTGCCGCTCCTCCTCGGAGCGGCACCTTCCTTTTAATATGCATGTTGACGATGCCAGCGGATGAAAAAAAGCGGGACAGGTCATCAATCCTTCCCGCTTGTCTATCCTCCCCGCAAACCGGGCTTGCTTCGCTCTCAACGCTTACGCTGCGAGGGTCAATCAGGTATCCGCATCAGGGCGACGACGGCCTATCCTCATCGCCCAGCATGGCCCGCGCCTGCTGTCGGAGCACATCCAGCACGACCCATCCTCGTACCGGGTCCTCGACAGTACCAGGCATCCCACCCGTTGCAGGGCGACCCGCCGCTCAACGTTTTTCCCAGCTGATGGATGGAACCTTCCTGATCGCCAAGCCTAAGCCGGCCATCCGGTTTCACCCTTGCCTGCATCTCCGGATCGCGCCGAAAGCTGAGCGTCTTGCCCTGGCTCGAGCAAGCCCAGCTCGAGCAGCCGCGGGAAGGGGATGCGCGGCGCACGCCGACGCTGGTCGGCAATATCGAAGGTCGCGCGATCGAGCGGCTGCGGCTCGATCGCCTGGATGCGCTCGCGAGCCAGGCGTGCGTAGGTTGGATCGCGCTCGATCCCCACCCAGCGCCGGTGCAGCCTGGTAGCGACGGCGCCAGTCGTTCCCACCCCGAAGAACGGGTCGAGCACAACATCCCCCGGATCGGTGGAAGACAGCAGGACCCTGTAGAGCAGCGCTTCCGGTTTCTGGGTGGGGTGTGCCTTGCGGCCGTCGAGCTTGATGCGTTCCTTCCCGGTGCAGAGCGGGATCTCCCAGTCGCTGCGCATCTGCTTCTCGTCGTTCAAGGATTTCATGGCATGGTGGTTGAAGGTGTAGCGCGAGTCCTTCTCCCTGGCTGCCCAGAGCAGCGTCTCGTGCGCGTTCGTGAAGCGGACGCCGCGAAAATTGGGCATCGGGTTGGTCTTAACCCAGATGACGTCGTTCAGGATCCAGAACCCCAGATCCTGCAGGATTGCGCCCAGGCGGTAAATATTGTGATAGCTCCCGATCACCCACAGCGTGCCATCCGGCTTGAGCAGCCTGCGGCAGGCACCCAGCCATGCCCGGCTGAAGCTATCGTAGTCCTCGAAACCGTCAAATTTATCCCAGGCATCGTCGACCGCATCGACCTTGGTCTGGTTTGGCCGCCATAAATCGCGCTGCAGCTGCAGGTTGTAAGGCGGATCGGCGAAGACGACATCGATGCTGCCCGCCGGAAGTCCGGCCATGAGCTCGATGCAGTCGCCCTCGAGCACCTGTCCGAGTGGCAGCGGCTTCCCCTCAGCCTGCATGCGAGACCTTCATGGGCTGCACGCCCCGTCGGATTTCCAGCTCGCGGTCCACGAATTGGAAGCACTCGCAGTAGCTCGTGCCGGGGTTTCCATCCACACCGGACCAGAGCCAGAAGTCGACCCGGCTCTCGACGCAGGCGTTGCCTTCGCGTTCGCTCCCGCTCACGATGCGCATATGCGAGTAAGCAAGGCCTTGCGCCTCACCTTCGCGCACCAGCCAGATCCGGTTCTCACGCAGATCCCCCCGCCCCCAGCGGATTTCACCACGCACCAGGAGTTGGGCGGAGGCCAGGCAGAGCAGGACGAGGGCGAGCCCGACCAACCCGACCAGCAGGCAGCCGGTCCGGGCCGAGAACGGCATCGTCTTTGAGCTGCTATCTTTGATACTGGGGATTGTTGTACCACTGGCGGGTGAATTCATCATATGGGGCAGTCTACATGCAGCCGTCGATCCAAGCAATGGTAGCTGGCAGGGGGTGTTTGCCCCCTCCCTCTGCACGGAAACTTGACATTCAAAGTTCTTCAAGGTATCCTTCGACGCGGCATGCGGGTGTAGTTCAGTGGTAGAACGTCTCCTTGCCAAGGAGAAGGTCGTGGGTTCGAATCCCATCGCCCGCTCTGACTTCCATCATCCTCCAGGCGACGTGGCCAAGTGGTAAGGCAAGGGTCTGCAAAACCCTCATTCACGGGTTCGAATCCCGTCGTCGCCTCTTGAATTGAATGGGCCAACTCACATCAGCCAGGGATCAACCGCACATCCACACCTGGCTGTTTTTTATTCCTACCAGGTTTTGTCAAGTCCTTCTAGAACCAGCTGCTAGCTGCTTAAAGCATTAGAGATGCTGCCACTCCAGCTCATGGGTTTGAAGAGAGCAGCATGGCCTGCCCTGGTTCCAAATCGATGTTGAATTTCCCCCCTCCCCCGTTGGGGAGGATTGTTCCGGAATAGAGGTCCAGATAGGCGTCGTCCGGGTCAATCACAGGCAGCAGCACCGAGCGTTCTTCAGCCGAAAAATTAAACAGCGCAACCAGCCGGTCGTCTCCGCTGCCGCGTTGGAAACCCCAAACCCCTGGCCCGGAGACCTCCATGGACAAGGGTTCGAACGCCTGTCCTTGCAGCGCGGGAACTGTCGCTTTGAGCGACATCGCGCGACGGTAGAAGGTCAACAAGCTCCCAGGATCCCCATCCTGCTCCTCCACGGAAATCCCATCGCTTGGCTGATCCCAGCTGTCAGCCGGGTTGAACCAGCTCGCCTGCAGCGGACCCGCCCCAGCCGCATACCAATCCATGGGTTCGCGCCGGTAGCTGTCCCAGTAAGGCGCAGGGCCTTTCTCTCCCGGCATGCCGATCTCTTCCCCGTAGTACAGCATCACCGGTCCGGGCAACGCGGCAAGCAGCGCAGGCACAAGCCTGGCTCTCGTTCCATCTCCCTTAACCTCATTCATGATGCGATTGGTATCGTGGTTGTTTAGAAACCTCAACAGATAACCTTCACCGGGGTACGCCTGCGACTCGGTCTCGAAGAACCCATCGAGCAAACCAGGAAAACCGGACCCGGCGAGCACACCATCACCATTGATATCCTGGCTCCCTTCGAGCAGCTCATAAAAGGGAAAATCGAAGAGCGCATCGAACTGGTCGTCAAAGAAGCGTGCCAGGTCCTGCGGCGTGTGCACCCACGCTTCCCCCAGCAGGAGCGCATCCGGATTGACCGCCTTGACACGCCCCCGCAGCTCGACGAAGAATTCCTGCGGGGGGAAGGTCACGTTATCGATGCGGAATCCATCCACCCCATCCTGGTAGTCACCATCCTGATCAAGATCCAACCAATAGAGGGCTGCTCGTGAAAGATAATCCACGACCTCTGGATTGTAGTGATTGAAGCGCGGCATATCCCTCGAACCGGCAAAGCCAGCGTAGGTCGTATGCGCCTCGTTCGTCCAAACGAACCAATCGGCTTGATCCGAGCTCGGTCGTGCGTATGCATGCGCAAAAAGCGGATTCTCATCGGACAAATGCGAGGGGACGAAATCGAGGATGATGCGCATATCCCGAGCGTGCGCTGCTTCAACAAGTTGGATGAGGTCCTCCCGTGTCCCATATTCCGGATTGACATCGTAAAAATCGGCCACGTCATAACCATGGACAGAGGGGGAGGGGTAAATCGGCATGAGCCAGAGCACATCGACTGAGAGCGAATTCGAGATATTCAAGCCGTTGGAGGACACCCTTTAAGTCACCGATTCCATCTCCGTCCGCATCCGCAAACGAGCGCACATAGATTTCATAGACGATGGCATTCTCAAACCAATCAGGGGTTTCGTATGGTATCGAGCGCGCCGGGTGGGGACAGGCATCTCCTGGCCACAACCCGGTAACGCCAGACCGGCGAAGAGGATGAAGAGGATTGTAAGGATGCGGCGCGGCATGGTTACCACAGATCCATTCTATCTTTGCCAGGAAGGTCTGCTTCTCGCCGGTGGGGGGTTGATCAGCCCTTCACCCCACCCACCGTGAGCCCAGAGACGATGTAGCGCTGCAGCGAGAAGAAGAGCAGCACGGGTGGGATGCTCATCAGCAGGGCCATGGCGAAGAACGTGGACCAGGGCGTGGTGAACTGTCCCTGCAGCGCGCGCAGTCCCATCGCAAGGGTATAGCGGGACGGATCCTCCAGGAACAGCCAGGCCAGGACGAACTCGGTCCAGCCGGTCATAAACCCGAGCAAAACCGTAACCGCCAACGCGGGAACCGAAAGTGGAAGGATGACCCTAAAGAAAGACTGCGTGACGCTGGCGCCGTCGATCAAGGCTGCTTCCTCCAGCTCCTGCGGCACAGTGTCGAAGTAGCCTTTCAGGTTCCAGATCGCAAACGGCAGCGCACCGGAGGTATAGGCGATCGCCAGTCCGAACAGCGTCGTCCGCAGCACTTCATTCCCGAATTTTAATCTGCGTGAGCAGGACATACAGCGGGGCGGCGGTGGCGGTGCCCGGGAGCATCAGCAAGGCGATGAAACCCAGCAGCCCAACCTGACGTCCGATGAAGCGGAAGCGGGAGAACGCATACGCAGCAGAAGCGCCCAACACGACGGAGAAAGCAGCAGTTCCCAGCGAGACGTACAGGCTGTTCTTGAGCAACTTCAAAAAGGTCATGCAGGTGGATGGATCGGAGGGGTTGGAACACAGGGCTACATTGGGTTCAAACAGCACACGGCGGAACGCCTCGAGGGATGCGCCTGGTGGAATCAGCGTCAGCGAGAGCGGCTTATCGATGTCGCGCGGGTCTATGGCAATCGAGATCATCCACAAGATGGGGAACAACACCATCAACGTCACTGCCAGCAGGAAGAGCTGCTTCCCAATCTGCGTGAATACCTGCTGAAGCTTTTTCTTATTCATAGTAAGCCTTTGTGGCCCGCGTGACCCTGTTCTGCAGGATGGTCAGGATGAGCAGGATGAAAAAGATAACAATGCTGAAGGCAGCCGCGATTCCATATACACGCTGCTCGAAAACCAGCTTATACGCCTGGGTGACCAGCAGTTCAGTCTGGCCAAAGGGTCTCCCCTGAGAGACGAAGTAAATGACGTTGAAATTATTGAAACGTCCAGATTGTCCCAACCATAATCGCCGGCACCATGGCCGGTCGGATGAGCGGGAGCGTGACGTTCCATATCTTCTGCCAACCGCTAGCCCCATCCAGGTCGGCTGCCTCGAAAAGATCTTCGGGGATGGCCTGAAGCGCACCGGTGGCGATGACCGTCATGAAAGGCCACCCCAGCCAGATATTCGTCAGCAGGACGGCGTAGAATGCCAAGGGCAAGAAACTTAATGGACCACCGATGGGAGCTTGCGACGACTCCAGCCAGCGTATTGTCGTATCCAGGTGCAAGCCGGTGAGTTGATTGAAAACCCCGATCAGCTGGTTGATCGCCCCGAACTGCACGTCAAACATGTTGCGCCACGTGAATGCCACGATGAGCCCGGGCAGTGCCCAGGGAAGCACAAATAATGCCCGATAGATCCTCCGACCGATCAGGTCCTTGGAGTTCAAGACGAGCGCGATCACGATGCCCATCGTCACGTGGAAGACCAGGTTGGCCACGGTCCAAACAATGTTGAAAGTGAGCAGGCGACCAAAGTTGTAATTCTCGATGGCCAGGTCGCTCGTGAGGACGCGCACGAAATTTCGCAAGCCTACGACGGTAGGAGCGAATTGATTCCAGGTATCAGGGTTGAAAAGATTGAAGCGCAGGTTCGTGATGCGGTAGTCGGTAAAGGACATCCACACCTGAAACATCTGGGGGAAGAACGTAATTACAAGCATTAGCAAACCGGCCGGTGCGATATAGAGCCAGGCACGGAAGGTCGGCTTCAATCGCCTCCACAAGCTCTTTTTGCGCATACCCCTTGATTCGACTGTAGTTTCAACCATACATCACCTGAGTATTTCAGCAGCCTGATCACACGCCAGCCTGATCTCGCGCTTTGATCGTTCTCCCCGATAAAAAAACAACTCGGGTAGCTGCGGCATGCCGCAGCTACCCGAGTGCATTCAGAACTTGCTGAGGTTGACGAATTGCTTCCTAGCCGCCACGGATCTCGGTCACACTCGCGTTGACAGCCTCTTCTGCCGCCGAAAGTGCTTCGGCAGGATCGGTGCCATCGACAACTGCCCGGATGGCATTTTCCATCGGGCCCCAGTAAGCGCCCATCTCGGGGATGACCAGGAAGGGAACGCTTCCACCCATTGTGTTCAGAGCCGCGCTGCGCAGCGGGTCGTCGAACGAGACGGTGCTGAGAACCGGGATGAACCCGGAGTCCGTCGTGACCAGCAGCGTCTGGGCTTCATCGGAGAGCATGAAGGACATGAATGCTTTAGCGGCATCCATGCTTGCGCCGGCGCTGTTGCTGTTCAGGTACAGGTATTTCGTCTGTACGAAGCCCGACATCCCACTCGGCCATGGATCGATGACCAGATCCTCGCCAATCGCTTCGAAGAGCGGGGTGATGTTCCAGGTGCCATCAACGATGATCCCGACCTTACCCTCTTTGAAGAGGTTGACATCGTTATCGGAGTTGATGGAAACCGGGCCAAGCTCGCTAAAGTCCTTGAGCATGTTCATCCAGGCCAGGCCTTCTGGGCTGTTGAACGCCGGGTCACCGGCGGCGGTCATCAGTTGGCCGCCCTGCCCGTACAGATCGCCGAACACGAAGAAGGGGCCAAGCTCGATGACTGCGCCGTACACATCGCCGCTCGTTGCTGCCTCTGCCTTTGTGAGCAGATCAGCCACATCAGCCGGAGCTTCAGGGATGATGGAGGCATTGCGGTACATGATGACGCCCTTCAAGTTGTACGGCAATCCAACCTGGGCGCCGTCGTATGCGCCTTCATCCAGGCCGGCAGTGTTGACGACGGCTTCGACGTCGGCCGTCCTCAAATCAGACACATCCGCGACCAACTGCGCCTTGTAAAGTGCGGGGCCCCAGTCATCCGAACCGACCAGGATGTCTGGACCGGTGCCGGTGGCAGCCGCCGTCTCGAACTTGTTGCGCAGGTCATCGTCCGGGACAAAAAGCAGTTCAAACGTCACGTCGGGGTACTGCGCCTTGAAGGCATCAGTGACCTTCGTGAGCGCCTCGATCTCGACATCCTTCAGGGAATGCCAAATCGTGACTGCTCCGCTCAGGCTCATGCTTGGTTCCTCGGTGGCTGTAGTACCACCACCGCAGGCTGAGAGCGCAAACGCTCCGACCAGCATCAGCGTAAGCAAACTCCAAATTGCCTTTCTCTTCATCTTCTTCTCTCCTCTAGGTAGGTGTTTGGGATGACAATCCGGGAAGTCCCCGGGGCCGACCGGATAGAAAAAAAGAAACCTCTTCGCGCTTCTGCGAATGAGGTTTGGCGTTCCTGCCCCGTCCCAGTATTTCCCGGTCGTGTTTCGATTGTCTCATACTGCTCGCATCCGTCGACTTCAGCGTATCGATCATACCGCGTCCTTGCTTCCAAGTCTAGCTTCGAATACGGATCATTTCCATGGCTGAACCCGGAAGTTTTCAATTTGGAACTGTGACATAGACCCAGTACAAATATGTCATTTTTCATTCGCCGACCGCGACGAACACTAGGTATACTTGGCGTAATCCAATGCAGGAGTTTGCGCTTCCCAGCGCACGCTGTATGAACAGTCAAGGCCGAACCACTACACTTCCATCCCCGAGCTCAAAGCCTATGATCAAACGGAGAGGAAAACAAAAATGAACGTGATTACGGATAGCGCGGCCGATATGCCTGCCGCAGAGGCAGAAGAACTAGGCGTACGGATCGCCCCGCTCTACCTGCAGTTCCCGGAGGGCGAGGTTCGCTCGGAAGACCTTACCCCGGACGAGTTCTACGCCCGGCTCGCAGCGATGGAGCCTGAGGTGCCGACGACGACCATGCCTGCCCCAGGGGAGTTCGCGGCCATGTATGCTGAAGCCGGAAATAACATCCTCTCGATCCATATCTCCTCCGGGTTGAGCGGAACGCTCGAGGCTGCCCGCCTTGGGGCGGAGCAAAGCGGGCTCGATGTAACCATCGTTGACACGCAAACACTCTCAGGCGGCCAACGATTCCAGGTGCTGGCAGCCGCACACGCTATTAAGGCTGGATTAAGCAAAGACCAGATCCTTGCCCGGCTTGAGGAGATTCGAGCGGCGACGGAGGTTGTTTACACCCTGGAGACGCTCGAATACCTGAGCCGGGGAGGGCGCATCGGGCGCGTCCAGGCCCTGGCCGGCTCGGTGCTCAAAATCAAGCCCATCATTCACGTCGACAAAGCGGATGGAAAATACAGCACGCTCGGAAGCAAGCGGACGGTCGCAAAAGCCCTGGGGGCAATCGTCGACCACCTGGAGCAGTTGTACCCTCCGGGGACCGAGCTGTGGGTGTCGGTCCTGCACGGAGACTTCCACGAGCAGGCCGAGAACCTCGCTGCCCAGATTAAGCAGCGCCTGGCTGCTGCCAGGCTGGAAGTTCTGCGCATCTCACCCGTCCTCGGGGTCCATACGGGCCCGGGGATCGTCGGCGTTGCTGCCGTCCCCATGGCGTTAATGACGAACTAGCAGACCGCTCCCACACGGCCTGCGCACTTTCATTCGAATTCAGGTGTCGCTGCGACCTCTGCGGGCAGCGTAGTTTCGGGGTGCACTCCTTGCGGGTAAGCCTCGAGGACACGCAGCGCGCGCAGCGTATTCCAGCGGCTCGGCTGCCCTGGTTTTTCCATCTCGAAGTGCGTCCTCCCGGCGTGGCGCGCCTGCAGCGGCCAGCGCCCATCCTTGCGCCGCTTCTTGAGCAGCACGCCCACTGCCGGCCGCATGCGTTCATCCCACTCAATCCCGGCATCCTGGAAGTACTCCAGGGCTCGCAGGATATTGTAGTACCAGCGTCCAGGGAAGCTGAGCATGAGGAATTTCTTGTCGATGATCTCACCGGTGCGGTCTGATAAGTACAACCGGTGCCTGAGCAGGAATTCACGGGCTGCCGCCGCCGCTGCCTGCATCTCCCCCAACCGGTAGGTGTAGCCACCGCGTGCGTACTCGAGCATGCCCTCCAGGACCGAGATCGTCGAGTGCATCGAGCTGTGCACCGCGCCGGAGCGGTTCTTGCGGCAGTTGAAACCCCCATCCAGCATCCGCTGCGCCAGGACAAAATCGACCACGGACTCGATCGACGCACCCTCGACCCCGAAGTAGCAGGCATAGCTCAAGAACATGCCGTTGACGCAGACATCGCTCTCTTTGATCGAGCCGGCAGGGTTGATCCCGCCATCCTCGCTTTTCCTGCGTTCAACGATCCTCGTGATGCTAGCCTGAATTAAGGGGGTGTCGGGGGGAAACTGGAGCGTTTTCAGGTCGAGCAGGGTGTAATGAGAGCTGATCCACTTGACCTGGTAGAACCCCCTCCCCCAGTAGCCCTCTGGATTGCGCTGCGCCAGGAAGCGTGACCCCCACCCTTCTACCCCGATGCGCCCGCGCAAATCCTCCCGCTCTACCCCAAGCAGGTCGCGCTGCACCTGGTACTGGATGGACACGTCGCCGTCCAACAGCCAATCGAGGATCTTCTTATCGACGTTCACCACAATCCCCTGCCTTGTTCATGCCCCAGGTTGGCAGCATTGTAGCCTATAGGGTGCAGCACGGGTATCGAGCCTGATCCAACCTATGCTCCTCCATCCCGTGGGATCACCCTGGCCCGGGTACAGCCCACCGAACCCCTCACCCGGATCTGCGTGAGCGCTAACCCCAGGGGCCGTGTGAGTGAATCCGGATCGTGGTTATAAAGCGGGGGGAGCAAGCTTCGCCTACCTGGATCCCTGGGATAGATTGGACGTGGCCGTTCGCATGGGCAGGTCACCCATGGCATCAACGGAGATGTTCCGGCGTCCCCTCCTGCCAGGCTTCGATGTAGGCCAGGGACTGGTGGCGGAAATAGGTATTGTAGAGCTCGGCGTAGTGGCCTCCGCCCTCCATCAGGCTGGCATGATCGCCTTCTTCCAGGATGGTCCCTTCCTTCAAGACGATGATACGGTCTGCGGCTCGGATCGTCGAAAGCCGGTGGGCGATGACGATCGCCGTCCGTCCTTGCAGGACGATGTCCAGTGCTTCCTGGATCTGGGCTTCGGTGAGTGGATCGACGCTGGCGGTCGCCTCATCGAGGATGATGATGGCTGGATCCTGGAGAAGGACGCGGGCAAGTGCGACAAGCTGGCGCTGGCCCATCGAAATGCCCTTCCCCTCCTCACCAACCTGCGTGTCCAAGCCATCAGGCAAAGCTGCCAACCAATCCCCCCCTGCCACGCGCGAGGCCATGGCGGTGACATCCGCATCGCTTGCCTCCGGTCTACCGTAGCGGATGTTGTCAGCGACCGTACCCGTGAAGAGGAATGGCGTTTGCGGCACGATCCCCAGCTGGCGGCGGTAGGAATCAAGGTTGAAGCTCCGGACATCCTGACCGTCGACGTAGATATCCCCCTTCTGATACTCATAGAAGCGTGCCACCAGCTTGCCAAGGCTCGATTTGCCGGCGCCCGTGTGCCCCACCAGCGCCAGGATTTCACCGCTCGCGATGGTCAAGTTGAACGCTGAGAATATGGGCTCATGCTCGGAATAGTAGAAATCGAGATCACGAAACTCGATCCGTCCTGCCAGCCGGCTGGCTTCAAGATCCCCCACCTGGACCACGCGCGGTTCAGCATCGATCAACGCAAAGACGCGCTCGCTCGCCGCAAGCCCGAGCTGGAATTGGCTCCAGAAAGAAGCGATGCTCGTCAACGGGAACCAGAACAGGTTGACGCTCTCCACGAAGAGGTACCAGGAACCCGCCGTCACCAGGCCGCCAATCACGCTCGATCCGCCAAAATAGATGACGAGCGCGGTTCCGATCCCCGCGATGATGCTCAGGACAGGGAAGATGCCGCTGAATGTCAGACCTTGCTGCAGGCTCAACCGGTAAGACTGCGCGTTCACGGGTTTGAATTCTTGAAATATGCGGCCTTCCTGGCGGAAGTTCTTGGCTACGCTGATCCCGCTGATCGCTTCCTGCACGTTGGCGTTGACATCCGCCAGCACCCGCCGGGCTTGCACGGTCGTCTTGCGCGCGAGCCGGCGGAAGGAGAGGGCGGTGATGATAACGATGGGGGCGATCGCCAGGGCAATGAGCGCAAGGCGTAAGTTGATGAATACGAGCAAGCTCACCACGATGACCACGATCAAGACCTGGCTCATCAAGTTCAGCGTGAGCGTTACGACATTTGAAAAATCCTGCGTATCGGAGGTGACCCTGCTGACAACCTTGCCCGATGAAAACTCATCATAAAAGGACATATCACGCGCCAGGACGGCATCGAAGGCGTCCCGGCGGAGCTGCAGCACCACGTCTCCGACCGTCTGGGCGGTGTACTTCTGGCGGAAGAAGTTAAAGGTCCACGAGAATGCCCCCGTCAGGAAGACGGCCAGGATTAACCACGCCGTCCGCTGCCAGATGGTTGCACTCAGGTCAGCCACGCCCCCCAACCGGTCCAGGCTGTTGGCGATCAAGAAGGGGATGGCCGCATCCATAATCGAGTTGAGGAAGATGAAGACGGCCACAATGCTCATCTTCGCCAATTGCGGCCGGAAGTAGCCGATGATCCGCAGGACAAGCAGCCGGTCGGGGTATTTTCGATCGTAAGATTCGGCATCCAGCCCTTCCATGATGAAGCCCATCGTTAAATCCTCATGGCCTAGGCATAGTGGGCGAAGATGCGCTGGTAGAGCTCGCAGCGCTGGATGAGTTCTTCATGCGTTCCCTGGTCCGCAATCTGGTTCTGGTGAAGGACAAGTATGCGATCAGCCCTCCTGATTTGAGAGAGGCGGTGGGTGATGAGCAGGGTTGTCCGGCCATCAAGCACGTGCTTGATGGCGCGCTGGATCTGGTCTTCCGTCTCGCTGTCGACAGCGCTGGTCGAGTCGTCCAGGATGAGGATGCGCGGATCCGTCAGGAGCGCCCTGGCGATCGCAATCCGTTGACGCTGGCCGCCTGACAACGTCACACCCCGCTCGCCTACGACCGTTTTGTAGCCTTTGTCGAACTTCTGGATGAAGTCATCTGCCTGGGCTGCTGCGGCAGCTTGCTTGATCGCTTCACTGTCTGCCGTCAACCCAATTCCAAAGGAGATGTTTTCATCGATCGGACGGGAGAAGAGAAACAGGTCCTGCTCAATGGTTGAGATCTGCGAACGGAGCGAGTCGAGCCTCCACGCTCGCACATCCACGCCATCGATCATGATCCGCCCCTTGCTTACGTCGTACGTGCGGTTTACCAGCTTGGCCAGCGTCGTTTTTCCCGATCCAGTCTGGCCGACGATGGCAAGCGTTTCACCGGGGTTAACCCGGAACGAGATGTCCCTCAACACCTCCAACCCTTCCGGATCATTCTCCAGCCGGAACGATACATGGTCAAAGACGATTTCACCGCGCATGCGCGCGGCATAGCCGTCCTGGTTCTCATCCAGCTCGGTCTCTTCCTGCATGATATCGAGGATGCGCCGGGCGCCGGCGATGCCCATCTGCACCAGCGAGAAGGTGAAGATGGAAATGAACGCAGGGAAACGCAGCACGCCCAGCAAGCCCATATATGCGACCAACTCCCCGATCGTGAGCCCGCCGGACGCGACCAACCATAATCCGTGGGCAAAGCCACCGGCGAGCGCAAAACCGAGCAGGAGCAGCGGCAGATAGCGCGCCTCGATTTCTCCCTGGCGCACGTACAGATCGCGCACAGCGCGTGCATTGTCGACGAATTTCTGCCGCTCCTGGCCCTCCTGGGTTGAGGACTTGACGACCTGGATCCCGTTGATGGTCTCCGTCAGGCCGGCATTCATCTCGCCGAAGCGCCTGCGCTGCGCGCTGGCGACCGGATTGAGCTGCCGGGTATAGCGGCGCAGGGCGAAGATGTAGGCGATCACAAACAGCACGGGCGCAACGAGCAGCTCGAGGCGGATGAAGGCGATGAAAACAAGCGGCGCGAGGATGCCGATCACCAACTCGGTGATGAGCGAGACGCCCGGGTTCATCATCGGGTTCAACTGCCGGACATCGTTCGTCGCCCGGGCCATGATGTCACCCACCCGCTGGCGATTGTGAAAGGTCTGGCTCTTGCCCAACAGGCTGATGTAGAGCTCCTCGCGAGCGTCACGCTCCATGCGCTGGCCGAGCGTCTCGACCGAGAACGCGTTGGTCAGGTCGAGGACACCGCGGATGAGTACCAGGCCGAGGATTGTTAAGGAGATGGTCAGCAGCCTGGTGAGGCTCGGTTCAGGGCTGAGCACCGCATCAAACGCAACACCGGCAAGCCGCGGGATGGTCGAGAACAGGACGTTGCTGAGGGAGGCGGCAATCAGGAAGCTTGCCAGCAGGTGTGGGTAACGCAGGAGATGCGAGAGAATCCAGCGCACCGGGCCAGCCCGGTTGTAAACGACTTCATCCTTGACGCTGAATTCGCGTTTCGATTTCGCCGGCGCTATCGCCTCGTTTAGCATGCGATTTCTCAGGAAAATGAATGAGGACACTGGGAACGAACATATGTTCCGCAGGCAGATATTCTACCAAACTTTATCCGATTTTAAGCCAGGTAGCGGCAGCTGGATGCCGCGCTGCCGCTTGCGAGGCGATGCCGTCAGGACGGCTGGGTCGAGTCCTGCAAAACCAGGCCACGCTTCGAGAGCGCTGCCAATGCCTCCTGAGCCAGGGATTCGAAATCGATTTCAGGGTGCTGGACGGACGATGTGCAGTCAGTGAGCAGGTGCAATTTTCCCAACTGGTCTGGACTGTACCGGGCGATGGAGTTCAACGTTTCGAGCACGCAGTGGCTCTTGGCCTGGCCGGCGATATAAATCCGATCAAACGCCATGATCCAATCCAGCAGGTCCTGGTTCAACTGCCCTCCGGGTTCACGCTCAACCTTGACTTCCGGTTCGAGCAGCGAGTAGTACTCGGTCTGCGCCAGCGTCCCCTTGATGATGTAGCGCGGTTGGCTGCGGCGGGCTGCACTGTGATAGGAGATTGCCTCGGAGAGCACCGGCGTGATGGCATGTCCTGGTGTCCCGATCATGGTGTGGAAGGGCCAAATCATCAACGTTTTGCGCGCGGTTTTCTGGAGCTCAGCCACGTAGGAGGCCGACCAACCCGGCTCGAAAAGTGCGATCCAGCGGCCGGTTGCGACGCGCTTCAGGCGTGATCTGGGTGTAGGGTTCAGGATGCGCGCCGTCTGGATCGATCCACCATGTTGGGTAGAAAATCTGCCGCGGCAGGTGGCTGTCGAGCGAGGCTGCGATCGAGGTGATCGAACTCGAGCCGGTTGAACAGCCATTCGATCGTCCGCTGGGTGTCGGCGACGGCGCCAGGCACGCTCAACGCTCCATCCTCGTGGACGAAATCGACCTGGGGGTCCACCAGCAAGAGCAAGGATCGCTCATGATCGTCTGCCGCCGGCCGCCCGCCCCGCGCCAACCCCTCGGCTACAGCCTGTGAAGTGCGCGCCTCGACCAACTTTCCGACGCGTTCAGGCTCATAAAAACCTGGGTAGTCAGGCATCCTGCGCTCCTCCCTCCCATCCCCGCCTGGGGCTTATCCTGCTCGCGAGTATACCTCCCATGCCCACGCCGCAGCGGTATGAATCAACAGGCGGACTTCAGGCCTGGTACGGTCTTGCCGGCTGGCTAACCGTTGGCCTCCACCATGGCAACCCCACCGGCGGGATCGCGCTGGGCTTCGATGCTGGGCATGGAGGGCGGCAGGGCAGCCCGGGCGTAGATTGCCGTCAGCAGCATGACCAGGCCGGCCGCGACAAAAGCGGCCCGCAATCCGAAGAGCAGGGCAATCCCCGATCCGAGCATCGGCGCGATGGAGCGCGCTGCCGATCGAACGGCGTTGTCCAGGCCGAAAGCAGCCCCCTCCTGCCCTTCCCGGGTGTAGCGAGCCAGCAGCGCGCTCAGCGTCGGCAGCAGCCCACCCGTCCCCAGGCCCCCCAGCGCAGCCAGCGGCAGGAGCTGCCAGGCTTGCGATACCAGCGCCTGGGGCAGGTAGCAAATCCCGCTCAGGAATGCGCTCCAGGCTCCAACCCGCCGCTGCCCATGGCGGTCACCCGCCCGCCCAAGCGGGCCGGCGCTGATCGTCATCGCCGCCGAACTGCTGCCGATGATCAGCCCGGTGTAGGTGTTCACGACCGACCCGGGCGTCATGATGGCCTGGACGAAGAGCGGCGTGATCGGGATCACCATCATCCGGCTCAGCTGGCTGAGGAAGCTCAACGCATAGGTCTGTTTAACGCCCGGCCGAGACAGCAGCTCGCGCCAATCCCCGATCAGGGTGTGCGTCTCACCACCCAGGATCGGCAGCTGGAAATCTTCCTCGACGCCGAAGTGGACGACCAGCCCGGCGAGCAGGAGCAGCGCGGCCGTGGCATAGAACGTCGGCGCGTATCCAAAGCGATCGGCGAGGAACCCACCCAGCAGCGGACCAAACGCGACGCCTGCACCCAGCCCGACCTGCAGCATGCCCATGGCGTAGCCGGTGTGTTTGCGCGGCGTTTGAGCCGCCATCAACGCGCTGTTGGCGGCGACCGTACCGCTGATCAATCCCTGCAGCGCCCGCAGCGCGACCAGCTGCTCGGCGGATTGTGCAAAAGCCATCAACAGGATGACCACGGCACCACCGAAGGAAGCGCGCTGGATCATCAGCTTGCGGCCGTAGCGGTCGGCAACCATGCCCCAGATGGGGGAGGCGATCATCATCGTCAGCGCCTGGGCGGAGTACACGCCTCCGGCGAGCAGCTCGATGTTGATCCCGCTCGAAGATCCCAGGCTTTCGACATACAGCGGCAAGAAGGGGAAGATGCTCGAAAACCCAACGGCCGTCGCAAGCTGGGTAAAGAAGAGGAACGTCAACGTCCTGCGCCAGGTGGAGGTCACCGGCTGCTGTTGATCTGACGTGTTCACAGCACAATGATACTCAGTAGGCTTCGGGCGCGCACCTGCCGAAGCTCACGCCAGCTCCACGAGCAAGGTAAAGGCATGTACAATGATCAGGTCATGTCCCCGGCACAGTTTGAAGGAGCAGGAAGCAACTGATGGGCAACGCAGATACCCCAGGACCCATATCGAGGCTGTACCCGGATTTCGCAGCCGGTCTCCCATTGGCCGGCACCTACCTGGCGCATGACCTTCGCAATATTCCTCACCGTGGTGAACAGCCCTATTTCTACGCCAATTTCGTCCAGAGCCTGGACGGACGCATCGCCGTCGCCCCTGAACCTGGCGCAGCGCAGGCCATCCCCGAGCAGGTGGCAAACAAACGCGATTGGCGCCTCTTCCAGGAACTTGCCGTCCAGGCGGATGTCGTGCTCAGCAGCGGCCGCTACCTGCGTGATTATGCTGCAGGGCGAGGCGCAGGAAATCCTCCAAATCTATGACGACCCTCGCTTCGAGGACCTGCGGACTGGCGCGACTGCGCGTGACCTGCCCCCCTATCCCGCTCTAGGCGTGCTCAGCATCAGCCTGGATTTCACCCTGCCGCCGGCGCTGCTCGAGACCGGCCGGCGGGTCCTGGTGATTACCTCCGAGACAGCCGACAACGCGCGCAAGGAAGACCTGCGCCAGGCCTCGGTCGAAATCCTGGAATGCGGGCGTGACATGGTGGAGGGGGGACACATGGCCGAGGCGCTGGCCGATCTCGGCATGCGCACGGTCTACTCCGCTGCCGGGCCGCAAGTGCTCCACCTGCTGCTCCAGGCTGGGATCCTGGACCGCCTCTACCTGACGACCACCTTCACACTGCTGGGCGGGGCTCGCTTTTCCTCGATCCTGGAAGGAGAACTGCTCGATCCACCCCGGGGCTTTACGCTAAGCAGCCTGTACCTGGACCATCCTTCAACAGACAATCCGGGGCAGGTTTTCGCAGCCTTCGATTCTATCCGCTCAGCAGGCTAGAAGCGGGGATGCACCACGCAGCCCAGAGCTACGCGTGGGCTGTGGCAGGCAATTTCTCGCCGGCCTCGATCCGCACTGGCAGGTGGTTTTCCACCGGGGGCAGCGGGCAGGTTGCATAATCGGTGAAGGCACAAGGTGGATTGTATGCTCGATTGAAATCGAGCTCGACCAGATCACCGTCGACCGCCTCCGTCGTCAGATAGCGGCCAGAAGCGTAGGTCGTGTCCCCATTTGTCAAATCCTTGAACAACACCGAGAGCCCCAGCGCAGGATCCCCGGTTGCGTGCACGACCTGCTCCACCCCTGCATGGAGGAAGACAAGCCGGCCGGCGCTGGGGACATCGGTGACATCACCGATGGTGGTTACAATCTGCAGCCTGCGGCTCTTGTCGTCAGGCTCGAAGCGAGCCTGGAAGCGGTAGGCTGGATCAATGGGATACCAGGTGCGCCCCGGGAAGGCGAACAACTCGCTCCGGCTGTTATCCCATAAGCGGAGCGCATAGCGCCCCGCGCGTTCGATCAGCATGAAGGTGAGCGGGCCAAAGTGCACCGTCGTCGGCGTGCCGCTCGTATCCGCCAACAGGGTCACCCGGTTGGTGTCTTCGCCTTCCACCTTCACCCGGAACGGTTCAAAAATGGAGAGATCCGCCTGGTCCCCTGCCATGCGGATGATGCCGAGTTCCGCCGGCGCATGTCCTTCGCCCAGGCACACCTCTGCTCCAGGATCGCTGCCCAGGCGGTTTTCCCCATCCTGCAGCCAGAAAAGCCCAGCCAGGGCCAGCCAGCTGTCATGCGTTCGGAGCGATTCGTCGAGCGTGTTCCTGAACTCTTCTACGGATGGGAGGTAATCTTCGCCGCTCATGCCGCCACCTTGGGAGCCTCGTCAGACCGGAGAGCATTATGACAGGGAGAGGGAAATTCGAAAAGGGATAAGGGGCCGGCCGGGGTCACGGCCAGGGGATGATGAGCGGATCGGTATAACCGTGCTTCTCTACCGCACGTACACTTCCGCTGGAAGGCGAGCTGCAGTTCTGCTCGTCATGGAACGTGTAAGAGGTGTTGTTCGTCGCCACGGTGACCTCATAGAGATACCCGTTCCGGCACAGCCGCGCCCGCAGGAAATAGCCGCGGTCATCGTCGAGGGTCATGTCCACCTTGGCCCAGGTCACGATGACCTCATCCCCCTGGCGGTCGGCCTTTACCCAGGCAGGCGGACCATACAGCTCGGACCAGGGGAGCGGGCTCGTGTACTCGACCACGCTGAAGGGGTCACCTTCCAGCTCCACTACCGAGGCTGAGATCCAGCACGGCCACGGCTGCTTCTCCCATTTCACCCAGTACCAGCTCGCGTCATAGTTGCGGTTCCACATCAACCCGCGATCGCCGGGGTAGAAGTCACCCGCATGCAGGTAGGCCGTGGTCGGCCCATACCGGCAGTGCGACTGTAGAAGTACGGTGACGACGGGAAAAGCGAAGGTCGCCGTCGGGGTGATGGTAAAGGTTGGGGTCGGCGTTGGAGTAAGCGTGATCGTCGGCGTCAAAGTGACCGTCGGGGTGAGCGTCTCGGTCGGCGTCGATGTTCGGGTCGCGGTGGGCGTTGAAGTGGGTGTATGGGTCGGGGTCGGCGTGGGTGAGGCGAACAAGGCCTGCGCCGTAGCGCAGCCCGTGAGCAGGACCCAGCCCAGGCACACGGCCAGCAAGCGGCGAGCCCGGCTCGTACGCAGGATGTGTCCAACTTTCAGGACATGGGGTGGATGAGGCTTGTAACGCATCGCTGGCATTGTACGCGAGCGCGCCTTACAGCTTCAATGGCCCTATTGGACTGGTCCGCTTGCCGGTCAACCTTGGTAAGACTTGCGGCTCCCGGGTGCTGAACCAGAGCCTCAAGTCCAGGCGGCCTCTACCTCAAGGGCCGACCACCGCATCCACGATGGACCAGTTAACGCCGCCGTTCTGGCTTTTCACAAGCGCAATCTCGGCCCCGGAGCGCGCGATTGCAAAAACAATCTGGGCGTCGACCACGTTGAACTGACCCTCCCAGGTGACCGTCGAGATCCTGGCCCAGGAAGCGCCTCCATCCGTCGTCCGGAAGATATCTTTCCCAAACGCCCACCCGTTCTGTGGATCGAGGAAGTAGACCGAGCCCCCCGGATACCCCTGGATCGACCAGCTAACGCCCTCATCCGTCGATTGGTAGAGGAAAGCCAGGGTCTCAGGGGGATCGCCGAAGGTGCGGCACTCCATGGCTACCGACCAGGAAGCTCCAGGCCGGAAGCCGGGTGAATGCGCCTGGCATCCGGCATTCCCGGCAAGATAATCGTGGCCTTCGGGGAGCGGCAGGCGTACTTCCGTCCAGGTTACGCCGGCATCGCTGCTCGCATAGATTTCGGCGCCATCGATCGGGCAGGATCCGATGCTCACCACGCCGGTGGAGCCCTTGAAATTCATGCCTGTCTTAGCACAGCTCTGCAGATAGACTGCCCCGTAGGGATCGACCAGGGTCTCCCAGCTTGCCCCGCCGTCCAGCGTTCGCATCAGGTAGACAGGGTAGCGGTGCATGCCCGCGCCACCAAGGTGGAGCATGAGCCAGCCGTGGGTAACGTCGCTGAAAAACAGCTCCGGCAAGGCTTCCGCCGCCCCGCTGAGATCGACATCCAGTGGAGGGCTCGGAGTCCAGCTCGAACCACCATCAAGGGTCCTCCAGACGAGGAGCGGCATCGAACCCGACCCGTCCAGCCCACCTTCAGGATGGAAGACCACCCAGGCGGTCTGTGTGTCGAGGAAGTAGCCACTTGCGGCCTGGGTCATGCCAACATCCGAGGCCTGCGGGGGCGTAACATCCTGCCACAGCCCGCCACCATCCTGGGTGGTGAAGACATGGTTCGAGCTGCCAGCCGTGCCCCCGATCGCCCAACCCTGCAGGTTCGTAATCATGTGGATCCAGGTCAGGTCCAGTTGGGTGCCAGCAGGTAAGGGTGGGATTGGCGTGACATTCGGATCTGGCTGCCAGGGAATTTCAGTTGGCGGCGCGCTCGTCGCCGTCGAGGCTGCCGTGGCCAGGGCGGTCGGTTCCGCCGAGGGGCTCAGGGTCGAGGTGGTGATCGGGGTCGGTCCCCCGCCGCCAGCGCCAGGCAGGTTGCACCCGGCAAGGAGCACGGCAAGGGTGAGTGCAGGTCCTAGCTTTCGTATGCTGGTGTTCATCGGGAACCTCTCCGCGGCATTGGTATCTTGCATGACATGACCGTGTCGGTCCCAGCAAGTATACGCCAAAGCAGCCTGGCCAACCGTCCTCGCAAAGGAGAACCCAGAACCGGGATCGCCTGCGTTATACTTTGGTCTTCATTCTCAGGTCACTCCATTTGCGGATTTCGGATAAGTGGAGAGCAGATGCTGAAGAGATTCCGAACGACCTTCGACGAATTTCCTCGTCCTTTCTGGGCGCTGGTCAGCGCGGCTTTCATCGATCGCCTGGGCGGCACGCTCATCTTCCCCTTCTTTGCGCTGTACATCACCCAGAAATTCGATGTCGGCATGACCCAGGCCGGCATCCTGCTGGGCCTCTTTTCGATCTCCGGGCTGGTCGGGAGCACGATTGGCGGGGCTTTGACCGACCGTTTCGGCCGGCGGGGCATCGTCATCTTCGGCCTCCTCGCCAGCGCCTTCACCAGCATATCGCTCGGGCTCGTGGACCGCTTGAGCGTTTTCTACCCGCTCGCCATCCTGGTGGGGATGCTCTGGAACGTTGCCGGGCCGGCACACCAGGCGATGGTCGCGGACATGCTGCCGCCGGAGAAGCAGGCTGAAGGGTTTGGGATCTTGCGCGTGGCGGCCAACCTGGCGTGGATCTTCGGCCCCAGCATCGGCGGTTTCCTCGCCGGCTATTCCTACCTGCTGCTCTTCATCCTCGACGCCATCAGCAGCAGCATCACGGCCTTGATCGTCTTCCGCTTCATCCCGGAAACCAAACCGGTCAGCAAACCGGGTGAGCAGCCGCAAAGCCTGGGGAGCACCTTCGCCGGGTACCGCCAGGTGCTGGCCGACCGGCCCTATATCGGGTTCCTGTTCGCATCGATCATCATGTTGGTCGTCTACCAGCAGCTTTACAACACGCTCTCGGTCTACCTGCGCGATGTTCACAGCATCCCGCCCCAGGGATACGGGCTGATGATGAGCTTGAATGCGCTCACCGTCGTCGCCCTCCAATTCTGGGTCACGCGGCGGATATCGCCCTACCCTCCGCTGCTGTTGATGGCCTTCGGCACCGCTTTCTACCTGGTCGGCTTCACCATGTACGGGATTGTCTCCGGATTCCTGCTCTTCGTCGTGGCCATGATCATCATCACCTTCGGAGAGATGATCGTCGTACCCGTGGCGCAGTCCCTGGCAGCGCAGTTCGCCCCAGAGGCGATGCGCGGCCGCTACATGGCTTTCTTCTCGCTCACCTGGACACTGCCAGCGACGATCGGACCGCTGGCTGCCGGCCTGGTGATGGACAATCTCGACCCCGATTGGGTCTGGTACGCCGGCGGGTTCCTGTGCGCGGTCTCCATCGTCTTGTTCCTGCGTTTGCACCGCACAGCCAGCGCGCGCCTGGCCACAGTTGTTCAGGCGAGAACACCGGCGTCCCCAATCGAGGCACAGGCAGAATAGGCAGACTGAAACTTGGTCTCCGACACTCTCATAGCGACAGGAGCATGGGCATGAACGATCCCAGGGTCACCAACCTCGCAAGGACGATCGTGCATTACAGCACCAGGGTCAAACCCGGCGACCGGGTGGCCATCCGCGGTTTTCCACTGACACCGACGGCGGCGCCGCTGATAAACGCGATCATGCGTGAGGTGCTCAGGGCCGGCGGCCACCCGCATCCGCTGGTCGAGCTCGACGAGTGGCGTGAGCTCTTCCTGACGCACGCCAGCGAGCGAGCAGTTGGGCTATGTCCATCCATGGCTGACAGATGATCACAGAAGATTTCGATGTCGATATCCGCATCTCCAGCCCGGCGAACACGCGCGCGCTGAGCACGGCTGACCCGGCCCGTTTCAACCTGGTACGTGCCGCGCAAAAAACCATGCTCGACACCTGGTTCGCACGCACGGGGTCGGGTGACCTGCGCTGGGTGGTGAGCCGCTACCCGACCCACGCCCTCGCCCAGGAAGCGGAGATGAGCCTGCAGGAGTACGAGGATTTCTTCTTCGCCAGCTGCTTTGCACAGACCGGGAATGCGGTCGAACACTGGGAGGCGATGACTGCCAGGTTGGAGAAATTGGCGGCCTGGTTGAACGGCTTCCATGAGCTGCACCTGCATGGACCGGATATTGATCTGACCTTGGATGTATCAGGCCGGACCTTCATCGGGAGTTCAGGCAAGCACAACCTGCCCGACGGCGAGATCTTCACCGGGCCGGTGGAGGACAGCGCCCAGGGCTGGGTGCGCTTCAGCTACCCCTGCATCTACAACAGCATCGAAGTCGATGGCGTTGAACTCCATTTCGAGGCCGGCCGGGTTGTCAAAGCTCAGGCAGCGAAGAATGACGCCTACCTGCAGGCCACGCTGGAGGCGGATGACGGAGCGCGCTACCTGGGTGAGCTGGGCATCGGGATGAACGAGCAGATCCAACGGTTCACGCGTTCGATGCTCTTCGACGAGAAGCTGGCCGGCACCATCCACCTTGCGCTCGGGGGAGGCTATCCAGAGACGGGTTCATCCAACCAGAGCGCAATCCACTGGGATATGCTCGTGGACATGCATCACGACAGCCAGATAACCGCCGACGGGGAGGTCATCTACCGTGACGGTGCATTCCTATTTGAAGGTTAGTATTCAGGCAGGGCGAGCTGCCCGAGGCGCAGCGCCATCCAGGCAAGCGTTAACCCTTCTGGCCTTGCTCAAGCTTGCGTCCAGGACACGGTTTGGGGTGCGGGATGCATACCCACGCTCAGGGCGCAATTCCCCACAGCAGGATCGTCCCTCCCTGGGCGCCTGTCGCTAAAAGTGTCCCCGCATGGTTGCGGGCCAGGGCGTAGGGCCGGCCGCCAAGCTGGCGGAAATCTGCCAGGAACGCGCCATCCGAGACACGCCAGGCTCGCAGCCGAAAATCCTCGTCATCGGTGGTGGTGGAGAAGAGCAGCGAGCCATCCAGGCTGAAGGCCATCTCAAGCGCGCCGGTGTTGAACTCGGTCCCATACAGCCGCTCCCCGCTCTCCACATCGAAAAAGGCAATCCGCCCCAGCGGTTCGAGGGTTTGCGGGCTGTAGGACCAGGATCCGCCGGCAAGCAGTGCCCCGTCATCCGAGAAGGCCAGGCTGCGGGTCGTCGAGTAACCGACCAGGGATCGCAGGAGACTCCCATCCTGCACGGACCAGACCCGGGCTTGGGAATCACCGTAGGCACTCACCAGGAGATCTCCTACCGGCGAGAAGGCCAGGGAGCCAACCGAGATGCCAGATCCCACGAGGTGGAAGAGGCGGTCACCACCTCCCGCCGGCCAGATATTCACGGCGTCGTCTTCTCCGCCGGAGGCGATCAAGCTGCCATCCGGGGAATAGGCCAACACGGTCACATAGCTGTCGTGTGCACGCCATTCTGTAATCAGCGACCAATCCGAGACATCCCACAGGCGAATGGTCTTGTCCCAACTCCCGGTGGCGAGGGTGCGCCCATCGGGTGAAAAAGCGACCGCAGGCGCGGCAGCCCGGTGGCCCGAGAGCTCGGTCACCAGGCTGCTGGACGAAACATCCCAGATCTCGATCGCTGGTCGGTCGGAAGCGACGGCCAGGAACCGACCGTCAGGCGAGAAGGCGAGGTGGGAAATCGATTCACCCTGCAATTCAAGCCGCGCCAGGATGGTAAGCTGGTCCACGTTGGCGAGGTCGATCGCCGGCGCCGCCGACGCCTCCTCGATTGGAGCGGCGGTCTCTGTCGCTCCCGGCGGGGTGGTTGCAGCGGGTGCCGACTGCTCCGTCGCAGGTACGGGCGTCCAGGTTGCGGCAGGTGACATTGCCCCGCTGCAGCTCGAGAGCCCGGTCACGAAGAGCATCACGAGGATCAACTGGCGCACAGGTTTCATCTCCACTCCCCTTCAAGATCGCCTAACTCGCGCATCGACATCAAGTGTGTGGTTCATTTTGCCGTAGGCAGCCATTGTAGCCAAGTTCAGGCTGGCAGCCACCACCTTCGTGTGAGGAATTTCGGAGGATGGGATTCTGGTCGTCCCGGGGTCAAGGAACGGACCCTTCACGGCGCTAGCAGGCAGCGTTCCATGGGTAAAGCTGCAGCGCCCCTCGCCGCGCACCAGGCCGACTGCGCGAAGGGGCTTTCGAGAATCCGGCCGTGGAATTGGTAGCCGGAAGCCAGCCGCTCAAGGTAGAAGGTCGCGCCATCGGTCCAGGGTTCGCCCACCGCGCCTTCGACCCTGTCGCCATCGAGTGAGACGACCGCCTCGATCAGGTGCGGGACGCCATCCGGGGCGTAGTAGTACCCTTCCAAGTTGACCCCTGATTGGGAGATGACCAGCTCCTGCTCCCCGGACCAGGCCGCCGGCTGCGCGTGCCTCCAGACCCCGCTCCAATCCAGGACGGAGAACGCCTTGCTCGTGCGCACCCTGATGAACAGGTAGACCTGCCCCATCGCCTGCCCCTCCGGACCCGTAATCTGCCACAGGCTGCGGTACTCGCCCTCTTCGTCCGGAGCCCGAAAAAACGCGGCCAGATCGGCCTCCTCACCCGGGGCAAGCGCGTACAGCCTGGCCTGCTGCCAGAGGATCTCATCCAGCCGGCTCACGAGTCCGGCGCCCGGTTGGAAAAGCTGCAGTGGGAGCGAAGCGGGTCCTGACAGTGGATCCCCTGCCAGGAAATCCAGCTGGACATCGCGCGCCCAGGAGCAGCTGCCGGAATTTCGAACCCGCCACTCCTTGAGCAAGATCTCACCCGGCTCGAAGCGCGTGCCATCCAGGATGAGGATGTCTTTGACAAAGTCAGCCCGGTAGCAAGGCGGGGTCGGGCTCACCCAGGTTGTCGGCTGTGATGTGGTTCGAATCGTTGGGGTGGCTTCTGGCGCGGGTGTTTCTATCGTAGCCTGGAGCACTGGCGGCGTTTCAGGATTGACGGGGTCGGTCGCGGGGACTGGTGCTGTGGGTTGGAGGGCCTGATGGACAGGCGTCAGCGAAGGGTTCGGTCCAGGTGCGGCCGGCGCAGGCTGGGGCGCACACGCAGCCAGGACGAATAATAGCCATGCCGCACAGAAAAGTCCTAAGCGGGTGCGGACCACATTGGAAGCATGATTCCGCACCCTGCTTTCCTCACCCAACGCCAACCGTCCTGTGGTTTCTCCGCCAACCCAGCGGTGCGCGCGGCACCCGTCTAGGGCAGCCAGTTAATCCGTTCACTCAATTCACGCCGCCTGGCGATCGGCGTAAAGAGCAGGAGCAGGAGGACGGCAAGTAACGCGGTGGTCGACCAACCCGCCAGGGCGACGCGCTGGGTGGACTCGATCGCGAGCAAGCCGCTGACCGGGTCGCTGCTGGCTTGGAACAGGGAGCCAATCCAAAAAGCCAATCCCCACCCCGCCGCCGTCAGCAGCAGCCATTCCCCCCGCTTCCAAGAACTTGAGTTGATCAACCCAAGCTGGAGCATCCCAGGCACAATCCCGCCGAGCAGCCCGCCCAAGAGGGCGGTGAACGGAAGTGAAGATGTGCCGATTACGAGGAGCGTGATCCAGCTCCCGGCCGCGATCCCGATCGAGGTGAACCCGATCCACAAGTTGCGGTTGGCAATCCCCACTACAAGCAGCTGGGCAATGGCGACCAGGACGCCGGTCAACAGCGAGCTGACCGGTTGGAGGAGGGTTGACCCCGGCGAGACCCCCAGGCTGACGAAAATTGTCGAGCCTGCCAGGATGCCAACCGGAAAGGCGACGGCTGTCACGATCAACCACTGCAGGTACACGATCAAATGCTCAAGGAATCGGTTCATCGAAACCCATCCTTTCTAACCACATCGTATAGGAGATGATACACCGTTCTCGTTTTCTGTGAATCGACGGCGATCCACAGGAGATCAACCGCGGATCGGGTTGTGAGACAGATCGAGATTCCAGGCGATGGGATGCTCCCGTCCTATAAAGATGGCTGAACGCAAAAGCCCCCGCATTAAGCAGGGGCTCTTGGTGGATGATCCTGGAATAGTTAGAGAATGACGACGTTGGCTGCCTGAAGACCTTTCGGGCCCTGTTCGATGGCGAACTCGACCCGCTGGCCTTCTTCCAGGTTGCGGAAGCCATCTGCCTGAATGGCGGTGTAGTGGACAAAAACATCATCCCCGCCTTCAACCTCGATGAAGCCGTAGCCTTTGCTTCCATTGAACCACTTGACCGTACCCGAAACTCGTTCCGACATGTTGGATGCCTCCTTAGGGCATGGTGACTTGGAGGTGCGTGTCTCGTTCCCGGTGGTCGGGTTCATCGAACCGACTCGGCCTGAGCATGTTCAGCTCAGGCCGTGGTCTTACGACTTCCAGACAGAACGTGCATGCAACCTTCACGCCGAGATAATATCAAATTTTCTTTTTTCTGAAAAGAGGGAATTTTTGCCAACGGATCCTGTCATTTCACGGTCAATTCAGGCCAAAGCTGACCTTGACGCCGCCAGCTTTACCCGGAAATGACGGATGTACAGGATGTGGACAAACAGGGGGGTACCCCTACTCACCATACATCTGATCGGGGCTGAGGGCCTGGGGAAACCTGGCGCGCAGCGCCAATCTTGCCTCATAACACATGTGACATGCATCCGCATAAGTGGCAGCAGGCTCCAGTTGGTAGCGATTAAGGAGACCAAGTGGTCCTGCTTCGATAAGAGGCCCGACGATGGGATGGTTGGAGGGATCGTATGCCTCGCATATCGCAAGGAGGCTGGTCTCGAACAGGTTCCCGATGACAATCCCCTGGCAGAGATGCACGTTTCCAAGTGGATCGACATGAACTCGGCCGGGTTCCAGCAGATCTTCGTAGGGACAGCTCGTAAAAGCCCGGAAGTCGGATTGGATGGCGCTCGCCGCTAACTTCTCCGCGGCGCGTCCGCGGTACATCAAACCGGAAGCCTCGGCCGGGCCGGTTGCTTCCTGTCCAGGAGCGTCCGGGAGAGATGGGCCGATGCTGATGGTTTGGGCCGGGATGCCCAGCTGCCTGGCAGCCGCGAGCGCATGTTCGACCTGCGGATCGACAGGCTGGTCGTGATGGAAGAGATCGCTGCTGATGGAGAGATCGGAGACGAGGCCAGCCAGGGGTCTCAACCAAAAGAGGGCATCCTCGGTCGAGGTCGCCCAGTACGCGTTGGAGACGAGACCGACCTCGAATCCACGGGCTGCCGCCCGCCGGACGCCCTCCACCAGGATGGGGTGGTAGAGGAACGCTTCCCCGCCTTCGAAGTAGATGGAAGTGATGCTTCCCAGCCCGACAGCTTGCTCAAGGATGGCTTCAATTCCGGCCAGCGTGAAAGTGCCTCGCTGGTTCGGGCTCCCCCATACGAAGCAATGCTCGCATTCATACGTACATTGGTAGGTGAGTAGGAAGTGCAGACCATGGAGCTTCATGCTGGGAGCCTCATCGGGAGTCGCACTTTTCTGGCGTGAGATCTCTTCGGAGGAGTCTGTGATGTGATCTCAGCGGCGTCCCCGCTCATTGTCGCACCCGGCGTACCGACAGTCAATTGACGTTCAACCTGATTGCGCCTTGAAGATTGCCAGAGGAGGCCACCCAAAATAACCAGCCCGTCGCCAGGAAAGAACGCCCATCCATCCCCTGTGCTTCGGGCGCGATGCCTGACTGTGATCGAGGTTTGTTCGTGGGACGCGCTTTTAGGCCGTGGATTTGCATCTTCCACCTGGGTGCCTGACGCCTGGTCGATTGAACCGATGCCATGTTTCGAGGATAGTTAAAGATAGATCGGCCTCGGAGAACCCACTCATGCGCTCCTTATTGATCTTCCTCTTGTTCACCCTGCTCGCTGCAGCCTGCCAACCAGCTCCCCCCACTGCCACGATGCCTGCGGGCACGCCCGTGCTGCAGCCTGGATCCTACCTGCGGGTAGACGGTTCCACCTCGACTCTTCCCCTGCAGCAGCTCATCGCTTGCCGCCTGCTCGAGGTCAAATGTGTCTGGCAGGAGGGCGATCTCTTCACCACGACCTGGCATGTCGTCCCGGCGTTGGACCAAGAAGCTCCGGAGCAGGTGCTTGCAGCCATTTACCAGATCTGGCACAGCGGCACGCACAGCGCGTACGAGAACCTGATCCACGAGGAGACGGATTTCATCCTGGTTGCACGCAAACCCTCGCCGGATGAACTGGAAGAGGCGAAACGCGCCGGCATCGAGCTGCAGGTCGTGCCCGTAGCTCGCGATGCCTTCGTCTTCATCACCCACGCCGAAAACCCGGTACGCGGATTGACGTTGGAGCAGATACGCGCCATTTACACCGGCACCACAACGAGTTGGGCTGAGGTCGGAGGCCCGGATCGCCCGATCCACCCGTACCAGCGCGACCGCAACTCCGGGAGCCAGGAGCTCATGCAGGAGCTGGTCATGCACGGGGAAGCGATGATCGACGCCCCCGACATGATCCTGGAGGGGATGATGGGGCCGATCCATGCCATCCTGGATGATGTCGATGGGATTGGATACTCGGTCTACTACTACGCGACCCGCATCTTCCCGCAGCCCGATCTGCAAATCGTGGCGGTGGAAGGCATCCAACCCGGTCTGGTTACGCTGGCGAGCGGCGAGTACCCGTTGACGACCGAAGTGTATGCCGTGCTGAGGTCGGATGTCCGCGCTTCGCACCCGGCCCGCCAGCTGCTCACGTGGCTGCAGTCCGCCGAGGGCCAGGCCATCATCGCCGAAAGTGGCTACGTACCGTTAGACCCTGCTGGCGGCTGACCTTCCAGCCAGTGGATCTGAAACAGCAAACCGCCCTCCAGAGACTCGGAGGGCGGCTCTCTTCATAACTGGATTGCGTGGTGCAGGCTAAACCGGCGCGAGCGTCCCGGCGAAGATCTGCCAGGCCAGCGCGGTCTTGGCCGCAAGGCTGAGGATGATGTAGACGCGTTCACCGTACAGGTAATCCGCCCACCGACCAACCTTCTTGTACTGCAGCACCATGTTCACTGCAAAGATGTTGAAGAAGACGAAGATCGTCGGGATGATGGCGTACACGAACGCCGGCGGCTTGGCATCGGAGGAGCTCAGCGAGCCCAGGAAGTACATCATGATGACGATCCAGGGGATGATCCCGGCGATCGAGCCGTACACGAAGGCGGTCCAATTCGTGCGCTCGGTCTTCTGGTTGTGATACTCCATCATGATCCCGAACAGGTTCATCATGGCGTTCAACCCGAAGATCAGGATCATGCTGCCCAGGTCCCACATCCCGACCAGCATGCCGATCAGGACGATCATCAAGGACGAACTCAGCGCATATTCATAGAAGCGGATAGGGTTCATGCCCTTTTTCAGGTTGGCGACATACCGATTGTAGCCAACGGTCCCCAGGTAGAAATGGGCGACGGCCGAGATGAGCAGGAACAGGGCAACCGCGATCCCGAAGGGCAGCTCGTACACCAGCTGCGTGTTCGGCACGAGCGAGAGCGTCGCCGTATCGAACTTCAAATAATTCGTGAAGATGGGGTACGTGCGGTCGTTGCTCACAACGATCATGAACACGCCCTGGATCAGGTGCAGCACGCCCATGATGAGGTTGAAGCGGCGCAACCTTTGGAACTTGATTTCTTCTGACATGATTTCTCCTTTTTTATTCCATGCATATAGTTTTACAAATTCTGTGCATATTCTAGACGAATTTTGCGGGATTGTCAAGGGTGCGCTGGGCGAGTTGCTTGCCAGCGCAGGGAGGCCTCTGCGGCAGAAGGCCGGGGATCCTGGCCGTGACTGGACGGCCGAGTTCGCGGATTCAGGAGGGAGAGCCCAGTTTCTGAGGCGTTTGCCTGCGTGGTTTCGGGGGGGCTTGCATACCGCCGCGGGCTGTCAGGCGGCCTGCTCGTTTTCGAGCGGGGGCTGCGCTGCAACGAGGGGCAGCCGCACCTCGAAAGTAGTGCCTACTCCAAGTTCACTCTGCAGGAAGATTTCCCCTCCCATTAACTGCGCCAGATTGCGAGCAATGGCCAGGCCAAGCCCTGTGCTGGCGGCGACTGAGTGAGAGCCGCTTTTACTAAGGGATCGATAAGCTTCAAAGACTTTCTCCTGTTGGTCCTCGGGGATCCCCGGCCCACTATCGCATACGACGATATGCCAAGTTTCTTCATCAACAGCCTCGATTTTTACCAGGACTTGTCCTTCGTCTGTGAATTTCACTGCGTTTCCGGCCAGGTTGACGGCAATCTGCGAGACCCGTTCAGAGTCTCCAATGAGTGTTTTTGGCATTGACTTATCCAAGCTGATTGACCAATCTAAGCCTTTCTCAGTTGCGATCGGTAGGCACGCGCCCTGGATGATTGTAACGACTTCCTCAATACCATATGGCTCACGGACTATTTCGAACTCACCTGCCTCAATCTTGGCGAGGTCGAGCAAATCATTGATGATCCGTTTTAAGTGACGGGCGCTGCTGACGATGTGCTTCTGCGCATTCTCCATCTTTGGATTCAACGGGCCATAGGCTTCACGGAGCGCAAGGTCAGCGAAAACAATGATGGCGCTGAGAGGTGTGCGTAGTTCATGGCTGGTGCGTGCAGTGAATTGAGATTTTCGATCACTTGCCTGTTGCACCTCCTCATTGAGGCGTATCAAATCGTAGGTGGCATCATCGAGTGATCGACGTAAATCCTTAGTAGAAAGGTTGTTCAAAACCGCCGAAAAAATGAATGCCAATGCAATGATCAACACTTCTAACGTAAGACTTACTGTATCTGAAAGTTGGAGAGGGTATTGATAGTTGTGTGTAATGATCCGTAAGGCAATGTATACCAAAGCTGACAGTATTCCAATTAGAGTACTCTGCCCTTGCTTGAGCATCATGCCACTGAGGATGGTTAGAAGAAGTAGCGATGGAACGACAACCGGCATCAAACCTTCGAGGATTAGTGAGTTAATTGTAATAAGGGTTATGACATAGAAGAGGAAAACTAGTGTTCCCGAAGTTAATCGGTCCCGTGATGCAGCCCAACGAGAATAGAGGGTGACCGGGATTGTTCCTAGACTCAATCCTAGGACAGTAGAGTCATAAACTGACCTAAGTGGAAAAAATACAACGGTTACGTAGATAACAAAGGGGATGAGGAAAACCAAGCAGACGTTTAATATCGCAAGGACCACTCGTTTTCTGCGCGTGATCTCGAGCCGTTCATATGGCGAACGTATATCGAAAGGTCCATTGCTTTCTAACATTACGATAACTACCTATCCAGTCTGATCGTTCTCCGGCATGGGAGTTACAGTTCCGGTTTTCTTCCCCGGAAGATATTTGCAGGGGTTACCATATCTAAATTCACGCCGCAGGAAGATGCCCACCGATAGAAATCCTCTTTCCAAAAGAAACCGTAGGAATCACGGCTGCTGCGAATAACCAAGTTCAAATAAGGGTTGACGTAGGGTTTCCCTGGTTGAGACCCAAAGATCAACCCTCCTGGTTTAACAACTCGCACGGCCTCTGCGATAGCTTGCGCGGGATCCGAAGTCCAATGCAGCATTAAAAGCCAGAATGCAGCATCAAAAGTGTTGTCGGGATATGGGAGCGAGATCGCGTTTGCCTTCTCAAACGATGGCCGATTGTTATCTGTAAGTTGGATGTGATCTGGCTGTAGCTTGTCGAGAATGCGTTCGAATTGGCTCTCTGCCAATTCGAGCATGCTTGGAACCGTGTCAACTGCAGTGATCTTAATATTACCTCCCGATAACAGCCAGAGTTCAGCTGTTTCCAGTCCATTTCCACATCCAATTTCTAAAAGGTGTTTTCCTTGCAACCATCTTCGCTCGGATGGCAATAAATATTCGAAGCACAATTCCCTTACTGTTGTATAGATATTCCCACTTAACAGATGATTGAAAGTATTTACTACTTTTTTTTGGTTGCGTTCAAAGACCTCTTTGACTCCCAGTTTTTCTCTTCGGAGGCGTTCAAGAATCGAGTCATACATCGCGTCTGCAAGGTCGCCTAATTGATGAACTCTGGGATCTGCCATATCCAAGATATGCGCCAAATCAGGCATATCCTCTGCTAGGTTTCGTACATATCGATCCCCATCAAAGACGATTAGTTTTTTTTGATCACTTGACAAGATATCCAGTACTTCTTGTGTATACTCAACATCCTCAAAACCAAAGTAACTCACAATCTCACCGAAAGTTCGCAGTTCGCTCAAATAAGCAAATAAGCCGATCTCATCCAATGCTTTCACGACAAAGTAGCGAAAGATTTGATCTGTTTGTCGACCAGCCCGCATCATATTGCCAAACGATCGAAACAGACGCCAATAAATTTTGATCTTGCGCATATTTACCTCTGTTCGCTATTGGTTCAACGGATTTCCAAGTACGGTCGCATGAATTGGATGAAATCGTCAACTTCGATCGGCTTTGCGAAATAATCATCACATCCAGCTTGGATGGCCCGTTCCCGGTCCCCGACCATGGCATGCGCGGTCAACGCCAGGATGGGCACCGCCTCGAACTGCGGCAGGCTTTTCAAAGCCCGGGTCGCCTGCCACCCATCCAACTTGGGCAGGCTAAGGTCCATCAGGATTAGCTCCGGATGCATCTCCTTGGCCATGCGAATCCCTTCATGACCATCCCGGGCGACGGCGACCTCGCGTTGATCCAGCATCAAATCGAGCACGCTCAGCAGCACCTCGATGTTCGCCTCTTCGTCCTCGACCAGCAAGATGCGCTTCTGCTCGAAGCGCCCAGCTTCAACCACGATCCCATCCTTCCGTCACAACCCGCGCGCCCATTCCACCTGACCTCTGGGGGCGGCCTCAGCCTGTGCCGAGAGCAGGCAGATCGTCCATGCCAAAACTGCGCGCAGCGTGGCGTGCGATCGACCGAAGCTCGCTCCTTAACTCATCGGTCAACCCATTCGGTTCGTATGCTTCCAGCAGTTGGTCGACCCGGGCCGCAGCCCGATCCCAGGTGGTTTGTTCTCCCCCCTCAATCCAGGCTTCGAGCGAGCCGCGGTCGATGACCTTTGACGGCAAATAAAATTCCTTGCGGAACCAGGTCCGGGTATGCGGATCGCTCAGGTACTCGGAATTGTGCCCCACCCGGCGCATCACATCCAGCGCGATCGGCGTATCACGCTGCTCTATGCCTGCCAACAAGCGCTTGGCCATCCCGATGATCTCCGCATCGATGACCAGTTTCTCGAAACTCTGGCAGCTTTCGAAATCCATCATGCCCGCGCCGGAGACCATGTTCACGCCGATGAGCGCCGCCATGAGCACACCGCCTGCCGATTCTAAACCGGACTGCGCATCAACGACCTTGGCATCGGTCATGCCCAGGTAGGCATGGGTGGGCATGCCGAGCGCCTTGCCCACCTCGACGTACCCGCAGTCGATCATCCAGGTGCCGACTGCGCCCATCGGCGTGGTCCCCTCCCGCATGTCAAAGATGGATGGGGATCCACCCCAGACAATCGGAGCCCCCTCCTGGGCGAGCTGGCAGATGACCACACCGCTGAGACACTCGGCGGTATGCTGCACGATGGCGCCGGCCAGGGTGACGGGCGCAGTCGCGCCGGCCAGCGGCATCGAAACCAGCTCAGAAGGGATGCCGCTCCTGGCACAATCAATCATGTTCTGGCAGGTCAGATCGCTCCATTTCAGCGGCGGTGAGGGGCAGACATCGAAGATGGCGATGGGTTTTTCCTGCAACGCTTTCTCACCGCCAGCCACCGCCCCCAGCATTTCCTTCATCGTCCAGAATGTATCCTTCCGGAACGCTCCGGTGACGATGGGTTTGCGCATGTAATTGAGCGCCAGGTACAGGCGGTAGAGGTCGCCGATTTCTTCCACGACATCGGCACATACGAAGGCCGTGCTCTGCGCATCAAGCTGCGGCAGACATTCAACGAGCTGGATGAACTGGATGAAATCCGCCGTGACGGGCGTCCGCTGGCGTTGGGTCGCCCGATCGAGGACGCGGATGGCGGCCGAACCAGGGTCGAAGTGAACGCGATCACCGCCATACTCGACCGCCGGGTTGCCCTCTAGATCATAAAGCGTAAAGGAGGAGGGCGCGCGCTCCAGCGCACTTTCGGCCAAACCGCGTGGGATGCGTGCGATCTTCGTCTCCAGGTCGACGGCAGCACCTGCAGATGCCAGGAGCCGGAGGGCCTCATCGTTGTGCACCTCGATCCCTGGATCATCGAGCAGCGCAAAGCCCTCCTCGATGATTTGCTTCAGGAGCTGTTCCTCAAGTACGGCCAGCTTCGGGCGCATCACGATCTCCCTGATCGTCGCAGGATACCTTCAAGCCCCTGAGTGTACTGCAAGCACCCACAGAAGACGAATTTCAGTCCCATTTTCCGCGCTAACCTACGTCGCAAACGACGTGATCGGGCAGTCCTTGCGCCGGATTGCGTCATCGCCTTCATCGCACGTGGGTTCCCCCGAAGGTTCCCGGGGTTCGAGCAGGTATCCTGGATTGCCAAGAGCGAACTCACCTTTAAAAGGATTCAAACGGAGATGAGGAACGACCCCGAGTCATAGCATGTCGTCCCGTCGACGATGATCACCCCGCCCTGACGCATATCGCAAATCATGTCCCAATGCAGGGCGCTTTCATTCAGGCTCCCCGATTCCGGGTAGCCGAACCCGAGCGCCATGTGGACCGTCCCCCCGATCTTCTCATCAAAGCCGATATTCTTTGTAAATTCTTTGATGGCCTGGTTGGTCCCTATCGCGAATTCCCCGAGGCAACGGGCTCCTGGATCCATGTCCAGCACCGTTTCCAGGAAGGTTTCGTTTTTCGAGGCGCTGGCCTTAACGACCCTGCCGGCTTCAAAAACCAACTCCACATCGCTTACTTCCCGACCCTGGAAGACGGCTGGATAGGTGAAGCGAACCCAGCCCTCGACCGAATCCTCGACCGGTGCGGTGAAGATCTCCCCGTCGGGCAGGTTTTCAGTCCCGTGACAACTGATGAAGGGGCGGTCCTTTATGGATAATCGCAGGTCGATGTTTGGGCCTTTCACCTCAACCTGCTCCTTGCCCTGCAGCCATGCTACGAGTCGTTCCTGCTCGGTACGCATGGCAACCCACGGTGCAATCGGATCTTCCTGATCAGCAAAAAGCGTTTTGAAGTAGAAATCTTCATACGCGGCCAGGTCCATGTCGGCATCCTGGGCATAGCCGTTCGTCGGGATGTTCGCCAACACCCAGCGGTAGCTGCCCTCGGCCGTCCGCTTGTTCGTAATCTGATGGTATTCCCGCCAGTTGGCGTGACGGAGCGCCTGCCGGTCAGGGTCGATTCCCGTGGTACGGCGGGTATTCTCCTCACCCTGCAACACGACGGATCGATCAAATTCGCGCGCAGCGAGCATGGTGCGTGGGTCGATGAATTTGAGCTGCGCTTCGTTGCCTTCACGCAGCAAGAGCACGTCCAGGCCCTCGGGTTCGATGTCCAGGAGTGGGTGCCCCCCTGCATGCAGGATGGCCCGGTAGATGGATTCTACATACGGCAGGGCGCTCGGAACATAGGGGACGCAGGCAAGCTCGACCGTATGTCCAGGTTGAACCTCAAGCGAGTATTCGACGATGACGCGGGCAAGATTTATGATGCGTGGATCCGGCATTCGACATCCCTCGAACGTAGAGCTGATCGATGACAATGCGTTGATTGTACAGGAAGTCAGCCTGAATCTCTTCCATCCCTGGGCGGTAGGTCTTTCAGAAGAGATTTAGCATGAAAAAACCACCGGCCGGAGCTGGAAGCGGGCAGGTGGTTTCCCAACGAGCACCCTGGCGCACAGGGCTGCATGATCAAGGCTGGCAGTCGCGGCCAAGCTGCTATACCCCTTGTTTCTCCTCCCTTACCGTGGGGCTCGAGCAGGAGGTCCAGAAGCGTCGCCTCCAGACGTACTCCGTCAACCAATACCACATCAAGGAGACCCATGCTTTGGACCCTACCCTGTCACGGGTTGGTGAGCTGGTGCTGTTCAGGCCCAAATCAGCCGGGTCTTCCGGAGGCTGGTTTGAGGGTTGTATGCGCGACACTTTTTCTCGGTTGGCCATCCTGCTGCTCCTTGCCTGCAACCCCTGCGATCGACGTGGGATTCTTCCAAACAAACGAAGAATACTGTTGCAGGAATCAGGCCGGATGGCGATCCTGGCAAAACAAGATGGCCTCCGCTGCGGAACGGCAAGGTTTAGGATGGCCGTAGCTGACTTCTTACATTGGATTGACTCAGAGCAAGCAGGGACCAGGGCTGCCGATCCAGCCGAGCAGCGCACAGATAATCAAGATGCTTGGACCCGGGCTATCTCGTACAGGAAGTGGATGATGGCCTGTGTTCCACGCTGCAGGGTCGGCAGATGCACGCGCTCGTTGGGCCCGTGAATGTTGTCCCCCGGCAGGCTGAATCCGGTCAGGGCTGTGTCGATACCCAGCTTCAGCTTGAGTTCTCCGACGACAGGGATGCTTCCGCCGATGCGGTGCAGCATCGCTTCGCTGCCCCAAACGGCTTGTAAAGCCTGGCTCAAGGCCTTCACGCCCGGCGTGTCCATCTCGATCAACACGCCCTGTCCACCAACGTATTTCTCGACTTCCCACCGGACACTGGTGGGAATGTTTTCCTTTAGGTACTCGAGCAGCAGTCCATGAATTTCACGGTGGTCCTGGTCGGGTACGATGCGGAAGCTGATGCGGGCCTCGGCCTGGGTCGGGATGGCGTTCTTGCGGGCGCCGCCTTCAATCCAGCGTACGTTCATCGACGGTCGCCAACCGATGCGCTCGACCGGCAAGTAGGTCGGGTCGTCGATCAATCCGGCGGCCCCGCTGGCAGAGAGATAGAATGCCTCATCTTGAGGATGGCGAAGCGCGAGGGCATGCTCACTACCATCGATCTGGCGAACACGATCATAGAACCCGGGTAAGGTAACCCTGCCGTCCTCATCCTGCAGCCCGCTGATGATCCGGGCGAGAACATGGATCGGGTTCTCCACCACACCCCCGAACATGCCGTCATGCAGATCTTTGCCTGGGCCAAAAATGCGGACGGTGCAGTTCGAGCTGCCGCGCAGTCCGTAGGTGATGGTCGGGGTGTTTGGACCGAGCATCCCCGCATCCACATTCAGGCACACATCAGCATGCAGGCGCTCGCCATGCTCCTCGATGAACGTTTCCAGCGGTTCTGCAGCCGTCTCCTCGTCGCCTTCGAAGATGAATTTCAAGTTGAGCGGCAATTCTTCCCCAGCATTCTTTATTGCCTTGACTGCCTCCAGGCACGTCAGGAGAGGACCCTTCATGTCAGAAGCGCCTCGCCCGTAGAGGTACTCGCCGTGGATCACCGGGACGAACGGTTCACTTTCCCACGCTGCGATGGGATCCGCCGGCTGCACATCATAGTGTCCGTAGATGAGGACGGTCGCGGATTGAGGCTTGGATGAAGGCAGCTCGGCGAAGAGGATGGGGTGACGGACGGTGTCATAGTATTCCACCCGGCTGCATCCCAGCTGCTGGAGTTTTTCTTCCAACCAGCCAGCCGCCCTGGCACAGTCGTCGTTGTGTTGTTCGCTGTACGAGACCGAGGGGATGCGAATAAACTCCTGCAAGTCAAGCAGGAAGGAGTCCTGATGTGACTCGGCGCTTTCCAGCGCTGTCCTCATCTGCGCATCCAAGTTCGATCCCATCTCAACCGACCATCTAGAATGCCCACTCTCCAGCCCGCAGGATGGGCTCGCGCTTCCCACCGGCGTCGAGCCCGTCGATATCGAGCTCGTCCGAGCCGACCATAAAGTCGACGTGGACCTGGGAGTGGTTGCCACCAGCCTCATTGAACTGCGCCTCGTCCATGTCCACCCCACCTTCCAGGCACGCGCGTATGCCGCGCCCGAGGGCAATATGGCAGGCGGCGTTTTCGTCGTAGAGGGTGTTGAAGAAGAGCAAACCGGACCTCGATATCGGGGAACTTGCGGGCACAAGTGCGACCTCGCCAAATCGGGCGGCATTCTCGTCGGTCTCGATCAGGTTCTTGAGCTGAACCTCGCCCTTGGCAGCCTTGACTCCAACTACCTTGCCACCCTCCAGGGTCAACTGGAAATCCTCCATGATGCTGCCCGCGTAGCTCAAGGGCTTGGTCGAGGAAATCACGCCTTCAGCCCGCTCGCGATGGGGCAGACAAAAGACTTCTTCGGTGGGAAGGTTGGCCGTGTAAGCGATCCCGCCCGTGGTCTTCATCCCTGCGTTTTGCCAGCGATGACCCGCCGGGAGCCCCACCGTCAGGTCTGTCCCCGGGCCACGGTAATGGAGCGAATCAAACGCCTTTTCATTGAGGTACGATGCCCGCTTGGCCAGGTCCTGGATGTGTTCCTGCCATGCCTGGAGTGGATCCTGGCGGTCGATGCGGCACACCTTGAAGATCGCTTCCCAGAGCTTACCGATCCGTTCCCCCGGTTCGGTATCGGGGAAGACCATGTCTGCCCAACCCTGGACCGGAGCGCCGATCCCGGTCCAGTTGGTGATGTTGCCGGTGATGTAACCCATGGCAGGCTGCAAATGACGGTTGGCCGTCCGGGTGACCAGGTTAACCAGGTCACTATCCTGGTCCTTCAGCAGCTGCGGATCTTCGGCGAAAATCACCAGGACCGCGTCGCCTCGCTCAAGGTATCCGAGCATGGCACGTACGAACCACTCCGGGTACTCTTCGAACGATTCACGTGGTGCATGCTCGTACCGCAGCAAGTCCATCTGCTGGTCACCATAGATAACATCGACGAACGGCGCCCCGGCTTCGTAGGCTGCGATGGTGATTTCGTGGACGAGCGGTGCAAGCTCGAGCGGCACGCCCCGGTTCAGCCAGCGGCCGATAATCATCAAGCGTTGGCCGGGCTGCAGGTTGTTCCCGATCCGTACTGCAACCTGGGCGTACTTCTTCAACATCAGTTCAAAGGGTTCAGCCATGATTTGCTCCAAGCTTCAGTTTCATGCTCGTGGTGCGTATCCACCACGAGTATGCCGGTCGGGGGATTGTAGAACGCTTCAAGGTTGTAGGAAAGCGTGCCCTGCGGCGCTCGGCGTCTTGGATGTGTCATGGATGGACCGGTTTCGAAATTTCGGCACGTCTTGCTCAAGCAGGTCCCGGGGATCCCTCGGCACAGGACGCCTCGGGAAGACACGGGGGGTTTGCTTTCCCGGGCGCATTGCCGGACCTGCCTCCCTGTGCCGCCTCGAGCGCAGCCGAGAACCCTCCTTCCTGTGCCTCCCCGAGCGGAGCCGAGAACCCTCCTTCCTGTGCCTCCCCGAGCGGAGCCGAGAACCCTCCTTCCTGTGCCTCCCCGAGCGGAGCCGAGGGGTCCCTGAGACATCACGCGTGGAGGGCTGGCCAAATGGATGAGCCTTGCTCAAGCAGGTCCCGGGGATCCCTCGGCACAGGACGCCTCGGGAAGACACGGGGGGTGTACTTTCCCGGGCGCATTGCCGGACCTGCCTCCCTGTGCCTCCCCGAGCGCAGCCGAGGGGTCCCTGAGACATCACGCGTGGAGGGCTGGCCAAATGGATGAGCCTTGCTCAAGCAGGTCCCGGGGATCCCTCGGCAAAGGACGCCTCGGGAAGACACGGGGGGTGTGCTTTCCCGGGCGCATTGCCGGACCTGCCTCCCTGTGCCTCCCCGAGCGGAGCCGAGAACCCTCCCTCCTGTGCCTCCCCGAGCGCAGCCGAGGGGTCCCTGAGACATCACGCGTGGAGGGCTGGCCAAATGGATGAGCCTTGCTCAAGCAGGTCCCGGGGATCCCTCGGCACAGGACGCCTCGGGAAGACACGGGGGGTGTGCTTTCCCGGGCGCATTGCCGGACCTGCCTCCCTGTGCCTCCCCGAGCGGAGCTGAGAACCCTCCCTCCTGTGCCTCCCCGAGCGCAGCCGAGGGGTCCCTGAGACATCACGCGTGGAGGGCTGGCCAAATGGATGAGCCTTGCTCAAGCAGGTCCCAGGGATCCCTCGGCACAGGACGCCTCGGGAGGATGGTATCCGCGTGGCTGCCTGCAACACCCTGGATTGCAAATCAGAGTTGAACCGTCTACAATCGGGGACAATCGTCCGACCTGCGCAATAATCCAAGCGGGGCAATGCTGTGAGCGAAGATTGGGTCGGGAAGACCCTGTCCAAAGTCATCATCGAGCGCAAGCTCAGCCGGGGTGGGATGGCCGAGGTATACCTCGGGCGCCACACCACGCTCGACCGGCCTGTCGCCGTCAAGATCCTGCACGGGTACCTGGCCGATGACGAAGCTCTGCGCGAAAGGACGCAGCAGGAGGCAAGAGCGATCGCTTCCCTGCGCCATCCGAACATCGTCCAGGTCTTCGACTTTGACGTCGCCGCCGGCCGGCCTTACATCGTGATGGAGCTGCTGGACGGGATATCCCTCGCCGATTACCTCAATGCACAGCATCAGGCCGGCTTCTCCCTCCCCTTACCCAGGATTACACATATCCTGAACCAGCTGGGTTCGGCCCTCGACTATGCGCACCAACATGGCATCATCCACCGCGATATCAAGCCAAGCAACGTGATGCTGCGAAGAGGACAAACACCGCTCCAGCTAGATCTCCCGCTGCCAGAAGACGCACAGGCTGTCCTGACCGACTTTGGCATTGCCCGGCTGACGCACGCGACCAGCCACACTGCCTCCGGCAGCGTGCTCGGCACACCCTTCTACATGAGCCCGGAGCAGATCGAAGGGGGTGAGATCGACCCGCGCACTGATATCTACGCGCTGGGGATCATGGCCTACGAGATGCTGGCAGGCACGAGGCCATTTGGCTCCGATGTGGATACCCCGGCTTCCATCCTTTACAAGCATGTCCATGATGCCCCACCACCCATCCCAAACACGGACCCGGCTGTCCAGGATGTGGTCTTCAAGGCGATCGCCAAGGAGAGGGAAAAACGCTTCCGGAGTGCGGGAGGTTTCGCCCAGGCGTTCCAAGCGGCCGTCCACACCCCTGATCCCAACCAGGCAGCTTCAGCGAGGACCCTCGTTAATGACGCCACAAACTGGAGCCCGCGCGATTTACTCCGGCCAGCTTTGGCAGGCCTGGCCGTCCTCGCGCTGGCTGCCGCTGCCTACTTTGGGATCACCACCTTCTTCCCACGCGGCGCGACAGGAACACCGGAACCCCAACTTACCCGTGGAGTTCAAGCCTCCCTCAGCTCGACTGCAACAGGGAACGAAACCGGGAGTGGAGCTGGGGCTACCCCATCCTCGAGTGTGGTGTCCACCTTCGAGCTGACAGGTGGCGTTTTCATCCTCGACAACAGGCTTACCTTCCGCGCGGTCCGCATCGAACCCTTGCCAACGGGGCCGGTCCTGGTCCAGGCGCGTTCAACCGAGGGGGAGACGGCTGAGCTCGGCAGCCTTAACGTGGATTCATCCCCTCTTACGGTAGAGCTCACCTTGCCGGAGGGTGCAGCGCTGCTGGGCAGCTTTGATGCCCTGCTCCTGACATTCCCGCAAGGTGATGGCGAGACGGTGAACGAGCGTGAAATCGTGATACCCATCCCGGCCGAGGTCACCAACCGCTACAAGCTCTTGCTCGAGATTGCCGGAGCCGGTCAGCAGGACGAGGAAATCTTGCAAGGCCTGACCGCGCAGGGCAGCCACTATGCGAGCCATCTTGGGTTCGCACTGGACGCCGTCGCCGCAGAAAACCTGGCCGGCACCCGTTCACATTCGGAGCATGTCATCAACATCCTGTCCGGTCGGACCGGAGAGTTCTACGGAGATTGGAACGGGAACGACCTGGTTGAGAATCCCGGGGATGACGTGGGACTGATTGTGTATCTAAACTTGCTCAGCGACCTGCTCGAGGGACCGTTGGCATCTCCAGACGAAGACATGCGCCAGGCCGCCGGAATACTCAGGGAAGAACTCGAAGGACTGATGGCGCAAGCCGACCAGGCGCTCACATTCGCTCGCCAGCTCGTCCTGGCGGACACGATCCAGGTCATCCACGACCTCGGGATCGACCAGGAGATCGAGCAGTTGACGCTCGACGACCAGCTCCCGGCAGTGGTCGAGGCTGCCCAACGATTGGCGTTAGCGTATTATCTTCCATTGGAGTAGGCGAAGCACTGCAAATTTGCAGATTGAGGCACCAGCTCCAGGCCCCCCTTACCCCCGCCTATTGTGTGAACCAAATTGAATCGAAGAACTCCCAGATCAGCTCCCCGGCTTTCGCATCCTGGCTGACCTTGCCAACCAGGAACGCCGGCACATATTGGCTCCCGCCTGGCCAGGTATGGCCGCCACCCTGGACTTCATACAGGAGCACCTGGCTGCCGCCATCGCAGTCCCTGTAGCTTTCTCGGCGGATGCGGGTGCCGTCTTGCGGGTCAAGATCTGGCAGCCACACCTGCTCCGGACCGGTACGGCAGCCATTCGCCTCGACCCAGAAGTTGAGCGTCGCCGGGGTTGAGAGCGCAGCTCCCAACTCCTGCCGCAGGAAATGCACCTGTCCACCCTCGTAAGGGACGAGCGGATCCTGCGTGCCATTGAGGAGCATAATCGAGACCGGTGATGAAGGCTGGCAGTCCAGGTCGGCCGGGAGGGACGCGATGACTGCTGCGACGCCGGCCAAGACCTCGGATGCCTCGCAAGCCAGGCGCAAGACCATCTTGCCGCCATTCGAAACGCCGGTGGCATAAATCCGTCCGGGGTCAATTCGGTACTGGTTCTGAACGATCTCGATCAAATTAACCAGGAAACCCACATCATCGATCTTCTCAGCGTGTGCCCGCCAGCGTGTCAGCTCCCGCCCATCGTTCCAGTGGTTTTCGATCCCGTCCGGGCAAACGACGATGAAGTTCCCTTGATTGGCGAGGGTCTGGATGCCATTCTTGAGCGAGCACATCACACGCCCCTCCCCCCCACCGCCGTGTAAGGCGAGGATGAGTGGGACCGGGCGGGAGCCGTCATAGGAATCTGGCACCAGCACCCGGTAGGTGCGCGTGACACCGTCATGAACCAGGCTGTTTTCGTGTGTGGTCGTGCGATCCGCTGGTCGCCCGGGAAGCTGGCTGCAGGCCGTCAGCATTCCCATCAGAATGACCAGGATCAAGCGGGCCGGGTAGGTTTGTGAGCGTGCATCCATGGATCTACCGCCCCTCTACACGAAGCGCATCCCAGGTTGCGAGGGCTGGTTTGGGTTCCCCGTCTGCGTTGGTCAGTCCAACGTATTGGAAGTAGTTAAGGGTATCCAAATCTGACTCTGATTGACCATGATCCCCGGCAGCGGCTGAGATGGAGCCCATGTCCAGGTCACTCAGGATGAGATAGACCCAGAAGTCAAGCCGCTCACCCAGCTGCTCCTGGATCGCCCGCAGGTATGCCTCCTGACCGGGTTCATCTCCGCGCACGGGTCCGACCGGCCTAGATGACCAGCCTCCCTCGGCGACCGCCAGAGGTTTGTCGGTTCTCTCGAGCAGGGGCGTGTAGTAATTGGCGGGGATGTCTTCCCCCTGCGGGAAGGCAAAATACGGGTAGGACGAGATGACCCACAAATCCAGGTCAGGTTCGAAGACCTCAACCTGGTCCCAGTTGGTCGCATACTGGGACCTGCCTTCCGCTGCCGGCGGGAACATGTTGTTCAGGTCATCCCATTGGAAGGTGACGAAGATTTGCACATCTGGATCGATCGACTTCACCCGAGAATAGGTTTCCTTGTACAGGCTCACAAAGGCCTCGACATCACCGGGATGTGCGTCCATGTAGGTGTTGATTTCGGAGGCAAGCCCCAGGTATGCCGGTTCGAACTCACGCACAATCCACTCCGAGAAATGGAGAAAAGCCTGGCGCACGTCAGGGTTGCCGAAACTGGCCTCCCACGATTCGGGCAGACCCTTGAACTCGCGCCGGTTCAAGCCGTTCAGTGGATCGACGACGAAGATCCAACCCAGGCCATACTGCCTGGCAAGGATGATCTGGTTCTTGAGGTCCTCCCGCGCTTGCGATTCACCCTCCACGCCCTGGAGAAAATCCTCCCATGGGATGTTAGGCTGGACGAGGATGAAATCGGCATGCTCGCTGAGACGTTGAAAGTGATCAAAGACGCTGTCGAGCGTCGCCCGGGGCGGGCTGGGGAAGAAGCCGAAGGCTGGTTTCCCTGGTAGTGCAACAGTGTTCTGACCATCCGTGCGCGTGGGCGAAGTGGGAATTGCGGTTGGTTGTGTCTCACCGGCGCACGCAAGGAGGGCAATCCCCATGCTGATCAGGGCTGGCATCCATCGTTTTCGCATATACCACTCCATCTCCCATAGAGATCGAACAAAACCCGTTCGTTTCATTTTCGTTCTAAATGAGATACAGCCCAGCCATCAAAATAGTTGCTGCCTCTGAAGATGGATCTGCCAGCAGCCCTTCACCTCTATGTCATCGAGATGAGCCACTCCCCTTTCATGTCATCGCGAGGAGCGGAGCGACGACGCGATCTCCCTATTCCATGCTACTTCCCGATCCTCCTGCGGAGGTTCCCGGGCGAACAGGGAGATTGCCACGCGCTGCTTCGCAGCGCTCGCAATGACAACTGGGCTGGTATCGCCGGACACCCTCCCCCTTTCATGTCATCGCGAGGAGCGTAGCGACGACGCGATCCCCCTATTCGCGGAGCCTCCCGTACACGAAGGGATATTGCCACGCGCTGCTTCGCAGCGCTCGCAATGACACCTGGGCGGTATCGCCGGACACCCTCCCCCTTTCATGTCATCGCAAGGAGCGGAGCGACGACGCGATCTCCGTATCCGTTGGGCTTTCCAAGCACACAGGAAGATAGCCACGCGCGGCTGCGCGGCGCTCGCAGTGACAACTGGGTGGTATCGCCGGACACCCTCCCCCTTTCATGTCATCGCGAGGAGCGGAGCGACGACGCGATCTCCCTAACCGTGGAGCTTTCCAAACACACAAGCAGATAGCCACGCGCTGCTTCGCAGCGCTCGCAGTGACCTGCTAACTTATTGATCTTCAGCAAGATCCTTCCATTCGGGGTTCATCGAATCAATCAGACCTATCTTCCGCGACCTCGGACCAGCTTTGATCTGCTTTTCCCGTTTAATTGCTGCTTCAACACTTTCTGAAACCTCATAATAAACAAGCTTGGTCGTCCGGTATCTCGAACTGAAACCTGATCCTCCTTCCCGGTGTTGGGACACTCGTCTGGAGAGGTTATTTGTGACACCTGTATAAAGCACGGTGTGATATTGGTTGGTCAGGATGTAGATGAAATACTGATTTGCCATCTTAACTCCCCCCATTGTTCTCCCAATAAGGTCATCACGAGGAGCCCTCCCCCCTCCATGTCATCGCGAGGAGCGAAGCGACGACGCGATCTCCCTATTCGAGACATCCTCATGCTCCTTCGACGAAGCTCTCCAGCAAGCAGGGAGATTGCCACGCGCTGCTTCGCAGCGCTCGCAATGACAACTGGGTGGTATCGCCGGACACCCTCCCCCTTCATGTCATCGCGAGGAGCGGAGCGACGACGCGATCTCCCTATTCCAGACGTCCTCACGCTCCTTCGCGAAGTTCCCAGCGAGCAGGGAGATTGCCACGCGCTGCTTCGCAGCGCCGCAATGACAACTGGGTGGTATCGCCGGACACCCTCCCCCTATCATGTCATCGCGAGGAGCGGAGCAACGACGCGATCCCCCTATCCGTTGGGCTTTCCAAGCACACAGGAAGATAGCCACGCGCGCCTGCGCAGCGCTCGCATTGAAAGGCGAGCCCAAATAATCCTATCCCGCATGCACACGCCACATATCCTCGTCGTCGAAAATCTTTTCAGATTCCGCCCCGCTGCTTACAGCATCTCGCTCAACCTGGCGTTGAACTCCCTCAGCGCCCAGCACTTCATCGTAGTACTCATGCTGGATGAGCAAGTTCATGATCTCATTCGTCCCGGTCCAGATCTGCGAAAGGCGGAAATCACGCAGCAGACGTTCGACCGGGTAGATGTCGGTGTAGCCGATGCCTCCCATCACCTGCATTGCCAGGTTTGCAACCTGCCAGGCGGTATCGGTGGCAAACTTCTTCGCCTCGCTCACCAGCCGCCGCCGGTTGGGAGCATCTGTATCCACTGCACGCGCCGCCATGTAGACGATCGCCCGCGCCGCGTCGAGCTGCGTGATCGCATCCGCCACCATGAAACTGACGGCCTGGAAACGACGGATACGCTCCCCGAAGGCGCGGCGTTTATCGCTGTAGCGGGCAGCAATCTCCAGCGCCGCCCGCACACCCAGGCTCGCGGCGGCCGACGTCAAGCGCTCGGGGATCATCATCTGGTTGAAGACTTCCGCCCCGCCGTGCAGCGCGCCAATCAAATTTTCCTTCGGGACTTCGACGTTGCGAAATACGATCCGGCCTGTGCCGCCGCCACGCGTGCCCATCAACCCGTACTGGTACTCCGTCTTGACCCCCTGCCCGCGCTCGACCAGGATGGCGCTGATGCGCTGGTGCCTGTGCGCCTCTTCATCAAAGTTCGTCCGGCAGTAGACGAGAAACAGATCGGCCTCGGTGGCGCCGACGACGAAGCGCTTCTGACCATTGATCACAAAGGTGTCATCCTTCAGTTCGGCCCGCGAGGTCGCCCCGAAGAAATCGGACCCACCGCGAGGCTCGGTCAAGGCCTCGGCCGAGATGATCTCCCCTTTCAAAAGCGGGCGGAGAAATCGCTCCTTCTGCTCATTCGTGCCGAATACGTGCAGCGCCTCGCCCACAATGGAGGGCATGACATAGGCACAGCCGAGGGTCGTGCCGAGCACCCCGATCTCCTCTTCGGCGATAACTTCCGCTGTCCACGGCAGGCCTCGCCCGCCCCATTCAGGGGCAAAGCGCAGACCGAGCAGGTTCGCCTCACCGAGTGCCCGGACGTACTCACGCGGGTACGGGATCTCATCCCGGTCGAGCTTCTGAACCAGGTCATGCGGCACTTGATCCCGGACAAACGCTCGCACTTCTGCCTGGATTTCGCTTTCTGCTTCAGATAGCAGGTGCTCGTAAAACATGGCATCCCTCCCTCTTTACACAGCGCATCTCCCTGACTTGAATGGAAAACACGCGATCGGGTGTCTAGAACACTGTTCACAGCGCCAATCAAATTACCATCTGAATAGATTGCCAGAGACGAGCCGGAGTCACGCGCCAGGCTCGCGGGCTCTGCTGGAAACATGGATTGACGGGTTGGTATCGAGCTCGGCATGACCAGGGAGAGTCCAAGCATTGGGATGGCACGTGCCCACCGGATTTGTGTGGTTCGAACTTAGTTGTGTGCTGGTGTGATCCCGAATTCTGACCGCTGCAGATACGTCTGAAGAGTGAGCAGTGAGGGCTCGGTCAGCGTCGAGCCATCTGGGAAGACGAGTGTTGGCACGCTCTCGTTGCCGTGGTTGATCTCACGCACGCGCTGCCTGCCAGGCTCGTCGTGGTGAATATCCACGTAGGAGTACTCAACCCCAAGCTCATCGAGTGCAGCCCGCACCGTATGAACCTGGGGTCAGGTGTCGGTTCCGTAGAAGATGATGGCGGCGGGCATCCTTTTCGGTCGCCTCAGGGCACGCAGATCGGCGGCGGTGTCCCCGAGTAGGTCGGGGTGATAGCCGAGCCGGTCTGATTAAAGGCGGTCCCATCCCACGTGTACTGGAGCGTCTGCCGGTTGCAGGGACAGCAGTTGGGCTCGTCGAAGAGATAAAGCGATTCTTCGAAGATGACATTATCGCCGACCTTGCTCCACGAGCCGTGCACCCCGTCGTTGAAGTAAACCTGGGTCAGACCAGCACCATTCCAGACATGGATGCTGAGTTCAAGAATGGCGCCCGAGCCGGAGTAGCGCATCGGGACGATGACCAGCTTCTGGCAGCCTCCGAACGTGTAATATCCCGCTTCCGCCTCGATCTGGCGGATCATCGCATCGCCGCCGGCGAGGTTCCAGACGTTGATCCAACTGGATCCATCCCAGTTGTCGACCGAGATGGTCTTCCCGCTCGCCCCGCCGTCGGTGATGCGCAGGCGCTGGTAGGTGCCGTCGCAATTCAGGCTCACCCCTCCGGCCGGCGGCACGGGCGTCACGGTCGGTGGAACTGGCGTCGGGGGAACCGGGGTCGGGGGGACCGGCGTCGGCTCAACCGGTGTCGGTTCGACGGGGGTGGGTTCGGCCGGGGTTGGAGGCGTGGTCACCGGGGTGTCTTCGACCGGAACCGGGGAAGGTGTCTCTACCGGAAGCGGAAGATTGCAGGAAGCCAGTGAAGATAGAAAAAGTACGCCAATTGCCAAACCAGCGACCAAGCGCCCTCTTGAAGACATATCGATGCTCCATTTCACGGATTGGGTTAGATCACCTGATCAGTATAGCGATATCCATTACATGTGAAAGTCCAATACCAACCGCAGAACTACAAACATGCTCTCAGCCCATCCAGGATGCGCACCATCGCCAGCGTGTCGAGCTCACAGTACGCCCAAAGTGAACTGCGCAGGGCAGCAATCCGTGCGGGGTCGGATTCGTGTTCGAGCTCGAAAAATGCCTGCATGGCTGCCTCGCCGTGCTGGATCTCAAGTTCCTTGTAGGACAGGTCCCCGGCGAAGACCGGCAGGACATCTTTGAGCGAGTTCGAGCCCCCCATCTGCGGGTGCCAGTACCAGCGGTTGCGGAAGGGATCCAGCAAATCCACCATGCGCTCGATGCGAGATTCTAGTTCGGTGGAGTATTCCGGGTACAGGTTGGCCAAATCGGAAAGGACACCCTTCTCAAACGGCCGGTGGTACACGACGATGTCACCCTCCCCGGGGGTGTCTTGCAGCAATTGTTCGAGGAACTCGGAACGGGGATCGATACCAGGCTGGGCCAGGTAGCCCCGGTGCTCGAGCTCCCCGCCAGGCCGGCCCTGAATGTGCAGCGAATATTGAAAGGGCAGCTGGCTGTACGGCCGCAACCCATCCTGGGGCGGGATTGGATGCGCGACCGTCTCGAAATCCAGGTAATAGAGCGGATAGTTCATGCCATCCAGGAAGGCCTGCAGCTTAGGCCGATCCAGGATCGTTTTACCGGCTTTATGCGCGGTGACGTGCAGGAGCGAGCGCCTATCCAGGGAAGCGTCGGCCGGCACCTGCTCGATCGTTGTGATCCCTTGCTCGTACAGGTCGTAGGCCCGTTTTCCGATGTAGTAGATGTCGAACACGGATGGCGTGGGGAGGTGCGACCAGCAGTGGGTCTTGAAGGCTGCATTCGACCGGATCAGTGCAATGCAGCCCGATGTCGACGGCAGGCACCACGCCTGCCGCAAGCGCCTGCTTGCATAACTCAAGCTCAATCTCAACTCGTGGCTGTGCTTCGAGGATCGCTTCCAACAGCGAGCTCTCGGAAAAGAGCTGGGAGGGATCGAGATCACCGGAGCGGGCATAATCCCGGTTCAGGTGGAGCAGCACCGCATCTTCGATCGCCAACCCCGAGCGCCGCAGCACAAAGTACTGGATGGCGACGTCCCAAATGTGCTCGGGCTTGACACCCGTCGTGCTTTTTACCTCGAATAAACGCCACCCTTCACCACCCTTGACGAGCACGTCTGCGACGACCCGCACCCCCTCCGCCTCGAAGGCCGCTTCGTAGATCACCTGCCACCCCTTCGTCGATCGCTGCGCGGGTGCGCGCCAGCGACTCCGGGTAGGAATCCGGGACGCGTCCAACTCTTCCCCCCGGGTAACGAGCTTTGAGCAACCTGCCCAACCTGCTGGCCAAGCCGCATGCGAAACTGTACGCCGGCATCCGGGGGAGGTGCGAGTTCGGGCTGCAAGGCGTTCAGCATGAGCGCCTTTTTGCACTGCACGCCCTGCAGGAAGGTTGATTTGTTGAGGGGCAAATCGGTCACTGCAGCCATATCCTCTCCATCGAACGGATCAAGTGACATCCCCTGTTTCCCCCTGCTGACCCAGCATGAACCTCGTTCCCGGGGCAGGAGAAGGCAAACCGCCTTTTCCTTCCCGACACAGTGGGATCAGTCCAACCAACGCCACCCACCCCTGATTGTAGGTCAAGGAGAGAAGATTTGCGGAGATCCTGATCCGACAACGAGGATCAGTCAGGCTTTGAGTGGTGCATGAGCCGGTAGCTCAATGTCACGGTCACCAGGAAGATGATGGCTGCCAGCGCGGAACATGACCGGGTAGCCATAAACCTCGATCGCCCATCCTGCCAGAAACGGCGCCATCATCGTGGCCGGGGCAATGAGCGTGTTTGCCATCCCGATGTAGGTCGATTGTTCTGATACCGATCCAAACTCCAGGGTGAAAACCATCGTTGTCGTCCAGCCCACCACGGTCGCGATCCCCGCCAGTCCGAAGATCACGAACCAGGCCGGAATCGATGTCAGCCACCCGGCCAATAGGACGCTCAGCAGCCCGGTCAGCGCGCCGATCAGGAGCACGACCCGGTGCCCCTTGCGGTCACCGAGCACGCCGAGCACGAGGTTGGCGAGCATATCGCAGAAGATGAGCACCCCGGTCAGCCAGCCGGCCAACCCGGCGCTCGCACCGAGCTCGCCTACCGCATACACGGCGTAGTAGGAAAACGCGCCCATGCCGAGCTGGAAGAAAAATTTCTGCAGCAGGAACCAGCGAAAATCGACGTCGGCGGTGAGCAGCCGCTTCACCTCGGACCAGGTATCCGCCCCATCCGCGGTCGGCGAGGAAGGGCTCGTGATCCTGCTCGCGGGTCGCCGCCAGGAAGACGAAGGAGATGGCCAGGCTGCCGCTGGCGAGCAGGAAGCACAGGGTGAAGTCGAGCGGCGAGCTGTAGCGTTCCAGGATCTGACCAGCGAGGACGGCGGTGACGCTCGCCAGCAGGTTGGCGGCGGAGGACTGCGTGCCGAAAAAGCGACCCCGCCAGGGCCGGGGGATGATCTTGCTCACCATCGACTGCCAGACGGTGGCGGTGAGACCGCCTCCGATCCCCTGCCAAACGAGCAGGAGGAAAACCAGGGCCAGCGCCGTCGACCGGCTCAACCCGGGCAGGGTCCAGGCCAACAATGCCAGGCCAAGGAACGGTAATCTTTCCAACGTCGTCATCGCCAGCACCATCGGCTTGTAGCGCGGCAGGCGGCGGATGCGGCCGCTGGTGAAGAGCTGCGGCAGCTGCCAGCCCACGATGTGGATGGCGGGGATGAGCCCGATCAGGATTGGCGAATCGGTCAGCTGGCTGACGAAGAGCGGGATGATGGTGATGAAGGAAGCGAAACCGAGGGCGGAGCCGAAGAAAACGCCATCCATGATGTTGACGATGGCGTTAAACCTGACGTGCTCATGATCAGAGGCTGAACCTCTTGGCGGTCCTTCCATCTACGTCGCCATCCTGCCGCCAGGGCAGCTCAAGCAGCTGTCTGGAGCAGCGGCCATTATACCGCCGCTCTCCCTGATCACGATCCTACTACAGACGTTCGATCGAATCGCTTCCCGGCTAGGCCAGGGGATTCCCGGCCAACTTACTCGTCAGCGGTGTCGATGATGATCCTTGGGGTCAGCAAGACCAGGAGGTCATCACACGTGCGCTGGCTGGACTGTTGCGCCATGTGGAAGGATCGGAACAGCACCTGGTCGAAACCAAGTATTGGAATTCGAGAACGTTCTATCTCGAGCTCAAGGACCCCCGTCGCCTCCCCATCCAGCATCTGTTCACGAATGACCGGCTGGGATCCGGAGGAGATCAATTGACGGGTCAAGGGATCAACCTGCCCGACCTCCTTCCGCCCATCGTGCAGCTGCCAGATATAGGACCCCACGGTGTCCCCCTCACGAAACAGATCTACCGTAACAGCGAAACTGTACTCGTTCTCTTTGGTTGCCTGGGGATCTGCCAGGGTAAGTCGCATATACACAGGGTCTGAACTTGCAGCCGGATCGAACTCGATCAGCAGCTGGCCGAGGTCGACGACGGGATCATCGACCGGCTCTCCCCCGGGACAGGTGGCGGCATCGCCGAACGGATCATCATAGAGCTGAAGCGTTTCTGACGCTGTGTTAGAGTCTTCCAGGGTCGGCGTCGGCATGAACTGTGTATCGTGCCCATCCATTGTGGATCCCCCTTCGTCGAGATTAAGCGAAGGATCATCGACAGTCCTTGGCAGCCAGCCTCCCGGGAGACCAAATTCGTCAAGCCCGACCTCGTCGCACACCAGGCCGTCCGTCAGGCTTAGATAGAACTTTGCACCGGTCGGGATGTAATCACTCGGTACGGAAAGTTTCACCTGGTTGCCGGCCACGTCCAGGCCAAACTGCATCTCCGCCGCATCCTCCCAACCAATCGGGTACGTGTAGGACCGGGTGAGAGGAACTTTACCCCCCGCCGAGATCGTGAAGGAGAAGTTCAGATTCCCTTTTCCATCGAGGTACCAGTTCGAGTTGGGCGCGCTCGGTTCACGCTCTGGGTCGAAGAACTCCATGCTGCCAAAGAGCGTGCCATCAATTTCCGAAACCCCAGGGACCTCGATCGTTGCATCGATCGTGTTCGCGGTCGGGTTGTAAACAACTTCGGCAGAACCGATGTCAATGCCAGCTGGTGTATCAATCTGAAGCGGAGCACCGTTCCTGCAGACGAACCCATCCGAGACAGGATCGATCAGAGCGGTTGGCCGGGTTACGGCCGAACCGCGTGCCGCCTGCGGAAAACTCCAGCCCTTGTGATAGCTGGCATCCTTCTCGACAGCACTGAGGAAGGAAAGCGCGCTTGTCTCCTGCCAGATATTGGTCATGAGGCGAGACGCACGTGCCTCCGCTTGTTCCCGCTGATCAGCGTCCGCCCGGATCTCTTGCCAGTCTTCCACAAACCCACTTGTGAACTCGGATCCCCGATCATTTGGGTTCGAATCAGGGATATCGAGCACACCTCCAGGATCAAGGTCACCATAGGAGGGATCGGTGCCATTCGTGGCGGTAAGCGTCAAGTCTGATACATCCATCAAGCCATCGATGAACGCTCCGCTCTTGCAGCCTTGAAGTACGACGACGATGTTCACGGCCTGCTCGACATTATCCAGGTAGACTTTCAACAAGCCCTCCGAGATGCCAGCCAGGAACCCCTCGCCTTCCTCCGTCGCCCAGCCGTGGGAGGCGATGTAGACGACGAGCGTATCCCCGGCAGAGAGCTGGTTGCCAGCCGTTCGGAACCATTCCCCCACTGCGTCGAGATTTAACCCTGTTTTGCGGATATCGTCCGGCATGTTGGCGTTCTCCGGACCAAAGTAGGTGGTCTGGAAGCCATCCCGATGCAGGATGTCGACCATCATCTCGGCATCCGTGCTTAGATTTTCCTCGCCATTCTCGCCCGGTTCCCAGCCGTTGATAACGATGGCCATGCCCGGAGAATTAGCCTGCGACTGTTGGGCAGCTCGCTCACGCAGCAGGACTTTCTGCCCTGCGGAATCAAGGCTTCAACCCGACCTGCGGGCTCACCGGGTAGATCCAGTTTGCGGCATTCCAGTACTCAGCTTCTGTGATCCATAATCCTTCGCCATTCAACACCGGCCACCATGCCTCTACATTGACGGTCAGCTCGCCGCTTTCTACCTCGACAAAGACGAAGCGGTTTCCATGGACGAACTCAGCTCCCGGAGCATCATCGATCCAAAAGAACCAGGTGGGAACTTCGATTGTCAACGGCTGCGGTTGCGGCTCATAACCGGCTTTTTGATAAGCTCCAATGACATCACCCGGTTGAAGTGGCTCTGGCAGCGCGAAGACGAGCACGGGATCGGTCAGGCTGTCCACGTCTACAACTTCGGCCAGCACGCGTTGTTTGGCATCCTCATAGGGATCGCTCGACCCGCAGGCAGACAACACCAGCGAGATGCCTATCCAGAGGATTACTGTTCGTCTGGTCATCGGAACACTCCTTCACATCGCTTCCATGTGCGGCATCAACCGCCGGCCGCTGGATTTGTACCGTCCAGAAGGCATGCGGAATCGAGCCGCCGTAGCGCCCGGAATGGAAGTGCCTGAGCCGAACCCTTCGATATCCCGGGAAGAGCTTGAAATCCTAGACTATTTCAGTCCTATTTGCAAAGGGGAGACGTGCGGCTTGATGCTCGCCTGGCGAGCAGGGTTCCCGCGCGAGCGCAGGAACCCTGCGTACGCGAGGTTCAGACAACCAGCCAGCAGGAAGCCTGTCAGGTTATTGTGGGCTATGCACCAAACATCCTGCACGCGTGGGATGGTCTTCGACGAGCGACTCACCCGGAACGCCGCGCAGCAGCCACAGCACGAGCACGTCCCCGCCGGCGGCGAGGATGAAGAACAACCCGTAGATCGTCACCAGCCGATCCTGGAGCAAGATCCCAGCCAGGTAGGGAACGAGTCCCAGCGTCACGAGCGGCAGCAGCACGCCGATGCGGTAGATGCGTGCCGCAACCGGGCCTCTCAGGTGAGCGTAGGGGGAGAGCGTGCGGAGCTTGAAGCCAAACCCGACCCGAGCCGCCGGCAGCCGGCCGGCGAGGATCCAACCCAGTGCGTGGAGTACTTCATGGAAGGTGATGCCGAAGACAAGAAGGGCCAGGAACATCAGGTACTTGCCGGCATCGATCGATGGTGATACGGCCGAAAATCGCCCAATAAAAAGGGAGAAGAGGTACAAACTGATCCCAACTGGGAGTGAAGCTACGATCACAATCAAGTTCGCCCGTCCGAGCGAAATCGAACGATCGAGCCCGGCGTTCTGCGCGCTGTCAGCGTTGGACATGCCCATCCCCTGACTCCCCGCGAACTGAGTAAACGAAAAGGAGCGGTTCCCTTAACCCGAGATCCGCATCAACCCCAAACCACGCCAGAGTCGGCGCATCATGTCGTGCCCAAAATCGGGGTTCAGGAACTGGTTCGGGCAGGAACCGGGGATGACCTGGATCCCGTTCGCACGGCATTTCTCGACCGCTGCTTGCGATACGGAGGTCATGCCCTCCACCAGTCCAGGTTTCGTCCCCATCATGCAGTGCATCCAGACGTGCTTGATCCCCAGCTGGACGCACTCGTCCACGATTTGTTCGGTCACCTGCGGGTTGGCCAGGATGAACACGCCGTCCGGCTTGTTTGGGATCGAGGCCAGGTCTGGATAGCAGGTGACTCCATCGTACTCGCCGATGCGCGGGTTCACCGGGACGACGGTGTAGCCGGCTTCCTTGAAGCGTGTATAGGCGGCGTTGCAGCCCGTTTCGCGCTGGTCGGAGACACCCACAACCGCAATCGTTTGTAAAGCCAGGAACTCATGCACAAGTTCATCGATTTCAGCCATAGATCAACACTCCCTTGTATTCCTCTCCTGCCAATCTGCATAGAATATACACAGGAGATGCCCGGAGTCCAAGGTTCGATTGTTCCTCCTTTCCTTGATAGAAGTCAACAGCCGCTTGAGCCTGGTCCGACACTCTCCCCTCCTCTCTGCCTTCGCTCATTACAAGTCGAGGCAGCATCCGACAAGGAAGGCGCCCCTCGTCGGGGCGCCTTAAGCTACTCTTGGATCAAGCACGCATTTTATTGCGTGAAGTCGTAGTCAAAGGATGGACCGGCGATGGTATCCAGTTCGCTCGCCGGGGAGGGCATGTTGACCAATCCAAAGCGGTGGGTCGCCGTAAGTTGATCCAGATACAGGTAGCTGTCCACATCGACCCAGCTGAGCTGGGTCCCAAAACCCAGCCCGGCCGGTGTGAGTCCTGGACCGGTGAGCATCAGGTTCATGGGAAGATTGGTGTAGGACACCCGCGATGAATCCGGGTTCCAGTCTTGCCTGGCGATGTCCCCCGAGGCAAGGATGCTTTCGGGTGAACCGTCGAGCGGGGTGATGACCAGGTCAAAGGTGTTCGGTGCGGTCTCACGCAGGAAGGCAACTTTGGAGAGATCCGGGGACAACATGGGGGTCTTTCCCGAGTTCCGGAAATAGCTGAACCCGGCCAGATCCACCCTGGGGGAAGCTGTCCCACTGACGGGGACATGCCATACCCGGGCGGTCGTGTCGACGAAGGGATCTTCCCCCGGGATGATGACGTCGACTGCGCTGCCATCCGCCGCCCAGACGGGGATCGGGTAGTACTGGTACTCACTGTAGGTGATGATGGACGGATAGGTCAGGTGGTCCGGGCTTCTGCCCGTGCCATCAATATTGGCAAACCCGATGCTGGTCGCCTGCACCAGCGCCAGCATATCCGCGGCAGGCGAGATGTAAAAGTCGCCCCCCAATCCACGATCGAGCAGCAGCGACCTGGTGTTGGTATCGACATCGATCGACCACAGCTCATTGTTTTGAGCAAGCCCGGGGCCTTCGAAGATATCGTGCGTGTTCATGAGAAGGGTATGCGTCCCCGGGATGAACTCGAACTGGTAGGGGGCGTGATGCAGCGCCCCACCCAGCGGGAACAAGCCATCCAGGTCTGCCTGGGAAAGCAGCACCATTTCGGTGGCGCTGAGCGTGTCAACGGCCTTAAGCTCTTGCAGGCCGGTCGAAGGCTCATAGCGCTCGAAGACCACCAGCTGGGCATCCTGCGAGAGCACTACCTGCTGGACATCCCCACTGGTCGTCAGCTGGACCGGGACCCCGCCTTCCTGTACAAACCAGACCTGCCCGGCATTGATATAGGCGATACTGAGAATGCCAGGGCCGAGGTCGGCTGGGACGATGGGGAGTGGTGTTGCCTCCGGGCCCGGCGTATCCCCTGGAAGGATGTCGCCAGGGGTAAAAGCCGGAGCAGGGGAATCAAGCGCTTCGAGCGTAGCTGCAACCAGCGTGCTCAAATCCGGCCCCTCGGTGGGCATGTTGCAGCCCCCAAGGACGAGGAGGAGCAGGATCATAATCGCGATCAACTTGTTTGTTTTCACAGTTCACACCTCACAGCTCGATCGTACTTTGTCAATTTGCCAGGTTCCAGAACGTAGCAGTGTCGATGAGCGCCTTGAAATTGGCGGTGTTCTTCGAGCCCACCACCAGCCCGAGCCTGCCCTGGGGGTAGGCGTCGAGCGTGTACTCGCCGAGCAGCTTGCCGTTGGCGTAAAGCTTCGCCGTGTTGCCCTCGACCATCACGCCCTGGCGGTTGACCTGGTTCTGACCTGAGACGATGGCGGCGTTCGCCTTCCATTCTTGAACTCCCGTGTAGGTATCCCCGTCCCACTTGTATAGACGGAATCGCCCATCGCAGGAGAACTCGTAGACATAGCCCTGGCTGGGATCTGGCGCCCTGAAGATGATCCCGTAGCGGTCCAGCCCGCTGCAGGAAGGTCCCATCTTTACAGACAGCTCCAGGTAAAAATCGGTCAGGTCGGCGCTCACCCCAAGCCCCCACTCGTCCAGCCCACCAGCGTTGAAGGCGGTCATCGTGAGGTAGCCGCCGTCGAAGCTGAACTTGGTGGTGGAGGTGTCCACCAGGTACCACCGGCCGGGCCCGTCCATCGTGTCCTTCCAGGTCGGGTTGCCCAAGCCGGCGATGTCGGTGTCGCCCCCGCTATCGGTGCGGGTGAAGAGCGTGCCGTCATCTTTCAGGCACTCCGAGACCCAGGTGACCGGGAAGGGATAGGGGTTGATCACGTTGCAGTACGGCGTGGCCTGGCCAGCGTAGACGATGATCCAGGTCCCTGCATCGCGGGCGGCGATGAAATATGCCCCGGGCAGGCCGCCGCGCGCGATGTCGCCGTTGATGTCGGAGACGACGACCGTGGCCGGGTCGACGTTGTTCCCGATGTAGGCGACAAGCGCCGCGGTGATTTTTTCGGCGTCGGTGAGAGGGGCTGGCGTATCGGTGGCGGGCGGGAGCGTGGGCTCTTCGGTAACTGCGGGCGTCGCGCTTGGGGCCTGCGTGGGTGCCGCAGCCGGCTGGGTGAAGGTCGCGATCGCACCCAGCGTGGCCTGGACCGCCGAGTCAAGATCTGGGGTAGCGGCCGTCCGCGTGCAGCCGGTCAGGACGAGCAGCATTGCGATTACACCAAAGATCAGGCGCTGTGATTTCATCACACACCTCCTGTAGGTTTGCCTGCTTGTTTCGTTCAAGTATAGCCTGATATTGAACGGGGAGGCCATGTCTGACTTCATGTTGCGCGTGTGCAGCAGCTGCGATGCTGACATGCAGAATTCGAGGTCTCGAACGAAAAGCATTCAGGCCGAGTTTGACACTTCTCAGATTCTTTCACCCCCCGTTCGCCCCCCTAACCCCTTAGAAGGGGTGCTCCGCGAAGGGGGGCTGTAGCCCTTTGCAGGATGCTGCGCGAGGGGAGATGGGTATCTCCCCCTCATCCTGGTAAGAACATCCAGGGACGGACGGCTATCCCCTACACATAAAGTGCGGCCTTGCGAAACTATCTAATCGTGTGGCTAATCTTTCACTGACGGTTAACTTATCGTGTCATTCCGAGGCCGAAGCCGAGGAATCCCCGAGATATTCTCTTCCTACGTTAGTATCGAATGATGGGAATGGCCTCTCCAGATCACCGCCGAACCTGGCAGCTTGATCGGGACGGACGCTCCGACGACCATGATGACTGAGATTGGAGGGGGACCTGAGGGGGGATCCTGATAAAGCAGGAGGTTGGAATAGGGCGAAGATTGAGAAAGGCGATCCTTCGAGGACAATCGAAACTTGTCTGCCGCTACATCATGCGCAACCTCGCACACGCATGCAACGAAATTTTGACAGCATTTACAGACTCATGCGGGAACATATCTCCCGTAACTAGCGTTAAACCATTGTCGCAGCCAGAGGGTAAATTCAAAACTCGGATGCGGCGAATTCTTGTCGCGGTAAAACCGCTGGAGGGTTTCCATGAAAGCCAATCGCACCATCTCGATCGTTCTGCTCTTGACCATGGCCAGCCTGGCGGGCTGTGCGGCACTCGGCACCAGCCCGGCAGCCTCACCGGCCAGCACATCCAACACCATCACCGTCCAGGGCTATGGCGAATCAAGGGGTGACCCGGATATGGCCACCGTCAACCTGGGCGCAAACGTCGTCAACTCGGATATCGGCCAGGCTATCCAGGAATCCAATAAACTGATCGCCGACGTCACAGCTGCAATGCAGTCTCTTGGGATTGCGCCTGCTGATATCCAGACCACCGGTTTCAACGTCTGGCCGGAAGATGTCTACGATCCCAATACCGGGACGAACACCGGTGAAAAGCGCTACCATGTCGACAGCACGCTTCAGATCAACATCCGCAAGGTGGATGATGTCGGCAAGGTCCTTGAGACCGCCATCGATAATGGCGCCAACAACATCTACGGTTTGAGCTTCGGGATCCAGGACAGCGAGGGATTGGCTGCCACGGCTCGTGCCGAGGCATTAGCCGATGCCCAGAAGCGGGCGGAAGAAATGGCGCAGGGCCTGGGCGTCACGCTCGGGCCGGTGAGCGCTGCTAGCGACTACTCGAGCGGACCGGCACTCCCCTACTTCTCGACCGCGCAGGGCCGCGGCGGTGGAAGCGCGCAGGAGCAGCCGCCCATCAGCCAAGGTCAGATGACCGTCAGCGTCACGATAAGCGTGAGCTACGAAATCCTGAAGTAGGTCGGCTTAGGCTCAACCAGGGATAGAAAAAGAGGGGCTGCCCAAATAGGGCAGCCCCTCTTTTTTTGTACTGCTAACTACGAGGAGTTAGAGGGATTTGACGTTGACGGCCTGCAGACCCTTCGGGCCCTGCTCAACCGAGAATTCGACCTTCTGGCCTTCATCCAGGTTGCGGAAGGAACCGTACTGGTCTTCCTCGATCGCTGAGAAGTGAACGAAGACATCTTCGCCGCCTTCGCGCTCGATAAAACCGTAGCCTTTGCCACCGTTGAACCACTTGACCGTACCTTGTATACGTTCTGTCATTTCTGTGTTGCCTCCTTTAGGCAATTTCTTACAAGTTGCTACCTGCGTTCTCGGGTGTCTCCTTGTTGTAAAAACAAAGCGGCCCGGGCTATTTGCAGCTCGGGCCGTGATCTCTCGATTTCCAGACTGAACGTGCATGCAACCTACTGTGTTCTTTATAACACCATTACTGCGATCTGCATAGGGTAAAAAGAAAACCCGCAGACAGACAAGATGACAATCCTCAAATGAGAAAATCCACGCTAGAAGGAATAACGGGATCAGAGATTGATCAATGCTGCCGTCTCATTGTCTGGATCGTACTTTACCTGTACCTTCTTGCCAGGCTGAACTTTGGGTAGATCAACACGCGACACCAGGCGCTCGGTCTCCGCGGTAAAGACCCTCCCCGCTGCAGGATGTACTTCCAGCCGTAAACCGACAATCGGGTTCTGGTTGACCGTGGTTCCTGTGTCCCAAACATCAAGCACGGTGGCTTCTGCCTCGAGCCCTTCCTTAACAATTCGGCGGTTGCGGATGCTGTTATAGATTGGGGCTCCGAATAGACCAAGCATGGAGAATCCGAAGAGGATCCCGGTCGCGATCACTGAGAAGCGGGCAAACCTGGGGATTTCATTCCAGGCATAACTTCCACTTGGCAAGCCGATCATCCCGATGAAGATCCCAATGAATGGCACCCACATGGCGGCAAAAGCCAACCAACCTGCTCTCCTGATTAATCTGGCATCCAATGCTTGCACGCCTCCGTGAGATCAAGTCAATCGCACCCCTGCTCTCACCGACCGACAAGAATAATTTGAAGGAAGTAGATTAAGTACGCCGATAAACGAGATCACCCATTAGATCCCGTGCGCTGCTCGGAACGACAGCAAGAGGTATTCAGACACCCCCCTTCGGCAACCCGCGGCTTACCGCATGAAAGCCCTGGAAGGTTGGACCCTGGAGCCATGAGCGTTGGCCGTGTCCATCAGCAGCCTGTTCATATCGAGCTTGGGAGCGGGGCTGCCCCACTTCCACAAATCTATCGCATCCCTCTTGATGCAGACTGGCTACATCGGAATCTGCGCTTGCTGGTGAGCCTGCTACTTGTCCGCCAACATCGAATTGGCCAGCAGGCTAACCCCGATCAGGATTAAAATGGCCGGGCCAAGCAGGGATAGATCGAGGTTGAACAAGAAAACGACGGTTACGAGCAGCATAATCAAGCCCGAGAAAAGCGCACTGCGTGCGCCGCGCGTGAATTGATTTCCAGCCTCACGATACATCCGCATGCCTCTTTCGAACGCGCCAATCGCCGGGATCAGGATGAACAACGCCCACCAATTGTTGAGGAAGAAACTGGTCGAGCCCAGGTTCTGCAGTAGGAAGACGATGCCGAGCACGATGAGAACCGCGCCACCGATCCACGTACCTGACCGACTTCGCGCTCCCCGCGCAGCCCGCCTTGCTTCTCGTCGCTCCTCCCGTTCGTCGACCCGATCCTGAGGCTCACTCTCCGGTGTTTGGTCTGTCATGTCTATCTCCAAGGGTGTGCAATCGGTTCAGCGTACCCAGTTAAGTCGTCTGGATCGTTATTGTATCGTGGACAACAAAACCTCGCTTGTTGGACACTTGGGCAGCCTGCGAGCAACCAAGTTCGCTGGGCAAAGTTAGGAACGCCGGTGGGTCTACTCCTTGGACACCATCAACAACGTGATGTCGTCAAACTGGGCTGCGCCACTCAAATGGGCCTCGAGTGTGGCGAGCACATCGGTGAAGATCTCCTCCGGGCTGCCGGCGGGCCTTTCCAACAACGTCCGGAAGCGCTCCCGCCCAAACATCTCGTCCTGCGCATCACGAGCGTCCGGGATCCCATCCGAGTACATGACCAGGCAATCCCCCGGCTCAAAGACGAGGGTCTCGACCCGGTAAACAGCTTCCCCGATCGCCCCTATCATCGGCCCGGTCGCCTTGATCGTCTTCTGGATTCGGCCGTCCCGCAGAAGGTAGGGCGGATCGTGTCCGGCGTTCACGTAGAAGAGCAAACTCTCTTTGACATCCAGGATCCCGAGGAAGATCGTGGCGAACATGGCTTTCTCGTGATACTTGCAGATATAGCGGTTGACCACCTTAACCGCGTCACGCAGGCAGTCATCCGGGGCGGTGCAGTCCTCGGGTGCGACATCCCCGGCTAGCTCCTCCGCCATCAAGGAAGCACGCAGCAGGCTGCGGTAGAGCGCCATGTACATCGCCGATCCAACGCCCTTATCGGTCACATCGCCCACCATCAACCCCAACCGGCCCTGACCCAGTTTGAAGACGTCATAAAAGTCGCCGGCGACTTCACGCGCCGCCTGGAATGAGACCTGGATCTTCCAGCCTTGTGGCTCTGGGATCTCACCCGGCAGGAATCCGGCCTGGATCTCGCGCCCGATCTCCATCTCACGCTGGAGCGAGTTGAGGTAGTTGGTCTCAAGATCCTGCAGGCGCTTTCTTTCCAAGCCACTGTTCAAGCGAGCATGCAGAATGGCCGGTTCGAAGGGCTTGGGCAGGAAATCGACTGCGCCCATCTCGATCCCGCGTACGATGTTCTGCCAGGTCGCTGGAGGCCGAAATGATGATGACCGGGATCGACCTCCAAGTCCTCGTTCGCCTGCAGGCTGTTCCAGCACGCCGAACCCATCCAGCTCAGGCATCATCAGGTCGAGGAAGATCATGTCGGGGGGCGACTCGGTCACGCAAGCAAGGGCTTCACGGCCGTTGGCTGCCGTGCGTATCTCGAGCCCGAACCCCGCCAATTCCTGCTCGAGGAGATCAAGATTAAAGGGCTCGTCATCTACAAGCAGGATGGATGCGCTCGAGAAGTCAATAGGGAGGGACTTTGGATTAAGTCGGGAGGACCTCGGTACAGCGTTCATCCAATCCCCAGCAAGCGTTCGATCGTCTCGAAGAGGAGCGCTTCGTCGACTGGCTTCGTCAGGTAGGCGTCGCACCCGTTCTCGAGCGCCTTCTGCCGGTCACCCTGCATGGCATGCGCTGAAAGGCCGACGACCGGGATGCGCGCCAACTCAGGCTTGCTCTTCATCTCACGCGTGGCCTCCCAGCCGTCCATGACCGGCAGCGACATATCCATCAGCACCAGGTCCGGGCGTTCTTGCAGGGCCAGGTCAAGTCCCGCCCGCCCATCGGGAGCGCTCAGCAAGTCGTAGTCGTCCTCCAGCAGCTGAACCAGTAAATCGAGGTTGAACTCGACGTCTTCCACGATCAAGATCTTCTTCATTTTAGATGGTCCCGCCCCTTCTGCATCACTTAGCCCCGATCCTGCCGCCAATTTGCTCGATCGTTTCTGCCAGCTCCCTCATCAAACGTTCAGGATCCAGCCCGTTCTTCTTGATCACGCCCGATACGCGCCCATCCAGCGCTTTCAGCTCATCATCGGTCAGCGTCTTGGCCGTGAGCACAATGATCGGGATCTGCTTTCCTTCCCTGCGCAGCGCCTCGATAAAGTCGAATCCATCCATGGTGGGCATCATTAGATCGAGCAGGATCACATCCGGCGGCGTTTTCTTTATGGTTTTTAGCGCTGCTTACCCATCAGGTGCGGCAGAGATCTGGTAGCGCGAGTGCTCCAGCAGCTGGCGTACGAGCTCAGGAATATTCGGGTCGTCATCGACGACCAGCAATCGCAGGCCGTGATCTGCCTGGATTTGACCGATGCGTTCCAGCGCCTCCAGCAGGGCCTGCTCCTCGAGCGGTTTGACAAGGTAATCGGCTGCACCGAGCTGATAGCCCAGGGCCTGCTTATCGACGATGGTGAGCAGGATGACCGGGATCTCGCGGGTGGCCGGGTCGGTTTTCAACTCGTGCAGCACCTGCCAACCATCCTTGCCCGGCATCATGATGTCGAGTGTGATGGCAAAGGGGTTGAGCTCGCGCGCCAGGCGGACGCCCTCTTCCCCATTCACAACCCCGATAACTTCGTAGCCGCGTTCTACCAGGTTTTCTTTGAGCAGGTCATGGACGTTGGCATCGTTATCGATGGCCAGGATGAGCGGTGAGCCCCCGACCAGCTCGGGAACCTGCCGCTCGCCGGCGACCGGGTGGGCTGAGCTGGCCGGCTCACTGAAACGCATTGGGATCGAAAGCGAAAACGTGGATCCTTTTCCCACGGTGCTCGTCGCCGTCAGGTCTCCGCCCAACAGGCGTGCCAGGCTGCGGCTTATGGCCAATCCCAACCCGGTCCCGCCATACTCGCGGGTGGTGCTGGAGTCGGCCTGCTGAAACTCCTCGAACACTTTTTCGAGATCGTCAGGGGAGATGCCGATGCCGGTATCCTCTACATCGACCTGCACAAACCCACCCGCTTGCCGTACTGCAAGCTTGATCTCGCCCTGGTGGGTGAACTTGGCTGCGTTGCTAACGAGGTTGAGCAGGATCTGTTTGACCTTCTCCTGGTCCGTGAACACGGTGGACAGCTGGCCTGGAATATCAGTCTCCAGCTTCACGCCGGGCTGCAGGAGCGGCTGGCTTGTGCTGGCGATGAGCTCGATCAAGGTTGGCAGTTCGAATGAACCCGGCTTAACTTCCATTCGACCCGCTTCGATCTTGGCGATATCGAGGATGGTGTTGATCAGGTTGAGCAGGTGGTCGGCGCTGACCAGCACCTTGTCCAGGTTATCGACCTGTTTTTCGGGCAGGAGCTCTTCGCCTTTGCGGCGCACAATGCGCGTGAAACCGATGATGGCGTTCAGGGGCGTCCGCAGCTCATGGCTCATGTTCGCCAGGAAGGTGCTCTTGGCCTGGTTGGCCTCCTCCGCTTCCTGCCGGGCACGCTGCAGTTCGGTGATGTCGTGGTAGATGGCGATGAACTCGACCTGTACCCCGTCGACGATCACCGGCAGGCCGGCGACCTCGACCTCAACCAGCGAGCCATCCTTGCGCGTGCGCTGTGCGATCAGACGAACCGACTTTTCGGACAGGGCTTGCTCCGAGTAACGGACGGCTTCATCGTGCAGTCTGCTGTGCCTGGCAACCAGGTCATCCACCTTCTGTCCTAGTGCTTCCTCTTCGGTGTAGCCGAACAGCCTCTCGGCAGCCGGGTTCCAGCCGGTGACGTGCGTCTCGAGGTCCATGAGAACGATCGCCGCCGGGCTGTTTTCGATCACGGCCGCGTAGTACTCGTTCTGGCGCTTGACTTCCTCGAACAGCTGGGCGTTGCGTATGGCCGAGCCGACGTTGGCAGCGATGGTGTTCAGCAGGCGTAAATCCTGCTCATCGAAGCGGCCTTCCACGCTCGTACTCTGGACGCTGATGACACCCAGCGTCCGCCCCCCGATCTGGATCGGCACGCCGAGGAAGGACAGGGCGCCTTTCCCGACCAGCGCCACGCCCATCTCCTCCCGTCGCCGGTCCATCTCCTCGTTGATGAGGAGCGGTTCCCCAGACTGGATGATCTTGCTTGTCAGGCCTTCACCAAGTTGAAGCGATTCGAACTGCTCGCCGAAGGTATAGGGGAAGTGGATCAGATTGGAACGTTGGTCGAGCAGGGCGACGTAGGAGATGTCCGCAGAAAACATGCTGCAAATCTGGTCGCCGATGAGTTCGATAAGGGCATCGAGCTCTGGCTCGGCAGCCAGGGCCTGCCCCACGGCGTTGATCGTGCCCAGCTCAGCCGCCCGCTGCTCGGTTTCCACCAGCAGGCGCTGGGTCTCTCCAAAGAGCCGGGCGTTCTCGAGCGCGACGCTCATCGAGTTCGTCAGGGTCTGCAGCAGGCTCAAATCATTGCGATCAAAAGCATATGGCTTGTAGCTCTGGACGCTGGCCGCCCCGATCGGTACACCATTTCTGAAGATGGGCACGCCGAGGAAGGATTGGTTCAAATCCTCGGTCGAGCCGGGCGAGGCGATATGGTACGCGCCGCGGGCGTCCATCTCCTCCGCCGTGTTCATGTGCAGCGGCGCGCCGGAATCGATGATGGTCTCCGCCAGGCCAGACCCATAGGGCCGGCTGGTAAGCAAGCTCGTCACGCCCTTGTCAACGTAGTAGGGCGCGATGAGCTTGTTGTTCTCCACATCATGGAAGGCGATAAACGTTGTATCAGCCTTGAAAATCTCACGGATTTTTTCGCCCAGGAGTTCGTAGATAGCCTGCATTTCCAGCTTGGAGGCAAGCGCTTCCTGCACACTGTTGATAATCTGCAGCTCGGCGGCGCGCTGCTCGGTCTCAGCCAGCAAGCGCTGGGTTTCATCGAAGAGGCGGGCGTTATCGAGCGAGATGCTCATCGAAGTGGCGAGCGTCCGCAGCAAACGTACGTCGGAGTCGGAGAACGCGCCCTCGTGGTCGATATTCTGGATCGAGATGCTCCCCACGACATCCTGGCCTCGCAACAGGGGAACAAAGATGGCGGACCGCGGCATCTCGCCGGCGGGGATTAACGGCTCTTCCCCGGTTAGCTCATAAACGCGCTTGCGGAAGTCGGAATTGATGAAGATATCTTGTTTCTCGCGTATGAGCGTTTTGCCGATATCCGAGAAGGGATACGGTGGAACCTCGCCTCGTCTCCCCTTCTCCACCACGTAATGCTCGATCTCAACCCCCTGATCGTGATCGTAGCTTCGCAGGACGACGACCTGGGCGTCGAATGTTTCACGTATCGTTTCCCCCACCAGGTCATAGATGGACTGCATATCGAGTTTAGAGGCAAGCCCTTGCTGTACACGGGTGATCACCGCCAGCTCGGCGTTGCGTTCTTCCGTCACCTTGAGCAGGCGCTGGGTCTCATTGAACAGCCGGGCGTTTTCGAGTGCCACGCTCATGCTGTTGGCGAGCGTTTCGAGCAGACGCACATCGGAGTCGGTGAATATTATTCTCGGCCGTCGATATCTTGAAGCGTTAGGGTGAGGGCGAGATCAGGTGTGGCCGACAGGCGCACAGGAACACCAACCAGCGATTTGGGTAGCTCCCCCGCTGAGACCTGGTAATCTTCGAATTGGGCGGCAAACTCTGGGAAATCCCCATTGAAGATATAGGTACCTCCCAACGCATGCAGGTGGGCGTGCAGGGAATTGAAGGGTACCGTAACTGGCCCGAACTGCTGCCCCTTTTCAAAGGCGTACTCTGTTGTATTCGTCCTTTTCACCAGATCTGCCGAATAGATGGCAATAACCTGCGAGTTCGAAAATTCTGCGCAGCTTCTCGCCGACACTTTCGTAAATGCCGCGTATGTCGAGCTGGGCGGAGAGGGCGCGCTGGACGGTATTGATAATCGCCAGCTCAGCGTTGCGTTCCTCGGTTTCCTTCAACAGGCGTTCAGTCTCATCGAATAGACGCGCGTTCTCCAGCGCAACGCTCATCGAGTTCGCCAGCGTTTGCAGCAGGCGTACATCCTGGTCACTGAAGGCATATTCCCGATCGATATGCTGCAAGCTGATCACGCCGGTGACTTCGCTCCCAACCTTCAAGGGCACTCCAACCCATGATTTCGCGAATTCCCCCAATACCACCCATTCGTTGTCATACTCCGCTGCCATTTTGTCCATATCCTTATTAATGACGAGCGGTTCACCGGACTCAACAACATGTTTCCTGAACCCCCGTGCCGGCCAGGGCTCAACGTCATATCGTTTCCCACGCTCAATGACATAAGCGGGGTGGAAGAGCTGGGTTGCCGGATCGAAACTCAGGATGTCTACGACTTGCGAATCCGGGAATACCTCATGGATTTTGTCGCCCACGGCTTGATAAATCGCAGGCAGATCCAACTTGGCAGCCAGCGCTGCCTGGACGCTGTTGATGATGGCCAGTTCATAGGCCCGCTGCTCGGTCTCTCTAAACAAGCGCACGTTTTCGATGGCGATCGCCGCCTGGTCGGCAAAAGTCGCCAGCAGTGCAACCTGGCCATCCGTGAAGGGTTGAACTGTGTTCCGGCGGACGACGATGGCGCCCATCGCCTTCCCCTCCCGGACCAGCGGCGTCACGATGACCGTGCGGTGCTTCAGGCGCTTCTGCAGCTCATAGCTCTCGGGGAATTCCTCCGGGGAGAGCTGTTCTGTGTCATGCGTGTGGATCGTCCGCTGCTCCAAAACCGCACGACCCGTGATGAGGCCGGGCACGAGAGGCAGGGATTCCCCATCTTCCAACGCCGGCAAGGGACCGAAGTGGGCGGCCTGCGTGAGGCGGTCCCCATCGACACGATAGATCTGCACGTCGTCCGCTGCACACAGCCCGGCAGCGTTTTTCGCCACCGCCTCCAGGACGGGCTGGATCTCGGATTGGGAGCTCGCCATCACGCGCAGGATCTCGCTCGTGGCCGATTGCTGTTCAAGTGCCTCGGTCAAGGCGCGGTTGCGGTTCTGCAGCTGATCAAAAAGCCGGGCGTTATCCAGGGCAACGCTGAGCGAGCCGGCGATTGTGCTTACGAGTTCAAGGTCCGAGTCGTTAAAGGCATGCTCTACAGCTGTGCTCTCGATATTCAGTGCGCCAACCGGCACATCGTTCACGATCAGTGGGGAATAGATCCCGGAGAGCGAGGGCGAAGTCCCTGGCACGGTGATGGCGCCGATCTCGTCAAACTCAGCCCGGGTTGAAATCATCAAGGGCTTGCCCGATGACAGCGCTTTCTGGGCGATCGGACCAGATTTAAAAGGAGGTGGATAATGCCGCACCCCATCCTCGAGGATGAATTTCGCCGTGCCCATGTTTTCGGCCGGGTCATAGGTGTACAGCGCCACGCTCTTACCCGGGAAAAGCGGCACGATGCGTTCGCCAGCCTGTTCGAAGATGGTATCGATTTCCAGGCCGGAGGCCAATCCATCCTGGATGCCCTTGAGCAAATCGAGCTCAGCTTGCCTGGTCTCGAGCTGCATCTTGAGCTTTTCGAGCTCAACTTGAGGTTCGGGCGGACTTTTCCCGGGCTTTTTTGTGGTCATGGCTTCTTCTCGATCGAATACAAGGTGTTTGGAAGAGACTGTTGAGCAGTCTCATTTGCGTTGGAGTTGCCTTGAAATTCTCAGGATAACCCTTCGGTTTCGGGAGGATGATTAGAGAGTATTATAGCCAGAATTGTAGGGGTTTGGGGAAGTTGCCCTTCCTTTCATTTGCAGGCTGGGGGCTGAAGAATCCCCGCGGCAACGCAAGGGAATGGATCTGTGCGCGTGGGATGGCATGGAGTGCACCAGCTTTGCTGGTGCGCAGCAGCTCGGCTGCTGGCAGGAGAGTTTAGGTTCTCGAGTGATAAACGCTCACGCAGCGTTTTACTCTCTTATGATTTTCACCCCCCGTTCGCCCCCCACCCCTAAAGGGGTGCTTCGCGAAGGGGGGCTGTCGTCCTTTACAGGATGCTGTGCGAGGGGAGATGGGTATCTCCCCCTATCCTGGTAAGAACATCCAGGACGAACGGCTACCCCCTACACATAAAGTGCGGCCTGGCGATATTCTCTTTTCGTGTGGCAATTCTTTCACTGCCGGTTTACTTGACGCGTTGTTTCGTGGCCTTTGACCGAGTGAATTCCCGAGAATTCTCAAGATGGAATGAATCCTTGCGTGTGGATGTATTGTGCGAGTGCACCAGCTTTGCTGGTGCGCAGCAGCTCGGCTGCTGGCATGCAGCATTCGTGTTCTCGAAGGATACATATTCACGCAGAGCATTGCTTTCTTATTCTTTTTTCACCCCCCGTTCGCCCCCCTAGAAGGGGGGCTGTAGTCCTTTGCAGGATGCTGCGCGAGGGGAGATGGGTATCTCCCCCTATCCTGGTAAGAACATCCAGGACGAACGGCTACCCCCTACACATAAAGTGCGGCCTGGCGATATTCTCTTTTCGTGTGGTTGCTCTTTCGCCAGCGACAAATCCCTCTCGAACGGCGTCGAACAGTGCAGCTTGACTGGAACTGACAGTCCGACGTCCATGATGGTTGAGATTGTAGGGACTGTGGGGGCGTACTCACGCCCCCACAGTCCCCCTTGGGGGACTTGAGGGGGGGCATCGATGAAGAAGGAGATTGTCAGCCTAGGTGAGAAGCAGAGTGTGGGCGGAGCTCGACGACGACCATTGTACGTTTCACCCCCCGTTCACTCCCTTCTTGTACCCCCCCGTTCGCCCCCCCAAGGGGGGCTGTAGGGGGAGATGGGTTTCTCCCCCTACACAGGAAGTGCAGCCCTGCGGAATTCTCTGCGCGGAGGGGCGCGCGGCGGTGCGCCCGTCTTCGCGAGATCGCACCTGCACCCGTGAACGCGTAGGGGCGGGGTTTCCCCGCCCCTGTACGATGCAGGCATGCCGAAATCGCGACGTCACTTGTTGCGCACTACGCCGATTTCATCCCGAACAACAGCCGCAGGAAGCGCACCCGCCGAACGACGAATTCGTATACCAGCATGATGATCAAGAAGGAAGCTACCACCATGATCCCGTACTTGGGCAGAACCGCCATATCCCACCCACGCGCGAAGTACCCTACGATTACAATCACCGATTGGTGCATGATGTAAAAGGGCAGCACCGCCTGGTTCGCATACTGCAGGAAGCGGTTGTCGAAGTCCAGATGCCGGCTAGCGAACCCCATGAAAGTCAGCAGCCAGGCCCAGGCGTTGCTGGCTCGCACGGCGAGATACACAGGATTTATCCCGGACACGCCCATCTCGGCCAGGAGCGTGTACGCCGCGAACACGGTCGCTAGAGCCAGCACGAGCGACACGAAGCGCACCTTCTGGATGGCCGCGCGGTAGCGGGGGTCCGTGACGACCACGTATCCGATGATGAAGAAGACCAGGTAGGTAAGCGGGCTCCAACCGCCGAAATCGCGCCGCCCAATCGTCTCCGTGGACAGGCTGACGAGCAGTTCGACCAGGAAGACGGGCAGGATGAAGAGATAGACGCCGAGTGGTGTGGCCAGTGTATCGGCCAGTCGCGTGGTGAAGGTGGGTGAGGCCTGAAGGCGGCGGAAGCTGGAGAGCATGAGCCACGAGAACAGGAACAGCATTGGCAGGTACCACAAGTGCAGCCCCATCCAGGCGAAGTTGCCTCCGAAAGCATAGAACCCGTTGAAGTAGTTGGGGATAAATTCCCAGAAACTGCCCGAGAAGCGGCCATGCGTGACGTTTTCGATATAGACCTGCAGCATGACGTGGGTGAAGACTCCGACGGCGAAGGGGATTAACAGGCGGGCAGCACGCTCGCGCATGAAAGCGTGGTTGGTACGCTTCTTGATTGAATAGTAGATTGCGGCCGCCGAGAGCACGAAGAACAAGGGCATGATGAAGTGGTTCAGGACCTGGACGAATACCTCCATCCCGAAATCAAGGGTCAGGTTCTTTACATGCCAGTCCTCTTCGTTGAAGAAGCGGGCGTTGTGGAAGAGGAAGATGCCCAGCATCCCCAACACCCGCAGCCAGTCAAGATCATAGAACCGTTTCTGGTTGTTCAAACCAGGACCACCTTTCTCCGTTGACCAAAGTGCGTGGCCCGACAGGACACATCGGCTGAAGTAGGATTAGCCGCAACAACCTACATGCTGGCGATGCGCTTCTTTACGCTTTCCAGCTTCCATACTACAATCGGCGCCATTCTCGACATACCCGATATGGATTGTCACAATCCTACCCGCTGAACGTTATGGATATAAGTAAACGATCGGGGTGAGCACCGCCGGTTATAACCCCATGATCACCAGGGGGTTCCTTGCTCATCCTGGTCAAACCGGCAGGGCAAACGTCCTCTGCAGGCCGCACTGCATTGCCGACAACAATGAAAGGAACGGGAGACTTCATGACCTTACGAAATTCCAACACGAAGAGAACGCCGGTATTGGTTGTCCTCGCCCTGGCCATAGCGACGCTTGCTTGCGGGCCGCTCGACCTCGCCCGGGATATCCTGGGCCGGCTTCCAACAGTGACCCCGATCGCCCGCTCGGAAGAGCACTCCTCGCTCATCTGGTATGTCGCGCCGGATGGTGATGATTCAAATGGATGTGGCTTTCCCGATGATCCCTGCCGGACGATCCATGGGGCCATCGCCAAGGCGACCGAGGATGATGTGATCCGCGTGGCCGCCGGCACATACGCAGAAAGCATGGGCTCAGCCACGACGCCGATCGTGGTCGTCACCTTTGACCTGGCCATCATCGGCGAGGGATCCGACCGGACGTTCATCGACGGACACAACGACGTCACCGGCGTGTATGTGCGCGACGGCGCTCGCCTGCGCCTGGAGAACGTCACCATCCAGAACGGCGGCGGCAGGGCTCCAGGGGGCTGCCTGAGCATCAGGGCCAGCGGCAGCGCGATCGTCCGCAACAGCGTGCTGCAGCACTGCTCGGAACGGGCGATCGAGCATTCCAGCGACGGTCCCCTGCAGTTGACCAACGTCATCATCACCGATGCGCTGCCCTACATCGACGGCTCAAACTTGGGACCTGGCATCGCTAGCGGGCCGGGGCCACTCACGGTTGAGAACTCTGAAATTCATGACAACAGCGGGGTAGGGATCAGAGCCAGCGGGACGGTGATGATCAGCGACACACGCGTGTTCAACAATGGGCTGGATGGGATCGTCATCAGCGGCGACGCAACGCTTACCCGGGTCACCATATCCAACAATGACATCGATCCCGAGATCGGTCACAACCATGCTGGACTTGAGATATCCGAGACCGGAAACGCCACGATGTCAGACAGCAGCATCCACGACAACGATATCGGCGTGAACGTGATCGGGAGCGGCCAATTAGCCATGAACGGCACGTCCATCGAAGATCATCCCCAGAACGGGTTGATTGCCGGCGATTCAGCCGTGGTTACGCTTGAGAACACCACGATCACGAGGAATGGCGCGCTCTACATCGACACAAGCATCCCCGGCGGCATCATGAACAGTGGGACCATGACCATCCGCGGCAGCCGGATCGAGCTGAATCGCAACGGCGGCATCCTGGTGTCACCCGCGGCCTCGCTCCGGCTTGAGAACTCCACGATCGACGGTAACTTGGATGACTACCCCGGCCTGTGGAACAACGGGGAGACCACGATTTTGGGCTCGACCATCAGCCGCAACGAGTTCATGGGGGTGGACAACCGGGGGGAGATGCTGGTTGAAAACTCGACGATCAGCGAGAACATGGATAGCGGCATCGCTTCCATCTTCGGTACGCTGCGCATGACGGTTTGTCACCATCTCGGGAAATCTTGACCGGGGCCTGGTCGCGTTTGAAGGAGGTAGCGGGGTCGCTTCCTTGAGCAATGTCTTGATTGCGAATAACCTGGTCGAGGACTGTGAAATTAGTTCACGGATTGGCGTCCCCCCCATCCCGATGACCGGCACGAACCTGGATTCGGATGGGACCTGCTTGTTTGGCGGCATCGTCCCGGCCGACATCGGGCTTGATGCGCTTGCCGATAACGGTGGACCCACGCAGACGAACGCGCTTCGGGAGGGTAGTCCGGCGATCGATGCCGCCTCGGGCGCTTGCCCGGCAGCAGATCAGCGCGGGTCAAGCCGGCCGGTTGGGGGCGGCTGTGACGTCGGTGCGTACGAGTTTTCGTTTGCGATTACTGGAATCGAACCGACCTCGGGCGAGGCGCCGCAACCCCCGGCCATCGTCGACCTGCTGTGCTGGGCTGGGCCTGGTCCGGCGTATAACGTCGTGAGCTCGATCAAAGCCGGCACACTGGTCGAACTGCTGGGTACAGGGTTGAACGCCAGCTGGCTGGTCATCGACAGCCCGCGCTTCCCGGGCGTGCCCTGCTGGGTGGAACCGGAGAAGCTCGACCTCGATCCTGCGATCGATCTGGGTGAGTTCCGCATCTTCCCCGTGCCGCCGCTCCCCACCCCGACGCCCATCCCGGGCTGCCTGTACAAGGGACCGAACGATCTCACGGCGATCTGCTTACCCGCTTGATGCGTGCCCGGTGCCCTTCGATCAATCGCTGGGGGCGTGCACGCCATAAAGCGGAAATTGACTTGGTTTGAAGAGAAGGCGGCGCCTGCGCGCCGCCTTCTCTTGTTTGGGGGTAAGTCCTGTCGGTTTCGATCGCAAACTGAGGAATACTCCAAGGCATCGCATGGATATGAATCTGCGCACGTGGGACGTCGTGGAATGCACTAGCTTTGCTGCTGGCAGTAGTCGAGCTTTCGAAGCGTTTATCCTTCCTTCCCCTCGTTAGACCCATTGTGTTCATCCCCCATTCGCCTTTTTTTGTACCCCCCGTTCACCATTTTTCGTATCCCCCCGTTCGCCCCCCCCACCCCCAAAGCGGTGCTCCGCGAATGGGGGCTCACGCAATTCCCCTCAATACTGGATGCTTTTTCAACCGCATCCAACGCATGTGCCTCGCCGAAAAAATTGCAGGAAGATGACACACCAAGCAGGACTGGGGGACGCCTGAAACTCCGAGCTGAACCTGGCGACCCTATCTTGTTCAACGCGTGTAGGGGCGCACGGCGGTGCGCCCTTTCACATTTTTCGTATGGTGTTGCGCTTTAAAGAGTGTCCTTCAAGCGGCAGAGTGCCGCTGCGCTAGCTTGACAGAATTACGACGAAACTGCCCCCATCTCCCTTGAAGGTGACCATAAAGGGAAGGATCGACAGCACGCCTTCCCCGGGTTCCACCGTCCGCTTCCACCAGCGGCTGCCGAGCGTGAGGTGAGTTTCAAGCATGACCTGTGCCCGGAGCGTGATGAACCAGCGTGAAATGGACCCCTGGAGGACATTCCCTTTCATGATTGCCGGCTGTGAGTCCGGGAGGACGAGCTCAACCAGTACAGCCTGATCAGCCAGGTTGGCTCGTAAGAAGCGGCTGCCACGGATTCGGACAGCGAGGGTACCCCCACTTTGAATCTTGGCCTTGAGCTTGCCCTGCACATAGTTGAAATCCTCCACCAAGGTTAGATCACCGTTGAAGGTAAGCCCACCGTCTGCACCAAGCTGCACATCCCCATGACCTGCCAGGGAGAGCAACGCCCCCCTTACGGAAGTGGCGACCGAAATCTCGATCCCCGGGAGCTGTGCTTCCGCAAAAGTGCTTTTCTCCACGACCACGTTGACTGCGCCGCCTTGATCGAGCGTCGCAGACACATCACCCTTTTTGTAGACAAACGGCTCCAGCACATTGAGCTGTGCGGCGAAATCGATCGCCTGATCCGGCCCCATGCCGGTGTCGACCGAACCCCCTAGCTGGAGCGTGTCATCCCCGATCACAACATCCACGGCCACGTTCAGGTTGGTCAGCTCGGCGAATTTGAACTGGCTGCTTTCCACGGTCACCTGAACTGTCCCGCCCTGATTGAGCGTGGCCGACACATCGCCCTTTTTGTAGACAAACGGCTCCAGCACATTGAGCTGTGCGGCGAAATCGATCGTCTGATCCGGCCCCATGCCGGTGTCGACCGAACCCCCTAGCTGGAGCGTGTCATCCCCGATCACAACATCCACCGCCACGTCCAAGTTGGTCAGCTCGGCGAATTTGAATTGGCTGTTTTCCACGGTCACCTGAACTGTCCCGCCCTGATTGAGCGTGGCCGACACATCGCCCTTTTTGTAGACAAACGGTTCCAGCACATTGAGCTGTGCGGTGAAATCGATCGTCTGATCCGGCCCCATGCCGGTGTCGACCGAACCCCCTAGCTGGAGCGTGTCATCCCCGATCACAACATCCACCGCCACGTCCAGGTTGGTCAGCTCGGCGAATTTGAACTGGCTGTTTTCCACGGTCACCTGAACTGTCCCGCCCTGATTGAGCGTGGCCGACACATCGCCCTTTGTATATATAAATGGCTCGAGCACGGTGAGCAGGGCAGTAAATGAAAGTCCATCCTCTTTGACAGCGACATCCGTCTCCCCACCCAGGACCAGGTCTGCAGCGGGCGCTGGGAAGGTCACAATCACCTTAGCACCGTTTAGTTCCGCCCGGCGCAGGCTGCTATCAACCACCTCCACTTCTACCCCGATACCTTCATCCAGCGTTGCCTTTACCTCTCCCTTTTCATACTCGAGAGGTTTATCCAGGCCCAACGTGCCTACCAGGTCGATGCCACCAGCGGCGTTGATCCCACCATTCGAAACTCCGGTCGCCATGAGCATCTCTCCTCCGAGGGGGATCTGCACAGTGAGGTCGACCGCTTGAAACACAGCCCCAACGAATGCACCCTGGTTCACGAAGACCTGGAAGACATCGCCCGGTTTCATTGCAGCAGTAACCGATCCACGTTGGTAGTTAAAAGCAGCACCAAGACTCAGCGTGCCCTGGAAGCTGATCCCCCCATTGGTGAGGACACCGTTTGCCATCCCGTTCACCTCTGGTTGCTGCCCGTTAAAGGGTAGGCCGAGGGCGACATGCATTTCGGAAAGCTGAACAGCCTGCAGGCTGCTGTTTATGATCTGCAATTCAGCCTTAGCTTGCGAAATGACCAGCGAATTGCCGAATGGGTCCGATTGGTACACTTCATCGAGTTCACCCAATGCCTGTCCACTTAGCAAATCCCCTACCAGTTCACCCTCGCTGAAGTACCCTCTCAGGTGCAGGATTCCATCACCGGCAGGCAGTTCCGCGGTAAACGCAACGCCCTGCAGGGGGGTAGTACCAGACGGATCAGGATCAACCTCGAGCGTGAAGGTCCCGGCGTCTGTTTGGATGGAAACCTGGCCGGCAGCTTGGGAGTTTTGTAACGGCAGCAGTCCGGCAAGCACAACAAGAAGGAGTACTGGTAGTGTCTGGCGGTACATGGGCACGTTCCTTTCAACTTGCTCGAGCGGTACCAGCTGCTAACCTGAACGGGCAGGCTGTGGACAGTTGGAACCATGGCAGCTCGAAGAAAAGGGTTGATCTTATTTAACTATAAAATAATCCAAACCGCTGCCAACAGGGTGATGATTTCGAATACGGCGCACAGAGTGCGCACGAGGTCGCGTATTGTTGCGTGATGTCAGGGCAGAGGCTTCAACCCGGTGTTGATGCCTCTGCCCTCACTGTGCCCTGGGCGTCGTCACTGCGGAAGCGGGCTCCCGCAATCGGTCAGCCAGTACAGCAACCCGAACATATCAATCGAGATGTGCAGCCCGGACTCGCTCGTCTCACCCTGACTGGTGACAAAGGCGTTGATCGAGTAAGCCCGTTCGATGGGCGTCGTAAGATCATCGCGCACGTAGTCCCAGGATGCGGGACCGGCGAAGTCGATCATCTTGATGCTGAAGGTCGGGTCATCGAGCCCATCCAGGTAGGCCTGGCAGGCCGGCTGCCCGTATCGGTTGAGTACGGCCGGATCAAGGTGATCGAAGAGGAAGGCCGTGTCCTTCTCTCGGACAGCCGTTGCGATCCCCTCCACGAAAGCCTCCAGCATCGCCGGCGAGACCTCCGGTGGGACGCCGGCCTCTGGCCCTACTTCGAGGACGAGTGGACCGGCGGTGTTCATCGCCGGGTCGTAGCTGATGTTCTCGCCTTCGATGCTGTCGATCGCCACCGTGTAGGTGTCGTACTGATTGATCGTGAACCATCCGGCGGCGATGCCGTCAGGACCGGTGACCACACTCCCGGTTTGGCTCGAACCCTTCGACCCGGTCATCGTAACAGTAACCGTGGCATTGGGAAGCGGGACGGGATCGGAATATACGATGTGTCCCCACCACCAGATATGACTGATGCCGATGTAGTGGATCCAGTTGCCGCCCATGATATTGGTGAAAGCGCGCAGCGTCTTCGGCAACCCCTCAAACTCGAAATCCGCACTGCTCTCCCCTGCCATTCCGGACTGGATGCCGCCCGGCACCAGCACTGCCGGCGGATCGACGGCCTTGACCGTTAACCGCCAGGCGTCAGGCGCTTCTCCTGCGGTGGAGTTGCAAGTGATCGTGACCGGGTTGACTCCGCCTCCAGCTGGCGGCGGGGGTGGCCCTTCACCGATGGGCACCGGTCCGCCTGGACCAGCTGCTGGCACGCTCTTGCAGGTTGGGAGCGGGACGTTGACCGTGCCCGGTGCCAATATGGCTGAGGCTGTAGGTGAACGTGCCAGCTCCGCCGGAGTTGGTAACAGAACAAGTCACCTGCTCACCGGGCTTGTACGGCCCACCGCAGTCGACGGTGAGCGCCGGGATGGGTTTATCATTCTTCCTGGGGAGCTGGATGAAATGGTCCTCGATCTCGCCGGCGCTGAATTCGCCCGTGCCGTCCCAGTTGTCGGGGACCATCTCCTTCGTGAGCGCAACGCGCATGTAGGCGCCGTCAGGCAGGATCAGGCCGTTGCTGAAACCGAAGGGCGGAGAGGTAACCGGCGTTGTTTCGCCTGGATTTACCTGGACGGGTTGGTTCTGGACCACCCATTCCTGTTCGCCGCTGGCCCCTTGTCCACCCCACTCGCCGTCCAGGTTGAGATCGATGACCGCGTTCAGGTAGAAGGTGCCGCCAGGACTGGATTTCGGGCGCGGAGACGTTCACGGTGATCGTGGTCGGGGGCGGGATCGAGACGAGCGTGATGAACATGTCGACCAGCCCGTCGTCGCTGTCGGCGTTGGTCAGGTTCGGCGCCCCGTCTGGGTCGTTAGCATCGTCGGCGTCTTTTTCGGCGCTGCCCGGGCCGCCCAGGTAGGCTTGCTCGACATCGAGCACGCGGGCGCCGTCGGAGGCGAAGAGCGAGGGGAAGCTGCCCGCCTGTGCGAAGGGAGCGGCGTAGTTCGTCGCCCCGCCGTCGGGCGCGTCGCCGTAGTCGGCCTCGGGCGCTTTGCCCGCGCCGGATGAGCCGCCCCCTCCGGGGCTGCAGGCTGCGATCAGGCTCGCCAGCAGAATGAGCGAGCCCACGTGTCGGATGGTCAGCCTGGATTTCATGTTTTGCCTCCATATCTAGAGCACTGGAACTGATAAGGTCCCTCGGCAAATAGTAGAACTCTTTTGGTCGGATTTACAAGCCATCGCCGGGGATGTGCCCCCCGTTCGCCCCCCTAACCCCTAAAGGGGTGCTTCGCGAAGGGGGGCTGCAGTCCTATCCAGGATGCTGCGCGAGGGGAGAAGGGTATCTCTCCCTATCCTGGTCAGAACATCCAGGACGAACGGCCACCCCCTCCCCATGAAGAACGGCCTAGCGTATTTTCCCGTCATGGTGCAATGTTCATTCGCCCACGACCTACTTATGTGTCGTTCCGAGGCCACAGGCCGAGGAGGCCCCGAGGCAACTGCGGAGAATGATTCTGTGCACGTGGACGTCGTGGAGTGCACCAGCCTTGCTGGTGCGCAGCAGCGTAGCTGATGGCATGCAGTCTTCGAGTTCTTGATGATACTTATTCCGGCAGAGCGTAACGCTCTATTCTTTCACCCCCCGTTTGCCCTTGATCCAGTTTCTCCCCCATCCCATACTGGGGATGAACCAGGAACAAAAGTTCTTCAGTACAAGCCCGGAATTTCATGTAATCTATACATGAGCCGGTGAAAGATTTCACAACAAAGGATGGCGAGATGGGCATGGGCGGGATAGATGGGGAATCGACAGACGCAAGCCATCGGGAAACGATCAATTTGGGCAGCTCAGAAGGACAAGGTTCATCGCCGCCGAAACCCGCACCAGGCGGCAGCAGCCCACCCCCTTTTAACGCAGCAACGGCACTCCTCGTAGGTATGATGCTGCTCGCGCTCGCGGGCGCGGCAGTGCTTGCCAATAACGCTAGGAAGGCATCCAAGCCCGAAGCGGAAGAAATCGAGTTCGAGCCTGTGGTCGTCCCACTGGAGGATGGCAGTGTGGTGCTCAACGCCCGGTACACGACGGCCGACTACGACTACTTCCAGGCGGATGGCGTGGAGGAGGTCCCGCTCACGATCACGAAGGTGGAAGGTGAGAAGGACCTCTATCGCGTCTCAGGCTCACTAACAGGGATCCAAATGGTCGGGATCGATGGGCTGGACCGCGGCGAGATCTGTACGGTGCAGATCAAGCACGACGTCACGTACGGGGTCAGCGGGACGTTTCGTGCTGGCGATGCATGTAGATTTGAACTGCTCGTGACCACGACGCCGACCGCATCTCAAATCGTGGCACAAGGCTGCAGTGTGGATATTAACTTTGACTTCAGCTCGCTCTACGTATCGCCCTTTCCCGAGCCCCTGGTCTTCACCTCAGCCTTGAGCCCGGTCAAGTCGGCGGCATTCACCCTATTCCTGCAGGACGTCAAGCTGCCAGGCGGCGTGAACTGCCCGTTGATCACGAACCCCTGATCCCGGCGGGCATATCTCCTGCCTGGAAGTGGTCCGCTGAGTTCGGTGAATGCTCAAGTAGTTGCTGCCCTCATGGTGCTGTCACTTCGGTATCCCTGACCATAATGCGCGACGGCCTGTGGAGAGGCCTACAGCGCGGTAAACCCATACGGTCCACCCGCATCCAGATAACACGGCGATTCCCGCCCTCACCGTCTTGCCAAAACTGCAAACCGGGGCTTTCCTGAGTCAAATCAACAGGGACGAACGCGCGTGTAAGCGACGCCGTGGAGTGCACCAGCCTCGCTGGTGCGCAGCAGCGCAGCTGCTGGCATGGAGTGTTCGGGTGCTCGAATGAGAAACCTTCATGTAGAGCCAGATTCTCTTAGTTTTACCCCCGTTCGCCCCCGTTGGTAGCACCCCCCGTTCGCCCCCCTGGAAGGGGGGCTGTAGTCCTTTGCAGGATGCTGCGCGAGGGGACATGGAGATGTCCCCCTATCCTGGTCAGAACATCCAGGACGAACGGCCACCCCCTCCCTATTAAGAACGGCCTAGCATATCCGCATATTCTTGGCATGTCCCTGCAAAACCATTGTTTAGAGCCTAATTCAATTCCAATCTAGTAAGGGAACGACCAATCCAGAATATCCGGGACGGACGCTCCGACGTTCATGATGATTGAGATTGTAGGGGGTGTGGGGGCGTACTCACGCCCCCACAGTCCCCCTGGGGGGACTTGAGGGGGGTTATCGATAAAGTAGGTGATTGGCAGCGTAGGTGAGGAAGCAGAGTGTGGGCGGGAGATTATGGCAAATCGTGGCGGACACAACGGAAACCGACCGTGCTCGTGGCGGTATCCGGCGGGAGAACCTCGCGGTAGGCTGCCCGAACGAAGAACGCAGCATGCGCAAACCAGCTCCCGCCGCGGGCAATGCGCGCTTCACCTTCGCTCGGACCGTCCGGATCAATCTGCCGGCTGGATGGGTACGGCCCATACCAATCCGCCACCCACTCCGAGATCCCCCCGCTCATATCCAACGCCCCTACCCATGAGGCGCCTTCCGGTTTCGTGCCCACAGGCAAAGGGCTGACCTTCTGGAGAGAGACACTGGCTGATTTCGTAGGTGTCCCCAAAGGGATAAACCAAACGCATCCGGACCTCGGGCAGCGAACTCCCATTCGGCTTCGGTCGGCAAGACCCCGCCCCGCCACGCACAGATCTCGGATGCCTGTCGCCACGTCACCGATCCTCGCGGGAAGGATGGTTCTCGATAGCCAGGAAGCAGTTCATCCTTCGCAGGGTAGGAGCGGACCTGGCGGTTTGTGACGGGGGTTCGGTCGATCCAATAGGGCTCGGTAATGCAGACCTCGTGGGCGGGCTGCTCGATTGACAAATCTTCCTGGCAGCCGAAAACGCCGTAGTAGGTGTTGCAGGATTCGACGGCATCCCGCAGTTGTGAATCGGTGCTGCCCATCTCGAAACAGCCGCTTGGGACAAGCACCATCTCGACCCCGCCGATCCGTCGTACGACGGGCTCCCAGGTTGCATTTTCAGAAACCCCACGCTGGGCGAGGGTGATTTGATCATTTGGGACAGGAAGCAACCCGGGAATGATGGTGATCCCCAGGTACAGGCTTGTCACCAAGCCGACCGCCAGAACTACGAGGAGAAGCAAGCGTCTGGATTTCAACAAGTGGGATTCCCAGGCGAAGAACGGCTATTTCGGGAGCATTATAGTCTGATTTGGGAGGGAGTTGAGCGATATCACGTATTATCGCCTGTTCTCTGAAGTTTTCACGCCCTTAGCCAACCTGTATGCCTATCCGAAGCCGCAGGTCGAGGAATCCCCGAGACAACTCAACGGGATGAGTTGGTGCGCAAGAGCTGCGCTGCTGACCTGGAGAGTTCGTGTCCCCAGCTGATACCCATTCATGCAGAGCGATAACAGCTTTTTTTTAACCCCCCGTTCGCCCCCTTCTTGTACCCCCCCGTTCGCCCCCCTTTGGTAGCACCCCCCGTTCGCCCCCCTGGAAGGGGGGCTGTAGTCCTTTACAGGATGCTGCGCGAGGGGAGATGGAGATGTCCCCCTATCCTGGTCAGAACATCCAGGACGAACGGCCACCCCCTACACATAAAGTGCGGCCTGGCGAAATGCACCTAACGTATCCATGCTCTTTCGTCTCTGGTCATCACACTGTGTCATTCCGAGGCCGAAGGCCGAGGAATCCCCGATACATTCTCTTACGACTAGACTTAAGAACCCGAAAGTAATCCGCTCCTGATCGCCTTCGACAATAGCAGCTTGACCGGGACGGACGCTTCGACGTCCATGATGGTTGAGATTGTAGGGGGTGTGGGCGGAAAACCCTCCTGGTCCTTGATTTTTCCTCGGCTCAAGGCTACATTGGTCTGCTTCATGAACCGAAGCACAACACCCATTTCACGTACTCCCAGGTGAAGGACAACCCATGACAGAAAACAGCAAGAGCCTCCCTCAGCATGCGCAGGTCGTCGTCATCGGCGGCGGCATCATCGGCTGTTCCGTGGCCTACCACCTGGCCGGCATGGGCCTCAAGGACGTGGTCCTGCTCGAACGGGACCAGCTGACCTCGGGCACGACCTGGCATGCGGCCGGCTTGATGTGCACCTTCGGCTCACGCTCAGAAGTCAACACGAAGATGAGGCTCTACACCCGCGACCTGTACACACGCCTGGAAGCCGAAACCGGCCTCTCCACGGGCTTCAAACCGATCGGGTTCATCGAAGCCGCCGGGGATGAAGACCGCCTGGAAGAGTACCGGCGCGTGGCGGCCTTCAACCGCTACTGCGGCGTGGATGTCGCAGGAAATCTCGCCCGGCGAGATCAAGGAGCTCTTCCCCTTGGCCCGGGTCGATGACCTGCTGGCCGGGTTTTACGTGAAGCAGGACGGCGTGGTCAACCCGGTCGACGCCACCCAGTCGATCGCCAGGGGCGCCCGGATGAAAGGCGCCACGATCGTGGAAGGGGTCGCCGTCACGGGCGTCCACAAGCAGAACGGGCGTGTGACCGGGGTCAAGACGACGCAGGGCGATATCCAGGCCGAGTACGTCGTGAACTGCGCCGGGATGTGGGCCAGGCAGCTGGGTGAACTCTCGGGCGTGAACATCCCCAACCAGGCGGCGGAACACTACTACCTCATCACCGAGCAGATCAAGGACCTGCCGCCCGATATGCCCATCCTGGAAGACCCCTCCCACTACGGCTACTACCGGGAAGAGGTGGGCGGTCTCATGGTCGGGCTGTTCGAACCGGTCTGCGCTCCCTGGCACGTGGACGGCATCCCCGAGACGTTTTCGTTCGGCGAGATCACGCCCGACTGGGACCGGATGGGGCCCTTCGTGGAGAAGGCCATGTCGCGCGTGCCCATCACGCTCGAAGCGGGCATCAAGAAATTCTTCTGCGGCCCGGAGAGCTTTACGCCCGATTTATCGCCGATCGTCGGCGAGGCCCCCGAGCTGAAGAACTATTTCGTCGCCGCCGGCCTGAACTCGATCGGGATCATCATCGGCGGCGGGCTGGGCCGCTTGCTGGCGCACCTGGATCGTCGACGGCCAGCCCGATGTGGATATCACCGGCTTCAACATCGACCGGCTGCACCCCTTCCAGAACACGCCCGAGTACCGCAGGGAAAGGACCGTCGAGACGCTGGGCATGACCTTCCAATGCCACTATCCCGTTCAAGACGCTCAAGACCGCCCGGGGGGCGAAGCGGCCGCCCTTCTATGACCGGCTGGCCGCCCACGGCGCATTCTTCCGGGAGACGAGCGGCTGGGAAGGGGCGGACTGGTATGCGCCGCCGGGCCAGGAAGCGAAGTAGTCGAAGAACACACCTGGGGGCGGGAAAACTGGTTCCCTTACTGGGAAGCGGAGCACAAGGCCGCCCGTGAGAACGTAGCCCTGATGGACATGTCCTTCATGTCCAAGTTCCTGGTCCAGGGGCGGGATGCCGGGCAGGTTCTGAACTACATCTCGGCCAACGAGGTGAACGGGAAGGTCAACCAGATCACCTACACCCAGTGGCTCAACCCGCGCGGGACGCTGGAGGCCGATCTCACGGTCACCAAGCTCGGCCGAGGACCGCTTCATGGTGGTGGTGGCCGACACGATGCACCGCCATGCGCTGACCTGGCTCAGGCGCAACATCCCGGAGTGAGGCGCATTGTTTCGTGACGGACATGACCTCCGCCTACAGCCAGCTGAACGTGATCGGGCCCAATTCGCGGGCGTTGATGCAGGCGCTGACCACCGCCGACATGTCCGACCAGGCCTTCCCCTACCGGCACGCGCGGGAGATCGAGATCGGCTATGCCCGCGTCCTGTGCATCCGCATCAGCTACGTGGGCGAGCTCGGCTACGAGCTGTACATCCCGGCCGAGCAGGCCGTGCACGTCTATGACCGGATCGTCGAGGCGGGAAAGCCGTTTGACCTGCGGCATGCCGGGCTGAAGGCGCTGAACAGCCTGCGGATGGAAAAGGGCTACCGCGATTACGGCCACGACATGGACAACACCGATAACCCCTACGAGGTCGGCCTGGGGAGTTTGTGAAGCTGAACAAAGCCGAGTGATTTCATCGGGAAGCAGGCCTGCATCAAGCTGAAGCAGGAGGACGAGGGGACGAAGCGCCTGGCGCAGGTCCTGGTGAAGGATCCGGAACCCTTCCTGTTCCACGCCGAGATCGTGCTGCGGGACGGCGTACCGGTCGGGTATGTCACCTCCGGCGCGTACGCCTTCACGTTGGGCGGCGCGGCGGGGCTGTTCATGATCAAGGCCGATCAGCCGGTGGATGAAGCGTACGTGTCCGAGCGGGACGTGGGAAGTGGACATCGCCGGGACGCGCTACCCGGCCGAGGTCTCGCTCAAGCCGATGTACGATCCCGGGATGGAGAGGATCAAGGGCTGAGGCGGTCCGGCCTGGCGATCGCCTTTACGAATGCCTCCCGCCAGGCACACGGGCTCTCGAACGAACGGCCCCAGGGGAGCGGTGCCTGCAGCGCTACAGGAAGGCTTCCACCCCGCGCACGTACTTCGAGCTGCGCGTGAGCCGAAACGGCATGCGTGCGGCGATCCGGGCGGCGCGCGGCTCGTGCTCGGCATCGTACTTCAACTCGACCACCAGGACGCCGTGATCCACGGTGCGGGCCAGGAGCGGATTGGAAAGCCGGCCGCTCCGGTAGTAGGTCAGGTCCGTGTCGAGCGTCACGCGGAAGCTCTCGTCGTGCGTTGCGAAGTAAGACCGATGGTAGCGGTTGACCAGGGCCACCCGGTAACCGCGCATGCGCTCGATCACCTGCGGCGGCAGCGTGCTCGACGATATCAGCTCCGCCAGGCGTTGCGCGGTCAGCTCGCGCCCGAAGGTAAAACCAGGGAAGGGATAACTCTCCTTCCACCCCACCCAGCCCCGCTTGAGCTTAAACTCGAGGACCGGGTTACGCACCTCGCCCTCCAGGTCGTGGTACCAGCGCACGCGCGCCTTGCCGCGCGCCGCCGAGCCGGACAGGTTGTCCTGGTAATGCTCCATCCAGGGCGTGTCGAAGTAGAGGTTGTTGATCCAGCGTGGCGGGTAGGCTTCGTAGAACAGCGCCGGGTGGTGCAAAACTGCGGCGCGGGCCGCAGCCGGCTCCATGCCTTCCAGGAAAAACTTGCGTTCATAGCGGCAGGCGGGCTCCATCAAATCTCCCTAGACGATGCCGCGGTTGTCGAGGAAGGTGATCTCGACCCCCGGTGACAGCACCCGCAGCTGCTCGCGGGCGGCCTGCATCGCTTCCAGCGAATCGAATTCGACCAGGAAGGAGGCCTCCATCCGCTCCCCGTTCTCGTCGAAGCGCTGCAGCCGCAGGCGGCGGGTGTGCTTCTTCAGCTCGTCGAGCACCTGGTCCAGATCGAGCGGCGGGGCTCCCTCGCTCGCCACGATCAGGTGCAGGTTGACATCGGCGCTGCCCTTCCGGACCAGCCGGCCGAGCCCGATCATCACCAGCGCCAGGAGCAGCGTCAGGAGCGTCAGCACGCGCTGGTTATCGCCCAGCCCGATCCCGATCCCGATGGCGAAGAAGAGGTAAGCCAGCTCCTCCGGCTCCTTGATCGCCGCCCGGAAGCGGACGATCGAGAGCGCGCCGACCAGCCCCAGGGAAAGCGCAACCGAGGAACGCACGATCATGATGATGAACGTCGTCGTGACGGTGATGAGCATGAAGTTGGCTGCCAGCGCCCGCCGGTTGGAGAGCGACATGCCCCAGTGGACGTAAGCCAACCCCAGCGCCAGGGCGAAGAGCGCCGAGAGGACCAGGTTGATGACGATCGTCGTCAGCTGGAGCGGATCGGCCGTGCTGGCTGCCAGGGATTGGACGAACGCCGAAAACCCGGTCGCAGCCGGCGTGGGCGTGGCGGTGGGCGGCGCCAGTGCCGCGCCGGGCGCTGCCTCGCCGCCCGGCACGTCTCCGCCTTCCTGCCCGGGACCCTCTCCCGGAGCTTCCTGCGGCGGGGCAGGCTCCCCCACCCCGGCCTGGGCCGACAGCGGCACGAACTTCACGTCATCGATGGCGATCTCGCTTGCGCCGATATTCAGGAAGACGAGCGCCCCCGCCCGGAGCGGGTTCTCCTCCTCCACGTCGAACAGCTGCGATCCATCGATCGCAAGCGTGATCCTGCCCCCGCTGGCCGTCAGATCGAGGTTCTGCCACCCGTCCGCGCCGGCCGGCTGCGGTCCAGCGTTGGCGAGCGGGATCGGCGGCCCGTCCTTGCGGCGTTCGAGGATGGCCTCCCCCGGAAAGAGTATTAGGGCGTACTCGCTCTCATCGCGGGCGTAGAAACCAAGCCGGAAGGCGCCTTCGCTGTCCCGGCGGAGCTTGAACGTGAGCTGGAAGTCGGAGAATTCACCTCCCCGGGCGGCGAAGTTGCCGGGGCCGATGATCAATGCGCCGTCGGCGACGGCCACATCCGGACCGAGCTCCCAGCCCTCGAGCTGGCCGCCGTCGAAACTCTCCTCCAGCCCCCCTCCTGGGCCCAAACGGTCGCCGGGATGGCCAGCAAAACCGCCGCGAGCACCAGGAACGCGAGCCAGCGTGGATGGTGCTTGATTCGGGTAGCAAATCTCGGGCGCATTTTGACCTCCAATCCTCTCAAGGGCTTGCCGTGGGCGTCCACAGGTAGCTCGCGGGATCGGCCTGGAGCGTTTCCTGGATGAATTGACTCCGGTCGCGTGCGAGCTCGACGTAGTGTTGGCAACCATCGTCGAAAGATGCGTAGGTGTGCATCCCGCCTTCGGCTGCATAGGCTGGGTCATCGGTGACCGCGCCGGCGATGAGCCCGCAGTAGCGCGTCACGCGCTCCATCACCGCCGCCTGGTTGAAACCGACCCGGACGAGCAGGTCCAGGTAGGCCGCCAGCGCCTGGCGGTAGCGCGGCACCGCCAGCATCTTGTCGTAGAGCGGAGCCCGTTCGAGCAGGCGCGGCTCGCCTTGCGGCAGGGAGAACAGCGGGGAGGTGGTCCCCTCCCCCCAGGTCTGGTCCCACGGCAGCCAGAGCCAGCGGTCGGCGACCGGGTCGTGGTACAGGTAGTAGTTGTTGCCGGTAAAGGGATAGATGTCCCAGCTCATGATGGCGGTCTGGACCGCCAGCCAGCGCAGAAAGCCATCCATGTCAAAGACGGACTCGACCGCCGCCGCCCAGGCCTCGGGCGTGGCGTAGGCCTGCCCGTCGAGCACCCACAGGAACTGGATCAGGTCGGCGTAGTCGCCCGGCAGGTCGTCGTTGCGCTGGTCGTAGAGCGGGATGCCGTGCGGCTGCGGGTAGTACTCGAAGCTGGGGCCGTAGTAGATGAGGTCGCCGGCGCCCTGCTTGAAGTGGTTGGTCTTGTAGAGCGAACCGCCGGCGGCCTCGGGTCCGAAGCGGTTGCGAATGTACTTCGAATCGACGCGCTCGACGAGCGTGTACACGCCCCAGTAGGCCGGATCCTGGTCATCGTCAATCCAGTCGATGTACAGCTCGACGAAAGCCACGTGCGACGCGGGCGCGCCGGCCAGCTCGAGCAGGTCGTACGCGAGCTTCTCCCCGATCATCCCCGGATCGCTGATGTTGTTCGTCAGCAGGAGCTGCTTCAGGTTGTGGAACTCCTGGCCGGCGAGGAACTGGTCGGTGTCGATCTGCCAGGGGATTTTTTCACCGGCGATGCGCAGCGTGAAATTGCCGCGCGGGCCGATCCCGACATCTTCCAACCGCTCGCCGAAGACCACCGCCTCCCCTGCTACGCGTATCTTGAGCGTGGGATCGGCCATCATGCGGTCCCAATCGGCGCGCGTGAAGCGCAGCGTGATCCGGCGCAGGCGGCTGTCGTCGAAAATCTGATCGTAGTCGACGCTGCTCGAGGCCGGGTGGCGGACGACGACCGTCGTGGCGGCGGTTGCCTGCTGGCCCTGCTCGTTCGTCACGCGCAGCGTGGGCGTGTAGGTTCGCGGGCGGGTGTAGAGCCGCTGGGTGTAGCCGCCGCTGGAGGTGGCGTCGGTCTCGAAACTGCCGTCGCCGTCGAGGTCCCATTCGTAGCGCACGATCCGGCCGGCGAGGTCCCGGCTGCCGAAGGGCGAGAGGTAGACCGTGAGCGGCGCCCAGCCGTCATCGGGCATGGCGTAGGCGAAGGCGAGCAGGGTATCGGGTTGGGGTTCAGGTTCCCGGGAAGCCTGGCCGGGGTTAAGCGCAAGAACCGCGATCAACCCGGCCGTGAGCAGGGTCAGCACAGCGAAGTGGATGCGCCGGGTGTGGGGAGGATCCCGCCACCAATGAGCCATGTCCATCCAGCGGACGATGCGGAAGGATAGCATGGAATTGTGAGCGAAGATACAAGCCGGGATGGGGTGGCCAGTACACTGCACCGGGCGGCCGAGATTTGGCTCACCCGCTTCGTCACCCGTGAAGCCCAATGTTCGTATTTGGTGTCACCTCCACTTACAGCCCGCTCAAACTGTTTGGTCCCAATTTGCGCACGAGGACAGGGTCGCTGACCGGCACCGATATGTCGGACCACGCCTTCCCTGCCTCGACGATTGAGTCAGAAACGAGCACGGCTTGCTCGATCGGGTACGTCACCTCCGGCGCGGACCGCAGATCCTGATTGTGCAACGCTCCCTGTCGGTATATCATAGACCTGACTCTCAGGAGCCCCCCACGCACGGTTGATTTCACCACCTGCGACACATCCATCATGGACGACCACCAAGGAGTGAGCTATGAAGCCGTGGCTTTGCTTCGTCGTCTTTTTCGTGGGTATCGCACTCCTCGCCGGTTGCACAGGTCCATCAGGCACACCAGAACCCGGATTACCTTCCACCCAGGATCCCGGGAGCGCTGGCCAGGCGCCTGAGTCACAAATCCCGCTCGCCGAGCTCGTGTCCTTGACAGATTGCTTCAGCGGACCCGGCACGGCCTACGATCTCGCCGGCGCGCTCGCTGCCGGGGGGTTCTACCGGATCACGGGCCTCGAGGGCGGCATCAACCAGATCGACGATGAGGTCACCTGGCTGCGGATCGATCCCACGCTAAAGATCGCCCCCGTATCCGAACAGGCCGCGCTGGGTGAGCTCTCCCCGCAGCCTGATCCCCCCGGCTCGACGAAGAGCCCGGGGTGCTGGATTCCACGCTCGGCCGTGAATCTGAGCGGCGACCCCCAGGGGGTGCCGCCAGTCGAGATGCCCACCATTCGCATCCTCGCGACGCTGGGCTGCCGCCCAGGCGCGGGCGAAGCGAACGACACGCTGCAGACGCTCGAAACGGGCATGTCCTATCGCGTGGTCGGGATCGGCACCGGGGTCGTCCAGATCGACGATGAGGTCACCTGGTCCCAGGCCACCGACGAACCGACGTGGTTCGAGATCGACGACGAAATCACCTGGTTCCGCATCGCTCCCAACGCCGTCATCGATCCCGAACCGCCGATGCTCCCGTCCGGGGAGATGCGGCTCCGCTGCTGGGTGCCCGGAGACCAGGTGGAGATCCTGGGTGACCTGAACCAGGTGCCGGTCATCGAGAACCCGGCCGTCCTGATCGGGACGGAAGCGGGGCTGCGCCCGCAGGAGGAGAGCCCGGTCGAGGTCGAGGCCGTCTGCGACCGCGCCCTGGGGGACCAGCCGGCGCTGCAGGTCAGCCGTGCGCCGGAGACCTCCGCCAGCCCGGCGATCACCGTGGATGGCGAGGACTTCGAGGGCTTCTGCCACTCGCCGGAACCCGGCGTCCTGCTGTGCGCCCCCCTTCCCGGCGAAGCGGGATCCACCCACACCATCCGCACCTGCTACCCGGAGGAGGCGTGCGACGTCTGGTCGGTGAGCGTGCCGTTCTGCCCGGAGCCCACCGTCAGCGAGGCCGTTCCGGTCTGCGATGCGGCCTGGGCTGACCAGCCGGCGGTGCGGGTGAGCGGCCCGCCGGCCACGCTGGGCGAGGTGTGGGTCTCGGTGGATGGCGAGCCGGTGGATTTCTGCCACGCGCCGGATAGCGGCGTGAAGCAGTGCCTGCCGCTGAACGGCGACGCCGGCTCCTGGGTGGTGGTCACGACCTGCCGGACCGGGGAAGGCTGCCAGTACTGGCCGATGACCGTCTCGGATTGCGCCCCCGAACCGGAGATCGGCTATGACATCACGGCGACCTGCTACTACTCCCCGGCCCGCTACCAGGCGACCATCCTCACCTACGAAGGGACTGACGCCCGCCTGGCCATCGCCCGGGCGAACGGCGTGGACTTGATCTGCTCGGGTTCGGCCGGCCGCTACTCCTGTCACGGCATCCCGGGTGAGCCCGGGGATGAGGTGAACTTGACCTTCTGCCTGACCTACGGCGGCTGTTTCAGCGGGCGCTTCACCGCGTCCGATTGCGGGGCGGGAAGCGCCGGGTCGCCCAGGTGGCGGATTGTTTCGACCGGCTGCCACGACCGGGAGCGCATCTACTTCATCCTGGATACGGCCGAGGCCTGGTTGGTGCCCGGGGCGGAATTCACCTACACCGCCTACGACGGCACGACGTGGTACTCATGCGAGGTCAATCCGACCATCCCCGGCCGGTTGTACTGCTCCGGGATCCGGCCCGGCAGCGCCGGGCAGCTGCAGGTCTGCATCCAGCAGGGCTCGTCACCCCGCACCTGCAACACCTTCCTGAACTGGCCGACCACCCTGGCCGCTGTCGCCAGCTGCGCGCCGACATCGGTACCATCGGCGGTCGATGCATGCGCGCAGTGGGATTTTGGCGCTTGCCAGAATCACCCAGCCTGCGCATGGGATAGCACTCCACCCGGCAGGTGCTATACGCCTTAAGCACGGCGCCATGGATCATCGCCCAGGGAGCGCCTCCGCCCGTCTAGCAAGTACCGGAGCGCGCTTGTTTGCCATCCCTGCCCGCCGTCGGCATACCCCGGAGTACCCCTGAATAATCTTGACAACATATTGACAATACCTTAATTGCTTGGTAAAGTGCCCCTGACCACGTGAAATTCGAGGTGGACGGGTATGACAACCATGGCACTTTTCTTTGGCATATTTGGGGGCGCCCTGCTTCTTTTCCTGCTTCTAATTTCATCCGACGATGATGATATTTCGGGTGGAGGGCCGGGCGGGAAGCGAAGATGGGCCCCGATCCGTGTGCGTTCTCGGCCACCCCGCAGGAGGAACTGAGGGTGGCGTTGGCGAGATCGGATACAGGACTCGATCCGGTAGGATGGGAGCTGCGCTCCTGGTCAGAGCCGCAGCGTCAAAATGCTGCAAGGCAGATCTTGTTTGGGGAGGGAATGATGGAAGAGACGAGAAGGCGCTATGATCTGCAAATGTTCCGGGGAGACCTGCTGGGCGGGTTGGTAGCCGGGATCGTTGCCCTGCCCCTGGCACTTGCCTTTGGCGTCCAATCCGGCCTGGGGGCTGCGGCCGGGCTATACGGCGCGATCGCAGCGGGCATCCTGGCCGCGCTCTTCGGAGGCACGGCCACCCAGGTTACCGGCCCGACCGGGCCGATGACGGTCGTATCGGCCTCGGTAGTCGCGCTCGCGATCGAACGGACCGGCGCAATCGACAGCGCCTTGGGGATCATTTTGCTCACCTTCCTGCTGGCCGGCGCCTTCCAGGTCTTCTTCGGCCTGATCGGGATCGCACGCTATGTACGCTACTTCCCCTACCCGGTGATTTCGGGCTTCATGAGCGGGGTCGGGTTGATCATCGTTTTTCTCCAGATCTGGCCCTTCCTGGGATCCAGCGCACCGAAAACGATCATCGAGGTCTTCACGGGGATTGGCGAGCCGCTCGCAAACCTCAACTGGGCTGCTATCGGCCTGGGCGCGCTGACGGTGGCCATCTTTTACCTCTTCCCGCGCATCACGAAGGTCATCCCGAGCACGCTCGTGGCGCTCGTCGTCGGCACCCTGGTCTCGGTATTGATCGGGGCCAAGGTGCCGGTCATCGGCGACATCCCCTCCGGGCTGCCGCCCCTGAACATCGGCGCGATGTTGGGCGTACCCCCTTCTGAATTTCTATTCGTGCTTGAATTCGCCCTGGTCCTGGCGATGCTGGGATCGATCGATTCGCTGCTCACCTCGGTCATCGCCGACAACATCACCAAGACCAAGCACAACAGCAACCGGGAGCTCATCGGACAGGGGATCGGGAACATGGCGGCGGCCTTGATCGGAGGCATCCCGGTGGCGGGCGCCACGAAGGGCACCGTCGTCAACATTAAGGCTGGTGGGAAGACCCGTCTTTCAGGCATATTGCACGGGATCCTGCTGCTCATCGTCCTGCTTGGAGCCGGGCAGTATGCGGCGCTCGTCCCGCTCAGCGTATTGGCCGGGATCCTGATCCCGATCGGCCTGGCCATCGTGGACTACAAAGGTCTGCGGCACCTGCGCGATGTGCCCGTCGCCGACGCGGTCGTGCTCACGGCGGTCCTGCTGGTGACGCTCTTCAGGAGCCTGATCCAGGCCGTGGGCGCCGGCATCGTGCTGGCCAGCGTGCTCTACATGAAGCAGTCCAGCGACCTGGCCGAGGCGCGCACGTCGGTGAACCCCATCTCAACCATCAATGGGGCTCGCCTCTCGCCTGGCGGGATCAAGGAAGAGATCGTCGAAGAGGGCGTGTTCGTCAAGCATATCTACGGGCCGATGTTCTTCGGTTTCACGGCCCGTTTCCAGGAGCTCATCAAGGAGCTCTCCGGAAAACTGAAGGTCTTGATCATCCGGATGGATCGTGTCCCGTATATCGATCAATCCGGGCTGTACGCCATCGAGGATGCCGTGCTCGATATTGAGCGCGAAGGTGCGATCGTGATCTTCTCCGGCGTCGAGTTCCAGCCGATCGACATGATGCGCCGGATCGACATCATCCCGGACCTCGTCCCGGAGACATACATCTTCAACACCTATGAGGAAGCCCTGGCATGGGTCAGGTCTTATGTAAACGGCAAGCCTGCCTAAACACAAGGGAAAGCATTCCCACCGGCAACCGTGCGGTGGAGCAGCTGGCACTCAGGAGGGAAGACGATGCAAACGTTGACCAGAGAACTGCAGCGCGCGATGACGCCCGACGAAGCCTTGATGCGGCTCAAAGAGGGCAACGCACGTTTCGTGGGTAACCTCCAGGCGCAACGCGAGCTGCTTCAGCAGGTCCAGGAGACCGGTGCGGGGCAGTACCCGTTCGCCATCGTGCTCGGGTGCGTGGATTCGCGCGTCCCGCCCGAGGTCATCTTCGACCAGGGGATCGGGGATATCTTCAGCGCCCGCATCGCCGGGAACTTCGTCAACGAGGACATCCTCGGCAGCATGGAGTTCGCGACCAGAGTGGCGGGCGCGAAGCTCATCCTGGTGCTCGGGCACACCCAGTGTGGTGCGATCATGGGGGCGATCGATGATGTCAAGCTTGGCAATCTGACCGGCATGCTGGCGAAATTGAAACCAGCCGTCGAGGCCGCCGCCTCGCCTGGCGAAACGTACAGTTCTGAAAATGGCGAATTCGTACGAGCGGTGACAGAAAACAACGTCGAGCTCACACTCGCCGCGATCGGGGAGAAAAGCCCCGTTCTGAGCGAGATGCTGGCCGCGGGCGAGATCAAGCTTGCCGGCGCCGTGTATGACGTCGAGACGGGCAAAGTCAGCTTTATGTGAGCCTGACGGGCGCAGTCCATGCGGACGGAATATAACAGGCCACCCGATCGGTGGCCTGTTCGCGCCCTGCCTTCGGCCTAGAAGGTTCCCTGGAGCCCATCTCCCCCTATCCTGGTAAGGACATCCAGGACGAACGGCCACCTCCTACACATAAAGTGCGCCCTGGCGTTTCTCATCTAACTGTGTGATATCCCCTCCATTATCTAAGTTATGTGTTCGCCGACTAAAGCAGCTTGACTGGGACGGACAATTCGACGTCTATGATGGTTGAGATTGTCGGGGGTGTGGGGGCGTACTCACGCCCCCACAGTCCCCCTGGGGGGACTTGAGGGGGGGATATTAGAGAGTTTAAGATTTCATCAATCTTGCTGTGGAACCCGAGGAACATCATCCATCTGGCCAGCATGGGTTTAATCACCCCCCGTTCGCCCCCCTGGAAGGGGGGCTGTAGGGGGAGATGGGTATCTCCCCCTACTGGTCAGCACACCCAGGACGAACGGCCACCCCCTACTCATACAGTGCGGTCCTTGGCGTAATGCACCAGATGTTTCAATGCTCTTTCGTCTCTGGTCATCACACTGTGTCTTTCCGAGGCCGTAGGCCGAGGAATCCCGAGATGTTCAAGTTAATGAATCTGTGCCTGCGGAACGTCGTGGAGTGCACCAGCTTTGCTGGTGCCCAGCAGCTTGCCTGCTGGCAGGCAGAATTCGAGTTCTCGAATGCTAAACGTTCACGTCAGCGCGTCATTCTTTATTGTTTTACCCCCCGTTCGCCCCCCTAAAGGGGGGCTGTAGGGGGAGATGGGTATCTCCCCCTACTACCCCCTACACATAAAGTGCGGCCTGGCGTTTCTCCTCAAACTGTGTGACATCACCTCCATTGTCAAGTTCAGTGTTCGCTCCGACGAAAGCAGCTTGACTGGGACGGACACTTCGACGTCTACGATGGTTGAGATTGTCGGGGGTGTGGGGGCGTACTCACGCCCCCACCGTCCCCCTTTGGGGGACTACAGGGGGTTTACCAGTTAAAGAGGACCTGTAGGGGGTCGCAAAACGATCATGCGATTTACCCACTCCTTGTCATAAAGCTTCCGCGATCGCTACATCGCCTCTCTTAATTCCCCCGTTCGCCCCCCCTACACATAAAGTACGGCACTTCAGCGAATGTCTCAGGGTTCCCTCGTCGCAAGCTCCTCGGGACGACACAAATGTGCCGTTCCGAGGCCGAAGGCCGAGGAATCCCCGAGACAACTCAAGGGAATGAATTTGTACGCGTGGGACATCGTGGAGTGCACCAGCTTTGCTAGTGCGCAGCAGCGCAGCTGCTAAATTTCACGCTCGACAACCCTGAGAGGGAGCCGCCTCTGGCTCGCGCGTGAGGAGCCCGAATGCCCCGGTCGTTCGTGGCGAATTTCGAGCCAGGTGCAGTGCTATTCCTGCGGCTTAGGGCCAGCCCCTCATCTCGCCCATCACTGCCAGCAGGCGACCTCCAGCGTGTAGGTCGTCAGACCGGATACGGTCGGCTGGCTGAAGGGTCCGCCGTACATCTCGCCATCTCGGAAGGGCATTTCAATTTCTCCGCCGCCGCCGGGGATGGGCACAGGGCTGCCGCCGCCGCACTGGCTTCCGGCGACCGTGATCTGAAAAGCATGCTCGATCGTCATCTTGAGTGTCGGCGGCTCATCACCCACGCCCGGGCACGACCACTCCGGTCACGCTCACCTGGTCCACGCCCGAATTGGTAAATTGGCAATCGCCCGCCTGGCCTCCGCCCGTGATCGGTAAGCTCCCGCTCCCCTCCAGTGTCACCGGATCTCCGCCGGGATAGATGCGGACAGAGATCGGGCCTTCGATCAGGATGTCATTCGAGTAGACCGAGACCGCCTGGTGCAGCTCCTCGTTGAACCAGATCGTGAATTCATCACAGGGTCATGCCAGGAGACCAGGATCTCCTGTGGACCGAGCTCCTTGTCCGCCGGGACGAACTGCAGCAGGCGGTCATCCACGATCCCGGCGCTCATGTAGCCATACCGCAGATTGATGTGGGCCGTGACCGCGCCCACCTGCTCCTTGTAGGGGCCGATGCCGGCCGCCTCTTCTTCCTGCAGTTGAAAGACGAGCCTGGCGTGCCCGTCCCCGTCCGTGAGCGGGTCCATCTCCTCCGGCCGGCCGTGTTCGTAGAGCGCGTCGGGGATCACCCACTCCACCGGCACGCTCGCCAGGCCGCCCAGCAGCGGCTGCCAGTCGAGGTTGACCAGCACACCGCAGGAGGTGGCCGCCACCGGGATGCTCGGCTGGGGCACGTATTGAACCTGGACCCCCAGGGTAAACTCGACCCGGTCCCCCTCCCCGTTGTGTCCTTCATGCACCTTCCCGGTCGATGAGGATAAGCGAGGTTTCCGCCGCGGAAGCCAAAAGCGGCCCATGGATGGCGTAGTAGACCTCCACGGCGGCGAAGTAGGCGCCGAAATCGGCCTCGCTGCTGCAGGATGCCCCAATAAGGCATGACCCCGCTCCCGGTAATCTGACCGCAGGGGACCTGGCGCGGCGGCGCCAGGCTGGCCAGCCGGCCAGCCCCAGCCGCGGGGCTGCGCGCGGCGCGCCGCGCCACCGTTCGGTGGGACGAAGGTGTCCAGGAGCAGCAGCCAGGACTTGCAGCGGGGTGAGAGTCTGAGCAGGTGGAGAAGTTCACACCCATCTCAGCCAGGAGCTGGACGAAGACCTGATCCCGGTGCGTGGCATAGGTCGCTTGCGATACACCGACAGCAGCTCGGATTCCGAGCCGGGGTAGCCGAGCTCGGCCAGCAGGGCGTGATAGGCCGAAAACGGTTCCGCCGTCTGTGGAGGCCATGCGGGCGAGCGCACCCGACCTCGAAATCGTACAGCCAGAAATCAGCCTCGCCCGTCTCGGAACCGGGCATCATCTGGGGTCCCGTCGCCGGTGTACACGCCGATCCCCAGGTTGGCCAGCAGCGACCAGACGCCGTCTTCGGCGTGTTCCGGATCGCCCAGCGCGACAACCGTTTCGGCGATGCCCAGCTGCATCTTGCCCGGGTCGCGTGCGCCGGACCCGGTTCCAGAAGAGAAGGGCAGGTTGCAGGCTGTGAGCAGGAAAACAAAGAGGAAGCAGAGGTTTCTGCGGAGCGTGGGTCGGTTGCATGGCACCCCCCCGGGAGCATGTGGGCTTCGAAGGCCAGCGCGTTGCTGGCTATGCCATTCCAAATCTTACAACGGAATGCCGGCCGGCGCGGGCGTCGAGCCGGCGCCGACCACCGGATAACTTGGCGGGGTAAGTTGGCTTGTTGTTGTGCTAGCGTGGTCCAGATTTTCGGAGGGAGCGGGTGCTACTCATCGTCGAAGTTGTAGGTGAGGTCTTCACTGCGAACGATATAGCCCAGCTCCTCGAGCAGCCCGACGGCAGCCGGGTGCATCATCCCGCCCGAGCGCAGCGGGTGTTCGCTGAAGAAGCGCGTCAGGCTGTCGGCGATCTCTTTCTCTTCGCTGATGTGGACGCCCGGGAAGTGGTATTCCTGCCCGGTGAACTGGTTCACCACGGCGGCATGCGAGCGGTCTCGCTCGCCGATGTTGAAATAGCTCTTGCGTTTCTTGGGGATGAAGCTCATCTGACCCGCCACCTTGCGAGGTTGCTGCGATAAGAATAGTGGATTCTCGCTGGATGGGAAGGATGCCTTTGGTAGGATCGAGAGCGCTGCAACCCTCGACCTAAAGGGCCAGGTAACCAACTACTCCTGGAAACCAGCCTCGAACAACAACTCAGCCAATTCCTCGATTACCTCCCGCAGCGCCAGGAGCACGACGAACGCATCCACTCCGTGGTCAAGATGGTTAAACCGATCGATTGTATGGAAGACCACCTGGGGAACACATGTGAATTCCTTTAATTATGTCGCTTGCTAGTTGTTTGTGGAACTACGTCGTTTATAGGAGGCATAGTAAATATATTGTTTGAACGCAATTTGAGACTTGAATTTTACCGCAAATGCCACCTTAGGCATTGCACAAGCGTTGACCCCATAAAATATTCAGCTTTTAGACTGAGCTATTGTAAGCAAATCCCCGACCATTGTAAGTCGGGGGCTAGTGATCATAAGGGAAATTAGGGAGTATCTACTAGATGTGCTCTTCCATTTTCTTTAGCAAAGCATTTCTGAATCCCGGTCGAACAAGCAGTGGATTCAAGTGATAGACCTTTCCACCTATCGTCTCAATGCGGATTCCTTTCAGGCCGGTCCCAACACTTTCGATTCTGCTGTAAGGTATCTTTGCTGTACGAAAGCCTTCCGATATTTTAAGATGCGTCTTTTTCAAATTTGCAGTTCCCCCAATAAATGACATTGCATAACCTCCAAGCAAGTTTAGCTCTAGTTGATACGCAATTCGATACCAATGTTTCCTTGTTGAAAAGTAGTTTAGACTATGTAATTCAAATCTCTCTTCGAAAATTTATAGTCTACCTACAAATCCTGATCCTGTTAAGTGAATATATTGACTAAACAACCTATTGTGTCATTACTTTGATTGTTCGGAAATTAAGCACCCATCTGGGCACACATAGAATGTAAGAAATGGTTCATTTTTATAAACCATCAATTTTATGCCATCGATGATTATCTCTGCATTCCCTTGGTTCCCATAAACAACATTTCTAGCTTCATTGCTAACCCAATTATTGAATTCATCACTGGTTCTTGTAAACCCGACTAGTAGTTGAAGTGTGATGTAATAATCATCCAATTGAGTCGGGGTTTGGGATTGATAAGTCTATTTCGGCACCTGTAAATCCATCATCTTCTTTTATGTACTCGAGCCAGATATCTCCTAACTCGCAGGATAGACCATTTACTACATGATCACACCGGTGACCAATGTCAAGAAAAGTCTGTTGAAATTCTTCCTGTCCCCCAATGAAGGGATCAAAGAACTGTAATTGGTCTTGGGAAGCCGTCGGTACGGGAGCGGGGGTTATCGTTGAACGGAGTGGGGATGGATTTTCATCTGTATGTTCTTCAGTTTTCGTGGGTTCTTGAATGACAAAATCATCATCAAGAATTTCTAGCCGTGAAACTTTTCCATCGAGACCATTGTGTTCGTGAAATGTAACGTTTAACAGATTGTCCCTATAAGATTGTTCATAGGAATCAACACACACCTCGGAAATACTACCTATTACTTGAATTTCAACCCAATCATCATCAAGGTCACCTCTTGGGTGATCAAAAAGACGAATCGAAATCCCCGATCGAACATTAATTAGTAATACTGATCGGGTTTCATCATTTTCAAACTCATATCTCTCCTTAAAATTAATCTCCTGAGGAGTGCTGTCGTCTGTCTCCCCGATAGTATTTTCCGAACAATCATTCCCTTCATATAGGATTACTCTCCCGAGATCCTGTGATTGTTGTTCTGGTTGAGAGAGTCCGCATGATATGATTGAAAAGCAAAGTAGAACAATAGGCAGAAATAATCTCATTTACCCCTCGATTTAGATGCTATTAATTAATCAAAACAAGTTACCTTTTCGTGGAATTCCCGAGTATACCTAGCTTCTTTAATCTATCTACGAATGATTATAGCCACCGTCAAAGCTGTTCCGACTTACAACTAGTTATCGGATTCTAGAACATATCAGGTCTGATGCGACGGATGGCAATTGCAATAGAAGTGAGTTATTGCAGCAAAATGCTTTTTAAGATTGATCAACGTGAGGGCCCATCTCGAAAAGGGGTTGAATAAGGAGACACATAACCATCGATCTCTTATATCCATCAGGAGGTTAACATCAAGCTCTATTAACAGCACGGGGTTTGCCTAACCCTGTGGAAGCACGCTCTTAGAGCAGGGTTGCACTTCTCGATCACATCCATTGCGTCACTGGATAGATGGCCGAAGACCGCGCCGGTCGTCTTCGGCGAAATCGAGCCAGGATAATGAAGAAATCAGTTGATAATTTTCCATTTACTTCGTAACTCCACGCTCCTGAATACATTCTAAAGTTGGACTAAGACTCCAGTTCATCCAGAATTCCTTGAAACTGCTCCAATGCAGCCTGCAAGTCTTCGATGATCTCATCCGCGATAATGCGAGGATCAGGAAGGTTCGCAGTATCTTCGAGTGACTCGTCTCGTAGCCAGAAGATGTCCAGATTGGTCTTGTCGCGAGCGATGAGCTCATCGTACGTATAGCGTCGCCAGCGTCCGTCAGGGTTTTCCTCGGACCATGTTTCTTTGCGGCTTTGCCTATTCTTTGGGTTGTAGCAGGCGACAAATTCGTCCAGGTCGGCGCGTGTTAGTGGGTTCTGGATCAGCGTGAAGTGCTTGTTCGTTCGCAGATCGTAGATCCAGAGTTCCTTCGTCCACGCATTTTCGCTAGCCGGTTTGCGGTCGAAGAAGAGCACGTTCGCCTTCACCCCCTGAGCATAGAACACACCCGTGGGCAACCGCAGGAGCGTGTGCGTATCGCACTCATCGAGCAGCTTCCTACGCACAACCTCACCGGCGCCACCTTCGAAGAGCACATTGTCTGGCACGACGATCACAGCCTGCCCGCCCTGTTCTAGGATATTACGCACATGCTGGACGAAATTGAGCTGCTTGTTGCTTGTTGAGGTCCAGAACGTCATCGCGCACGATCGTTTGCGATTCACTCTGAAGTTCACCTTCATCGTTGACAAAGGTAACAGAACTCTTCCGGCCAAAAGGTGGATTAGTAAGCACCATGTCGTAGTATTGGCCACCGTGGGCTGCCAGGCTATCCGTCACCCGGATCGGACTTTCGCCGCCGTTAGCGCCGATGCCGTGCAGTAGAGGTTCATCACGCACAATCGGGCGGTGTTGTCAACGATCTCGGTGCCATATAGCGCCTCATGGCGCAGATGCTTGCCTTGGTCCATGTCGAGCGCGCCTTGCTGTTGGAGAATGTAATCGTAGGCCGCAAGCAGAAATCCGCCCGTGCCGCAGGCCGGATCGCAAATCGTCTGACCTGGCTGGGGGCGCATCACGTCGACGATCGCCCGGATCAGCGGGCGGGGGGTGAAGTACTGTCCGGCGCCCGATTTGGTGTCCTGGGCATTTTTCTCGAGTAAACCTTCATAGATCTCGCCCTTGATGTCGATATCCATCCCGATCCAGGTCTCGCCGTCGATCAGTTCGATCAGACGGCGCAACTTGGCCGGATCTTGGATGCGGTTTTGCGCTTTGCGGAAGATAACCGGGATCAGGCCAGAGCCGATGCCCAACTCCTGTAGGAGCTTTCGGTAGTGAACTTCCAAATCTGCGCCGTCGAGGTTCGCAAGGCTCGCCCAGCCGAGTTCCTCGGGGATGGCGGACGTTTTATCGAGCAGCGTCTGGTTCTCATGGTCCATTTTGAGGAACAGCAGGTAGGTGAGCTGCTCGACGTAGTCGCCGTAAGACATGCCGTCGTCGCGTAGGACATTGCAATAGTTCCATAAGCGCTGAACGATAGTGGATGATTTAGTTGCCAATGGTTTCCTCCAAATTCTTAAATGAAACCCTCGTTCAATATGATAGTAGGAGATTTGCTGGCTGCTTTGCCCCTGAGCGTTTTTTCATTCTCGTGCCTCGGCCTGCATCTAAATACGCCCGAGTAGGACGCTTGCAGGTTTATCAGTAGGAATTTGGTCAACAAGTCTCCCATTAAACGCCTTCTCCAATATGGTTTGTCTCAAAACTTCACTTCTAGCAGTGCTAATATCCAACTCCATCTCCACACGGTTATGTATAGTAACTCTTTCTTCGAATGCCTTGGAAATTCGGGTAATCTCGCGAATTGGGGAAGAGGGACGGAAACTTCTTTTAATTTGGATGCATTGAAATTTGCTTGATTGACCGCATTATCCACTTGGAGGAGAAAATACCCGGATATGCGAAGATAGTTCAAATAGGTCGAAATAAAAGCACCATATCCATCGAGGAAGGGTCTTAGCCTTAGGAGAAATGACGCATTTACAAATTCTCCTTCGGCCTTAAATACCGCCGACCGTCCTATCCATTTTGGAGCATTCCTCCAATTGAAAAGAACATCACCTTTTCTGAGCTTTAAGATATCCTTTTTATCTCCTTGGAGAGGGAAATATTTCAAATTATTTATATCAAGCTCCCCGCTGGGAGTAACATTAGGTATTCTAATCACAGCTACATCATTAGGAGAATCCGGCTCTGTTTTTGAAAGGCTTTCCGAAAGTCCATACTTCACCTCGAACAGGGAATCAATCTTCACCCAAACCCACCCACTAGGTAATTTAGGCAGCCCAGCCGTGTCAGGCAGCTCAGGCTCCTTATACTTCTCCTTCCATGCATCTGTTTTTGGAAAGAAGCGCTTGTATTCGCTCTCTGGGAGGCTCTCCCATTCTTTAGGTTTGAGTTTCTCGCCTTTCTTGAGAGGATTGCCCGAAGCCTTGCGGGTGGCTTTTGCAGTCTTCTGCTTGGCTTTATCGACGATCTTCGCCCATTCCGTATCTTCCCAGTTCTTCCGCCGTTCTTCATGAATCCGCTCGAGCAGGGCTGAGGCTGGCTCGAAGTCGCGGCCTTCCTGCCGCGCCAGCTCCGCATCACCAGCTACTAATCTACCTTCACAAGCCGCTTTGAGTAATGAAGATTTGTAGCGCTCAAGGTTGACCTGGACACGCTCAAGAGTCATCTTCCCAACATCACATTTGGATAATAATTCCTCAACTTTCATCACAATTTCGATCTGTTCACGGTAAGGTGCTAAGGGAACAAAAGCGTGGTGAATAAAACTTGTATTGATTTCCTCCTTGTGCAGTCCCCTTGAAGTTATCGCGGACAGCCTGTTGACCTAATGGAGATTGAAACCAGAAGAAGAGAAACTTTGGGAGAACACTTGCTTTCGGTCGTAAGATAAAGACGTGTTCATTAACAGCCGCAATCTCAAATGGAAAGAATTTCTTGAACTAACGATGTTTTTCCGGTTGTTGCACCGTCTTTAACCACAAGAATATCCCCTTTTACAATCTTCCCCGTATTCATTTCCTTGTAGAAGCTTTCAGGGATATAGCGAATATTTGTAAAATTAAATGCACCTTGGGCGGTCAGATGTTCACCGCCAATACTGGGAATACCTTCAGAGATATCTTTTACTCCACCTCTTGGACGCTTGCCTGTTTCAAGAGTATCAAGAATTTCATCAAGTCGAATAATTTTCCAATTCGCTGGTAAATAACCATTCGTAGTATTCAAGACGTAGCAAGCTCCTCATTGAGCTCAATAAGTAATGGAATCAGATCATCCTTAAACAAATGAAATGCAGCTATCTGACCACCATTATTAAAGAATTCACCATAGTTCAAATCATCAAGCTCTGCCCTCAGATTGACACCGATATGGTCGGCGATGCGATCGAGCCACCAGATCTGGTCCTCCGTGAAGGCCTTGCCGGCTGCCGCCTGAGCTGACAACCAATCCTGATAGCGCTGCCACACCCGCTCAGGGTAGGGTACGAGCTCATCCTCCATCGCCACCGCATGACGCACGAGCGATACTAAATCCGTCAGCACCCGCCGACCGTTGGCGTCGTGAACACGGTCCTGCTCAAGCTGATGATACGCCCGCCAAAGCTTCTCCGTCGTCCAGCTATTCGGCGGCTGCCTGAGTTTATCACCGAGCTCCTTGATCTGGGCAAAGGTAAGCTTCTGTTGCGCATAGGGCTGGCCGAAGATGATCTCCAGCGCAGTGATCTCATCGCGGTTGGCCTCAATGTACTGCCGGAACGATTTAACCGTAAGGCGCGCCTTCTCCTGATCTTCCACGCTGAACCCTGCCTCGAGCACCTCATCGTCGCTCACCTCGTCAATGGTCTGTTCGCTGAGTGCATGGATGTCGAGCAGCGTATTGCGCAGGTCGGGATTAGCGGCGAAGAGTTGTTTTGCCCCTTCACGCAGTGTTCCCGCAGCTACCTCGATCTGCTCCGGCGACGGTACCTGCTCTGGCAACAGCGCTTTTGAGGCCACCTCCATATGCTTATCCAGATCGACGGCGTCGAGTAGCGCCCCGATCAGGTGTGAGAGCGGCCGGTCATCGTTGACAGCCTCGATCTCCGAGCGCTGCTCGGCGGAAATGTTGCGATCGAGCCGCGCCAGCCTGGAAGCAAGCGACGAGAAGGTGTCATCGTCCGCAGCACCCACAGCAATTGCCTCCAACAGTTGCTTGAAGGACTTCGTGCGTTTGCGGTCGAGCGATCTGGGGTCGACCATCCCCTGCTCGAGAATCTCGACCGCATCGATGATAACGAAGTGATCCTTGTGCCTGGCGTCGGGTGTGACATTTCTCAATTCGGTGGCGCTCACCACACGCGTGCCGCGTCCTAACATCTGCTCAAACAGCACCCGCGATTTCACCGCCCGCATGAAGAAGATGATCTCTAGGGGCCGGATGTCGGTCCCGGTGGCGATCATATCGACCGATACAGCGATGCGCGGGTTGTAGCTGTTGCGGAAATCGTTGATTAGATCTTCCGGTTTGACGCCAGTCACGCGATAGGTGATCTTCTTGCAGAACTCGTCGCCCTTTCCAAACACCTCGCGCACAACCTGCACGATGTCCTCAGCATGGCTATCGTCCTTGGCAAAGATCAGCGTCTTGGGGACCTCTTCCCGCCCGGGATAGATCTCGGTGAAAAGGCGGTCCCTAAACGTAGTGATGATCGTGCGGATCTGATCCCTGGCCACCACCCGCCGGTCAAGATCGTTCGAGTTCATACTCGAAATCATCCTCAAGTTGCTCCCAGCGTTCGTCGCGCGTGTGCCGGTCTCGTACGCCCACCCAGTGTCCGGCCTCCACCTCGCTGCCGGTGGCGGTGATGCGTGTGCGGATGCGATAGACTTCGCTGTCGACGTTGACGCCGTCAG
>CAVPZJ010000007.1:0-40008 GCA_963710255.1 uncultured Chloroflexia bacterium
CCATCGCATACTTCCAATTCGGCCGGGAACAGCATCGATGTGCGCATCGCCAGCGTCCCGGCCGGCTGTGCCGTCTCGATTACGTTCGATGCCACGCTCGATTCCACGGTGACCGCGGCGCAGGTGCTCAACAACACCGCATTGCTGAGCTACACCAGCCTCCCCGGCCCGAACGGGACGAGCGGCAACCCGACCGGTTCCACCACGCCCGGCGCAAGCGGGAGCACCACGGGCGAACGCGATGGCAGCGGTGGGCTGAACGACTATTCCGACAGCGACGGCGCTTCGGTGACCGTGCCGGAGGTCGTCCCGATTAAATCGATCGTGGGCAGCTCCGATGCCAACACCAGCGGGAGCGACCTGACCATCGGCGAGGTCGTGCGCTACCGCCTGGCGGTGACGATCCCCGAAGGAACATCGCTCGCCTTCACGCTCACGGACACCCTGCCGGCGGGGTTCACCTACGCTGGGAGCCCGAAGCTGTCCTTCCTGGCGGACGTGGATCTGACCGAAGCCGTGGACCTGAGCGGCGCCGATAACGATGCATTACCGCCTACTTTCGATCTGCCCGGGCGACGCGCCTCGGTCGTCGGGCAGGATGTCACCTTCTCGCTGGGGGATCTCGTCAACAACGATTCGGACGTCGGGGGCGAGACGGTCGTGCTTGAGTTCGACGCCCTGGTCAACAACAGCGCCAACAACCAGAACACGAATCTGAAGAACAACGTCTTCAACGTCGAGATCGACGGCGCCGACCGCGGCAATTCGAATATCGTCACCGCCACGATCGTCGAACCCCAGCTTACGATCTTGAAAGCTGCCGTCGACGATACGCCCGCGCTCGGCGCGACCGTCACCTACCAGATTACCATCGGCAACCCCAGCGCCAGTTCCGACGCCATGGCCTACGACATCGTCATCACGGATGTCATCCCGGCTACTTCGCCAGAGTTGACCTATGTCGGGCCGGTGCTCCCGCTGCCAGCCGGGTGGTCGCTCGACGACAGCGCTGCGCCCACGCTGGTCTTCTCGGCCGCACAGCTGGCGCTGGATGAAAGCGTGACACTCGAGTACCAGGTCACGCTCGGCATCCCGCCCGATGTGCTCGTCGGCGACACCTTCACCAACACCGCCAGCGCGACCTGGACCTCGCTCAGCGGCCTGAATGCGAATGAACGCACCGGCGCCGATGGCGTGGGCGGGCTCAACGATTACGCTGCGGCCTCCTCCGAGACCATCACGGCCTCCGAGGTCGATGTCACCCTGAGCAAGGATGACGGCATCCTGAGTGCCGTCGCCGGGCCATACGGTGACCTACAGCCTGACGATCACCAACACCGGCAACGTGGATGCGGCCGGGGTGAGCGTGACGGATACAGTACCTGCTTACACGACCTTTGCGGTCCTCGGGCCCCGGCCTGGGATTGCGGCCCGGCGGCTCGGCCGGCGCGCTGCACCTATGACCGTCGGCGCACTCGCCGCCGGCGCATCGACCGTGATTTCCTTCTCGGTCGATGTCATCAACCCGCTTCCGGTGCTGGTGGACATCGACGATCGAATGACGCCAGCGTGTCGGCCACGAACGAACCGGCACTGCTGACCGGGAACAACGACGCCAGCCATGACACGCCGCTCGTCGCCGCGCCCGACCTGGTCATCCTCAAAGACGATGGCGTCGATACGGTCTCACCCGGCACGCTCCTGCTCTTCACCCTCACTTATTCGAATGTTGGGGACCAGGATGCCTCCGGCGTCGAGATCAGCGATGTCGTCCCGGCCAACACCACCTTTGTCTCCGCCTCGAGCACACCCGGGTGGAGCTGCGATGATCCCGGACGGCGGCGGCCCGCTTAACCCGGGCGATCCCACGAGCACCTGCACCTTCACCATCGGCAACCGGGCGGCGAACGGCCTACAGAGCAGCATCGTCTTCGCCCTGCGCGTGGACGACCCGTTCCCGATCGGCACCAGCCTGGTCACGAACACGGCCGAGTATCACAGATGATGGCGCCAATGGCCCCGACCAGAACCCGGCCGATAACCAGGACACCGACCGCGACAACGTGGTCACGCTCGGCAACCTCGACATCAACAAGAACCTGGTCGCCACCAGCCAGGGGCATACCGACCCGGGCGATACCCTGATTAACGGCAACCCGCCGGTGGCGATCGGCGAGATCCTGACCTACGAAATCCTGCTCAACGTCCCGCCGGGGACGATCAGCAGCGTGACCGTGCTCGACACTCTCGATCCGGGCTTGGCCTTCGTCGACTGCGTTTCGATCGTGCGCAGCTCGGCCAACCTGACCACGAGCCTGGGACCGGATTTCAGCTCGGCCTGTGCGCCCGATCCGGTTTCGCCAGGATCCGGCAACCCGCAGATCCTGCCCGAACCGGGCGGCAGCCTTGCCGACGAGGACCAGGGCCGGCGCATCCTGTTCACCCTGGGAAATATGACCAACACCAACGGCTTCGGCGGGAATGACGAGACGCTCACCATCCGCTACCAGGTCGTCGTCCTCGACAGCAACGCCAACCTGCGCGGCGTACGATTGAACAACCTGGCGCTGTGGGAGTGGAGCTCGGGCGACCTGCAGGACTTTGCCAACGAGGTCGAGATTGCCGAACCCAGCTTGAGCCTGACCAAGGACGCCGACCCGCGCATCGTCCCACCTGGTGCGCCGATCACCTTCACCTTGACCGTCCAGCACACAGCCGGCCAGCGACACGACCGCCTTTGACCTGGTCCTGACCGATACGCTCCCGCCCGAATTGACCTACGTCCCGGGCACGGTAGCCTGCACCAGCGGCACATGCTCGGAGGCAGGGGGCGTCATCACGGTCACCTGGGACAGCTTCGGTCTGGCCGAGACCAGCGTCATCACCTTCGATGCCACGCTGGGAGCGTCTTTCACCGGGTGAACGGGTGGCAAACGAGGCCAGCCTGGAGTGGACCAGCCTGCCGGATGATGACGTATCAACGCCTTACTCGCTCTCTGACTACAATGCGCTTGCGGTCGAGCGTCGCTACGACCCGAATACGCCGGTCGACATTTACCAGGTGCTGGCCAGCATCGCTGGTCGGTACACCCGAACTTCCGGAAACCGGCTTCGAGCCGGGCCGTCTCACCCATCTACCGCCTGCCCCTCCAACTTCGCCCTATTGCCGACCTGGGCGATCTGCGGCTGGAGATCCCGGCCCTGGGTCTGCGGTCGTCGATCGTCGGGGTCGCCACGGATGACTCGGGCTGGGACCTGACCTGGCTGTGGAACAACGTCGGCTACCTGCAGGGGACGGCCTACCCGACCCATGCCGGCAACACCGTGCTCACCGGCCACGTCGTCCTGCCCAGCGGTCTGCCCGGACCCTTCGCCGAGTTGGGCGAACTGTTCTGGGGCGACGCGGTTCTGCTGCACAGCGGGGATCAGACCTACGTGTACGAGGTGCGTGAGCGCTGGACGATCCTGCCCACGGATTTGAGCGTGATGAAGCACGAAACGCTGGATTGGGTCACGCTGGTCACCTGCCGCAGCTACGATCCTGCCAGCGGGACCTACCTGCGCCGCACCGTGCTGCGGGCCGTCCTCGTCGAAGTTCGCTAAACCGAGCAAACGTATTTTGTAGGGGCGCATCGCGATGCGCCCCTACAGTCGCATAAAAATCCTCAGGAACTGGAGGTAAGAACGCGGCTGCGTGCTATCTCCCGAATAGTTTCTCTTCATCTATCCCTGTAGGGGCACGGCGCCGCCGTGCCCTTCGCATACCCTCTCGATTTTCCGTGAGTTGATCCACACACCGCGAACCCATTGTGATCGGTGAAACGCCCCAGCCCCTTGGTCTTAAAGGTCCTATTTGTAGGGGCGGGGTACCCCGCCCCTACGCATGGTTGTGCTTTGTTGATCGCTGTTGGGGCACGGCGGCGCCGTGCCCCACCCTCGCTATTGATCCAACCCATCCGGTTGGGTCCAGTCCCACTTATGCCACCTTGCACCCGACGGCGATGCCATCCCCGGCGGGGAAAATCACGCTCACCAAGCGCTCGTCCTGCGCCAGCCGGCGGTTGAACTCCCGCAGCACGACCGCTCGTTCGGATTGATCCTGCTCGTCGATAACCGCCCCATGCGAGAAAGCATTGTGCCCGGCGACCAAACCGCCCGGCGCCAGGTTTTCAAGCGCCCAGTCCAGGTAGCGCCCGTAGCCTTCCTTCTCGGCATCGATGAAGACCAGGTCGTAGGGCCCGGATGCGCTCAGCCCGGGGAGCAGCTCATGCGCGTCACCCACCTGGACCGTGACCCGGTCTGCAACTCCTGCCAGCTTGAAATGATCCCGGGCGACGGCCGCGTGCGCGGCCTCGCGCTCAAGCGTGACAAGGCTCCCGCCCGGGGCGAGGCCGCGGGCGATCAACGTGCCGCTGTACCCGCCCAGCGTGCCGATCTCGAGCGCCCGACGCACCCCGGCCACGGCCGTGATGAACTGCAAGAAGCGGCCTTCCTCGGGTCTGACGGTGATCTGGGGCAGGCCACGTGCCGCGATCTGAGCACGAATCGTTTGCAGGACGTCGTCCTCCTGGCCAAACAAGCTGCGCGCATAGGCCTCCAGGGCCTCGTTGTAGGTTGGCATCGATCCATCTCCTGAATAATAATCGGACTGCAGAGAGGGGATTATAGCTTGTTCAGCCGTCGACCGAGCCGTTACAATCCATCCTATGGCATCTCTCCTGGCCGAACGATTGCTGGACTGGTACCGCGTCATGGCGCGCGAGCTGCCGTGGCGCGCCACGCGTGATCCATACCGGATTTGGATCGCAGAGGTAATGCTCCAGCAGACGCGCGTGGAGACCGTCATCCCCTACTACCAGCGCTGGATGGCGCGCTTCCCCACCCTGGCAGACCTGGCCAGCGCCGACCTCGAGCAGGTCCTGCTCACGTGGGAAGGTCTTGGCTACTATCGCCGCGCGCACAACCTGCATCAAGCCGCGCAAACCATCGTCGAGAAGCATGCCGGAAGGCTGCCGGTCGAGGTCGGGGAGCTTGAAGGCCCTGCCAGGGATCGGCGCCTATACGGCAGCCGCCGTTGCCGCTATCGCCTTCGGCCAACCCGTCTTGGCGCTGGATGGCAACTTACGCCGGGTTATTGCGCGCCTGCTCGATCTCGAAGAAGATATCGCCATCCCGCCAGGCACAAGAAAAGATGCAAGCCTGGGGCGTGGAGCACCTGCCGCAAAGCCGGGCTGGCTCCTTCAACCAGGCTTTGATGGACCTCGGGCGCCACGGTCTGCATTCCACGCGCACCACGCTGTGGCGAATGCCCGCTCAAACTTGAATGTCATTCCTATGCACGTGGCACCCAATTGGAGCGGCCTGTTCGGTCAGCCCGGAAGACCGTCCCACACCTGCATGCCTCGGCCGGGGTGCTCCGCCGGCCAGGAGCCGTTTTGCTAGGCCGCCGCCCAGAGGGCAAGCTGCTCGGGGGGTTGTGGGAATTTCCCGGCGGGAAGCAGGAACCCGGGGAGTCGCCTCAAGCCTGCCTGCGGCGCGAGCTGGAGGAGGAACTGGGGATCATCGTCGATGTGGGCACGAGCCTGGGCACCTACGACCACGCCTACACCCACTTCAAGATTACCGTGCATGCCTTCGAGGTGGAAATTCGGACGGGGGAGGTTCAGGCGCTGGACCACAGCGAGCTGTCGTGGGCTGCCATTGATCGACTGGATGAGTACCCGATGGGCAAGGTGGACCGCTCGATCGCAGACCGGTTGGTACCTCGCGGCTAGGCATTCTGGGATTGTCGTGCTCGGCTGCGGTGGACCAGGAAGACCCCGAGCAGAACGGTCGCCCCACCCACGATTTGGAGCGGTTCAAGGTACTCCGCAAGCAGCGGCCCGGCGATGATGCCCGTCACCACCGGCTGGCCAAGCAGCGTTGGCGCAACGAGCGTAGCCGGAAGGTGGCCCTGTGCGTAGTTAATCAGGAACCAACCCACGCCCTGGCTGATTACGCCCAGACCGATCAAGTTGAGGTAGGTCGCTTGCGGATAGCCGGTGAGCGGCTGGCCGAATGCGAAGTTGATGACTGCCAGGACCAGCACCGAGCTAAACGAGGAAATCCAGAAGTAGTCCAACGCATCGAGGGCTCTGCGGCCGCGCTGCGTAATCAGGAAGTACCCGCCGTAGAAAATGCCGGCCAGCAGCCCGAAGAAGGTCCCGAGGCCCAGCGTCAGGGATCGCAGCGCATCCAGCCCAAGGATCAGGGCTGCGCCGAACATGGCAATGAGCAGTCCGATCCAGAAGGCCGCAGGCAGGCGCTCGCGGAAGATGAAGAACGCCCCCAGGCCGACCCACAGCGGGGCGGTGTTAGCCAGCAGTGTCGGATTGGTGGCCCCACTCATCACGACCCCGCTGGACCAGAAGGAAAGGTCGACGGCGAAGAACAAGCCACCCAGCAGCGCAAACCGCAGTTCACGTCCAGGGCAGCGAGCGCAGGCTTCTCCTCCGGCTGAGGAAGGGCAGTGAAAGGACCAGCAATCCGATCGACATGCGGTAGAAACTGGCCACCGTGCCCGGCGCCTCAGCCCGGCGGATAAAGATGGCCGAGAACCCGATCGCCAGCAACCCGGCGGTCAACGCCAGGTAGGCCAGAAGTTGCTCCCTGTTCAACTTCATACGGTAGCCAAAGGCCGCCCGGCCGGGCATGTAACTTGCCATCGCGCCATTTTACCTGCGCGGGTTGGGCCCTCCAAGGGTAGTGCTGGTGGTTGCATTCGGCTTAGAATCAGGTTGGCTTCGTGCCTGGAGGATCATATGCATTTTGCGGAAAGGGTATCTGGTTTACGTTCGGAAGGCGCCTACCATGTGCTTGCCCGTGCGCAGGCACTCGAAGCCCAGGGCCGGGACATCATCCATCTCGAAATCGGCCAGCCAGATATCGACACCTTTGAGCATATCCGCCGAGCTGGCATGGAGGCGATCGATGCCGGCCGCACGCGCTACACGCCCCCGGCCGGCATGCCCTCCCTCCGGCAGGCGATCGCCCAGGATGCATCCGAACGCCTGGGGTTGTCCTTTTCCGCCGAAGAGGTGGTCGTTACCCCCGGCGCCAAACCCAATTTATTCTTTCCGACATTGGCCGTGATTGAACCCGGTGATGAGGTGCTCTTCCCCGATCCAGGCTTCCCTTCCTATGAATTGATGATCCTCGTCGCCGGCGGCAGTCCCCATCCCCTACCCGCTCACCGAATCAAACGATTTCAACCCGGATCTGGACGCGCTGCGGGCGCGCATTCAACAAACGCACGCGAATGCTGATCCTTAACTCGCCCGGCAACCCGACCGGCGGCGTGCTCACCCGGGAGGTGATCGCGGCCCTGGCCAATGAGCTCCAGGGCAGCGATTGTTGGGTCATGTCGGACGACATCTACAGCCGGCTGCACTATGGCGACGCCCGGCCGGCGAGCATCCTGGATGAGGCGGGGATGCGTGAGCGCACGATCGTCGTCGACGGTTTTTCGAAGACCTATCGCCATGACCGGCTGGCGGCTCGGGTACGGGATCATGCCCGTTGAGCTGGCTCGCAGGGTAGAGCTGCTGGTGACCCATGCGACGGGCTCGACCGCCCAATTCACGCAGGATGCCGGGATGGCAGCGCTCTCAGGCTCGCAGGAACCGGTTCTGGAGATGCTCGGGCGCTACCGCAAGCGCCGTGATCTCGTCCTGCAGGGGTTGAATGCCATCCCCGGCGTCCGCTGCCAGGTCCCGGGCGGGGCCTTCTATGCATTTCCCAACGTCAGCGCATATGGGGTTCCGTCGGCCGAGCTCGCCAACCGCATCCTGGACGAAGCCGGGGTGGCCTTGCTCCCGGGAACGGCCTTTGGGGCGCAAGGGGAGGGCTACCTGCGGCTCTCCTACGCCAGCAGCCTGGAGCTGCTCGAACGTGGGCTTGCCCGCTTGAGCGCGTTCTTCAGCAACCTTCCCCTCCGCTCAGCATAGCCTTTGCGCGGGTATCGATGGCGCAACTTCTGCCGCCTCGAGGCTGTACTCCTGCATAGAACCGAGATCAGCGAGAGGCCTCCTGATGGAAACGACCCGCCCAAGAATCCCACCTGCGCTTGTATTGTTCTTCCTCGCACCGGCCATCGGGGAACTGCTCTCGGGGTCTGCCCCACCAGTTGAGTTCTTCAATCCATTCAGCATCTTGCTCCTATCAGCCCTGTACGGCAGCGGGGCGCTGCTCGCCCGCGAGTTGGCGCTGCGCTGGGGAAAACGCTGGCCGACGATCCTGACCCTTGGCCTGGCTTATGGGATCGTTGAGGAAGGGCTGATGGTCAAATCCTTCTTTGACCCGGCCTGGATGGATCTGGGGCTGCTTGGGGTGTACGGGCGCTGGGCTGGCGTAAACTGGGTCTGGGCGGTCATGCTCACCCTCTACCATGCCGTGGTCAGTATTGCGATCCCGATCATGCTCGTCGAGTTGATCTACCCGGGCCAGCGCGATGAGCCCTGGTTGGGACGCAGGGGCATGCGCACGGTCTCCATCCTGCTTGGCATGGACGTCCTCATTCGGATTTTCGCTCCTGACCGCTTACCGTCCACCGCTGATCCCTTACCTCGCCACCCTGGCGCTCGTCGTCTCACTCTACCAACTCGCCCGGAAGATGCCGGCGAGGTGGGACGAACCCCGCCCGGGCGCGAGCTGGGGCAGCGCGCGGCTGTGGTTGGCGGGGTTATTGGGGATCATGGCATTGTTCTTCGGCGGGTGGGTGCTTCCGGCGCTTGAACTTCCCGCCCTTGCTCACGCTCTTGTTCATGGTCCTGGCTGCGGCCGGGGCCTGGAAGGTGCTGCGGCGTGCGAGCGGGGACGGCGCCTGGGATGATCGCGGCCGCCTGGCCCTGGTGAGCGGATCGCTGAGTTTTTTCATCGTGCTGGCCTTGATCGCCGAGGCTGACCCCAACCGGATGGACAACCCGGCCGGCATGGCCCTGGTGGGCCTGGTTGCGGGCCTCGGTTTGGCATACCTGGGGATGCAGATCCGGAGGCGGATGCGCGCCCTACCTCCCGCTGGGAGCGGTGTTGACCACATCGTCAATGCGCCGTAACCCGCGATATCGCTGCCTCCTGTCGTTCCGCGATTTGACAAGCTCCCCGGCCATACCTATCATGACCGCAATCGCATCCTTCAAGACGCCGCAATCACGACATGGAGGCAAGCCGGGGTGTCACCCAAATCAAGCTGGACCTTCGTCACCAACCACGGCGCGGTGCTGGCATTGCTCCATCAGGAAGAGCAGATTACGGCTCGCGCCATCGCCGCCCTGCTTGGCATCACGGTGCGCTCGGTGCGCCGCATTATCCGCGACCTGGAGGACGAAGGCTACATCGAGGTAACCAAGCAGGGCCGCCTGAACCATTACCGGGTCAACACCGCCCGTCCACTGCGCCGGGCTGACCAGCGGCAGGTTGCAGTCGAACAGCTCCTGGCGATGTTGAGGCCGCACTCGAAGTCGAAATAATCGCACGTGCCGGCGTAGGTATTCGACCTTCACTCGACCTTCAGAGCCGCGACCGGCTCGAGCGTCGCAGCCTTCAAAGCCGGGTAAACGCCTGAGAGTGCCCCCACCAGCGTGGCAAGCGCGAGCGAGAGCCAGGGCAGCCACTCGGGCGTATAGACCGACAGGAGCGGCGTTGACATCCCGGCCTCCGCCGGCTGGCTGGCCAGGTAGAGCAGGCCGAAGAAGTTAATCACCTGCCCCGCAGCCCAACCGACGATCAAGCCCAGACCGCCGCCGCTCAGTCCAATAAACGCAGCCTCGCTGATAAAAATCGACATGACATCGCGGTGGGTCGCCCCCACCGCCTTCATCAAGCCGATTTCTCGGGTGCGTTCGAGGATGGCCATCGTCATCGTGTTAACAATCCCAATCGCCGCGACCAGCAGGGCGACCATCCCGATCCCGCCAAATGCGAGCTGGAGGAGGGTGAAGAAGGAGGTCGTGCCCTGGATGTAGGATTGGGGTGAGTAAGCCTGAAAGCCTAGCTCGCTGATTTGATCGGTAACCTTGAGCACGTTTTTTAGGTCATCGACGATCACCGCCGCCTGCTGGAACCCATCCTTCTGGCGGTTCACCGGTCTGCCGAAAACCCATCCGTTCCACTGGTCGACATCACTGAGCAGGACGTAAACCGTGTAATCCGCTTCCCCCCGCATTTCGGGCAGGACGCCGATGACCTTTACCCGAAGCTCGCGAGTGATCTCCGTCCCCTCCTGTTCGTTCCACTTGCCCTGTATAAAACGCAGCGTCTGGTCCATGAAATCCGATGACTGCAGTTGTTCCGCACCGGGCCGCGGGCGTGGATCATAGAAGCTCTGCCAGACCATCGCGCCCACGACAGCCGTCCCCCGCTCCAGGTCAAGCGAACCCTGGGCCGGCTGGTACCCGAGGTCGGCCAGCATCCCTGGTTCGATGCCAAGCACGTTGGGGTAGCCCTCCATCTGGTCGAGCTTGGCGATGTTCATCATCAGGTAATCGCGCGGATACACGCCGAGGATGTGGTCGAGCGTCCCGATCTCAGCCAAAGTTTGCGTTGTCAGCAGCTTGATATCAGGGATTTCACCTCCCCCACCTCCACCTCCCGGTCCCGGGCCGGAAGCGTACACCACCTCGTAGTTCGGCATGACCTGGATCAGGGTTAGATCAGCCATCCCGCTGAACTGCGCCGTCACGCTTCGCTGCAGCCCTGCCGCCAGCGAGACGAGCACCATGATTGCCGCGGTCCCAATCACGACTCCAACGGCAGTCATGGCGACCCGTCCCTTGCGCCGGCCCATGTTGTCAAATGTGATGGAGAGGATGTCAATCACGCCCATGGTGAACTCACTGCAGCATCTCGCCGCCTTCTGCGCCTGGAATAGGCGGCAGCTCCCCTTCAGATTGGCCGCTCCCCAAGCCAAGCAGCCCGCGTAGGAAAGCAAGCACCTTATCCCAAAAGGACCTTTCCTCCTGGATGGGTTCCTCAAAGCCGGGATCCTGCGGGAAACCAGGGTCCTCTGGAAAACCTTCTTCGACCTGGATGGCGAGTTCCTGCAAGACAACTTGCGGCTGGTTAAAATCGTCCAGGTAATTGACCTCGATGGTAACCATTTGCTGTCCGGCCTGTTCGGGGAAGATGAGCGCGTCATACGGGAAGTAGGCGCCAACATCCAGGTAGCCAACAAGCGTCGTGTTGTTTTCAACCGCAAGCTCGCCTGCGGATATGGTCATGCGGCCGAGGACGACGCTGGAAGCTCCGATGTTGACCACCTGGACCGGGAGCGCTCCTGGTTGACCGACGAAGAACGGGTCGAGCGGACGATACCAGTTCAGTTCGAGGTGGGGAGGCGAATAGACGAGCAGCGTGATGATTTGTTCGTCCTTGTAGGTAACATTTTTCTCGTCCGTGTAGCTGAACGAAAAGAGCAGCGGATAAGCACCCGGGCCGGTTCCGCTGTTGACGATCAACGACTGCCTGACGGTCAGCGTCTCCTGCTGCGCAACATCGCCAACAAACTGAACATTGGACGCTTTGATCGGGGCGATATGGCTGAAATCCCCTGCTCCGCCGGAGACGCCGCTGCCGCTGTCCTGGGTGCCCTCGGCTGACACGCTGCCCCCGCCAAGGATCATCGTCACCCGCCTGGCAGCCCCGCCGCCGACGTTGAGCACCTCTAGATCCAGTGTAAATTGGGTGCCCGGGGTTAGCGTCTCGACATCCGTCTCATAGTCGATGATGAGCAACTGAGGCCTGTAGGCTGGTGTGGGGGTTGGCTTGATCGGTCCCGAGGACGAGGGCTGGGTTCCAAGGCTCAGCGTCAACGTGAACGCATCTGAGTAGCCGTTGCCTTCATCGTCGGTATAGGATACCTGCAGGGAGAGCGATCCAATCCCCCCCGCAGCCAACCCGCCCGAGGCGGCCATCGGCTGGGTATAACCCGTCGATGCGCCCGGGCTTATCACGCCGGCTGAGAGCAATCCCCCATTAACTCTTGGAAGAAAATCACCAGGGGAGAAGATGACTGTGATGTTGCGTGCCTTGTTGCCCCCGACATTCTTCAAGCGGAAGAGCAAATCAAATTCTGCACCTGGCCGGACCGGGCCCTTCGAGCTGTAACCATCCAGCACAAGCTGGGGGCGGGTGAAGACCGGGGAGGTGGGCGTAGGGGTTGGTGGTTCGAGGGTGGGCGTCTCGCTGGGATCACTCTGGAGAAGAGGTGCACTCAGGGAAGCATAAGCCGCATGAGAGGTGCCGGCGAGGAGGATGCCCAGGGCCAACAGTCCGACAAGGATGCCCGGGAATGACGATGCCATTTTGGATTTCATGCTGGTTTACTCCGTGGGCGTAAGCGCCAACGCCCTGTTGAATTCTTCTTCCTCGACCACCCGGCCATCGAGCAGGTAGAGGCTCTGTGTGGCGAAATGTGAAACGCGTGGATCATGACTGACGACCAGGACCGTACGACCCTGGTCGCGCAAGCTGGCGAGAAGCTCCATGACCTGGCCGCCGCTGGTGGAATCGAGGTTGCCAGTGGGCTCGTCCGCCAGGAGGATCTCCGGGTTGTTGATTAACGCCCGCGCGACGGCTACTCGCTGCTGCTGCCCGCCTGATAGCTCCGAGGGTTTGTGCGCTCCGCGATCCATCAACCCGACAAGTTCCAGGGCATGTGCGGCCCTCTCGGCGCGCTCGCGGCGGGGAACGCCGTTGAAGCGCAAAGGGAAGGCAACGTTATCGATTGCGGAAAGGCTGGTAATCAAGTTGAACGATTGAAAAATCATCCCAACCTGGATGCGCCTGTAGGCTGCAAGACGCGTTTTCGTCCATTGTCACCAACCTGTTGACCGTTGACCTCGATACTGCCCAGATGTCGGCTGGATCAGTCCGCCGACGACATGCAGGAGCGGTGCTCTTGCCAGAACCGGAGGGGCCAAGGATGGCGACGAAAGCCCTTCGGGATACTTCCAGGTCCACCCCAGCCAGGGCGTGCACCACGGCCTGTCCCATGGTGTAGCTCTTCCGCAGAGCTCGGCCGCGAACAAGTGACTTGCCCATCTTAGAAATAAGGCCGGATCACGGTCATCGACGACAACCGCAGGCCGAGATATCCTGGCAGCGCCTGGAAGGTTACGATGATGAGCAGCACGACGATCAGGGCCAGCCAGCGCAGGCTGCGCCGGTTGGGAGCCAGCATGCTAAGCCCTAACCCGATGAGGATAACCTGCCAGACCAGGTACAGGTCCAGCGTCTCAAGCGCCTTCATCCAGAACTGCGCAAGGGACGTGCCCGACCGCGGACCAAAGGCGGATAAACCGGGCTGGCTGATGAGATGCCTTGACAGCAGCATGTAGCCGCTCTGTACGGCTTCCTTTACCAGGTACGGCAAACCGGCCCAGGCTGATAACGTTAGCATTGAGCTGAAGCCAGAACGCACGCCGAACAAGGTCATGATGGCATGGAGCAGGCTGCCGACGAGCAACCATCCGAGCCATATCCGCAACACGGCCTGGGCTATAGGAAAGATGTAGATGAATGCCGTCCCGCTTGTGACCTCGACCGCCCGCATGTATTGCTCCTGCATCGCTGGAGGGTAATACTCGAAGTCCTGGGGCAGCGGAGGCGGGTTGCTGAGCACCTGTGCCCGCAGAAGCGGGGCGGCAGCAAGGACATAGACAACCGCGAAGATGGAGAGCACCAACAGCGGTAGGCGCCACGTGCCGCCGGCCATCTCGAACAAGCTCGATAGGGTGCGGCGTGGATGGAGCCAGATCGACCTGAGCTGCCTCCAGGGCATATTCACGATCGGGTTCTTACATCCTGGCAATCCACGTGGTCATCTTCCAGTCCTCGGTTTCAAAGAAGGAGCCCTCCCCCGTCAAGCGGGTACCCGCTGCCCCCCCTACTGCTTCCACCTAAAGCTTGGAGCTCCTATTAACTTAAGAGCCTGGGCCAATTGGCATCGCGTTACTCCAAACCAAATGGCCCAGGCTGAGCAGACGATCAGCGCCAGATGGAAGGGTGGAGCCAGAGGGCCAAGTCCTGGTCGAAGGTGTCCTTCGCCCGGACGGTGAGGATGAACTTCACGTCCTTGCCGGCCAGCGGGCTGAGATCCACATCGACCTTGGTGTACTTGCCGTCATAGGTCTCGGTCCAGCGCCCGAGCGTCTTGATTTCACCGCTCCCGATCTGGTACTCGAGCTTGAACTCCACGTCACAGTTCGGCGAGTCGTTTGAGCACGAGACCACGCTGCGGAAGCGGTCGCCGGATTTCACGCTGAAGGCCGGGAAGGTGCCGGAGATGCGTCCACCGCTCACCCCTTCCGGGATGACCCATAGCCCGGCTTCGTTCTCCACCCGGCCTTCTTCCATCACCGGGGCATCCAGGCGCTGGATGAACCCATCGACGGAGTACAGTTCGGTCGGGCAGGTCAGGTCGAGCGTGGCGTGCCAGCTGGCGGAGCAGTAGCTTTCCGCGAGATCGTAAACAATCTGTTTTGGCTTATCCACGCGCACGATGACCCAGAACGGATCCTTGGCGTTCGGACCCATGCCGAAGTTAATCCCGGATGCGTTGCGCAGGGCCCAGTAACCCGGTTGATTTGCCCAGTTCGACCGGTGCGGTGAGCTCGATCGAGATGTCGACCGTTTGCCCAGGGGCAACGTTCGCCTTGAGCTGCGTGACCTTATCGCCCGTCATGCGGTCACCGCTGACGAAGACCAGCGCATACGCCTTGGTCCAGGTGCAGGTGCCGATGTTCTTCAGGCGCCAGGTCTTGGTGAAATCCTGGTCCGGCTTGAAGCTCGTGCCGTCCGGCACGGTCACATCCTGTGACGAATGCCAGCCAATCGCAGGGGATCGGCGGCGAGGTCGGCGTGGGCGTGAGGGTCGGCGTCGGCGTGGCCGTCACCGTCGGGGTCACCGTCGGCGTGAAGGTGGCCGTCGGCGGGACCGGCAGGAACTGGTAGTCCCAGCCGAAGTTCACGCCCTGGCGAAGCTCACCCTCACCGAGCGAGAGCGTCGGTCATCACCAGCGCAGGAGCGGCGGGAGATGTCCAGGCCCCCGGGAGCAGCACCGGGGCGTTGTGAGCGCTGGCCGCATCGATCGTGAGGCAGTAGGCGCCGGCTGCAAGTTGATCAAAGCTGAACCGGCCCTCGGCGTCCGTGATGCGTTCTGCCAGGCCGCTCGCCGGACAGGCGCCCGCACCCAGGCTCACGATCACACCGCCGATACCTGGCTCGCCCGCCTCCAGGCTGCCGTTTGCAACCTGTGCGCCATTCGGCCCGCTGATGCATCCCGGCGATCCGGCCTCGGCGTTCTGTCCCGGCACACCGGATGCACACAGGTCGTGCCATACCAGGCCCTGGATGCCGGCCTGGTTCACGGCCGGACCCATGGCAGTAGGGGTTACCTGCGATCCGCTGGATGCGTTCGCGCCCACCAGATCAAAACCGATGAAGGCGACGACGACGATGCCGGTGATGATGACCGCCGCCCCCATCAAGCCCAACAGGATGAGGATGATTTTTGTGTTTGACATGGTTCCCTCTGCTTCTCGATGCTTCTACAACAGGTTCGATCCTTGGCCTACATCGTCCTGGCGCCTGCGAACCGGTTACACTTTACAGGATATATTATACATGTTTTTGTTATCATCCGTAATTATGTGGTGATACTTTCATCCATCTAATTCCGAGACCGCATAAAACAAACCACCCATCCCAGACGTTGGGATGGGTGGAAAAGTTCCACGATTTAGCCGGGGTGATTTAGCCCTGGTCCGGCACCTTTTCGCCGGCGGGGACCGCAGGCCGCGCGGTCTTTTTCTGCGTACGGCGGGGGGCAGGCGCTGCAGGTTCATCCTCCGCACTCGCATGGTCTTGCCGGTGTCTTCCGCGCGTGCAGGTCATCAAAGCCTTCCGGCTTGATCACGCGGGCGTGGCCGCTGAGCAGTGCGCTCACACCGCCCTTGCCCTGCCTCATCCCGTGCACTGCGGCAGGCCGGGCAGGCTTGCGGGTCATGCGGTTCATATTCGAGTGGTTCCTCGTAGCTGGTGATGTAGCCTTCGTAGTTGCGCAGGACGACGCGGTGATCGGAAGCGCTCACCTGGTAGTTCGGCATGAGCGGGATCTTGCCACCTCCGCCGGGCGCATCGACGACAAATGTCGGGACAGCGTAGCCCGAGGTGTGCCCGCGCAGGCCCTCGATGATCTCGATCCCCTTCGCCACCGGCGTCCGGAAATGCCCAGCCCCGGCCACGAGGTCGCACTGGTAAAGGTAGTAGGGGCGGACGCGCATTCGGACCAGGTCGTGGACCAGCTTTCGCTGCACCTCGACGCAGTCATTGACACCAGCCAGCAGTACCGATTGGTTGCCGAGCGGGATGCCGGCACGTGTCAGGCGGTCGCAGGCCTGCGCCAGTTCATCGGTGATCTCGTTCGAGTGGTTGACGTGGATGTTCAACCAGAGCGGGTGGTAGCGGGCCAGCATTTCGGTCAGGGCCTCGTCGACGCGCATCGGCATGAAGACCGGCACGCGCGAGCCGATGCGGATGATCTCGATATGCTCGATCTCGCGGAGCTGGCGGAGCAGGTCTTCGAGCATCGCTGGCGGCATCGTGAGCGGATCGCCGCCCGAGAGCAGCACATCTCGCACCTGCGGCGTTCGCCGCAGGTACTCAAGCTGCTTTTGGTAATCCGCCCGCGAGAACTGCTCGTGCGGGTCTCCCACGATGCGCGAGCGGGTGCAGTAGCGGCAGTACGAGGCGCACTGCGTGGTGACCAGCATCAGGACCCGGTCGGGATAGCGGTGAACCAGGCCGGGGACGGGCGAATGCTCATCCTCGGCCAACGAGTCGACCAGCATCCCGTCAAAGGGCTGGAGTTCCGCATCGGTGGGGATCACCTGCCTGCGGATGGGGTCGTGCGGGTCATCGGGGTCGATGAGCGATATGAAGTAGGGGGTGATATCGACCCGGAACAGGTGCGATGCCTGCAGCGCTCGCCGCTCGCTGTCGCTGAGCGGCAGCACCTGCTCGATTTCTTCGACGCTGTTCAGGCGGTGGCTCAGCTGCCAGCGCCAGTTCAGCCAATCGCTATCCGGGACATCGGCGAAGTGCGCTGCACGACGTGACGGAAAGGTTTTACTCGGCATGCTTTCTCCTTATACCCTAGTCACCCGATCTCAACTGCGCCTCAGCGCGGCCCGCATGACCGGCTCAACAACGCTGCGCGAGGCAGTGGCAACCCGTTCCCGCAATACGCTCGGGAAGCGGAAGACATCCTGGCGGGCGAGCTGCTCGAATGACAATCCAAAGCGCTCGGCGCCCAGATACAGGATTTCGCTGATCAATACATCGTAACTCATCCCCTCGCTTGCGGCCATGATGCACAGGTCGCTTACGGAGGGGTTTAATCCGGGCAGGGTGTTGATTTCGAGCAAATACGGCTCGCCATCCGCACCCAGACGGAGATCCACACGGGAAACGTCCAACGCTCCCACAGCCTCGGCCGCACGCAGGGCCAGGTCAACCATCTTTCGCTCCAGTTTGCGCGGGATGGCCGCCGGACAGAGGTACTCGGGAGCACCCGGTTCGCCAATATCGTATGATTTGGCGGCATTGCCATAAACCCCGGGGCTGACGCTCTTCGTGCTGTCAAGCTCCATGATTGGGAAGACATGGTAGCCCTGCGTATTGTACACCCAGGGCCGGCGGCGGTTGCGCGGCGATCCGGAGTTGCCGATGTAACCCACCGTAAATTCCCGGCCGGGAAGGAAAGCTTCGACCAGGGCTGGTTGGTTGTAAGTCTTGATCAGCCAGTTAACGCGCTTGCGCAGCGCACGTTCATCGTGAACGATGGCCGAACCATCGATTCCCATGCCTGTTCCCTCGCGCGCTGGTTTGGCGATCAAGGGGAAATGCAGGTCCTTCTGCAGCGGCTCGCGGCCGGTGCGGAACTCCTGGAAGGCCGGGGTCGGGAGACCATGCGACTGCCAGATGCGTTTCGTCTGGGTTTTATCCAGCGAGAGGGCGTTTGTCAGGACGCGGGAAGCCGTGTAGGGGATCCCGAGCAGCTCGCACAAAGCCGGGGCTTGCGCTTCGCGTGCGTCGCCCTGGACGCCTTCAGTAATGTTAAAGCAGATGTGCGGACGGAGGTTGGTCAGGCTTTCTACAAGGGACTGGTCACCAGCGCAGATATGCACCCAGTGGCCGTCAAGCTCGAGGGCTTCAGCGATGGCTTCAACCGTCTCCCTGCGGTCAAATTCTGCGCCGGCATCTGGAGGGGCATCGAGTTCATGTACGAACTCGTCCTTCAGGTTCGCCAGCACGGCGATGCGCCAGGGAGCTGGTCGAAGCCCGGTACCGGGAGGTTTACGATGTGAAACAGTGCTCTCAAAGTACTTCATGATGATTGTTCTCCTAAAGTTAGGGGCATACACCCCGGGTTGTTGTCTGCTTGCGATCAGTCCATAACCGAACGCTTCGGCGTCGAACTTCCGCCGCTCGAGGCGGATGATCCGCTAAACGCGGTCACGCATGTCCACGCCGCGGTCGACGCTGAACCGCTGGTTGGGCAGAGGCTCGATAAAAGCCCAGTCCAGTTCGAGCGGGCTCAGGTTGATCACCAGCAGCTGCGCGCCGCAGTATCCGCAGCTCGACGCGCTGCTCGTAGGTGACCGGTTCTGGCAGCGTGACCTCGCCGTCACATTCGGGACATCGTCCAGTGTTCAAGGGCAGTCCTCCTGGTCCGGGAAACGCATCAGGCCAATTGCCTTTGTTCCGAACCATGTGGAAGCATAGTCGGGTGAAGGGGAATTCCTGTGTTCCAAAGGTAGAAAATGTGTATAAAAACAACCCGGGGGCGATTAAGCTTGTATCAAGCGGCGATTTGGGGGTCGATCTCGCCTGTGGAGGCGCCGATCATCGTTCTTCGGCGGTGAAGCGATAGCCGACCCCGGAGAGCGTCTCGAGGAAAATCGGGTTTTCAGGATCGGGTTCGATCTTATGCCGCAGCCGGCTCACGAGACCCCGCACCAGGTCTTTGTTGCCTTCTCCGCTGTACCCCCACACCCGCTCCACGATCACCTCGCCCGGCAGCACCTGGCCGCGATGGTTCATCAGGACGTAGAGCAGCCGGAACTCGAGCTGCGTGAGGCGCTTCGGGTCGCCGGCGTCGACCCGCACGGTGCGCGTGGAGGGGTCGAGTGCGATGCGGCCGAGATCAAGGGTTGGCAGCACAAAGACCGGGATGGCGTTCGACCGGCGCAGGACAGCTGAGACCTGCGCAGCGACGAGCAGCGGCGAGGCCGGGCGGGAGAGGATGAGATCACAGCCTGCGTAGAGGAGCTTGAGAGCGTCTGACTCAGGCATGGGTTCGGACACCAGCACGAGCGGGACTTGAGATGCGCTGCGCACGGCCTGCACCACCTGCAGTGCGTCATCGTCTCCGTCCAAGTGCCAGCACCAACGCGTCAGCGGCGTGCGCCGGCCAGTTGGAGAGCACGCGCTTGTACTCACCGCTGGCAGCGACCGCCAGACCAGCTTTGCGCAGGGTATATACCAGCAAATCGCGTTCATCTGGATCCGGTGCGACGACGATTGCTTGCATTCTGCTCCTCTCCACAGTCGGGTCAGACGATCCAGCCCATCCTGCCTGGCTGGAACTGCTCCCGAGGATTCATCCCATTGGAAATTGTACACCTTCCCCAGAACCTGTGTCGCCGCCGCTCGTGCAGCGCGACTGTTCAGGTACATCCCGGCATGAGCTGACCTGCGTACGTCTTCCCCGGCAGCCGTGTTCCGGCGGATAATAGTGCCATCGCAGCAAGCGAACGGCAACCCTGCCTGGAGATTTGAGAATGGCACTTCTTGAGGCGCATGGCTTAGGCAAACAATTCCGAACCGGCGAGGTGGTGGTGAACGCCCTGCAGGAGGTCGATTTCAGAGTCGAAAAGGGGGAGTTCGTCGCCATCATGGGACCCTCCGGCTCGGGCAAGTCCACCCTGCTCCATCTCCTCGGAGCGCTCGACCAGCCGAGCGCCGGCAGCATCCTGCTCGATGGAAAATCACTGTCGGATTTCAGCGATGACGAACGCACGCTGCTGCGGCGCCGTGAGCTGGGCTTTGTCTTCCAATTCTTCAACCTGCTGCCATCGCTCAGCGCAGCCGAAAACGTGGCCCTGCCCCTCCTGCTGGATGGTGTCCAATCGACCCAGGCCATGGATCGAGCAAACGAACTGCTGGCCCTGGTCGGGCTGGCTGCGCGTGGCAGCCATCGACCCGATCAACTCTCTGGAGGTGAGCAGCAGCGCACCGCCATCGCCCGGGCAATGTCCAGCAACCCAAGCCTGCTCTTCGCCGATGAACCGACCGGAAACCTCGATCGAGCTTCGGGGCAGCGCTTGCTCGGAACGCTGCGCCGCGCGTGCGATGAACAAGGCCATACCGTGGTCATGGTCACGCACGATCCCTATGCGGCGTCCTTTGCCGACCGGGTCATCTTTCTGCTCGATGGCCGCGTCGTGCAAGAACTCAGCGGATCTTCGCTCACCTTGAAGGACATCGCCGAGACCGCTGCCAGGCTGGAACGTCCCGACGAAGAGGAGTCCGAAGCCGGATGAGCGTGCTGCTGCTCGCCCGCAGGGAGTTCCAGCGAAACTGGCTGCGTTTCCTGTTGGCTGGATCCACGATCGCCAGCGGCGTGGCCATCCTGGTCGCATCCGACTTGCTCAGCCGCGCCACGACGGCCGAAATCGCACGCATCGAGGAGGTTAAAGCCGTGACCTCCTTCATGACCGAGCAGATGAACGTCGGCTTGACCGTGATTGGCGTGATCATCAGCGCTGCGGCCGGGCTGCTTGTGTTCAACGTGTACCGGATGGCCGTTCACGAACGCGCCCACGAAATCAGCCGGCTGCGTGCGGTGGGGATGCAGCGCGGCCAACTCCTGCGCCTGCTGACATTGGAGACCATGGGCACGGGTTTGGTCGGCGTACTCGCAGGCATCCCGGGCGGTATCGCCCTCAACGCCTTCCTCATCCGCCTGGTTATCGAAACCAGCCCGATGTTCAACCGTTTTGCGCAGCCCACCCTGTCGCTTGGCACGGATCCTGCTTGCAGCCGGCCTGGGGCTGGCCGCGGCCGCCCTTGCCAGTTGGATCCCGATCCGGCGTGCGCTCGCCCGGCCTCCCCTGGCGAGCACGTACTCGATGGAAACAATCCCAACGAGGCGGGAAGATCTCCGCCGGCTCCTGCGTTCCGCCTTAATCATCGCCGTTATCGGGGCATTCACCATCCTCGGGAAACCAAGCCGCTGGTTGTTCCCACCGGCCTCAGACCGTATCAATGTTGCCGCGATCGTCTTGTGGGTGCTGGCGTTCTTCCTGGCCGCCCCTGCGCTGGCCGGGTTCGCCTCGCGTCTGCTTCGCCCGGCGCTCAACCGGGTGCTTGGCATCTGCGGCCGCCTGGCTGCTGATAACCTGGGACGCGCACGCGGGCGCGTCGCGAGGACCGTGATCACGCTCGCCGTGGGTACAGCGATGATCGTCGCCGTCAACGGCTTTCTCGTTTACTGGTTTGAAGAGCTCTTCTTCCGGGACAGCGTCCAGAGCCTGCTAGATCGCCCTGCGCTCGGCGTATTCCCACTGGACATCGAAGCCGGGCTCGCAGGATATGAGGATCTCACCAGCTTCACCGTCCTCGACTCGCACCTTGCCAGCATCGAGCGGGCGGCGGGCGAAGGGGCGACGGTGGTCGAGATGTATTTCACCATCATCCCTGAGCTGTCCTTCCTCGGGCAGCAATATTTCTCGTTCATCCTGGATCCCGAAGATATCCGCAACTCCGGGGAATCTCTACTTCTCATTCAGCGAGGGTGATTGGGAGCACGCGCTGCCAATCATGCAGGAAGGATGTGGCCTGCTGTTGACAGGATCTGTTGCCGGGAAGAACCACGTCCAGCTCTATGACCCGCTCACCATCTCCACCCCCCGGGGACCGTTGGAATGCCGGGTGGCCGGGATCGGTCCGACGTATGTCGGCGCCTCGATCGTCAGCACGGCGGCAGCGGACTAGCCTGCAGCTGGGGGCGCCGGTTTCCATCGTCGTCTTCCCGGAGCATCCCGATCAGCTCCAGGCGCTCCGCAGCTCGCTTGAGGCCGCCTTATCCAGCGACGGCGCTCTGCACATCCTCGACCTGACGCTCATGGTCGAGATGCAGCGGGAGGGGATGAAGTCGGCCCAGGTCTTGATGAACAGCATGCTCCTGCTCGCAATCCTGCTGGCCTCGCTCAGCGTCCTGAACATGATGCTGATCAGCCTGCGGGAACGGTCGCGCGAGTTCTCCTTGCTGCGCGCGATCGGCGCGACCCGCCGTCAAATCGGCATCGTCGTCACGGTCGAAGGCGGCCTGTACGGGTTGCTCGGGGGAGCGCTGGGCCTGGTCACCGGTGCAGGAGTGCTCTGGATCTACATCCACATCGCCGGCGGAAACATGTTTGGCTTCCCCGACTTCCCAGTAGCCGAAGCTGCCTGGAACACGCTCGAAGCAACCCTCCCCAGCGGGATCCTCGCGCTGCTTGCTGCCCCGCTCCTTACCTCGCTTTCCTGTTTGCCAGCCATTCGTGCCATCTTGAATCGGGAAGATCTCGAAGAATTGCGGGGGATTGAAACCTGAGCGGCTTCCTTCACCCCAATCCATCGTTTAGAATTTAGGCAATGCCCCGCCAGCGCAGGAGCAATCAATACCATGACTTCGATCCACGTCAGCGACAACCCCCAGGCACTCGCCCGGGCGGCGGCCGAGTTCATCGGCAAGCTCGCCAGGGATACGATCCGCCAGCGCGGGCGCTGCGCGCTCGCACTTTCTGGGGGAAGCACGCCGAAGCTGACGTATGAACACATGCGCCAGGACAAGGACCAACTGGATTGGTCGAGGATGTACTTCTTCTGGAGCGATGAGCGCTGTGTTCCGCCCGACCACCCTGAAAGCAACTACCGCCTGGCGCATGAGACGCTCCTGGCGCATGTCCCGGTCCCGCCAACCCACATCCAGCGCATGGACTGCAGCCCATCGCCAGAGGCAGGCGCAGAAAAGTACGAGGCAGTCCTGAGGGAATCGGTTCGAACCCACGGCGAACCCGTCTTCGATCTGGTGATGCTCGGTCTCGGCCGTGATGGCCACACTGCCTCGCTCTTCCCCGGCACAACTGCGCTCGATGAACGTGAGCGCTGGGTCGTGGCAAACCGGGTGGATCAGTTGGGGGCATGGCGGATGACGCTCACCTACCCCGCGCTGACCGCGGCCGGGCAGATCCTGTTCCTGGTCCAGGGCAGCGACAAAGCCCCGGTCGTGAAAGCCGTCCTCGAGGGAGGCCGGCCAGAGCTGCCGGCGAGCGCCGTCACACCCATGCCACGCGCGCGATCTGGTTCCTGGATGCCGCCGCTGCAGCGGAGCTGGACCCAGCTATCCTGCACGAACATCTGGGTGGTGCTCTTGAAGATGATGGGTAGGAAACACGGGGGATGGTCTGCCTGGGGTGATATTTGTTAGGATATTGTAAGGTGGTACTCAGAGATATGTAGGACCACCCGGACAATCGAATACCCTGTTCGACGAAAAGGCAAACCCACCGAAAGGTGGCGACGCAAAGCAATAGGGTCTACCGCTGGGATACCCAGCCAGGACAGCCTGCTACCGAATCGTGCGCACACCAGGAGACGCGACCGTGTGGCTGGCAGGCAATCCTGCAGCAGAACGGTCGTTTTGTTTTTCAATGGCGGAGGGCCAGGTACAGCAAACGACCGGGCGGAGGCGATCGAAGAGGAGAACCAGGATACGCAGGGCGGCCTCACAAGCCCGCACCCAGGAGCCAGGCAGCAAACACGAGCCCTGAACCACCACTGGAACCATGCTCCCGGTGCGGCCTGCTCATCCTGTGCCTCCTGGAACCAACCCAGACCGGTCCAAGGCCGGCTACGTGCTGCCAAAGCAGGAAGGCGATCGCCTCCGCCATACCCTGGACCAACAGAGAACATCGAAATCAGCGCCCGGCATGGACCGGGCGCTGAAGGTTTACTCTCGTGAGCAGCACGCGCAATTCGAGCTAGAGTTTCAGGATCCCCCTGGCGATGCTGAAGTAGATGAACAGACCCGTGGCGTCGACCAGGGTGCTCATCACTGGACCGGACACAACGGTCGGGTCGATCCTCAGCCTTGAAGCCAGGAGCGGCAGCAGCGCACCGAGCGCATTCGCCCACACGACAATCGTGCAGATCGCAAGCGCGATCGTGATCGCCAGCGCCGGGGAAGACCCCCACAGCAAAGCCCGCCCATACGCCACCGCCCCCATGCCCAGGCCAAGGATCAGGCCAACGCGCAGCTCATGCCACCAGGCGCGCAGCGCATCGCTGATGGAAATATCGCCCACCGCCAGCGCCCGGATGAGGGTGCTCGTCGTTTGCGATCCGGCGTTGCCGCCGGTGCCAATCAAGAGCGGGATGAAGAAGGAAAGTGCGACCGTGGCCTGGAGCTCGGATTGGAAATGGCGCAGCACGGTGCCCGTCAGGCTTTCCGTCAGGAAGAGCAGCATGAGCCAGCCGATGCGCTTGCGGGTGACGGCAAAGATCCCCGTCCGCAAATAGGGTTCATCCAGGGGCAGCGCACCACCCAGGCGCTGGATGTCCTCCGTGGCCTCATCCTCGAGAACGTCGATCACGTCATCAAAGGTGATCATGCCCAGCAGCATGTTCTCCCGATCCACGACCGGCAGGTACAGCAGGTCATAGCGCTTCATCAAACGCGCCACTTCCTCCTGGTCGGTCCCAGCCCGCACCGAAATCACATCCGGGTTCATGAAGCTCGCCAACTCGTCCTGCGGATTGGCGACGATCAGCTGGCGCAGGCTCACTTCCCCCATCAGATGACCCGACTTATCCACGACGAAAAGGAAGGACAGGGAATCATCCTGTGGCTTCCACGCGTGGACGGCTTGCAGCGCCTCGCGGGCGGTCATGCGCCGGCGGAGCGCCAAGAACTGAGATGTCATCAGCCCGCCGGCGCTGTCCTGCGGGTGGAGCAGGAGCGGGTGGATCTCCTCCGGGTCCTCCATCCGGGTCAGCAGCTCGCGCACATCCTCCGGCTCGAACTCGCCCAGCAAATCGGCGACTTCGTCCGGTTCCATCGCTTCGACGATGCGCGTGACGGCCTCCCGGGGGAGCGCCCGCACCAGCCCGGCTGCGTCCCGGTCTTCGAGCTCCTCCAGCAAATCCGCGGACTGCTCGGGGTCCATCTGCGGCAGCAGGGCCACCTGGTCGCCTGCGGGCAAGGCCTCGAAGATCTCGGCCTGGTCCGGCGTGCGCAGCTTTTCAAGCGTCTGGACCGCCTGGTTGAGATCATTCGCCTCGAGCGAGGCCCGCAGGCGGGACAAGCACATGTTCAATATTGAAGGTGGTCACAGTGCACCTCCGGTCCTGAGATCTCCCGGAGGCTGCGAATCAACCGTCCGGGGATGCTTCGTATTTGATGCCCGGGATTCTGCACAGGTCAGAGCCAGTCAAGCTCCAGGCGCTTATCCTTAGACTTCAAGAGGTCCTGCCTTCGGGGTGTGGAATAGCGCGATGCTAAGCCCGATTGCCCGGGCGTGTCAAGCCGGTACGCTGGGGTATTTCCGCGCTGCGCTGCACGTCATGACAAGGCCTGCTCGTAGACTTCGATCATCTGCCTGGTCGTTGCGTGCGATCGAATAATGTTCGGCAACTGCCGGCGCCTCCCGCCGCAATTTCGACAGTTCGCCTTCGTCTTCGAGTACGCGCAAGATCCCCTGCGCGAAGCTAGCTTGGCTGGCCTCCGTCAGGCAGCCGCCGCCGTCCTTGATCACATCGGCCGCCCCCGGTGCGGAAACGGCGACGACCGGCGTCCCGGCGGCCAGCGATTCGAGCAGCACCAGGCCCTGGGTCTCGGTCGTCGAGCTGAAGACGAACAGGTCGGCGGCAGCGTAGTAGGGTGCGATCTCTGCATAGGGCACGGGCCCTACAAAGGTCACCGCTTCACCACAGGGAGAGCTGTTCCCGGAGAGCCTCGGCACCTTCCAGGTATGGACCACTGCCTACCAGCAGCAGCCGAGTTTGGGGTCGCCGGGCATGGACTTCGGCGAAGGTATTGAGCAGCAGATCCAGCCCTTTTTCCCGGGCTATCCGTCCGACGTAGAGCAGGACTTCCCGGTCCTCCAGCCCGAGCCGGGTGCGCAGGTCTCCGGCCTTGGCATTCCGAAAACGGTCCAAATCGACCGGGGTAGGGATCACGCTCACCTGCTCGTTCAAGCCAAACTTGGAGGCGAGCATGGCACGGATGCTCTCCGTCGGCGCGATGACATGCCTGCACTGCTGCAGGTAGCGGCGGACACGCTCTTCGGTAAAGTGCCCGGCCAGCTTGCCGGCAATCGGGCTGTAGAGTTGGGCATACCGTTCGTATTGGGTGTGGAAGGTGAAGATGAGCGGGATTCCGAGCTCGCGAGCGCAGGTCGCCGCCAGGTCACCCATCCATACCGGGTGCTGGCTGTGGATGATCGCCGGCTGGATGCCGCCCAGCGTGAGGTCAACCAGGCTTTTCAGGGGAAGGACGATCGAAACGTTCAACTGCTCGCTCAAATCGAGCGCTGGCAGACGGAAGACGTAGGGCTCTTCATCACGATACCCTTCATAATCCGGCGCGAAGATATGGGTCTCGTGCCCGGCCGCGTGCAGGCCCTGCCGGAAGAGCGAGATCGACGTCACCACCCCGCTGATGGCAGGCTTGTACGCGTTGGTAAAGATTGCGATGCGCACCGGCCCCCTTCTTCCCCTACTCTGCCACGTATTGTACAGGGGAACGCATGGAAAAAAGGGCGACCATGCGGCCGCCCCTTCCTTTCAGTGAACTTTATCGACTCGGTTCGGAGCCCATTGGCTCAGGGTTCGGCGCGGCCTGGTCCGAGCAGCGGGCACAGTAGGAATGTATCGGCGTCATTCATGATGCCGTCGCCGTCATCGATCCACCAGCGCCCGCCAAGATAGCCGGGGTCACCGGGGCCGAATTCGGTCAGCCCGTTCTCGAGCTTCTGGAAACGCCCCTGCATCGGCAGCGAGTTGGCTGAAACAAAGGTGTCGTAGTACAGCCCTTGGCTGGAGACATAAACGGTGCCCAGTGACCCCGCACGCCCTCCCTTTGCGAAGGCTGGTACCGCAGCCAGCGCGAGACAGCAGCAAGACCAACACCAACAACGATAGTTTCTTAAACATCCTGACCCTCCTTGGGGTAATCGGTTCGAGCGGCTGGAGGGATGCCGTTGACGGATCCTGCCTGCGGTGCACCGCAACTCAACCGCCATGCCCTCGTTTGAACCCGCTCACGTAACTCAGGATAGGCAGGAGAGCTTGCGCGAGCTCTTGCAGAAGGATTACCCGTTTCTTACGGCAACAACATGCCGGGGGTGCAGGAGCGAGGGTTGAATTTGAGAAGCAGCCATTCGGGTGAAGGTGTTTTACCCGCCCTTCCTCGTGGCTATTTTTTTCGCAGGAACCAGGGGGAATGTACAATCCGGGATGCTTGTCTATGAAGCGTGCCGGCGCCTGAGCACGAGCACATTCCCGCCCAGGACCAGCAGCGCCCCGAGTCCGCCGGCCAGCGTCCAGGTCAGACCCTCAAAGAGCGTCGAGAGCAGCAGGGCGATGACCGGGAAAAGCACGGTGACATACGCCGCCCGGCCAGGCCCGATCCGGCCAAGCAGGGTCAGGTAGGAGCCAAACGCGACCACCGATCCAAACAAGGCCAGGTAGAGCAGGGAGAGGATGTATCCTGCCGAGAGTTCAAACTGCAGGGGAGCCCCGCGCACGATGGCCAGGATCACCATCAACCCCGCGCCGTAAGCCATCCCGAACGCATTGACCTGGATCACCGGCAGGCCGTGGCGCTGGTTGCGGGCTGAGGTGATGTTCCCGAGCGAGGCCGAGACTGCGCCAGCGCCAGCCAGCAGCAGCCCAAGCGTGCGCTGGTTATCCAGGGCAATACCCTGCAGTTCCGGCCAGAAGATGATCGTCAGTCCAGTCAAGCCGAGCAGCGCCCCAGCCACCACACGGCCATGGATCGGGTCGCCGAGCAGCAGCGCTCCAAAGACCATGTTCAGGATCACGACCATCGAGAAGATGATCGCCACCAGCCCGCTCGTCAGCAGGCCTTCTGCCAGGTAAACCATGATGTAGTTGAGCGAGAACAACAGCAGCCCTTGCAGCGCAATGAAGCCATGCTGGCGCAGGCTGAAGCGAAGCGATAGACCCCGCAGCCGGGCGTAGATGAGCAGGATGACCGCCGCCAGGCCGAAGCGGTAGGCGATCGACAGGGCCGGGTCTACAGTGCCCAGCTGAAAGGTTATCGCCAGCCAGGTCGAGCCCCAGATAAAGACTGTGACCAGGTAGAGCATCAAATCAGGCATGCAGGATCCCTCGATGAGAGGCACATGGATACCACAGTATACGACGACGAGCCCGGTCGGGTTCAGCTCAATTCGGTTGGCGGCTAACGCGGAACGCAGCCCGGACTGCGAAGTCCAGGCTGCGTGAACGTAATTCGGAATACGGGTTCAGGATGCGTCGGCCTGGATGATCGCCCTGCGTTGGCCTCCGATTGCTCTGCCATGCTCGCCGTCAGCCTTCCTAAGGATGAACAAGCCAAGGCTGATGAAGGCCAATCCCACCGACGAGCAGAGGCGTGCGGAGCACGTGGACCCAGTTGTTGCCAGCGTAGATGTGGGAGGACCCGACCCAGATGCTCGTGGTGAACGTGACGACGCCGGCGACGATGGCCGCCAGACCGGACGACATGCCGCGCGTCGCCGAGTCACCGGGCGAGTCGAAATCGACTTTCCCGCGCAGACCCGGCAGCCGCAGGGCAACGAAGTAGATCAACGTGAGCAGGTTGATGTAAAACTTCATGTTGGCGGGCACGGCTTTGCCGCGCAGCGCCAGCGAGGCGAACATCTGGATCGCAGCCAGGACGGATCCGACGGCCAGCAGGATCAAGGCGTTCCTGTAAACGTTCACGCCGCCCTTCACCAAACGGATCGTCGCCCAGGCTCCAACCAACCCGACGATGATCGTCAAGATCATGACGGACTTGATAGAGCCACTGGTAATCCAGCAGGGCCCACATCGGGGGGAAATCCTTGGTCAAGAACGCGGCACAAACGGTCCCGATCCCGCCCAGGATGTTCATCGCTGCCGTGCTGCCCATGAGCACGATCCCGACAACACGCAGCGCTCGGCTTTGTTTCGTTTCCATCATGCGATTACCTCCATGTCTCGTTGTCGTCGCCCGCCCAACTCCTGGACGGGTCGAATGCTTATGCAATTTCCAGGACGAATTGCGCTTCACTCTGAGTCTTGAAGTCAGGCGGCCTTGCTCCTGTCTCTATCGCTTCCGTTTCCAATCTCAACCCCAGGGCCAGCGCGTCCCAGTGCACCCGCTCCTCCAATGGATCCGTGCTGCACAGCGGACAAGACGGGCGGGGTGGAAACACCGGTTGACCGCAGCTTCGGCACACACCGCCCGTCATCCGGTAGCGACCATGCCGCGCGCGCCAGTGGGCAATCCTCATCTCACCTCCCCGGCTTCGCTCGACAGCAGGCGTGCCGACTCTCGGCTCTCGCGCCCTGCCCTTGTGGAGCGTGCCGGTGAGGAGGTGGCGGTAGTAATGCAGACTCGCCAGGAACAATCCGCCGCCGATCCCGAGATAAAGGGGGGCCAGCCAGGTCCGGGGCAGGCTCGAATGCCGCAGGGTAAGCCCGAGCGCGATCATGAAGGCAACCAGCGGATAGGAGCTCCAGCGTTGGAACGCGAAGACACAGGGCTTATCCGGCCCGCGCTCGATGCGGGTAATGTTGCGCTTCGCCATCCACGAAAAGCCAGCCCAGGTGAAGAATGCCAAACCGGCACCTCCCAGCACGCCCGGCAGCCACTCCGGGTAGGGCAGCGGGCTCAACCACACCCACACCCAGCGCAGGAGCAGCAGGCCAACTCCGCTCCACACCAATCCAGAGAGCGCATGCAGCACCCAGCGCGGCTCGGCGGGTTTCCAGCCGGCCAGCATCATAAAAATACCTGCCGGCAGCCGGGGACGTGGCAGACGTGCAGGATGTCATCAGATGGCCTCGATCACCACCAGCAGCATCGAACTGAGCATGTAGATCGATGCATACTTAAAGAGCCCGAAGTTCAACTTCGCCGATGGCTTGATCACGGACGACAGCGCCAGGACAAACAGCCCGAGGCCGAGGATGGCCAGCACCCGCAGGTAGCCCCAGGCCATGCCCAGGCCCACCGCCGAGGCTCCCATGGCGATGGCGGCCAGCACGGATGAGATGGCGATGATGAGCTGCGTCCACTTCTCCCCGTATCTTGCAGGGAAGGTCGGAACCCCGGCCAACTGGTAGTCTTCTTTGTAGCGCAGGCTGAAGGTCATGATGTGGGTCGGGATCCAGAGCAGCACGGCTGCCGCCAGCGCCAGGCCAACCCAATCGAGCGTACCCACCGCCAGCACCCGGCCGGCCAGGGCCGGCATCCCGCCGGCGATCCCACCCCAGATGATCGACCAGGCTGTCCGCCGTTTGAGCCAGATGGTGTAGATGAAGATGTCGATGAACCAGCCGGCGAAGACGACGGCAAAGTACCCGGGCGATAGCAGCCAGGACCAGGTCATGCCGGCGAGGCTTAGCAGCAGCCCGAGGGCAAGCGCCTCGCGGGGCGAGATGCGTCCTGACGGCAGCGCACGGTGCATGGTGCGCGGCATGCGGGCATCGATATCCCGGTCGTAGACCATGTTCAGGACCGTGCTGCCGCTGATGGCCAGCAGCAGGCTCATGGTGAGCGCCGCCAGCGTGAGCGGCTCCGCCACCGGGCAAACCGCGCTGGTGAAGCCGGCGATGCCGGTCGTCAGCAGCAAACCCGTTTGCAGGCTCTTTGTCAACTCGAGGTAGGTTCGAACCCGGCTGCGGATCCTGGCGACCTTCTGCACTGGCGTGGAAGCAAGCGTCGTATGGCTCATCCGCTACTCCAGCGGATCCCGCACACAGCGGAACCCGACGCTCGGGCTGAAATACTGCGGGGCGGCGTTGTTGCGGGTCCAGATGCGCAGGTTGTAACCGTAGTCGGCCTTGCTCCCGCCGCGCATGTAGCGGTAGTGCTGGTCCTCGTACACATCTCCCATCCACTGCCAGACGTTTCCGGCCATGTCGTACAGGCCGTATGGGCTGGGCGAATCGAGCGTGACGTACCCGTCGTAGACCATCCCGTTGTAAAAGCCCACCGGGGTCGTGTTGCCGGCTTTGCCGAAGGTTTTCTCGAAGATATCCGTGCTGCTGTAGAAGTTAGCGTTGTTGAGATCGAGCTCCCAACCCCATGGATAGGGACGGTTGTCCTCGCCCCGCGCCGCCTTTTCCCATTCCAGTTCGCTGGGCAAGCGGCCTCCGTAGAATTCACAGTATGACCTGGCGCCAAACCACGTCACCTGGACCATGGGGTGGTTTTCGTATCCGGGAAGCGATTGGAAGCCGTCACCCGTTTCTTCGATGCGCAGCCCCGGGTCGGCGAGCGGCACGTGCAGCCAATCTCCGGCTGCGATTTCTTCCTCGTGCTCGAAACCACGGAAGACATCCCCCGGGTAGTAGCCGACGATCTCGTCCCCGGTCTTCTGCACCCAACCTGCCTCCAGCGCGGCGTTCAAGTAGGCCGCGTACTGCGCGTTGGTGACATCGGTGACCATGATCTCATAGTCGTCTTCGATCTGCGCCTCGTGCTCGTGTTGACCGGAGAGGAAGCTCCCCGCTGGCACAAGCGCCCAGCTGTCGGGATCCACACCGGTTTCAATGACAGGAACGGCGTCGAAACTGCTGGCCCCGGCCGGCGCACAGCCCGCCACGAGAAGAACAAGCCCGAGCGCCAGGATGCCCTTTTTCATCAGCCCTCCTCCTGGTCGTGTGCCTTGCCATCTTCGAAGACGAACCCATCTCGGCTCTCCGGCCCCCAACCCGCATGGCTGCTGGCCTCGGCTTCGGCCTTCCAGCGACCGTTGCGCTTGAAGAGATCGACCAGCCGCCACACCATGAGAGCGGCAAGCAGGATGAGCACGATCGCCAGCCCAATTTCGCTCAGCAGCATGGTCCAGTTGACCACCGGCTGCTGGAGGGATTCGCTGACGAAGAGGCGCTTCATCTCAAACACCGTGATCGCGCCGAAAGCCAGGTCCGAGCCGATGATGACCAGCCAGCCGAACCAGCGGCGAGCTCGTCCCTTCAACCCGGCCAGGTCGGCGTAGTAGAAGAGGATGATGGTGGCGATGATCGCCGAAAGGATGTGCCAGTGGCCGGTCAGTACAATACGTTCTTCGCGCGCCGGCCACACCCGGAAGATCTCGTCCAGCTTGACGGCCATGAAGATGCCGATCCCGCTGACGGTGAAGTTCATGAAGACCATCTGCCAGCCCACGCCAAACCGGAGCGGATCGCGCAGCAGCGCGCGCAGTTTGTCCCCAAAGCGCCGCGGCTGCCCTTTTCGCTCCGCCATCCCGGTCTTGATCAGGTTATCCCAGCTGAAGATGACGAAGAACAAGGCTGGCAGCATGACCAGGACCGATCCGAAGTAGATGATCGTGTGCGCCCACTCGAAGAGCACGACCGACCACGCACCAAGCGAGATGATGATCGTGCCAAGGATCATCATCGGCATGGAGATCTTGTGCAGGCGCCCCTTGAACCCCTGCCAGCGCCCGACGATGAGCGTGATGGCCACGCCGATCAGGGTCAGCATGATATGCAGGTGCCCGATGATGGACTTCTGCAGGTAGGTCTTGTGCGGTTCGCGGATCAAATCCTCGGCCAGGAAGGTCTCGTGCCCGTTGCCCCAGTAGGAGCCGGTCACGGCGCCGAACAAGGAGGACCCGAGCGTGGCGATGGCCATCGTAAAGAAGGCTGCCCGTTCCAGGTCGATCCCGCCACGCGTCCTGGCAAGCTCACCGTCCTCGATGCGGTACTCCTCGCGCCAGGGCCAGAGCGCAAGCGCCAGCAGCAGCCCGGCGAAGAAGACCAGCGAGTTGCCGAACAGGAACAGCCCGTGCAGGATGAAGTTTTGCCCGAAGTAGGCAAAGGTCAGCCCGCAGATCATCGTGAGCAGGTAACCAAAGGTGATCGTGCCGTTGATCAGCGTTCGCTCGTGGTCCTTCATCTTGAGCAGGCTGGTGATCATGTAGGTCTCGATCGCAATGACGGCCAGGGCGATCGAATGGTAGAGCATGATGATGCGGCCTTCCCTCTCGGCTGGCACGAGCTGCATCCCGGTAACCGAGACCAGGAAGTCGTCCAACCCCCACTCGGCCAGCGGACCGGAGAGCATCCCGAAGATGGCGGTGACGATCGAGATCATGGCGATCGCCAGCAGGATCAGGCCCTTGGTGGATTGGAAGATGTAGTGGAGTCGCTCTTTCATAGACCTTCCCTTATCGTATCCTCGTTGGTTGAGGTTCGATCCCCGGTGCCGATACGTTTCGTGCTTTCTGTCACAATAAGCATACCCGGTTCCACAGGCCAGGACTATGCCAAAAGTTAAATCCGCCTCTCAATACGTTTTCGAGTTTGTCCTTATTTGACTGAAGCGGCGATGCCCCACGGGTTTCCTTCAAAGTGGCAGCGCTGGCAATCGACGCCGAGCTGCGTGTCGTGGGAATAAAACGCCTGCTCGAGCCCCCCATCTAGGTACGTGCTCCACAGGGCTGTCTCGGGATCGATCCCGACCGTGAGGCTGGAGGCGTCATGGCAGGCGACGCAGTCAACCTGGACATGATCCTCATCATGCCCGAGGATGGGCTCGCCCGCATCGATCGCCGGATGGCATCCGGTCTCGCCACAGGAGGCAGCCGCAGAATGCGCGTCATGGCACGCAGTACAGGCATACCCGAGATGATCCCCGGCCACAGAGACAGCGAGGTGACCAGCCAGTGCTTCATTGGTGTGGCATTTCGCGCATAACTCTTCCGGGGAACTCACCTCTGCATATTCCTCGATGGCGGCAATTTCCAACCAGGCGTATCCGTCTTCTACCTCGCCCTTCTTGTTCAATTCATGACAAACCTTGCACTCAACCGCCGTCCAGTCCGTCTCTTCGATGTATGGCGGCGGTGGGTCGACCTCGAACTTGCAGGTCGAACAGCTTGCCGGCATGTCATCCATGCCCGGGACCCAGTTCACAGGCGCGTGGCAGCGAGCACAGGTGCTGTTCTGGCCGTTTTCATCGACGACGAACGTGCTGGCGTGCGGGCTCTCCGACCACAGAGCCTCGCTCATGTCAGGATCGGATTCTGCTCCGGGCGAAATCGTCTCGACAACGCCCGGAGCTGCCGTGGACCCGGCTGTGGTTGGCGCTGGATCTTGACTCTCAGCCTCCGCCGAACAACCCGCGAGGACGATTGCGCAGAGAATGATGGCTACACCGAGAGAGGCACCGCCTCGGAAAATCCTTTCCATGTTCAATACTCCTGCTCCTACCTGTGCTGCCCCATCTTCTGAAGGTGATCACCTTGGGATGTGATATCCTTCTCATCCGTGGGGCGTCCTGCGCTTCGTTCCGGGAGTCCGCCTATCAACCGCGACCCCCTGCACGTCGGCTATTCAGCACAGGACGCCTCACTTTTTTCAAAGCCTTGGTCTATTCCTCCGCCGGCGGCTTCCCATCGGCCGTGAGCACGGTCAGCTCCCAGGCATTTCCCTCGAAGTGACAGCGGTCGCAAGCGACCAGCCATTGCGTGCTGTGCGATTTGACATAGGTCGTCGTCATCTCGCCGCTGCGGCTCATGGCGCTGACGACGGTGACGAACACACCGCCGTCTGCCTCGATCGGGCTTGGCCCGACTTCCATCCCGGAGGCATCGTGGCAGGCCTGGCAGCTGACCTTATCCAGCATCAGCGCATTCAAGCCGTTCATGTGCGTTTCTGCCTCGGGGATGTCGGCATGGCAATCGACACACTGTTTCGGCTCCGTCGTATGCGGGTTGTGGCAGTCGGAGCAGTATTGCGGCCGATCTGATTGCGGCCACTCACCGGCATAGTTCAGGTGTGCGCTGCCGCCCAACTCGATAGCGTGCGTCACCCCGCGCCCACCCGTGGCCGAAACGCCCGACGTGTTCGCATGGCACTTGCCACACAGTTCGTTGGCGTTGCTGACCACTTCGTGGGTTTCGCTGATGGGGTTGAGCCAGGACAGGCCAGCCAGAGCCACGCCGTTCTCCATCTCGTGGCAGTTTAGGCACGTGATGCCTGCCCAATCCGCTTCCTCGACGAAGTCCATCGTCGGGGCGATGCGCAGTTCAGCATCGGTCGGGAATTTGCAGGTCACGCAGTTCGGTGGCGGGCCGGCTTGCGCGGCCGGATCCCAGTTCTGGGGCGAGTGGCAGCGTGAGCAGTAGGTGTTCGGCCCTTTGCCCAGGTCATACGTATGAGCCATCGGGCTGGTGTCCCATTCGGCCAGGATGGCCGATTGGTCTGGCAGCTCGGTCGGCGTCGGCGCGGGGGGCTGCGTCGGCTCTGGGGGGGCTGGAGGTGGCTCGCTCGGCGCCGGCGTGGCTGCCTGGCAGCCAGCCAGCAGCAGACCGAGCACCAAGATCAGCCCCAGGAGCTTTCCAAGCCTCCGGTGAAGCCCTGTCGTACGGTGCAGTCCTTCCATAGATGCATTCTCCTTGTACTTCCGTCTTGATGCCCCCAAGTAGCCGGCTTGGAGGTTGCAACACGGGCTATTGCTGCACACGGTCGTGCAGGAGGTTCAATACGTGAATTATTTCACATATCGATGTCTTCATCCTACATCGAGTACGGGCAGGAGTTCATTGACTTCTGTCAAGTATTTTGGGGATATGGGAGGTGCGGTTGAACCGGGGGGCTAGGCGAGTTCCAGTTGTGCGACTTGCGCAATCTCCGCCAACCGCTCGGGGTCCAGCACGCGAATGCGCTGGCGTTCCTGGATGATCAGGCCACGTTCGGCGAGGGTGGTCAGGGAGCGCGAGACGACCTCCGGGACGCTGGCGATGTGCGCCGCCAGCTCCTTGATCGGGAAATCCGCCCGGTCGATGTCGGCGCGACCCCAGTCGCTCAATTCGAGCAGCAGCTTGGCGGTGCGAGCCAGGACCGGGCGGTAGGAGAGGTCCTCGCAGCGGTTGATCAGGAGCCGCGTGCGTGCGGCCAGCACACGCAGCAAACCCAGGCCGATCTCTGGATCGGGGTAGCTCCGCACCAGGTCAAGAAAAGCCTCGTGTTTGATATTCCAGGTGAGGCAATCCTTGTCCGCCAGCGCGGTGTAAGGGTTGGGCCCCCCGTCGATGCTGGTGAGTTCATTAAACATGATCACCGGTTCGATCGTGGCGATGATTTGTTCCTGCCCGCCGGCGCTGAGGTTGCACAAGTGGACTTTGCCTCTCAGCAGGACGAACATCCCTGCCCCGGGCTGTGAAGCGAGGAAGATCGTTTCGCCTGAGCGGAAACGCATCAAAGATCCAGCATTGACGATGCGCTGAATATCTCCTGCGCCTATGTGACGAAAGTGCCACACACGGCCTAACAGATTTGCGAGATTCTTCATTTGTCCTTCTACCAAGTGTCTTGACTGCAACACCTCCACAATACCATGCTTGACAAACCGGGCATAGGGAAATTCATCACGATCGTGCGCCCTCGCACTCCTAAAGCATGGGGGGGATGGATCAACCAGAAACGACGGCACCCCCTCAGGCTGGGGGTGCCGATTTTCAGGTTCGGGGATGGGTTACCAGATCCTTATGAGGCGCTTGCTGCACGTAGACCCCCTGCCACAAAACGGATCAAGCAGTTCCAGACGGGTTTAGGGCCGGGGGTGGGTTGTCCCCAGTGCCTAACCCGGTCAGCTTTTGCCAAACGCCCGGCCACACGAGCAGGATGACCAGGATCAGGCAGGACAGCGGGCCGAAGGTAAAGAGAGAGAAGCGGCCCAGGCTGATCGTGGTGGCGATGACGAGCGGGATGCCCACGATGACTTCCAGCAGGCCAGAAGCGATGCCCGTGACGCGCACCCACTCCTTCGGCCGCAGCAGGAAGCCGGCCGTTGCAAACCCCCAGCCGATGAAGGCGATCCAGTTAAGGCGCTGGACGAAGACGAAGATGTGCTTGCCGATCGTGATGATGCGGCTCCAGCTGGCGACGCCATTCATAAAACAGAAGATGAAAGCCATGCCCATCAACAAGCCGACCAGGATGCGGTTCCAGGGCTGCTGGCCCACATAGCGGAGCAGGAAGAAGTACAGGGCCAGGTTGGGCCAGAAGAGGATGAAGTACACCGGCGGCAGCCCCGCCGCCATGAAGGGCACGTTGACGAACCAGCTCGCTTGCAAGGCGAGGATGTTGGCGACCACGACCAGACCATAGGCCCAGCGCGCGAGGTAAAGAACCCGTATGCTGCGACGGCATAGAGCACGCCCGCGACCATCCCAAAATCGGACAGCCCTGGCATCAGGTACCTGAGCAGGATCTCGCAGCCCGGCTCGGCTGCTTCGGCGTTCATGCCCCGCGAATACCAGGTCATGAAGAGCAGGTAGATGCCAGCCAGCATCAGCACGGAAGCGACCGCAGATACATAGCCAGCGATGCGGTTACGATTGTTCATTGCGAACCTCCTGAGAGTATGGCGCGCGCGGGGCGCAGGTTTTCCGGCACGCAGCCGGGCACGCACTTGACGATCATGGCGTTCGTTTCGTGAAAGATATCACTTGTCGCGCCGGAAATCCTTACCTTAAGGCAACACCGCGGAAAGCTTTATGCGGCAATCGATGAAGAGTCACTCCTTCGTATCCCCCCAGGGATGATTACCGGGTTCATGGCAGCGTTCACAGGCCACTTCCAGGACGAGCGCATGCGAAGCATAGGTCCTGTAGTCGTCACCCGTCGCGGAGCGGATGACCGTATCCCAGACTTGATCGGCCTCGTTCCAATCGATCGGCAGCAGATCGGCATCGTGGCAGGATGAGCAGGAAGCCTCCATGTGCGGCTTATCATGGGTCTCGATCGGCTCGCACTCTTCGGCGAAGGTCTCGTGACAACCGGAGCCGGTGCAGCTGGCGGTCATGTCGTGCGGGTCATGGCACTCCGTGCAAGTCATCTCCAGGTGGCTGCCGCCGATAGTGATCGAGAGGTGGCCCTCTACATCACCCGCCAGGTGGCACTTCTCGCAGAGTTCGGTGGCGGTCTCCACCGGGCTGTAGACGAGCACCGGGGGCACCTCCAGCCAGGCGATCTCGCCTTCGATTGCCTCGGGTTCGCCTTGATGACAGACGGCGCACCCAACCGGGGACCACTCGCCCTGGGCAATGGCCAGGGTGGTCCCCGGTGTCATCCCCGCCTGGGACCAACTCAACGGCAGCTCACCCGTGGGCGGCGCCCACGATTTAGGGGCGTGGCAGCGGGCACAGCTCCCGTCCTCCCCGCTGTTCTCGAATGCCTGCGAGGAAGCATGCGGCCCGGCCTCCCACAGGAGCTGGACCTGGTCAGGGTTGAGGGCAGCTTCTGTGGCCTGGGGCGTGGCGCCGTCGGCCGGCGGCTCCGTCGCACATTCCGGGCGCCGGGACCTTGCGCACGCTGAGATGAACACGCTGGCCGCCAGGAGCAGCATTGCTGACTGGACCAGCACCAACAATTGTCCTCGAAGCTGCATCCACTTTGAGGTCCTAATCTCGACCCAGTAGGGCAACACATCTAGAATGGAGATCGGCGTCTTCATATTGTGAAGAATAGTACAATTTGTATGCGTCGTCTTTGCTTTTACGCAAATGTGCGGCAAATAGCTGTGTATTTGTCATCGCGCTCAAGATGCGATTGAATCCAGTTTGCGCATTTAGCCATCAGGAGACCCAATGCCGCTCACCCTTGATACGCTGAAGGCTACCCGGCTCTTCGCATCGCTGGGCGATGAAGCCCTTGACCGGCTTCGATCGACTAGCGTACGACGCGAGATCCCGCAGAAAACATTCCTGACCACCTCCGGTGAAGCCTGGCCGTACCTGATGCTTGTCCTCTCTGGCTCCGTGGAGGCCGTCAAGGAGTCGCTGGAAGGCCGCAGCTTGCTGGTCCTCACGCTGGACCCCGGCGATCTGTTCTGGGGCGTCTCCTTCTTCGATGACGGTTTGCAAATGCCGGTCTCAATTCGCGCAGCAGAGGACAGCGAGCTGCTCTTGTGGAAGAAGGAGGATATCCTGCCGGTCCTGCTCGAGAACCCGGACGCGCTCTGGGCATTGACCCGGCTGGTCATCCACCGGGTCCAGATCGCCAGCGACATCGTCGATGACCTGGCCTTCCAGCCGGTCGCCGGCCGGCTGGCCAAGCTCCTGCTCGACCAGTACCCTGATCAAGGCCCTGTCGCTCGCAACCTGACACTGGACGAGATGGCAGCCCGGGTCGGATCCACGTGCGAGATGGTGTGCCGGGTGCTGTACCGCCTTTCGGATGAATTGTTAATCGACATCACCGCGCACCGAATTCAGCCTGATTGACCGGACCGGTTTGAAGGACATCGCCGGCGTCACGCGCGGCCGGGAACGGGGGTACCCGGATGGCGAATAAGGGAGGCGGGATCCAGGGCATCGGTCTCACGCTGAGCGGGGGCGGTGCGCGTGGGTTGGCCCACATCGGCGTGCTGAAGGTCTTCGAAGCGGAGGGCATCCTGATTGGACCCATGTCGGGCGCAAGCATGGGCGGCATCGTAGCGGCCGCCTTCTCGGCGGGTTGGTCCCCGGACGAGCTTGAACGTGAAGCGCGCGACATGGCCAGCCTGCGCGTGATGATGAAACTGATTGACATCCGGCCGCCCCGGCGTGGGCTGCTGTCTGGCCAGCACGTGCGTGAGTTCCTGGTGCGTTTCACACCGCCCAGTCTGACTTTCAACGAGTTATCCAGGC
>CAVPZJ010000008.1:0-39250 GCA_963710255.1 uncultured Chloroflexia bacterium
TACGCCGAAATGAACCAGCCTTACAGGCGGCGGTGCTTGTCGCACCTGGGTGGATATCCGGAGGCCGGAACCCCACTCATCAAATCGGTCGGACTGGAGGTCGTCTGCCGCCTGCGATCCGAGCATCCCGATAAGCTCATCTACGCCGACATGAAATCGACGGACGTCGGGGCATTCGAAGCCGGGCTTGCATTCGATGCCGGAGCAGATTTCACTGTCGCCTCCGGTGTCACAACCCTTGCAACGATCCGCGAAGTCCAACGCGTCGCCCGTGAACGGGGTAGGCGCTGCGTCGTCGACCTGACAGGCATACGTGATATTGACAGGTCCGCTGCACCGAACTCAAATCACTGGGTGTGGATCTTGTCCTGGTTCACCGCAGCATTGACGAAGAAGTCACGGGCGGCGCGGCCTGGGGTGAAAAAGACTGCGCCGACCTTATCGCGATTCATGAGAGCGGGATCGAGGTCATGATTGCGGGCGGATTAACTTCAGAGACAATCCCGATGTTCTGCTCCGTGCCGCTGTACGCAGTCGTGGTCGGCCGTGGGATCACCGCCCAGCCAGATCCCGGGCAAGCGGCTGAGAAAATCGCAGCTATCCTCCGGGAGCAATTTCCTTAATAAAATCGAACGCCATGCCCACGCTTCAGATGGTTAAGGAGAGACGAGCAATGGACTGCTTTGGCACAAGTTAGCGCATCCCTTCTGGGGGCAAATTTCGCACAGATGGGTGATGACCTGCTGCGGGCGCAGGCGGCGGGTGTGGATCGGTTCCATGTGGATTTCATGGGACGGCCATTATGTCCCTAACCTGGCACTCGCACCTTACCACCTCGAAGCGCTCTCAACGCTAACAGAGCTTCCATTTGAGGTCCATCTCGAGCTTGATAACCCCGATTATGTCCTGGAAGCGTTCCAGGAATTCCAAGCTCAAGTGATCATCGTTCAGCACGACACATGCCGGATTCCACAGGTGGCGTTCCAGAGGGATTCGCCAGCGCCAGCGGTGAGGGTTGGTCGTCGGTCTGCTGCCGCTCACCCCGGTGGATTCATCCTGGAGCTGTTCGAAGAGGTTGATCTGCTCCTCCTGCTCGGGGTTGACCCGGGATTCGGCGGCCAGGCGATGCGGGATGGGGTGATCGACTGGGTGGCAGCGACGAGGAAGCGCTTAGATCAGGCAGGCGTTAGCACCCCAATCGCCGTGGATGGCGGGATTCGGTTATCGAACGCGCCAGCGCTCGTCGACGCCGGGGCTGATGTGCTGATTTGGGATCGGGCCTGTTTGGGTCGGAAGACATAGAATCCCTCGTCCAGCGGCTGAAGATACTTTAGAATCCGAAGGCTCACGCGATTGCTCCTTTCCACGGATTGAATCCAGACCGCAACATAGAAAATGAGCGTTCGATGGACTTCCGGAAGACCAGCTGCTGCGAGGCTGGCCCATAATCCTCCAGCTATATGTGAATTGAAAGGACATAGAAAGTTCCAACCGGACCATGTTGGTGGATAATTTTTATTAATCGGTTGGGCGTTTGTATTGGTATTGAACAGGAAGGGAAGGCGCACCGTGAAGAAATGGTCAGACGAATCCCAACTAAGGGTATTGGTGCAGCGTGTGCGGGGTGAGTTCAAACCTCTTGCCGGATGGTAAAGATGAAGTGATCCTGGGCTTAATGGATCGCATCGTCAGCTTGCTCAACTCTCCGGCAGTAGGCCGCACCCAACATACTGTTGGTCGTCTCACCTTCTGCAATTGTCCAACGTGCTGAAAGGCATATCCTCGAGGCCATGCGCATGGACCACTGGATCTCGCTCCGTGAGGAAGGGATCCTGGTCCACCTGCGGCTTGCCTGTGCCGAAATGATTGGCCTGCTCGCAAACGCCTCCGAAAATCTGCGCATCGTCTCGGTTCGGGTGCGTTCTTCCTAAAGCGGCCACCGCTGCTGGAAGCTGAACAATCCCCTCAACGGTTGCGGCGCCCGCACACATTTTGTTGGCGGCAGCTCACAGTTTATAATCCGGTCGTGCCCACAAGGCACGACCGTTGTCTTGACTCCATGACGGTTGTTGGTGCTTGGAGGTGAAGACGGGCTGGATCGACCCGAAAAGCACGGACATGGGGCACGGAGGGACAAGTTGACAACTCGATTCCGCGAATTGTTTGGCCAATCCAAACCAATCATTGCCATGGCACACCTGCCTGCACTGCCAGGGACGCCTCGCTACGACTCTAGCGGTGGACCGGATGCACTCGTCAGCTGGGTGCGCAGGGACGTCGAACATCTCCTGGCAGCCAAGGTCGACGGCATCTTGTTCTGCAATGAAGATGATAGACCCTACGCATTCGAAGTGGGGTATGAGGCGGTTGCCGCCATGACACGGGTCGTCACCGAATGCAGGCCAGAGGGCCCTGCCCTTCGGCGTAGACCTGATGTGGGATCCACGTGCAGCAATGGCTGTTGCAGCAGCCACCGGCGCCTCCTTCATGCGTGAAGTGGCAAGCGGATTGTATGAAAGTGACATGGGGTTCTGGGGCCCGAACGCGGCTGAATTGCTGCGCTATCGGCGGAAGCTGGACGCGGAGCATGTACAGGTGTATATGAACATCACACCCGAATTTGCCTCTCCCCTGGGCACCCGCACCGTCGCCGAACGAGCTCGCAGCCTGGCTGTATCGTCAGTGCCCGATGCGATCCTCATCGCGGGGCCTGTGCGGGGACAGAACCCGATCTGGCGTGGGTAGAGCAGGCGAAGGAGGCAGTGGGGGAGGAATGCCTGTCCTGCTAAACACCGGTGCCCGGGCTGAGAACATCGCCAATTTCCTCCAGGTAGCCGATGGTGCCATCGTGGGTTCGAGCCTCAAGGTCGATGGCTACACCTGGAACCCGGTTGATCCTGACCGGGCGAAGGCTTTCATGCGAGCCGCATCCACGGCTCGCAGCTGAGGAGCAGCAGACGATGAGCGATACTCTGGCTATCCTGGAGCGATTGACGTCGACGCCAGCACTCTCCGGTCGTGAAGACGCGCTCATCAAGATGATTCGCGAGGCTTTTACCCCCCTTGCCGACGATGTTCAGGTGGACCGCCTTGGAAACGTCGTCGGCCAGCCTGCAGGGTGATCCCGACCAACCGCATTTGCTCATTTTCGCCCACATGGATGAACTCGGGTTGATCGTGCGCAAGATCGAACCGGATGGCTTTCTGCGCTTCGAACGGGTGGGCGGCGTCCCGGGAAAAGCTTGCTCGCGACAGCAGTTGAGGTCATTACCGAGGCAGGCAACCGTGTGCCCGGCCTGGTGGGGACGACACTCGCACCATGTCACGCCTGCGGAAGCGAAATTTACCGTCCCCAGCAGACTGGAAATGTACGTGGATGTCGGTTGCGCCACGAGCGAGGAAGTGCAGGAGCTGGGGATCCAGGTGGGAGATATGATCGCCTACCGGCCGGGGATGATCCGGTTGGCCGGGCAGCGCGTGGCATCGAAAACGCTTGATAATCGCATCGGCTGCTTGCAGCTGATCAAGGTCTTGGAGGCGCTTGCAGCCAATCGCCCGAAGGCGACGGTCCACCTGGCGGCTTCCGTCCAGGAGGAGTTTAACGTTCGCGGGGTCTGGCCAGTCTTTCAGAAATACCACCCAGATGCGGCAATCTGCATCGATGTGACAATCGCCTGCGACACGCCAGAGCTCACCCATCTTTCCGGTATGAAACTCGGGGGGGGTCCTGCGGTTGGCTTGTATGAATTCCACGGAAGGGGGACGCTGGGCGGTTTGATCCCGAACCCATTCTTGCGCCGCTTCATCGAGAATACAGCCCGGCAACATGCGATCCCATTACGAGCGCGAGGTGTTGATCGGCATCATTACCGATGCTGCCTTCAGCCAGCTCCTCGCCCCGGAGGGCGTGCCCACAGCTTCTCTGGCAGTCCCGATCCGGTACACCCACGCCCCGCTCGAGGTGGGAGATTTATCCGATATCGAGGCCTCGATTGACTTGCTTGTTCATACTGCAACGGCCTTCGATGCCACGCTTGATTTGAGCCGGGGCTAGGCATTGATCAAGATTGCTCCCTCGATCGCCGCTGCGGATCAAAGCAACCTGGCCAAAGCCGTCGAGTTAGCCGAGGCAGGCGGGGCCGATTGGCTGCACTTCGATATCGAGGACGGGGTCTTCATCCCCAACCTATCCTTTGGTCCGAAGACAATCCGCGACCTGCGGTCGCATTCGCGATTGCCCTTCGATGTCCACCTGGAGGTCGACCGGCCCGAGGCTATGTTCCAGCAGGTGGTCGAGGCCGGGGCGGACATTGTCACGGTGCAGTTTAAATCGACGCGCTTTCCATACCGGGCGCTTGCGATGCTCAAAGGGTTGGGGGTACGGGCTGGTTTGGCGTTCAATGCTGCGACAGCTGTCGAAGCCATCCAGCCCGTACTGGACGAATTGGACGTGGTGCTCCTGATGATGGCAGAACCGGAAGGTGCGGGGGCTGGGTTGATGACGGGTTTGCTGGAGAAGATCGAGCAGGTGCGGGCGTATTGTGCGGGCAGGGCAATCGAGATTGAAGTAGATGGCGGGATCCATCCCGGGAACGCCGACCAGTGCGTTCGGGCCGGGGCGACGGTTCTCGTCGCTGGCCGCGCCATTTGGGGAGACCGCGAGCCAGCGCAGGCCATCAGCCGATTACGGGCAAGCGCCCTGGCGGCATCAGATGGCTAGGCCCTTACACGCGCGGGCGAATTCCTCCAAATCACTGAACACCCAATCTGGCTTCGTCTTACTGGACTGAATGTCGGCTTCGGAGGCGATCCCGGTCAAGAGCAGGACGGTTTGCATTCCCAGCCGCTTGCCACCCTCGATATCCGTATCCAAACGGTCGCCGACCGAGGCAACCTGATCTACGGATAACCCCAGTTTCGTCAAGGCCAGATCGAAGATCGCCCGCTCGGGTTTACCCATGATGACCGGCTGCGTGGCGGAAGTTGCAGCCAGGGCGATCACCATCATGCCGCTCCCGGGCACAAAGCCTTCCTCGGTAGGGTAGGATGGGTCAGCGTTGGTCCCGATGAATTCCGCACCTCCCGGATGAGCAGCGTTCCTCGCTTGAACGTCCCATGCGATAGCCCGCGTTCGACCGCGACCACGACCGCGACGACATCGTCGTCGGCGAGTTCATAACCGGCTTCCTCGACCTGCTCCTTTAAGGCACGCTCACCGATAACGTGCACACGGCTACCCTGGGGATAATTCTTTTGCAGATATTGCTGTACAGCTTGAACGCAGGTGACCACATCCCCTGCGTCGACCTGGATCCCGAAACGGCGGGCTTTCTCCGCGAATTCTTCCGGTCGCTTGGAAGGATTGTTTGTTGCGAGGACGTACTTGATGTCCAGGGCTTCCAGCGTTTGGAAGAATTGAGCCAGTCCTTGAAGCGGGGCTTCGCCATGCCACAAGACCCCGTCCATATCGATCACAGACCGCGTAAGGCGCTCAGATCCCGGGCAGGTCCGCTGCGTGTAGGAGCAGCTGTCGATAAGCGTTTGCCTACTGCGCCGCCCGGGTGGAGGCTTGAAAAAACCTGATCCGAATGGCCCCTTGCCTGCAGGACGCCAGCGCAAAGCAAATCTCCGATCGCAGCCTGCGCCAGGGTGCTGGAGAAGGGGATGAAACCTTCAGCATCCAGCTCGGGTGCCATGGAGTACTGAATGACGAGCGTACTGAGACCTGCCATGGGAGAGGTGGCGTTTTCGAGGATGGAGATTGCTGCGGTTTGCTTAGATTACCGCGATGGCAAGCAGGTGATTGACTTCGTCCGTCTCGCCCCTCGCGAAAATCCCAGCAGGAGATCTCGCGCACGCAGGATACCCGCGTATCCATGCTGTGCTTGACCGGGATCGAGAAACGCTGCCGGCAGACCGGAGCAAGTCAACGTATGTGCGAAACGCCGGGCGATCGTGCCAGAGGTCCCGGCACCCGTGACCCAAATCGTCCCATCACAGGCCAAAAGCATGTCCAGAGCACGTTCGAGGATCTCCCAGTCAAGCTGCCCCTCCAATGCCTGCAGGGCGCCTATTTCTTTCCCCAAGATGCTGCGTCCAAGGTTCGCAAGGTTTGAGCGCGCTGTCTTTCGTTTCATCGGTTTGGCCATGTTGAGTGCCCTGTGGAACCTAAGCCAGCCGGGTGGAAATTTTGGACAACAATGCCTGGTGATAATCCTGGAGTTCCTCCAGGGAGAGGGTATCGCAAGCCAGCGATAGGTTGAGGACGGCGCCTGCGCCAGGGCGAATGGCTACGGTTGCGTTCACTTTTCCCTGCTGGAGGTCACGATTTGCCATGATCAACCAGCCGATCGGACGGGTTTTCCAGACCGTGTATCCAAATTCTGGCAGAGCGCGCACCACTGCCTGGAACACATCATCTGCGTTCAGATCTTCGAATGTTTGCTCACCTGCATATGTCGGCATAGATCACCCCTCTCCCTGTATCCGTACGGCCCGGTGAAGGCTCAACAAATATGGCCTGGTGATGGCCGCCATTTACTCCCCGAAGTTGTCTTCGACGAGCGCCTTAAGCACTTCGATGGCTTCGTTTTCGTCCTCGCCCTCTGCCTCGATGACGATCTCGAAACCCTGGTGCACACCAAGCGTGAGCACCATCAAGATGCTCTTGGCGTCAACCGGTGCGCTGCTCTTGGTTGCGTTGGCGACAGTGATCTTGGATTTGAACGCTGTGGCAGCCTGGACGAAGCGTGCTGCCGGCCGGGCATGAAGGCCGACTGGATGGTCAACTGTAAGCCGGAGAGATTTCATGGATGTTCCTCGTAATCTGGCTATGAAGCCTGGAATGGATGGATGGCTACGGTCGACTGGATGCAACCCCACCCAGGATTGGGTGAAGACAATTTTATCATCAGGGCCTGGCTGGGCCAGCCCCGGTGCCTGGCAGATAGGCGAGCGACGTTGCAGGCCATCCGACCATCAATCCAGATTGATTTCGGAAGCAAAGGTAATCTCAGACCTCACCCGAGATTGTAGAAGCGACCGAGCAGTACTTTGTCAAAGACAGGTTAATCGCCTGGTCCACATCCTTCTTCGATAAATCTTTACCCTGCACACGAAATAGGAGATGGATGCGGCGGAAGGTCCAGGGTGGGTCGGCCTCCTGTTCGCTTGTTACTTCAACGCTAAGCGAGCGGAGATCGAGGCGCTTCTTCTGCAAGATGCTGACCACATCGTACGCGCTGCAGGAGGCCAGGGCAAGCAGGAGCAGGTCGGAAGGGCGCATGCCAGTGTGGTTTCGCTCGTCATGAGAAGAAATCACGATGGAATGGCGCCCGCTGTCGGTCCCGACGTACTGCTGGTCGCCCGTCCATGTGAGATGAACGCTTCCAGGGGTCAAGGCAGATCTCCTTTTATCCTTCAGGCAAGCCGGCAGGATAGATCAAAGACTTCAAAGACTTGTCTGCTTCCAGGAGAAGCTGGATGGCTTCCTGCACGCCGTCCAAACCGAAGCGGTGGGTGATGAGCGCATGTGCATCCAACCTACCTGATTCCAGCAGATCGAGGACAGATTGCGTATCCACGTGGTGCGCGGAGTATGTGGAATTAATCTGGACCTCGCTGAAATAGAGGGCGTTCGCATCAACGTTCAGAGGACTCCCGGGGAGGGGGGAGCCCCCAGATGGAGCTGCCCGCCGCGTTCGGTCAGCGCCAGGCCCAATTCCCAGGCCTGGATCGTCGGCGCAGCGACAAAGACGGCATCAGCGCCACGCCCACGGTTCAGATCCCGCAGGCTTTCGGACGGATCATTTTGTCCCGCGTTCAACGCGTGGGTTGCACCGAGTGCCAAGGCTTTTTCGAGGCGCCAGTCGCTGAAATCGATCGCGAATATTTTTCCAGCATGCGAGATCGATAGCAGCTCAAGGTAGCACATGCCCATGAAACCAAGCCCGAGAACAGCAACCGTATCACCCGGGTGGAGGGGGGTTTGGCGGATCCCTTTAAGGGTGCAGGCCATGGGCTCGATGATCGTTCCAGCCTCGAAACTTACCTCGGGAGGGAGGAGGAGGGTGTCGAAACGGACAATATCGGCTGGCACCCGGAAGTACTCTGCAAACCCCCCGGGATCGAGGTTGGATCTGGAGAACGCTTCACACAGCGTATACCGGCCGCGATGGCAGTGGTGGCAGGACATGCAAGGCACATGGTGATGAACATGGACGCGATCCCCGACCGCGAATTTATCGACCTCATCCCCCACCGCGGCGACGACACCGGTCGGCTCATGACCCAGGACCTTCGGGGCGCGTGAGGCCAGGTACCATTCCATCGTCTCGCCGCCGCACAGTCCGCAAGCCATGGTTTGAACCAGGATTTCACCCGGACCAATGTGTGGAATCGGGCTTTCTTCAATCCGGATGTCATCGTTTTTGTAGTACATCGCGACGCGCATTGTACCCGTCGGAATGCTCATCCTGCGGCCTCCTTATCGCTCGCAATCATCTACGCAGCTGCATCGGGGATGATGGCCACTTTTACGACTTCACCGGCAATCATTTGCTGGAGCGCAGTTTCCACGCCGGCCAGCGGAGCCTCGCCGGAGATCAAGGATTTGCAATCTATAACACCGTGCTTGATCAGCTCGAAGGATTTGTGCACGTCGAGCGGTGTGCCATGGAAGGTGCCGTGCAGCGTCAGCTCTCCATAGTGGATCCAATGCGTATCAAGCTCGATCGGTGTCCCGCCTTTCAACCCGCCAAACCACAGCACCCTGCCGCCTTTCCGAACGGATTGAACCGCAGTCTGCCATGCTTCTTTCGCGCCGGCTAATTCAATGGCGACATCCACGCCACGGCCGGAAGTGAGTTCCTTGATCGTTTCCACCGGATCGACTTCGCGGGTTGATCGTCGCCGTGGCGCCAAGTTTAGCAGCGACCTTGAGCCACGCCCTCGCTCAAATCGACGGCGATGACCTGTGCTGCGCCGCTTAACCTTGCCATCTGCAAGTGCATCAAGCCGATCGGGCCGCCGGCCCCGATGATGGCCACATGCTCACCGGGTTGGATCTGGATCACGCGCTGGCCGTGCATGACCGATACGAGGGGTTCAAGCAAGGAGGCCTCAGCGAAGCTCGAATCTTGCGGGATTTCGAAGGTGTTTAACCGGACGATGGGCGCCGGGATGATGGCATATTCTGCGAACGCTCCAAAATTGAAGAGTCGATTATCGCGGAGATTCTCCTGACCATGTTTGCAGTAATAACATGTCTGGCAAGGAGCGGAGTTGTGCGGTACGACCCGCATGCCGGGCTTAAAGCGTTCAACTCCCTCCCCGGCAGCCATAACCTCCCGGCAAATTCATGCCCGAAGAGCGAAGGCGGCACCATGAGGTGGTGCCCTCGGCGGTAGGTTTTTGCGTCCGTCCCGCAAGTCGTCGCAACTCGCACCCGGACGAGGAGTTCCCCGGGTCCTGGTTCGGGGATGGGCGGCTCGCGAAGCTCAAGCTCACCCGGTCCGAGGAATAGGACTGCCCGCATCAATGCCGAATTCATATTCATGGCTCCTTTCGATGGTTCCTGGCCTGCTGCTCGCGTGATAGGGTGTTCACGCCCCCGTTGGATGGTAGTGCTCAAGGTAAAGCTGGCGCAGTTGTTGAACCTCAGCCAGGTCGAGTGTGAGCGGCTGCATGCCAGCAGAGCGCGCCATGATGGTCAACCGGGCAGATACTTCGGTGGCGATCGTCGTTCCGTAGGCAGCATGCAGATCCTGTCCGACAGCGATCATGCCATGCTGCGCCATGACAACCGACACTCCCGCGCCCATCGTTTTGAGCACAATCGTCGCAAGTTCTTCGGTCCCTGGCCTGGCATACGGAGCGACTTCGACCGGCGCACCAATACAGAGCGCTGATTCGGTGACTACCATCGGGATGCGCTCGCCGCTGATCGCGAAGACCGAGACGTAGGGTGCGTGGGTGTGTACGACGGCTCCGACGTCCTCCCACTCCCGGTAGAAAATTGTATGCATCGGAGTCTCGCTGGTCGGCTTCCACTTCCCCTCGATGCTCTTGCCGAAATTGTCTATCACGACGATGTCACCTGGGGTCATGTGGGTGTACTCGATGGCGCTTGGGGTGATCGCGATCAGTCCGCTGTCCGGGTCCCGGGCAGAGATGTTGCCGCCTGGCTGGTCGCCAGGCCGTCGCGTACCATCTGCTGGGCAGTTTCCAGGACTTGGACAGCGTAGATGTTCGATTTTCACGATGTTCTCTCCTGATCGAAGTATCGTAAGGTTGCCACATCGAGGTCGGCTTTCACCAACACGGCTTCAGCGGTCCACCGGTCTGTAATGAGAACGTTGAGACAACCTGTACGGAGTGCACCCAGCATGGGATGCACCTTGTATTTAGGGTCAGATCCCGCGATCGCAATGACATCGGGGATATTGCAGAGTTGAGCGAGGGAGATGCCGAGCGTACGATCGTCGTACCTGGTCGAGATGGGTTGGCCATCCATCAGTAAAACCTTCCCCAGGATCTCACCTGCTGCTCCGTTTGCACGCAGCTTTTGAAGTTGATCTTCTGGAACGAAGCTAAGGCGAGACAACGGAGAACTTGCGTCGATCGCGCCCCAGACCGACGAGGGCGATCTCACACCTGCTCACGCTTGCGAGCAGCTCGCGCAACGTGCCGATCTTTCAAGAGCACGTACCGGGTGGCTGGATCGGGAACGATGAGCGGTGAGTAAATCTGTTTCGCAGGTCGCATCAAGCAGATCAGCCAACCGCCAGGCAACGTTGTAGCTGTTTGAGGGCATGCCTGGTTCTTCATAAACCCCGGCCAGCGTTCGAATGACCACGCCCGAGAGCCGGAGCGGGGTCATGTGGCTCAATAAGCTGAAGACGGTGCTGCCCATGCCGATCCCGAGTTCCAGGTCGTCGCGCAATACCCGTTCGAGGTACTCCGCACGCCTGCACGTCCGACCAGGTGGTGGACATCGGGTTCATCGACCGAGTCGGTGACGATCGCTTCTTGTAGGTTAAAACGGTCCTCAAGGCTGCGGGCTAACTCAGTATTCATCTTCACGTCAGGGGCGATCCGGATTTCAACCACGCCTTCGGCACGGGCTCGTTGGAGCAAGCGCAGCACTTTTACCCACGATAACCCCAGGCGCTCGCCGATTTGCTTCTGCGTCAACCCATCGACGTAGTAGTGCCAGCCAATTTTCCCTAGGAGCGCCCTATCAAAAGGTGGATTGTCCAAGATATCCCATCCCCATTCTCATACTCCTGGCGTAGTACGCCCGCTCTTCCCCGCAGACGAACAAAAGTACAACGATCAAACATTAGTACATCATCACTATAGCAAAGGGAGTGTCTAAATGGAAGTGACAAACGGCGTGATTTTCTGCTCCGATCCTTGGAAAGAAAAGACGCCCCTCCGCGCAGGCGGCGGGGCGTCTTTTGGGAACTCGGGCCGTGGCGTTTCTTATTCTTTTCGAAGTTCCTCCAGGATGGAGGCTTTGAGCTCGTCAAGCATAACGCCAGAGAGAAAGGGTACGCCGTTAAAAACGGGCACGCCAAGGTCGCCTGGCACGGGTGTCATGGCGACGATGACCTGGGGTGAATAGGTTTGTATCTTCCCCCGGATTTCGGCTGCCTTGCATTGGGCGACTTCGATCTCGATCCCCGCTTCTTTCGCCATATCCATCACGGCGTTTGCGGCGTGGGTTGCGGTCGCGATCGAAGTACCGCATGCGACGAGGACACGTTTCTTTATCATCTAATCCTCCTGGTGAGTTGGGAGTCGGGCATTAACGGGGCGGCGATCGTCTCGCGGTCGCTTGTGCCCAGAATCTCGTGTAGAAAGGCGGGATCTTGCAGGATGCCCACCAAGTCTTAAGCAAGGATACCAAAGAATCTGATTCCCTTACAGCAAGCATGCAGATAACGCTTACCTTGACTTTTCCTTCGGGGTTGCCCATCTCGCCGAACTCGACTGGGTGGGTTAGCAGCCCAAGTGCAATGGCGGACTTACGGACATGCTCAACGTCGGCATGCGGGATTGCGACCTGGACCTCCGGTGTGGGCAGGCCTGTTGCAAACACTTGCTCACGGTCGATTACAGCCTGTATGAACAACTCTCGGACGTATCCCTGCTCGAAGAGGAGAGACCCAAGGGCTTCAATGCCCTCAGTACTGGTTTCTACATGTAATTTGGGTACAACTAGGGATGCCGAGGTCCACCCCATGCAGCTCTCCTGAATTTTTTACAGATCAGGGTTTTTCGATTTTGGGTTTTACCCCACGCACTTCGATCCCATTCGCCAATAGGTGCTGGCCCAGCCATTCTGGCGTAAAGTCCAGCCGTCCAGCGACCCGTTCCGGTGTGGCGGGAACGGGCCACACCTCCCAGCGATGGGGAATGAAGAGGGCGGTTTTTCGCACCATCTGCGACCAGATTGGGTAAACCTGGTCGAACAGCTTATCCACCGCCAGGCGGGGGTTCGCTCAAGGATCCCACTTGCCGCAGCCAGCACCATGCTGTCAGTGCGGTCTTTTATCCATTTCAGCTGAAGCTTGCTGGCGCCGATGACGATCAACCAAGCGGCACAGGCCATACCAACCTGGACGGGGTTGGCAAGGGCCCACTCGATTACAGCCCTGCCCCATGATCCAATCATTGCGTAAAGGAGTTCCTGGAACATGCGCGTTCACCTGCTGGACTGATGGCTTTCCGGACTCTAAGAAAGCAATTGTACAACGATTATACCGGTTGAGCGACGGGCCTTCTTCGCTGAGCCGACCCTCCAGGTGGAATGATCAACATGAATAAAGATGACCTCCGGGGGGCGATGACTTGCTCCCCGGAGGTTTGTGTCAAGCGAGTTGAAGCGACCCGGACAGACTCAGTCCATTGCAGGGGCGGCTTCCGCCTCTGCCGGGGCACCGGCGAGCATGTCCCACGCCTTGCGGTTGCGCTTGTAGGTCATCGCGCCGAAGACCGTTAAGCCGAGCACAACAGCCGCTGCGATCCAGCCGAAGGTTGCGCTGATCGTGGTTGGCCAGAGAAACAGCCAGGTCCAGATGTCCCAGCCATCGCCGACGGCCGAGATCAGTGAAGCTCCCGCGGGGATTGCGAAGCCAGCCGCGGGGCAGCCTCGGTGATGTACGGCGCCATCCAGGAACCCATGTACAGGCCGACGATCGAGGCCAGGGTGCCGATGATGATCATCCGTCCAACGTTGCCGCGCGTGATGGGAGCCATCATGGCGAACAAGAAGGGGAACACGGCCAGGTCAGCGAAGGGCAGGAAGCGGTTACCAGGCAGGATCACGGCCAGGACGATCACGATCGGCACCAGAACCAAAGATGCCGCTAGAGGTGCTGGGTGGCCAATGAGGATGGCCGAGTTGAGGCCGATGTAGATCTCGCCGCCGCCGAAGCGTTTGCGCATGAAGTCACGTGCAGCTTCGGAGATCGGGATCAAGCCTTCCATCAAGATAGCAACCATGCGCGGCAGGAGCATCATGACCGCCGCCAGCTCCATGCCTACGATGAGCACCCGGATGACGACGTTTGTCCAGGTCGCACCTTCCGTCGGTGGGAAGAAGGCGATCGCACCAAGCACCAGGCCGATGACCAGGCCGAGGATGATCGGCTCACCGAAGACGCCAAAGCGCCGCTGGATTGTGTCGATATCGGCTTCCCAGTCCTTCAAGCCCGGGATGCGATCGATGACCCAGTTCAGGGCGATCGTGGGCAGCGTCATTGAAGTTGAGAAGCCGTGCGGGATCGAGATGCCGGGGATGTTAAGAAGGACTGGACCGATTTTGCCGTCCAGTCTGCCATAAACAACATCAACGCCGCAAAAACGGATGCGGCGAAGAGTCCCAGCGCCAGGTTCCCAGTCACGACGACAACCATCGCGCCTGCGAAGGCGAAGTGCCAGAAGTTCCAGATGTCGATGTTGAGCGTCCGGGTTAAACCCAGCACGATAAACAAGATATTCACCCCAAGGGCAAAGGGGATGATCAGTGTTCCGATACGGGAACCGAAAGCGATTGCAGAAGCTGAAGGCCAGCCTACGTCGAGGACGTCAAGGTTTGAGCCCGTCTTCGTAACAATGGTCTGGGCGACGTCACTCAAGGTTCCCCACATCAACCCGATGACCAGGTTGATGCCGATGAAAGCGATGCCGATGGTCACGCCGGCCCGGAACGCACGTCCCGGCTTGGCACCCAGGATCAGCCCGAAGATGAAGATAAGGATCGGGAGCATGACCGAGGGCCCGATGGCGCTCAGCACTGCCTGCACCTGATTTAAAAATGCATCCATTACTCTCTCCTCACTCGTAAATATTGGATTGTTGTTCGATGAAACTTCAACTTATCAACGGATTTCGATATCCAATATGCCTTAGAGCGGGTTCGCTTCACCTCCTTCATTACAAGCTCGCTTGACAGATAGTTTCACATGGTTCTTAACACCAAGATGTGTTTATCGATGCGTTGCGCATGGTGTGCACGTTTGTGCAAACTGGATTCCTGCTCAAGTGGAGAGCTTGTTCGCAGTCTCGAGATGGGTGTATGGTTCATAATGTTTTGCCCACGTGTAACGATGAAACTGCGAGTGACTTAGACAGGGACATGTTCAAGTCCTTGGATTGATCGACGAGGATGAAGTATGGATGATGGTTGGAATTCCCGCAAACGGGTTGAGGCCGTGCTCGATCACCGCACCCCGGATCGTGTGCCGATGGACATGACCATCACACGCATCCCTTATGAACGGCTGCGGGCTGCGCTCGGGCTGGAACCGGAGCTGGATCTAAAGGCCAGTTCCTTCACCGAAGTCAGACCTGCGCCTGACATGCTCTCGAAACTGGGCATCGACCTGACCTGGGTAAAATTGGGAAAGCCTCGATACTGGAGCCCTCCCGATCCCACCCCGGATGGAGTCAGCTTCGATGAGTGGGGGGTGGGTCGGAAACAAATCTTCCAGCAAGAAGGCATCTACCTGAACGAGGTGGCCATCTCACCCCTGGCTGAAATGGGGTTGGCGGAGCTCGCCAGTTATCGCTGGCCGGATCCGCTCGACCCGGGGCGAATCGAAGGCCTTGAAGAGGAAGCGCGTTTCCTGTACGAGACGACCGACCTGGCGCTGATGGGGCGTTTCGGGGGAACCATTCTCGAGCAGGCTGCGTACCTGCGGGGTTGGGAACGCTGGCTCATGGACCTGGTGCTCGAGCCTGATTTTGCCCGCGGCTTGATGGACATCATCACCGACATCCAGATTGAACTCGACCTGGCCGGGATCCGAGCTGCGGGGAAGTACCTGTCAATCTTTAAGCTGTCGGGAGAAGATTTAGGTATGCAGGATCGACCGCTGTTTTCGCAGCGAGTGTGGGGTGAGTTGATCCGTCCTGCACTGGCCCGCCGCTGGCAAGCGGCGCGCGATGCGCTGGATCGCTTTGCTCCGCACGTGAAACTCATGCTGCATTCGGACGGCGCCATCCGACCTTACCTGGCCGACTTGATCGAGGATGGCGTGCAGGTGCTGGACCCCGTTCAGCCCCGCTGCGCAGGCATGGATTTCTATGAGCTCAAGCGGGATTTCGGAGACGCGCTCATCTTCCACGGCGGGATCGATACACAGGAAGTGCTTCCGTTCGGCACCGTGGAGGATGTGGCGGCGGATGTTATTCGTTGCTTGGATTTACTGGGGAAGGAGGGCGGACTTATCCTTGCGCCGGTCCATAACGTCCAGGCGGATGTGCCGCCCGAAAACTTGATGGCGATGTGCACGACCGCCCGCGAGCAGGGCAGGTACCCACTGCCTGATCGCGAACCTCTCGCACCCGTGCGGGTGCGTAGACCCAGGTAATGATCTGGCGATCGAGGTCAGCCCGCGCGCCCGATTCCCGGGCTGAGCCGACGCGCTTCTCATGAAGCGGCAAGCACGTGGGCGCGGACTGCTTCAGCCGAGTCGAGTTCAAGGGCCTTCAGCGCCAGGTTAGCCGCATCTTCAATTGACCACCTGCGCAGGATGACCTTCGCTCTTGGGATGGCGGCGGGGGCCATGCTGAATTCGTCCAGGCCTAAACCCAGCAGGATTGGGATCGCCTGCGGATCGCCGGCCAGCTCGCCACACAAGCCAACCCAGATCCCTTGTCCATGCGCAGCTTTGATAACCTGGTGGATCTGACGCAAAATAGCTGGATGGGCGGCATCGCCCAGGTGAGCAACGCGATCATTTGTGCGTTCAGCGGCCAGGGTGTACTGGGTGAGATCGTTTGTGCCAACGGAGAAGAAATCAACTTCCCGGGCGAATTGGTCAGCCAGGACGGCAACCGAAGGCACTTCAACCATGATGCCGACCTGGATGTGGGCAGCGAGCTCCACGCCCCTCTGCGTGACTTCTTCGCGCGCTTCTTCCAGGAGACCCCTGGCGCGGCGCACTTCGTCCAGGGTGGCAATCATCGGGAACATGATCCGCAGGTCATGTCCAGGGCTGGCTCGTAGGAGCGCACGGAGTTGGATCTTGAAGAACTCAGGTCGGTCAAGGCACATGCGGATTGCCCGCCATCCGAGGAACGGATTGGCTTCCGCCCCGAGATCAAGATAGGGCAGCTCCTTATCCCCCCCGACATCAAGCGTGCGGACGACGACCGGACGATCCCCCATCAGGTCCAGGATTTCACGGTACGCAAGGAACTGTTCCTCTTCATCCGGGGCTGACTGCCGATCGAGATAGAGGAACTCCGTCCTCAGCAGCCCGATCCCCTCGGCACCGGAGTCAAGCGCGCTGCGGGTGTCGGCCAGGCTCCCAACATTGGCGACGACTTCAACCTGGTGCCCATCGCGGGTGACGGCGGGCTTGAAAGCGAACTCTAATGCGGCCCTGGATTCAGCCTCATAGTCGTGCTTGCGAGCCTGGAAATCGACGATGGTCGCTTCGTCGGCATCGTGTATGACGAGTCCAAGGCTGCCATCCAGCGCGAGCTGCTCTGCACTCTCAATCTCCAGGAGACTCTCGCCGGCTCCGACGACGGCCGGCAGATCGAGTGCCTTGGCCAGGATGGCGGTATGCGATGTCGGGCCACCTGCAGCTGTGGCGAATCCAAGGACCAGGGATTTGTCCAGGCGGACGGTATCGGAAGGGGTCAGGTCTTGTGCGACGATGATCGCAGGTTGGCTGAGGCGGCTGAGATCGGCCTCGCCAAGCCCCAGCAGCAGGCGCAGTACCCGCCCGCCGACATCACGTACATCTGCACCCCGGGCCTGGAAGTATTCATCCTCCATGCCTTCGAGCAGGGCGGCGAGTGAATTGACGACATCCGCGAGCACCCACTCGGCGCTCAGCGCTTCCTCTCGGATGCGTCCCCGCACTGCGTCCACAAGGGCCGGGTCGTCAAGGAACATGGCATGAGCCTGGAAGATTTCCGCTTCTGCCCCACCGGCCTCCGCCTCGGCTTTTATCGCGATGAGCGCAAGCTCGGCTTTCGCAGCCTGGCAGGCGAGATCGAAGCGTTCGACCTCCCCCTGGAGATCATCTATGTGCTTCATATCAACATCGAATGTCTGTTGCTCAAACCGGAATGCCGGACCGAGCGCGATCCCGGGTGAGGCGGGTATGCCCAGGTATTTCTGCATGGTACGGACCTTTATCGAATGATCCAGGCAGTCTACAGCATAATGCTTGCTGGCTGGTCAATCGAATCGCGCACATCGGCCAGGAAGCGGGCAGCCTGCGCGCCATCGAGAGCGCGGTGGTCAGCCGATAACGTCAGTGTCATCATCGGTCGGACGACAGGAGAGCCGTCATCGGCTGGCACGAAGCGTTGCTCGGTTTTGCCTACCGCAAGGATACCTACCTGCGGTGGGTTGATAATGGCGGTAAAGCGATCAATGCCGAACATGCCCAGATTGGAAATCGTAAATGTGCCATTGGCCACATCATCCGGCAGCAGCTTGCCCGCGGGCGCGCTCGCTGAGGTCGTTCACCTCGCGCGCGACCTGGTAGAGCGATTTCTGGTCGGCATCGTGTACGACCGGCACGATCAATCCTTCCTCCATCGCCACGGCTATGCCAACATTCACGTTCGGAATGAGCAAAATGCCATCCGCCCGCATGTACGCGTTCATGCCCTTGTGCCGGCGCAAGGCAGCGGCCACGACTTTAACCAACAGGGCAGTCATCGAGACCTTGAGCCCGTGGGGCGCGCGCTCGTTGGCGAACTGTCGGAACTGGATTGAGAGGGTCATGTCCGCCTGAACGTCAAAAGTGATGTGGGGGGCTTCCTGGGCGCTGGATTGCATCCGGTCGGCGATCGTCTTGCGCAATCCGATCAGAGGCACCAGGACGGGTTCCCCACCCAAGCGCGGGGACGGAGGTTGGATAGACAGGTCGATGCCTTGCCCGGCTAAGGCGACATCTGCCGCCTGGATCCGGCCTCTGGGGCCGCTTCCCTCCAGGGATGAGAGGTTGATGCCGCCCTCACGGGCTGCGCGCCGGGCAGCCGGGGTGGCGCGCACTTTGCCGGGAGCCGCATCCGTGCTCGATTGGGAGGATGTGCGCAGGTAAGCCTCAACATCCTGGCGTGTGATCCGGCCTTCCGGCCCGCTGCCCTGGACCTGCGCGAGCGGCACACCCTCGCTTTGGGCCATTTTCACCGCCAGGGGGGAGGCCTGCGGCGCAGGGCGTGGTTGTAAGTCGGGGGGCTCGTTGGCCAATTCAGCCGGTTCTTCCATGTCCGGTTCTGGATCATGCTCGGGAACAGTCTCACCCTCTTGGAGAATGTATGCGATTACCCGCGTAACCGGCACGGTTGCACCTTCCGGGTAGCGGATCCCTCCGAGGAGTTCCTTCGGCAGGGGCGGGGACTTCCATATTTACCTTGTCCGTCGTCACTTCGGCCAAAGGATCATCGGGTTCGACCCGGTCACCTTCCTTGACCAACCATTTGACGATGGTCGCTTCTTCCTGTGTCATGCCAAAGCGGGGCATGATGACTGGTTTTGCCACGGCGGTTCCTCCTCTGCCCTCATCAGGGCAGGACTGAAGGCAGCATTACCCCCTCCAGGGGTAGCATGGAAACGAGGGCTAGTACGACCCCTGGACCATCCGTCGAGCCTCGTCAACGATATTCTCAACCTGCGGTACGGCATGGTATTCGAGTGTCCGGTTGTACGGGATCGGGATATCGAGACCCGTCAACCTGCGGATGGGTGCGTCGAGATAATCGAAGGCTTCGCTCGAGGCGATGCGGGCTGAGATCTCGCCGCCAAATCCACCCGTGCCCACCGCCTCATGGACGATCATCAGCTTACCCGTCTTGATGACAGACTCGATGATCGGGCTTTCGTCAAGCGGGTTAAGCGTCCTTGGGTCGACGATTTCAAGCTCGATCCCTTCCGAAGCCAGCGCTTCCGCTGCTTCTTGAGAGCGCTGAACCATGATCGAAGTCGCTACCAGGGTCAGATCTTTCCCCGGTCGGACCACTGCAGATTGGCTCAGCGGAACCTGGTACATCTCTTCCGGGACGTGCATCTTCGTCCGGTAAAGCAGTTTATGTTCGATGAAGATCACCGGATTGTCATCATAAATCGCTGCCAGGAGCAAACCCTTTGCGTCGTATGCATTGGAGGGCATGACGACCTTCAAGCCCGGTACGTGGACGAACCAGTTTTCGAGCGACTCGCTGTGCTGGGCAGCGGCTCCAGTGCCTGATCCGGCTGGCATGCGGAGCACGAAGGGCGCGGCGAGCTTTTCCCCCAAACATGTAGCGCACCTTTGCTGCCTGCAGGACGAGCTGTTCCATAGAGAGCGCAACAAAATCCATGAACTGGATTTCGCCTACCGGGCGCATGCCGGTGAGAGAAGCTCCCAGTACAGCGCCGGCAATCGCGGCTTCGGAGATGGGGGTGTCTCGAATGCGTTCTTCACCGAAGACATCCACCAAACCTGCGCTTACCCCAAAAGCACCACCGTATACGCCGACGTCCTCCCCGATGAGGAAGACCGAGTCGTCCTTCTCCATTACTTGCTGCAAGCCCTCTCGCAGGGCTTCAGCATAGGTCAGTTCGCGTGTCTCAGGCATATAAACCATCCATGATATCGGCTACATCAGGCTCAGGGCTGTCTTCGGCGAAAGCCAGCGATTCTTCGATCGCCTGCGAGGCATTCGCACGCATTGTTTCCATCTCTTCATCGGAGAGCATCCCGGCTGCTTGCAGCGCGTTGGCGAAGCGCGGGATGGGATCCCGTTCCCGCCAGGCTTTGACCTCCTCGCGTGTCCGGTAAGCTTCGCGGTCACTTCGGGAGTGTCCCTTCCAGCGGTAAGTTACAGCCTCTATCAGTGAAGGACCTTCGCCTTTGCGCGCCCGGGCCGCAGCCCGACTTACCGCATCGTACACCGCGAAGACATCATTGCCATCGACCCATTCGCCCGGGATGTTGTAAGCACACGCCCGATCGCTGACGTGTTCAATGTTGAAGGCCTTGTTCATCGCCATTGACATCGCGTACTGGTTGTTCTCACAGAAGTAAATTACGGGCAGGTTCCAGATTGAGGCCATGTTGAGCGACTCGTGGAAGGCGCCCTCGTTGGCCGCACCATCTCCGAAGAGCACGATGCAGACCTGGTCGGTCTTTCGGAGCTGGATGCTCAAGCCTACACCGGCGGCGATGGGCAGCCCACCGCCGACGATCCCGTTCGCTCCGAGGTTGTTGCGCTCAACTTCGGCGATGTGCATCGAACCACCGCGGCCACGACAGTAGCCTGTTTCCTTTCCCAGGAACTCAGCCATCATGGGCTTTAAATCACCGCCCCAGGCGAGGGTATGTCCATGCCCGCGGTGATGGTTGAGCATGTAGTCTTCTCCTCGCCTAAGCGCGTAGGAAGCGCCGATTGCGTTCGCTTCCTGTCCGATGGAGAGATGCATGGTGCCATGCGTCTTGCCGAGCATGTAGAGTTCTTCCGCCCGCTCTTCAAACGCGCGGATTTCATACATGATCTGGAGCATCTGCAGCGCTTGTTCCTTGCCATACTGCTTGAGCAGGCCCTGCTCCTTGCCTGCGAGTTCCTTGGAATTCGATTTGGATTTGGCCATGCTTTTGCCCTTTCTTGATCCGTGATCATCCCCGGATTTGATTTTCCGAAGAGTCCGATTTCTCCATATCCAATACGAGTCTGGCAGCCACGTCGTCCGTGACCAGTGCGTTGATGAGCCCACTCTGAAGGGCACCGTGGATGGCAGAAGCCTTGACCTCGCCACCGGCCACGCCAAGGACGAGTGGAATACGCCGCAAGTCCTCGGCTCGGATGGCGACAGTTCTCGTGGCCAACGGCAGGTCCAGCAGGTTGCCTTCGCTGTCAAAAAGGATGGCGCAAATATCGCCAACCGCCCCGGCGGAGGAGAGCGCCAGCACCTCCTCCTGCGTCAAGTACTCGGCCCGGACGAGGCTTGATTTCTCGGGCTTGGTCGTCCCAATCCCGACGACCGCCAGATCGATTGACCGTCCAGCATCGAGCACTTCCCTGACAGCCCTATCCATGAGCAAGGCATCCCTGACCTGTGGGCTTTCGACGATGGCCGGGGCTGGCAGTATACGGTATCGGCCTCCAAAGGTGCGGGCGTACGCCCGAGCCAGTTCGACGCCGTCGATCTCGGGATCCGGGGTTCCAAGCGCACCAACCAGCTGGATCACGGTCACATTGGGCAAGTAGGGAGGGCGCAGGGCGTTGGAGACCTCGAATACCCCTGTCCCCCAGGAGACGCCGATTTTCATGCCATCCTGGACGTACAACTCCACAATTTGCGCGCCGAGGGAACCGAGCCTGCTCAGCATGCGCTCATAATCCAGCCCCTGGCGGTCGAAGACGCGCACCGTCTTCAAGCCGAATCGATCGTGCAGCTCGGCCTCCAGGTCGCATACCCTTTTTAGTGGATGATGCACGAGGATTTCGACCACGCCAACCTCCCGCGCAGTCGTCAGGAAGCGCGAGATCGCCGAGCGCGAATACCCGAGCTCCTTGGCAATCCGCTGCTGAGTCAACCCGTCCTCGTAATACATGCTCGCAACCCGGGCGAGAAACTCGATGTTTGTCAATTCTCGCGCTTGCGGCTCTGTTTCGGCCGTCATCCACAACCATCCAATCCTAACCGCAACCTAGCATGTGCACAATTGTATAATAAAATCACAAATGTGAAAAGCCCCAATCCCAAGCAGATTGGGCGAAGGGTTCTTGCAGGAGGGCTTCCGGGACAGGATTCCGAGAGTGGATACGACTGTTAGCGGCCTATGAAGCACCGAACCAATTGCAGGTGAACGAGGCGTGCCCGGCGGATCAACCAGAAAGCCCGTTCCGAGTGATCATGCCAGGAGGGATTTGGCAAGCCTGACAGCGCTGGCTGCGTCGGGGGCGAACCCATCCGCGCCGATCTCGTCCGAGAATTCCTGGGTGACCGGGGCGCCGCCGACCATGATTTTCACCCGATCTCGCACGCCGGCCTGGACAAAAGCTTCGATCGTGCGTGGCATGGCCGGGATGGTCGTCGTCAGCAGGCCGCTCATTGCAACAAGATTGACGCCAGCCTTGGCGGCCTCGAGGAAAGCCTCGGGAGCGTTGTCCACCCCCAGATCGATGACCTCGAATCCGGCGCCTTCAAGCAGCATGGCAACCAGGTTTTTCCCGATGTCGTGAATATCGCCCTGCACGGTGCCGATGACCACCCGCCCGAGTGGTTCAACGCCCGCTTTCACCAGTTCGGGTCGCAGAACCTGCATGCCGGCTTTCATGGCGTGAGCAGCGATGAGCATTTCCGGGACGTAGACCTCACCGCGTTCATACATGTCGCCAATTTCAACCATGGGTGGAACCAGGGCGAGATTGAGGATCTGGCCCGGAGCCTGACCTGCGTCAAGATTTTCCTGGACCGCGTTTGCCACAAACGCGGCATCGCCGCGCAGAATTGCTTCCCTGATTTCTTCGTTTCCCATGCCAGCCTCCTTATGTCATCTTGTTGCTCGAATTCACGCGACTGCCGTGCCCGGTCAACCCTTCCTGGCTCGTTCTAACAGTGCCATGCCCACCAGGTTGTCCGTCACCAGTACGTTGATGAAACCACCCAGCAGGGCTCCCAGGATTGCGTCGACCTTGCCAAGCCCGCCTGCAACACCGAGCCGCAGCTCGATCGCGAGCAAATTCTCCTGCGTGATGGTGACCAACCGGCGCTGGAAGTCAAGGCTCGTCAGTTCACCTTCAAGTGTAAAGTGCATCCCGCACACATTGCCCACGGCGCCGTCGGCGCGGAGTTTGCGAAGGTCTTCAAGCGAAAAATATCCAGAATGATAGAAAGTCGAGTAGCGCGGATCGGTGCTTCCAACGCCGAGCAGTGCGATGTCGGTTTGCCGCGAGAGTTCGATCGTCTCACGGATGGTCTTGCTCGCCAGCAGCGATTGCGCCGAAGCCTCGCTATTCACCATGATGGGGGCGTTGAGGTAGATCCCCTCTCCCCCGGTCAACTGAGCCATGCGCTGGACGAGCGCGTGTCCGTCATAGTCCTTAATGCGCGAGTCACCTGCGCCCACCAGCTGGACAACCCGCAAGCCCGGGAGAGGCTCCTCCAGCTCGAGGGCTTCCACTGTCGCTCGAATAAACGTACCCCATGCCAGCCCCAGGATCATGTCTGGGCGGAGGGCTTGCCGCAGGACAAGGGCAGCCCCTGCGCCGACATGCTCCAGGACCTTATCGGCGCCAGCTTCGCCCATCACCACGACATGGGCGGATTTCAACCGGAAGGTCTCGACCAATTCCTGCTCCAAGCCTTCGTCGAAGGTCAAGGGGCGGCGAACGCGGAATTCGATGATGCCCTTGTTCCGTGCTTCGTCCAGGAGGCGTGAAATCATCGACCGGGTCAAGCCGACGCGTTTGGCAATCTCGGATTGGGTTAATCGATCGAGATAATACATCTCGGCCACGTCGGCCAGGAGATCATCGCGAGAGTGAGTCGAGTGCCACTCACCCATTGTGGAGCACGCCAGGCTGGGCTTCCGGACCCAGGCTCATATTTAAGGCTTCGGGGAGTAGCTCGAGCACGCGTTCCAATTCCATACGGGTCGTCCAACGACCCAGCGAGAAACGCAGCGTTGCCCCGATCAACGCCTCCTGCAGGCCGAGTGCGAGCAGCACATGCGAGGCTTCGATCGTATGCGCGTTGCACGCAGAGCCCATCGAAGCGCAAACACCGGCTTGATCAAGGTGAAATAACAGCAGCTCAGCATCCGCGCCGGGGAATGCCACCGAGATGATGTGGGCAGCTTGGTTCGCATTTCCGCCATGCACGACGGCGGCCGGGCAAACCTTGAGAAGTCCGTCGATAAACCCGGCTCTTAGGCTCGCCAGGCGGTGCGCCTCCGCTTGCCGGTCCTCCTGGACAAGTTCCAGGGCTGCTCCGAGCCCGACGATCCCCGGCATGTTCTCGGTGCCGGCCCGTACCCCCCCTTCCTGTGGACCGCCAAAATGCAATGGGTGCAGTTCGAGGCCGGAACGGATGTATAGAGCACCGATCCCTTTCGGGCCGTAAATCTTATGTGCCGAGAGCGACAGCAAGTCGACCCCTAATTCGTGGACGTCGAGGGGATGGGTCCCGATCGCCTGGACAGCGTCGGTATGGAAGAGAGCCCCTTGTTCGTGGGCGATGCGGGCCAGCTCAGCAATAGGCTGGACGGCGCCCATTTCGTTGTTGACCGTCATAACACTCACGAGCGATGTTTCAGGTCGCATGGCCTCGCGTAAATGGCCTGGATCGACCTGGCCATCTCGCGAGACCGGGAGCACCGTGGGAGCTGCGCACCAGAAGCTTCCAGCGCCTCGGCCTTGTGCAGGACCGCGTGATGTTCGATGGAGGAAGTTATCAGGTGCCGCCTCGCAGGCGGGTTTGATGTCAGGATTCCATGCAGGGCGAGGTTGTTAGCTTCGGTTGCCCCGCTGGTAAAGATGATCTCGTCTGCCTGGGCTCCGATCGCCTGCGCGGGCTTGCTTGCGCGCGCGCTCCCGCATGGCCGCTGCTTTCCTGCCTTCAGCATGCAGGCTGGAGGGATTTCCGAACCCATCTTCAAGCGCGCTTTGCATAGCCTGGCGCACGCGTGGGTCCAATGGGGTAGTGGCGCAGTAATCCAGGTAGATCGATTTAGCCACGCGAAACTGCCTCGTAAACTTGTGTTCGCTCGATTGGATCTGGGGACCCGAGCAGGTGTTCGACGGCTTCTCGGACCAGCTGCAGCGTGTCCGGATCCTTTTGGTCGCGGATCATAGGTTTGACAGAGACGATAGGACAGGATACTTGCCCAGGGTGGTAGACGGGCATCGTCTGTAGGATAAGTTCGGTCCTGGCGGGTGCCTCAAATCGCTCCCAGATATTCTGCAGCGTCAAGCGATATGGCACCTGCCAAACGTTCGCAAGCTGGTGCTCGATCTCGTCTGCGATGAGGAAGAGGGTGCTCCCGCAAGAACCGCCGGCTAGAAGGATCTCGAGTTTTTCCATGACCATCCCTCAATCTCATAGTACCGATACAGAATTCCCTGCCGGGGTATAACACCCCGGCAGGGAATTCCTGGGGCAGGGTGCGGTTAGAGTACGGAGAGCCCCAAGAGCTTGTAGATCCCGAGGATGATGAACCCGAGTGGGTCACCGCCCATATCCCAACTGGCGAGCTGGGTGCCAGACGCAATTTGATCGGTGAATTGGTTCATGGCAGCATACGCAGCAGTATGCTCGGGCGCAGTCAGGGTTGAGAAGTACATGAAAAAGACCGAGAAGAGCATCAAAACGATCACGGTCTTGATCACGTTACCCTTGGTGTAGGGTACGACCGCGCCGGCCCAGAACGGGATGACTGCCAGGCTGGCGATGGGCAGCATGTCGACGCCAGGGAGCACCGCGGCGAGCAGCACGCTTACGGGGAACAGGATCACGGCTGAGGCCATCACGGCCGGATGGCCGAGCAGGACTGCGCAGTCGACGGCCACGAAGATCTCGCGGTCCTTGAAGCGCTCACGCATGAACTGCACAACCGATTGCGTGATCGGGATCAAACCTTCCGCGATGATTGATACCATGCGCGGCAGGATCAGCATCATCGTGGCAACCTGCATCCCGAGGAGCAGGATGCCTTGGACATTGTAGCCGGCGGCGATGCCGATGACGATACCCAGGATCAAGCCCAGGATGGCGGGTTCTCCCACCAACCCGAAGCGTCTGCGGATACCTTCGGGAGAGGCGTCCCAGTCCTTGATGCCGGGGATCCGGTCAAGCAGCCAGACGACCGGCATGGCGAAGATACTTGCCTGCACGGTGGTGCCGCAAGGAACACCGATGCCTGGCATTTCGTTGAATTCCTGATATTTCATCGCGGTGCGATCGCTCATCCAGGCCCCAAGCGTCAAGTACGCCACGGCTCCGACCACACCATAGGTGACGTTGCCGGTTAGGCCCCAGATGATGCCGCCCAGAGCAGAACCATGCCAGTATGACCAGACGTCGGTCCAGATGGTCTTCTGCAGTTTGAGCACGACGAGGATGACGTTGACGACGATGATGCCCAGGATGACGGCAGCGACCCCGGGCCACCCCCATGCGATACCGGCATCAGCCCAGTTCACATCGACCAGGGCCAGCGAGACGCCCATCCGGTCGGCGAGAGCCTGGGTTGCCGGTTGAAGTGCGGCCACGATCAGGTCGACGATTAGGAACAAGCCTGCCAGGCCAACACCGGTTGTGACGCCGCCGCGGATTGATTTTTGCCAGCCGGCCCGGAAGATCAGGCCCAGCACGATCAGGATGATCGGCACCATAACTGTAGAACCAAGTCCAAGGAACCAAGCAACTGCATCTGTTAAGAAGTCCATGGTTGTATCTCCTCACTCCATGTCAGTACATAGCCTGGGACCAGGGCTGCCAGGGCCCAGGGTTCGGGTCAGGTCTTGCTCAAGGCATGTTCCGGATGAGCTCGACAATTTCGTCAAGCAGTTTCTCCTTTTCCTCATTTGTGCCGATGAGGAAGGGCATGCCTTTTACCTGGGGTACGTCGAATTCTCGATAAATTTTCATCATCGACACGATTAAATTCATCTGACCAACATACCCATCAATGTCGGCCATTAGAATCCGCTTGACCGTCACATCATCCATCCCCTCCGCCTTGAAGCGTTCCTTGATCAAATCCTCTGCGATGGTGGATGTGTTGATCCCGGCCCCACAAGCCACAACGATCAGTTTGCCCATAGATATCCTCTCCTATCTTTCACCTTGAGCGTTCAAATCATGCAATCCTCAATATGCTTGCCTCCTCGCTACGCGGTGTTTTAGGGATTTCATTCGATGGCGAGCAATTCGTGCTCGAGCCAATCAGCCGCCACGTTTTCGTCGGCCATAGAGCGCAGGTCCGCCAGCTTATCTGGTTGACCGAAGACCATTGCCAGCCGCCTTAATGCCTGAATCTGCTCTTCGGGCTCGCGGTTGGCGAGCAGGAAGATGATCTCGACCTCCAGTTCTTCTTCGGGGTCTCCCATATTGAAGAAGGTAACCGGCTCCTTAAGCGTCGCTACTGCCAGGCTTGATTGCAGGACACCGTCCGCCTCGGCATGGGGGAAGGCGATGCCGAAGGGCTGGGTGGGAAGCCCCGTGGGGTGTTGTGCTTCCCGGTCGAGCGTGGCCTGCTTATAGCCCTCTTCAACTGCTCCAAAATGATAGAGACGGTCCGCAAGCGCACCGATCGCGGAGCTCGAATCAACCGCCCGAAGCTCGAGCAAGATTAGCGCCGGATCGATCAAGAGACCCGTCATCAGGCGGATCCTTCGCTTATCCGGGGTTGTCCGTAACGCTGGCTGTAGTAATCAAATGAGCTCCTGGCTTCTTCATCACTCAGGATCCGGGGCTCGCCCAGGCTGCGGGCAACGGCATAGATCTTGGCGCCTTCTTCCAGCGTGACGGCGCGCTCCAAGGCTTCATGCAGGGTTCTTCCCACCGTGATCGGCCCATGGCTCCCGAGCAGCACCCCATAGCCATCACCGAGGACCGTCGTCGGGAGCGATGAGAAGTGGGGATCTTCCACGTGCATGTATGGCACAACTGGCACTGAACCGCCAAACCAATCGGCCATGGTTTCGGTCACCATTGGGATGGGTAAGCCAATGACGGAAAATGCCGTGGCGTTAGTGGAGTGGGTGTGGACGATCGCATGCACCTCGGAGCGCGCCCGCAGGATGCTCGTCCACAACTCCAGGGCAACCGAGGGCCGGTATGAGCCTTCAATGAGGTTCATCTCGAGGTCGGTCACGGTCATGTCAGCGGCTGTAAGCCGGGCATAGTCCAGGCCACTCGGGGTGACGATGACGTGTCCGGTCTGCGGTTCACGCGCGCAAACGGTTCCCCCCGCCATCCAGACCAGGCCATGATCCTTAAGGGCATTCGCCGTATCAAGCACTTCCTGTCGTAGCTGGGCATGCAGCATTGGGTTCTTCGTCCTTTCCAGCTAGATCGGATACCCCCCGAGCTCCTGGCCGGCCCTGAAAAAGGCGAGGATGTTTTCGAGGGGGATGTCGTTGCTGAGATTATGGGTGGGTCCGAGGATGTACCCTCCGCCGGGTGCCATCTCCTCAATCCGCTTTCGTACTTCATCCCGAATTTCTTGCTCCGTCCCCTTTGGCAGGATTTCCTTCACATTCACGCCGCCCTGGAAAATGAGCGCATCGCCGAAATCACGTTTTAACCCGGCTGGATCCATGCCGGGGAGATGGGATTCGATCGGATTGAGGATGTCGAAACCAGCCTCGATGAGATCCGGGATGAACTCGCGGATCGCGCCATCGTTGTGAAGCAGGATCTTTACCCCTGGAGCTTTCTTCTTAATCTGAGCGATGAATTGGGTGTGGACTGGCTTGATGACCTCCCTGTAGAACTTGGGCGAGAAGATCGGCCCCATATTTGTGCCTAGGTCTTCGGCCATCTCGACAAATTCGATATAAGGGCCAACGATCTCGAGCATCACGTCGTAGAAGCCAAATTGGACCTCGGCCAGCTTCCAGAACAGGCGCTCAAGCATGTCCGGCTCGAGCAGGGTGGCCATTAAGGCTTTTTCCATGCCCAGGAGAACGCGTGCCATCTCCCACAAGTTTCCGTAGACGGGCCGGTGGAGCGCAAGGGCATACTTCGTATCCTCATAAAGGGTCTTGACTTCATCGGCCACACCCACAACGCGGTCAGGAAGGTAGGGGTCAGGCCAGGGGTAGGATTCGATCCCTGCGCGGGTGAAATTCTCCGCCAGGGGCGTGCCAGCGAGGTCGTAATGCCCCGTGTTGAAACGATGGGTGAGCCCCCATTCGTCGGTAAATTCAACGAACTCGTCTTTGTTGAGCAGGTTGTTCTGGAGGAAATCTTGCGGTGGCCGGATATGAAGGTAGCGGATATCCGTGCCGAGCCGGTCAAGAACGGGGTTGTAATCCGGGGTTGTGTAAAACCCGACAAGGGTCCTGCGCGGGATGTCCTGTACCTGGAAGTGGTCACGCAGGAGGATGTAGCGGGCCTCGGCAAGGTGCTGGGCAGAACCGCCAAGCGCCAGCGGTACACGATCAGGCTCTCGATGCGCCAAAGCCGTCCGGACCCTCTCCCGTGGCGACATCAGGGATTCGACCAACCCCAGCCTCCTCACACCGATTCACTATTGTGAATGGAATTGCACAACTGTGAGCACAATAGCATGAGAGTACCATGCTCGTCAAGCGTGAGAAAAAAGGGGGATTTACTCTGATTATGCCGGTGAAATGTGAAGAACGAAGCGTGGCGTGCGCGGCTAGGGTGAGGGTAGATTACAGGATGGAAGGATCGATCACGACTTTGATGACTTCGCCACGCGCCATCCGATCGAGAGCGTCCTGAACCTGGCCGAGGCCGACCTCATCGGAAAGGAGGTCCCGGCTGTTGATAACACCGGAGGTCAACAACTCAAACGCGTGCAGCGCATCTTCCGGTGTCCCTCCATGCGTGCCGAGCAAGGTAAGCTCCCCGTAGTGGATCTTGTGGGCATCCAGGCTGATCGAAGTCCCGCCTGGCAGGCCGCCAAACCAGAGCACCCGTCCCCCTTTGCGGGTGAGCTGGGCAGCTTGCAGCCAGGTTTCAGCTGTCCCTGCGCACTCAATGGCTACGTCCGCCCCACGCCCATCAGTGCGTGTGAGCACTTTGTCGGTCACTTGCGGGTCGGGCACGAGGATGGTGGTCGATGCGCCCATCATGGAGGCAACTTTCAACCGTGTTGCGCTGCGGTCGATGGCGATGACCTGGGCGGCACCCGAAAGGAGGGACATCTGCAGGTGCATCAAGCCTATCGGCCCGCCGGCTCCAATGATGACCACGCTCTCGCCGGGTTGGATGGCAGCCCGCGCGTGCGCGTGGACGACGGAAACCAGCGGCTCGAGGAGCGCGGCCTGCGCGTACGGGAAGGTCTCGGGGAGCTCGAAGGTGTTCAGGCGCACGATCGGAGCTGGGATGAGGATGTACTCCGCATACGCGCCGAGGTTGTAAACCATGCTCTCGCACAGGTTGCCCTGGCCCATCTTGCAAAAGAAGCAGGTTCCACACGGTGCGAAGACGTTGGCTGTGACGCGCATCCCTTCCGAGAACCGAGTGACCCCCGCGCCGACCTGCACCACATCCCCGGCAAATTCATGGCCGAAGGGGGAGGGGGGTTGAAACTTCGGATGGCCGCGCAGGTAGGTTTTTACATCGGTGCCGCATGTCGTTGCAGCCCGCACTTGTACAACCAGTTCGCCTTCACCCGCCCTCGGAATCGCCACCCGGCGCATACCGAGCTCGCCTGGGGCCAGGTATTGGACGGTGTTCATTTGGCGTTCGGGCATTGGTTCTCCCCTGTGGTCACCTGCGAAACGTCACCTTGGTTAAGGCATGGCGTTCAGGATGATAGCCCCGCTTACCGTTCGGATGGTCAAAGCACCTGCCGCGTCCCCAAAGGGACCGCTGCATCGGTCGAACATCCCGCTCAAGCCGGGCAGCGAGCAGACGATCCGGCCTCCGGCGCTGGTGAGCTGGATGCCCGCGCTGCTCCCGGGTGAAAGATTGGCGATCACGTTGCCATGATCCGTCTCGAAGCGCAGCGCGTCCCCTTCGCCGATGAAACCGCTGAACGTAATGCCACCGATGATATTCGTCGCTGTGATCTGTCCACGCAGATCGCTCAATTGGATGTCATCGGCTTCAGCGACCGCATGAATTTCGCCTTCGCTGGAGGTGATCTCAATCTGGCCTCGCCTGCTCACGGCGTAAAGACTTCCCTTTGAAGCGTTCGATATGGATCCCCGCGGAGGAACTCTGGACGGATAGCTCCCCATCCAGGTCCGAGATGTTAAGGACACCTTTTTCTTGAACGATGTGAACAGGGACTCCAGCGGGGATGCCAACTTCGAGCCAATCTCGAGTACCGGATGCAGCTGCGTTCGAAACCTCAAACCGGCTTTCGCCCTTGCCGGAGAGGTCAGCATGCTCGACGAGAGAACCCGGGAGGGAAAGACCAGCTGTGATCCTCAGATCTGGTTCTCCATGGCCGTATACCGTAAGGGTTCCTTGATCCACCTCGAGCACCAGATCGTTTCCAGCCGGGATCGGGAAACTTTGCTGTGGAAGTGGAGGAGGGGCTGGTGCCCGGCCACATCCTGAGCTCAACGAGCTGGCTGCACAGATACAGCCAACATATAGGAAGAACCGAAGGTTGTTGCGGGGGTACGCCATGGTTGTATGCATTGTGCGTCAGAACTGATAAGACTGCCATATAACGATGGAATTCACCATGGAAACTTGTGTGGTGGAGAGAGCAGCAATACGCTAGCTAGCTGGTTTAAACCGATTGAAATCCATTCGATGCCTGGTTTTTTGTATCTCTACAAGACGCCGCCTCTCCTCAGCAGCTTTGGCAGGATCCCAGCCAAGCGCATCTGCGAGCACGCCGCACAGCTCGTCCAGCCCGGCTGGCGTGAGGCGGCCCAACTTGCCGAGCATGGAGCGGCGGTGGATGAAATCGTCCAGGTGGACAACGTCTTCGTTCAACGCGATATGCCGGATTTCATCGACGGTGAAATCCGGGTAATTTTGAAGGAATTGAGGCGTGCTTGATCCCGAGCCGTTCAGCATCTCGCTGGCCCGCGTCCCGTACTTTGAGAACAAGGTCTCTGCCTGGCCCGCATCGATATCCGCCGCGGAGGCCAGGGCTTCGACGAGATCGTCCAACTTAGCCCGTGTCCTCGGGTACCCTTTCCCGCCCCCGATCTTGTACTCCCGGGTGCTGAACCGGCGCTGCACGCCCAGACGCTCTAACACCATGTCGCTGACGACTTCGGAGAAAGCCCGGTAGGTGGTCCACTTCCCACCCACCAGCGAATATACCGGAACGCTGAACCCGGCTCCGGGCTCGATCACCTTGATCTGATGATCTCGGCTGATCTGTCCGGTCAGGTTGGCCTCCGAATAGGCCAGGGGGCGGACACCTGAAAAGGTGTAGACGATCTGGGATGGGCTCACTTCGATGGTCGGGAAGACCCTGCCGACCATGTCGATAAAGGCGTGCACTTCCTCATCGGTGATGACGGCCTGATCCGGATCCTCGAGGCGGATGTCGGATGTCCCGATCAAGACCTTGTCCCCGAGCGGGAAGATCAGGACGATGCGGCCATCCTCGTTCTCGAAAAAAAACTCGTTGTCACCGAGGGCAGCGCGCAACCGGGGGTTGTCGAGGACGATGTGCGAACCCTTCGTACCCCCGATGTATGCCGTTTCCTGGCCGATGGACTTATTAACCTGGTCGATCCAAGGGCCGCCGGCATTGATCACGATCGTGGGGGCGACGCGGAAGCTGCGCTCCTCGAGCACATCCTCTAGGATGACCTGGTCTCCCTCAAGTGAAACAAACCGCACATAGTTCAAGGGGATGGCGCGCTCATTTTCTTCGACTGCGTCCGTAATCAGTTCGATCGCAATCCGTTCTGGCGATTGCATCGACCCGTCGTAGTAGGTCCCGCTGGCCACGATCTCCGGGTTCAGTTCGGGGAAGAGCGCCATGGATTTCGCCCTGTTCCTGAAAACGTGGTTCGGGACCGTCTTCTGCTCCCGGGCGTAGAAGTCATACAGCAGCATGCCAATCTTGATGACGAAGGCACCTCGTTCAGCGGGCTTGTCCTGCAAGCCAAGAAATTTAATGGGGGCGTTGAGCAACCCGGAGAACCATTTGAAGATAGGGAAGGTTGTTGGCAGGGGTTTAACCAGGTGAGGGGCATTCTCCAACAACCTATTTCGTTCACAAACGGCCTCACGGACCAGCCGGAACTCGCCATTCTCGAGATAGCGGATCCCCCCATGCACCATGTGGGATGAGGCGGAACTTGCCCCGCTGCAATAATCACCGCGATCGATGAGGAGAACATCCACGCCCTGCAGGGCCAGGTCGAGGAAGGTCCCGATGCCGTTAATCCCCGCGCCAACGATCAGGACGCTGACCCTGGGGTTCTCTGTAACAGCTTGAATTCTTTCCCGTCGAGTTCGCATGCTTCCCCTACTCGACCCAATCAAACGTGCGAGTCACGGCTTTCTTCCACTGCGCAAAGGATTCCTTCCCGGCCTCGCTGTCTTCGTCTGGATACCAGGTCTTATCAACCCCCCAGTTCTTCTTTAACGCTTGTTTATCCTTCCAGTACCCGACGGCATAGCCGGCCGCATACGCCGCGCCGAGCGCTGTAGTTTCGGCGACCTTGGGCCGGATGACGGGCACGCCGAGCACATCCGACTGGAACTGCATCAGCATCTCGTTCTGGACCATGCCGCCATCGACCTTCAGGGATTTCAAGGCTACGCCCGAATCGGCGTTCATCGCGTCGAGGACTTCACGGGTTTGATAGGCGGTGGCTTCTAAGACGGCCCGGGCGAGATGACCGCGGTTGACGTAGCGGGTCATCCCCACGATTGCGCCGCGGGCATCCGGCCGCCAATAAGGCGCATACAACCCGGAGAAGGCGGGCACGAAGTAGATGCCGCCGTTGTCATCGACCGAGTTGGCCAGGTTCTCGATCTCGGGTGCAGAGTTCGATCAACCGCAGGTTGTCCCGCAGCCACTGCACCAGGGCGCCAGTGACTGCGATGGACCCCTCCAGTGCATAGATCGGTTTTTCCTCTCCGAACTGGTAGCAGACGGTGGACAGCAATCCATTCTTGGAGTGGATGACCGTTTCGCCCGTATTGAGGATCATGAAGCAGCCCGTGCCGTAGGTGTTCTTCGCTTCGCCAGGTTCAAAGCAGACCTGCCCGACGGTTGCAGCCTGCTGATCGCCGAGATCGCCGGCGACACGCAGCACGCCACCAAACGGTCCGCTCGCTTGCGTGTGACCATAAATCTCCGCCGAAGAACAGATCTTGGGCAGGAGCGAAGGTGGGACTTGCATGATTTCGCACATCTGCTCATCCCAGGCTAAGGTCTCCAGGTCCATGAGCATCGTCCGGCTGGCGTTGGTGACGTCCGTGACGTGTTTGCCGCCATTCACCCCTCCGGTCAGGTTCCAGATCAGCCAGGTATCGATATTCCCGAACAACGCCCGACCTTCCTTGGCTGCATCCTTGACCCCGTCGACGTTGCGCAGGATCCAGGCGATCTTTGGGCCGGAGAAGTAGGTCGCCAAAGGCAGGCCCACCTTCTCACGAAAGCGGTCTTGACCACCGTCTTTGCCCAACTCGGCAACGAGCCGGTCGGTGCGGGTATCCTGCCAGACAAGCGCGTTATGGTATGGCCGGCCGGTGACTTTATCCCAAACGATGGTCGTTTCCCGCTGGTTGGTGACCCCGATCGCGGCGATGCCCTCCGGGTCGATCCCCGCTTTGCGCATCGCGCCCTGGGTCACCTGCTGCGTGTTCTCCCAGATTTCTTCCGGATCATGCTCGACCCACCCCGGCTTGGGGAAATATTGCTTGTGTTCAAGTTGATCGACGCCGATGGGTTCCCCCTGGTGATTGAAGATGATGCAGCGCGTGCTCGTGGTGCCCTGGTCGATTGCGGCAACGAATTCACTCATTCTAAAACCGTTCTCCATGCCGAGAAGTGACTTGCCTGGATACGAAGATTCATCGCATTTCTGGTCACGAGTCTCTGGGAAGCTGACCATTAGATAGTATCACCGATCCCCCATCAAACGGGAAACTCTATTCTAAATGCTGGTGTGGGTAGGATGGCATTTCGCTCGAGGGTGGCGATGAATGGAGCCATTCGCAAAAGCAATGTACTGGATCACGGCAATTCCTGATGAATTTATACAAATAAAAAACCGCCAGGAGTTCACCTGGCGGTCGTTGGTCGGGGCGGGCGGATTTGAACCGCCGACCCCTTGCACCCCATGCAAGTGCGCTACCGGACTGCGCTACGCCCCGAACGAGCGGATTATAGCCGATCCGCAGAAGGGCATCAAGCATCCCGCTCGCCGAAGGCTTTCAAGATCCGCGCCGTATGGCGCGTGCCCTGGACGAAGTTCTCGATCACCAGGTGCTCGTCCGGCGCGTGGACGTTCGCCCCGGGATACCCGACCCCGGCCGTGGCCACGGGCAGGTTCAGGTCGTGAATGAAGGGATGGTTGGGACCAGAACCGCCCGAGAAAGGCACCACCCGCTGCGGCTGCCCGTAGACCTCGCGCGCCGTTTCCACCACCAGCTGCAGGAATGGATCCTCCAGCTGGGTGCGGGCCGGCGGCTCACCCCCCAGGTAGGTGATTTCCACATCCTCAAAGCCCTCCTGGTCGAGGTGGTTGCGGAGCAGGAGCAGGACCTCTTCCGGGTCCTGGTTCGGGACAAGACGGAAATCGACCTTGGCCATGGCCGTGCTCGGTTGCACCGTTTTCGTCCCCGGGCCTTCATACCCAGAACTTAGGCCGCAAATCGTGCAGGTCGGGGAGAAGATGGCTTCACGCTCGAGCTCCAGGCCACCCTTCAACCCCTTGATGAACCCATCCAGGCCGTATTCGTCTTTGTACCGTTCGGCCGGATCGGGCAGTTGGGAGAGCAGCTCCAGTTCATATTCCGTCGGGGGCAGGACCCGGTCATAGAAACCCGGGATGCGGACGCGCTCATCCGGCCCCTTCAAGCTGTTCAAAGCCCAGGTCAGGCGCCAGGCAGCGTTAGGGAAGATGGAACCTCCCAGGCCAGAATGAGCATCGCGGGTGGCTGTGCGCACGCTGAGCTCCACGTAGCAGATCCCGCGCAGACCGGCGTACTGGATCGGGATGCCCTCATGATCGACACCGCCGAACTCCCACAAGCAGGCATCGGACTTGAGCAGATCCTTGTGAGCGAGGATGAATTCATGCAGGTGTGTGCTGGCTGTTTCCTCCTCGCCCTCGATCACGAACTTGACGTTGCACGGCAGCTCCCCGTCCACTTCGAGTAAGGCATCGAGGGCGGCCAGGCGGCAGATGATGTGTCCCTTATCATCGCTTGCGCCGCGCGGAAGAGCTTCCCGTCTCGAATTTCTGGTTGGAATGGCTGGGGATGTCCAGAGTTCGAGCGGTTCGGGTGGTTGGACATCGTAGTGGTTGTAGAAGAGCAGGGTGCGGGTACTGGCGCGGCCGCTGCGTTCGGCGAAGACGACCGGGGCGCCATGGGTGGCGACGACGCATGGACCTCGAAACCGCGCGCTTCCAACATGCGTCCCACCAAGGCTGCACATTCGCTCATGCCCAGGTTCTGAGCGGCGATGCTCGGTTGCGAGCATAGTTCGCTCAGTTCTTTCAAGGAATGATCGAGCCTGGCTGCGATGACCCGGTCGAGTTCCGATGATGCTGCCATGCCACCTCCATCTCTGTGAGAGCGGGCTGATTATAGGTCCTTCGTAGATTGGAAGATAGTCGCTCGGCCGCGTGGTTGATCTCATCTATAATACGCTCCGGAGGCGTTCAACATGCAGATCTTCGACATCTCTGTGGGAATCCATCCCGGTCTGCCCGTCTGGCCTGGTGATCCGGCGATCGAACTCGAACGAGTGGCTACAATCGGGGCTGATTCTCCAGCCAACGTCTCGCGCATTGCGTGCGGCGTACACGTCGGAACCCACGTCGATGCGCCCTTGCACTTCGTGGAGGGTGCTGGCACGGTCGAGCAGCTTTCGCTCGAGGTGCTGGTGGGGGAGGCCTATGTTGCCGAGATCCATGCAGACGGTCATCTCGATCGAGACGTCCTGGAACAAGCCGGCATTCCACCCAAGGCCAGGAGGGTGCTGTTCAAAACCAGCAACTCGGCCCTCTGGCGCAGCTCCCCCGGGCAATTTGAAACCGGGTTTGTGGCTGTCAGCGAGAGCGGCGCCGATTGGTTGGTCGAGCGCGGCACCCAATTGGTTGGGGTCGATTACCTGTCGGTTGCCCCGTTCGATGCAGGCGTACCTACCCACGTCCGGCTGCTCTCGGACGGCGTGATCATCATCGAAGGGCTCGATCTCTCGGCCGTCTCGGCGGGCTGGTACTCGCTTATGTGCCTGCCGCTTAAGTTGCTGGGAAGCGAAGGTGCGCCGGCCCGTGCGATTCTCGTGCGCGAGCCTGCCTGGGAAGAGAAGGGAAAAGAATAATGGATTGGCTATCGAACCCGACCCTGGTCGTCATCGTTGTGCTCGCAGCCTTGCTGCTCTTGCTCCTGGGTGCGTACAGCCTCAGCGCCCGTCGCACGAAACCTACATCGACACACCCCGGCACGAGTGCCCCAGCGGATTGGATGGCGGAGCTAAAAGAAGGGGAGGAGATGGCCAGCCCGGCGGCCGAAGCCATTGAGGCCCTGGCCCAGGCCAAGCTCTCGCAGCACGCTGACCTGGCCGGGATCCGGCTCGATTTCGGCACGGCGGAAAGTGGGGGGTTAGAAGTCTGGGTCGGAAGTGACCGGTATGGGGCGGTCGACGAGATCCCGGATGAACGCATCCGGGCGGCCATCGCTGCGGCGGTGGAGGAATTCAACCGCACCCAAACTGGACAAGAAGCTGGATGACGGACCGCACGCTGGATCTATCTGGCATCTTCCCGCCAATCCCGACGTCCTTCACAGCCGCAGGCGAAGTCGATTTCGCCGCGCAGCAAGCGAACATGGAGCAGTGGGAACAGGCGCCGCTCGCCGGATACGTCGTGGGAGGCTCCAACGGCGAGGTCGTTTCTTTGAGCTGGGAGGAGCGCGTCGAACTGGTCCGCTTCACCCGCCGGCACGCCAGTGATGACCGCCTCGTCATCGGCGGATCAGGCATGCACTCGACCCAGTCGACGATCGAGATGACCCGGGTCATGGCCGAGGCCGGAGCGGGGCAGCGCTGGTCGTCACCCCCTCCTATTACAAATCCAGGATGGATGCGCCTGCGCTAACCGCCTACTACACGCAGGTTGCGGATGCCGCACCCATCCCAATCATCCTTTACAACGTCCCGGCCAACACCTCGATCGACATGCCGGCCGGGACGATCCTGGAGCTCAGCGCACACCCCAACATCATCGGGCTCAAGGATAGTTCCGGCAACGTCGCCAAGCTGGGTGAAATTTGCAACAGCGCCGGGGATTTCTTTCAGGTCCTTTCCGGTTCAGCGAGCAGTTTCCTGGGGGCGATGGCGATGGGGGCTGTTGGCGCAGTGTCAGCCCTGGCCAACATCGCGCCGGAGCCTCTGCACCGCATTTGGAGCTTAGCCCAGGAGGGGACTACCTGGCGGCCAGGCCGCTCCAGCTCTCGCTCATCGAAGCGAATAATGCCATCACAACCCGCTTTGGGGTTGCCGGGCTTAAGGCCGCCATGGATCTGGTTGGCCTGGCGGGCGGTGTGCCCCGGCTTCCCTTGCTGCCGCTCTCCCCAGCCGAATTATCAAACTTAGAACCAGCCTTGGGAAAGCGGGGTTGGTCCAGTAGGGATCCCGGGGTCGAGTTCAAGCAGCATCAGAGCTGGCCGGTGCTGCCCCAGTTCTCGAGCAAGGCCTGATAGGCTGGATCCTGGTAGCGATCGAGCAGGAACCAGGTGGCGTAGTCAGGGAGGCTGGCGCCGGCGATGTGGCTGGCGATGAGTTCACCGCAGGCCGGCGCGGCCATCAAACCGTAACCCGAAAGCGCTCCCAATACCCAGGCTCCCTCCACGGCAGCGGCCCCACCAGCGGCCGGTTCTCACGCGTTCTTGGTGTAATACCCGCCGTCAATGAAGGGGCGT
>CAVPZJ010000009.1:0-17567 GCA_963710255.1 uncultured Chloroflexia bacterium
ACCAAGAGCTCCAGCGCAAAGCCGAACAGGAACAGGACCAGAACTTGGCTCTCCTGGCCCGGATCGCCCAGACCACGCTCCGGGTCACCCCCACTCCGCTCTTTAACCCGGTAGACGGCCTTCAATCCGCCTTGGACGCGCTCGAGCTCGCTCGCGAACTGGATGACCCCGTAGCGCAAGCCAAGATCCTGTGGAACCTGTGCCTGATGGGTCGGTTCAACGGGCAAGACGCGGACGCGCTCGCCTACGGCGAGCAGTCCCTGGCCATCGCGCGCGAGCAGGGCCTAAAAGAACAGGAAGCATTTACGCTCACGGATATGTATTGGTCCCAACTCCTGGAGGAGAACCTCTCGACAGCTCGTACCACGATCAGCAAGCCCATTTTCATCGGCAGGATCGGCAACCTGCCAATGATGGCCGACTGCCTCTCGGGAAGCGCATTTCTCCATTACCTCGATAGTGATTTCGAATAGGCCGTTAATTCTTCTCACAAGCAGGCGCTGGGAGCTCAGTGAGAAAATCGACAACCTGTGGGGAAAATCCTACAGCAAGCTTTACATCGGGAATGTTTACTATGAGCTGGGCCAGGTCCAACAAGCGATCGAGCTACTAAGGAAATCCGTTGAGCTTGGGCAGCAATCAGGTTTTGTGGTCCCCAGGGCGGTTCTGCCGGCGATCATTGCCTTTATCCACGCCGAACTGGCGCGTTCTCGACCAAGCGTTCGACTGATCTCGAAGGCCGCACCCGAGAGGCGATCGGGCCTCACGGGCCCGTTCATCCGCCAGATGGAAGCGGAGATTTATCTCCTTGCCGGTGAGCTTGAAGAGGCCCATGTCCGGATTGACGAGGCATCGGAAAAACCACATATCATCGGCACCCTGGCGCTGCTTCTGCTGTTAGAGGTCACACAGGCGAGCTATGCCCTGGCGCGGAAGGATTATGCAAAAGCGCTTGAGCACCTGGATGAGCTGATTCCGATAACCATCCAACGCAAGATTCTCGGTGCTCCTGCCGCGCATGTACCTGCTCCGGACGCTTGCGCTGAAGGGATTGGGACGTGAGGCCGGAAGCAGTCGACCAACTGAACCAAGCTTTGGTTCTCACATCCAATACCGGTGCTCGCCGCCTGACATGGCAACTGCTTGCGCTCCAGGCACAGTACGAGAGCGCTGCCGGCCGGCATGATGAAGCCCATGCACGGTACGTGGAGGCAGGCCAGATCATCGAGTACATCGCGGCACATGCGGGCGATGAATCCTTGAGGGACGCCTTCCTGTCCCGAACGGATGTAACTGAGATCTTGAATGCCGCACGGTGATCAAGGTCTAACGTGTTAACTTTCAGTGGCGATGTCATCCACGCTCGGATCCAGCGACGGCTTCTGGCTCGACCGACACCGGACCTCGTGCGGCTTGCCAACGCAACACATCCTTCGAACCAAAGCGAACCATAAACGATTGAACTTCTCCTGTATGGGCTTGGTATGAAGCTTATAGATATAAACGGGGAAAGTGAGCCAGGAGAGCGTTCATGACGATTGGAAATGTCACCCGGAGAATTGCTGGAGCACTCGTTTGGCATGATTCTGCTCGCAGCATGCACTTCACAGGTTGATCTCGAACCAACCCAGATCGAAGCCACCCAGATCCCTGCTACGCCGACGGAGGAACCGCTCACGTTGACGGCCCCGGAGATCGACTTCCTCGAGAGCCTCGACGGCGGAGAGATGCCGTTCGACGCCCCTTACGGCGTGGCGGTCGGTCCGGCTGACCGACTCTTCATCCTGGATACGCAGAATCAACAGGTCCAGGTGCTCGGTCCTGACGGTTCTTTGCTAACAATCCTGGGTGAGCCCGGATCCGAGCTTGGCCAGTTCACGACGCTTGGGTTCGGCTCCTTGGCGCTCGATGGAAACGGAAACCTGTTTGTCGTCGATAATGGAAATCAGCGTGTGCAGAAGTTTGATGCGCAAGGTCAGCCTGTGCTTGCATTCGGAGCACCCGGTGAGGGCGAGGGTCAATTCACACGGGCGATCGGGATCGCAGTCGATCTTGTCGGTCACGTGTATGTGACGGATGACTCAGTGCCGTACGTGCAGGTCTTCGACAATGCAGGCAGCTTTCTCTTCCGCTTTGGGGGTGAAGGCCGCGGGCCGGGCGAATTCCGGCACGCGACCGGGATCGCGCTCGACAGTGCGGGCAATATCTACGTCTCCGACTACACGATCAAACGCGTCCAGAAGTTCGACCATGACGGCACATACCTGCTGGAATGGGGCATCGGACAGGATAGCCCTTTCCCGGGCACCCCGGAGGGGTTGGCAGTGGACGACCAGGGGCGGGTGTATGTAACGGATTACGGCCTTGGCCGGGTCGAGATCTACACAGGGGAGGGTGTATACCTTGGTCGTTTTGGGACACAAGGCTCCGGCCCAGGCCAGTTCCAAGCGCCTGTGGCGATTGCGATGGGTGGGGACGGACGGATCTATGTAAGCGACCAGGCGAAGAACACTATCGAGGTGTTTCAAATTCGTTAGGCTGCCAAGAGGTGTGATCCCTCCGCTGGGTTGGCCTGGAGAGCTTTCGTTGTGCCACCCCGATGTCATTCCGAACCCGCAGGGTGAGGAATCCCCCGCGACATCCCCCTATAAGCTCCGTCTCTTCCCTGCACCTGGCCTTCCGATCTGCCGCATCGGGGATCCCTCGTCGCACCGCTCCTCGGGATGACATCGAGGGGAGGACGAGGATGGCAGATGAGGGCTTGTTCCCCACTTAATGTCATTCCGAACCCGCAGGGTGAGGAATCCCCGTAACTTCCGCCTTAATACCCGCCCCTTCCCAGCACCCGGCTTTCCGATGTGCGATATCAGGGTCCCTCGACAGGACTCCTTCCTTTCTGACAGAGCTGGGTCGAGATGGTATCAAAAAATCTGGGGTATCATAAACCTTGTCCACGCGCCGATAGCGCCAAGGATTCCATCGGCCCGAGGCAGGTTGAAGACCTTTCGGTCATGTGCAGGTAATTCCTAGGAGCAAAGGAGATCATCATGCAGCTTGGATCATTCTCAATCAGCCTGGCGGTGAAAGACATCGCCGCATCCAAGGCGTTCTACCAGAAACTGGGTTTCGAGGTCTTTGGCGGGGAAGAAAGCCAGAACTGGCTGATCCTGAAAAACGGCATGCATGTCATTGGCCTGTTCCAGGGGATGTTTGAGAAAAACATCCTCACCTTCAACCCCGGCTGGGATCAAGAGGCACAGCCCCTCGAGGCCTTCGAGGACGTGCGCGAGCTCCAGCGGCGCCTCAAAGAGCAAGGCGTGGCGCTCGCCAGCGAAGCGGACGAAGACAGCACCGGGCCTGCCAGCTTCACCTTGCTGGATCCGGATGGGAATCCCATTCTCTTCGATCAGCATGTGTGATCCATACGCCGGGTCCGCTTGATCTAACGCACGCCTTTCACGAGCCACGCCGGCCGCTGGCATGAATTGCGCGTACCTGCCACAATTTGGCTAACACCGCCTTCGGAATGAATGGATGGGCGAGCGGCTCCCGATCCAGGTTCTGGAACGATACCTGCAGTTCAAGCCTCAGGAACTGCAGGATCTGCTGCTCGAGGCACGCAGCGTGGTCTTCAAAGCAGCCCCGCGGGCGACCGAACACATCGCCTGGGGCGGGTTCCTCTATCATGACGCCGAAATCGGCGGACCGGTCAAGGGGGCTATCTGCGACCTTTCGATCGAGGGCGATCACCTGCATGTGGGCTTCATCCACGGCGCATTCCTGCCCGACCCCGAGAACCTGCTCCAGGGTACCCGAAAATCAAAACGCAGCCTGACGATGGACTCGTTCGAGACCGCGCCCTGGCAGGCCTTCGAAGCGCTCGTGGCTGCCGCAGCGGCATACATCCAACGCTGGGGCTGACAACGGCTTAATTTCTCTATAGAATGGGTTTGAACTTGCTTCCGGGAGGGTTGATGGACCTCTCACTGAGCGCCGAGGCGCGGCTCCGCCGGATCTTTCGAGCCCTCAACCGCTTCATGCTGCTCATCTTTCGACTCGGCCTGGGCAATTTCGGCAACGGTAACCGGTACGCCGGCTGGATCATGGTCATCAAGCACCACGGTCGGAAAAGCGGCCTCATTCGCTATGCCCCTGTAAACTACTTCGAAGAGGGTGATTTCGTGTACTGCACAGCCGGGTTTGGCCCACGTACGCACTGGTACCGCAACATCCAGGCTGACCCGAGGGTGGAGCTCTGGCTTGCGGATAGCCGCTGGGCCGGCACCGCCGAAGACTTCAGCAGCAATCCCCGCAGCGTCGAGCTCCTGCGCAAGGTCCTCATCGCCGCTGGCTTCGCAGGACCGCTGTTCGGCGCCAATCCCCGCAAGCTCAGCGATGGTGATCTGACCCGGATGCTCGAGAACTACCGGCTGGTCCGCATTCGCAAGGAACTGCCCCTTACAGGCCAAGGCGGACCAGGCGAGTTCGCCTGGATCTGGCCGCTGGCCACATTCATCCTGCTGGGCGTGCTCCTGCGGCGGCGAAGGAGCAGCCGATGACGAACGTGGTGGATTGGCTGCGGTCGAATGACATGGGGTTGGATGGATTGGCTGACGAGGCTGCCGCCTTCATCCTGGATAACCCAGACCTGCTGGGGGATCTGTTGGCAGGGATCGATGATCACGTGCCGGCGGTCCGTGCCAGGACCGCAGACGCGCTGGAGAAGATCGGACGTCAGCGTCCCGATCTCCTACTCCCCTACCTTCCGAAGCTCGTGGATGTCGCCTATCGAGATGAAAAAGCCGCCGTGAAGATGCACCTGGCGATGGTGTTTGGCCATCTTGCCGTCGAGGAAGGGCTGCGGGACGACCTGTGTCGGCACTTGCTGTATCTGCTTGAAGAACAGGGGGTTTTTACACGAGCATGGGCGATCGCCTCCCTCTGCATCCTGGCCCGACTGCAGCCTGCCTATCTCCCGGAAACGCTGCAGGGAATCGGCAAGCTGGGCACAGACCCGAGCATCGCCATCCGGACCCGGGTCCGGATGGCCGTCTCCCTGCTGACCGATCCTGCCGCACCGTTCCCACCGGGCTGGGTGAAAAGTCATCACCTCCGCCACCTTTAACGCCCACCCCCGCCTGAAGGCGAGAATCCTGCGCTCTCCTGTGCTCACGAATGCCAAGTGGGCTGGGTCCAAGCGAAGAATGCCACCACCAAACGATTTTCGCATGTATGATGAATGCGGATATCCCGACCCTCTTTCAGCACCTGCCAGGTAGATCGGCCCGGAGCGTACCGATGAAGAGACTGCTGCTAAACTGCATCTCATCTGTACTCATTTTGCTGGCTTTTGCGGGCTGCACCCCCGGGTCGGCCCCGGAAGCCGGCCGGCTCGAGACCTCGGTCGCGGCCACGCTTACGGTGGTTGAATCCCCCACGCACCTGCAACCCACGGCGACCTCGCTGCCCCCCGCACCGGAAGTCACGCTGTGGATGTCCGATGGCGGCAGCGGGGACCGTGTCTGGGTCCTGGGGGATGGCCAGCCATACGAACGCATCCTCCCTGTAAGCATTGGTTCCTTCTACGGGTATGCTCGGACGACGGACCGCATCCTGATGGCCGCACGCTGGGGTGACCACGGGGCCGGCCCCGGGAACGTGGCCGTCAGCGACCTGTCGATCCTCGACCTCGATTCAGGCCAGGTCACGACCCTTTTGAATGACAACGTGGTCGAGGCCGCCTGGGCGCCAAACGGGCAGGACCTGGCCTACATCCTCGCCACGCCAACCACGTATGAACTCCATTGGCGGACACAAGATGGCCTTGATCGCATTCTTGCCACGGACGTGACCTTCACCTGGGGCATCTCGCCGACCGGGGAGACCATCGCCTTCACGCGTGAAAGCGGGTATGAGCTGCCGATTGAGCCCGGTTTCTTCGCCGTTGATGTCGCCACAGCGTCGGAAACCCGGCTTTCCGACGTGGACAAGTCTGGCACGGGCAGCATCAACGACCGTCCTTCCTGGTCCTTTGACGGCCAGCAAGTAATCCTCTCGCACTACGGCGGACCGGATGAGGCGCGGCTCGTGTGGGCCCGGGTGGATGGCAGCGAGACGCATGATCTCAGGGTTGAAGCCGAGAGCGGCGAACCCTGGGCGGAGGCCTTCATCCCCTTCCTGATCTGGGATCCGGATGGCGGGCATCTGTATGCCTCTCCTTCCGTGTACGAAGGTGAAGGAGGCATGGGGGGGCCACCTCCGCTCGTACGCTACACCCTCGATCGAAGCACGTGGACGCTGACCGAGGGGGAGCAGGTCGGGGAGGCGCTCCTCGTCCTTGACTGGGCCGTGCCCGGCTATTCATTTTGGATCAAGGATGCCCAGGGAGACATCCTGCAGCTCATCCTACCGTGACGGGGGAGAGATCTTCTTATCCAATGCAGTCCGCGGACCTGGGTTGGTCGAGGATCGGGAGGGTGAACTTCCACCCGTCGCCAACGCATGTTCTCAGCTGATGAGCGGTAAGGCAAGGCGATGCCATTGAGCCTCCAGCCGGCCGCTTCAACATCGATAGATGTCCACGACAACCCCTGCGTTCAAGCGGGCTCGCATCGCAAGAGCAGGTAGCTCGACTTTGAGGCTATTAAGACTCTCGCCAAGATGACCAGGCGGGTTGACATGACCATAGTCATTCGGAATTTCATGAATTTCATGGTATTAAAGGGTTATACACCCGGGGGCTGGCAATCGGGATAGGATCTGGGTTATCTCGATGCAAGTGGCAAATCCTCACCGGCTCATGCTCCGAACCCGCACCATCCATGACTGCCTGCATGAGAATATGCCTGTACTCTTCCGGCCCTGGCAGCGGCCCGCGGGAAGATTCGAACACAAATAGCCTGGACATTTATCGCCTGATCATGTATAGGAATTCCGGTGCCCAGGGGAACGGGGGGCAAATGAATTCACGATACCGTTGGTTCACATCCTTTCAAAGCCGTCCACGGGCATGCCCGCGCTTCTCACAAAAACCGTGCGGACATCCGTTGCCCTTCCCTTTGCTGTGCCAGCCTGGAAGAACCTCGATGCGAGCACCCAGCAGGCTTGAGCTATGAAGCGGCTCCAGGATTACCTATCACGCCTGGTTGCCCGCTGGGTCGAGCCAGCCGCTCAGGAGCCAGAACTCGCCCGCCGCCAGCGATTCCTTAACCTGATCCTCCTGTGCATCATCATCCCTACTTTCATCTTCGGTGCGACTGCATTGATCCTGTTCGCCCTCGGACAAGGGCCAGGGTTGCCGGCCATTTCAAGCCTGGGGATCGTCCTGGTCAATTTATCTGCGTATCTGGCGGGTAGGCGGGGCAGATTGAGGATCGCCCATTTCCTGCTCCTGGGTTCCCTCCTGGCTGGCTTGTACATCAGCATGAGTTCCGCCAGATTTTACGTCCTCTCGATCAGTAGTATGGCGGTCATCATTACGATTGCTGCCCTTCTGCTTGGCGCTCGAGGAACAATCTCGATAATCTTGCTCTCCCTGGCGATCTACATATTTGCGCCAGGGTGGGGTCCGCTGGCATCGCCTGATCAGGCCTTCGCCCCAGAAGCAGGCGGGATCTACAACCTGCTCGGGTTGTCCTTTACCCTGCTGGCTGTCCTTGGGTTGAATTGGCTGGCCATCCAGCAGGCGCAACAGTCAGCGGATCTCGAGGAGCGAACCGAGAGGATCGAGCAAGAGCGCGATTTCGCCGAGAGCTTGATCACGACCGCCCACGCCTTCATCGTCGTCCTTGATCTCGAGGGCCGGGTGCTGCGCGTTAACCCGTACACAGAAAAGACGACGGGATATTCCTCCAAAGAGATCGCCGGCCTGGACTGGTTTGAGACCTTCCTCCCGCAGCGGGAACGACGCAAGCTCCGTCAAGTGTTTGGCCGGATCCTTGAGACCGAAGGTGTACATAGGGAGCTAAATCTGATCCAGGCCAAGGACGGCCGCGAGTTGATGGTCGAGTGGCACTCCTCGACCCTGATCGACAAACACGGAAAGTCCGGCGCGGTATTGGCGATCGGCATCGATCTCACCGATCAACTCCAGGCCAGGGAGGCGGCTTCCGCCCGCGAAGCGCAGATGGCGAGCCTCTTCCGCGTCGCGCCGATGGGGATTGGCCTGCTCAAGGACCGGGTCTTCTTGCTCGTCAATGACCGCTTTGCCGACATGCTGGGATACATACCGGAGGAACTCAACGGGCAGAGCACGCGCATGATCTACCCGGATGAACACGAGCATGGGAAGGCTGGCATCGAGCTATACGGTGCCGTGCGTGAAAAAGGGATCGGGATCGCCGAAACGCGCATGCTGCGCAAGGATGGCGTGATCATCGATGTTTTGGAAAGCGTCGCCCCCGTCGATCCTAATGAGCCCGACGGCGAGATGACCTTCACCACCCAAGACATCACAACCATCAAGCAGGCTGAAGAGACGCTCCGGCTCTCCGAGTACTCGATCGACCAGGCCGGAGAGGCGATCCTGTGGATCGGTCCAGAGGGTAAAGTGCTGCGCGGAAACCCAACTGCCTGCCGCTTGTTAAGCATTCGCGAAGATGCTTTGGTTGGCATGCCGCACTACGATATTCGCGAGGACTTGAGTGCATCAGACTGGAAAACCCATTGGTCCAGGGTGCTATCCCAAGGGACGATCGTCGAACGCACCCATTGGAAGCCGAAGGATGGCGACAGCATCCCGGTGGAGGTTTCCTCCTGTTTCATGACCTTCGAAGGGAAGGAATTCATCCTGGCTTTTGCCCGGGACATGACCGAGATGATCGAAACTCAGATGCGGGCTCAAGCCCAGGACCGTCTGGCGGCGATCGGCCAGCTTGCGGCCGGGATCGCCCACGATTTTAACAACATCATGGCCGGGATCATCCTCTATGCCCAGATGCTGCATCGGGAGGAAGGTCTTTCGGATGCAGGTCGGGGCCGGTTGGAGCGCATCCAGGCCCAGGCGCATCGCGGCTCAGATCTCATCTCGCAGATCCTCGATTTCAGCCGGCAGAGCCTGATTGAGCTCGAACCCACAGATTTTGCTGCCTTCCTGGGTGATTTGATGGATTTGCTTCGCCGCACGCTTCCCGAGACCATCGACATCTCGATCGAGGCCGGCGAAGCGCCCATGGTGGTTATGGCGGATCCTGGCCGCTTGCAGCAAATCGTGATGAACCTGGCAATCAACGCGCGGGATGCGATGCCGGACGGTGGTCGGCTAAGCATTACCTTGGACGGTTTCGAAGTCCATTCCGGCCAACCCGCATTCAGAGACATGCCCCCTGGGGATTGGGTTCGCCTGAAGGTAAGGGATACCGGAACCGGGATCGCACGTGAACATCTGAGTCGGCTATTCGAGCCTTTCTTCACGACCAAGGAAGCCGGGAAGGGCACCGGCCTGGGACTGGCCCAGGTCTACGGCATCGTCAAACAGCATCAGGGCTACATCGACGTCGAAACTGAACTCGGCCAGGGCACGACCTTCATCGTGTACCTGCCGCGCGGCAAAGTGCAGGACCTGGAAACACAGGGCCGGGAATCAGCCACGCTGCTCAATGCGGACCTGCGTGTGCTGCTCGTCGAAGACGACGATTCGGTCCGAGCCGCCATTTCAGACATGCTTGAGATGTTCGGCTGCACGGTAACCGAGGCGAAAACAGGCCAGGAAGCGCTCAATGTGCTCGCTTCTCAGCGTGAGGGGATCGATCTCGTGCTGAGTGACATGGTGATGCCTACCATGGGTGGGCGCCAGCTTTTCGAAGCTGTGCGCACCGGTTACCCGGATGTCAATTTCATCCTCATGACCGGTTACCCACTCGGTCATGATACGGGTGAGTTGATCGACAAGCGCTATGCCGTGCTCTTGCGCAAGCCGTTCACGGTGGAGGAGCTGAGCGAGGCCATACGCACCGCGCGCCAGCGCGCCATGGGCCATTAACCGGATCAAGCCCCCTCCTGAACCCGTCCGGGGGAACCTCATGAGGAGAGCACACCGGGGCATCCTACCAGCACGAGCGACTCGTATGAAATCGATCTCGTGTGGTAGGTAAGCGCCTGACCCCCGTCCTACCACATCAACGTTGATAGTACTCTGTAAGCTCCGTCCCAGTCATGCCGGCATATACTTGGTTGAGTTCCCATCCCGAGTGAGGTAGGAGATTTGCGCATGATTAATCCCAAGGCCGTGACATCACCGCTCGTGGCCGATCTTTCCATCCTTGTCGTCGATGACGACGAGGGTTTCTGCGATATCATCGCCGACTTGCTCGAAGTCTCTGAGTTCAAAGTCTTCCGCGCGTACAGCGCGGTCGAAGCGGTGGCCATCCTTGGTCGCCGTGAGCCAACCCTCATCCTCACCGACGTGATGATGCCGGAGATCGACGGCATCACCCTGGTCAATGCTGTTACCCGCGACCCAAAGAAATCGGCAACACCGATCATCGTGATGAGCGCCGACACCCAGCCCGCCAACATCAACGCCGCCTGGCTAAACGGCGCGAATGCCTTCATCTCGAAACCCTTCTTGATTGAAGAACTGATCGAAACCATCCACCACATTCTCGGGTACGACGAGGCCTGAAGCCCGCTGCACGCGGCCGGTTTGCGCTCCGGATCCCGCTGCGCCCTGATCACAAACCCGCATTCTCAACGAATAATTTAGCGCTGCACCGGCTTCGTGCGATAATCGAGGCGCTCGACCATTCCTGCTCATGCGTTGGGGGGATCCTCCCTCCTCCTGCGGTGAAATCAATGCGCATTCATCAAATCGATCCTGCCGACCGCGGCCTGCGCAAGACCTTCCTCGAGCTCCCGTTTCAGCTCTACCGCGGCCTCCCCCAGTGGGTTCCCCCGCTGCGCATCGAAGCCAGGCGCATGCTGGATGCCCGCCGCCACCCGTTCTACCAGCACTCGCAGGCCGCCTTCTTCCTGGTCAGGAACGAGCGCGGCGATGCGGTAGGCCGGCTCTCCGTGCTCGACAACCAGCGCTACAACGAGTACAACCGGACCCGCTGCGCGTTCTTCTATCTCTTCGAGTGTGTCGATGACCCGGAAGCCTCCCAGCTCCTTTTTTCAGCCGCCTTCTCCTGGGCGAGGCGGCGCGGCTTATCGACGATGCTTGGGCCAAAGGGTTTCACCGCGCTGGATGGGATGGGCCTGCTCGTCGATGGTTTTGACCACCGACCCGCCTTCGGCGTGCCTTACAACATGCCGTATTACGAGAGACTCGTGCTGGATAGCGGCTTCGAGGTTGAGACCGATGTCGTCTCAGGCTACCTCGGCGCAGATGTTGCTTTCCCAGGACGGATCCATGAGGTTGCTCAACGTGTGTGTGACCGGCGCGGGCTGCATATCGCCCGCTACCGCAGTCGGCGTGACCTGCTTAAACCTGACGCCAAGACTCCAATCACTCTACAACGCCGCCCTGGGAGGGACTTCAGGCAACGTGCCACTAACAGATGAAGAAGCCCGGACGATGGCCGGTCAACTCCTCTGGTTCGCCGACCCCCGGCTGGTCAAGGTCGTCATGAAGGATGATCTGCCTGTCGGGTTCCTGTTTGCTTACCCGGATATCTCGGCTGCACTCCAGCGTTTCGGTGGTCGTCTTTTCCCCTTGGGCTGGCTGTGGCTGCTGCTGGAGCTGCGCCGGACAAAGTGGGTGAATATCAATGGTGCAGGCATGATCGAGGCATACCGCGGCCTTGGCGGGACGGCGATCCTCTTCAGCGAGATGTACCGCAGCGTGCGCGAAGGCGGGTTCGAACATGCCGACCTGGTCCAGATCGGGAGCGGGAACTCGAACATGCAACGCGAACTGCGCGGGCTTGGTATCGAGTTCTATAAGACCCATCGTGTCTACCACCGGCAGTTGTAATGCAGATCTTATCTTGTACGATCTTCATTCCACGGGTTCAATCCCTGAATCTGGGTCGACATCCTCGAAGGGGGAATTCCCCCTCTCCTGCGAATGCGCTATCATGGTGGCAGCGACATTCGATGCGTGCATAAAGGAGGCATGATGGCAGACAGCGTGTACAAGGTGATCGAATTGGTTGGCACCAGCGACAAGTCATGGGAGGAGGCTGCCAAGGCAGCGGTCGATCTGGCCGGCAAGCAGCTGCGCGACCTGCGCATCGCCGAGGTGGTCGATCTCGACATGCAGCTCGAAGACGGCAAAGTCCTCGCCTACCGGGCCAAGGTTAAAGTCTCCTTTAAGTACCACGGCGGCGACTGAGGGCTGGCCTTTCTCGCATAAGGCCCTATCGGGTTTCTTGCCCGGCGCCTGAAGTCGGCTGACCGGGTGTCGTTGGAGATTAAAGCGGGGCGGAGGGTGTGGATGACACCCTCCGCCTTGTGCCATCTTAGACCGCGGTACTTTGCAGCGAGGGCAACAGACCCAACTGCGCCATGAGTGCAAATCGGTCGGGAGAGCCCCAATGTTCGGCCATCTTACCCCCTTCAAATCGCAGCTGGTCGAACACTGTGATGCAGAACGTTTTCCCATTCGGCGGTCCCATGAATCCACCCTCGTTCGTCCCACGGGCAGTCATGCGCGCCCAGAGCACCTCGCCGTCCTCGGCCAGGTCCTCGATTTCCAGCCGAAAATCGGGGAAGGCACGGCGCAGGAACTCGATGCCACCCTGCATGCCCTCCAGTGTCGCTTTCAACCCGAACTGGTGCTCGACGAAGTCGGGCGAGACGTTGCGCTCAAGCACCTCGTAGTGGCCCTGGTTGAAAGCCTCGTCGATGATCTCGCGGAACAGTACCTCATTCTTGGATGCAGACATCCCGTTCCCCTTTCTGTACCTGCTCAGATTTATAGAACCAGGATCTAGATCGACCACGGCTAGGCGATGAAGACCCCTTATTCATTACTGTTTTACTGTAATGATTATGGACATCATGCATCAGTTTTAGTAGAATGTCAAGGTCAACATGGCAAACCCGAAAAAATCCACCCGCCAGTATGATTCGACCCGCCGCCAGGAGCAGGCCCGCCAGACGCGCCGCCTGATTCTCGAGGCAGCACGCGCGCTATTCTGCGAACGAGGGTATGCAGGCGCGACGGTTGAGGCAATCGCCGAAGAAGCCCAGGTTGCCCCGGAAACTGTCTATGCGATCTACGCAAGCAAGCGCGGTTTGCTGGCGCAGTTAATCGATGTCACGGTTGGCGGGGACGATCAGGGCATCCAACTGCTGGACCGGCCAGGGCCATCGCAAGTTCTCCAGGCAGAAGACCCCGTGAGGCAAATCGAGCTATTCTCGGCGGATATCACCCAGATCCTGGAGCGCGTTGCACCCCTCTTTCCAATCCTGCGAACGGCGGCCAAAACTGAACCTGAGATCGCCGACCTGCTGCACGGGCTTCTCGAGTTCGCGCCGGGCGAACCTGGCACGCTTCGTCCAGTCGCTCCGTGCCAAGGGATCGCTGCGGGCGGGATTGGATCACGAGCAAGCGACGGATATCGTTTGGACGTTAAGCAGCCCGGAAGTTTTCAACTTGCTCACCCTGGACCGAGGCCAATCAAGTGACAGGTACGCCACCTGGCTGAGCGACGCGCTCACGCGCTTGCTCCTGCCCTGACATGCGCCGCAGCCCATGATCCGGCTTGACCCGCTTACAGAAACATCACTCCTTGCTGGCGCGAGACGCCTGGCCCGGATCGACCAAGACCTGGGGGATATCGTCGCCAGGCTCGGGCCGCCACCGCTCTGGGCGCGTCAGCCCGGTTTCCCGAGCCTGGTCCACATCATCCTCGAGCAGCAGGTCTCGCTCGCCTCGGCTCGCGCCGCCTTCGAGAAGCTGTCCACAGCTGCGGTTGATCTCTCCCCTGCGCGCTTCCTGCAGTTTTCGGATGGCGAGCTGCGCGGCTTCGGTTTCAGCCGCCAGAAAGCGGGTTACTGCCGCGGGCTGGCGCAGTCGATCGTGGATGGCTCGCTCGACCTGGATGCGCTGCTCGAAATGGACGACCAGCAGGCTCGCTCGAGATTAATGCAGGTCAAAGGCATCGGACCCTGGACGGCGGACATCTACCTCTTAATGGCGTTGCGCCGCCCGGATATCTGGCCCACCGGCGACCTGGCGCTGGCGACTGCCGTTCAAGATGTCAAACGCCTCCCTGGCCCCCCTGACGGTGAACAACTGGAGGAGATTGCTGCAGCATGGCGGCCCTGGCGGGCTGTCGCCGCCCGCATCCTGTGGCATCATTACCTTCGCGGACAAGCGGGGACGAACCAGGGGAGTTAGCGGGTTTGGCAGCGTTCACCGCTACGTGGCCACAAAACCAGGCCAGTAGATCTCGGTGGCGGCTGAGCTGTTGATGATCTTCAGCCACCGCTGGTTGGCTTGCGGGTGCCTGGAGAACCTACACACCGGAGGGTTGATTTGCCTACGCAGACCGAATTTGTTGTGCTGATTTTCGACCGCATCTTCGGGGTACATGAGGATTCCAGCGAATTACGCGAGCTGCTCGCCACCGTGGTGGATCCGCCAAGCCCACGCCTGCAGCTGGGTGTGCTCAAACTCAGCGGAGGGGAGGCCGAGAGGCTGAAAGAGAGCATTGAGCTGGCCCGGATCGACTACCGGGATGTGCTCGCGTACGCCGAGTATCCGGAGGAGATGCGCGCCGGCCCGGGGAAGTGGAAACAAGGCGAAAGCGAGCTGGCTGAGATCCGCCGCCGCGACCGGGCGCAGTACGAAGCCTGGTTGGCGTCTTTCGAGTGAGACGCTCCTGCTCATCGCGTATCGCACGTCGCCCGGTAATGAGAGAGCTGCCCGCCTCGCGTCCCCCCGGAAACCCCTACCAGGTAGTTGTGTGCGCCCCTTGACTCTAACGTTACGTCATAGTTTAGACTTATCCCATGCCGTCAAGTAAGCCCTTCTACAACGTGAGCCAGTTGGCCGAACTGGCCGGGATCAGCGTGCGCACGCTGCATCACTATGACCGGATTGGGCTGCTACCACCAGCCAGGCGAACGGCAGCCGGCTACCGCCTGTATGGCAGAGCCGAGCTCATGCGGCTGCAGCAGATCCTGCTCTTCCGTGAGTTGGAAATGCCGCTTGCCGAAATCCAGGACCGGATCCAGGCCGCGGATTTCGATCCGCTGGACCTCTCTGAAAGATCAACGCCCGGCGCTTGAGCGACGCCAGCACTCAACTCGGCGTCTGATCGAGACCGTGGATAAGACAATTGAGACAATGCAGGAGGACGAGATGACGTTATCAGACGAAGAATTGTATGCAGGCTTTCCACCGGCAACAGGCTGAACGCTACCCACGCGAGGCGCGCGAACGCTGGGGCGAGGAGCGGGTAAACGAAGTCGAGGACCGGGTGCGAAAACTATCGAAAAAGCAATGGGCGCAGATCGGCCAGCAGGGCGAGCAGGCTACCCAGGCGCTGGCGGCACTGGTTGGCCGGGCCGGCGGATGACGATGCAGTCCAGGAGGCGATTGGTCTCCACCACGCCTGGATCGAGAACTTCTACCCGGCGCCGGCCGAGGTCTACCGTGGGCTGGGGACGATGTACGTCGAACACCCCGAGTTCCGGAAGTTTTACGAAGACCGGGCAGAAGGCCTGGCCGAGTTCATGCGGGCGGCGATCGAAGTTTACTGCGAGCGCAGCCTTTCGTGAGACAGCAGAGCGCGGTTGGATATCACGCTATTCATCTCGGTACGCGCCCTTCTTAATGTCATCCCGAGGCCAAGCTCTGAGGAATCCCCGGAGCATCCCAGCGCCCCGGATGGCACACTGGGAAACGGCGGTGACGCTCTTCCCTCTCAGGTCAACCTCTATCACGCAGCGACTCATAGATTCCTCGCTGCACTGCTTCTCGGGATGACATTAAGGCTTGTCATTCCGAGCCGCAGGGCGACGAATCCCCATGAACTCCCACCAGCTCTTACAGCGGAGAAGGAAATACCAAATACGTTTTAGACCACAGAACGCGCTCTCACACGCACGGTCTCAGCAGTCCTAATACCAGAATCGCATGCCTTTTCGATTGGTTTGCGACACAGGCCATACGCATAGTAAGCGATAATTGTTGCTATACAAGGCAGCGGACCGGGTAAAAGTTGAATTCAAACTTTTCCACCAAAGAGATCCTTGCCTGGAGGGAACACCACATGACCCCGCTTTATCCCGAGATCCTTTCGATCCTGCTCAACGGCATCCTGATTGCAGTTGCGCTCAGCTTTCCATTTCTACTGGGGCTGATCCTGCTTTCCATCCTCCGCCGCTCACTGAAGGCAGACCGGGCGGCGTTTGAGCAGGAGATCCTCGGCCAGCTCAAGCTCCTCCAGGAAACACAGGCCCGCATCCTGGAACGGCTTTCATCCTGAACGATAGTTGCTGATCAACCCCCTTGCCTACCATCAGTCGTTACCGACGATATCGCTCCTCCAGTAGCAGGAAACCCATGCTCCGATTACTCGTCATACTCCTGGGGTTTGCACTGGTTGGCTGCTCTCCCGGCGCGGGATCCATCGCCGTGCAAGCACAGGCAACATCCAATTCCGGCTTGCTCGAATCGATTCCATCCCCCACCCCAACCCGGTCCATCCCTGTACCGGAGGCGACCCAAACAGCGCTGCCCGATATCGCTTCCACGGTCGCTGCCGTGAATGCGCCACAGATCCTGGGAACCTTCCGTTCCCCCGATGCAAGCTGGCAGGCACAGGTTCTACGTCATGACTGCACCTTCATCGATGAATATGGCGATATGGCCTATGAGGAACTGCGTTTGAATGGAACGCACGGCAGTTACCTCGCCGATTTACAGTTGATCAACTGTGGCGGTTTAGGCGGCGCTGGCCAGGCCGGGATGTTCTGGGCGCCAGACAGCCGCTACTTCTACTACACGACTGCCCGGGAGGGGATGCCCGACGGCTGCATCGGGTACTGGAAGCCTCCTCTGAGCCGGATCGACGTGACCAACCAGTCCATTCAATACCTCGGCGTGGGCGAGGTCTCGCCGGATGGCAGCCTGATCGCCGTTTGGCAGGACGCCTACCTGATCATCTTCCCCATCGAAACAGGTGATGAGGTGACGATCGACCTGCCCCTCCCCGGAGAGCTGCTCGCCGGGTTGGCATGGTCACCCTCAAGCGATGCGCTGATCTTCATTCAGGCTGAGAACCTTTGCCCGCCGAGCGGTTCGTCGGTCTACCTGCTTAAGTTGGCTGACCCGCTGCCCACACGACTTCTCGGGCCGCAGGATCCTTTCATCGGTGAAATCAGTTGGCTCGATCCAGCGCGGGTGCAGCTTGTAGGTGGGGATGGCCGGATCTGGACCTTCGACCTCGCGCAGGGAGCACTGGTCCCACCCTTACCTTAGTCATCTGGTCCATCGCCGATCCTCCCCCGAAAATGGATTACACTTGTCGCCATGGCCTTGACTGCCCGGGCTGCTTCGCCAATACAAACCCGCGAGGACGGAAACTTGACCAGCGAATCGGGCTACTCGCAACTGCTTATCCGTAATAACCCGTTCACCTATGCGCTCGGCCGCCTGTGGCTGCGCCTCT